>JAVQZZ010000001.1:0-2336221 GCA_033582715.1 Lysobacterales bacterium | reverse complement strand
CCGTGGGCATGGGCCGGGTCGGGGGCTTGCCGGCATCGGGAGCGGGCTGGACGACCCGGATCGGCTGGGTTCGCGGCTCGGTCGGCCTCGCGGTCTCGGCCGGCCTCGCGGTCTCGGTCGGCCTCGCGGTCTCGGCCGGCCGCGGGACGCTCGACGCGGAGGGCGTGGCGACGAGGAGTACCGCCTCCTCGTCCACCGCGGCGAGGAAGCGCTCGCGCAGCGCCTCGCCCTCGCTCCTCGCGGCCTGGGCCTCGGCGAGCGCGCTCTCGATCGCGGCCAGGCGCTCGCGGCGCGCCTGATCGTCGAACTCGCCGAGGCGGTGCCGCAGCTCGATCTCCTCGCGGTCGAGGCGGATGGACTCGTGGCGCTGCGCGAGCTCCTCGAGCCGCCCGCGGAGCGTGGCGTAGGCCTGGCGCGCCCGCTCGAGCAGCGGCTGCGCCCGCCGGTCGACCTCGGCGAGCCGCTGGCGGTAGTCCGCGGCCACCCGCTGCGCCACGCGGGGATCGACGTCCCCCTGGAGCCCCTCGAGCCGGGCGAGGCGCTCGCGCAGCCGGTCGCGCTCGACCTTCAGCGCCGAGAGTTCCTCGACCGCACCCTGCTCGAGCAGCTCCCTCATCGCGGGCCTCCGCCGCGGTGGCGCGCGAGCACGACCTGCACCGCGCCGAAGCGCAGCCGGTCGCCCTCGCGGATCTCGACCGCCTCGCCCGGCGCGAGGCGGACCTCGTTGCAGAAGGTGCCGTTCACCACCCCGGGCTCCTCGCGCAGCAGCCAGCGTTCGCCGTCACGCAGCAGACGGGCGTGGCGGCGGGACAGGCTGCGGTAGGGATCGTGGCCGCTGAGGTCGATCTCCGGGCAGTGGCCGCTCGCCGGATCGGGCCGGCCGATCAGGAACTCCGAGCGCAGCGGCTCGAGCTCGAGGCGCTGGCCGTCGGGCAGCACGAGCTGCCAGTCCCCGGGCCGCGGCGCGGGGGCGGGCGCGGGGACGGGCTCCTCCGCCGCGACCGCGTGCTGCTCGGTGACCGGGAGCGGTTCCTCGGCCGCGGCATGCGGCTCGGCAGCCACGGGCGAGACCAGCGCCTGGAGCACCGCCTCGGCGAGCCGGCCGAGCAGCGCGACGCCGGTGTCGGGATGGCGCTTGAAGAGCGCCGCGAGCGCCGGACGGTCGAGGGGCAGCAGCCGGACCTCGGTCTCGGCCACCGCCTCGTAGGGACTGAGTCCGTCGCCGGCGAGGGCGGCCTCGCCGAAGGCCGAGCCCGGGCCGAGCCGCCGCCAGGGTCGCGCCGCGCCGGGGGCGAGCAGCGCCACCTTGCCCTCCGCGACCAGGAGCAGGCTGTCGAGCTTCTGGCCGCAGGCGAAGATCCGCTCGCCCGCGGGGACCACCATCAGGGGTGCCTCGTGCTGGCTCAAGGCGCGGACGCTCCCGTCGAGTCCGGACGGCGGGATTATGGGCGGCGTGCCGGGGGCCGGCAATGGCGGGCGCGCCCGCGCCTTGCGGCCCTTGGGGCGCCACGGATATACTCCGCGAGCTTTGCGACCGCGTTCCGGGTTGGACTCGATCCCGAGCCCAGGGGCTGGCCGCGGGTCCTGGATGGTGCAGGCCTTCGCCGGTGTCGTGACGGCCGCGCTGCTCGGGCCGTGGCTGGGCGCGCGAGCGGCGCTCTCGGCGCTGTGCGGCGCGGCGGCGATCGCCGCCGGGTCCGCGCTGTTCGCGCGTTGGACGCCGGCGGATCGGGTCGAGCCCGCGGGACGGGTGCTGGCGCGGCTCGTGCTCGCAACGCTCTCCAAGTGGCTCGCCATTGCCGTCCTGCTCGGCCTGGCGATGGCCTCGGGGCGGCTGGATGCGGGCCTGGTCCTCGCCGGTGCCCTGGTCGCGATCGTGGTTCACCTCCTATTCCTCACACGATGGCTGCGATGAGCTCGGGATGGCCGCTTGCGGGGGAGACGCCCGCCGAATACGTCGGGCATCACCTCAAGCACCTCACCGCCCGCATCGGCGACGGCCCGTTCTGGGTGGTCCACGTCGACAGCCTAGTGATGAGCGCGCTGATCGGCCTGCTCGGTCTGGGCACCTTCTTCTGGATGGCGCGGCGCGCGACCCCTGGCGTGCCGGGCCGGTTCCAGGCCTTCATCGAGCTCGCCGTCGAGTTCATCGACACCCAGGTCAAGGACGTCTTCCACGGCGACCGGCGCTTCGTCGCGCCGCTCGCGCTGACGATCTTCGTCTGGGTGTTCCTGATGAACGCCCTCAAGCTCCTGCCGCTCGACCTGATCCCGATGCTCGCCCACGGCGTGGGGCTCGAGCACTTCCGCGCGGTCCCGACCACCGACCTCAACATCACGCTGGCGATGTCCTGCACCGTGCTGCTGCTCATGTTCGTCTTCGCGGTGCGGGCGAAGGGCGCGGCCGGCTTCGGGGTCGAGCTGTTCACCGCGCCCTTCCATGCCCGGCATCCGGCCGTGAAGCTGCTGCTGGCGCCGGCGAACCTCGGCCTCAACCTGATCGAGTACCTGTCCAAGCCGGTGAGCCTGGCGATGCGACTCTTCGGCAACATGTACGCCGGGGAGCTCGTGTTCATCCTGATCGCGCTGCTGGCGATGGCAGGCGGCAACCTGCTCGCGCTCGAGAGCCTCGGCGCCAAGGCGGGCGGCGCGCTGGCCTTCCTGGGCGCGGTGCTGGCCGGCGCCGCCTGGTCGATCTTCCACATCCTGGTGATCACGCTGCAGGCCTTCATCTTCATGATCCTGACCGTGGTCTACCTCTCGATGGTCACCGAGCATCACTGAAGCCCACTCCCCCAACCCGCAACCGAGAACCGCCACGAGGACACCGACATGGATCTCTCCCTGATCAGCGCCATCCAGAGCAGCACCGCGATCGCCATCGGCATCATCATCGGCCTCGGCGCCCTCGGCGCCTGCATCGGCATCGGCGTGATGGGCTCGAAGTTCCTCGAGAGCGCCGCACGCCAGCCCGAGCTCGTGCCGATGCTCTCCGGCCGCATGTTCCTGCTCGCCGGCCTGATCGACGCGGCCTTCATCATCGGTCTGGCGATCGCGCTGTTCTTCGCCTTCGCCAATCCGCTGCTCGGCGCCCTCGGCGGCGGCTGAGCGGCGACCCGCCGGGCATCCCCATCCGCCCCTCGACGAGCCTCGCGCATGAGCCTCAATGCCACCTTCCTCGGTCAGCTGATCTTCTTCGCGATCCTGATCTGGTTCACCTGGAAGTTCATCTGGCCGCCGCTGATGCGCGCGGTGGAGGAGCGCCAGCGGCGGATCGCGGAGGGTCTGGCGGCGGCCGAGCGCAGCCGCAAGGCGCTCGAGGAGGCCGAGGATCAGGTGGCGGCGATGCTGCGCGAGGCCAGGTCCAGGGCCGGCGAGATCATCGACCAGGCGCATCAGCGCGCGAGCCAGATCGTGGAGCAGGCCCGCGCCGAGGCGCTGGCCGAGGCCGAGCGCCAGCGGCAGGCGGCGCAGGCCGAGCTCGAGCAGGCGGTGCACCGCGCCCGCGAGCAGCTCCGGGCCGAGCTCGCCGAGCTCGCGGTGCTCGGCGCGCGGCGGATCCTCGAGCGCGAGATCGACCCCGCGTCGCACCGCGAGCTGCTCGAGCGCCTCGCCGGCGAGCTTCGCGCATGATCGCGAAGGAGACCCTGGCCCGGCCCTATGCCCGTGCCGCCTTCCGCGTCGCGCGGGAGTCGGGCGAGCTCGCGGCCTGGTCACGCCATCTCGCCTTCTCCGCCGCGGCCGCGCGACGGCCGGAGGTCGTCGCCCTGCTCGGCCACCCGCGGCTCTCCGCCGCGGCGCGGGTCCGGCTGCTGATGCCCGAGGGCCTGCCCCAGCTCGGCTCGCCCTACGGCAACTTCCTCGCCCTGCTCGCGGAGCGCGGACGGCTGAGCCTGCTGCCCGAGATCGCGCGGCAGTTCGAGGCCCTGCGGGCGGAGGCCGAGGGCCGCCTGGTGGGAAGGCTGCGCAGCGCGCGGCCGCTCTCGGAGGCGGAGGTCGCCGCGATCGCCGCGGCGCTCGGCCGCCGCCTCGGCCGCCAGCTGGAGCTCAGCACGGAGGTCGATCCCTCGCTGCTCGGCGGTTTCCTGGTCGCCCTCGGCGACCGCGTGATCGATCTCTCGGTGCGCGGCGGGCTCGAGCGGATGCGCCGCAGTCTGGGCTGAGCCGCATCCCGTGACCCGTCCAGCTTTCGCCCAATCCCCCATCCACTCGAGGCCGCCTGAGCGGCCAGCGAAGGGACTCCTGCCATGCAGACGACACTCGACCCCTCCGAGATCAGCGACATCATCCGGGCGCGCATCGAGAACTTCAAGCTGACCGCGGAGACGCGCAACGAAGGCACCGTGCTCAGCCTCTCGGACGGCATCGTCCGCATCCACGGCCTCGCCGAGGTGATGCAGGGCGAGATGATCGAGTTCCCGGGACGCACCTACGGCCTCGCCCTCAACCTCGAGCGCGACTCGGTGGGCGCGGTGATCCTCGGCGAGTACGGCCACATCCGCGAGGGCGACACGGTGCGCACCACCGGTCGCATCCTCGAGGTGCCGACCGGGCCGGAGCTGCTTGGGCGGGTGGTCGATGCGCTCGGCAACCCGATCGACGGACGCGGGCCGGTCGAGGCCAGGGTGTACTCGCCGATCGAGAAGGTGGCGCCGGGCGTGATCTGGCGCCAGTCGGTGTCGCAGCCGGTGCAGACCGGCTACAAGGCGATCGACTCGATGATCCCGATCGGGCGCGGCCAGCGCGAGCTGATCATCGGCGACCGCCAGACCGGCAAGACCGCGCTCGCGGTGGACACGATCATCAACCAGCGCGGCACCGGCATCAAGTGCATCTACGTGGCGATCGGGCAGAAGGCCTCGACCATCGCCAACATCGTGCGCAAGTTCGAGGAGTACGGGGCGATGGAGTACACCACCGTGGTCGCCGCCTCGGCCTCGGAGTCGGCGGCGATGCAGTTCATTGCCCCCTACGCCGGCTGCGCGATGGGCGAGTACTTCCGCGACCGCGGCGAGGACGCGCTGATCATCTACGACGACCTCACCAAGCAGGCCTGGGCCTATCGCCAGGTGTCGCTGCTGCTGCGCCGTCCCCCCGGCCGCGAAGCCTACCCCGGCGATATCTTCTACCTGCACTCGCGGTTGCTCGAGCGCGCGGCGCGGGTCAACGCCGAGTACGTCGAGCGCTTCACCAACGGCGCGGTCAAGGGCCGCACCGGCTCGCTCACCGCGCTTCCGATCATCGAGACCCAGGCCGGCGACGTCTCCGCCTTCGTCCCGACCAACGTGATCTCGATCACCGACGGCCAGATCTTCCTCGAGACCGACCTGTTCAACGCCGGCATCCGGCCCGCGGTGAACGCCGGCATCTCGGTGTCGCGGGTGGGCGGTGCGGCCCAGACCAAGATCATGAAGAAGCTGTCCGGCGGCATCCGCATCGCGCTCGCCCAGTACCGCGAGCTCGCCGCCTTCGCCCAGTTCGCCTCCGACCTCGACGAGGCGACCCGCAAGCAGCTCGACCGCGGCCAGCGGGTCACCGAGCTGATGAAGCAGAAGCAATACGCGCCGCTCACCATCGCCCAGATGGCGCTGTCGATCTTCGCGGTCAACGAGGGCTATGTGGACGACGTGCCGATCGCCAAGGTCGCGGCCTTCGAGGAGGCGCTGCACCGGCACTTCGCCGACACCCAGCCCGAGCTCATGAGCCGGATCACCGCCACCGGCGACTGGAACGAGGAGATCGAGGCCGCCTTCCGCCGCGGCATCGAGGAGCTCAAAGCCACCGGCACCTGGTGATCCGAGACCGGAGTCGCGAGCCATGCCCGGCGCCCGAGAGATCCGCTCCAAGATCCGCAGCATCCAGAACACGCGCAAGGTGACGCGCGCGCTCGAGATGGTCTCGGCGAGCAAGATCCGCCGTGCCCAGGACCTGATGAAGGCCTCGCGGCCCTACGCGCGGATGATGCGCCAGGTCATCGGGCACGTCGCCCGCGCCAACAGCGAGTACCGGCACCCGTTCCTGAGCGAGCGGGAGACGGTGCGGCGGGTCGGCTACGTGGTGATCTCCACCGACCGCGGCCTGTGCGGGGGCCTGAACAGCAACCTGTTCCGCCGGCTGCTCGCCGAGATCCGCGGCCACCAGGGCCAGGGCATCGAGGTCGACCTGGTGGCGATCGGCCAGAAGGCGGCCTCCTTCTTCCGCCGGCTCAAGGTCAACCTGGTGGGCTCGGTCACCCATCTCGGCGAGCGGCCGCAGCTCTCGAGGCTGATCGGGGTGCTCAAGGTCGCGCTCGACGCCTACGCCGAGGGGCGGCTGGACCGCGTGTTCCTCGCCTACAACGACTTCGTGAACACGATGACCCAGCGGCCCACCATCGCCCAGCTGCTGCCGCTGCCGCCGAGCGAGGACATCGCCACCACCCACGACTGGGACTACATCTACGAGCCCGACCCGCAGACCGTGCTCGACCAGGTGCTCACCCGCTACATCGAGGCGCTGGTCTACCAGGGCGTGCTCGAGAACCTGGCCAGCGAGCACGCGGCGCGGATGGTGGCGATGAAGGCCGCCTCTGACAACGCGACCAAGCTGATCGGCGAGCTCCAGCTGGTCTACAACAAGGCCCGCCAGGCGGCGATCACCCGCGAGATCGCGGAGATCGTCGGCGGGGCGGCGGCGGTATGAGGGCCGCGGCGATGGCGTGTCCCGGATTCCCGGTTCATCCACACTTCGAGGAGGCAGAGGGACGGCGGCCCGGGGCGGGCCGAGGCGTGCATCCGGCGGCCGTCTCCTGATCGCAGACCATGACCCAAGGCAAGATCGTCCAAATCATCGGCGCCGTCGTCGACGTGGAGTTCCCGCGCGAGCAGGTGCCCAAGGTCTACGACGCGCTCAAGATCGACGGCACCGAGATCACGCTCGAGGTGCAGCAGCAGCTCGGCGACGGGGTGGTGCGCACGATCGCGCTCGGTTCCACCGACGGCCTCAAGCGCGGCCTCGTCGTCCGCAACACCGGCGAGCCGATCAAGGTTCCGGTCGGGCGCGAGACGCTCGGGCGGATCATGGACGTGCTCGGCAACCCGATCGACGAGAAGGGTCCGATCGGCGAGCGCGAGCGCTGGCCGATCCACCGGCCCGCGCCCTCCTTCGCCGAGCAGGCGGCGAGCCGCGAGCTGCTCGAGACGGGGATCAAGGTCATCGACCTGATCTGCCCCTTCGCCAAGGGCGGCAAGGTCGGCCTGTTCGGCGGCGCCGGGGTCGGCAAGACCGTCAACATGATGGAGCTGATCCGCAACATCGCCATCGAGCACGCCGGCTACTCGGTCTTCGCGGGGGTGGGCGAGCGCACCCGCGAGGGCAACGACTTCTACCACGAGATGATCCAGTCCAACGTGCTGGACAAGGTGGCGCTGGTCTACGGCCAGATGAACGAGCCCCCGGGCAACCGCCTGCGCGTCGCCCTCACCGGCATGACCATCGCCGAGTACTTCCGCGACGAGGGCCGCGACGTCCTGCTGTTCATCGACAACATCTACCGCTTCACCCTCGCCGGCGTCGAGGTCTCGGCGCTGCTCGGGCGCATGCCCTCGGCGGTGGGCTACCAGCCCACCCTCGCCGAGGAGATGGGCAAGCTCCAGGAGCGGATCACCTCCACCCGCAAGGGTTCGATCACCTCGATCCAGGCGGTCTACGTCCCCGCCGACGACCTCACCGACCCCTCGCCGGCCACGACCTTCGCCCACCTCGACGCCACCGTGGTGCTCTCGCGCCAGATCGCGGCGCTCGGCATCTACCCCGCAGTGGATCCGCTCGACTCGACCAGCCGCCAGCTCGACCCCAACGTGATCGGCGTCGAGCACTACGAGACCGCGCGTCGCGCCCAGGCCACCCTGCAGCGCTACAAGGAGCTCAAGGACATCATCGCCATCCTCGGCATGGACGAGCTGTCCGAGGAGGACAAGCTGACCGTGGCCCGGGCGCGCAAGATCGAGCGCTTCTTCAGCCAGCCCTTCTTCGTCGCCGAGGTCTTCACCGGCCAGCCCGGCAAGTACGTGCCGCTCAAGGAGACCATCCGCGGCTTCAAGATGATCGTCGACGGCGAGGTCGACCACATCCCCGAGCAGGCCTTCTACATGGTGGGTGGGATCGACGAGGTCTTCGAGAAGGCCCGCAAGCTCGGCGTGACCGTCTGAGGATCCGGCGATGGCGCGGCTGCGTTGCGACATCGTGAGCGCCGAGGAGGAGATCTTCCACGGCGAGGTCGAGTTCGTGGTCGCCACCGGCGAGCTGGGCGAGCTCGGCATCGCCCCGCGCCACGCCCCGCTCATCACCCGGCTCAAGCCGGGGCCGGTGCGGGTGGTGCTGCCCGGCGGCGAGGAGCAGAGCTTCTACGTCTCCGGGGGGATCCTCGAGGTGCAGCCGCAGGTGGTCACGGTGCTCGCCGACACCGCGATCCGCGCCAAGGACCTCGACGAGGCGGCGGCGCTCGAGGCCAAGCGCGAGGCCGAGCGCATCCTCGCCAACCGCACCGACGCGATGGAGATCGCCGAGGCCCAGGCGAAGCTCGCCGAGGCGGTGGCCCAGCTCCAGGCCCTCGAGCGGCTCCGGCGCAGCCTCAAGCGCTGAGCGTTCAGCGCTCCGGCAGCTCGGCCACGGGGCCGCCTCCGCCGCCGAGCAGCGGATGGATCGGCTGCCTCGGCTCGGCGGCGACGTCGAAGTGCAGCCAGGAGAGGAGGAACTGCACGCCGAGCACGATCGGCAGCGCGGCCAGCATCACCTGGCCGGCCGTGGCCGGGACGCCGCTCGCCGCCGACTCCGCCCAGGCGCGAAGGCCGTAGATCGTGCCGAAGAGCAGGAGCGGCGGGGCGAGCAGCAGCTCGAGCGAGGCCGGGGAGAAGCCGCGCAGGAAATAGCCGTAGAGCAGCCGGCGGGCGGTGTTGCGCAGGTGTCCAGCGAGGAACGGCAGGACCGTGCGCCAGGGCCTCAGGCTCGAGGGGGCGTCGCCGTAAACCGCCCGCATCGGCAGCTCGGCGATGGCGGCGCGGAGCTGGCCGAGCTGGTAGAGCATGTCCGACTCGAAGAAGTAGCGCCGGGCGAGGCGCTCGAGCGGGAGTTCGGCGAGCACCGCGCGGTGGATGGCGGTGAAGCCGTTGTTGGGGTCGAAGACCTGCCAGTAGCCGGTCGAGAGCTTGGCGAGGAAGGAGAGCGCGGCGTTGCCGAGCAGGCGCACCCGTGGCATCGCGGCGACGTCGGCGACGCGGTGGAAGCGATTGCCCTTGACGTAGTCGGCCCGGCCCTCGAGGATCGGGCGCACCAGGCTCGGGATCAGCGCCGGGTCCATCTGGCCGTCGCCGTCGAGCTTGACCACCACCCGCGCCGGCGTGGCGAGCGCCGCGCGGTAGCCGGTCACGGTCGCCCCGCCCACCCCCTGGTTCTCGGCGTGGCGGAGCACCCGCACCCGGGGATCGCGGCACTCGCGCTCGATGCGCCCGCCGCTGCCTTCGGGGCAGGCGTCGTCGACCGCGAAGATCCAGCCGACCTCGGGACCGATGCGGGCGATGACCTCGAGCACCCGTCCCGCGACCCGGTAGCAGGGGATCACCACCGCGATCTCGGGCATCAGCGATACACCCAGTGGCGCATGAGCAGGAAGCTTGCCACGGCGAGCAGCACCTCGAGCGGCGGCTTGAGCAGCCAGGCCGTGGCGAGGCCGAGGCTGCGGGCCGCGCCCGCGACGGCGAGGGTGCTGAGCAGGGTGAGGGCGAGCCACAGCAGCGCGTAGCGCGCGAGCGGCCCGCCGCCGAGGCGTGCGTCCGCGCCGGCGAAGGTGAAGCCGCCGTGGGCGAGGAAGCCGAGCGCCGCCCCGCTCAGCCGCCCGGCGAGATTGGCGAGCCCGGGCTCGAGGCCGAGCGCGCTGAGCGCCATGAAGACCAGCGCGTCGACGGCGACCAGCAGCGCCCCGACGAGCAGGAAGCGCAGCGCCTCGCGCCTCAGCGCCATGCCCGCCGAATGGCCCGCGCGCGGTCGCGCTCGCGCCGCAGGTCCCGCCGCGGATGGTCGGGCGCGAGCGGCAGCGCCCACAGGACCGCGTCGTAGCGCCAGCCGGCCGGCGTCGCGCCGACCCGCCGCAGCCGCTCCGCGAGCGCCGCCGGGTCCGGATGCCCGGCGAGCAGGAGGTGGGTGAAGCCGTAATCCCAGGCGGCCTCGAGCAGGGGCTCGCGATCGGCCTCCGCCGGCGCGGCCCAGCGCGGATCGGCGGCGAGTCCGGGGTCGTACCAGGACGGGGCGAAGCCGCGGCCGGCGAGCTCGGCATGGCTCGCGCGGCCGAGCACGAGCACCCTGCGCCTGAGCGGGAAGATCGCGGAGCAGCAGCCGCTCCGGGGCATAGCGGGCGAGGATCCCCTCCGGGTCGGGCTCCCGGATCAGCCGGGCTAGCGCTCCGTGCTCCAGCACCCACCAGGCGTTGCCCTGGAAGGCGAGCTGGACGCCGGCGAGGACGCCGAGGGCCAGCATCGGCAGCCGCCCCCGCAGGCAGCCGAGGGCCGCGAGCAGGGCGGCAAGCAGCAGGCCGAGCGCCGGGAACAGGTAGCGGAGGTAGTTGGTCTGGGACCACAGCGCGATCAGCGCCGCCGAGCGCGACCAGCGTCGCGGCCCGGGTACGGCGCCCGAGCAGGGCCGCCGGGAGCAGCCCGGCGAGCGCGACCGGCAGGAAGCCGGCGGCGCCGGGCAGCCCCTCGAAGTAGCGGCCGGTGTCGAAGACCAGCCGCCACGGGTCGAGGAGCGCGAGTCCCCCGGGGAAGCGCGGGTCGGCGAAGTTCACCGGGGGAAAGTCGGGCGACCGGAACCAGGCGTTGAACAGCGGAAGCAGCGGATTGCCGCTGAGCAGGAGGGCGTAGGCGTAGCTCGAGCCGCCGGCGAGCAGCAGCCAGGGCAGCGCTCCGGCGAGCGCGCGCCAGGGCAGCCGGCGGAGTCCGACCCCGGCCAGCCACCAGGCGGCGAGGGCCGCGAGCAGGAGCGCGTGGCTGGCCTTGAGGGCCAGCAGCAACCCGGCGAGCAGCGCCATCACCCGGAGCCGGGCGGCGCTCCGGCGGGGGCGGCCCTGCCGTCCGGCGAGCAGCCCGCCGAGGGCGAAGACCGCCGCCGCCGCCGGCAGCTCGGTCTGCATCCCGCCGAGCAGGGTCGCGAGCAGGGGCTGGCTCGCCCACAGCGCGACCGCGAGCCAGGCGAGGGCCGGGGCGCCCCCGAGCCGCCGCGTCAGGCCGAAGAGCAGCCAGGCCGAGGCGGCGAGCCACAGCAGGTTCAGGCTGCCGCGGGCCTCGCCGCCGGCGAGCAGGGCGGCGACGCCATGCAGCAGGTCGCCCGCCCAGGGCGCGAGCGCCCAGACCTGGCTCGAGGCGTCCATGCGGTAGTAGCCGAGCGCGGCGAGCTCGCTCGGCAGGCCGAGGTGGTAGGCGAGGTCGTCGTGCTGCATGGTGGGCAGCCAGCAGACGGCGCTGGCGAGGCCGAGCGCGAGCACGGCGAAGGCGGCCGCGGCGGGGGCGCGGGTGACCGCCCCTCGGGCAGCCGCCCGCGATCGCCGCGAGGGCTGCGGCGAGGGCTTCGCGTCGCCGCCAGATCAGCGCGAGCAGCAGCGCGCCGTAGCTCCAGTCGCGGTGGATCCGGACCGGCAGCAGCCAGCCCGCGACCCCGGCGAGCAGGGCGAGGCCGACCAGGAGGCCGAGCACCGGATCGGCGCGCCTCGAGCCGTCCCGGCCGCGGCGACGAGGGGAGCGCCGAGGGCGAGCGCGCCGAGGGTGAGCAGGGACGACGGCGAGGACGGGCGCGACCCCGACCATCCCGAGATGGAGCAGCGCGAAGAAGGCCGCCAGCCACAGCGCGGCCGGCCGGCGCGTGAGCCGTGCCAGCGTCAGGGCCACGGCCAGGGCGCCGACGGCGAGGATCGCGAGGGCCTGCAGGTGCGCCAGAGGCAACAGCGCGGCCGGCAGCTCCACGATCAGGCCGGCGGCGAGCAGGAGCAGGCCGGCGGCGAGGCCGGTCGGGGCGAGTCGGGGCATCCTGGGACGCCAGCGCAGCAGGCCGGCGATTCTAACCGTGCGCGGCGCCGGTGCCCCGGCAGCGGGCGGCGGTCCGCGCCAAGCGGCGCCGCCGCCGTGCCTGCGGCGGAGTCCCTAGAATGTCGCCCTTCGGTCGAGGAGCGCTGCACCATGGCCCGCGAGCTCCACTGCGTGATCCTGGCCGCCGGCGAGGGCAGGAGGATGCGCTCGGCCCGCCCCAAGGCGCTGATGCCGCTCGCCGGGCGTCCGCTGCTCGCGCACGTGCTCGAGACCCTGCGGCGGCTCGCGCCGGCGGGCATCCACGTGGTCTTCGGCCATGCCGGCGAGGCCCTGCGCCGGGCCTTCGCCGCCGAGGCCGGGGCTGGGCTGGATCGAGCAGCGGGAGCGGCTAGGCACCGGCCACGCGCTGATGGTGGCGCTGCCGGCGCTGCCTGCCGGGGCGCGCGTGCTGGTGGCCCTCGGCGACGTTCCCGTGCTCGACGAGGAGGCGCTCCGCGGCCTGGCTGAGGGCTCCGGACTCGCCGCCCTCGTCGCGCGCCCCGCCGATCCCTCGGGCTACGGGCGGGTCCGGCTCGACGGGGCGGGGAGGATCGAGGCGGTGGTGGAGGAACGGGACGCCAGCGCCGAGGAGCGCGCGCTGCCGCTGGTCTTCACCGGCCTCCTCGCCGCCGAGGCCGAGGATCTGCGCCGCTGGCTGCCGGCGCTCGATCGCGCCAATGCCCAGGGCGAGTACTACCTCACCCAGGTCTTCCGGCTGGCCGCCGCCGAGGGGCGTCCGGCGCGGGCGGTGGCCAGCGCCGATCCGCTGGCCGGCCTCGGGGTCAACGACGCCGCGCAGCTCGCCGCCCTCGAACGGGCGCTGCAGCGCCGGGCGGCGGAACGCCTGCTGGCCGCCGGGGTGCGGATGGCCGATCCCACGCGCGTGGAGCTGCGCGGCGAGCTCCGCGCCGGCCGCGACGTCGAGCTCGACATCGACGTGATCTTCGAGGGCCGGGTGGAACTCGGCGACGAGGTGCGCATCGGCCCCTTCTGCCGGCTCCGCGACTGCCGGCTCGCCGCGGGCACCGAGGTGCTCGGGCACTGCGAGCTCGAGGGGGTGGAGACGCTCGGCCCCTGCCGGATCGGGCCCTTCGCCCGGCTGCGCCCCGGCACCCGTCTCGCCGCCGGCGTGCAGCTCGGCAACTTCGTGGAGGTCAAGAACAGCCTCCTCGGCGAGGGGGCGAAGGCCAACCACCTGAGCTACCTCGGCGACGCCGAGGTCGGGGCCGGGAGCAACATCGGCGCCGGAACCATCACCTGCAACTACGATGGCCTCGCCAAGCACCGCACGCGGATCGGCGCCGGAGCCTTCGTCGGCTCGAACTGCGCGCTGGTCGCGCCGCTGGTGGTCGGGGAGGGCGCGACGATCGGGGCCGGATCCGCGATCACCCGCGACGTGCCGGCGGGTGCGCTCGCCGTGGCGCGGGCGCGCGAGCGGGTGATCCCGGGCTGGCGGCGGCGGCCGCGGCGCGGTGCCGCGCTCGAGGGGACGGGAGCCGGTGCGGAGAATCTCCCCGGCGGCGAGGAGCGCTCTCGATGATCGACCCCGACGGCTTCCGTCCCAACGTCGCCATCGTGCTCGTGCGCGACGACGCGCGCGTGCTCTGGGCGCGCCGCATCCGCCGCGACGGCTGGCAGTTTCCGCAGGGCGGGATGCGCAGCGACGAGACGCCGCGCGAGGCGATGTACCGCGAGCTCGAGGAGGAGCTGGGCCTGCGGCCGGAGCATGTCGAGCTGCTCGGCGCGACCACCGGACTGGCTTCGCTACCGGCTGCCCCCGCGGCTGCGGCGGCGCGACGGCGGCCTGCCGTGCATCGGCCAGAAGCAGGTGTGGTTCCTGCTCCGGCTGCTGACCGACGACAGCCGGGTCCGGCTCGACGCCAGCGAGCATCCCGAGTTCGACCGCTTCCGCTGGGTGGACTTCTGGTATCCGCTCGAGCACGTCGTGCCCTTCAAGCGCGGCGTCTACCGCCGCGCCCTGCATCTGCTCGCCCCGCTGCTGGATCGCCTCGGCCCGGCGGGCGCCGAGGCCCGCGCCCGCAGCCCCGGCACCCCGCCCCGCCGGGACGATGCGCTGCGCCGTTCGCCTAGGCGATTGACAATCGTTCGTATTCGGTTTTCACTGAAGGCCGCCCTGCCGTCGCCTGCCGATGTACGTCTGCCTCTGTCACGGGATTACCGAGCGCGAGCTCCGGATCGCGATCCGCGAAGGGCGCGTGCGATCTCGCCGAGCTCGCGGGTCGCACCGGCTGCGGCACCGGCTGCGGCTGCTGCCGTGCGCTGGCGGAGTCGCTGCTCGCCGAGGAGCGTCGCCTCGCTCGGGATGCCCGCGGTGCGGCCGCGCCTGGCCTGAGCTTGCCGTCGCCCGCCGCGATTCCTTCGCATTTCGTCGTGCCTGCGGGGCGGCTGCGCTAGCCTGATCGCGTCCCCGAGGTGCAGGTGCCTCGCGAACGATGAAAGGCGATCCCCAGGTCATCGCGCATCTCAACAGGATCCTGTTCAACGAGCTCACGGCGATCAACCAGTACTTCCTCCACGCCCGGATGTTCGGCAACTGGGGGCTGAAGCGGCTCGAGGCCAAGGAGTACGAGGAGTCGCTGGACGAGATGAGGCACGCCGACCGGCTGGTGCAGCGGATCCTGTTCCTCGAGGGACTGCCGAACCTGCAGCACCTCGGCAAGCTCAGGATCGGCGAGACGCCCGAGGAGGCGCTGCGCTGCGACCTCGAGCTCGAGCGCGCGGCCCATCCGGACCTCAAGGCCGCGATCGCCCACTGCGAGGCGACGGGCGACTACGTCAGCCGCCAGCTGCTCAAGGACATCCTCGACAGCGAAGAGGAGCACATCGACTGGCTCGAGACCCAGCTCGATCTGATCGAGCGCGTCGGACTCGCCAACTATCTCCAGTCCCAGATGGGAAGCTGAGCGGCGCTACGCGCTGCCCGCGGAGCGGATGACCGAGCAGGGCCTCGAGTTCCTGGGTGGCGCGCCTGAGCTCGCGGGCGAGCTCGGCGACCAGGGTCTGGGGGGCCTTGAGCTCGCGCCGGCGCGCGCCGTGCTCGATCAGGCGGGCGATCTCCGAGACCCGCTTCGCGCCGAGGTTGGCGCTGCTGGACTTGAGCGCGTGCGCAGGGGCTCACCAAGGCCTCGAGGTCGCCGCGGTTCGCGGCCTCGTTGAGCGCGAGCAGGTGCCGCGGCGCGTCCTCGAGGTAGCTGCGCACCAGCGCGGCGAAGTCGCCGCCCATCACCTCGACCAGGTCCCGCAGCACCTCCTGGTCGATGGCGGGGGGCGCGGGGCCGGCGCGCCTGACCAAGGGCTCGGGCGGCCCGCGCGGGGTCTCGGTCGCCGCCTCCCCAGCTTCGCGCCGCCGGAGCGGGCCGGGGCGCAGCGGCGGGCTCGGGAGCGACCGGTTCGCGCCGGCCGAGCCAGCGTGCCGAGCACGGCGGCGAGCTGCTCGCGGTCGATCGGCTTCGAGAGGTAGTCGTCCATCCCTGCGGCGAGACACTTCTCGCGGTCGCCGAGCATGGCGTTCGCGGTCATCGCGACGATCGGCAGCCTCCCGCGGCCGCCCTGCGCCTCCAGCGCCCGCCAGCGCCGCGTCGCCTGGTAGCCGTCGAGGACCGGCATCTGGCAGTCCATGAGCACCAGGTCGAAGCGCCCCCGCGCCATCCGTTCCAGCGCCTCCTGGCCGTTCTCGGCGTGCTCGCAGACCAGACCCAGCCGCTCGAGGAGCTTCTCCGCGACCCGCCGGTTCACCGGGTTGTCCTCGACCAGCAGGACGCGGCCATGGAGCGTCGCCGGGGGCGGACGGGCGGCGACGGGCTCGGGCGCTGCCGGTGGCGCGGCCACGGCGGGCATCGCCGCGCTCCTCCAGGCGCTGGACCGCGGCCACGAGCTCGGAGTCCGGCGCATGGCGGGGCAGCACCACCGCACGGGCGATGCGGCGCAGTTCCTCAGGCACCGGGTCGCCGCCGGAGAGCAGCAGGAGCTTCAGGCGGTCGAGCTCGGGCAGGCGCAGCACGTTGCGGACCAGGCCGATCGCGGTGGTGCGCAGGGTGGCGAGGTCGACGAGCAGGAACTCGAAGGCCCAGCGCTCGCCCTTCGCGGCCTGGCGCTTGAGCTGCTCGAGACCCTCGACCACGGTCCGACAGTGCCTGAGCTCGACGCCGTGCAGGGCGAGCGTCCGCTGCCAGCGCGCCACCAGCGCCTCGTCCTGCCCGACGGCGAGGGCGCGGCGGGCGCCGGCCGCCGCGGCCGGCGCCTGGGCGACGTCGCCGGGGGCCTTGGCCAGCGGCGCGGTGAACCAGAAGCGGGAGCCGCGGCCGGGCTCCGACTCGAAGCCGATCTCGCCGCCCATGAGCTCGACCAGGCGCTTGCAGATCGCGAGGCCGAGCCCGGTGCCGCCCCGCTCGCGGGTGGTGGAGGCATCGGCCTGGGTGAAGGGCCGGAAGAGCTTCGGCGCGACCTCCGGGGCGATGCCGATGCCCGTGTCGCGCACCTCGACCAGCACCTCGTAGTGCGTGGGCGTCTCGCCCCGCTTGCCGATGGTGACCGTCACCCCGCCGCGATCCGTGAACTTGACCGCGTTGCTGAGCAGGTTGGTGAGCACCTGCCGCAGCCGCACCGGATCGCCTCGCATCACCGGCCGCAGCTTCTCGTCGAAGCGGTACTCGAGCCGCAGTCCCTTGCGCGCGGCGTTGCCCTCCATCAGCCGCACCACCGAGCGCGCGAGCTCGCGCAGATCGAGCGTGGTGCTCTCCAGGGTGAGCTGGCGCGCCTCGATCTTGGAATAGTCGAGGATGTCGTCCACGATCCGCAGCAGCTCGCGCGCCGACTCGTGGGCGGTGCGGACGTACTCGTGCTGGTCCGGCTTGAGCTCGCTCGACAGCAGGATGTCGAGCAGCGGCACGATGCCGTTGAGGGGCGTCCGGATCTCGTGGCTCATCGTCGCCAGGAACTCGTCCTTGGCGAGGATCGCGGCCTCCGCTGCCTGCTTGGCCGCGCGCAGCTCGCCCTCCACCCGGCGCAGCCGCTCGAGCTCGGCGTGCAGCCCGGCATCGGCCGCCGGTCGGCGAGGGCGCGGCGCGGCGGGTTCGGCGCTCCCGCCGGGGGTGGCCTCCGCCGCCGCGACCGGCGCCCGCCTCCGGACGGGCGCTCTCCCCAGGCGGCCCACAGCGCCGGGGCGAGCGCGAGGATCGTCGCGGCGAGGGTCGAGCCCGGCTCGCGGAGCAGGACCGCCGCCAGCGCCAGCGCCAGGATGCCCAGCGCCGCCGCCAGCCATCGGCCCTCGTCCGCGGAGGAGCCGGAGCAGCGCCGCGGCGACGATGCCGCTGGCTCCGGCGGCGGGCAGGGCTCCCGCGGCGGGGGCGGTTCCGAGCGCGAGCTGGGCGGCCCAGGCGAGCGCCACCATGCAGCGCCCCGCCCGGCGTGCGCTGCCGGGCCAGCGTCGGGCCGCGAGCCAGGCGAGCGTGCCCGCTGCCAGCGGAGCGAGCGTCGCCAGGACGGCGGGAGCGGCGAGCGCCTCGGGTGGGCCGGCGAGCCGGAGGGCGAGGGCGAGGAGGCTCGCGACCGCACCGGCGATCGCGAGGGAGCTTCCGGCGACGGCTTCGGCAGGGGTCCTCGCCACGGCGGCGGTCCGATTCAGGCCAGGTGGTGGAAATCGAACTCCGGCTCGCCGCTTCCGGCGTGCACGAAGTTCCCCTGGATGTAGTCGACCCCGGCGGTCCAGGCGAGGGCGGCCTCGTCGGCCTCCTCGACTCGCGGCGCTACCACCTCGCGCCCGAGACGGTGGCAGCGCTCGACGATGTGGGCGAGCTGCTCGCGCGTGGCGGGCTGGTCGGCCGAGCCGAGCCGTCCGAGGCGCACCCATTCCGCCGGGAAGACCTCGAGCAGCTCGAAGGCGCGCTCGCTCCCGTCGAAGCCGGAGAGGCAGAAGCGCACGCCATGGCGCGCAAGCTGCTCGCGGAAGCTCCGCGCCGCGGCCGGCGCCCGCTCCGACGGTCTCGGCCCGCAGATCGACGATCAGGCGCTCTCCCGGGACGCCCCGGGTCTCGAGCAGGCCGAGCAGCCACGCGCCGTGCTCGCCGCGGTCGAGCGCGGCCGCGGACTGGGTGACGAGCAGCGAGATCGGGCGCCCCTCATGCAGCCGCTCGGCGATGGTGCGGAGCGCGCGGCCGAGGGCGATGCGATCGATCTCGAGCAGCTTTCCGAGGCGCTCGGCGACGGGCAGGATCTCGGCTGGCGGTGCGCAGCGCACCCGAGGAGTCGCGGAGCCGCAGCAGCAGCTGGTAGATCTGCTCGCCGCGGTCGATCACCGGAAGGATCGGCTGATACAGGAAGTCGAGGCCGTCGGTGGCGATGGCGGCGAGCAGTGTCTCGCCGAGGCCGTCGGCGGCGGGCTCGGCCGTGGGCGCCGGCATCGCGGGCTGCACCAGCACCAGCGGTTCGGGCTGCTCGCGCGCCGCGCGCGCGGCGCGCTCCGCGGCGGCGAGCAGCGCCCCGGCGTCGGCGAAGCCGAGACCGAGCGGGCAGGCTCCGACGTCGATCGCGACCCGGATCCCCTCTCCGGCGGACTCCAGGCCGCGCTGGCGAATCCGTTCGAGCAGGCGCCGTCCCAGCGTGACGAGCGCCTGCGCCCCGCCCTCGGGAAGGAAGGCGATGAAGGCGCGGTCGTTGAAGCGCGCGCACAGCGCCGACTCGCCGGCCTCGGCGGCGAACAGCGCGCCGAGCTGGCCGGAGAGGGTCTCGAAGCCGGCGAGCGTCAGGCGCTCGCGCAGGCCCGGGGCGTCGTCGATCTCCAGGAACAGCAGGCCGCCGCTCGCCGCGCCCTCGCCGGCCAGCGCCGCGCTCACGCGGTCGATCACGTAGCGGACGCTGGTAGAGCCCGGTCGCCGGATCGCGGCGGGCGGGGTCGCGCTGCGCGCGCCGGCTGACGCGCGCGCGCCGGATGCGGTTGGTCACCGCGGAGATCAGGTGCTTCGGCCGGATCGGCTTGGCCAGGAAGTCGTCGCCGCCGGCGTCGAGGGCGGCGAAGTGCTTCTCCTCGTCCTGCTCCCCCGAGAGGAACACGATCGGCACCCCGACGAAGCGCTCGCGCTCGCGAATGATCGCGGTCAGCTCCATGCCGTCGACGTTCGGCATGTAGAGATCCATGAGGATCAGGTCGGGCTCGAACTCCTCGAGCACCGCGAGCACGCGCAGCGGATCGGTCTCGGAGCGCGTCTCGAAGCCCGCGTTGCGCAGGATCGACTCGGCGAAGAGCGCCTGCGAGCGGTCGTCCTCGACCACCAGCACGCGGTAGGCGTCGGCGGGCTCGGCGCGCAGCTGCTCCCGCACCTCGGCGACCAGCTCCGCGGCCCCGATCCCGCGGCCGTGGAAGGCGTCGGCGCCGGCGCGCAGCGCTGCGAGCCGCGAGGGCAGATCGTCCCGCTCGCCGATCACCATCAGCAGCACCCGCGAGCCGCCGCGCTGACGCGCCTGGCGGAGGCGATCGCCGATCGTGCGCAGCCCGGCCTCGTCGAGACCGGCCACGATCGCGAGGTCGGGGGTGAGCGCCCCGAGCACCTCGAGGAACTCCTCGGCGCTGGCGAAGGACTCGACGTCATGGCCCTCCTCGCGCAGCAGCTGGGCGCTCTGGCTCAGCAGCGGCTCGCCGGGATCGAGGAGGTAGATGCGTCGGGCGGTGACGGCGGGCCGGGCGGGCGGACGCGCCGCGGCCGCGCTCTCGGCGGGGGGCCTGGCGGCAGGGGCCGGCGGCGCGACCGGCGTCGGCGCGGGTGCGGCCGCCGGCGGTGCGCGCTCGAGGTCGGGCAGGCCGAAGCGGCGCCAGTAGGCCGGCGGTGCCGGGCGGTGCAGCGGCGTGGTGGCCCCGAAGGGCCCCGGTGCGGGCGAGGGCCGCTCGGCCCCGCCCTCGAGCCCGCGCAGCGACAGCGACTGGACCAGGCTGGCCAGGCGCTGCACGAGGCCGGCGATGCGCTCGCCCTGGGCCGCGTCG
Organism: Lysobacterales bacterium; assembly: GCA_033582715.1. Classification (GTDB taxonomy): domain Bacteria; phylum Pseudomonadota; class Gammaproteobacteria; order Xanthomonadales; family BPKI01; genus BPKI01. Next base: position 2,316,139 of record JAVQZZ010000001.1, on the reverse strand, counting down.
GGCAGCGCCGCACCCTCGACGAAGGGCTGGAGCGCGAGCTCGAGGGCGTAGAGCGTCTCGCTGGCCTCGAGGGCGCCGTAGCGACCCGCCGCCCCGGCCAGCGCCTGGGCGTCGCGGTGGAGCAGCGAGAGGGCGTTGATGTCCCAGCCGGCGCGGAGGAGCTGCCGCCCGCGGCGGCAGACGCGATCGACCCGCTTCGGCAGATGCCGCAGGAAGGCCTGCCTCAGCTCCGCCGCATGCTGCTGGGACTCTGCGGGGTGCATGAAGAAAGACGAATGTTACACGTGAGCATCTTACAGCTTCCGCGGGGTCTTAACGCCGCCCTGCGCGGTCAGAAGGGCTTCAGCACCACGAGCAGCACGCTGCCGATGAGCACCAGGGCCGGCAGCTCGTTGAAGACCCGGAGAAAGCCGGGTCCGTGGGGGCGCTCGCCGCGGCCGAAGCGGCGCGTCAGCCACGCGCAGTAGCCATGGAAAGCGATGAGCAGCGCGACCAGGGTCAGCTTGGCGTGCAGCCAGCCTTGCCGCAGGTAGCCGGGGGTCTCGGCGAGGAGGAGCAAAAGGGCGAGACCGAAGAGGATGCGCGAGCGCGCCGCCGATGTGGGTGATGACCAGGAGCCGCCGCTCCATCCGCGCGAAGCGGAGATGGCTCGGCTCGTCCGCCACCTCGAGGTGATAGATGAACAGGCGGGGGAGGTAGAAGAGCCCGGCGAACCAGGTGACCACGAAGACGATGTGGAAGGCCTTGAGCCAGAGCACCGCGGGGGTCGGGAATCGCAGACGCGCGCCCGAGAGTGTAGCGGCTCGGCCGATGACTTTCGCGGCTTGACGGGCGCGCGGCGGCGCGCCTTCACATAACGCGCTCGGACCTCGCGAGCGCTCGCCGATGACGTCCCCGTCGGGCGGAAGCGGCTGGATCCTGCTCCGGCACGATCCCAGGCGGCTGCGCCTGCGTCGCCTGACGCTTGCCGCGCTGTGGCTGGCCAGCCTGTACGCTGGCCGGCGAGCTGGCGCGGCGGGCCTGGCCGGTGGAGGCCGACGCCGCTCGCCGAGGAGCTGAGGAGGCTAAGGGTGGTCGCGGCCGAGAGCCAGGCGCAGCTCGAGCGGCTCGCCACGCGGCTGCGTCAGGCCGAGCGCGGCGAGGACGTGGCGCGGGGGGCGATCGCGCGGCTGCAGGGGCTGCTCGGCGAGCAGCAGGCGGAGATCGCCCGGCTCCGCGCCGACCTCGCCTTCTTCGAGCGTCTGACCGCCCCCGAGGGCGAGCGGCGGGGCATGGCGATTCACGGGCTCGACGCTGCGTCCGCGCGAGTCGGGGGGCTTACCTGGTGCGCTTCGCGATGGCGCAGAACCTCGAGACCGCGCGCGCGGTGAGGGGTCACGTCTGGCTCGAGGCCGAGGGCATGCTGGGCGACCGCCGCCGGCGGCTCGGCTGGGCCGAGCTGCGCGGCGATCCCGCGGCCCGGCCGCTGCCCTACGCCTTCCGCTACTTCCAGCAGTTCGAGGAAGATATCGCGCTGCCCCCGCAGTTCCGGCCGCTGCGGCTGGTGGTGCGGTGGCTTCCCGAAGGGGGAGGGAAGCGGAGGAGAGCTACGTGTGGGAGGACATCGTCCAGTCGCGAGAGGCGAACCATGTTCGGAAGTGATCGCAAGAGCCAGCGCGCGGCCCATCCCGTCGACACCTGGATCGGCTCGTCGGTGACCATCCGGGGCGACGTCATGTTCTCGGGCGGGCTCCACGTCGAGGGTCGGGTGATCGGCTCGGTGATCGCCGAGGCCGGGCAGCCAGAGCCTGCTCACGCTGAGCGAGCACGGGGCGATCGAGGGCCAGGTGCGGGTGCCCCAGGTGATCATCAACGGCACCCTCAAGGGCGACCTCATCGCCAGCGAGCGCGTCGAGCTGGCCGCCAATGCCCGGGTGGAGGGCAACATCTACTATCGCGTGGTGCAGATGGCGGCGGGCGCGACCGTGACCGGTCAGCTCGTCCACGGCGCCGAGCCGCCGAAGAGCCTTCCGAGCCCCGAGGCGCTCTCGCAGGCGCAGGCCTGAGTCACGCCTTGCATTCCGCACGCGCCCGCCCCATGCTCGAGGCATGTCCGCGACGCTTCCGAGCTACCGAGAGACGGGCACGGCGCTCCTCACCGTGACGCCCGCGGCCGCCGCCCGGGTGCGAGCGCTGATCGAGGCCGAGGGCGAGCCCGGGCTCATGCTCCGCGTCTACATCCAGGGCGGGGGGTGCTCCGGCTTCCAGTACGGCTTCGCCTTCGAGCGCGAGCGCGAGGAGGAGGACCTGCTGATCGAGCAGCACGGGCTCAGGGTCCTGATCGATCCGCTGAGCCTGCAGTACCTCGAGGGGGCGGAGATCGACTACCGCGAGGACCTGATGGGCGCGCAGTTCGTGGTCCGCAATCCGAACGCGACCACCACCTGCGGCTGTGGCTCCTCCTTCGCGGTCTGAGCCCGGGATCGAACGCTCCCGGCTGAACGGCTACGCGCGGCTGCCGCTGCGGCGTCCCGGCGAGCGGCTGGAGGACGAGGCCTGGCTCGCGGCGCAGCGCTCGCGCGCGGATGCGCGGGCAGTGCTGCTCGACGGCGAGGGCCGCGCCGCCGTCCGCCGGCGCCGGCTGCTGCGAGTGCCGCTCGCCGCGGTGGCGGAGGAGATCGCGCTGCTCGGGCTCGCTCACCGCGGCCGTCCCGTCTTCCTCGCCGCGGCCGGCGCCCTCCCGCCGGGCGCCTCGTGGCAGGGCCTGCGCGAGGCGAGCGCCACCCTCGATCCGGCCGAGGCCAGCCTCTTCGCCTTCGCGCGCGCGCTCCGGCTGTGGCACGAGCGCGAGCGGCACTGCCCGGCCTGCGGGACGCCGACGCGGACGATCCGCGGCGGCCATGCCCGGGAGTGTCCCGGCTGCGGCCGGCGCCAGTTTCCGCGCATCGATCCCTGCGTGATCGTGCTGATCCGCCGGGCGGGACGCTGCCTGCTGGTGCGGCAGCCCCACTGGCCCGAGCGGCGCTTCTCGCTGGTCGCGGGCTTCGTCGAGCCGGGCGAGACCCTCGAGGAGGCGGTGCGGCGCGAGGTGCGCGAGGAGGTCGGCCTCGGGCTGGTGCGGGTGGCCTACCATTCCTCGCAGCCCTGGCCCTTTCCCGGTTCGCTGATGATCGCCTTCAGCGCCGAGGCCGGACCGGGGCGGGTGCTGCCCTCGGCCGAGATCGCCGAGGCCCGCTGGTGGACGCCGCGCGCCCTCGGCTCGGCGCTCGCGCGAGGCGAGCTGGCCGTGGCCCCGCCCTGGTCGGTGGCTCACCGCCTGATCCGGGATTTCGTCGAGGAGAACGGCGTGGCCTGGCCCGGCGCGGGGGCGGGAGGCTGAGGACCCTCGGCTACAATCGCGGCCGCTGAAGCCGGATCGGGATCGTGGCCGTCTCGCTGCTCGCGCTGGTCGTCGCCCTCGGGCTCGCGTACCTCGCCCCCGAGCTCACCCGGCTGCGGCGCTACGACTGGCTCTCGGCCTGGATCGGCCTCCTGTCGCGGCTCCCGGCGTGGCGGGAGCGGCTCGGCGGGGAGCTCGCCCTGCTCCTCGCGCTGGCCGGCCCGCTGCTGCCGCTCGCGCTCCTGCTGTGGCTGCTCGCGCAGCCCTGGCACGGGCTGCTCGCCTTCCTGGCCGCGATCGCGCTGCTCTTCTACGCTTGGGGGCCGCGCGACCTCGATCGCGACTGCGAGGCGATCGCGGCTGCCGGGGAGGGCCCGGCGCGGGAGGCGGCGCTCCGCGCCCTGCTGCCGAATCCCGCCGAGAGCGGGACGGACTGGACGCGGGAGGGCGCGGTCGCCGCGCTCGCGCTCGCGGCGCTGCGGCGCTGGTTCGGGACGCTGCTGTGGTTCCTCCTCCTCGGCGCGCTCGGGGCCGTGCTCTACCGGCTGGTCCAGATCCTCGCCGAGGTCGAGCCGGCGGATCGCCTGCCGGCCGAGGTGCGCGCCGCCGCCCGCCGCCTCCTCGCCCTGCTCGACTGGCCGGCGGCCACGCTGGTCGCGCTCTCGCTCGCTCTGGTGAGCGACTTCGACGCCGTGATCGCAGCGTGGCGGCGCGCGCTCGCGCAGGCCGGCGGGCTCCTCGCGCTCGACCGCGCGCCGCTGGTCGCCGCCATGCTGGCCGCGGTGCCCGCGGAGAGCGAGGGGGAGGCCGGCGACGAGGCGCTGACGCGGGCCGTCGCCGCGGGGCGCCGGAGGCTGTGGCGCGTGCTGCTGCTCTGGCTCGCGGTGATCGCGCTCGCGGTGCTGAGCGGCTACGCCGGCTAGCCCCGCTCAGGCGGGCTCGCCCTGAAGGGCCCCGACCCGCGCCTCGAGCGCGGCGGCCGAGAGCCCCGCCCCCGGCTCGGGGGCACCGACGCGAGCGCGATCCGCGCCCAGAAGCGGCGCGGGAGGCACGCCCTTCCGGGCGGTAGGTCGCGCCGCCTCGACACGCTCTCCCACAGCCCCGAGAGCGCCATCGGCAACACCGGCACCGGGCGCGGCCGAAGCACGCGCTCCATCCCGGGCCGGAAGGGCTGGATCTCGCCATCGGGCGTAAGCCGCCCCTCGGGGTAGATCCGGACCCGCTCGCCGGCGGCGAGGGCCCGGTCGATCCCGGCGAAGGCGCGCTCGGGCTGCTTCGGATCCTCCTTCGCCGGGGCGATCGGGATCGCCCGGCGGCGCGGAACGCGTCGCGGAGCGGGGGCAGGCGGAAGATGCGGTGGTCCATGGCGAAACGGATCGGCCGGCGGATCGCGCCCGTCAGGAGCAGCGCGTCGACGTAGCTCACGTGGTTGCGGACGAGGAGCGCCGGGCCGCGCTCGGGGATGCGCTCGAGCCCCTCGGCGCGCACCCGGCAGAGCAGGCTGATCAACAGCCAGACCACGAGCCGCATCGGGAACTCGGGGACCAGCCGGAAGAGGATCCCGGTGACCGCGAGGTTGAGCAGCGCCATCGCGGGAAGATCTGCGGCACGCTCGCGCCGAGGGCGGCGAGCGCGCGGCCAGCGCCGCCGCGGCGACCACGAAGGCGGCGTTGAGGATGTTGCTGGCGGCGGCGATCAGCCGCGGCCGCTCGGCCGGCCCGCCGCGGCTTTGCACAGGGCATACGGCGGCACGATGTAGAAGCCGGCGAAGACCCCGATCCGCGTGAGCTCCAGCGCGAGGCCGAGGCTGCCCCTCGGCGCCGAGGAAGGCAGCGAACGGCGGGTGGAGCGTCCCGGCCACGGTCGGCCGCCACCACACCGCCACGGCGAACGGCGTCATCCCCGCCGCGCCGGGCGGCACCAGCCCGATCTCCGCGCGGTGGCCGGCGAGCCCCTCCCGGGCCAGCGAGCCGATGGCGACCCCGACCGCGGACAGGGTGAGGGCGAGGAGGGTGAGCGACTCGCCCCCGCCCAGGGTGGACTTGACCCAGGCGGCGCCGGGGCGGTGAACACCGCCCCGTACATCCAGAACCGGGAGATCCCGAACACCGACTGGAGCTGCGTGCGCCGGCCGCGCGGCTGGCGAGCACCTCGCGGGTGGCGGAGAGCGGGTTTAGGCGCAGCGGAAGGCCCCGTGCGCCCGGGGGCGAGCGGCGGGATGCGGCGCCTGGCGGCGTAGCCGGCGATGGCGAGCAGGAGCACGGCGAGGGCGGTCGCCGGCGGCCCGTGCCCGTCGAGCGACATCAGCAGCCCGCCGACGACGAGGCCGAGCAGGATGGCGAGCGGGGTGCCGGTCTCGACCCGCGCGTTGCCGCCGGTGCGCTTGCTCCCGTCGAGCACGCGCGGCAGGATCGCGTACTTGACCGGTCCGAAGAGCGTCGACCGCGGCCCCATCAGGAACACCACCGCGAGCAGGAGCGGCACCGAGCCGAGCAGGAAGCCGAGCGCAGCGAGCGCCAGGATCGGGACCTCGGCGAGCTTGGCCGCTCGGAGGAGCGCCGCCGGCTTGAGCCGGTCGGCGAGCTGCCCGCCGAGCGCGGAGAACAGAAGGGGAGGATGAACAGGGCGAGGGCGAGGTCGGCGACCAGGCGCTCGGCCTCGCGCGGCACGGCGAGCCGCCAGGCGAGGAGCAGGGCCGCCCCGTTGCGGAAGACGTTGTCGTCGAGCGCGCCCGCGAGCCGGGTGAGGAACTGGGGCGGGAAGCGGCGCTCGGTCAGCAGGCGGAACCGGGAACGGGCGGCCCGATGCGCGCCTCCACGCGCGGGCCGACGCGCTCGGCCTGGCGGCGCGGATCCCGGCTTGCGGCCGGGGACGGGCTCGCGGATGATGGCGGCCCCGTTCCCTCGGACGCCGATGGCCAGAGTCCTCGCGACCCTCTGCCTGCTGCCCGCGCTCGCCCTCGCCGAGGCGCTGCTCAAGCCCCTGCCGCGGCCGGACCTCTCGGGGCTTCCGCGCGAGCAGGCGGAGCTGCTCGAGCGCCGCCGCGCCGAGTTCGACGAGCTCCGGGGCCGGCTGGTCGGCCCGCCGCTGGCCGCGGCCTACGGCGCGATCGGGGCCTTCTACGCCCGCCACGGGCTCTTCGAGGCCGCCGAGATCGCCTTCGGCAATGCCGTCGCCCTGCTTCCCGGGGACTTCGAGCTGAGCTACCTCGGCGGCCTGAGCGCCCTGCTCGGCGGGCGGCCGGCGGCGGCCGAGCCGTTCTTCCGCGCCTGCCTCGGCCTCGACCCGGAGTATCCCGCCGTCCGGATCCATCTCGCCGACGCGCTGGTCGCGCTCGGCCGCGCCGGAGGAGGCGCGGAGACTGCTCGAGGAGGCGCTGGCCAAGCGGCAGAACCCGGCCGCGGCCCGGCTCCGTCTGGCTCGCCTCGCCCGCGCGGCGCGCCGCCTCGAGGAGGCCGAGCGGCACCTGCGCGCCCTGCTCGAGCGGGAGCCCGGGGCGACCGTCGTCCACCGCGAGCTCGCGGCGCTGCTGCGCGAGGCCGGCCGGGAGGAGGAGGCGGCGCGGCTCGAGGCCCAGGCCGGGGACGGCCCCGTTCCGGTGGTCGATCCCCTGGCGCGGAGCCTGTTCGGCCCGCCGCCCTCGGTCGCCGACGAGGTCCTGCCGCTGATCGTCGCCGGCCGGCTCGACCAGGCCCGGGAGCGGCTGCGCGGGCATCTCGAGCGCGAGACGACGGACGTGGCGGCGATGGCGCTTGCTCGCCCGGGTCGAGGCCGGGCGCGGGGACTTCGAAGAGGCCCGGCGCTGGGCTGGATTCGCCCTGCGCGACGGCGCCGATCGCGCCGTGGCCCATGTCGCGGCGGGCGTGGTCGAGGAGCTCGCCGGCCGCGAGGAGGAGGCGCTCGCCCACTACCGGCGGGCGGTGGCCGCGGAGGCGGAGGATCTCGAGGCGCGGCGGATGCTGGCGGACCTGCTGCTGCGCCGCGGCCGCGCCGCGGAGGCGCTCGAGCACTACCGGGCGATCCTGGCCCGCGACGGCGAGCGCGCGCTCGGCCTGCCGCACGTGGTGGCGGCGAGCTTCCGCGCCGGCCGCTGCGAGGAGGCGCTGACCGCGACCCGCGAGGCGCGTGGCCGCCACCCCGCCGACGGGGTCCGCGCCGAGCTCTGGGTGCGGTCGGTGGCGGCCTGCCCGCAGGCGGAGGAGGCCGAGCGCAAGGCGGCGCTCGAGGTGGCCGAGACGCTCTACCGCCAGCACCCGGACGCCGGCACCGCGGAGGCCCTGGCCCTGCTGCTCGCCCGCCTCGGCCGCTTCGAGGAGGCCCTCGACTACCAGCGCCAGACCCTGTTCGAGCTCGCCAAGCTCGGCGACCGCGAGGCCATCGCCCGCAGTCGCACCTGGCTCGAGCTGTTCCAGGCCAAGAAGACACCCGATCTGCCCTGGCCGGAAGGTCACCCGCTGCTCGCGCCGCCGCCGCTGCGTGCACCGGCCCTCGCCTCCCGGTCTGCCTCCTCGGCGGAGAACCCAAGATGAGCGTGAACTCGCTGGGCGTGGCCCTGCGGCCGGCCGCGTGCCCGTTCCTGCGGCGGCCTGTCCTCGCCGCGCTGCTCGCGGCGCCCGTCGCCGCCGGCGCCGCAGCCGCGGAGCGAGCGAGTCCCGAGGCGCTGGACCGGATCGTGATCACCGCGAGCCGGCGCGCCCAGCCGGCGGCGGAGACCGAGGCGCCGGTCTCGGTGGTGGCCGGGGAGGCCCTCGCCCGCCTCGCCCCCCAGACCCTCGCCGATCTCGCCCGCGGCGCGGTGGGGGCCTTCCTGCAGCAGACCACGCCAGGGCAGGGCAACGTCATCCTGCGCGGGCTCAAGGGCTCGGAGGTCCTGCACCTGGTCGATGGCGTGCGGCTCAACAACGCCTTCTTCCGCAACGCCCCGAACCAGTACCTGGCCCTCGTCGATGCCCAGAACGTCGAGCGGCTGGAGATCCTGCGCGGCCCGGCGAGCGCCCTCTACGGCGGCGACGCGATGGGCGGGGTGATCCAGGTCTTCACCCCGGAGCCGCGCTTCCTCGGGCAGGGCTTCGCCGCGCGCGGGCGGCTGCGCGGTTTCTACCAGAGCGCCGACGGCTCGCTGGTCGGGCGCCTCGAGCATGCCTACGGGCGCGAGGGCTTCGGCCTCGCGGTGGGCCTCACCGACCAGAGCGTGCGCGAGCGCCGGATCGGCGGCGGCCGGGTGCTGCCCTTCACCGCCTTCCGCGCCGAGGGCGTCGATGTCCGCCTGCTGCTCGGGACTCCGGCCGGTGGCGAGTGGCTCGTCGCCTTCGACCGCCTGATCCAGCCCTCGACCCCGCGCCACGACGCCCTCGTCCCGGGCTTCGGGCAGAGCGCGCCGGAGAACTCGGTGTTCCTCTTCGAGCCCAACCTGCGCGAGCTCGCCCGCCTGCGCTGGCGCCTCGACAGCGGCTCGCCCGCCCTCGGTCGCCTCGAGCTGCAGCTCGCGCGGCAGGAGGTGGTGGACGACCGCCGCACCCGCGCCTTCGGCTCGAGCGTCGAGGAGCGGGAGCGGAACTCGAGCCGCCTCGACTCGCTCACGCTCAGCGCCGAGGCGATGTTCGCCGAGGCCCGGCTGGTCTACGGGGCCGAGCTGCTCCGCGACCGGATCCGCTCGGCCCGCACCCGTCAGGACCTGGCCCGGGGCACGCCCCCGACTGCGGCCACCGCCCGTTTCCCCGACGGTTCGCGTCAGGACAGCGAGGCGCTCTTCGCGCAGCTCTCCTGGCCGTTCGCCGCGGACCTCCGCGCTCGGCGCCGGACTGCGGCTCAGCCGCCACCGCATCGAGCTGCCGCCGGCGGACCGCGGGGTGGGGGTGCGTCTCGACTTCGGCGAGGCCACCGGCGACCTCGGCGTCGTGCGCCGGCTCGGCGAGGGGCTGGATCTCGTGCTTCGTCTCGCCCAGGGCTTCCGGCCGCCCAACGTCTTCGATCTCGGCACCCTCGGACCGCGGCCGGGCAATCGCTTCAACCTCCCCAACCCGGCCCTGGGGCCCGAGCGGATCCTTTCCGGGGACCTCGGCCTGCGCTGGCGGGGGGAGCGCTTCCGCGGGGAGCTGTTCGCCTACCGCGCGCGCTACCGCGACAAGATCACCTCGGTCCTGACCGGCGAGCCGTGACGCCCAGGGCCGGCTGCTGGTGCAGAGCCGGAACCTGCTGCGGCAAGAGCTGCGCGGCCTCGAGGCGGGGGCGGAGCTCGCGCTCGGCGGCGGCTTCACGCTCTCCGGGAGCCTGCTCTCCGTCTGGGGCGAGGAGCGCACGCCGGAGCGCGTCGATCCGGCGGATCGCATCCCGCCGCTCTCGGGGCGGCTCGCGCTCGCCGGACCGGTCGGCACCGGACGGCTCGAGCTCGCCGCCCGCTTCGCCGACCGCCAGGACCGCCTCTCCCCCCGCGACCGCGTCGATCCCCGCATCGATCCTCGCGGCACCGCCGGCTTCGCCGTGCTCGACGCGGTGTACGCCCTGCCCCTCGGGCGAGGCGCGACCTTGCAGCTTCGGGCCGAGAACCTCTTCGACCGCCGCTACCGGGAGCACGGCTCGGGGCTCGATGCGCCGGGGCGCTCCTTCGGTCTCGCGCTCGAGCTCGGCTACGGCCGCTGACCGGGGCCGCGCGATGGACAGCCGGCGGGCTCCTCGGGCAAACTCGGCAGCCGCCGCGAAGTTCGCGGGGTGCCGCACGATCGCGGCACGATCGCTGCCGTTTCCTGCCAGAGGAGCCTCGTGGCGCGGATCCTCCTGCTCAACGGCCCGAACCTGAGCCGCCTCGGCCAGCGCGAGCCGGAACACTACGGCCGACGCGACCTCGCCTCGATCGAGGCCGAGCTCCGGCTGCTCGCCACCGCCCACGGGCACGAGCTCTTCGCCTACCAGAACGACGCCGAGGCGGCGCTGGTCGCGCAAGTCTGGCGGGCGCGGCAGGAGGGCGTCGCCATCCTCCTCCTCAATCCCGCGGCCTTCACCCATACCAGTGTGGCGCTGCGCGACGCGCTCGCCGGGGCCGGCCTCCCCTTCATCGAGGTGCACCTCAGCAATCCGCATCGGCGCGAGCCCTTCCGCCGGCGCTCGCTGTTCAGCGATCTGGCGCTGGGGGTGGTGGCGGGCTTCGGCGCGCTCGGCTATCGCCTCGCGCTCGAGGCCGCGGTGGCCTGGCTCGCCGAACGCGAGGAGGGCGGGAAGGTGACGCACGGCGAGCCTCGCTGACCATCGCTCGGGGAGACGCCATGGACCTTCGCAAGATCAAGAAGCTCATCGAACTGCTCGAGGAATCCAACCTCGCGGAGATCGAGATCCGGGTGGGAGAGGAGTCCGTCCGCCTCTCGCGCTTCGCGCAGGGCCTCGTGTCTCCAGCCCGTGGCCTCCGCCCCGGCTCCGGCGGCGCCGGCCGCGCCGCCCCCGCCTCCCCCCGCAGCGCCCGCGGCGGAGCGTCCGGAAGCGCTGCCGGAGGGGCGGATCGTGCGCTCGCCCATGGTCGGCACCTTCTATGCCGCGCCCTCGCCGGGAGCCTCGCCCTTCGTGCAGGTCGGCCAGACGGTGAAGAAGGGCGACACCCTCGGCATCATCGAGGCGATGAAGATGTTCAACCCGATCGAAGTCCGAGCACGACGGCACCGTGGTCGCGATCCTGGTCGAGAGCGGCCAGCCGGTGGAATACGAGCAGCCGCTGTTCGTGATCCGCTGATGGCGATGCTCGACAAGGTCGTCATCGCCAATCGTGGCGAGATCGCGCTGCGCATCCTCCGGGCCTGCCACAGCCTGGGGATCCGGACGGTGGCGGTGCATTCCACCGTCGACCGCAACCTCAAGCACGTGGGCATGGCCGACGAGTCGGTGTGCATCGGCCCGCCGCCCGCGGCCGAGAGCTACCTCAACATCCCGGCGATCATCGCCGCCGCCGAGGTGACCGACGCGCAGGCGATCCATCCCGGTTACGGCTTCCTCAGCGAGAACGCCGACTTCGCCGAGCGCGTGGAGCGCTCCGGCTTCGTCTTCATCGGTCCGCGGCCCGAGACCATCCGCCTGATGGGCGACAAGGTGAGCGCGATCCGCGCGATGCGGAGCGCGGGCGTGCCCTGTGTCCCGGGATCGGGCAAGGCGCTGGGGCTGGACGCCGCCGAGAACGCCGAGATCGCCCGCCGCCTCGGCTACCCGGTCCTGATCAAGGCTGCCGGCGGCGGCGGCGGGCGAGGGATGCGGGTGGTGCACACCGAGGCGGCGCTGCACAACGCGATCCACCTCACCCGCCAGGAGGCCCGCGCCGCCTTCGGCAACGACCAGGTGTACATGGAGAAGTACCTCGACCGGCCGCGCCACATCGAGATCCAGGTGCTGGCGGACGGCATGGGCCACGCCGTGCACCTCGGCGAGCGCGATTGCTCGATGCAGCGCCGGCACCAGAAGGTGCTGGAGGAATGCCCCGCGCCCTTCATCACCCCCGAGCAGCGCGAGGCCATCGGCCGGCTGTGCGTGAAGGCCTGCCTCGACATCGGCTACCGCGGCGCCGGCACCTTCGAGTTCCTCTACCAGGACGGGGAGTTCTACTTCATCGAGATGAACACCCGGATCCAGGTCGAGCACCCGGTCACCGAGATGGTCACCGGCATCGACATCGTCTACCACCAGCTGCGCATCGCCGCCGGGAAGCCGCTCAAGCTGCGCCAGGAGGACATCACCTGGCGGGGCCACGCCATCGAGTGCCGGATCAACGCCGAGGACCCCGAAACCTTCCTTCCGAGCCCGGGCACGGTGCGCCGCTTCCACGCCCCCGGAGGGCCGGGGATCCGGGTGGACTCCCACCTCTACGACGGCTACCGCATCCCGCCCCACTACGACTCGATGGTCGGCAAGATCATCGCCCACGGGCCGGACCGGGAGGCGGCGATCAGCCGGATGCGGGTGGCGCTCGCCGAGCTGGTGATGGAGGGGGTGAAGAACAACGTGCCGCTCCACCAGTGGATCCTCGCCGATCCGGGATTCCGCCAGGGCGGAACCAGCATCCACTACCTGGAGCAGCGGCTCGCGGAGCGGCGGGCGGAGCGATGAGCGGCTGGCGCTCGCTGCGCCTCGCCGTGGACGCGGCCGATGGAGCGCTCGAGGCCGCCGAGGCGGCGCTCGAGCGCTGCGGCGCGGTGGCGATCGGCCTCGACGGCGGCGAGGAGGAGATCCTCGAGCCCGCACCCGGGGAGATCCTGCTCCGGGGGCGGATGGCGCTGTGGGCGCTGCTGCCCGCGGAGCTCGAGATCGAGCGCGTGCTGCTCGCCCTCGCCGCCGCCGGTGCCCGGCTTCGACCCGAGCGGGGTGAGCCTCGGCACGGTCCCCGACGTGGATGATCGGATCGAGGCCCGGCGAGACGTCGACGGAGCCGCTGCACTTCGGTCGGCTGGTCCGTGCTGTCCGCGCCCGGCCCGCGGCGGGCGGGGAGGCGCGAGGGCCGCGGGGTGGAGATCCTGATCCCCCCGGGCCTCGGCTTCGGCACCGGGCGCCATCCCACCACCGCGCTCTGCCTCGAGGCCCTGGCGGCGCGGGAGCTCTCCGGGCTGCCGAGTGCTCGACTACGGCTGCGGCTCCGGCATCCTCGCGATCGCGGCGCTCGCCCTGGGGGCCGCCCGCGCGGTCGCGGTCGACCACGATCCCCAGGCGCTCGAGGCGACCCGCGAGAACGCCCGCCGCAACCGGGTGGCGAGCCGGCTGCAGGACGCTGCCGCCGGAGGCGCTGCGCCCGGGCAGCGCGCTTCGACCTCGTGCTCGCCAACATCCTCGCCCGTCCCCTGGCGGCCCTCGCCCCGCTGCATCAAGCGCGCCCTCGCGCCCGCCGGCGAGCTCGTCCTCTCGGGCCTGCTCGCCGACCAGGCCGAGGAGCTGCTCGCCGCCTACCGCCCGGAGCTCGAGCTGGTCGCCGCGGGCGGAGCGCGAGGGCTGGGTGGCGCTGACCCTGCGCCGGGAGGCGGGAGCGGTGAGCGCGCCGCCGGACGCCGGTGCCGCGCCGGCGGGCAGCGCTCGCCCCGCCGCCCTTTCTCGCCGCCGCGCGCGCCCGGCGGGCGCTGCCGCGGCCTGGCTCGCGCTCGGCGCCCTGCTCTGCTCCTGGGGCAGCTCGCCATCGCGATCCACCGGGGCGTGCTGTTCCATCCGCGGCTCGAGGCGATGGCTGCGCAGTGCCTGCGCCCGGCTGGGCTGCGAGCCGCCGCCGCGGCGGGCACCCGAGGCGCTGAACCTCCTCGCGCGCGACGTGCGGCGCCATCCCGATGCCGAGGGCGCCCTGCTCATCACCCTCACCGTGGCCAACCGCGCGAGCTACCCGGTGGCCGTCCCGGTGGTCGAGCTCCGGCTGAGCGACCTCGCGGACCGTCCGGTGGCGCTCCGCCGCTTCCGTCCGGAGGAGTATCTCGGCGACGCCGAGGCGCTGCGCCGCGGCATCGCGCCGGGCGCGGTGCTGCCGCTCGTCGATCGAGGTCGAGGATCCGGGCCGGGGCGCCCTCGCCTTCGAGTTCGCCTTCCATTGAGACCGGCCGCCGCTGCGCTACACTGGTTCTCCTTTCCCGGATCGACGATCCGCGCACGCCAGCGGGTGGGGAGCGTCGCGATGAGCGGCCGTCACGAGCCAGCCGAGACCGAGGCGACGGGCGATGCCTCCGCCCGCGATCGCCTGCGCGACTGCGTCCGGCGCGCGGCCCAGCGCTACCTCCGGGCGGCCGGCGAGCAGCCGCCCGGCGACCTCTACCGCCTCCTCCTCGACGAGGTCGAGGCGCCGCTGTTCGAGGCGGTGCTGAGCTTCTACGGCGGCAACCAGACGCGGGCGGCCCAGGCGCTCGGCATCTCCCGGGTCACCTTTCGCAAGAAGCTCCGGCAGCTGAACGGCCGGGCACGATGAGCGGCGATCTCCTGCGGCCGCGGCGCGCCCTGCTCTCGGTGGCCGACAAGCGCGGGCTGGTCGAGTTCGCCCGCGCGCTCGCCGCGCACGGCATCGAGCTGGTCGCGAGCGGGGGCACCGCCGGCGCGCTTGCGCCGGGCCGGGCTCGCCGTGACCGAGGTGAGCGAGCTCACCGGCTTTCCCGAGATCCTCGACGGGCGGGTGAAGACCCTGCATCCGCGCATCCACGGCGCCGCTGCTCGCGCGCGCCGGCCGCGACGAGGAGACCCTCGCCGCGCTCGGCATCGTCGCCGATCGACCTGGTGGCGGTCGCGCTCTATCCCTTCGAGGCGACCATCGCCCGCAGCGGGGTGAGCGCGAGCGAGGCGATCGAGCAGATCGACGTCGGCGGCCCCGCGCTGCTGCGGGCGGCGGCCAAGAACAGCGAGCGGGTGGCCGCGCTCTGCGATCCCACGCAGTATCCGGAGCTGCTCGCCTGGCTCGCGCGGCAGGGCGGGACGCGGCTGGAGCAGCGGCGGCGGCTCGCGGCGGAGGCCTTCCGCCGCACCGCGGCCTACGACGCGGCGATCGCGGCCTGGCTCGGAAACGGCGCGGCCGGCGGCGACGGCCCCTGGCCGGAACGGCTGGCGATCGGTCTGACGCGCGCCGCGACCCTGCGCTACGGGGAGAACCCCCACCAGCAGGCCGCCCTCTACCGTGAGCCCGGCCTCGCCGGCGGGCTGGCCGCGGTCGAGCGGCTCGCGGGTATCGAGCTGAGCTACAACAACCTCCTCGATGCCGAGGCCGCCTGGTCGGCGCTCGCGCCCTTCGCCGAGCCCGCCTGCGCCATCGTCAAGCACGCCAGCCCCTGCGGCATCGCCGTCGGCAGCGATCCCGCGACGGCCTACGAGGGGGCCTACGCCTGCGATCCGCTGTCCGCCTTCGGCGGGGTGATCGCCTTCAACCGCCGCGCTGGAGGCGGAGACGATCGAGCGGGTGCTCGCGCGCCAGTTCGTGGAGCTGATCCTCGCCCCCGGTTTCTCGGAGGCGGCGCTCGCGGCCCTCGCCCGCAAGCCGCGGGTGCGGGCGCTCGCGGTGCCCGAGGCGGGCGATCCCGGCCACGAGCTGCGGCGCCTCGGTGGGCTGTGGCTGGCGCAGCAGCCGGACACCGCGGCAGAGGATCCCGCCGCCTGGCAGGTCGTCACCCGCCGCGCCCCGGACGCGGACGAGCTGGCCGATCTCCGCTTCGCCTGGCATTGCGTGCGCCCGGTGCGCTCCAACGCCGTGGTGCTCGCCCGCTCCGGGCGCACGCTCGGCATCGGCGGCGGCCAGCCGAGCCGGGTGTGGAGCGTGCGCCTCGCGGTGCTCAAGGCCCGCGAGGCGGGTCTCGAGCTCGCGGGCGCGGTGATGGCCTCCGACGGCTTCCTGCCGTTCCCCGACGGTCTCGAGGAAGCCGCCCGTGCCGGGATCCGCGCGGTGATCCAGCCCGGCGGATCGCTCCGCGACCCGGAGGTGATCGCCGCCGCGGACGCGCTCGGCGTGGCGATGGTCTTCACCGGCCGTCGGCATTTCCGTCACTGAGGTCAGCACTGAGGTCAGACTGATGGGCGAGGACGCGGGACTCCGGGTACTGGTGGTCGGCGGCGGCGGCCGCGAGCACGCGCTGGCCTGGGCCCTCGCCCGCAGCCCGCGCGTGGCGGAGGTGCTGGTGGCGCCCGGCAACGCCGGCACCGCGCGCGAGCCGGGATGCCGCAACGTGGCGATCGCGGCGGAGGACCTCGACGCCCTGCTCGAGCTCGCCGAGGCCGAGGACGTCGATCTCACCGTGGTCGGCCCCGAGGCGCCGCTCGCGCTCGGCATCGTCGATCTGTTCGAGGCCGCCGGCCGGCGAATCCTCGGTCCGCGCCGGCGCGCCGCCGAGATCGAGAGCTCCAAGGTCTTCGCGAAGACCTTCATGCAGCGCCACGGCATCCCCACCGCGCGCTTCGAGATCGCCTCGAGCGCGGAGCGGGCGCGCGCGGTCCTCGCCGAGTGGTCCCCGCCGCTGGTGATCAAGGCCGACGGGCTCGCCGCAGGCAAGGGCGTGATCGTGGCCACGAGCCGCGAACAGGCGGAGGAGGCGATCGCCCACCTGTTCGGGGGCGGCCTCGGCGTTCCCGTCGGGCGGGTGGTGATCGAGGAGTTCCTCGAGGGGGAGGAGGCGAGCTACATCGTCCTCGCCGACGGCGAGCGCTTCCTGCCGCTGCCCACCAGCCAGGACCACAAGCGCCGCGACGAGGGCGACGAGGGGCCGAACACCGGCGGCATGGGCGCCTGCTCGCCGGCGCCCGCCATCGATGCGGAGCTCGAGCGCCGCATCCAGGAGCGCATCGTCCTCCCTGCCCTGCGCGGGCTTGCCGCCGGGCGGCGGGCCTTCCGCGGCTTCCTCTACGCCGGGCTGATGATCACGCCCGCAGGGGAGCCCATCGTGCTCGAGTTCAACGCCCGCCTCGGCGACCCCGAGGCCCAGGCGCTGCTCCTGCGCCTCGAGGGCGATCTCGCCGAGGCGCTGCTCGCCGCCTGCGAGGGGCGGCTCGCCGAGACCACGCTCGCCTGGAGCGAGGAGGCGAGCGTGGTCGCCGTGCTCGCCGCCGGCGGCTATCCCGGCCCGGCGCGGCGCGACGATCCGGTGCTCGGCCTCGATCCGCCCGAGGAGGAGGGGCTCAAGATCTTCCATGCCGGCACTCGGCTCGCCGAGGACGGCCGCGTGCTCAGCCGTGGCGGGCGGATCCTCGGCGTCGCCGCCCGCGGCCCCACGGTCGGCGCGGCGCGCGAGCGGGTCTATCGCCGTCTGGCGGGCATCCGCTGCGAGGGCGCCTTCTACCGCCGCGACATCGGCTGGCGGGCGGTGCTGCGCGAGACCGCCGTCCCGCTCGCCGCCGGGGAGGGGGAGTGAGGGCGGTCCTGCTCCTCGGCCTCGCGCTGCTCGCCTCCTGCGCGAGCCGACCGCCTGCCCCCGCCGAGCCGCCCTTCGAGATCCTCCGCCACCGTGAGCAGCGCAAGCTCGAGGATGGCGTCGGGGAGCTCGCGATCGAGAACCGCTACGGGGAGATCCAGGTGCGGCAGACCTCGGCTGCGGCGCTCGCGGTCGCCGCGGTCGAGCAGCGCATCGGCCAGCGCCCGCGCGCCGCCCGGCTCGAGTTCTTCGTCGAGGGCCGACGGCAGGGCCTGCGCGTGCGCTACGACGGCCGCGACCCGGCGCGGCCCGCCGATCCTCGCGCAAGGACGGGTGGATCTCGTGGTCTTCCTTCCCCCCGGCCTGCCGCTCGCGCTCGAGACCGACTTCGGCGACATCGTCGTCCGCCGGCTCGACAATCCGGTGCGGGCCCGCTCCATGAGCGGCCGGATCACGATCGCCGCCCGCGGCGCGATCGAGGCTGGGAGCGCGCGCGGCGAGATCCGCGTCTTCCCGATGGAGGTGCCGGAAGGCGCCCGTTACCGCATCGAGACCGAGGGCGATGCCCTGCTCGACCTGCCGCTCTACGCCCCGCTCGCGCTCTCCATCGCTGGCCAGCGAGGCGCTCCACGCCCCGCCGGAGATCGGCTTCGACCGCCGCGAGCGGAACGCGGAGGGCGAGCGCGCCGCGCTCCGCCTCGGCGCGGGCACGGTTCCCTTCGCCGTGCGCGCCCGCCGGGTGACGCTGCTCCCTGCCTGGACGCCGATCCCGCGCTGAGCCTTGCTGCAGTGCAGCGTGCCCCCCCGCGGTCGCGATCCGCGATCTCAAGCAAGCTCCTTGCCTTTTTCGATCGCTTCGCTCAGGGAATCCGCGGATGATGATACCAGTCGCCGTCTCTTCTTGTTGTCGGTCGGGGCCGACGGTCGTCGTCCTGCTCGCGCTGAGCACCCCGCTGGCGGCGAAGTCGCCGACGCCCGCGGAGGCGGAAGTCGCGACGGTCGCGATCGCGGCCGAGAGCTACGGGATCGCCCATCCCGAGCGGGTCACGCTCCCGGTGGCGAGCGGTCCGGCCCCCGCCTGGCGGCCCGGCGATCCGATCCGCGAGATCCCGCGCCAGCACTGGGACGATCCGGTGCTGTCTCAAGCCGCCGCCGGCACCGCTGAACGCTCCCCCAGCCGGACTGGCTGGCGGATCTCCAGCGGGCCTATGACCAGATCGCCGGGCGGCGCCTCGGGCGGAGCTTCACCACCCCGGCGGTCAACATCGAGGGACCCCCGGCAACGACCTTCCCCCCCGATCCGACCGGCGACGTCGGCCCCAACCACTTCGTGCAGGGGATCAATGCGAGCGGCGGCAGCCGGATCACGATCTACAACAAGGCCGGAACCCAGCTCACCACCTTCATTCTCGCCACGCCGAGCAGCCCGAGCCCCTGCAACCAGGGGCTTGGCGACCCGATCGTGATCTACGACCAGCTCGCCGACCGCTGGCTGCTCACCGAGTTCTCCGTGCAGAGCGGCCGGGCGCTCTGCGTCTACGTGAGCACCACGAACGACCCGACCAACCCCACCTGGCACCGCTACGCCTTCGTCATGCCCACCTTCCCCGACTATCCCAAGTACGGGGTGTGGGCCGATGCCTACTACGTCGCCTCGAACGAGAACACCAACCCGAACCGCCCCGTCTATGCGTTGGAGCGGGCGCAGATGCTCGCCGGCAACCCGGCCCGCTTCGTGCGCCTGCTGGTCCCGAAGCGCGCCGGATTCGGCTTCGATCTGCTCACCCCGGTGCACCTGGTCGGCGATCCGCCGCCCGCCGGCGCCCCCGGCATCTTCATGCGCCACTATGACGACGAGGCGCACGCGCCGGGAAGCGCCAACCCCACCCAAGACCAGCTCCAGATCTGGCAGCTCAGCATGGACTGGTCGCAGACTCCCAATCCCGGGGCGACGCTCACCGGCCCGGTCAACCTGCCGGTGACCGAGTTCAACTCGCGCATCAACGGCCTCACCGCGTTCAACGCCTTCCCCCAGCCGAGCGGCCAGCGTCTGGATCCGCTGCGGGAGACGATCATGAACCAGCTCGTCTACCGCAACTTCGGCAGCCACGAGTCGATCTTCGGCAACTTCGTGACCAACCTGCTGAGCGACGCCACGCCCGCCGACATCCACGGCGCGATCCGCTGGTTCGAGCTCCGGCGCGTGGGCGGGCCCTCCAATCCCTGGCAGCTGCACATGGAGGGCACCTACGCCCCGAACGATCCCGGCGGCATCGCCCACCGCTGGATGGGCGCGAGCGCGATCGACCGGGTGGGGAACGCGGCCCTCGCCTTCAGCATCACCCGGCAGTCGCCGCCCATCCACCCGAGCCTGCGCTACGTCGGGCGGCTCGAGTCGGATCCGGCCGGGGTGATGACCACCGCCGAGACCGAGATCGTCCAAGGCACCCGCAGCAAGAGCAACGAGCGCTGGGGCGACTACTTCCACATGGGGGTGGATCCCGCCGACGACTGCACCTTCTGGTTCACCGGGGAGTACATGGGCTCGGGCACGAGCCCCAGCAACACCCGGATCGCGAGCTTCGCCCACGACGAGTGCTTCGACCCGAGCTTCTCGCTCGCCGCGCAGCAGACCAGCCTCCAGGTCTGCGCGGCGAGCCCGCCGGTGACGCTGCCGGGCAACACCCTCACCATCGGGAGCATCAACGGCTACACCACGCCGGTGAACCTGGGCTTCAATCCCGCGCCCCCGCCGGGCTTCGCCCCGGCCATCAGCCCGAGCACGGTCACCCCGCCCGGCACGGCGACGCTGAACGTGACCGTGAACGCCGGGGTGACCCCGGGGCTGAACACCCTCACGGTGCAGGGCGTCTCCGGCACCATCACCAAGACCCGCAGCATCGAGTACCAGGTCTTCACCCAGATTCCGCCAGTCGCGACCCTCGTGTCACCGCCCGACAACGCCCCCGGCCAGCCGCTGCAGCCGGTGCTCTCCTGGAACGCCGCGGCCCAGGCCCAGAGCTACCTGGTCCAGGTCGCCACCGACAGCGGCTTCACGAACATCGTCTGGAGCGGCACGGCGAACAACGCGACCAGCATTCAGGTCGGCACCGCGCTCAGCCACGGCACCTGGTACTGGTGGCGGGTGCGGCCCGCGAACCTCTGCGGCAACGGTCCGCAGTCGGTCGCCTTCCGCTTCCGCACCCAGCTCGCGCCGGGCCAGTGCGACACCGAACTCGGGCAGGTCCCGGTGACGGTCTTCGCCGAGAACTTCAACGGCGGGGCGGGCGGCTTCACCACCGACACCCCGAGCGGCACCCCCTGGCAGCTGTCCACGGCGCGGCCGAGTCCGGCCTCGGGCGGCAACGCCTTCTTCGCCCCCAGCCAGGGGGTGGTCTCCGACAAGCGCCTCGTGTCGCCGGCCATCCTCCTGCCCACGGGCATGAACCCGCTCACCCTGCGCTACCAGAACTGGCGGCACCTCGAGCAGAACGGGGCGAGCGGCTGCTACGACGGCGCGATCCTCGAGATCTCGGTAGGGAGCGGTCCCTTCACCCAGGTCACCGGCGCGGCGCTGCTGAACGACCCCTATCGCGGGCCGGTCTCGACGAGCTTCAGCAACCCGATCGGCGGGCAGCCGGCCTGGTGCGACGACCCGGCGCGGCCCTATGCCGAGACCTTCGTCGACCTCACCAGCCACGCCGGGCAGAGCGTGCGCCTGCGCTGGCGGCTCGCCACCGACAGCTCGGTCACCCGCGAGGGCTGGTATGTGGACGACATCCGGATCCAGGGCTGCACCAGCACCCCGCCGCCGAACATCTTCGCTGACGGCTTCGAGGGGCCGTGATCCGCTCCTCCGGCCCGGGGCTCGCGCCCCGGGCCGGAAGATGGGCTTCTGGCGAGCCGAGCGGGGCGCCGCTCAGGGCGGCGCGCCCGCGGGCGGCCCGGCGCGTCGGCGGTCGCCGACGACCCGCCCGTCGCGAAGCTCGATCTCGCGCGCGGTCCGCGCGGCGAGGCGGGGGTCGTGGGTGACCACGAGAATGGTGAGTCCGCGCTCGGCGTTGAGCCGCGCGAGCAGCGCGAAGACCTCGTCGGCGGTGGCGGTGTCGAGGTTGCCGGTGGGCTCGTCGGCCAGCAGCAGCGCCGGCCCATGGATCAGGGCGCGGGCGATCGCCACGCGCTGCTGCTGGCCGCCGGAGAGCTCCGGGGGACGGCGCCGCATCGCCGCCCGGTCGAGGCCGACCGCCGCGAGCAGCGCCTCGGCCCGGGCGCGCAGCGCCTCCTCGGCGCGCCCGCCGTTTCGCGCCAGCACCGGAAGCATCACGTTCTCGAGGGCGCTGAAGGCGGGCAGCAGATGGTGGAACTGGAAGACGAAGCCGATCGCCTCCCCGCGCAGCCGGGTGCGCGCCTCCTCGTCCAGCCCGGCGGTCGGCCGGCCGAGCAGCTCGATCTCGCCTGCGCTCGGCCGGTCGAGCAGGCCCATGAGCTGCAGCAGGGTGCTCTTGCCCGAGCCGGAGGGTCCGATCAGGGCGGCGAACTCCCCGGCGGCAAGGACGAGATCGATGCCGTGCAGCACTTCCTGCGGCGCCGCGCGCCCGGCGCGGTAGGTCTTGCGCACCCCCTGGAGCGCGAGCACCGGTCTGGTCACTGCCGGAGCGCCTCCACCGGATCGAGCGCCGCCGCGCGCCGAGCCGGGAGCATAGCGGCGAGCATCCCGACCAGGGTCGCGAGCAGGACCGCGGCGAGGAACAGCCCGGGGCCGAAGTCGAGGGCGAAGGCCCCGCGCGCGGAGCGGTGGAGCTCCCCCTGCTGCCAGGCCGCGATCAGCGCTCCGGCGAGCAGGCTGCCGAGCAGGGCGCCGAGGAATCCGACCAGCGCGCCCATCAGCAGGAACACCCGGCGCACCTGGGCGCGGCTCACGCCCACCGCGCGCAGGATGCCGATCTCGCGGGTGCGCTGCACCACGCTCACCGCGAGCACGCTCGCGATCCCGAAGGCTGCGGAGAGGGCGACGAAGAGGGAGATCAGCCGGGTCGAGGCCGACTGCGCGGCGAGCGCCTCGAGCAGGTTGCGGTTGGTGGCCATCCACGACTCCGCCTGCACCCCGAGGCGCGCGGAGAGGCGCCGCGCCACGCGCTCGGCGGCGAAGATCTCGCCCACCCGGAGGTCGATGCCGGTGATCCCGCCGGGCAGGTCGAGCAGGCTCTGCGCCGCCGGGATGCCGAGATAGACCAGCCGCTGGTCGAGATCGCGCACCCCGAGCTCGACGATCCCCGCGATCCGGAGGCTGGCCTCGCGGCCGCCGCCGGCGACGATCCGGATCCGCTCGCCGACGCGCGCGCCGAGGTCGGCGGCGAGCAGCGACCCGATCACCGCCTCCTCCCCGCCCACCGCGAAGCGGCCGCTGCGGAGCGAGCGGTCGGCCGGGCACGATCCGGAGATAGCTCTCGGGATCGATGCCGAGCAGCGCCACCGCCCGGCTCGCCGCGCCCCGGCGGGCGAGCGCCGGCCCGGAGACGATGGGCGCGACCGCCGTGAGCTCGGGATCGGCGGCGAGCGCCGCGAGCAGGCTCGGCCAGTCGGCGATCGAGCGCAGCCTCTGGGCGCGCGGCTCGATGGCCACCGGTTCCGCCTCCGGCATCGCCCGCCGGGCGCGTTCCTCGGGCGGCACGATCTTGATGTGCGCCTGGGTGCCGAGCGTGCGTTCGATGATGCTGGCCTGCAGGCCCGAGATCAGCGCGGTGACGAAGACGATCACCGCCACCCCGACCGCGATCCCGACCAGGATCAGGAGGGTCTGGGTGCGACCCTCGCGCAGCAGCCGGGTCGCGATTCGCCACTCGAAGCGCGAGCGGCATCGCCCTAGCCCCTCGGCCGCGCCCGCTGCCCGGGGCGAAGCCTCGACGCGCGCGGCAGCACCGCCTCCCCCGGCGCGAGCGCCCCCTCGACCGCGCTGCGCTCGAGGCCGCGCAGGAGGACCCGCACCGGCAGCTCGGTCACCCGCCCCTCGCGCAGCACGCGCAGCCTCGCCGTCTCGCCCTCGGGCGGCAGCGCCTCGTTGGACAGGATCAGCGCCCGCTCGAGCCGCCCGAGCTCGACCTCGACCGAGACCGTCATGTCCTGGACCAGGAAGGGGGCAGGCTCGAGCAGCCGGAAGCGCGCCTCCCCCGCCCCGGTCTGGGGATCGATGGCCGGGCCGAGGAAGACCAGCTCGGCGGGGAGCGCGCGCGCCGGAAAGGCGTCGGCGACCACCCGCGCCCGCATCCCGGGCGCAAGCCTCCCGAGCTGGCGCTCCTCGACCTGGCAGACCGCCTCCACCGGCCCCTCGGCGGCAAGCTCGAGCAGCACCCGTCCGGGCACCACGACCTCCCCGGCTTCGGCCGCCCGCCGCAGCACCGTCCCCGCCGCGGGGCTGCGGATCTCGTGGCGCGAAAGCTCGGCCTCGAGCGCGTCGAGACGCGCGCGGAGGAGTCGCTCCTCGACGCCGCCGGGGGCGAGGGCCTCGGCCTCGAGTTCGGCGCGCCGTTCCACCGCGCGCGCGACGGCCAGGGCCTCCTCGGCCCGCTCCCGCTCGCGCGCGCTGAGCTGCGCCGCCGCCGAAAGCTCGCGCGCCCGCACGAGCTCCCGCTCGGCCTGCTCGCGCCGCGCTCGCGCCTCGGCGAGCGCCGCCACCGCGGCCGGATGGAGCCGCGAGCGGAGCTGCTCGAGCTCGGCGGCGAGCGCCGTGCGCCGGGCGAGCAGCGGTCCGGGATCGAGGCGGATCAGGAGCTCGCCGGCCTCGACCCGGTCGCCCTCCGCGACCAGGCGCTCGGCGATCCGGGCCGTGATCTCGGCCGATACCCCGATCCGCACCGGCGTCGCGATCCGCCCGCTCACCACCAGGCTCGCGGCGAAGGGGCCTGCCTCGACGCGCAGCGTCTCGACCGCAGGCCCGAGCAGCCAGGAGGGCAGGCGGGCCGCAAGCCAAAGCAGCGCGAGGAGTGCCAGGAGCGGCAGGGCGAGACGGCGCATCGGACCTGCAGGCAGTGAAGCGCGGAAAGCATGTCGCAGGGCTTGCGTGACGGAAAGGCGAAGGACGAGGCCCTCGCGGGTCCGGTGCCGAACCCCGAGGAGGGCGGGATCGCCCCCAGCAGCAGCCTGCCCGCGCGGTCGAGCCTCGGCCGGGCGCCGGAGTGCCGTTCCGGGACTGCGGGCGACGCGGCCGATCCCGACCCGGCCGAGGCGCGCGAGGCCCCCTCGGTCTGTCACGCGCGAGCGGAGTGGGGCTCGCCTGCCGCGGACGCGCCTTGCGCGGACCGGCTGCCGAGGGCGTATCCTCGCGTGAGCCGCGATCGCGCGCCGCCTGATGGCCGAATCTCGAGGACCGACTCCCGGCAGGACCTCCACCGCTCGCCGCCGGCGGGCGCTGGATCAACCGCTACGCCCGGCTGCCGTCGCGTTTCTACGAGCGGCGCGCGCCGCGTCCGGTGCGGGAGCCGAGGCTGGTGGCGCTGAACGAGCCGCTCGCCGGCGAGCTCGGGCTCGATCCCGAGGCGCTCGCCTCCCCCGAGGGCGTCGAGGCGCTGGCCGGCAACCGACCCCTCGCGGGCAGCGAGCCGCTGGCGATGGCCTACGCCGGGCACCAGTTCGGGGTCTTCGTCCCGAGCCTCGGCGACGGGCGGGCGCTGCTGCTCGGCGAGCTGCTCGACCGCGAGGGCCGCGGCCGCGAGCTGCACATGAAGGGCAGCGGGCCGACCGCCTTCGCCCGCGGCGGCGACGGTCTGGCCTCGCTCGGGCCGATGGTGCGCGAGTTCCTGGCCTGCGAGGCGATGGCGGCGCTCGGCATTCCGACCACCCGCGCCCTCGCGGTGCTGGCGACCGGGGAGGGAGTGGCGCGGATGCGGGGCTTCGAGGCAGGCGGGATCCTGGTCCGGGTGGCGCGGAGCCACGTGCGCGTCGGCAGCTTCGAGTACTTCGCCCACCGCGGGGATCTGGAGGGACTCGCGCGCCTCGCCGAGCACGCGATCGCGGTCCTCGACCCGGATCTCTCGGGGCGCGAGGACCGCGTCCTCCGCTTCTACGAGCGGGTGGTCGGCCGCTCCGCCGAGCTGGTCGCCGACTGGATGGCGGTGGGCTTCGTGCACGGGGTGATGAACACCGACAACACGGCGGTCTCGGGCGAGACCCTCGACTACGGCCCCTTCGGCTGGGTCGAGGCGTACGACCCGGCGACCTGCTACAGCTCGATCGACCGCCACGGCCGCTACGCCTTCGGGATGCAGCCCACCATCGCCCAGTGGAACCTCGCCCGACTCGGCGAGTGCCTCGTGCCGCTTGCTCTCGCCGATCCCGGAGGCGGCGCTTCAGCGCGCGAACGCGGTGCTGGCGGGCTTTGCGGAGCGCTTCGCGGCCGCCTACCGCCGCCGCCTGCTCGCCAAGCTCGGGCTTCCCGACGAGGCGCGCTGGGAGCCGCTCGCCGAGGGCTTCCTCGCGCTGCTCGCCGGGCAGCGCGCCGACCTCACCCTGGCCTTCCGGCACCTCTCGGCGCTCGGGCGCGAGCCGGGGGCGGCGGATCGCGCCTTCCTCGCGCTCTTCCCCGCGCCGGAGGCGGCGTCGGCCTGGCTTGGGCAGTGGCGTCAGGCGCTCGCCGCGCTGGGGAGCGAGGATGGGCCGAGGCAGGCGGCGATGCGGAGCGCGCAACCCCCTCTTCGTGCTGCGCAACCATCTCGCCGAGCGGGCGGCAAGGGAGGCGGCGGAGCGGCTCGAGTTCGGCTTCTTCGAGCGGCTTCGCGTCGTCCTCGCCCGGCCTTTCGAAGAACAGCCGGAACACGCCGCGCTCGCCGAGCCGGCCCGACCGGAGGAGCGGGTGACGATCACCTTCTGCGGGACCTGAGCCCGCGGCCGTCGGCGGACGGCGGTCTCGCCGCCCCGCGGCCCGGGCTCCGTGGCGCTATACTGCCCGCGCCGGTCCCTGCGACTCCCGACGATGATCGTCCTCACCCTGCTGCTTCCGATCCTCCTGGTCGCGGTGCTGGTGAGCTCCCTGGTCGCCCGGCTCTTCGACCGGCAGGTGGGCTCGGTGCTCGCGAGGCTCGTCGGGGAGCCGCTGCACCGCGCCTGGCAGCGCTACGTGGTCTTCGCGATCTATGTGGTCGGGATCTCGAGCGGCGTGGAGCTCGACAAGATCGAGGCCTGCCTGCCGCCGTCGGTGCCGGGCGGGGAGCAGGCGCCGCTGACGCTGGATTGGGCGCGGATCGCCCTCGAGCTCTACCGCACCGCGATCCAGGCGCTGCAGGGCATCGCCTGGATGCTGCTGCTCGTCTTCCTCGTGCTGCTCATCGCCTGGGCGATCGTGCGCAGCTCGGAGCTCAAGGCGGGGCGATCGCTCGCGGCGAGCCGCGAGCGGGAGCCGGCCGCCGGCGAGGCGGAGCCTCGCGCGGAGCGTAGGCGAGGGTGCCTGAGCCGCGAGCTCAGGCGGCGGTCGGCGGACTCCATTCGCGGCAGAGCCGCGCGCTGTCCTCCTCGCTCAGCGGCTCGCCGGTGAGGCCGCAGCGCCCGCCGCCCGGCTCGCGCCGGAAGTGCCGACAGCCGCGGCACAGGCCGAAGGCGCGCTGCCCGTTCAGACGCTGGAGCGCCGCCAGCAGGCGCTCGAGCCCCTCGGCCAGCGCCGCCGCCTCCGGTCCGCGCGCCTCCTCGAAGGCTGCGGCGAGCCGCCGCCCGAGACTGTCGGCGACGAGCCGGTGCCCGGCGGCGGTGAGCCGAAGATGCTTCAGGCGGCCGTCGCGGGCGTCGGGCTCGCTCGCGATCAGCCCGCGCGCCTCGAGCAGGGCCAGGCTCTGCGAGACCGTGCCGCGGGTCAGGCCGAGGTACTCGGCGACCGCGATCGGCAGATCGCTGTAGCGGTTGGCGCGGCCGAGGTAGTCGAGGATCAGGAGGTGCACGGGCTTGAGCCCATGGCGGGCGGCGGCCTCGCGCAGACCGCGGGCGAGCAGGGCGCCGAGCCGCTCGAGCAGGACGAGGATGCGGCTTTCCGCACTCATGTATTGACTCGATACAAGACGGCAGCTAGGCTGGACACGCATCGTGTCGATGCGACTTCGCAGCTTACGCGAAGGGGAGGCCGAAGATGAGCGTCAAGCCTGGCACCCATGCCCTCGTGCTCGCCCTGGCCCTCTCGGCGGGCGCACTCGCCACCGGCTCCGCGACCGAGCCCCTGGCCTATCCCGAGGGCTACCGGACCTGGCACCACGTGAAGAGCCTGCTGCTCGAGCCCGGGCATCCGCTGTACGAGTCCTTCGGCGGTCTGCACCACGTCTATGCCAACGCCAAGGCGCTCGAAGGCTATCGCGGCGGCCGCTTCCCGGATGGCTCGGTGCTGGTCTTCGATCTCTTCGAGGTCACGCGGGAGGGCGGGGCGGTGGCCGAGGGCCGGCGCAAGGTGCTCGCGATCATGGTGAAGGACGGGCAGCGCTTCGCCGAGACCGGCGGCTGGGGCTTCGAGGCCTTCGCCGAGGGCGACCGCAGTCGGCCCACGGTGGGGTCGAAGGCCAAGGAAGCCTGCTTCGGCTGCCACGAGGCGCAGGCCGACTTCGACTACGTCTTCAGCCGGCTTCGCGACTGAGGCCGGGGCCGATCGCCGGGAGGGCGGCGTGGTTGCCTCCGCCTTGCCGACGCGGTCCGTTCCGTCCGCCGCCGCGGAGGAATGGTGAGGCCCGCCTCGCCCGAGCCGGCGAGCGCGGGCGGAACCCTGCCTCTGCCTGCCGCATGGCGCCATCGCATCGCGGAGGTGCGGGTGCCGATCGGGGCCGTCGCGGTTCTTCCGCCGGGAGGCGGGGCGCGAGGCCGCGGACGAGGCGACGGGCCCCGGGACTCGCGCCGGGCCCCGAAGCGGGCGACCTTGCGCCTCGCAGGTCGCTTCGGGGTGCTCGGCTTCCGGACTCCGGCTCCCCGCCGGCTGCGTGCTTCCGGCTGCCTTCCTCCGAGGGTGAGCGCCGGAGGTCGGGCCGACCGGCGCTGCCGCGCGGAGGGGGATGCCCGCGAGCCGGGGAGCCCCCCGGTGCGCCGGTGCCTTCAGAGGAAGGCATCCCGTGCCTTCCGCCCGACCGCGGCGAGGCGGAGCGAGGAGAGCGCAGCCATCCTCTGCTCCGCAGCTGCCTCTCCTCGGCCCGGTGCGGACGAGTGGCCGTAGGAGGGACGCGAGGGATCGGAGGCTTTGGTGCGGACGACCCCCCGTCGGCGGGTCGCGCCGCAGGCCGTTCTGCCGCTCAGGCGGCGGCCTGGCGAATCCGCTGTCGCTCGCGCCAGCGCCGTGCCGATTCGAGATCGGCGGCGTCGAAGTCGTCGACCGCGATCGCCTCCGCGACCAGGCTGCCGCACGCGCTCGAGCAGCCTGCCTTCGGCCTCGCTGAGCAGGCCCCTTGGCCACCGCCTCGGCGAGCTGGCGCTCCGGGTCGAGGGCGCGGATCTCGCCGGACTTGAGCGCCTTCTGCAGCTTGCGCTCGACCGGCTCGGCGGCGATGACTTCGGGGAGCATGGCGTGGATCCGCCCGCCGGGATTGTTCGGCGCCGGGGTCAGGAAGGCGCCGGCGATCAGGCGGTCGCGCGTCTCCGAGGGGCTGAGCAGCAGATTGGCCACCCGCTGCGCGAGCCGATCGGAGGGCGGCCTGAGCCGCCGCCCGAGCGGGAACACGAGCAGGCGAAGCAGCCAGGCGAGCGGCCGGGGGCGGAAGTTGCGCAGGAAGCCGTCGAGGGCCTCCTGCATCCGGTGGAGCCCGCGGGCGAGGGCATAGAGCACCAGCGGGCGGTCGGCGGCGGGGCTGCCCTCGTCGTGGTGGCGCTTGAGCACCGCCGCCGCGAGGTAGAGTTCGCTCAGCACGTCGCCGAGGCGCGCCGAGAGCGACTCCTTCTGCTTGAGCCGGCCGCCGAGCACCAGCATCGCGGTGTCGGCGACGAGCGCCAGCGCCGCGCTCATCCGGTCGAGCTGGCCGACCAGGCGCCTGAGCCCGCGCTCCCCCGGCCAGCGCTTCAGCCGTGCCCCGCCGAGGCCGAGGAGCAGGGCGCGGGCGGCATTGGAGAGGGCGAAGCCGATGTGGCCGAAGAGCAGGCGATCGAAGGTCCTGAGGCGCTCCTCGCGGTCGGCGATCTCGAGCGCGCGCATCTCCTCGAGCACGAAGGGGTGGCAGCGGATCGCGCCCTGGCCGAAGATCATCATGCTGCGGGTGAGGATGTTCGCGCCCTCGACCGTGATCGTGATGGGCACCACCTGCCAGCCGCGACCGAGGAAGTTGCGCGGCCCAAGCACGATGCCCTTGCCTCCGGCGACGTCCATCGCGTCGGCCGAGGTCTGGCGGCCCATCTCGGTGACGTGGTACTTGGCGATCGCCGAGGGCACCGCCGGCTTCTCCCCGAGGTCGACCACCGCCGCCGTCATCCGCGACACCGCGGCGGCGACGTAGGCGTTGCCGGCGATGCGGGCGAGGGCCTCCTGCACCCCCTCGAAGCGGCCGATGGGCAGGCCGAACTGCTTGCGGATGCGGGCGTAGGCGCCGACCGCGGCCGCCGCCATCTTCATCGCCCCGGCGGTGCTCGAGGGGAGCGAGATCGCGCGGCCGACCGAGAGGCATTCGATCAGCATCCGCCAGCCGTGGCCCGCCATCCGGGGGCCGCCGATGATCGCCTCGAGCGGCACGAAGACGTCGCGGCCGCGGATCGGGCCGTTCTGGAAGGGAATGTTGAGCGGGAAGTGGCGGCGGCCGATCTCGACCCCCGGGGTGGCGCGCGGCACCAGGGCGAGGGTGATGCCGAGATCCTCCTCGCCGCCGAGCAGCCGCTCGGGGTCGTAGAGGCGGAAGGCGAGACCGATCACGGTGGCCACCGGGGCCAGCGTGATGTAGCGCTTGTCGAAGGTGAGACGGATGCCGAGCTGCTCGCGGCCGTCGACGACGCGGCGGCAGACCACGCCATAGTCGGGGATCGAGGTCGCGTCGGAGCCGGCCTGCGGTCCGGTGAGGGCGAAGCAGGGAATCTCCTCGCCGCAGGCCAGGCGCGGCAGCCAGTGCCGCTTCTGCTCCTCGGTGCCGTAGTGGAGCAGGAGCTCCGCCGGCCCGAGCGAGTTCGGCACCGCCACCGTGGAGGACACGGTGGGGGAGATGCTGGCGATCTTCTGCAGCACCAGCGCGTGGGCCTGGGCGGAGAAGCCGAGGCCGCCGAACTCCCGCGGGATGATCATGCCGAAGAAGCGCTCGCGCTTGAGGAACTCCCAGAGCTCGGGCGGCAGGTCGGCGTGGTGGTGGGTGATCTCGAAGTCCTCGATCATCCGGCACAGCGTCTCGCAGGGCCCCTCGAGGAAGGCCCGCTCCTCCACCGAGAGCTCGGGGAACTCCCGGCCGAGCAGCCGCCGCCAGTCCGGCCGGCCGGAGAAGAGCTCGCCCTCGAAGCCCACCGTCCCGGCCTCCAGCGCGATCCGCTCGGTGGGCGAGAGCTGCGGCCGGATCCGCTCGTAGAGACGGAGCAGCGGCGCGCTGAGAAGGCGCCGGCGGAAGCGGCAGATGGTTGAGCGGCACCGCGAGGCCGAGGAACAGCGCGAGCGGTGGCGAGCGAGGCTGCCCAGTGCGCCTCCGCGAGCAGGGCCGCGCCGACCAGCGCGGTGCCCACGAGCAGCGTGCCGGGCCGAAGCCCGAGGCGGAGGAAGGCGGCGAGCAGGACGGCGGCGAGCGCGGCAAGCAGGGGCAGGAGATGGATCATGGACGGGATTCTCCGCTCAGGCGGCACGGCGGGCGAGGGCCTCGCCGAGGAAGTCGAGCACGGCCTCGGCGAAGACCTCGTTGGCGTCGCCGGCGACCAGATGGGTGGCCTCGGGGATGCGGACGTGGCGGGCGTGCGGGACGAGGGCGAGGAACTCGCCGACGCCCTGGGCCGACAGCACGTCGGAGCGCCCGCCCGAGACCAGGAGCGTGGGGATGCGCACCCGCCGCGCGGCGCCGAGCAGCGCCTCGCGATAGGCCTCGGGGGCGCGCGGCAGCTCGTGGAGCAGGCGGGGATCCCAGTGCCACACCAGCCGGCCCGCGTCGTTCCTCCGCAGCAGCGGGCGCAGCCGCTCCGGATCGCGCTCACCGCGGCGATGGGGAAGGTAGCGGTCGATGCACGCCTGCGCCTCCTCGAGCGAGGCGAAGCCCTCGGGGTGGGCGGCCATGAAGGCGAGGATCCGCTCCACTCCCTCGCGCTCCCAGCGCGGGGCGATGTCGACCAGGACCAGCGCCGAGAACCGTCCGCCCGGCACCCGGCCCTTCGGCGAGCAGCCCGAGGAGACCGCCCATCGAGGCCCCGACCAGGGCCGGCCGCCCGGGAAGGCTCGCCGCGACGGTCTCGAGGTCGGCGACGAAGTCCGCGACCGCGTAGGGCCGCTCGGGCGGATTGCGGCCGCTCTCGCCGTGGCCGCGCCCATCGACGCACACCGCATGGAAGCCGGCCGCCGCGGCGCGGCGTGCCGTCGCCCGCCAGGCCAGCCGGGTCTGGCCGAAGCCGTGCGCGAAGAGCACCGCCGGGGGACGGCGCTCGCCGTAGGCCTCCACGGCGAGGGGAATCCCGTCGGAGGCGGGGAGCAGCTGCCGCGCGACGGGCGGGGAGGGCTCCATACGCGCGAGTATGGAGAGCCCCGCGACGAGGGTCAAGCCCGAGCCGCCGCCGAGGGGCGAGGGATCGAATCCCGCCGATCCTGGGGCGGCCGACGCCCTGGCTCAGCGCCAGCGCGACTTGTCGCGGAGATAGCGCGCGGCGTCCTTGAGGTCGCTCGGCAGGTAGTCGCGGAACAGGTTCGGTCCGAACTGGCTGACGTAGGCCTCGAAGACCGGCCGGTAGAGCTCCATGTGCACCACCGGCTGGCGGTGGCGGGCGCGGAACTCGGCGATCGGGATGCGCGCCGTCACCAGCTGCTCGAAGGCGCTGCGCGCCTCGGCGACGGGGCGGCCGTCCGGCCCGTAGACCGCGCTGCCGCCACCGCCGGCATCGTCGAAGAATCCCGGGTTGTCGGGGCTCACCGCGTTGTTGCAGATCGCGGTGTAGACCTGGTTGTGGAGGCTGGTCGCGGCGATGTCCAGCGGATTGAATCCGCCCGAGGCGGTGCGCAGGATCACCTCGGCGCCCTTGATCGCCATCGCCCGGAACAGCTCCGGCTCGCGCTGGATCGAGCTGGTCGCGAGGTTGCCGAGCGGGCTGCGGGTCACCGGGATCACGGCGTCGAGCCCGTACATCTCGACGTAGCGGTCGAGGACGTCGTAGATCGTGGTCGTGAACAGCTCGAAGCCGGGGAAGACGCCCTTGATGTTGCGCGCCTTCCAGTGCTTGTCCACGATCTCGCCGCGCTCGTTCATGATCGTGGTGATGCTGAGGACGTGGTTCGGCCAGTCGCGGTCGCGGGCGTAGGCGCCGAACACGATCCAGCAGCCGTGCTCCCGCGCCTTGGCTGCGATCGCCTCGGTCTCCTCGCCGGGGATCTCGATGCAGAACTGCAGCAGCTCGCGGCGCGTCCAGGGCGCCCAGCCGGTGAGCGGGAACTCGTGGAAGAACAGCAGGTCCGGGCGCGGACCGTAGTAGAAGGCCTTGTCGATGAGCCCGAGCATGTGCTCGAGATTGGCGCGGAGATCCCGCCGCCAGCGCTCGGGGCGCACCGCCCGGACCCGCGACTGCACCACCCCGAGCGTCCAGGCGGGCTTGGCCAGCTCGGCCGCGGGATAGCTTCCGTCGTCGTGCATCTGGTGTCGCTCGGGGCCGCGGCCGGTCGCGGCGCGCGCGGGCGCGAGCGGCGCGAGGCCGCCGAGGGCGCCGAGGGCGGCGAGCAGCGAGGCGGAGCGCAGGAAATCGCGGCGATCGGTCATCTGGGCTTCTCCGGGCGGTGGCAGGGGGGCGGTGGCAGTGGCGGCGATGCCGCTCAGCGCGCCGCGGGCGCCTCGTCCTCGCCGGCGAGCTCGCGCATGATGCGCTCGATCGGCTCGGCGGGGCTGCGCTCGCGCTCGGCGTCCTGGATCAGGATGCGCAGGATCCTGAGCTGGAGCTCGCGCAGCATCAGCTGGCGCTCGCGCTCCTCCTCGCGGGTGGGGGAGAAGCCCTCGATCGCCGCGCGCGGCAGCAGCGCCCGCCGCTCGAGCAGGCGCTCGAGCGCGTCGAGCCGCTGGCGGGTCACGGCGAGCTCCATGGCGAGCGCGAGCGCCACGTTGAGCACGCGCTCGACGTCGGGGTCGGACAGGAACCACGGCCGCTTCCCCTTGGCGGGGGCGGCACCGGCGAGCAGGGGGTCGGTCGGCATCGTCAGTCCCGCTTCCAGGCACCGAAGACTGTCCACAGCGGCGTCCGGCCGTAGTCCTCCTGGCCCGTCCCGGCCTCGGGGAAGACCTCGCGGTCGACCTCGGCGCGGAGCGGGAACTCGAAGCAGTCGGCGGGACGGAAGCCCGCCTCGACGAGCATGCGCCTGGGATCCAGCTCGTGCATCGCGCTCCAGAACGGCTCGTTGTTGTAGTGGGCGTCCCAGTCGCGCATGGCCTGCTCGAAGGGATCCATCTCCGGGGTGTACTGCGGCTGTTCGAGGTGCAGGGTGAGACCGCCCGGCGCGAGCAGGCGGTGGACCTCGGCCAGGATCCTCGGCAGCGCGCGCGCCGAGGTCTCGTGCCAGAACATGGCGCTGGTGACGAGCTCGAAATGGGCATCCGGGAACGGCAGGCACTCGGCATTCGCCTGCACGAAGCAGAGGTTGCGCACGCCGAGCGAGCGGGCGCGAGCGTGACCATAGCGGAGCACCGGCGCGGCCGTGTCCACCGCCACCACCTCGGCGTCGGGGAAGGCCTGGGCCAGGGGCACGACGTTGTGCCCGACGGTGCAGCCGAGATCGAGGATCCGCCGGGGCCGGAAGTCCGGGTGCTCGGCGCGGAGCCAGGCGGCGAGGGCGCGGCCGCCGCCGTCGGAGTAGCGGCCCAGCATGCCGGCCGTGGTGGCGAACAGGCCGCAGTCGTAGTTGGCTCCGGCCGAGACGTCCTCCGGGACCAGCTCGCCGTGGTAGCCCCCGGGCATGCAGTGGATGTCGACCGCGCTGGCATAGCGCGGCTGCTCGATGCTGGGGTCGAGCCGCAGCGTCGGTGCGCCCTCGTTGAGCGCGCGCGCCTTGGCCAGGAGCTGCGGGAGCTGCCTGAGCACCAGGGTGCGTCCGGTCTGCTGGCGCATCTCCATCGAGGCGCGCCGGAGCGCGCCGAAGATCTGCCACAGGCGCTCGCCCCTGAGCGCCTCGTGGGCCTCGTGCCGGTCGCCCGGCGGCCGGCCGTGGGTGCGGACGAACGCCGGCTTCGTCCGCTGCTCGTAGGCCTGGCGCAGCGCCGGCAGCACCTCGCTTGCGATCAGGGTGTTGAGGTTGGCGAGGAAGTCGAAACGCGCGACGTCGTCGTGCCCCGCCTCGGGGAACAGGGCGTGGCGGCCCACGTGCCGCCAGCTCGGGGGAACCTGGACCGCGCTCATGGGAAGCTCAACCTCCGCTCATGCTGCGCCGCAGCATGACTTGCCTCGCGGGCGATGCTAAAAGTCCGGACAAATGATCGCGCAGCGCCACCTGGCCGTCAATGGCGCGCGGCGAGCGGGCTGCGGCGGACGGATCGGGGACGCGGGCACGATCGTGAAGTGGCAGCGCGGGCCGGTTTGCGTTGGGAGAGCTGCGAAACGAGGACGGTTCCGCGCCCCATGGCCTTCATCCGTCGTCACAGGAACCGCTGGGGGAAATCATGCGTAGCTTGAAGCCGAATCTCCTTGCCCTCGCCGTCGCCTTTGCCCTGCTCCCGCTCCCGGCCTCCGCGCAGCCGCAGCCGGCCGAGGAGGAGGAGTCGGACGCCGCCGAGCTCGAGAAGGTCACCGTCACCGCGCGGCGGGTGCGCGAGCCCGAGCAGGAGGTCCCGCTCTCGATCACCGCGATCACCGAGCAGCAGATCGAGCAGCGCGGCATGTTCGACGTCCGTGACGTGGCCCGCTACTCGGCGGCCTTCTCTTTCCGTTCGGCCTTCGGGCGGATCGGGGATCGCCCGGTGATCCGCGGCATGTCGAACATCCAGGGGCAGCCGAACGCGTCCTTCTTCATCGACGGCATCTTCGTCCCTGGATCGATCAGCGGGTACAACCTGGACAATCTCGAGCGGGTCGAGGTGATTCGCGGTCCGCAGTCGGCGCTCTTCGGCCGCCGCACCTTCAGCGGCGCGATCAATTTCGTCACCCGCGCGCCCACCGACGAGTTCCGGGCCAAGGTCTCCCTCGGGGGCGGCAATGACGACTTCGGCGAGCTGAGAAGCTACCTCTCGGGTCCCCTCGTCGAGGGCCTGATTGGCGCCGAGGTCAACTTCAGCCACCGCGAGATCGGCAGCCGCTTCTTCAACAACCAGACCCGGCGGCGGGACATCGGCGCCGAGCAGACCACGACGGTGGGCGGGGTGCTCGCGCTGCGCACCGACGTGGTGGACGCGCGCCTGCGCTACCACTACCTGCGCAACGACGACGAGCACGCGGCGATCTTCCGCCAGGGCTCCGACCTCAACAACTGTTTCCTGCCCACCCTGACCGGCCAGGTGGTAGGCGGCATCCCGCTCGCCGACAGCCGCCGCCGCGGCTACTTCTGTGGCGAGGTGCAGCTGCGCCCGGAGCGCTTCGCGATCAACACCGACCAGTTCGAGCTCGCCGGGGTGCCGGCCGGCCTGTTCCGCGAGGCGAGCCGCTCGAGCCTCGCGATCGACTGGACCCTGCCCAACAACTGGCTGTTCAGCTCGATCAGCGCCTACAACGACACCGAGCTCTACAGCGCCTTCGACCAGGACTACAGCGGGATCCGCGGCTTCAACGGCGCCTTCGAGACCTTCGAGAAGACCCGCACCTTCGACCTCTCGCAGGAGTTCCGCATCACCACCGACACCTCGCGGGACTGGTACGTGATGCTCGGCGCCTACTACTACCGCGAGACCCAGGGGGAGGGCTACACCGGGTCGCTGTCCGGCTTCAACATCCCGCCCGCGAACAACCGCAATCCGCCCGTCGCCAACCGGACGAGGCCGCAGGACCGCACGGAGAACCTGGCGCTCTTCGGCCTCCTCGAGTGGCGGATCAGTCCCGAGTGGCGCGCGACCTTCGAGGCGCGCTACGCGGAGGACAAGATCCTCGTCGCCGGCACCC
The DNA here is from genome assembly GCA_033582715.1 of Lysobacterales bacterium. Taxonomy (GTDB): domain Bacteria; phylum Pseudomonadota; class Gammaproteobacteria; order Xanthomonadales; family BPKI01; genus BPKI01. The sequence goes on along the minus strand of JAVQZZ010000001.1, from coordinate 2,279,800 downwards.
GCAGCACCGTGCTCACGGTCGGCGGCGTGCCGCGCACCTTCACCCGCAGCTTCCGGCTCTCGGAGACCTTCACCAACTTCCTGCCGCGCGTCACGCTCTCGTATTTCCCGAGCGACGAGTGGATGTGGTACGGCCTGGTCTCCAAGGGCAACAAGCCGGGCGGCTTCAACCTCGACGTGCAGAACCCGGTGCTCACCGAGCAGGCGCGCAACGAGCTGATCGCCGCCGGCTTCGAGAGCTTCGACGAGGAGGAGGCCTGGAACTGGGAGCTCGGCTTCAAGTCCGACTGGGCCGGACCAGCGCCTGCGCCTCAACGCGGCGCTGTTCTACATCGACTGGAAGAACCAGCAGCTCACCGAGACCCGCCCGGTCTCGCGGGTCGACGGCCAGCTGTTCATCACCAGCTTCACGACCAACCTCGGCAAGTCCCGGGTGCAGGGCCTCGAGTTCGAGAGCGTCTGGCTGCCCTGGGCGGGCTGGCGGGTGAACGCGAACTATGCCTACCTCGACGCCAAGATCAAGCGCTTCGTCAGCCAGGACCAGGCCGATCTCTTCGGCAATCCCTCGGCGGCAGGGAACCGTCTGCCGCGCGTGCCCCGTCACGCCTTCACCGTGGGGGCGCTCTACGAGGGCATGTTCGCCGGCGGCTGGTCGTGGTTCGCCGGCGGGGATGTGTTCTTCGAAGGCTCGCGCTACGACCAGATCCACAACCTCGCCGAGACCGGGAGCTCGACGCGCATCGACCTTCGCCTCGGACTGAAGCCCTCGGAGCGGCTGACGGTGATGGCCTGGGTCCGCAATGCCACCGACGACGACACGGTGGAGGACATCCTCCGCTACGTCGATCCCGCGCGCTTCATCAACGTCCCCGGGATCCCCGGAGGGCCGGCGCGCCAGGTGACCAATGTCCGCGACTTCGCCCTCACCGCCCCGGAGCCGCGGAGCTACGGCATCACCCTGAGCTGGCAGTACTGAGACCGAGGCCGCCGGTGCGCCGCCGGCGGCCAGCCCCTCCCTCATGGGCGAGCGACCCGATCGGCTGCGGCGTCGGCTTCTCCAGGGGGCCGCGGCCGCCCTCTTTCTTCCCGGGCGGCTCGTGCGGGCCGGAGGCCGCGTCGAGGTGGCGGTGGTCGGTGCCGGTCTCGCCGGTCTCGCCGCCGCGCTCCGGCTCGCGGAGGCGGGCGCTCGGGTCCGGGTCTTCGAGGCCGTCGGCGCGGGTCGGGGGACGCCTGCTCACCGTCGAGCGCGGGGGCCTGCGCTTCGAGCTCGGCGCGGTCGAGGTCGGCGCCGGTTACGCTGCGGCTGCGGCGCCTGGCGGCGCGCTTCGGTCTCGCCCTCGACCCCCTCCCGCGTCCGGGGGCGGCGGACACCTGGCTGGTGCTGCGCGACCGGGAGCTTCCCGCCTCGCGCTGGACCGAGCTGCCCCACGCGCTTGGCGTCGAGGGCGAGCTCGCGGCAATCCCTCCGCCCCAGCTGCTCGCGCGGCTGCTGGCCGCCGACGACGGCCTGCCGCGCGCCGCGGCGTGGCTCGATCCCGCCCATGCCGCCCTCGATCGGCCGCTTGCCGAGCATCTCCTCGCCCGGGGGCTGCCGGCGGCGCTGCTGCCGTGGCTCGAGGTGGGAGCGAACTACAACGCCCTGGGCAGGGTCTCGGCGCTGGACGCGCTGCGCCGTGACCGGCTGCGGCGCGAGAGCGACGCGCAGGTCCTCGTCCTGCGCGAGGGAGCGCAGCGGCTGCCCGAGGCGATGGCCGCGGCTCTGCCGGAGCCGGTCGTCCTCGGCCGGCGGCTGGCTGCGGTCGAGCAGCGGGCAGGGCGGGTGCGGCTCCGCTTCGCGACGGGGGAGGAGATCGCCGCCGAGCACGCGGTGTTGGCGCTGCCGCCGCCGGCGCTGCACGCGATCGCCTTCGATCCTCCGCTTCCCCGGGCCCAGCGCGAGGCGCTCGCTGGCCCGGGAGATGACAGCGATCACCACGGTGCACTTCCGACCGCTCGCCGCCTTCTGGGAGACCGAGGGGCGGCCGCCGGCGATGTGGGTGGAGGGCCCGCTCGAGCGCGTCTTCGCCGTGCCCGGCGAGGGACCTGGCGGCGTGGCCCGGCTCATCGTCTGGATCAACGGCGACGCGGCCCGGCGGCTCGACGCCCTGGAGGAGGCCGAGATCGGTCGCTGGGCCGAGCTGGAGCTGCTGCGGCTGAGGCCGGCCGCGCGCGGCGCGCTCGCCCTGCTCTCGGTGCGAAGCTGGGGCTCGGGATCCCTCGCTTCGGGGGCGCCTACGCGGAGGTCCGCGCCGGTGGCTGCCGCGCCGCCGCGACCGGATCCGCCCGCCCCCACGGGCGGGTGCACTTCGCGGGCGAGCACAGCGAGTTCCTGGAGCTCGGGATGGAGGCAGCGCTCGCCTCCGGCGAGCGCGCGGCCGGCGAGATCCTCCGCGGCTGAGGGGGCTCAGTCCTCGCGCCGGCCGGGCGGCGGCAGCGTCGCCTCGCCCCGGTAGCGATGGGCCTCGAGCAGGGCGAGGGGGACCACGCCGAGCGCGTGGACGTGGGTCGCCTCGAGGACGACCGGGGGCGCGACCCCGGCCTCGCAGGCCTCGAGCCAGCGCGGAGCGCACAGGCACCAGCGATCGCCCGGCCGCAGGCCGGGAAAGTCGAGCTCGGGGCGCGGGGTGAGCAGGTCGTTGCCGCGTCGCCGGGTGAACTCGAGGAACTCCCGCGGTCATCACCGCGCAGACCCAGTGCATGCCGCGGTCGGCGGGATCGCTGCGGCAGCAGCCGTCGCGGAACCAGCCCGTGCGGGGGCGCAGCCCGCAGGGCGCGAGCGGCCGGCCGAGCACGTTGAGCGCGGGCGCGCTCATGCCCCGCCGCGAGGCGGCTCGGGCCGCCCCGCGCTCCGCGGGATCGCCGCAGTAGATGCCGTGCAGCGTCTCGGATCAGCCGGAGCACCGGGCCCTCGCGCAGCCGGTAGAAGATGAGCTGACCGTCGCGACGGGTGGCGACCAGCTGGTCGCGGCGGAGGATCGCCAGGTGCTGCGAGAGCGCCGACTGGCTGACCGGGATGCGCTCGTTGATTTCGCCGACGCTGAGCTCGCCCTCGGTCAGCACGCACAGGATCATCAGCCGCTTTTCGTTGGCGATGGCCTTGAGCAGCCGCGCCGCCGCGCCGGCATGCTCCCGCATCGCCTCGGCCTGCACGGCATCGATCGGCATCATCGAGTCTTCGTGAGCCACGGCGAGCGAGCAGTGTAACCGCTCTTCGCGCGGGCACCCCGGGGTCGAGTCCGGCGGCCGAGCGGCGGTCGGCGGGCCCGCCCGCGCCGACCGCCCGGCCGCCGCCACGAGGCCCTGCCGAGCGGAGCCTTGACGATCATATAAGAGAGCGCTAATATCAAGATTGCCGTCCGGCATTGCCATGTCTCCGCTTCCCTCGCTACCGCCTCGCCGGGAGCCACGACCCATGAACATCGATCGCATCGTCTCTTGCCTTCGCCGGCAGCGTGGTGCTGCTCGGGGTGACCCTGGCGGCGCTGCTCTCGCCCTGGTGGCTGGTCCTTCCCGCCTTCGTCGGCCTGAACATGCTGCAGTCCGCCTTCACCGGCTTCTGCCCGCTCGCCATGATCCTGCGGCGGCTGGGCGTTCAGCCGGGCTGCGCCTTCTCCTTGAGTCCGCCGGCCGTCATGCGCGCGCGCCTCCGCCCGGAAGCCTTCGTTCTCCTCCTCGCCGCCCTCGGCCCCCTCGGCTGCTCCCGGAGCTCGGAGCCCGCGGCGGGCGGCGCCTTCGCGCCGCCGGAACTCCCCGTGCTCGAGGTGCGACGCGAGCGGGCACCGAGGGAACGGGTCTGGGACGGGGTGGTCGAGGCGGTGAACCAGGCCACGCTCTCGGCCCAGACTGCGGGGCGGATCGTCGAGCTGCCCTTCGATGTCGACGACTACGTGCCGGCAGGGGCGGTGGTGCTGCGCTTCACGGATGCCGAGCAGCAGGCCGCGGTGCGCCGCGCGCGCGCCGAGGTGGAGGCAGCGGAGGCCCAGGCGGGGGAGGCCGAGGCCGAGTACGAGCGCGTGCGGGGAATCTTCGAGCGCGGCCTGGTGGCGCGCAGCCAGCTCGACCAGGCGCTGGCGCGCCGCGACGCCGCCCGCGCGCGACTCGAAGCCGCCCGCGCGCTGCTCAAGGAGGCCGAGCAGCAGCTCGAGTACACCGTGGTCCGCGCGCCTTACTCGGGGATCGTCACTCGCCGCCATGTCGAGGTGGGGGAGTCGGTGCGGCCGGGCCAGCCGCTGATCTCCGGGCTCTCGCTGGGAAGGCTCAGGGTGCAGGTGAGCGTGCCCCAGTCCGAGGTCCACGCCATCCGCGCCCACCGCCGCGCGCGCGTCCTGCTTCCCGACGGTGGCGAGCTGCCGGCGCAGGCGGTGGTCGTCTTCCCCTACGCCGATCCGGCGACGCACGCCTTCCGGGTGCGGGTGGAGCTGCCGGAACGGGAGACCGGTCTCCACCCCGGGATGACGGTCAAGGTGGCCTTCACCGTCGGCGAGGGGGAACGCATCCTGATCCCGGCGGCGGCGCTCGTGCGGCGCAGCGAGATGCAGGGCGTCTTCGTGCTCGCCGAGGGTCGTCTGGCGCTCCGGCAGCTGCGTCTCGGCCACCGTTTCGGTGACCGGGTGGAAGTGCTCGCGGGCCTCGTCGAGGGGGAGCGGATCGTGCTCGACCCGATCGCGGCCGCATCCTGGCTGCGCGCGCGGCGCGGCTCATGAGCGCGACGCCGCGCCTCGGCTTCTCCGGGCGGGTGGCGCAGGCCTTCCAGGCCTCGCGGCTCACGCCGCTCCTGATGCTCGCCGGCCTCCTCGCCGGCGTAGTCGCGACCCTGATCACGCCGCGCGAGGAGGAGCCGCAGATCGAGGTCACCTTCGCCAACGTCTTCGTCCCCTTCCCCGGTGCCCCGGTCGCGGACGTCGAGAATCTCGTGTTGGTGCCGCTCGGCCAGAGCCTGCTCGAGCTCGAGGGGGTGAAGCACGTCTACGGCATGGCCCGACCGGGGATCGCCGTGCTCACGGTCGAGTTCGAGGTGGGCGAACCCCGGCGCGACGTGATCGTGCGCCTCTACAACCAGGTCTACTCGCGCCAGGACTGGGTCCCGCCTGGCCTCGGCGTCGGGCCGCCGCTGATCCGCCCGATGGGCATCGACGACGTGCCGGTGATGGCCCTCACGCTCTGGACCGAGGATCCGGAGCGCGGCGCCGCCGAGCTCGCCGAGGTCGCGCACATGCTCGAGGCGGAGCTCAAGCGCGTGCCCGGGACCCGCGATGTCTACACCATCGGCGCTCCGCGTCGGGCCGTGGTGCTCGAGCTCGACGCCGCCAGGCTGGCCGCCTACGGCCTCACCGTCCCCGACCTGACGGCCGCGCTGCGCGCGGCGAACGTCGCCCGTCAGGTCGGGGACATGGTTGCGGACGGCCAGGCGCTGCCGCTCACCGCCGGGACGCTGCTCGCGGATGCCGAGGAGGTGGGCAACCTGGTGATCGGACTGGCCCGCGGGGAGCCGGTCTACCTCGCCGAAGTGGCGCGGGTGCTGCGCGGCACCGACCTCCCCGAGAGCTACGTCTGGCACGGCGTGCCCGCCCATCGCGAGGGCCCACGCCACGCGCCCGCGGTGACGCTCGCCATCGCCAAGCAACCGGGCACCAATGCCGCCGACATCACCCGCGCCGTGGCCCATCGGATCGAGGCGCTGCGCGAGCGTCTCATTCCCGAGGGGGTCGAGCTCACCGTCACCCGGGACTACGGACGCACCGCCACCGATAAGGCCAACACCCTGATCCAGAAGCTGCTCTTCGCCACGCTCTCGGTGGTGCTGCTGGTGCTCGCCACCCTCGGCCGGCGCGAGGCGATCGTGGTCGGGACCGCGGTGGTGGTCACCCTCGCGCTCACCCTCTTCGCGTCCTGGGCGATCGGCTTCACCATCAACCGCGTCTCGCTCTTCGCCCTGATCTTTTCCATCGGCATCTTGGTCGACGACGCGATCGTGGTGGTGGAGAACATCCACCGCCACCGGCGCCTGAGCGCGGCGCCGCTGCTCGAGATCATCCCCAAGGCGGTCGACGAGGTCGGCGGGCCGACCATCCTCGCCACCTTCACGGTGATCGCGGCGCTGCTGCCAATGGCTTTCGTCAGCGGCTTGATGGGGCCCTACATGCGGCCGATCCCGATCAACGCCTCGGCCGGGATGCTGCTCTCGCTGGCGGTGGCGCTGGTGGCGACGCCGTGGCTCGCCTGGAAGCTGCTCGGTCGTGAGCGAGCCGGCCACGGTCACGCGGAGCCGCAGGCGGAGACGGGGCTGCGCGGCCTCTTCGGGCGCCTCATGGGCCCCTTCCTGAGGGGCGCGCGGGCGGGTCGGGCGCGGCTCGCGCTGTTCGCCGCCATGATCGCGCTGGTGCTCGCCGCGGGGGGGCTGGCGGTGGTCGAGGTGGTCGTGCTCAAGATGCTGCCCTTCGACAACAAGAGCGAGCTCCAGGTGGTGCTCGACATGCCCGAGGGCACGCCGCTCGAGCGCACCGCGGCGGCGCTCGAGGAGCTCGCGGCGGTCCTCGACGGGGTGCCGGAGGTCGAGCACTACCAGGTCTACGCCGGCACCGCGGCGCCGGTGAACTTCAATGGCCTGGTGCGCCAGTACTACCTCCGCCGCGGGCCGCATCTCGGGGACGTGCAGGTGAACCTGGTGGACCGCCGCCGCCGCGAGCGGCAGAGCCACGAGATTGCGCTCGCGCTCCGGCCCCGCCTCGCCGAGGTCGCCCGGCGCCACGGGGCCGCGCTCAAGGTGGTCGAGGTGCCCCCGGGGCCACCCGTGCTGGCGCCGCTGGTCGCCGAGGTCTATGGTCCCGACTACGAGGAGGTGCGGCGCCTCGCCCGCGCGCTCGCCGAACGCTTCGCCGCGCACCCGGACCTGGTCGACATCGACACGACGGTCGAGGCGGAAGGCGCCACGGCACGCTGGCTGGTGGTCGACCGCGAGCGAGCGGCGCGGCTCGGCGTGAGCCAGGCCGAGGTGGTCGAGACGATCCAGGCGGCGGTGGGCGGGATCGATGCCACCTATCTTTTCGACGGCGCCTCGAAGTATGCCTACCCGGTGCGGATCCGCCTGCCGGCCGGCGACCAAGGCCGACCGGAGCTGCTCGCCAGTCTCCGGCTGCGGGGAGCCGATGGCGCGCTGGTCCCGCTATCCGAGATCGCGCGCTTCGAGGAGCGGCCGCGCGAGCCGCTGATCGTGCACAAGGACCTGCAGCCGGTGGCTTTGGTCATGGCGGATGCCGTCGGCCGCCACGACAGCCCACTCTACGGCATGTTCGCGATGGTCGCGGCCCTCGCCCGCGAGACCGTCGCCGGCCACCGCCTCGGCCAGCACCTGATCGGGCCGCCCGACGGCTCCGCGGGCTTCGCGGTGCGCTGGGACGGCGAATGGCGCATCACCTATGAGACCTTCCGCGACATGGGGCTTGCCTACGCCGTCGGCCTGGTCCTGATCTACCTGCTGCTGGTCGCCCAGTTCCGCAGCTACGGGGTGCCGCTCGTGATCATGGCTCCGATCCCGCTCACCGTGATCGGCGTGATGCCGGGCCACGCCTTGCTCGGCGCGCAGTTCACCGCCACCAGCATGATCGGGATGATCGCGCTGGCCGGGATCATCGTGCGCAACTCGATCCTGCTGGTGGACTTCGTCGATGAGGCGCGCGCGCGCGGCACGCCGCTCGAGGATGCCATCGTCGAGGCCGCGGCGGTGCGGGCGCGGCCGATCGCCCTCACCGCGCTCGCGGCGATGCTCGGGGCGATGTTCATCCTCGACGATCCGATCTTCAACGGTCTGGCGATCTCCCTGGTGTTCGGGATCTTCGTCTCCACCCTGCTCACCCTGCTCGTGATCCCGCTGCTGTATTACGCCTGGCTGCGCCGCCGCGGCGATCCGCCGGCGGCGGGGAAGGTCGCCCGCCAAGAGGTGCAGGCATGAGCGAGGAGGGCCTGATCCGGGTCGAGATCGAACAGCTCGAGGACTACCGCTTTCGGCTCCACTTCCTCGCGCCGAAGGCCGGGGAGCTGCTTTCCGACGAGCCCGCGCCGCTCGGCGGCGGCGCCGGTCCCAACCCCGCCCTGCTGCTGGCGGCGGCGGTGGGCAACTGCCTCGCCGCCAGCCTGCTCTTCGCGCTCCGCAAGTTCCGCAACGCGCCCGGGCCGATCCGCGCCGAGGCGACGGCGCGTCGCCAGCGCAACGCCGAGGGCCGGTGGCGGATCGCGGAGATCGCCGTGCGCCTGAAGCTGGCCGAGGCCGGCGAGGCGATCGCCCACCGCGCGCGGATCCTCGAGCAGTTCGAGCAGTTCTGCGTGGTCACGGAGAGCGTGCGGGCCGGCATCCCGGTGACGGTGGTGGTCGAGGATCACGCCGGCACCGTGCTCCATCGCTCCAGCGCAGGTGGCGACCATGGCTGAGCCGCTGCTGGTGGCCTGTCCCCATTGCAACGCGCTCAATCGGGTTCCAGAGGCGCGTCTCGGCGAGGGGCCTCGCTGTGGCGCCTGTCACCGCCCCCTGTTCACCGGCAGCCCGCTCGAGCTCGATCCGGCGAGCTTCCGGCGTCACGTGGAGGAGGCAGCAGCTCCCCATCTTGGTCGACTTCTGGGCGCCCTGGTGCGCTCCTTGCCGGATGATGGCCCCCGCCTTCGCCGCCGCCGCTGCGCGGGCGGAGCCGCGCGCCCGGCTCGGGAAGCTCGACACCTCGGCGCATCCCGAGCTGGGCGCTCGCCATGGGATCCAGGCGGTGCCGACGCTCGTGCTCTTCCGCGCCGGCTGCGGAGCTGGGCCGCCTGCGTGGCGCCCAGTCCACGACCGGCCTCCTCCGCTTCCTCGCCGAGCACCTCGGTCCGTGATCGCGGGCTCCATTGCACTTGATCGGTGCACCCCTCGAGACCGATGCGCCACGCGAGTGCATGCGGCCCTCGGCGGCGACCTGCCGGCTGGCGTAAATCCCTGAAGGGACAAGAGATTTCGGTTTGGCACGGCGGTTGCGGTCAAGGAGTGTGCTCTTCTCAGCCATGGAAATCCCGTCATGACCCCCGAACAGATCCTGCGCCGTCTGCGTGACGAGAACATCGACTTCGTCGACCTGCGCTTCGTCGACATGCTCGGCAAGCAGCACCACACGACCTTTCCCGCCGCGCGCGTCGACGAGAGCTTCTTCGAGGACGGCAAGATGTTCGACGGCTCCTCGATCGCGGGCTGGAAGGGGATCAACGAGTCGGACATGATCCTCCTGCCCGATCCGTCCACCGCCTTCCTCGATCCCTTCAGCGAGCACCGCAGCCTGGTGCTCTACTGCGACGTCCTCGAGCCCGCGACCCTCTCGGCCTACGCGCGCTGCCCGCGGGGCGTGGCCCGGCGCGCGGAGGCGCACCTCAAGGCGAGCGGCATCGCCGACCAGGCCTTCTTCGGTCCCGAGCCCGAGTTCTTCGTCTTCGACGGGGTGCGTTACGAGGTGGCGATGGGCCGCGCCTTCTTCGAGATCGACTCGCTCGAGGCCCCGTGGAGCTCCGGGCGCGAGTTCGAGGGCGGCAACCACGGCCACCGAGGCGGCGTCAAGGGTGGCTACTTCCCCGTCCCGCCCGTGGACACCCTCGGCGATCTCCGTGGCGAGATCTGCAAGGTGCTGGCCGAGCTCGGGATCGTGGTCGAGGTCCACCACCACGAGGTCGCCGGCGCCGGGCAGTGCGAGGTCGGCACCCGCTTCGACTCCCTGCTGCGCAAGGCCGACCAGCTGATCACGCTCAAGTACGTGGTCCGCAACGTCGCCCACCGCAACGGCCACACCGCCACCTTCATGCCCAAGCCGATCGTCGGCGACAACGGCTCGGGGATGCACGTCCACCAGTCGCTGGCCAAGGGCGGTCAGAACCTGTTCGCCGGGGACGGCTACGGCGGCCTCTCCCAGCTCGCGCTCTGGTACATCGGCGGCATCTTCAGGCACGCCCGCGCGATCAACGCCTTCGCGAACTCCACGACCAACAGCTACAAGCGCCTGGTGCCGGGCTTCGAGGCGCCGGTGATGCTCGCCTACTCGGCGCGCAACCGCTCGGCCTCCTGCCGCATCCCCTGGGTCGCCAATCCCCAGGCGCGGCGGATCGAGATCCGCTTCCCCGATCCGGTGAACAGCGGCTACCTCGTGTTCTCGGCGCTGCTGATGGCCGGCCTCGACGGCATCCGCAACCGCATCGATCCCGGGCCCGCCGATGGACAAGGACCTCTACGACCTGCCGCCGGAGGAGGAGCGCAACCTGCCGAAGGTCGCCGCCAGTCTGGACGAGGCGCTCGCCGCCCTCGACCGCGACCGCGAGTTCCTCACGGCCGGAGGGGTGTTCTCGGACGACTTCATCGACGGCTACATCGCCCTCAAGGAGCGCGAGGTCCAGGCCTACCGGGCCGCCACCCATCCGATCGAGTACCAGATGTACTACGCGATCTGAGCCGGTGGGCGGCCGGGCATCCGCGAAGTGCCGTGCACTAACATGGTGCAATGGCGCGCGGCGAGGCCGGGGACGCGGCGGTCTGGAGGCAGGCGAGCACCGGGCTTGGTGCTGCTCGATGAGGGGCTGGCCCTGCGCGAGGCCAATCCCGCCGCCGCGCGCTGGCTTGCCGCCGTCCGAAGCGCACTGGCGCGGGCGCGTCGCGGCGGGGGTGCTCGGCGAGCCGCTCGCCGCGATCGCGCGTCTCGCCCGCGACGAGGGCCGGGTGACGCACCTGCGCGAGTGGCGCGCTCCGGGCTGCGGCGAGCGCTTCGAGGTCGCCGCCGGCCCGCTCGCCGGGGAGGGTCTCGCGGTGCTGCTCGAGTTCTGGCCGAAGCCGGCCTTCGCGCTGCCCGAGGCCGCCGCCGAGCTCCCGGTGCTGCTCCACGAGCTCCGCAATCCGCTCGCGGGGCTGCGCGGGGCGGCGCAGCTGCTGGCGCGCATGACCCTGCCCGCGGACGGCGCCGAGCTGGTGACCCTGATCCTCGGCGAGGCCGACCGGCTGGCGGCGATGCTCGAGCGGCGACGCCGTCCGGGCCCGGAGGAGCGCTCGCAGGCCATCAATCCTCACCGCCTGCTCGAGCGGCTGCGTTCCCTGCTCGCCGCCGAGGCCCCCGGGGTCCGCCTCGAGCGCGACTACGACCCGAGCCTGCCCGAGGGCGCGGCCGACCCGGAGGCGCTCCATGGCGCGCTGCTCAACCTCGGCCGCAACGCCATCGCCGCCGGGGCGACGCGTATCGTGCTGCGCTCGCGGGCCGAGCCGGGGGCGGTGCTCGGGGGGCGGCGCTGGCGGCTCGCCCTGCGGATCGAGATCGAGGACGACGGCGAGGGGGTGCCGCCCGCGCTGGGCGCGCGCATCTTCGAGCCGCTGGTCAGCGGCCGCGTCGGGCGGCAGCGGGCTCGGCCTCGCCCTGGCGCGGGAGACCGCGGAGGCCCACGGCGGCGAGCTCGACTTCCGCTCCCGTCCCGGCCTGACCTGCTTCGTGCTGCGCCTTCCCTGGGAAGCCGCCCGGTGCTTGAGGTCTGGATCGTCGAGGACGAGGCGGCCCTGCGCCAGGTGCTCGGGCGCGCCTTCCGCGAGGCGGGCTTCGCGGTGCGCAGCTTCGGCGAGGCCGGCGGCTGCGCTCGCGGCCCTGGCGGTGGAGGCGCCCGCCGTGCTCTTCGCCGACTTGAGGCTCCCCGACCGCGACGGTCTCGCCCTGCTGGAGGCGATCCGCGAGCGTCGGCCGGGCCTGCCGGTGGTGGTGATGAGCGCCTATGCCGATCTCCCCGAGATCGTGCGCGCCTTCGAGCAGGGCGCCTTCGAGGTGCTGCCCAAGCCCTTCGACCTCGACCGCGCCGTGGAGCTCGCCCGCCGCGCCCTCGCCGTTCGCCGCGAGCGCCTGCCCGCCCCGCCGCCGATCCGCGGCGAGGGCCTGATCGGCGAGACCCCGGCGATGCGCGAGGTGTTCCGGGTGATCGGCCGGGTGGCGCCGACCGATCTCGCGGTGCTGGTCACCGGGGAGACCGGCACGGGCAAGGAGCTGGTCGCGCGTGCGCTCCATCGCCACAGTCGCCGCGCCGCCGGGCCCTTCGTCGCGCTCAACGCCGCGGCGATCCCGGCCGAGCTCCTCGAATCCGAGCTCTTCGGCCACGAGGCCGGCGCCTTCACCGGCGCGCGTGGCCGCCACGCCGGCCGCTTCGAGCAGGCCCACGGCGGGACGCTGTTCCTCGACGAGATCGGCGACATGCCGCCGGCGCTCCAGACCCGCCTGCTGCGCGTGCTCGCCGAGGGCGAGTTCTACCGGGTGGGCGGACGGGAGCTGATCCGGGTGGACGTGCGCGTGGTGGCGGCGACGCACCAGGATCTCGAGGCCCTGGTCGCCGCCGGGCGCTTCCGCAGCGACCTTGCTGCACCGCCTGGCCGTGGTCCGGCTCCACCTCCCGCCGCTGCGCGAGCGCCGCGCCGACCTGCCGGCCCTGGCCGGCCACCTGCTGGCCCGGGCCGCGGCCGAGCTCGGGCTCGAGCCGAAGCGCTTCAGCGCGGCCGCGCTCGAGGCGCTGGCGAGCGCATGACTGGCCCGGCAACGTGCGGGAGCTCGACAACCTGTGCCGGCGCCTCGCGGTGCTCGCGCCGGGGCCGGTGATCGAGCCGGGGGATCTCGGCCTGCCGCCGGCGTCCGCGCCGGGCGGGGACGGTGCCGAGTGGCGTCCCGCCGTCGCCGCCTGGGCGCGTGCCCGTCTCGCCCGTGAGGGACGGCTGCCGCTGCGCGAGTTCCGTGCCGCCGTCGAGGCTCTGCTGTTCGAGCTCGCGCTGGCCCACTGCCACGGCCGGCGAGGGGAGGCGGCGCGCCTGCTCGGGCTCGGCCGGAACACCCTGGGCCGGCGGCTCGGGGCCTCGCGCCGCCGCCGCGCCCGCTGAGCGGCGCCGGCGAATCAGGCGTCGCCGGCCAGATGGGGCAGGCCGTAGGCGCTGCGCAGCTCGCGCTCCGGCTCCGGCTGCACGCGCCGCAGCAGCCGCGCCGGGGGCTTCAGCCCACCCTGACTGACGCAGGGCGGCGAGGGCGTTCTGCAGACAGAGCAGCGCGCCGTCGCGGTCGTTCTGCTCGAGGTGGAGCCGGGCGAGCTCCTCCCAGGCCTCGGCCCCGGCCCCGGCCGCGAGCGCGCGACGCAGGCAGTCCTCGGCCTTGCCCCAGAGCTGCGCGGCGCGGCACAGCACCCCGAGCGCGGCGAGCGCCGCCGGACGCTCCGGATGGGCCGCCAGCCAGGACTCGGCGAACGCGGAGCCGGCGCTCCAGCGGCACCGACGCGAGCCGCGCGTAGCGCAGCGCCAGGCGATCGTCCCAGAGCTTGGCGATGAAGCTCCTCGATCTCGTCGGCGGCCTCGCGCTTCGGCGCCGAGCTCGGCGAGACGCTCGGCCCGGACCAGGACCAGCGTCGGCTGGCGGCGCATCGCCGGCGGCGTCCGCCGCCAGCGCTGCTCGAGCGTCTCGCGATCCGGGGCCGCGGCGAGCGTCGTCTGCCGGAGGCGGAGCTCCAGGGCCTCGAGGCGCTCGGCGCCGAGCGAGCCGGCCAGCTCCGGGCAGCAGCTCGAGCGCCCGCTCCGCGCGGCCGCTTGCGGCCAGGGCCAGGGCAAGCGATGCGCCGCGCGGCCGGGCTCAGCCGATGGCGATCGCCCTCGAGCAGGGCGATCGCCTCGGCGTGGGCTCCGGCGCGGAGCAGCCAGGCCGCGCGCTCGGCGCGGATCCGCAGGGCGAAGTCGGGGTCGGCGGCGAGCGGGGCAAGCAGCCGCTCGGCGCGCTCGGCTAGGCCGCGCGCCCGGGCGGCCCGCGCCGCGGCGATCCGGGCGGGCGGCCCGAGCGGGGAGCGGAGCGGCACGCCGGCGAGGCTGCGCTCGGCCTCGGCGTGGCGCTCCTCGAGCAGCGCCAGCGCCCCGCGGGCCGCGCGCGCCATGACCCGCCGCTGCCCAATCCTCCGCGCCGCGCCCCAGGCGGCGACGAGGATCGCCACCGCGGCGAGCGCGGCGGCCAGCAGGGCGAGGGCGGTGACCGCGGTGAGCTCGATCCGCCAGCCGCGGAACAGGATCCGCACCGAGCCCGGATCCTCGAGCAGCAGCTGCGCGGCGAAGGCACCGGCCGCACCGAGCAGGAGCAGCCCGAGCAGCCGCAGGTAGGCGCTCACGGCACGGTCCCGGGGGGCGGGTCTTCGGGCGCCGGATCCTGCGCCTGCGCGAGGAGGGCCCGCACCCGCGGCAGGGCGCGCACCGGGAAGCCCTCCTCGGTGGCCAGCGGCGGCAGCGGACCGAGCTCCGCGACCAGCGCGCGGGCGCGCCGCGTCGCCTCCTCCTCGGGATGGAAATGCTCCGCGAGCAGCGCGAGCAGCCGCTCCCGGCCGCGGGCGAAGGCCTCCGCGTCGCCGGTCAGCGCCGCGACCGAGAGCAGGCGAAGCTCGAGCACGAAAAGCAGGCGGGCGACCGGCTCGGGAAGGATCGGCACGCGGCGCCCGCCGACGCGCTCCACGAGCACCAGCCGGCCGAGGCGCTCGCCGCAGCGTCGTCCCGCGCCCGACGCCGGGCCGCTCCTCGTCGAGGCCGCGCAGCGCGGGAGCGAGGGCGAGCAGCTCGGCGATGCGGCGCTCGGCGGCGGCCCGCGCCGCAGCGGCCCCGAGCCGCTCGAGCCGCCGGCGATCCTCCGCGAGCATCTCCCGCAGCTCGATCAGGGCGGCCTCCGGACGGCTCCGGAGCAGCTCCTCGGCGGCGGCGAGCAGGGCGATCGCGCCCCGACGGTCGCCGAGCGCGCGCTCCCTGAGCTCGGCGGCCGCGAGCAGGTGCTCGAGCTCGAGCAGGACGGGAAGCTCTCCCGCGCGCTGGCTGCGCCGCGCCAGGCTCTCGAGGGAGCGGTCGATGGTCGCCAGCCGCTCGCGCAGGGCGAGGAGATCCTCGCGCAGTCCGCGGTGCACGCGCTCGAGGTCCTGAAGGCGGCGCTCGCGGCGCTCGGCCTCGAGCTCGAGGCGCCTCGCCTGCTGCTCGAAGGCGGCGAAGCGCCGCTCCAGCGCATCGCGGAGGAGCGGGCGGGCCTCCTCGGGTTCGCGCAGCCACCCCCAGCCGAGCCAGGCCAGGCCGGAAAGCAGGACCAGGACGGCGAGCCCCGCCAGCGCCGGGAGGGCGCGGCCGCGCTCGCCACGCCCCTCGCCCGCTCCGGACAGCTCCTCTGGGATCGCGCTCATCGCCGCGTGCCGCTCCCGCCGGGCATCGTAGCAGGGCGGCCCTCGCCGCAGAGCGCCCGCAGCCAGTCGCGGGGATGGGGACCGCCGGCGAGGAGCACCCTGGCGAAGCCCGCCTCCCCCGCCTGCCGCGCCAGCCGGGCGCTGCTCACCACCGCCGTGCCGGAGAGCAGCCGATGGCGGTCCGCGCCGGCGAGGTCGAGCAGCGCCCTGAGCGCCTCGACGCTGGAGAGCAGCACCAGCGGCCGCTCGAGCGCGGCGAGCCTCGCCCGGTGGCGCCGGTCCCAGCGCGCCCGGTCGCGCCGGTACACCGGGATCGGCTCGACCCCGGCCCCGCGCGCGGCGAGGGTCTCCGCGATCAGCTCGCGGCCGCCCGGGGCGCCGAGCAGCCCGACGCGCATGCCCGCGGGCTCGGCGAGCTCGGGCAGGGCGAGCAGTCCCTCGCTCCCGGGCGGCCGGCCGTGCCGCACCGGGCCGCCGGCCCAGCGGGCGAGCGCGCGCGCGCTCGCCGCCCCGACCGCGAGCCGGAGCACGCCCGCGGGCAGCGCCGGCCGCGGCAGCAGCAGGCGGGCGAAGCGCACCGCCGCAGGGCTCAGGGCGACGAGGGCGTCGAGCCTCGCCAGCCGCTGCGCCAGCGCCGCCGCGCTCATCGCCGGCTCGGGTCGGAGGGCGAGGGCGGGCAGGCTCACGGGCGCGAAGCCGGCCGCGCGCAGCGCGCGGCGCAGGGCCCGGCTCTCGGCCGTGGCGCGGGTGATCACCACCTCGGCAGGGGGCGGCGCCATGGCGGGAGTGTAGACTTGCCGGCGAGTCCGACGGCGAGGCGCGGCGATGACGCCCGAGCGGCAACTCGAGGAGCTGATCGGGCGGGAGATCCCGCTGGCGCGGGCGATGGGCCTCGCGGTGGAGCGGCTCGGCGGCGAGGAGGTCGTGCTCGGCGCCCCGCTCGCCCCCAACGCCAACGACAAGGGCTGCGCCTTCGCGGGCAGCCTGGCCTCGCTGCTCACGCTCGCCGGCTGGGCGCTGGTGCGGGAGGCGCTCGGGGCGTCCCTCGGGCCTCGCGATCTACGTCGCCGACAGCCGCATCCGCTACCTCGCGCCGGTCTTCGAGGCGCTCCGCGTGCGGGCGCGGCTCGCGCAGGGCGCCGACGCGAGGGCGGCGCGGGCCGCGCTCGCGGAGGGCGGCCGGGCGCGGCTCCCGGTGCTCGGCGAGGTGCTGCTCGCGGATGGCCGCACCGCGGCCCTGTGCGAGGCGCGCTTCGTCGCCCTCCCCGCGGGCGCGGGCGGCGATGCCTAGGCGGCTGCTCGTCCTCGGGCTGCTCGTGCTCGCGGGCTGCGCCGCCGAGCGGCGGGAGCGCGAACTGCTCGACGAGACCCTCGAGCGCTACGCCCATGCCATCCGCTGGCACGGTTTCGAGCGCGCCGCCGAGTTCCTCGACGAGGAGGGGCGACGGCGGCTCGCGCTCCGCCCCTTGGTGCTGGAGCGGCTGCGGCAGTACCAGGTGGCGGGCTACCGCCCGCGCTCCGCGGCCCTGCGCGAGGGGCGCTGCGCCCTGCAGACGGTCGAGATCGAGCTGGTCAACCGGCACACGCTCGCGGCGCAGACCGTGCTCGATCGGCAGGAGTGGTGCCTCGACGCCGCCGGCTCCGCGTGGCGGCTCCGCAGCGCGCTCCCCGAGCCGCAGTCCGGCCGCTAGCGGTCGGCGCTGGCGCCGCGGGCTGCCGCCGCCGATAATCGGGGACCGCCCGTGCCCGATCCCGCCAGATGTCCTGGGAGCTGCTCGGCGCCTTCATCGCCGCCCATCCTCTCCTGTCGCTGAGCTTCGTCGCCCTGAGCGCGGCGCTGCTCGGCAGCCTGCTCGCGCCCCTGTGGCGGGGCTGGAAGGAGATCGCGCCCGCGGCCGCGGTACAGCTCATCAATCGTGCCGAGGCGGTGGTCATCGATCTCTCGCCGCCGGGGGACTTCGAGAAGGGACACATCCTCGGGGCGCGCAACCTGCTTCCCTCCCAGCTCGACCCCGCGGGCAAGGAGCTGGCGAAGCTCGCCGACCGCCCGGTGATCCTGGTGTGCCGGACCGGGCTGAGCGCGGCGCAGGCGGCCAGGCGCCTGACCCGGGCCGGATTCCGCAAGGTCCACGTCCTGGCGGGGGGCATCCAGGGCTGGCTGCAGGCGGAGCTGCCGCTGGTGCGCGGCCGGCGCTGAGCTGCGCCGCTCCGCGCGCCGTGGGATAATGGCCAGCTTGTCCCGCCCACGAGCGAGCCTTCCATGTCCGAGCAGCCTGCCAACGGCGCCGCGCCCGCCGGTCCCCAGCTCCTCCTGCAGAAGATCTACGTCAAGGACGCCTCCTTCGAGGCTCCCCACGCCCCGCAGGTCTTCGCCGAGCAGGGTCAGTCCCAGGTCGAGCTCCACCTCGGCCAGCGGGTCGCCCAGGTGGGCGAGGGCACCTTCGAGGTGGTGCTGACGGCCACCGTGAACTGCACCCTCAACGGCCGCAGCGCCTACCTGGTCGAGGTCCATCAGGCGGGAATCTTCACCGCCCAGGGCTTCGCGCCTGAGCAGCTCGACGCGGTGCTCGGCTCGTACTGTCCGCACGTGCTCTTTCCCTACCTGCGCCAGACCGTGAGCGATCTGGTGCTGGCCGGGGGCTTCCCGCCGCTGCTGCTGCAGCCGATCAACTTCGAGCAGATCTACGCCGAGGCGCTGCGCCGGCGGGCGGCCGAGGCGGCCGGCGCCGGCGCCCCGGCCCCCGCGGGCCGGCCCGAGGCCTGATTCCTCCATGCACCCGCCCGGCGACCGGCCCGTCGCGGTGCTCGGTGCCGGCTCTTGGGGCACGGCGCTCGCCGCCCTGCTCGCGCGCAAGGGCGTCGCCGTGCGGCTGTGGGGCCGCGACGGGCGCGCGCTCGAGGAGATGAGACGCCTGCGCGAGAACCGGCGCTACCTGCCGGGGATCGCGCTGCCGGCCGGCCTTGAGGTCACGCCCGAGCTGGAGGCCGCGCTCGCGCGGGCGGGCCTCGCGGTGCTGGCAGTGCCCTCCGCGGCCTTCGCGACCACCCTCGAGGCGGTGGCCGGTAGGCTCGCCCCCGACGGCGGCGTGGCGTGGGCGACGAAGGGACTCGAGCCGGGTCGCGGGCGGCTGCTCCATGAGGTGGCGCTCGAACGGCTGCCGCCCGGCACCCCGATCGCCGCGATCACCGGCCCCTCCTTCGCCCGCGAGGTGGCCGAGGGCAAGCCCGGGGCGGTGACCGTGCACTCCCCCGACCGCGCCTTCGCCGCCGCGGTCGCGGCCCTGCTGCACACCGGTCCCTTCCGCGCCTACACCGGGCAGGACCTGATCGGTGCCGGGCTCGGCGGGGCGATGAAGAACGTCCTCGCGGTGGCGACCGGGGTCTGCGACGGCATGGGCCTCGGACTCAACGCCCGCGCCGGGCTGATCACCCGCGGCATGGGCGAGATGCTGAGGCTCAACGCCGCCCTCGGCGGCCGGCCGGAGACGCTGATGGGCCTGGCCGGCCTCGGCGACCTGGTGCTCACTTGCACCGGCGATCTTTCCCGCAACCGCAGGCTAGGGGTCCTGCTCGGTCAGGGGTTGCCGCTTGCCGAGGCGCTCGACCGGATCGGGCAAGTCGTCGAGGGGGTGCAAACCGCCCGCCAGATCATGCGCCACGTTCGCGCCCACGGCCTCGATCTGCCGATCACCGAGCACGTGCATCGGGTGCTCGAGGGCGAGCTCTCGCCCGAGGAGGGGATGCGGCGGCTGCTCGCCAGGGAACCGCGCCCGGAGTTCGAGTGAGGCGGACCGGCGCTGTCCGGTGCCGAGGCCCGCCTGCGTAGAGCTCAGTGTGCCATCGACAGACTCGTAGCCATGCTTCGTTTCGCTCATCGCCCAGCCCTAGCCCTTTTCCTCGCGGCGCTCGGCTGCGCCGAGCTCCATGCGGCCGACACGGTGATCGTCAACGGCGGCTTCGATCGCGATTTCGCGGGCTGGCAGAACCGTCTTTCGCGGATCGCCACCTGGCAGGCAGAGAACGCGACCGGCGGAACCGGTTCCGGCTCGGTCCGTCTCACCCATGACGGCGACGGCAACAATGCCTTCCGCATCGTCCTCTCCCAGTGCATCCCAAGCGTGGGGGGCCGTCCCTATCAGCTGAGCTTCCGCGGCCGGATTCCCGCCGGGCAGCCGGCGGGGACGGCGGCGGGGGTGTTCCTTTTCAGCTACGCGCAGCCGAACTGCGCAGGCTCCGGCACCCTTCTCGCGAGCCCGAACACGGAAAGCGCCTCCTGGACGCTGCTGAGCGCCAGCGCGACCACCCCGGCGGGGGCGCAGTCCATTTCGATCGAGCTGGGGGCGCGCAAGGCCAGCGGCGTCCCCGCCTCGACCCTGGCGAGCGCGGACTTCGACGACGTCCGGCTCGGCACCCCCGATGCGGGCTTCGCCATCCGCAGTCAGCACTCGGGGGCCTGGTACAACCCGGCCTGGCCCGGGCAGGGCTTCTTCCTCGACGTCGCGCCGGCGATCGATACCCTGTTCGCGGGCTGGTTCGCCTGGACCAGCACCCCAGGCGAGTACGTGTGGCTGACCGCGCAGGGCGGCATCCATGGCGACACCGCCCACGTGCCGCTCTACCAGACCACCGGCGGCCTCCTACTCGATCCGCGGCCGGTCAGCAACACCGTCGTCGGCACCGCGGCCTTCCGCTTCACCAGCTGCACGAGCGGCCTGGTGCAGATCTTCTGGCAGGGGCGGCCGATGGCGACCTTCCCGATCGAGCGCCTGACGCCGCCGCCGGCGGGCTGCTAGCGGGCGGGACGGGCTGCCGAGCGGGGCTCCTCAGCGCTCCGGCACCACGCCGGCGACCCAGGCGCAGATCGCGGCCGCGAGCTGCGCGGCGCTCTGCACCTTGCTCATGACCTCGTCGCAGCCGGCAGCGAGGGCATCGAGCCGCACGCGGTCGCCGATGTCGGAGGTGAGGCAGAGCAGCGGCAGGGTCTCGCAGCCCGGCGTCGAGCGGATCGCCCGCGCGAGGTCGGCGCCGTTCTCGCCCCCGAGCCAGTAGTCGAGGAGCACGGCGTCGGGGCGGACCCGGGGCAGGGCCTCGAACAGCGCCTCGGCGTCGGCCGCGACGTGCACGCAGAGGCCGAGACGTTCGAGCCTGAGCCGCAGCAGCGCGGCCTGGTCGAGATCGTCCTCGACGTGGATCAGGCGCAGCGCGCGGCCGGACACGGGTGCCGCGGCGGTTTCCTCCGCGCTCGCCGCGGCGTCCTCGCCGAAGACGGCGAGCAGGTCCGCGAAGGGCTGGGCGAGCTCTTCGATCAGCCTCGAGCGCGGCGGCCGCGAGGCCGGCGGTGCCAGCAGCCAGCCCTTGAGGATCTGGTCGACGCGGCGAGCGGCGCGGCTGAGGGCATCGAAGCCGAAGGCTCCCGCCGAGCCCGCGAGGCGGTGCACCTGCAGCCTGAGCTCCGAGCACACGCCGAGTTGCTCGTCGTCGTGCGGCAGCCGCGCCCACAGCGCCGCGAGCGCCCGCCGCCGCCGGGGCAGCTTCTGGCGGTAGTCCGCGGTGAGCGCGGCAAGGGCGTCGAGCGGGTCCGACACGCGGGGTTCCTGCTGGGGCTGGCGCCCGGATTCGAACCGGGGACCCTCTGCTTACAAGGCAGACGCTCTGCCGACTGAGCTACGCCAGCTTCCGCGGCCGATTCTAGCCTCCGGCGGCCGGGCGTGGCGGCGGGCAGGGGACGGGCTCCGCCGAGGCCTTGAGCGCCGGAGGGACCAGCACCCGCCAGTCCACGGTCGCTCCCCGATCCTCGGCGAGATCGAGGAAGAACACGGTCTCCTCCTCGATGCGCTCCCGGACCCGCGCCTCGAAGCCGAGCCCCGCGAGCTGGGCGCGTCTCCGCTCGGCGGCGGCGGGATCGCGGAACAGGCCGAGCGAGATCGTGTTCTCCTGCTCTCCGCTCGTGACCACGTAGTAGTCGCGGATGCCGAGCGCCGCGAGGCGGCGGGCCGCGGCCAGCGCCTCCGCGCGGCTCGGGAAGGCGGGGAGGAACACCGCATGCCCGCGCGAGACGGCGCGCAGCCGCTCCCGCACCTGAAGCTCGGCGACGAGCGGCGCGAGCAGGCCCGCGACCCGACCGAGCTCGGCGCGGGAAGCGATCGGCCCGAGGCTGAAGCAGCGCGGGACGGGCAGCGCGGCGAGGGGCTCGGGCGCGGTGGCGAGCTCGGCGGCGGGCGGCGACGGCTCCGCGGCGGGCGGCGGATCCCTCCGCTCCGCGAGCAGGCGAAGCAGCGGAATGCCCTCCTCGCCGGGGGGGGGCAAGGGCGGGGCGGGTGCCCAGCGCAGCCAGGCGGCGAGCGCCAGGTTGGCGGCGATCAGGAACAGCAGCGCCACGCGCCAGAACACGACGGCCAGGGTCCGGGCGGCTGGCGGGATTCTAGGCCTCCGCGCCGGAGCCGGCGCGGAGGCGGATTCAGAGGCCGGCGTCGGCGCGCAGGGCCTCGGCCCGATCGGTGCGCTCCCAGCTGAAGGCGAGGGCCTCGCGCGTCTCGCCGCGCGCGTCGCGGTAGGCGAAGCGTTCCGGGCTGCGCCCGAAGTGGCCATAGGCGGCGGTGCGCCGGTACATCGGGTGCAGCAGGTCGAGCATCCGGATGATGCCGTAGGGCCGCAGGTCGAAGTGGCGGCGGACGAGCTGCTCGATCCGCTCGTCGGGGATGCGGCCGGTGCCGAAGGTGGTCACCGAGATCGAGGTGGGCTCGGCCACGCCGATGGCGTAGGAGAGCTGGATCTCGCAGCGGTCGGCGAGGCCGGCCGCGACCACGTTCTTGGCCACGTAGCGGGCGGCATAGGCGGCGGAGCGGTCCACCTTCGAGGGATCCTTCCCGGAGAAGGCGCCGCCGCCGTGGCGCGCCCAGCCGCCGTAGGTGTCGACGATGATCTTGCGGCCGGTGAGGCCGCAGTCGCCCATCGGCCCCCCGATCACGAACTTGCCGGTCGGGTTGATGTGGTAGCGGGTGCCGCGGTGCAGCCACTCCCGCGGCAGCACCGGCTCGATGATGTGGGCGCGCACCGCCTCCACCAGATCGGCATGGGACACCTCGGGATCGTGCTGGGTGGAGAGCACCACCGCGTCGATCGCCACCACCTTCCCGTCCTCGTAGCGGAGCGTCACCTGGCTCTTGGCGTCGGGGCGCAGCCAGGGAAGGATCCCCCGCTTGCGCACCTCGGCCTGCCGCTCCGACCAGCCGGTGGGCGAGATGGATCGCGGCCGGCATCAGGGCCTCGGTCTCGTTGGTGGCGTAGCCGAACATCAGCCCCTGGTCGCCCGCGCCCTGCTGCTCGGGGTCGCCGCGGTCCACGCCCTGGGCGATGTCCGGGGACTGCTTGCCGATCATGTTGATCACCGCGCAGGTCGCCCCGTCGAAGCCGAGCTTCGAGGAGTCGTAGCCGATGTCGAGGATGACCCGGCGCACCAGCTCCTCGAGATCCACCCAGGCCGAGGTGGTCACCTCGCCGGCGATGATCGCCACCCCGGTCTTGACCAGGGTCTCGCAGGCCACCCGCGCCCCGGGATCCTGGGCGAGGATGGCGTCGAGCACGGCATCGGAGATCTGGTCGGCGATCTTGTCGGGATGGCCTTCGCTCACCGATTCGGAGGTGAAGAGATAGCTGCTCATCGCCGGGCGTGGGGCCGTGAAGGAAAAAGGCGAGGGATGATAGCCGCGCCCGCCGGTGCGGGGGAAGCGACGGGAGAACGGGCCGCGGCTCCGGGGGCGGCGCGGCCGCTCAGATCAGCGGCACCAGCAGCAGGGCGACGATGTTGATGATCTTGATCAGCGGGTTGATCGCCGGACCCGCGGTGTCCTTGTAGGGATCGCCCACGGTGTCGCCGGTCACCGCCGCCTTGTGCGCCTCCGAGCCCTTGCCGCCGAAGTGGCCGTCCTCGATGTACTTCTTGGCGTTGTCCCAGGCGCCGCCGCCCGAGGTCATCGAGATCGCGACGAAGATGCCGGTGACGATGGTGCCGATCAGCATCCCGCCGAGCGCCTTGATCCCGGCGCCCGGCCCCATCAGCCAGTTCATGCCGAAGGCGAGCGCGATCGGCACGAGCACCGGGAGCAGCGAGGGCAGCACCATCTCCCGGATCGCGGTGCGGGTGAGCATGTCCACGGCGCGCGAGTAGTCGGGGCGCGCGCTGCCGTCCATGATCCCGCGGATCTCGCGGAACTGGCGGCGTACCTCGTTGACCACGCTGCCGCCGGCCCGGCCCACCGCCTCCATCGCCAGCGCCCCGAAGAGGTAGGGCACGAGACCGCCGACGAACAGCCCGATGATCACCGCCGGGTCGTTGAGCAGGAACTGGGTGGCCTTGCCGTAGATGTCGAGATTGGAGGTGTAGTCGGCGAAGAGCACGAGGGCCGCGAGGCCCGCCGAGCCGATCGCGTAGCCCTTGGTCACCGCCTTGGTGGTGTTGCCCACCGCATCCAGCGGATCGGTGACCCCGCGCACCCGGGCGTCGAGGCCGGCCATCTCGGCGATCCCGCCGGCGTTGTCGGTGATCGGGCCGTAGGCGTCCAGCGCCACGATCATGCCCGTCATGGACAGCATCGCCGTGGCGGCGATGGCGATGCCGTAGAGCCCGGCGAGGCTGTAGGCGCCCCAGATCGAGAGGCACACCGCGAGCACCGGCAGCGCGGTGGCCTTCATCGACACGCCGAGTCCGGCGATGATGTTGGTGGCGTGGCCGGTCTGGCTAGCGGCGGCGACCCGCTGCACGGGACGGTAGTGGGTGCCCGTGTAGTACTCGGTGATCCACACCATCGCCGCGGTGAGGGCGAGCCCGATCAAGGCGCAGAGGTAGAGGCTCGTCGCGCCGGCGGCGGCGTCCCTCATCAGCCACTGGGTGATCGGCCAGAAGGCGGCGGCGGCGAGCAGCCCGGAGACGATCACGCCCTTGTAGAGCGCGCGCATGATCCGGCCGTCCGCGCCGACCCGGACGAAGAAGGTGCCGATGATCGAGGCGACGATCGAGGCGCCGCCGAGCGCCAGCGGATAGAGCACCGGCTGGCCGCCGATCGCCTGCTGCATGAGCACCCCGAGGAGCATGGTCGCGATCACCGTGACCGCGTAGGTCTCGAACAGGTCGGCGGCCATGCCGGCGCAGTCGCCGACGTTGTCGCCGACGTTGTCGGCGATCACCGCCGGGTTGCGCGGATCGTCCTCGGGAATGCCCGCCTCCACCTTGCCGACCAGGTCGGCTCCGACGTCGGCCCCCTTCGTGAAGATGCCGCCGCCGAGACGGGCGAAGATCGAGATCAGCGAGCCGCCGAAGGCGAGGCCCACCAGGGCGTGCACCGCGTCGTAGCCGCGGATGCCGAAGGCCTCGAGGGCGGCGTAGTAGCCGGCGGTCCCGAGCAGCCCGAGACCGACCACCAGCATCCCGGTGATCGCCCCGCCGCGGAAGGCCACCGCGAGCGCCGGCCGCATCCCCTCGTGCGCCGCCTGGGCGGTGCGCACGTTGGCGCGCACCGAGATGAACATGCCGATGTAGCCGGCAAGCCCCGACAGCAGGGCGCCGACCAGGAAGCCGCCGGCGATCGCCCAGCCGAGCTGCGGCACCAGGCCGATCACCAGGAACAGCCCTGCCCCGACTAGGGCGATGGTCGAGTACTGGCGATTCATGTAGGCCGCGGCGCCCTCCTGGATCGCGGCGGCGATCTGCTGCATGCGCTCGCTGCCCGCCGGCAGCGAGAGGATCCAGCGCACCGACCAGGCGCCGTAGAGGATGGCCAGCGCCGCGCAACCGAGGGCGAATAAGATGGCGAGCTCGTGCGACATCGCGAGAAACCCCTGGAGCGGAAGTCTTGGGAGGTCCGTGCGGCCAAGCGGGCCGCCGGAAGCGCGGAAGTATAGCGGCGCTCGCTCCGCGGCGGCTCAGGACCGCCGGAGGATCCGGACGATGCCGAGGCCCGCCGTGGCCACCCCGAAGAGCAGCAGCACGCCGAGGGCGGGGGCGAGCTCGCTCCAGCCGAGTCCGCGCCAGTAGGCCCCCTCGAGGGCGAGGATCGTCCATTTGACCGGGCTGAGGTCGGAGATCCCGGCGAGCCACTCCGGCAGCAGCATGAGCGGCACCATGCCGCCGCCGACCATGGCGAGCGGCAGCATCACCGCCCAGGTGGTCCCGTGCACCGCCTGCATGCTCTCCCCCGCCGTGCCGAAGACCAGGGTGAGGCCGGTGAAGGCGATCGCCCCGCCGGCGGCCGCGGCGAGCAGCTTGAGCGGATCCTCGGGCCTAACGCCGAAGGGCAGGCCGGCGAGGGCGACCACGCCGAGCGCCGCGATCATCAGCGCCATCGTCGCCACCCCCTTGCCGAGCAGGATCTCGGCGACCGAGGCCGGGGTGGTGCGCAGGCGCTCCCAGGTGCCGGTGATCCGCTCGCGCACCAGCTCGCTCAGCACGCTCATCATCGCCCCGAGCAGCGCCCAGAACATCGCCTGGACGAAGCTCACGGCGAAGGCGCTCGGCGGCCTCCGCCCCTCGGCGGAGAAGGCTTCGGTCGCGATCGCGAGCGGCCGCGGCGGCCAGCCCGCCGCGGCCGCCGTTCCGTCCGCATCCGCGGGTAGCGCGGAGAGCAGCCGCTCGAGCGCGGCGAGGAACTCGGTGAGCCGGAGGCCCGGCTCGCCGGGGAGCTCGCGCGCGCCCGCGCGCAGCGCCGCGAGCGCCTCCTCGCGGGATCCGGCCTCGGCCAGGCTCGCGAAGGCGACCCGGAAGCCCGCCTCGGTGAGCAGGCCCTCGAGGACGAGGGCCTCGGCGGTCCGGGCCGGATCGCGGAGCAGGCGGAGCGTGGCCGGCTCCCCGCGGAAGCTCTGCGCAAGCCGGGCCCCGAAGCCGGGCGGGAGGATGGCCGCGGCGGCGATCCTCCCGCGGCGCAGCTCCGCCTCCGCCGCCGCCCGGTCGAGGCGGCGCACCGCGAGCGCCGGGTGCCGCTCGATGGAGGCGACGAGCCGCTCGGCGAGGGGATGCGCGTCCTCGAGCACCACGGCCACGGGCAGCGGCCCCTGGCGGCCTCCGCCGCCGAAGACCAGGCCGAAGAAGAAGGCGATCGCGAGCGGCCAGCCGAGGGTGAAGAACACCGAGGCGGGGCTCCGCGCCCAGAGCCTGAGATCCTTGGCGACGAGCGCCGCCGCGCGGCGGAGCGGGTCAGTCACGGAAGTCGCGTCCGGTGAGTCGGAGGAAGACCTGGTCGAGCCGCGGGGGATCGAGCCGGAAGCGTCGGATCGGCCCCTTCGCGGCGAGTTCGAGCAGCAGCGCGAGCGGCTCCGCGGTCTCGTGGACCTCGCTTGCATCCTCGCGCTCCACCGTGAGCCGGGGCGGCCCCCCGTAGCGCTCGATCAGGCCGCCGACCGAGTCCACCGCCAGCACCCGGCCGTGATCGACGATCGCGACCCGGTCGGCGAGCCGCTCGGCCTCCTCGAGGTAGTGGGTCGAGAACAGCACGCTGCGCCCCTCGCGGCGAAGCTCGCGGATCAGCTCGAAGATCGCCTCCCGCGACTGCGGATCGACGCCGGCGGTGGGCTCGTCGAGCACGATCAGCTCGGGGTCATGGACGAGCGCGGCGGCGAGGTTGAGCCGCCGCTGCATGCCGCCGGAGAAGCGGGCGACCGGCTCCCGCGCGCGCTCCGCGAGACCGGTGCGCGCAAGCAGCGCCTCGATCCGCGGCGCCGCCACGCGCGCCGGAACCCCGCCGAGGGCGGCGAAGAGCGCGAGGTTCTCCCGGGCGGAAAGCTCGCCGTAGAGGGCGATCGTCTGCGGCGCGAGCCCGATGCGCCTGCGGATCGCGGGATCGCGGGGCGAGCCGCCGAGGACCTCGAGCTCCCCGGCATCGGGGGAGATCAGGCCGAGGATCAGGCGGATGGTCGTGGTCTTGCCCGCCCCGTTCGGGCCGAGGAGCGCGAAGACGAGGCCGCGGGGCACCTCGAGGGAGAGGCCGGCGAGCGCCGTGACCGCGCCGAAGCGCTTGCTCACGTCGCGGAGCAGGACGACGGGTGTCAACGGAAGCGGCCTCGGCGGGGAGAGGGTGATGGCGGGCTCCGCATCAGTCGCCGCGCGGGGAGAAGGGCGGCAGGCGCCGCCGCACCGGTCGCAGCGCGAAGCGACGGTAGTCGGGAAGCCCGTCGCGGAAGGGGGGATAGGCCTCGCCGGCGATCAGGGGGGCGAGGTAGCGGCGGGCGCGGGCGCTGATCCCGAAGCCGTCGGGTCGCAGGAAGGCCGCCGGCAGGCGGCGCTCGCGGTTCGCGACCCGCTCGAGCGGCACCTCCACCACGGACCAGCGGTAGGGACGGTCGCTCAGGCGCCGGATCGCGGGCATGACCCCGCTGCGGCCGGCGAGGGCGAGGCGCACCGCCGCCTCCCCGACCGCGCGCGCCTGGGCGAGGTCGGTGGCCGAGGCGAGATGCCGGGCGGAGCGCTGGAGATAGTCGGGCAGCGCCCAGTGCACCTTGAGGCCGAGCCTGCTGCCGCACCAGCTCCGCGATCACCTGGCCCGCGCCGCCGAGCTGGGCGTGGCCGAAGGCGTCCTTGAGCCCGGTCTCGGCGAGGAAGCGCCCCGAGGCGTCGCGCAGGCCCTCGGCCACCACCACGACGCAGTGGCCGACCCGCCGGACGGTGTCCTCGACCGCGGCGAGGAAGGGCCCCTCCGCGAAGGGCCGCTCGGGGAACAGGATCAGGTGCGGCGCCTGGTCGCGGCCCTCCCCGGCGAGCCCGGCCGCGGCCGCGATCCAGCCGGCATGGCGGCCCATCACCTCGATCACGAACACCCGGGTCGAGGTCGCGGCCATGGCCGCGACGTCGAGCGCCGCCTCGCGCACGCTGGTCGCCACGTACTTGGCCACCGAGCCGAAGCCGGGGCAGCAATCGGTGCCCTCGAGGTCGTTGTCCACGGTCTTTGGTACCGCCACGCAGGCGAGGGGATAGCCGCGCCCCGCGGCGAAGCGGGCGATTTTGAGGGCGGTATCGGCGGAGTCGTTGCCGCCGTTGTACAGGAACCAGCGCACCTCGTGGGCGGCGAGCACCTCGAGCAGCCGTTCGTAGCGCGCTCCGTCCCGTTCCGGCTCGCCGAGCTTGAACCGGCAGGAGCCGAACACTCCCCCGGGAGTCCAGGCGAGGGCGCGGAGCTCCGCGGGACCGAGCGCCGAGGCATCGAGCAGCGATTCCTCGAGGACGCCGAGGATGCCGTCCGCCGCCCCGTAGACGCGGGCCACGCGACGGCTGCGGCGGGCGGCGGCGATCACCGCTGCCGCGGAGGCGTTGATCACCGCGGTGACGCCGCCGGACTGGGCGTAGAGCAGGGTCCCCTTCGGCATCGGCTGGTTTGACTTGGCGGAAGGCGCTGCTTAGCGTGTGCCGCTTCGGGCGCCCGCCATGGTAGCAACGCGGCCGCGCGGCGCGCCCGCCCAGGCGGAGAGCAGGCGATGCGAGTGATCCTTCTCGGAGCCCCCGGTTCGGGCAAGGGAACCCAGGCGGCGCGCCTGCGGCAGGCGCTCGGCGTGCCGCACATCTCCACCGGCGAGATGCTGCGCCAGGCCGTGGCCGAGGGCAGCCCCCTCGGCCGCGAGGTGGAGGCGGTGATGGCGCGCGGCGAGCTGGTCTCGGACGAGCTCATGCTGAGCCTGCTCGAGGAGCGCCTGTCGCGGCCCGACGTCGCCGACGGCTTCATCCTCGACGGCTACCCGCGCAACCTCGCCCAGTGCCGGGCGCTCGAGGGGCTGCTCGCGCGCCTCGGGCAGACGCTCGACCGGGCGGTCCTGCTCGAGGTGCCGGCGGAGCTGCTCATCGCCCGCCTCGCCGGTCGTGCCGCCCAGGAGGGCCGCCGCGACGACAGCCCGGAGGCGGTGCGCCAGCGGCTCATGGTCTACGAGACCCAGACCGCGCCGGTGGTCGAGCACTTCGCGGGTCAGAGCCGGCTGCGGCGCGTGGACGGGGTGGGCACGGTGGAGGAGGTCTTCGGGCGTCTCGTCGCCGCCCTCGCCTGAGCCGATGCTGGCGCTGGTCGGCGAGCTGCTGCTCCTCCGGGCGCGGCCCCAGGATCTGCCCTACAGCCGCGGGCTGCTCGCTGCCCTGCTCGGCGCCTCGATCCTGACCCAGGGCGGGATGCTCTGGAGCCTGGGCGCGCCCTCCGCCCTGACCGCCGCCGGCGCCTCCGCGGTCCTCGTCCGCTTCGGACTGGTGCGCGGGGTGCTCTTCGCGCTCGGCCGCGCACCGCGCTTCGTGAAGACGATGAGCGCGCTGCTGCTCGCCGATCTCGCCTTCCGCCTCCTTGCCTCCCCGCTGCCCCTCCTCGCCGGCGAGGCCGACCCGGGGAGCGCCGCGCTGCCGGCGTGGGCAGCGCTGGCCCTGGGCCTGTGGCTGCTCGTCGTCCAGGGCCACGTGTTCGCCCACGCCTGCGAGGTCCGGTTGCCGGCGGGCGTCCTGATCGCGCTCGCCATTGAGGTCAGCGCGGCGCTGCTCGCCGTCGTGGCGGTGGTCGTGGTGATGGGCTGAGGACCGGCGTGCGGATCCACCTGCTCGGCATCGCCGGCACCTTCATGGCGGGGCTCGCCGCGCTCGCGCGCGAGCTCGGCCACGAGGTCGAGGGCAGCGACGCCGGGATCTACCCGCCGATGAGCGAGCAGCTCCAGGCGCTTCGGGATCCCGGTGCGCGAGGGATACCGTCCCGAGCACCTCGAGCCGCCGCCGGATCTGGTGCTGGTCGGCAACGCGCTCTCGCGCGGCAATCCGATGGTGGAGGCCCTCCTCGACCGGGGCCTGCCCTACGCCTCCGGGCCGCAGTGGCTGGCCGAGCGGGTGCTTCCCGGTCGGCAGGTGATCGCCGTCGCCGGCACCCACGGCAAGACCACCACCACCGCCCTGATCGCCTTCCTGCTCGACCGCGCCGGGCTCGGGCCGGGCTTCCTGATCGGCGGGCTGCCGCGCGACTTCCCGCGCTCGGCGCGGCTCGGCGAGGGGCCCTGCTTCGTGGTCGAGGCTGACGAGTACGACACCGCCTTCTTCGACAAGCGCGCCAAGTTCGTCCACTACCGGCCGCGGATCGCGGTGCTCAACAATCTCGAGTACGACCACGCCGACATCTACCCCGACCTCGCCGCGATCGAACGCCAGTTCCATCATCTGGTGCGCACCGTACCGGGCACCGGCCGGCTGATCGTGAGGGACGGGGATCCAGCGCTCGAGCGGGTGCTGGCGATGGGCTGCTGGACCCCGGTCGAGCGCTTCGGTGGAGAGGCGGGGGCGGCGTGGCGGGCGGAGCTGCTCGCCGCCGACGGCTCGCGCTTCCGGGTGTGGCGGGAGGAGCGTCCTCTCGGCGAGGTCGCGTGGGGGCTGCCTGGGCGGCACAATGTCGAGAACGCCCTCGCCGCGCTCGCCGCCTGCGCCGCGGCTGGCCTCGAGCCGGAGCGGGCGCTGCCCCTGCTCGCGGGCTTCCGCGGCGTGCGCCGGCGACTCGAGGAGCTCGGCGAGGCGGCCGGCGTCCGGGTCTTCGAGGACTTCGCCCATCACCCGACGGCGATCGCCCGTACCCTCGAGGCGCTGCGGCTCCGGCTCGGGCCGGGCGTGCCGCTGGTGGCGGCCCTCGAGCCGCGCAGCAACTCGATGCGCCTCGGGGTGCACGCCGGGGCCCTGCCAGGCGCGCTCGAGGCCGCCGACCGCGTGCTGCTGCTGATGCCGCCGGGACTGCCCTGGGACGAGCGGCCGCTGCGCGAGGCGCTCGGCGACCGGCTGGAGGTGCACGCGGAGGCCGAGACGCTGGTGGCGGCGCTCGCGGACTCGCTGCGTCCGGGAGCGGCGGTGTGCTTCATGTCGAACGGCAGCTTCGGCGGCGCGCCGCGCCGGCTGCTCGCGGCGCTCGCGGGGCGCGCCGGACCCGCAGCCCGGCGCTAGACTCGGCGGGTGGGCCCGCGGCAGCTCCCGCTCTTTCCCCTGCGCACGGTCCTGTTTCCGGGCGGGGTCCTGCACCTCAGGATCTTCGAGCCGCGATATCTGGATCTGGTGCGGGAGTGCACCCGCGCCGACGCCACCTTCGGGGTCTGCCTGATCCTCGACGGTCGCGAGGTGGGGACGCCGGCGCTGCCGGCGCGCGTCGGCACCGAGGCGCGGATCGTGGACTTCCACACGCTGCCGGATGGCATGCTCGGCATCGTCTGCCGCGGCGAGGCTCGCTTCCGCGTACTCTCCACGCGGGTGCGGGACAACGGGCTGGTCATCGGCATGGTGGAGCCGCTCGCCGGGGAGCCCGCGCTCCGGGTCCCGCCGCAGTTCGCGCTGCTCGCCACCCTGCTCGAGCGCATGATCGAGCGCATCGGCCTCGCCTTCGGGCCGCTGCGCAAGGCCGATCTCGACGACGCCGGCTGGGTCGGGCTCAGGCTCGCCGAGCTGCTGCCGCTCGAGCTCGCCGAACGGCAGGAGCTGCTCGAGCTCACCGATCCGCTCCTGCGGCTGGCGCGGATCGTCGAGCTCCTGCCGCGCTTCCAGCGCGAGTGACCGCGGTGCCCGGCGAGCGGCTGAAGCGCGACGCCTTCGGAGAGATCCGCATCGAGCTCCGCGACGGCCGGCCGGTGGTGGTGCGCGACATCGCGGGCGTGCGCTGGTGGCTCAGGCCGCTCGCGCGCCACGCCCTACGCCGCGAGGCGCATGCGCTCGCGGCGCTCGCCGGGCTGCCGGGAGTGCCGCGGCTGCTCGGCTACCGGCGCGACCGGCTGGAGCGCGAGTTCCTGCCCGGCCGGCCGATGACCGAGGGCAGGCCGCGCGACCCGGGGTACTTCCGGGCCGCGCGCCGGCTGCTCGCCGGCGATTCACGCCCGGGGCGTGACCCACAACGACCTCGCCAAGGAGGCGAACTGGCTGGTGCTCGCGGACGGCTCGCCGGGGCTGGTCGACTTCCAGCTCGCGAGGGTGGCGAATCCGCGCGGGCGGCTCCAGCGCCTGCTCGCGCGCGAGGATCTCCGGCACCTGCTCAAGCACAAGCGCAGCTACTGCCCGGAACGGCTCACGCCCGAGCGAGCGGCGCCTGCTGGCCCGGCCCTCCTGGCTGCGGCGGCTGTGGTTCGCGACCGGCAAGCGGCTCTACCGCTGGTACACTCGCCGCTCCGGTTTCCGAGACGCCGAAGGTCGGGGCTGAGATGGGCGCGCTCGCGGGCAGGACCCTGTTCATCACCGGCGCCTCGCGCGGCATCGGCCGCGCGATCGCGCTCGCCGCCGCCCGCGAGGGGGCGAGGGTGGCGATCGTCGCCAAGACCGACCAGCCCCATCCGACGCTACCGGGCACGATCCACGAGGTCGCGGCCGAGGTCGCGGCGGCCGGCGGCGAGGCGCTCGCGCTGCGCTGCGACATCCGCAGCGAGGAGGAGGTCGAGGCGGCGGTGGCGGCCACCGTGGCCCGCTTCGGGGGCATCGATGTCCTGGTCAACAACGCGAGCGCCATCTGGCTGCGCGGCACCCTCGAGACGCCGCTCAAGCGCTTCGACCTGATGATGCAGGTCAACGCCCGCGGCACCTTCCTCTGCGCCCAGAAATGCCTGCCGTACCTGCTGGCCTCGGGCAACCCCCACATCCTCACCCTCGCCCCGCCGCCGAGCCTCGAGCCGCGCTGGTGGGGCCCGCACCTCGGCTACACCCTGGCCAAGATGGGGATGAGCTTCGTCACCCTCGGCCTGCACGCCGAGTTCGGCGACCGCGTCGCGGTGAATGCGCTGTGGCCGCGGACGGTGATCGCGACCGATGCGCTGAAGATGATCCCGGGCGTGGATCCCCGGCGCTGCCGCCGCCCCGAGATCGTCGCCGATGCCGCGCTCGCGGTGCTGCGCTCGCCGCCCGCGCGCTACCGCGGCCGCTTCCTCACCGACGAGGAGGTGCTGCGCGCCGAGGGAGTCGAGGACTTCGCGAGCTACGCCGTCGCTCCCGGCGAGCCGCTGCTCCCCGATCTGTTCCTCGACTGAACCCGCGCGCTCAGGGCTCCGGTCGGGCGAGCCTGGCCTCGAGCGCGCGGCGCAGCGCCTGCCGTCCCTCGTCGCGCGCCCCGGCGGCGTCGGGCGGCGCGGCGAGCTCGAAGCGGGAGGGGCGGGCCGGTGCGGCCTTCGCCTCGCTCGGCCCGACGCCGCCCTGGACGAAGGTGCGGCTGGCGGTACGGAACCCGCGCACCGGATGGAAGCGCCGCGACAGCGGATCCTCCCGCTCGCACAGGTACACCGCGACGCCGCCGATGCCGTCGAGGCGGAGGGTGCGCAGCTGGTTGGTTCCGACGTCGAGCTCGTAGTAGAGGCAGACGTCGCGGTTGAGGGAATCGCGGCCGTCGTAGACCACGATCACGTGGCGGCGGATACGGGGATCGTAGGTGCCGGCGGCGTCGAGCGAGCCGGGCAGACAGGCCCCGATCTCGCTGTCGTCGGCGCGGCAGCCGTCGAAGACCCAGGCATTCAGCCGGTTGTCGAAGACCACGCGGTCGAACACCAGGACCTCGCCCTGGAAGCCGCTGAGGCCGGGCTCGGGATTGCGCTCGAAGTCGAGCACCATGCTCCACTCGCCGAGCAGCTTGGTGACCTCGAGGGGGGCTGCGGCGGGGTCGGCTGGGCGCTTGAGGTAGTAGAGGAACCGCTCGATCGGCAGGTCGCGCCCGCCCCAGCGCAGCCGGCCGGTGCGCTCGGTCTGGAAGATGATCTCCACCGTGCCCTGGTTGGGGATGGTGACGTTCGGCGTCCACGGGCAGCCGATGCAGGTCCCGCCGCGGAAGGTGAGCAGCTCGCCGACGAAGCGGGCGTTGCCGCTGAGGGTGCCCTGGGAGGTGTAGAAGGTCGCCGAGCCGTCGGGGCGGTAGGCGTAGGCGGCGAGGAAGAGGTAGTTGTCCTGGATCTCGATCGCGATCCCACTGCCCGGCTCGGTCGGCGTCCACCAGAAGCCCGACTCCGGCGTGAAGGCCCGCGCGAAGAGCGGCAGCAAGGCGAGCAGGGCGAGCAGGGCGAGACGGCGCATGCGGGGGAACCTCCGGAGGCTCGGCCGCAGCATCGGACAGGCGCGGTGAATCCGGCTTGAACGGTCCCGAGCCGAGCGCGGGACGGGAAGGTCACGGCGCATCCGCTATCATCCCGCCCATGACCGAGGTCGATCCGCCCTTCCCGGGCGAGCGGGGTGAGCTCTTTCTCCGCGGCCCCGCCGGCCGTCTCGAGGTCGCGGTGGACCTGCCCGGAGCGGCGACCGCGCGGCGCGGCGTGGCGCTGATCTGCCACCCGCATCCGCTGCATGGTGGCAGCATGCACAACAAGGTTGTCACCATGCTCGAGCGCAGCCTGCGCGAGTGCGGGCTGGCGACGGTGCGCTTCAACTTCCGCGGCGTCGGCCGCTCGGAGGGCAGCTTCGACGAGGGGCGCGGCGAGACCCAGGACGCGATCGCGGTTGCGGAGTGGCTGCGCCGGCGGCGCCCCGAGGACCAGCTCTGGCTCGGCGGCTTCTCCTTCGGGGCCTTCGTCGCCGCCCGCGCGGCGCAGACCCTCCCGGTGGCCTGCCTGGTCACGGTCGCGCCCCCGGTCGAGAGCTGGGACTTCGCCGGCCTGGCCCGTCCGGAGTGCCCCTGGATCGTGATCCAGGGGGCGGAGGACGACGTGGTCTCCGCCGAGGCGGTGCGGCGCTTCGTGGCCGGCCTCGACCCGCCGCCGGTCTACGTCGAGATCCCCGCCACCGGCCACTTCTTCCACCGCCGGCTGATGGACCTCAGGGGCGCGCTCAAGCACGCGGTGCGGCCCTTCCTGCCGCCGCCCTCTCCGGCGTGAGCCCGCGGGCGGCGCTGCTCGATCGCTACCGCGAGGGGGTGGCGGCAGGGCGGCTGAGCGAGGATCCGGCCCAGCTCCACGCGCTCGAGCGGCTGGCGACGCTCGCGGCGCTGCTGCACCGGCGGGCGGCGCGGCCCTGGTGGCGGCGGCTCCTCGGGCGCGGGACGGCGCCGCGCGGGCTCTACCTCTGGGGGCCGGTGGGGCGGGGCAAGACCCTGCTCATGGATCTCTTCGAGCGGGAGCTCGGGGCGCTGCCGCGCCAGCGGCTGCACTTCCACCGCTTCATGGGGAGGATCCACGCCGAGCTGCGCGAGCGGCGCGGCGAGGACGATCCCCTCGACCGGATCGCGGCCGGCCTGGCGAGACGGCTCGAGCTCCTGTGCCTCGACGAGTTCGTGGTCGTGGACATCGGCGACGCGATGCTGCTCGCCGGGCTCCTCGAGGGCCTGTTCCGGCGCGGGGTGACGCTGGTCGCGACCTCGAACCAGCCGCCGCGCGAGCTCTACCGGGGCGGGCTGCAGCGCGCGCGCTTCGAGCCGGCGATCGCACTGCTCGAGCGGCACTGCGAGCTGGTCGAGCTCGCGGGCGGACGGGACTACCGGCTCGAGAAGCTCGCGTCCTCGCCCGCCCTGCACGTGCCCGCGGACGCCGCCGCCGAGGCGCGTCTGGAGCAGATCTTCGCGCGCCTCGCCGGCGGCCCGGGAGACGGCCCGGGGACGATCGCGCTCTTCGGCCGGGCCGTCCCCTACCGGCGGCGCAGCGCCGACCTGATCTGGTTCGACTTCGCGGTCCTGTGCGGCGACGGCCGGAGCACGGCCGACTACCTGGAGCTCGCGCAGAGCTTCCACACCCTGTTCCTGTCCCGCATACC
Source organism: Lysobacterales bacterium (assembly GCA_033582715.1). GTDB lineage: Bacteria > Pseudomonadota > Gammaproteobacteria > Xanthomonadales > BPKI01 > BPKI01. The sequence continues at coordinate 2,243,902 of JAVQZZ010000001.1, read as the reverse complement.
GCGCTTCGGCGAGGGGATGGACGACCCCGCGCGGCGCTTCATCCATCTCGTGGATGCCCTCTACGACCACGGCGTGAAGCTCTTCGCCAGCGCCGAGGACGAGCCCGGGATGCTGTACCGCGGCTCCCGCCTCGCGGCGGAGTTCGCGCGCACCGCGAGCCGCCTGGCCGAGATGCGGACGGAGGCGTACCTGGCGCGCCCGCACGCGCCGTGAGGCCCGCTACATGCGGATCTCGGGCCGGTGGCGGGCGAGCGCCTCGCCGAGCCCCGGGACGTGCTCCGCGCCCTTCGGCACGGTGAGGCTCGAGCCCTCGAGGTCACGGCCGATCGGCTCGCTGCGGCCTCCCAGGCAGCGGGCGAGGAAGCCCTCGGCGATCGCCCAGAAGGCCAGACGGTTCTCGGCGCGCGCGAAGGCGTGGCCCTCGTCCGGGAACAGCGCGTAGGTGACCGGGACGCCGCGTGCGGCGAGGGCGGCGACGATCTGGTCGCTCTCCGCCTGCTTGACGCGCGGGTCGTTCGCGCCCTGGCCGATCAGCAGGGGACGCACGATTCGATCGGCCCGGAACAGCGGCGAGCGCTCGGCGAGCAGCCGCCGGCCCTCCTCGGTCGCGGGGTCGCCCACGCGCTCGGCGAAGCTGCGGCGGAAGGACTCCCAGTAGGGCGGGATCGACTCGAGGAGGGTGATGAGGTTCGAGGGACCGACCAGGTCCACCCCGCAGGCGAAAGTCTCCGGGGTGAAGCTCAGGCCGACCAGCGTGGCGTAGCCGCCGTAGCTCCCTCCCATGATCGCCACCCGCCCGGGATCGGCCACCCGCTCGTGCACCGCCCAGGCGACGGCGTCGATCAGGTCGTCGTGCATCCTGCCCGCCCATTCCCGGTCGCCGGCGTTGACGAAGGACTTGCCGAAGCCGGTGGAGCCGCGGAAGTTGACCGAGAGCGTGGCGTAGCCGCGGTCGGCGAGCCACTGGTGGAGGGCGTTGAATCCATAGCCGTCCCGTGCCCAGGGGCCGCCGTGGACCAGGAGCACGAGCGGTTGCGGCGCGTCGGGCCGGCCGTCGCCGTCGGGATCCGCCGCGCGCGGCAGGGTGAGGTAGCTCACCAGGCGCAGCCCGTCGCGGCTCGGGATGACCAGCGGATGCATCCGCGCCAGCGGCCGCTCCGCGAGCTCGGGCTGGGTCGCGAACCAGAAGCGGGTCCGGCGCTGGGCCCGGTCGTAGAGGAAGAACTCCGCGGGCCGGTCGGAGCGGTAGCGAGTCACGCTCCAGAGGCGGTCGTCCAGGCTGCGGCTGGCGATCGCGATCTCGCCCTCGCCGAGCTCCGCCCGAAGCCGCTCGAGGTCGGCCCCGAACTCCGGATCCAGCACCACCCACTCCGGCCTGAGGTCGTTCAGCAGCACCGCCTGGACGTGGCGGCGCGTGGGGTGGAGCAGCACCCCGCTCACGTCCACCCGCTCGGGGCTGAAGATCAGCTCGCGCTCGCCGCTCTCGGGATCGAGCCGGTAGAGGGCGGCGAGGTCGTGGCCGCGGCTGTCGATCGCGAGCGGGCGGTCGTCGTGGCCGAAGCCGAGGATGCGGGTGGTGAGCGCATCCTCCCGCGGGATGGTGAGCAGCGGGGCGAAGCGGCCGTCGCCGAGATGGCGCTCGACCTCGAGACCCCCGTCCTGCCGCGGCCGGGTGGCGAGCCGCAGGCGGAGCTCGAGGTCGAAGACGAAGTCGGCGTGGCCGCGGTTCTCAAGCAGCCGCTCGCGCGACCCGGTCGCGATCTCGATGCGCCAGGGGTCGAAGAAGCGGGGGTCGCGGTCGTTGACCCCGGCGATCACGATCCCGGGTGCGCGCTCGCTCAGCGCCTCGATCCGCGCCTTGGCACCCGGGAAGGGGGTGAGGTCGCGCGGCTCGCCGCCCTCGACCGCCACCGCGAACAGGTGGTCGTTCTCGTCCCCGCCCTGGTCGCGGAGATAGAGCAGGTGCCGGCCGTCGAAGGCGAAGGCGAAGTTGCGGATGCCGCGGCCGCGATCCCGGGTGAGGGGCCTCGCCTCCTCCGGGCGCTCGCTCGGGGCGACCCAGAGGTTCATGGCCCCCTCGTGGGGGGCGAGCCAGGCCAGCCAGCGGCCGTCGGGGCTCACCCGCCCCGTGCTGCGCACCGGATCGGCGAAGAGCAGGCGGCGCGGGATGGGCTCCGCGCCGACCGCCGTCGCCGACCGCTCCTCCGGCCGCGGCGGCGGGCCTTGGCAGGCGCCGAGCAGCATGGCGAGGAGCAGCGGCGGCATGAGGAGGGTCAGGCGCATCGTCGTTCCCCGGTGCGGAATGGCCGCAGGATGCGGGCGGAGGGGCGGCGGCGGCGCGTGCCGGAAGTCACGCGGAGCGCTTGCGGAGCCGGGCCGGCTTTGGGCATCTTGCGCCGGTCCGTGCCGCTCTCGCCGCCCATGCCGCTCTGGAAGAGACAGCTCGATCTCGAGGAGCTCCGCCGCTGGCAGCGGGGCACGCTCGACGAGACCCTCGGCATCGAGATCCTCGAGATCGGCGAGGACTTCGTCCGCGGCCGGATGCCGGTGGACGGGCGCACCCGTCAGCCCTTCGGGCTGCTCCACGGCGGGGCCTCGGTGGCCCTGGCCGAGAGCCTGGGCTCGCTCGCGGCCAATCTCTGCCTCGAGCCGGGCAGCTCGATCGCGGTCGGGCTCGACATCAACGCCAACCACCTGCGCCCGGTCACCCGCGGCTACGTCACCGGCACGGCGCGCTCTCTGCATCTCGGCCGCAGCACCCAGGTCTGGGAGATCCGCATCGAGGACGAGGAGGGGCGGCTGTGCTGCGTGGCGCGGCTCACCCTCGCGGTGACCGCGAAGCAGTGAGCCGCCGGCGGCCCTTCGCCGGGCTCACGCCGGAGCGGATCCTCGAGGCGGTCGAGGCGCTCGGGCTGGAAGCGAGCGGGGCCTGCCTCTCGCTCCACAGCTTCGAGAACCGCGTGTTCCGCGTCGGCCTCGCCGACGGCGGGGCGGTGGTGGTCAAGTTCTACCGGCCGGGGCGGTGGAGCGAGGCCGCGATCCTCGAGGAGCACGCCTTCCTCGCCGAGCTCGCCGCCGCGGAGCTGCCGGTGGTGCCGCCGCTTGCGCTGCGCGGCGCGACCCTGCACCGGCGCCACGGCTTCCTCCATGCCCTGTTCCCGGTACGCGGCGGCCGGCCCTTCGCCGGCGGCGCCGAGCCGCTCGAGTGGCTGGGCCGCACCATCGCCCGGCTGCATCGCGTGGGCGCGCGCGGGGGCTTCCGGGCGCGGCCGGCGCTCGATCCGCCGGCACGGATCGCCGCGGCCCGCCGCGCGGTGCTGCGCTCGCCGCTGCTGCCGGCGGCGCTGCGCACGGCCTACGCCGCCGCCTCGGGGGCGCTCGCCGCGGCGGCACGGGCCGCCCTCGCCGGACTCCCGCCGCAGCCCCCGCTTCGCCTGCACGGCGACCTGCATCCGGGCAACCTGCTGTGGGGGGAGTCCGGGCCGCTGCTACTCGACTTTGACGATGCGGTGACCGGCCCCGCCGTCCAGGACCTGTGGATGCTGCCGCCCGAGGACCTCGGCCGGCCCACGCCGGAAAGCGAGGCCCTGCTCGCGGGCTATCGCGTGTTCGCGGAGCTCCCGCCCGGCGCCCTAGCGTGGGTCCCGCTGCTGCGCGCGGCGCGCGTCGCGCACTGGGTCGGCTGGGTGGTGGCGCGCTGGGCGGACCCCGCCTTCCCGCGCGCCTTCGGCCATCTCGCGGAGCCCCGCTTCTGGGAGGAGCACGTCGAGGACCTGCGGGCTCTCGCCTCCGCGCTGGGCGCGGCGCCGTCCTAGCGCCGCTCCAGGTCGGCGAGCAGCTGGAGGTGCTCGGGGAAGTGGGGCCCGAGCGTTGGGAGCTCCGCGGGGGCCGCCCAGCGCCACTCGGCGACCTCGGCGGGATCGGGCAGCGGCTCGCCGGCGACCGCCTCCGCCTCCCACCAGCGCAGGAGAAAGGCGCCGTCGTCGCTCCGGCTCCGGGCCAGCTCGCGCAGCGGCCGCACCTCCAGCCCGAGCTCCTCGCGCGCCTCGCGCCGCACCGCCGAGGCGGCGTCCTCCCCGGCCTCGATCCGCCCGGACGGTGGCGACCAGTAGCCGGCGCGGGGGCGTCCCGCGGCGCGGCGGACCACGAGCAGCCGTCCGTCCGCGCGGCGGATCAGGATCATCACCGCCTCGCGGGGCGGCTCAGGCATGGGCCTCGAGGGTCGAGATCTCGACGCGGTTGCGGCCGAGGCGCTTGGCGCGCTCGAGGGCGGCGTCGGCCCGCGCCAGGAGCTCGGCCAGCGGCTCGTCGCGGTGGCGCTGGGCGACGCCGGCGCTCACCGTGCAGCCGGCGGGCTCGGAGAGCTTTTCGCACTCGCGGCGGATGCGCTCGGCAACCCGGAGCGCGGCATCGAGGGAGGCCCCGGGAAGCAGCGCCACGAAGTCGCCCCCGCCGAGTCGGGCGACGAGGTCGCCCTGCCGGACCTGGTGGCGGAGCAGCTCGCCGATCTGGCGGATGAGCGTGTCCCCGGCGGCATAGCCGAGGCGCTCGTTGAGCCGCTTGAGCCGGTCGATGTCGAGGCGCAGCAGCGAGGCCGGCGCGTCGCGCAGCGCGCACAGCCAGAGGGTTTCGGGCGCCCTGGCCTCGAAGCTGGCCCGGTTGAGCACCCCGGTGAGGTGATCGACCACCGAGCGCTGCTCGAGATCGCTGCGTAGGCCGCGCAGCGTCTCCCCGAGCGCGAGGCGGTCGCGGCGCAGCGTGCCCCCGAGCAGGAGCGCGGCGAGGGCCAGGGCCCCCTCCTCCAGGGTGGGCAGGCGGCCGCCGGCGAGGGCGATCGTGAGCAGCGGGAGCGGCAGCAGCGCCGCGGCGGAGACGATGGCCGCGAGGGTGCCGGGCGCGCGCGGCAGCACGAAGACCGAGAGCAGGGCGAGCGGCACGAGGGATCCCGAGGCGCGCTCCGGAGCGGCGAGGGCGAGGGCGGTCTCGACCGCCACGGGCGCCGCCGCGGCGAGCAGGAACGGCAGGCGGCGCCCTCGCGGCGCGCGCCGCCGGGATCTCGCTCCAAGCAGCGCGAGGACCAGCGCCGCCGCCGCCGGCAGGCCGAGGGTCAGCGGGCCGGGCGCGGCGGCGCCGAGGGCCAGGGCCGGGAGCAGATAGGCGAGAGCCGCCCCGAGCCAGAGCGCGCCTTCGAGCTCGCGCGGACCGTCCCGGGGCTCGGCCGCCATCAGCGCCGCGGCACGCGGTTCAGGAAGGTGCCGACGGCGTCGCCGAAGCTGCGGATGAAGTGCTCCACGTTGGCCCGGCGCACGCCGCCCACGAAGTCGAGCTCCGCCTCGAGCACCGGGTCGCCGTCCTGGTCGAGGTAGACGCGGGCGAAGCGGAGGTCGCGGTTCCACTCGTTGGCCCACTTGAGGTCGGCGGCGGAGCCGGTCACCGCGAAGCGCGCCATCAGGTAGCGGCCGCGGTGCGAGCCGAGCAGGAGCAGCACCCGGTGACCCTGCATCGGCACGATGACATCGCCGTCGGCGTCGATCTCGGCCCCGGTGTAGCCGAGGTCGCCGAGGATGCGGACCAGCGCGCTCGCGTCGAGGGTCTCGAAGCTGCCCTCCGGGGCGGCCGGGGCGGGGGAGGCGAGGGCGAGGAGCAGCAGCAGAGCCTGGAGCGAGGCCATGGGGAGTCTCCCGGACGGGGAGACCAGTGTCCGGCAGCCCAGGGCCGCAAGTCAAAGCGCGCGGCCTCAGCCGACGATCCCCGCGGCCCGCAGCGCGGCGATCGCCTCGGGCGCGAGGCCGAGCTCGCCGAGCACCGCCGCCGTGTGCTCGCCGAGCCGCGGGGGCGGGCGGGCGCTGGTCGGGGCCTCGCCATCGAAGAGGACCGGCTGGCGGACCAGCCTGAGCGGCCCGAGCGGATGCTCGAGCTCGAGCGTCATCGCCCGCGCCCGCACCTGGGGGTCGGCGAAGACCTCGGCGAGGTCCTGGATCGGCGCCGCGGGCACCTCGGCGCGCTCGAGCTCGGCGAGCCAGGCCGCGCGCGGGCGGGCGCGCAGGACCTCGGCGATCGCCGCCACCAGCGGCTCGCGATGGGCCACGCGCGCGGGATTGGTGGCGAAGCGCGGATCCGTCGCCCACTCGGGGTGGCCCGCGACGGCGGCGAAGCGCGCGAACTGGGCGTCGTTGCCCACGGCCAGCATGAGATGACCGTCGGCGCAGGCGAAGGCCTGGTAGGGAACGATGTTCGGATGCGCCGTCCCCTCGCGCCGGGGCACCACGCCGCCGACCAGGTAGTTCGCCGCCTGGTTGGCGAGCCAGGCCACCTGGCAGTCGAGCAGGCTCACGTCGAGATGGCAGCCGCGGCCCTCGCGATCGCGGGCGCGGAGCGCGGCGAGGATCGCCGTCGCCGCGTACATCCCCGCCATCAGGTCGGCGACCGCGACCCCGACCTTCTGCGGCCCGGCTCCCGGCAGCCCGTCCCGCTCCCCGGTGATGCTCATGAGACCGCCGAGGGCCTGGATCGCGGCGTCGTAGCCCGGTCGCGAGGCGTAGGGCCCGCTGTGGCCGAAGCCGGTGATCGAGCAGTAGACCAGCCGCGGATTGAGCGCGCGCAGGCTGGCGGCGTCGAGTCGATAGCGGGCGAGCGCTCCGGGGCGGAAGTTCTCGACCAGCACGTCGGCGCGGGCAGCGAGCTCGCGGGCGATCGCCTGGCCCTCCGGCCTCGCCAGGTCGAGGGCGAGCGATTCCTTGCCGCGGTTGCAGGCGAGGTAGTAGGCGGCCTCGGCGGTGGAGCGGCCCGCGACGTCGGTCAGGAAGGGCGGGCCCCAGCGCCGGGTGTCGTCGCCCTCGCCCGGCTTCTCGACCTTGATCACCCGCGCCCCGAGGTCGGCGAGGAGCTGGGTGCACCAGGGCCCGGCGAGGATCCGAGAGAGGTCGAGGACCAGCAGTCCTGCGAGGGGCTTCACGGCGGCGGCTCCACGGGAGGGACGGCGGGGAGGAGACGGCGGCTCAGTGCCTCGGCGAGCGAGAGCAGCAGGCGCTCGCGCCCCGGGGCGGCGATCAGTTGGACGCCGGCGGGAAGGCCCTCGCCTGGTACCGGCAGCTGCAGCGCGGGACAGCCGGCGAGGCTGGCGAGGCAGCTCAGCTCGGCCTGGTCGGCCGGCGCCCCCGCCGCGAAGGCGAAGGCGCGCTGCGGCGTGGTGGGCAGGAGCAGGGCGTCGGCGCGGGCGAGCTCGGCCTGCACCCAGCGCCGCGCCTCGTCGATGCGCGCGAGCGCCCGCGCGAGCTCGACGGCGCTGCGCCGCTCGGCCCAGGCGAGCAGGCTCGCCAGCCGGGGGGAGAAAAGTTCCCGGCGCGCGCGCCAGTCGGCGTCGTGGTGGACGAGCAGCTCGGCCTCGCAGAGCAGCAGCCCCGCGCGGCGCCAGGGACCGGGATCGACCGGCGGCCCGCGATCGCGCTCGAGCGCGTGGCCGAGCTCGGCGAGGGCGGCGGCCGCGCGCTCCAGCGCCTGCGCCACCGCCGCCTCGAGCGCCACCGCGAGCGCCGGGATGCGCAGGCGCAGCCGCCGCCTCGGGGGAGGAGGCAGGGGCAGCGGCAGGCTCGCCGGGCAGCCCGGATCCTGGCCGGCGAGCCTCCGCAGCGGCAGCGCGAGGTCGCGCGCCGAGCGCGCGAGCCAGCCGACGCAGTCGAGGCGGGCGGAGACCGGGACCAGGCCGCGGGTGGAGACCCGGCCGAGGCTGGGCTTGAGGGCGAAGACGCCGCAGTAGGCTCCGGGGATGCGCACCGAGCCCAGGCTGTCGCTGCCGAGCGCGAGCGCGCACAGTCCCGCCGCCACCGCCGCCGCCGAGCCGCCCGAGGAGCCCCCTGGGCTGTGGCCGGGCCGGTGCGGGTTGTGGCAGCGGCCGAAGTGGGGGTTGTCGCCCTCGGCCCCGAGCGCCGCCTCGTCCATCGCCAGCTTGCCGAGCACGATCGCGCCGGCGGCGCGCAGCGCCGCGACCGCGCGGGCGTCCTGCGCGGCGACGAGACCCCGGCGCGTGGCCATGCCCGCGGTGGTCGGCAGGCCGGCGACCTCGAGGTTGTCCTTGACCGCGAGACAGAGCCCCTCGAGCGCCCGGGGCCGGCCGCGGGCGAGGCGCCGGTCGCTGGCCGCCGCCTGGGCCCGCGCCCCCTCGGCGTCGAGCTGCCAGAAGGCGCGGATCCGCGGCTCGAGCCGCCCGATCGCGGCGAGGTGGGCCTCGAGCAGTGCGGTGGCGCTCACCCGACCGGCGCGCAGCGCGGCGAGCTGCGCGCTCGCGTCCTCGCGGCGCAGCGCCTCGGCCTCAGGAGTGGCGCTCATCGCGGATCCTCAGCGGCTTCTGGCGGCTCTCGATGCCGGTGTCGGCGGCGGTGGCGCCGGGAGGCAGGAGCTCGAGCTCGACCTCCAGTCCGATCCGCGCCCGCAGCAGGCTCGCGATGCGGGCCGCGAGACCGGGCGCGCCGGGATCGCGCACCTCGATGCGCAGCAGCAGCGTCTCCCGCCCCTCGGGACTGCGGCGGGCGATGCAGAAGTACTCGCCGGTGGCCTCGGGAACGTCGGCGAGGTGGGCCACGATCGCCTGGGGGAAGACGTTGACGCCACGGATCTTCACCATCTGGTCGCCGCGGCCGAGGAAGCCGGCGATCCTGCGGAAGGGCAGGCCGAGGGGATTGTCGCCCGGCAGCAGCCGGGTGAGGTCGTGGGTGTTGAAGCGGATGATGGGGTAGAGGTCGTCCTTGTAGAGGCAGGTGACGACGAGCTCGCCGACCGCCCCCGCGGCCGCCGGCCGGCCGCTCTCGAGCTCGAGGATCTCGACCAGGTGGGCGTCCTCGAGCAGGTGCAGGCCCTCGTGGTCCGGCCCCTCGCCGGCGATCGCCCCGGTGTCGCCGACCCCGTACCAGTCGAAGAGCTCGGCGCCGCCCCAGGCGGCGGCGAGCTGGACACGGTCCTCGCGGCCGAGGTGCCCGGAGATCATCCGGAGCGGGATGTCGCGTCCGGGCTCGATCCCGGCCTCCCGCGCCACCCCCGCCAGCCTGCGCAGGTAGTCGGCGAAGCCGACCAGCACGGTCACCCCGAAGTCGCGCATCAGCTCGACCTGGCGCAGCGAGCGGGTCTCGACCCCGGTGCCGGCGGAGAGGAACAGCGCGCGGGTGTAGCGGGTGACCGCCTCGCGCACGTAGTGGCCGCCATTGACCAGACCGTGGCCGTAGACCGAGTGCACCACGTCGCCGGGGCGCAGGCCCTGCAGCAGGTAGAGCCGGGCGAGCAGCAGGTTCTGAACCTCGCGCGAGCGCGGGCCGAAGGGGATCGGCTGCGGGCGGCCGGTGGTGCCCGAGGTGGTGTGGAGCAGCATCGGCCAGGGGCCCTCGGGCGACCAGCCGTGGAAGTCCCCGAGCGGCGGGTTCGCCTCCACCGCGGCCATCAGCTCGGCCTTGCCGAAGCAGGGGAGCCGCGGCAGATCCTCGAGGCCGCGGAGGTCCCCGGGCTCGATTCCCGCCGCCCCCCACAGCCGGCGGTAGAAGGGGATCTCCCACGCGCGCTCGAGGCAGCGCCGGAAGCGCCGCTCCTGGAGCTCGTGCAGGGCCTCGCGGCTCATGCCCCGGAAGCGTCGGAGGAAGGCCTCGCCGATCGGATACTCCGCGAGGAGGGCGCGGGGCTCGAAGGTCTCGTACCAGGTCGGGGCGCTCATGGCAGCGGCTCGGGCCAGGGCAGAAGCTCGAGGGCGGCGCGGGCGTCCTGGCCCTCGACCAGGACCGAAACCGCCCGGTAGAGACCGATCTCGGCCTCGGCGCCGAGGCCGGCATGGGCCAGGCAGTGGCGGATCTTCGCCGCCCGGCGGCGGCCGTCGAGGGGGCGGGAGGGGCTGCCTAGCGCGGCCTCGATCGCGATCTCGCGGCGGTGCCCGTCGCGGAAGCCGAGCACTAGGCGCTGGGGGCCGAGCGCGTTGGGATCGCCTTCGGCCGCGGCCAGGACCGCGAGCGCGGGGTCGCCCGGCGGACTGGCGAGCGCCGCCGGGCTGAAGCTCCCGAGGTCCAGCCGCCCCTCGGCCAGGAGCCGCGCGGCGAGCCAGGGCAGGCACAGGCGGGCGTAGTTCGGCCCCATCTCCGGCCGCCAGGGACGTCCCACCAGCCGCGCCACCAGCGGCGGAGCCTCGAGGCGCAGTTCCGCGAGCGTCTCGGCTCGTCCGCCCTCGGCGAGGAAGTCCTCGAGGGCGGTGAGCGCGCCGTGGGCGGCGCGACCGGTGGGCCAGGGCTTGAGCGCGAGCTCGAGCAGCGCGCGCCCGGGCTCGAGCGCGGCGAGCGGCCCGAGATCGGCCTCAGGCTCGTAGAGTGCGAAGTAGCCGAAGGTGCCCCCTAACGCCTCGCGCGGCCCCTCGCAGCCGGCGGCGGCGAGGTCCACGGCGCGCTGCGCCGCGGCCGCGGCGAAGCCCATCTGCAGGGCGAGGGCCGGGCTGCCCTCGACGTGGGCCTGGAGGGTGCCGGAGAGCTGGGCCAGCATCAGCCCGAGCGCGCGCTCCGCCCGGACCTCGTCGAGGCCGCGCAGCTTCGAGAGCACCAGGGTCGCCGCCAGGCCGCTCGCCATCGCCGGCCGGAAGAAGCGCATCGGCCGGGTGGCGGTGCGGCCGAGGGCGGCGGCGAGGTCGATGCCGAGGGCGAGGGCCGCCGCCCACTCCGGCCCGGGCAGCGGGCGCGTTGCCCCCCGCAGCTCGGCGAGCAGCGCTCCGCCGAGGGTGGCGAGCGGATGCACGACGGCGCGCTCGTGGACCGCATCGAACTCCTGGTTGTGGATGGCGAAGGCGAGCAGCAGCGCGGCGTCGGGAGCCGAGGCGGGCAGCGGGCCGCGCATCGTGCCCCAGCGCTCGAGGCTGCGATGGAGCGGCGCGGCCACCGGCGCGCGGAGTCCGGCGAGCATCACCGCCAGGGTGTCGGCGAGGATGACGCCGAGCGCCTCCCTCGCCTCCGGCCGAAGCGCCTCCCCGCCGGTGCCGAGGGCGAAGCGGACCAGCTGCCGCTCCGGGCTCATCGCGCCTCCGCGATGGCGGCGAGCAGGGGTGCGGCAGGCCTCCCGTCGAGCGTGAGCGCGGCCGCGATCAGGCCTTCCGCGCCGGCCGCGGAGAGCCCGCCCTCCGCGAAAAGTCGGCGGGCCTTGGCGATCAGCTCGGCCTCCGCGAGCGGGCGCTCCGGGTCGCCGCGCGCGTCGCGCGCCTCGGCGGCGAGCTCGCGGCCGTCGGCGAGGGTGATCCGCACCCGCGCGCCGAAGCGCCGGGGAAAGGCGCGGCTGAGCTCCTCGTCCTCGCGCAGGCGGATCCGCCGCCGCAGCGCGGCGAGGGCGGGGTCGGCGAGCGCCGCACCCCGGTAGTGCGCGGGCTCGGGCTCCCCGAGCAGGATCCGGGCGGCGAGGGCGTGCTGCAGGCTGAAGCGGGCCTCCTCGGGGCTTGCGGGCTCGGGCCGGTCGCAGAAGGCGACGGCGGCGGCATAGCACGCGACCTCGATCCCGGCGATCTCCGCCGGCGCGAGCGGGAGCAGCGCCGCGAGGGCGTCGATCGCGGGATGCACGTGGCGGCAGGCCGGGTAGGGCTTGAAGCTGAGCTCGTGGATCAGCCAGCTGCCTGCCGGGGCGAGCACCGCCTCGGGCCGGGCGGCGGGGGCGGTGGCGGCGAACAGGCCCTGCTCGCCCTCGAGGAGGCGAAGTGGCCCCGGGATCCCGGCCGCCGCGAGCTCCGCGGCGAGGAAGCCCTCCAGCGCTGCCAGGGCGAAGTGCAGGCGCTTGGTCGGGACCGGCTCGTGACGGAGCTGCCACAGCCCTCCCGTGCGCGAGCCGGCGGTGGCCAGCGCGTGGGCGGTGGCGGCGGCATCGAGGCGAAGGAGCGAGGCGGTGGCGGCCGCGGCCCCGAAGGCGCCGCAGGTGGAGCTCGGGTGCCAGAAGCGGTAGTGGCCGGGCCCGAGCGCCCGGCCGATGCGCACCATCGCCTCGGTCCCGCGCACCACCGCGTCCAGCAGTTCCTCCCCCGGCGTCTCCGGGCGGCAGGCGGCGAGCGCCGCGGGGACGACGGCGGCGCTCGGGTGCAACAGCGCCTCGCGGTCGAGGTCGTCGAGCTCGAGGGCCGAACCCAGCGCGCCGTGGATCAGCAAAGCCTGAATTGGGGTAGCATGGCCGCGGGCCAAGACCGGAGCGGTGCCGGATTGCGCGCTGAGGGGGGCGAGCGAGGCGAGGGCCCCCGCTAGGGGGTCAGGGGCGGCGGCCGCGGCGCAGCCCAGCCAGTCGAGGAGATGGAGCCGCGCGCGGCTGCGGGAGGCCGCGTCCACGGGGGCGGCCAGCCGCGCCGCGAGACGGGAGAGGAGGGGTTCTTGCGGGTCACCCATTTGTCCGGACATAGTACGCGTCCGGCGCGCCCCCGGGGGAGGCCGTGACGGGCGATGAGCCAAGCCCACCGCAAGCCGCGCTATCTCGCGCTCGCCGACCGGCTGATCGCCGCGATCCAGCGGGGGGAGTTCGAGGTGGGGGAGCTGCTCCCGACCGAGCTCGAGCTCTGCGCCGAGTTCGGCCTCAGCCGACACACGGCGCGCGAGGCGCTCCGGCTGCTCGAGCAGATGGGCCTGATCGAGCGCCGGCGCGGGGCCGGCACCCGCGTGATCGCGCGCCAGGCGCCGGTGGCCTACCGGCAGACGGTGCAGACCATCGACGATCTGCTCCAGTACGGCGCCACCACCCGCCTCGAAGTGCTGCGTGCCGAGGCGGCGGTGGCGGCCGGGCCCCTGGCCGCGCGGCTCGGCCTCGCGGAGATGGTGCCGCTCGCGCATCTGCTGGGGCTGCGCCGCTCGCGCGCCGGCGGACCCCCGATCGCGCACACCGAAGTCTGGCTGCCGCGACCGCGGGGGCGGCTCGGTGAGCGGCTGCTCGATCCCGCCGAGGCGGCCTACGCGCTGATGGAGCTGCTCAACGTGCGCAACCTGGGCCGGGTCGAGCAGCTGATCGAGGCCGAGGCCCTCGATGCCGAGCGCGCGGCACGGCTCGCCGCCCCGGCGGGCAGCCCGGCGCTGCGCTTCACCCGCCGCTACTTCGGCACCGAGCGGAAGGCTGCTCGCGCATGCCGAGAGCAGCCATCCTGCCGGGCGCTTCAGCTATCGGACCGTGCTGACCCGCTAGGTGCCGCGCGGACGGCTGGCGCAGGTCGACGATCTTGCCGGGGGCCGCCGCGGTGCGCAGCGGCTGGGCGTCGGTGACCACGCGGTTGCGCCCCATGGCCTTGGCGGCGAGCAGGGCGCGGTCGGCGCGCTCGAGCAGGCTCTCGAGCCCCTGGTCGAAGTCGCGGCGCACCGCGACCCCGATCGAGACCGTGACCCGCGCCTCGGCCGCTGCGTTCTCGCCGGCGAAGGTGGCCTCCACCCGCTGGCGCATGGCCTCGGCGAGCCGCTCGGCCTCGCGCAGGTCGGCGCCCGGCAGCAGGCAGTAGAACTCCTCGCCGCCGACGCGCGCGAGCAGGTCGCCGGGGTCGACGCAGGAGGAGAGGGCGGCGGCGGTCCGGGTCGAGCGATCCGATCGCCCTTCCGGCGTGGCCGAGATGGTCGTTGACCTGCTTGAAGCGGTCGATGTCGATGATCAGGGCGGCGAGCCTGTAGGGGCGGCGCGCTTGCGAAGATCCGCTGGGCCTGACGGAGGAAGGCGCGCCGATTGGGCAGGCCGGTGAGCTCGTCCCGGTGGGCGAGGTGGGCGAACTCGGCCTGCAGGCGGTTGCTCGCGGTGAGCGCGAAGGCCACGGTAGCTGCCGAGCGGGGCGAGCACTCCGATCGAGAGCAGGGCCGCGCTCGAGCAGGGCGTGGGAGGCATAGAGCCCAGGATCGCTCGGACAGCCAGACGCGCGCGGATCAGCTGGACCAGGCGGCGGCCAGGGCAAAGCCGCCCGCGAGCATCGAAGAGGGTGAAGGCGGAGCCGCGCCGCCAGGTCAGAGAGGGCGAGCCCCAGGCCGCAGGTGAACGCCGAATAGCCGGCGAGCACGAGCGAGAGCAGGCCGCTGCGCAGCGACTCCCCGCGTTCGAGGATCCAAGGCGAGGTAGAACGCCGAAGCAAGCAGGACCACCGAGCGCGGGGGCGAACACCAGGACGCGCAGGCGCGGGGTGCACCGGATCCCGACCGCCCGGATCATGGCTCCCACGAACAGCGCATAGCCAGCGGCGATGCAGCGCCTTGCCGAAGCAGCGTGAACCAAGGCTCGGCGAGATTTCGCCCGAGCGCCATGAGCACCAGTCCGAGCGGGGTCACGGCCACCGCCGCCGCCCACTGCGGCATCGCCAGGCCGAAGGGCACGAGCGGCGCTGCTGGCGCGCCCCGAGCAGGGTCGCGGCCATGCCCAGCGCGAGCAGGAACAAGATCAGGCTGTAGACGAACTCGTCCATGCGCGGCACCGGACGGCTCCGAAACGCCATAGACGTAACGGCAACGTTTCAGGCCATGGCCGACGAGATCGGCGATGCGCCGCCCGTCGTCCGCCTGCCAGCCGTCCGGCACCCCGCGCCCGCTCTCACGGACCGGTCGGTGGATCCTGGCCTTGAGCCACGGCATCAGCCCGCCGGCGGCGAGGATCTCGAGCACCTGGGGCGGCAGCGGCTCGGCCTGCCAGCTCCTGCCGCCCGCCGCCTCCCGGACCAGCCCTTCGCCCGGGAGGACCTCGAGCTCGCTCCCGGGGGGCACGTCGATCCCGGGGCAGACCAGCACCGGCAGGCCCAGGCTGATCGCATTGCGGAAGAAGATCCGTGCGAAGCCGCGGGCCACCACCGCTCCCACGCCGAGGTGCAGCAGCGCCTGCACCGCCTGCTCGCGCGAGGAGCCGATGCCGAAGCCCACCCCGGCCACGACGACGTCCCCGGGCTGCACCCGCCGCGCGAACTCCGGATCCAGCGCCTCGAGGCAGTGGGAGGCGAGCTCGGGCAGCGGCTTGCGAAGATAGGGTCCGGGGGCCAGCACGTCGGTGTCGACGTAGTCCCCGAAGACCAGGGCGCGGCCGCGGATCCTCACGTCGAGGAACTCCCGGGGATCGGCGATCCGCCCGGCCACGGCCGAGGCGGCGACGGTGTAGGGGGAGCCCAGAAACACCCGCGCCTCGGGGCTCCCCATCCGCCCCCTGAAGTTGCGCGCAGTGCTGGCGATGCAGGTCTCGCCGGCGGCGAGCACCCCTGCCCCGAGCCCGGCGCAGGCCCCGCAGCCGGTCGGGAGGAACACCGCGCCCGCCTCGGCGAGGGTGGCGAGGGTGCCTTCGACCGCGGCCTGTCGCCAGGCCCGCCGCGAGGCGGGAGCGACGAGCAGCCGCACTCCCGGGGGCCACCCGCCGGCCGGCGAGCACCTGCGCCGCCATGCGCAGATCGGCGAGCTTGGCGCCGGTGCAGGCCCCGAGGTAGGCCTGGTCGATGCGCTCCCCGGCGAAGGCGGAGACCTCCGCGACGTTGGCCGGGCTGTGCGGGGCCGCGACCTGAGGCGCGAGCCTCGCGCCATCGACCGGGATCCGCCGCGACACCGCCTCGGGATCGCTGCGCAGCTCGCGCCAGGCCGGATCCGGATCGGCGCCGGCGGCGGCGAGGGCCGCCTCGGTGAGCGCGTCCGGCGGCACGATGCCGCTCTTGCCGCCGAGCTCGGCGGTCATGTTGCACAGCACGAAGCGCTCCTCCATCGGCAGCGACGCGATCCCCGCCCCCACGTACTCGAAGACCACGTACTCGTTGGCCATGCCGAGGCGGCCGAGGAGGTGGAGCATCAGGTCCTTCGCGCTCACTCCCGGCGCGAGCGGGCTCGAGAGCTCCACCTGCCAGGTCTCGGGCACCCGCACCCAGATCTCGCCGGTGACCAGCACCGCGGTCATCTCGGTGCTGCCGAGCCCGATCATCAGCGCTCCCACCGCGCCGCCCGACGGGCTGTGGGAGTCGCCGCCGACCGCGAACATCCCCGGCCTCAGGTAGCCGTGCTCCTGGAGCAGCACATGGCTGATTCCCTCCATGTCGTGGAAGCGGCGGATGCCGTAGGCCTCGGCGAAGCGCCGGGTGAGGGCGAGGATCTCGGCGCCCTCGGCGTCCACGGCGGGGACGAAGTGGTCGCTCACCAGGACCACCCGCTCGGGGTCGAAGAGAGCGGCGCCGAGCTCCTTCAGGCGCGGCCAGATGCGGCGCGGGCCGCCGGAGTCGTGGATCATCGCCAGGTCCACCCGGCAGGTGAGGATCTCGCCCGGCACCGCCCGCGGCCGCCCGGCGGCGCGTGCGAGGATCCGTGCCGCCAGCGACAGGCTCACGAGTCCCGCTCCTCGAGGACCATGTGGTAGCGGAAGCGATCCGGGCGGTAGCTCGCGAGCAGCCAGTCGAAGGGGCGGCCGTCGGCCCCGTGGCTGATCCGCTCGAGGGTGAGCAGCGGCGCGCCCGGGTGGAGGCCGAGGCGGGACGCGATCTCGCCCTCCGCCGCGGCCGCGCCGAGGAACTGCTCGACCCGGCGGATGGCCAGTCCGAGCTCGCGGAACAGGGCGATGCGCGGCTTGCGCGCCAGCGCCTCGCGGCTGAACCGGGGATCGCTCGTGCGCGTGTAGCTGAGGTAGTGGGCGAAGGCCCGGCCCTTCCGGAGCCTGAGCCGCTCGACCCGGAGCAGCGGGCCGCGGCCGAGCAGGGCGGCGACCTGCCGCGGCGGTTCGGCGCGCTCGCAGGCCAGCACCCGCACCTCGGTCTCGCGCGCCATCAGCTCGAGACCGGCCATCAGCTCGCCGAGCGGGGCGGTGAGGGGACGCTCGCGCGCCGCGGTGCCGCGCACGAAGCTGCCGCGGCCGCGCTGGCGGCGGATGAGCCCGGCGGCCTCGAGCTCGTCGAGGGCGCGCCGGGTGGTGATGCGCGACACCCCGCAGACGGCGGCGAGCTCGTGCTCCCCGGGCAGGCGCTCGTTCTCGCCCCACTCGCCGCGCTCGATGCGCTCGCGCAGCAGGCTCGCGAGCTGGTGGTAGAGCGGCACCGGTCCCTCAGGGCGCAGCATCCGGGCGAGGCGGGCGAGTTCGTGGCTGGCCATGCCTTGGCGGTACCCGACGCTTGATATACCTTGATGCCAAGAGCATAGGAGCACGACCCCGGTGCGCACAATCGCGAGCCTGTGCGGCGGCGAGATCCTGCTCGAGGCCGAGGGCGCGATCGGTCGCCTCACGCTCGCGCGACCGGCGCTGCGCAACGCGCTCGCCGATCGTCACTGGGCGGCGCTCGGGGAGGCGCTCGCGGCCTGCGAGCGCGAGGGCCTGCGGGCGCTGATCCTGCGCGGCGAGGGCGGCGCCTTCTCCGCGGGGGCGGACCTGGCCGAGCTCGCGAGCCTCGGGCAGCGCCCTGGCGCGCCGGAGGCGGCGGCGCGCAGGATCCAGGAGGTCGAGCGGCGCTTCGCCGAGGCGCCGCTGCCGACGCTGGCCGCGATCGATGGCCCCTGCCTCGGTGGCGGGCTCGGCCTCGCGCTGTGCTGCGACGCCCGCATCGCCACCGCCGAGAGCCGCTTCGGGCTCGCTCCTGCGCGCCTCGGGCTGCGCTACAGCCCGCAGGACTGCGCGCGGCTGGTGGCGGCGGTGGGACTGAACGGCGCCCGCCGGCTGCTGCTCGGCGAGCCGATCGATGCCGCCGAGGCGCAGCGGATCGGGCTCGTCGACGAGCTCGTGCCGCCCGAGGGACTCGAGCGGCGGGCGCGCGAGCTCGCCGGGCACTGGCTCAAGCTCGCGCCCGAGGCAGTGGCCGGGATCCGGCGCTCGCTCGCCGCCCTCGTCGAGTCCCTGGCGCGTGCCGCCGAGCCGCTGTGGGGGGAGTTCTACGGAGCCTTCCGCAGCGAGGAGTTCCAGGAAGGGGTGCGGGCCTTCCTCGGCAAGCGCCCGCCGCGCTGGTCCGGCTGAGGAGGCCGCGGATGGATGCCTACATGGTCATCGAGGCCGAGATCCACGACCGCGAGCGCTTCGCGCTCTACGCCGAGGCCGTGGCGCCGCTGGTCGCCGAGTACGGCGGCGAGTACCTGGTGCTCGGCGGCCTGCACGAGCCGCTCGAGGGGGACTTCGCCGGACGGCGCCTCGTCATCTCGCGCTGGCCGAGCCTCGAGCATGCGCGCCGCTTCTGGTACAGCGAACGCTACGCCGAGATCCGGAAGCTCAGGGAGGGCACGGGCCGCTTCCGGGTGATCCTGCTCGAGGGGCGGGGCGCGAGCGGCGAGCCGCCGGCGGGGAGCAAGGGGGGCCGATGAGCGCTCCGGTCTACCGGGCGCTCGCCCTGCAGAGCCGCTGCGACTCGGTGAGCGGCCTCGATGCCGCGGCGGCGCGGGCGCGGATCCGCGAGGCGATCGCCCGCCTCGGCGAGGAGCTCTCGGCGGCGCGGCGCTTCATCGGGCCCGAGCTCAGGCTGGTGGTGCTGCCCGAGTACCTGCTCACCGGCTATCCCGCGGCCGAGGAGTGCGCGGCGTGGCACGAGGTCGCCGCCCTCGAGCCGGAGGGCCCGGAACTCGCCGCGCTGGCCGCGCTCGCGGGCCGGCTCGGGCTCTACCTCTGCGTCAATGCCTACGAGCGCGACCCCGCCTTCCCGGGCTTCTACTTCCAGGTCTGCCGGATCTTTTCGGACCAGGGCGCGACGATCCTCCGCTATCGCCGCCTGCTCTCGCTCTTCGCCCCGACCCCCTGGGACGTGCTCAGCCGCTTCCTCGCGGTCTACGGCGAGGAGGCGCTGCTGCCGGTGGCGGACACGCCCCTGGGCCGCCTTGCGTGCATCGCCAGCGAGGAGATCCTCTTTCCCGAGATCGCCCGCGCGCTGGCCCTGCGCGGCGCGGAGGTGCTGCTCCATCCCACGAGCGAGGCCGGCAGCCCCGCGCTCACGCCCAAGGAGGTCGCGCGGCGCGCGCGGGCGGTGGAGAATCTCGCCTTCGTGGTCTCGGCCAACACCGCGGGCGTCCACGGCGGCGGCCTGCCCGCGGCCTCCGCCGACGGCATGAGCAAGATCGTCGACTTCGAGGGGCGGGTGCTGGCCGAGGCCGGCTTCGGGCCGAGCCTGGTGGCGAACGCCGAGCTCGACCTCGGGGCGCTGCGGCGGGCGAGGCGTCGCCCGGGGATGGGCAACCTGCTGGCCCGCCAGCGGCAGGCCCTCTTCGCCGCCAGCCAGCGCCTGCGGATCGAGGAGCCCGACGGCTTCCTCCGCGACGGAGAGCCGCTGCCCCCGAGCCGAGCGGCACTGCTCGCCCGCCACCGCGAGGCGGTGGCGCGGCTGGTGGCGCTCGGCATCGTTCCGGAGGGCTGAGGGCGGTGGCGCGGCTCGAGCATCGCCATCCCTGGACCGGGGAACGCCTGATGCTCGGCGAGGCCGAGGACCGGGCGGCGATCGCGACCCGGGCGGCGCGGCTGCGGGCGGCGCAGCCGGCATGGGCCTCGCAGGCCCGCGGCGGAGCGGGCGCGGGCGCTCGCCGCGTTCGCCGAGGTCCTCGAGCGCCGGCGGACGGCACTGCTCGAGGCGCTCTTCGCCGACACCGGGCGGGTGCGGGAGTCGGAGCTCGAGCTTCAGGCCACGCTCTCCGCCCTTCGCCGCTGGGCGGACGGAGGCCCCGGCGCTGCTCGAGCCTCCGCGCCCGGCCCCCAGCAACATCCCCTTCATCGAGGCGGAGCTGCGCCTCGAGCCCTATGCCCTGGTGGGCGTGATCAGTCCCTGGAACTTTCCGCTCCTGCTCGCCCTGATCGATGCCATCCCGGCGCTCGCCGCGGGCTCGGCGGTGCTCGTCAAGCCGAGCGAGCTCACGCTGCGCTTCCTCGAGCCGCTCACCGCCGCCCTCGCCGAGCTCCCGCCGCTCGCCGCGGTGCTCGACTTTGCCCGCGGCGGCCCGGAGACCGGGGCCGCGCTGCTCGAGCAGGTCGATCTCCTCTGCTTCACCGGCAGCGTCGCCACCGGCCGCACGGTGGGCGAGGCCTGCATGCGCCGCCTGATCCCCTGCTTCCTCGAGCTCGGCGGCAAGGATCCGGCGCTCGTCTTCGCCGACGCCGACCTCCCCCGCGCCGCCCGCGCCATCGCCTGGGGAGGACTCGTGAACGCCGGCCAGAGCTGCATGTCGATCGAGCGGGTCTACGTCGAGGCCGAGGCCTACGAGCCCTTCCTCGCCGCGCTGGTCGGGGAGGTGCAAAGGCTCCGGCTCAACGACGAGGATCCGGCCAGGGGCGAGATCGGGCCGATCATCGCCGAGCGCCAGGTGGCCGTCATCGAGGCCCAGCTCGAGGACGCCTATGCGCGCGGGGCGCGCGCCCTGACGGGCGGGCGGATCGTCGAGCGCCACGGCGGGCTGTGGTGCGAGCCCACGGTGCTCGTGGAGGTGGATCACGGGATGCGCATCCTGCGCGAGGAGACCTTCGGGCCGATCCTGCCGGTGATGCCCTTCGCGAGCGAGGAGGAGGCGATCCTCCTCGCCAACGACAGCGACTACGGCCTCTCGGCGGCGGTGTTCAGCGCCGACCCCGAGCGCGCCGAGCGCGTCGCCGCCCGCCTTCGAGGCGGGGGCGATCTCGATCAACGACGCCGCCCTCACCAGCCTCGTGCACAGCGTCGGAGAAGACCAGCTGCAAGGCCTCGGGCCTCGGAGGCTCGCGCATGGGCCCCTCCTCGATCCTGCGTTTCTTGCGGCGCAAGGCCCTGCTCCGCAATCCCGGGCGTGGAGGATCCGTGGTGGTTCCCGCGCTGAGCGCGAGTCCGCGGCGGGTGCTGGTCGCGGCGAGCGCCGGCACGGTCTTCGAGTGGTTCGACTTCTTCCTCTACGGCTCGCTCGCCGTCTTCCTCGCCGCCGCCTTCTTCCCCGCCGGCAACCCGACCGCGGCGCTGCTCGCGAGCCTGGCCACCTTCGGGGTGGGCTTCGTCGTCCGCCCGCTCGGGGCGGCGCTCTTCGGCCACCTCGGGGACCGCCACGGCCGGCACCGGATCCTTCTTCTGGACCCTCGCCCTGATGGGCGCCGCGACCTTCGCCATCGGCCTGCTGCCCGGCTACGCCACCCTCGGGCTTGGCCGCGCCCGCCCTCCTCGTGCTGCTCCGGCTGCTCCAGGGGCTTGCGGTGGGCGGCGAGTTCGGGGCGGCGAGCACCTACGTCGCCGAGCACGCGCCGCCGGGACGGCGCGGGCTGCACACCGCGGTGATCCAGGGCACCGGAACCCTGGGGCTCGTGCTCGCGCTGCTCGTCGTGCTCGGCTGCCGCCTCGCCGTGGGCGAGGAGGCCTTCCGCGACTGGGGCTGGCGCCTGCCCTTCCTGGTCTCCCTCGCCCCCCTCGCGGTCGCGCTCTACATCCGCCGCCGGCTGGAGGAGTCCCCGGTGTTCGCCGCGATCCGCCGCGAGGGAGCGCTCTCGCCCTCGCCGCTCGCCGAGGTGCTCCGGGAGCCGCTGTGGCGGCGGCGGATGCTGGTCGCGCTCCTCTCCCTCACCCTCGCCCAGGGGGTGCTCTGGCACGCCGGGCAGTTCTACCCCCTCGTCTTCCTCCAGGGCACCCTCGGGGTCGAGGCGGGGGCGGCGACCGCCCTGATGACCGCCGTCCTGCTCCTCGGCTGGACGCTCTTTCCCCTCTCGGGCTGGCTCGCCGACCGCCTCGGCCGGCGGCCGGTGATCCTCGCCGGCTTCGCCCTCGGCATCGTCCTCCTCTTTCCCGCCTACCATGGCCTGGCCCGCCATGCCGCCCCCGCCTGGCACGAGCGCTACCTTGAGGCCGACCTGAGGCTCGAGGGCGAGGGCTGCCGGGCCGGCATCCTGGGGCGGCTTGCGACCGACTGCGCGCGGCTGAGCGAGGCCCTGCTCCGTGCGGGCCTGCCCCACGAGCTCGCCGAGGCCGAAGGCCCGTCGAGGCTCCTGCTCGCGGGCAGGCCGCTTCCCGAGGCGAGCCTTCAGGCCGCCGAGGCCGCGCTCGGCCCCGGCCGCGGGCCGGCGCCGGAGGCCTCGGACTGGCTCGCGGCGGGCCTGTGGCTGCTCGCCCTGATGCTGCCCGTGGCGCATGGTCTGCGGGCCGGCCGCGGTGTGGATGCTCGAGCTCTTTCCCGCCCGGGTGCGCTACACCGCGCTCGGCCTTCCCTACACGATCGGCAACGGCTGGTTCGGCGGGCTCACCGCCTTCGCCACCGCCCTGATCTCGGCCTGGTGGCGCGATCCCTTCGCCGGGCTGTGGTATGCGCTCGCGCTCTCCGCCGTGTGCCTCGCGGCGGGGCTCCTCCTCATGCCCGAGACCCGGGGCGCGGATGCCCGCGAGGGCCTGCCTCCTCCGCGCGCCTGAGCCTGCCCTTGCGCTTCGGCGGGTGGGGCACGGTTCGCCCGTCGCGGGCGGGGCGTGACACGAGTGGCGCCACGAGGGAGGAACGGCTCGCGGAACCGGGGGGCGTCGTCGGAAGAGCCTTTGCGCTCCCCTTGTGGGGAGGTGGGTACGGGAGCGTCCGGGAGGTTTCGGGGCTTGGGACTGGTGCTGCCACCTGCGCCTCCTCGTTGAGGCCTGGAGGACAGGGCAGCGAGCTGGAAGGGAGTCCTCGCCGCGCTGCTGGTGCTCGGGGCGGCGATCGCCGTGGCGATGGTCCTCGGCCGGCGCACGGGGGCGCGGACGGCGCGGTACCGGGTCCCTCCGTTTCCGCCCAGGCGCCGGCTCCGGCGACGGCAAGCTCTTCGGCCGCGAAGGCGTCAGCGCAGATCGGCGCGAAGCGCGATGTGGGCCGGGCCGGCGCGAGCACCGGTCGGCCTCGCCGATCCCGGCCGCCTCGCCGCGGCGATCCTCGCCCAGCGCGGTGCCTGGAGCGCCGCAGGACGGCGAAGCCGGGCTTCTCGCGCTCGGCGCGGATCGCGGGAAGCTTTGCTGCGACGAGCGGACGACGACGGTCGAGGCGCCGATCGCGCGACCGCTGAGCCCGAGGGCGCAGGAGGTCTTCTGCGACCTCACCGCCCGGATCGCGCGGCTTTGGGCGGGCCGCGGCTAGCGCGGGCCGGCGTTCTCGCGGCCCGCCGGGGGGCCGCGCAGCTGGTTGATCTCGACGAAGAAGCCGTCGGGATCGTGGATCGCCGAGAACAGCACCTCGATCTCGCCGCCATCCCCGCGCGGGTAGCGGCGGAGCTCGGGCTCGGTGACCACGACCACCCCCGGCACCTTGCGGATCCGCTCGAAGCGCTCGGGAAGGTCGGCGGCGTTGAAGACCAGGATCGGCTCGCCCGGCCCGGGCCGGCGCGGGGCGGGCGGCGGATCCGCGGGATCGCCGTAGCGGCGGTAGAGCCCGAGCCAGCCGATGAAGTCGTCGTTGGCCCGAAGCAGCACGAGGCGCGCGGTGGGCTTCCCCTCGGCGTCCGGGGCGAGCTCCTGGTCGTAGATCACCTTCAGTCCCAGGGCGTCGCGGTAGAGGGCGAGCGAGCGCTCGAGGTCGCGCACCACGAGCGTGGTGCGGCGGAAGTCCACGGGAATGCGCTGCTCCTCGGGCACGGGGGCGGCGGGAGCGAGGAAGGGAAGGAGGGCGAGCAGGAGCCTCATGGCGCGTCGGGAAAGGGCGGGGCGAAGAGCTCGTCGGGAAGGGCGAGGTTGACCCTCGCCGTATGCCAGCGGATGTCGTTCGTGAGCACCCCGTCGTCGTAGAGCCGCACCCGGCCGGGCTGCTGCCAGCCGGGCGGATCGACGCGGAAGAAGTCGCCGTACACGCGCTCGTGCCAGCCGCGCGGGGTGCGGAAACCGACCTTGCGGATCGAGAAGTCGCGAAGGTCGATCCAGAACAGCGTCTGCTCCCCGGCCGGATCGTCCACCCGGACCACGCCGCAGGGATGGCCGTCGACCAGGTCGTCTGCGAGCCGCCGCAGCCGGAAGCCCTCCTCGAGGGCGAAGCGGAGGATGCCGAAGCCGAAGGCCTCGCTCCACTGCCGGTCCGCGTCCCGCTCCGGCACCCGGCCGTCCTGGTTCCAGGTATGCCGCCCGTCGTAGGCGATGCGGAACAGCAGGCGCTCGCCGGCGAAGGCCTCGATCCGCACCTTGCCGCTTGCGGCGTGGGCGCGATCCTGGAAGTCGGGGAAGACCCGCCACATCCGGTAGCGGTCGGCGCGCAGCGGCGGCCTCTCGCCGGCCGGATCGTGGAGAAGGGCCTGGCCCTCGAGGAGCAGGGTCCTCGGGCGGCGCCAGACCTCGCCCCCGGCGGCCTCGTGGGCGCGCTCGACGAGCTCGCGCGCCGACAGGCCGCCCTCGGCGGCGGCGAGTGTCCAGGAGAGCAGGGCCTCGATCATCCGGGACGGGCCTCCGCCTGCCAGTGGGCGACGATCGCCGAGGGCGTCGCGTTCCAGAGGTAGGCGGCGCGGGCCTGGAAGCGATCCAGTACCCGCTCGAGGGAACGGATGCGATGGGCGTGTCCGATCACCCAGGCGTGCAGGCCGAGGGAGAGCACCCGAGGATGGGGCTGCTCGCGGCTTTCCCGGATCAGGAACTCGCAGGCGTCCTCGACCTGCTCCGCCCATTCCGACTCGGCGTGGAGGTTCTCGAGGATCACGAAGCGGTCCTCGAGCTCGTGGGACAGCGGGAGGTGGATCAGGCCGGTCGAGGTCGGGTAGGGCTGCTCGTCGTTCACCCAGTCTCCGCACCAGCGGATCCCGGCCTCCGCGAGCAGCCGCGGGGTGGCGAAGGATTGGGAGCGGGCAGGCGAAAGCCAGCCCTGGATCGGGTTCGGCGCATGGCGCCGCAGCGACTCCAGGCTGCGGGCGATGAGCGCCCGCTCCTCCTCCTCGGGGAGCCCGCCGAAGTGGACGCGGTCCATGTTCCAGCCGTGGCCGATCCACTCGTGGCCGCTCTGCGCCAGGTGCCGGGCGAGGGCGGGATAGCGCTCCACGACCTCGCCCTGGACCGCGAGGCTGGCCGCCATGCCGCGCGCCGCGAGCGCCTCGAGCACCCGGTAGATCCCGATCCGGTTGCCGTAGTCGCGCAGGGTGTAGTGGCGGAGATCCGGGTAGGGCATGGTCATCGACCCCTGCGCCTTGAAGCCTCGGCCGGTGGCATCGAGGGGGAAGTGTTCGACCGCCACGTTGATCCAGAGAGCGATCCGCTTCCCGCCCGGCCAGGCGAAGGGAGGCCGGCGCTCGAGCATCGACCAGGCGTAGAGCCCATGGTCCATGCCGTAGCGGCGCTTGGGGTCGGCTGCGCTCATCTCGTCTGCTCCGCGATCGCGGCCAGCGCCTGGTCGTAGTAGTGATCGAGAAAGTGACGCGCGATCTCGCGGCCCGTCGCCTTCCACACCCCCTCGTGGCCGCAGATGTAGTCCAGCGCCTCCTCGAGGGCCGCGAGACGGTGGGGATGGGAGACCTGGTAGGGGTGGAGGGGGATGCAGAGCACGGTGCCGCTGCGCTCGCCCTCCTGGTAGAGCCGGTCGAAGGCGTCCCGGATCATCCGCGCGTAGCGCCGCGGTTCGACCCGCTGCACCACGTAGACGATCGTGTCGTTGAGCTCGAGGGAGTAGGGGATCGACACGAAGCGCGCGCCGCAGCGGGTCTTCACCGGGGTCGGCTGGTCGTCGTGGAACAGGTCGCAGGTGTACAGCCCCCCGAGCTCGGCGAAGAGGTCGATGGTCCGCTCGGTGTGGGAGAGGGCCGGGGCGAGGTAGCCGTCGCAGTGCTGGCCGGTGTGCTCGGCGATCAGCGCCATCGACTCGGTGAGCGTCGCCCGCTCCTCCTCCTCGCTCATCCCGTAGAGGTAGCGGGTGTTGTACAGGCCGTGGCTGAAGAACTCCCAGCCGCGCTCGCGGCCGAGGGCGATGATCTCGGGATGGTGGATGACCACCGCCGCCGAGAGGGAGACCGTGGCGCGGATGCCGTAGCGGTCCAGGACGCGAGCGAGGCGCTCCTGGCCCACCCGGTTGCCGTAGTCGCGGGTCGCATAGCCGAGCACGTCGGGATGGGGGCGCGCCCAGGCCTTGCGGAAGGGATTGGGCGGAGGCTCGAGCTCGTAGAACTCGATGTTGGGAACCACCCACAGGGCGAGCCTCGCCCCTCCCGGCCAGACGATCCGGGGGCGGTCGGGCCAGGCCCAGTAGTCGTAGAGCCCGGGATCGGCCCTCACCCCGCCCCCCCGCCGCGCCGTGCCAGCAGTTCCAAAAGCTTCTCCCGCACCACGACGAAGGGCTCCACATCGGCGTACTTGAGCATCATGTCGCAGAGGTTCGCGTAGTGCGGGATCTCGTGCTTGTCGGCCACGCACTCCTCGGGGACGATGGTGCGGAAGCCGCGCGAGAGCGAGTCCACCACCGTCGCCCGCACGCAACCCGAGGTCGAACCGCCGGTGACGATCACCGTGTCCACCCGCTTGAAGGTGAACAGCGACCAGAGGTGGGTCTCGAAGAAGGCGCTCGGCATGCGCTTGCACAGCACGACGTCGTCGGGTGCGAGCTCGAGCCTTGGATCGAGCTCGGCGCGTTCCGAGCCGTGCTTGATGTTCTGCAGCGAGTCGGGGGTGTCGGTGCGGGTTCCCCACACCCCGGCGTCATCCCCCGACGCCGAGTAGGCGACGTAGGTCCAGACCACCGGTCCGCCGAGCGCGCGCACCAGCCGCGAGAGCTCGTTGATGAAGGGGATCTGCTCGGGGTGGGTGCGGTAGGCGGTGCGAAAGCGCTCGATGTCGGTGTAGGCGCGCTGCAGGTCGACATTCACGATCGCCGGCCGCTCCCCGAAGCCGAACCGGGCGCGCCCCGGGTCGGCCTTGATCCGCTCCCACCACTGGCGCGGCGTGAGATCGCTTCGTTCCATGTCAGGCATGGGCGGTCACCTCCCGAGGCGTCGGTTTGGTCTCCTTGCGGATCCGGGTCGAGATGAGGAAGGCGGCGAGGAGCAGGGCCGAGAGCAGTGCGAAGGGGACCTGGTAGCTGCCGAAGCGGTCGTAGAGGAAGCCGGTCAGGAAGATGCCGAGCCCGCCGCCTGCCGCATCGAGCACGGTGATGGTGCCGAGGATCTTGCCGGCCGCGGTGAGGCCGAAGCTGTTCACGGCCTGGAGCTGGAGCAGGGTGTAGAGGCCCCCCCAACCGAGCCCGAAGAGCACGATCGCGATCCAGACCAGCCGCGCGTCGAGCGTGGCGAGGGCGAGGGAGCCGAGAAACATCACCGCGATGTTGGCGAGGAAGACCTTCTTCTGCGGCAGGTGGTCGGCGAGCAGCCCGAACAGGAACTTGCCGATCAGCGCCATCCCGAACATCAGCGAGAGCCCCTGGGCGGCGGTCGGGGGCGCGAAGCCGAGGCCGCGCAGGTGCAGGAAGAGGTGGGCGCTCGCCGCGAGCATCGCGTAGAAGGTCATCATCGCGGTGAAGGCGAGGGCCCAGAAGGTCACCGTGCGCAGCGCCTCGCCGTAGGTGAGGTCGCGCGTCGGGTCGGGGACGCTCCCGCCCTGCGCCGGCGGATCGTCGGCGCCGAGCGCCTGCACGCCGAAGGCGGCCGGGCGTCCGTCCGAGCAGAAGGCCGAGGAGGACGATGAGCAGCGGGAGTGAGCGCAAGCCAGGCGAAGCTGCTCCGCCACCCCTGCGCCTGCATGAGAGCCACGATCAGCGGCGGGAAGAGCATGCCACCCAGGCTGGTGCCGACCAGGGCGAGACCGATCGCCGTGCCGCGGTGGCGCACGAACCACTGGCTCACCCAGATCACGGCCACGTTGAGCCCGCAGGCGGTGAGCACCAGGCCGAAGACCAGGTGGATCGCATAGACGTGGCCGAGGCTCGCGATCGCCGAATAGGCGAGGTAGCTCGCGGCGAGCAGGAGCCCGCCCGCGATCATCAGCGGCCGCACGCCGAGGCGGTCGATGAGGATGCCGACGAAGGGCGCGAAGGCTCCGGCGAGGAGCAGGGTGAGCAGGTCGCGGAACTTGAGCGCCCCGCGCGACCAGCCGAACTCGGCGAGCAGGGCCTCGTCGAAGGCGGTGATGCCGGTGACGACGAGGCCGTTCGAGATCATCAGCATGAGCAGCGCCGCGCCGGCCACCGCCCACGGCAGGGCTCGCTCCCGCACCCCGGATCCTCCGCCCATTTGTCCGGACATTGTAGGCGGTCGAGCCGATGCGCGCAAGCGCCTCGCCCCGGCGGAGCGGCGCGTGCGGGGGGATCTTGATTTCGGTCAAGCCGACGTCACCTAGGGACGCGAAGCTGGCGTCATCGAGTCAAGTCCCTGGAGGTGGTTCCTATGGAGCTCGGCAAGCTTGCACCCTGGAACTGGTTCCGCAGCGAGGGCACCCGCCGCCCCGAGGAGCGCTCGGCTGAGCGGCTGCCGACGTCGGATCCCTGGCGGGCCTTCCGCAGCCTGCAGCAGGAGATGGACCGGCTGTTCGAGAGCGCCTTCCGCGGTGCTTGGCCCGCGGCGCTCGAGGGGGACCGCGGCTGGTTCGCCCCGGCACTCGACATCGCCGAGGACGAGAAGAGCTATCGGATCGAGCTCGAGCTGCCGGGCCTCGAGGCCAAGGACGTGAGCATCGAGCTCGAGGAGGGCGTGCTGATCGTGCGCGGCGAGAAGAAGCTCGAGCGGGAGGAGAAGAAGGACCGCTATCACCGGATCGAGCGAAGCTACGGGCAGTTCCAGCGGATGCTCGATCTTCCGGAGGATGCCGACGCCGAGAGGATCGAGGCGAGCTTCCGGAACGGCGTGCTCACCATCACCCTGCCCAAGCGGGCGGAGCGCGCCGCGGAGAAGCGGCGCCGGATCCCGGTGCAGTCGGGCTGAACGGATCCCTCGGCGAGGCGGCGGCCCAAGGGCCGCCGCTCGTTTTTGGGCCAGGCAGGACGCGGCCCTCTCGCGCCTCGGTCCGGCGGGCCGGGCGCGAGCCCTCCCAAGTGCGGCGGCTCAGCGGAAGCCGAAGTGCGGCTCGCGGGCCTTGAGGGTGAAGCCGGCCTGCAGCCAGCCGAGGTTGATGCCGAGCCGTCCGGCGAGCGGCTCGCCCCAGGCGTAGGCGAGCGAGACGGCCGCTTTCCGCCTCGATCACGCGCAGGGTGAGGACCGGCGTTTGGGTCTGCTCGTAGGTGAGACGCGCGAGCTCGATCGCCCAGGGCAGCGCCTGCCCGTCCTCGCTCCTCAGGCGGATCCGGTCGCCCTCGTTGTGCAGGCGGAGCCCCCGCATCCCGATCCAGTCGCGGTCCTCGGCGGAGGCGCCGGGTCCGGCGCGCTTCACCGCCGCCCAGCCGTCGTAGTAGCGCACCTTGCGGTTCCTGTGGTGCTCGCGCTGGGGATCGCCGAAGACGAGCTTGCCCTCCTCGTCGCGGGCGACGTCGCGGATCCAGATCTCCTCGGCGGTGAGCCTCAGGTCGTCGTGGATGGTGATGCGCTTGCCGGTCCTCGGGCTCACGAAGGTGCAGGCGCCCTCATCCATCCGGCCCTCGAAGAACTCCCCCGTCCAGTACCAGTAGACCTCGCAGCCCGGGATGCGGCGCAGGCTCTCCACGGGGATCGCCGCGAGCTTTCCGGGATCGAGGTGGGCATCCCGCACCGCGGCCTCATCGGGAAAGCTCAGGATGGTGAGCTGGATGGCCTGGCGCGCCTCGTTGGGCGTGAACAGGTAGAGGCGCTGCCGGTAGATGCGTCCCCCCTCCTCGGGAAAGCTCTGCTGCACGTAGAAGACATGCTCGCCGAGGGCGGGGAGGGCGACCGGCGCGAAGATGTGGTGCAGGCGCTCGTGGGGCTTCTCGCCGCGCGCCCGCTGGCGGAAGACCTGTTCGTGGTTGTCGTACTCGCCCGGAAACCAGGCGAGGAAGCGCTCGAACTGCTGCTCGGAGGGTGAGCGGCTCGCCGCCGGCGGCGAGGGCGAGAGCGAGGAGAGGGGGCAGGGGGCTCATGGGGGGTGCGGGTGGGCTGGGGGCTCGGAAAACAGGACACCAGCCGCCTCGAGCGCGGCGATCTCCTCGGGGCCGTAGCCGGCCCGGGCGAGGACCTCGCGGTTGTGCTCGCCGAGCGCCGGCAGCCGGAAGGAGGGGTGGGCCGGCTCCTCGCGGAAGCGGATCGGCGGCGCGATGTGCGGGATCCCTTCCTCGTCGCGGAGCAGGACGCTGCGGGCCTCGACCTGGGGCTGGCGGAACGCCTCGCGCAGGTCGAGCACCGGCGCCCAGCAGAGGTCGAGGGGGGCGAGGAAGGCCTCCCACTCGGCGAGCGTGCGGCTCGCGAAGGTCTCCTCGAGGAAGGCGACGAGCGGCGCCTGGTGCGGGCCCGGCCCGGCGGCGTGGAGCGGCGCGAGATCCTCGCGGTTCAGCGCCCGCAGCAGGTTGACCACGAACTTCTGCTCGCTGCCGCCGAGGGCGAGGAAGCGCCCGTCCTTGCACCGGTAGATGCGGTAGAAGGCGTTGCCGCCGAAGGAGCGTTCGTGCGGGGGATACGGAGCACGGTCCTCGGCGAACACCGGACCGGTCACGTTCACCGTCCAGGCCAGCAGGCTGTCCAGCATCGCGATGTCGAGGCAATCGCCGCGCCCGGTCCGCTCGCGGCGGAGCAGGGCGATCAGGACGCCGGCGAGGGCCACGAAGGAGGCGGCCATGTCGGCCGCCGGCAGATGGGCGTTGATCGGGCGCCCCTCGCGGTCGAGGTTGCAGGCGAGGAGCCCGGAGAGCGCCTGCACGGCGAGATCGTGGGCGGGACGGGCGGCGAGCGGCCCGTCCTGACCGAAGGCGGAGAGCGAGCAGTAGACGATGCGCGGGTTGCGGGCGGCCACCGTCTCGTAGTCGAGGCCGAGGCGGCGCATCACCCCCGGCCGGAACGACTCGACCAGGACGTCGCAGCCCTCGGCCACCCGCAGCACCGCCTCCCGGCCGCGCGGATCCTTGAGGTCGATCGACACGCTCTTCTTGCCGCGGTGGGTATTGCGAAACCACACCGAGGCGCCGGCCTGGCAGAGGCCGATGCGGCGGGTGGGCTCGCCCTCGGGCGGCGGCTCGAGCTTGATCACCTCGGCGCCGTGGTCGGCGAGCATCAGGGTGAGCATCGGCCCGGGCAGGAACAGCGAGAGATCGAGGACGCGGAGACCCTCCAGCTTCACGTCTCGCCTCCGGCGAACAGCGCGCGGAGCTCCGCGATCTCGGCCGGGGAGTAGCCGAGCTCGGCCAGCAGCGCCGGGGCATCGGCGTCGAGAGCGGGCGCGGGCGCGCCCGGAGGTCGCTCCCCGTCCAGGCGGATCGGGCAGGCCAGGCGGCGGAGCCCCGGGCGCAGGGGATGGTCCAGGCTCTCGATCATCCCGATCTCGGCGACGAAGGGATTGTCGAGCCCCTGGGCCAGGTCGTAGACGGGGGCGATCGGGATCCTGCCCTGGAAGCGTTCCAGCCACTCGGCGGTGGTCCTGGTCATGAAGGCGGCGTCGAGCAGCTCGGTGAGCTCGTCGCGGTGCCTGCGGCGGGCGGCGAAGTCGACGAAGCGCGGGTCGGAGAGCAGATCCTCCCGCCCCAGGCCGCGGCAGAGCTCCTCCCAGAACTTGGGCAGCATGCAGAGCACGAACACCCACCCGTCGCGGGTGCGGTAGCTCTGGGCCGGCACCGTCGCGGGGTGGGCGCCGCGCGGGAGGCGGGTGGTGAGGTGGCCGTGGTTGAGGTACCAGGTGGCGGGGTAGGAGAGCTGGTGGAGGGCGACCTCGAACAGGCTCACGTCCACGTCGCGGCCGATGCCCGTCCGCCGGGCGTCGAGGAGGGCCGCGAGCAGGCCGATGGCCATCACCATCCCGGTCATGAAGTCGACCACCGAGAGCCCGAAGCGGGCCGGCGGCGTCCCTGGTTCGCCGGTCAGGTGGCAGAAGCCGGCTTCGGCCTGCATCAGGTAGTCGTAGCCGGGCCAGGCGGCGCGCCGGTTGTCGCGGCCGTAGGCGGAGAGATGGGCGCAGACGATCGCCGGCTTGATCCGCGACAGGGAGGGGTAGTCCAGGCCGAGCTTGGCGGGCTGGTCGCCGCGCAGGTTGTCGAGCACGGCATCGGCGGTGGCCACCAGCCGTTCGAAGACCTCGCGCCCCTTGGGATGCTTGAGGTCGAGGCGGAGGCTCTTCTTGCCGCCGTTGAAGGTCTGGAAGAACTCGCTGTCGTCCGGCCCGAGCTCGAAGGGTCCCACGCGGCGCGCGACATCGCCTGCGGGAGGGGATTCGATCTTGATCACCTCGGCCCCGAGCTCGGCGAGATACTGCGAGCCGTAGGGGGCGGCCCCGTACTGCTCGACGGCGAGGATCCGGATCCCGGCAAGCGGCAGGGGCTTCCCCATCTCAGGACTCCCCGCGCTGCCGCTTGACCAGCTGCCTGGCGATGATCAGGCGCTGGATCTCGTTCGTCCCCTCGCCGATGCACATGAGCATCGCGTCGCGGTAGTAGCGCTCGATCTCGTACTCCACCGAGTAGCTGTAGCCGCCGAAGATGCGCATCGCCTCGCTCGCGCAGGAGACGCCGGCCTCGGTGGCGAAGTACTTGGCCATGCTCGCCTCGAGGTCGCAGCGCTGGCCGAGGTCGTACTTGCGGGCCGCCGACTCGATCAGGCGCTTGGCGGCCTCGACCTGGGTCGCCATGTCGGCGAGCTTGAGCTGGATCGCCTGGTGCTCGGCGATCGGCTTGCCGAAGGCGCGGCGCTCGAGGGCGTAGGCGAGGGCGAGGCGCAGGGCGCCCTCGGCGATCCCGGCCCCGCGCGCGGCGACGTTGATCCGGCCGAGCTCCAGCCCGGCCGCGATCTGGTAGAAGCCCTGGCCCTCGACCCCGCCGAGCAGGTCGGCGGCCGGCACCCGGTAGTCCTCGAAGGCGAGCTCGCAGCTGTCGATCGCGCGGTAGCCGAGCTTCTTGAGCTTCTTGGCGACGACGAAGCCCGGACCCTTCTCGGCGATCAACAGGCTCATGCCCCGGTGGCGCGGCTCGGCGTTCGGGTCGGTCTTGACCAGGAGCAGGGTCATGTGCCCGTGGTAGGCGTTGGTGATCCAGGTCTTCCTCCCGTTCACCACGTAGTGGTCCCCCTCGCGCCTGGCCACGGTGCGGATCGCCTGCAGGTCGCTGCCCGCGTCCGGCTCGGTGAGGGCGATGCCCCCGCGCAGCTCGCCGCGCGCCATGCGCGGCAGGTAGCGCTCCTTCTGGTCCTCGGTGCCGAAGCGCTCGATGGCGGCGGCCATGATCAGGTGGGAGTTGAAGATCCCGACCGGCGCCATCCAGACGCTCGCCACCTTCATGACGATCTGGGCGTAGGTCCAGGCCGACAGGCCGAGGCCTCCGTAGCGGGGCGAGATGGTGGCTCCGAACAGGCCGAGCTCCTTCATCTGCTCCACGAGCTCCGCCGGGTAGCGGTCCTCGAGGTCGTGTTCGCGGGCGATCGGCCGGACCTCCCGCTCCACCCAGCGCTCGATGGCATCGAGCAGCGCCGCCTCCTCCTCGGCGCTCGGCCGCACGGCCTCGGTTTCGGGATTCGCCTGCATCGGGGCTCCTCAGTAGCGGGCCTTCTCCTCGAGATCGAAGCCGCGCTTGGCGATCAGCATGGTGCGGTGGAAGGTGCAGACCACGACGCCGTGCTGATTCATGCCCGTGGTGCGCACGGTGACGATCCCCGCGTTCGGCCGCGAGCGCGACTCGCGCTTCTCGAGCACCTCGGACTCGGCGTAGAGCGTGTCGCCGACGAAGAGGGGATGGGTGAGCCGGATGTCCGTCCAGCCGAGGTTGGCGATCGCCTTCTGGCTCACGTCGGTCACGCTCATCCCCACCATCAGCGCGACGGTGAGCGGGCTGCAGACGATGCACCGCCCGAACTCGCTGTGCCGGGCGTACTCCTGATCGAAGTGCATCGGGTGGGTGTTCATGGTGAGCAGCGTGAACCAGACGTTGTCCGCCTCGGTGATCGTCCGCCCCGGGCGGTGCTCGTAGACGTCGCCCACCTCGAAGTCCTCGAAGTAGCGCCCGAAGTGCTCGCGGTAGCGGCGCTCTCCGACCTGCTTGACGTTGTGCACCATGCGGGCTACCTCCGGCTGATCCGGGGAAGAAGCGGTCGGCTCGCCCGGGCGAGCGTGCGCCTCGCCGCGAGCACCACCGGCCGATCCACCAGCTTCCCGTCGAGCTGGATCGCCTCGCCGCGGGCGGCCTCCGCGGCCTCGACGATCCGCCTCGACGCCGCGACCGCCTCCGCGCTTGGCGTGAGCACCGCCCTGGATGATGGGGACCTGGGCGGGATGGATCGCCGCCTTGGCCTCGAAGCCGAGGGCCGCGACCCGCGCGGTCTCCTCGCGCAGGCCCGCCTCGTCCTGGAGCGCGAGGTGGGGCACGTCGACGGCCGGCAGCTCGTGCGCCGCGGCCACCAGGCGCAGCCACTGGCGGGCGAGGAGCAGCGGCTCGAAGCCGAAGGCGCAGCCGAGGCTCGTGGCCAGGTCGTGGCCGCCCAGCATCACGCCGAGGACCGGCGCGAAGCGGGCGAGCTCGGCGAGCTCGCGGTCGAGGTCGAGGAGTCCGCGCGCGCTCTCGACGAGCGGCAGGAGGGGTGGCAGGGGCTCGCCGAGCGCCCGCCGCACCCGGCGAACCGGGACGTGCGACTCGAACTTGGGGATGATCAGGAACTCGGGCCGGCGCGGCGCCGCGGCGAGGACGGTCGAGATCGGCATCGCCGAGCGGCTCGGCGGGCGGGTTGATCCGCACGCCCGACCTGCGGTCGGGGTGCGCCCGGCGGCTCGGCGAGGAAGGCGGCCACCGCCTGGCGCGCG
This sequence comes from Lysobacterales bacterium, assembly GCA_033582715.1. Classification (GTDB taxonomy): domain Bacteria; phylum Pseudomonadota; class Gammaproteobacteria; order Xanthomonadales; family BPKI01; genus BPKI01. Next base: position 2,209,274 of record JAVQZZ010000001.1, on the reverse strand, counting down.
AGGTCCTTGGCCTCGAGGCCCACCCCGTCCTCGAGGTCGAGGACCACCGCGTCCGCGCCGCTCGCCAGGGCCTTCGCGAAGCGCTCGGGCCGGCTAGCCGGGTACGAACAGGAAGCCGCGCGGGAAGGGGATGGCGCTCATCGCTCAGGGACGGGCACGGAGGCGGCGAAGTGCTCGGCGATCGCCCGCCGGGTCGCGACCCACACCCCGCCGTGGCGCGCGACGTGCTCGAGGAAGCGCTCGAGCGCGCCGATCCGCCCGGGGCGGCCGATGATGCGCAGGTGCAGGCCGAGGGACATGTACTGGGGGGCGGGCGCCCGCTCGCGGTAGAGCCGGTCGAAGGTGGCGATCGCGTACTCCGCCCACTGGACGGGGGTGTAGCCGGGGTCGAGCCAGAGCTTCATGTCGTTGCTGTCGAGCGCGTAGGGCAGGACCACGATCGCCCGCTCGCCGGCCCACTCCCAGCGCGGGGTGTCGTCGCTGTAGTCGTCCATGTGGTAGAGGAAGCCCTCCTCCGCGAGCAGCCGCCGCGTGTGGGCCGTGTGCAGGTAGCGGGACAGCCATCCCACCGGCCGGATGCCGGTGCTGCGCGCGATGCTGTCCCGGGCGCGGCGGATGAAGTCGCGCTCCTCCTCTGGGGCGAGCTCGAACTGATGCACCCAGCGGTAGCCGTGACAGCAGGGCTCGTGGCCGCGCTCGGCGATGTAGGCGGCGACGTGCGGGGCGCGCTCGAGGGACAGCGCGGCGGCGGCGAAGGTGGCGCGGACCGAGAAGGCGTCGAGGAGCTCCGCCACGCGCCGGAACCCGGGACCGAGCCCGTAGCGGTAGTTCGACTCGTTGCCGAGGTTGCGGACCGGCTTCCTGAGCGCGACCCCGAGCTCGTCCACCGGCTCGGGCCGGGCATCGCCCTCGGCGACCGAGTACTCCGACCCCTCCTCGACGTTGACCACCAGCGAGAGCGCGAGCCTCGCGCCTCCCGGCCACTGCCAGCCCATGCTCAGTGGTACTCCTCCCCGCCGGAGACGTTGAGCGCCTCGCCGGTGATGTAGGCGGCCTGCTCGGAGCAGAGGAAGGCGCAGGCCTTGGCGGTGTCCTCCTGCAGTCCCGGCCGGCCGAGGGGGATGCGCCTGCGCATCGCCTCGAGGTACTGCTCGAGGGTCATCCCCAGGGCCTTCGAGAAGTACTCGTTCTGCCAGGCGCCGAGGCCGGTGGTCACGTGGTTCGGGCAGATCGCGTTGACCCGGATGCGGTGCGGGCCGAGCTCGATCGCGGCGACGCGGGTCAGGCCGATCAGCCCGTGCTTCGAGGCGCAGTAGGCGGAGGCGAAGGGGAAGCCCGACTTCGCCGCCTGGGAGGCGATGTTGACGATCGCCCCGCCGCGCCCCTGGCGGATCATCTGCTCGGCCGCGTACTTGGTGCACAGGAACGCGCCGCGCAGGTTGACGCCGAGCACCGCGTCCCACTCGCGGCTCGAGAGCTCGACGATCGGCTTCATCAGGTAGCCGATGCCGGCGTTGTTGACCAGGATGTCGAGGCCGCCGAGGCGCTCGACGGTGGCGGCGACGAGGGCCTCGACCTCGCGCTCCTCGAGCACGTTGCAGGCGATGGCGATGGCCTCGCCGCCGGCGGCGCGGATCTCGGCGGCGATCGCCTCCATCTCCTCGGTGGCGCCGATCATCCCCTGGGGAAACTCGGGGCCGAGCGGGCGGCCGAGGTCGGCGATCACCACCCGGCAGCCCTCGGCCGCGAGCCTCCGCGCCATCGCCGCGCCCAGGCCCTCGCGCCGGCCGGCGCCGGTGACGATCGCCACCTTGCCTCGCAGGTCCGGGTACATCACAGCGCCTCCGTGAGGATGAACAGGGGATCCTGCGCGAACTGCCGGAACTCGGCGGCCAGCCGCTTGCACCGTCTCGCCGGCGACCTCCTCGCACGAAGCGCGCGAGATCCCGGACGCGGATGATCTCCACGTAGCGATAGGGCGGCGCAGCCTCGCTCATCAGGAGGCCCTCCGCCCGGAGCACCTCGAAGCGCTCCACGGAGGAAAGGGCATTGACCGTCGGCAGGTCGCGCTCGCGGGCCCAGCGCTCGTAGGCGGCCGGATCCGCCTCCGGCCGCAGGTTGAACAGCACGACGATCGTGGTCATCGACCCCCCTTGTCCGCGCCCGGCGGAGACCCTACTTTGTCCGGACAAATCTAGTCGCCGTCCGCCCCCGGGTCAACCTCGATGGAGGAGCGCCTCTTCCTCGCCTTCGGCCTCGACGGGCCCGAGGCCCCGCGCCTGCGCGCCGAGCTGCTCGAGGACCATCTCCGGTGGGTGGCGGCGGTGCATCCGCGCCTCCGGGTCGCGGGCCCCTTGCGCGCGGGCGACGGCCGTTTCGTGGGCAGCGTGCTGATCGTGGCGGCCGCCGATGCCGGGGAGGCCGAGGCGCTGCTCGCCGCCGATCCCTACCGGCGCGGGGGCGTGTGGCGCGAGGTGCGCCTGCATGCCTTCGAGGCGGCTGCCGGGACCTGGGTCGGGGGCGGCAGGCTCGCCACCCTGCTCCTCAGGCCGGCTTGAGGTGACCGAGCAGGGCCGCGGCGAGCACGGCGAGCCAGATCCCCCACACCGGGACTCGCACCTGGTCGATCAGTCGCCGCAGCCGCCGCTCGCTCTCCGCGTCGCCGCCCTGGAGCGCGCGCGCGAACAGCGCCGCGAAGCCGCGCAGCTGCCAGCGGATGAGCAGGCCGAGCGCAAGGATCAGGCCCAGCAGCGCGAGCTTGCCCGCGAGCCAGGACAGCCCCGCGCCGAGACTTCGGTAGGCGAGGCCGAGGCAGAGCGCGATGAGGGCGAGGCGGATCCCGGCGTCGATGGCCGCCAGACCCACCGCCGGCGCGCTCGCCCGATGCTGGCGCAGGAAGATCGCCCAGACCAGCGCGAGCCAGGCGAGGGCGGCCAGCCACAGCGCCCACAGCCACGGTCGGAGTTCCGGGAGCAGGAAGCCCGCGGAGAGGTGCAGGCCGCTCGCCAGCGTCAGCACCAGGCAGCTCCGCGGCACCATGTCGAGCAGCAGCATGAGGCGCGCCGCGAAGACCCGCACCGCCTGCGGCCTGCTGCCGTCGGCCACGGCCGAGGCGATCAGGTAGACGCCAAGATCGGCGCCCAGCCAGTAGCCGGCGAGCAGCAGATGCAGCAGGCCGATCGGCGCACTGTCGGTCATCGCGGCGGGGACGTGGCGGATCGCCGCTGCACCATCGCCGCCCCCGGTCTCACCAGACGAAGGACGTGAACGCGATCCCGTACGGCCGCGGCACGTTCATGTAGGCGTAGGCGATGTCGAGACCGTCGCTGTCGAAGCCGCGGGCGAAGTCTTCCGTGTCGCCGAGCTTGCGCCCGACGAGGGCGACGGCGTCGCCGCGGTCGCGTGACTCGTCGGCGGCGCGCGCGCCGGTGATGACTTCGGCGCGCGATCTCGATCGTCTGGGAGTTGGCGACGTTCGGGAAATGCACGTCCGCGAACCGGTGCGGGGCGCTGCAGGTGAGCTGGCCGGCGCCGAACGGGTGGGTGAGGTCGAGGCCGAGGCTGGAGGCGAGCCCCGAGCCTGCTCGAGCTCGCGGCCCTCGAGGATCGGACGGTTCACCCCGCTTGAAGCGCACATCGCGGGCGCTGACGGCGCCCGTAATCCCGCAGCGCCTGAGCCCGTTGCGAGGCAGCGCCGAGAATTCGGGCTCCCAGCCGTGGATCCGGGTGTCGGCGGCGTCGATCAGCATGAACGGCCCCTGCTCGTTGATCGCGGTGAGCTCGAGCTCGTCGCAGCGGTCGAGGTCGTCGTTGAGGCTCCGTCGCAGGCCGCCCTCAAGGATTACGCTCGTCGCGCCCGCCTCGTAGGCGAGCACCTCCTCCTCGTCGGCGGCGGTGACCGGATCGAGTGCGGTCCCGAGGCCGTGGAGGCCGCCGCTCGTGCGCGCGCCACGTCGGCCGTGATCGTGACCGTGGTGCGCTCGTCGAGGCGGCCGAGCACGCTGAGACGCGCCGCGTGCACCTCCTCGTCGTTGACCTTGCGGTCGAAGCTGAGGTCGCGCATGTAGCCGTCGCGGTTGCGGGTGAGCAGCGCCCCCTGCAGGAACCAGTTCTCCGCGAGGTCCCGGCTCCAGGAGCGGCAGAGGTCGCCACCGCCGGCGTTGCCGACCAGGCCGTCAGCCGCCCGCGTCTCGGGACCGCCCGGCCTGCGGGTGATGAAGCGGATCGCGCCGCCGGTGGCGTTGCGCCCGTCGAGCGTGCCCTGCGGGCCGCGCAGGACCTCGATCCGCTCGATGTCGAACAGCGCGAACAGCGCTCCCGTCTGGCGCGGGATGTCGACGTCGTCGCGATCGATCGCGACCGCGGGGTCGTTGGTGAACAGCGACTTGTCGGCCCCGACCCCGCGCAGGAAGATCTTCGCGCCGGTGGTGGTGCCCGTGTTGGGCTCGATGACGATGTTCGGCACCTGCGCCTTGAGGTCGTCGAGCCGGCGGATCTGGCGGGTCTCGAAGTCGGCCTCGGTGAGCGCGGTCGCCGCCATGCGCCGCCGGGCGGTGACCTCGACGAGCCCGAGGCCGACGGCCCGCTCCTCCGCCTCGCCTCGCCGCTCCCCGCCGCTTCCGGCCTCGCCCTGGGCGGCGAGGGCAGCGACCGAGAGGACCAGCAGCGAGCCGGCGATCCACGCGGACCTCGGATTCATGGCAGCCTCCCCGAAAATGCCATGTTCGTATGACAACAGGCTAGTGGGCCGAGGGCGGCTTGTCCAGAGCCTCGCGCGCCCTGGGCCTCGACCGTCGTCGCCGTCGCCTCCCGCCCGGGCTGGCAGGCGCGGCGCTTTCCGGCGGCGGGCGCGAGGCGGCCCCGCGCCGGCTCAGGGTCAGCGCCGTCACCGTGCCCGGCACGCCCTGGCACGCGCTCTGGGAGCGGTTCGGCGAGCGTGCGCGCCGCGCGCTGCCGCGCCATGTCCCGCGCCTGCGGACCCGCGGCGAGCTCGGCGGCGAGGAGCAGGCGATCGCGCAGCTCCGCCGAGGCCGGATCGAGCTCGCCGGACTCTCGCTGCAGGGCGCGGCGACGCTGGTGCCCGAGCTCAACCTCATCCTCGCCCCCTTCCAGTTCGAGGATCCGGCGGTCGCCGACGCCCTGCTCGACGGACCGCTGTTTGCGCCCTTCGCCGAACGGTTCGGCGCCAAGGGGCTCGCGCTGCTCCAGTGGGCCGAGGTGGGCCACACGCATCTCTATGCCCGGCGCCCGCTGCGCAGGCCGGAGGCGCTGCGCGGGATCCGGATGCGCGCCTCCAACGCGCTCGGCGCCCGGCTGTTCGGTCGGGCGCTGGGGATGAACCAGGTGCCGGTGAGCTTCGGCGAGGTCCTCACCGCGCTCGAGACCGGACTGATCGAGGGCGGGCAGAGCGGCACCGGGCTCTATGCCCTGGCCGGCCTGGTCCGCCACGCGCCGCACCTGAGCCTCACCGCCCACGCCTACGACGCCGGGGTGGTCGTGGCGAACCTGCGCTGGTGGGAGGCGCTGGCCGAGGACGAGCGGGCGGCGGTGCGGTCCTGCCTCGATTCCCCGGAGTCGCACCGCCGCGAGGTGCGCGCCTTCGTCGCCGAGCTGGAGGCGGGCGGTCGCGAGCGCCGCGGCGGCGTCGTGCACCGTCGCACCGCGGCCGAGCGCGCGGCCTGGCGCGAGGCGGCGCGGCCGGTCGCCGGGCTGCGCTCGCCACCCTCGGCGAGACCGCGCGGCCGATCGCGGCGGGGCTACCGGCCTTCGTCGGAATCTCCTCCCGAGGGCCGCTTGCCGCCATTTGTCCGGACAAAGTAAGCTTCCGCGCGGACGTCGCCGGAGCCGAAGCGATGAGCGAGCTGCTCGTGCTCAAGTGGGTCCACATCCTCGCCATGGTCTACTGGCTGGGCGGGGAGTGGGGGGTGTTCCAGACCAGCTACAAGGTCATCGATCGGCGGCTCTCCCTCGAGGAGCGGCGGCGGCACATGGACACCGCCTACAAGATCGACATCCTCGCCCGCACCGGGATCATCCTGCTGCTGCCGCTCGGGCTGCACATGGGGGTGCTCTGGAGCATCGTGCCGCGGGTCGAGGGCTTCCTGCCGCTCGTGTGGCTGCTCACCGCCGCCTGGCTCGGGCTGTGCTGGGCGGCCTTCGTCCATCGCGAGACCGATCGCGGCATCCGCCTGACCAAGATCGACGAGGGCGTGCGCTTCGTCCTGATCCCGGCGCTGCTCGCCGTGGCGCTGAGCTCGCTCGCCGGTTACGGCCCCTTCAGGGCCGGACCGGGGTTGAACTGGTACGCGGCGAAGGTCCTCGTCTACGCCGGGCTGCTCGTGATCGGCCTCAAGCTGCGCTTCATCATGCGCGAGTGGACGGTGATGTTCCGCCGCCTCGACGCCGAGGGGCCGGTGCCGGAGGTGGAGGCCCGTCTCGAGCGCTCGATCCGCGTCGGGCGGACCCTGGCCTACTTCTACTGGGTCGGCATCGCCTCGGTGTGCTTCCTCGGCACGGTGAAGCCCTTCTGAGCGGCGCGGCCGCGGGCGGGCGCCGCCTGCCGGGGGCGCGGCGGCGGGTCAGTCGAGCTCGAACCGCTCCTCGGCGTAGCCCGCCGGCACCGCGAAGTGCTCCGCCGGGAGGCTCTCGCGCGAGACCCCGGCGAACTCGGTGCGCGCGGGACGGCCGCCGGAGTGGTCGGTCTGCGCCAGCGGGAAGCCCTCCTCGACCAGCGGCGACATCGCGAGCGCCCGCGCGAAGGGTCCCTCGCTGAAGCGCTCGAGCAGCCGCCGCTGCATCCGCTGCACCGCGTCCAGGACCCCGCGCTCCGCCGCGCCGAGCCAGGGCAGCTCGCTCAGCGGTGCGAGGCAGGTCTCGGCGACCAGGCGGCCGAGGGCCTCGATGCGATGGACCGCGCAGGCGATGCCCGCGACCCGCTCCGTCGCTCCGGTGCGGCTCATGGCCACGATCGGCTTGCCGCCGAGCGCCCCGCCCATGAGCTCCGACATCTGCGCCCTGAGCTCGGGCGGGGCGTCGGCCAGGGCCTGCTCGAGGCCGGCCATCGCCTCGCGCATCTTGGCGTCCATGGCCGCGAACTCGGCAGGGCCCAGGCGCGTGAAGCGCCGCCGGTCGTGGTCGATGACGATCATCGTCTCCTGCGCGGGATCGAAGAGCAGGCTCGACCGCCGACCGACGTCGACCCTGAGCTTGCCCTGACCGATCGCCATGCGGCTGACCGCGTCCTGGGTGTCGCCCCGGTAGTCGATGCGGAGATCGGCGCGGGCCGCGCCGGCGAGGAGCAGGCCAGCCGAGGGCGCCGGCGAGGAGGGAGGTCCGGATCATGGGGATGGCTCTCGTGGGCTCGGGGCGATTCTACGCAGCCGGGCCGGACGGCCGGACAGCGCGCGCTCAGCGGCCGGGCAGCCGGAGCGCGAGCGTCGGGAACAGCGAGACCGCGGCGAGAGCGAGCAGCATCACCGCGGCGAAGGGCAGGGCTCCGAGGCAGACCTCCCGCAAGGGCAGCCGGAACAGCGCGCTCGCGACGATCAGGGTGAGGCCGAGCGGGGGCGTCAGGTCGCCGATCTCGAGGCTCATCACGATCACCACCCCGAAGTGCACCGGATCGAGGCCGAAGGCGCGGGCGGCGGGATCGAGCACCCGGGCGAGGATCGGGATCGCGGAGCCGGCGTCGAGGACGCAGCCGAGCAGCAGCAGCAGCAGATTCACCGCGAGCAGGAAGGCGAGGGGGCCGCCGAGTCCCTCGCCGAGCGCCGCGGCGAGCGCCGCGGGCAGCCCCTCGGCCGCGGCCCGCAGATTCAGGCTGAAGGCGAAGATCGGCGCCGGGAAGAGCGCCCGGAGCACGGTCGCGGTCTCGAGGGCGCAGGCGCGAAGCTCGCCCAGTCCCGGCCGGCGGCGGCAGGCACCCGCGGGCAGCGCTGCGCAGAGCACGGCGACCGCGCCGGCCTCGGTGGCGGTCGACCAGCCGCCGTGCGGGCCGCCGAGCAGCAGCACGGGCGTGCCGAGTGCCGGCAGGCTGCGTCCCAGGGCGGCGCGCAGCGGTGGCGTGCCGGCCGGAGCATCCCGTCGGCGATGGCGGCGCGCGGCACGGGCCGCGATCAGGGCGCTGAGGAGCAGCCCGGGCAGAACCCCGGCGAGGAAGAGCTCGGCGATCGAGCTGCGGGTCGCGATGCCCTCGAGGACGAGGGGCACGCCCGGCGGGATCAGGATGCCGGGCGTTCCGGCGGCGCACAGCGCCCCGGCCGCGAAGCGGGGCGCGTCGCCGCGTGGACGACGAAGGCCGGGTACATCACCGTGCCCACCGCCGTCAGCGTGGCCAGGCCGGGGCCGGAAACCGAGGCGAAGACCGCGGAGGCGAGCACCGCCCCCACCGCGAGCCCGCCGGGGAGGCGCGCCGTCAGCGCGGCGATCAGGGCCACCCGCCGCGCCGCGGTCTCGCCCCTGGCCACGATCTGGCCGGCGAGGAGGAACAGGGGGATCGGCAGCAGCGGCTCCTGGTGGAGGGCGTGCCAGGCGTCGAGCAGGACGAGCTCTGGGCGCTCGGCGCCGAGGGCGAGATGGGCGAGGAAGGCGAGGGCCGCGAGCACGAGCCACAGGGGCTGGCGCAGCCACAGGAGCGGCAGGCCGGCGAGGCGCAGGGCGAGCGCGGTCACTCGCCGCCGCCGGGGTCGCGGCGCTTGGCGGTGCCCGCCGTCCCCACAGGCGCGCGAGGCGGACCGCGGCGAGCGCGAGGAAGCCGAGGGCGGGCAGCCCCTGGCCCAGGGCGGGCGGCAGCCCGGGCACCGGGCGGCGCTCGCCGAGCGCGAGGCTTTCCGCGGCGAGGGCCGCGAAGCCGAGGGCGACGAGCAGCGCCCCCGCGGCGGTCACGGCCTCGCCGAGGGCCTCGAGACGCGGCACCAGCGCCGGCGGCGCGAGGCGGTCGAGCAGCCGCGGCCTAAGGTGGCGCTCCCCGGCGCCGGCGAGCGCGATGCCGGCGGCCACCCCGGCGACGAGGGCGAGCAGCGCCGTCTCCCCCGCCCCCTCGAAGCCCCGACCGAGCAGCTCGCGGAGCAGCGAGGTCGGCGGCGAGGGCGAGCACCGGGACCGCGGCCGCGAGGGCGGCGACGCGCTCCGCCGCGCCGCGGAGCCTCGACGGGAAGGCCTGCTCGCGCCTCGAGGGCGGCGGCGCGCTCACCGGGATGGCCCTAAGATGGCCCTAAGATCGATCAACCATACATCAGCATCGGGGCGATGGCCGACACCGTGCGCGAGATCGTGCTCGCGCGTCCTCCCGCGGGACCGCCGCGGCCGGAGGACTTCGCGCTGCGCGAGGCGCCGCTGCGGCCCGAGGAGGGCGAAGTGCTGGTGGCCGTGGAGTGGCTGGCGATGGATCCCTATCTTCGGCTCCGGATCGCCGGCCGCCACCTCGGGCCGGCGGTGCGGCCGGGCGAGCCGATTCCCGGCGAGGGGCTCGGCCGGGTGCTCGCGAGCCGGGTTCCCGAGGCGCTTCCCCGTCGGGAGCCGGGTCCTGGGGCCGCTCGGCTGGCGCGAGCGCGGCTGGCTCCCGGCCGCGGCGCTGAGGCCGCTGTGGCTTCCCGGCGAGGTGCCGGCCCGCCTCGCCCTCGGCCCCCTCGGCCTTCCCGGCCTCACCGCCTGGGCGGGGCTCGGGCTTGCCGGACTTCGGGCCGGCGAGCGGCTGGTGGTCAGCGCCGCCGCCGGCACCGTCGGCGCGGTAGCGGCCCAGCTCGGCCTCGCCCGCGGGGCCCGGGTGCTCGGCATCACCGCGGGCGCAAAACTCGACTACGTGCTGGGCGAACTCGGCCTTCCCGCCGCCGTCGCGCGCGATGCGCCGGACTTCCGCGCCCGTCTCGCCGCCGCCCTGCCGGAGGGTCTCGACGTGTACTTCGACAACGTCGGCGGGGAGCTCCTCGACGCCGCCCTCGACCACCTGCGGCCGGGGGCGCGGGTGGTGCTCTGCGGCATGATCGCCCAGTACGACGCCGCCGAGCGGCCGCCGGGCCCGAACCTCGGGCGGGTGATCGCGGCCCGCGCCCGGCTGCTCGGCCTCGTGGTCTACGATCACCTCGGACGGCTCCCGGAGTTCCTCGCCGAGGCGCTGCCGCTGTGGCGGGCGGGACGGCTGCGCTGCGCCGAGCGGATCTTCGCCGGGCTCGAGCGCGCGCCGGAGGCTTTCGCCGAGCTGCTCTCGGGGAGGAGCCACGGGCGGCTGCTGGTGAGGGTCGGGGAGGAGGGTGCCGAATGAGCGCGCCGGAGCGCCGCGGCTTCGCCGCGCTCGCGCACGGGCCGCTGCATCTGCGCTGGCGCGGTCGCGGGCCGGCGCTCCTGCTGCTCCACCAGGCGCCCCAGCACGGGGGGATGTGGCGGGAGCGGATGGCCGCGCTCGCCGCCGAGTGGCTGACGGTGGCGCCCGATCTCCCCGGCTTCGGCCACTCGGCGCCGCTCCCGGCCCCGAGCATCCGGGGCTTCGCCGAGGCCCTGCTCGCCGCGCTCGATGCGCTCGGTCTCGATGGCTTCGCGGTCTTCGGCATGCACTACCGGCGGCCTGGTCGCGGCGGAGCTCGGCCGGCTGGCGCCGGGGCGGGTGGCGGCGGTGCTGGTCGACGGCTACGCCTGGTTCACCCCCGAGGAGCAGGCCGAGCTCGACGAGCGCTACCTGCCCCCCTTCGAGCCGCGCTGGGACGGCTCGCATCTCGCCTGGCTGTGGGCCAGGCTGCGCGAGCAGCGCCTCGTACTTCCCCTGGGACGACGGGCGCGCCGAGCGGGCGCTCGCGCTCGATGCGCCGGCCCCGGAGGCGACCCACGCGGCGGCGCTCGAGTTCCTGCTCGCGGGGGAGGCGCACCGGCCGGCCAACCGCGCGGCGCTCGCCGACCGGGAGCGGGACCGGATCCTCGCGCTTCGCGTTCCCGCCCGGCTGTGGTACCGGCGTGACGATCCCCTGGCCGCCCATCGCGTCCGCCTGCCGCCGCTGCCGGCGGGGGTGGAGGCCCGCGAACTCGCCGATCGCGGCGAGCTCGGGCAGGCGCTGGCCGCCTGCCCTCGCCGGGCTCCGCCCGTCCCTTGGCCCCGGCCCGTCCGCGGCCGCTGCCGGAGACGCGGGCGAATGAGCGGCGGGGGATGGCGGGCGGGCGGCTTCCGCTGGCTTACCGGGAGCTTGGCGAGGGCGAGGACTTCGAGCTGTGGCTGTCCTGTCCCACCGCGCCCGACGAGGCGCTCGCCGAGGCGCGGGCGGCGCCGGGAGCGCGCCGGCTGCTGCCGGAGTGGCCGGGACAGGGCGCCTCGGAACTCCCGCGCGGCCGTCTCGGGCGGAGGAGGCTGCTCGCGGCGCTCGTGGCCCTGGTCGCGCGCCGCCCGGGCCGGCTGCGCGGGATCCGAGCCTTCGGTGCCGCCGCGCCGCTCGCCCTCGAGCTCGCCGAGCGCCTGGGGTCGCGGCTCGCGCCTGCGTCAGCCCTGGCTGCTCTCGGCCGCCGAGCGTGCCTGGCTGCTCGAGCACCTTCCCGACCCAGCGGCCGTCGCCCCGGCGGCGGACAGCTGACTCGCGGCCTGGGAGTGGGCACGGGACGCCTTCCTGTTCCCGCCCTGGTGGCCGCCCCTCGGTCGCCACCGGCGGAGGCTCGCGGCCCCGGCTCCGGAGGCCGATGCACCGCCGGAGGCTCGCCGCGCTGCTGCCGGGGCGGCGTTTCCGCGCGCTGCTCGCGGCCTGCCTCGCCCCGGGCGCGGCGCGACCGCCGGTGGCGATCGAGCCCCACCCGGCCCTCGCCGGACGCGGCCTCGAGGCCCTGTCGTGAGCTCGGCGCTGCTGGCCGAGATCGGACGGCGGCTGGGCGAGCCGGAGGCCGTCACGCCGCCCGCCCCCGCCGACGCCGAGGACGTCTGGGGCCGCGGCGCCGCACCGATCGCGGTGCTCAGGCCGCGGCAGCGCGAGGGTCTGCCGGAGCTGGTCCGCTTCTGCGCCGCGGAGGGCATCGGGATCGTCCCGCGCGGCGGCGGGCTCAGCTACACCGCCGGCTACCTCTGTGCCGGCGGGCGCTTCCTGCTGCTCGACCTCCGCGCGCTCGACCGGGTGGTGGCGATCGCCCCGGGCTACGTGCGGGTGGAGGCGGGGGCGAGCTGGGCGGCCCTCGACCGGGCGCTGGCGGCGCGGGGCCTGCGCAGCGCCTGCCGCGGGCCGCTCTCGGGACGGGAGTCCACCGTCGGCGGGGCGCTGTCGCAGCACGCGGCCTTCCTCGGCGCCGCCGCCCATGGCGCGGTGGCCGACGGCGTGCTCTCGCTCACCATCCTCGACGGTCGCGGGCGAGTCTTCGCCACCGGGGCAGCGGCGGCGGGATGCCCGCCCTTCCTGCGCCTCTTCGGCCCCGACCTCGGAGGCTGCTTCCTCGGCGACGCGGGCAGCCTCGGCATCAAGCTCGAGGCCAGCCTCAGGCTGCTGCCGAGACCGGCCGAGGAGGCCTTCCTTTCCTTCGCCTACCCCACCGCCGAGGCCTTCCTCGAGGCCTTCGCCGCGCTCGCGGAGCGCGCGCTCGCGAGCGAGCTGTTCGGCTTCGATCCGGCGATGGGCGCGATCCGTCTGGCGCGGGCCAGGCTGGCCGAGGACCTCGCGCTGGCCGGGGCCGTGCGGCGCCGCCACGGCCTGGTCGCCCTGCTCGGCGTCCTCATCGCCGGGCGCCGCCTGCTCGCTCCCGGGGAGCACAGCCTCCACGCCGCCTTCGAGGGCGAGGCCCCGGGGGTCGCGCGCGCCAAGTGCCGCGCGGCGCGGCGGCTGCTCGCCCGTCTCGGCGGGCGGGAGATCGCGCCGAGCATCCCCCGGGTGCTGAAGAGCGCGCCCTTCCCGCCCCTGAACGTGCTGCTCGGCCCGGGCGGCGAGCGCTGGGTGCCGGTGCACGGCGTCCTGCCTCTGGACCGTCTGGCCCCGGCCGAGCGGGCCCTGCGTACGCGGCTCGCGGCGAGCGAGGGGGAGCGCGCGGCGCTGGGGGTGAGGGTGGCGTTCCTCTACCTCGCCCTCGGCAGCCATGCCGCGGTGCTCGAGCCCTGCCTGTACTGGCCGGATGCGCGCGGCGCGCTGCACCGCGAGCGGGTCGAGCCGGCCATGCTCGCGCGCCTGCCGGAGCATCCCCCCAATCCCGAAGGTCGGGCGCTCGTGGCGCGGCTGCGCCGGGAGCTCGCGTCGCTGCTCCGCGCCGAGGGCGCGGCCCACTTCCAGCTCGGCCGCTACTACCCCTGGCGGGGCGAGCTCGACCCGGCCTCGCGCGCGCTGTTCGAGGCCCTGAAGCGCGAGCTCGACCCCGCCGGCATCCTCAACCCCGGCGCACTCCCGGAGGAGCCCTCATGCTGAGCGAGATCCGCCTGGCCACCGTCGGCGTGGCCAGCCTCGAGGCCGCGATCGCCTTCTACCGCGAGGCCCTCGGCTACCGCCTGCTCGAATGCGGCGCCGTGCCGCCCGCGACCGCGAGCTTCTGGCGCGCGAGCACCTCGGCGCCGCTCACCTACGCGATCCTCGCCGCCGACGAATCCGGCCAGGGGCGGCTCAGGCTGCTCGCCGGCAACCCCCCGGGCGAGCCGGTGTGGGCGGGGATCGAGGGGCTCTCCGGCACCGGCTACTACGCCCTCAACTTCCGCTGCCGCGATCTCGACGGGCAGCTCCGCCGCATCGCCGCGGCGGGCGGCCGCGCCGGGCGAGCGGTGCGCTGGACGGTGAGCGAGCGGGTCACCGTGCTCGATTCGATGAATGCCGACCCCGACGGCACCCACCTCGACCTGTTCTGCTACGAGCGCGGGGGCGAGCTGCGCGGCCCGCTGCTCACCGAGGTCTCCGTGCTGCAGACGGTGGCGATCGCCAGCGCCGACGTCGACCGCTCGCGGCGCTTCTGGGAGGCGCTCGGCTTCCGCGAGCTGTTCGACCGGGTGCTCGACTTCCCCGAGCTCGCGGCGCTGCTCGGCAGCCCGCGTCCGCTGCGCCTGCGCAACGCCAATCTGATCAAGGACGGCACGATCGTGCCCGGCCGGATCGAGATGTTCGCGGTGCTCGACGGCCCCCCGCCGCGGCCGCTCGCCGCGCGCGCCCGTCCGCCGGCGCGCGGGATCCTGATGGTGAGCCTGCTGTGCGGCGATCTCGCCGCGGCGGCCCGTGCGATCGCCGAGGCCGGCGGCCGCGTGCTCGGCGAGTTCTCCGGCGAGCGGCCGGGCTTCGGACGCGGCCGGGCGCTGCTCGCGGAGGGACCGGACGGGGAGGCGATCGAGCTCGTCGCACGCTGACGGCGGAGCCGGCCCGGTTCCAGCGCCTCGCCCCGGCGGGCTACCATCCCCCGCGATGGCGATCGCGGCAGCCCGCGCGGAGCGCTCCCGGCTCGGCCCCGAGGACTGGGCCGAGGCGGCGCTTGACCTGATCGCCGAGCGGGGGGTGGAGGCGCTCACCGTCGAGAGCCTCGCCCGCCGACTCGGAGTGACCAAGGGCAGCTTCTACTGGCACTTCCCCTCGCGCGAGGCGCTGCTCGAGGCGGCGCTCGCGCGCTGGGAGGCGCGGGAGGTCGAGACCGTGCTCGGGCCGCTCGCGGCCATCGCCGACCCGCGCGAGCGGCTGCGCGAGCTCTTCCGGCGCACCAGCCGCGAGATCAAGTCGCATCGCATCTACGCGGCGCTGATGCGGGCGGCGCAGCACTCGCGGGTGGCGCCGGTGGTGGAGCGGGTGTCGCGGCGGCGCATGGACTATCTCATGCTCGCCTTCCTCGCCCTCGGGATGCCGCGGCGGGAGGCGCTGCACCGGGCGCGGCTGAGCTACGCCGCCTACGTCGGATTCCTGCAGATGACCCTGGATCTCCAGCTCCCGCGCCTCACTCCCGAGGACTACGAGGCCTACGTCGAGCACGCCATCGCCACCCTGATCCCCGGCCCCTGAGCCGGGACGCCCGAATCCGCCCCCTCCGCCATCCCACGATGACCGCTCGGAGACTGCTCCTCGCCCTGCTGCTCGCCCTCCTCGCCGCGGCCTGCGAGCGCCGCGCGCCCGTGCCGCAGCCGCCCCCGGCCCCGCCGCCCGAGTTCGTGACCGAGGTCGAGGGGATCCGCGAGTTCCGCCTGGCCAACGGCCTGCGCGTGCTGCTGGTCCGCGATGTCGCGCAACCGAACGTCACCATCAACGTCACCTACCTCGTCGGCTCGCGGCACGAGGGCTACGGCGAGAGCGGGATGGCGCACCTGCTGGAGCACCTTCTGTTCAAGGGGACGGCGAGGTTCCCCGACATCACCGGGGAAATCGCCCGGCGCGGCGGCCAGGCCAACGGCACCACCTCCTTCGACCGCACCAACTACTTCCAGACCTTTCCGGCCACCGAGGAGAACCTGCGGTGGGCCCTGGCGATGGAGGCCGACCGCATGGTCAACAGCCTCCTGCGCGCGGAGGACCTCGCCTCGGAGATGACGGTCGTGCGCAACGAGTGGGAGGCGGGGGAGAGCAGCCCGGGCTCGGTCCTGTTCAAGCGCACGCTCGGCGCGGCCTTCCAGTGGCACGGCTACGGGCGTCCGACGATCGGCGAGCGCAGCGACATCGAGCGGGTGCCGATCGACCGGCTGCGCGCCTTCTACCGCAGGCACTACCAGCCGGACAACGCGCTGCTGATCCTTTCCGGACGCTTCGAGGAGCCCGCCGCGCTGGCCCTGATCGCCGAGACCTTCGGGCGGATCCCGAGGCCCGAGCGCGAGGGCGAGCTGCGCCTCTGGCCGACCTACACCCGCGAGCCGACCCAGGACGGCGAGCGGCGGGTGACGGTGCGTCGGGTCGGCGACAACCCGCTGGTCGCGATCGTCCACCGCATCCCGGCGGCGGCGCATCCCGATGCGGCGGCGCTCTCCGTGCTGGCCGAGGCGCTGGACGCCGCGCCGAGCGGGCGGCTCTACAAGGCGCTGGTCGAGAGTGGGCTGGCGGCTTCGGTGCACGCGTCGGCGATGGAGCTCGCCGAGCCCTCGGTGTTCATGATCCTCGCCGAGCTCCGCGCCGGCGGAGATCCGGCGGCGGTCGAGGCGGCGGCGATCCGCACCCTGGAGGAGCTCGCCGAGCGCCCGCCCGCCGAGGAGGAGCTCCGCCGCGCCCGCGCCCGGCTCCTGCGCGGCTTCGAGCTCGTCCTGAACGATGGGTCGCGGGTGGGACTGGCCTTGAGCGAGTGGGCCGCGGCGGGCGACTGGCGGCTGATGTTCCTGTTCCGCGACCGAATCGAGCGGCTTGGGGTCGAGGACCTCGCCCGGGTTGCCTCCACCTACTTCAAGCCCGCCAACCGCACGGTGGGCGTGTTCCTGCCCGATCCCGCCCCGGACCGGGTGGCGATCCCCGAAGCCGAGCCGGTCGCGGAGCAGCTCGCCGGCTACCGCGGCCGGGCGCGCCGCGCCGAGGGCGAGCGCTTCGAGGCGAGCCCCGAGAGCATTGAGGCGCGGCTGATCCGCAGCGAGCTGCCGCATGGGGCGAAGCTGTGGCTGCTGCCGAAGGGCACCCGCGGCGCCAGGGTGGTGGGCCTGCTGGCGATGCCGCTCGCCGGCCGCTCGGCGGACTGGCTGCCGCACGCCGAGCGCGCGCAAGGCGTGGCCTCCATGCTGCTCCGCGGCACGGGAAGGCGCGATCGCCAGCAGATCGCCGACTTCCTCGCCGAGCGCAAGGCGGTGCTCGGCTTCGAGCAGGCCGGCGAGGAGCTGGTCGCGCGCATCGAGACCACCCGCGACCACCTCTCTGAGGTCCTTGAGCTGCTCGCCGAGGCGCTCACCGAGCCCGCCTTCCCCGAGTCCGAGCTCGAGGCGCTGCGCCGTGAGCGTCTCGCCGAGCTCGAGTCCCTGCGCAGCGAGCCGGCCGCGCTCGCCGGCATCCTGCTGATGCGGCACCTGAGCCCGGTCCAGCCCGGCGACCCCGATTACGTGCCCACCCTCGAGGAGTCGATCGCGCGTCTGAAGGCGCTGCGCCGCGAGGACCTCGTGGCCTTCCACCGCAGCCGCTACGGCTTCTCCCCGGGCAGCCGGATCGTCCTGGTCGGTGACTTCGATGCGGATGCGGTCGCGGCCGAGCTCGCCACCCGCTTCGCGCGCTTCGCCGCCTCCGAGCCGCACCAGCGCAAGCCGCGCCGGCTCTACGAGGTCGCCCCCCGAGTGCTCACGGCCCGCGTGGCCGACCGGCCGAATGCCGTGCTGGTCGGCTCGCTCGGCTTTCCCGTGGGCGAGGACCATCCCGACCATCCGGCGCTCCTCCTCGCCAACGAGCTGCTCGGCGGCGGCTTCCTCAACTCGCGGCTGGCCAAGCGGCTCCGGCAGCGGGACGGCCTGAGCTACGCGGTCGGCAGCACGCTCACGGCCTCCCCCTTCGAGCCGGTGGCGCACCTTGAGGTCTTTGCCATCTTCGCCCCCGCGAACCATGCCCGGGCGCTCGCCGCGACGCGCGAGGAGCTCGGGCGCGCGGTCCGCGAGGGCTTCACCGCCGAGGAGCTCGAGCAGGCGCGCCAGGGCTGGCTGCAGAGCTGGCAGGTGGCGCTCGGCGAGGACGAGTCGCTGGCGGCGCTGCTCGCCGGGCATGCCCTCATCGGGCGCACGATGGCCGACGAGCAGGCACGCGTGCGCCGCATCGAGAGCCTGAGCGCCGAGGAGGTCTCGGCGGCGCTCGCGCGCTGGATCGATCCGGAGCGCATGAGCTTCGCGCTCGGTGGCGACCTGCCCGCCGCGGAGGCTCAGGAGGCCGCCGAGGCCACCGGGGCTCCCGCGACCGCCCGCGAGGAGTCCTGAGGTGGTGGCGGTCCGGGAGACCGAGGGGAGCCCGCTGCCGCTTCCGGCGGCGCTCGGCGCCTGGGTCGAGGACTGCGCGCGCCTCGCGGAGCCCGAGCGCCTGTGGCTGTGCGACGGCAGCGAGGAGGAGTTCGAGCGGCTCGCTGCCGAGCTCGTCGCCCGCGGCGAGCTCCTGCCCCTCGATCCGCGGACGCATCCCCGCTGCTACCTCCACCGCTCCCATCCCGAGGACGTCGCCCGGGTCGAGCACCTGACCTACGTCTGCACCCGCCGCCGCGAGGACGCCGGGCCCAACAACCAATGGCTCGATCCGCGGGAGGCGCACGCGCGGATGCGCGCGCTGTTCGCGGGCGCGATGCGCGGCCGCACGCTCTACGTCGTGCCCTACGTCATGGGCCCGCCGGCCTCGCCCTGGTCGCGGCTCGGGGTGCAGCTCACCGACAGCGCCTACGTGGTGCTCAACCTCCATCGCATGACCCGGGTGCTGCCGGCCGAGGCGTTCCGGCGCATCGCGGCGGGCGAGGCCTTCGTCCGCGGCCTGCACGCGACGGGCGAGCTCGACCCGCGGCGGCGCCTGATCCTGCACTACCCGGAGGAGAGCCTGATCGAGAGCTTCGGCTCGGGCTATGGCGGCAACGCCCTGCTCGCCAAGAAGTGCCATGCGCTGCGCATCGCCTCTTGGCAGGCGAGGGCGGAGGGATGGCTCGCCGAGCACATGCTGATCCTCGGCGTCGAGACGCCAGAAGGCCGCGTGCATCACATCGCGGCCGCCTTCCCGAGCGCCTGCGGCAAGACCAATCTCGCGATGCTCGAGCCGCCTGCGGCCTACCGCCGCCGCGGCTGGCGGATCTGGACGGTGGGAGACGACATCGCCTGGCTCCATCCCGGGCCCGACGGCCGTCTGCGCGCGATCAACCCGGAGGCCGGATTCTTCGGGGTGGCGCCGGGGACCAGCCCGCGGAGCAACCCGAAGGCGATGGCGATGCTGGGCGAGGAGGTGATCTTCACCAACGTGGCGCTCACCGCCGACGGCCGCCCGTGGTGGGAGGGGCTCGAGGGCGAGCCGGCGCTCGACTGGCAGGGCCGGCCGTGGCGGCCGGGGGCGGGACCGGCGGCGCATCCCAACGCGCGCTTCACGGTGCGGGCCGGCCGCTGCCCCGGCTATTCGCCGCACGCCGAGGATCCCGAAGGGGTGACGATCGAGGCCATCGTCTTCGGCGGCCGCCGGGCTGGGCTGGTGCCGCTGGTGATGCAGGCCCACGACTGGGTCCATGGGGTGCTGCTCGGCGCGGCGATGGCCTCCGAGACCACCGCCGCGGCGAGCGGGGCGACCGGGGTGCTGCGCCGCGACCCGATGGCGATGCAGCCCTTCTGCGGCTACCACTTCGGCGACTATTTCGCGCACTGGCTCGCGGTGGGCGCGGCCCTCCGCCATCCGCCCGCCATCTTCCAGGTCAACTGGTTCCGGCGCGGCGCGGACGGCTCCTTCCTCTGGCCCGGCTTCGCCGAGAACATCCGGGTGCTCGAGTGGATCGTCCGGCGACTGCGCGGAGAGGTGCAGGCGCGCGACGGGATCGTCGGCCTGCTTCCGCGTCCGGAGGACCTCGAGCTTGCGGGGCTTGAGCTCCCCCCGGCGCGGCTCGCGGCCCTCTTGGCGATCGATCGGCCGGCCTGGCGGGCCGAGCTCGCGGAGATTGTTGCCTTCCTCAGCGGTTTCGCGCCCCGGGTGCCCGCGGCGCTGCTCGAGCGGCTGGCGCGGCTTCGCGCCCGCCTCGCCGAATGAGGGCGTGCGCGCTCCGATCGCGACGACTCCCTGACGGCTTGGCACGAGGGGCACCGAGGCCGAGGCGGCGGGTGATGGCGGCGCTCGGATCGGCGCGTGCCGGTCGAGGTCGCCGAGGGAGGTGGTGCGGGAGTGAGCCGCGGCTGCTGGCCGCCTGCCGCTGGCCGGGAGCCCTCGAAGCCCCGCCCGTGGCGCCCTCGCAACGAAAACTTAACGAGGGATTCTCAGCGCCCTCCGCCGGTGCTAGGATGCCGCCGTCTTGAGGGATTGGGACGGGAGCCGGTCGCGCCGGCGCGGGTTCCGTGCCCGCGAGGCGGTGACCGGAGCGCGGCTTGGGAAGGCCACCCGATTGCCTTGCAAGCCAGGGCGCCCGGGGCGGCTTCGGCTGCTTCGGGCATTCGTTGCAACCGAAGCCTCATGAGGGTGAGTATGAACGACAACTTCAAGCGCAACACGCTCGCCTGGTCGATCTCGGCGGCGCTGCTGGGCTCCTACGGGGTGCCGGCGGTGGCGCAGGATCAGGAGGACCAGGCGGAGCTTGAGCGGATCCAGGTGACGGGTACGCGCATCAAGCGTGCCGAGGTGGAGGGGGCGCTGCCGGTGACGGTGATCGACCGGGAGCAGATTGAGCTCTCGGGCGATCTGTCGGTGGCGGATTTCCTGCGCAACATTCCCTTCAACACCTTCGGTTCCTTCCGTCCGCAGTCGGGCTCTTCGGCGCAGAGCTTCGCGGGTCTGTCGCTGCGCGGTCTGGGTGAGGGCCGGACGCTGATCCTGATCGACGGTCGGCGTGCTCCGACGGCGCCGAACGTGGGCTCGGCGCAGGACCTCAACATCATTCCGCTGGCGGCCGTGGAGCGGATCGAGATCCTTTCCGACGGTGCCTCGGCGATCTACGGTACGGATGCGATCGGCGGTGTGGTGAACATCATCACCCGCAAGGACTTCAACGGCGTCGAGATCTCGGGCGGTGCCGGCAACCCGAAGCGGCCGGGTGGCGAGACCGAGTATGGCTCGGTGATCTTCGGCTCTTCCGGCGAGCGTTCGCGGGTGCTGCTGGGTGCCGGCTACAGCAACCGCGGGATTATCTTCCAGCGTGAGCGTGCGTGGTCCCGTGGCGGCGCCTCGACCTTCTCCAACAACTTCATCGTCGCCAATCCTGCCCCGGGCTCGCTTTACGGCTTCGTTCCCGGCGGCTTCCTGGCGCATCCGACCAATGGCTCGGTGGTGCCGGGGGGCTGCTCGGGGCCGGGCTTCAGCATCAGCGGCACGGGGGCGAGCACGCGCTGCTTCTACGACTTCACCTTCGTGGCGGCGGACGAGGCGGAGCTGCGCAACTCGGCGCTGTTCGGTCGGGCTGCGTTCCAGATCAACGACGACTGGACGACGTACTTCAATGCGATGGTGAGCCGGGTGGAGAGCTTCGGTCGCTATGCGCCGGTGCCCTCGAGTCCCTGGCCGGGCGGTGCGCCGTTCATTCCGGTGGGTTCGCCGAACCATCCGGCGGTGCGCTTCCCTGGGGCCGGCTACGATCCGAACCGGCCGGTGTTCCTGCGCCATCGCTTCGCGGCGCTGGGTAACCGGGACACGAACACCGACAACAACCTCTATGACTTCATCCTGGGCTTCGAGGGCCGGGTGGGTCCGGTGGAGATCGACTTTGGCGTCCGGCACACCGACTCGCAGTACTACGACCTCGGGCGGAACTACGTGGTCGGTGCGATCGCGCAGCAGTTCATCGCCTCCGGCCGGTACAACATCTACAACCCGTTTGCGAATCCGCGGGATGTCCTCGATGCAATGATCGCGACCATCAACCGCGACTCGCGGCTCCAGCAGCACGAGGCCTACCTCATCGGTAACGTTGACGGCCTGTTCGAGCTGACCGGTGGTTCGGTGGGCGCGGCCTTCGGCGTGGAGTGGCGCAAGGAGGACTACTACGACATCTACGACACGCTGTCCTCCTCGGGCCAGATCGTCGGCTCGGCGGGCAACTCGGCCTTCGGCGGCCGCACCGCGCGCGCGGCTTTCTTCGAGGTGCTGTTCCCGGTGCTCGAGAACTTCGAGGTCAACGTGGCGGGGCGTTATGACCGCTACAGCGACTTCGGCTCGGCCTTCTCGCCGAAGGTTTCCTTCCGCTTCCAGGCGCTGGAGAACCTGACGCTTCGCGCCTCCTACGGCGAGGGCTTTCGGGCTCCGACCCTCGACATCCTGAGCCAGCAGCCGGCCTTCTCGGCCGCCACGCTGGCCGGGCATGCGCCGACCTGCCGCGCCTTCGGTCTGCCGGACACCTGCCAGACCCAGGTGACAACCTATGTCATTGCGAACCCGAACCTCGACGCCGAGGACTCGAAGCAGTGGTCGATCGGCTTCGCCTGGGATCCGTTCGACTGGCTGAACCTCACCCTCGACTGGTACGACATCAGCCTCGACAACCGGGTGGCCTTCATCGGCATCGGCACCGTGGTGCGCTGCGTGGAGGGGACGATCCGCAACTGTCCGCCGGGTCTGACCCGCTTCCCGCCGACGGTGGTGGTGCCGAATCCGGCGCTTGGCCTTGGCGTGGCCTTCGGCCCGCAGGGTGAGGTGCTGGTCGCGCAGACTGGCTACTCGAACCTCGGTACGATCGACACCAGTGGCGCGGACCTGAATGCCCGCACCAACTTCGACTTCGGCGAGTGGGGTGGGCTGCGCAACGATCTGCGCATCACCTACGTGCGGAAGTACGTGGTCGACAGCGGCGCGAACGTGGTGGGCGACGCCGGCACCCCGAAGTACCGGGCCGCGCTGGGCAACGTCTGGTCTTGGGGTGATTACAGCTTCGTTTGGAACATCAACTACATCCATTCGGTGCGCAACACCCTCAACACCGCCCAGCTGTCGTCGTGGACCGTCCACGACCTCCAGGCCAACTGGAACACGCCGTGGAACGGGCGGGTCACGATCGGCGTCGAGAACCTCGCCGACAAGGATCCGGTGCTGGATCCCGCGGACGTGTCGGGTCGTGGCTACGACTTCGGCCTGTACAACGGCTACGGGCGGATTCCGTACATCCGCTACACCCAGCAGTTCTGACCGGCGCCGACCGGTCGATTCACGAGGGGCCCGAAAGGGCCCCTCTTTTTGGCCCGCCCGAAGGCGACGGCGGGGATGCCTCTCTTCCGTTCCGCGCAGCCATTCGGATCGGGCGGGGACTAGGCCCACGATCGGCGCAAAGCCCGCTGCATGCTCATCGCGGATCTCCGAGACGCTTGGTCGGCGTGGCCGGCCCGGAACTCCTAACTCCTGCGCCGCCGCCGCGGCGTCCCCCGTCTCGAGCAGCAACCGCCCGCGCTCGTGGTGGCGTCTCAGGCGGGCGGCGCGGAGCGCCGAATCGGGCGGCGCAAAGACCATGCGAGGCGATCTGGCGATAGGATGCGTCAGTCTAAACCGCCGCAGTCTGGGACCGACGAGGTGCCGTTCCCCGAACGCCGCGAGGCCTGGAGCCTCTACTGGGCCCGAGGCCACCTCCACAGCTGCCCGGGAAGCTACGCGGGAAACTACGGCGGCGCGATCGGCGCCTTCTGGCGTGGCGTGATGGGGGGCTGGACGGGCGCCGACCGGGTGCTCGACCTCGGCACGGGCAACGGTGCCCTGGTCCGTCTCGCGCTCGAGCACGGGCACGTGCCGCAGCCCCCGCAGCTGGTGGCCGTCGATCTCGCGAAGCCGAGGCCCTCCTGGCTTGGGGAATGGGGAGCGCGCGCGAGCCGGGTGCTGTTCCTCGGCGGGGTGCGGATGGAATCGCTGCCGTTCGCGGACGCCGTCTTCACCCGGATCGTCTCCCAGTTCGCCGTGGAGTACGGAGAGCATCCGGCGACGCTCGAGGAGTGCCGGCGCGTGCTCGGGCCGGGAGGCGAGCTCGCCGCCGTGCTGCATCACGCCGACTCCCTCTTCGCCGCCGTGGCCCGCGAGGAGCTTCGCCACCTCGACTGGATCCTCGGGGAGAGCGGTCTCTCCCTGGCCGTGGGGGCCGCGCTGCCTTGCGCGGCGGGTCGGGATCCGCAACGCGCCGAGGCGGCGCGGGCCGGTCTGCGCGCGTGTCTGGCCGCGCTCTCCGAGCGCCTCGCGGGTGCCGGGGTTCCGGATGCGCTGCTCGCGGTCGGGCAGGCAGCGCTCGCCGCGATCGAGCGCGCGCGGCGCGGAGAGCTCACGGCGGCCCGCGCGGAGTGGGAAGCCTTCTGCGCCGAGCTTCGGGCGGCGCGCCTTCGGTCCGCGGAGCTCCTCGCCCACGCGCTCGATGCGGAGCGGGCCGCAGGCTGGCGCGAGCAGCTTTCGCGGCTCGGGCTTCGGGTCGACCGCCTGGAGCCGCTCGCGGAGGAAGGCGGCTCCCTGCTCGGCTGGGCCCTGCGCGCGCGCCTCCCCTGAGGCCCCGCGCCTTGCTTTCCCAGGCGGAAAGGCGCAGGGGCGGTGCCGCCTCCGCGCTCGCCTCGCTTCAGGACCTCGCTGAGCGGCTCAGAAGTCGAGCTGGTGCTGGCGCTCGGGGTAGAAGGCGGCGTAGGCCGCCGAGAGCGCGCGCACGAAGGCGCGCTCGGCCTCGTCGAGGTAGGGGTTCCAGACGTCGAAGATGAGCACGGTGCGGGTGCCGCTGCCGCGGTTCCAGGCCTCGTGCTCGACCGTGTCGTCGAAGGCGAAGCACTCCCCCTCGCGCCAGCTCCGGGTCTCGTTGCCGACGCGGAAGCCGCAGCCCTCCGGGACGATCAGGCCGAGGTGGACGATCAGCCGCGTGTTGGTCGCGCCGTGATGGGGAGGGATGTGGGTGCCGGGCCGGAGCCGGGAGAAGAAGGCGGTGGGGCCGCGCCCGGGGATGTCCACGAGGGGCAGTCCGGCAAGCGCCTCGGCGGTGCGCGGGCAGGCGGCGCAGTGGGCCTCGACCCGCTCGCCCTGGTTGAACAGGAAGTACACCCCCCAGTCGCGGTTGCGGTTGAGCGCCGCCCACGGCGAGCCGGGTCCGGCCTCGCTCGCGTCCTTCTGCACGTAGGGCACGAAGCGCCCCTCCTGCTCCGTCAGCACGCGCTCGGCCTCCTCGCGGATCTCCCGCCAGCGCGCCTCGAGCGCGGCCATCCACGGAAACAGCCGCCGCGGGTAGAAACCGAAGGTCGGCAGGCCGGGAAAGAACAGGAAGCCGGGCCTCGGCACCTTGGGCTGGAGCCGACCGCGCGTGATCTCGAAGCATTCCTCGGCGCGCCGCCGGTCCTCCGGCGGCAGCGCCGCGAGCGGCACCGCAAGCCGCTCGCGAAGGAACTCCTCGAGCTCGCGTTCCTCGCGTAGCACCCGCTCCCGGGCGCGCGCCATGAGCGCCGCGAGCGGTGGCGGCAGCGTGGCTTCCGGCGGCACTGCAGCGATCGCCTCGCGCGAAAGGCGGGAGGCCTCGCGCGCGTGTCCGGTGCGGTCGAGGAGTTCGGCGAGCTCGAGCCGAGCCGGGAGGAAGCTCGGGTCACGCAGCAGTGCCTCGCGAAAGGCGGCCTCGGCCGCCGCGAGCTCGCCACGTTCGCCGAGGAGGGAGCCGAGCAGGGCCGCGGCCAGCGCCAGGGGCGGATCGCCGGCGGCCGCCCGGGTGGCGTAGTCGAACGCCGCACCGGTCTCGCCGCGGCCACGGTGGTAGAGCGCGAGCTGGAGCAGGGCGTGCGCCTGGCGCGGGTTGTCGGCGAGCACGGCCCCGAGCATGGCGAGCCCTTCGGCGGCGCGCCCGCCGCGGAGCAGCTCGGCCGCGCGCGCGACCGCAGGCGGGGAGCGGGAAGCCTCGGCGGAGGCGCTCACGGCCGCTCTGCGCGCTCAGAAGTCCTGGCGATAGCGGACGTAGGGGGTGCGGGCGGTCCGCGGCGTCTCGACGCGAGGCTCCCGTTCCGTCGGCGGGGGCCAGACGTTGAGCGCCCCGAGCTCGAACTCGGCTCGCCACGGCATCCGCACCAGGAGCCCGAGGTCGAAGGTCTCGCCGCCGCGCACGGCCTCGACCGCATCCCCCGGTCGCCGGGCGGCGATGCGTCCCACCAGCGTTCCGTAGCGGAGATCGAGGCTCAAGGTCCGAAGCTCCTCGGGCCCCGCCGCCGGCGCCGCAGCGGGAACCGGCAGCCATGCCCCATCGGCCGAGCCCGCATCCTCCCGACTGATCGCCAAAGTCAGGCCGAGGTCGCGAAAGTCTCCGCCCACGGCGATCCGCTCGGCTTCCGCCGTCCCGAGCCGCAAGGCCCTCGCGTTCCCTGCGAGCGGCGCGAGGAGGCGCTTGTAGTCGAGGCTGAGGCGCCAGCCCACGCCCTGCCAGGCCAGCGACAGGCCCCCGCCCGCGGGCTGCGGGCCCGGGTCGAGGCACAGGATCCGGCCCAGATCGAGCTCGCAGCGGCTCTCTCGCGGGCGAAGCCGCAGGCCGAGCGTCAGGCGGCCGGGCGCGCCGGCCCCGACCGGAGTCCAGGGCTCGCCGCCCTCGGGGACCAGCGCCAGCCGGAGCCGACCCTCGTCGGAGATGGCCAGCGCGAGCCGTGGCTCGGGATCCCCCAGGTCGAGGGGCAGGCTCGCGGCCTCCGCGGCGAAGAGGACCGCGGCGAGTCCGGCGAGCAGCGGCATGCGACGGGGAGGGAGGACGGAAGCCATCGCCAGACCGGAAGCTGACGGCCGCCGAGCAGCCGATTGTGAAGAAGTATAACGCGGCGGCCGGAGGGCGGCGATCGGCCGTCTCGGGGCCGATCCGAGCCGCTAGACTGCCGAGGTGGCTCATGGCGAGGTGCCGTGATGGGCGGCGGGCCAGCGCGTCGGCAGGGAGGCAGGCGACCCGAGCGGAGGGCGGTCGGATCCGCGCCCGATCCGCTGGAGCTGCTGCGCCAAGGTGAGGTCGGGGAGGCCCTGCGCGCGCTGGAGCGTTGGCTCGGCGGCGGGATCCGTCTCGGCCTCGATGTGGCCGGGGAATTGCCGATCGCCGCACTCCCGGCCTTGGCCGAGGCGGTCCTCCTCGAGCTCGGTCCCGGCCTGCCGCGCCTCAGCGTCCGCGGGAAGGGTGCCGGGGAGGCGAGGGCCGCGGCGGAAAGGCTTCGCGGCGGCTGGTCGGGCGTCCTTGCGGTCCTGGCCGAGCGCGAGGCGCTGCGCCGCCGGGTCGCCGAGCTCGAGCGGGCCAAGCGGCTGCAGGAGGCGCTCTACGAGATCGCGGAGCTCGCGAGCGGCGGGGCCGAGCTCGATCTCGTCTATCCGCGGCTCCACGGGATCGTCGGCCGCCTGATGTACGCCGAGAACTTCTACATCGCGCTCTACGACCAGGCCAGCCGCACCGTCCGCTTCCCCTACTTCCGCGATTCCGCCGACAACGACCCGCCGCCTCCGGACCGGTCCTTCACCCTCGACGAGCTCGAGGGGTGGCTCACCCGCCGCGTCATCGAGAGCGGCCAGACGCTGATGGGCACGGAGGAAGAGATCCGGCAGCAGCTCGGCGCGGACTTCACGCCGGTCGGCGCGCCCTCCGAGGACTGGCTCGGCGTGCCGCTCAAGCTCGGCGAGGAGGTGATCGGGGCGGTGGTGGTCCAAAGCTACGACCCCGCCAGGCGCTTCAGCGCCGAGGATCGCTCGCTGCTCACCTTCGTCGCCCAGCACATCGCCACCGCGCTGCAGCGGCGCTTCGCCCACGCCGAGCTCGAGCGTCGGGTGGCGGAGCGCACCGAGGCGCTGAGCGAGGCCAATCGCGCCCTCGAGAAGGAGGTCCAGGAGCGAAGACGGGGCGAGCGGCTCCAGTCCGCGCTCTACCGCATCGCCAGGCTCGCCTTCGCCAGCGACAGCCTCGACGCCTTCTTCCGGGAGATCCACGAGATCGTGGGCGAGCTCCTCTACGCGAAGAACCTTTACATCGCGCTGCTGACCGAGCAGCGCGACGCGATCTTCTTCCCCTACTCCGCGGACGAGTACGACCGCGACCGCAAGCCGCGGAAGCTCGGGCGCGGCATGACCGAGTACGTGCTGAGGACCGGACGTCCGCTGCTCGCCGACCGCGAGGTCTCCCGGGCGCTCGAGGAGCAGGGCGAGGTTGTGTCGATCGGCACCGAGTCGGTGCACTGGCTCGGCGTGCCGCTGATGAGCGAGGACCGCGCCATCGGCGTGCTCGCGGTGCAGAGCTACAGCGAGGAGCACCGCTATACCCAAGCCGACCTCGAGCTGCTCACCTTCGTCGCCTACCAGATCGCCCACGCGCTCGAGCGCAAGCGCGCGGACGAGGCGCTGCGCGAGGCCAACCGCGAGCTCGAGCGCCGGGTGGCGGAGCGCACGGCGGAGCTGGCCGAGACCAACGCCAGGCTGCGCGCCGAGATCGCGCAGCGGCAGACGATCGAGGCGCGGCTCATGCACGACGCGCTCCACGACACCCTCACCGGGCTGCCGAACCGCGCCTACCTGCTGGACCGCCTGAGCCTCGCCCTCGAGCTGCGGCGGGGCGGTGGGGCCGGCTTCGCCGTGCTCTTCCTCGATCTCGACCGCTTCAAGGTGATCAACGACTCGATGGGGCACCTGCTCGGCGACGAGCTGCTCAAGCAGGTCGCCTCGCGGCTCCACCGGGTCGCGTCGAGCGTGGGCTGGGTGGCCCGTCTCGGAGGGGACGAGTTCGCCATCCTCGTCGACCCGATCGCCGGGCCCGAGGAGGCGGAGCGCCTGGCCGAGCGGGTGCTCGAGGCGCTGAACCTTCCCTTCCACGTGGCGGGAAAGGAGCTCTACACCTCGGCGAGCGTGGGCATCGCGGTCTCGGGTCCGCACTATGCGAAGCCCGAGGAGCTGCTCAGGGACGCCGACGTCGCGCTGTACCGCGCCAAGGCCGCGGGCCGCCGCCGTTGGCAGCGCTTCGACGAGGCGCTGCACCGCGAGGCGATCCGAGTGATGCAGATCGAGGGGGAGATCCGTCGCGCCCTCGCGCGCGACGAGTTCGAGCCGTGGTTCCAGCCGATCGTGGCGCTGGGCGACGGGCGCGTCGTGGGCTACGAGGCGCTGCTGCGGTGGCGTCATGCCGAGCGCGGCGTGGTCGTGCCCGTGGACTTCCTCGGGGTGGCGGAGGACACCGGCCTGATCGAGGCGATCGACTGGCGGGTCCTCGCCGCGGCCTGCGTGGAGTCGGCCCCGCTGCTCGACGGCGGGCGGCGTTTCGTGAGCGTCAACGTCTCCGCGCAGCACTTCCGCTCCCCCAACTTCGGCGAGCGCCTGCTCGAGCTGCTGCGGGCCCTGTCCTTCCCGCCGACGCAGCTCAGGGTCGAGGTCACCGAGAGCTCGCTGATCGAGGAGCCGACCCACGCCCGCGCCTCGCTCTACGCCCTGAGCGAGGCGGGGGTGAGGGTCGCGCTCGACGACTTCGGAACCGGCTACTCGTCCCTCGGCTATCTCCACCGCTTCCCTCTGCACGTGCTCAAGATCGACCGCTCCTTCATCGTCGGGCTCGACCAGGAGGCGAGCGACAGCGCGCGGGCGGTGGTGCAGGCGGTGGTGATGATGGCCAAGGCGCTCTCGCTTGAGGTGGTCGCCGAGGGCGTGGAGAGCGAGCGCCAGCGGCAGGCGCTCGCCGAGCTCGGCTGCGACTTCGGGCAGGGTTTCCTGTTCGGGCCGCCGCGACGCGCGCGGGAGTTTCCCGGCCTCAGTGGCGGGTGAGCGGCGCCTCGCCCGCGCCGCGGTGGATCGCGGCCAGCGCCTCGGCGTCGAAGCGGTAGCTGCGGTCGCAGAACTCGCAGCTCACCTCGAGTTCGGCGCGGTCGGCCAGCGCGGCGCGGGTCTCCTCCGCGCCGAGCAGACGCAGCATCGCGGCCGCCTTCTCGCGCGAGCAGCCGCAGCCGAAGCGCAGCTCGCGCCCGGCGGCGAGGCGCAGCGGCCGCTCGGGGAACAGCGCCGGAAGCAGCCGCTCCGGCGGATCGCCGAGGAGACTCGGCGGGCCGAGATGCCCGAGCGGGGCGGCGAGCAGCGTGAAGGCGGCCGGCGCCGGCTCGTAGTCGTCAGGCGCCGAGGGCAGGAGCTGGATCATGATCCCGGCCGCCCGCGTGTCGTCGGCGGCGAGGCGGATGCGGGTGGCGATCTGCTCCGAGCGGCGGAAGTAGCCCTCGAGGGCGGCCTCCAGGGTCGGCGCCTCGAGCGGCACCAGGCCCTGGTAGCGCTGGCCGTCGGGCTGCTCGAGGCAGACCGCGAGCAGGGCCTCCGGCCCGAGGTGATCGAGGGCGATCGGGTCCGGCAGCGGCCCGCGGGCGCGCACCAGCCCGCGCAGCTCGCCGCGGCCGCTGCAGTCGGCGAAGAGCGTGGCGAGGGGGCCGGCGCTCTGGAGCTGCAGGCTGGTTCGGGTGCCGCGCTTGATGTGCGCGGTGAGCAGCGCGCTGGCCGCGACCGCCTCGCCGAGCAGGCGCCTCAGGGCCGGCCCGGAGCGGGCGTGGGAGCGGATCTCGCGCCACGAGGGGCCAAGGCGCACGAGGACCCCGCGGACGCCGCAGTCCTCGATCAGGAAGGGCTGGAGGCGGTCCTCGTCGCGGGCTTCCATGGCTGCCACTATCGGCGCGGGAGCCCGCCCTTGGCAAGCGTTGGCGGCCGGGGCGGCGAGCGGGGAGAATCTGGGCATGGCGCAGCCGACCCTGGCCGTCGTGGTGCCGGTGTTCGAGGAGGCGGAGAGCCTGCCCGCCTTCCACGAGCGCCTGATGCGGACGCTCGCGGGGGTGGAGGCGCGCGCGACCGTGCTCTATGTCGACGACGGCAGCCGCGATGCCACCCCGGAGCTGCTCGCGGACTTCGCCCGCCGCGACCCGCGCGTCGGAGTGCTGCGGCTGAGCCGGAACTTCGGCAAGGAGGCGGCGCTGACCGCCGGCCTCGACCACGTGGAGGCCGACGCCGTGGTGGTCATCGACGCCGACCTGCAGGATCCGCCGGAGCTGATCCCGGCGATGCTCGAGCGCTGGCGGGCGGGGGCCGAGGTGGTCTTCGGCCGCCGCGTCGCGCGCGCGGGCGACGGGTGGTTCAAGCGCCTCTCGGCGCATCTCTTCTACCGGCTGCTGGCGCGGCTGAGCGACACCCCGATCCCGCCGGACGTGGGCGACTTCCGCCTGCTCGACCGGCGCGCGCATCGCGCGGTGGTCGCGCTGCGCGAGCGCAACCGCTTCATGAAGGGGCTCTTCGCGTGGATCGGCTTCCGGCAGGAGGCCCTGCCCTACCGGCGCGAGCCGCGCCGGGGAGGGCGGAGCAAGTGGCGGCTCGGACGGCTGTGGTCGCTCGCCGTGGATGGCATCACCGCCTTCTCCAGCGCACCGCTGCGGCTCGCCGGTCCCCTCGGCCTGCTGGTGGCCTCGCTCGCCTTCGGCTACGGGGCGGTGATCATCGCCAAGACCCTGCTCTACGGCGATCCGGTGCCGGGCTACCCCTCGCTGATGGTCGTGATCCTCTTTCTCGGCGGGGTGCAGCTCGTCGCCCTCGGGATCCTCGGCGAGTACCTCGCACGGCTGTACCTCGAGGCCAAGGGTCGCCCGATCTACCTGGTCGAGCGTCTCGACCCTCCGCGCTATGATGGACCCGGGCGCCACAGCGAGGAGGGAGAGCATGCAGACCGCGGGGCAGCTCCTTGAGACGAAGGGCCGGGAGGTCCACGCGATCGGACCGGACGAGCCGGTCTACGAGGCGATCCGGAGGATGGCGGAGCTCGGGATCGGCGCGCTGCTGGTGATGGAGGGCACCCGGCTGCTCGGGGTGGTCTCGGAACGGGACTATGCCCGGAAGGTGATCCTCCGCGACCGCTCCTCGCGGACCACCCCGGTGCGCGACATCATGAGCAGCCCGGTGATCACGGTGCGGCCGGAGGCGACGGTCTCGGAGTGCATGCAACTGATGACCGAGCGCCGCATCCGCCACCTGCCGGTGGTGGCGGAGGACCGGGTGGTGGGGGTGCTCTCGATCGGCGATCTGGTCAAGGCGGTGATCGCCGATCAGCGCGCCGAGATCGAGCAGCTGACCCGCTACATCGCGAGCTGAACGCCGCGCGTGAGGCGGGGCGACCCGGTCGAGGCGGAGCTCCGCGCCCTGCTCGAACGCTTCGGGGCCCGGATCCGGCTGCTGATCGAGCGTTCCGGCCTCGCCGAGCACGGCCTCGACGCCGCCGACCTTGAGCAGGAGGTGCGCATCCGGCTGTGGCGGGCGCTCGCCGATGACCGGATCGGGCACGCTCCTGCGTCCTATGTCCAGCGAGTGGTGCTGACCGTGGTGGTCGACGCGCTGCGGCGGGTGCGTCCGGCGCAGGAGCTGCCCGCGGCCGAGGCCGAGGAGGCCCTGGTCGAGCGCCGGGATCCGGAGGCGGCGGCGGGGGCGCGGGAACGGCTGGAGCGGCTCGAGCGCGCGCTCGTGCGGCTCCCGCTGCGGCGGCGGCAGCCCGTCCGGCTGCACCTGCTCGGCTACGGCTTCGCCGAGATCGGGCGGCTGGTCGGCGTCTCGCCCGAGGGCGCGCGCAAGCTGGTCGAGCGGGGACTGGCCGAGTTGCGTCGCGAACTAAGAGAGACCGGTGGAACTGGCGATGACTGATCGAACTCCTACCCCCGACATCGATCCCGACGCGCTCGCGGCCCTGGCCGCCGGCCGGCTCGCGGGCGGGGCCCGGGAACGGGCCGTGGAAGCCCTGATCGCCGCTCCGGCGGGTCGCTCGCTCTACCGTTTCGCCGTCGGGCTGCAGCCCGCGGCCGAGGAATTCGCGGCGGAACTCGCCGCGCGACGGCGGGCGCGGCACCGGTGGTGGCCAGTGGCCCTGCCGCTCGCCGCAGCGGCGCTGCTTGCGCTCGCCTGGCTGCCCGGCTGGCTGCGGACGGTCGCCCCCGCCGCTCCGGGCGCCGCCGAGGAGGCGGCATCCGTGGCGATCCTCGCCGCCGATTTCGAGGGCGGGAGCGCGGGCGAGGACCGCCCGGTCATCTTCGCCAGCCAGTTCGACGGCTGAGCCGCGCCGCCCTTGAAAATCCGGGAGGAGGCCGCATCGTGGCGGCGTCCCGTGGTCTCGCGTCTGCGTCATGCCGATCTACGAGTTCGAGTGCGTCCGCTGCGAGCATCGCTTCGAGTCGCTGATGCGCTTCTCGGATCCGGACCCGGAGGGCTGTCCCGCCTGCGGCGAGGGCGGCGTGCGGCGGCGGGTCTCGGCGCCGGCCTTCCGGCTCGCCGGCTCGGGCTGGTACGAGACCGACTTCAAGTCGGATCGCGAACGGCGGCGGAATCTCGCGGAGCGCGACTCGGCCGCGGGCGAGGCCTGCGGCACCTGCGGCAAGCCGGCCGCGGAGGGTGGCTGCGCCGCCGGCGCCGCGGCGAGCGGCACGGCCAAGGCGCAGTAGAGCCTCCCCCTTCAGCCCTCTTCCCTCGCGAGGTCGCCGCCGCGCCGGCGCGCCGCCTCGGCGTCGCGAGCGCGCCGGGCGCCGCGGACGCTCACTCGAGCAGCGAGCGCAGCATCCAGGCGTTCTTCTCGTGCAGCTGCATGCGCTGGGTGAGCAGATCGGCGGTGGGCTGGTCGCGCGCCGCCTCGGCGATGGGGAAGATCTCCCGCGCGGTGCGCACCACCGCCTCCTGCCCGGCGACGAGCTGGCGGATCATCTCCCTCGCCTCGGGGGTGCCGGTCTCCTCCGGGATCGAGGTGAGGCGCGAGAACTGCGCGTAGCTGCCGGGAGCGGGGAAGCCGAGCGCCCGGATCCGCTCCGCGATCTGGTCCACCGCCATCGCGAGTTCGGTGTACTGCTGCTCGAACATCGCGTGCAGGGTCTGGAACATCGGCCCGGTGACGTTCCAGTGGAAGTTGTGCGTCTTGAGGTAGAGGGTGTAGGTGTCGGCGAGGAGCCGGGACAGACCCTCGGCGATGCGCGCGCGATCCGCCTCGGGGATGCCGATGTCGATGGTTGGGCTCATGGGGGATTGCCGAGAGGGGACACCGCTCCCATGATTGGGTCGGGTCTCTGAAAAAGCAAGTTTCGATTGTCGAAATCGATTGAAAACATCGGCGAACGGCGCGCGCGGCTCCTCGGGCGTCTCTGCGGTCTGCCCCTCCTCGAGCGACCGCGGTGGCGACGGCGCCTTCAGGCGGCGGTCTCGCTGGCGGCGCTGGAGGATCTCGAGGGCGCACTCGATCGGCGCGCCGCCGCCTGGGCGGCACGCAACGCCCGCCTCCCGCGCGCCGAGGTACGGCCGGAACTCCCGATCGCCGCCCAGGCCGAGGCGCTCGCGGCCGCGATCGCGGCGCATCCGGTGGTGATCGTTGCCGGAGAGACCGGCTCGGGCAAGACCACCCAGCTGCCCAAGATCGCGCTGGCCGCGGGCCGCGGACGGGAAGGGCTGATCGGCCTCACCCAGCCGCGGCGGCTCGCGGCGAGGGCCGCCGCGCGGCGCCTCGCCGCCGAGCTCGGGGCGCCCCTCGGCGGGATCGTGGGCTTCGAGACCCGATTCGAGCGCGCCCTCGGTCCCGAGCTCGTGGTCAAGTGCATGACCGACGGCATCCTGCTCGCCGAGCTCGCGTCGGATCGCCGCCTGCTGCGCTACGACACCCTGATCCTCGACGAGGTCCACGAGCGCAATCTCAACATCGACCTGCTGCTCGGCCATCTGCGCACGCTGCTGCCGAGTCGTCCGGAGCTGCGCGTGGTGCTGAGCTCGGCGACCCTCGAGGCCGAGCGGCTCTCCCGCTTCTTCGGCGGCGCGCCGGTGATGGCGATCGCGGGCCGCAGCCACCCGGTGGAGATCCGCTGGCGGCCGCCCCCGGGGGGCGAGCCGCTCGCGCCCGAAGCGATCCTGCCGGTGCTCGCCGAGATCGAGGCCGAGAGCGACGCCGGCGACGTGCTGCTGTTCCTCCCCGGCGAGCGCGAGATCCGCGAGCTGCACCGGGCGCTGCGCGCGGCGCTCTCCGCGGGCTGGGAGATCCTGCCGCTCTATGGGCGGCTGCCGGGCCGCTGGCAGGACCGGGTCTTCGCGCCGGGATCCGCGCGCCGCCTCGTGCTCGCGACCAACATCGCCGAGACCTCGCTCACCGTGCCGCGGATCCGCTACGTGATCGACACCGGGCTGGTGCGCCTCGCCCGCCACAGCCCGCGGCTCGGCATCACCCGCCTGGTCACGGAGCGCGCGAGCCAGGCCTCCGCGATCCAGCGCGCGGGGCGCTGCGGGCGCCTCGGCCCCGGCGTGTGCTACCGCCTCGAGGAGGAGGCGAGCTTCGCCGAGCGGGCGCGGCATGCCGACCCGGAGATCCGCCGCAGCTCGCTCGCCACCGTGCTGCTGCGCCTCCTGGCGCTCGGCGTGCGCGAGCCCGAGCGCTTTCCCTTCCTCGATCCCCCCTCCCCGCGGGCACTCCGGGAGGGTCTCCGCGAGCTTGCCGAGATCGGTGCCCTCGCCTCCGGCGGCGGGCTCAGCGCGACCGGGCGGCAGATGGCGCGCCTGCCGGTCGACGCCAGGCTGGCGCGGGTGGTGGTGGAGGGTGCGCGGCTCGGGGTGCTCGAGGAGACCCTGGTCGTGGCGGCTTTCCTCTCGATCCAGGATCCGCGCGAGCAGGGGCCGGGGGAGCCGGCGCCGCGGCCGGCGCCGGCGGGCGGGGAGGCGGGTTCCGACTATCTCGGCCTGCTTGCCCTGTGGCGGGAGTTCGCCGCCGCCCGGGCCCAAGGCTCGGCCGCGGCGCTGCGCCAGTGGTGCGAGGACCGCAGGCTCTCGCTCGCGCGGATGCGCGAATGGCTGGAGCTCCATCGCGAGCTCCGGCTCGCGGCGGCGCGGGCGGGCCTGGCCAATGCCGACGCGGCCTCGGCCCATGCCCTCGAGCGCGCCCTGCTCGCGGGCTTTCCGAGCTTCATCGGCCGCCGGGACGAGCGCGGCGAGTATCGCGGGCCGCGCGGGCGCCGCTTCCGGCCCGCCGCCGGCTCGGTGCTCGCCGCCGGGGGGGCGCGCTGGATCCTCGGCGCGCCGCTGCTCCAGACGGAGCGCACGGTGGCGCTGCTCGCCTGCCGGATCGACCCGCGCTGGCTCGAGCAGCAGGCATCGCAGGTCATCGCCCGCCGGGTCTTCGATCCCCGGCTCGAGCCGGAGAGCGGGCGGATCGTGGCCTTCGAGGAGCTCGGCGTCGAGGGGCTGGTGATCGAGGCCAGGCGCCGGATCGACTTCGCCAGGCGCGATCCGGCGGCGGCACGCCGGCTCTTCCTCCGCGAGGGCCTGGCCCTCGCCCGCTGGGAGGG
Organism: Lysobacterales bacterium; assembly: GCA_033582715.1. Classification (GTDB taxonomy): domain Bacteria; phylum Pseudomonadota; class Gammaproteobacteria; order Xanthomonadales; family BPKI01; genus BPKI01. The sequence goes on along the minus strand of JAVQZZ010000001.1, from coordinate 2,173,549 downwards.
ACCCCATCCCTGGCTCGAGGGCCAGCGTCGCCTGCTCGCCGAGGCCGAGGGCATCGCCGCCCGACTGCGACGCGGGGAGGTGCTGCGCCCTCCCGAGGCCATCGCCGAGCTGCTCGCCGCGCGCCTGCCGCCGGAGGTCGTCGACGGTCCGTCCTTCGCCCGCTGGTGGCGGCAGGCCGGGGAGGCCGAGCGCGAGCGCGCGCGCCTCGGGCTCGGCGAGCTCCTCGCCGTGGATCCGGCGGAGGCCGAGCCCTTCCCGGCATGCCTGGCCGTCGCCGGGAGGCCCTTTCCGCTGCGCTATCGCTTCGCCCCCGGGGCCGAGGACGATGGCGTGAGCCTGGAGCTGCCGCTCGAGCTGCTCGGCGCGCTGGAGGAGGGGCCGCTCTCCTGGCTGGTCCCGGGGCTGCTGCACGAGCGGGTGACGGCGCTGATCCGCGCTTTGCCGAAGGGGCTGCGCCGCCACTTCGCGCCGGCTCCGGAGTTCGCCCGGGCCTTCCTCGAGAGCCAGCCGCCGCGCGACCGGGCGCTGGCCGCGACGCTCGGCGACTTCCTCGAGCGGGTCACCGGCGTCGCGGTGCCGCCGGAAGCGTGGAACGAGGCGGCGATCCCCGCGCACCTGCGCCTTAGGCTGGCGCTGCTCGGCGAGCGCGGCGAGCTCGTGGCCGCCGGCCGCGATCTCGCGGCCCTCCGCCGCGAGCTCGGCGAGCGCGCCCGGGCCCTGCTCAGCGAGCGCCTGGCCGCGGCCGACCGGCGCGAGGCGCTCCGCGAATTTCCGGCCCTCGACTTCCGAGAGCCGAACCGCCGTCTCGCCGGCGTCGAGCTCTGGCCGGCCTTGGTCGGACGCGCGGGCGAGGTGCTGCTCGAGTACTTCGAGCGACGCGAACAGGCCGGCGAGGCTCACGCCGGCGGCTGCCGCGCCCTGCTCGCCGCCGAGCTCGAGGCGCTGCGGCGGCGGCTCCTTCGGCAGCTGCCTCTCGATCCCGCCACGCCGCTCCGCGCGCTGCCGGTGGGCGGGGCGGGACGGCTGCGCGAGCAGGTGCTCGAGGGCGCCTTCGCCGAGCTCTTCGACGCACACTGGCCTCGGGCCCCGGCGCTCGATCCGGAGGGCTACCGCGCCCTCCGGACGGCGGTCGAGGAAGGCTGGTTTGCTGCGGCCGTGGCGCGACTGGAGCTGTGCGAGCGGGCCCTGGCCGAGGCGGCGGCGGTCGCGCCGCGCCTGAAGCCGCCGCTCCTCGGCTACGCCGCGGCGAGCTACGAGGATCTGCGCAGGCGCTTCGAGGCCCTCCTCGCCCCGGACTTCCCCGCGCGGCTCACGCGCGAGCGCCTCGCCGAGCTGCCGCGCTACCTGCGCGCTCTGGCCCGGCGCGCCGAACGCATCGAGCGCGATCCCCTCCGCGACGAGGCGCGGATGCTCGAACTCGCCGAGCTCGAGGCGGCGCTGGCGCGGATCGGCGACGAGCGCAGCCGCGAGGCGCTCTCGTGGCAGCTCGAGGAGCTCCGGGTCGCGATCTTCGCTCCCGAGCTCGGAACCCGCGAGCCGGTCTCGCTCAAGCGCCTGCGCCGGGCGCTCGGCGGCTGAAGCCGCTTCAGCGCACGCGGCGCACGCGGATGGTGCGGTTCGAGCCCTCGATCCGCATCAGCCAGCTGCCGAGCGCCGCGGGCTCGATGGTCACCACCGGGTCGACGAGCCTGAGATCGCCGCGGCTGGTGTCCACCTGCTCCCAGACCTGGCCGTTCTGCAGCCGGAAGCGGGTCTTGCGCAGCGGATCCTTGCCCCAGCCGTCGAGCTCGCCGTCGATCCGGCTCACGATCACGCGCCGCTCGCTGCGCGCGGGAAAGCCGATCCGGTCCTCCTCCGCAGCGGAGGCGCCCTCCGGGGCCTCGGGCAGCGCGCCGAGGCGCTGGCGCAGCCAGGCGTTGAGCGCCGCGAGCTCCGCGGGAGAGAGCTTGTGCAGCCCGGCGGCGCGGAACTCGGCCTCCGACATCCGCTCCTCGAGGGAGGAGAAGCCTTGCGAGAGAACGGTCGGCGCCAGCAGGGCGAGGGCGAGCACCGCGAGGACCTGCGGGAGTCGGCGCATGGGGAACGGAGGACGCTTCGCTGGGGGCACGCGGCAGTTTAGCAACTCGGTGGCGTCGCTCCGCGGCGTTCGGCGGCGCCGAACGGCGGCCCGCGGTGGCCGAGCGGCCTTTCGAGGGTGGCCGGGCTTGGGCTATGCTGGGCGGAAGGAGAGTCGCTCCGCCGCGGATTTTCCTCGCCCACGTGACCACTTGCCGCCGCTTGCTGTGGATCCCGCTGACGATGGCGTGCGCCCTTCCCGCGCGGGCGGCGGTGCCCCTTGAGCTGGAGGGGACCTCGCTTCCCCCCTTCGAGCTCGCCCTGCTCGACTACCAGCCGGGGGCACGCCGGGTGGTGGCCCAGAGCGTGATCGGCAATCTCGCCTGCGCGCCGGCCAGCGAGAGCATCCCGAGCGGGGCATTCAGCCTCAGGCTCGACGGTCGGGATTACCGCCTGAGCCCGGTCTCCGGCGGCTCGATCCTGCGCTATGACCTCGCGAGCGGCCGCATCCGGGTCCGCCTCACCCGCTTCGACGAGCTCCCCGCCCAGAGCTGCGCCTCGACCGGCTCGAGCACCGCCGGCCTGCGGCTCCGGCTGAACCAGGAGGTGCCCCTCGCGCTCGCGCAGGGTGCGGTCTACCGCACCGCGACGCCGCGGCGCCTCGAGGCGCGGGTCAGCGAGCCGGTCATCTGCTTCGACTTCGGGGCGAGCGGCGGCAACCTGCGCCTCGACCTCACCGACGCGAACGGGCAGACGATCCAGATCCCGAACGTCCAGGCTGCGGGTTACGCCCACGGCGACCGGGTGATCGGCGTCGAGCTGCCTCCGCAGGCGGACTGCTTCGGCTTCGGCGGCGGGGCGAGCGGTCCCTCGACGCCCGACCAGGCGGATCGCATCTTCGCCAGCGGCATCGAGGAGGAAGAGATCTTCCCCGACCTCGCGGTCGCGGTGACCGAGGTCCCGACCGCCCTCGAGCAGGAGTTCTCCTACCGCATCGAGGTGAGGAACCGCGGATTGGGCGCGGCCGCCGGGGTTCGGGTGAGCGACTTCTACCCCAAGACCGGCTCGCCGCGCTTCGTGGACGGCACCGTCAACTGGAGCTGCACCGCGCACGGCGGCGCCTCCTGTGGCAGCGCCGGGGAGCGGCGGCGGACGGGTCCTGGTGAGCAACGCCAGCGTCCCGCCCGGCGGCGGCGCCTCCCCGCCGCGGATCGTGATCACCGTGCTCCGCACCTTCGGGGACTACACCGTCGGCGCTCCACTTCGCCATCCAGGCGGCGGCGACGCTGCCGCCCTCGGCGCCCTATCCGGATCGCGACCGCAGCAACAACTACGGCTCGCTGGCGACCACGGTGCCGCCGGCGATGGGGCCGGTCGCCAGGCCCGACAGCTTCGCGACGAGCCAGGACGCGCCGGTCTCGGGCAACGTTTTCGCGGACAACGGTCACGGCCCCGACGTGCATCTGCTGGGCCAGAGCTTCCACGTCGCGGCGGTCGAGGGTGCGGCCGGCAACGTCGGCAATCCGGTGACGGTCCGCGCCCCCGCCCTCCTGGGGCACGGTGCCGGCCACGGCCACCATCGCCGCCGAACGGGGCACTCGCCTTCGATCCCGGCCAGGCCTTCATCCCCGTCCCCGCCAGCCAGACCCAGACCGCCCAGTTCAGCTACACCATCGCCGACGCCAGCGCGTTCCAGAGCACCGCCACGGTCACGGTCACGGTCACCGGCGCCAACGATCCGCCGGTGCTCAACCCGGCGACCTTCAGCGTACCCCTCAGCGGGGCGAGCTTCGCCGCGCCGGGCGTACTGCAGAACAGCTTCGATCCGGACCTCGGGAACACGCTGACCGTGACCCACGTCAACGGGCTGAGCTTCTCGCCCGGCGTGCCGATGTTCCTGCCCTCGAACGGGGTGCTGGTGATCTACCCGAACGGTGCCTTCGGCTACACCCCGCCGCTCGCTTCCTCTTCAGGGCAGAGCGACAGCTTCACGGTCACCGCGAGCGACGGGCAGTTTTCCGGCACCCTCACCGTGACCCTGAACTTCCAGTGAGCCCCCGGCGCTGAAGCCGCTTGCGCGCCCCGGCGCGGGCGCGTCTCATGAGCTCGTGGAGAAGCGCGCGCGACCCCGAAGCCTTTCGCGAGTGGCTCGAGGCCCTCCCGGCGCCGATCGCCGGGCACGCGGCGCTGGCGGCGGCGATCGAGCTCGTGCGGACGGCGGCGGGCATCGACGGAGCCGCGTCTGCGCGAGGCCCTCGAGACCGCCGCCGAGCTGAGCGAGCTCCATGCCGACCCCGAGGCGCTCGCCGCGGCCCTGGTGCATGCCCTCGGCGACCGTCCGGAGGTCGCCGGAATCCTCGAGCGTCACCCGCGCCTTGCACCGCTGCTCGAGGGTCAGCGCGCCGCGCGCCGGGTATGGGAGATCTGGCGGGAGCGGCGGCCCGCCGAGCCCGAGGGTCTCAGGCGGCTGCTGCTCGCGATCGTCGGCGATCTCCGGGTGGTGCTGATCCTGCTCGCGCGCCAGGTGGTGCGGATGCGGCGGGCGACGGAGCTCGACCCGCCCACCCGCGAGGCCCTGGCGCGCCTCAGCCTGGACATCCACGCCCCGCTCGCCAACCGTCTCGGGATCTGGCAGCTCAAGTGGGAGCTCGAGGACCTCGCCTTCCGCCACCTCGAGCCGGAGACCTACCGCCGGATCGCGGCCCTGCTCGACGAGCGCCGCGGCGACCGCGAACGCTACATCGCGCTGTGCATCGAACGGCTGCGGGCGGCGCTCGGCGCAGGCGGGGGTGCGCTGCCTCGAGCTCGCCGGACGGCCGAAGCACATCTACAGCATCTGGCGCAAGATGCAGCGCAAGGGGGTGGCCTTCGGCGAGCTCTACGACATCCGCGCCGTGCGGGTGCTGGTCGAGGACGTCGCCGCCTGCTACGCGGCCCTCGGCGTGGTGCATGCGCTCTGGACGCCGATCCCGGGCGAGTTCGACGACTACATCGCCCAGCCCAAGCCGAACCGCTACCGCTCGCTGCACACGGCGGTGATCGGCCCGGAGGGCAAGACCCTCGAGGTGCAGATCCGGACCCGCGAGATGCACGAGCACGCGGAGCTCGGGGTCGCGGCGCACTGGCGCTACAAGGAGGGCGGGGCGGGAGACGAGGCCTTCGAGCGCAAGATCGCCTGGATGCGGCAGCTTCTGCTCGAGATGCGCGAGGAGGCGGAGGATCCCGCCCGCGTGCTCGGGGGTGCGCCGGCGCTGGTCGAGGATCGGGTCTACGCGCTCACCCCGCAGGGCAAGGTCATCGATCTCCCGGCGGGGGCGACGGTGCTCGACTTCGCCTACTACGTGCACACCGAAATCGGCCATCGCTGCCGGGGCGCGAAGGTCAACGGCCGGATCGTGCCGCTCACCCACAGGCCGCGCTCGGGCGACCGGGTGGAAATCATCACCGGCAAGGTCGCCGAACCGAAGCGCGACTGGCTGGTGGCGCAGCTCGGCTACCTCGCCACGGCGCGCGCGCGCGGCAAGGTCCGCGCCTTCTTCCACCGCCTCGAGCAGGAGCGCAACGTGGCCGCGGGCCGCGAGCTGATCGAGCGCGAGCTCAGGCGCCTGTCGCTGGAGCGCGCGGATCTCGCGCGGGCGGCGGAGAGGCTGCGCTTCCGGCGGGTCGAGGAGCTGTGCGTCGCGGTGGCGCTCGGCGACGTCTCGCCGGCGCAGGTCGCTCGCGCGCTCGTCGAGGAGCCGGCCGAGCTCCCGCGCCGGCGATGCCGCTGGCACCGCCCGCGCCGCGGCCGGCGCCGCGCGGGGAGGGCGGCGAGGGATTGGTCATCGAGGGCGTGGGCAGCCTGCTCACGACCATCGCGCGCTGCTGTCGGCCGGTCCCGGGCGAGCCGATCGCGGGCTTCGTCACGCGCGGGCGCGGGGTGAGCGTGCACCGCGCCGACTGCGCGCAGCTCGCCCGTCTCGCCGCGCGGGATCCGGCGCGGATCCTCGAGGTCTCCTGGGGACGGCGGGAGGCGGCCCGGCACGAGGTCACGATCCAGGTGCGCGCCTACGACCGGAAGCACCTGCTCAAGGACCTCACCCAGGCGATCGCGCACGCCGACGTCGACATCGGTGCGGTCGAGAGCCGGGTGCTCGCCGACCGCGGCGTGGCGGAGCTGCGCTTCGGCCTGAAGGTGCGCGACTTCGAGCAGCTCTCGCGGCTGCTCGGACAGATCCAGGGCGTGCGCAACGTGATCGACGCCCGGCGGGTCGGCTGAGATGGGCCGGGGACGGGCGCTCGCCGCCACGCTGCTCCTCGCTCTCCTCGCCCTCGGCGCGGCGCTGGCGCTTGGCCTTAGCGGCGGCTCGCGGCGAACCGCGGAGCTCGCGGAGGCGGAGGCCGCGCTGGCGGCCGGGCCGGCTTGCTCGGTGGGAGCGGGAGCGCTGGCACGCTACGCCGCGATCCTCGCCCAGGACCCGGACCACGAGCTGGCGCGGCAGGGGCTGGCCCGCGCCGCGCAGGCGGCGCTGGCGCGGGCGGAGGCGGCGCTCGAGCGCGGCGCGCTGGCGCAGGCGCGGGCGCTGCTCGCGGCGGCCGCCGCAGCCGGAGCTCGCGCCGGCGCGCACCGGTCCGCTGCGCTCGCGCCTGCGCGAGGCCGATCCGGCGCGGCGCGAGCTACTCGAGGCCGGCCGCGAGGCGCTCGCCGCGGACGGGGGCTCGCTCGGAGCTGCTCCGGCGCCTCGGCGAGGCCCTCGCCGCCGATCCCGGGCGACGGCGAGCTCGCGGCGCTCGTGGGACGGCCTGGTGCGGCGGCGGGCGGAGCGCGGCATGGCCTGGCTCGGCGCCGGCGACGCCGGGAAGCGGCGCGGCGGGATTACGAACTGCTCCGGGCGGTTGGCGGAGCACCATCCGGCCACCATCGCGCTCGGTGCCGCCCTGCTCGATGCCGAGCGGGAGGAGGCTCCCCGCGGAGACCGCGGCTCCCGCCCTAGCCGAGGGGCTCCGCCTTGCCGCGGAACACGCGATAGACGAAAACGGTGTAGCCGATGATCATCGGCAGCACCACCAGCGCGCCTGACGAGGATGATCAGCAGCGACTCGGGGGCGGCGGCCGCCTCCCAGATCGTCATCCGGTCGACGATGACGTAGGGGAAGAGGCTGTAGGCCAGCCCGTAGAAGGCGAGCACGAGGATGCCCACCGTGGCGGCGAAGGGCACCCAGTGGCCGTACTCGTTGCGCTGCGCCAGCCGGAGCGGCAGGCGGGTGAGGCTCCGCCAGAGGATGAAGAACATCAGGGCGGTGGTGAGCGGGATCGGAGCGAGCAGCACGAGTTCGGGCAGGGCGAACCAGCGTGCGAAGATCCGCTCGGAAACCAGCGGCGTGGCGATCGAGATCGCGAGGATGCCGGCGAGCATCGGCCAGAGGGCGCGCTGCGCCCAGCGCACGGCCCGGAGCTGCAGCTCGCCCTCGGTTTTGAGGATCAGCCAGGTCGCGCCGAGGAGGGCGTAGGTCGCGGCGAGACAGCCGGCGATCAGAGCGGCGAAGCCGAGCTCGGCGGCGCCGGCGCGGAAGCCGGTGACGAAGCGGCCGAGCATCCAGCCCTGGGCGAGCGCGGCGAGCAGCGAGCCGAAGAAGAAGGCGAGATTCCAGCGCCCGCGTTCGGAAGCGCCGGCCTTGGCCCGGAAGTCGAACGCCACCCCGCGCAGGATCAGGCCGAAGAGCATCAACGCGACCGGCAGGTAGAGCGCGCCCAGGATCTCGCCGTGGGCGCGCGGGAAGGCCACCAGCAGCACCCCGATGCCGAGGACCAGCCAGGTTTCGTTGGCGTCCCAGAAGGGGCCGATCGCTCCCATCATCCGGTCGCGTTCGGCTTCGTCCGCCGCGGGGAAGAGCAGTCCGACCCCCAGATCGAAACCGTCGAGCACCACGTAGGCGAGGATGGCGAGTCCCATCACCGCCATGAAGGCCAGCGGTAGCCAGCCGGCGGGAGCGAGGAGATCGGGGAAGCTGGCGTCCATGGGGGTGCCTCAGCTCGTCGCGGTTGCGGTGCGCTGGCCGAAGGCGGGCGCGTGCTCGGCCTTGGCCGCGAGCCGGAAGAGCACGCGCACGAAGGCGACGGTCAGCGCGAGGTAGAGCAGGAGATAGACCGCGAGGGTGAAGCCGAGCGGGCCGGCAGGCACCGGCCCCGCGGCGGCGGCGGTGGTGAGCACGTCCTGGACCAGCCACGGCTGGCGGCCGATCTCGGTCGTGTACCAGCCCGCGAGGGTGGCGATCCAGCCGGAGAAGCTCATCGCCACCAGCAGCCTGAGCGTGCCCGGCGGCGGCGCACGCCCTCCCCGCCCCTGCCAGGCCGCGAGCCAGCTCGCGAGGAGCATCAGCACGCCGACCGCGACCATGATCCGGAACGACCAGAACACGGGCGCGACCGGCGGGTGCAGGCCGGGGAAGCGGTCCAGCCCCGGCACCTCGCCGTCCGCATCGTGCGTGAGGATCAGGGAGGCGGCCTTCGGGATCTCGAGGGCCAAGCGCGTCCGACGCGCCTCCTCGTCCGGCCACCCGACGAGGGTGAGCGGCGCCCCGCGCTGCGTCTCCCAGATCGCCTCGATCGCCGCCACCTTGGCCGGCTGGTGCTCGAAGCTGTTGAGCCCGTGGAGGTCGCCGACCACGATCTGCAGCGGGATCAGCACCGCCGCCAGCCGGATGCCGGTGCGCAGTCCGAGCGCCACCTCCGGCCGCCGGTCGCCGCGCAGATGCCGCCAGGCGGAGAGCCCGGCGAGCAGGAAGGCGACGGTGAGGAAGGAGGCGAGCATCATGTGGGCGAAGCGCCACGGCATCGAGGGGTTGAACACGATCGCCCACCAGTCGGTCGGATGGGCGACGCCGTCGCGCAGCTCGAAGCCCGCCGGCGTCTGCATCCACGAGTTGAGCACCAGGATCCAGAAGGCCGAGAGCGTGGTGCCGAGGGCCACGAGGAAGGTGGCGAGCGTGTGCACCCGGTCGCTCACGCGGCGGTAGCCGTAGAGCATGATCGCGAGGAAGCTCGCCTCGAGGAAGAACGCGGTGAGCACCTCGTAGGCGAGCAGCGGTCCCGCGATGTTGCCGACCGTGTTCATGAAGCCCGGCCAGTTGGTGCCGAACTGGAAGCTCATCGTCACCCCGCTCACCACGCCGAGCGCGAAGGCGAGCGCGAAGACCTTGGCCCAGAAGCCGTAGAGCTCCATCCATGCCGGATCGCCGCTGCGCGCATAGCGCCACTTGAACCAGAGCAGCATCCACGAGAGCGCGATGGTGATCGTCGGGAACAGGATGTGGAAGCTGACGTTGGCCGCGAACTGGATGCGCGCCAGGAGCAGAGGATCAGGCGAGGACATGGCCACGTTCCTCGTCGGTCTCGGGGCGGGAGCAGAAGGCCGGAGCGCTCGGCGAGCTCGAGCAGGCGCCATAAGTCGCTCGCCCGAGGCGGAGGAGCTGTCGCGAGCCGCTCGGCGGGCAGGCGGCGAAGCTGCTCGAAGCCAGTCGCGTCGCCTGGTCAATCAGCTCGTGCATCGCGGCCATGCGCTCGCGGGCGTAGCGTTCCTCCGCGCTCGCCGGCTCGGTGAGCAGGGCCTCGCGCAGCATCGACAGCGTGGGCTCGACTTCGCGCCGGTGCCGTTCCTCGATCATGGTGCGGAAGATCTAGCCACACGTCGTCCAGGGCGCGGTAGAACTCGCGGCGCTCGCCGGCAGCGATGTTCGCGCCGCACCAGGCGCCAGGCCTCGAGCTCGCGCAGGGCCACGCTCGCGTTGGAGCGCGAGATGCCGAGCCGCTCGCAGATCTCCTCGGCGGAGAGGGCGCCAGGACTCACGAAGAGCAGGGCGTAGACCTGGCCGACGGTGCGGTTGATGCCCCAGCGCGAGCCCATCTCGCCGCAGTGGAGCACGAAGCCTTCGATGAGCGGCGTGAGCTTCAAGATGTTCCGATCTTTCGGAAACTCTGCGAAAGATATTAGCGCGAAAAATTTCAACGAGGTCATGAGCCGGCGAGCGTCGAGCCCAAGAGTCGGCGGTCGACCCCGGCGACGCCAAGGCTTCGCCCGTGGGGGGCGACGAGGAATCTTGCTGCCGGGGGAGCTGGCAGGTCGTCCCGTCACGCCGGTTCCCGCAGAAGTCCCTCGATCCGGCGGTGTCGACCGGGCGCCGCGCCGATGGGCGGGCGGATCGGTCCGGAGCTCGGGCTTCGACCGGCGGCGGAGGCAGGCGCCTCGCGGCGAAGCTACTGACGGCGGCCGGCCGCGGCGGTCTCGCTCCCGCGGCGGCCATGGGCGACTCCACCGATGCCTTTCGTGGCGAGTCCATGGGGTTCCGGCGCGCCTCGCCGAGGGCCGGGCTCCGCGCCTCCCGCGCCCGAGGGACGGCGAGCGCGCCGCCGGCCCCGGTCGCGAGGAATGCCGCCCCGAGCTGCGCCGACGTCGCCGCTCGCGCTTCCGCTCCGCCTCCATCGCCTCCGCGCCATGCCCAGCCGTCGCCGCGGCGGTCGCTCGCGAGCACGCCTTCCCCGGTCGCGCCGCGTCCGCGGCACCGGCGCGCGCGGGTGTCTGCCCTCGCGCGCAGCGCCCCTGACCGAGCTTCCGGCACGCTGCCGCGCCGGTCCCGCGGTCGGGGCCGAGGGCATGCTCGAGCAGCCGGGCGAGCCTGAGGCCCGGCGAGCAGCACGCGTTCCTCGGCATGGGGGCGCATCCGCTCGAGGTAGCCGCGCGGCAGGCGCCCGGGTCGCGGCGGGTAGATCTGGAGCCGGCCGATGAGCGCGCAGGACTCCTCCGCCCACTGCCGCGGCGCCTGCGGTGACCAGCGCTGCCGGCCCGGAGGCACCTCCGCGGCGCGCGCTCCGAGCTCGGCGAGATAGGACGCCTCCGCGAGCCGGCGCGACTCGAGGAGGGCCGAGTCCCACACCGCATGCAGGTTGCTGCCCCGGCCGAGATACACCTGGAACAGGTTGCCGCCCTTGTCCTCGGGGTGGCCGGCGTGGAGCGGCTGGTGGATGTCGGCGACCAGATGGACCACCCACTTCAGCGCCTCGCGCCGCTCCGCCAGCGGGCGGCGGCGGTCGCCGAGAAGCGCCGCCTGGGCCGCGAGGGCGGCGACGATGCATGCCTCGCCCGGGCAGTCGCGATCCGCGCGGTAGCGGCAGCCGGCCGCGCGCGGGATGTTCACGTAGTGCCAGCGCGCGGTGGCGGGGCCGCGCACCGGGTCCCGCTCGCGCAGCAGGTCGGCCCAGTTGGCGATGCCCGCGAGGCTCGGCTCGGGCTCGTCGGCGAGCAGCGGCAGGAGGGCGTGCGCGCGTCTCTGCGCTCAGCCGCTGCTCGGCGAGGGCCGCGACCAGGCGGTGCCCGAGGGGGCCGAAGGCGGCCGCGGACGGCGCGAGCGCCAGCAGGGCGAGGAGGCCGAGGACGGCGCGGGTCATGGAGGCATGGCCGCGGGGCGCGGCCGGCGCGGGGCGTCGCGGTTAGACTACCCGGCTTCCGGTCACCAGCGACGCGACGCCATGCCCATCCGCATCGCCATCAACGGCTACGGCCGCATCGGCCGCAACATCCTGCGCGCGCTCTACGAGGGCGGTCGCCGCGGGCGCATCGCCATCGTCGCGGTCAACGACCTCGGCGACGCGAAGACCAACGCCCACCTGACCCGCTACGACTCGGTGCACGGGCGCTTCCCCGGCGAGGTCGCGGTCGATGGCGAGCACATGCTGGTCGAGGGCGACCGCATCCGCGTGCTCGCCGAGCGCGATCCGGCGAAGCTGCCTTGGGGGGAGCTCGGGATCGACGTGGTGCTCGAGTGCACCGGCCTGTTCACCAGCAAGGCCAAGGCCAGCGCCCATCTCGCCGCCGGCGCCCCGCGGGTGCTGATCTCCGCCCCCGGCGGCGAGGACGTCGACGGCACCTTCGTCTACGGGGTAAACCACCACCGGCTGAGCGCCGCGCACCGGGTGATCTCGAACGCCTCCTGCACTACCAACTGCCTCGCGCCCATCGCCAAGGTGCTGAACGAGCGGATCGGCATCGTGCACGGCCTCATGAATACGATCCACGCCTACACCAACGATCAGGTGCTGATCGACGTGTTCCACAAGGACCTGCGCCGGGCGCGGGCGGCGGCGCTCAGCCAGATCCCGACCAAGACCGGCGCCGCGGCGGCGGTGGGCCTCGTCCTTCCCGAGCTCGCCGGGCGGCTCGATGGCTTCGCCGTCCGGGTGCCGACCAGCAACGTGTCGCTGGTCGACCTCACCTTCGTCGCCGCGCGCCCGACGAGCCGCGAGGAGATCGATCAGGCGATGCGCGAGGCCGCCAACGGCGCGCTGCGCGGGATCCTGCGGGTCAACGACGAGCCGCTGGTCTCGATCGACTTCAACCACGATCCCCACAGCGCCATCTACGACGCCACCCAGACCCGCGTCATGGAGGGCACCCTCTGCAAGGTGCTGGCCTGGTACGACAACGAGTGGGGCTTCTCGAACCGCATGCTCGACATGGTCGAGGCCTGGATGGCCGCGTCCTGAGGAGCCCTCAGCCCGCATCGGGCAGGCCGAGCGCGGCGGCGAGCGCGCGCCGGGCGGCGGCGAAGGAGAAGTGGCGCTCGACATTGGCGAGCCCCGCATCGGAGAGCGCCAGCCAGAGCGCCTCGTCGCGGTAGAGCCGGAGCACGGCGGCGGCGAAGTCCTCGGCCGAGTCGGCGATCAGCGCCTCCCGCCCGTCCGCGAGCGCCATGCCCTCGGCGGCGATGGTGGTCGCGACCACCGGTAGCCCGCTCGCCATCGCCTGGTTGATCTTGCCCTTGACGCCGGCCCCGTAGCGCAGCGGGGCGAGCGCCACGCGGCAGCCGTCGAGCAGCGGCTCGAGCTCGGGGAGCTGGCCGTGGAAGCGGACGCCCGGCCGCTCCCCGAGGCGGACGACCTCGGGCGGGGCGCGGCTGCCGACGAGATGGAGCTCGAGCTCCGGGATCTCCGCGCGCAGCCGCGGCAGGATGCTCTCGACCAGCCAGCGCGCGGCGTCCACGTTCGGCGGGTGCTGGTAGCCGCCGACGAAGAGCAGCCCGGAGCGCTCGCCGAAGCCGCGGCGCCGACCGCGGAGCTCGTGGACGTTCGAGACCACGGCGACCGGGAGCCCCGGGGCCTCCTGGGCGAGGAGCTCGCGTTCGGCGGGGCTCACCACCACGGTGAGATCGGCCTCGCGCATGCAGCCGAGCTCGGCCTCGCGGGTGCGCTCGGCGAGGCGGGCGAGGGCGGGGTCGCCGGCGAGCGCCGCGAGCCGGCGCTCGCGCAGGAAGTGCAGGTCCACGGTGTCGAAGATCACCCGCGCCTGCGGGGCGTAGCGCCGGAGCAGCGGCAGCCAGGCCGAGGCGACGTAATGCCGCGACACCCAGACGCTGTCGAAAAGCGGGCCCTGGGCGGCGAGGAAGGCCACCGGGTCCTGGGCGTAGGGCGCGTACCAGGCCTCGATCCCCTGCGCCTGCAGCGCCTCGGTGTAGGGCCCCTCGTGGCGGCGGTTGTCGGCGAGGAAGGCGACCTTGCAGCCGAGCTCGCGCGCCGCCCGCATCAGGTTCACGAGCCTTAGCGAGCCCGAGTCCTGGTCCGGGGTGGGGACGGTGGCGTCGATCACCAGCAGCCGGTGGCGCACGCGGTGCTCGCGGGCGCGCTCGGGGTCGCTGCCCGGCGGGGGATGGCGACGGAGGACCTCGGCCCAGCGCTCGCGGAACTTTTCCTGGTTGATCGCCTGGAAGCGCTTGGTGCCGGAGGCGAGATCGGTGCCGGAGGTGACCCCCTCGTGGTGGATGACCTCCGCGCGCGGCTGGTAGTACACGCGCAGCCCCGCCTCCCGCACGCGGAAGGCGAGGTCGGTGTCCTCGTAGTAGGCCGGCGCGTAGCGGGGGTCGAAGCCGCCGAGCCGCTCCCAGAGCGCGCGGCGGATCGCGATCGCGGCTCCCGAGCAGTAGTCGGCCTCGCGCACGTACTCGTGGCGCGGGTCGGCGGGATCGCCGAAGCGGCCGTAGTTCCAGCCCGAGCCGTCGGAGAAGACGATGCCGCCGGCCTCCTGCAGGCGGCCGTCGGGATAGATCAGCTTGGCGCCGGCGAGCCCGCAGTCGGGATGCCGCGCGAAGGTCGAGAGCAGGGCGGAAAGCCATCCCGGCCGGGGCTCGGTGTCGTTGTTGAGGAAGACCAGGAACTCCCCGCGCGCCGCCGCCGCGCCGGCGTGGCAGGCGGCGATGAAGCCGCGGTTCTCGGGCTGGCGGATCAGCTTCAGTCCCCCGACCCGGGCGAGCCGCTCGGCGCTGTCGTCCGGGGAGGCGTCGTCCACCACGATCACCTCGAAGGGCGGCTCGCTCCCGGCGCCGGCGGCGAGGGCGGCGAGGCAGGCCGAGGTGTAGGGCAGCTTGCCGTAGACGGGCACGATCACCGAGGCCAGCGGCGCGGCGGGATCCGGCAGCCGGGCCGGCAGCGCCGGGGCGGCCCGCGCGGCGGGGACGGAGGGCGTCGGCCGGGCGCGCGACACCGCGCGGCGCGCGCGGAGATGGCGCAGGGTGCCGACGAGGCCGCGGCTGCGCAGGCTGCCGCGGGCGCGCGCCGCGAGCTGGCAGAGCCTCGCCAGCCGGAAGCGCAGCCGGTCGCGGGCACGGCGCAGCCTCGCCGCGAGGGCGCGAAGCGGCGCGGTGAGCCGCCAGCTGCGGCTGCCGAGGATCGCGTCGAGCTCGGCCCGGAGGCGGTCGCGCTCGCCGCTGCGCACTGCGAGCTCGCCCTCGAGGCGCACGCGCTCGGCGTCGAGGCCCCGGGCCCAGGCCTGGGCCGCGGCCAGCTCGCCCTCGAGGCGGCGATGGGCCGCGATCACGGCATCGCGCTCGGCGCGGGCCGTGGCGAGCTCCTGCTCGAGCGCGCGCGCCCAGCCGAGGCGCTCCGCCGCCAGCGAGGCCTGCTCCTCGGCCCAGTCGGCGCGGCGCTCGAGTTCGGCGCTCAGGCGGGCGAGCTCGGCGGCGAGCCGCTCGCGCTCGGCGGCGAGCGCGAGCCGGCGCCCGGCGTCGGCGGCGGCGCGGAGCGTGCCGGCATCGACGGGCGCGAAGCGAAGCTCCGCCGCGCGGGCGGTGGCCGGCAGCAGCGGCCGGTAGTCCTCGGCCATCGCCGCCGGATCGCGACGCTCGCGGGCGGCTGCGCGCGCCGCAACGGCGCGCAGCCTGTCGGGCTCGCCGAGCAGGGCCCGCAGCCGCCCGGCGAGGGCCGCGGGCTCGGGCGGCGCGAGAAAGCCATCCTCGCCGTCGCGGATCCGCTCCGCGAGCGCGCCCACCGCGGTGGCCAGCACCGGCACGCCGAGCATCCGCAGCTCGGAGAGGGTGTAGGAGAAGCTCTCCGACACCGTCGCCGGGATCAGCGCCAGCTCGGGGGCGATGCGGGCGAGGAGCGAGGGCAGCTCCTCGCGGCGGTAGTCGAGCTCGACGTGGACGCCGCGACGCCCGAAGAAGCGGTGGGCGGCGGCGCCCGCGCCCAGCAGGTAGAACTCGACCTCCCCCGCGAGCTCGCGGGTGAGGGGATCGAGCAGGACCTCGCCCTTGCCCCCCTGCACCCGGCCGAGGACGAGGACCCGCCGCCGGTCGCGCGGCCCCGGCGCGAGCCCGGCCCCCGGCAGGCGGGCCACGCCGTGGGGGACGACCCGCGAGGGCAGGGCGGCGAGCTCCGGGGCGAGGCGGTGGAGGCTGTCGCGGAGCGAGCGGCTGGGGGTCACCAGGGTGGCCCCCGCCGCCGTGAGCCCCTCGAGGTAGCGCCGGCGCAGCTCCCACCAGCGCTCGGCCGGCCAGCGCGGCAGCGGGTGGGGATCGCGCCGCGCGAGCATCGCCTCCAGTTCGGCGAGGTCGAAGCGGCGTGCCGGGTCCTCGAGGCGCTCGTGGAGGAAGGGCCACAGGGGATAGGGGTCGTGGGCGACGACGAGCGTCGGCAATCCGGTCGCGAGGGCCTCCAGGCCGTGGCCGATCAGCGAGGACACGACCACGCCCGGCGACCCCGAAGCGGGCGAGGATCTCGCGAAGCACCGCCTCGTAGCCGGGATGGGCGAGGGCGGTGCCCGCGATCGGCGGATGCAGCGGATGCCGCGCCAGGGGCAGGAGCGCCGCGCCCTCGGCGAGCTCGAGCTGGCTCGCGAGTTCCGGCCGGCCGCGTTCGCCCCGAGCGAGCAGCGCGAGGTGGTGGAATCCGGCGAGGCTCGCGGCGAGGTCGCGGACGAAGCGCTCGACCCCCCCGCCCCAGCCGTGCAGCAGGTGCAGGAGCACCGGGCGCCCGTCGAGGCCCGGCAGGCCCTCCGCGGCCGCCCCCGCCATGCCGGCGCAGGCGTGGCGGAGGCTGGCGAGCAGCGGATGGGTGCCGGCGCCGCGACGGCGTCCCCGCACGGCCGGCGACCAGGCGCGTCAGCAGCAGCACCGGGCTTCCGGCGGTGGCGGCCGGCGCCCACCACGACAGCGCCGGGGAGGGGCGCTCCGCCGGGAGCAGGACGTCGCCGCCGAGGCGCCAGGCGATGGCGTCGAGCCGCGCGAGCTCCGCGGCGTCCTCGGTGGCGAGGGGGGAGAGTTCGGCCACGCCCGGGTCGAGCGGGCTCAGCACCGCGTCCGGCAGCTCGCGCGCGGCGGCCGCGAGCCGCGGAAACCAGCCCGGCGGCAGGGTGGCGTCCGCGGCCAGCAGCACCACGGGGCGCCGCGCCGGGCCGCGTTCGGCGAGGACGGCGGCGCGCGCCGCCTCGAAGCTCGCCTCCGCCCCGATGCGCCGCGCCGCGCCCGGCGCGCCCTCCGCCGGGCCCGCGTACCACAGCTCGTGCGGCGGCAGACCCTCGCGCAGGCGGGCGAGCGCGCTCGCCCCGGGCGGGCGCTCGCCCCAGATGGCGAGGATCGGTTCGCTCATGGCAGGGAGTGCGGGCTCGCGACGCGGCCGCCAGTGGCGGCAAGGCCGCGGATTATCGGCCAAGCGCCGCGGGTCGGCACGCTAGAATCGCGCCGATGCCCACGGCTCCCGCCTCCCTCGCCGCCCGCCTCGCGGGCCGGCTGCGGCGCGCGCTGCGCGCCACGCTGTGGCTGCTCCTCGGCGCGCTCGTCGGTTTCACCGCGGCGTGGACGGCGCATCTCGACCGGCTCGTCCGGCAGGGCTTCGCCGCGCTCGAGCGCCCGCAGCCGACGCGGGTCTACGCCCGCGCCCTCGAGCTCGCGCCGGGCGAGCCGCTCGACGAGGCGATGCTGCGCGAGGAGCTGCTCGCCTCCCGCTATCGCGAGGAGCCGGGCGCGCCGAGGCCGGGCAGCTTCGCCGTCGAGGGACGCGCCTTCCTGATCCACCGACGCGGCTTCGCCGACGGCGAGGGTCGCCACCCGCCGCTCCGGTTCAGGGTCGAGCTCGGCGGCGGACGGGTGCTCGCGCTGGCCGATGCGGCCGGGCGCGCGCTCGCAAAGGCGCGCATCGACCCGGCGCGGATCGCGACCCTCTATGGCGGGCGGCTCGAGGAGCGCCGGCCGCTGTCGCTGCGGCGGGTGCCGAACCGCGTGCTCACCGCCCTCCAGGCGGTGGAGGACCGCGGCTTCAAGCACCACGGCGGGATCGATCCGCTCGCGGTGCTGCGCGCCGCCTGGGTCAATCTCCGCGAGGGGCGTCTCGCCCAGGGCGGCTCGACCATCACCCAGCAGCTCGCGCGCCAGCTCTGGCTCTCGCGCGAGCGCAGCCTGTGGCGCAAGCTCAACGAGGCCCTGATCGCGCTGCTGCTCGAGTGGCGCTTCGACAAGGGCCGGATCCTCGAGGCCTATCTCAACGAGGTCTACCTCGGGCAGCAGGGCGCCCAGGCGGTCCACGGCTTCGGCGCCGGTGCCGAGTTCTGGTTCGGGAAGGATCTCGCCAGCCTCGAGCTCCACGAGATCGCGCTGCTGGTGGGCCTGATCCGCGGGCCTTCGCACTACGACCCGCGCCGTCACCCCGAGCGCGCGCTGGCGCGCCGCAACCAGGTGCTCGACATCCTGCTCGAGACCGGCCTGATCGGCGCGGCGGAGGCGGCGGCGGCGCGCGCCGCGCCGCTCGGCGTCGCCCGCGAGCCGCGGCTGCCGCGGAACCAGCATCCCGCCTTCCTCGAGCTGGTCGAGCGCCAGCTCGCGGCCGACTTCGGGCGCCACGCCCTCGCCGGGGCCGGGCTCGCGGTGCACACCACCCTGGCGCCGGCGCTGCAGGGGCGGGCGGAGCGGGCGCTGGCGGAGTCGCTCGCGGCGCTCGATGGCGGCGGGGAGGGACTCCAGGGCGCGGTGGTGGTCACCGATGCCGCGAGCGGCGAGATCCTGGCCCTCGCCGGCGACCGCGATCCGCGGGCGCACGGTTTCAACCGGGCGCTGGCGGCGCGACGGCCGATCGGCTCGCTGGTCAAGCCCTTCGTCTACCTCCTCGCGCTCGCCGAGCCCGGCCGCTTCCATCTCGGCACCCCGCTCGAGGACGCGCCGCTCGCGCTCAGGCTCGACGATGGCCGCTGGTGGCGGCCGGAGAACGCCGACCGCGGGCACCGGGGGCGGCTGCGGCTGATCGAGGCCCTGGCCCAGTCGCGCAACCTGCCCACGGTGCGGCTCGGGCTCGCGGTCGGGCCCGAGCGGGTGCGCCGTCTGCTCGAGCGGCTGAGCGGCGCGCGGCTCGGGCCGGCCCACCCCGCCCTGCTGCTGGGCGCCGCCGAGCTCACGCCTCTGGAGGCGGCGCAGGCCTACCAGTTCCTGGCCAACGGCGGTCGCCTCGAGCCCCTGCGCGCGGTGCGCGCGGTCACCGACGGGCACGGGCGGGCCCTCGGCCGCTACCCGCGCCAGGCTGCCTCGCTGCCGGAGAGCCGGGCGGTGGCGCTGGTGGTCCACGCCCTGCAGGAGGCGGTGCTCGCCGGGACGGCGCGCGCCCTCGCCCGCGAGGGTTTCCTCGAACTTCGCCCCGCGGGCAAGACCGGCACCAGCGACGACCGCCGCGACAGCTGGTTCGCCGGTTTCAGCGGCAGCCACCTCGGCCTGGTCTGGGTGGGCCGGGACGACTACCGCCCGACCGGGCTGATGGGGGCGACCGGCGCGCTCCGGGTGTGGGCGGCCCTGTTCCGGGGGCTGCCGGCGCGGCCGCTGCTGCCCGACCGCTTCGCGCCGCTGGAGTGGGCCTGGGTCGGGCCGGAGGGCGAGCCCGCCGCTCCCGGCTGTCCGGGGGCGCGGGAACTGCCCTTCCTCGCCGGCCATCGGCCGGAGGGCTCCGGCGACTGTCGGGCCCTCTGGTACGGCCTGCGCCATCTGCCAAGATGAGGGCGATGCGCGCCGCCGTCGTGCCGCTGCTGATCGTCCTCGGACTCGGGCTCGCCGCCTGCGAGCGGCGCGCGCCCGCGCCGGCCCGCGAGCCGGAGGCGCCGCGGCCCTCGCCCGAGTGGGAGCGGGTGCGCGCCCTGCGCGAGGCCGCCGCGGCGGTGCCCACGGCGCTCGACGTGCGCCCGCTCGCCGAGCCGGGGATCGCCGACCGGCTGGCCGAGGCCGAGCGCCTCGAGGCCGAGGGCCGCCACGACGAGGCGCAGGCGCTGCTGGAGCAGGCGCGCGCCCGCGACCCCGGCTCGCCGGAGGTGCTGCAGCATCTGGCCGAGAACGCCCTGCTCAGGGGCGATGCCGGGTCCGCCGAGCGCCTCGCGCTCGAGGCCGAGCGCTTGGGCCCGGGACTCGGCTCGCTGTGCCTCCGGCACTGGCTCCTGATCGCCGAGGCGCGCCACCGGCTCGGCCGCCCGGAGGAGGCGCTCGCGGCGCGCGAGCGCGCGGCGCGCTGCGCCGTGGCGCGGCCGCCGCGCTTCTGAGGCGAGAGGCTTGGCGAGCGTCCTGCCGGCCTCCGCCGCCGCCCTGCTCGGACCGGAGGGGCCCTTCGCGAAGCATCGCCCCGGCTTCCGCGTGCGCGAGGGTCAGCGGCGGATGGCGGCGGCGGTGGAGGCCGCGATCGCCGAGGGGCATCACCTGCTGGTCGAGGCCGGCACCGGCATCGGCAAGACCTTCGCCTACCTGGTGCCGGCGGTGCTCTCCGGCCGGCGCGTGGTGATCTCGACCGCCACCCGCGCGCTCCAGGACCAGCTCTTCCATCGCGACCTGCCGGCGGTCTGCGAGATCCTCGGCGTCGACCCGCGCGCCGCCCTGCTCAAGGGCCGCGGCAACTACCTCTGCCACCATCGCTTCGAGCGGCTCCTCGCGCGCGGGGTGCGCAGCCGCGACGATGCGGAGCGCCTCGAGCGGCTCGACGGCTGGCGCTGGGAGACGCCGGGCGGCGACCTCGCCGAGTGCGACTTTCTGCCCGAGGACTGGGTGCTGCGCAGGGCCGTGACCTCGACCGCCGAGAACTGCCTCGGCCAGAGGTGCCTGCGCTGGGAGCGCTGTCTGGTCGAGCGGGCGCGGAGCCGCGCCCTACAGGCGCGGATCGTGGTGGTCAATCACGACCTGCTGCTCGCCGATCTGCGGCTGCGCGAGGAGGGCTTCGGCTGTCTGCTGGCGCCGCCCGAGGTGGTGATCGTGGACGAGGCCCACGCCCTGGCCGACAAGGCCTTCGCGAGCCTCGGGACACAGCTCTCGAGCGGCCAGCTTCGCGAGCTGCTGCGGGATCTCGAGGCCGCCACCGACCTCGCGGGGCGTGCCGACCTGCGCGCGAGCCTGGAGCCGGACGCCGCGGCCCTCGAGGCCGCGCTCGACGCGGCCCTGCGGGCGCTTGCCGCCGCCGGTGAGGGCCGTCTCGAGGGCGAGCGGCTCGCGCAGGAGCCCGGCGTGGCCGCGGCGCTCCTGGCGCTGGGCGGGGCGCTCGGCGGACTCGCCGACGCGATCGGCCGGCTCGGTGCCGGGGACGCGGAGTTCGAGCGGCTCGGCGAGCGCGCCGCCGAGCTCGGCCGGCAGCTCGAGGACTGGCGCAGGGCGGCAGAGTCCTCGCGACTCGCCCCGGGGGAGCCCGCTGAGGCGACCTGCGCCTGGGGCGAGTCGGCGGAGCAGGGCTTCCGGCTGTGCCTGGCCCCCCTCGAGGTCGGCGAGCGCCTGGCGCGATGGCGCGAGGCGCTCCGGGCGCCTTGGATCTTCACCTCGGCGACCCTGAGCGTGGGGGGGTCCTTCGCCCCAATGCGACGGGCCCTCGGGCTCCTCGAGGACGTGGTCTGCGAGCTCGTGCCCAGCGCCTTCGACTACCCCGCCCTCGCCCGGCTCTTCGTGCCGCAGGGCTTTCCCGATCCGGGCGACCGCGTGCGCCACCGGCGGGCCTTCCTCGCGCTGGCCCGGCGCCTGATCGCCGCGGCGCGGGGACGGGCCTTCCTGCTCTTCACCTCGCACGAGGCCTTGCGCGAGGCGGCGCGCTCGCTCGCGAGCGAGAGCGCGGCCGGCCGCTTTCCCTGGCCGCTCCTGGTCCAGGGAGAGCGTTCCCACCAGGCCCTGCTCCGCGAGTTCCGCGACTGCGGCAACGCCGTGCTCCTCGGCACCGCGAGCTTCTGGGAGGGCGTGGACGTGGTCGGTCCGGCGCTGTCGCTGGTGGTGATCGACAAGCTCCCCTTCGCCGCCCCCGCGGATCCCCTGCGCCGCGCCCGCACGCTCCGGATCCGGGAGCGGGGCGGGGATCCGTTCCTCGAGCTCGATCTTCCCGAGGCGGTGCTCGCGCTCAAGCAGGGGGCGGGGCGGCTGATCCGCAGCGAGAGCGACCGCGGGCTCCTGGTGATCACCGACCCGCGGCTGCACACGGCCGGCTACCGCAGGGCCTTCCTCGACAGCCTGCCGCCGATGGGGGGCGTGGACTCCGAGGAGGAGGCCCTCGAGTTTCTGCGCGCGCTATGAGCTCCCCGCCATGGTCGCCAAACAGGTCCCGAGAGCCAGTGACGTTCCTGCGCGCGCTATGAGCTCCCCCGTGATCCTCGCGATCGAGTGCTCGACGCCTGCGGCGAGCGTGGCGCTCGGCCTGCCCGACGGGATGCTGCTCGAGCGCCGCGCGGCTCCGGGGGAGACGCAGAGCGCCTTCCTGCTGCCGGCGATCGAGGCCGTGCTGGCGGAGGCCGGGCTCGAGCGCCGCGCGCTCGGCCTGATCGCGGCGAGCCGTGGCCCCGGCGCCTTCACCGGCGTGCGCTTCGGCCTCTCGGTGGCCCAGGGCCTGGCCTTCGGCCTCGCGGTGCCGGCCGTCGGGGTCTCGAGCCTGGCCGCGCTGGCCCTGGTCGCCGCGCGGGAGGCGCGGCCGCCGCCCGGGTCGCGGCTGCTGGCGCTGCTCGATGCGCGGATGGGCGAGGTCTACGCGGGGCGCTTCCGGCTCGAGGGCGACGGCTGGCCGGAGGCGGAGGGCGAGCCCCTGCTCGCCGAGCCGGCGGCGGCCGCGGCGCGGCTGGGCGAGGCGCCGCTCGCGCTGATCGCCGGCTCGGGGCTAGCGGTCGCGCCCGCGGCATGGGCGACGCTCCAGGCGGAACGGTCGTGCCGGCTTTTGCCTGAGCTCCTGCCCACCGCACGCGCCGTAGCCGAGCTCGGGCTGCGCGCCTTTCGCGCCGGCGGCGGCGTGCCCGCCCGCCAGCTCGAGCCGCTCTATCTCCGCGACAAGGTCGCGCTCACCGAGGCCGAGCGCGGCGCTCAGTCGAGCCAGAGGTAGGCGAGGCTCGCGAGCAGCGCGATCCCGATCAGGTTGAGCACCAGACCCTCCCTGGCCATGCGCCCGGCCGGGATCCGGCCGCTGCCGTAGACCACGGCATTCGGGGCGGTGGCGACCGGCAGCATGAAGGCGCAGCTCGCGGCCAGCGCCGCCGGCAGCATGAAGAGCGCGGGATCGACGCCCGCCGCCAGGGCCGCGGAGGCGAGCACCGGCATGGCCAGCGCCGCGGCGGCGGTGTTGCTGGTGATCTCGGTGAGGAAGATCATCGCCGTGGTCACGCTGAGCACCACCAGCCAGGGAGGGAGCGCGGCCAGGGCGCTGAGCCGGGCCGCGAGCAGCGCCCCGAGCCCCGAGCTGGCGAAGGCCTGGGCCAGCGCCAGCCCGCCGGCGAAGAGGACCAGGATGCCCCAGGGGATGGCGGCGGCCCGTGACCAGGGCAGCAGCCGGCCGCCGCCGCCGTCGGGAAGGACGGCGAGGGCAAGCACGCCAAGCAGGGCGACCGCGGCGTCGTTGGCGTGCCGCAGGCCGAGCAGGCCGCTCCAGCCGCCGCCGGGGGCGGTGCGGGTCACCCAGAGCGCGATCACGGCCAGGAACACCCACAGCACGCGGCGCTCGGCCGGGGTCCAGGGACCGGGTCGGGCTGGCGGTGCGGAGGCCACGGCGGCACCGCCGAGCCCGCGCCCCAGCCAGAGCGCGAGCAGGGGCAGGAACAGCGCGAGCAGCGGCACCCCGAAGCCGAGCCACTCGAGGAAGCCGATGCTGCGGCCGGTGCTCTCGCGGTAGACGCCGAGGAAGATCAGGTTCGGGGGCGTTCCGATCGGCGTGCCGAGGCCGCCCACGCTGGCGCCGTAGGCGATCGCGAGCAGCACCGGCACGGTGAGCCGCTCGCGCTCGGGATGGCCCTCGAGCAGGGCGAGCGCGATCGGCAGCAGCATCAGGGCGGTCGCGGTGTTGGACACCCACATGCTGATCAGCCCCGCGGCGAGGGCGAAGGCGAACACCAGCCGACGGGGCGAGCCGCCGCCCACGGCCCGGAGCACGGCAAGGGCGAAGCGCCGGTGCAGGCCGCTCGCGGCCACCGCCTGGGAGAGCATGAAGCCGCCGGCGAGCAGCAGGATCGCTTCATGGCCGAAGGCCTGCGCGATCTCGGCCGGCGCGAGCACCCCGGCCAGCGGCAGCAGCGCCAGCGGCACGAGGGCGGTGACCGGCGCCTCGACCGGCTCGGCGATCCACCACAGCGCGCACCACAGCGCCACGCCCAGCGTGAAGGCGGCGGCCTGGGGGACGCCGGCGATGGCCGCGGCGGCGCCGGACAGGGCGCCGAGGAGCGGGGCGAGCGGCAGCAGCAGTCGGCGCATGGTCGATCCGGGTGCGGGAGAGCGCCTACCATGCCGCGCGTGATCGCGGAAGGCCAGGCGGTGGCGGTGACCGGCGCGACCGGGCGGGTCGGCTCGCGGCTGCTGCCGCCGCTGCTCGCCGCCGGACGGACGGTGCTGGCGATCAGCCGGCGGCCGCGGGCGGATGGCCCCGGCCGGGTGCGCTGGCTGCGCGCGGAGGTCGCCGCCGGCTGGCCGGAGGAGGCCGAGGTCGCGCGCGATCCTCTCCGCGGGCCCGCTCGCCGAGCTCGCCGAGGGCCTCGCGCGTCGGCCGCCGCGGCGCCCTGCGCCGACTGGTTGCGCTGTCCTCGATCAGCGCCCGCGTGCGCCAGGGTTCCCCGGACGCCGCAGGAAGTCCGCCAGGCCGCGCGACTGCTCGCGGCCGAGTCCGCGCTCGCCGCGTGGTGCCGGGAGCGCGGCGTGTCGCTCTGCGTCGTGCGCGCGACCGCGATCTACGACGACGAGGATCTCGGCGCGCTCGAGCCCTTGCTCAGGATCGCGGCGCGACTGCGCATCCTGCCGCTGCCCTGGCCCGCCCGCGGGCTCCGGCAGCCGGTCCACGCCGGGGATCTCGCGGCGCTGCTGCTGGCGCTGCTCGGCCACGCGCACGAGGGCGTGATCGAGGCCGGCGGCGGCGAACGTCTGGATTTCGCCACCATGCTCCGGCGGGCGGCGAGGGCACGGGTCGGCCGTTGCCTTCCGTTGCCGCTGCCCACGGCTCTGCTGGCGCTGCTCGCGCCGCGCTGGCGGGGGGCGGTGGCGCGTCTCGCCCGCGATCAGGTGGCGGAGCCCGCACCGGTGCTGGCCGAACTCGGCTGGTGCCCGCGCCCCTTCGCGCCACCTTCCCGTCGCCCCGCTCCGTGACGCGGCGCAACATCGGCGCGCGTCGAGGGCAAACGTTAGCGATTCGTTGCCAAGGCGCGCGAGCGCTCCCTAAGATAGGCGCGCCTTCCGGCCTTCGCGTCTTCCGAGAGGGGAATCTTGCCGATGTCCGCCCGAGCCTCGCTTCTCGCCCTGCTCGCGGCCGTGGGTCTCGCGGCCTGCTCGA
The DNA here is from genome assembly GCA_033582715.1 of Lysobacterales bacterium. Classification (GTDB taxonomy): domain Bacteria; phylum Pseudomonadota; class Gammaproteobacteria; order Xanthomonadales; family BPKI01; genus BPKI01. The sequence continues at coordinate 2,148,479 of JAVQZZ010000001.1, read as the reverse complement.
GCAGCAGCAATGCCCCCCGCGCCACGCCGGCCCCGCCGGCCACCAACAGCGACGGTTCCCTGGTCACCGCGGTGATCACCGCGCGCTTCGATCCGAGCGCCGGGGTGGTGCCCTTCCCGAGCAATCTCCTGCTCTCGGGGACGCGGGATCTCACCCTCAACATCCCCGGGGAGAGCCCCACCAATCCTGCCGACCCGGTGCGCGCGCTCAATGCGCTCGACGGCTTCAGCACGGTCGCGCCCTGGGTGACCACCTTCTCGGCGGCGCCGGCACCGGCGAGCATCGTCGCCGGGACGACGGTCCGCATGTTCGAGGTCACCCTGACCGGGCCAGGCGGCGCGGTGACCGGGGTGGTGCGCGAGCTCACCGCCGGCCAGGAGTTCGCCACCGCGCTCTCCCCCAGCGACACCACGGGGCGGACGCTGGCGATCATCCCGACCCGGCCGCTCAAGCAGCTCACCTCCTACATGGTGGTGCTGACCAACGGCATCCGCGACGCGCGCGGCAACGACGCCACGCCCGACCAGGCGTACTTCCTCGCCAAGCGGACGAGCCCGCTGTGCGTGGGCGGGCAGAGCACCGAGCCGCTGCTGCCGGCGAGCACCGCCTGCGCCCTCGAGCCGCTCAGACAGCTGGTCAATGCCCAGGAGGCGGCGGCGGCGGCCCGCGGCATCCCGCGCGAGCGCATCGTCCTCTCCTGGGTCGCCACGACCCAGGGCATCACCCCGGTGCTCCAGGCGGTGCGCTCGACGGTCGAGCCGCGCGCCACGCAGCTTGCGCGCACCGGCCAGACCACGGCGATCGCCGGGCTGCCGCCGGTGGCCGACATCTGGATCGGGGTGATCAGCCTGCCCTACTACCTCGAGGTCCCCACCGCCGCCAATCCGACCGCGGTGCTGACCGGGCGCTGGCGCGCGCGGCCCGGGGCCTACGTGCCGCCCTTCAACCAGGCGGGGCTCGATCCGACCTCGGACAACATCACCTTCGCGAACCCCCTGCCGGTGCGCAACGCCGAGCTCCTGGTGCCGGTGCTGCTCACGGTGCCGAACGCGAACTCCGGCCGTACCCGGCCGGCGGCGGGCTGGCCGGTGGTGATCTTCCAGCACGGGATCACCCGCAACCGCACCGACGCCATCGGGATCGCGGCGACCATGGCCGCGCAGGGCTTCGCGGTGGTCGCGATCGACCAGCCGCTCCACGGGCTGCCGCCGACGGATCCGCTCGCGATCCGCAACACGCCCTTCGCCCAGCTTGGGGCGCGGGAGCGCACCTTCGACGTCGACCTGATCAACAACCAGACCGGCGCGCCCGGTCCCGACGGCGTCCCGGATCCCTCCGGCGCGCACACCATCAACCTCTCGAGCCTGCTCACCTCGCGCGACAACCTGCGGCAGGCGGTGGCCGACCTGTTCCACCTCGCGGCCAGCGTGCCGCGCATGGACATCACCGGCGACGGCATCGGCGACTTCGACGGCGCCCGGGTCGCCTTCGTCGGTCAGTCGCTCGGGGCGATGGTGGGAACGCCATTCCTCGCGCTCGAGCCGACCGTCACCGTGGGCGTGCTGAACGTCCCGGGCGGCGGCATCGCGCGCCTGCTCGACGGCTCGCCGACCTTCGGTCCGCGCATCCGTGCGGGGCTTCAGGGTGCCGGCATCCAGCCGGGAACGCCCGACTTCGACCGCTTCATGGTCGCGGCGCAGACCGTGGTCGACTCCGCCGACCCGATCAACTACGGCATCGCCTCGGTCAACAACCGGATCCTGCTCCAGGCGGTGGTCGGCAACCCGGCCGCCAACGTGCCCCCCGACCAGGTGGTCCCGAACACCGTGGCGGGAGCGCCGCTCTCCGGAACCGAGCCGCTGATCGCGGCGCTCGGGCTGAGCCCGATCACCCAGAGCGCCAGCGCGGCCGACGGAATCCGGGGCGCCGTGCGCTTCATCGCCGGGGACCACGGCTCGCTGCTCAGTCCCGCGGCCTCCCCAGCGGCCACCGCCGAGATGCAGGGCCAGATGGCGAGCATGATCGTCTCCGGCGGCGTCGCGGTGCAGGTCGCCAACGCCAGCGTCATCCGCACCCAGTGAGATGCGCCCGAGGGCCGAATCCATGAACGAGAAGCTGAACCCCTCCCTCCGCCGCCTCCGCCCCCTCCCGGCCACCCGCCCCAAGCCGCTCGCGATCGCCCTCGCCGCCCTCCTCGCGGCGCCGGGCGCCTCGGCCTTCGAGTTCCAGCGCGGGGAGCTCTCGGGCTCCTGGGACACCACGATCTCCTATGGCTTCGGGGTGCGAATGGCCCGCCCCGATCCCAACCAGCGCGGCAAGGGCAACATCCAGCCGACGCTGAACGGGGTGCCGATCGCCACGCTGCCGGCAAGCACGACGGTGAACCTCCCCGGTCGCTACTCGGCCAACGGCGACGACGGGAACTTCAAGTACGACAAGCACGACCTCATCTCCAACACCTTCAAGCTCACCACCGAGTTCGCGCTGAACTGGCGCGACTACGGCCTGTTCCTGCGCGGCACCTCCTTCTACGACTTCGAGAACCAGAAGCGCGACGACCTGACCCGCCTCGCCAAGCAGCGGGTCGGCCGCCGCACCCAGCTCCTCGACGCCTTCGTCTTCGGGAAGTTCTATCCCGACGAGAAGGAGGTGAACCTGCGCATCGGGCGGCAGGTGGTGAGCTGGGGCGAGAGCACCTTCATCACTGGCGGGATCAACGTGATCAACGCCGTGGACGTCTCCGCGCTGCGCCTGGCCGGCTCCGAGCTCAAGGAGGCCTTCCTGCCCATGGACATGGTCTTCGCCTCGGTGCAGCTCTCGGAGAGCCTCTCGGTCGAGGGGCTGTACATGCTCGAGTGGGAGGAGATCGAGCCCGATCCGGCGGGCACCTACTGGAGCACCAACGACTTCGCCACCCGCGGCGGCACCTATGCGATGCTGAACTTCGGCCTGGTGCCGCAGCCGGTGCGCAATCCGGAGCGCTACTTCGACGTCTGCTTCCGCGGCGCGCCGAGCGACACCGGGCTGCCGGCGAGCCTCGTGCAGCTCGGCTGCTCGGCCTCGGTGCCGCGCGCTCCCGACCGCAAGGCGCGCGACTCCGGCCAGTGGGGCCTGGCGCTGCGCTACTTCGCGCCCGAGCTCAACGACACCGAGTTCGGCCTCTACTTCCTCAAGTACCACAGTCGGCTGCCGGTGATCTCCGGCCAGTCGCTGACCAGCACCGACCTGCGCACCGGTCGGGTGATCGTCGAGTACCCCGAGGACATCCGGCTGTGGGGCTTCAGCTTCAACACCATGCTCCCGGGCGGCTGGGCGCTGCAGGGCGAGTACAGCTGGCGCGACAATCAGCCGCTGCAGATCGATGACGTCGAGATCCTCTTCGCCGCGCTCTCGCCGCTGAACGCGCTGATTCCGCAGCCGGGATTGCGCTTCGTCAGCCAGCTCGGGACGGTGGGCCTCGGACAGTACGTGCAGGGCTACGAGCGGCACGAGGTCGGCCAGTTCCAGTTCACGCTGACCAAGGTCTTCGGCCCGGGCAACTTCCTGGCCGCCGACCAGATCGCCTTCGTCACCGAGGCCGGCATCACCCGCGTCTTCGACCTTCCGCCGCCGTCGGTGCTCCGCTACCAGGGCGACGGGACGGACACCGGCGGCGGTCCCGACGCCCTCACCGGCGGGAACCTCCGCAATCCGGTGACCCAGGTCGGCGGCTTTCCGACGAGGAGTTCCTGGGGCTACCGCACGGTCGTGCGCGCCGACTACAACAACGTCTGGAACACGCCGGTCAACCTCTCGCCCCGGATCGCCTTCAACCACGACGTGAACGGCATCTCCCCGGGGCCCGGCGGGAACTTCATCCAGGGCCGCAAGGCACTCACGCTCGGCGCCGAGGCGAACTACCTCAACAAGTGGGTGTTCGACCTCTCCTACACCAACTTCTTCGGCGGTCGCAGCTTCAACCTGATCCAGGACCGCGACTTCGCGGCCTTCAGCGTCCGCTACCTGTTCTGAGGAGGGCTCGTCCATGCGGCTTTCGAAGAATGCGCTCGCGGCAGTGCTCGGTACGCCTGTGGCTCGCCGCCCCGCTCGGTGCGGCCGTCGTGCCCCCGAGCAGGCGGCTCGTCTCGGGCGCGATCTTGACGCCCGTCGGCGCCGAGCGCGCGGGCAATGCGGAGGGGACCATTCCCGAGTGGACGGGGGGCATCACTTCGCCGCCCTCCGGTTATCGCCTCGGGATGCACCATCCCGATCCGTTCGCGGCCGACCAGCCGCTGTTCGTGATCGACCGCAGCAACTACCGGCAATACCAGGATCGCCTCTCGCCGGGGCAGGTCGCGATGTTCGAGCGCTATGAGAGCTACCGGATGCCGGTGTATCCCACGCGGCGAAGCGCGTCCTTCCCTGAGCGCATCTACGAGTTCACCAAGCGCAACGCGACCACGGCGCGGCTGGTCGCCGACGGCGACGGCGTCGAGGGGGCGGCGGAGGGCTTTCCCTTCCCGATCCCCCAGAACGCCTACGAGGTGATGTGGAACCACAAGCTCAAGTACAAGGGCGTGGCCCTGATGCGCTGGAACAACCAGGTCGCGCCCACCGCGACCGGGGCCTACAACGTGGTCCGGCTGCGCGAGGAGCTTCTCGGGCTCTACTACAAGCCCGGGGCGACGGTCGAGGAGATCAACAACATCCTCGTGTACTTCTTCCAGGTGGTCGAGGGTCCGGCGCGGCTGGCCGGAAACATCCTGCTGGTGCACGAGACCCTGAACCAGCGCGCCCAGCCGCGGCAGGCGTGGGTCTACAACCCCGGCCAGCGTCGGGTGCGGCGGGCGCCGAACATTGCCTACGACAACCCGGGCACGGCCTCCGACGGCCTGCGCACCAATGACATGACCGACATGTTCAACGGCGCGATGGACCGCTTCAACTGGGAGCTCGTCGGCAAGCGCGAGATGTACGTGCCCTACAACTCCTACAAGGTGCACAGCGACAAGGTCGGCTACAACGACCTCGTCCGACCCGGGCACATCAATCCCGACCTGCTCCGCTACGAGCTCCACCGCGTGTGGGTGGTCGACGCCCGGCTGAAGCAGGGCATGCGCCACATCAACGGCCGCCGCACCTTCTACTTCGACGAGGACAGCTGGCAGATCCTGCTCGTCGACCACTATGACAACCAGGGCCGGCTGTGGCGGCACTCGGAGGCGCACTCGATCAACTACTACGAGGTGCCGACCTTCTGGAGCACCCTCGAGGTGCATCACGACCTGCAGTCCGGTCGCTACATCGCGGTCGGCATCGACAACCAGGAGAAGGTCAACGACTTCTCCTTCCAGACCACGCCGGAAGCCTTCTCGCCGCAGGCGCTGCGCACGCGCGGCGTGCGCTGACGCGGATCGCCGACGGGGGAGGGGGGCTGGCATGAGCCGGTGGGGCAGGGGCACGGCGCTGGTCGCCGCGGCGCTCCTCGCCGCAGCCCTCGCCGCGCAAGGCGGGGGCGATGCCGCCGGGCGCTGGCAGGACCCGGCCTTCGCCGTCGGCCGAGCGGATGCCCCTCGCCGCGCGCTCGCTGCTGCTCGGGATCGCCAACGGCGCGCAGCGGGCGGTGGCCGTCGGGCGAGCGCGGCCACGTGCTGCTGTCCGAGTCGCGCAGCGAATGGCGGCAGGCGCGCGAGGTGCCGACCCGCAGCACGCTGACCGCGGTGGCGGCGGTCGGCGACCGGCTCTGGGCGGTGGGCCACGACCAGGTGATCCTCCACTCGCGGGATGGCGGGGAAACCTGGGTGCGCCAGCACGCCTCGCCCTGGAGTCCGGAGAAGGCCGACGATCCCCGCGCCTCGGCGCCCCTGCTCTCGGTGCTGTTCCTCGACGAGGCTGCGCGGCTTCGCGGTCGGGGCCTACGGTCTGCTCATGCGCACCCGCGACGGCGGGGCGAAGCTGGGAGCGCGTCGATCTGGTGCGGCCGGCCGAGGCGGCCGCGGCCGAGTCCTCCGCCGGAGCGGCGCCGGCCGACGCCGAGGACGAGACCGAGGCCTGGCTGTTCACCGAGGAGGAGCTCGAGCTCGGCGAGGAGGAGGACCCGCATCTCAACGCCATCGTCCGCACCGGCGACGGCTCGCTGTTCATCGCCGCCGAGCGCGGTGCCGCCTTCCGCTCCACCGATGGCGGGGAGACCTGGGAGCGCCTCTCGCTGCCCTACGAGGGCTCGATGTTCGGGGCGATCGGCTACGAGGGCCGGCACGTGCTGGTCTTCGGGCTGCGCGGGCACGTCTTCGAGAGCTTCGACCTCGGCGACAGCTGGCGCCCGCTCGAGACCGGGACCGAGCTCAGCATCATGGGCGGCGCGCCGCTGCCGGACGGCGGTGCGGTGCTGGTCGGCGCGAACGGCCTGATCCTTACCCGCAGCGCCGGGGAGGCGGGCTTCCGCAAGAGCGTCCATCCCGGACGGCGTGATCCTCTCCGCGGTGCTGCCGATCCAGGGCACGCGCACCCTGGTGGTGCTCGGCGAGAACGGCGTCGGCCAGTACCACGCTGCGCTGAGGGCGATGAGCGTCGAACGCCAGTACAACCCCCTCCACCGCGCCGCGGCCGCCGCGGTCTTCGGGCACCGCGCACTCGTGCTCGCGCTCTTCGCGCTGGCCACCGCGGCAATGGTGTGGTTCGCGCTGCAGCTTCGGGTCGACGCGGGCTTCAAGAAGCAGATCCCGCTCGGCCACGAGTACATGCAGACCTTCCTCGACTACGAGGCCGAGTTCGGCGGGGCGAACCGGGTGCTGGTCGCGGTGATGGCCCGCGACGGCAACATGTTCACGCTGCCCTTCATGCAGGTGATGGAGAAGGTCACCAACGAGGTGATCGCCATCCCCGCGGTCGACGACGCCCGGGTGCGCTCGATCTTCACCCCCAACGTGCGCTTCGTCGAGATCGTCGAGGACGGCTTCGCCGGCGGCAACGTGATCCCGGCGCGCTTCGCGCCCAACGCCCCGGGCTTCGTCGCCACCCCCGAGGACTTCGAGACCATCCGCGCCAACATCGTCAAGGCCGGCATCGTCGGCCGGCTGGTGGCCAAGGACTTCTCCGGCGCGATGGTGATGGCGGAGCTCGTGCCGGAGGGCGCCGGCGCCGAGAAGCTCGACTACCAGGAGGTGGCGCGCGCGCTCGAGGAGATCCGCAGCCGCCACGAGAACGAGAACATCCAGATCCACATCATCGGCTTCGCCAAGATCGTCGGCGACATCGCCGAGGGCGCGCGCTCGGTGGTGGCCTTCTTCGGCGTGGCGATGGCCATCACCTTCGTGCTGCTGTGGCTCTACGCCGGCAGCGCCCTGCTCGCCCTGATCGGAGTCGCGGTCGCGATCGTCGCCGTGATCTGGCAGCTCGGGGGGCTCAAGCTCCTCGGCTTCGGCATCGATCCGATGAACATCCTCACGCCGTTCCTCGTGTTCGCCATCGGGGTCTCGCACGGCGTGCAGATGATCAACGGCTGGCTCAACGAGCGGATGTTCTCCGGGATCGAGGGCGACGAGCGCACGCTGCGCGCCGCGCCGCAGTCGAGCCCGCTCCAAGCCGCCGAGCGCACCTTCCTCAAGCTGCTCACCCCGGGCGCGATCGCCCTGATCTCCGATGCGGTGGGCTTCCTCACCATCCTGTTCATCGAGATCCGGATCATCCAGGAGCTCGCCATCACCGCGGCGCTCGGCGTGGCGGTGATCATCCTCACCAACCTGGTCCTCCTGCCGGTGGTGCTCTCCTACGTCCGCTTCCGCGATCCCGAGGCGATGCGCGAGCGGCGGATCCGGCGCGCGGTGGGCAGCGAAGGCGCGTGGCACGCGCTCGCGGTCTTCGCCCGGCCCGGTACCGGCCCTGCTCGCGATCGCGGGCGGGATCGCGCTCGCCGCCTGGTCGTGGCACACCGGCAAGGGGCTTGCAGATCGGGGACTCGCAGGAGGGGGTACCGGAGCTCCGGCCGGAGTCCCGCTTCAACCAGGATGCCCGCGCGATCGCCCGCGCCTTCGGGCTCGGCATCGACATCATCAACGTCATCGCCGAGACCGCGCCCCAGGCGTGCACCGAGAGCTACAAGGCGATGGAGACCATCGACCGCTTCGCCTGGCACATGGCGAACGTCGAGGGCGTGCAGCAGGTGATCAGCCTGCCGCAGATCGCCAAGGTGATCCACGCCGGCTGGAACGAGGGCAACATCCGTTGGCGGGTGCTGCCGCGTGACAACTACGTGATGCGGCAGGCGCTGCAGAACATCGAGACCGACACCGGCTTGCTCAACGCCGGCTGCAGCGCGATGCCGGTACAGATCTTCCTCACCGACCACAAGGCCGAGACCATCGCCCGGGTGGTCGAGGCGGTGAAGCGCTTCCGCGAGGCCAACGATGCCTACGACGTGGGCTTCCGCATCGCGCTCAAGAGGCTCGAGGAGCTGGCCCAGGCCGAGGGGCGGACGGTGGCCACCGATGCGACCTCGCTGCGGCTCGCCACCGGCAACGCCGGGGTGATGGCCGCGACCAACGAGGTGGTCGCGGCCGCCCAGTTCCCGATGCTGGCCTGGGTCTACGCCGCCGTGTTCGTGCTCTGCCTGTTCACCTTCCGCTCCCTGCTCGCGACCCTCTGCATCGTGCTCCCGTTGGCGCTGGTGTCGCTGCTCGCCAATGCGCTGATGGCGCTGCTCGGAATCGGCCTGAAAGTGAACACGCTCCCGGTGGCGGCGCTCGGCGTCGGGATCGGCGTCGACTACGCGATCTACATCTACTCGCGGATGGAAGAGTTCCTGCGGGCCGGGCACAGCCTCTACGACAGCTACTGGCATGCGCTCCGACTCACCGGCACGGCGGTCATCTTCACCGCCCTCACCCTCGCGGTCGGCGTCGGCACGTGGTTCTTCTCGGCGCTGCAGTTCCAGGCCGACATGGGGGTCCTGCTGGCCTTCTTCTTCCTCACCAACATGGTGGGCGCGGTGATCCTGCTGCCGGCGCTGCTGCGCTGGCTCGGCTTCGCGAGGTGGCGCGCCGGCTGAGCGCCGGGCCCTCCCCTCGGACCGGAACGCGGGCGGCGAGGCGACCGTCAGCCGATGGCGCTCGGCCCGGGCCGCGACGCGCGCGACCGCGCGCGTCGCGCCACCATCAGGCTTCCGCCGAGCACCAGCGCGCCGCCCGCGAGCAGCGTCGCTCCCGGCTGCTCGCGTCCGAACAGCGCAGCGAGGCCGATCGCGACCACCGGCGTGAGCAGCAGATGCGGCGTGATCGCGGCCACCGGATGGTGGCGGAGAAGCGCGTACAGCAGCCCGTGGCCAAGGATCGATGCCGCCAGCGCCGAGTAGAGCACCCCAGCCCAGTGGCGCGGCTCGACCGCGGGCAGGAAACCCTCGGGCGGGCCCTCGAGGAGAAGCGCGAGCGGCAGCAGCACCGGGATCCCGAGCAGCGCGTTCCAGGCCTGGAGCGAGAGCGCCGAGATCCCCGACAGCGCGCGCATCGCCACCGTGCCGAGAGCGAGCAGCAGCGCCGCGAGCAGGCTGAGCACGAGCGCCGCCGACGATGCCGCGCCCTCGCCGCGGGCCAGGCCGATCGCCACCACGCCGAGGAAGGCGATGGCGATGCCGCTCGCGCCCCGCCAGCCGATCCGTTCGCCGAGCAGGCACCACGCGAGCAGCGCGCTGAGCGGCACGTAGCTCTGGAGAAGGATGGCCACGACCCCGATTCCGCCCTCGGCGAGAGCCCAGAAGTTGAGACCGAGATGCAGCGCTCCGGTGCAGAGACACACGAGGAACAGCCGCGGCCACTGGCTGCGCGGCACCGGGGCGAGGCAGGGCAGGAGCGCGGCGAGGACCACCAGGAAGCGCAGCAGGGTGAACCAGAACGGCGGGATGCGGCTCAGCGCCTCGGCGCTGGCGAGGAAGTTTCCCGCCCAGGCGAGGACGATGAGGGCGAGGAAGAGCCGTTCGCGGCCGGTCACGCCGCAGGGGGGGCGGTGAGCCGCGCGAGGGCCTCCCGGTAGCGGGCGCGCGTCCCCTCGATCACCTCCGACGGCAGCCGCGGGCCGGGCGGCTTCTTGTCCCAGCCCGAGCGCTCCAGCCAGTCGCGCACGTACTGCTTGTCGAAGCTCGGCGGATTCGAGCCGGGGCGCCACGCCGCGGCGTCCCAGAAGCGCGAGGAGTCGGGGGTGAGCAGCTCGTCGATCAGGTACAGCCGCCCCTCCTCGTCGGTGCCGAACTCGAGCTTGGTGTCGGCGATCAGGATCCCGCGCGGCTCCGCGTGCGCGCAGGCGAAGCGGTAGATCGCCAGCGCGAGCCCGCGGATCTGCTCCGCATAGGAACCCCCGATGCGCGCGACCAAGGCGTCGAAGTCCAGGTTCTCGTCGTGCCCGCCGGGTGCGGCCTTGGTGCTCGGGGTGAAGATCGGCTCGGGCAGCCGTTCGGCGAGCGCGAGCCCCGGCGGCAGGCGGATGCCGGAAACCGCGCCGCGCTCCCGGTAGTCGCGCCAGCCGCTGCCGATCAGGAAGCCCCGGACGATCGCCTCCACCGGGAGCGGCCGCAGCCGCCGCGCCACGACCGAGCGCCGACGATAGAGCGCGGCGTCGACGCCCGGCGGCAGCAGTCCCTCCACCGGCTCCGGCAGCAGGTGGTTCGGCACGAGATGGGCGGTGCGGGCGAACCAGAAGTTCGAGAGCGCGGTCAGGATCTCGCCCTTCTCCGGGATCGGGTCGGGCAGGACCACGTCGAAGGCCGAGAGTCGATCGCTCGCGACGATCAGCACGCGCTGGCCGTCGAGGGCGAAGAGCTCCCGCACCTTCCCGCGGTGGAGCAGGGGAAGGCCGGGGAGCTCGGCCTCGGATCAGCGTGCCCATCGGGGGAGCGTCGGGGAAACCGGCGCATTCTACCCGCGCGCGCCGCGGCCTCCGCCGAGGGGCCGGACCGGCCGCCCCGTGGCCACCGCGGGACGTCGCGCGCCCCCGGGGTCGGGGCGGGGAGCCGCCGGCGACGGGCGGCCCCGCGGGCTGCGGCTCGGCGACCGGGGCCTTGCGTACAATCCCGGCGGATGCCTACGGCCCGCCCGTCCTCCGCGCCCCGCTGGCTCGCACTCGCCGCGCTGCTCGCGGCGGCCGCCTGCGCCCGCGAGCAGGAGCGGCGGGAGCTCGCCGCGGCGCCGCGGGCGATCGGGATGTGCGCGAGCTGCCACGGGCCCCTGGGCCGCTCGCCGCAACGCGGGACGCCGCATCTCGCGGCACAGGACGAGGACTACCTCGTGGCCTCGATGCTCCAGTACCGCAACGGCCAGCGCCCGCACGCGGCGATGCGCGCGGTCATGGGCGCGCTCTCCGAGGCCGAGATCCGCGAGCTCGCCCGCTTCTACGCCACGCGCCCGGCCTGCGCCGGGGAGGGCGGGGGATGAGGGCGCCGGTCATCGCCGCCTCGATCCTCTCCGCCGACTTCGCCCGTCTCGGGGAGGAGTGCGAGCGGGTGCTCGCGGCCGGCGCCGACTGGATCCACTTCGACGTGATGGACCAGCACTACGTGCCGAACCTCACGGTCGGGCCGATGGTCTGCGCGGCGCTGCGCCGCCACGGGATCCGTGCCCCGATCGACGTGCACCTGATGGTCGAGCCGGTGGACGCCCTCGCTCTGGCCTTCGTCGAGGCGGGGGCGAACCTGGTCAGCTTCCATCCCGAGGCCAGCCGCCACCCGCACCGCACTGTCGAGGCCATCCGTCGCGCCGGTGCCGCGGTGGGCCTGGCCCTCAACCCGGCCACGCCGATCCACTGGCTCGACCATCTGCTCGAGGAGCTCGACCTGGTGCTGCTGATGAGCGTCGACCCCGGGTTTGGCGGCCAGGCCTTCCTGCCCTCGGCGCTGTCCAAGATCCGCGCGGTGCGGGCGCGCCTCGAGGCCGCGGGGCGCCCGGTGCGGCTCGAGGTCGACGGCGGCATCAAGGTCGACAACATCGCCGCGGTGGCGGCCGCCGGGGCCGACACCTTCGTGGCGGGCTCGGCGATCTTCGGCTCGCCCGACTATGCGGCGACCATCGCGGCGCTGCGCGCCGCGGCGGCCGCCGCCGGAGCGGGAGCGTGAGCCGCACGATCGCGATCGTCGAGGACGAGGCGGCGATCCGCGACAACTTCGCCGCCGCCCTCTCCCGGCTCGGCTACCGGGTGCTGGCCCTCGAGTCCCGGCGGGAGGCGGAGCGCGTCTTCGCCCGCGAGCTGCCCGATCTGGTGCTGATCGATGTCGGCCTGCGCGACGAGCCCGAGGGAGGCTTCGAGCTCTGCCGCTGGCTGCGCGCGCGCTCGGCGACGCTGCCGATCATGTTCGTCTCGGCACGCGACTCCGATCCCGACGTGATCTCGGGGCTGCGCCTGGGCGCCGACGACTATCTCTCCAAGGACGCGAGCCTGGCCCAGCTCGCGGCGCGGGTGAGCGGCCTGCTCCGGCGCGTCGAGGCGCTGCGCCGAAGCGCCGCCGAGGAGGGTCGCATCGAGCACGGCCCGCTGCGCCTCGAACCCGAGCGGATGCGCATCACCTGGCGCGGCGTTGAGGTCCCGCTCACCGTGACCGAGTTCTGGATGGTGCACGCGCTGCTTCGTGTTCCCGGGGCGGTGCGCAGCCGCGAACAGCTCGCCGAGGAGGCCCACGTCGAGGCCGACCAGGCCGCGATCACCTCCCACGTGAAGCGCATCCGCCGCAAGTTCCAGGCCGTGGATCCGGGCTTCGACGCCATCGAGACCGTCCACGGCGCGGGCTACCGCTGGCGCCTCGGCGATGCCGGGCAGCGCGCGGGCTGAGCCGTCGTGACCCTGCGGCAGCAGCTCGCCCTCGCGAGCCTGGCCCTGCTCGCGGTGCCGGTGGTCGGCTGGCGCTTCGCGCTGGAGCTCGAGTCGGCGCTGAGGGAAGGCGAGGCGCGCTCGCTCGCCGCCCTCGCCGAGACGCTCGCGCGCAGCCTCGAGTCCGCGGCGGAGCGCGGCGGCTCGGGACGGCGATCCCGCCGCGGCACTGCTTGCGCGCCTCGTCCCTCCCTCGCTGCGGGCGCGGCTGCTCGATGCCGAAGGCCGGGTGCTGGCCAGGCGGGAGGCCGAGCGGCTGCCGGAGCGTCCCTTCCGCCCAAAGACCGTCGCCGACCGGCTGGTCTACCCGTTGGTCCGGCGCCTGCGCACGCCCTTTCCTCCGGACGCCGACCTCGCGCTCGAGCTCGAGCGCCTCGCGATCCCCGAGCTTCAGCGCGCGCGCGCCGGCGAGACCGCGATCGGCTGGCGGCAGGCCGGCGGGGACGAGCGCGCGCGGCTGCTGGTCGCCGCCCCGCTCGACGGCGGGCGGCGCATCCTGCTGCTCGAGCAGGTCCAGGACACGCATCTGCTGTTCGCGCAGCGCGCGCTCGTGTTCCTGCTCGCAGCCACCCTCTTCGCCTTCATGCTCACCGTGCTCTCGATGCTGGCCTTCGCCGGGGTGGTGAGCCACCGCATCCGGCGCCTGCGCAACGCCGTCGAGCGCGCGCTCGAGAGCCGCGGCGGCGAGCCCTTCGCGGTCAGCCGCGCCCGCGACGAGATCGGCGACCTCTCGCGCAGCTTCAAGCGGCTGATGGACGAGATCGCCGCCTATGCCGACTACCTGCGCACCCTCGCCAGCAAGCTCGGGCACGAGCTCAAGACTCCGCTCGCCATCGTCCGCAGCTCGCTCGAGAATCTCGAGGGCGAGGCGCTGCCGGAGGGAGCGCGCGCCTACCTCCTCCGCGCGCGCGAGGGCGCGGAGCGGCTGGGCGCGATCCTGCGCGCGATGAGCGAGGCGACCCGCATCGAGCGCGCGATCGAGCAGGCGGAGGGCGAGTGGTTCGATCTCGCCGAGCTGGTGCGCGGCTGCGCCCTCGGCTACCGCGACCTGCTCGCTCCGGACAAGCGCCTCGAGCTGGCGGTGCCCGAGGGACGGCTAATGCTGTTCGGGGCCCCCGATCTCGTGGCCCAGGCGCTCGACAAGCTCTTCGACAACGCCGCGGGCTTCTGTCCCTCCGGCGGCGCGATCCGCATCGTCCTCGAGCCGCGGCGCGAGGGAGCGCGGCTGGCGATGGAGAACGATGGCCCGCCGCTGCCCGAGGGCGCGGGCCAGCGGCTCTTCGAGTCGCTGGTGAGCCTGCGCGAGCGGGCCGGCGAGGGCGAGTCCCACCTCGGGCTCGGGCTCTACATCGTGCGGCTGGTGGCCGAGGCCCACGGCGGCTCGGTCCGCGCCGAGAACCGCGAGGGGGGCGGGGTGCGCTTCTCGATGCGGCTCAGGCGGCTCGGCAGCCCCGAAGGCGCACGCTGAAGGCTCGCCGTCGCGCTGTCATACTTGAGAGCGCGACCAGTGCTGGGCCGTCATGCTCGACGCCGCCTCCTTCGCCCGTCTCGCCGCCGAGGGGCACAACCGCATCCCCCTGGCGCGCGAGATCCTCTCCGATCTCGACACCCCGCTCTCGGTGTTCCTCAAGCTCGCCGACGCGCCGGGGGCCTTCCTGCTCGAATCCGTCGAGGGCGGCGAGACCTGGGGGCGCCACTCGATCATCGGCCTGCCGGCGCGGAGCCGCTTCAGCTTCCGCGGCCGGCGGCTGCGCGAGTGGCGCTTCGGTGAGGTGATCGCCGAGCGCGAGGTCGAGAATCCGCTGGCGGAGGTCGAGCGCCTGCGCGCCCGCTTCCGGGTGCCGCGCCTGCCGGGGCTGCCGGCCTTCAGCGGCGGTCTGGTGGGATGCTTCGGCTTCGAATGCATCGACTTCATCGAGCCCAGACTGGCCGCGCTCGCCAAGCCCGACCCCCTCGGGATGCCGGAGATCGACCTCCTCCTCGCCGAGGAGCTCGCGGTCTTCGACAACCTCAAGGGACGGCTCTTCCTGATCGTCCATGCCGACCCGACGGAGCCCCAGGGATTGCGCCGCGCCGAGCGCCGGCTGGAGGAGCTCGCGCATCGCATCCGCCACGGCGGCACCGCCTATCCCGACCTGCTGGCGCGCGCGGCCCTCGCCGAGGGCGACTTCCGCACGGGCTTCCCGCGGGAGGAGTTCCTGCGCGCGGTCGAGCGCTGCAAGGCCTACATCGCCGCGGGCGACGTCTTCCAGGTGGTCTTGAGCCAGCGGCTGAGCGTGCCCTTCGCCGCCCGGCCGGTGGACGTCTATCGCGCCCTGCGCGCGCTCAATCCCTCGCCCTACCTGTACTTCATCGACTTCGGCGAGACCCAGGTGATCGGCTCCTCGCCCGAGATCCTGGTGCGCAAGCAGGGGGAACGGATCACGGTGCGGCCGATCGCGGGCACCCGCCCGCGCGGCGCCACGCCGGAGGAGGACGATCGTCTGGAGGCCGAGCTGCTGGCCGACCCCAAGGAGCGCGCCGAGCACCTGATGCTGGTCGATCTCGGCCGCAACGACGTCGGGCGGGTGGCGCGGCCGGGCACGGTGGAGGTCGGCGAGCAGTTCGTGGTCGAGCGCTACAGCCATGTCATGCACCTGGTGAGCGAGGTGAGCGGCCGGCTGCGCCCGGGCTGCGACTTCATGGACGTCTTTCGCGCCACCTTCCCCGCGGGCACGGTCTCCGGCGCGCCCAAGGTGCGCGCCCTCGAGATCATCCGCGAGCTCGAGCCGGTGCGGCGGGGGCTCTACGCCGGGAGCGGTGGGCTACCTCGGGTGGCACGACGACGCCGACCTCGCGATCGCGATCCGCACCGCGGTCATCCGCGACGGGCTGCTGCACGTGCAGGCGGGGGCGGGGATCGTCCACGACTCCGATCCCGAGCGCGAGTGGGAGGAGACGATGAGCAAGGGGCGGGCGCTGTTCCGCGCGGTCGCCGAGGCGGCGGCGGGACTGTGAGCGGCGGCGGGACGTCTGCGCAGGCCTTCCCCGGCGCGCGTCCGGCCTCCACAATGCGCCCTCGCCCGGGGCGCGGGAGCCCGGCATGGTCCTGGTGATCGACAACTACGACAGCTTCACCTTCAACCTCGTCCAGTACCTGGGCGAGCTCGGCGCGGCGGTCGAGGTCCACCGCAACGACGGCATCGACGTCGCCGGCGTGCGGGCGCGCGCGCCGAGCCACATCGTGATCTCGCCCGGGCCCTGCACCCCGAACGAGGCCGGGATCTCGGTGGAGCTGGTGCGGGCGATGGCCGCCGAGGTGCCGATCCTCGGCGTGTGCCTCGGCCACCAGGCGATCGGCCAGGCCTTCGGGGGGAGGATCGTGCGCGCCCGGCGGATCATGCACGGCAAGACCTCGCGCATCGTCCACGACGGCCGCGGCCTGTTCGCCGGGCTGCCCTCGCCCTTCACCGCGACGCGCTACCACTCGCTGGTGATCGAGCAGGCGAGCCTGCCGCCGGAGCTCGAGGTGACGGCCTGGTCGCTCGCCGAGGACGGCGTCCGGGAGGAGATCATGGCCGTGCGTCACCGCGAGCTGCCGGTGTTCGGGGTGCAGTTCCACCCCGAGTCGATCCTCACCGAGCACGGCCACGCCCTGCTCCGCAACTTCCTCGCCCTCACCGCCGCGGTCTGCGTCTGACGCCCGATGCCGCTCACCCCCCAGCAGGCGCTCCAGCGCATCATCGAGCACCGCGAGCTCTTCGAGGACGAGATGGAGGCGCTCATGCGCGAGCTGCTGGGCGGGGCCTGGAGCCCGGCCCAGGTCGCAGCGCTGCTGGTCGGGCTGCGGGTCAAGAAGGAGACCGTGGGGGAGATCACCGGCGCGGCGCGGGTCATGCGGGCGCTGGCGCGGCGGGTCGAGGTCGGCGAGCGCGAGCACCTGGTGGACATCGTCGGTACCGGCGGCGACGGCGCCCAGAGCTTCAACATCTCCACGGCGGCGATGTTCGTGGCCGCCGCCGCCGGGGCGCGGGTGGCCAAGCACGGGAATCGCGCGGTGTCGTCGCGCTCGGGCAGCGCCGACGTGCTCGAGGCGCTCGGCGCCGCGATCGAGCTCGAGCCCGAGCAGGTGGCGCGCGCGATCGCCGAGACCGGCCTCGGCTTCATGTTCGCGCCCATCCACCATCCCGCGCTGAAGGACGATCGGGCCGGTGCGGCGCGAGCTCGGGGTGCGCACGCTGTTCAACATCCTCGGCCCCCTGTGCAACCCGGCCGAGGCACCGAACACCCTGCTCGGCGTCTTCCATCCCGACCTGGTCGGCATCCTGGTGCGGGTCCTCGCCCGCCTCGGGGCGCGCCGCGCCCTGGTGGTGCACGGCCTCGATGGGCTCGACGAGCTCAGCCTTGGCGCGCCGACGCTGGTCGGCGAGCTGCGCGAGGGCGCAATCCGGGAATACAGCATCGAGGCCGCCGCCTCTCGGGCTGCCGGAGGCGCCGCGGCGGGCGCTGGCGGCCCGCGATGCCGACGACTCCCGGCGGCTGCTGCTCGCCGCGCTCTCCGGCGAGCCTGGCCCGGCGCGGGACGCGGTGGTGCTCAACGCCGGTGCCGCGATCCACGTCGCCGGCCTCGCCGCCGACCTCGCGGAGGGCATCGCCCTCGCCCGCGAGGCGATCGCGAGCGGCCGTGCCCTCGCCAAGCTCGAGGAGTACGTCGCCTTCACCCGCGCGCTCGCGGGGCAGGCGGTGGGCGGCGGCTGATGTCCGAAGGCGTCCTCGCGCGGATCCTGGCCGCGAAGCGGGAGGAGCTTTCCGCTCGCCGCGGAGCGGCAGCCGCTTGCCGAACTTCGGGCGCGGGCTCGCGACCTGCCGCCGACGCGATCGCTCGCCGGGGCGCTCGCCGCCCGGATCGCCGCCGACGGGCTCGCGGTGATCGCCGAGATCAAGCGCGCGAGCCCGAGCCAGGGGCGGATCCGCGAGGACTTCCGCCCGGCGGAGCACGCCGCGGCCTACGCGCGCGCCGGTGCCGCCGCGCTCTCCGTGCTCACCGAGCGGCAGTTCTTCGAGGGTTCGGATGAGCACCTGGCCGAGGCGCGGGGGGCGGTGCCGCTCCCGGTCCTGCGCAAGGACTTCGTGATCGACCCCTGGCAGCTCTACGAGTCGCGGACGCTCGGCGCCGATGCCGTGCTGCTGATCGCCGCGGCGCTGCCGGCGTCGGCGCTGACCGAGCTCGCCGGGCTCGCCGCGGAGCTCGGCCTCGAGGTCCTGATCGAGGTGCACGGGGAAGCGGAGCTCGAGGCGGCGCTCGCCGCGCCGGCGGCGCTGATCGGCATCAACAACCGGGATCTGCGGAGCTTCCGGGTCGAGCTCGCCACCACCCTGCGCCTCGCACCGCGGATCCCGCCGGGGCGGCTGGTGGTCAGCGAGAGCGGCTTCGCCCGCGGCGAGGAACTCGCGCGGGTGGCGGCGGCCGGCGTGCGCGCCTTCCTGATCGGCGAGCGGCTGATGCGCGAGGCCGATCCCGGCGCCGGCCTCAGCCGCCTGCTCGCGGACGCGTCGCGAGCTGGGCGGGCGCCGGCACCCCGGCCTTGACCCCGAAGACGATCACGGTCTTTCCCGCGGCGACCAGCAGCCCCTGTTCCTGCAGGCGCTTGAGCGCGCGTCCCGCTACCTCGCGCGAGCAGCCCACCATGCGCGAGAGCTCGATGCGCGAGACCTTGATCTGGGTGCCTCGCGGGTGGCTGAGCGCGTCCGGTTCGGCGCAGAGGTCGAGCACCGTCTGCCAGATCCGCGAGATCACGTCGAGCGAGGCGAGCCGGCTCACCTTGCGTCGGCTCTGCAGCAGGCGCTGGCTGATCTGCCGTCCGATGGCGAAGAGGATCCGCGGGCAGTCGGCGGCGAGATCGCGCTCGAAGAGCTCGAACAGCCGGGCGTAGGAGATCTCCGCCACCTGGGAGCTCGCGCGCGCGCGCACCGCGACGCTGCGCCGGCCGGTATTCAGGAACAGTCCCAGCTCGCCGACGAACTCTCCGGGATTGACCCTCGCGAGGATGATCTCGCGGCCCTCATCGTCGGCGGCGCAGACCTCGAGCGAGCCGCGGATGAGATAGGCGAGCACGTCCGCCGGGTCGCCCGGTCGCATGAGCAGGGCACGCTTGGCGTAGCGCTTGAGTCGGCAGTGCGCGAGCAGGCGCTCGAGGGCCTTCTGGTCGAGCTCGAGCGGCGCGGACCGGCGCTGCGCGGGCGCGTCGGCCACCGGACTGGCGAAGGTTGCGGACATGGGCCGGAGGTGGGCGAGCGGACCGGAGCTAGAGCGTAGCACGTCCCCGGCGGGAGACCGCTGCGGAAACGGCACGCGAACGGACGGCTCACGAAAACCGAATCCGGCCCTTGTCCACCATGCGCCCGAGGGTCGCGGGAGGTGTGGGATGGAACGCATCGCGCTGCAGCGCTTTGCCGGCCACGAGATCGAGCTGGTGGTCGAGTACGAGCCGGCGGGCGAGGAGCCACGGATCTTCTTCGAGGTCCGCGACCCGGCCACGGGAGCGCTGCGCGGCCGCTTTCCCTCGCGCGCCGAGGCGGAACGCCACCTGCGGGCGCTCTTTCCGGGCGTCCCGCCGGGTCTCGGCCGGGTGCCCTCGGTGCCGCGGCCGCCGCGTGGCGCGACGGAGTAGGACGTGCCGCCGGCCGCGCTGCATCTCGCCGGACCTGGATGCGCGCGCGGGCGCTATGGTGGAAAATGTCCCGACTCCCCGGCGTCGGGGTCATCCGGCGCGGGCGGGAGGGGCGCTCGGGCCGGCGTCCGGCAGGGGCAGGGTGGGTTCGAAGTGCGTTGCGATCCCGTGAAGAACGTCGTCAAGCCGCTACCGCGCCTGAAGCTCCAGGGCTTCAACAATCTCACCAAGGCGCTCAGCTTCAACATCTACGACATCTGCTACGCGGTCACGCCGGAGCAGCAGGAGCGCTACATCGAGTACATCGACGAAGCCTACAACGCCGAGCGCCTCACCCAGATCCTCTCCGAGGTGGCCGAGATCATCGGCGCCAACATCCTCAACATCGCGCGCCAGGACTACGACCCGCGTGGCGCCTCGGTGACCATCCTGATCTCGGAACAGCCGGTGATCGACCGCAAGGCGGCGGGCAGTCGCATGGTCGAGGGCGCGGTGCGCGAGCATCCGCCGGAAGCCAGCGTCGTGGCTCATCTCGACAAGAGCCACATCACCGTCCACACCTATCCCGAAACCCACCCCCACAACGGCATCGCCACCTTCCGGGCGGACATCGACGTCGCCACCTGCGGGGTGATCTCCCCGCTCAAGGCCCTCAATCACCTGATCGAGAGCTTCGAGTCCGACATCGTGATCATGGACTACCGGGTGCGCGGCTTCACCCGTGACGTGCGCGGGCCGCAAGCACTTCATCGACCACCGCATCAACTCGATCCAGGACTACCTGTCGAAGTCGATCAAGAACCGGTACGAGATGTTCGACGTGAACGTCTACCAGGAGAACATCTTCCACACCAAGATGCACATCAAGGACTTCGACCTCGACAACTACCTGTTCGAGATCGATGCGCGCAAGCTGCCGTTCAAGGAGCGGCTGCGGATCGAGCGGGAGCTCAAGCAGGAGATCGAGGAGCTCTTCCACGGCCGGAATCTTTCCTGAGCCCGGCCGGGTGCCGCCTCACAGGCGATAGGCGAGACTCTTCATCACCGACGCGGCGAGCGCCATCAGCCGCGGGAGCGGCGGGGGCAGGGGCGCCGCGCCGCGCGCGAGGGCGCGTTCCGCATGCCGCCGCTCGTCGGCCTGCATCGCGCGGACGACCGCCCGGCTGCGGGCGTCGCCCGCGGGCAGCCGCTCCAGGTGGTCGTCAAGGTGCGCCTCCACCTGCCGCTCGGTCTCGACGACGAAGCCGAGGCTGAGGCGGTCGCCGAGCAGGCCGGCGAGTGCGCCGATGGCGAAGCTGCCCGCGTACCACAGGGGACCGAGACGGCTCGGCTTCGCGCCGAGCTCGGCAAGACGCGCGGCGCACCACGCGAGATGATCGATCTCCTCCGCGGCGGCGGCGAGCAGCTGTGCTCGCAGCTCGGGATCCCGCGCCACCAGCGCCTGTCCGGCGTAGAGGGCCTGGGCGCAGATCTCCCCGGCGTGATTGACCCGCATCAGCCCGGCGGCGTGGCGTCGCTCGTCTCTCGCTCAGGGCATCCGCCTCGGGGGCGGCTGCGGCCGGATACGGCCGCAGCGCCGGGGGCGGATCGCCGAGGCTGAGCGCGAGGCCCTGCTGGAGGGCCGCGAGCAGGCGGTCGCGGGTGCCGAGGCGCCGGGGATCGGAGGACGCGTGGTCGGGGCTCATGCGGCGAGGTGGCGGGCGAGCCAGTCGAGGGAATGATGCACCGGAACCGCGGGATGGCGCAGGCGGAGCGCCGCCTCGATCCACATCCGGCAGCCGGTGTTGGCGCTGAGCACCGCGGCCGGCCGACGGGCCGCGATCTCGGCGAGCAGTTCCTCGCGGTGGGCGCGGGCGGCCTCGGGCCGGGCGAGGAAGTGGAGCCCGGCGGCGCCGCAGCAGCGCCCGCGCTCGGGCAGCGTCGCGACCGTCGCCTCCGGAACCGCGGTCAGCAGCCGCGCCAGCGCCGAGCTTTCATCGCGGTCGCGCCGCGCAGGGTGCAGGGGCGATGCAGCACGACGGTCGGCGCGCGCCGGCCGGAAGCGGAGCCGTCTCCGACGCGCCGGCCTCGAGCAGGAACTCGTGGATGCCGCGCGCCCGCCCGCCCAGGGTCGCGCGCACCGTGGCCAGGCAGCCGGAGTGCAGGACGAGCACTGGCGCGCTGCCGGGGTAGGCGGAGGGCAGCCGAGACGCGAGGCGGTCGGCCGCCGCGGCGGCCCCGAGGTGGGCGTGGGCGTTGCCACAGCACGCCGGCCGACGGGCGGCGAGGGCGCGGAAGCCGAGTCGGCGTCAGCAGCCGCTCGGCAGCGGCGAGGGCATCCCGGTCGAAGCGTTCCCCGACACAGCCGCCGAAGAGGTAGACCGGCCGGCCCTCGCCGCGGGCTGCGGGGCGCCAGCGCGGGGGGGTTGGCTCGGCAGGGCGTCGGCCGGGCGGACGCAGGCCGAGCCGGCTCGCCAGCCCGGCGAGGGGCGTCCGGTCGAGGGCCCTGCAGCAGGGCGAGGGCGAGCTGCCAGGCGCGCGGGCGGGCGAGCAGGGCGAGCAGCAGGCGCAGCCTCCGCGGGCGTGTGGCCGCGACGCCGCGATTCGCCGCCGCGCCTCCACGAGGAGGGCGTCGAAGCGCACCTCGGCCGGGCAGACCCGCTCGCAGGCGCCGCAGGCCAGGCAGGAGCCGAGGTGCCGCCCGAGGCCGGGATCGGCGGCGAGCGCGGGCGCGCGGGCGAGGGCCGCGGCCAGCGCGATCCGCCCGCGCGGGGACTCCCCCTCCTCGCGTCCAAGGCGGTAGGTCGGACAGTGGGGCAGACACAGGCCGCAGCGCACGCATCGGTCGGCGAGGGCGGCCAGGTCGGTGGCGAGGCTGCGCGGCGGCCATGCGCGGCGATGCTAGCACGCCGGCAGCTCGTGCCTTGCGTCGCGAGTCGCGCTCCCGCATAATCCCGGGTCTTTCGTCACCGGACCTGCGGGAGTCGTCATGACCACCGTGAGCGCGCGGCCCGCCAGCGTGCGTCGCGACTGGTATCTGGTCGATGCCAGCGGCAAGACGCTCGGCCGGCTGTGCTCCGAGATCGCGCGCCGGCTGCGCGGCAAGCACAAGCCGATCTACACCCCCCACGTCGACACCGGCGACTGCATCGTGGTGATCAACGCCGAGAAGGTCGCGGTGACCGGCCGCAAGCTCGACGACAAGCGCTACTACCGGCACACGGGCTACGTCGGCAATCTCAAGAGCACGACCCTGCGGGAGCTGCTCGCGAAGCATCCCGAGCGGGTGATCGAGATCGCAGTCAAGGGCATGCTGCCCAAGAATCCGTTGGGACGCGCGATGTTCCGCAAGCTCAAGGTCTACCGCGGGCCGCAGCACCCCCACGCCGCGCAGCAGCCGCAACCCCTGGATCTGTGAGGACCCCCATGGCGCTCACCCAGCACTACGGCACCGGGCGTCGCAAGACGGCGACGGCGCGGGTCTTCCTCAGGCCCGGCAATGGGCGGATCGTGATCAACGATCGGCCGCTCGAGGGCTTCTTCGGTCGCGAGACCGCCTGCATGCTCGTGCGTCAGCCGCTCGAGCTGGTCCAGCTCGCGGACCGCTTCGATGTCTACGCTACGGTCGAGGGCGGCGGTCTCTCCGGCCAGGCGGGCGCAGTCCGTCTGGGCCTGGCGCGCGCGCTGGTGGCCTACGACGAGAGCCTGAAGCCGAAGCTGCGGGCCGCCGGTCTGCTCACCCGCGACGCCCGCGAGGTGGAGCGCAAGAAGGTCGGCCTGCACAAGGCGCGCCGGGCCACCCAGTACTCCAAGCGCTGAGCACGGAGTCGGCGCGACGCCGATCCCGCGCCGTACAATGGCGATCGCCGCTGGGGGATCGTCTAACGGTAGGACAGCGGACTCTGACTCCGCCAGTCTAGGTTCGAATCCTAGTCCCCCAGCCATCCCTTCACCTCGGGAAGGGTCGCGCGCGTTGCGGCGCTATAATCGCGCGAGACCGTCCGGACCGCGCCGGCGGATGCGACCCAGCGCCAAAGGCCCGCTCGCGCTCCTCGCCCTCCTGCTTGCCGCCTGCGCGACCACCTCGCCGCGGCTCGCCCCCCAGTTCGAGGACGCGCGCATCGGCCGCGACGCGGAGATTCTCCTGCTGCCGCCGGACGTCCTGCTCTACGAGCTTCCGACGAGCGGCGTACCGGTGCTGCGCCGCGACTGGACCGAGCAGGCGCTCCGCAACATCGAGGAGGCGTTGCGTGCCGAGCTCGAGCGGCGCGGCGCCCGCTTCCGGGTGGCGGCGGCTCCCCGCCGCGGAGGGGCGCGCCCGCCAGCAGTGGCTGCTCAACCGCCGCCTCGCCGAGACCCTGAGCGATCTCAGCCTGCGGCTGCCGCACAAGCGCGGGACCTTCGACTGGTCGCTCGGTCCCGGCGTGCGCACGCTCGATCCCTCGGCGCGCCTCGGCCTGTTCCTCCTAGTGCGGGACAGCTACGCGAGCGACGCCCGCAAGGCGATGATGGTGGCGGGGCTGTTCCTCGGCGTGAGCGTGCCGCTGGGGGAGCAGTTCGTGTATGCCCATCTGATCGATCTCGACAGCGGGCAGGTGGTCTGGGTCAACCGCCTGTTGAGCTCGGCCGGGGACCTGCGCACCGCCGAGCGCGCCGTCGCGGTGGTGCGCAGGGTCCTGACCCGGGCGCCGCTATGAGGGCGCCGCCGCGATCCCGGCAGGCGCGGGTCGCCGCGCTCCCGGGGGCCCTTCTCGTCCTCGCGCTGCTCGGCGTTCGAGGGGCGGCCGCCGACTCGAGCCTTCCCGACGCGCTCGCCGCCGAGGCGGAGCGTCTCGAGCGCCGCCTCGCCGAGTCGCCGCGCCGCCTGCCCGACCATCACGAGCTGGCGGTGTTCATCAGGGAGCTCGCCTGCCGGCTCGATGCGGAGCGCTGCGGCGCCCTTCGGCTCCATGTCCTGCGCTCGCCCGAGGCCAATGCCTTCATGCTGCCGAACGGGGCGATGGCGGTGTTCACCGGGCTGATGCTGCGCACCGTCACCGAGGCCGAGCTCGCCTTCGTGATCGCCCACGAGATCGGCCATCACGTCGAGCGCCATGCGGAGGAGCGGTGGGGCTCGCTGCATCGCACGGGCAACTTGCTCAACCTGGTGGCCTTCGCCGCCGGCGCCACCGGCGAGTACCGGGCCGGCGCGATCGCGGAGCTCGGCATCGTCGCCGCGCTCTTCGCCTACTCCCGCGGGCAGGAACGGGAGGCCGACCGCTTCGCCGCCGCCCGCATGGGGCCGGCCGGCTATCCGCTCGCCGCGGGCGCGAGCCTGTTCGCGGGCCTGCTCGCCGAGGAGCGGGCGCGGCCGCCGACGCTGCCCACCCTCTTCGCCACCCATCCGCCGACCCGTCAGCGCGTGCGTACCCTCGAGCGCCTCGCGGCCGAGACCGCGCCGCCGGCCGCGCCCGCACCGGATCGCGGCTGGCGGGAGCTCCGCCGCCGCCATCTCGAGGCCTGGATCGAGGACGAGCTCGGCCGCCGCAGCCGGCCGGACACCCTGGTGCTGCTCGAGCGGCTGGAGCGGGCGGGGGATCCGCCGGCTCCGCTCAGGCTGGCGCGGGCCGACATTCTGCGACGCGCGGCCAAGCCCGCCGATCTCGCCCAGGCGGAGGCGCTGATCCGTTCGGTGCTGGCCGAGCCGGAGCCCCCCGCCCGCGCCTGGCGCCTGCTCGGCCAGGTAGCGAAGGCCCGCGGCGATGCGCGCGCGGCGACGGAAGCCTTCCGGCGCTACCTCGAGCTCGATCCGGCCGCGCCCGACCGGAAGCTGATCGAATGGGAACTGCAATGAGCCGCGCGAGCCGTCTCGTCGCCCTGCTCCTCCTCCTCTCGGGAGTCCTCGGCTGCGCCCCGAGCTACGTGGTCGCGAACCGCCCCTACCGGCTGGCCGGGCAGGAGATCGTCAGCCCGGTGGACTGGTCGGTGCTCCAGCGCTTCCCGGTCTGGGTGCTCACCCGTGACGGCCCGGCCTTCAACCTCCTCGTCGTCGCCGACCGGCTCGGTCCCGGGCGGCATCTGTTCAGTGGCGCGCGCCGCAGCGAGCGCGAGGGCGGGGCGGTGGTCCGCCCGGGGCTCGGCTGGCTCGATCTCCCCGAGCTGTTTGCCGATGCGCTCGCCGGGGAGGGCTTCGTCGGCGTCGAGCCGACGGGGACGCCGGAGCCGGTGAGCTGGAGGGGACGGCGTGCGCTGCGCTTCGAGCTCCGTCTCGCCGACGAGGAGGGCCTGGCCTACCGTGCGCTCGGCGTCGCCGCGCTCGACGAGCGCCAGCGCCTGTCCTACCTCCTCTACCTGGCTCCGGCCGAGCACTTCTTCGAGCGCGACCGGCCCGCGGTCGAGGCGATCCTCGGCGGCGCCGGCGGCTGAGCGCCGGGGCGGGCGCAGCGGCAGGCCGCGAATCGCTAAACTCATCGGCGAGCCCGCGGGGAACGCCATCGTGAGTATCGACGTCGCCGAACTGCGCAAGCTCTATCCCTTCGACGGAATGCGCGAGGAGCACCTCGCCTTCCTTGCCGAGGAGGCGGCGAGGCCGGCGACGCACGAGAAGGGCGAGGTGCTGTTCTCCGCCGGCGACGAGGACGAGGACACGATCTACGTCATCGACGGCAGCGTGCGCTGCGAGTATCCGGACGGCCGGGTCAAGACGCACGATGCCGCCTCCCTGCAGGGCCGCTACCCGCTCGGCGACACCCGGCCGCGGCGCTTCACCGCCGTGGTCGAGGGCAGGAGGGCGCGCGTGCTGCGCTTCGATCGCCGGCTACTCGAGAAGATCCTGGTCTGGGACCAGCTCAGCCGCAGCGAGAACTTCCGACACTACGATCCCTCCCCGGACGCCAACCGCTGGGTCTTCCGGCTGCTGCGCTGCCGCGCCATGCACAAGCTGCCCTCGGCGAACCTCGAGCGGATGTTCCAGCGCTTCGAGGAGATCCGGGTGCCGGCAGGCCAGACCGTGATCCGCGAGGGCGATGCCCCCGACTACTTCTACGTCATCCGCGACGGGTCGGTCAGCGTCTCGCGGATGATCGGCGGACGCGACACCGTGCTCGCCACGCTGCGCGCCGGAGACAGCTTCGGCGAGGACGCTCTTCCTCGCCAACACCGTGCGCAACGCCTCGGTGACCACGCTCGAGCCCTGCCGCCTGATGCGGCTGTCGAAGGCGGCCTTCGACGAGGTGCTCAAGCCGCCCGCGGTGGCCTGGCTCACCCCGGCCAAGGCCTCGATCGCGGCGCGCCAGGGCGCGCAGATCGTGGACGTGCGGATGCCCGACGAGTTCGCGCAGGGCGCGATCAAGGGCGCGATCAACGCTCCGCTGTTCGTGCTGCGCGAGAAGGCGGCGGCCACCCTCGACAAGAAGCGCAAGGTGATCGTCTACTGCAATACCGGGGAGCGCAGCGGCGCCGCCGCCTTCATCCTCGGCAAGATCGGCTTCGACGCCTACGCCCTGCAGGGCGGGCTTTCCGGGCTGCTCAAGGTGCTGGCCGCGGAGCAGGGCACGGGCCGCTCCGGCTCCTGAGCCGCTCAGCGTCGCGGCGGCCGGGGCACGCCGTCGACGATCACCAGATCGGCCGCGCGGCGCGCGAACAGCCCGACCGTCACCACCCCGGGGATCTGGTTGATGGTCTGCTCGAGGCCCACCGGATCGGTGATCGCGAGCCCATGGACGTCGAGGATCCAGTTGCCCTCGTCGGTGACGAAGCCCTCGCGCCAGGCCGGCAGGCCGCCGAGGGCGCGCAGGCGGCGGCCGACGAGCGAGCGCGCCATCGGGATCACCTCCACCGGCAGCGGGAAGCGCCCGAGCAGCTCGACCTGCTTGCTCGCGTCGATGATGCACACGAAGCGGCGCGAGGCCTCGGCGATGATCTTCTCGCGGGTGAGCGCGCCGCCGCCGCCCTTGATCAGCCGGCCCCACGGATCGCACTCGTCGGCGCCGTCGACGTACAGCGGGAGCTCGCCCACGGCGTTGAGATCGAGCACCGGGATGCCGTGCGCCCGGAGCTTCTGCTCCGTGTCGCGGGAGCTCGCCACCGCACCCTCGATCTCGTGGCGGCGGCGGGCGAGGAGCGGGATGAAGTGCGCCACCGTCGAGCCCGTGCCCACGCCCACCGCCATGCCTTCCTCGACTAGGCGCGCGGCGGCCTCCGCCGAGAGCCGCTTGCCGCGCTCGCGCGGATCCTCGCTCATGGCCCGTGCTCCAGGGACAGGATCGCCGCCCATTGTGCGGCGGTGACCGGCATCACCGACAGGCGGTTGCCGCGCCGGGTGAGCGCGAAGCCCTGCGCGAGCGCCGGATGGGTGCGCAGCTCGGCGAGCGGCACCGCCCGCGCCAGGCGGCGTCCGAAGGCGATGTCCACCGCGCTCCAGCGCGGACGCGCGGGGTCGCTCCGCGGGTCGAAGTAGGGGCTTTCCGGGTCGAACTGGGTGGGATCCGGGTAGGCCTCGCGACACACCTCGCCGATGCCGGTGACGGCGGGCACGGCGCAGCTCGAGTGGTAGATCAGTACGCGATCGCCGAGGCGCATGGCCCGCAGGTAGTTGCGCGCCTGGTGGTTGCGCACGCCGGTCCACGGCTCCCGGCCGCGCGCCTCGAGGTCCGCGATCGAGAACTCGCCGGGCTCGGTCTTGAGCAGCCAGTGGCTCATGCCGAGTGGGCGGTGCTCGCGGGCGGCGCGGCAGTCGATCAGCGCGCGGTCGGTGAGCACGTAGTCGAGCGGGATGTCCCAGTCCGCCGCCGGCAGCCCCTCGCGCTGCTGGAAGGCATAAGCCGACGCCGACCAGGAGCGGTCGCGGCACCTCGCCGTGGCGGCGGAAGGCGAAGGTGCGGTCGTAGTAGCCGGCACCGCTGCCGAGGCGGTTGCCCAGCGCATCGAAGGCGACCAGCGGCATCAGCACCAGGTCGAGGGCCTCGGGCGCGATCGTCTCGCCCGCGAGCGGTTCCGGGATGCCGAAGCGATTGGGGACCAGGGGCGTGCCCGGGTCGAAGCGGCGGAAGCCGAGCCGCTCGCCCGGCTCGAGGACCGGCAGCCAGTAGCTCTTGCCGAGCGAGAGCAGGCGCGGGACCAGCTCGGAGAGCGGCAGCTCGCCGTCGACCGCGAAGTAGCCCGCGACCGAGGAGGCGGTCGCGAGTCGCCGGAAGCCCGACGGCGATCCGCGCCACCGCCTGCGCCGCGGCGAAGCGCTCGGCGGCCGAGAGCGTCCGGCGATAGGCACGCATCCGCCGGCGCAGCAGCTCCCGGTCGCTCACGGTCGGATCGGTTCCGGTTGGCGAGGAGAGGCACCCTCCGCGATGCCGGTGCGCACCGAACGACCTTGATCCCTGGGGTCAGGTGGGCAAGCTCACGCGGCCTTCAGGCTTTCCGCTCGCCGGCGGACCTGCACACCGGCCGCGATCTCGCTTTCCCGAGGTCGTCGATAGGGTCAAGGCAATATGTTGAGTGCGCGGTCGCACACCGCAGAGGACGCCTGCGCGGATTGTACCCGATGCCCGCGGCGATCAGCGGCCGCGCTGCTCCTCGAGCAGCCGCTCGATGCGCGGCGCGAGCCGGGTCTCGATGCGCGAGAGCGCCTGCTCGAGCTGCGCCAGCGCCTGGCGCGCCTCGATCAGCTCGCTCGCGAGATTGAGCGCGGCAAGCACGGCGAGCCGGTCCATCGGGGGGACACTCCGCACGCCCGCGCGAAGCTCCCGCATCCGGCCGTCGAGCAGGGCCGCGGCCTCGAGCAGGCGCGGCCGCTGCTCCGGCTCGCAGGCGACCAGGTAGTCCCGCTCGAGGACGCGTACGGCGACCGCTTCGGCCATCAGCCCTGCTCCATCGCCCGCAGGCGCGCGATCATCGCCTCGACCCGCGACCGCGCCTGGTCGTTCCGCGCGATCAGCTCGGCGCGCTCCTGCATCAGCTGCTCCTGACTCTGCCGCAGGCTGCGGTTCTCCTCGCCGAGACGGCGGCAAAGCTCGAGGAGCTGCTCGAGCCGCTGCTCGAGCCGCGCCAGCCGACGCGCCAGGTCCTCCCCGCCCTCCATGAGAAGGAACTATAGGCATGACAAGGACTTCGGTCAATCGCGAAGACTCGCCTGCAAGCGCGCGCGGCAAGCGCGTGCCGCCTCAGAGCGACTCGAAGCCGTCGGCGAAGATCGTGCCCGCCGGGCCGAGGCGGCGGACGCGCAGGGCGAGATCGCGGAGCAGCCCGCTCACCGCGATCTCGACACGGCCCGAGGGATCGCTGTCGCGGTCCTCGATGGCGGCGATGCCGCCCTGCCAGGTATCCCAGCGCTCGATCCGGTAGCGCCCGGGTGCCCCGAGGGCGATCCGGATCGTCCCGCTCGCCGGCGTCACCGCGCCCGGCTCGAGCATCCAGCGCTTCCAGGTCGAGCGCGGATTCTGAACCCAGGCGTGGGCCTCGTGGCGACCGGGATGCCGCTGTCCGATCACCCGGAGCGAGCCCGTGACCGCGGGCTCGAGATCGACGAAGCCGCCGCCCTCGCGGCCGAGGCTGGCGACGAAGGCAGCGTAGGGCGCGGCGAGCGCGACCCGGGCACGCCCGCCCTGGTCCTCGCCGAAGTAGTGGCGGTCGATGGCCGCGAAGTGTTCCTGCCACCAGTAGCCGGTGTCGAAGACCCCGGAGCCATCCAGCTGCGCCCAGAGCAGCTCGTGGAACCAGAAGCCGGGATTCGGCGTGCCCGCGAGCAGCGCGAAGTTCGGGGTGCCCGGCTCGAGGCCCGACTCGGCGCGGATCACCGGCCGGCCCACCGGCGACTGCCTCACCTTCTGCACCCGGAAGAGATGCAGGGCGGCGAAGTCCGACTCCAGCGCCTCGCGCTCGCTGCCGAGCTCGCCGTCGCTGGTGTACTCGTGGAGGTCGGCGTAGCCGAGGTCGGGGTAGTTCTGGTGGTCGCCCCAGAACTGCGGTCGCCAGCAGCACCAGAAGGAGGTGCTGGCGAGATGCGGATGGGCCTGCTCGGCGAAGAAGCGCGCGAAGTCCTGCGCCGCCCGCCAGTGGGCGGGGTCGTCGGGCGAGCCCTCGTTGTTGAGCTCGAAGGCGAAGACCGCGGTCGAGGCTCCGTAGCGGGCGGCGAGATAGCGCCACCACTGGCGGGCGAGCCAGCGCCAGCGCGTGCCCTCGCCCTGGTAGTAGCCGTCGCCGCGGCGCGCGAAGTAGCCGTGGCGGGTCAGGCGGTTGGGGATCCCGTCGTTCTTGTCCTGGACCACGAGCTGCAACGCCACGCCCTGGGCCTCGGCGGCGGCGAGCAGGCGGTCGATCGCGGCCGCCCCTTTCTCGTCGACGTAGCGGTGGTGGTCGGCGCGGGGATTGCGCAGCAGCTCGCCGCTGGCGTAGCTGCCGTCGGCGGCGAGCTCGCGCAGCGACACGGTGTCGATGGCGACCCGGCCGCTCGCGACGTTGTGCAGGTAGAGCGAGAGATTCATCGGCATCCCGCGCGGCCACGAGGTCGACCAGCAGGCTGTGCCAGGGCCGGGTCGCGGCGAGCGGGGCGAGCAGGGTGTGCGAGGGCGGCAGGCCCTCGAGGTAGGCCCGCCACCCCTGGCCGGGGGCGGGCCAGTCGTGCACCTTCACCGCGAGGCCGAAGGGACCGGCGCCGCGCGGCAGCAGGGGTTCGATGCGCAGCCTGAGCAGGAGCCGGTAGCGGCGGCCGGCGACGATCCGAGGTTCGGTGCCCGGCTCGAGCAGGAAGCCCTGCCACAGCCGCCAGCCGTCCCCGTCCTCCTCGTTGCCGCCGCAGCTCGCGCGGCAGAAGAGCGGGAGGGAGAGCTCGGCGCCCGGCGCGCGCTCGCGGTGGTCGAGCGGGGCCATGAAGCCCTCGTTGCCGTGGCGCTCGGCGCTCGAGATCCAGCGTGACCAGTTGGTCGAGAAGGCCCCGAAGCCGCCGAGCCAGGGTCGCCGCCAGGTGAGCGCCCCCTGGTTGTCGAAGTGCCGCGGATCGAGGGCCGGGCCCACCGGCACGTAGGGATGGCCGGAATCGCGCTCGAAGTAGCGGGAATCGGCGGCGCGGCGGATGAAGCCCAGGCGGCTGCCCTCCGTCACCGTGATCGAGCCGAGGTCGAGCTCGGTCTCTCCGGCGGCGTCGCGCGCCCGCAGGCGGAGCGCGTGCACGCCCGCGGTGCGGGGCGTGTAGCGCAGCTCGAAGCGGCGCGCGCCGGTGTCGAACAGTCCGCCGTCGCGCTCGACGACCTCGGCGCGGTGGAAGGCGGGCTGGACGAGGATGGCGACCGTCGGGGAGGGTGATGCGGGCCTCGACCCGCACGCCCTCGCTGCCCTCGGCGCCCGCCGGGGCGGAGGGATCGAAGTCGAGGAAGGGGAAGCGGGCGACGGTGTCGACCGCGAAGCGCGCGCGCCAGGTGGCGTGACGCGGCAGGGTCCGGGGATCGGTCTCGAGCTCGCGGATCGCGGGGGTGGCGAGCGCCCGCCGCACCCGCAGGAGCGCGGTGGCGACCCGCCCCTCCGCGTCGCGCAGCGTCAACAGGATGCGGTTCCAGCCGGGCTTGAGCGGCACCGCCGGGAATGACGAAGCTCGCCGCCGCCGAGCACGCGGCCCGCGGTCGCGGGCTCGAGATCGAGCGCGTCCCAGACGATGTCGACGAGCGGCGCGGGGTTCGGCCGCCGCCGGGGCGGCGCTGCCGCGGATGCTCACGCTCGCCGCCGGAGGTCTCGCCGTCGGGCGCGGGCTCGACTGATGCGCGAGCGCGGGCGCCGCCGGATCCTCGACCGCGACCGCTCCACTCGCGCACCGCGACCGCGCCGTCGTCGTCGTAGGCGCGGAGCGTGATCCGGTGCGGTCCGCGGCTGCGGTAGACGTGGGTCGCCTGCGGCCGCCTCGAGCAGGCTGCCGTCGCCCATGTCCCAGAAGACCGCCTCGACCGCGCCGTCGGGATCGGCGGCCTGGGCGGCGACGCTCACCGCGAGCGGCGCCGTGCCGGCGAGCGGGCCGACGGTGGCGCTCACGCTCGGCGGCTGGTTCGCCGCAGGCGCCTCGATCACCGCGAGATCGTCGAAGTAGAGCCGCACCCGGGCCTTGGGTCCGAAGACGCCGAAGCTCACCCGGGTGCCGCCGGGCCGTGCGGTGAAGCGCAGCGCGAAGCCGTGCCACTGTCCATCGCCGCAGGCGGCGAGGATCCGTTCCGGGGCGATGCGCTCCGTGCTCCAGTCGGCGTGGGTGATCGAGAGGTCGGGAAAGCCCCAGCCCTCGCCCTCGAAGCGGTCGCAGCGCAGGTGCCCGATCAGCTTGTAGCTTCGCCCCGCGACCGTCGGCAGCCAGCCCTGCTGCCAGCTCGGGCCGTCGCCCGGCTGGTCGCGCTCGATCGCGGCCGCGCGCTGGCCGCTGCGGACCACGGTGCTGCTCAGGTTCGCCGGCCCGAGCCCGGGCCAGCCGACCGCCTGGCCGCCCTGGAGCTGCTCGAAGCCTCCGTTCACGAGCAGCCCGGACTGCGCCGCCGCGGGGGCGAGCGGCAGCAGCAGGGCGAGCGGGAGCGCGCGGAGGATCACGGCTCGAGCACGCGGATCGCGGTCGGGCTCTCGATGCGGATCGCCGGATCGCCCTGGTACCAGCCGATGACGCCGCTCACCCGCACCCGTTGCCCGGGACGGAACAGTCCGGCGCGGTCGCGGCCCGGGGCGGTGCCGAGCGAGGGGCCGAAGCGCGGCCAGTGCGGGCGCTCGATCAGGGCCTTGAAGTGGCCGCGATGGGGACTCGCGAACTCGAGCTGGATCCGGCGCCCGTTGTTGAACACGCCGGCGATCCGGCCCTCGACGGCGGTCAGGCTGCCGGCATGCGCGCGGGCGTCCTCCGGCGCGATCGTCGCCGGCCCCCGGCGCGGGCGTGGCGGCGCGGCGCCAAGGACCTTCTCCGCCGGGGCGGCCACGGGCGGACCATGCTCGAGCGCGACGATCGCCCCGTCGCAGCTGCGAAACAACACGAGCCCCTCCGACACCACCCAGACCGCGTACTCGCTCCAGTAGGCATCGTAGACCGCCCCCTGGTTCCAGTAGATGTAGAAGCCGAAGGGGAAGGCGCGGGAGTCCCCGTCCTGGAGGAGCGGCCCGGGCGACCAGTGGCTCGGGCTGAAACTGCCGGAGTTGCTCGAGGTCACGATGTGCGGCAGCGGCTCGGCGGGCAGCGGGTTCTGGTAGCTGCCGTAGGCCGGACTGCGGTCGAGGACGCGCTGGGCGTAGCCCGCCATCCAGTGGCCGCCAAAGAGGTGATCGCCGGCCATGCTCACGTTCGGCTGCTCGTCGGTGAAGAGGTAGTCCACTGCGCCGGCGATAGACCATCCAGCGGATGTCGCCGGGCTCGAAGCCGGGCACCGAGCGGTCGAGCACGAGCTCGCCGAAGAAGGAGTCCCAGCGCGGGTCGTAGTTGTCCCGGCCGCGGACGATGGTGTAGGCGACCTGGGTGCCGTCGGGGAAGGTGCGGATCGCCGGCTGCGGCCCCATCGGCATGTAGTCGCCGTCGCCATAGCCGCCGTGGCCGATGTTGGCGATGAAGGCCTGGCTGCCGTCGGCGAGGCGCAGCGCGAACAGCGCCTGCTGGTCGGGCTCGGCGAGGAAGAAGGCGCGGATCTGGGCGTTGCTGGTGGGCTGGCCGTAGGTCCACATCGTGTCCCAGTCGAGCCTGAGCTTGATCAGCGCGAGCCCCTGGGCGTCCGCGATCACCGGCCAGCCGAAGCGGTAGCTCGCCTCGCTGCGATCGAAGGGCAGGCCCTCGGGGTTGGCCGCGGGCTGGCGCACCGTGGGCTTGACCCGCCAGAGCGAGGGCGCCGTCCGCGACCGCGACGGCATGGACGTACAGGTCCGCGGTGCCGAAGACCACCCGCCCCGAGGCGCTGGCGGAGGGTGGCGTCTCGATCAGGCTGCCGGCCTCGTGGGTCCAGAGCGGCGCGAGGTCGCTCGCGCGCAGCGCGTGCAGCCGGCTGCCCGCGGCCACCAGCACCCGGTCGGGCAGGAGCAGCGGCGGGGTGCGCGCCGGGCCGGCGAGGACGACGCTCGCGAGGGTGCTGCCGTCGGCGGCGCGCAGCCGGTGCAGCCGGCCCTCGGCGCTGGCGACGAAGAGCACGTCGCCCGCCCGGATCGTAGGCCGGTGGTGGAGAGCGCCTCGCCCGCGAAGCTCCGGTTCCACAGCACGGCGCCGGTCGCCACCGACAGCGCGAACAGGCCCCGCGCGCCGGCGGCCACGTAGACCCGGCCGCCGCCGGTCACCGGCTGGACGTTGCGCGGCAGCGAGCTCTTGCCCGGCACGATCGCGCCGGTCGCGGTGGGACCGTTCCAGGCCCACTTCCAGCGCCAGGGCGTGGGCACCGGGTTGGCCACGTAGCTGCGTCGCTGGGCGTCGGCGGCGTGCTGGTGCCAGGCCGTGGCCGGGGGAGGGACGCCGAGCTCGAAGCCGTCGGCGAAGATCGGCTGCGCGCTCGCGGGCGTCGCGAGGAGCGCGGCGAGCGCCGCGATCGCGGTGACGCTGGCCCGGATCATCGCTTGCCTTTCCGCATCTTGGAAGATTTCTGCCCGATCATAGACCGGACATTCGTAACCAATGTGACGAGCCGTTCGCGATTTCACGCGGCCCCTGCACGGGGAGCCGCAGAATCGGGCCGTGGTTCGATGCCTCGCCCTGCCGCCCCTTCTCGCGCTGCTCCTCGCCGCGTGCGCCGGCACCCCGGAGCCGCCGCCGCTCAAGCGGCCGGAGCGGATCGCGCTCGAGGACTTCGCGGGCACCTGGTACGTGATCGCCAACATCCCCTACTTCGCCGAGCGCGGCCGGGTGGCCTCCCGGGTCGAGTACAGGCCCCGCGCCGACGGGCGCTTCGATGACCTCTACTTCTCCCGCAAGGGGGGCTTCGACGCGCCCGAGCGCCTGCTCGAGGGTCTCGCCTGGCCGCTCGATCCGCCCGCGCACACCCGCTGGCGGAGCCGCTTCTACTGGCCCTTCACCTTCGACTTCGAGGTCCTGCACCTCGATCCCGCGCGGGGTCAGCTGCTGCTCGGCCACCCCTCGCGCGACTACGCCTGGGTGATGGCGCGCTCGCCAAGAATCGCCGAGGAGGACTATCGCGAGCTGCTTTCGCGCCTCGCCGCGCAGGGCTACGATGCGAGCCGCCTGAGGCGGGTCCCGCAGCGGCCGGAAGACCTCGGGAGGCCAGGTTTCCAGTGAGGCGCACGATGAGCGAGCCGAGCCGCGAGCAGGCGGAGGAGGCGGTACGGGTGCTGCTGCGCTGGGCGGGCGACGATCCCGCCCGCGAGGGCCTGCGCGACACCCCCGCGCGCGTGGTCGAGGCGTTCCGCGAGTGGTTCGCCGGCTACCGCGAGGATCCCCGGTCCTACCTCGCCCGCACCTTCGAGGAGGTGGCCGGCTACGACGAGATGATCGTGCTGCGCGACATCGAGTTCGCCTCGCACTGCGAGCACCATCTCGCCCCGATCGTCGGCCGCGCGCACGTCGGCTACCTGCCGCGGCGGCGGGTGGTGGGGATCAGCAAGCTGGTGCGGGTGGTCGAGGCCTACGCGCGGCGGCTGCAGGTGCAGGAGAAGATGACCGCCGAGATCGCCCAGTGCATCCAGGAGGCCCTCGATCCGCTCGGCGTGGGTGTCGTGGTCGAGGCGGTGCACCAGTGCATGACCACCCGCGGCGTCAACAAGCCGCGGGTCGGCATGGTGACCTCGCACATGCTGGGGGCCTTCCGCGACGATCCGCGCACCCGCGGCGAGTTCCTCGCCTTCATCGGCCTGGGCCGCGAGCGCGGGTGAGCGTCGCGGCCAGGCGCTGAGCGGCGCGCAGCCGCTCGAAGACCCAGCCGCCGAAGGCGCCGCACAGGCCGAGCGCGAGGATCCCGGCAGGCGCGCGGGCGGCCGCGATCGCCGTGACCGGCAGCGCGAGCTCGAGCAGGCCGAGCAGGCTCAGCATCGCCGCGAGCCCGGCGAGCGGAAAGAGTGCCCCGCGCGCGAAGGGCAGCCGGCGGGCGAGAAGCTCGGCGACGGCGAGGGCGATGAGCAGACCGAGGGCGAGGAAGCCGCCGAACAGCGGGGCGAAGCTCGCGAGGTCGTGGGCGCTGGCCTTGAGCCGTACCGACCAGGGCACGGGCGCCCCCAGCGCGGCGAGCGCCGCGAGATTGATCTGGGTCTGGACGAGGCTCGCGGCCACCGCGGCCAGCACGCTCGCCACCAGCCAGCACCCGAGCCAGGCGAGCACGTTCCGCGGCACTTCAGCGCACCAGGAGCCGGATCAGCCGCGCGGCGAGGCCGCGATAGGGCGGGACGAGCCAGCGCGCCGGATGCAGCCGCGCGGGTGCCAGCACCGGCTTGAAGTGGCTGAAGGCGCGGAAGCCGGCCTCGCCGTGGTAGCTCCCCATGCCGCTCGCGCCGATGCCGCCGAAGGGCAGCCTCGGGCTCGCCACGTGGAGCATGGTGTCGTTCACGGTGACCCCGCCGGCGTGCGTGCGGGCGAGCAGCTCGCCCAGCCGCCGGCGGTCGCGGTCGAAGGCATAGAGGGCGAGCGGGCGCTCGCCCGCGAGCACGTGGGCGATCGCCTGGTCGAGGTCGCGGTAGGGCAGGAGCGGGAGGATCGGGCCGAAGATCTCCTCGCAGCTCAGCCGAATCCCGGGCGGCGGGTCGAAGACCAGGGTGGGCGGGAAGATCCTGCCCGCGGCATCGGGGGCGAAGGCCTGCCAGACCCTCGCCCCGGCCGAGCGGGCCTCGTCGAGCCAGTCCGAGAGACGGCGGTAGTGGCGCTCGTCGATGATCGCGGTGTAGTCCGGGCTCGCCGCGCCCTGCGGATAGCGCCGGGCGATCACCGCCGCGAAGGCCTCGGCGAAGGGCTCGACCGCGTCCTCCGGCAGCAGGGCGTAGTCGGGCGCGATGCAGGTCTGGCCGGCGTTGAAGCACTTGCCGGCGGCGATGCGCTCCGCGGCGTGGGCGAGCGGGTAGCCCGGGGCGATCAGGGCCGGCGACTTGCCCCCGAGCTCGAGGGTGACCGGCACGAGGTTCTCGGCCGCGGCGCGCATGACCTCCCGCCCGATGGCGGTCGCGCCGGTGAAGAACAGGTGGTCGAAGGGCAGGCGCACGAAGGCGCGGGCGAGCTCGGCGTCGCCCTCGACCACGCTCACCCGCTCGGGCGGGAAGACACGGGCCAGCAGCGCGCCGAGCCAGGCGGCGGTGCGCGGGGCGCGCTCGCTCGGCTTGAGCAGGACGTGGTTGCCCGCGGCCCAGGCCGCCACCACGGGGATCAGCGAGAGGTTCACCGGGTAGTTCCAGGGGCTGAGGATCCCCACCACCCCGAGCGGCTGGGGCATCAGCCGCGCCCGCGCCGGCCACAGCTTCCAGCCCGGGGAGACCCGCCTCGGGCGGGTCCAGCGCGGCAGCCTGGCGAGCGCGTGGTCGATCTCGTCGAGCACGGTCATGCCGTCGGCGAGCAGCGTCTCGTGGCGCGAGCGGCGGCCGAAGTCGGCCGCGATCACGGCGCACAGCTCCTCGAGCCCGCTCGCGAGACGGGCGCGGAGCTCGCCGAGGCGCGCGAGCCGCTCGCGGAGCGTGGGCGGACCGGCGCGGTGGGCCTCGCGCAGCCGCGCGAGCAGCGCGGGCAGTGCGGCGACGGGCGTGGAGGACATCCGCCGCAGTCTAGCGGAAGCGGCGGATTACAATGCCGCCCATGGCCGTTCGTCCCCTCGCAGGCGTGCGCCCCCGGCTCGGGGAGCGGGTCTACGTCGATCCGGCGGCGACCGTGATCGGCGACGTCGAGCTCGGGGACGACGTCTCGGTCTGGCCCGGCGCGGTGCTGCGCGGGGACGTGCACCGGATCCGGGTCGGGGCGCGCAGCAACATCCAGGACGGCACGGTGGTGCACGTCACCCACGACGGGCCCTACACGCCGGGAGGCTTTCCCGCCCTCATCGGCTGCGACGTCACCATCGGCCACGGCGCGATCGTCCACGCCTGCACGATCGAGGACGCCTGCCTGATCGGGATGGGGGCGGTGATCCTCGACGGCGCGGTGGTGCGGCGCCACGCCCTGGTGGCGGCCGGGGCGGTGGTGACGCCGGGCAAGGTCGTGGGGGAGCGCGAGCTGTGGGCCGGCAATCCCGCGCGCTGCCTGCGGCACCTCAGCGACCGCGAGATCGAGGCGCTCTACTACAGCGCGCGGCACTACGTCGCGCTCAAGGACCGCTACCTCGCGGAGGCGGATTCCTAAGCCGCGGGCCGGCTTCCGGCCTCAGCCGCCCTCGGGCTCGGTGAGCGCCTCGCGATGCCGGATCCGGGACGGTGCCTCGAGCGGCCTCGGACCCAGCGCTCGGGCTCGGCGTGGCCGCCGCCCGCCCCTCCGGGCGTTCCGGGCGGTCCCACCGCCGACGGCGCCCGGCCGCATCGACCCCGGGGCAGCGCGTGGCGGCCGGCCTGCCCCGCGGCATCCCGGGGATCGGGAAGGCGGTCGGGCGGGCGATGCCGCCGGCCCCGCGCCGGGTCGGAGGCGGAGGCTCTCCCTCACTCCACCGCCTGCGCCGGCAGCCGGTGCCTGAGCTCGGCGAGGATCTCCTCGGTCTCCGGCCGTACCCCGTGCCAGATCAGGAAGCTCTCCGCCGCCTGCTCGACCAGCATCCCGAGCCCGTCGAGGGCGAGCTGCGCCCCCGCCGCCCGCGCCCAGGCGAGGAAGGGCACGGCGGCGAGGCTGTAGCTCATGTCGTAGCAGACGCAGCGCGCGCCGAGCAGCGAGGCCGGCAGCGGCAGCGCCCGTCCCTCGTGCCCCGCGGAGGTGGCGTTGACGATCAGGTCGAAGGCACCCTGGCGGCCGAGGTCCTCGAGGTATCGCGTGTGGACCCGCGCCGGCTCGCCGATGCGGTCGGCGAGGCGGTCGGCGCGCTCGGGGCTGCGGTTCGCGATCATCAGCTCGTCGATGCCGGCGTCGAGCAGGGCGAAGGCGGCGGCGTGCGCCGCCCCCCCGGCGCCGAGCAGGAGCACCCGGCGTCCGCGCAGGTCGATGCGATGGCGCTCGGCGAGGTCGGCGATCAGGCCGCGCCCGTCGGTGTTGTCGGCGCGCCAGCCGCGATGCGTGCGCGTCAGGGTGTTGGCCGCCCCGACGCGGCGCGCGAATTCGCCGGCCTCGTCGGCGAGCGTCAGCGCCGCCGCCTTGAGCGGCAGCGTGACGTTGGCGCCCCGCCCGCCGCGCGCGGCGAAGGAGGAGAGCAGCTCGGGGAAGCGCTCCGGGGAGGCCTCGACCGCCTCGTAGCGCAGCGTGCGTCCGGTCTGGGCGGCGAAGCGCGCGTGGATCAGCGGGGAGAGCGAATGCGCCACCGGCTGCCCGAACACGGCATAGAGCGGCGAGGTCGGCAGCTCGCCGAGCGCCGGGAGCGAATCCTCGAGCAGGCCTGGGATCTGGTTCACGTCGCTCTCTCCTGCCGGGCGGGCTCGGGCGATTATCGCCCAGGCGGGGCGCCAGCCTCTCCCGCTCAGCCGCCCTCGCGCAGCCAGGCTGCGGCGAGGGGCGCGAAATAGCTCAGCACCGCATCCGCCCCGGCGCGCCGGAAGGCGAGCAGGCTCTCGAGCACGCAGGCGCGCTCGTCGAGCCATCCGCCTGCGGCGGCAGCCTTGAGCATCGCGTACTCGCCGCTCACCTGGTAGGCGAAGGTGGGGACGCCGAAGCGCTCCTTCACCCGGCGGACGACGTCGAGATAGGGCAGCCCCGGCTTCACCATCACGATGTCGGCGCCCTCCTCGAGATCGAGCGCCACCTCGCGCAGCGCCTCGTCGCCGTTCGCCGGATCCATCTGGTAGCCCTTCTTGTCCGCCGCGCCCAGCGCGGCGGCGGAGCCCACCGCCTCGCGGAAGGGCCCGTAGAAGGCGGAGGCGTACTTGGCCGCGTAGCTCAGGATCAGGGTGTGGTGGAGGCCGCGCCCCTCGAGGGCGCGGCGGATCGCTCCGACGCGGCCGTCCATCATGTCCGAGGGCGCGAGCACGTCGGCTCCGGCCTCGGCCTGGACCAGGGCCTGGCGCACCAGCGCCTCGACCGTCTCGTCGTTGAGCACCTCGCCGCGCTCGTCGATCAGGCCGTCCTGCCCGTGGCTGGTGTAGGGATCGAGGGCGACGTCGACGATCACCCCGAGCTCCGGAAGGCGCGCCTTGAGCGCGCGGACCGCACGGGGCACCAGGCCCTCGGGGTTCCAGGCCTCTCGCCCGTCGGGCGTCTTCTTCGCCGGGTCGGTCGCCGGGAAGAGCGCTAGCGCGGGAATGCCGAGGGCGAGCGCGCGCTCGCCCGCGCGCAGAAGCCCGTCGAGATCGAGGCGCTCGACTCCAGGCATCGAAGCGACCGGCAGCGCTCCGCGCCCCTCGTGGATGAACACCGGCCAGATCAGGTCCTCGGGAGCGAGGCGGTGCTCGCGCACCAGCCGGCGCGAGAACTCGGCGCGACGCAGCCGGCGCGGCCGGACGAGGGGGTAGCCCATGACCTTGCTGGAGAGCCTCGAGACGCTTCGGTTATGGTAGCGGAGCCCCGCGCCGCCGAATGCCGATGCCGACGCGCCTCGCGCTCCTGCTCGCCGCCCTGCTCCTCGCGGCCTGCGCGCCGCGGGCCACCGCCCCTCCCGACGCCGGGGGTCTCCGGCTGCGCATCCTGCACCTCAACGACCACCACTCGCGGCTCGGTGTGGAACGGCTGCTGCTTCGCGTCGACGGACGGCCGATCGAGGCCACGGGCGGCAGCTTCCCGCTCGCCGCCGCACTGATCCGCGAGCGCGCCGCCGCCGGCGGGGCGACGCTCAAGCTGCACGCCGGCGACGCCCTGACCGGCGACCTGTTCTTCACCCTGTTCCGCGGCGAGGCCGACGCCGACCTGATGAACGCCGTCTGCTTCGACGCCTTCGTGGTCGGCAACCACGAGTTCGACCACGGCGACGCCGGATCTGCGCCGTTTCCTCGACCGGCTGCTGGATCCCAGCCGCGGGCTGCCGAACCGCCGTGCTCGGGGCCAACGTGCGCCCGCGTCCCGGGGCTGTCCCCGCTCGCGCCGGCGGCGGGGCCGCCGCTGATCGCTCCTGCGGACGATCCTTGAGCGCGAGGGCGTCCGGATCGGGGTGGTCGGCATCCTCGCCGCCGGGAAGACCCGCCATGCCTCGCGCCCCGACCCCGGAACCGAGCTCCTCGACGAGGCCGAGGCGGCGCGGGCCGAGATCGGGCGGCTGCGCGCCGAGGGCATCGAGCACGTGGTGCTGCTCACCCACGTCGGGCTCGCCATGGATCTCGCGCTCGCCCGCAGCCTGCCGGCGGTGGACGCGATCGTCGGCGGCGACTCGCACACCCTGCTCGGCGAAGGTCTCGCCGCCCTCGGCCTGCGTCCGGCCGGGCCCTATCCGATCGTGGTCGGGAACGCCGAGGGCGATCCGGGTGTGCGTGGCCCACGCCTGGCAGTACGCGCTCGCGGTCGGGGAGCTCGAGGTCGAGTTCGACGCCCGCGGCCGCGTGCG
This sequence comes from Lysobacterales bacterium, assembly GCA_033582715.1. Taxonomy (GTDB): domain Bacteria; phylum Pseudomonadota; class Gammaproteobacteria; order Xanthomonadales; family BPKI01; genus BPKI01. The sequence continues at coordinate 2,106,547 of JAVQZZ010000001.1, read as the reverse complement.
CCGCTGCGGCGGTCGCACCTGGATCCCGATCGACGGCCGCCTGCGCGTCGGCGGGGGCCGAGCTCGCCGGCTGCGGAGCGGGAGGCGGTGCTGGCGCGGCTCGCTCCGCCTCGGCGTGGTGGCCCTGACCCCAGACCCGGAGGCGCAATCGCGGCTCGAGGCCTACGAGCGGCGGCTGGAGCCGCTCGCCGCCGAGGTCGTGGCCCACGGTGCCCGAGACCCTGTGCGCGCGCCGTCTCCCCGGCCGCTTCGACCGCGCCCGCGACGGCACCGCCGGCTGCGCGGAGCTGACCGACGCGCACGGCGGCCACGTGCAGCAGCTTGTGGCCTGGGCGCTGCTCGAGCAGGCCCGCCGCCCACGGCGGCGCCGACATCGCGATCCAGAACGGCGGCGGCGTGCGGAGCGGGATTCCCGCCGGGGCGCTCACGGTGCGCGGGGCCTACACCGTGCTCCCCTTCGCCAACACGCTTGGTGCGGCTCCGCATGAGCGGGCGCGAGATCCGCGAGGTGCTCGAGGAGGCCGTGGATTTCCTGCTCAGCGATCCCCTGAGCTACTCGGGTTCCTTCCCCTACGCCGCCGGGCTGCGCTGGAGCGTCGATCTCGGCCGGCCGGCCGGGGAGCGCTTCGCGGATCTCGAGGTGCTCATCGATGGGGGGTGGCGTCCGCTCGAGCAGGATCGCCTCTACCGGGTGGTGACCAACGACTTCCTCGCCGGCGGAGAGGACGGCTATCGCGGCTTCGCCCGGATCCCGGCCGAGCGCCGCGAGGCGCTCGGCCTCGAATACGCCGAGGCGCTGATCGCCTTCGCGCGCGCCCGGGGGGAGCTCAGGCGACCCGCCGCGGAAGAGATGAGCACGCGCCGCTTCCGCGGCCCGGGGCCCTGACCGCGGATCGCCCGCCTCGTTAAGAACGCGTTTACCGGCGTGGCCCTATGCTCGCGGCGGCGGATGTCCCGCAGCGGCTCCTCGAGCCAGGCTCGCGAGGGTCCGCCAAGTCGCCGTCGCGAGGAAAGACTCGTGAATCCCGCTCTGCTGCTCGTGGTGGTCGCGCTTGGCCTCGCGCTGTCGACCGCCATCCTTTCGATTCGCCGCGTTCCCGACGGCCAGGTGCTGGCCGTGCGTCGTCTCGGCCGCTTCGAGCGGGTGCTCACGCCGGGCCTGAGGCTGTTCCTTCCCCTGCTCGATCGCGAGGTGCGGCGGATCAGCCTCGTCGGACACAGTCTGCGCCTGGAGCGCCGGCTGATCGCCGCCGCCGATCTGCGTCCGGTCGCGGTCGAGGGTACGGTGTTCTTCCAGTTCCTCGACCCCCAGCGGGCGGGGCAGGGCTGCCATGCCGCCCACCAGCGCGTGGCGGCGGAGCTCTCGCGGCTGCTTGCCGAACTCGGTCGCGACTATTCCGGGGAGGCGCTCGCGGCGGCGCGGGGCAGCGCCGCGCTGCTCGGCTCCCTCAAGCGCAGCCTCAACCGCGCGCTCGCCGCCGACGGCGTGCTGGTGACGCGGCTGCAGCTCGATTTCGCGCCGCTTCCGGCCTGAGCGGGGCCCTCGGGGTGGCGGGGGGGCCGGAGCGGGGCGCGAGGTCGCCGATCGCCCGCATCGCCGAGGGGGCGGCCGCCCTGGGCGTGCCGCTCGCGAACGCAGCCTGCGAGCGGCTCCTCGCCTTTCTCGAGCTGATCGCGCGCTGGAACCGCGTCCACAATCTCACGGCGGTCGCCGAGCCCTCGGCGATGGTGGGCGTGCACCTGCTCGACAGCCTCGCGGTCGTGCCCTTCCTGCGCGGGACGCGGCTCAGCGATCTCGGCAGCGGCGCCGGCCTTCCGGGCATCCCGATCGCGGTCGCGCGACCCGAGCTGCGGGTGCGGCTGGTCGAGGCGCGCGCCAAGCGCGCGCGCTTCCTGCGCCACGCGGTGCGGGAACTCGGCCTCGCCAACGTCGAGGTCTTCGAGGGTCGGGCGGAGTCGCTCCCCGCCGCGGCCGGGGAGGACGCGGTGGTCGCCCGCGCGCTCGGGCGGCTGGCGGCGATCGTGCGCCTCGCCGCGCCGATCCTCGCGCCCTCCGGCCTGGTCTTGGCGATGAAGGGGCGTTTGCCGCAGGATGAGGTGGGCGAGCTGCCCGCCGGCTGGCGGCTCGTCGCCGTCCATCGGCTCACGGTGCCCGAGGTGGTGGGGGAGCGGCACCTGCTCGCGGTGGCACGGGAGGAGCCGGCGTCGGATCCAGCGCGGGCATGACGCGGATCATCGCGGTCGCCAACCAGAAGGGGGGAGTCGGGAAGACGACGACCTCGGTCAATCTCGCTGCGGCGCTGGCCGAGGCGGGACGGCGCGTGCTGCTGGTCGACCTCGATCCCCAGGGCAACGCCACCATGGCCTGCGGCGTGGACAAGTCGCGGGCGCGCCCGAGCGCCTGCGAGGTGCTGCTCGAGGAGGCCGAGGCTGCGGCGGCGATCCGCCGCACCGAGGAGGGCTTCGACCTCCTGCCGGGCAACAGCGACCTGACGGCCGTGGAGCTGAGACTCCTCAACCAGCTCGCGCGCGAGCAGCGGCTGCGCGAGCGGCTGCGGCCCGTCGCCGGCCGCTACGACACCATCCTCGTCGACTGCCCGCCCTCGCTCAATCTCCTCACCCTCAATGCGCTCGCCGCCGCCCAGGGCGTGATCATCCCGGTGCAGTGCGAGTATTTCGCGCTCGAGGGGCTCACCGCGCTGCTGCACACGATCCAGGCGGTCCAGAGCCGGGTGAACCCCGAGCTCCAGGTGGACGGCCTGCTGCGCACCATGTTCGACGCCCGCAACAACCTGGCCACCGAGGTCTCCGGCCAGATCGCGCGCTACTTCGGGGATCTGGTGTTCAACACCATCGTGCCGCGCAACGTGCGGCTCGCCGAGGCGCCGAGCCACGGCCGCTCGATCCTGCGCTACGACCGCGAGTCGCGGGGCGCCGCGGCCTATCTCGGCCTCGCCGGGGAGCTGATGCGGCGCGAGCGCGAGTTCCGGGCCGAGGCGGGAGCCCCGCGGTGAGCGGCCGCCGTCCCAAGCTCGGCCGCGGGCTCGACGTCCTGCTGAATCTCGGCGGCGGCGAGAGCGAGGCCGGCTCGCGCCTGGTCGAGCTGCCGGTCGGCCAGCTCAAGCCGGGGCGCTACCAGCCGCGCCGCCACTTCGACGAGCAGGCCCTCGCCGAGCTCGCCGAGTCGATCCGCAGCCAGGGCCTGCTCCAGCCGATCGTGGTGCGGCCCCTGGGCGGCGACGCCTACGAGGTCCTCGCCGGCGAGCGGCGGCTGCGCGCGGCGCGCATCGCCGGGCTCGCGAGCGTGCCCTGCCTGGTGCGGGAGGCGGACGACCGCAGCGCCCTGGCGCTGGCCCTGATCGAGAACGTCCAGCGCGAGGACCTGAACGCGATCGAGCAGGCGGAGGGGCTCAAGCGTCTGGTCGAGGAGTTCGGGCTCAGCCACGAGGAGGCGGCGCGGGCGGTGGGGCGCTCGCGCGCCGCGGTGAGCAACCTGATCCGCCTCCTCGATCTGCCGGAGGAGGTGCGGCGCCTGCTGGTGGAGGGCGGCATCGAGATGGGGCACGCGCGCGCCCTGGTCACGCTCGAGCCCCCACGGGCCGTGGCCCTCGCCCGCGAGGCCTCGGCCAAGGGCTGGTCGGTGCGCGAGCTCGAACGGAGGGTGCGGCTCGCGCGCGGCGCGGGCGGCGCCCCGCGTGCCGCCCGTCGTCGGCGCGACCCCGACGTCGAGCGCCTGTGCGAGGAGCTGGGGCAGCGACTGGGCACCCGGGTGGAGATCCGCCATGCGGCCTCCGGACGCGGGCGGCTCGTGGTGCACTACCACAGCCTCGAGCAGCTCGACGGCATCCTCGAGCGGATCCGCTGAGCGGGGCGTCCTTGCGAGCTCCGCGGGCGGCGGCTAAGATTCCGGGCCCGCCCGCCGCTCGTCGCCGAGCCGCGCGGGCAGGCCCAACGAGGTGGACCCATGGCCCGCGTCTGTCAAGTCACCGGCAAGAGCGTGCGCACCGGCAACAACGTCTCGCACGCCAACAACAAGACCCGTCGGCGCTTCCTGCCGAATCTCCACGAGCACCGCTTCTGGGTGCCGAGCGAGAAGCGCTTCGTGCGCCTGAGGGTCTCGAGCCAGGGGCTGCGCACCATCGACAAGAACGGCATCGAGGCGGTGCTCGCCGAGCTGCGCCGCCGCGGCGAGAGGATCTGAGGAGCGGCCATGGCCTCCAAGCGCGAGAAGATCAAGCTGGTGTCCTCCGCCGGCACCGGCCACTTCTACACCACCGACAAGAACAAGAAGAACACCCCGAACAAGCTGGAGTTTCGGAAGTTCGATCCGGTGGTGCGCAAGCACGTGATCTACAAGGAAGCCAAGATCAAGTAGCGCTCTTGAGCTTGCGTCCCGGGTCCGCGTGGCGCGGGCGCGGAGCCCGAGCTCGCCCGATCTCCCGCACGGAGGAGCGTCCCTGCCGCCCGCCGGCTCACTCGAAGGTGAGCCACTGGCAGGCGAGGAGCTCGTCGTCCCGGATCACCCACTCCGTGCGCTTGCCGCAGACCCTGACCCCGTAGACCACGCAGGCGTCGCCGTCCTCGTCGACCAGCCGCACGTCGTAGAGGCCGCAGGGCACGTCGCGGATGCGGATGCGCTCGCCGGTCTCGAGCACGTCGAGACCCAGCCGGTCCGGCCCCCACAGGAAGCGGTGGCTTGGGGAGAGGTAGAGCTGGTAGATGTCCCACGACGAGTCGTTGATCACGACGACGCTTCCGACCTGGGCCGCGGCCGGGGCGGCGAAGAGCAGCAGGGCGAGGATGCGCGCGCGCATGGTCGTCTCCGGCTGAGGGGTGGACGGGCTCCAGCAAACTCCTTCGCCCGTCGCCGTGCAAGAGGTTTCCCGGAACGCCGTTCAGCTCACGGTCGTCGGCCTCGGGGCGAGACCCGAGCGCGGCGAGCTGGCGGGCGAAGGCGGCCAGCGCCTCGATCCCGCTCGTCTCCGCCTCGCGGATCCAGTGGGCGAGCTGGGCGAGCAGCGCCGAGGCGTCGGCCGACCCCCGCGCCAGCAGGCGCCGCAGCCGGGCGCGGTGCTCGAGCACCCGCGCGGTGAGCGGCCGCTCGCCGAGCCAGCGGCGGAAGCCCTCGGCGGCACCCCCGTCGAGCCAGGCGCCGCCATCGGCCAGCGCGCGCCGCAGGCGGCGCGGCAGCGTCCGCAGGCGCTCGCCGCGGGCGGCGAGCTCGGCGCGCAGCGTGGGCAGGGTGACGTCCCGGAAGTAGCGGCCGAGGACGCCGAAGCGATCGGCGAGCAGTGCGCGCAGGGTCTCGAGATCGGGCACGGAGATCCCGGAGCGCGGGGCGATCCGCGGCGCCTCGCGCAGGATGCGGGCGAGACCGAGCGCGGCGAGCAGGCGGATCAGGAGCCAGCCGAGGTCGATCTCGCCGCGCCGCAGCGCGAAGCGCGCCGAGCTGGGAAAGGCGTGGTGGTTGTTGTGCAGCTCCTCGCCGCCGAGCAGCAGGCCGAGGGGGATGATGTTGGTCGAGCGGTCCTCGGTCTCGAAGTTGCGGTAGCCGAGGCCGTGCCCCAGCCCATTGACCACGCCGGCGGCGAGCACCGGGATCGCGAGCATCTGCAGCGCCCACAGGGCCACGCCGGGCAGCCCCAGCAGCGCCGCCTGGACGAGGAGGTAGAGCGTGGGCCCGAGCCAGGTGTGGCGGCCGTAGAGCCAGCGCTCGAGGCGGTCGTCGGGGGTGCCGCGGCCGTACTTGGCGAGGGTCTCGGGATCGTCCTTGGCGCGGCGGTAGAGCTCGACGCCGTGGATCAGCACGCGGCCGAGCCCGAAGTGCACCGGGCTGTGGGGATCCTCCGGGGTCTCGCAGCGGGCGTGGTGCTTGCGGTGCACCGCCACCCACTGGCGGACCACCATGCCGGTGGTGAGCCAGTTCCAGAAGCGGAAGAGGTGGGCGAGGGCGGGATGGAAGTCCACCGCCCGGTGCGCCTGGCTGCGGTGCAGGTAGAGGGTGACGGTGAGGATGGTGAGCTGGACGCTGAGCAGCAGCCAGAGCAGCATCGCGCCCACCCCGGCGCCGCTCAGGCCGCCGGCGAGGAGCTCGAGCAGGGATTCGGACACGGGGGCTTCCGCGATCGGGAGCCGCTACGATACGCGCCGCCTCAGCCCCCGCCAAGCGGCCCGCAGCGACCATGCCCGAGCTGCCCGAGGTCGAGACCACCCGCCGCGCCCTCGCCCCGGCCCTCGTCGGCGCGGTGATCGCGGGGCTCGTGATCCGCCAGCCTCGGCTGCGGGTCCCCGTTCCGGACGAGCTCGCGGCGCGGCTTGCCGGACGCAGGATCCTCGCCGTGGGGCGGCGCGGCAAGTACCTGCTGCTCGAGGTCGAGGGCGGCAGTGCGATCGTCCATCTCGGCATGTCGGGCAGCCTGCGCCTGCTCGCCGCGCCGGCCCCGCCCGGCCCGCACGATCACCTCGACCTCGCGCTGCAGGACGGGGCGCTGCTGCGCTACGGCGATCCGCGACGCTTCGGCTGCTGGCTGTGGCAACCCGAGGGGAGCGTCCATCCGGCGCTCTCCGGTCTGGGCCCGGAGCCCTTCGATCCGGCCTTCGACGCGCGCTACCTGTGGCGGAGGAGCCGCGGCCGGCGGGTGGCGATCAAGGTCCTGATCATGGACCCGCGGGTCGTGGTGGGGGTCGGCAACATCTACGCCCAGGAGGCGCTGTTCCGGGCCGGCATCCGGCCCGACCGCGCGGCCGGGAGGCTTTCCCTCGAGCGCTGCGCGCGTCTCGTGGCGGCGATCCGCGAGCGGCTCAAGTCCGCGATCCGGCGCGGCGGGACCACCCTGCGGGACTTTCTGGCTCCGGACGGGCAGCCGGGGTACTTCGAGCAGGAGCTCTTCGTCTATGGCCGCGCCGGGGAGCCTTGCCGGCAATGCGGCCGGACGGCTCTGCCGCCGCGCGCATCGGCGGCCGCACGACGGTCTGGTGCGGGCGCTGTCAGCGCTGAGGGGACTCCGGCGTGCCCAGCGGAAGGGGCGGCTGGAGGGGCTCGATCCGGCTCTCCCCGCGCAGGATGCGCTTGAACTCGGCGCGGCTGACCGACACGTAGCGCTCGTTGCCGCCGATCTCGATCTGGGGCCCTTCGCGCAGGGCGCGGCCCTGCTCGTCCACCCGCACCACCATCGTCGCCTTCTTGCCGGTGTGGCAGATGGTCTTGATCTCGACCAGCTCGTCGGCCCAGGCGAGGAGATACTGGCTGCCCTCGAAGAGCTCGCCGCGGAAGTCGGTGCGCAGGCCGTAGGTGAGGACGGGGATGCCGAGCCGATCGACGACCTCGGTGAGCTGCCAGACCTGGGGGCGGGTGAGGAACTGCGCCTCGTCCACCAGCACGCAGTGCAGCGGGCCGACGGGCCGTCGAGATCGGCGCGGACCAGCGCCTCGAGATCCTGGTCGCGCTCGAAGGCCACGCCCTCGGCGCGGATCCCGATGCGCGAGGCGACCACGCCCCGGCCGTGCCGGGTGTCGCAGGCGGGCACCAGGATCAGGGTGCGCATCCCGCGTTCGCGGTAGTTGTGCGCGCTCTGGAGCAGCACCGTGGTCTTCCCGGCGTTCATCGCCGAATAGTAGAAGTAGAGCTTGGCCATCGCGGGATGCGGCCGCGGGAAGGGGCTGCTAGGATGCCTTGCCCATGCCCGAGGCGCTCAATCCCGAGCAGCAGACCGCGGTCGAGCGGACCGATGGGTCCGATGCTGGTGCTGGCCGGGGCGGGCGCCGGGCGAGATCCGCATCATGGCCGCCAGGATCGCGCATCCCGGTCCGGCGCCGCGGGATCGGTTTCGGGCGGATCCTCGCGCGCATCCTTCACCCGGCGGGCGGGGTGCCGAGATGCGGGAGCGCGCGGCCGCGGTCGCTCGGCGAGCCGGCGCGGCAGGTGCGGCTCGGGACCTTCCGCGCCTTCGGCCTGGCCGCGACCGCAGGGCGCCCGGCCTGCCGCGGGCGTCGGCCGCGGCTCTCGGTGCCCGATGCGGAGGATGCTCGCGCCCTGCTCGCGGAGCTCTCGGGGGCTGCGCGGCGAGGCGCTGTCGGCGCTCGCGGCGGAGGTGGCGCGCCAGGAGCAGCGCGCCGTCCTGCCGGAGGAGCCGCTGGCGGCGGCCGCCTCGCCAGCGGTGCGGGAGTCGGCGCGTCGGCCGCTCGACGCGGGGACGACGCGGGCGCGCTCCCGGCGGGTCTTGAGCCGGGCGCTCGCCCGCCGCAGCCGGAGCGGGCGGGTTCCCGAGCGCGGCGAGCCGCTTCCGCGCCGCGTCGCCGAAGGCGCTCCTCGAGCCGCGCGCCCGCCATCCCGAGCGCGCGGCGAGGACCGCGGCCTGGCATCTCGAGCCCGATCCGCGCCGTGCTCGCGGCGGAGGCCGCCGATGGACGCTGAACGCGGGCGCCCTCGCCGTCTCGCCAACGCCACGCCGTGGCTGGCGCCGCGCGAGCGCCTGATCGTCGCCCTCGACCTGCCGGACCGCGCCGCGGCCCTCGACCTGGTTGCGCGGCTCGGCGATGCCGTCCGTTTCTACAAGCTCGGGATGGAGCTGCTGACGAGCGGGGACTACTTCCGCCTGGTCGGCGAGCTCGCCGAGCGCGGCAAGCGCGTCTTCGCCGACCTCAAGTTCTTCGACGTCCCGGCCACCGTGGCGCGGGCGGTGCGGGGGCTGGCGCGTTTCCCGGTCGACTTCGTGACCGTGCACGGCAACGACGGCATGCTGCGCGCGGCGGCCGAGGCCAAGGGGCCGCTCAAGGTGCTGGCGGTGACCGCGCTCACCAGCCTCGACCAGGCCGACCTCGCCGCCCTCGGCTTCGACTGCGACCCCGAAAGGCTGGTGCTCAGCCGGGCACGGGCCGCGCTCGCGGCCGGCTGCGACGGGATCGTGTCCTCGGGGCTCGAGGCGGCGGCGGTGCGGGCGGAGTGCGGCGACTCGCTGATCCTGGTCTGCCCCGGGATCCGCCCGGTGGCGAACGTCGACGACCAGAAGCGGACGGTCGATCTCGCCACGGCCTTCGCCGGCGGCGCGGATTACGTGGTCATCGGGCGGCCGGTGCGCGACGCTCCCGATCCCCGTGCCGCAGTGCTCGCCTTGATTCGGGAGGCGGAAATTTTTTTCTCTTCCAATCAATAGCTTAACTGGCATTTTTTGTAAGGTATTGCAAGAATTTTCGGAAGTGGCTAGATGTCGAGCTCGCTACGCGAGTAGCGATGACCGCAGACAGTGCGCTTCCCCCTCCGGCGCGAGCCGGAGACCCCGGTCGGAGCCCACGCCGCCGGGGTCTTTTTTTGCCCGCCCTCGTTTTCTCGCGCCGCTGGCGCCGGCGGGGGCGGTGCCTGCCCGCGCCTCTTGCCTCTTGCCAGTCGGCCGGCGGCGGGAAAGAATGGCGCCTCCCCGTCCGAGGTACTCCCGATGTCGCGGTTTCGCAGCGTGTTCGCGCTCTCGGTGGCGCTCGTCCTGGTCGCCTGCGGCCGCGACCAGAGTCCGGAGCAGCCCGCGGCGGCGACGGCGTCCTCGCCGGTCGAGAGCGTCCGCGTGCTCCATGAGGCCCTCCGGCGCAACGACCTTCGTGGGATGCTCGAAGCCATGCTGCCGCCGGCCGAGGTCGCGGAGATGCGCGAGCGCTGGGAGCGCAAGCGCGGGGAGCTGCTGCAGGTCTCGGAAGAGGGGCGGGCGCAGTTCGCCGCGACGATGGGGATGCTGACCCAGCCCGGCGCCGCCGACGCGATCATGGCCACGCTCGAGCCGCAGCTGGCCGAGCTCGACCAGCAGATGGCGCAGATGCCGATGGCGATCATGATGGGCAGCGGCTTCATCATCGCCTCGCTGGAGCAGGCGGAGAATCTCAGCGCCGAGCAGAAGCAGCAGGCGCGCCAGGCCGTCGAGGCGCTGGCCCAATGGGCGATGAAGACGCCGTTCAACGACCGCGCGCGGATCCGCAAGGCCGTCGAAGCCCTCGTGGCCGCCGCCGGCCAGCTCGGGCTCGCGAGGCTTGAAGACCTGGAGCGGCTGAGCTTCGACGAGCTGCTCGTCAAGGGCGGGATCGTCCTCGCCGGTCTGAGGAATGCGCTCGCCGCCTTCGATTTCCCCCTCGACCAGGCGCTCGACTCCTTCAAGGTCGAGCTGGTCTCCGAGCAGGGCGACGAGGCGACCGTCCGCTCCAGCTACTCGCTGTTCGGCGTGCCCTTCACCACCGAGGTTGCGCTGGTCCGCCGCGACGGGCGCTGGTACGGGCGCGAGCTGCTCGCGCAGCTCGCGCAGGCCAAGGAGCAGGCGCGCCAGGCTGCGGAGCCGCAGTCCGCCGAGTGAGCGGCGGGGCCCGCCTCGCCGACGCGCGGGGTTGAGGGAGATGGCCGACGGGGAGGTGTCCTCCGCCGCGGGGCGGGCTGCGGAGCGTCCCGGCTGGCCGCTGCGCCTGCTCGGCGCCCTGCTCAGACCGTGGATCCGCTACCAGTGCGATCCGCCCGATCCCGAGCGGCGGATCCCGGTGGGCCGTCCCGTGGTCTTCGTGCTGGAGCGCGAGGGCCTGTCCTCGCTGCTGATCCTCGAGCGGGTGTGCCGGGAACGCGGTCTGCCCTCCCCGTTCGCGAGCCTCGCCGCGGGGGGCTCGCGGCTGCGCGCCTGGCTCGGGGTGCTGCGGCCGCCGCGCCCATGGGCGCGGCGGCGGCCCTTCGAGCGCTCCCGCAGGCTGGCGGCGCTGATCGACAGGGGTGCCGACGGCGGGCTCGGCGATGCGCTGCTGCTGCCGGTCTCGGTCTTCGTCGGCCGCGCGCCGCAGCGCGAGCGCGGCTGGTTCCGGGTCCTGTTCTCCGAGAACTGGGTCGCCGGGGGGCCACTTCGCCGCCTGCTCGCGATCCTCCTCAACGGGCGGGACACCTATCTGCGCTTCGGCAGCCCGATGAGCCTCGGCGAGGCGCTCGCGGGGCTTCCGCCCGAGCGGGCGCGGCTCAGGCTGGCGCGGGTCCTGCGGCTCCACTTCCGCAACGTCCGCTCGGCGGTGATCGGCCCCGATCTCTCGCACCGGCGCACGCTCATCGGCGAGCTGCTGCGGGCGCCGACGGTGCGGACGGCGATCGCCCAGGCCGCGGAACGCGAGGGCGTGGCACCGGAGAAGATCCTGCGCCGCGCCCGTCGCTACGCCTGGGAGATCGCGGCCGACTACTCGCACCCCGTGGTGCGCAGTCTCTACTTCCTGCTCACCGCCTTCTGGAACCGGGTCTACGAGGGCGTGGGCGTGCACCACTTCGAGACCGTGCGCGAGATCGCGCCCGGTCGCGAGATGGTCTACGTCCCCTGCCATCGCAGCCACATCGACTACCTGCTGCTGAGCTACGTGCTCTACGTGCGGGGGCTGGTGCCGCCGCACATCGCCGCCGGGATCAACCTCAACCTGCCGCTGCTCGGCCCGCTGCTGCGTCGGGGGGGCGCCTTCTTCCTGCGGCGGAGCTTCAAGGCCAACGCGCTCTACTCCGCCGTGTTCTCCGAGTACGTGGCCGCGCTGGTCCGTCGCGGGGTGGCGCTCGAGTACTTCATCGAGGGCGGGCGCTCGCGCACCGGCCGGCTGCTGCCGCCACGCCTCGGGATGCTTAGCATCACCGTGCGCGGGGCGCTCGCCGCGCCGCGGCGCCCGGTGGTCTTCCAGCCCGTCTACTTCGGCTACGAGAAGGTCTTCGAGGTCGAGAGCTACATCGGCGAGCTCTCGGGCCAGCCCAAGCGCCGCGAATCCCTGCTCGGGCTGTTCCGGGCACTGAGGATCCTGCGCCGCCGCCACGGCACGGTGACGGTCAACTTCGGCGAGCCGATCCTGCTCGAGGAGCTGCTCGACGAGTGCGCCCCGGGCTGGCGCGAGGAGCCGCTGCCGACGGAGGGGCGTCCGCCCTGGTGGGGGAAGCTGCTCGAGCGGCTCGGGACGCGGATCCTCGAGCGGATCAACCAGGCCGCCGACGTGAACCCCGTGAACCTGCTCGCCCTGGTGCTGCTCGCCTCGCCCAAGGCGGCGCTCCCCGAGAGCGATCTCGCGGCCCATCTCGGCCTGCTTGCCGATCTCCTGCGCTCGGTGCCCCCCTCCGATCGGGTCACCGTCTGTACCCTCGACCCGGCGGCGATCATCGCCCGCGGGGAGCGTGCTCGGCCTGCTGCGGCGGATCCCGCATCCCCTCGGCGACGTGCTCGCGATGGAGGAGCGCACCGCGGTGCTCGCCAGCTACTACCGCAACAACGTCCTGCACCTGATCGCGGACGCCGCCTGGGTCGCGCTCTGCTTCAGCAACAACCGGCGCATGACGCGGGCGGCGATCCTGCGGCTTGGCCGATTGGTCTACCCCTACCTCCGCAACGAGCTGTTCCTGCCCTGGGACGAGGACGGCTGGGTGCGCCGGCTCGAGGCGGTGATCCGCTTTCTCGTCGAGAGGGGGCTGCTGTTCGAGAGCCGGGGCGGACGGATCCTCTCCCGCGAGGCCGGGCAGTCCGACGGCGCCTTCCGGCTGCGCCTGATCGCCCGCGGCCTACTCCAGGCCTTCGAGCGCTACTATCTGGCCTTGAGCGTGCTGGTCAAGAACGGGCCCGGCACACTGACCATGGCCGAGGTCGAGCAGCTCTGCCATCTCACCGCGCAGCGGCTGACCCTGGTCTACGAGATGAACGCCCCCGAGTACTTCGACCGCTCGCTCTTCCGCGCCTTCCTCCAGGAACTCAGGGCGCGGGGGGTGGTGAGCCTCGACGGCGACGGACGGCTCTGCTTCGGCCCCGAGCTGGCCCGCGTGGTCGAGGATGCGCGCCTGATCCTCCGGCGCGAGCTCAGGCACGCGGTGCAGAAGCTGAGCCCGGAGGCGCGCGACCGCCTGCGCGGTGCGGCTCCCGCGGAGGCCGCGGGCTGTCGAGCCGCCGCCGGCCGGCGGGCCTCTCGGCGGCTGAGGGTGGCGGCTGAGGGCATGGCCCCCGCCGCCGGCAAACGGCCGCTCAGGGCGACTCGAAGCCGTCGGCGAACATCCGGGACGCCCCCTGGAGGCGGGCGAAGCCCATGTCGTACTCGCCGGGGCCCGCAGGGTCGGCCTTGGAGGCGCCCGCGATCAGCACCCGGCCCTGACGGTCGAGACGGGCGGCAAAGATGCGGGCGTCCCGGGGCACGGAGGTGGGGGCACCCGCAAGCGGCCAGCTGATCGCGTTGCGGTGCCCGGCACCGGGCGTGCTCGCGAACTCGGGATCGGGCGCCAGGGTGCCGCCAGCGTCCCGGACGGCGAGCACGAGCCCGAAGGCATCGTTCGGCGCGGCGGTGCTGGTGTTGAGCCCCCAGCCGGCGACCACGAAGCGGCCCGGGAGCGGCGTCCCGCCGGGACCGAGGCGCGGCAGGATCGCCCGCGCGTAGAGCGGCGCATCGCCGGACGCCGGCGCCAGCACCAGGTCGTTGCAGCCGAGGGGCGCTGCGCAGCCGCCGCTCGCCGAGATCTGCCTCACCCGGGCCGCGTCCGAGGACACGGTGCGCTCGCGGACCAGCGCGATGCCGCCCGTGGAGAGAGGGGCGATCGCGGATACGACGCCGTTCGGGAGCGAAGCGAAGCCGCGCGTCCCGCTGCGGTAGCTCGGGAGGGAGTCGCAGGTGGCATCGGTCGTGTGGCAGAAGCTCATTTCGACCGAGCCGCTGGCGGACAGGGCGCCTACGATCGCGTGTTCGACGCCGCCGGCGTTGGTCACGGAGCCGCCGAGCAGGATCTGCCCGCTCGCCAGGACCGCCGCGCTGCGGGCGCTTCCCCGAAAGGGCGGATTGCCGGCGTCATGGGCGGCGTAGACGACGGCCCAGCCGCTGCCGAAGCCTCCGAAGGTCGTGTCCGGATTGCCGTCGAAGTCGACGCGGAGCGCGGCCATGTCGTAGTCGCCGCAGCCGTTGAAGACACGCTGCACCCCGCCGAGCAGCAGCAGGCGCGGCGGGTCGCTGCCGACGGCGGCGACGGCGAGCCCCTGCGGGCGGCTGTGGTTGGTGCCGCAGCCCGAGGCGAGATTGGCGTTGTAGTAGCGCACGCCGCCGGTGCCGAAGCCGGGACAGGGCTCGAAGGGATCGTTCGCGTCGAACGGCCTGCGGAAGCACAGCAGCGCGAAGTTGTACTGACTGGGATTGCTGCGGTCCTCGGCCAGGAGGTAGAAGCGGTGGTAGAGGACACCGCCGAGGAACTCCTCGCCAAAGGCCACGCCCGCGACCGGCTCGAGGTTCGGATTCGTGACGTCGATGTATTGGCGACCCAGGGCGCTGACGTTGAAGCCGTGGTCGAGGGCACCGTTGGCCAGGAACTGGATGATCCCGATCCGGGTCGGCTGCGAGCCGCTCGTGCCGCCCACGCGCCCGGCGATCCAGATCCGGTGGTCAGCGGTCTGGGCGATGGCGTAGGCCGCGGCGAAGGGGGGGCGGCCACCGTAGTCGGCGATGAAGCGCGAGATTCCGGGCTCGCCGAGGAAGCGCTGGATCTGCTGGTCGAGATCGCCGTCGCGCGGCCCGACGGCGCCGCCCTTGACGATGGTGGCGTCCACCTCGGGGCGAGCGGCGGGATCGGGCGCCGGGGGCACGGTGAAGGACGCCGTGGACCGGGCGCGCGCGTCGAGGAGGGCCTGCATCGCGGAGGCCGCGGGCGCCGGGTCGGCGGCGTCGCGAGAGCCTTCCCGGGCGGCGGCGCTGCCGAGAGGCGCCGCCGAGAAGCACGGCGAAGATGAGCCTTGGCTTGAGAACATGCATGACGGACGTCCCGGCGTTGCTGACGTTTCGGTCTACGCAGCGGGGCGACGCCCCCGGACTTGCCGAGGCCCGGGACTGACGGCCTCAGGCGTCGAGGTCCGGGATCAGCAGGCTCTCGAGCCGAGCGATCTGGTCCTTGAGCAGCAGCTTGCGCTTCTTCATCCGCTTGAGCGCGAGCTCGTCGAAGGAAGGATCCGCGGCCAGGCGGGCGATCGTGGCGTCGAGATCGCGATGCTCCTCGCGCAGCGCGAAGAGGAGACGGCTGATCGCGGCGGGATCGCGCGGATCCATCGCCACAAGTCTACGCCGGTCGGCGGCGCGGGGCCGCCGCCGGCGACGGGGTACCCGCCATGCTTAGAATGCCGGCGATGAGCGTCGTGCCGCTGTCGCCGCCGAACCCCCGCGACCCCCGCCGCGCCGAGCGGGAGCGGCTTAAGCTCGAGAAGCGCCTCCGGCGGCTGGTCGGCCAGGCGATCGCCGACTACGGGATGATCGAGGAAGGCGACCGGATCATGGTCTGCCTTTCGGGCGGCAAGGACAGCCACACCCTGCTTGACCTGCTGCGCCGCCTCCGGGCGCGCGCGCCGGTGCGCTTCGAACTGGTCGCGGTGCACCTCGACCAGAAGCAGCCCGGCTACGATCCGGAGCTGCTCCCGCGCTTTCTCGAAGCCGAGGGCGTGCCCTACCGGATCCTCGAGCAGGACACCTATTCGGTGGTGAAGCGGGTCGTGCCCGAGGGCAAGACGATGTGCGGCCTGTGCTCGCGGCTGCGGCGAGGCGCGCTCTACGCCTGCGCCAAGCGCGAGGGCTTCACCAAGATCGCCCTCGGCCACCATGCCGACGACATCGTCGCGACCTTCTTCCTCAACCTGTTCTTCCACGGCCGGATCGCGGCGATGCCGCCCAAACTGCGCTCCGATGACGGCGAGCACATCGTGATCCGCCCGCTCGCCTACTGCCGCGAGCGCGACATCGCCCGCTACGCCACGAGCCGCGGCTTCCCCATCCTCCCCTGCCGGCTGTGCGGCTCCCAGGAGGGGCTCGAGCGCGAGGCGGTCAAGGCCATGCTCGCGGAATGGGACCGCCGCCATCCCGGGCGGGTCGAGAACATCCTGCGCGCCCTGGCCTCGGTGCGACCCTCGCAGCTCCTCGATCGCGAGCTCTTCGACTTCGGCGCGCTGCGCCGCGGCGGGGGCCCGCCCCCCGACCCGCGCGCCTGGCTGCTGCTCGGCGGGGGCGGACTCGCCCCGGGACGGCGCGGAGGCCTCCTGAGCGCCCGCGCCTCCGCCCCGCGTGCGGGGAGCTTGCCGGGCATGGCAGAGCTGGCGAGCAGCGGCCAACCCCTCCCCGCGCGCGGGGAGCCCGCCGCACACACCTAGTCCTTGGGTCTCGCCCATCAAGCCCTCGCCCGCGCGCGCGGAGCTCGCCGTGATCGTGGGCGTCGAGCCATCGCGATCCCGGCCTTCCCCTCGCAACCCGGAGGCGCGCGCCGGTGCCTGCCGGAGGGGGGGCGGAGCCGGCCTCTGCCCGCCGTGCCGCGGCGGCGGCCCCGCGCTTGTCCCGATCCGAGCGGGCGCGGGACAATAGCGCTGCCTCGCCCCCGCCGGGCCCGTCGATGTGCCCCCGTCCCGACCCGAACCCCGCAAGCGGCTGGCTGATCGTCGAGCTGCGCGGCCGGTCGCGTCGCGCGGATGAAGCGGGTGGTGAGCCGCAGGGCGCGCCGGCTGCGCCTCAGCCTCGAGCCGGAGGGGGTGCTGCGGCTGACCCTCCCGCCGCGGGTGGGACAGCGGGAGGTGGCGCGCTTCCTCGAGGAGAGCCGCGGCTGGATCGTCGCCCGGCTCGGCGAGTTCGAGGCGCTCGGCCTGCGTCGGGCCCCGCTCCGGGTGGGGGTGAGCGACGAGCTGACGCTGCGCGGCGAGCCTTGGCCTCTGATCTGGCGGCGCTCCGGCGAGCCGCGCCTGGTGCGCCAGCCGGGCTGGCTCGAGCTCGGCCTGCCCGAGCTCGAGCCGCGCCACCTCCCGCTTGCCCAGCGCCTGCTCCGCGACTTCCTCGCCGCCGAGCTGCGCCGGGACGTGCAGCGTGTGGTGCGGCGCCTCGCGCCCCGGCTCGGCGTCGAACCGCGGACGCTGAGCATCAGGCCCCTGCGCTCGCTGTGGGGCAGTCTCAGCGCAACCGGGAGGATGTCCCTGGATCTCGCGCTGGTTCACGCGCCGCCCGCGGTCCTCGGCTACGTCGTCGCCCACGAGCTCGCGCATCTCAGGATCCGCAGCCACGGGCCGCGGTTCTGGCGACTGGTGGCCGAGCTCGATCCGGACTTCGAGGCCGGCCGGGGCTGGATCCGGGAGCAGGGCCTCCGGCTCAAGGCTGAGCTCTATCGGCTGCTCGGAGGCTCGCCCGCGCCCTCCGCGCGCGGCGTGCCGCGCCTGCGTCTCGCCCGGGGATGCGCCCGGTCGTAGCTGCGCGCGAGCTGCTGGAAGTCGAGGTGGGTGTAGATCTGGGTGGTCGCGAGATTGGCGTGACCGAGGAGCTCCTGCACCGCGCGCAGGTCCCCGGAGGATTCGAGCAGGTGGCTTGCGCAGCTGTGCCGGAAGAGGTGCGGGTGCAGGCGGCGGACGAGCCCCTGGCGGCGACCGTGCAGGGCGACCCGCGCCTGCACCGCCCGCGGCGACAGGCGTCGGCCCGAGCGACCGCGGAACACCGCACCCTCGAGCCGCGGCATGTCCGCGGCGAGCGCGCGCAGCGCCGCGAGCGCCTGCCGTCCCACCGGCACCACCCGCACCTTTGCGCCCTTGCCCAGCACGCGCACGAAGCCCCGCTCGAGATCGAGATCGTCCCAGTCGAGGCCCACCAGCTCGGCGAGGCGCAGCCCCGAGGAGTAGAACAGCTCGAGCATCGCCCGGTCGCGGCGGGCGAGCGCCCCGTCCGACGCTCGACCTCGACCGCGCGGTTGGCCTCGTCCACGTCGAGCACCTCGGGCAGCCGGCGCGGCGCGCGCGGCGCGCGCAGGCCCCGCGACGGGTCCAGCGGCAGACCCTCGCGGCGGATCAGGAATCTGAGCCAGGAGCGGATGGCCGCCAGCCGGCGCGCCAGGCTGCGCCCGCCCAGGCCGGCGCGGTGGCCCTCGGCGAGAAAGGCGCGGAGGTGCTGCGGCGCGATCGCGGCGGGCTCGCCGACCCCGAGCTCCGCGAGGAAGCGCGCGAGCGCCGCGAGGTCGCGGCGGTAGGCGGCGACGGTGTGCGGCGAGGCTCGCCGCTCGAGCGCGAGGTGCTCGAGGAAGGCGGCGATCGCCGCCGCAAGGCTCACGGGCCCGGCCGCGTGGCGGGCGAGGGCGGCGCTCAGGATCTCGCCCAGCCGCTCGAGGAAGAAGGTGCCGATCCCGGGGTGGAAGCGCTCGGGATCGCCGCTGCCGATGCCGAGCAGCCCCGAACCCGGGAGCGGCAGCAGGGCGGCGGAGCCGATCGCGCTCGCCTGGTCGCCGAACAGCAGCTCGAGCCGGTCCTGGCGCAGCCGCCCGCAGAGCACCTCGCGGCGCTCGATGACCTCGTGGAAGCGCGCGAGCCTCGGATCGGTACGCGGCAGCGTCAGCAGCCACTCGGCGCCGGCGAGCGCGGGTTCGGGCTCGTAGAGCAGGAGCCGCACCGCCTCGGTGCCGAAGTCCTCGCGCAGCGAGGCCACCGCGCGGGAGAGGATCTCGGCGCGGCCGCGGGCGCGCAGCAGGGCGAGGGCGAAGGCATGGACGCGCAGGCTCAGGCGCTCGTTCT
Source organism: Lysobacterales bacterium (assembly GCA_033582715.1). GTDB lineage: Bacteria > Pseudomonadota > Gammaproteobacteria > Xanthomonadales > BPKI01 > BPKI01. The sequence continues at coordinate 2,088,047 of JAVQZZ010000001.1, read as the reverse complement.
CGTGCGCGAGCCGGGTGAGCTCCTGCAGACGGCGCTTGAGCTCGGCGTTGTGCTCGCGCAGCACCTCGAGCTGGTAGCCGGCGAGGGAGGTGGCCGGGCCGTTCTGCCGCGGCACCCTGAGCAGCAGGGCGAGATCCGGGTGGTCGAGCAGGAAGTCGGGATGCCGGCGGAGGAAGGCCGCCACCTCCTGAGGGCCCGGGCTCGCCGACCGGCCGCGTCTCAGTCATGCCGGCGGCTCCGTGGCGCCGAGGACGCGCACCGGGCCCCCGAGCCACACCGGATGGCCGGGGCCCGCCCACTGCCACCTCGAGGGTGCCGCCGGGAAACGCCACCCGTCACCCGGCGAGCCGAGCCGTCCTGCCAAGCCGACCCGCGGCCGACGATCGCGCAGGCGGCGCTGCCGCAGGAGGCCGGTCTCCCCGACGCCGCGCTCGTGGACCCGCGCCCGCACTCGGTCGGGCGCCTCGATGCGGGCGAGGCTCAGGTTCACCCCCGCCGGGAAGTGCTCGCGGTTGTCGATGGTGCGGGCGAGGCAGGCGAGATCGAGACCCGCGCGGGGTCCTCCTCGACCCAGACGATGGCGTGCGGATTGCCCAGCGCGACCAGGTCGAAGATCACCCGGCCTCCCGGCCAAGACCGGTGCCGTCGGGAAGCGGCAGATATCCGGCCTCGATGGGCGGCGGGATTGGGTGCGGTCGAGCCACGGCCCGCGGTAGCCGGCGGCCGCGCGGCCGAAGCGGGGCTCGGGGAGGGCCGCGCGGTAGCCGCCCTGCCCGTCGCGCTCCAGGATCACCTCGCCGGTCGGCAGGCGCACGCGGAGCGGCTCGCCGGGCGGCCAGGCGCCGCGGCGGTCGAGGAAGCAAGCCGAGGCAGCGCATGCCGTTGCCGCACTGCTCCGCCTCGCTGCCGTCGGCGTTGCGGATCCGGGCATGTAGGGCTCCCGCCCCGTCGCCTTCGAGCAGCACGAGCTGGTCGTAGGAGGGGCGCGCCCGCCGAGGCAGCGCGAAGGCGGGCGGGCGACCGCCCGCGCGGGCATCCCAGACCAGGATCCGGTTGCCCGCGCCCTCGAGCAGGCAGGGGTTCGGAAGCTCAGCCATGTCCGGGCGGCTCCGGGGCGGGCTGCTGCCGCGGCGCCTCGGGCTCGGGCGGAGGATCCTCGGGCGGCAGGTAGAGATCGCCGCGGTTGCCGCAGCCGGCGAGCAGGAGCAGCAGCATCGGCACGAGCTTGCGCATCTCCGCACGGCGAGGAGGAACGCGGCCAGTATAGCGGTCGCCGTCGGCGCGCCCTATGCTCGCGCGGTGCGGCAGCGGAGGCTTCCCGGATGCTCTCCTCGCTCTTCGGCCTGAGCCTCGCCGTGGCCGTGATCGCGCTGCTCGCCGCGCTTGCGCTCGGGCTCGGCGCGCTCGGCCGCCTCAGGCGGCTCCGGCTCGGCGCGGCGGTGGCGCGGGTGGTCGCCGCAGCGCTGCTCGCGCTGCTCGCGGCGGCCGCCGGGCTCGTCGCCTTTGGCCTCGCCGGCTACCGCCGGCTGCTCGCCGAGACGGAGGTGGCGCGGGTGGCGGTGCGGGCGGTCGGACCGGAGCGCTGGCTGGTGCAGCTCACGGACGACGAGGGCCGGGTGCGGAGTATTCCGCTGGTCGGGGATCAGTGGCGTCTCGAGGGACGGGTGCTGCGCTTCCGCGGCGTCGTCGGCCTGCTCGGCGTGGCGCCGGTCTATCGCCTCGAGCGGCTCTCGGGGCGCTTCTCGGACCCGGCGCGCGAGCCGGAGGCGGCGGCGAGCGCGGTGGCGCTGGCCGGGGGCGGGCTCGACCTCGCCGAGCTGCGCGCCCGCGCCCCGCGGCTGCTCGGCTTCGTCGAGAGCGAGTTCGGCTCCGGAACCTTCATGCCGCTGTTCGACGGCGCCCGCTACCGGGTGCTGCTCGGGATCCGCGGCGGCTTCACCGCGCTGCCCGCGGACGAGGCCACCGCGAGCGAGCTCAGGCGCCGGGGCTGGTGAGCGCCCTCACTCGCGCAGGCCGGCGAGGTGGAGGAAGAACGCGTATTCCTCGGCGATCTCGCGCAGCCGCTGGAAGCGCCCGGAACGGCCGCCGTGGCCGGCCTCCATCTGCACCCGGAACACGATCGGCGCGCCGTTCGCTGCGCATCGCCCGGAGCTTCGCCACCCACTTCGCGGGCTCCCAGTACTGCACCTGCGAGTCCCACAGCCCGGTGGTGACGAACAGGGGAGGGTAGGGCTGCGGGCGCACGTTGTCGTAGGGGCTGTAGCCGAGCATGTACTCGTAGTACTGACGCTCCTTGGGATTGCCCCACTCGTCGAACTCGTTGGTGGTGAGCGGGATCGACTCGTCGAGCATGGTGGTGACCACGTCCACGAAGGGCACGTGCGCGGCCATCCCCGCGTAGAGCTGCGGCGCCAGGTTGGCCACGGCGCCGATCAGCAGGCCGCCGGCGGAGCCTCCGGCGGCGAACACCTTGTCCTTCGCCGCGTAGCCCTCGCGCACCAGGTGCTCGGTGACGTCGATGAAGTCGGTGAAGGTGTTCATCTTGTTGAGCAGCCGTCCCCCCTCGTACCAGCGCCGCCCGAGCTCCTGGCCGCCACGGACGTGGGCGAGGGCGAAGACGAAGCCGCGGTCGAGGAGCGAGAGCCGCGCGGCGCTGAAGCTCGGATCGCGGCTCGCGCCGTAGGCGCCGTAGGCCGTGAGGTAGAGCGGGGCGCTCCCGTCGCGCCGGAAGCCCTTGCGATACACCAGCGAGACCGGGATCCGCTCGCCGTCGCGCGCCGGCACCCAGAGCCGCTCGGTGACGTAGTTCGCGGGCGAGAAGTCGCCGAGCACCGGCTCCTGCTTGAGCAGGGCCCGCTCCCCGCTGCGGAGGTCGAGCTCGTAGACCGAGAGCGGGGTGGTGAGCGAGGTGTAGAGGTAGCGGATGCGGTGGCTGTCCTGCTCGCGGTTGTCGCCGAGGGCCATGGTGTAGGCGGGCTCCTCGGCGGCGATCAGCCAGGACTCGCCCTCGAGCGGCCGCACCCGGAGCCGGCGCAGCCCCTCCGAGCGCTCGGCCACCACCAGGTGCTCGCGGAAGAGCTGGAAGCCGTCGATGAAGGCGTCCTCGCGGTGCGGGACCAGCTCCTCCCAGGCGGCTCCGGTCTGCCTCGCGGCCGAGCGGCACCCGCACGATGCGGTAGTTCGGCGCCTGCCAGTTGCTGCGCAGATACCAGTGCCCGCCGAGATCGTCGGCCTGGTAGAGATGGCCGCGCTCCCGCGGGATCAGCACCCGGAACTCCCCGTCGGGCCGGTCGGCCTCGAGCACGCGGGTCTCGCTCGCCTCGGTGCTCGCGAGCGAGAGCACCAGGAAGCGGTTCGAGCCGCTGCGGCCGATCCCGGTGTAGAAGCTCGGATCGCGCTCCTCGTACACCACCGGATCCTTGGCCGGATCGCTGCCGAGGACGTGCCGGCGCACGCGGTAGGAGAGCAGCGTCACCGGGTGGTTCTCGACGTAGAGCAGGCTGCCGTCCGCCGCCCAGGCGAAGCTCGACACCCGCTCGATCCCGGAGAGCAGCAGCTCCCCGGTCGCCAGATCGCGGACCTTGAGCACGTACTGGCGGCGGCCCACCGTGTCCTCGAGCCAGGCGAGGCGCCGGTTCTCGTCGCAGACCGCGAAGTCGCCGACCTGGAAGAAGGCGTGCCCCTGCGCCATCGCGTTGACGTCGAGCAATACCTCCTCGGGCGCGCCCTCGGCGTCGCGGCGACGCATGTGCACCGGATACTCCTTGCCCTCCTCGAAGCGCGTGAAGTACCAGTAGCCGCGCTCCCGCACCGGGACGGTGGAATCCTCCTGCTTGATCCGTCCCACGATTTCGGCGTAGAGGCGGTCGATGAGCGCGCCGTACTCGCGCCTGATAGGCCTCGGCCCAGGCGTTCTCGGCGCGGAGGTAGGCCAAGCACCTCGGGATCGCGGCGCGTGTCGTCCCTCAGCCAGTACCAAGGATCCTGGCGCTGGCCATGGGGCGAGGTGACCACGAAGGGCCGCTTCGGGGCGCGGGGCTCCGGAGGGAGCCGGAGGCCGGTGTCGACTTGCCGACGGACGACTGCGCTTTGCATCGCCTCATCACCTCCTTCGTTCGGGGCCGGCAGACAGCCGGCAGCCACGCACAGCAGGACTGCGATCAGGGACAGCGATCGCGTGCTCGTCATCGCTCTCGACCCGCGCGGGGCGCAGGAACCCGCAAGTATACCGCCGCGGCGACGCGCGGCGCCACGGCGCGCCGCCGCTACGGCGCGGCCTGCTCGCGACTCCGCGGCAGCCGAGGACCTCGGCCAGCCAGGCGTAGACCAGCGCCTCCATGAGCGCCCGCTGCGGGTTGTCCGCCGCACCGCCGTGGCCGCCCTCGGTGTTCTCGTAGTAGGTCACGTCCTTGCCGTATTCAAGGAGCCGGGCGACGAACTTGCGGGCGTGGCCCGGATGGACGCGGTCGTCCCGGGTCGAGGTGGTGACCAGGACCGGGGGGTAGCGCACCTCGGGCCGGAGGTTCTGGTAGGGGGAGTAGCGTCCGATGAAGGCCCACTCCGCGGGATCGTCCGGGTTGCCGTACTCGGCCATCCAGCTCGCGCCGGCGAGCAGCCGGTGATAGCGGCGCATGTCGAGCAGCGGCACCTGGATCACCACGCCGCCCCAGAGCTCGGGACGCTGGGTGAGCATGACCCCGGTGAGCAGGCCCCCGTTCGAGCCGCCGCGAATCCCGAGGCGGCGCGGGGAGGTGATCCTGGCGGGCGATCAGGTCCTCGGCCACGGCGATGAAGTCGTCGTAGGCGCGCTGGCGGTTGGCCTTGAGCGCGGCCTGGTGCCAGGCGGGCCCGAACTCGCCGCCGCCGCGGATGTTGGCCACGGCATAGGCGTAGCCCCGCTCGAGCCAGCCCTTCCCGACCAGCGGCGCGTAGGCCGGACGCAGCGCCACCTCGAAGCCGCCGTAGCCGTAGAGCAAGGTGGGGGTGCTGCCATCGAGCGGGAGCTCGCTGCGGGCGATCAGGAAGTAGGGGACCCTGGTGCCGTCGCGGCTGGTGGCCTCGTACTGCCGGACCTCGAGTCCGGTCGCGTCGAACTGGGCCGGCAGGCTCTTCAGCCGCTCGCGGCGGTCGCTGCCGACCTCGGCCAGATACAGGGCGTCCGGTTCGATGAAGCTCGCGGCATTGACGAAGTAGCGGTCGCTCGTCTCGTCGTCGAAGGCGGTGACCGCGAGCGAGACCGGCGGCACCGCCACGGCGCGCCGACTGCCAGCCGCCCTCCTCCCGACGCCACTCGTAGAGCCGCGAGAGCACGTTGTCGAGCTCGTGGACCACGATCGCGGAACGGGTCACGGCGTAGCCGCCGAGGGCGCGGCGCGGTCCCGGCGTGAACAGCTGGGCGAAGTCGCGGGAGCCCTCGAGGAAGGCGGCGAAGCGGCACCGCCAGCAGCGAGCCCTGCGGCCAGCGGCGCTCGCCGATCTCCCAGTCGCTCTTGAGCTCGATCAGCAGCTCCTCGCCGGCAAAGCCGATCTCCGCATCCTCGGGGACCTCGCAGTCGGCCGTGAGCGCTGCCGTCCTCGCCGCGCAGGAAGTACCTGCCGGTGAAGAAGCCCACCCGCCGCAGGGCGAGCTCGTAGCGTGCGGCCGCGGCTGCGCACCACGCCGATCCCGGCGTAGACGTCTCCCTTCTCGCCCTCGAAGACCACAGGCGCCTCGGCGAGCGGGGTGCCGCGGCGCCACAGCCTGGCGGTGCGGGGATAGCCGGAATCGGTGAGGCTGCCCGGCCCGAAGTCGGTGCCGACGAAGATCTCGTCGCGGCTGCGCCAGCTCACCGAGCTCTTCGCCTCCGGCAGCCGGAAGCCGTCCGCGACGAAGCGCTTCGCCCTGAGGTCGAACTCCCGCACCACGGTCGCATCGGCGCCCCCGCGCGAGAGCCGGACCAGGGCGAGGTCGGCCTCGGGCTCGCGGATCTCCGCCCCGGCCCAGACCCAGTTCTCGTTCTCGCGGCGGGCAAGCTCGTCGAGGTCGAGCAGGATCTCCCAGGCGGGCTCGGGCTTGCGGTACTCCTCGAGGGTGGTGCGCCGCCACAGGCCGCGACGGTGCTCGCGGTCGCGCCAGAAGTTGTAGAGCATCCCGCCGTGCACGCTGACGTAGGGGATGCGGGCCTCGGCGTCGAGGATCGCGAGCAGCTCCGTCGCGCAGGCGCCGGAAGGCCGTCGTCCCTCTCGAAGCGGGCAACGGGCCTCGGCGCTCCGCGCCTTCGCCCACTCGAGGGCGCGCTCGCCCTCGACCTCCTCGAGCCAGAGGTAGGGGTCCTCGGATGGCGAGCCTTCGCTCATGGTCATGGCGATCAGCAGCAGCAGGACGGACATGGCGATCCCCTCGTCGGTCGGGGCGGGGCGCACAGGATAGCCGTCCGCTTCCGTCCCTCACCACCGCTCGCGGGGCTCGAGGAACCGGATCCGTCCGTCCCTCGACCGCCACCGCCCGCTCCCGGGCGAGCGCCTCGATGGCGCGCCAGAAGCGCCCGGGGCGTCACGCCGAAGTCGGGCGCGGAGCGCCTCCGGGGCGATCTCGGGGCCGATCGCCACCTCGCCGCGTTCGCGCAGCCAGGCGTGGATCGCGCCCCGCAGCGCCTCGCCGCCCCTGCCGGGACTCACCGGCCACGCTCCCGGCGCGCCGCTCGCCCGCGCGGCGCGGCGGGAGCGGCGGGGCGAGCGTCTTGGCTCATGCGCAGCGCATCCGCCCCATCCTCGTAGTAACCGCGCCTTCGGATGGCGAAGACGCGGTAGCCGGCCTGCTCGTAGAGGGCGCGCGCGGCCCGGTTGTCCGCGCGCACCTCGAGCACGAGCCGGTGGCGGCCGGCGCGGCGGGCCTCCCGCTCGCAGCGGGCGAGGAGGCGGCGGCCGATGCCGCGTCCGCGGGCGACCTCGGCCACGGCGATGGAGTAGAGGCGCGCGCTCGCGCGAGTCGCTCCGGAGCAGGAGCAGGGCCGCCCCGAGGAGATCGCCGCCGCCCTCGGCGACGAGCAGGCGGTTGCGCGGATGGCGCAGGTGGTAGCGGAACTGGCGGAGGCTCATGCGGTCGCCGGCGAAGGCGGCGCGCTCCAGGGCGACGAGCCCCTCGAGGTCGCCGGGTCTCGCCCCGCGCAGACGCACCGGAGTCCCCCGCGGCATGGCCGCCATTGTGCCTCGGCCGCCCAGCGCGGGGCCGATTTCTGCGACACTGCGCGCCGCATGAGCCGGCTCCTCATCGTCGTCGAACGGATGTCCGACTGGGGTTCCTACTACCCCTCGGAGAACGTGATGCCGGCGCTCGAGTACCTGAGGATGCCGATCGGCGGCGAGGAGCCGCGCACCCAGGTGATCAACCTCTGCCGCAGCTCGCGCTACCTGGGGCTCGGCTACTACGTTTCCCTGCTGGCCGAGGCGCGCGGCCACCGCGTGATCCCCTCGGTTCGCACGCTCAACGACCTCCGGCGCAAGTCGGTCTACGGCCTGGACGTCGCCGACCTCAACACCCGGCTGCGGCGCTACCTGCCGGCCGAGGGCCGGGACGCCACCGAGTTCTCGCTGCTGGTCTACTTCGGCGAGACCGCCTCCGGCGAGCTCGCGGATCTCGCGCGGCAGATCTTCGAGGCCTTCCCGGCGCCGATCCTGAGGATCGGCTTCGAGCGCCAGAAGGTCTGGCAGATCAGCCAGATCCGGCCGGTGGGCCTCGCCGCGCTGCACGACGAGCAGGAGGACGCCTTCGCCGCCGCCCTCGAGCGCTTCAGCCGCAAGATCTGGCGCAAGCCGCGGGCGCGCCGGCGCTTCCGCTACGACCTCGCGATGCTGCACGACCCGGCGGAGGAGTGGCCGCCCTCCGACCGCAAGGCGCTCGCCAACTTCGTGCGCGCGGGTCGCGCGCTCGGCGTCGAGGTCGATCTCATCACCCGCCAGGACTACGCCCGCCTGGCGGAGTACGACGCGCTCTTCATCCGCGAGACCACCGCCCTCGACCACCACACCTACCGCTTCGCCCACAAGGCCGAGCGCGAGGGCATGGTGGTGATCGACGATCCGACCTCGATCCTCAAGTGCACGAACAAGATCTACCTCGCCGACCTGCTCAAGAGCCGCAAGCTGCCGGCGCCGAGGACCGAGATCATCGATCGCGACGACCTGGCGCGCCTGCAGGCGCTGCCGGAGCTCCTCGGCTTCCCGATCGTGCTCAAGATCCCGGACGGCTCCTTCTCGCGGGGCGTGGTCAAGGCCGAGAACCCCGCGGAGCTCGAGGCGGGGGCGCAGCGCCTGTTCGAGCACACCGCGCTGCTGCTGGCGCAGGAGTACCTCTACACCGACTTCGACTGGCGCATCGGCGTGCTCAACGGCCAGCCGCTCTTCGCCTGCCAGTACTTCATGTCGCGCGGCCACTGGCAGGTCTACAACCACCAGGCGAGCGGGGGGCGGCGCCACGGCAAGTGGAAGACGATGGCCGTGCGCGAGGCGCCCGCCGAGGTCGTCCGGCTGGCGCTCAAGGCCTGCTCCCTGATCGGTGACGGCCTCTACGGGGTGGACCTCAAGCAGGTGGGCGACCGCGTGGTGATCATCGAGGTCAACGACAATCCCTCGATCGAGGCCGGGGTGGAGGACGCCTACCTCGGCGAGGACCTCTACCGGCGGATCATCGAGGAGTTCGTGCGCCGGCTGGAGCGCAAGCGCCTCGGCATCGGCCGCTGAAGCCCCTTTGCTGCGGTGCACATTGACCCTCTCTTTGCGGCGGTCCTAGCCTTCGCCGCCGTTTCCGTGACCCCGCGCACAGACTCGGGGCGCGGGGGGGCCGCGCGGAGCGCGGTACCGGTCCCGAGCCGTCGCCCGGCAGGGCTCGCCGGCGGCGGTGCGATCACAGGGGGATAGCGAGAATGCACCTTCCCATCGTCCTGGCGACCGCGCTCGCCCTGCTGCCGGTCGCCTCGGCCTCCTCCGAGGGCGTCGACGAGCGCTCGGCCTTCCGACTCGGCGAGGCCCTGGTCCTGCCCGCTCCCGACCTGGCCAAGCTCGAGCTCGAGGACGCCAAGCGCGTCGGCGGTCCGATGCGCTACGGCGTGGCGATCCCGCTCGAGGGGCTGTCTCTGGCCTCGCCGGGGCTCGGCCGCTGGAGCCGCGAGGGTGAGCTCGCGGTCTGGCGTCTCGAGCTGGTCTCGCCCGGCGCGCGCTCGCTCGACTTCCACTTCTCCCGGCTCGAGCTCCCGCTCGGCGCGGAGCTGCGGATCGTCGGCGAGGGCAAGGGCAACGAGCGCCGCATCGAGGCCCGGCACCTCTCCGGCAGCGCCTTCTACTCGCCCTACGTGGCCGGCGAGCGCGCGCCGCCTCGAGCTCAGGGTGCCGCAGGCGCTGCGCGAGCGCGTGGCGCTGGAGCTCGCGGCGGTGATGCACGGCTACCGCGGGCTCTTCGAGTCCGCCGAGCCGATCCAGAAGTCCGGCGCCTGCAACGTCGACGTGGCCTGCCCGGCGGGTGACGGCTGGCGCGACCAGATCGACTCGGTCGGCCACTACACCTTCACCAAGAGCGGCAGCGGCTACGTCTGCACCGGCACGCTGATCGGCAACACCCAGCGCACCACCCGCCCCCTGTTCCTCACCGCGAACCATTGCGTGAGCACCAATGCGGTGGCGAACACCGTGGTGGTGTACTGGAACTACCAGAGCAGCACCTGCCGCACGCCAGGCTCGAGCGCCAGCGGCACGCCCCTCTCGCGCAGCATCGCCACCCATTCCCAGTCCGGTGCCACGCTGCGGGCGACCAACGCGGCGAGCGACTTCGCCCTTCTCGAGCTCAACACCGCCGTGCCCGCCGGCGCCAACCCCTTCTGGTCGGGCTGGGACCGCAGCGGCGCGACCCCGAGCTCCGCCGTGGGTATTCATCACCCCGCGGGTCACGAGAAGCGGATCTCGGTCGAGAATCACGCCCTGACCGTCGCCAGCTATCTCGGCGCGACCGGCAGCGGCACCACCCACTGGCGGGTCGCCGACTGGGACCAGGGCACGACCGAGGGCGGCTCCTCCGGCTCGGGCCTGTGGGACCCCAACAAGCGTCTGATCGGACAGCTCCACGGGGGCTATGCGGCCTGCGGCAACGACGATCCCGACTGGTACGGCCGGCTCTCGGTCTCGTGGACGGGCGGCGGGACCAGCGCGACGCGGCTGTCCGACTGGCTCGATCCGGCCGGCACGGGGGCGACCTTCATCGACGGCTACCGCGCCGGCAGCCCCCCGCCGGACACCACGCCGCCGACCACCCCCGGCTCGCTGACGGCGACGGCGAGCGGCAGCACCGCAATCAATCTCTCCTGGTCGGCGGCGAGCGACAGCGGCGGCTCCGGCCTCGCGGGCTATCGGATCGAGCGCTGCGCGGGCGCGGGCTGCACCAGCTTCGCCCAGATCGCGACCGCCACCGGCACCAGCTACGGCGACACCGGACTCGCCGCCGGCGCCACCTATCGCTATCGCGTTCGCGCCTTCGACCACGCGGGCAACGTCAGCGGGTACTCGCCGATCGCGGAGGCGACGACCGCGAGCGGAGCGAGCTTCTTCCAGAACACCGCGGACTACGCGATCAGCGACTACGCCACCACCACCAGTCCGATCACCGTCAGTGGCCGCACCGGCAACGCCCCGAGCAATCTGCGGGTCGGCGTCGACATCAAGCACAGCTACATCGGCGACCTCAGGGTGCGGCTCATCGCCCCGAACGGCACGGCTTGGACGTTGCACAACCGCACCGGCGGCGCCACCCGCAACCTGATCGCCACCTACACGGTGAACGCCTCCTCCGTTCCCGCGAACGGCACCTGGAGGCTCGAGGTTTACGACGGCGCGGCTGGCGACACCGGCTACATCGACGCCTGGAGTCTCCAGTTCTAGTTCCGGGGGGAGGGGCTCCCTCGTGCCAGGGAGCGGGGGCGCCTGGCGGTCAGGCCGGGCGCCCCCTTTCCTGTCACCGCGGTGCCGGGGACGTAGCGCTGCCGGCGAATAGGGTCCGCGGCCCGCGGCCGGCCGGAAGCGGCGGTGCGCCCAGAGGTACTGCTCCGGGTGCTCGCGGATCTTGGCCTCGAGCCAGGCGAGATAGCGGGCGGCGAAGGCCCGCGGCTCGCTTGGCCAGTCCGTCGGTACCGGCTCGAGCCGGATCGCGTAGCGCCGGTCGCGGCGACGGTGGAAGCTGAACAGCACGATGCGCGCGCTCGGCGAGGGCGGCCAGGCGCGGTCGCGGCGGTGTGGACGGGGGCCGGTCGTCCGAAGAAGGGGAGCTCGGGGCTCCCCTTCCCCGCGCGCTGATCGGGGGCGTAGAACAGCGCCGGCCCCTCGCGCAGGGCGGCGATCAGCCTCCGCGTCTCGTGCTTGGCGATCACCGAGGAGGTGTAGCGGGCGCGGGCGCGGGACAGCGCGGCTTCGAGGGCCGGGTTGCGGTAGGGCCGGGCGAGGAGGTGGGGGCGGATCCCGCTCGCCTCGGCGATCAGCCGCGCCGCGAGCTCGAGCGGGAGGAAGTGCGCGCCGAGCAGGATCAGGGGAGGCCCGGGGGCGAGGAGCTCGAGGCCCTCGATCTCGCGCGAGCCCCGCGGGCAGGCGCGGGCGGAACCAGGCGGCCAGATGTTCGGCCAGCGCGATGCCGGTGGCGCGGAGGTTGCGCGCCGCAGTCGCCGCCGTTCGGGCGCGCGGCCCGAGTTCGGGAAAGGCGAGCGCCAGGTTCTCGGCGACCACCCGGCGTCGGCCGGGCGCGAGCACCGGGGCCAGCCGCCCGAGCAGGGCGCCGAAGCGCGATCAGCAGCGGCCAGGGGAGGCGGGCCACGAGTCGCGCGATGGGCAGGAGCGCCCGGATCATGGCGGGGCGGGAGGGCGGCGGAGCGCCGAGCCGAAGACCGCGGCGAGCCACCACAGCAGAAGCCCCCAGAAGCTCGAGTAGAAGGCGAAGTGGGTGTTGAGCGGGAAGAGCATGACCGCGAGCGCCACGGTGAGCGGCTGCGCCTCGGCGCGCACGGCGGGGTGGCTCCGGCGGTGGCCACGGATCGCCGCCCAGGCGGCGAGGGTCCAGGCGAGCAGGCCCAGGGTCCCGGTCTCGGCGGCGAGTTCGAGCAGCAGCTGGTGCGGGTGGAAGGCGCCGAGCGCGGGGTCCCCCGCGAAGCCGACCCAGGGATCCCCGGCGGCGGCGTGCTCCGGGTAGGCGTGGCGAAAGCCGCGCACCCCGACGCCGTTCACCGGGTGGGCGACGTAGACCGCGAGCGCCGTCCGCCAGATCGGCAGCCTTCCGGCGAGGGCGTGGTCGATCGCCTCGCGTCTCGCCGGTGAACAGCCGAGCGCTGCGCTCGAGCCGGGCGGCGAGGCGTTCCGAGAGCGAGGCCGCGAGCAGGGTGCCGAGGAGGGCGCCGGCACCGAGCGCCGCGGCCCACGCGAGGCGACGGCCGGCGGGTGCGGCGAGGCGCAGCCAGGCAAGCGCCACCAGCGCGAAGACCAGCCAGCCCGCGCGGGCCCCGGCCAGCAGCACCACCGCGCCGGTGGCGGCGAGGGCGAGCAGCGCCGCGACGCGGACCAAGCCGGCGGCCCGCGGTCCAGATCAGGATCGGCGAGAGCACCGCCAGCGTCGGCCCGAGCTTGAGGTCGTCGGCGCCGAAGATGCCGGAGAGGCGGTCGGCGGCCTCCGGTCCGCCGAGCCCGCGGCCGAGCAGCAGCGCGCGCGGCGGCGTCGAGCAGCCAGAGGGCGAGGATGGCGGCGACGAGCGCGAACAGGCGCCGCAGCGCGCGGGCCTCGGGCAGCGCGGCGAGGGCGAAGAGGGCGAAGGGCAGGAAGCGCAGGTCGGCCGCGACCTCGGTCCACGCCTTGCGCGGCGCGACCGCGTCGGGCGCCGAGCACAGCTCCGGCAGCCAGTAGCCGAGAAACAGGGCGGCGAGCAGCGGGAGCCTCGGCTCGGCGGCGAGCGCGCGCGGATGGCGCAGCGCCAGCGCGAACCCCGCGATCGCGCCCGCGAGCAGCGGCAGCTCGGCGAGGCGGCCGAAGGGCATGCAGCGCCACCACCGCGGCGAGCAGCGGCACGCCGAGGCGGGACCAGTCGGGGAGCGCAGGCGTCGCCGCAGCGCTCATCGCTGCACGAGCTCGAGGTAGAGCGCCAGGGTCGCCTCCTGCATCGCCGCCACGGTGTAGCCGGCTGAGGGGCCGCACCGGCGGGGCGCTCGGCGAGCATGGCGCTCGCCCGCTCGAGAAGGGCATCCGCGTCGCCCAGGGGGACCGCGCCCGCGGGGTAGAGCTCGGCGAGCAGCTCGCCGACGCCTCCGTGGGCGAAGCCGAGCACCGGCCGGCCGAGGGCGAGGGCCTCGATCACGGTGCGGCCGAAGGCCTCGGGTTCGGTCGAGAGCTGCAGCACCAGCGCGCTCGCGGCCAGGATCTCGCGGACGTCTGCCGCGCAGCGGCGCGACCGCCATCCTGACCGGCCACCCCGAGGCGGCGGGCGAGGCGCTCGAGCTCGCGCCGGTAGCGTGGCGTGGCGGTGTCGGCGAGGCCGAGCAGGAGCAGCCGGGCGCTCGATCCCGCGACGCGGCGAGCGCGGCGAGCAGCCGGATCGCCGCGGCATGTCCCTTGCGGCGCGTGCCGCGGGCCGGAAGGGTGAGCAGAGGCCCGCCGACGAGGGCGGGGAACTCGCGCCGGAAGCGCGCGAGCCAGTCGGGCGTCGGGACGGTAGCCGAAGGGCCAGGCGCGGGGGTTCACGCCGCGCGGGATGACCCGGATCCGCTCGGGGTCGAGACGCGGCCAGTGGCGGAGCAGGTGCCGGCGCACGGTCGCGGAGACCGCGATCACCCGCTCGCCGCGAGTCATGATCCGCGGACCACCAGCCGGGGCGGTAGAGGCCGTGGGCCGTGGTGACGAAGTGCGGGCGCGGCGCGGGCAGGCGTTTCAGCGCCCTCCATCCCGAGCCAGGCCGGCAGCCGCGAGCGCGCGTGGACGATGTCGGGGCGGAGTTCGCGCAGCAGGCGGGCGAGCGCGCCGACACGGAACCAGGTCGCGAGCCGCTTGCTGCCGAGGTCGAGGGCGAAATGCTCCCCGCCGGCGTTCTCGAGCTCGCGCACCAGGGCCCCCCCGGCCGAGACCACGACCGCGCGGTGGCCGGCCCGGGCGAGGGCGCTCGCGATCTCGATCGCGCTGCGCTCGGCCCCCCCTCCCGCGAGCGCCGGCAGGAGCTGGACGACGGTGAGGCGGCGCCCCACCTCAGGCGGCGCGGCGCTCGCGCCGGAGGCGGTAGACCGCGCCGCAGTAGGGGCAGCGAGCCTCGCCGCTGGCCTCGACCGGCAGATAGACCCGCGGGTGCGAGTTCCACAGGCTCATGCCCGGCATCGGACAGCTGAGCGGCAGAGTCCTCGGGCCCGATCTCGTAGCTCTGTTCGGCGTTGGCGGGGATCAGGCGTTCCTCGGCCGGATTGCGGCGCATGGCGGAGCGGGCGGATCGGGAACGCGCCGATTATAGCCGCGCCCCCCAGCGCGGCGGCTCGGGCCAGTGCGGCTCGGCGGCGCCGCTCGCGGCCCGCTTGAGATCGTGGCGGTCGAGCTGGGGGGCGATCGCGCGCAGCAGGGCGAGGGTGTAGTCCCGGGCCACGCGCTGCGGCGGGAGGATGCCCCAGGCGGTGCACTCCGGGATCTCGGGCGGCGCGGGGAGCGCGAGCAGCTCGGGATCCTCCGGATCCACCGCCATCTCGGCGACGATCCCGACCCCGAGGCCGACGCGCACGTAGGTCTTGATCAGGTCGGCGTCGCGGGCGGTGACCGCGATGTCGGGCTCGAGCTCGAGTGCGGCGAAGGCGCGGCGCAGCGAGGACTCGGGGCGCAGGGCCGACTCGTAGGTGACGAGAGGGTGGCGGGCGAGCTCGGCGAGCGCCACTCCCGCCTCCGCCCCCCGCGCGAGCGGGTCGTCGCGCCGGCACAGCAGCACTCGCCGCCAGCGGAACAGGGGGATCACGAGCCCGCCACCCGGCGTCCGGCTGGCGCTGCTCACCAGGGCGAGGTCCGCGGTGCCGCGCTCGAGACGGCTCTCGACTTCCTCGTCACCGAGGGGCTCGATCTGCACCGCGAGCAGCGGCCAGTCGCGGCGCAGCTGGGCGAGAGCCTGGGGCAGGACGTAGCGCGCCTGGGTGTGGGTGGTGAGCACGGTGAGCCGGCCGTCGACGGCGCCGCGCTCGTTGGCGGCGAAGGCGCGGATCGAGTCGGCCTCGGCGAGGATCCGGCGGGCGCGGGCGAGCACCTCGCGCCCGGCGGGGGTGAGCGCGTCGAGGCTGCGCTGGCCGCGATTGAAGAGCTTGACGCCGAGCTCGTCCTCGAGCTGCTTGAGCTGCTTGGAGAGTCCGGGCTGGGTGGCGTGGACGCGCTCGGCGGCCTGGGTGATGTTGAGGCCGGCGTCGACGATGGCGACGAAATAGCGCAGCTGGGTCAGCGTCATCGGCGCTGGCGGGGGCGGAGGAGAGCGCAGGCCGGATTGTGCCAAGGCCTGGCGGCGGCGTCATGAGCGATTCGCATCGCCTGCTTCCGCGCGCTCATTTGCCCCAGGGTGGCGCCTGGCCTAGCTTGCGGCGAGGAGGACACGCGAAACCATGGCCCGACTGCTCCCGATCCAGCTCGATCTTCGCCGCCGCGCGGCGCTGGTGGTCGGCGCCACGCCGGCGTCCGCGCGCAAGGCCGCCGAGCTCGCCGCCTGCGGCGCGGCGATCCGGCTGGTGGCCGCCGGTGCCGGGACGGCGCGCGAGACGATCCTCGCCCTTCCCGGCGCCCGCGAGCTCGGCCCGCGCTTCCGATCGCCGGCTGCTCCGCGGCTGCGCCCTGGTGCTGGTGGCGGACGGCGGGAGCGCGGAGGGCCGGCGGGCGGTCGCGGCGGCGCGGCGGCGCGGCATCCCCTGCAGCGTGATCGACGATCCGCTGCGAGCGAGTGCGCACTGGCCGGCGGTGCTGCGGCGCGGGCCGCTGTGCGTGGCGGTTTCCACGGGCGGCGAGGCGCCGGCGCTCGCGGGACTGCTGCGCGCCCGGCTCGAGGCCGCGATCGGCCCCGAGTGGGGAGGCCTCGCCGCGCTGCTCGCCGCCCATCGCGAGCGCCTGCGCCGGCGACTGCCCGATCCCGCGGCCCGCCGCCGGCTGGCGGCGGCGCTGCTCGAGGGCGAGCTCGGGCAAGCGCTGCGCGCGGGTCGCGAGGACCGCGCCGCGGCCCTGCTCGAGGCTGCGCTCGGGGGCACGGCGCCCGAGCCGCGCGGCTCCGTCGCCCTGGTTGGGGCGGGTCCGGGGGATCCCGAGCTGCTCACCCTCGCCGCGCTGCGTGAGCTCGAGCTCGCCGAGGTGGTGCTGCACGACCGGCTGGTCCCGGCCCCGATCCTCGCCCTGGCGCGTCCGGAGGCTGAGCGCATCGCCGTGGGCCGGCGTTGCGGCGAGCCGCCGAAGCAGGGCGGGGACGCGATCGCGCGCATGATCGAGCTGGCCCGTGCCGGGCGGCGGGTGCTCCGGCTCAAGGGCGGCGATCCGCTGCTCTTCGCCCGCGCCACCGAGGAGCTCGAGGCGCTGGCCGCGGCCGGCGTCCCCTTCCGCATCGTGCCCGGGGTGACGGCGGCGCTCGGCTGCGCCGCCGCCGCCGGGATCCCGCTCACGCGCCGGGGAGGGGCGCGGGCGCTGCTCCTGGCCAGCGCCCACGATCCGGGAAGCCTGGAGACCCTGCCCCCGCCCGGTGCCGGTCTGAGCCTCGCGCTCTACATGGGGCTGCGCCAGGCCGGGGCGATCGCGGCGCGCCTGCGCGCCCTCGGCTGGGACGCGGCGACGCCGGTCGCGGTGGTCGCCGCGGGCACGCTCCCCGAGCAGCGGGTGCTGCTGACCGAGCTCGGGCGGCTCGAGGCGGCGCTGGCCGCCCATCCGCTGCCACCGCCGGCCACCCTGCTCGTCGGCGCGCAGGCCGCGCTCGCCGCGCGCTTCGCCTGGCGCGGCCAGCCGCCGGTCCGCGATCCCGTCCCGGCGCTCGCGCGCGCCGCCTGATCCTTGCCTGCGGAGGACCGAAGTGATCTACCAGGACATCACCGAGACCATCGGCAACACCCCGATCGTCCGCCTGCGGCGCCTCGCGCCCGCGGGCGTCGAGCTCTACGTCAAGATCGAGGCCTTCAATCCCGGCGGATCGGTCAAGGACCGGCTGGCGCTCGGGATCATCCTCGACGCCGAGCGCAAGGGCCTGCTCAAGCCCGGCGACACGGTGGTGGAGGCCACCAGCGGCAACACCGGCATCGCCCTGGCGATGGTCTGCGCGGCGCGCGGCTACCGCTTCGTCGCGGTGATGACCGAGACCTTCTCGGTGGAACGGCGCAAGCTGATGCGGGCCTACGGCGCGAAGGTGATCCTCACCCCGGCCGCGGAGCGCGGCAGCGGCATGGTGCGCAAGGCCGAGGAGCTCGCCCGCAAGCACGGCTGGTTCCTGGCGCGGCAGTTCGCCAACCCCGCCAATCCGGACTTCCACGCCAGCACCACGGGCCCGGAGATCCTGCGCGACTTCGCCGGTCGGCGGCTCGACTACTTCGTCACCGGCTGGGGGACGGGCGGCACGCTCAGCGGAGCGGGGCGGGTGCTCAAGGCGGCGCGGCCCGGGCTGAGGATCGTGGCCTCGGAGCCGGCCAACGCCGCCCTGCTCTCGGGCGGGAGCTGGAATCCCCACCGCATCCAGGGCTGGACCCCGGACTTCGTGCCCGAGGTGCTCGACCGCGCAATCCCGGACGAGATCGTCCCCGTCCCGGACGAGCTCGCCCGCGACACCGCGCGGCGCCTCGCCGCCGAGGAGGGCCTGTTCGTCGGCATCTCGGCGGGCGCGACCGTGGCCGCCGCCCTCGAGGTGGCGCGGCGCGCCCGGCCGGGATCGGTGCTGCTCGCCATGCTCCCGGACACGGGCGAGCGCTACCTCAGCACCTTCCTCTTCGAGGGCATCGAGGACGGCAGCGACGACGCGTGGCTCGCCGCCTACGAGGCGGCGCGGGCGGCCTGAGCCAGGCTATCGCTTCATAACGATAAAGGGATTGACAAGCCGACGGACCCAAGCTAGTCTCTTGCGCATCCGACTCATCGAGACCGGCTGAGGGACGGGCCCGAAGACGCCGGGGCAACCAGCGGGGATCCGCCAGGTGCCAAGTCCTGCGGCGGCCATGGCCGCCGGGAGATGAGTGTGCGCTGCGTGCCTCTCGGGCATGCCGTCGCGGGACAGCGCATGGGTCGGACTGACGACGACGAGGTCCGCAGCCCATGGCTCTCCCCGCCGATCTGGCCCACCCCGCCCGCGCCGAGCCCCGGCTCGGCGTTTTTCTTGCCGGTGTCACGCCCGCCCACGGCGGCCCGCGGGCGCGGCTCCGGGTCCCCTGGGCCTGCTACGGGACGCTGGACCGGCGGCAGACGCCGCTGGTGGTGCTCGGGGGAATCTCCGCCGACCGGAGTGTGGGCGAATGGTGGGCGGCGCAGCTCGCCCCGGGGGCTGCCCTCGATCCGGCGCGCCGGCCGCTGCTCGGTCTCGACTATCTGAGCGACCGACCCCCGGGCTGGCCGGGGATCAGCCCGCGCGACCAGGCGGCGCGGGTGGTGGCGCTGCTCGATCGCCTAGGGGTTGGACGCTGCGTGGTGATCGGCGCCTCCTACGGCGGGGCGGTGGCGCTGGCGCTCGCGGCCCGCTATCCGGAGCGGCTGCGGGCGGCCCTGGTCATCGGCATGGCCCATCGGCCGCACCCGATGGCCAGCGCCCTGCGCGGCATCCAGCGCGATCTTGTCCGCCTCGGACTGGGTGCCGGGCGCGGGCGGGAGGCGGTGGCGCTCGCCCGCGCGCTCGCGGTCACCGCCTACCGCAGCGAGCGGGAGTTCGCGGCCCGCTTCGCCGGTCCCTGGCGGGCCGACGGCGATGGGGTGCTGCGGCGGCCGGTGGAGGGCTACCTGCGGGTGCAGGGCGAGCGCTTCGCGGCGCGCTTCACCCCCGAGCGCTTCCTCGCCCTCTCCGAGTCCCTCGACCTGCACGAGGAGGATCCCGAGGCGCTGCGCGGGGTGCCGCTGTTCCTGCTGGCCGTGGCCGAGGACCGGCTGGTGCCGCGCGCCGACATGGAGGAGCTCGCGGAGCGAAGCGGCGCCTCGCTCACCGTGCTCTCCTCGCCCTACGGCCACGACGCCTTCCTCAAGGAGCACCGCGCCGTGGGCGGCTGGCTCGAGGCCGCCCTCGCCCACGCGGAGACCCTGGACGCCTCCCGCTCGCCCAAGTGCGCCCCCAAGCCCTCCGAGTCCGGCCATGAAGACCCACCCCGCCACCCGCGCCGTGCGCGCGGCCATCGACAGCGATGCCGCCTTCGGCGCGGTGATCCCGCCGATCCACCTCTCCACCACCTTCTCCTTCGCCGGTCTCGGCGGCAAGCGCGCCTACGACTACAGCCGCACGGCCAACCCCACCCGCGACCAGCTGGCGGCGGCGATCGCCGCCCTCGAGGGCGGCGCCGGCGCGGTGGTCACCGCGAGCGGCATGGCGGCGATCGCGCTGGCGCTGGAGCTGCTCGCGCCGGGCGAGCGCCTGCTCGCGCCCCACGACGCCTACGGCGGCAGCTTCCGCCTGTTCGCCGCCTGGGCGGGCAAGGGCCGCTTCGTCCTCGACCTCGTGGATTTCCACGCGCCCGGGGCGCTCGAGGACGCGCTCGCGCGCGGCCCGCGGCTGGTATGGATCGAGAGTCCCAGCAACCCCCTGCTCAGGATCACCGACATCGCCCGGGTCGCGACCCTCGCGCACGAGGCCGGTGCCCTGGTCGCGGTGGACAACACCTTCCTCTCGCCGCTGCTGCAGCAGCCCCTGGAGCTCGGGGCGGATCTGGTCGTCCACTCGACCACCAAGTACCTGAACGGGCACAGCGACGTGGTCGGCGGCGCGGTGGTGGCGCGCGAGGCCGAGCTGCTCGAGCGCCTCGCCTGGTGGGCGAACGCCCTCGGGCTCACCGGCGCGCCCTTCGACGCCTTCCTCACCCTGCGCGGGCTGAGGACGCTCGAGGCGCGGATCCGGGTCCACGAGGCCAACGCCCGGCGGGTCGCGGCCGCGCTCGCCGCCCACCCGGCGGTCACCGCCGTGCACTATCCCGGCCTGCCGAGCCATCCGGGCCATGCGCTGGCGCTCGCGCAGCAGCGCGGCTTCGGCGCGATCGTGAGCTTCGAGCTCGCGGGCGGCCGGGCCGCGGCCGAGGCCTTCGTGACCGGCCTGAGCGCCTTCACCCTCGCCGAGTCGCTCGGCGGCGTCGAGAGCCTGGTCTGCCATCCCTGGAGCATGACCCACGCCGCGATGCCCGAGGAGGCGCGGCGGCGCGCGGGCATCCACGAGGGGCTGCTCCGCCTCTCGGTCGGGATCGAGGACGCCGGCGACCTGCTCGCCGATCTCGGGCTCGCGCTGGAGCGGGCGCGGCGCGTGGCGGAGCGCCCGCTGGAGGTGCACGCATGAGGCGGCCGGCGAAGATCGGCGTGGCCCTGATCGGGACCGGGCGGGTGGCGCGCGCGCTCGCGGCCCGCGTCGACCGCCTCCGGCGGCAGGGGGCGCTGGGCGGGCTCGCCCTGGTCGGGATCGCGAACGCGCGCGGGCAGTGGCGGGTCGCGGACGGGCCCTGGTCGGAGGCGCTGGCCGAGGCCGCGGGCTGGCCGGCGCGCGAGCGCGACCGCGCCCGCGTGCCGGAACCGGAGGCGGACTGGTCGCTGGTGATCGACGCGAGCGACGCCGAGACGGTCGCGGCGCGTCATCCCGACTGGCTCGCGGCCGGGATCGCCGTCGTCACCGCGAACAAGCGCGGCCTCGGCGAGGACGCGGCGCGGGCACAGGCCATCCTCGCCCGGCTCGCCGCGGGGGCCTTCTATGGCGCCTCGGCGACGGTCGGGGCGGGCCTCGGCATCGTCGAGCGGCTGAAGCGGATGCGCGAGCAGGGGGAACGGGTGCTCGCGATCGAGGGCGTGCTCTCGGGCACCCTCGCGTTCGTGCTGGAGCGCCTGGGCCAAGGCCAGTCGCTGGCCGAGGCGGTGCGGAGCGCCATCAGCCTCGGCCTCGCCGAGCCCGATCCGCGCGAGGATCTCGCCGGCCTGGACGCCGCGCGCAAGCTGCGGATCCTCGCCCGGCTGGCGGGGCTCGCCGGAGCGGATCGCGAGGTCGCGATCGATCCTCGGCTCGCGGCGGCGGCAAGCGAGCGGGACACGGCGGCGGCGCTCGAGCGCCTCGCCGCGGCGCTCGCGCCGCTGCTCGGCCGCCGCCCCTCGGCGCACGCGCGGCTCGCGGCGGTGGCGCGCGCCGACGAGGGCGGGCCGAGGATCGTCCTCGAGTGGCTGCACCCGCTCGACCCCCTGGCGCAGCGGGTCGGACCGGAGAACGTGGTGCTGCTGCGCTCCGAGCGCTACCGCGAGCACCCGCTGCTGCTGCGCGGCCCGGGCGCGGGACCGGAACTGACGGCGATGGCGCTGCTCGACGACTGCGTGGCGCCGGGCGCGGCGGGCAGGACCTCGGCGCGCGGGAGCGCGGCGTCGCCGGGGGTGTTTGCGGGCGGCTGAGCCGACGGTGAACGCGGCGCCTTCGGCCGCCCCCGTTCAGCCACCGTCGGGCGGCGCTTCAGAACCGATTCAAGCCTGGGCGGCGATGCTCCCTTCCCGTCGTCCTTCGCCGAGTCACAGGGGAGCCTCGTCATGTCCAGAGTCGCGGTCCTGCCGCTGGTCGTCGCCGGTCTCGCCCTCGCCGCCTGCGCCGACGCCGGATCCGGGGGCGGCACTCCGTTCACGGTCGGCGGCCTGCCGGCCCGCGCCCCGGCCGAGTGGCGGATCGCCGAGCAGGGTGCCGAGAAGGCGCAGCTCGTCCTCGAACGCGGGGAGGAGGTCTACGGGATGATCTTCGTCTACACCCTGGGCGGGGGGAGCCCGGAGACCGAGCTCGAGCGCTTCAAGGGGCGGCTGGTCCGCGGCGGCTTCACCCTGCGTCCGAGCGGGGAGCGCCGGCGGGAGGAGATCGAGGGCTTCCTGTGGTACTCCGAGCCGATCATCGCCGAGGCGGCGGGCCAGAGCATGGTCGGCATCGCGAGCGTCCACCGGATCGCGGGGAAGACGCTGGGGAGCATGTTCTTCGCCGCCGACCAGGGCAGCCTCGAGCGGCTGGTCGACGACTACCGCGGCTTCGTCGAGCAGCTCGGCCGGCCGCACCGCGCGGAACGCGCCGAGGCCACGGCCGCGAGCGCCGCCTCCGCCGAGGGCCGCGACTGCCGGGTGCAGCCGGAGCTCAAGGTCTATCCGCGCTTCGGCGGCTGCATCGGGGCGCTGTGCAACCCCACCTGGCACTACGACACGATGATCGTGCCGCGGCGGGTGTGCCGCTGAGCGCCGCCCGATTCCCGGGGGCAGGCGGAGCGCGCCTCAGTAGCGGTAGTGCTCGGGCTTGTAAGGGCCCCTCGACACGGCACCCCGAGGTAGACGGCCTGCTCGGGCGTGAGCCGGGTGAGCTTGGCCCCGAGCTTCTCGAGGTGGAGCCTCGCCACCTCCTCGTCGAGCCTCTTCGGCAGCCGGTAGACCCGGCGCTCGTAGCGCTCGCGGTTCCGCCACAGGTCGATCTGCGCCAGGGTCTGGTTGCAGAAGGAGTTGCGACATCACGAAAGCTCGGGATGCCCGTGGGCGCAGCCGAGGTTGACCAGCCGGCCCTCGGCGAGGACGTAGATCGAGCGGCCGGTGTCGTGGAAGGTGTAGCGGTCGAGCTGCGGCTTGATCGTCTCGCGGCTCGCCCGTCCGGCGGCGACCTCGGCGTTCAGCCGGTCCATCTGGATCTCGTTGTCGAAGTGGCCGATGTTGCACACCAGCGCATTCGGTCCGTCATCTGCCCGCATGTGCTCGAGGGTGATCACGTCGCGGTTGCCGGTGGCGGTCGACGTAGATGTCGGCCTCGGGGAGAGCGTCCTCCACGGTCTTGACCGCAAAGCCCTCCATCGCCGCCTGCAGCGCGTTGATCGGGTCGATCTCGGTGACGATCACCCGCGCCCCGAAGCCGCGCAGCGACTGCGCCGAGCCCTTGCCGACGTCGCCGTAGCCGCAGACCACCGCCACCTTGCCGGCGATCATCAGGTCGGTGGCGCGCTTGATGCCGTCCGCCAGCGACTCGCGGCAGCCGTAGAGGTTGTCGAACTTGCTCTTGGTCACCGAGTCGTTGACGTTGATCGCGGGGACGAGGAGCTTGCCGGCCTCGGCGAGCTGGTAGAGGCGGTGGACGCCGGTGGTGGTCTCCTCGGAGACGCCCCGCCACTCGGCGGCGGCGCGGGTCCAGAAGCCGGGGCGCTCCCTGCGGGTGCGCCGCAGCAGGGCCTTGATCACCTCCTCCTCGGCGTTCGCGGCCGGCTCGTCCGACCCAGGGATCGCCCCGCTCCATCTCGTAGCCCTTGTGCATGAGCAGGGTGGCATCGCCGCCGTCGTCGACGATCAGCTCCGGTCCGCGCATCCCAGGGTGGGTGAGGGCGTCGAGGGTGCACTGCCAGTACTCCTCGAGGGTCTCGCCCTTCCAGGCGAAGACGGCGATGCCGGCGGCCGCGACCGCCGCGGCGGCGTCGTCCTGGGTCGAGAAGATGTTGCAGCTCGCCCAGCGCACGCTCGCGCCCAGCGCCGCGAGGGTCTCGATCAGCACCGCGGTCTCCTTGGTCATGTGCAGCGAGCCCGAGATCCGCACCCCGGCGAGGGGCCGCTGCGGGGCATAGCGGGCGCGCAGCGCCATCAGCCCCGGCATCTCCTCCTCGGCCATGCGGATGCGCTGGCGGCCGAGCTCGGCGAGGGCGAGGTCGCGGACCTTGAAGTCGCGGACGGGCGGGGATCTCGGGTAGAGCGCTCATGGGCAGGCTCCGTCGGAGGGCTCGGGGGGCGTCGTTGCGACGATGGGCTCGCGCCGAGCCTGCCCCGGGTCCTGGGGCGGCAACGACCCTCGGCGCGGCGGCGAAGATTCTAGCTCAGCGGCCCTGCGGCGGCGGGACCGAGGTGCGGTTGGCCTCGCCGCTCTCCAGCGCCCAGCGCGCCGCCTCGGGGATCACCCGCGCGAAGGCCTCGCGGAAGGCGGACACCGCCGCCGCCGGCGCGTCGCCGTGCGCCGGGGCCGTGGCCTCGACCAGGCGCGAGGCGACGATCCGGTTGCGCGCCGGCTCGAGCAGCCGGAGCCCCAGGGCCACGCGCGCCGCGAAGGCGCCGTCGGCGGCGCGCTCGAGCTGGAAGGCGCGGATCTCCGTGACCAGCAGGTAATCCCCGCGGAGGCCGCTGGTGGGGCGGTCGACGCCGGCGATCGCCGCGCTGCGCTCCAGGGTCTCGATCAGGGCGCCCTGCACCAGGTCCGGGATGCGATCCGTCCACTGAGCCCCGGGCAGCAGCGCCACCCTTCCGTCGCGGTCGATCCAGACGATGCGCTGGCCGTCGAGGCTGCGCGGCGCGGAGGGACGGTCCACGACCAGCTGCCAGTTCACGGGGCGCAGGCCCGGAGGCGGCTCGGGGGCGCCGAGATGGTAGGCGGCGGGCGGCTCGCCGCCGCCGCCGCCGAGGCCGACCCGGATGCAGCCGGCGAGCAGCGCGAGGAGCACGGGGAGGGCGGATCGGGGGAGGCTCGTCATCGCGGGGTTCGCTCCGGGGGACGGTCGGCGCCGCGGAGGAAGCCGGCGGGGTCCTCCTCGAGGCGCTCGGCGATGCGGGTGAGCCCGCGCAGCAGGGCCCTCAGCTCGCCCAGCGCCGGGCCGATCTGGCCGAGGCTCTGGTTGGCGAAGGCGGATACCGCCTCGCGGTTCTCGGCCACCACCGCCTCGAGCGCCTCGCACCAGGCGGCGCGCGGCGGCGGCGGTGCGCTCGAGCTCCGCAAGCGTCGCCCGCAGCTCGTTCTCCACCAGGCCGTCGACCCGGGCGGCGCTGCGCTCGAGACGCGAGAACAGCGCGGCGGCGCCCTCGGCGGCGTCGCGCAGACGCTCGGCGGCCTCGGCGAAGGGCGGCGAGCGTCGCGGCCGAGGTCCTCCCGGCGCTCGGCCACCGCCGCCGCGACCTGCTCGAGGTGCGCGATGGTGCGGCCGACGCGCTCGATGTTCTCGTTGGCCAGCAGAAGGTTGAGCCGCACCAGCGCCTCGTTGACCGTGGCCACCACGCCCTCCCCGCCGGCGAGCAGCTTCTGCAGGGCGCTCTCCTCGGCGACGATGCGCGGCGGGCGGCCGTCGCTCCCGCGCAGCGGGGGGCTGAAGCGCCCGCCGCCGAAGAGCTGGATCTCGGCGATGCCGGTCAGGCCGGTGAAGGCGAGTCGCGCCTTGGTGTCGATCTTGATCGGGGCGCCGGCCGAGACCCGGGCGCGGGCGACCACGCGGGAGGGATCCTCGGGGTCGATGGAGAGCCGCCGCACCTCGCCGATCTTGATCCCGTTGTACTGCACGGTGCCGCCGACCACGAGCCCGGTGACCGCCTCGGTGAAGACCACCTCGAGCTCGACGAACTCCTCGTCGCCGCCGAGCCGCCCGCTGAAGTAGAGGAACAGCATGAACAGCGCCGCCACCCCGAGGGTGAAGGCTCCGACGAGCACGTGGTGGGCGCGGGTCTCCATCGCTCAGCGGCCCGCGGAGCGCGCCGCCCGCCCGCGCGGGCCGAGGAAGTAGGCGGCGACCCAGGGATGGGGGAAGCGCTCGACCTCGGCGAGCGGCCCGCAGACCAGCACCCGGCGCTCGGCCAGCACCGCGACCCGGTCGCAGACGCGGTAGAGGGTGTCGAGATCGTGCGTGATCAGGAACACGGTGAGTCCCAGAGCCCCGGCGAGGGTCCTGAGCAGCTGGTCAAAGGCGCCCGCGGTGATCGGGTCGAGGCCCGCGGTCGGCTCGTCGAGGAACAGCAGCTCGGGGTCGAGCGCCAGCGCCCGCGCCAGCCCGGCGCGCTTGCGCATGCCGCCCGAGAGCTCGGAAGGGTATTTCGCGGCCGCGTCCTCGGGCAAGCCCGCGAGCCGGATCTTGAGCCGCGCCAGGCACTGCGCCAGCTCGGCATCGAGATCGGGGTGGAACTCGGCGATCGGGACGAGGACGTTCTCCAGCACGGTGAGCGAGGAGAAGAGCGCTCCGTCCTGGAACAGCACCCCCACCCGCTGCTCGAGCGGCCCGCGTCCGCCCGCGGGCCGGTCGGTGACCTCCTCGCCGAGCAGCTCGATGCGTCCGGCCTCCGGCCGCTTGAGGCCGACGATGGTGCGCATCAGCACCGACTTGCCCGTTCCCGAGCCGCCGACCACCCCGAGGATCTCTCCCCGGCGCAGCTCCAGGTCGAGCCCCTCGTGGATCACGGCGCTGCCGAAGCGGGTGACGAGTCCCTCGACCCGCAGCACGAGCTCGCCGCTCACAGGCCGATCTCCATGAAGAACACCGCGAACAGCGCGTCGATCAGGATCACCAGGAAGATCGCCTGGACCACGGAGGAAGTGGTGCGCTCGCCGACCGACTCCGCGGAGCCGGTGACCTTGAAGCCCTCGAGGCAGCCGATCACCGCGATCACCAGCGCGAACACCGGCGCCTTGATCAGCCCGGCCCAGACGTGGCGCAGCTCCAGCGTGTCCCAGAACCGCGCCAGGAACATCGCGGGCGAGAGCTCGAGGCTGGCCACCGCCACCAGCCCGCCGCCGACGATACCCGGCGAGCGCGGCGAGGAAGGCGAGCATCGGCAGCACCACGATCAGGGCGAGGAGCCTCGGGATGACCAGGAGCTCCACCGGATCGAGCCCGAGCACCCGCATCGCGTCGATCTCCTCGTGGCTCTTCATCGCACCGATCTGGGCGGTGAAGGCGCTGGCGGTTCGGCCGGCGAGGAGGATCGCCGCGAGCAGCACTCCGAACTCGCGCAGGAAGGAGAAGCTCACCAGCTCGACGGTGAAGATCTCGGCGGCGAAGTCGCGCAGCACCGTCGCGCCGAGGAAGGCGATCACCGCGCCGACCAGGAAGCTGAGCAGGGCCACGAGCGGCACGGCGTCGATGCCGACCTGCTCGATGTGGTGGGCGATCGGCGTCAGCCGCAGCCGCCGCGGGCGGGCGAGCACGCGCAGCCAGCGTGAGCACGGTCAGGCCGAGGAAGCCGAGGACTTGCCGCGCCTGCCGCAGCACGGCCACGGTCGCGCGGCCCGACGTGCTCGAGGATCCAGGAGGCAGGATCGCGCCGCCGCGCCGCCGGCGGGAGCGCCGAGGGCGGCTCGCAGGCGGCGAGCAGGCGCTCCACCCAGGCCGCGCGCGCCGGGTCCGGCGTCCTCGAGCGGCGGCCGGCGAGGGTCGAGGCCGAGGCGGGCGGCGAGCTCCGCGAGCAGCACCACGCCGGCGCTGTCGATCCGTCCGAGCTCGCCGAGCGCGATCGTCCGCACCGCGCCGCCGGTCGGCAGCCGCTCGATCTGGGCGCGGATCCGGCGCCGCCTCGGCGAGCGTCCAGTCGCCGCGGAGCCGCAGGCGGTCGCCCTCGAGCTCGATCGCGCTCGGCCGAAAGCCTCGGCTGACGGTCATGCGAGCAGCATACAGCCGATGCCGGCGAGGCTCAGGAGCACCCCGAGGAGGGCGATCGCCGGCAGCCGCTCGCCGAGCAGCAGCCAGGCCAGCAGCACGATGAAGACGGAGGCGCTCTCATTGAGGATCGCCGCCACCGAGGCCTGAGTGAACTTGTAGCCGCCGAGCCAGAAGATCATCGACAGGAACTGGCCGACGAAGGCGGCCGGCAGCAGCAGCCGCAGCGCAGCGCCGCTGGCGCCCAGCCGCGGCGCGCCGTCCCAGGCGAAGAGCAGGAGCATCCCGGCGATCCCGCCGAGCAGCCGCAGCAGCACGATCCACAGCAGCGGCTGGGCCTCCAGGATGCGCTTGACCATGACGATCGCGGCGGCCATGAGGAAGATGGCGAGGATGCCGGTGAGCACCGCGCCGAGATCGCCTTCGCCGTCGCGCGCCCCGCCCTGCGGCCTCCCGACCAGGAACACCCCGAGGCTGACGAGGGCGAAGCCGGCGATCTGCAGCCCGCTCAGCCGCTCCCCGAGGAAGGCGTAGGAGAGCACGATCACGAAGGGGCTGTAGAAGTTGCCGATCACCCCCGCCCGGCTGGCGCCGAGGCGGTTGATGGCTCGGAAGTAGAGGGTGTCGGCGAGGGCGATGCCGAGCATTCCCGAGAGCAGGCAGGTGAGCAGCTCGCCGAGGCTGAGCCGGGGCAAGGCCGTGCCATGCAGCAGCGGCACCGTCGGCAGGACGAAGCCGAGGACCAGCAGGTTCTTGAGGAAGTTGAGCGTCATCGGCGGCAGGGTCTCGCCGAGCCGCCGGTAGAGGATCACGCCGATCGCCCAGGCCAGGGCGCTCGCGAGCGCGAAGACTTCGCCGAGTCCCATGCGGGCGGTTGCCGGTGCGGGCGGGCCGCGCCATTATCGCCGCCGCCCCTGCCCGCGGCCACGCCGTGTCCCGCGATCCCGAGCTCTCGCGCCGCATCGCCTTCGTCAGCCTGCTCGCGCGGCGCCTGCATCAGTACGGCACCCCCTCGCAGCGTCTCGAGGAGGCGGTGGCGATGGTCGCCGAGCGGCTGGGACTCGGCTGCCAGGTGCTGGCCACCCCGACGGGCATCACCCTGTCCCTCGCGCCGCGGGAGCAGGCGGAGGATCCGCTCGCCTGGCGCACCCTGATCGTGCGGGTCGACCCCGGCGAGGTGCAGCTGGCCCTGCTCGCCCGGGTCGATGCGGTCGCGGAGGCCGTGTCGCGGGGAGCCCTCGACCTCGGCGCGGGCTTCGCCATCCTCAGGGGGCTTGGCGAGAGCCGCTCCTGGCGCACGCGGCTCGCGCTGGTGGCCGCCTATGCCCTGTCCTCGGGAAGCGTGGCGGCGCTGCTCGGGGTGGAGGGGATCGCGATCCTGCCGTCGGCGGCGATCGGCGGCCTGATCGGGCTGTTCTCGCTGCTCGCCGAGGGGCGCCCCAACCTGGCGGTGGCCTTCGAGGCGCTCGCCGCGCATGTTCGCCAGCCTTTCCGCCCACGCGGTGGCGGCCTGGCTCGCCCCGGTCCATGTCCAGACCGTGCTGCTTGCGAGCATCATCGTCCTGCTGCCGGGACTCGCGCTCACCACCGCGGTCGCGGAGGTCGCGAGCCAGCAGCTCGCCTCGGGCACCGCCCGCTTCTCCGGGGCGCTGGCGACGCTGCTCAAGCTCACCTTCGGGGCGGTCGCGGGCACCGAGCTCGCCGAGGCGCTCGGGCTCGGGGCGCCGGCGGTGCCGGCGCCGAAGGGCGCCACCGGCACCAGCCTCTGGCTGGCCCTCGGGGGCGCGAGCTTCGCCTTCGCGGTCCTGTTCCGGGCCGGCGCGGCGGGACGTGCCGCTGGTGATGGCCGCGGCCTGGCTCGGCTATCTCGCCGCCCAGGCGGGGGGACGGCTCGGCGGGGCCGAGTTCGCCGTGTTCTTCGGCGGGCTCGTGGTCGGCGCCGCGGCCAACGCCTACGCGCGCCTCGCCGGCCGTCCGGGGGCGCTGGTGAGGGTCCCGGGGATCATCCTGCTGGTGCCGGGCTCGGTCGGTTTTCGCGGCTTCGCCCTGGTCTTCGAGCAGGAGCTGCTGCCGGGAATCGACACCATGTTCCGGATGGTCATGGTGCTCACGACCCTGGTCGCGGGGCTTGCTGTTCGGCAATCTCCTGGTACCGCCGCGCCGGCAGCTCGACCTGAAGGACGGCGCGCGGGCGGCGAGGCAGCGGTCGGCGCGGGATTCGCTTCCGCCCGAAAGCCGCCGCCGCGCCGAGGCGGATCAACCGATCAGCATTTTCTCGGCCGGAATCCCCGCCGCCAGGGCTTCGGTAAACCAGCGTGGCTTTCGGCCCCTGTCCGGACCAGGTCTCGGCCGGATTGTGAGGATTGCGATATTTCGCGCCCACCGACCCCCGCCCCTTTTCGGCGGCGGGCGCTCCAGGCCAAAGAGCTCCTCGATCGTGAAACCCCGCTCGCGCGCGAGCTTGCGCAGCTCGCGACGGACCTCGGCCATCGAGGCTCGCTTGCGTCTCTCCTTTTCGCGCTGGGCCTCGGTGATCAGCTCCTCGAGCTGCTCCGGGTTCATGGTCGAAAGGTCGATCGACATGCGCGTCACTCCGGTCACTGACGAAAAAGGATTTCGACGCGCGCTACTGTGGGCGAACCCATCCGCAGCGTCAAGCCCGGGCGCGCACGATCTTGCCAAGGCTGGCCTGCTCTCGGCGAGACTCGCGATGCGCGAGGGTGGCCATGGGTCTGCTGGACGAGCTCGAGAAGGAGGCCAGGCTGCGCCAGGGCGAGCCGGCGGCGGCCAGCGCCGATCGCGAGGCGCGCGAGAAGGCCTTCCGCGAGCAGGCGGAGCCCGCCATGGATCGCATCCTCGAGTTTCTGCGCAAGCTGTTCGCGCAGGTCGAACAGCTCGGCCTGCGCACGCGGGTGAGCTTCGAGCTCGCCGGCTTCGGGCCGATCCATGCCGAGACCGAGCCCGGCTACCAGCTGCGGCCGATGCGGGAGCCGGGACTTTATCGCATCGAGGTCGGAGGCACGCTGCAAATCCTCAGCGACGAATGTCCGATCCGGCACGTCGAGGGTGCGGCCAAGGTGGAGGCGATGATGCGGCTGTTTCGTCAGCATCGCCTCGGCGGCGCGCAGGTTCTGCGCAAGGACGATCACGGTCAGGCGGTCGAGGCCGTGTTTCGGCCCCGGGGCAAGATCGATCTGCGGGCCGAAATCGAGGCCAGCGCCACCACCGGCCAGATCCGTTTCCGGCTTGGTCAACTTCGAAGGCCTGGTGGCGGTCCAGCGAATGGTTGCCGGGGGAGCGGGTGGACGAGGCCTTTCTCGACGGGCTCGGCAACTACGTCCTGTGCCGCTCCCATCGACTGTTCCAGGAATCCCTTCCGGAGCAGATCCGCAGCCAGCTTCGCGCCCGCATCCAGCGCGATTCCCTGAAGAAGGCCTGCCACGAGCGCATCCTCGAGCGGCAGCGGGTGGAGTATCCGGCGCTCGCCCGCAATCAGGGGCCGTGGGCTCAGGTGCGCTTCGAGTTGGCGGCCCTGGGGCGCTGGCTGGGGAGGCCGGCTCCGGCGCAAGGCGTCGTGAGCGTCGGGCCGGGACGCGGGGCTCAGTCGGTGAGCCAGAGGCATCCCGCGTGACGGCGGAGCCGGAAGAACGCCTCGAAGACCTCCTCCTCGCCCCCGCCCCCCGGCGCGGCCAGCGCCAGGCGCAGATCCGGCAGCCGCGAGGCCTCCTCTGGCCAGGCATGATCGGGAATCGGCGGCACGAAGCCGATCTCGACCAGCCGATGGCGTAGCAGCCACGCGAGCCGGTCCATGACCGCGATGCTTTCCGCCTTGCCTCGCCCGACCCAGTCGTAGAGCGCCGCCAGATCGTTGACGCGGCGGCGTTCGAAGGCGGCGGCGAGCGCGGCGCGAAGCCGCGCGGGATCGGGGGCGGGGCAGAGTCCCGGAGGCAGGGGCGGGGGCTCGGGCCGCGCGTGGGCGCGCGGCGGGCGGGGCGGGCGGCGGCCCGGGTTCGAGGTGCCCGAGGACGTGGCAGGGCCGATCGGCGAAGACCGGGGTGCCCTCCATGCTCACGCAGCGATGGACGCGCGCCGCCTCGGCGGCGAAGGGCAGGGCGAGCAGCAGCGGGAGGAGGGGGGACCGCCCGGTCACGCCCCGATGCTGCCACAGCGGCGAGGGGCGGGCGGCGGGGCGCGGTGCTCAGCCGACCGCCGCCGGCCGCGGCCGGTGCCAGCCGAGCCGCTCGAGCACGGCGAGCGTCGGCCGCGCGAGATTCAGGGTGTAGAAATGGAAGCCCGGAGCGCCGCCGGCGGCGAGGCGTTCGCACAGGCGCGCGACCTCGTCGGCCGCGAAGTCGCGCAGCGCGCGATCGTCCGGGGCGAGCGCGGCGAGGCGGCGCTCGAGCCAGCGCGGGATCTCCGCCCCGCAGGCGGCGGAGAAGCGCCGGAGCTGCTCGAAGTTGGCGATGGGCATGATTCCGGGGACGATCGGCACGCTCACCCCCAGCGCGCGGGCGGCGTCGACGAAGCGGAAGTAGGCGTCGGCGTTGTAGAAGTACTGAGTGATCGCGCCGTCGGCGCCGGCCGCGACCTTGGCGGCGAAGTGCCTGAGATCGGCCAGCGCGTCGCTGGCCTGGGGATGGCACTCGGGATAGCAGGCGACCTCGATGCGGAAGGCTCCGTCGAAGCGCTCGCGGATGAAGCGCACGAGGTCCACGGCGTACCGGAAGTCCCCGCCGCGCACCATCCCGGAGGGCAGATCGCCGCGCAGGGCCACCAGCCGCGTGCAGCCCATGCTGCGGTAGCGGGCGAGAAGCTCGCCGACCTCGGCGCGGCTGCCGCCGATGCAGGAAAGGTGCGGCGCGGCATCGAAGCCGAAGTCGCGCCGCAGCATCATCACCGTCTCGGGCGTGTGACTCAGCGTCGAGCCGCCGGCGCCGAAGGTCACCGAGACGTACTCCGGGCCGAGGGGAGCGAGCCGGCGCGCGGCGCGTTCGAGCTGACGCCGCTGCTCCTCGGTCTTGGGCGGAAAGAACTCGAAGCTGAGCACGGTCGCGGAGCGCGGTCGGCGGGGAGTCTCCGAGAGTGTATCGCTCTTTCCGAATCGAAGGATGAATGATC
This sequence comes from Lysobacterales bacterium, assembly GCA_033582715.1. Classification (GTDB taxonomy): domain Bacteria; phylum Pseudomonadota; class Gammaproteobacteria; order Xanthomonadales; family BPKI01; genus BPKI01. The sequence continues at coordinate 2,055,422 of JAVQZZ010000001.1, read as the reverse complement.
CGCCGCGTCCCGGCGCTGGGCGTCGCGGCGCTCCTCCGCTACCCTGAAGGCGTTTCGGGGTGTCGACGGGTGCGCCCACCGACTCTTCCTCCTGCCGACGCTGATCGCCTGCGGAGCGTTGCTGGCGTCCGCGCTCGCGGCTGGGCCGGTCCCGGTCGATTTCACCCCTCAGGGCACCCAGCCGGGTCTCGCCGCGCCCCTCGAGGATCCGCTCGCCTGCTCCTCCTGCCATGGCGTGAGTGAGGGCCAGGCCGACGCGGCCTGGCTCGCGAGCACGAGCTGGGCGGGCTCGATGAAGGCCAACGCGGCGCGCGATCCGCTGTTCTGGGCCGCGCTCGACGTCGCCGAGCGCGACGTGCCCGGGGTCGGGGACTGGTGCCTGCGCTGTCACGCCCCGGCCGGATGGCTGGCCGGGCGGGTGCGCAAGACGGGGCACGGCGCCCCGCCCCTGGTGAACGGGACCAACGGCTGCCTGCTCTCCGGTAGCCTGATCGCGGCCGACGGGCCGGACAACGACTTCGCCGGCGTCACCTGCCACCTCTGCCACCGCGCGCAAGAACGCGGCCCCCTCGGGCAGCCGCAGATCATCGGTCAGGGCGCGTTGTGGCTCGACGACAGCCTCTCCTGCGTCACCCCGCTCGGCAGCTTCTTCGGTCCCTGCCGCAAGGGGCCCTACGACTACCCCGCCGGCGGGCCGGTGATGCCGCCGCCGCACGGCTGGGAGAAGGACGGCTTCCTCGGCAGCGGGCACTTCTGTGGCAGCTGCCACGACGTCACCTCCCCGATCACCTCGGCCGGGCCGCTGAAGACCCTGATCCTCCCCGACGGCACCGACAGCGGCATTCCCTTCCCGCTGGAGCGCACCTTCAGCGAGTGGCTGCGCAGCGACTTCGGCGCCACCGTATTCCGGGACGGCTTCGGCAGCGAGGCGCCCGAGCGAATCGCCCTGCCGCGCGGCCAGACCTGCCAGAGCTGCCATCTCCGCAACGAGCAGGATCCGTCCGCCCGCGCCTGCAACTTCGAGCTGCCCGGATCGCGCCGCGGCGAGCTGCCGGTGCACGAGTTCGCCGGCGCCAACACCTGGATCCCGAGGATCCTGCGCGACGTCTACGGCCTGGGCCGCGAGCAGGCCTTCGACCGCACCATCGCCTGGGCGGAGCGAATGCTCAAGCAGGAGAGCGCGACGCTGAGCGCGAGCGTGCACTCCTTCTCCGGGATTCCCGGCACGCTGCGGATCCGGGTGCGAGTGACCAACCTGAGCGGCCACAAGCTGCCGACCGGCTACGCCGAGGGGCGGCGGATGTGGCTGTGGCTGCGGGTGCGGGATGCGGCCAGCCAGTTGATTTTCGAGAGCGGGGGCTGGAATCCCGCCACCGGGGAGCTTGCGAGCGATCCCCAGCTCAAGGTCTACGAGGCGGTGCAGGGCATCTGGAACCGCAACGGCCAGAACCGCTGCGATGCCGAGGACGGGAGCGGCCGGAAGCTTTTCCACTTCGCGCTCAACAACTGCATCGTCAAGGACAACCGGATCCCGCCGCGCGGCTTCACCGGCGGCGGCGACCCCGAGCTCAGGCCGGTGGCGGCGACCTTTCCCGAGGTGAGCCCCGGGGTGCTCGCGCACTGGGATGACACCGAGTACCTGGTGTCCGTGCCCGGCGGGGCGCAGCCGCCGCTCACCATCGAGGTGCGGCTGCGCTACCAGGTCGCGAGCAAGGAGTACATCGAGTTCCTGCGCGACGAGGCGGTGCAGGGCGGCTTCCCGAGCGAGAACGCGCTGTGCGGCCGGAACCTCGGCTTCGGTCCCGCCCACCAGTCGCGGGGGGCCTTCATGTACCAGCTCTGGAGCGACCACGGCCGCTCGCCGCCCGAGGACATGGCGGTGCTGAGCCTGCTCGGCGAGCCCCTGATGCGCGCCATCCTCCCTCTCGCCCTGCTGCTTGCCGGCTGCGCCGCGCGGCTCCGGACGCTGCGCCGGGCGAGGGCGCGGTCTGGCATGGCGGCGGCCTCGAGCCGCTGCGGAAGTATCTCGAGCTCTACAAGGAGGACGGCGAGGACCGCAGGCGCTGGGTGGAGGAGCTGTGGGACTACGGCGCCGGCCTGCTGCGCCGGCGCTACCGCGACCTCGAAGGCCGGCTGATCGCCGAGGAGAGCGACCCGCACCTCGTGCCCGGCGCGAGCGAGCGGGAGCTCGGGATCGCCTTCGCCCTGGTCCGCGCCCATCCCGCGCTCGCGCCCTCGGCCCGCCCGGCCGAGGCCGAGTGGTTCGGCGGCTTCGCCTTTCGCGAGCCGGGCGACCCCCACTGCGGCGAGCGGAGCCGCTGCGTCCACGTGATGGTCACGGTCGAGGGCGGGCGGCGCAAGCTGATCCACGCCATCGTCGATCTCCAGCGCGGTCAGCGTTGCCCATCCCTTCTACGACCGCGCCACCTCGCGGCCGGTCACCCCCGAGGACCCCTATCCGGAGTCACGGCCATGAAGCCCATCCTGCCTGCCGCCTTCCTTCTCGCCCTCCCGGTCCGCGGCCTGGGCGGCGAGCCCGACCTGCGTGGCCCCGGAAACCCTGCTGCGCTGGCCGGCGAGCGACCCGGTGTGGGAACTCTGCTGGCTGCCGCCGAGCCAGAGCTCCGGGCCGCGCGGCGCGGGGCTCGAGCTGAGGCAGGTGCACTACAACGGCCGCCTCGTGCTCCGCGTGGCCCATGCGCCGATCCTGTTCGCGGAGTACACGACCTCGACCTGCTACCGCGACTGGAAGGATTCCAACTCCCCCTTCGTGGCCGAGCCCGCGGTCCGCAACCAGCTCGGGACCTCGGTGAACTTCCCGGCGACCACGAGCTGCGACCGCTCCCAGCATCCGACGCAGTCCTACGGGAACTGCCCTTTCCAGCTCCCCGGCCGCACCGGCGCCGACTGCTTCCAGGGCGTGGCCATCGAGGAGGGCGGCGACCGGGTGACGCTCACCACCCAGTACGTGGCCGGCTGGTACCTCTACAGCGCCCGCTTCGTGCTCTTCGCCGACGGCAGCTTCGCCGCCGAGATGGGATTCGGCAACTCCAACGGAACCTTCAACAACGTCACCCACTGGCACCACAACTACTGGCGCCTCGACTTCGACATCGACGGCTCGGCCTACAACCAGCTCAGCATCAACGACGTCGTCCAGGACACCGAGTTCACCGCCCTGATCTCGCGCACCGGCGGCCCGGGCGGCGGCGAGCGCACCTTCGAGGTGCGCAACCGCTTCACCGGCCGCGGCTACCGGATGTTCCCGGGCTCGCAGGACTACCTGATCCCGGCCAACCAGTCCGGCCGCGGCTTCCACATGGTGGACGTCCTCGGCACCGTCTACCGCGCCGGCGAATACTCCGACCGCCCGAACAACAACCTCGGCGACTGCGCCTTCCTCCACGGCAATCTCGCCAACGGCGAGAGCCTGGCGGGGGCGGAGGGCTACGGCACCGACGTCGTGCTCTACTACCGCGGCGGGGTTCGCGACCGGACCGCGGAGGGGGGCGACGCCTCGCTCCAGGACTCGATGATCTGCAAGAAGGTCGGTCCGATCTTCGTGCCCTTCGGCGACTGGTCGCGGAGCAGTCTGTTCCGCGACAGTTGGGAGTGAGCTCCGACGCGATCGGGCCGCCGGCCCCGGGCGACAGGCGGCCGCCGGCGGGGCTCGCGCTGGTCGCGCTGCTCGCCGGGGCGAGCGCCATCGGCCTCGCTCCGGTGCTGGTGCGCTTGAGCGAGCTCGGTCCGACCGCCACCGCCTTCTGGCGGGTGGCCCTGGCGGTGCCGCTGCTCGCCCTGTTCGCGGCGCTCCGCGGCTCGGCGCTCCGCGGCACCGCTTCGCGCGGCTCGCGGGGGACTGATCCTGGTCGGCCTCCTGTTCGCGGCCGATCTCGCGCTCTGGCACCAGTCGATCCGCTTCACCTCGGTGGCCAACGCCACCCTGCTCGCCAACCTGGCGCCGATCCTGGTCGCGGCTGGCGATGTGGGCGCTCTTCGGCGAACGTCCCGGGCTGGCGGCTCGAGCGCCGGGTTGCTGCTCGCGACCGCGGGCGCGGCGGCGATGCTCGGCGAGAGCGCTAGGCTCTCCCCCGAGGCGCTGCTCGGCGACCTGCTCGGCGTGGGCACCGCCGGCTTCTACGCCGCCTATCTGATCGGCGTCAGCCGCCTGCGCCGCCGCCTCCCGACCGTGGCGCTGATGGCCGCGAGCAGCGCCGTGACCGCGCTCGGCCTCGCTCCCGGTCGTGGGGCTCGCCGGCGAGGGTTGGCTGCCCGCGAGCGCCGGCGGCTGGCTCACCCTGCTGCTCCTCGCCGGGGTGAGCCACGTGCTCGGACAGGGCCTGATCGCCTGGGCGATGGCGACGCTGCCGGCGAGCTTCTCGGCCCTCGCCCTCCTCTGGCAGCCGGTCGCGGCGGCCGCGCTCGGGGCGCTGATCCTGGGCGAGGGGCTGCGACCCGGGACGGTGCTGGGAGGGCTGCTGGTGCTCGCCGCGATCGCCATCGCCTACCGCCCCGCGCGTCGCGGCGCGGCGGAGGTCGCCTCCGTAGAATGGGTCGCCCTCCCCCTCACGCCGTCCCCGTGCCCCGACCGAAGCCCGTGCTGCTCCTCGTCCTCGATGGCTGGGGCCATCGCGAGGAAAGCGAGGACAACGCCATCGCCCACGCGCGCACGCCGCACTGGGACCGGCTGCTCGCGGAGTGTCCGAGCACCCTGATCGCCACCCATGGCCGGGCGGTGGGGCTGCCCGACGACCAGATGGGCAACTCCGAGGTGGGGCACATGAACCTCGGGGCCGGGCGGATCGTCTACCAGGACCTCACCCGCATCGACGCCGCCCTCGAGGACGGGAGCTTCAGGGACAACCCGGCCTTCGCGGCGCTCTTCGCCGCCGTCATGGCGAGCGGCGGGAGGCTCCACGTGCTCGGCCTGGTCTCGCCGGGCGGGGTGCACAGCCACGAGCGGCATCTCCTTGCCTTCCTCGAGCTTGCCGTCCGCGCGCGGCGTGCGCGAGGTCGCGGTGCACGCCTTCCTCGACGGCCGCGACACGCCGCCGCGCAGCGCCGCAGCCGAGCCTCGCCAGGCTGCTCGAGGCGCTCTGCCGCGCGCCTCGGCGACGCGAGGATCGCGACCGTGTGCGGGCGCTACTACGCGATGGACCGCGACCGGCGCTGGGAGCGCACCGCGCGCGCCTTCCGCGCCATCGTCGAGGCCGAGGCCGAGCGGCGGGCGCCGGACGCCATCGCCGCGCTCGCGGCGGCCTACGCCCGGGACGAGAGCGACGAGTTCGTCGAGCCCACGGTGGTCGGCGAGGGCGCCGCGGCTCCGCGATGGCGATGCCGTGGCCTTCCTCAACTTCCGCGCCGATCGCGCCCGCCAGCTCTGCCGGGCGCTGCTGCTGCCGGAGTTCGATGCCTTCCCGCGGCGGCGGCCGCGGCTCGCCGCCTTCGTCACCCTCACCGAGTACGACCCGGGGCTGCCGGCGGACGTCGCCTTCCCGCCGCAGTCGCTGGCGAACACGCTGCCCGAGTGGCTGTCGCGCCACGGGCTCACCCAGCTGCGCATCGCCGAGACCGAGAAGTACGCCCACGTGACCTACTTCTTCAACGGCGGGCGCGAGGAGCCGTGGCCGGGCGAGGAGCGCATCCTCGTGCCCTCGCCGAAGGTGCCGACCTACGACCTCAAGCCGGAGATGAGCGCGCCCGAGGTCACCGCGCGTCTGGTCGAGGCGATCCGCGCTCGCCGCCACGACTTCGTGCTCTGCAACCTCGCCAACCCGGACATGGTCGGGCACACCGGCGTGTTCCCGGCGGCGGTGGCGGCCGCGGAAGCGGTGGACGCCGCTCTGGGCGAGATTCGCGCCGCGATCGAGGCCGCAGGCGGGGAGATGCTGCTCACCGCGGATCACGGCAACCTCGAGCTGATGCGCGATCCGGCGACCGGGCAGCCGCACACCGCGCACACCTACGGGCCGGTGCCGCTGGTCTATCTCGGTCGCCCGGCGCGGCTGCGGGCGGGCGGGGCGCTGTGCGACGTCGCGCCCACCGTGCTCGAGCTGATGGGTCTCGAGCCTCCGCCCGAGATGAGCGGCCGCAGCCTGGTCGAGTTCCTGCCCGGGCGGCGATGATCCGGGCGCTCCTCGCCCTGCTCCTCGCGCTCCCCGCGCCGCCGGGCGAGCCGGAGCGGGAGGAGGCCCGGCGCCGCCTCGAGGCGCTGCGCGCCGAGATCGCCGCCCTGCGCCGCGAGGACCGGGCGCTCGAGGAGGCCGGACGCGCCGAGCGGGAGGCCCTCGAGCGCGTCGACCGCGAGGTCGCGGCGGCGGCGGCGCGGGAGCGCGAGGCGGCGGAGGCCCTCGCCGCCGCCGAGGCGCGACTTGCCGCGCTCGCCGCGGAGCGCGACTGGACTCGACGCCGCGCTCGCGGCGGAGCGGCGGCGGCTCGTCGGCCGTGCTGCGTCTCGCCTTCCTGCTCGGCCGCGATGCCGGCCTCGCCGCGCTGCTCGGAACGGAGCGGGCGGCGGCGAGGGGCCGCGCGCTGGCGATGCTCGCGCACCTCAAGGAGCGGCGCGCGCAGCCTGATCGGGGAGCTTCGCCGGCTGCTCGAGCGGCAGCGGCGGACCGAGCTGCGCGCGCGGCGCGCGGCGGAGCGCCGCGGCCGCGCGTGTCGAGGCGCTGCGTCTGGAGCGGGAGCGGCTCGCCGCCGCGCGCGGCGCCCAGGCGGAGCGGGCGCGCGAGCTGGCCGAGCGCCGCCGGCGCGCCGCCGACCGCCTCGCCGCCCTCGACCGGGAGGCGGCCGAGCTCGAGTCGCTGCTCGCGCGGCTCAGCGACGTCTTCGCCGGTCACCCGCCCTTCATGCGCGGCTCGCCGCTGCCCGCCCGCCGGGGAAGCGCTCGCCTGGCCGGTCGAAGGGCAGGTGCTGCGCGGCTTCGGCGCCGAGGAGGCTCCCGGGCGTCGCGTCCGCGGTCTCCTCATCGCCGCGCCGGCGGGCAGCCCGGTGCGGGCCATCGCCCACGGCCGCGCCGCCTTCGCCGACTGGTTCCCGGGTCTCGGCATGCTGGTCGTGCTCGATCACGGCGAGGGCTTCCTCAGTCTCTACGGCCATCTCGAGTCGCTGCTGGTCGAGCTCGGCGAGTGGGTCGACGAGGGCCAGCCGGTCGGGTACCGTGGGGGCGAGCGGGGGCGCGGCGCAGCCGGCCCTCCACTTCGAGCTCCGCCGCGGCGGGAGGGCGGTCGATCCGGCGTCCGTGGCTGGCGCGTCGGCCCTGAGCGTCGGCTCAGCCGCCGAGCGCCAGGTCGTAAAGCGGGCGGGCGAGCAGCAGCCGGGCGAGCTCGATCGCCAGGATCGCCAGGATGGGCGAGAAGTCGAGCGGGCCGACGGTGGGCAGCAGGCGGCGGAAGGGCGCGAGCAGCGGCTCGGTCAGGTCGCGGAGCAGCGGGATCAGCGGGTGCTCGCCGAAGGGGGCGAGGAAGCTCAGGATCACCGCGAAGATGACCAGCCAGAGCAGGACCGTCAGGGCGAGATCGAGGACACCGTAGCAGGGCGAGCAGCAGCAGGGCCGCGAGCCCGAGACGCGGCTCCCTGGAGCCAGCCGAGCAGCGTCCACTTGAGGCCCTGCAGCAGCAGCAGCAGCGCGAGTGCCGCGGTGTTGAGGCGCCCCAGGTTCGGCAGCGCGACCGACGAGTGGGACGGAGCACCGGCTGGAACAGCCGGCGCAGGAAGGCCGAGATCGGGTTAAAGGGATCGGCCCCCACCCACTGCAGCAGCAGGCGCACGAGCAGCAGCGCCGAGAGCAGCCCGAACAGGGTCGAGACGAGGAGACTCGCCGCCTGGCTCAGGTACATGCGCTCAGCCTCCGCGGGCGAGCTCGCGGGCCCGGCGCGTCGCGGCGGACACCGCGCGGGCGATCAGCGCCGACCACTGGCCTTCCTCGAGCACGGCGAGGGCGGCGGCGGTGGTGCCCCCTGGGGAGGTGACCTGGGCGCGGAGCGCGGCCGGCGGCAGGACGCTCTCGCGCGCGAGGCGCGCCGTGCCGGCGGCGGTGGCGAGGACCAGGCGCCGCGCGGTTTCGCCGTCCAGGCCCTCGGCGATGGCGGCAGCCTCGAGCGCCTCGATCAGGGCCAGGAAGTACGCCGGCCCGCTGCCGCCGACCGCGGTCACGGCGTCCATCAGCGATTCCTCGCCGACCCAGAGGGTGATGCCGACGGCGGCGAGCAGCCGGTCGGCGCGCGCCCGGGCCGAGGCGTCGCAGCGGTCGTCGGCGTAGAGTCCGGTCGCGCCCTCGCCGATCAGCGCCGGGGTGTTGGGCATCGCCCGCACCAGTGGGCCGCGGTGGGCGAGCCAGCTCCGCAGCGATGCGGTGGTGATCCCGGCCGCCACCGACACCACCAGCGTGCCCTCCGCGACCGCTCCGGCGAGCTCGCGGCACACCGCGGGCATCACCTGGGGCTTGACCGCGAGCACGAGGAGATCGCCGGCGGCGGCGACCGCGCGGTTGTCGCGGCTCACCCTCGACCCCGAAATCGGCGGCGAGCCCCTCGCGGCGGGCCGCGTCCGGCTCCGCGACCAGGATCGACTGCGGCGGCTGGCCGCGGGCGACCAGTCCCCCGATCAGGGCCCGGCCGAGGTTGCCGCCGCCGACGAAGGCGAGGGTTCCCGGCAAGCACGGCAGTCGGGCGGGCTTTCGGCCATGGCGTCACTCCCCGGAGGGCCGTTCAGTGTAAGGCGGCGGGGGCGGGGCCGGGTCCGCCGCGCGCACCGTACGGGGGCCGAAGAGGGCAGTCCCAACCCGCACCATCGTCGCGCCCTCGGCGATCGCGAGCTCGAGGTCCTCGCTCATCCCCATCGACAGGGTGTCGATCCCGGGATGGTCGCGCCCGCAGCCGCTCGAAGCAGGCGCGCAGCCGGGCGAAGGCGCGGCGGCGGTGCGCGGCGTCGAGCGGCGCGGGTATGGCCATCAGCCCGCGCAGCCGAAGCCCGGCGGTGGCCGCGACCGCCTCGGCGAGCGGCGCGGATGTCCTCCGGGCGCACGCCGTGCTTGCTCGGCTCGTCATCGAGCTTGACCTGGATCAGCACCTCGAGCGGCTGCAGCCCGCGCCGGCCGGCCGCGAGCAGCGGCAGCAGCCTCGGCCGGTCCAGGCTCTGGAGCCAGGAGAAGCGGCCCGCCGCGAGGCGCGCCTTGTTCGACTGGAGCGCGCCGATCAGGTGCCACTCGAGGGACGGATCGGCCAGCGCCTCCTGCTTGGCGAGGGCCTCCTGCACGTAGTTCTCGCCGAAGGCGCGCTGGCCGAGGGCGGCGAGCGCGGCGACCGCGGCGGCGGGCTGGCCCTTGCTCACCGCGAGCAGGCCGACCTCGCCGGGATCGCGTCCGGCGGCGCGGCAGGCGGCGGCGATCCGCCGGCGCAGGGCCTGCCATCGCGCTTCGAGCTCGGCGGAGCTGGGGTGCACGGCTTTTGGCTATACTGCGGCCATCGCGACCGCGCGGGGTCGCCGCGGGCCGCCCGACGTCGAGGGGGAACCGGATGGATATTGCCGAACTTCTCGCCTTCTCGGTCAAGAACAAGGCCTCCGACCTTCACCTCTCGGCAGGGGTGCCGCCGATGATCCGGGTCGATGGCGACATCCGCCGGATCAATCTCCCACCCCTCGACCACAAGCAGGTCCACGCGCTGATCTACGACATCATGTCGGACAAGCAGCGCCGCGACTTCGAGGAGTACCTCGAGGTCGACTTCTCCTTCGCGATCGAGGGGCTGGCGCGCTTCCGGGTCAATGCCTTCAACCAGAACCGGGGCTGCGGCGCGGTCTTCCGGACCATCCCCTCCGAGGTGATGACGCTCGACGACCTCGGCGCGCCCAAGGTCTTCAAGGAGCTCATCGCGCAGCCGAACGGCCTGATCCTGGTCACCGGGCCCACCGGGTCGGGCAAGTCCACGACGCTGGCCGCGATGATCGACCACATCAACAAGCACGAGTACGGTCATATCCTCACCATCGAGGACCCGATCGAATTCGTGCACACCTCGCAGAAGTGCCTGGTCAACCAGCGCGAGGTGCATCGCGACACCCACGGCTTCAACGAGGCGCTGCGCTCGGCGCTGCGCGAGGACCCGGACTACATCCTGGTCGGCGAGCTGCGCGACCTCGAGACCATCCGGCTCGCGCTCACCGCCGCCGAGACCGGTCACCTGGTGTTCGCCACGCTGCACACCAGCTCCGCGGCGAAGACCATCGACCGCATCATCGACGTGTTCCCGGCCGGCGAGAAGCCGATGGTGCGCTCGATGCTCTCCGAGTCGCTGCGCGCGGTGATCTCGCAGAGCCTGCTCAAGCGGGTGGGCGGCGGGCGCATCGCCGCGCACGAGATCATGGTCGCCACCCCCGCGATCCGCAACCTGATCCGCGAGGACAAGGTGGCGCAGATGTACTCCGCGATCCAGACCGGCCAGCAGTACGGCATGCAGACCCTCGACCAGTGCCTCCAGGACCTGGTCAAGCGCGGTCTGGTCTCTCGGCAGGAGGCCATGCAGTACGCGAAGGACAAGAACATCTTCAAGATCTGAGGCGCCTTCGGCGCCAGGAGGCGCGCCATGAGCACGGCCGACTTCACCTCCTACCTCAAGCTGATGGCCCACAAGAAGGCCTCGGACCTGTTCATCACCGCGGGCCTTCCTCCGAGCATGAAGGTGCACGGCCGGATCGTGCCGATCACCCAGCAGCCGCTCACCGCCCAGCAGAGCCGCGACCTGGTGCTCGGCGTGATGACCCCGGCCCAGCGCGAGGAGTTCGAGCGCACCCACGAGTGCAACTTCGCGATCGGAGTGGCCGGCGTCGGCCGCTTCCGGGTGAGCTGCTTCTACCAGCGCAACCAGGTCGGGATGGTGCTACGGCGGATCGAGACCAGGATCCCGACCATCGACGAGCTCAACCTCCCGCCGATCATCAAGACGCTGGCGATGACCAAGCGCGGGATCATCATCTTCGTCGGCGCCACCGGCACCGGCAAGTCGACCTCGCTCGCGGCGATGATCGGCTACCGCAACCAGAACTCGACCGGGCACATCATCACCATCGAGGACCCGATCGAGTTCGTGCACAAGCACGAGGGCTGCATCATCACCCAGCGCGAGGTCGGCATCGACACCGACTCCTGGGAGAACGCGCTCAAGAACGCCCTGCGCCAGGCCCCCGACGTGATCATGATCGGCGAGGTGCGCACCCGCGAGGGCATGGAATACGCGATTCAGTTCGCGGAGACCGGGCACCTCTGCCTGTGCACCCTGCACGCGAACAACGCCAACCAGGCCCTCGACCGGATCATCAACTTCTTCCCCGAGGACCGGCGCAGCCAGCTGCTCATGGACCTCTCGCTCAACCTCAAGGCGATCGTGGCCCAGCAGCTGATCCCCACGGTGGACGGCAAGGGCCGGCGGGTGGCGATGGAGATCCTGCTCGGCACGCCGCTGGTCCAGGACTACATCCGCGACGGCGAGATCCACAAGCTCAAGGAGGTCATGAAGGAATCGACCAACCTCGGGATGAAGACCTTCGACCAGCACCTCTACGAGCTCTACATGGCGGGCGAGATCTCCTACGAGGACGCCCTCCGCCACGCCGACAGCGCCAACGAGGTGCGGCTCCGGATCAAGCTCTCGCAGGGAGGCGACGTGCAGACGCTCTCGCAGGGGCTCGACGGGGTCGAACTGGTCGAGTGAGCCGTCGCCAGGGGCTGCTAGCATAGGCGGCCCCAAGGCCAGCGCCCCGGCGATGCCCGTTCCCCGCTCGGCGGCCCGGATCGCGATCTATCCGGGCACCTTCGATCCGATCACCAACGGCCACACCGACCTGGTCCAGCGCGCGAGCCCGCTATTCGACCGGATCGTGGTGGCGATCGCCGAGAACCCGGTCAAGGGGCCGGCGCTCCCCCTCGCGGACCGCCTCGACCTCGCCCGCCTGGCGCTCGCCGAGGTGGGGAACGTCGAGGTGCGCGGCTTCGCCTGCCTGCTCGCCGACTTCGTGCGCGAGGTCGGGGCCGGGGTGATCCTCCGCGGATTGCGCGCGGTCTCGGACTTCGAGTACGAGTTCCAGCTCGCCAGCATGAATCGCCGCCTGGTGCCCGAGGCCGAGACGCTGTTCCTCACCCCCGCCGAGCAGTACAGCTTCATCTCCTCCTCCCTGGTCAAGGAGATCGCGCGGCTCGGCGGGGACGTCGGCAACTTCGTTCATCCGGCGGTGCGCCGCCGCCTCGCCGAGCTCTTCGGTCACGCCTGAGCGGATGGCACTGCGCATCACCGAGGCCTGCATCAACTGCGACGTCTGCGCCCCGGCTTGCCCCAACGAGGCCATCTATCCGGGCGAGCGGATCTACGAGATCGACCCCGCACGCTGCACCGAATGCGTGGGCCACTACGACGAGCCGCAGTGCCAGGCGGTCTGCCCGGTGGAGTGCTGCCTGCCCGATCCCGAGCGGCGCGAGAGCCGGGAGGAGCTGCTCGCCAAGTACCGGCGGCTGATGGGGGAGCGCGGGGGATGAGGGTCCTGGCTTGGGCGGCGCGCGCGCTGCGGCGCGCCTCGGCGATCCTCCTGCTCGGCGCGGCCTGCGCGGCCGGTGCCGTCGAGGCACCCGGGCGCGCGGCGATCGCGAGCGCCCACCCCCTCGCCACGGCCGCCGGCTTCGAGATCCTCGAGGCCGGCGGCAACGCCTTCGACGCGGCGGTGGCGGTGAGCGCGGCCCTCGCGGTCGTGGAGCCCTCGAGCTCGGGGCTCGGGGGCGGGGGATTCTTCTTGCTCCGTCGCGCCGGAGGCCAGGCGGTGTTCCTCGATGCCCGCGAGACCGCGCCGGCGGCGGCGCGCCCCGAGCGGTTCCGCCGTCCCGACGGCATGCTCGACCGCGAGAAGGCCCTGAACAGCGCGCTCGCGGCGGGCATCCCGGGCCTGCCGGCAGCGCTCGAGGAGGTGGCGCGGCGGCACGGGCGGCTGCCGCTGGCACGCGCGCTCGCCCCCGCCATCCGCCTCGCCCGCGAGGGCTTCCCGGTGGACGGGAAGTACCGCCGGCTGGCCCAGGCGCGGGTCTCCGTCCTCCGCCGCGATCCCGGGGCGGCCGCGATCTTCCTCGACGGGGGCGAGGTGCCCGGCGAGGGCTGGATCCTCCGCCAGCCGGAGCTGGCCGCGGTTCTCGAGCGGCTCGCGCGCGAGGGATCGGGCTTCTTCTACCGCGGCGAGTTCGCGGGGCGCCTCGCCGAGGAGGTGCGCCGGCTCGGGGGCGTGTGGACCGCCGAGGACCTCGCCGCCTACCGCCTGCGCGAGCGCGCGCCGCTCGAGCTGAGGCATCGCGGCCACACGCTGCTCGCCGCGCCGCCGCCCTCGGCGGGCGGGGTGGCGCTCGCCACCGGGCTCGCGGTGCTCGAGCATCTCCGCTGGGAGCGCCAGCCCCTCGCGGATCGCGTGCACCTGCTCGCGGAGACCTGGCGGCGGGTGTTCCGCGACCGCGCCGCGCACCTCGGCGATCCCGACTTCGTCGCGATCCCGCTCGAGACGCTCACTCACCCCGCCTACGCCGCCGGACTCGCCGCCGCGATCCGCCTCGACCGCGCCACCCCGAGCGAGCTGCTGCCGGGGGCACCGCCATCGGGCGAGGGCACCGAGACCACCCACTTCTCGATTCTCGACCGCGAGGGCAACGTCTCTTCGGTCACCCAGACCATCAACCTGCCCTTCGGCGCCGGCATCGTCGTGCCGGGCACCGGCATCCTGCTCAACAACGAGATGGACGACTTCGCCCTGGCCGAGGGCCAGGGCAACGCCTACGGCCTGATCGGAACCCCGCCCAACGCCCCCGCGCCCGGCAAGCGGATGCTCTCCTCGATGACCCCGATCATCCTCGTCGGCGAGGGGCGGGTCGCCGCGCTCGGCAGCCCCGGCGGCAGCCGAATCGTGAGCGCGGTGACCCTCGCGGTGCTCGACCTCATCGAGGGGCGCGGCGCCGCCGAGACCGTGGCGCGGCCTCGCATCCACCACCAGTTCCTGCCCGACGTGCTGCTCGCCGAGGAAGGCGCGCTCGACGAGCGGACCCTCGCCGAGCTGCGCCGCCGTGGCCATCGGGTCGCGGTCGAGCCCCGCCCCTGGGGCAATCTGCAGGTCGTGCTCTGGGACTGGCATCGCGACCGGCTCGAGGCGGCCAGCGATCCCCGCTGGGGCGCAGCCGCGGGCTCCGCCGAGGTGCGCTGAGGAGCCCGATGCCGATGATCGCGATGCTTCCGCTCCTGACCGCGCTCGCCGCCGCTGAGGGTCGGCCTCCGCCCGGGTCCTGGCTCGAGGGCGACTTTCGCAGCGCCGAGGCGCAGATCACCGCGCGCCAGCGCTGGGTGCGGGTGCCCGCGCTCGGCGAGTTGCTGTTCGTCGAATGGCTCGACGCCGAGGGCAGGCCGCTCCGGCGCCGGATGCTGCGACTGCGGCAGGGCGCCTCCGGGAGCGGAGCTGGAGCTGCTGCGCTTCCGCGACGCCGCCGCCTTCGCCGAGCTCGACCGGCGGCCGCTGGCGCTCGCCGCGCTCGCGCCCGATGACCTCCAGCCGCTGGGAGAGGGCTGCCGTCTTCGCCTCGCCGCCGAGGGCGATCGCTTCGCCGGATCGGTCGATCCCGAGGGCTGCGAGGTCCCCGGACCGGAGGGCAAGCCGCTCCGGCTCGGCATCGAGCTGGCGCTCGACGCGAAGGGCCTCGAGTACGCGGAGACGCTGATCGGCCCGGAGGGCGCGCCGCGCGAGCGGCTCCCCGAGAGCGGGCGGCTCCGTCTGGAGCGGATCGGGGACTCCGGCTCTGCCGCGGAGCGCTAGACTCTCCGCCATGCGCGCCTGGTCGGTGCTCGGCAACTCCCAGCGGCTCGATGGCGGGGCCATGTTCGGCAACGTGCCCAAGGCGCTGTGGTCGCGCTGGGTGACCCCGGACGAACACAACCGCATCCCACTCGCCTGCCGCGCGCTCCTCGTCGAGGACGACGCCGGGCGGAGGATCCTCTTCGAGACCGGCATCGGGGCCTTCTTCGCCCCGGCGCTGCGCAGCCGCTATGGCGTGCTCGAGGAGCGGCACGTCCTCCTCGACTCGCTGGCCGCGCTGGGGCTGTCCGACGCCGACATCGACGCCGTGGTGCTCTCGCATCTCCATTTCGACCATGCCGGCGGGCTGCTCGCGCCCTGGGCGGAGGGCGAGCCGCCGCGGCTGCTCTTCCCGCGCGCGCGCTTCGTGGTCGGCCGGGAGGCCTTCGCGCGCGCCCGCGATCCGCATCCCCGCGATCGGGCGAGCTTCATCCCCGAGCTGCCACGGCTGCTCGAGCAGAGCGGGCGCCTCGAGCTGGTCGAGGGCGAGCGCAGCGCCTTTCTCGGGGCGCTCGTGCGCTTTCACCTAAGCGAGGGCCACACGCCGGGGATGCTGCTCGCCGAGGTGGGCGGGCCCGGTGGCATCCTCTTCTGCGCCGACCTGATCCCGGGCCGGCCCTGGGTGCACCTGCCGGTGACCATGGGCTACGACCGCTTCCCGGAGCGCCTGATCGACGAGAAGCAGGCCCTGCTCGAGCGCGCCCTCGCCCTCGGCATCCGCCTGTTCTTCACTCACGACCCCGACTGCGCCGCCGCCTCGGTGACCCGCGATCGCGAGGGCCGCTACGGTACCGCCGAGGAGCTCCCCGAGCTCTCGGGCCTCGTGCTGCACTGATCCCCCGCAGGGAGACATCGTCCCATGAGCAGTCTCGCGCTTACCTGCCTGCTTGGCTCCGCGCTCCTGGCCGGCGCGCTCTTCGGCGAGCCCATGCCCGAGGGCGAGGCGGTCCCGATCGGCGCCGCCCTCGCCGCGCCCGCGGCGCACGCCGGCCCGGCCAAGTACCGAGGCCGCATCGCCCGCGTCTGCCAGACTAAGGGCTGCTGGATGGTGCTCGAGGAGGACGGGCGCTGGGCGCGGGTGATGACCCGCCACCGCTTCTTCCTGCCCAAGGACGCCGCGGGCACGGCCGTGGTCTTCGGCGAGCTCGCCGAGGTGGAGGTGGACCCGAAGCAGGCCAGGCACCTCGCCGAGGAGGACGGCGGCGGCGACCCGGTGCTGCGCGAGTTCCGCATCGTCGCCCGCAGCGTCGCGATCGGCGACTGAAGCGCGATGGCGAGACGCCGCCGCCGGCGGGCGCTCCGGCCGCTGCCGCTGCTGCTCGCGGTCTTCCTCGTCGCGGTGCTGCTCGTGCTCGCCTACCACTGGCGCGAGCACGAGCGGCAGCGGCGAGCCGCGGAGCGGCCGGTGGCAGCGCGGGTGATCGATGCCGCGCGGGTCGATCCGCGGCTCGACGGCCGGCCGGTCGTGGCGCGCGGCCGGCTCACGGCGGAGGGCGAGCTCGCCGATCCGGTGTTCGGCGTCCGCGCCCGGGGGCTCGCGCTGCTGCGGCGGGTGGAGATGCGGCAGTGGCAGGAGCGGCGCGCTGCCGACGGCAGCGCCAGCTACGCCGCGGTCTGGTCGGAGCGGCCGATCGAGTCGAGCCGCTTCGCGCGCGCCGCCGAGCACGCGAACCCGCGGATGCCCTTCGCCAGCGCCGTGTTCCGCCCCGCGAGGCTGCGCCTCGGCGGGTACCTCCTCCCGCTCGAGGCGGTGGATCCGCTGCTCGACCGCGCCGAGCCGCTGCCTGCGACCGCCGAGGCGCTGCCGGAGAACCTCGCCGCCTCCTTTGTGCTGCGCGAGGGGGTGCTCCACACCGCCGCCGACCCCGAGCAGCCCGCGATCGGGGATCTCAGGATCCGCTTCCTGGTGCTGCGCCCCCGCGACGCCGAGCTCGAGGCCATCGTCCGCGGCGGCCGGCTCGAGCCGCGCGGGCCGCTCCGCGAGCCCGTGCGCTGAGGCGGCGGACGGCGAGCCCGGCGGAAGGCGTGCCGGCACCTTCCGCGGCATCCTTCGCGGCGGCGCCGGAATCCCGCAACATCGTGCTCCTGCGGCACGCGGAGGGGAGGGGATGAGCGGAACGAGCGCGATGCGCGAGCTCCTTCAGGGCATGGCCCAGGGGCGCGACTGGCCGCTGCACGGCAATCCTGAGGAGGTCCGGAAGCTCCTGTGGCGGGTCTACGAGGAGCGCTACCACGCCGCCCCCCACCATCGCGGGCGCTTCGCGCTTCGCGTCAACCTCCCCGCGCAGCGGGAGGAGGTTGCGGCGTATGCCGGGTGGATCGGAGCGGAGAATCCGGCTTCGGGCCCCTACCAAGGGATCTCCTTCGTCTGGTTTCCGGGCGAGGGCGGCAGCGTCGCCGGGCTGGTCATCGGCACCGAGGGCTTCGGGGCCGACGCCGCGATCCTCGGGCGTCCCGGTCACCGGCGGAGGCTGCGGGCCATCTCGCGACTGCACCGCGGCGCGGTCTGGGTCAAGCCCGATCCGCTCGACCAGGTCAGCGAGGTGCCCGAGCCCGTGCGCCGCCGGTGGCCGCCGATCGACGCCGCCCTCCGCGCCTATGGTCGGGTGATCTACGCCGCGGTGGTCGTGCGGGGAACGGAAGATGGCGGTGCCGTCGAGGATCTGCTCGACCTGTTCTTCCACGAACACGGCACGCCCCTGACCGGCCGCGCTCGCGAGCGCTGGGAGGGGCGGCTGCGGGACATCGCCGCCGCGCTCTTTCCGAGGCGGCACCCTGAGGAGGTCCTTTCACTCCTCGCCGAGCGACGCTTCGTGGTTCTCGAGGGGCCGCCCGGGACCGGCAAGACCCGGCTCGCGCTCGAGGTGGCGCGAAGCATCGGCTCGGCCACCGTCGTCCAGTTCCATGCGGCGCGCACCTACGAGGACTTCGTGGTCGGCCTGTTCCCGGTTCCGGCGGAGCGCGGGCTTGCCTTCGAGGTCCGGCCGGGGGACCTGCTGCTTGCCAACGCGCAGGCGAGAGAGCGGGAGCATGTCCTGGTGCTCGACGAGATCAATCGCGCCGACCTCGCGCGGGTGCTCGGCGAGGCCATTTTCCTGTTCGAGGCCGGGGAGGTGGGGCGAAAGGTGCGGCTGCCGAGAGTTCCGGCGGGCTGGGACCCCGAGCTCGCCCTCTCGCCGCGACTGATGGTCCTCGGCACCCGCAACACCGCCGACCGCAGCATCGCGCGCATCGATCTCGCGATCCGGCGCCGCTTCGCCTTCCTCGACCTCTGGCCGGACCTGGAGGCGGTGGCGGCGGAGGGCGTGCCGCTCGCGACCGACTGCTTCGCGGACGTGCTCTTTACCTTCGCGGAGTACGCCGACGAGGAGACCCTGAGCCTGGTTCCGGGACACGCCTACTTCCTCGACCCGCGGCCCGAGCTCGGACCGGTCGGTCGTGAGCGGCGCGTCGCGCGCCGGCTGCGCTTCGAGCTCCTGCCCCTGCTTCGGCAGTACCTCGAGGACCGGCTCTGCGGTGCGGCCGGCGAGGCCGTCGCCGGGCTCGCCGAGCGCATCGAGGCCGAACTGGCGGCGCGGGAATGAGTGCCGCGAGGCGGGGACGCGGGCGGGCGAGGCGGGCGATCCTCGCTGCGGCGCCGGTCGGGCGGCCCCTGCTCAGGACCGTGGACCACGGCGATCCGGTCGCCGTCGAGGCGGGGGACCTCGGTGCGGTCGGGCGAGCGCTGGATCGCTGCGTTTCTCGCGACCAATCGCGAGGCTCTGGGGCGACTGGAGCTGCGTCCCGAGGTCCGTGCCGATCCGAAGCCGAGGCTCCTGCTCGCGCCCCAAGGTCGAATCGGTGCCGTACCGCTGCTCTCTCCGACGACGCGCCGGGTCGTGGCGGGCCTGCTCGTCGCCCCGCGGTTCCGGTGGAGCGCGCTGGGGGAGGTCTACACGGCGATCGGTTTTGTTGTGTCCCCAACGCTCGGGGGGCTGCCGCCGGTGCCCGGTTCGGCGCGCGAGGTCCCGCCCTGGCTGCTTGCTGCCGAGGTGCTCGGGCGGATCGCCGCAGCGCTGGGGGAGCGGCGCCGTGGCTTCCCTGAGCGCGAGGAACTGCGCCCCAGCCCGCGCGGCGGGATCCGGTGGGGCCGGTGGGCCAGCGAGCAGTTGCCGCGCGGCGACTGGGCACGCTTCCCCTGCCGCTACTCCGAGCCGGGGGAGGACCCGCAGCTGCTGGCGGGACTGCGCTGGACCCTCGGCCGACTGCGCGAGTCGCTCTCTGAGGTCGCATGGTCGACACCCTCCCGCATCCTCCTCGAGCGGGCTCGCCGTCTCGCCCACCGGATCGGACCCGGGCCGGAAGAGCGCCCCGCCCCGGATTGGCGGCTCCCCTTGGCTGGCGAACGGCTGCGGGCAGCGCTGGAGGCGATGGGATGGGTCGCGGAAGAGCGCGGGCTCGGTGGCTCGCGAGCACTGGACGGCCTGGCCTGGGACGTTTCGGTGGATGCCGTCTGGGAGGCTTGGGTCGTGGCCTTCGGCCGCGAGCTCGGGCCTCGTCTGGGTCTGGTGCCGAGCGAGTTCCGGAGCGTGCGTCGGCCGCTGCGCTGGCAGGGTGCGGCGCGCTCGATGGGCTTCCTCGCCCCCGATCTCGAGTTGCGGGGCCGCGACCGGATCGTATGGATCGACGCCAAGTACAAGGCGCACCTGTCGCGGCTCGCGAGGGGAGGGTGGGAAAGCCTCGCGCCGGACGAGGCCGCCGCCCATCGCGCCGACCTGCACCAGGCACTGGCCTACGCGGCGCTGGCCGATGCACCGCGGGTGGACTCGATCCTCGCCTATCCGGAGCTTGGGAGCGGAGAAGCCATGCTGCGCTCGGTGGCGACGGTCGTCTCCGGCCGGCGGATCGTGCGGCTGGCTCTCGCCAGCCTGCCCTTCGGCTTCCGCAGCGCGGCGCACCGCGAGCACAGCCTCGCCGACTGGCGTGAGCTGCTGTCGGACTGAGCGCCGACAGGGCCGCGTCGGGAAGATGGGGAGCGCGGCCACGCGACCGTTCGCGTCGCTGCAGGCAGCGATAGGAGACGTGCGGATGGCGCGAGCGACTCGACCGTTGCCCGTGCTTCCCTCCCGCTCAGCGGCGGAAGCGCAGGATCGAGGCTTCGAGCCCCTCGAGGGTAATCCGCCAGCCCCTGCCGTCGCGCGTCGGAGCCGGTCCGAGGATCGCCTCGACCTCGCGCCAGCCCTCGGCGACGGGGAGCGGGAGCTCCCCCCTGACCGCCCCGCGATGAGCGAGGAAGACGGAGAGCCGGTCCCTGCCGCGGTGGGCGCGGATCCGGACCGAAGGCGTCCGAGGTATGCGGAGCTGCTCGTCCATCGACGCGTCCGCGACCGAGCGCAGCCCCCTCGCGACCGCGGTCACCTCGGACCCGAGACTGGCGTCCCGGGGATCGGAGCGATCAAGGGAGCTCGTGCCGTACCGCGGCACGGCATCGGCACCGGCGGCGACACCAGGGGGCGCGAGGAGACCCCCCGAGTGGCGTGCCCTACAGGTCCACCTCAGGCGGCGCCACGGAACCTGCATGATCTCGCTCCGGTGGTCGAGCCAGAGCTGCTGCGCCAGGCCCAACCAGGCGCGCGGCGCTGGCAATGCCGGCGATTCGCCAAGGGCGCGTGGTGGGGGCTTTCGAGGTCTGAAGCGCCCTGCCGTGGGCGAAGGTCAAATGTTCGCCACGGCGAGCCTTCGCAACGGGGTCGCAGAGCCGCAAGCGGACCTCGGCGAGCCGGAAGGCTGGAGCCTCTTCGGAGCGCGGCAGCCAGAGAAGATGCGAACCGCCGTTGGCGTTTCGGATGGCTGCCGAGCGGATGCTCCGGGCGAGGATGGTGGCGACTGGAGAGGCGGCAAACCCTCGGCGAGACAGTGCCGAGAGGGTGCGCTTGAGCGGCGACGGTGGCTCCCGAGGAGGGACTCGAACCCCCGACCCACTGATTAACAGTCAGTTGCTCTAACCGGCTGAGCTACTCGGGAACCGGTCGCGAGCCGGGGATTATCACGGCTCGGGACGAGGCACGTCAACGCTCGCGCGCCGCGACCCGGGATGCCCCGCTGCTCGCACCGCCGTCGGGAGCAGGGCGCTCCGCGCGTGAGCGGTGAGCTTCGCTCCCCGTTCGCGGGGCCGAGGATGTGGTGTGCTCCGCGCCCGTGACGGGCGAGCGGTCAGACTCCAGCCCAGCGCACGGGCATCGGCGGCGAGGCGGCGCACGGAAGCACCGCGGCGCGATCGGCGGTCGGGGCTCCAGGCAACGGGGGCGGCGGGGAAAGGCATCGACGCGGGAGCATCCTGCGTCGGAACCCGGCTGCCCGGGAGGCAAAGGGTCGCCACCTCGCCGGCCAGGGAAGGCTTCCCGACAGCCTCGCCCGCGTGCGCGCGGGTGGGCGCTGCACCAGAGACTCCAGCCTACGCCCCCACAGCACTCGCCTCCGTGCGCGCGGGTGGGCGCTTCGGACGCTTTGGGGCTGAAGGAGTGCGGATTGCGCTTCCCTTCGCTCGCGGGAGGATCGGTGCCTGCTGTCCGACCAGGAAATCCCAAGCTGCCATGCCGCACAGGGAGGGTACGGCCGAACGCGCCCGGCCCTGGAAAGGAGCGACAGACAGGCCCCTCCGCTTGGCATCGCCAGGCGCAGGGACGGGGGCACCGGGCGGAGAGGCGGGGGTCTTCCGGCGAGGCGGCTCAGCCCGGCTCGAGCCGATAGCCGTGCTGGTAGATCGCGCTCAGCCTCCAGCCGTGCTCGCCGGCGAGCTCGAGCTTGCGCCGGAGCCGGCTCATGTGGGTGTCGATGGTGCGGGTGGGCACGTCGGTCGGCATCTTCCACACGTCGGCGAGCAGCGCCTCGCGGCTGACGATCCGCCCGCGGCGGCGGAAGAGGTAGGCGGCGAGCTCGAACTCGCGCTGGGTGAGCGGGATCTCGCGGCCGTCGAGCAGCACGCGCTTGTGGCCGGGATCGAGCACGTAGGGCCCGAACTCGGTGGGCGACTCCTGCTCGCCGTTGCCGACGGCGCGCCGGAGCACGGCGGTGATCCGCGCCATCAGCTCTCCCTGGCGGAGCGGCTTGACGAGATAGTCGTCGGCACCGCGGCGCAGCGCGGTGACGATGTCGGCCTCCCGGTCGCGGACGGTGATGAAGATCACCGGCAGCTCGCGCTCGGGGCTCTCGCGCAGCCAGTCGAGGACCTCGAGGCCGTTGGAATCCGGCAGCTCCCAGTCGATGAGCGCGATGTCGAGCGGCTCGTCGGCGAGGTGGCGCCGGAAGCTCCCGGCATCCTCGAAGCGCAGCACGCGGTAGCCCGCGGACTCCAGCCAGAGCTGGTAGAGCCGACCCTGATCGGGATCGTCCTCGAGGACCCCCACCCGCACCGGGGCGCCCATCCGGCCCTCAGCAGGCGGGGTCATGGAGCGCGCCGACGGGATGCGCTGGCTCATCGCGTCCTCCGTCGCCTCAGTCGACCTCGAAGCTCACACGCATGTTCACCCGCCACTCCCGGATCGTGCCGTCGGGGTGGGTGACCACCTTGATGTCGTTGATCCACGCGCCGCAGATGTGGCGCACGGTGCGCGCCACCTTGGCCAGCCCGGCCTTGACCGCCGACTCGATGCTCTCGTCGGAGGAGGCCGAGATCTCGATGAACTTGACGACGCTCATGGCGCTGCTCCCGGGGCAACCCGGAAACGTGTGTTAACGCCCATTGTAGCAATGGTCACGGGGCGCGCGCTCAGGGGGGCGGCGAAGGGCCGGCCGAGTCGAGCATCGCCCCGTAGCCCTCGCGGAAGCTCGGGTAGCGGAGACGGAAGCCGGTGGCCTTGAGCCGCCGGTTGCTGAGGCGCTTGTTGCCGGTCGGGAGCCGCTGGCCGAGCTCGTCGACCGGCGGCGGGGGGAGCCCGAGCCGCGCGGCCAGCCAGCCCATGACCTCGCATTCGGGGGCCGGCTCGTCGTCGCTGATCACGTAGAGCGGCCGGACCTCGGGCAGGGAGAGCAGATGGACGAGGGCGTCGGCGAGGTCCTCGATGTGGATGCGGTTGGTGTAGACGCCGCGGCGACAGTGGGCGTTGGGTTCGCGCAGCCGCTCGATCAGCCAGCGGCGCCGCGGTCCGTAGATGCCCGAGGGCCGCACGACGACAGCGCCGGGAAGGCGGTTGCGCCAGAGCTGCTCGGCCTCGAGCAGGGTGGTCCCCTGGAAGCCTTCGGGGCGCGGTGGCGTGTCCTCGTCGACCCAGGCGCCGCCGTGGTCGCCGAAGACCGAGCTGGAGGAGACGAAGATCGCCCGCGCCGGGCGGAGGCCGCGGGCGGCGAGCCGCTCGAGCAGCCGCGCCGAGCCCTCGAGGTAGGTCTCGCGGTAGGTCTCCGGCGTGCGCACCAGCGGCGCGGCGCAGTAGAGCAGCCAGTCCGCCCGCTCGGGAAGCGCCTCGAGTCCGCGCCCGCTGACGAGGTCGGCGGCGAGCGCGCGAATCGGGGGCGAAAGGAGGTCGGCTCGGCGGCGGATGCCCCACACCTGCGCGCCAAGCGCCGCGAGGCGAAGGCCCACCGCGCTGCCGAGCTCGCCGCAGCCGGCGACGAGCGCGACCCGTGGTTCGGGGCTCATGCGGTCGCGCCAGCCGGAACCCGGGCGCCGGGCCGCGGCAGGTAGCGCAGCCACAGCAGCCACACGACCATGGCGTCGAGGATGATCAGCGCCTGCCAGAGGTAGAGGTGGAACCACTCGAAGGCGGTCTCGCTCCACTGGCCGAGATAGAACAGGCTGATGATCCGCACCAGGTTCAGGCCCTGCACCGCCACGAAGCCGATCGCCATGCCGATCAGGCGGTAGCGCCACGGCGCGGGGAAGGCGAGGATCGCCGAGAACAGGATGATGAGTCCCTCGATGCCGTCGCAGCCCGCGGCGATCTCGACCGCCCAAGGGCGCTCCGTGCTGTAGATGATCACGCCCTGCGAGCCGACCTCGCGGTCGAAGGCCTTGATGATGGCGGCGCTCACGTCGGCGAGGAGCGCGGTGAAGGGAAGGGTGACCCATTCCTGCACCGGCTTGAGCACGCGCGCGGTGAACAGGAGCAGCAGCAGCAGCGAGAAGCGGAGAAAGAACCCGAGCATGAACCCAGCGGGGACCGGCGGCCGCGCAATGCTAGCATTGCGCTCATGCCACGCGCCGCCAACCTGGTGCTGATCGGCCCCACCGGCGCCGGCAAGTCGAGCGTGGGCCGATGTCTCGCGAGGCGGCTGGGACTGGCCTTCGCCGATGCCGACGGCGAGATCGAGGCGCGGGCCGGCGTCACGATCGCGATGATCTTCGAGCTCGAGGGCGAGGCCGGCTTCCGCGAGCGCGAGCATCGGGTGCTGGCCGAGCTGTGCGCGGGCCGCGGCCAGGTCATCGCGACCGGCGCCGGCGCGGTGCTGCGCGAGGAGAACCGCCGCCTGCTGCGCGACGCCGGCGTGGTGGTGATGCTCGAGGTCTCGGTGGCGGAGCAGCTCCGGCGTCTCGCCCGCGATCGCGACCGCCCGCTGCTCGCGGTCGCGGACCGTCGGGCGCAGCTCGAGCGGCTGGCGCGCGAGCGGGAGCCGCTCTATCGGGCGCTCGCCGACGTCGTGGTGTCCACCGAGGGTGGCAGCGCGCTCGACGCCTGCCGCCGGGTGCTCGCGGCCCTGGCCGAGCGAGAGCTCGAGATCGCGGCATGAGCGGCGAGATCAGGCGGATCACGGTGGCGGGCGCGCGGCCCTATCCGGTCTGGGTCGGTCGGGGCCTGCTCGCCGAGCGCGCGCTGATCGAGCCCAAGCTCACGGGCCGCCAGGTGCTGCTGGTCTCCAACGAGACCGTGGCTCCGCTCTACGCCGACCGGCTGGCCTGGCTCGCCGGGTCGCGCCGCTTTGCCCTCGAGGTGCTGCCCGACGGCGAAGGCCACAAGACGCTCGCCAGCGCCGAGCGTCTGTTCGCGGCCCTCGCCGCCCTGGGCGCGCAGCGGGATGCCGTGATCCTGGCCCTCGGCGGGGGCGTGGTCGGCGACCTCGCGGGCTTCGCCGCGGCGCTGTGGATGCGCGGCATCGACTGGATCGCCTTGCCCACCACCCTGCTCGCGCAGGTCGATGCCGCGATCGGCGGCAAGACCGCGGTGAACCTTCCCGCGGGCAAGAATCTGGTCGGCGCCTTCCACCCGCCGCGGGCGGTGCTGTGCGATCTCGAGACCCTGGCCACGCTGCCGGAGCGCGAGTACCGCGCCGGCCTCGCCGAGGTGGTCAAGTACGCCTGCATCGCCGACGCCGGATTCTTCGCCTGGCTCGAGGGGCACGCGGAGCCGCTGCTCGGGCGCGATCCCGCGGTGCTCGCGGAGGCGGTGGCGCGCTCGGTGGCGCACAAGGCGGCGATCGTCGGTCGCGACGAGCGCGAGCAGGGCGAGCGGGCGCTGCTCAACTTCGGGCACACCTTCGGCCATGCGCTGGAGGCGGCGGGGGAATACCGCACCTGGCTCCACGGGGAGGCGGTCGCGATCGGCATGCGGCTCGCCGCGCGTCTCGCCGAGCGGCTCGGGCTCGCGGAGGCGGGGGACACCGCCCGTCTCGACGCCCTGCTCGCCCGCCTCGGGCTCGGCGCGTCCGCCGCGATGCCCTCCGCGGATGCGCTGCTCGGCTTCATCCGTCTCGACAAGAAGGGGCGCTCGGACCGGCTGCGCTTCGTGCTCTGGCGCGGGGTGGGGCGGGCGCTGGTGGCGGAGGGGGTGCCGGAGGAGACGGTCCGCGCCGTGCTCGCGGCGCCGCTCTGAGCGCGCTCAGTCCGGGAAGAGCTGGCGGCGGAAGCGGATGACGCGCGGCTCGCCGCCGCGGGCGTCGACCCGCAGCTCGAAGTCGAAGGTGTCCTCGCCGGTCAGCCGCAGCTCGCCGAGGTAGTAGATCGCGCCTCCCTCGCGCACCTCGCGCAGGGAGATGGTGCGAAGCTGGCCGTTGAGATTGGTGGCCGAGGCCTCGATCCGCGCCGCGATCGGCTTGCCGAGTCCGTCCGGGGTCTTCTCGAGGACGCTCACCGTCAGGAGCTGACGGTTCCTCGACCGGGTGATGGCGTGGCTCCGCGCCACCTCGGGGGTGAGCGCCGTCGTGGGCATCAGGCTGTAGTGGATCACGAGGTCGCCGAAGTCGCGGCTGCCCTCCGCGCCGGCCGCACCGCAGGCGAGGAGCAGGATCGTGGACAGGAGGAGGCTCGCGCGCATCGACTCGTCTCCCGGGGATCCGGCCGTCCGCCAGTGTACGACGCCGGAGGCCCGCGCGCGCTCCCGGGGCGCGCCGCGGCGATCGCGGCACGCGGGCGCGCCGTATACTGCGGCCATGACCGCGCTGCTGCTGCTGCTCGCCTCGGGGTGGGCCTCGTCCACCCAGGCCGAGCCGGCGACTCGCCCTCCCGCTCGAGGAGATCCGCCGCTTCGCCGCCGTCTTCCGCGCGGTGGAGCGGGACTTCGTCGACGGGGTGGACCGCCAGGCGCTGATGCGGGCGGCGATCCGCGGGATGCTGAGCGAGCTCGATCCCTACAGCGAGTATCTCGAGGGCGAGGCGCTCGAGGAACTGGCCGAGGACAGTCGGGGCGGACTACGTCGGCGTCGGCCTCGAGCTGGTGCGGCGCGAGGACGGCCGCGTCGGCGTGCTCGCCACGATCGACGGTGGCCCCGCCTCCCGTGCCGACGTGCGCGCGGGGGATCTCATCGCCGCCATCGACGGCGAGGCGATCGCGGCGGGGACCGCGATCGGCGAGGTGATCGCGCGGCTGCGCGGCCCGCCGGGCTCCGAGGTCGGTCTCACGCTCGAGCGCGAGGGCCGGGACGGCCTGCTGATGGTCAGGCTCAAGCGGGAGCGGATCCGGGTCGGCAGCGTCCGCGCCGAGCCGCTCGGGGAGGACGTGCTCTACCTGCGCGTCGCCCAGTTCCACGAGGGCACGGCGGGGGAGATCCGCCGCGCGCTCGAGCGCCGGCTGGGCTCGGGCGGGCGTTCGCTCGCCGGCCTGGTGCTCGACCTGCGGCAAAACCCGGGCGGCCTGCTCCACGTCGCGGTGGAAGTCGCGGACCTGTTCCTCGAGGCCGGCGTGGTGGTGCGGCTGGTGGGGCGCCATGCCGGGCAGAGCGCGGAGTTCTCGGCCGGGCCCGGCGATCTGCTCGCGGGCGTGCCGATCGCGGTGCTGATCGACGGCGGGACCGCCTCGGCGGCGGAGATCGTCGCGGCGGCGCTGCGCGACCGCGGGCGGGCGAGGCTGATCGGGGAGCCGAGCTTCGGCAAGGGCAGCGTGCAGACCATCGTGCCGCTCTCGGAGCGCGAGGCGATCAAGCTCACCACCGCTCGCCTGCACGCACCCGGCGGCCAGGTGCTGGACGGCAGCGGTCTCGAGCCCGACCTGCGGGTGGCGGGGGGCGGCCCCGCGGCGACCGAGCCGTCGCGCGATGCGGTCGTGCGGGCGGCGCTCGCCTGGCTGCGCGGGCTGAGGCCCGGCACCGGCGCGGCGGCCGCGGCGTCCCGCGGGTCGGGACCGCGGGCCGGGCGCGGCGGCTGAGGGTCGCGAAGCCTCGCTCGCGCCCCGCCCCCCGGGACGATGCAACCGCCGGCCGGCGGAGCCGTCGCGGCAGCGGGGACGCGGGGTCGCGCCCGCGCGCGGCCCTCGGGTCGCGCGGCACCTCGGCGCGGGATCCCGCCGGCATGCGCCCCACTCCGGCTCAACGCCGCAGTCGCGCGTCGTCCCCGTCGCAGCCGGTGCAGCAGCGCGAACAGCACGCCGGCGGCGAGGCCTGCGCCGTGCGCGGTCCAGGCGATCCGTCCGAAGCCCGGTCCCATCACCGTGAACAGCAGCTGCAGCGCCGCCCAGAAGCCGAGCAGCCCCGCCGCGGGCAGGCGGATGGTCTCGAAGTAGAGCCCGAGCGGCAGGACCACCCCGAGACGGGCGCGGGGGAACAGCCAGAGGTAGGCGCCGAGCACCGCCGAGACGGCTCCGCTCGAGCCGATCACCACCTGGTGCGGCCCGTCCGCGAGCCAGGCGGCGACCAGCACCGACCAGCCGCCGCAGCCGAGGAACAGCGCGAGGAAGCGCAGCCCTCCCAGCGCCCGCTCCGCCGCCGCCCCGAAGAGGACCAGGAACAGGAGGTTGCCGGAGAGATGCCAGGCGTCGTCATGGACGAAGAGGGCGGTGATCAGGCGCGGGAGGTCCTCGCGCAGGCGCACGCCGAGCGGCTCGCCGGGCGCGAACAGCTCGGCCGGCACCGCTCCCCAGGCGAGCAGCTGGCGCAGGCGCTCCTCGGGCGGCAGGGGCCAGAGCGCCACGAAGGCGAGCAGCGAGAGGCACATCGTTCCCGCGGTGGCCCACGGCCAGCGCGGGGCGGGCGCGAGCCGGACCGCCGCACCCATGCGCCCTAGGGGAGCCTCGGCCGCCAGCGGAAGCGCTGACCGCGGAACTCGAGCAGCAGGGCCTCGCCGCCGATCTCGACCACCCTGACGCCCGGAGCGAGCTCCTCGCCCTCGCGGCGGCGCTCGCCCTGGGCCAGCACGAAGCGCGCCGCGGGATCGGCGGCCGCCACCACCATGCTCACCCGGAGCGGCGGAAGCTGGCGGCGGAGGGCGTAGGGGAGCTCCTCGAGCCAGGGAGGCCCCTCGGCGACGGTGGTGGCCGTCGCCCCCGGAGTCGGCGGCTCGGGCTCCGCGGTCCCGGGCGTGGCTGCGGGCGGCGGCGCTGGCCGGGCCCGTCCGAGCAGCTCGGCGAGGCGTTCGCGTTCCGCCGGGTCGAGGGCAGGATCGGCGATCGGGTCGGGCGTCGCGGGCGCGACGAAGGCCGCTGCCCTCGCGCGGGGCGGCGATGGGGCGCTCGGATTCCGTCGGCGCGGCGGCGACGGCGCTCCCGGGCGGGGTCGCGGGGGGCGCAGCGGGCGGCGGGGCGGAGGGCGGCGGCATGGCCTGCTCCGAGCCGCGCGCCTCGGACGCGGGGGAGGGGGACGGGTCGGGCGCGGCCAGCGGCGGGGGGGCGCGCAGGCTCCACCAGCCGAGCGCGAGGGCCGCCGGGAGCGCGGCGGCGAAAAGCCAGGGCAGCGCGCGGCGGGCGCGGCGCGGCCGGCGACGCGGCGGTGCGAGGAGCGGCGGCGCGCTGCGCCGCAGGCGCTCCTCCTCCGAGCGCCGGAGCGCCTCGAGGATCAGGGACATGCGGCTATGGTACGCGACGGGAGAGCCGGGGGCCGCCGGGCGGGATCGCGGTGAGCGCGAGCAGGGTCTCCGGTCCCGCGATGCCGTCCGGGGTCAGGCCCTGGGCGAGCTGGAAGCGCCGCACCCGCTCGGCGAAGGCGGCGTCGTAGAGCAGCGGCCCGACGAAATCGCCGAGGCGGATGCCGTCCGCGGTCTCCAGGGCCTCGGCCAGCCACGAGACCGCCGGCCCGTGGTCGCCGCGGCGCAGGCTGGTCGGGAGCTCCGGCGCGCCGCGCCAGATCGCGAAGAACTCGCCCCGCCACACCCGGTCGAGCTCGGCGATCTCGAGCTCCACGCTCTCCGTGCCGAGCTCGAGGCGCGCGCGCTCGCGGCCGATGCCCAGCAGCAGCGCCAGCCCCTCGGCGCCCTCGAACTGGAGCCGGAGCAGCACCGGGCGCCGCAGCGCGCGCAGGCGGCCGAGGCTCGCGCTCCCGCGGGTGCAGTAGAGCCCCGGCGCCAGCGCCGCGGGACAGCGCTTCGCGTCGAGGATCCGCACCTCCTCGCCGCGGACCTGCCAGCGCGCGAGGAGCCGGGTCCAGGCCGCGATCGCGTCGTGCTCGTCGAGGCGCGCGAGCCGTGCGCCGAGTTCGGCGAGAGAGATCGGCGCGGTCCCCGCGCGCTCCTCGGCGTCGGGCCGGGGCGGCTCCGGCGCGGAGACCGGCCCTCGGGGCAGGAACAGCGCGGCGCCGACCAGCGCGGCGGCGAGGGCGAGCGGCACGCCCAGGGCGACGATCCGCCGCCGCGGGACGCCGCCGAGGGTCTCGCGGGCGGCGAGCCGGACCAGCGATTCGCCCACGGTGTCGATCTCGCGCGCGTAGGCCGCGAGCAGGGCGCGGTCGGCGATCACGTTGATCAGCCGGGGGATGCCGCCGGCCCGATGATGGAGCGCGCGCAGGGCCAGCCGGGTGAAGGGCATGCGCCGGCAGCCGGCGACCTCGAGGCGGTGGCGGACGTACTCCTCGGTCTCCGCGGCGTCGAGCGGCGTCAGGTGGTAGCGCGCGGTGATCCGCTGCGAGAGCTGGCGCAGCTCCGGCCGCTCGATCATCTGCCGCAGCTCCGGCTGGCCGATCAGGATGATCTGGAGCAGCTTCTGCGTGGCGGTCTCGAGATTGGTGAGCAGGCGGATCTGCTCGAGCGCCTCGATCGAGAGGTTCTGGGCCTCGTCGACGATCAGCACCACCCGCAGCCCCTGGGCATAGGCCTCGAGCAGGTAGGCGTTGAGGGCGTCGATCAGGGCCTTGGCCGAGCCGCGCCGGCCCTCGATGTCGAGCTTGAGCTCCTCGCAGATCGTCTCCAGCAGCTCGGTGGGGGTGAGCCTCGGATTGAGCACCAGCGCCACCCGCGTGTTCTCCGGCAGCTGCCCGAGCAGCAGCCGGGAGAGAGTGGTCTTGCCGGTGCCGACCTCGCCGGTGAGGAGCACGAAGCCGCCGGAGCCGCCCTGACCGATGCCGTAGAGCAGGTGCGCCAGGGCGTCCCGGTGGCGCTCGGAGAGGAAGACGAAGCGCGGGTCCGGGGTGATCGCGAAGGGCGGCTCCCTCAGCCCGAAGTGCTCGAGGTACATGGCGCGCCGAGTTTAGCTGCCCGCCGGCGCCGGCCCGGCGGGCTCAGTCGCCGAGGGTGAGCAGGCTGGCGTTGCCGCCGGCGGCGGTGGTGTTCACGGTGAGCGTGCGCTCGGTGCAGAAGCGCGGGCAGGTAGTGCGGGCCGCCGGCCTTCGGCCCGGTGCCGGAGAGCCCCTCGCCGCCGAAGGGCTGCACCCCCACCACGGCGCCGATCATGCTGCGGTTGACGTAGCGGTTGCCGGCGCGCACCCGCGCGACGATCTGCTCGACGCTGCGGTCGATGCGGCTGTGGACGCCGAGGGTGAGGCCGTAGCCGGCGGCGTTCAGCGCCTCGAGCTGGCGGTCGAGCTCGCGCGCCGCGTAGCGAACCACGTGCAGGATCGGGCCGAAGACCTCGCGGCGCAGTCCGGAGAGGCTCGGCAGCTCGTAGGCCCGGGGCGCGAAGAACACGCCGTGCTCGCACTCCGCGGTCAGGGGCGCGATGGCGATCCGCCGCGCCTCGCGCTCCATGCGCCCGGCATGGGCCTCGAGCGCGGCGCGCGCCTCCTCGTCGATCACCGGGCCGACGTCGGTGGCGAGGCGCCCCGGATCGCCGACGCGAAGCTCGGCCATCGCGCCGGCGAGCATCGCCAGCACGCGGTCCGCGATCTCCTCCTGCACCAGCAGGATGCGCGCCGCCGAGCAGCGCTGGCCGGCGGAGCCGAAGGCCGAGAGCAAAGTGTCCTTGACCAGCTGCTCGGGAAGCGCCGAGGAGTCGGCGATCATCGCGTTCAGCCCCCCGGTCTCGGCGATCAGGGTGGCGATCGGCGCCTCGCGGGCGGCGAGGGCGCGCTGGATGGCCCATGCCGTCTCGGTGGAGCCGGTGAAGGCCACCCCCGCGACCCGGGGGTCAGAGGTGAGGGCGCGGCCCACCGTGCCGCCCTCGCCGGGGAGGAACTGCAGCACCGCCTCCGGCACCCCGGCCTCGTGCGAGGATCCGCACCGCCCGGTGGCCGATCAAGGTTGGTCTGCTCCGCGGGCTTGGCGATCACGCTGTTGCCCGCGACCAGCGCGGCGGCGACCTGGCCGGTGAAGATCGCCAGCGGGAAGTTCCACGGGCTGATGCAGGCGAACACCCCGCGGCCGTGGAGGCTGAGCTCGTTGCGCTCGCCGGTCGGTCCCGGCAGCGGCTGCGGGGCGGCGAGCAGGCGCCGCGCCTCGGCGGCGTAGTAGCGGCAGAAGTCCGTGGCCTCCCGGACCTCGGCCAGGGCGTCGGGGATGGTCTTGCCGGCCTCGCGCACCAGCAGGGCCACCAGCTCGCCCCGTGCCGCCTCGAGACCGTCGGCGGCGCGCTCGAGGATCGCCGCCCGCGCCTCCGCCCCGCGGCGGTCCCAGTCCGGCTGGGCCGCGAGCGCGAGGGCGAGCGCGCGCTCCACCGTGTCGGCGTCGGCCGGGAGCCACCGGCCGACCAGCTCGCGGCGGTCGCGCGGCGCGCGCACCTCCCGCGGCGTGCCCCTCGCGGCGACGCCGGGCACCAGCGGCGCCGCCAGCGGCGGCTCGGGGGCGGCGGCGATGGCGCGGGCGAGGGCGGCGAGCTCGGCCTCGCAGGCGAGGTTGAGGCCGAGGGAGTTGCGCCGATGGGGCGCGTAGAGCTCGGTCGGCAGCGGAATGCGCGGGTGGGGGATGGCCGCGAAACGGCGTACCGTCTCGACCGGGTCGGCGACCAGCTCGGCGATCGGGCGGCTTTCGTCTGAGATGCGGTTGACGAAGCTGGTGTTGGCGCCGTTCTCGAGCAGCCGGCGCACGAGGTAGGGCAGGAGGTCCTCGTGCGAGCCCACCGGCGCGTACACCCGGCAGGGCACCCCGAGGCCGTTCGCGCCGGTGACCTCCTCGTAGAGCGCCTCGCCCATGCCGTAGAGGCGCTGGAACTCGAAGGGGCGGCCGCGGGCGAGATGGTGCACGGCGACGATGGTGTGGGCGTTGTGGCTGGCGAACTGGGGGAAGAAGCAGTCCTCGTGGGCCAGCAGGCGCCGCGCGCAGGCGAGGTAGCTCACGTCGGTGTTGGCCTTGCGGGTGAAGACCGGGTAGCCCGGCAGCCCCTGCTCCTGGGCGCGCTTGATCTCGCTGTCCCAGTAGGCGCCCTTCACCAGGCGCACCGGGATGCGCCGGCCGTGGCGTCGGGCGAGCGCCGCCAGCCAGTCGATGACGAAGGGGGCTCGCTTCTGGTAGGCCTGGACCGCGAGGCCGAGGCCTTCGTAGCCCGCGAGCGCGGGATCGGCGAAGACCCGCTCGAAGAGCTCGAGCGAGAGCTCCAGGCGCTCGGCCTCCTCCGCGTCCACGGTGAGGCCGATGCCGCGCTCCCGGGCCAGTCGGGCGAGCTCGAGCAGCCGCGGGCCGAGCTCGGCGAGCACGCGCTCGCGCTGGCTGCGCTCGTAGCGCGGATGCAGCGCCGAGAGCTTGACCGAGACCGAGGGCGCGGCGTAGGGCTCCCCGTCGGCCTCGGCCAGCCCACCGACGGCCTCGATCGCGCGGCGGTAGGCGGCCAGGTAGCGCTCGGCGTCTGGGGCGGTGAGGGCCGCCTCGCCGAGCATGTCGAAGCTGTAGCGCCAGCGCCGCCCCTCGCGGCTGCGCGCCTCGGCCAGCGCCTCCTCGATGCTGCGGCCCATCACGAACTGGTGGCCCATGATGCGCATCGCCTGGCGCACCGCGAGGCGCACGATCGGCTCGCCGGCGCGCCCGATCAGGCGCCTCAGCGCCGCGCCGAAGCTGCGGCGGGTGTCCTCGGCGAGGGCGATGAGCTTGCCGGTGAGCATCAGGCCCCAGGTCGAGGCGTTGACCAGCACGCTGTCGCTCTTGCCCAGGTGCGCCTCCCAGTCCGCCTCGCCGAGCTTGTCCGAGATCAGCTTGTCCGCGGTGTCGCGATCGGGGATGCGCAGCAGCGCCTCGGCCACGCACATCAGCAGCACCCCCTCCTCGCTGGAGAGGTCGTACTCGCGCATGAAGCGCTCGACCGCGCTCGCCTTCTCCGCGCGTGCACGCACCCGGGCCACCAGCTCGGTGGCGCGCGCCATCACCAGGTCACGCTCCGCGGGGCTGAGCTCGGCCTGGAGCAGCAGCTCGCGGACCTGCTCCGTCTCGTCGCGCAGGTAGGCGGCGTCGATGGCCGCGAAGTCGGGGGGGAGCGCGCTTCGCAGATCGTCGGCGAGGATCGGCCTCATGGCACGCGCAGCTTCCGGAGAGGGGCGGCCATTCTAGGCCGCGGCGGGATCGCCAGGGCGCCGCTCAGGGACCCTCGAAGCCGTCGGCGAAGATGCCGCTCGCGGGAGGATCGGGCAGCGGCCAGGCGTAGGCCCCGCGCCCGCGGGTGAAGGCGGCGAGCGCGGTGAGGCCGCGGTCGATCGCGAGATCCCAGACCATCACCCGCGGCAGGCCGTTGTCGAAGCGCTGCCAGACCGGCGGGTGGGCGCGCACGTCGTTCGTGAAGTAAAGCCCCCAGTCGGTGCCGACGAAGACCTGCTGCGGCCACTTCGGGTTGAAGGCCACGGCATTGGCCGGGATGTTGGGCAGGTTGCCGGTCACGTTCGCGCCAGGAGAAGCTCGCGCAGCGGTTCTGGCACACCAGCTCGAAGACGTGCCCGGGCTGGGCGGGGGTGTTCTGGTCGAAGCCTCCGAGGGCGGCATAGCCGATCACCAGCGCGTCGGGATTGCCCGGGATCGAAGGTCTCGACCACCACGTCCATCACCGGGCGGTTCGGCAGCACCGCGTTGCCGCCGGTGACGTTGACCCAGTGCGCGGAGTTGGCGACTCCGCCGTTCAGGTCGAAGCCCACCCAGACGTTGCCGTCGTTGGTGCCGGCGATCGCCACCCGCGGCGAGCGCACGGCGTAGGCGAGCTGGTTGATGAAGGAGCGGTTGCCGAGGGTGTTCTTGGTCAGCACCGGGCTGTTCGGGTACCAGGAGCTCCGCGGGATGCCGCCGGAAAGCGTCTCCCAGACGCGGTTGGTCCCCGCGATCAGGAAGGTGCAGCCGCCGCTCGAGCTGCAGCCGCTCCCCGGCTGGTCGAGGGCGCCGTGCTTGTAGAGCTCGTAGGGCATGAGGAAGCTCAAGGTGTCCCCGCCCCAGGCCGGGCTGGTCTGGGGGGTGGCGAGCTGCGGCGCGCTGGTCGGGCCGCTCGGGGAGACCTGGAGATTGCCGTTCTGGCTCGACCAGTACCAGCGCTGCTCGAGCACCGGCTCGATGCGGGTGTAGATGCCGTCGCCGCCGAGGCGCACGGTCCAGGTCGCCGGGCCGGGATCGCCGCTGTTCCAGCGCACCCAGGAGCTGCCGTTGTCCTGGGCGCCGCCGCTCGCGCCGGGGTCGCTGCGGGTGGCGAACTCGCGGCTGATGTCGCCGGAGTAGAACTCGATCGCGCCCTTGGTCGCGTTCAGCGAGACGAAGCTCGGGCGGTTGGCGGCGCTGGTCCCGCCGCTGCCGAAGCGGGCGTTCTGGGTGAAGTAGACACCCCCGTCGGTGCCGACCAGCAGCCGCTCGCTGTCGTAGCCGCCGGCGCCGTTCGGCAGGAAGGCCGCGGCGTGGTGGTCGACGTGGACGTTGCCGTTGCCGTAGCCGCAGGTGATGTTCTGGAAGCTCGCGCCGCCGTTCAGCGAGCGATAGAGGTCCACGCCGCTCAGGTACACGACGTCGGGGTCGTTGGGATCGACGAGCAGGTTGGCGTCGTACCACATCTGCGTGCCGCCCCCCGCCGAGTTCGCGCAGCCGTTGGCCTCGACGTTGGCGGTGGCGGCGACCTGGGTCCAGGAATCGCCGCCGTCGTCGCTGCGCCATACCCCGAGCACGTTGCTGTTCGTGGCGTGGGCGGCCATGGCGTAGAGCCGGTTGGGGTTGGAGGGCGCGACCGCGAGCTCGATCCGGCCGATGGTCTTGCCGCTCGGGTTGCCATCGCCGGTGCCCGCCGGCCAGCCGTTGGCGAGCAGGGTCCAGTCGCCGGGCGCGGGGCAGCCTGCGCTCGGCATCGTGGTGCGGTAGACCCCGTTGGCGCCGAGGAGACCCAGGTCGGGCTGCACCGGCGTCGGGTTGCCGCGGGTGCCGACCGCCGCGTAGAGCCGGGTCACCCCGCCGACCCGGATCGCGAGCAGGCCGGTGATGTCCTGGCGCTGGGAAGCGTGGGGATTGGTGAGGCAGGGGCCGGTCCAGCTCGTCCCGCCGTCGTGGGAGAAGTAGAGGCCGGTCTTGGTCCCAACCACGATCCGCGCCGAGTCCGCCGGATCGATCGCGATCTTGCCGATCGCCTGGTACTGCGGGAAGCCGAGGCTCGCCGAGGGCGGGTAGAAGGGCGTGAACACCGCCTCGCCGAGGACGGTCCAGGTGAGGCCGTTGTCGGTGCTCTTGAGCAGCCCGGCGGTGCCGAAGGAGAAGCTGCCGTAGCGGAGGTCGCCGGTGCCGGCGTAGATCACGTCGGCATTGTTGGGATCCCGGGCCAGGGTGCCGATCGCGATGCTGCGGATCTCCGGCTGGTCGGTGGTCACCGTCCACGTGGTGTCCGGACCGCAGCAGTTGGCGCTCCGCCACACCCCGCCGCCGTCGGTGGCGGCGAGCACCACGTGCCGGCCCTGCGCGTCGGGCCCGCGCGGATCGACGAGCAGGGCGTTGACCCGGCCGCTCACCTGGCCATAGCCGCCGAAGATCTTCGGGCGGGGACCGAGGAAGGTCCAGGCGTTCGGCGTGAGGCCGAGCGGGGAGGCGGAGCGCTTGGCCTGGACCGCGTGGTCGCCGGCGGGGACGGCCGAGGCGATGCGGGCGTCCTCGGCTTCCGCGTCGCGATACCAGCTCGGGCTGAAGTGCATGGTGGGGTAGGCGACCCGGATCGCCCAGAAGTCGCCGAGGATCGGCTTGAGGCTCCGGCTTCCCGCGTCCGGGCGCGGGACGAGGGCGAGTCCCGCCACCACGGCGGCGCTCAGCAGCATGGCGGCGGCGATCCCGAGTACGAGCCTGCGCATGGACCCCTCCCGAGCGAAGACGCGGCGGCCGCGACTTTGGGGGAAGCGGCGGCGGGATGCAAGCGCGGGCACGCGGGGGCGAAGGTCCTAGGAACCCGCCGGAGGAACGGCGGGCGGGCCGCGGCGGGGAGTGGACGTCCGCTCCCGCGCGCGAGCGGGCTGGCGGGCGGGCCCCCGGGAGGCGCTCAGCCGCTCGGCGGCGACCTCGCGCTCGAGCGTGGCCTTGAGTTCGGGGGGAAGCCGGAGGGCGCTCGCCAGCGCGTCGAGATAGGCGCGCTCCATGAAGCCGATCTCGCCCACGGTCATCAGGCTCGCGAGATAGATCTCGGCGGCGTGCTGCTCGTCGCGGGCGAGGGCGGCGACCGCGTGGGGCTCGGTCGGCTTCTCGAGCTCCTCCCGGACCAGGCGGCGCAGGGCCTCGTCCTCTCCGTGCTCGGCGAGCGCCCGGTCGAGGGTGGCACGCTCGGTGGCGTCGATGTGGCCGTCGGCCTTGGCGGCGTGGACGATGGCCACGAGCAGGCTGCGTGCGCGCTCGTCGCTCGGCGCGGCGACCGTCGCCGGGGCGGGCGGCGCGAGCGCGGCGGCAGGCGGCGAGGCGGCCTGGGCCGGCGGGGGCCTCGACGGCGGTGCTGCCGCCGCGGTAGTGCCGGATCGCCTGGTAGGCGAGGTAGCCGAGGGCCGCCGCGCCGCCGATGCGGCGCAGGCTCTTGTTGCGCAGCAGGGTGGCGGCGACGGCACCGATCGCGGCCCCCTTGCCGAGGCTGGAGATCTTCGTGCGGCCCTGCTCGTCGCGCTCGGCGAGGCCGGTGTCGGCGAGGATCTGCTTGGCGCTCGCGAGCAGGCTCTCGAGAAAGCGGGAGGCGCTCATGTCGCTGCGGCTGGCATCGGGTGGGGAGGGGGCGGCATTGTCGCACGGCTGCCTCCGCCGCCGTCACTTCCCGTTCCGCGCCCCGCCTCCGGGCGCGGACTCGCGGGCGGCGAACGCGCCCCGCGCCGGGGCGGCCCGCACGGCCTCGGGCGGTGAGGCGGGCGGGTGCACTCCCCGGCACGGCGGAGGACCTGCGGGGCGCGGCGGAGGGCTGCGACCGTCCGCGGCCTCCTCCCCGCGGTTACTCCTCGTCGCTCCAGCCCCGCCCGCGCTCGCGCCGCGGGGCCGACGCCTCGTCGCTCCGACTCTCGCGCTCGGGCGGGGGACTCCAACTGTCGCGCTGCACCGGAGCCGACGACGGCGGCTCCCAGGCGTCCGACGAGCGGCCGCGCGCCGACTCCTCGCCGAGTGCCCCAGCCGCCGCGGGCGGGCCGGGGCTCTTGCCAGCGGTAGGCCGCCGGAGGCGGGAGGCTCAAGCCGCTCGCGGCTCTGCGGCCCGCCGGGAAACTCGCCGCCGCGGAGGATCGGGCGCGGCTCGCGGGCGGGCGGCGCCAGGAAGCCCTCGCTCGCCGGCGGAGGACGGTTCGGCGGGAATGCGGAGCGTCTCGCGCCGCCAGCCGCCTCCGGCCTCTCCATGCCAGCGTGGCGTGGCCTCCGGCGGCTCCGCACGCAGGGCGCCCCCGCGCGACTCCGATGCCGGCCGCCAGGAGGACAGGCCCCGCGGCGCGCGCGCCGCGTCGCCATCCTGCGCCTCGATGCCGAGGGCCGAGGGTCGGCGCGGCTCGACCGACCTGGGACCGAGCTCCGGGAAGCCGGCGCGGCGGTGACCGCTCCCCTCGGCAGGCTCCCGTCCGACCGCGGAGCGTCCCTCCCAGCCCCCGCGGCGCGCTCGCCGCGGAGACCCTCCTCGGCGGCTGGAGAACGGGTTTCGGGCTCCCAGCCGCGGTCCACTCGCCTCGCGCCGCGGCAGGAGGCCGCGACGCTCGATCAGGCTGCCGCTCTGCGCCCGCTGCGGCTCGCCGAAGTCCTGGCGGAGGCGTCCCCGGGGCGCGGGTCCCTCGTCCTCCATCGGCAGCCCCCCGCGGACCGCGTCCGGCGCCGAGCCGACCGCCAGCACCCCGCGAGCGGAGCTCCGCCGGCTCGGCGCCGCCGGCGCGCAGCGCGCGGCGCTCGCTGATCTCGGAGGGCAGGATGGCTCCGCGACGCTCGCCTCCGCCCGGGAGCAGGGCGCCGCTCGCGTCCATGCCGGATGCCGAGCCGAGGTCCCGGCCCCGACCGCGGCCGCCGAGCTCGGCGGGAGCGCCCCCCGCCGCCAAGCCCCTCGCTCGCGATCGGCGCGCCGACCACCCGCAGGCCGCGCTCGCGAGCGCCGACGGCGGGCGATGCCTCGCCCTCCGCGAAGGGCAGGAGCGCGGGGCGCGCCGCCGGCGCACGGCTCACCACGGCCTCCCGGCCGAACACCCCCTCGTCCGGGAGACCGCGTGCGGCGGGGGCGTCGCCCTTCAGGCTCGCCGTCGTGGGCACCACCCCGAGCACCCGCCTGAGCTCGGCGCGCGCGACGTCCTCGCGCCCCACCGGCAGGAGGTGGCGGTGGACCGGCCGCCCGCGGCGGAAGTTGTCCTCGGGCACGAAGGTCCAGGCGAAGTCCCGGTCGCGGAAGCGATATTCGAGGTTCACGATCAGGTCGCCGCGGAGGTAGATGTTCTGGTAGACGTTGACGATGGTCCCGTGCCCGATCCAGGTGTTCCAGACGTTGACGCGGTGGAAGTAGTCCCAGCTCGCCGAGTACCACGGCAGCCAGATGTCGCCCGGGCCGAGCGGGAACCAGCCCACGGGCGCGCTGGCGTAGCCCACGCTCCAGTGGCGCCCGCCGTAGAAGACGACGAGGGCCGGCGCCCAGTAGGCGCGGTAGCGCCGCGGGCAGGGCACCCAGCCCCAGCGCCCTCCCCACCAGATCCAGCGCCCGTAGTGGGAGACGGCGAAGCCCCAGGGCGCCTCGTCGATCCAGGTCCAGCCGTAGACCGGCAGCCATACCCAGTGGCCGTAACGGTACGGCGTCCAGCCCAGGCTCACCCGGCTCGGAAACCAGACCGGGCCGTAGTCCCTCACCACCTCCCAGCGGCCGTAGCGGTCGAGCTCGCGGT
Organism: Lysobacterales bacterium; assembly: GCA_033582715.1. Taxonomy (GTDB): domain Bacteria; phylum Pseudomonadota; class Gammaproteobacteria; order Xanthomonadales; family BPKI01; genus BPKI01. Next base: position 2,015,795 of record JAVQZZ010000001.1, on the reverse strand, counting down.
AGCCGATCAGGTCGTCGGGGACGTAGCGCAGGGCGGCGGCACGGTCGAGCTCGCGGTCGCGCTCGAAGGCGAAGCGCTCGAACTCGCCCTCCACGGGATCGCGGAGGATGCGGTGATCCTCGAGGCGGCGATCATGGGCGATCAGCTCCTCGGGACCGGCGAGCTCGATGCGGCGGCCCTCGCCGACCACCTCGACCCGGCCGTGCCACACCGCCACCCGCAGCGGAGCGCCCGACGGGCGGGACCTCGACGGTGAGGCTCGCCGGCGAGCGCACCACGACCGCGGCGAGCGGGGTGGCGATCTCGTAGATCTGGCGCTCGAAGATCCGCCGCACGTAGAGGTTGGCGCGCCCCTCGCTGAGGAAGAACTGCGCCACCTCGTCGTCGAGGTCGAGGATCTCGGCGGCCGAGCGCTGGTCGAGGCGCAGCGCCGAGCCCCCGAGCTCGAGCTCGAGCCGGGCGCCGGACTCCGTCCAGAGTCGGTCGCCGGCGATCAGCGGGCGGTTGAGGATCGCCCGCGCCCACTCGTTCGACCCCGGCCGGGGCGAAGCTCGCCGTGCCCTCGACGTAGGCGATGCGGGCAACGCGACCGGCCGGGTCGCGGGCCGCGGGCCAGGCCTCGGCGGCGAGGAGCAGGCCGGTCAGGGCGAGGAGGGCTGGTCGGATCCCCGGGATACGCATGGCCTTCGGCCTCCAGGGTCGGCGGTGGATCGCCAGCCCTCTCATACGCCGGCGCGGCTGAACCGCGGCTGGCCGGCTCAGTCCTCCTCGGTGCGGGGCCGGAAGGCCTCCACCAGCCGCTTCTGGATCTGCGCCGGGACCGGGTCGTAGTGGCTGAACTCGATCACGTAGCGGCCCCGCCCCGCGGTGAGGGCCTTGAGCTCGTTGCTGAACTCGGCGAGCTCGGCGAGCGGGGCCTGGGCCTTGACCACGATCTCGCCCCCGCGCAGCGAATCGGTGCCGTTGATGCGCCCGCGCTTGGCGGCGAGCGAGCCGGTGATCTCGCCCACCAGCTCGGCGGGGACGGTGACGTCGACGTTGACGATCGGTTCGAGCACCAGCGGCCTGGCCTTGGCGACGGCGTCGAGGAAGGCCTTGCGCCCGGCCTGGACGAAGGCGATCTCCTTCGAGTCCACCGGGTGGCTCTTGCCGTCGTAGACGATCACCCGGAGGTCCTGCATCGGGTAGCCGGCGATCGCCCCCGACTCCAGCACCTGCCGCACCCCCTTCTCGACCGCCGGGATGAACTGCCCGGGGATCGCGCCGCCCACGACCTCGTCGACGAACTCGAAGCCCGAGCCGCGCGGCAGCGGCTCGATGCGCAGGAACACCTCGCCGAACTGGCCGGCGCCGCCGGTCTGCTTCTTGTGCCGGGCGTGGCCGTCGGCCTTGGCCGAGATCGTCTCGCGGTAGGCGATCCTCGGCGGGCGGGTCTCGACCTCGACGCCGAAGCGCTCCTTGAGGCGCTCGATCATCACCCGGAGGTGCAGCTCGCCGAGGCCGCGCATGACGATCTGGTTGAGCTCGCGCTCGTGCTCCACCCGGAAGCAGGGGTCCTCCTCGGCGAGCTTGGCGAGCGCGCTCGAGAGCTTCTGCTCCTGGCCCTTGACCCTGGGCTCCACCGCGAGCCCGAACATCGGCTGCGGGAAGTCGATCGGCTTGAGCCGCCACTCGTCCTCGTCATGGCTGTCGTGCAGCACCGCGTCGAAGTGGATCTCCTCGATCTTGGCCACGGCGGCGATGTCGCCCGGGACGGCCTCGTCGATCTCGAGATAGTCCTTGCCGCGCAGCTTCAGCAGATGGGCGACGCGGAAGGGCTTGCGGCCGTCGTCGACGAAGAGCTGGCCGTCGCGGCGCACGGTGCCCTGGTACACGCGGAACACGGCCACCTTGCCGACGTAGGGGTCGTGGACGATCTTGAACACGTCGGCGAGCACGTGGGCCCGCGGATCGGGAACGGCGCGCACCGGCCTGCTGCGTCGGGCCCGCGGCCGCGGACGAAGGGGGGCGGATTGGCCTCGAGCGGGCTCGGGGCGAGCCGCTCGAACAGCTCGAGGAGCTTGCGCACGCCGACGTAGGCGCGCGCCGACGCGAAGCACACCGGCACGAGGTGCTGCTCGCGCAGGCAGGCCTCGAAGGCGTCGTGGATCTGCTCCGGACTCAGTCCCTCCTCCCCCTCCTCGAGATAGCGGCCCATGATCTCCTCGTTGATCTCGACCACCTGGTCGATGATCCGCCGGTGAGCCTCGGCCACGGAGGAGAAGTCGGTGGCCTCGCCCGCGGGCTGGAAGAAGCAGTCCACCACCGCCCGCCCGCCTTGCGCCGGCAGGTTGATCGGCAGGCACTCCGGCCCGAAGGCCTCGCGCAGCTCCTCGACCAGCCGGGCGGGATTCGCCCCCTCGGCGTCGATCTTGTTGACCACGACCATGCGCGCGAGCCGCCGGGCCTTGGCGTACTCCATCATCCGCACCGTGCCGTGCTCGATGCCGCGGGTCGCGTCCACCACCACCGCCACGGTCTCGACCGCGGCGAGCGCGGCCAGGGTGGGACCGCGGAAGTCCGGGTAGCCTGGGGTGTCGATCAGGTTGAGGTGGATGCCGCCGTGGTCGATCGAGGCGATCGCCGAGCTGATCGAGTGCCCGCGCGCCTTTTCCATCGGATCGTGGTCGGAGACCGTGGTCCCGCGCTCCACGCTGCCCTGCTGGGCGATGGTGCCCCCGGCGAAGAGCAGGGCCTCGAACAGCGTGGTCTTCCCCGCCCCGGCGTGGCCCACGAGGGCGATGTTGCGGATGCGCTCGACGGTGTGGCTCGGCATGGGTCCCCTCCCGAAGTGGCATGGACGAGGGCGCCGCCCGCGGCCGCGCCCTTGCGGAAGGCGACACCTTCCAACGGCGCTGCGGTGCCGGTCAAGGGGCGGGGCCGGCGGGCGCTGGGGAGGGGTGATCGAGGTCCGACGCCCGCGGCGGCGGCCGGTCGCCGGCCCGTCACAATTCGGGCATAGTGTCGGCCGCATCCGGACGAGGAGAGGATGCGGTGATCAGCGTCGAGCGCAGCTTCTACGAGAAGTTTCCGCGTCTGGCCGACGGTCGCGTCCGCGACTGGACGAGGCCGGTGGTGAGGCTGCTGCGCAAGGTCGCCTGCGAGGACCGGATCAACGCCGAGCTCGCGACCTTCCCCCCCGAGCGCGGCCTCGCCTTCGTGCGCCGGGTGCTCGAGCACCTCGACTTCGGCTACGAGGTGGCCAACACCGATCGCGAGCACATTCCCGCCGAGGGGCCGCTCGTGGTGGTCGCCAACCACCCGCTCGGCGCGCTCGACGCGCTGGCTCTGCTCGACCTGATCGGCTCGGTGCGCCGCGACGTGCGCATCTTCGCCAACGACCTCCTCGGCCAGTTCGAGCCGCTGGCGGGGCTCCTGCTCCCGGTGGACGTGGTCGGCGGCCGGGCCGACGTGGGCAGCGTTCGCGAGGCCTACCGGGCGCTGGAGCGCGGCGAGGTGCTGATCGTGTTCCCGGCGGGGGAGGTGTCCCGGATCCGTCCGACCGGGGTGCGCGACCGCCGCTGGTCGCCCTCCTTCGTCCGCTTCGTGCGCCGGACCGGCACGCCGGTGCTGCCGGTGCATCTCGGCGGCCACAACTCGGCCACCTTCTACGGCGTGTCGATGCTGGCCAAGCCGCTCGCCACCCTGCTGCTGCCGCGCGAGATGTTCGCCCAGCGGGGCTTGCGGATCCGGGTCTGCGTCGGCAAGCCGGTGCCGGCGGAGGCGCTCGGCGAGGCGGCCGGCGATCCCCGCCGTCTCGCGCAGCGGATGCGCCGCCACGTCTACCGCCTGCCGCGCCGCCGTCCCGCCGCTGTTCGCCGCCTTCACCCCCGTCGCCCATCCCGAGAATCCCGCCGAGGTCGCGGCGGAGCTCGGTCGGGCGCGGGTGCTCGGCGCGACCAGCGACGGCAAGCGGGTGCTGCTCTATCAGGGTGGCCCGGACGGGGCGGCGATGCGGGAGATCGGTCGGCTGCGCGAGCTGGCCTTCCGCAAAGTGGGAGAGGGCACCGGGCTCAAGCGCGATCTCGACCGCTACGACGCCTACTACAGCCACATCGTGCTCTGGGATGCGGAGAAGGTCTGCATCAGCGGCGCCTACCGGCTTGCGGAGGGCCGCAGGATCCTCGAGGAACGCGGGCTCGAGGGGCTCTACACCAGCAGCCTGTTCGTCTTCGACGGTCGCGCGCGCCCGATCCTCGAGCAGGGCATCGAGCTTGGCCGCAGCTTCGTCCATCCCGGCCTACTGGGGCAGCCGCAGCCTGGACTACCTCTGGCAGGGAATCGGCTCCTACCTCCGGGCGCATCCCGAGATCCGCTATCTCTTCGGGCCGGTGAGCATCAGCGCCCAGCTGCCGCTGGCGGCGCGGGAATGGATCGTCGCCTTCCACCGGCGGTTCTACGGCGATCCCGAGGGCCTCGCGCGCGCGCGCAACCCCTTCCTGGTCGGCAGGGAGATCGCCGCCCGCGCCGAGGAAGCCTTCGCCGGTCTCGATCGCGAGCGGGCTTCGCGCCGCCTCAAGGAGGAACTCGCGGCGCTCGGCGCCACCCTGCCCACCCTCTACCGGCAGTACGTCGAGCTGTGCGAACCCGAGGGGGTGCGCTTCCTCGACTTCGGCGTCGATCCCGATTTCGGGGGCTGCGTGGACGGCCTGATCGTCGTCGACCTCGCCTACCTCAAGGCGGTCAAGCGCAACCGTTACCTAGTGGATCCCCGCGGTGCGCGCTGAGCCTCCCCGCGTTACAAAAACGTCATCGCCCGGTGCTAGACTGTTAAGGCCTCATTAAACAGGGGGCCTGAGGGCCGGACGCCCATCGCGTGTCCGCGCCCGGGGCTCGCCTCATACCCGAGTCCCTCTCCAAACCACGACAAAGGCAGCCAACGATGAAACTCGGACTCAGCCTCAAGCTGTTCCTCCTCGCCCTGCTGTCGTTCGCCGCGGCCGGTCAGGTCCAGGCCCAGGCGACGGCGGCGAACGCCACGGGCCGCGTCACCTGGCCCGACGGCCAGGGTGTCGCGGGGGCCACGGTGGAGCTCGTGCACCTGCCGTCCGGGACCCGCAGCCGCACCACGACCGACGCCGAGGGCCGCTGGTCGGCCCGCGGGCTCCGCGTCGGCGGCCCGTACACCGTGTCGGTGAGCGGCGAGGGCTTCCTCACCACGGCGCAGGAGAACCTGTTCCTGCTCCTCGGCGAGACCACCACGATCAACTTCACCGTCGAGCGCAGCGCGGACCTCGGCCGGGTGGTGGTCACCGGCGCCGCCGTCTCGGACGTCTTCGACCCGATGAAGATGGGTGCCGGCACCAACGTCACCCGCCAGCAGATCGAGCAGCTGCCCTCGATCAGCCGCAACATCCAGGACTACGTGCGCCTCGACCCGCGCATCACCCAGGTGGACCGGGAGCGCGGCGAGATCTCGGCGGGCGGCCAGAACACCCGCTTCAACAACATCCGCATCGACGGCGTGACCACCAACGACGGCTTCGGCCTCGAGGCCAACAACCTCCCCACCGAGCGCCAGCCGATCTCGATCGACTCAATCGAGGAGATCAACATCTCGCTCGCCAACTTCGACACGGCGCTGGCGGGCTACACCGGCGCCTCGATCGACGCGGTGACCAAGTCCGGCACCAACGAGTTCCAGGGCTCCGGTTACTACATCTACCGCGACAACTCCTTCGTCGGGAAGTTTCAAGGGCGCCGCTTCACCGGCTTCGAGGACGAGACCACCTACGGCGCCACGGTGAGCGGCCCGATCCTGCGCGACACCCTGTTCTTCTTCCTCGCCTACGAGAAGTTCGAGCGGGCGGCGCAGGGCCCGGTCTTCGGCCCCCGCGGCTCGAACGCGAGCCAGATCGTGCAGGGCATCACGGTCGAGCAGCTGCAGCAGATCCAGCAGATCGCTCGCACCGTCTGGGGCTTCGACGCCGGCGGCTTCACCCCGCCCAAGACCCTCGACTTCACCATCGAGGACATCCTCGCCAAGATCGACTGGAACATCGCCGAGAACCACCGGGCGAGCCTGCGCTACAACCGCACCGACCAGCTCGAGCCCTTCCTCCGCCAGTTCGGGCCACGCTCGCTCTCGCTCGCCTCCTACTGGCACGAGAACGACAAGAGGTTCGAGTCGCTGGTGGGCCAGCTGTTCTCGGACTGGACCGACAGCATCTCGACCGAGTTCAAGGTCAGCCGCTCCAAGCAAAGCTCCTTCTGGAACAACTTCTCGCGGCTGCCGGAGATCCGCATCTGCCTGAACAGCCCGACCAACACCTGCTCGGGCGCGGACAGCGTCTACCTCGGCACCGAGCGCTTCCGGCACATCAACGAGCTCGAGGTCGAGAAGACCAACGTGTTCGGCGCCCTCAACTGGTTCCTCGGCGCGCACGAGCTCAAGTTCGGCTTCGACTGGCAGGAGGAGGACATCTACAACCTCTTCGGCCAGGACCAGTTCGGCTACTACGAGTTCTACGGGATCGACGCCTTCCGCACCGGCACCCCGGGCTTCTTCACGGTGCGCTACCCGATCGGCGGCGGCGTCGATCGCATCGCCGCGCTGTGGCGGCTGCGTAACCAGGGCCTGTTCCTGCAGGATACCTGGAGCCTGAGCCACAAGCTCACGCTGATGGCCGGCGTCCGCGTCGACATCATCGACATCCCCGAGAAGCCGGTCTACAACGCCACCGCCTCGCAGCGCTTCGGCCTGCGCAACGACCACACCATCGACGGCGAGAAGGTGTGGCAGCCGCGTCTCGGCTTCAACTACAGCTTCGACACCGACCGTCGCCTGCAGCTGCGCGGCGGTGTCGGGCTGTTCCAGGGCGCGGCGGCCAACGTCTGGCTGTCCAACCCCTTCACCAACAACGGCGTGACCCTGGGCGTCTTCACCTCGACCAACCCGGCGCGGGACAACATCCGCTTCAGCCCGAATCCGGACCAGCAGCCCGGGCCGCGGCCGCCCGCGGGCTTCGGGCCGGTGGACTTCATCGAGCCGGGGGTGAAGCAGCCCACGGTGTGGAAGCTCAACCTCGCCATCGACCACGAGCTTCCCTTCTGGGGCCTGATCGGCTCGGCGGAGCTTCTGCTCACCGATGTCAAGAACGGCATCTACTACGAGCGTCCGAACCTGGCCGTGCGCGGTCTGCTGCCCGACGGCCGGCCGCACTCCTGGACCACGGTGGCGCGCGGGGTCTGGACCGGGGCGGCGGCGCAGCGCCCGGCGCTCGACCCGCGCTTCGATCCGGAGATCACCATCCTGCGGCGGACCAACAAGGGCAAGGGCCAGCAGCTCACGCTCTCCCTGCAGAAGCCGCAGGACGAGAACTGGTTCTGGAACGTGGCCTACACCTATACCTACGCCACCGAGGTCAACCCCCTCACGTCCTCGCGGGCGATCTCGAACTGGAACAACTCGATCCGGCGCTTCACCAACGAGGAGATCTCGGAGCGCTCGATCTACGCGGTGCGCGACCGGATCAACGCCGCCCTGGGCTACCAGGAGTTCTTCTTCACCGACCTCAAGACCTCGGTGGGCCTGTTCTACGAGGGCCACAGCGGACGGCCGTTCACCTACTCCTTCGTCAACGACGTCAACGGCGACGGCCGGGTCAACGATCCGCTCTACGTGCCGCGCGGTCCGGGCGACGTGATCTTCACCGGCGGCAGCGCCATGGAGCAGGCCTTCTTCGACTACCTCAACCGCACGCCGGGGCTCGCCCGCTGGGCGGGGCAGATCGCGGGCGTCAACACCGAGCGCTCGCCGTGGGTGCATCGCCTCGATCTCCGCATCTCGCAGGAGCTCCCGGGGCTGTGGCGGGGCAAGAGCGAGCTGTGGCTCGACGTGATCAACCTCGGCAACCTGATCAACAAGCGCTGGGGCGTGATCGAGGAGGTGCCCTTCCCGTACAACTTCGGCGTGGTGCGCTTCGCCGGCGTCGACCCGGCCTCCGGGCGCTACGTCTACGAGTTCCGGCCGGAGGACATCCGCGACCTCACCCGCCGCGACAACCGCGGCGAGTCGCGGTGGGCCGTGCAGCTCGGCTTCCGCTACAAGTTCTGAGGCCCTTGGGCCATTGCCTTGCGGAAACGGCCGGCCAAGTCCGGCCGTTTCCTTTCGGGTGCGGGCCACGTCGCCAGAGCGCGGCGGCGCTCCGGCGCCGCGCCCGGGTCTTGTCAGCGGCCGGTCGCCGTCCGACCATAGCTCGGCGCTGATGTGCGCGGCTGCCGTGATCGATCCCACTCTGTTCGCCGACTTCGTCCCCACCGCGAGCCTCAAGCCCGCCCAGCGCGCCGATCTCGCGCGCCACTCCTCCCTGGTCGAGCTTCGGCCCGGAGAGGAGCTGGCGCTCGGCGGCGCCCGGGACGAGCGGTGGTACTTCCTCAGCGGCGGCAATCTCGACCTCGGCGAGGGCAGGACCTTGGCGGCGGGCACCCCCGGCGCGCGCCGGGCGCTGCACACCCACGTGCGCGAACCGGGCAAGGTGCGGGCGCTCAGCCCCTGCCGCCTGCTGGCGGTGGATCGCAGCCGGCTCGACCTGCTGCTCACCTGGTCGCAGACGCAGGGGATCGCGGTGGTCGAGGTGGAGGAGCTCGCAGCCAGCGAGGAGGCCGACTGGATGACGCTGCTGCTCGCCAATCCCGCGCTGCGGCTGGTGCCGGCGCCCTCGATCGCGCAGCTCTTCGCTTGCCTCAAGCCGGAGACCTTCCCCGCCGGCGCGACGATCATCCGCCAGGGCGAGCCTGGGGACCGCTACTTCGTCATCGCCAGCGGGCACGTCGAGGTCGCTGCGGAGCTCGCCCGACGGGCGGGAGCAGGTGCTCGCCCGCCTCGGGCCAGGGCGCGGCTTCGGCGAGGAAGCGCTGCTCAGCGGCGCGACGCGCAACGCCACGGTGCGGGCGACGGAGGAGGTGACGGTGATGACGCTTGAGCAGCGCGACTTTCGCCGCCTGCTCGAGCGCTCGGTGGTGCGCGACATCGCCCCGGAGGAGTGCGGGAGCTGGGCCACGGTGGTCGACGTCCGGCTCAGGGAGGAGTACGAGGCCGGGCATCTGCCGGGGGCGATCAACGTTCCCCTCGCCGAGATTCGCGAGGCCGCGGAGCGGCTGCCGCGGGACCGGGTCTACGCGCTCTACTGCGATACCGGCGGCCGCAGCGCGGCCGCCGCCTGGCTGCTCAGCGAGCGGGGCTTCGACGCGCGCCGCCTGTACTCGCATCGCGCGAGGGAGCGGGTTTAGTGGCGAGCCTGGAGAGCCTGGCCGAGGACGCGATCGAGAGCGTCCCGGGCAAGCCGGCGGTCTGCAACGCCCGGATCGCGCCCCACGGCGGGCTGGACGTGCTCTCCCGCGCCGAGGTGGCGCAAGCTCCGGGACGCCAGCCGCGGCGACCTCTACGAGCTGCTGCGGCGCTGCGCCCTGGCGGTCCTGGCCGGAGGCACCGCCAACGACGATCCGCGCCGGCTGGGCGAGCTCTATCCCGACTTCGCGATCCGCGTGCTGCAGCAGGACCGCGGCATCAAGCTCGAGCTCGACAACGCCCCGGCGCAGGCCTTCGTCGACGGGCGGATCATCCGCGGCGTCGGCGAGCAGCTGTTCGCGGTGGTGCGCGACATCGTCTACACGGCGATCGAGATCCACCAGTCGGGTCGCTTCGACCTCGGGAGCAGCGAGGGCATCACCAACGCGGTGTTCGAGATCCTGCGCAACGCCCGCCTGCTGGTGCCGAATCAGGATCCCGACCTGGTGGTCTGCTGGGGCGGCCACTCGATCGGTCCCGAGGAGTACGACTACACGAAGAAGGTGGGCTACGAGCTCGGGCTGCGCGAGCTCGACATCTGCACCGGCTGCGGGCCGGGGGCGATGAAGGGGCCGATGAAGGGCGCCACCATCGGCCACGCCAAGCAGCGCCGGCTGCGCAACCGCTACATCGGCATCACCGAGCCCGGGATCATCGCCTCCGAGTCGCCCAACCCGATCGTCAACCGGCTGGTGATCATGCCGGACATCGAGAAGCGGCTCGAAGCCTTCGTGCGGCTCGGCCACGCCTTCGTGGTCTTCCCGGGCGGGGTGGGGACGGCGGAGGAGATCCTCTACCTCCTCGGCATCCTCACCCATCCCGCCAACGCCGGGATCCCGTTCCCGCTGATCTTCACCGGCCCGCGCGGCAGCGCGGAGTACTTCGAGCGGATCGATGCCTTCCTCCGGCTCGCGCTCGGCGAGGACGTGCGGCGGCTGTACGAGATCGTCATCGACGATCCGGTGAGCGCGGCAAGGCGGGCGGCGGCCGGGATCGCGGCGGTGCGCGAGCACCGGATCCGGGTCAAGGATGCCTTCTTCTTCAACTGGTCGCTGCACATCCCCTTCGAGTTCCAGCAGCCCTTCGAGCCGACCCACGAGGCGATGGCCGCGCTCGATCTGCGCGCCGGCCGGGAGCGGCACCTGCTCGCGGCCGACCTGCGCCGCGCCTTCTCGGGCCTGGTCGCCGGCAACGTCAAGGAGAGCGGTATCCGCGCCATCGAGGAACGGGGAGCCTTCGAGATCCGGGGCGATCCGCGGATCATGGCTGCCCTCGACGAACTGCTCGCCGCCTTCGTCGCCCAGGGCAGGATGAAGCTGCCCGGACAGAGCTACGTCCCCTGCTACCGGATCCGCCGCTGAGCCGATGCGGCCCTACCACGACCTGATCGAGACGGATCCTCGAGCACGGCGAGCGCCGCGCCGACCGGACCGGGGTCGGCACGCTCTCGGTCTTCGGCCATCAGATGCGCTTCGATCTCGCCGCCGGCTTCCCGCTGCTCACCACGCGCCGGATCCACCTCAAGTCGGTGATCCACGAGCTGCTGTGGTTCCTCCGCGGCGAGACCAACGTGCGCGCCCTGCAGCGCGAGGGCGTGACGATCTGGGACGAGTGGGCGGATGCGGACGGCGAGCTGGGGCCGGTCTACGGGCGCCAGTGGCGCAACTGGCTCGGTGCCGACGGGCGCAGCCATGACCAGATCCGATGGGTCGAGGAGGAGATCCGGCGCAACCCTGGCTCGCGCCGGCTGCTGGTCTCGGCCTGGAACGTCGGCGAGCTCGACCGCATGGCGCTGCCGCCCTGCCATGTCCTGTTCCAGTTCTACGTCCACGGCGACGGTCGGCTCTCCTGCCAGCTGTACCAGCGCTCGGCGGACGCCTTCCTCGGCGTCCCCTTCAACATCGCCTCCTACGCGCTGCTCACCTGCATGCTGGCGAAGACCACCGGACTTCGGCCCGGGGAGCTGATCCACACCCTCGGCGACGCCCACCTCTATCTCAACCATCTCGACCAGGCGCGGCTGCTGCTCACCCGCGAGCCCTTCCCGCCGCCGACGCTGACGCTGAGCGAACGGCCACGGTTCCGTGCTCGAGTTCCGCTACGAGGACATCCGGATCGAGAACTACCGGCACCACCCGCCGATCCCGGCGCCGGTGGCGGTGTAGGCGATGGGCCGGCGGCCGGAGCCCGCGCGCGGAAGGCGGAAGGAGGGCGGCGCACCCGGATCGCGCCGGGGCCCAGGCGGGCAGGCGCGGGCCGGGACCGGCCGGGCGGTGCTCCGAATGCGAGGGAAGCGCGGCGGCCTGCGCGACGGCGAGGGGCGTCGCCACGAGGCGTCCTCTCCGGTGACGGAACCTTCCGCTCCCACGCCCGCCGCCGCCGGGGTCGCCGCGGAGCCCGCGGCGACGGGACCGGTGCGGGCGCCCGCCGTGGCGATCATCGTCGCCTACGATCGCGGGCGCGCCATCGGCCGCGGGGGGCGCCTGCCGTGGCACCTGCCGGAGGATCTCCGCCGCTTCCGGCGGCTGACCTGGGGGGCGACCGTTCTGATGGGGCGAAGGACCGCCGAGTCGATCGGGCGCGCGCTTCCCGGGCGGCGCAACCTCGTCCTCTCCCGCGGCGCCGGCGAGCTGCCGCCCGGGATGGCGCGGGTGGGGAGCCTCGAGGAGGCGATCGGCCGCTGCGACGGCGGCCTGCTGTGGGTGATCGGCGGGCAGCAGCTCTACGAGCTCGCCCTGCCGCGCGCCGAGCGCCTCGAGATCACCGAGGTGGACACCGTGGTGTCCGGGCGCGGATGCCTGGTTCCCCGACGATCGACCGCGGCGCGTGGACGCTGGCCGCCGAGCGAGGAGCTCCGTCGCCGACGGCCCGCCGCCCGTGCGCGCTGCGCTTCCTCAGCCTGCGCAGGCGCGACGGCACCCCGCGCGAGACGAGCCCGGCCCCGCCCTAGTCCGCCTCGCCGCTGCGGCCCGGCCGGGCCGGGACGGAGACCATCCGCGGAAGCGGAGCGGGATCGTCGAGGCGCAGCGCGGTGAGCCGTCCGCCCCAGACGCAGCCGGTGTCGATGCCGTACACCCCGCAGCCGACGAACAGCCCGAGCGTGGACCAGTGCCCGCAGACCACGCGCGCCTCGCGGCGCCTCATGCCGGGCACGGCGAACCACGGGTAGTGGCCCGGCCTCTGCGTTCCCGGCGGCCCCTTGCTCTTGAAGTCGATGCGGCCGCGCTCGTCGCAGAAGCGCAGCCGGGTGAGGACGTTGATCACCGCCCGGAGGCGGGCGACGCCCCTGAGGCCGTCCTGGAAGGCCGCGGGCTTGTCCCCGAACATCCGCGCCAGCAGGCGTGCAGTGCTCGGGCCCGCGCAGCGCGGCCTCGACCTCGGCGGCCAGGCGGAGGGTGTGCGCGAGATCCCACCGCGGGTCGATGCCGGCGTGCACCATGAGCCAGCCGAGGTCCGGATCGTGGTGGGCGAGGCGGCGGCCGCGCAGCCAGTCGATCAGCTCCCCCGCGTCGGGCGCCTCGAGGATGCGCCGGAACTCCTCGCGCACTCGCCCGCGGCGCGGAGCGAGGGCGACCGCGAGCAGGCTGAGGTCGTGGTTGCCGAGCACCACCACCGCGCCCTCGCCGAGCGCCCGCACCCGCCGCAGCACCTCGAGCGAGCGGCCGCCGCGGTTGACCAGGTCGCCGCAGAACCACAGCCGGTCGCGCGCCGGGTCGAAGGCGATGGCCTCGAGCAGGTCGGCGAGCTCCTCGTCGCAGCCCTGCACGTCGCCGATCGCCCACACCGCCATGTCAGTGGATGACGCGCGGAACCGCGAGGCGGAAGGTCGGTATCGGGGCGAGGAAGCGGGTGCCGTCCTCCGCGAGCATCTCGTAGCTGCCGCGCATCGTGCCGACCGCGGTCTCGAGCACCGCGCCCGAGGTGTACTCGTAGCGCTCCCCGGGGCGGAGCCGGGGCTGCTCGCCGACCACGCCCTCGCCGCGCACCTCCTGGACCTTGCCGTTGCCATCGACGATGATCCAGTGGCGCCCGAGCAGGCGGGCGGCGAGCCGTCCCTCGTTGGTGATGCGCACGGTGTAGGCGAAGGCGAAGCGGTTCTCGCGCGGCTCCGACTGCTCGGGGAGATAGCGCGACTCGACCTCCACCCGGATGGCGTAGCGGGGATCACTCATGGGCTGCGGATTATAGGCCGCGCTCCGTCGCGCTCCCGTGCAGGGCGAGCGAGAGCCGGCACCAGGAGGGAACGTCGAGCGCCTCGGGCCTCAGGGCGGGATCGATGCCGAGCGCGGGCAGCCGCTCGCGGGGGACGAGATCGGCGAGTGCGTTCGCCAGCGTCTTGCGGCGCCTGGCGAAGGCGCGGCGCAGCAGCAGGTCGAGGCCGCGGCGATCGGCCGCCGGACGCTCCGCGGGCGGCAGCGGGCGCAGGCGGACCACCGTCGACTCGACGCGCGGCGGGGGGCGGAAGCATCCGGGGTCGACGTGGAACAGCGGCTCGACGCGGCACAGGCTCTGCACCGCGACGCTGAGCCGGCCGAAGCGGCGCGAGCCCGGAGACGCCGCCATGCGCTCGACCAGTTCGCGCTGGAGCATGAAGTGCATGTCCGCCACCGCCTCGATCTGGTCCAGCACGCGGAACAGGATCGGGGTCGAGAGGTAGTAGGGGAGATTGCCGACCACGCGCAGCGGGTGCCCGCCGGCGAGCGCGGCGAAATCCGCGGCGAGCGCGTTCCCGTGGATCAGCCTGAGGGTCCCGAGGCCCGCCGCCCGCACCGCCAGCGGCTCGAGCAGCTCGCGGTCGAGCTCGATCGCGACCAGCTCGCCGGCAGGCGCGGAGCAGCGGCAGCGTGAGCGCTCCCTCTCCCGGCCCGATCTCGAGCAGGCGGTCCCCGGGGCGCGGCGCGATCGCGCCGACGATCCGCGCGATGGTCCCGGGGTCGTGCAGGAAGTGCTGGCCGAGAGCCTTCTTCGGGCGGGGCGCGGGCGGCATCGGAGGGCGCGGCGCGGATTGCCGCGCCGGGGCGGATCCCGTAAGTTTAGCGGCCGTTCCCCGCACCGCCCCGCGCTTGGCGAGAAGCCTGCGCCACGCTCCCCTCCTGGTGCCGCTGCTCGCCGCCTTCGCCGCGAGCGCGGCCGGCGAGGCCTGCCGACTGGGCAAGCCCTGCGATTCCGCCTACTGGGCCCTGTGCCGGGGCGGCGGCGAGCTGGCCGCCGCGCTCCGCAGCGAGCCGGGCGAGGCCGCGGCGACCCGCCGGCTCGCTCCGGTGCTGATCCGCGCCACCCGCGCCGAGCGCGACGAGCAGCAGCGCTACCGGCTGTCGGGCGGCGTGCGGCTCGAGCGCGCCGACCAGCGCCTCGCCACCGAGGCGCTGCTCTTCGAGTCCTTGGGCGGGCGCTTCGCCAGCGAGGGGCCGCTCGCCTATCTCGATCGCAATCTCGCGGCCGAGAGCGCGCGCGCCGAGGGCGTGCTCGGCGAGGAGCGGGCGAGTCTCGAGCAGGTGCGCTACGAGCTGGTGCGCACCCGCGGCAGCGGCAGCGCGGCGAGGATCCGGCGCGAGCCCGGCGAGGTCTCGGTGCTCGAGCGGGTGAGCTTCTCCACCTGCGACCTCGAGGACCGGCGCTGGGAGTTCGAGGCCGCCGAGATCCGGCTCGATCACGCCGCGGGCTGGGGCGAGGGGCGCGACCTGCGGCTCCGGGTGGGCGGGCTGCCGATCCTGTGGGCGCCCTACTGGCGCTTTCCGCTCGACGACCGCCGCCGCAGCGGCTTCCTCACCCCGGTGATCGGCTCCTCGAGCAACACCGGCATCGATCTCACCATCCCCTACTACCTCAACCTCGCCCCCAACTACGACGCCACCGCGGCGCTGCGGCTGATCGGCGGCCGGGGCACCATGTTCGCCGGGGAGGCGCGCTACCTCACCCGCCGCGAGCAGGGCGAGGTGGAGCTCGCGCTGCTGCCGGACGACAACGAGTTCGGCGCGCGGCGCTGGTCGTGGCGACTGGCGCACCACGGGCGCTACGGGGCGGGCTGGCTGCTCGACGCCCGCCTCGGGCGGGTCTCCGACCGCAGCTACCTCGAGGACTTCGGCGACTCGGTCACCCGCACCGCCACCCGCCTGCTCTACAGCCGGGCCGCGCTCTCCCGCCGCCTCGGCCGCTTCACCGCCGAGCTCAGCGCGGACGCCTGGCAGGTCACCGATCCGCTCTTCCCGCCCGGCGCCGAGCCCTACGCCCGTCGTCCGCGACTGCTCCTCGCCGGACGCCAGCCGTTGCCGGGCGGCCTGGAGTTCGGCCTGAGCGCGGAGGCGGTGGCCTTCCGCCGCGACGACGCGCTCGAGGGCGAACGCCTCGACGCGCAGGCGACGCTGAGCTTGAACGCGGAGCGCGCCTTCGGCCATCTCCGACCCGCGCTCGGCTGGCGCCACACCGCCTACCGGCTCGACCGCCCGGAGGCCAGGCGGCCTTCGCGCACGCTGCCGATCCTCAGCCTCGACGCGGGCCTGGTGTTCGAGCGCGACGCGAGCCTGCGCGGCCGACCCTTCCTCCACACCCTCGAGCCGCGGCTGCACTACCTCTACGTGCCCTTCCGCGAGCAGGGGGCGCTGCCGGTCTTCGACACCGGCCAGCCGGCCTTCTCCGTCGCCCAGCTCTTCCGCAGCAACCGCTTCGTGGGCGCGGACCGCCAGGGCGACGCCGACCAGCTCGCCTGGCTGCTCACCCAGCGCCTTATCGACGATGGCGGGAGCGAGCGGCTCGCCCTCTCCCTGGGACAGATCCGCTACCGCCGGCCGCCGCGGGTCACCCTGCCCGGCGAGCCGCCGCCGGGCCCCGCCCGCTCGCCGTGGATCGCCGAGCTCGAGCTCGCCCTCGACCGCAACTGGCGTCTCGCGCTCGCCGAGCACTGGGACCCCGAGCGCGACCGCGCCGAGTTCCTGAGCGCCCGCATCGAGTACCGCACCGAGGCCGCGCGCGCCGGGCGTGGCGGCCTGGTCGGCGCGCTCTCCTACCGCTTCCGCCGCGACTACCTCGAACAGTACGACTTCTCGCTGCTCGTGCCCCTCGCCGAGGGCTGGCGCGGCTTCGCGCGCTGGAACTACTCGCGCCGCGACCGCCAGACGCTCGAGGCCCTCGCCGGCTTCGAGTTCGAGACCTGCTGCACGGCGTGGCGGGTGCTCGCGCGCCGCTACCTACGCAACGTCCAGGGCGACTTCAACAACGGCCTGTGGCTGGAGCTCGAGCTCAAGGGCCTGGGGAGCCTCGGCCGCAAGGCGGCGCCCCTGCTCGAGCGTGCTATCCTTGGCTACGGCTCGCGGCCTTGGGACTGAGCGCCGCGCGGCCGTTCCGGCTCGATTCCCGCGCGAGCGCCGCCGATTTCCCTCCGCCATGTCGAAGGCCACGGCCATCCTCCCGTTCCTCCTCGCGATCGCGGCCATCTCCGCCGCCGGCGCGCCACGCGCCGCTCCGGCGACGCTCGACGCGATCGTCGCCGTGGTCGACGACCAGCTGATCCTGAGGAGCGAGCTCGACCGGGCCCTCGCCAACGTGCTCGAGCGCTACCGGGAAGAGCCCGAACGCCTGCCGCCGCGGCCGGTCCTCGAGAAGCAGGTCCTCGAGAGCCTGATCCTGCTTCGGCTTCAGGTGGCGCGTGCGGAGAACGCCGGGATCCGCATCGGCGAGGGCGAGCTCGACCAGGCGATCGCGATGGTGGCCGGCCAGTACCGGATGGGAGTCGGCGACCTGCGCCGCGCGATCGAGGCCGACGGCTTCTCCTGGGAGGAGTACCGCAGCACGCTGCGCGAGGAGCTGATGGTGCAGCGCCTGCGGCAGCGGGTGATCCAGAGCCGGGTCCAGGTCTCCGAGACCGAGGTCGACATCCTGCTCGCCTCGGATGCGCTCAAGCGCGGCGAGGTGCGCATCGCCCACATCCTGATCGCGGTGCCGCCGGGGGCGGATGCCGAGACCATCGCGCTCGCGCGCGAGAAGGCCGAGGGGGTGCACCGTCTGCTCGGCGAGGGCATGGACTTCGCGGCGGCCGCGATCCGCTACTCCGACGCCCAGAACGCCCTCGAAGGCGGGGTGATCGGCTGGCGGCGCTTCGACGAGCTGCCGGAGCTCCTCGCCAACGCCGTCGCCGGGCTGCAGCCCGGGCAGTACAGCCCGCCGATCCGTGGCCCCGCGGGTTTCCACATCGTCAAGCTGATCGAGCAGCGCGAGCCCTCGCGCCAGGTGGTGAAGGAGTACAAGGTGCGCCACATCCTGGTGCGCGAGAGCGAGCTGAGAAGCTCCGCCGCCGCCTTCGATCGGATCCGCGAGCTCAGGCGGCGCATCGCCGCGGGCGAGGACTTCCAGGCGGTGGCGCGCGAGGCCTCGGACGACGAGAGCACGCGCAATCTCGGCGGCGACCTCGGCTGGGTCCAGGCGCAGACCTTCGGACCGCAGTTCGCGGAGGTGCTGCTCGGTCTCGCCGATGGCGAGGTGAGCGATCCCTTCCGCAGCGAGGGCGGCTGGCACGTGATTCTGCGGGAGGCGAGCCGCGAGGTGGACCGCACCGAGGACTACCTCCGCGCCCAGGCGCGCGAGACCATCCGCCGGCGCAAGGCCGAGGAGGAGTACGAGCTGTTCCTCCGCCAGCTGCGCAACGAGGCCTACGTCGAGATCCGGCTCGCGGAGAGCGCGGAGCGGCAAAGCGGGTGAGGCCGCCGCTCGCGCTGACCCCGGGGGAGCCCGCGGGGATCGGCCCTGATCTCGCCCTGCATCTGGCCCAGGACCCGCGCCGGGCGGCGCGGGTGCTCGCGGTCGCCGATCCCGGGCTCCTCGCCGAGCGCGCGCGTCGCCTCGGGCTGCCGTTCCGCGCCCTTTCCCCCGCCGCGCGACCCCGCGCGCCGGGGGAGCTTCGCGTCGACCCAATCGCGCTCGCCGTTCCCGCGCGTCCGGGAACGCTCGATCCGGCCAATGCCCCCTACGTGCTCGCCTGCCTCGACCGGGCCATCGCCCTGTGCCGCGAGGGGCGGGCCGCCGGGCTGCTCACCGGCCCCGTCCACAAGGGCGTGATCGTCCGCGCCGGCCTCGCCTTCCGGGGACACACGGAGTACCTGGCCGAGCGGCTGGGCGTCGCCACCCCGGTGATGATGCTGGTCGCCGGCCGGCTGCGGGTGGCGCTCGCCACCACGCACCTGCCGCTGGCGGCGGTCCCCGCCGCGATCACCCGGGAGCGGCTGGAGGCGGTGCTCGGGGTGCTGCTCGACGGTCTCCGCCGCCGGTTCCGGATCGAGCGTCCGCGGGTGATGGTCCTCGGGCTCAACCCCCACGCCGGCGAGGAGGGCACGCTCGGCCGCGAGGAAATCGAGGCGATCGCGCCGGCGCTGGCGCGCTTTCAGGCTGCGGGAGAGGCGGTGGCAGGCCCCTTCGCGGCGGACACCGCCTTCCTGCCCGAGCGGCTGGGGGGCTTCGACGCGGTGCTCGCGATGTATCACGACCAGGGACTGCCGGTGCTCAAGAGGGTCGGCTTCGGCCGCGCGGTGAACCTCACGCTCGGCCTCCCGATCCTCAGGCTCTCGGTGGACCACGGCGTCGCCCTCGACCGGGCGGGGACGGGGGCGGCGGATGCGGGAAGCCTGCTCGCGGCGCTCCGGCTGGCCGCGGTCCTGAGCCGCTGACGCGGCCTCAGGCAAGCAGCGCCGACAGATGCGCGGCGGTGCAGGCGGTGAGCGCGGTGGGGCTGTAGCCGCCCTCGAGCGTGGAGACGAGCCTGCCGCCGGCGTGGCGCTCGGCGAGGGCGACCAGGGCGGCGGTGAGCCAGGCGAAGTCCTCGGCCTCGAGCTCGAGGCTGGCGAGCGGATCGAGGCGGTGCGCGTCGAAGCCGGCCGAGACCAGGATCAGCTCCGGGGCGAAGGCATCGAGCTCGGGCAGCAGGAACTCGGCTCCAGGCGCGGCGGAACTCGGCGGAGCCGGCGCCGGGCGGGAGCGTGGCGTTGCGGGCGTTGCCCCGTCGCGGCTCGGTGCCGGTGCCGGGATAGAGCGGCCACTGGTGGCTCGAGAGGTAGAGCGCCTGTGGCTCGGCGGCGAGGATCGCCTCGGTGCCGTTGCCGTGGTGGACGTCGAAGTCGACCACCGCCACCCGCCGCAGGCCGTGCGCGCGCAGCGCGTGGAGCGCCGCCACCGCGATGCCGTTCAGCGGGCAGAAGCCCATGGCGCGCTCGCGGGTGGCGTGGTGGCCGGGCGGACGGGTGGCGCAGAAGGCGCGCGGGAGCTCGCCGCCGACCGCGCCGTCGACGGCGGCGAGCAGGGCGCCGACGCTGCGCAGGGCGGCCTCGGCGCTGTGCTGCGAGAGCACGGTATCGGGATCGAGGCGGCGGCGCAGCCCCGGCGGCACCGGCTCGAGGATCGCGGCCACGAGCTCGGGCTCGTGGGCGGCGAGCAGCGCCTCCTCCGGCGCCCGCGGCGCCACGCGCAGCGCGATCCGGCCGGCGAGCGCCGGGGCCTCGAGCGCGGCGAGCACCGCGGCCAGCCGCCGCGGGCTCTCGGGGTGGCCAGGTCCCGGGTCGTGGAGGGCGCAGGCCGGGTGGGTCCAGACCGGCAGCACGGCGCTCAGCGGCTGCGCGGGCTGCGCCACAGCACTTCGGCGGCGCCGCCCTCGCGCGCGATCACCCGGGCGAGCACGAAGAGCAGGTCGGAGAGCCGGTTGAGGTACTTGAGCGCCTCCGCGCGCACCGGCTCGGCGCGGGCGAGCCGCACCGTCTCGCGCTCGGCGCGCCGGCAGACGGTGCGGGCGAGATGGCAGAGCGCCGCGGCGCGGCCGCCGCCCGGGAGGATGAACTCCCTGAGCGGCGGGAGCGAATCGTTGAAGCGCTCGATGGCGCTCTCGAGGCCCGCGACGTGGCGCTCCTCGATCGCGGCATGGCCCGGGAGCGCGAGCTCCCCGCCGAGGTCGAAGAGCTCGTGCTGGATCGGCTCGAGCGCCTGCCGGACCGCGCCCGGCAGCGCCTCGGCGAGCAGCAGGCCGAGCACGGCATTGAGCTCGTCCACGGTGCCGAAGGCGGCGACCCGGGGGGCGTCCTTGGGCACGCGGCTGCCGTCGGCGAGGCCGGTCGTGCCGTCGTCGCCGGTGCGGGTGACGATGCGCGAGAGGCGGTGGCCCATCAGGAACGGGTCGCCCGCAGCGCGGCCGGAAGCCGCGCCCGGAGCGGCAGGGCGAGGGCGTGGACGATCGCGGCGAGGGCCACGTAGGCCGCCGCCGTGGCCAGGTAGGGCGGAAACCACTGCGCGAGGTTCTCCAGCCAGCCGGGGAGGGTGGCCGCGGGGACGCGGCCGCTCAGCCAGTAGAAGCTGCCGTTGGAGATCAGGAAGCAGACCCCGACCCCGGCGGGCAGGGCGAGCGGCAGGAGCCGGAGCGCGCGCCGCGGATCCCCCGCCGCGCGCCGGCCGAGCCAGGCACCGGCCACGCTGAGGCTGCCGTAGGCGGGGACGAGGAACGCGTAGGCCGGCGAGACGCAGTAGTGGGCGAAGAAGTCGAGGCCCTGGGCGCGGATCGCCCACCAGTCGGCGAGCACCGCCGCCGCCATCAGCAGCGGGAAGGACAGCGCCTGCGCGCCGCGTAGGTAGAAGCCCGCGAGGAAGAATACGGCCCAGGAGGCGTCGGGCAGCGCCCCGAAATGCCCGGCGCGGGTGCCGAGGAGCAGCACCAGCAGCGGCGCGAGGAGCAGGAGGCGTGCGCGGGACTCGGCCATGGACGGGGTGCTCGGGAATCCTCGCCCAGGATTGTAGCCGCAGCCTCGCGGCGGCCCGCGGGGCACGCCCGGCTATCATGCCCTGATGAGCGAGCGCTGCGAGGTGCTGGTGGTGGGCGGCGGGCCGACGGGCTCGCTCGCCGCGCTGGCCCTGGCCGCGATCGGACGCGAGGTGCTGCTGCTCGAGGCCCATGGTGCCCGGCCCTCCGGCTTCGACGAGCGCGCCCTCGCGCTCACCCGCGGCAGCGTCGCGCTGCTCGAGGCGCTCGGGGTCTGGGCCCGGCTGTCCGTGCCGCCGACGCCGATCCGCCGGGTGCGCCTCAGCGTCGCCGGGGCGCCGGGCGGGCTCTCCTTCGAGGCCGCGGACCTCGGGGCCGAGGCGCTCGGCGCGGTGGTGGGGGCCGCCGAGCTCGGCGCCGCCCTCGCGGCCGCCCTCGCCGCCTCGCGGGTCCGGGTGCTCGCGCCGGCGCGGCTGGTCGCGCTCCGGCCCGGCGAGGACACGATCGAGGCGACCGTGGCCCTGACCGAGGGCGAGCGCAGGCTCGCCGCCCGCCTGCTGGTGGGCGCGGACGGCGCCGGCTCGGCGGCGCGCGAGCTCGCGGGCATCGGCCTCGCCGAGCGCGGGCCGGAGCGCGTGCTGCTCGTGGCCGGGGGACATGCCGAGCGGGCGCACGAGGGGACGGCCTTCCTTCGCCCCGCACCCGCAGGCCAGGTGGCGCTGCTGCCGCGCGCCGGACGGGCGGTCACGGCGGTGCTCAGCCCCGGCGAGGGATCGCCGCCCGCGCTCACCGCGCAGGCCTTCGCGGAGGCCGTCCAGGGGCGTTTCGGCTACCGTCTGGGGCGTCTCCGCTTCGACCGGCCGCCGATCGCCCATCGCCTGCGCTCCCAGCGCGCGGCTGCGCTCACCGCGCCGCGCCTGGTGCTGCTCGGCCAGGCGGCGCTGAGCGTGCACCCGGTGGCCGCCCAGGGGCTCAATCTGGCGCTCCGCGATCTCGCCCATCTCGCCGAGCGCCTGGCCGAGGGCGGGGACCCGGGCGAGCCCTCCCGACTCGCGGCCTATGCCGGTGCGCGGGCGCCGGAGCACCGCGCCGTCCTCGGCCTGACCGAGGGCCTGCTCGGGCTGTTCTCGCCAGCCAGCGCGGGCGTCGCGCCGCTGCGGCAGCTCGCGCTGATGGCGACGGGTCGGATCGCGCCGCTGCGGCGTCGGCTGCTCGCCTGGCTGAGCGGGGGGCGGCCGCCGCTCCCGGCACTGCTGCGTGGCCGCCTGCCGTGAGCCGGCGCGCCGCCGCAGTCGAGATCCTGGTCGTCGGCGGAGGCCTGGTCGGAGCGGCCGCCGCCCTGGCCGCCGCGCGCCTCGGGCGCGAGGTGCTGTGGCTCCGGCCAGAGTCCGGCCTGGTCGAGGGGCGGGATCCCGGCGCCATCGCGCTGGCGCCCGCCGCCTGCGCCCTGCTCGCCGCGCTCGGCCTCGGCGGCGCGCTCGCCGAGGAGACCCAGCCGGTGGCGCGGATGGAGGTGTGGGACGAGGGCGGCCGGATCGTGTTCGACGCCGCCGAGCTCGGGCTCGCCGAGCTCGCGCGCATCGCGCCCCCGCGGCGGCTGCACGCTGCGCTCGAGTCGGCGGCGGGCGGGGCGGCACGTGTCCTCGCGGTCACGCGCCTCGAGCCGCTCGCGGTCGAGAGCGAGGAGCGCGCGATCCGGCTGCGGCTCGCCGGCGGGGAGAGCATCGCGGCCTCGCTGCTGCTCGCCGCCGACGGCGCGGCCTCGCCGCTGCGCGCCCTGCTCGGGGTCGCGACCGCCGGGCGCGACTACGGGGCGGAGGCGCTGACCTTTCCGGTGGCGAGCGAGCGGCCCCACCGCGCGACGGCGCTGCAGCGCTTCCTGCCGGGAGGGCCGATCGCCCTGCTGCCGCGCGCCGGGGGGCTCGCCCAGGTGGTCTGGAGCCTGCCGAAGCCGACGGCGCGGCGGCTCGCCGAGTCTGGGGAGGCGGCGCTCGCCGCCGCGGCGGGAAAGGCGCTCGAGGATCGCCTAGGGGCGTTGCGGCCGGCCGGGGCGCCGGTGCACTTTCCGCTCCGGCTCGTCCTCGCCGAGCGGGTCGCCGGCCCTCGCTTCGCCCTGCTCGGCGACGCCGCCCACCAGCTCCACCCGCTCGCCGGCCAGGGCGCCAATCTCGGTCTCCTCGATGTGGCCTGGCTCGCGGCCGCGCTCGCCCGCGCCGCCCGGCGCGGCCTCGATCCGGGCTCGCCGGCGGCGCTCGCTCCCTTCGCGCGCGCGCGGCTGAGCGAGGGCTGGGTGATGGGGCTCGCGCTGGACGGCCTCGAGCGGCTGTTCGCTGCCGAGTCCCCGCTCTGGCCCGCGCTGCGCCGGGCTGGCGTCGCGCTCTGCGACCGGCTGCCTGCGCTCAAGCGCTGGTTCGCAAGGCAGGCCTCGGGCTGGGCGGCCTGGCCGCCGGAGTTCCCGCTGCCCGGAGGCCGGGAGGGATGGTCGTGAGCGGCCTGCGCGACTTCGTGCTCGAGGGACTCGACGGCGCCCCGATCCGTCTCGCCGCCGGCGGCCCCACGCTGCTCGCGCTGGTCGCGGCGAGCGGACCTCTGGTGGAACAGCTCGACGGCCTCGAGGGGCTGTGGCGCCGCTACCGTCCGCGCCGGCTCAGCGTGCTCGGCATCGTCAGTCCCGAGTTCGCGGAGGCGCCGCTGCCGCCCCCCCTCGAGCTCGCCGCGCTGCTGCGGGGGCGACGCGAGCTCAGCTTCCCGGTCAGCCTCCCGATCAGCGCGACCGGCCCGACCCGGCACCCCCTGTTCCGCTGGCTGTGCGGCCCCGATTCCCCCTTCCCTGGCGCTCCGCGCGCTCCCTTCGAGAAGTGGCTGTGCGACGCCGAGGGGCGCCTGGTCGGCCGCTTCGCCGCCGGACTGCCGCCGGAAGCGCCGGAGCTGGTCTCGGCGGTGGCAGACCGTGCTTCCTGACTAGCGCCTACGGCGCGGGCTTGGCGCAAGGCGCGCTGGCCTGTGTGGAGCGCGGGACGGATCGTGGGGGGCCAGGCGGATGGGGACTGCGGCGCTCGCGCTGGGGCTGGTGCCGACCTTGGCCTCGCCGCCGTCGGAGGTGCTGCGGATCGACCCGGGCACGGAAAGCGTCGCGCTCGCCCGGGCGATGCGCTATCTCCGCGACCGCAGCCTCGAGCTCGACGCCGCGACGGCGGTCCGCAAGGCGCGGGCCGGGGAGTTCCAGCCATTGCCACGGGGCCGCCCGGTCTTCGGCTTCCAGCGCGGAGCTTTCTGGTTCTTCCTGCGCATCGAGAACGCGGACCCGTGGGAGCCCCGCGTCCGAGGTCGCGGCGGCTGCTCGCATTGCCCATGACCGATCTCGAGCCCTTCAAGCTGATCAACGACCGTCACGGCCATCGGGTGGGACGAGTCCCGGTCGCGGTGGCGGGATGGCTGGTCGAGGCCGGAGCCGCTCGGCGGCTGGGTGGCGCGCGATGGCGGGGAGGAGTTCGCGGTCGTGCTCCCCGGGCTCGACGGCGGGGCGGCGGAGCGGGTGGGCGAGCAGATCCGGAGAACGGTGGCGAGCCGGCGGGCGGAGTGCCACGGCGTGTCCCTGGCACTGACGCTCTCGATGGGAATCGGCGAGCTCTCGGCGGAGGGTGCCCACGCGAGCCCGGCGGCCCTGGTCCGCGCCGCCGACGCGGCGCTGTACCGGGCGAAGGCGGAGGGACGCGACCGGGTCTGCCGACATCCGGTGCCGGTGGCGTGACGGATCTCGGGACTGGAGCGGCCGCTAGGCGCCGAGCGCCTTCGCGAGGTCGGCGAGGGAATCGAGGGCGAAGTCGGCGACCGCGGCACTCGGGGGCACCGCGCCCGGGCGACCGCGCCGCCGGATCCAGACGGTGCGCATCCCGGAGGCGCGGGCCGGGGCGATGTCGTGATGGCGGCTCTGCGCGCAGCATGAAGGATGTCGATCCGGGTGCCGCTCCCGGTGGCCCGGATGCAGGGCCTCGAAGCAGCGCGGATCGGGCTTGTAGGCGCCGATCTCGCTCGCCGTGAGGACCAGTCCGAAGGGGCGGCCCAGCGCATCGAGCACCGGCTCGAGGAGCTCCCGGTCCACGTTCGAGAGCACGGCCAGACGGTAAGCGCGTGTCGCAGGCGGGCGAGCGCCTCGCGGCTGTCGGGGAAGGGCGGCCAGCGTGGCAGCGAGCGCAGCAGGACCTCCTCGTCCTCCGGGTGCAGGGGGATGCCGAAGCGCTCGGCGAGCCCGCGCGCGCAGCGCCGCAGCACCTCGCGGTAGGGACGATGGGGCGGGCGCTCGGCCTCCGCCTCGAGCTCGGCGTAGCGGGCGAGCAGCGCCGAGGCCGGCAGCGTCCTTTGCGCGCGCCGGAACAGCGGCGCGAAGGCGGCGACGATGCCGCGCTCCCAGTCGATCAGCGTGCCGAAGCAGTCGAAGCTCAGCCAGCGGATCCCGTCCGCGGGCAGGGTGGGAACCCCGTTCACCGGTCGCGCTCGACGGCGTAGCGCGCGAGCGCCGCCATCGCCTCGCGATGGGCGCCCGCAGGAAGCTCGAGGAGGGCCTCCTCGGCCTCCGCGGCCAGACGCTCGGCGCGCCGGCGGCACGCGCGAAGCGCCCCGAGCCGCGCCACCAGCGCGGCGATCGCCGCGAGCTCGCCGTCGCCGCCCTCGCGCACCGCGCGCCGCAGGCGCTCCCGCTCCTCGCCCTGCGCGGCGCCGATGGCGAGGATCATGGGCAGGGTCGGCTTGCCCTCGCGGAGATCGTCGCCGAGGCTCTTGCCGAGCGCCACCGGGTCGGCGCTGAGATCGAGCACGTCGTCGGCGATCTGGAAGGCGAGACCGAGCTTGAGGCCGTAGCGCGCGAGCGCGCGGCGCTGCGGCGGCGGGGCGCCCCCGACGATCCCGCCGAGTTCCGCCGCGGCCGCGAACAGGATCGCGGTCTTGCGCCGGATGACCTCGAAATAGCGCTCCTCGTCGAGGTCGGGATCGTGGAGGAAGCCAAGCTGCATCACCTCGCCCTCGGCGATCGCGTTGGTCGTGTCGGCGAGCAGGGACATCACCTCCATGCGCCCGACCTCGACCATCATCTGGAAGGCGCGCGAGTACAGGAAATCCCCGACCAGCACGCTGGCCGCGTTGCCCCACAGCGCGTTCGCGGTGCGCCGGCCGCGGCGCAGCTCGGAGCGGTCCACCACGTCGTCGTGGAGCAGGGTGGCGGTGTGGATGAACTCGACCACCGCGGCGAGCAGCCGCGGGGCGTGACCCGAGTGGCCGTAGAGCGCGGCCGCATGCAGGACGAGCGCCGGGCGCAGGCGCTTGCCGCCGGCGAGGATCAGGTGCCGTGCGACGGTGCCGACCAAGGAGACGTCGCTCGCCAGTCGCTCCCCGATGAGCCGGTCCACCGCCGCCATCTCGGCCGCGATCAGGGACTGGGCGCGCTCGAGCGATCCCTCGCCACGCGCGCCGCTCGGCACGGCGTCGGCGCTCATCGCCGGCATTATACGGAGCCGGGGTCGCGGCACCGGCCTGTGCTAGATTGGGCCGCTCTCGAGCGCAGGATCCCGGAGGCGGAACGGCATGGCGCGCGGCATCAACAAGGTCATCCTGGTCGGTCATCTCGGCGCCGATCCGGAGGTGCGCTACACCGGCGGCTGGTCAGGCGGTCGCGACCCTCAGGGTCGCGACCAGCGAGCAGTGGCGCGACCGGCAGAGCGGCGAGCTCCAGGAGCGCACCGAGTGGCACCGGGTCAAGCTCTTCGGGCGGCTGGCGGAGATCGCCCAGGAGTACCTCCGCAAGGGCCGCCAGGTCTACATCGAGGGCAGCCTGCGCACCGAGCGCTACACCGACCGCGAGGGCGTGGAGCGCTGGAGCACCGACATCATCGCCAGCGACCTGCAGATGCTGGGCAGTCCGGCCGGCGAGGGCGGCGAGCCGCGGTCCCGCGCCGCCCGCGGCGGCGAGGAGGAGCGGTCGGCGCGGCGCAAGGGCGCGGAGGAGCCGCGCCGCGGCGGCAAGGACAGCGCCGAGGAGCGTTTCGTGGACAACCCGCCGGTCGGAGAGGACGACGACCTGCCCTTCTGAGGCGGCGATGGCGGAGTCTCCGATCCTGGTCACGGGCGGCGCCGGCTTCATCGGCGGCAACTTCGTGCTCGGCTGGCGGCGAGCGCCGGCGCGGCCCGGTGGTGAACCTCGACAAGCTGACCTATGCCGGCAACCTGGAGACGCTCGCCGCCGCTCGCCCGCGACCCCGAGCATCTCTTCGTGCGCGGCGACATCGCCGACCGTGGGCTCGTCGAGCGCCTGCTCGCCGAGCACCGCCCGCGCGCGATCCTGAACTTCGCCGCCGAGAGCCACGTCGACCGCTCGATCGACGGTCCGGCGGCCTTCGTCCAGACCAACGTCGTCGGCACCCTGACCCTGCTCGAGTGCGCCCTCGCCTACTGGCGCGGCCTCCCCGAGCCGGAGCGGGCGCGCTTCCGCTTCATCCAGGTCTCGACCGACGAGGTCTTCGGCTCGCTCGGCCCCACGGGGCGCTTCACCGAGGACTCGCCCTACGCCCCGCGCTCGCCCTACGCCGCCTCGAAGGCCGCGGCCGACCATCTGGCGCGGGCCTTCCACCACACCTACGGCCTGCCGGTGATCGTCACCAACTGCTCGAACAACTATGGGCCGTACCAGTACCCCGAGAAGCTGATCCCGCTCGCGATCCAGAAGGCGCTCGCCGGGGAGCCGATCCCGGTCTACGGCGACGGGCGCAACGTCCGCGACTGGCTCTACGTCGAGGACCACTGTCGGGCCCTCGAGCTGGTGCTCGAGCGCGGCCGGCCCGGGGCGACCTACAACGTCGGCGGCGACGCCGAGCGCGAGAACCTCGAGGTGGTGGGCCGCATCTGCGCCCTGCTCGACGAGCGTCGGCCGCGGCCGGACGGGCGTCCCCACGCCGAGGGCATCCGCTTCGTCGCCGACCGCCCCGGCCACGATCGCCGCTACGCCATCGACGCCGGCCGCATCCGCGAGGAGCTCGGGTGGCGGCCGCGCGAGAGCTTCGAGAGCGGGCTCGCGCGCACCGTGGACTGGTACCTCGCCAACCAGGGGTGGGTGGAGCGGGCGCTCGCGGGCCGCTACCGGCTCGAGCGTCTCGGCCTGGCCGCGGCATGAGCGGCAGCGCGCGCGTCGGCATCGTGCTCGCGGGGGGTGCCGGCACCCGGCTGCACCCGATCACCCTCGCGCAGAGCAAGCAGCTCCTGCCGGTCTACGACAAGCCGATGGTCTACTACCCCCTCGCCACCCTGATGCTGGCGGGGATCCGGGAGGTGCTGCTGATCACCACCCCGGAGGACCAGCCCCAGTTCCGGCGCCTGCTCGGCGACGGCTCGCAGTGGGGCATGGCCTTCGCCTACGCGGTCCAGCCGCGCCCGAACGGCCTCGCCGAGGCCTACCTGATCGGCCGCGACTTCGTCGCCGGCCGGCCCTCCTGCCTGGTGCTCGGCGACAACATCTTCTTCGGCCACGGCCTCACCGAGCGGCTGCGCGCGGCGAGCGCCTGCCTCGAGGGCGCGACGGTCTTCGCCTACCGGGTGAGCGACCCGGAGCGCTACGGCGTGGTGGAGTTCGACGCGACGGGCCGCGCCCTGGCGATCGAGGAGAAGCCCGCGCGGCCGCGCTCCCCCTGGGCGGTCACCGGCCTCTACTTCTACGACGGGCGGGCGAGCGAGCTCGCCGCCACGCCTCAGGCCCTCGGCGCGCGGCGAGCTCGAGATCACCGATCTCAACCGCCTGTACCTCGAGGCCGGGGCGCTCCGGGTCGAGCGCCTGGGGCGAGGCTACGCCTGGCTCGACACCGGCACCCACGAGTCGCTGCTGCAGGCCGCGCTGTTCGTGCAGACCCTCGAGCAGCGGCAGGGGCTCCGGATCTGCTGCCCGGAGGAGATCGCCTGGCAGAACGGCTGGATCGGGGACGGAGCGCTGCGCGCGCTGGCCGAGCCGCTGGCACGGACCGGCTACGGGCGCTACCTGCTTCAGCTCCTCGAGCAGGGCCGCGGCGCGGCCGGGGAGGCCGGATGAGGATCCGGCGCCTAAGCCTTCCCGAGCTCGCGCTGCTCGAGCCGGACTGGCACGAGGACCTCCGCGGCGGCTTCATGGAGCTGTGGCAGGCCGAGCGCTTCGCCGCGGCGGGGCTGGAGTTTCCGGTCGCGCAGCTCAATCTCTCCCGCTCGCGGCGCGGGGTGATCCGGGGCCTGCACTACCAGTGGCCCGAGCCGCAGGGCAAGCTGGTGGCCTGCCTCGAGGGCGAGATCTTCGACGTGGCGGTCGACATCCGCCGCGGCTCGCCGCGCTTCGGCCAGCATGCCGCGGCCATGCTCACCGCCGACAATCGCCGGATGCTCTGGATCCCGCCCGGCTTCGCCCACGGCTTCGCCGTGGTCTCCGAGCGGGCGTTGGTGATCTACGCCTGCTCCGCGCCCTATCGCCGCGAGGCCGACCGGGTGATCCGCTACGACGATCCCGCGCTCGCCATCGACTGGCCGGTGGGCGAGCCGATCCTCTCCGCCAAGGACCGCGAGGCCCCGCGGCTCGCGGAGCTTGCGGAGGAGGCGCTGCCGGGCTTCGCGTGAGCGCCCCGCGCATCCTGCTCACCGGCGCCGGAGGGCAGCTCGGCGGGATGCTGCGCGGCCGGCTCGCCCTGCTCGGCGAGGTGCTCGCGACCACCCGCGACGGCGCCCCCGCGCATGGGCTCCCGACGAGGCCCCTCGATCTCGAGGATCCCCCGCCGCGGCTCGAGGAGGCGCTCGACCGCATCGACCCCGACGTGATCGTCAATGCCGCGGCCTACACCGCCGTGGACCGCGCCGAGGCAGGAGCGCGAGCGCGCGCGCCGGGTCAATGCCGAGGGGCCGGCCGCGCTCGCGGCGTGGGCGGCCCGCCGCGGTGCCCTCCTCGTGCACTTCTCGAGCGACTACGTGTTCTCCGGCGAGGGCCAGGCTTTCCCTTGGCGCGAGCAGGACCCCACCGCGCCGCTCAACGCCTACGGCCGGAGCAAGCTTGAGGGCGAGCAGGCGATCCGCGACGCGGGAGCGAGGCATCTGATCCTGCGCAGCGCCTGGCTCTACGGGCCGCACGGGCGGAACTTCGTCAAGACCATCCTCTCCCGGGCCGCTCGCGGCCAGCCGCTCCGGGTGGTCGCGGACCAGGTGGGCAGCCCGACCAGCGTCGCGGTGCTGGCCTCGGCGACCGCGCTCATGCTCGGGCGGTGGCTCGCGGCGGGAGCGGACGCACGGAGCCTCGAGGGCACCTACCACGTGGCCTGCGCCGGCCAGGCGAGCTGGCACGATTTTGCCGTCGCGGCCCTGGAGTTCGCGCGCGAGGCGGGACTGCTCCCGCCCGGCCCGCCGCCTGCCGAGATCACCAGCGCCGACTGGCCGAGCCCGGCGCGGCGCCCGGCCTGGTCGGTGCTGGACTCCTCCCTCGTCGAGGCACGCTTCGGTCTGCGGCTGCCCCACTGGCGGGAGGCCCTCGCCGAGACCATCGCCGAGCTGGCCGCGGCGCGGGCCGCGGCGGCCCTCTTCGGAGACGCCCCATGCTGATCCCGGTGATCCTCGCCGGCGGCAGCGGCACGCGCCTGTGGCCGCTGTCGCGCAGGCACGATCCCAAGCCCTTCCTGAGGCTGCCCGACGGCGGCCCGCTGGTCGCCGACGCCCTGGCGCGGGCGGCCCGTGTCGGGGAGGGCGCGGGGCTCGTCGTCTGCGGGCGCGACCACGCCCGCCGCCTCGCCGAGCTGCTGCCGGCGGAACTGTCCTGGAGCTTCCTCATCGAGCCCGTGGGCCGCAACACCGCGCCGGCGATCCTCGCCGCCGCCCTCGAGATCCGCGAGCGCTTCGGTGCCGAGGCGGAGCTCCTGGCGCTGCCGGCCGACCATCGCATCGTCCCGCACGAGCGCTTCGCCGCCGACGTGGCCCGCGCCAGGCGGATCGCCGCCGAGGGCGCGGTGGTGGTCTTCGGCATCCGCCCCGACCGTCCCGCCACCGGCTTCGGCTGGATCGAGCCGGGCGCGCCCTGGCACGAGGGCTTCCGGATCGAGAGCTTCGTGGAGAAGCCCGAGCGCGCGCGGGCCGAGGCCCTGCTCGCCGGCGGCCGGCACCTCTGGAACGCCGGGATGTTCCTCGCCCGCGCCGGCGGGCTGCTGGCCGCGGCCGCACAGGTGGCACCGGAGCTGCTCGCCGCCTGCACGGCCGCCTGGCGCGAGGGCGGTCGCCGCGGGGAGGAGCTGAGGCTGCCGGCCGAGGGCTGGTCGCGGCTGCCCGAGATCGCCTTCGACCACGCGGTGATGGAGCGGGCGGCGGAGCGGGCGGTGGTGCCCGCGAGCTTCGCCTGGAGCGACATCGGCGACTTCGCCGCCCTGGCCGCCATGGTGCCGGCGGACGGGGACGGCAACCGCCTCTCCGGCCGGGCGCTCGCGATCGGAGCGCGGGACTGCGCGGTGTTCGCCGCCGAGCGCCCCGTGGTGCTGCTGGGGACCGAGGCGATCACCGTGGCGGACGCCGGGGATGCGGTGCTCGTGCTCGGCCGCGGGGCCGAGCAGCGGGTGCGGGAGGCGGTGGCGCGGCTCGCCGCCGCGGGCTGCGAGCAGGCCGAGACCCCCCGCACCGTGCACCGCCCCTGGGGCAGCTACACCGTGCTCGAGGACGCTCCCGACTGCAAGGTCAAGCGGCTCTCGGTGCGGCCGGGCGGGATCCTCTCCCTGCAGCGCCACCGCCGCCGCAGCGAGCACTGGACGGTCGTGCGGGGCACCGCGAAGGTCCGGGTGGGCGAGCGCGAGCTCGTGCTCGGGCGCAACGAGAGCGTGGACATTCCGGCGGGCACCCTCCATCGCCTGGAGAATCCCGGGCACGGATGCGCTCGAGATGATCGAGGTGCAGACCGGGGACTACTTCGGCGAGGACGACATCGAGCGCCTCGAGGACGTCTACGGCCGGGTCTGAGCCCGGCTCAGCCTGCGCGGCGCTCGAGCAGCAGGCGGGCGAGCCAAGCGTCGCCCTTGGCGAGGAGCTCGACGGGGCTCATCTCCCAGTTGGTGAGGGTGAGCGCCTCGCCGATCACCCAGTCGCGCTGGGCGTCGGAGAACCGGGCCTCGCCGGCGGCCACCTGCTCGATCACCGCCCGGCTCGGTGCCGTCGCCGGCGAACTCCCGTCATCCCCGAGCGAGCCGGTCTTGCGCGCCTGTTCGAGCTGCTCGCGGACGTGGGCGATGCGCAGGAGGGCGAGCCGCTGGGGGTCTTCCCCGGCGAGCTCCGGGGCGAGCTCGGCGAGCGCGCGGTACAGCGCCGTCACGCGCTCCTGCCAGAACTCGCGCTCGGCGAGCAGCCCGGCGCGCTCCCTGCCGGCCTCCTCGAGCTGGGCCCGCAGCTCGCCGAGCTGACTGCTCGGCATCGGCGACGCGGCCGCGCGCCTCCTCGAGCTCGGCGTCGCGCTCGCGCAGCTCCTTCTCGAGCTGGCGCATCCTCCGGTCCGGATCCTCGAGGCCGCGCTGCTCGAGGATGCTCTGGACCTCCTCCTGCAGCTTGAAGAAGGCCTCGGGATGGGTGCGGCGCAGGTTGCGGGCGGCCATCTGCCAGGCGATCGCCGCCTGGACCGGCGGCGGGGCCGGCTGGGGCGTCTCGGCGGCGGCCTCGCGCCCCTGGCGGCTCGCCCAGCCGATGGCCTCGTCCAGCTTCTCGATCAGCTCGGCCTTGTTGGGCGGCACGACCCCGGTGCGCACGATCATCCGCAGGTCGAGCAGGAGCCTCTTGAGCGCGAGCATGCACCTAGTGTAGGCCCAAAGCGCGCGACGGGAACCGTGCGGCTATACTCCGCGGCTCTCGGGGAGGGGTCTGGCGATGCTCGATCGCATCCGCGTGCCGCACACCCTGGTGCTGCTGTTCGCGATCATGGTGCTGGCCTGGGTCGCGACCTGGCTGCTGCCCCAGGGGCGCTTCGAGCGGACCGTGCCGGAGGGCGGGGGGCACGCGGTGGTGGTGCCGGGCTCCTATGCGCCGCTGGCCGAGCCGGTCCGGCTCGGACCCTCGGTGCTGCTCACGGCGGTGCCGCGCGCCATGGCCGACGCCCGCGAGATCATCTTCTTCGTCCTGCTGGTGGGCGGCGCGATCGGGGTGCTGCGCGCCACCGGGGTGATCGACGCCGCCCTCGGCGCGGTGCTCCGCCGCACGCGGGGGCGACCGTTCTGGCTGATCGCGGGCGGGGTCACCGCCTTCGCCGCCGCCTCGAGCGCGATCGGCGTGGCCGAGGAGTACATCCCGCTGATGGTGATCCTGATCGGGCTGTGCGCGGCGATGCGGCTCGACACGGTGACCGCGGTGGCGATCGTGGTCGTGGGCTACGGCATCGGCTACGGCGCGGCGGCGCTCAATCCCTTCACCGTGCAGGTGGCGCAGAACGTCGCCGGTCTGCAGCCGGTCTCCGGGTGGGAGTTCCGCCTCGCGCTGTTCCTGCCCTTCGTCGCGATCGGCGTCCACCACGTCTGGTCCTACGCCCGCCGGGTCGCCGCGGATCCTGGCGCGAGCCTGCTCGCGGGCCTGCCCGCGGCCGAACCCCCCTTGCCCGAGCCGGTGCCCGTCGATCGCCGCCGAGCCCTCGTGCTGCTGCTCACCCTCGGCGCGCTCGGCCTGATGGTCTGGGGGATCACCGCGCGCGGCTGGTACCTGGTCGAGCTCTCGGCGCTGTTCCTCGGCCTCGGGCTCCTCGCCGGCCTGCTCGGAGGGCTCGGCGCGGACGCCACCGCGCGCCGCTTCACCGAGGGGGCGGCGGAGCTCGCGGGCACGGCGCTGCTGATCGGCTTCGCACGCGCGATCGCCCTCGTCCTCGAGGAGGGGCAGGTGCTCGACACCATCGTCCACGGCCTGTCGCAGCCGCTCTCCGCGCTCGGCAGCTACGGCGCGGCGATCGGCATGCTGCTGATCCAGACCCTGATCAACTTCTTCATCCCCTCGGGCAGCGGCCAGGCCTACGCGACCATGCCGATCATGGCACCGCTCGCCGACGTGGTCGGGATCGAGCGCCAGGTCGCGGTGCTGGCCTTCCAGTTCGGGGACGGCTTCGCGAACATGATCGTCCCGACCAACGTGGTGCTGATGAGCATCCTCGGCATCGCCGGCATCCCCTTCGACCGGTGGCTCCGCTTCGTCGCGCCGCTGATGCTGAAGCTCATCCTCGCCTCGGCCGCGGCGCTGGCGGTGGCGGTTGCGATCGGCTACCGCTAGCCCGGGGGCGCTCGCCGTCCGGATGCGCTGCGCGGCCCGGCGGGCCGAGGGAGCTCTGGCCCCGAGCCAGCGGGCGGTCATTCCCTCGCCGCAGGCGCCCCTCCCGCCGCGCGCGAGGCCGGAGGCCGCGGGAGCGGGCACCACCCGATCCGCCCCGCCACGGTCAGCGGCCGAGGCTCGAGGCGCAGCCCTTGGCCCCGGTCGCCATTCGCGGCCCGTGCGTTGCCTGGTCGCCGCTACCTGGCGGCCCGGAACGGCGGGCGCCATGGCAGGCCGGCTCCGCCCCCGGCACGGCCACCCTCTCGCTCCTTGCTGCCGCTCGCCGGGGCTCGGCATGGGCCGGGTCATGCGGGCGCGTTCGGGGCGGCCCCGGAGCCCGCCTCGCCGATCGAGACTTCCCCGTGGGCGCCGGGTCGCCGCTCGCCGATCCGGTCCTTGCGTACCGTGAGCCCAGGATCCGGATCGCCGCGCCGCCCGGGGAAGCGCGGCGAAAGACGATCCGCCCTCGCCGGCATCGGCGGTCCCCGACCATGCTCCGGGTGCCCCGCGCGAGCGCGGCGGGGTCGCCCTCCTCGCCGAGCCGCCCGCCGAGCCTCGGGGCGCATCGTCGCGAGCGGATGCCCCGCATCCATGTCGGGTGGCGGGGCCGACGGGCGTCCCCGGTCGGCCGCGCGGAGGGGCCGGACACGGGCCGGCGCGGTGCCGGGCGGCCCGCGCCGGGCGTGTGCACGGGGGCGGCTATACTGCGCGCGCCCCGACGCGAGGTCCAGCGATGCCGAGGCTCCTCCTGCTGCTCGCCGCGCTCGCCGCCGCGCCAGCGGCATCGGCGCGGCCCTTCGATGCCGAGATCCTGGTCCGGCTGGCCCGCGTCGGCGAACCCCGGCTCTCTCCGGACGGCCGCCTGGTCGCCTATGTCCTGCGCGAGACGGACTGGGAGAAGAACCGCGGAATGCACTCGATCTGGATCGTGCCGGCGGATGGCTCGCGCCCGCCGCGGAGGCTCAGCGCCGCGGGCTCGAACGCCACCCAGCCGCGCTTCGCGCCGGACGGAGGCAGCCTCTACTTCCTGAGCGACCGCTCGGGAAGCCAGCAGCTCTGGCGCCTCCCGCTCGAGGGCGGCGAGGCGGTCCAGGTCAGCGACTATCCCCTGGACGTCGGGACCTATCTGATCTCGCCGCGGGGGGACGCGGTGGCGCTCAGCTTCGAGGTCTTCCCCGACTGTGCCACGCTCGCCTGTACCCGGGAGCGGCTGGACGAGCGCGCCAAGGGCAAAGCCAGCGGGGTGCTGCACGAGCGGCTCTTCGTTCGCCACTGGGATCGCTGGAAGGACGGCCGCCGCAGTCAGCTCTTCCTCGCCGAGCTCAGGGACGGCAGGGCGGGG
This sequence comes from Lysobacterales bacterium, assembly GCA_033582715.1. Classification (GTDB taxonomy): domain Bacteria; phylum Pseudomonadota; class Gammaproteobacteria; order Xanthomonadales; family BPKI01; genus BPKI01. The sequence goes on along the minus strand of JAVQZZ010000001.1, from coordinate 1,980,110 downwards.
GAGCCGCGGCCGCTCAGCGCCGGCCTCGACGGTGACGTGCCGAGCAAGCCCTTCGGCGGAGCGGAGGAGATCGCCTTCGCCCCGGACGGCAGGAGCCTGGTCTTCGCCGCCCGCGTCGCCGGGCGCGAGGAGGCCTGGTCGACGAACCTCGACCTGTGGCGGGTGCGGCTTGAGGGCGAGCCCGCGCCGGAGAACCTCACCCCGGACCGTCCGGGCACCGACACCACCCCCGCGTTCTCGCCGGACGGCCGGCTGCTGGTCTGGACCGCGATGCCCCGGGCGGGCTACGAGTCCGACCGGCTGGCGATCATGGCGCGCGATCTCGCGAGCGGCCGCACCTGGGAGGTGGCGCCGGGCTGGGACCGCTCGGCGCACGGCCTGGCCTTCTCCGGCGACGGCCGCCGGCTCTACACCTATGCCGAGGACCTCGGCCACCGCCGTCTGTTCGAGATCGAGCTCGCTACCGGCCGGGTGCGGGCGCTGAGCGGCGACGGCTCCGTCGGCGCCTTCGCGGCGGCGGGCTCGCGGGTGGTCTTCGTCCGCGACGACCTCGCGAATCCGGCCGAGCTCTTCGTGCTCGACCGCCCCGGGGCGAGTCCGCGCCGTCTCACCGAGCACAACGCGGAGCTGCTCCGGGAGGTGCGCTTCGGCGACTACGAGCAGTTCAGCTTCGAAGGCGCGGCGGGGCGCACGGTCTACGGCTGGGTGGTGAAGCCGGTCGGCTTCGAGCCCGGCCGCCGCTACCCCATCGCCTTCCTCGTCCACGGCGGGCCGCAGGGTTCGATGGGCAACGCCTTCCATTACCGCTGGAATCCCCAGACCTATGCCGGGCAGGGCTTCGCCGCGGTGTTCATCGATTTCCACGGCTCCACCGGCTACGGCCAGGCCTTCACCGACGCGATCAACCGCGACTGGGGCGGCAAGCCGCTCGAGGACCTCAAGCTCGGTCTCGCCGCCGCCCTGAAGCGCTTTCCCTTCCTCGACGGGGAGCGGGCCTGCGCCCTCGGGGCGAGCTACGGCGGCTACATGATCAACTGGATCGCCGGGGCCTGGCCCGAGGGCTTCCGCTGCCTGGTCAACCACTGCGGGGTCTTCGACCTGCGCAGCATGTACTACTCGACCGAGGAGCTGTGGTTCGTGGAGTGGGAGTTCGGCGCGCCGCAGTTCGCGGATCCCGAGGCCTTCGAGCGCCACAATCCGGTCCGCCTGGTCTCGCGCTGGCGGACGCCGATGCTGGTGATCCATGGCGCGAACGATTTCCGGGTCCCTCTGGAGCAGGGACTCGCCGCCTTCACCGCCCTGCAGCGGCGCGGCATCCCGAGCCAGCTGCTCGTCTTCCCCGACGAGGGTCACTGGGTGCTCAAGCCGCAGAACTCGCTGCAGTGGCACCGCACGGTCGAGGCCTGGCTGAAGCGCTGGACGGCGGTGCCCTGATGGGCGAGCTGCTCGACCTCGCCGCCCTCAAGCGTGGCTGCGCGGGCTGCTCGCTCGGCGAGCTGTGTCTCCCCGCGGCGGTGAGCGCCGCGGATCTCGAGCGCCTCGACCGGCTGGTGGCGCAGCGTCGGCCGCTGGCGCGGGGCGCGACCCTGTTCCGCGCCGGCGATCCGCTGCGGGCGCTCTACGTGCTGCGCGAGGGTGCGCTCAAGACCTACAGCTACGGCGAGGAGGGGGAACTCAGGATTCTCGGCTTCCACCTGCCCGGCGAGCTCTTCGGTCTCGACGCGCTCGCCGAGGACCGCCACCGCTGCGATGCCGAGGCGCTGATCCCGAGTCGGGTGTGCGAGATCCCGGTGGCGGAGCTCGAGCGGGTGGCGCGCGAGATCGCCGGCGTCCAGCAGCAGCTGATGCGGATCCTGGGGCGGGGCGCGGTGCGCGACCAGGAGCATCTCGAGATGATGGGGCGGCGCCACGCGGTGGCGCGGATCGCGAGCTTCCTGCTCTCCCTGTCGCGGCGCTACGGCGCGCTCGGCTTCGCTCCCGACCGCATCCTCCTGCCGATGAGCCGCTCCGACATCGCCAACTATCTCGGGCTGGTGATCGAGACCGTGAGCCGGGCCTTCGCCCGCCTGCAGGGGGAGGGGGTGATCCGGGTGGAGCGCCGCCGGGTCGAGATCCTCGATCCCAAGCGGCTCGCCGCGCTCTGCCACGAGGACGAGGGCAGCGAGCCCGCGGCCGCCGGCCGCCGGCTGGCGTGAGGGTGCCCTAGCGGTCGCGGCCGAACAGCCAGGCGGCGAGACCGACGGCGAGCGCGGCGGCAAGCACCAGCAGGCTGGCGAGGGCGTTGATCTCGGGGCTCAGACCCAGCTTCAGCCTGGAGTAGACCGCCATCGGCAGGGTGCTCGAGCCCGGCCCGGCGGTGAAGCTCGCCAGCACCAGATCGTCGATCGAGAGGGTGAAGGCGAGCAGGAAGCCGGCGACGAGGGCCGGGGCGATCGCCGGGAGGGTCACGAGGAAGTAGGCGCGCAGCGGCCCCGCGCCGAGGTCCATGGCCGCCTCCTCGAGGATCCGCTCGCGCCCCGCGAGCCGCGACTGCACCACCACCGCGACGTAGGCGCAGGCGAGCAGGGCGTGGGTGAGCACGATGGTGCCGAGACCCCGGCCGGCGGGCCAGCCGACCGCCTGCTCGAGGGCGACGAAGAGCAGCAGCGCGCCGAGGCCGAGCATCACCTCCGGCAGCACCAGCGGTGCCGCGGTCAGGAAGGCGAGAAGCGCGCGGCCGCGGAAGCGGGGGAAGCGGGCGAGGGCGGTCGCGGCGAGGGTGCCGATCGACCACCGCGAGCAGGGCGCTCGCCGCGGCCACGAGCAGGCTGCGGCCGAGGGCCGCGAGCAGCGCGGGGTCCGCCCACAGCTCGCGGTACCAGCGCAGCGAGAAGCCCTCGAAGCGGGTGAGCAGCCGCGACTCGTTGAAGGACAGCAGCACGACCCACAGGATCGGCAGGTAGAGGAAGGCGAAGCCGAGGCCGAGGGCGAGCAGGAGCGGCGCCCGCGCGCGCATCACCGGCCGCCTCCCGCGGCGAGCCGCGCGAGCAGCCGCCCGAAGAGGGCGAGCGGGGAGGGCCACCAGGGCGAGCAGCAGCAGCGCGATCGCGCTCGCCAGCGGCCAGTCGCGCGCCTGGAAGAACTCGTTCCACAGCAGCCGGCCGAGCAGCAGGTCGCCCGGTCCGCCGAGCAGGTCCGGGATCACGAACTCGCCGATGGCGGGCACGAAGACCAGCAGGAAGCCGGCGGCGACGCCGGGCAGGGAAAGCGGCAGCGTCACCCGCAGGAAGGTCCCGAGGGGCCTGGCGCCGAGGTCGGCCGCGGCCTCGGCGAGCCGCGGGTCGATGGCCATCAGCCGGGCCGCGATCGGCAGCAGGGCGAAGGGAAGGTAGGCGTAGACGATGCCGAGGTGGATCGCGAACTCGTTGTAGAGCAGCGGCAGGGGACGCTCGACCAGGCCCAGGGCGAGCAGCAGGCCGTTGATCGGGCCGTCGTGGCGCAGCAGCCCCATCCAGGCGTAGACCCGGACGAGGAAGCTGGTCCAGAAGGGCAGCACCGCCGCCGCGAGCAGCGGCAGCCGCCAGCGCGGCGGGGCGCTCGCGAGCGCCAGCGCCAGCGGGTAGGCGAGCAGCACCGACAGCAGCGCCGAGCCGGCGGCGATGCGCAGCGAGTCGAGCCAGGCGCGCAGGTAGAGCCCTTCGCTGGCGATCAGCCGCAGGCTCGCGAGGCTCGGTGCGGCGTCTCCCGTGCCACCAGGGACGGAAGGGCGGGCTCAGCGCCGGGTCGCTCTCGGCGAGCGCGATCGCGCCGAGCAGGAGCAGCGGCGCGAGCAGGAACACGGACGAGGAAGGCGAGCGGCAGCGACGCCACCGCGAGGCCGCGGCCGGACTCAGTCACGGAGGAGCACCCCGTCGCCGCGCCCGAAGCCGAGCTCGACCTCCTCGTCGATGCGCCGGGTCGGCCTCGCCGCTGGCCGTGCGGGTGGAGGGCGAGGAGCTCCAGACCGCGCGCGCCCAGCCTGAGCAGCGAGCTCTCGCCGCGGTAGAGGATCCCGGTGACCCGCGCGCGCAAGCCGGTTTTCCGCGCCGGCCGCGCCCGGCCGGAGCAGCCTCAGCCTCTCGGGGCGGAGCGCGAGCAGAGCCGGGCCGGCGGGCGGCGCCGCCTCGACCGCGAACTCCGTCGCCAGCGCCGGGCAGTGGAAGCGCCAGCCTCCGGCCTCGGCCCGGAGCTCGCCAGGCGAGCAGGTTGACCTGGCCGATGAAGCTGGCGACGAAGCGGTTCGCGGGCCGCTCGTAGATCGCGCGCGGGCTGTCGACCTGGAGCAGCCGCCCGCGCTCCATCACCGCCATCCGGGTGGCCAGCCCCATCGCCTCCTCCTGGTCGTGGGTGACGGCGACGAAGGTGATCCCGACCTCGCGCTGGATGGCCTTGAGCTCGGCGCGCATGGCCTCGCGCAGCCGGCGGTCGAGGGCCGAGAGCGGCTCGTCGAGCAGGACCAGGCGCGGGCGGGGGGCGAGGGCCCGGGCGAGGGCCACCCGCTGCTGCTGGCCGCCCGAGAGCTGATGCGGGCGCCGGCCGCCGAGTCCCTCGAGCTGCACCAGACGCAGCATCTCCGCCACCCGCGCGGCGATCGCCGGCCGGCTCCAGCCCTGGCGGCGAAGCCCGAAGGCGATGTTGTCGGCCACGCTCAGGTGGGGAAAGAGGGCGTAGCTCTGGAACATCGTGTGGAGCGGCCGGCGATGGGGCGGGAGCTCGGTGATGTCCCGGCCATCCAGCCACACCCGGCCCTCGTCGGGGCGCTCGAGTCCCGCGATCAGCCGCAGCAGGGTGCTCTTGCCGCAGCCGGAGCCGCCGAGGAGGGCGAAGAACTCGCCGGCGCCGATCTCGAGCTCCACGCCGTCGACCGCGACCGTGGCGCCGAAGCGCTTGCGGAGTCCGGAGAGGACCAGCAGCGGCGCGCTCATCGCGCCGCCGGCGCGGCCGCTCGCCCGGCCTTGATCGCGACGAAGGCGCGCTGACGCGCGCGCTCGACCGCCGGCGGGAGGATCTTCGGATCGATCAGCCGCGCGCCCGGCGGCGGGTGCACCACCGGATCCCCGAGCACCGCGGCATCGAGCAGGGCGCGGGCGTCGCGGTTGCCGCTCGCATAGCCGATCTCGGCGGTGATCGCCGCGATCACACTGCGGGCCGGAGCAGAAAGTCGATGAAGGCGTGGGCGTTCGCGGGATGGGGGGCATCGGCCGGGACGGCGATCACGTCCATCCAGCGCAGCGCGCCCTCCTGCGGCAGCAGGAAGGCGATCTCTCCGGCCCGGCCGGCTCTCCTCGGCCCGGCGTCGCGCCTGCAGCACGTCGCCCGAGTAGGCCATCGCCAGGCAGAGCGCGCCGCTCGCCAGATCCTCGAGGTAGCGGCTGGAGTGGAAGTAGCGCAGATGCGGGCGGATGCCGCTCGAACAGGGCGCCCACGGCGGCGATCGCCTCCTCGCCCTCCTCGTGGGGATCGCGCCCGAGGTAGATCAGCGCGGCCGCGAAGACTTCCTGCTCCTCGTCGAGCACGGAGATGCCGCAGTCGGCGAGGCGGCTCGCGATGCGCCGGATCGAAGAGCAGGGCCCAGCTCGCGGGAGGCTCGCCGCCGAGCCGCTCGCGCAGCAGGCTTGCAGGTTCACGCCCGAGCCCGGTGGTGCCCCACAGGTAGGGCACGAGATGGCGGTTGCCGGGATCGACGTCGGCGAGCGCGGCCGAGCATCTCGGGGTCGAGGTGGCGCCAGTGAGGCAGGCGCTCGCGCTCGAGCGCGAGCAGCCGGCCGCCGGCGACGAGGCGCGCGCCGTAGGGCCGGGCGGAAGGGAACACGACGTCGTAGCCGGAGCGGCCCGCGGCGAGCCTCGCCTCGAGCATCTCGTTGCTGTCGTAGTGGTCGTAGACCACGCGGATGCCGTGCTCCCGCTCGAAGGCGGCGAGGGTGTCGCTGCCGATGTAGTCGGACCAGTTGTAGACGTGGACGACGCGCGGATCCCCGCCCTCGCGCTGGCACGAGGCGGCGAGGAGCGAGAGCAGCAGCAGCGTCGGCAGGCGCATCGCGCGGTGGCGGTGTTCCGGGCTCGGCTCGCGCAGGCGGCGAACATGGTCCGAGCCGCTCCCGGTCCTGTCAATGTGCGACCGCCGCGCCTGCGGGCTCGCGGCTTCCCGCCCCGGTCTCCTCCGCGAGCAGGTCGGCGGCCTTGTCGAGGTGCCGGAGCGAGCGTCGCAGGCGGCTGGTGGCCGAGAGGATGCGGTCCATGGACTCGAGCTCGAGCTCGCCCCGAGCCGCCGCCGCGAGCGTCGCGGCCTTGTGCGCCTGGTAGGCGGCCTCGAAGCCATCCGCGTCGCTCGCGGTCGGGCCTCCCGCCCGACGATCGGCCGCCTCCCGCCCCTTCAGTCGCGACCGGGCGGCCTCCAGCAGCGCGTCGATGGTCGCGCCCGTGGTCGCTCCTGCGCTCCCGCGCCGATGGACCAAGCCGAGCCCCTCCGCATCCTCGCGGGCGAGGTCGAGCGTCCCGTCGAGATAACGGTGCACGCGGAGCAGCCGCGCCAGCCTCGCGCCCTCGCCGACGCTCATCGCGCTGCGATGGAGGCCGGCCACGAAGCGCTGGATCGCGCCGAGCAGGCGTTCGCCGGTCGCGATCGTGTCCTCCGCCGGCTCACCGGCGAGCCGCTGCTCCCAGGCCTCGGCGGCGATCGCCCAGGCGCGCTCGAGCTCGCGCCGGAGGGCCGCGAGCGCGAGCTCCGGCACCCCGAGCAGGGTGTGGTCGAGGTGGCGCGGGCGTCCCAGCCGCTCCGCGGGGCTCGCGAAGCGTCGCTCGAGGAAGCGCGCCAGGCGGTCGGCGAAGGGGGCGATCAGCGCCACGCCGAGCAGATTGAACAGGGTGTGGAACAGGGCGAGCTTGGCCGCGGTGACCTCTCTCGAGGCCGAGCAGCGATGCGGAGCTGCTCGAGCAGCGCGACGAGCCAGGGAAGCAGGGCGAGCGCGACCAGCGCGGTGATGACGTTGAACAGGACGTGGGCAGCGGCGGCCCGCTTGGCGTCGGGGGTGGCGCCGATCGCGCCGAGGATCGCGGTGACGGTGGTGCCGATGTTGGCGCCGATCACCACGGCGGCTGCGCCGAGGGTGCCGAGCAGGCCCCTCCTGGGCGGCGGTGAGGGTGAGCGCGATCGAGGCGCTCGAGCTCTGCATCAGCACCGTGAGCGCGATCCCGAGCAGGGTGAGCGCCAGCACCTCGGAGCGGCCGGTCACCGTCGGGCAGCGGCAGCCGCCCGGCGAGGTCGGAAAGGCTCATCGCGCAGCACGTCGATGCCGAGGAACAGCAGGCCGAGGCCGGCGAGGGCGTGGCCGAGGCCGATGCGGGGCCCTCGCCCCGCGCTGAGCCGCAGAAGCGAGCCGACGCCGAGCAGGGCCAGGGCCAGGGCCTCGATCTGGAACTTCGAGCCCGATCAGAGCCACCAGCCAGCCGGTCATGCTGGTGCCGACGTTGGCCCCGAAGAGCACCCAGAGCGCGGCCGCCGAGCGGCATCAGCCCCGCATTGACGAAGCCGATGGTGGCGAGCGTCACGGCGCTCGAGGACTGGACGAGAGCGGTGATCAGCGCCCCGCTGGCCAAGGCCCGTCCCGGGCCGGCGGTGGCGCGGCGGAGGATCCGCGCGAGCGAGCTTCCCGCGGCCAGCTTGAGCCCTTCGGTGAGCAGGCCCATTCCGAGCAGGAACAGCCCGAGGCCGCCGAGGAGGCCCGGAAGCGAGCGACCAGCCATCCACGCGCTCAGCCTAGTCCACGCGCCGACGCACCGGGCGCACGCCAGGAGCCGGCCCGGGCGACGCCGGAATCAGCGGCGACGGGACGCCGCGACCGCGAGCAGCCCGGCGAGCGCCGCGAGGCCCGCGAAGGCCGAGCATGGGGATCGCCCGCGCCGCCGGCAGGCCGGAAGGCGAGGCCGGTGACCGTCAGCGTCGCCGTGTCGCAGGCCGTCTGGTTGGGCGGCACGGCACACAGGCGGTACTGGATGGTGCAGGAGCCGACTAGGGGGACGGTGAAGCTGGCGAGCCCCGCCGGGGTGAGCGTCGTCGCCGGGCAGGTGCTGGCGAGCAGCGTGTAGCCGTAGCCGAAGCCGGAGGGCTGGCCGTCGTTGGCTGCGACGTTGACCGTCTGGGTCGGTGTTGCCGGGAAGCGGCGCGGTCTCGTCCACGGCGTCGAGCACCGCGACGTTCTGGCTGGTCTGGTCGTTGGCCGGATTGTCGTTCGCCAGGGCCCCGGCGGTCACGGTGACCGAGCCCGAAGCTTGTGGGCGTTCGTGCCTCCTCCGGGGGTGTTGCTGTCGGTGAGCTGGAAGGTGCAGACGATGCTCTGGCCCGGGGCGAGGGAGGGCACGGGCGTGGGGGGCGTGCAGCTCACCGCGCCGACCGTGCCGAGCGTCGAGGAGATCGTGCAGGTGGCGTTGGCGGCCGCTGCCGTGGGGTGGACGTTGGTGCAGGTGGCGGTGATCCCGGTGACCGTCTGCCCCGGCCCGAGGATTCCCGGTAGGCCGGTGAGGCTCACCGCCGCCATGTCGGAGGCGAGCTCGAAGTTGTGGAAGAGCGAGGCCGCGCCCGGAGTGTTCGAGACGATGCGGACGAGATCCACCGCGCCGCGCAAGGCGGGCGTGCCGGTCCACCCCGAGCCGACGCCGAGGCTGATCCCGATCACGCGGCTGTTCGGACCGAGCTGCGACGAAGCCGGGAGAGGGCGTGTAGGCACCGCTCTGGTAGGTGGCGAGGGTGCGCGTGTAGACCGCCTCGACCCCCACCCCGATCTGGAACCACCACAGGATCGTCGAGCCGGTGATGCTGTCGGCCACCCAGGTATTGATCGGCACGGCCGGGCAGCCGGCAGACGTTGTAGCAGCGCTCGAAGATCAGGAAGCCGACGTCGTTGGTGGTGGCGAGATTGCCGTCCGCGTCGACCACCAGCCGGTAGGCCGGGTGCAGCCAGGGGCTGCCTTAGGCTCGCGCCGTCGCGGTACCACTCGTAGCTGACCGTCCCGAGATCGGCGAGCCGGCCGAAGGTCGCCGCGGGGTAGTACTCGGCGTCCGCCTTGCCGACGTTGCCGGCGTTCGGGGCGCCGAGTCTCCATGAACATCGAGGCGTTGCCGGCGCGCGGGTAGTTCGCCGCGATGCCGACCGCCCCTCCCGAAGCGCACGTTGCGGCGCAGCCACTGGTCGGCGGCCGCGGGGTCGCTCACCAGGGTGTTCGCCGGGTTCGTGAGCAGCCCGGCCGGCTGCGTGACCGGGGTCTGCGCGAGGCCGGAGGCGGGAATGGCCAGGGCGAGGGCGCAGGAAGTCTGAGCGAAGCAGCGGCGCGCATCGAGCCGCCGGATTCGCATTGCCGGATTTGTGAAATGGCTTGAGCGACGATCTCAGCATGAAAATCGAGTTGACTCGTTGCAAAACTCTGTAAAATTGCAAAAAGTTCGGCCGACGACTCCAGCGTCGCCTTGGCGCAGCATGGACGAGGGCATCGGACGGGTCCGGCGGAACCATGGCCGAGCGCGACGAGATGGCGCGCATGCGCGCGTGGGTGCTTCGCGACTGCGGCACCGAGCCGCCGTGGAGCTCGCCCCTGCTCCGCGAGCATCGGCGCGGCCGCTACCGTTGCGCGGGCTGCGGTGCCGCGCTCTTCGAGTCCGCGGCGAAGTTCGATTCCGGAACCGGCTGGCCGAGCTTCTTCCGGCCGCTTCCCGGCGCGGTGCGAACCCGCCTCGACCTCTCCCACGGCATGATGCGCGTCGAGTATCACTGCGCCCGCTGCGGCGGCCACCAGGGCCACGTCTTCCCCGATGGCCCGCCGCCCACCGGCCAGCGCTGGTGCAACAACGGCCTGGCCCTGGTCTTCGAGCCCGAGGAGGAGGCAGGTCCCGCCGGCTGAGGACCTTTGCCGTCGCTGCGCGGTCGCGTGCTCTCCTTATCTCCACCCCGATGCCGCCTGCTTGGGGCCTCGCTGCCCGGAGCCGAGGTTCGGCTCAGGACGTCCGGCAGAGCGAGACGCTCGCCGGGCGGCGCGCCGGCGCCGCGGAGTGAGGCGCCCAGAATGGCGTCGACCAGTGGTGACCGACCGCGGCAGCGAGGAGGAGCGACGGCAAGGCTGAGCCGGTGACCGAGGTACCGGCGGAGCAGCAGCGGCAGGCCGAGGCTGGCCGGGAACGTGGCGAGCGTGGTGCCGAGGCCGAAGGCGGCCATGCCGAGGCCGCCGTTCGCGAGCGCTGAGCCACCGGCGACGGCGGTGAGCAGGACCCCGACGCTGAGGCCGCACGGCAGGAGGCTCCACACGAGTCCGAGGAGCAGAGGCGGCGGGCGGCCAGAGGCGGGCGAGGCGCGCCATCAGTCGCTCGGCGACGGCGAGCGGGGCGGGGGACGCCGCGAGGCGGAGCCGCGGGACGAGCAGCCCGAGCCCGAGGAGCAACAGGAGCGCCCCGGCCGCCGCCCGCGGCCAGCGCGGATCGAGCGCCAGTCCGCCGGCGAGCGAGGCACCGAGGCCCCCGGCGAGCACCCCGAGCAGGGCGTAGCCGAGGACGCGCCCGGCGTGCAGCCGGAGGGCGACCACGAGCGCCTCGGGCCCGGGACGGGGGGCGACGAGGGCGCAGAGTCCGGCCCCGAGCGCACCGCACATGGCGAGACAGTGCGGCGCGCCGGCTAGGCCGGCCGCCAGCGCGGCGAGCGCCAGCGCGGGCTCGACGCTCACCGCCGGTCCTCCTCGCCGGTCCGCGGCTCGTCCGCGAGCGGCGCGAGCGCCGGGGTGTCGAGGTCGTCGAACTGGCCGTCGGTCCACCGCCCAGAAGAAGACCGCGATCGCGATCGCGAGCAGGGCGAGGCTGAGCGGGAGCAGCACCAGTAGAGCGTTCATCGCTGGCCCGCCTCCGCGCCCCCGGCTGCCGAGCAGGCGGGCGCTGTTCAGGCTCACCACGAGCGAGGACATCGCCATTCCCAGCGCGGCCATCCAGGGCGTGATCGTCCCGGCCGCGGCGAGCGGCAGGGCGAGCAGGTTGTAGCCGATGGCCCATCGCCAGGTTCTGGCGCAGCACCCGCCGCGCGCGCCGCGCGAGGGCGATCGCCTCGGGGATCCGCCGCAGACGGTCGCCCACGACGACGAGGTCGGCCGCCTGGTGCGCGAGGGCCGAGCCGCGGGCGAAGGCCATCGACACCTCGGCCGCGGCGAGCAGCGGCGCGTCGTTGGCGCCGTCGCCCACGGCGAGGACCCGCCGGCCCTCTGCCCGGCGGGCACGTGAGCAGGGCGAGCTTGTCCTCCGGGGTGCAGGAGGCGCGCCATCTCCGGATGCCGAGCCGCGCCGCGAGCCGCCCGACCGCATCCGGGGCGTCGCCGCTCGCGAGCTCGATGCCGAGACCCTGCGCGCGCAGTGCGGCGAGGGCCTCCTCCGCGTCGGCGCGCGGGGGATCGTCGAGCTCGAAGACCGCAAGCGGCTCGAAGCGGCCTCCAGCCTCGATCTCGCGTGCGAGCGCGAGCGGCCCGGCCCCGCCGACGAATTCGCCGTGGCCGAGGCGGTAGCGCCGGCCGCCGATCCGGCCCTCGAGCCCGCGGCCGGGCAGGAAGCGCGGCGCCTCGGCGCGCGGACCGGGATCGCGGGGGAAGACCGCGGCGTAGGGATGGGCGCTCTCGCGCGCCAGGGCTGCCGCCAGCCCGAGCGCCTCCTCCGCGGAGATCGCCGCGAGCGGCCGTACCGCGGCGAGCCGCGGCGTGCCGCGGGTGAGCGTGCCGGTCTTGTCGAGCAGCGCCCAGTCCGCGCGCGCGAGCCGGGCGAGGGCGCCAGCCCTGAGCGAGAGCACCCCGCGCCGGGCGAGGGCGGCGTGGGCCGCGGCCAGGGCCGAGGGCAGCGCCAGGGTGAGGGCGCACGGGCAGCTCACGACCAGCACCGCGAGCAGCACCTCGAAGGCCCGGCCAGGCTCGTGCGCGAGCCAGAAGGCCGCGGCGGCGAGCGCGATCAGGAACACGGCGGCGGTGAAGCGCAGCGCCACCGCCTCGGCGCGCTCCATCAGCGGCGGCCGTTCGAGCTGGGCGCGCTCGGCCAGCCGCCCCAGCTGGGCGCGCAGGCACTGCGCGCCGACCCGGTGGACGCGCAGCCTGAGGCTCGCGCCGAGGGCGATGCTGCCGGCGAGGGCGAGGCTCCCCGCGCTGCGGTGGACCGGGCGCGACTCGCCGGTGAGCAGCGCCTCGTCGAGCTCCGCGTCCTGCTCGAGGATGCCGTCGGCCGGCAGCGCCTCCCCCGCGCGCACCAGGACCCGGTCGCCGGGTCGCAGCGCCGAGGGCGGCAGGGCCTCGAGGCGGCCGTCCCCCTGCTCGCGCAGCGCGAGTGCAACCTCGCGGCCGCCGAGGGCCTCCACCGCCGCCCGCGCCCGTCGCCGCTGGGCGGCCTCGAGCTCGCGGGCGGCGAGCAGGAACAGCACGAACATTGCCGCGGCGTCGTACCAGACGTGCGGGCCGCCGCGCAGGGTCTCGACCGTGCTGCCCAGCCAGGCCGCGAGCGTGCCGCCCGCCACGAGGCTGTCCATCCCTGGCGCTCGCCGGCGCAGCTCGGCGGCCATGCCGGCGAGGAACGGCCAGCCGGCGTAGAGCACCACCGGGGTGGTGAGCAGGAAGGTCAGCCAGCGGAAGAGGTCGCGGGTGGCCGCGGGCATCGAGCCGTCGGCGCCGAGGAACAGCGCCTCGCTCAGCATCATCGCCTGCAGGGCGCCGAGGCCGGCGACCGCGAGCCGTCTTCAGGGAGGCGCGCCGCGCCGCTGCGCTCGCGGGCCGCGGCATCCGGGTCGCCGGGAAGCGTGGGCCGGTAGCCGATCTCGGCGAGTCGCGCGGAGGATGGCCGAGAGCGCGATGCGGTCGGGTTCCCAGGCCAGGCTCAGCCGGCCGGTGAGCAGATTCACTTCCGCCGCGCGCACCCCGGGGAGGCCGCCGAGCACGCGGCGCACCAGCCAGGTGCAGGCCGCGCACCGCAGCCCCTCGAGGACCAGGGAGATCCGTCGTCCTCCCTCGCGCGTCGTGCTCCAGCCACGGCTCGAGCCACTCGGCGCGGTCCCAGGCGGAGAAGTCGGGAACGGTCTCGGGACGCGGCGCGCTCGCCGCGCCGCCCAGCCGGTAGAAGTCGGCGAGTCCCTGCTCGTGGATCAGGGCCGCCGCGGCGGCGCAGCCGTGGCAGCAGAACTCCCGGCGCTCGCCGCCCAGGCCCCGCGGCACGCGCCGCGCCGGGAGCGGCTCGCCGCAGTGGAAGCAGCGCGCCGAGCCGGCGGCGAGGGGCGTCGCCGACGGGGCGAGCGCGAGGCTCATCGCGGCTCCGAGGCCTGCGTCCCGGACGGAGCGCGCCGGGTTCGCCCTCCCGGTAGCGGCCGGCGAGCCGCCACGCGCGGTCCTCCGGCTCGAGCAGCGCCTGCCCGTGACGTGCCGGCGTAAGGCTTCAGCGCTCCGGCATGGCGGCCGCCACCGAGCGGGGCGAGGCGCACCCGGAGATCGAGGGCGGCGCGGGTCGGGTGGGCGAGGGTGAGCCACAGCGGCCCGTCTCCCGCGCCTGCGCCCCGAAGCTCCACCATCGCGAGCCGGCGCTCGCGGTCGATGCGGAGCGTGCCCTCGAGCCCGCGGCGTGCCGCCTCGCGCCCGGGCCCGTCGAGCAGCGGTCTGGACCAGACCCCGGCGCTCAAAGGGGGAGACCACCGGGTCGCTCGGGCCGCTGGCCACGGCGATCGCCACCGTCGCGAGTCCCGCGAGCACGCCGAGGAGGGGGATGGCCACCACCAGCCAGAACTCGGGGACTGCCCGCGCCCTCATCGCACTCCATCCTCCGGCGCGAAGAAGCGCGACTCGCGCTCTGCGCGAAGCTCGGGCTGCTCGAGGTCGGCGACGACGAAGCGCACGGCGCTTGCCCCGCCGACCGCCGCTCGCGGACCGCGCAGGCTCGCCGGGAGGCGCTCGACCGATTCGGGCGGGAGCACCACCGGCGCCGACGGCTCGACCAGCTCGAGCGGGAGCGGACGTCTCGACCGTCACCCGCACCCGCCGCGGGCGGTCGAGGCGGTTCACGATCTTGAGGGTGTAGCCGTTCTCGATGCCGGCGAGCGGTGTCGCGATAGAGGGCGTTGCGGTCGCGCAGCACGTGGAGCTCGAGGGCGGGGCGCGAGACGACGCCGAGCAGCCAGAGCGCGGCCAGGCCGAGCAGCAGCGCGCCGTAGATCAGCACGCGCTGGGCCTGAGGATCCTCAGGCGTCCGGCCCTCGACCAGATTCTGGGTGGTGTAGCGGATCAGTCCCGGCGGATAGCCGATCCGCTTCATCACCGCGTCACAGGCGTCGACGCAGGCGCCGCAGGCGATGCACTCGTACTGCAGGCCGTTGCGGATGTCGATGCCGGTCGGGCAGACCTGCACGCAGATGGTGCAGTCGATGCAGTCGCCGAGCTCCTCGGGGCGGCTGGCGCGCGGGGCGTCCGGCGGCGGCCGGTCGGCGAGCCCGGTGGTCACCCGAGCCCTCCCCAGTTCGGCGGTCTGCCAGGCGTGGAACGCGAGCGCGGCCTGCGCCGCGGGCAGGGGCAGGAGGCCGCGCTCGCGCTCGAGCACGCTCGGCAGCTCTCGTCGCCGCGCTCCGCGCGGCTCGCCGCGGCGGGCATCGTAGGCGATGATCAGCGTGTCCCGGTCGAACATCGCCCCCTGGAAGCGGGCGTAGGGGCACATGTACTTGCACACCTGCTCGCGCAGGAAGCCGGCGTTGCCCCAGGTCGCGATGCCATAGAACAGGCACCAGAAGCTCTCCCAGAAGCCCCACTCGAGCGCGGCGAGACGCGGGAGCAGCTCGCGGATCGGCGTGAAGAAGCCGACGAAGGTGAGCCCGGTCCAGAGCGCGAAGAGGATCCAGGCGAGGTGCTTGCCGCCCTTGCGCAGGAGCTTCTCGCGCGTCCACGGGCTCCGGTCGAGCCTGATCCGCCTGGCGCGGTCGCCCTCGAAGGCGCGCTCGATCCAGAGGAACACCTCGGTCCACACCGTCTGCGGGCAGGCGTAGCCGCACCACAGCCGACCGGCCAGCGCGGTGAAGAAGAACAGCGCCAACCCGGCCAGGATCAGCAGCAGGGCGAGGAAGATGAAGTCCTGCGGCCAGAAGGTGAGGCCGAAGACGTGGAAGCGCCGCGCCGGGAGGTCGAAGAGCACCGCCTGGCGGCCGTCCCAGGTGAGCCAGGGGAAGAGGTAGAACATGCCGAGCAGCCAGAACACGGCCGCGGTCCGCAGGCGCGTGAAGCGGCCGCGCACCTCGCGCGGGTAGACCTTGCCCTCGCTGCGGTAGATCGATTCGTATTCGGGGGCCGCCGAGGGCGCGGACACGGCGAGAGTCCTCCTCAGCTCCCGGGCGGGCGGTTGAAGCGGCTGCCGGGCCGCAGCAGGATCCAGGTGAAGGCGCTCGACGAGGCGGTGGCGATCCAGAACAGCAGGAAGCCGATGCGTGTAGCCGCCCTCCCGGCTCGCCGGCCAGAGCGGCAGCTCGAGGATTCGCGGCGAGCTCCAGCGGGTCGACCGCGGCGAAGAAGACCATCGTCGCCACGCCCGCGGCGAAGAAGCTCGGCCACAGGATCGCCCCCAGCCGCTGCGCCAGCGGCCGCGGCGGGTGGTCGATCTCGCTCATCGCGCGCCCCCGCCGCCGGCGCGCGCCGCCGATGCCTGTCCCTGGCGCGAGAACGCCCAGACGTAGGCGGCGACGATGCGGGCGCGGAGCTCGCCCAGCACCGGACCCTGCGGCGGCATGATGCCGTGCCGGCCGGCGGCGACGGTCTCGCGCAGGGCCTCGAAGCTTGCGCCGTAGGTGTAGGCGCCTGCGGTGAGGTCGGGGGCACCGAGCAGCGGGTTGCCCCGACCCGTCGGGGCCGTGGCATGCGACGCAGATCGTCTCGATACCGCTTGCCGCCCGGCCGCGGCGAGCTCCGGATCGACCCGCAGTCCCGCGAGGCTCTGCACGTACACCGCCACCTCGCTCACCGCCGTCTCCGAACCCAGCGCCGCGGCGAAGCCCGGCATCACCCCCTCGCGGCCGCGCAGGATGGAGTGCAGGATCGCTTCCGGGGTGCCTCCCCACTGCCAGTGGCCGTCGCGCAGGTTGGGGAAGCCCGGGGCGCCGCGCGCGTCCGAGCCGTGGCACATGGCGCAGTGGTTGGCGAACAGCGCGGCGCCGAGCCGCATCGCCGAAGGGTCTTCGGCGATGCGCTCGATCGGCAGTCCCGCGAGGGCGCCGAAGCGTTCGAGGAAGCGTGCTTCCTGCCGCTGCCGCTCGGCCTCGTGCTCGGCCGCCGAGCTCCAGCCGCCCGAGGCCGGCGAAGCCGCCGAGCCCGGGATACCACAGCAGGTAGACGATGCCGAAGGCGATGGTGAGGTAGAACAGGTTCACCCACCAGCGCGGCAGCGGCTTGTTGTACTCCCGGATGTCGCCGTCCCAGACGTGGCCGGTGGTCTCCGGCTCGTCCTTGCGGCGCCGCGAGGTGTAGAGGATCAGCCAGACGCAGCCGAGGACGTTGAGGGCGGTGAGCAGGGCGATGAACACCGTCCAGCCGAGGCTCATGGCTTCTCCTCCTCCTCCAACGGCAGCCGCGCCGCCTCGTCGAAGCGGCACCGGCGCGAGGGCGCGAAGACCCAGGCCACCATCGCGAGGAAGGCGAGCAGCGCGAGCAGCGTGATCAGCCCCTGGACGGTTCCGGCGTCCATCGCTCAGCCTCCCGGCGGCGCGTGCCGCCCCAGGCTCTGCAGGTAGGCGATCAGCGCGTCCATCTCGGTCTTGCCGCGAAGCGCCTCGGCCGCGCCGGCGATCTCCTCGTCGCGGTAGGGATGACCGAGCCGCCTGAGTGCTCGCATCCGCCGCGCGATGCCTTCGCCGTCGACGGGACGCCGCTCGAGCCAGGGGTAGGCGGGCATGTTCGACTCGGGCACCACCAGCCGCGGGTCGAGCAGGTGCGTGCGGTGCCAGCGCATCGCTGTAGCGTCCGCCGATGCGGGCGAGGTCGGGTCCGGTGCGCTTCGAGCCCCACTGGAAGGGGTGGTCGTAGACCGACTCGCCGGCCACCGAGAAGGGACCGTAGCGCTCGGTCTCGAAGCGCAGGGTGCGCACCATCTGCGAGTGGCAGCCGTAGCAGCCCTCGCGCACGTAGACCTCGCGGCCGGCGAGCTCGAGCGGCGGGTAGGGCTTCAGCCCCGGCACCGGCTCGACGGCCTCGGCCTGGTACATCAGCGGCACGATCTGGGCGAGGCCGCCGAAGCTCACCGCGACCGCGATCAGGATCCCCATCAGGCCGACGCTCCTCTCGATCTTCTCGTGGGTGCGCAGCTGCTCCATCGGGACCTCCTCAGGCGTAGCCGGGCGCGACCACGGGGTGGCGCATGCGCTCGGGATCGCGGGCGAGCCAGGTTCGCCAGACGTTCACGGCCATGATCACGAGCCCGGCGACCACGAGCACGCCGCCGGCGAGGCGCAGCAGGTAGTAGGGGTAGGTGGCGACCAGGGACTCGATGAAGCTGTAGGTGAGGGTCCCGTCGGCGTTGGTGGCGCGCCACATGAGCCCCTGCATCACGCCGGCGATCCACATCGAGGCGGCGTAGAGCAGCACGCCGATGGTGTGGATCCAGAAGTGCCACTCGACGAGCCGCGCCGAGTGCATCGCCTCCACGCCGAACAGCCGCGGGTAGAGCACGTAGAGGCCGCCGAAGGAGATCATCGCCACCCAGCCGAGCGCGCCCGAGTGCACGTGGCCGATGGTCCAGTCCGTGTAGTGCGAGAGGGCGTTGACGGTCTTGATCGACATCATCGGCCCCTCGAAGGTCGACATCATGTAGAACGACAGGCCGACGATCATGAACTTGACGATCGGATCGGTCCTGAGCTTGTGCCAGGCGCCCGACAGGGTCATGATCCCGTTGATCGCGCCGCCCCAGGAGGGCGCGATCAGGATCAGGGAGAACACCATGCCGAGGGACTGCGCCCAGTCGGGGAGCGCGGTGTACTGCAGGTGATGGGGCCCGGCCCACATGTACACCGCGATCAGCGCCCAGAAGTGCACGATCGAGAGCCGGTAGGAGTAGATCGGCCGGCCGACCTGCTTGGGCACGAAGTAGTACATGAGCCCGAGGAAGCCGGCGGTCAGGAAGAAGCCGACCGCGTTGTGGCCGTACCACCACTGCACCATCGCGTCCACCGCGCCGCTCCACACCTGGTAGCTCTTGGTCCAGGACACCGGCAGCGCGAGGTTGTTGACCACGTGCAGCAGGGCGACGGTGATGATGAAGGCGCCGTAGAACCAGTTGGCGACGTAGATGTGGGGCACCCGGCGCCGCGCGATGGTGCCGAAGAAGACGATCGCGTAGGCGACCCACACCACGGTGATCAAGCAGGTCGACGAACCACTCGAGCTCGGCGTACTCCTTGCCCTGGGTGATGCCGAGGGGCAGGGTGATGGCGGCGAGGAGGATCACGAGCTGCCAGCCCCAGAAGGTGAAGGCGGCGAGGGGGCCGCCGTAGAGCCGCGCGTGGCAGGTGCGCTGCACCACCCAGTAGCTGGTGGCGAAGAGCACCGAGCCGCCGAAGGCGAAGATCACCGCGTTGGTGTGCAGCGGCCGCAGCCGGCCATAGCTGAGCCACGGCAGGTCGAAGTTGAGCGCCGGCCAGATCAGCTGGGCCGCGATCAGCACGCCCACCGCGGTGCCGACGATCGCCCACACCAGGCTCATCACCGCGAACTGGCGCACCACGCGGTCGTCGTAGCTCTCGGCGTGAGGGGCCCGCATCGTCGGCTCGCCGTGCGTCGGAGACCCCCGCATCCTCCGGCGGCTTGGGCGGGCGCCAGTTGATCGAGATCAAGTCGCGGGCCTCGCGTGCGCACCGGCCCGGCTCGCCGGCGTGCTGCGCGCCCGCCTGCCCGCCACGTGCTACGGTGCCGGGGCCTCGGGATCCGGAGCCGCCCATGCCCCGCCGTACCAAGATCATCGCCACCCTCGGCCCGGCCACCGACCGCCCCGGCGTGCTCGAGGGCGTGATCGCCGCCGGCGCCGACGTGCTCAGGCTCAACTTCTCGCACGGCGAGCCCGCGGACCAGCGGCGGCGGGCGGCGGCGGCACGGGAGGCGGCGGCGCGGCTCGGCCGGGAGATCGCGCTGATGGCCGATCTCCAGGGTCCGAAGGTGCGCATCGGGGACTTCGCGGCCGGATCGGCGGAGCTCGCTCCGGGCCAGGAGCTGGTCCTCGACGGGACGCTCGAGGGACCGAGCGCCGATCCCGCGCGGGTGGGGGTCTCCTACCGCGAGCTGGCCCGGGATCTCGCCCCCGGGGACCGGCTGCTGCTCGACGACGGGCTGATCGCCCTGCGGGTGGAGCGGATCGAGGGGCTCGCCGTGCGCACCACGGTGGAGCAGGGCGGGATCCTCGGCAGCCGCAAGGGCCTCAGCCGCGCGGGCGGGGGGCTGCGGGTCCCGGCCTTCGGCGAGAAGGACCGGCGCGACGTCGCGCTCGCGGCCGAGCTGGAGGCCGACTTCCTCGCCCTGTCCTTCGTGCGCTCGGCGGCGGACGTGACGGAGGGGCGCCGCCTGCTGCGGGCGGCCGGGGGCTCCGGCGCGATCGTGGCCAAGGTCGAGCGCGCCGAGGCGGTGGCGAACCTCGCCGAGATCATCGAGGCCAGCGACGCGGTGCTGGTCGCGCGCGGCGACCTCGGCGTGGAGATCGGCGACGCCGAGCTGCCCGGCCTGCAGAAGAAGATCGTGCGGGAGGCCACGCGCCGCTTCCGCGGGGTGATCGTCGCCACCCAGATGCTCCAGTCCATGGTCGAGGCCCCGATCCCGACCCGCGCGGAGGTGCTGGACGTGGCCAACGCGGTGATCGACGGGGCCGACGCGGTGATGCTCTCCGCCGAGACCGCCACCGGCCGGCATCCGGAGCGGGCGGTGGCGGCGATGCGGCGCATCTGCGAGGCGGCGGAACGGCAGTTCGAGCCGCACGAGGACTTCCATCCCGACCACCCTCCGCAGCGCGAGGACCAGGCGATCGCACTCGCCGCCATGTACCTCGCCCACCGGGTGCCGGTGCGGGCGATCGTGGCGCTCACCGAGTCGGGGGCGACCGCCCAGTGGCTGAGCCGCTTCCGCAGCCGCGTGCCGATCTACGCCCTGTCCGGCAACGCCGCCGCCCGACGCCGGGTGGCGCTGTGGAGCGACGTCCACCCGGTAGCCTTCGTGCCGCGGGCGGGCGAGCCCGCGGCGGCGGCGCGCGAGGCGCTCGCGCATCTCCTCGGCCTCGGGCTGCTCGCCCCCGGCGAGCGGGTGCTGCTCACCCTCGGCGACCGGCTCGGCGAGCCCGGCGGCACAAACACGCTCAAGCTGCTTGCGGTCGGGACGGGGGAGGGCCCCATCGCCCCTCTTGCCGGGGACGGGTTTTCTGTGGTTTGATTCACGAAAATCGCCGATCCTTGCGTGCCAGCGCAGGGGGAAAGGATGCGGCACCGCTACTCGGTCGTGCTATGGATCGCCGCCATCTCGGCGGCAACGGCCGAGCCCGGTCTGACGTCCCGAGCTTTTCGCCGGGCACCATCCGATCTGGACCTTCTCCACGCGCGAGATCGGGACCTCGCCCCAGCTCTGGTCCGTGGTCGAGCTCCCGAGCGGTCACCTCGCGATCGGGACGCCCGAGGGGCTGATGCTCTACGACGGGCAGGCGTGGACATCGGTGCCCTTCGACAACCAGCAGGCCGCCCGCAGCCTCGCCCTCGGTCGCGACGGGATCCTGTACGTGGGGGGCGTGGGCGACGTCGCGGCCCTGGTCTTCGACCGCAATGGGCCGCGCCTCCGCTCGCTGCTCCCCGAGCTCCCCGAGGGGGAGCGTGCGCTGCCCGTGGTGAGCGAGATCGCGGTCGCGGGCGAGCGCGTGTTCTTCCGTGCCGGCCCGCGGCTGCTCTGCCGCTGCGGCGGCGCGCTCGCGGTGGTCGGCGACGGCTTCCACGCGATCGCCGCCGGCGGGGACGAGCTTTTCGCGCTGCGGCGGGAAGGGCTCTTCCGCCTGGCGGCAGGGGGCGGCCTCGAGGCGCTCCGCGGGATGCCGGCCGAGCTCGGCGGTGAGGGCCTCCGGCAGCTCGCGGCGCTCGACGCGCGCCGGCTGGTGCTCGGCCGCGCGGATGGCAGGATCCTGCGGCTCGTCCTCGCCGAGGATGGCCTGACCGTGGCCGAGCTTGGCCCCTTCGCGCCCGGGGTCACGGGGCGCCTGCAGCGGCTCCGCTGGCTGGCGCCGGACCGGCTCCTGGTCGCGACCTACGACCGCGGCGCGTGGCTGCTCGACGCCGACGGCGAGATCCTCGCCCATGCGACGCCCGCCCAAGGTCTGGCGAGCCCGCTGGTCACCGACGGCACCATCGACGCCCGGGGGGCCCTCTGGCTGACGCAGGACGGGGGCCTCTCCCGTGTCGCGCTCCATCATCCGTACCGAGAGTGGCTGGTGTCGGGCGGGCTCGGCGGTCGTCCGGTCGCGCTGCTCGCCCTGCCGGACGGCCTGCTGGTCGGGACGGTGCAGGGCCTCGTGCGGCTCGACCGCGAGGGCTGGCGCCGGATCGAGCCGGTGGCGATGCAGACCCTCGCCCTCGCCGAAGGTACCGCTGCCGGACGGGGAGGCGGAGATCCTCGCCGCCAACGCGGAGGGCATCTACCGCGTCGCGGGCGACCGCGCCGAGCTGATGCCGCCGTCGCCGAGTGGCGCGCGACCGGTGTCGCTCCTGCCCTCGCGGCACGCCCCCGGAAGGCTGTTCGTCGGCCAGACGCTGGGCGTCGCTCTGCGCGAGCGCCGCGGCGGGCTGTGGCAGGAGGTCACGGCCCTGCGCGGGCCGAAGGGTTTCGTCCGCGACCTCGGCGAGCTCGCCGATGGCAGCCTGCTCGCGATCGAGGTCGGGAACGCGGTCTGGCGCTTCGTGCCCGACCCGGAGGCGGAGGGCGGCTATCGGCCGGGGCAGCGGCTCGGCGGGGAGCACGGCGTCGCCGACCCCAGTCTCGCCGTGCTCCTCCGTGGCGAGGAGGAGCCCTGGCTGTCGCTCCAGGGGGTCGTGCTGCGCCACGTCGGGTGATGGGAGATTCGAACCCGATCGGCGCTGGGCCGGCCTGATTCCCGCGCAGCACCGCGTCGCCGAGCTGGTGCGGGTCGAGGCCCACGGCTGGTTCGCCATCCTCGATTCGCCGGGCCGCGTCTGGGCGGTGAGGCTCGCCCGCGGCGCGGATGGCTCCTTCCGGGTGGAGCGGGAACTTCCGCTCAGCGACCAGCTCGGCCTCACCCGGATCTTCCCCGATCGCCGACCGCGCCCTCCTGTGGCTCGCCGGCGACCGCGGGCTCCACTCGCTCGACCTGCGGCGGCCGCCCGCCGAGCCGAAGCCGCCGCGGGTGCTGCTGCGGGAGGTGCGTCGCGGCGACGGCGTGATGCTGGCGAACCCGCTGGCGAGGGAGGAACCGGATCGGGTCGCGGCGGCGGGCCTCTGGTTTGCGGCCCTGGCGGCGGAGAGCGTGCCCAGGCTCCCCGCCCGCCTCGCCCGGCTGCATTTCTCCTACACCTCCCCGGGGGCGGTGGCGAGCGACGAGATCGCCTTCAGCCACCGCCTGATGGGTGCGGAGGAGCGGTGGAGCCCGTACTCGCGGGACGGAAGCCGCGACTACAACAACCTGCCGGCGGGCTCCTACCGCTTCGAGGTGCGGGCGCGGGGGCGCGAGGGACTGGAGAGCGAGCCGGTCGCCTTCGCCTTCGTGGTCGCACCGCCCTGGTTCCGCACGCCCTGGGCCTTCGTCCTCTATGCGCTGCTGGCCGCCTCGATCCTCAGGCTCGCCGTTCTGCTCGGCTCGCGGGCGGCGCGCGCGCGGGCGGCGCGTCTCGAGCGCCTGGTGGCCGAGCGCACCGCGGAGCTGGCGCAGGCGAATGCCAAGCTCGAGCGCGCCGCCCTCACCGATCCTCTGACCGGACTCTGGAATCGCCGCTACCTCGCGGTCGCATCCCCTTCCATCGGCGCACGGGAGCGAAGGGCGACGGGGGGATCGCCGACGCCGGCGGGGGGATGGGCGGTGGTGCTGGTCGATCTCGACCACTTCAAGCGCATCAACGACAACCTCGGCCACGCGGCGGGCGACGCGGTGCTGATCGAGGCGGCGCGGCGCCTCCGCGACCGCCCTGCGCGAGACCGACTGGGTGCTGCGCTGGGGTGGCGAGGAGTTCCTGTGCCTGGTGCCCCTCGACCCTTCGGCGAGCCTCGAGCGCCTCGGCCGACGCCTGCTCGAGGTCATCGGCGGCGAGCCCTTCGCGATCGACGGCCGGGCGCTCGCGGTGACCGCCTCGGTGGGCCTTGCCCGGTGTCCCCTGGCGCCGGCCGGCGACGGCCAGGCCGACCTCGAGGCGAGCATCCGTGTCGCCGACGAGGCACTCTACCGGGCCAAGGCCCTCGGCCGGGACCGTGCCGGGATGCTCGGCTGGGATCCGACCGCGGAGGCGGACGCGCTCGGGCGGAAGCTTCGCTTCACCGAGGTGCGCCGCGACGTGAGGGGTCCGCCGAGGGGCCGGTGCCCCCGCGTCGGCCCGAGCGCGATGGCCCCCGCCGTAAGGCGAGCCCGGACCACGGCTCTGCGCCATCGGCTGACGCGCGGCCGGCGCTGCGCTATAAAGCCGTCGATGCGGGCCGCAGTCGGCCGTCCTCCTCCTCGCTCCTCGGCCTTTGCGGTCGGGTCGAGGCCCTGCCGCACTGGGTGCCGGCCGAGCCGGCGCGGGCGAAGCGCGCGGCGCCGCCGGCGCTGGCCGCGTACCGCGACTTCCCGGCGGATGCGGCCCTGTGGCTCGAGCCCGCCGGCAAGGCCGCGGCGGAGCGGTGGGAGATTCCGACGCCGGGGGGGCGGCTGCGCTTCGAGCCCGCGCACCGCATCGACCACGCCAACGGCGACCGCACCTGGGTCGGGCTGCTCGCCGGCCACGGGGCGCGCTACCCCGTGCTCTGGACCGAGGGGCCGGAGGCGAGCTTCGCCACCTTCTGGTCGCCCGCGGGCGCCTTCCGCTTCGAGTCGCGCGGCGAGCTCGGGGTCGTCGTCGACCTCGCCCATCCGGCGATCCGCGTCGAAGGGCCGGATGCGATGCCGATCGCGCCTGAGGGCTTCGTGCCGCCGGCACCGCGGCCGGTGGGCAAGAGTACGGTGGTGGTGGACGTGGCGGTGCTCTACTCCTCAGGGATCGAGGAGCGCTACCCGGGCAGCGCCGTCCAGACGCGCATCAACCACCTCGTGGCCCTGACCAACCAGGCGCTTTCGACCAGCGCCGTGCCGGTGGTGCTGAGGCTGGTCGACGCCCGCGCGAGCGGCTATCCCGACAGCCTCGGGCCCAACGCCGATGCCCTCGACGCTCTGCGGCAGGGCCTCGCCAATCCGGCCGGGCACCCCAACGTGGGCAATCTCCGCGCCTATGCCCAGCAGACCGGGGCCGACCTGATCACCCTGCTCCGCCCGCACGACATCGAGACCCGCGGCAACTGCGGCATCGCCTACCTCTTCGCCAACGACGCCACGCGCGGCGTGAACGTGGTGAGCGACGGCTTCTCCTCCTGGTCGCTGTGCGCGGACGAGGTCTACGCCCACGAGATCGGGCACAACTTCGGGGCCGAGCACCAGCTCGGCCAGACCTCGGCCAATCCCGGCTACGGCACCGCCTTCGCCCGCGAGGGCCAGTTCCACACCGTGATGGGCTCCTTCGGCAGCGGCCATCCCGACCGCAACCGGCGGCTGCTGCGCTTCTCCAATCCGGAGCAGCGCTGCGGCGGACTGGCCTGCGGGATCCCCAACGTGGCCGACAACGCGCGCAGGCTGCGCGACAACATGGCGGCGATCGCCGCCTACCGGGCGGCGGCCAGCGCGCTGCCGGTGCCCAGCCCGCCTCCGCCGCTCGATCCCGACGTGGACGGGGACGGAGTGCGCGAGAGCGAGGACGCCTTCCCCTTCGATCCGCGCCACAGTCGCGACCGCGACGAGGACGGCATTCCCGACGCCCTCGACGACTTCCCCGACGACCGCCAGCACGACCGGGACACCGACCGCGACGGCGTGCCGGACGGGCTCGATCCCGACATCGACGGCGACGGGGTGGCGAACGAGCAGGACGCCTTCCCCTACGACCGCACCGAGTCGCGCGACCAGGACGGCGATGGCGTCGGGGACAGCGCCGACCGCTTCCGCACCGACATCCCGGGAGTGGAGCGACCTCGACGGAGACGGGGTAGGCGACAATGCCGACCCGGACCGTGACGGCGACGGGGTGCCGGATCTCGCGGCCGGCGCCTCGGCGGGCGAGCTCGACCTGCTGGTCATCGACACCGGTCGCGACCGGGTGCTGCGCTTCGACGCCGCGACCGGCCTGCTCTCGGGCGTCGAGTTCGCGGAATGGCACCTGCCGCAGGCCCTGGGCCAGCAGAGCCAGCTCGCCTGGAACCCGCACCAGAAGCTGCTCTACGCCCTGGTTGCGGGCGAGATCCGGCGCTACGACCGCGCCGCCCGCAGCCGGCACGACCGCCTGGTCACGACCTGGCGGCATCCGCGCGATCCCGGGCCGAGGATGCCCTCGAGCTTCCCGGGCGGGCTCGCGCTCGCTCCGGACGGGACGATCTTCCTCGCCGACGAGGGCACGCGTCGGCTCGAGCGTCGCGACGCGATCACCGGCCGCCCGGCCGCGCTCGGCGCCTTCGGGCAGGCCGACTTCTTCGGCCAGGCGCCGCGCGGGCTGCGCTTCCGCGAGGGACGGGTGTGGAGTCTCCAGCGCGACGGCCGGGTGCGCGCGGTCGAGGCCGCGACCGGGCAGGTCGTGTTCGACCAGACCCTGGGCACCATCGGCGGCTTTGCGGTGAGCCAGCCCGAGGACTTCGAGATCTCGCGCGACGGGCGCTACGTGTTCGTCGCCGACACCCTCCAGCACCGCATCGTGCGCATCGAAACCGCGCCGCCGCACGCTCGCGGCGTGCTGGTGATCCCCGGGTCCGGCGGGCTGTTCCTGCCGAGCGGCCTCGCCGTGCTCCCCGACGGCTCGCTGCTCGCCGCGAGCCGCGAGAGCGGGGCGATCCTGCGCTTCCATCCGGAGAGCGGCGCCTTCCTCGGCCGCTTCGACCGCGCCCCGGCGGGCAGCCTGCGCGAGCCGCGGCGGATGCTGCTGGTGCCGAAGGTCGGCGACCGCTTCCCGCGGCAGCGGGAGCGGCGCTTCCGTCCGATCGCCGGCGGCTGGTACAACCCGGCGCGCTCGGGCCACGGTTTCGACATCGAGGTCGCGGGGGAGGTCCTGCTTGCGATCTGGTACACCTACCTGCCGAGCGGGGATCCGATCTGGTATCTGGCGCAGGGCACGCTCGCCGGCGAGCGCTTCGCCGCCCCGCTCTGGCGCTACCGCTGGATCGACGGGCGGGCCGAGCGGAGCACGGTCGGCAGCCTCGAGATCCGCTTCGCGAGCGAGAGGAGCGCGGTGTTCGGCTGGACCCTCGACGGCATCGGCCAGGGCAGCGAGCCGATCCAGCCGCTCGCGGTGGGCAACGCCGAGGAGACCTGGTACCCGACCGCCGCCTGGTACGACCCGGGCGAACCGGGCTGGGGTCTCTCGATCGTGCGGCAGGGCGAGCGCGCCTATGTCATCGCCTTCCTCTACGACCGCTTTGGTGAGCCCACCTGGGTGCTCGGCACCGCGGACGCCGGCGCGAGCTACCGCTTCGTCGCCGACTACTTCCGCGCCCCGGGGCTCTGCCCGGGCTGCCCCGGGGGGGCCGTGAGCCACGTGCCCGCGGGCGTCATCGAGTTCCGGCCCGAGGGCGAGGACCGCGCGGCGCTGCGGGTCGATCTCGCGCTCGGGAATCTCGTCTGGCGGCGCGAGCTCCCCGCCTTCCGGCGCCTCACCGAGTCCCCGACCGACCCCGTCCTCGATCCGCTGCCGGCGACTCCGCCCTTGCCGACCTACGGCTTCCCGCCACGTTAAGACGGGTTTTTCAGTGAAAGGAGGGACCCCAAGTGTCTGCGCTTAAGAGAGATAAATTTTTGCTCCCTGTGGTTATCCTGTTCGTTATAGTCGCTTGCGTTGTATTCGGATTTTTGATCATATCCGTTTTAAGGGATGCCGAACTCGTTGCAAAAATTATCGATGTCCGATTATTATCGAGTGCGGTCCCCGATCCCGCAGTAGGGATGCAGGCGGTCCTCGGAATTTCGGTAATGTTGGCCACCTCCCTTGCTACGTTGGGTGTCTCCGTCGTAGCGTATAAATTCGCGAGATTCTCTGCCGAGGCAACGCTCGACGTACAGCGGCTGACAGAGTTAAGTAAGGCAATCAGCCCCGCGATTGGAACAATTTACAACGTCGGTGTGTGTTTTTCTCGGCTTGTCATTGAGGTCGTTATTGGAAATTACTTCCTCGCGAATGCAAATACAAGGTATCGGCGAATGCAAGAAATCGCCGCTTTTCGGCAGAGGCTTGCTCAGGCATGGGGTGCCTTGGGAGTGGCCCTCGATGAACTTTATCGCTCTCCTTTGGCAATGTCGCTTGCGGTTGAGCTTTATCGGCTGCGTACACGTCCTGAACCGACACGTCGCGAGGGGGGCGGGCTGCCGGGAGTTAGGATCGGAGGGAATAAAAAATGCTCGGAAGGTTTCACGAAGGATGAAGGCGTCTTCGCGATTCGGTACATCAAGGAAATGGTCGTTATGGCGGAGCGTCGAGTTTTAGATGATTCCTATCCGATTGAAAACGCGGTATCACTAATTCGATCGCCAGCGTCAGGAGGATCATGGTCGTGCGAACTTGATTTCTTGGCTCTTTTGATCAAGGATTGGGAGGATGCCCCGAACGATTGGGGGTGTAAAACGGAGTCTTTGGGAGGTGTGGCGGTCTTATGGGCTTTAATTCTGATTTTGCCGTTTGAGATTGTTGGCGATGAATTCGAGGACCGGAACGGGCGTAACGAGACTTTTTGCGATGTGGTTTCAAATGTTTTGAAGATAACAAACGAAGAGCGAAAGGCCTTGTCGCCCGTGCTGGAGGGAGTGTCAGTTATTCCGGCGCTTGCAGGTTCGGTCCACGAGATAGTGGGCCGGTGGGTTCGAAAAATGAGGATTTTAAGGGATCACGCAAAAGTTGTTCATTTCGGTGCTGCGAACTAGACATATGGAAACAATTCTCGAAACCGCTCAGGCGCTCGTCGCGCCGGGCAAGGGCATTCTCGCGATGGACGAGTCGCATTCGACCATCGGCAAGCGCTTCGCCGCGGTCGGGCTCGAGAACACTGAGGAGAACCGCCGCGCCTACCGCGAGATGCTGCTCACCACCCCGGGGCTCGGCGAGCACATCTCGGGGGCGATCCTCTTCGACGAGACGATCCGGCAGCGCACGCGCGACGGCGTCCCCTTCACCGAGGTGATGGCGAAGGCCGGCGTGATCGCCGGGATCAAGGTCGACAAGGGGACCGTGCCGCTCGCGGGCTTCCCCGGGGAACTCGTCACCGAGGGGCTCGACGGGCTGCGCCCGCGCCTCCAGGAGTACGCGAGGCTCGGCGCGCGCTTCGCAAAGTGGCGGGCGGTGATCACGATCGGGGAGGACATCCCGACCACCACCTGCCTCGAGGCCAACGCCCACGCCCTCGCGCGCTACGCCGCGCTCTGCCAGGAGCAGGACCTGGTGCCGATCGTCGAGCCGGAGGTGCTGATGGACGGCAGCCACGACCTCGATACCTGCTACGACGTCACCGAGGCCACGCTGCGCGCGGTCTTCGCGGCGCTCTACGAGCACAACGTGCTGCTCGAGGGCACCATCCTCAAGGCCTCGATGGTGCTGCCCGGCAAGGACTGCCAGGAGAAGGCCTCGCCCGAGGAGGTGGCCGAGGCGACGCTGCGCTGCCTGCGGGCGAGCGTGCCGGCGGCCCTGCCCGGGATCGTGTTCCTCTCCGGCGGCCAGAGCGACGAGGACGCCTCCCGCCACCTCGATCTCATGAACCGCATGGGGCCGCATCCCTGGCCGCTCTCCTTCAGCTACGGCCGGGCGATGCAGCAGGCGGCGCTCAAGCTCTGGGCCGCGGACCCGGTGGGGAAGCACCGCGAGGCCCAGGCCACGGTGGCGCGTCGCGCCCGCGAGAACGGTCTCGCCGCCCTCGGCCGGCTGGCCGAGGCGGCCTGAGGCGCAGGGGCGCCGCGGCCGCGGAGGGGGCAGGCTCGGTCGGGGACCTCGGAGTCGTGGGGCCGGCCACGGTCCCGCTCGCGGCCACGACCGCGCCTCACGGCATGGCGTCGGCGGCGAGGATTCCCCGGGGCGACCGGCCGGCCCCGCCCGCGTTTGCCGCCCTGCCCGCCCCGCGGCTCCGGAACTTCGGTTAGCATCGCCGCGGTTGCGGTCGCGTCGGGGAGAGTGCGGATGAGCATCACCGTCGCCGCGGTGCGGGAGGCGCATCCGGGGGAGCGCCGGGTGGCGATCACCCCGGAGGTCGCGCGCCGGCTGCGGCAGCGCGGGCTTCGCGTGCGGCTCGAGCGTGGCGCGGGGGCGGCGGCGGGCTTCCCCGACGAGGCCTATGGCGATGCGGTCGGCTTCGCCGACGCGGCGGAGGCGGCGATCGCGGAGGCCGATGTCCTGTTCGCGGTGCGACCGCCGGCCGCGGCGCGGATCGCGCAACTCCGCGAGGGCGCGGTGCTGATCGGGCTGCTCGCCCCGCACGCCGACCCGGAGCGGGTGCGGGCGCTGCGCGACCGCGGCGTCACCAGCTTCGCGATGGAGCTGCTGCCTCGCACCACCCGCGCCCAGGCGATGGACGTGCTCTCCTCGCAGGCCGCGGTGGCCGGCTACCGCGCGGTGCTGATCGCGGCCGAGCGGCTCGCCAAGTTCTTTCCGATGCTCACCACCGCCGCGGGCACGGTGCGGCCGGCGCGGGTGCTGGTGATCGGCGCCGGGGTCGCGGGACTGCAGGCGATCGCGACCGCGCGCCGCCTGGGGGCGCAGGTGGAGGGCTTCGACGTGCGCCCCGAGACCCGGGAGCAGATCGAGTCGCTGGGGGCGAAGTTCCTCGACCTCGGGGTGCGGGCGGCGGGCGAGGGCGGCTACGCCCGCGAGCTCACCGCCGAGGAGCGCGCCGAGCAGCAGCGGCGGCTCGCCGAGCACGTGCGCGGCGTGGACGCGATCGTGAGCACCGCAGCGGTCCCCGGCCGGCCGGCTCCGAAGATCATTACCGCGGGCATGGTGGAAGGCATGCGCCCGGGCGCGGTGATCGTGGACCTCGCCGCCGAGAGCGGCGGCAACTGCGAGCTCACCCGGCCGGGCGAGGAGAGCGAGCATCGCGGGGTGCGAATCGTGGGCTACACCGACCTGCCCGGCGCGCGGCGCCTTCCACGCGAGCGAGATGTACGCCCGCAACCTGGCCAACTTCCTCGACCTGCTGGTCAGGGACGGCCGGCTCGCGATCGACTTCGAGGACGAACTCGTCGCCGGCACCTGCCTCACCCATGCCGGCGAGATCCGCCATGCCCCGACCCGGGAGAGGATCGGACCGATGAGCGAGCTCTTCGTCGCCCTCTACGTCTTCGTGCTGGCCGCCTTCACCGGCCACGTGCTGATCTCGCGGGTGCCCGTGATCCTTCACACGCCGCTGATGTCCGGCTCCAACTTCATCCACGGCATCGTGCTGGTCGGGGCGATGATCGCGCTCGGCCACGCCGAGACCGCGCTCGAGCGCGCGATCGGCTTCCTCGCGGTGCTGCTCGGCGCGGGCAACGCGGTGGGCGGCTACGTGGTCACGGAGCGCATGCTCGACATGTTCCAGCTCGAGCCGGCAGGGAGAGCCGCGGTGAGCCGTTCCGGGGACTGGCTCGACCTCGCCGCCCAGGCGAGCTACCTCGCCGCGGCGATCCTGTTCATCCTCGGCCTGATGCAGATGGGCTCGCCGGTGACCGCGCGCCGCGGCATCCGCTGGGCCGGGCTCGGGATGCTCATCGCCGTCGCCATCACCTTCGTCGCTCCCGCGACCTGGGCTTCGCACCGCATCGACCCGCTCAATCTCGGGCTCATGGCGCTGGCGCTGGCCCTGTCCTGGCTGTTCTGGGTGTGGGGCCGCCGGGTGCCGATCACCGACATGCCGCAGATGGTGGCGATCTTCAACGGCATGGGCGGGGGCGCCGCGGCGGCGATCGGCGCCGTGGCGCTGCTCAACGATCTCGAGCATGCCGAGGCGTCTGCGGTCCCGCCGAGCTTGCGGCGCACCTCTGCCTCACCCCTCCGCTGGCCGCGCTCGCGGTGGCCGGCTCGCTGATCGGGGCGGTGTCCTTCTCCGGCTCGGTGATCGCCTGGGCCAAGCTCGACGGTCGCCTCGACCGGGCGCTTCACTTCCCCGGACAGCAGCGCGGTGAACCTGCTCGTCTTCCTGCTCGCGCTCGCGCTCGGGGCGGTGGTGCTGCTGCGCCCCGCCCTGCTCCCGGGCACCGAAGGGGGCGCCGGCCGATGCTCGGGACCGCTCCTGATCGTCGGCTTCTTCCTCCTCGCCCTGCTCTTCGGGGTGCTGATGACCCTGCCGATCGGCGGGGCCGACATGCCGGTGGTGATCTCCCTCTACAACGCGCTGACCGGACTCGCCGTCGGCTTCAAGGGCTACGTGCTCGCCAACCAGGCGCTGATCGTCGCCGGCGTCCTGGTGGGCGCGGCCGGCCTGCTGCTCACTCAGCTGATGGCCAGGGCGATGAACCGCCCGCTCGACGAACGTGCTGTTCTCGCGCTTCGGCGGGGGCGGTCCCGCGCGAGGGCGAGATCCGCGGCGCGCTGAAGCCGGTCGAGGCCGCCGACGTCGCCGCCATGCTTTGGCTCGCCGAGCGGGTGTTCATCGTCCCCGGCTACGGCATGGCCGTGGCCCAGGCCCAGCACAAGGTCTGGGAGCTCTGCCGGCTGCTGATCGAGCAGGGCAAGGAGCTCAAGTTCGCGATCCATCCGGTGGCCGGCCGGATGCCGGGGCACATGAACGTGCTGCTCGCGGAGGCGGGGGTGCCCTACGACCTCATCTTCGACATGGACGAGGTCAACCCCGAGTTCCCGACCTGCGACGTGGCGATCGTGATCGGCGCCAACGACGTGGTCAACCCGGCGGCCAGGAGCGACAAGTCCTCGCCGATCTACGGGATGCCGATCCTCGAGGTGGACAAGGCCAGGCAGGTGGTGGTGATCAAGCGCGGCAAGGGCAAGGGCTTCGCCGGCATCGAGAACCTGCTCTTCTACGCCGACAACACCCGGATGCTCTACGGCGACGGGCTCGAGGCGGTGGCGAAGGTGATCCAGGAGCTCAAGGGGCTCGCCGCCTCCGGCCACTGAGGCCGTCCGCGAGCAGGGCGGCGAGGGCGACTCCGGCGAGGGGCGCGAGGCGGGCGAGGGGGCCGCGCCGCTCCCACCAGAGCGCGAGGGCCATCTCGGGCCCCATCGCCGCGAGGGTGGCCAGGGAGCCCTAGCCCGAGCGGCGCGGCGAGGCGCGCCGCGCTCTCGAGCAGCGCGCCCGAGGACCAGGCTGGCGAGCGCGAGCCCCGCGGCGGCGAGCCGGCTCGTCGCTCCGCCGAGCCGCACCGCAAGCCCGGCGAGCAGCCCCGCGAGCAGCGGCAGCGCGGCCTCGGCCTCCCGGCCGAGCGCTCCGGTCCCTAAGGCCACCGCCGCCACGGCGTGGCCGGCGACGGCCAGGGCGACGAGCAGCGGACGGTCGGCGGCGGGCATGCATGGCCTTGCTGCGGGGGGGCGCCGATGGTAGCGCGGGACGCCCTCAGCCCTCGAAGCCGTCGGCGAAGATCCGCGAGGGATCGGGAGCGGCGAAGCCGCGGCGGAACCAGTCGCCGCGGTAGCCGACGATGGCGCTGTTCGGATCCGAGGCCCCGGGCACGAAGACGCCGGCGGGCTCGATCGTGCGGAACAGCACGAGCGCGGCCGCCCGGGGGAGCAGCCCGTCGATCACCGGCGCCGTCGCCGGCTGCGAGGGCGCGCCGTGGACGTGGTCGACGAGCGCGACCTCGCCGGTCACGTCGGACAGGAAGAGGTGCTCCCCGCCCATCGGACCCGACCAGCCCGGCACCAGATCGGTGGCCTGGCTCGCGAACAGCACGAAGCGCCCGTCGGCGGAGATGCGGGCGAAGGCGCCGGACGGGCCGTTGGCGGACTGCGCCGCGCCATGCGCCTTCGAGACCAGGCGCGTCGGGCCGCCGTCGCGGTCGAGCACGAAGACGTCGAGGTGCCCGGCGTCGGCGATGCCCGCGACCAGGTCGGTCGCCATGCTCGTGGCGAGCACGAGCCGCCCGTCGGCGCTTGCGCCCTGCAGGAACACCGGCGCGTTGGCGGCGGCGTTGGCCTGGGCGACGCTGCGGTTGAGGAGCACGCGATGCCCGTCGCTTCGCCGCTGCGCCACGACCAGGCCGGCGCCCGCGGGGTCGCTGATCCCGGGCATCAGGCTGCCGGCCGCGAAGCGCAGGAAGACCCACTGGGCGTCCTCGCTGATGGCGAGCGCCGAGGCGCCGGGGCCGGCGACCATCGGCTGCGCGGGAAGGTGGGAGAGGAGCTTGAGCGAGTCCGTCACCGCGTCGTACAGGAAGGCGTCGCCGACGCCATTGGTGTCGCTCAGCCCGGCGATGAGGTTGCTCGCCTCGCTCTCGAAGAGGGCGTAGCGGCCGTCCGCCGAGAGCCCGATCGCCGTGGAGCGCCCGTTCGCCTCCTGCACGAGGCTGTGGTGGGCCCGAGAGACCAGGCGCACCGTGCCGGTCAGGCGATCGAAGCGGAAGATCGCCCGGTCGGAGAAGGGGTCGTCCACGTAGCCGCCGACCAGGTCGGTGGGGCCGCTGATCTCGAAGAGCACAGCGCTGCCGTCGGCGGCGAGCAGCCTGCGGGAGCTGTGGCTGTTGGTCGCCGAGCGCAGCGGGCTCAGGTGGCTGCGGGTCACCAGCACGAAGCTGTCGGTGTCCCGGTCGTAGAGGAAGAGGTCGGGGTGGTTGGGGCCGTTGCCGTCGATGAAGCCGGGGATCAGCCCGGTCGAGGTGCTCTCGATCAAGGCAAAGCGGCCGTCGGCGGAGAGGGCGATGCCGAGGCTCTGCTCGCTCGCCGCCTGACCGGGAGCGATCCGGCTGACCAGACGGGTCTCCCCCGTGCCGAGGCGGCGTAGGAAGACGTCGGGCGAGAAGGGGGTCGGGTCGAGCTGGCCCGGGACGAGGTCGGTCGAGTGGCTGGTGAAGAGCAGCCACTCGCCGTCCGCCGAGACCGCGCCGAAGGCGGCGCCGTGACTGGCGGTGGTCATCGGATCGCCGTCGCGGTGGGAGACGATCGCGGCGGGGCCCAGGCTGAGGGCACTCCCGAGGCACGGCCAGAGGGCGAGGGCGAGGGCCGCAGGCGCGGCGGCAAGGAGGCGGTTCGGCAGCATCGTCGTCGGCATGGCTTGGCTCCCCGTCGGTGCGGACGGCGGCGCAGCCTAGGGAGCGGATCGTGAACCTCGCCTTGCCCCCGGAGGGCGGGGCGCAGGGGATTCAGCCCCGGTTGCCGAAGGCGTCCTGCGAAAGGGGACCTCCGCAGTCCTGATAAAATGGAAGTGATGTTCTTCGGCACCGGCGAGCCCGTGGTCTTCTCCCGCGACTGCGAGGCGATCCTCGTCCCGCAGGGCGACCGCGTCACCCTTCCCGCGGGCACCCAGGGCTACCTCACCCAGGCCCTCGGCGGCAGCTACACGGTCTACGTCGAGGGAAACCTCTTCCGGATCCGCGGCGCCGATGCCGACGCGATCGGCAGGGAGCCGACCGCCCCGCCGCAGCTTCCCGAGAACGCGGGCGAGGAGGAGATCGAGCGGGCGGTGTGGTCGCAGCTCGCGACCTGCCACGACCCGGAGATTCCGGTCAACATCGTGGACCTCGGTCTGGTCTACGAGTGCCGGATCGCCCCGCGTCCCGAGGGCGGGCGCCGGGTCGAGGTGAAGATGACCCTCACCGCGCCCGGGCTGCGGCATGGGCGAGGTGCTGGTCGAGGAGGTGCGGGAGAAGCTCGAGGCCATCCCCGGGATCGACGAGGCCGAGGTCGAGCTGGTCTTCGATCCTCCGTGGACCCGCGAGAGGATGAGCGAGGCGGCGCGGCTCGAGCTCGGGGTGTTCTGAGGGGGCGCCGGTGCAGCGTCGCCTGGCCGTGGTGCTGCTCGTGCTGGCGGTTGCCGGCTTCCTCTACAGCCTGGTGCTGCTCGGCGGCCTCGCCCGCCATCCCTCGCTCGGACCCCCCGTCCTTGCCGCCGCCGAGCGCGAGGCGCCGCTCCTCGCGCTCCACCTCCGCCTCGGCGCCCGCCTCGCCGAGGCGGGAATCGCCGCCGAGAGCGGCCTCGCCGCGGCGAAGGAGATCTTCGCGCCGATCGAACGGGAGCTGCTCGAGTTTCCCGCGACCGCGCTCGATCGCGTCTGGAACTCGCGGCTGGGCCTCCGTCACGCGCTGCTGCGCTGGTCCTACCGGCTCGCGCCGTGGGCCCTGCTCCTCGGCGCGGTGCTGCTCGCCACCGCGCCGCGCCCGATCCGCAGTCTCGGGGGCTGGGCGCGGCTAGCGCCGCCTAAGCCGGGTCTCGGCTCGGCTCGAAGCGGTTGAGCTCGGCATTCTTGCGCACCCGCCGGGGATCCCAGATGCGGCCGTTCATGGCGATGTAGACGCCTTCGGTCAGGGCCTGCACCGCGCCCACGGCGGTGCCGATGTTGAACACCGCGTCCGAGCCGCGGAACAGCGCCGGGTTGAGCGCGCCGGTCAGCACGATCACCTTCCCGGCCAGACCGAGCAGGGCCTTGGCGGTCTCGACCATGGTGTCGGTGCCGTGGGTGATCAGCACGTGGCGCTCCTCCTGGGCCGCCACCACGGCGCGGATCAGCGCCCGATCCTGGTCGGTGAGATGCAGGCTGTCCTTGCGCAGCAGCGGGATCACCCGATAGCGGAAGGCGACGCCGATCTCGGAGAGGATCCGGCCGATCTGCGGCTCCCCGACCTGGTAGTCGCTCTTCTCGTCGAAGTAGATCTTGTCGATGGTGCCGCCGGTGGTGACGATCAGCAGCGCGTCCACGGCCTGGCTCGTCCTGGGGGGTGGCCAAGTCTAGCGATGGCCGCCGCTGTGGCGGGCGGCGAGGCCGATCGCGAGCACGCCGGCGAGGGCGATCGCCGCGAGCGCCAGCGCCGCCGCCCTCGCGCCCGCGTCGGCCCAGGCCTCGCTGACGCCGAGGACGAAGGGCGGCAGCGAGGCCAGGGCGGTCGCGAAGGGGGCCCGCGGCCAGCCTAGCCCCAGCGCCACGGCGCAGAGCGCGAGCGGCAGGGCGACGAGGACGAGCGCCACCGCGAGCGCCACGCTCGGGGGGTCGCCAATCGCCCAGGCGAGCAGCGCCGCGCCCTGCAGGGCGAGCGCGCCCGCGGCCGCCGTCCGCGGCTTCACCGGAATCCCGCCAGGCGGCGCGCGGCCTCGGCCACGCGCCGCCCGAGCGCCCGGCAGAGCGCGATCTCCTCGGCAGCTGAGCTCGCGCTCGCCGCGCTCGCCGGCCCAGTGGCTGGCGCCGTAGGGTGTGCCTCCGCTGCTGGTGCGCGCGAGCTCGGGCAGGCTGTAGGGAAGACCGAGGATCACCATGCCGTGGTGGAGCAGCGGCAGCATCATGCTGAGCAGGGTGCTCTCCTGCCCGCCGTGCAGCGAGGCGGTGGAGGTGAACACCGCGGCGGGCTTGCCGATCAGCGCCCCGCTCGCCCACAGGCTGCCGGTCTGGTCGAGGAAGTGCTTCAGCGGGGCGGCGATGTTGCCGAAGCGGGTGGGGCTGCCGAGGATCAGGCCGGAGGCCGCGCGCAGCTCGTCGAGGGTGGCGTAGGGCGGGCCGCGCTCCGGAACCGGCGGCAGGGCGCTCTCGGTCTGGGGGGCCACCGGCGGCACGGTGCGAAGCCGCGCCTCGACCCCGCCCTCCTCGACGCCCTGGGCGATGCGGTCGGCCATCGCCGCGACGTGGCCGGTGCGGCTGTAGTAGAGGATCAGGATGGGATCCATCGCGGACCTCCGGGGCTGCTAGGCTGGAGCGATGACGGAGCGCGCGGCGGTCCCCCGTCGGATCGGCACCGGTCTCGCGGAGACGCGGGCCTTCCTCCGCTTCTGGTTCCGCCGCTTCCTCGAGGAGGATAGCCTCTCGGCCGCCGGCGCGCTGAGCTACGCGACGATCTTCGCCGTGGTGCCGCTCACCGCCGCGGTGCTCGGCGTGCTGACCGCCTTCCCGGTCTTCGAGGTCTGGGCCGGGCGGCTCAGCGACTGGCTGTTCAGCCATCTTCGTCCCCGAGGCGGCGCGCACGGTCGAGGGCTACATCCAGGAGTTCGCGGCCGGCGCCGCGCGGCTCACGGTGGCCGGCGTCCTCGCCTCGATCGTCTCGGCGCTGATCATGATGGCCAGCGTCGAGGACGCGCTGAACCGCATCTTCAGGGTGCGCAAGGCGCGCCGCACCGCCGTGCGGCTGACCATGTACTGGACCGTGCTCACCCTCGGGCCGCTGCTGGTCGCCGCCGCCTTCGCCCTGAGCAGCGAGGTGGTCGGAGCGACCCTCGGGGAGGGCGCGGCGCCCTGGATGGTGGCCTGGCTGCCGCCGCTGGTGCTGTTCCTCGCCTTCACCATGGCCTACGTGGTGGTCCCGAACACCCAGGTGCCCCTCCGCCATGCGGCGCTCGGCGCGGCGCTGGCCACCGCGCTGTTCCTCGGCGCGAAGGCGGCCTTCACCGCCTACCTCGCGCACTGGCCGACCTACCAGCAGATCTACGGCGCGGTGGCGGTGGTGCCGATCTTCCTGCTCTGGATCTATCTCGCCTGGCTGGTGGTGCTGCTCGGCGCCTCGCTCACCGCGAGCCTGGCCGCCTTCCGCTGGCTGCCCGACGGCCGGCGGCTGCCGGAGGGGATGGAGTTCTACGCCCTGCTGCGCATCGCCCTCGCGCTCGCCGAGGCGAGAGGCCACGGTCGCGGCCTCAGCCTGCGCGAGCTGCTCTCGCGCGAGCCCTACCTCGAGGAGGCGAGGCTCCTCGGCCTGCTCGAGGGGCTGCTCCGGGCCGGCATCGTGCAGCGGATCGAGACCGGCGAGTGGGTGATGGTCCGCGACCCGGAGCGGCTCGGCCTCGAGGAGCTGCACCGCAGCGGCCTGTTCCCCCTGCCTCGCGGCCTCACGGTCCTGCCCGGCGAGGACGAGCCCTCGGGGCGCGCGGCGCGGGCCGTGATCGCCGGGCTGGCCGCCGGCGCCGGCGAGGCCCTGCGCGGCAACCTTGCGGAGCTCGCCGCCGCGGCGGCGAGCGCAGAGTCCTCCACGAAGCGCCCATGAGACTCGCGATCGGCCTGCTCATCTCCTGGCTCGTGTCCTGGCTCGCGACGGGCACCGCCCGCGCCGGCGAGGAGCGCTTCCCGGCGCTCGAGTTCGAGACCCTCGAGCACGGGGCGATCCGGATCGCGGCGCCGCCCGCGCCCTACCTCGTGGTCAACTTCTGGGCCACCTGGTGCACGCCCTGCCTCAAGGAGATGCCGGAGCTCGAGCGCCTCGACCGCGCCCGCGAGGACGTGGTCGTGCTCGGCCTCGCCTACGACGAGGCACCGACCGAGGAGCTGCGCGACTTCCTCGCCAGGCGCCCGGTGAGCTACCCGATCGCGCGCGTCGATCCCTTCGCGCCGCCCGAGGGCCTGCCGGTGCCGCGCGGCCTGCCCCTGACCTATCTCCTCGCCCCCGAGCGGCGGATCGTGCACCGCTTCCTCGGACCGGTGACCGCCGCCGAGATCGAGGCCAAGATCGCGGCCTTCGAGGAGGCGCAGCGGTGAGGCGGCGCTTCCTGGTCAGCGGCCGGGTGCAGGGGGTGTTCTTCCGCGCCTCCACGGCGGAGGAGGCGGGCCGTCTCGGCCTGCGCGGCTTCGCGCGCAATCTCGCCGACGGGCGGGTCGAGGTCGTGGCCGAGGGGGAAGCCGAGGCGCTCGAGGCGCTCGCGCGCTGGCTCTGGCGCGGGCCGCCGCTGGCGCGGGTCGAGGCGGTGGTCGAGACCGCCCCGGGCGAGGAGCCGCTGCCGGCGGCGGGCTTCGAGGTCCGGCGCTGAGCCTCGCAAGCTTGCCGAGCACCGCCGCCGCGCTCCGCCGCAGCGAGCCAGGATCGGGGTCGCTCTGAGCTCGCAGGAGGATCGGGCGCATGGACGGGAATCGCGAGCTCTACTTCGCCTACGGCTCGAACATGGGCGTCGAGCAGATGCGAAGGCGTTGCCCTGGCGCGACCCGCATCGGCCCCGCGCGGCTCGAGGGGCATCGGCTCGTCTTTCCGCGCTACTCGCTCGGCTGGCGGGGTGGGGTGGCGAGCGTCGAGCCGGCGGTCGGGGAGACGGTCCATGGCTTCCTGTGGTGCCTTGGGCGAGAGGATCTCGCCGCCCTCGACCGCTACGAGGGCTATTCCCCGGGGGCGAGGAACCCGGCCTACCGCCGGCTGCGCACCCGGGTGCGGAGCGGCCAGGAGGAGCTCGAGGCGTGGATCTACGTCGCGCAGGCCGAGCAGCCGGGCCTCGAGTACCCGCCCTCGCCCGAGTATCTCGAGGGGATGCTCGCGGCGCTCGACCATCCCGAGCATCCCCGCGGGCTACCGCGAGGCGCTGCGCCGCCGCTTCGCGCCCTAGTCCGGTGCCGGGGATCTCAGTACGGCCCCGCGATCCAGCCGACGCGGTCGCTCCGCGCCTCCGGCGCCGGCGGACCGGGGAGCGGCGGCAGGGCGACCGGGGCTCCCGGGCGAGGCGCGAAACGGGAGCTGGTCGAGGAGGTGGCGGATCAGGTTCAGGCGTCCGCGGCGCTGGTCCTCGAAGTCGACCAGGAACCAGGGCGCCCAGGGCCGGTGGGAGGCGTCGGAACATGCGCTCGCGCAGCCGCGTGTACTCCCCGTAGCGCTCGCGGCGCGGCGAGGTCGATCGGGGAGAGCTTGTGGCGCTTGAGCGGATCCGCAGGCGCGCTCGGCGAAGCGGCGCTCCTGCTCCTCCTGGCTCACCGCCAGCCAGTACTTGAGGATCCGGATCCCGTCCTCGGCGAGCAGCCGCTCGAAGCGCGCCACCTGGCGCAGGAACAGGCGGTACTCGGCGGTGCTGCAGTAGCCCATCACCCGCTCCACCCCGGCGCGGTTGTACCAGCTGCGGTCGAAGAGGACGATCTCGCCGGCCGCGGGCAGGTGGGCGACGTAGCGCTGGAAGTACCACTGGCCGCGCTCGCGCTCGCTCGGCTTGGCGAGCGCCACCACCCTGCAGGTGGCGGGGGTTGAGACGCTCGGCGACGGCGTGGATGGCGCCGCCCTTGCCGGCGGCGTCGCGGCCCTCGAGGAGCACGAGGATCGCGCGCCCCGGCCGCGATCGCGCCGAGCTGGAGCGAGAGCAGCTCCTCCTGCAGCCCGCGCAGCGCCGACTCGTAGGCCGCGCGCTTGATGCCCTTGCTCATGGGGTCGCTCCCGGTGCGGATGGGGTGGCGGCGAGCGCGGCCAGGCGCGCCTCGCGCTCGGCGGCGAGCAGCGGCTCGATCACCCGGTCGAGATCGCCGTCGAGGATGGCGTCGAGGTCGTAGAGGGTGAGCCCGATGCGGTGGTCGGTCACCCGTCCCTGCGGAAAGTTGTAGGTGCGGATGCGCTCGCTGCGGTCGCCGCTTCCCACCTGCTCGCGGCGGGCGCGCGCGAGCTCGGCGGCGCGGCGCTCGCGCTCCGCGGCGAGCAGCCGGGCGGCGAGCAGGTCGAGGGCGCGCGCGCGGTTGCGGTGCTGGCTGCGCTCCTCCTGGCACTCGACCACGATCCCGGTCGGCAGGTGGGTGACGCGCACCGCGCGAGTCGGTCTTGTTGACGTGCTGGCCGCCGGCCCCCGAGGCGCGGAAGGTCTCGATCCGGAGCTCTCCCGGGGCGAAGGCCACGGCCTCGCTCGCCGGGTCGGGCTCCGGCAGCACCGCCACCGTCGCCGTGGAGGTGTGGATCCGGCCCTGGGCCTCGGTCACCGGCACCCGCTGCACGCGGTGGGTGCCGGCCTCGAACTTGAGGCGGGAGTACACCCGGTGCCCCGCGATCCGCGCCACCGCCTCGCGGAGGCCGCCGCGCTCGCTCGGGCTCGCGCTGACGATGCCGGCGCTCCAGCCGCGGCGCTCGGCGTAGCGCAGGTACATGCGCAGGAGATCGGCGGCGAAGAGCGCCGCCTCCTCGCCGCCGGTGCCGGCGCGGAGCTCGAGGAAGACGTCGCGGGCATCGAGCGGATCGTGCGGCAGCACCAGCTCGGCGAGCTCGCTCTCGGCGGCGGCGAGACGCTCGCGCAGGCGGGCGATCTCCTCGCGCGCCACGGCCGCGAGCTCGGGGTCGCCGAGCAGGGTCTCGGCGGCGGCGAGCTCGGCCTCGAGCGTTGCCGACCCGCTCCACCGCCGCCACCACCGGCTCGAGCCGTGCCCGCTCGCGCGCGAGGTCGCGCAGCCGCTCGGCCTCCTCGTGGGCTACGGCCTCGGCGATCAGCCGCTCGAGCTCGCTGTGCCTCTCGCGCAGCGCGCGGGCGCGGGCGGCGAGGGCAGGATTCATGCCGCCGTCGCGTCCTCGGGGCGAGCCCTCGAAGAGCCGGGCCGCGGCCTCGAGCAGGGCGCGGTCGCCGCGCCCCGCGGCCTCGCGCAGCCTCGCGCTCGGGGCATGGAGGAAGCGGTTGCTCAGCCGGTGGGCGAACCACCCCAGCACCTCGCGGGGATCGCGCCCGTGCTCGAGCATCGCCAGCGCGCGCTCGAGCAGCTCGGCGCGCTGCCGGTCGACGCGGTCGCGCAGCTGCCGCAGCAGCTCGCTGCCGTCGCGCGACTGGCGCCAGGCGAGGAAGTGGGCGACCTGGAGCTCGATCATCAGCTCCGCCTGGCGCGCGGCCTCGCGCCGCATGGCGAGGCCGTCGGCGATCGCCGCCCGCAGGTCGTCGATGGTGTAGAGGTACACGTCGGGGAGCTCGGCCACCGCCGGATCGACGTCGCGCGGCACCGCGATGTCGACCAGGAACATCGGGCGGTGCCGCCGCTGGCGCAGCGCCGCCTCGACCTCGGCGCGTCCCGAGCACCGGCTGCGGCGCGGCGGTGGCGGCGATGACCACGTCGGCCTCGGCGAGATGCAGCGGGAGCTCGTCGAGGGCGATGGCGTAGCCGCCATGCCGCGCCGCCAGCTCGCGGGCGTGCTCGATCGTGCGGTTGGCGACGATCAGCCGCGCGACCCGCCGCTCGGCGAGGTGGCGCGCCGCGAGCTCGATGGTCTCGCCCGCGCCGATCAGCAGCACGGTGGCCTGGTCGAGGCGGGCGAAGAGCCGCTCGGCGAGGCGCACCGCGGCGAAGGCGACGGAGACCGGATGGCGGCCGATCGCGGTGCCGCTGCGGACCCGCTTGGCGACCGCGAAGGCATGCTGGAACAGGCGGTCGAGGATCGGGCCGAGGGTGCCGAGCTCGCGGGCGAGCTGCCAGGCCTGCCGGACCTGGCCGAGGATCTGCGGCTCGCCGAGGACGAGCGAGTCGAGCCCGCTGGCGACCCGGAAGGCGTGCCGGACCGCCTCCTCCTCGAAGTGCCGGTAGGCGTAGGGGGAGAGCGCCTGCGGGGACGAGCCCCGCGCGCGCGGCGAGGCGGTCGAGCGCGGCCTCGACGGCACCGGGCTCGCCGACGGCGTAGAGCTCGGAGCGGTTGCAGGTCTGGAGCAGCACCGCCTCGCCCAGCCCGTCGCGGGCCGTCAGCTCGGGCAGCAGCGCACGCAGCGCCGTCGGCTCG
The DNA here is from genome assembly GCA_033582715.1 of Lysobacterales bacterium. Lineage (GTDB taxonomy): Bacteria > Pseudomonadota > Gammaproteobacteria > Xanthomonadales > BPKI01 > BPKI01. The sequence goes on along the minus strand of JAVQZZ010000001.1, from coordinate 1,937,346 downwards.
AGGACCGAGGCGCTCGCGGACCGCGACCGGCGCGGTTTCGTGGTTGATCCCGGAGACCAGGAGCGACATCGCGAAGGCGGGCGGACGGCCGGCGGCGGTCCGGGCGCTCGGCTAGGATAGTCGCTCCGCATTCTGGGTCGTCGGCCGCGAGCCCTTCAAGGAATCGTCGGCCAGCAGGAAGTGAAGATGCTGCTCCGTCTCGCGCTCGTCGCCCTGGTCCTCGCGCTCGCCGGCTGCGCGCGCCAAGCCCGCCGCAGGCGCTCGGCGCCCGCGCCGGCGGCGCAGGTGCCCCCGGACGAGGACGATCCCCTGTTCAACGCGGTGGCGGGGGAGTTCGCCCTCGAGCAGGGGCGATCTGCCGGGGGCGGCCGCGTATCTGGTTCGGGCGGCGGAGCTCAGCGAGGATCCCGCGCTCGCGGAACGCGCCGCCTGGCTCGCCCTGACGGTGAGGGACCGGGCGCTCGCGGAGCGGGCGGTGGCGCGCTGGACGGCGCTCGCGCCGGAGGCGGTCGGGCCCCGTCCAGGCGAGGGCCATGCTCGCGCTTCCAGGCGGGCGATCTCCCCGCGGCCCGCGAGGCTCTCTCGGGGCTGCTCGCGCTGCCGGCGCCCGAGGGCTGGATGGCGGCGGTGCAGGCCCTCGCCCACGGCGGGGAGGAGGCGAGGCGGGTCCTGGCCGAGCTTGCCGGGGCCGGCCGGCTGCCGGAGGAGGCGCGGGCCCTGGTCGTCTTCAGCCAGCTGGCGCGGCGCCTCGACGATGCCGGGCTCGCCCTCGAGCTCGCCGAGCGCGCGCGGCGGAGCGCCCCGCGCGACGAGCAGGCCGCGCTGTGGGCGGCCGAGCTGCGACGGCAGCAGGGCGATCGGGCGGCGGCGCGGGCGATCCTCGAGGCGGCGCGCGCCGAGCTTCCCGGCTCCGAGCCGCTGCTGCTCGCGCTGGCCGGCCTGCTCGCCGAGGAGGGCCGCTTCGCCGAGGCCGAGGAGCTGCTCGCGGCGGCGGGCGGCGGCTTCGAGGTGCAGCGGATGCGCGCCGCCGTGGCCGCCCGCGCCGGCGACCCGGTCGGGATCCGGCGGCTCTACGAGGAGCTGCGCGAGGACGCCGCCTTCCGCGCGCACCCTCGCGCGACGCTGCTGCTCGGCGAGCTCGCCGAGCTCGCGCGCCGCCACGAGGAGGCGCTCGCCTGGTATCGCCAGGTGCCGGCGGACGGCGAGGAGCACGAGGAGGCGGAGCGGCGCATCGCCCTGGTGCTCGCCGCCGAGGGGCGGCTCGAGGAGGCGAGGGCGATGCTGCCGCGCATCGAGGAGGCGGATCCGCGCGGCGCGGGCCCTGTTCGAGCACGAGCTGCTGCTCAGGGCCGGACGCCCCGAGGAGGCGCTGGCCCGGATCGAACGCGAGCTCGACGCCGCTCCGGAGGAGCGCGCGCTGATCTACGCGCGCGGCCTGGTCCTCGAGCGCCTCGATCGGCTGGAGGAGGCGATCGCGGCGTTTCGGCGGCTGGTGGAGCTCGATCCGGAGGATCCGAACGCGCTCAACGCCCTCGGCTACACGCTGGCGGACCGCACCGACCGCCTCGAGGAGGCGCACGAGCTGATCCGGCGCGCGCTCGCGGCGCGGCCCGAGGAGCCGGCCTTCATCGATTCGATGGGCTGGGTGCTCTTCCGCATGGGACGCGCGGCCGAGGCGCTGCCCTACCTCGAGCGCGCCTTCGCCCTGCAGCCGGATGCGGAGGTCGCCGCGCATCTCGGCGAGGTGCTGTGGACGCTCGGCGAGCGCGAGCGGGCGCGGGCGATCTGGGAGCGCGGGCGCGGCATCGATCCCGGCCACCGGGTGCTGCGCGCCACCCTCCGGCGGCTGCTCGGCGAGGAATGAGCGCGCGCGCCCTCGCCCTGCTCGCGCTCCTGCTCGGCGCCTGCGCCGCGCTGCCGCCGTCCCGCTGGGCTCGAGGCGCAGCGCGAGCGCGAGCGCGAGCTGCGGGCGCGCCCGGACTTCGTGGTCCGGGGCCGGATCGCCGTGCGCCGCGGCGACGGCGGCGCCAGCGCCCACTTCCTGTGGCGCGAGGAGGGCGGGACGCGGGAGCTCTGGCTCCGGCCGCCCGCGGCGTCCGGAGGGCTGAGGCTGAGCGAGGACGCGCGCGGTGCGCGTCTGGAGGGGCTCGAGGGCGGGGCGCTGGCTGGCCGCGACGGGCGGGCGGCTTGCTGGGCCGCGTCTTCGGCGCCCCGGTGCCGCTCGCGGCGCTTGGTGTGGTGGCTGCGCGGGGCGCGCGCTCCCGGATCGCCGGCGCGCGTCCTCCTCGCCGACGGGCTGCCGGCGGAGATCCGGCAGGGCGGCTGGCGGATCCGCTACCGCGAGTGGCTCCCGGGTGCGCCGCCGATGCCGCGACGGATCGAGGCGCGAGCGCGGGAGCGTGCGGCTGAGGGTGGTGATCACCGCCTGGGGGGCGCCGTGACCGGCACCTGGCCGGCCCCGGCCAAGCTCAACCTCTTCCTCGCGATCGTCGGGCCGCCGCCCGGACGGTTACCACGAGCTGCAGACCGTCTTTCAGCTGATCGGGCTTGTGCGACCGGCTGCGCTTCGAGCCGCTCCCCGGCGACCGGGTCGAGCGCGAGGGCGGGCTGCCTGGGCTCGACCCCGAGGAGGATCTGGCGGTGCGCGCCGCCTGGCGGCTCAAGCGGCGCCTCGGCCTGCGCCGGGGCGTGCGGATCCGGATCGAGAAGCGCATTCCCGCCGGCGGCGGTCTCGGCGGCGGCAGCAGTGACGCCGCGACGGTGCTCCACGCGCTCAACCGCCTCTGGGAGCTCGGGCGGCCGCTCGAGGAACTGGCCGAGATCGGCCTCGAGCTCGGCGCCGACGTGCCGCTGTTCGTGCGCGGCCGCAGCGCCTGGGCCGAGGGCATCGGCGAGCGGCTGCGGCCGATCCGGCTCCCCCGGCGCTGGTACGTGGTGCTCGACCCGGGCGTTCGCGTGGCCACCGCCGAGGCCTTCGCGGATCCCGGTTTGACACGCGACCAGCCGCGCCGGACAATGTCGGACTTCCTCCGCGGCAGGCTGACCGGCAACGTCTTCGAGCCCGTGGTGCGAGCGCGTCATCCCGAGGTGGCCGCCGCCCTCGACTGGCTCGGCGGCTTTGGCGCGGCCGGGCTGAGCGGCAGCGGCGGTTGCGTCTTCCTGGCGCTCGGCGACCGGCGCGAGGCCGAGGCGATCGCGGCGCGCTGCCCGGCCCGGTGGCGGGCTCACGTGGCGCGCGGGCTGTCCCGCTCCCCGCTGTGGCGGCGCCTGTCCGGGTCCGGGAACGTCGCCGAGGGTCCTGGGGCGTCGCCAAGCGGTAAGGCACCGGATTTTGATTCCGGCATGCGCAGGTTCGAATCCTGCCGCCCCAGCCAGTCGGCGGACGAGCGCGGCGTGGCCTTCGACCCATGAGCACCGACGGGATCCTCGTCTTCTCCGGGAACGCCAATCGCGAGCTCGCGACGCGCATCTGCCGCGAGCTCGGGGTGCCGCTCGGCAAGGCCCTGGTGGGCCGCTTCTCCGACGGCGAGGTGCAGGTCGAGATCGAGGAGAACGTCCGCCGCCAGGAGGTCTTCCTGATCCAGCCGACCTGCGCCCCCGCCGCCGACAACTTCATGGAGCTGATCGCCCTGGTCGACGCGCTCAAGCGGGCCTCGGCGGCCTCGGTCACCGCGGTGATCCCGTACTTCGGCTACGCGCGCCAGGATCGCCGGCCACGCTCGAGCCGGGTGCCGATCACCGCCAAGGTGGTGGCGAAGACCATCGGCGCGGTGGGCACCGACCGGGTGCTCACCGTGGACCTCCACGCCGAGCAGATCCAGGGCTTCTTCGACATCCCGGTGGACAACGTCTACGCCTCGCCGGTGCTGCTCGCCGACATCTGGCGCACCCAGGGCACCGACGACCTGATCGTGGTCAGCCCCGACGTCGGCGGGGTGGTGCGGGCGCGGGCCATCGCCAAGCGCCTCGACGACGCGGAGCTCGCGATCATCGACAAGCGCCGGCCCCGGCCGAACGAGGCCACGGTGATGAACATCATCGGCGACGTCGCCGGCAAGACCTGCGTGCTGGTCGACGACATCGTGGACACCGCGGGCACGCTCTGCGCCGCCGCCGAGGCGCTCAAGGCCAGCGGCGCGCGGCGGGTGGTGGCCTACTGCACGCACGCCGTGCTCTCCGGCCCGGCGGTGGACAACGTCAGCCGCTCCCAGCTCGACGAGCTGGTGGTGACCGACACCATCCCGCTGTCGCCGGCGGCGCGCGCCTGCCCGCGCATCCGCCAGCTCAGCGTCGCCGAGCTGCTCGCGGAGACCATCCGCAGGATGGCCTTCGGCCAGTCGGTGAGCTCGCTCTATGTCGATTGAGTCCCCCCGTTTCGGGCCGGCCGCGGGCTCGGGTTCCTCGCCGGAACATCCTGCGCGCCGGCCCGTTCGCGTCTTCCTGGTCGCGGGAAGACCGGCCCGTCCCGGCGGGCCAGCATCGTCGCAAGCCCATGAGGAGATAGAGACATGAGTGCACACAGGATTCCGGTCGAGCTGCGCTCGGCGCAGGGCAAGGGTGCGAGCCGCCGCCTGCGCCGCGCCGGACTCGTTCCGGCCATCGTCTACGGCGGCGGCCTTCCGCCCCGGCCGATCCAGCTCGAGGCGAGGGTGGTCGCGAAGGCCGCGGAGAACGAGTGGTTCTATTCCGCGATCCTCGACCTCGACCTCCACGGCGACGTCCAGAAGGTGCTGCTGCGCGACGTGCAGCGTCACCCGGCGCGCGGCGACATCATCCATCTCGACTTCCAGCGGGTGATGGAGACGGAGAAGCTGCGCAAGCGGGTGCCGATCCACTTCCTCAACCAGGACAAGTCGCCGGCCGGAAAGACCTCCGGCGTGGTCGTCTCGCACAACCTCACCGACGTCGAGGTGCTGTGCTATCCGAAGGACCTGCCCGAGTACCTCGAGCTCGACCTCTCCGCGCTCAAGCCCGGCGATGTCATCCATCTCTCGCAGCTCCCGCTGCCGCCCGGCGTGGAGATCCCGGAGCTTCGCCTCGGCAAGGAGCACGACGTCCCGGTCGTCAGCGCCCGCTTCGTGAAGGAGGAGGCGGCGCCGGCCGAGGCTCCGGCTCCCGAGCCGGAGAAGCCGGAGAAGCCGGCGAAGGCCGAGAAGACGGCCAAGGCGGAGAAGCCGGAGAAGGGCGAGAAGAAGTGACCCGCGGCGGGCGGGGCCGGGGTGCCGACGGGACGCCGCGCGGATGAGCCACCCGGTGCGCATCGTGGTCGGGCTCGGCAATCCCGGTCCGCGGTACGCCGCAACCCGGCACAACGCCGGGCGCTGGTTCGTGGAGGGGCTCGGCGAGCGTCTCGGCGTGGGGCTGCGCGCCGAGCCCCGGCTCGGCGCCCAGCTCGGCTGGGGCAGCCTCGCCGGCACCCGGGTCGCGCTCGCGGTTCCGGAGGCGTGGATGAACGAAAGCGGACGGCCGGTGCGCGCCCTGCTCGACTACTACCGCCTCCCGCGCGAGGCCCTGCTGGTGGCGCACGACGATCTCGACCTGCCCCCCGGCGTCGCCCGCCTCAAGCACGGCGGCGGTCACGGCGGTCACAACGGGCTGCGCGACCTCATCGCCCACCTCGGCGACGGCAGCTTCGGCCGCCTGCGTCTCGGCATCGGCCATCCGGGCGAACGCGACGCGGTGACGCCCTGGGTGCTCTCGCCACCCTCCGCCGCCGAGCGGGAGGCGATCGAGGGGGCGATCGCGCGCGCCCTCGAGGTGGTCGAGCCGCTGGTGAGGGGTGATTGGGCGGCGGCGCAGCGGGTCCTGCACGCCAGGGAGGCGCGCGCCGTCGTGCGCGGGAACGGCCCGACGCCCGGAGACGCGGCGGATGGGGCTTAGGATCGGGATCGTCGGCCTGCCGAACGTCGGCAAGTCGACGCTATTCAACGCGCTGACCCGCTCCCGGGTGCCGGCCGCCAACTACCCCTTCTGCACCATCGATCCGCACCTCGGCGTGGTCCCGGTCCCCGATCCGCGGCTCGCGGTGCTCGCCGGGATCGTCCGCCCCCAGCGGGTGGTTCCGAGCACGGTGGCCTTCGTGGACATCGCCGGGCTGGTGCGGGGAGCCTCCCGCGGCGAGGGTCTCGGCAACCGCTTCCTCGCCGCGATCCGGGAGGTGGACGCGATCGCCCACGTCGTCCGCTGCTTCGAGCATCCCGACGTGGTGCACGTGGCGGGACGGGTCGATCCGCTGGCCGACATCGAGACGATCGAGACCGAGCTCATGCTCGCCGATCTCGAAGTCGGTGGAGCGGGCGCGGGAGCGCGCGAGCCGGGCGGCGAAGGCCGGCGGCGCGGAGGCACAGGCCCGGCTGCGTGCCTGCGAACGGCTCGCGGCCGCGCTCGGCGAGGGGCGCCCGGTGCGCCTGCTCGAGCTCGACGAGGAGACGCGACGCACGGCGCGCGAGCTGTTCCTGCTCAGCGCCAAGCCGGTGCTCTACGTCGCCAACCTGCGCGAGGGCGGCCCCGGAGAGAATCCCGGGCTCGCCGCCGTCGAGGCCCACGCCGCGCGCCAGCGCGCGCCCTGCGTCGCGCTCTGCGCGACGGTGGAGGAGGAGCTCTCGCGGCTGGAGGAGCGCGAGCGGCAGGAGTTCCTCGCCGCGCTCGGGCTCCGCGAGCCGGGCCTGGACCGTCTGGTCCGTGCCGGCTACGAGCTCCTCGGCCTGCTCACCTTCTTCACCGCCGGACCGCAGGAGCTCGCGGCGTGGACGGTGCGCCGGGGGGCGCGCGCGCCGGAGGCCGCCGGCAGGATCCACAGCGACTTCGAGCGGGGCTTCATCCGCGCCGAGGTGATCGCCTACGAGGACTTCGTCCGCTACGGCGGCGAGGCGGGGGCGCGGGAGGCGGGAAGGCTCAGGCTCGAGGGACGGGACTACGTCATGCAGGAGGGGGACCTCGTGCATTTCCGGTTCAGCGTATGAACGACGCGACGATCTCTGCGCCTCGGGAAGGCGAGGGGGAGGCCGCCGCTCGCAGGTCGCGGGCGGAGGGCCTCGCGGAGGCACGCGCCCGGCTCGGGGACTGGCTCGACCGGCCGGCCTTCCAGCGGCTGGTGGTCGGGGTGATCATCGCCAACGCGATCGTGCTCGGGCTCGAGACCTCGGCGGCGGCGATGGCGCGCCTCGGCGGGCTGCTGGTGGCCCTCGACCAGGCCATGCTCGGGTTCTTCGTGGTCGAGCTCGGTCTCAAGCTGCTGGCGCGCGGCCTCGGCTTCTTCCGCAGCGCGTGGAACGTTTTCGATCTCCTGGTGGTGGCCATCGCGCTGCTCCCCGCGAGCGGGCCCCTCGCGGTGCTGCGCACCCTCAGGGTGCTCAGGGTGCTGCGGCTGGTCTCGGCGACCCCGCAGCTGCGCTTCGTGGTCGAGGCGCTGCTCCACGCCGTGCCCGGCATCGGCGCGATCGCGGGGCTGATCGGGATCCTGTTCTACGTCTTCGCGGTCATCGTCACCAAGCTGTTCGGCGCGAGCTTCCCGGACTGGTTCGGCAGCATCGGCGCCTCGCTCTACAGCCTGTTCCAGATCATGACCCTCGAGTCCTGGTCGATGGGCATCGTGAGGCCGGTGATGCAGGTCTATCCCTGGGCCTGGGCGGTGTTCGTGCCCTTCGTGATCATCGCCACCTTCACGATGCTGAACCTGTTCATCGGCATCATCGTCAACACCATGCAGTCGCTGCACGAGCGCGAGGCGCGGGCGACGGTCGAGGCGCTGCGGGCGATCACCGGCGAGGAGGCGCAGATGATCGAGCGGCGGCTGCTCGAGCTCGGCCGCGAGGTCGCGGCGCTGCGCGCCGCGCTCGAGGCGCGCGCCCTGGGGCGTGGCGATGGTTGACGCGAGGCCGGGCTTCGGCCACAATGGGGGGCTATTTCCCGGAGGGATACCCAAGCGGCCAACGGGGGCAGACTGTAAATCTGCTGGCGTACGCCTTCGGTGGTTCGAATCCACCTCCCTCCACCAAGGCTGCCCGGTCCCGCCCGCCTCGGGCGGGACGGCGAGGACAGACCGCAGCCGTCGGCCCGGAGCGGGTCGGCGGCTGCCGTCTGGTCTTGCGGGAGTAGTTCAATGGCAGAACCTCAGCCTTCCAAGCTGATGGTGCGGGTTCGATTCCCGTCTCCCGCTCCATCCGGAGCGCCGCCCGTGGCGCGCGAGCGGGACGCGGCCGCCTCGCGCCCTCGCGCCTGCCGCACGGCCGCGGCGGTGCTCGGGCCTCTGCTTCCCGCGGTGCCCACATAGCTCAGTCGGTAGAGCACTTTCTTGGTAAGGAAGAGGTCACCGGTTCGATTCCGGTTGTGGGCACCAGTCTTCCGGCGCCGCGACGGGACGCTGCGGTGACGGTGGCATCGCAGTCCGGCGCGTCTCTCCCACTCCGAAACCTCACAACGCGAGATCCCGAGCCATGGCGAAAGAGAAGTTTATTCGTAGCAAGCCGCATGTGAATGTGGGGACGATTGGTCATGTGGATCATGGCAAGACGACGCTGACGGCGGCCTTGACGAAGCTGGGTGCGGAGCGTTTTGGGGGTGAGTTCAAGGCGTATGATCAGATTGATGCGGCGCCGGAGGAGCGTGCGCGTGGGATTACGATTGCCACGGCGCATGTGGAGTATGAGTCGGCGAAGCGGCACTATGCGCATGTGGACTGTCCGGGTCATGCGGACTATGTGAAGAACATGATCACGGGTGCGGCGCAGATGGATGGGGCGATTTTGGTGGTGTCGGCGGCGGATGGGCCGATGCCGCAGACGCGTGAGCACATTTTGTTGGCGCGTCAGGTGGGGGTGCCGTACATTGTGGTGTTCATGAACAAGGTGGATCAGGTGGATGATCCGGAGTTGTTGGATTTGGTGGAGATGGAGGTGCGGGAGCTGCTGAGCAAGTATGGTTTTCCTGGGGAGGAGGTGCCGGTGGTTCGTGGGTCGGCGCTGAAGGCGTTGGAGGGGGATCAGTCGGAGATTGGGATGCCGGCGTTGGTGAAGCTGGTGGAGGCGTTGGACCAGTACATTCCGGAGCCGGTGCGGGAGGTGGACAAGCCGTTCTTGATGCCGATTGAGGATGTGTTTTCGATTTCGGGTCGTGGGACGGTGGTGACGGGTCGTGTGGAGCGTGGGGTGATCAAGGTGGGGGACGAGGTGGAGATTGTGGGTTTGCGGCCGACGCAGAAGACGACCTGTACGGGGGTGGAGATGTTTCGCAAGTTGTTGGATGAGGGGCGTGCGGGGGACAACATTGGGGTGTTGTTGCGTGGGACGAAGCGTGACGAGGTGGAGCGTGGGCAGGTGTTGTGCAAGCCTGGGTCGATCACGCCGCATGTGAAGTTTGAGGCGGAGGTGTATGTGTTGGGCAAGGAGGAGGGGGGTCGGCACACGCCGTTTTTCAATGGGTATCGGCCGCAGTTCTATTTCCGGACGACGGATGTGACGGGGTCGGTGAGTTTGCCGGAGGGGGTGGAGATGGTGATGCCTGGGGACAACGTGAAGCTGACGATCAGTCTGATTGCGCCGGTGGCGATGGAGGAGGGTCTGCGCTTTGCGATCCGGGAGGGCGGCCGCACCGTCGGCGCCGGCGTGGTGACCAAGGTGATCGAGTGAGCCGGAGAGTTCGCGGATGTTCGTCGGGTACGCCAGTAGCTCAATCGGCAGAGCAGCGGTCTCCAAAACCGCAGGTTGGGGGTTCGAGTCCCTCCTGGCGTGCCACTTCCGCGGTCGCACGGGATGAGCAGCAGGTGAGCGGCAAGATGGAAGGCGCGCGCGCGGCGACGGCAGGCGACTGGCTGAAGCTCGGTCTGGCGGCGGTGCTCGCCGCGGCCGGCGTCGGCCAGTTCTTCTACTTCGCGGGCCTGCCCGCCGGCTGGCGCTGGGTTGCGCTGCTGGTGTGCGTCGCGGCGGCCGGGGCGCTGGCGCTGTTCAGCGATCGCGGCCGGCCGGCGCGGGAGTTCCTCTCCGAGGCGCACTTCGAGCTGCGCAAGGTCGTCTGGCCGACCCGCCAGGAAACCCTCCAGACCACCCTGGTGATCGTGGTGGTGGTGATCGTGGTCGCGATCGTCCTCTGGGTGATCGACTCGATCCTCGCCTGGGGCATCCGCGCGCTGCTCGGCGCCTGAGGGATCCGGTCATGGCCAAGCGCTGGTACGTGGTTCACGCCTATTCGGGCTTCGAGCATCAGGTCGCCCGCTCGCTGCGCGAGCGCATCGAGCGCCTCGGCATGCGCGACCGCTTCGGCGAGGTGCTGGTGCCGACCGAGGAGGTCATCGAGATGCGCGGCGGCCAGAAGCGGAAGACGGAGCGCAAGTTCTATCCCGGCTACGTCCTGGTCGAGATCGAGACCCATCAGGAGGGGCGCTCGCTGCGCATCGACGACGAGTGCTGGCACCTGGTCCGCGAGACGCCGAGGGTGATGGGCTTCATCGGCGGGACTGCGGACCGGCCGCTGCCGATCTCGGACCAGGAGGCCGCGAACATCCTGCGCAAGGTGCAGGAGGGCGCGGAGAAGCCCAAGCCCAAGGTGCTCTTCGAGCCGGGCGAGCTGGTGCGGGTCACCGAGGGTCCGTTCAACGATTTCCACGGCACCGTGGAGGAGGTCAACTACGAGAAGAACCGGCTTCGGGTGGCGGTCTCGATCTTCGGCCGCTCGACGCCGGTGGAGCTCGAGTTCTCTCAGGTGGAGAAGGCCTGAGGGTGAGGTGGGGCGCCGGTGGCGTCCCGGTCCAGAAGGAGGAGTCGCGCCGCGCAGGCGGCCGACGCTCGCACTCCGGGAGTGAACGCGAATGGCGAAAAAGGTCACAGGCTACGTCAAGCTGGTCATCAAGGCCGGTCAGGCCAATCCGAGCCCGCCGGTCGGGCCCGCGCTCGGCCAGCGCGGGGTCAACATCATGGAGTTCTGCAAGGCCTTCAACGCGGCCACCCAGAAGATGGAGCCGGGGCTGCCGATTCCGGTGGTGATCACCGTGTACTCGGACCGCAGCTTCACCTTCGTGCTGAAGACGCCGCCGGCCACCGTGCTGCTCAAGAAGGCGGCCGGCATCGAGTCCGGCTCGAAGCGCCCGAACACCGAGAAGGTGGGCAAGGTGACCCGCAAGCAGCTCGAGGAGATCGCGCGGCTGAAGCAGCCCGATCTCACGGCGGCGTCCCTGGAGGCGGCGGTGCGCACCATTGCCGGCAGCGCCCGCAGCATGGGTCTGGTGGTGGAGGACTGAGCCCATGGCCAAGAAGTCGAAGCGCTACCGCGCGATTCGGGCGCTGGTGCAGCCCGGTCGGCTCTACCCGGTGGACGAGGCGCTGCGCATCCTCAAGGAGTCGAGCAAGGTCCGCTTCGTCGAGTCGGTGGACGTCGCCATCCGCCTCGGCATCGACGCGAAGAAGTCGGACCAGCAGGTCCGCGGGGCCACGGTGCTGCCGGCGGGCACCGGCAAGCGGGTGCGGGTGGCGGTGTTCTGCCCGCCGGGCGAGCGTGCCGAGCAGGCGCTCGCCGCCGGGGCCGACGTCGTCGGCATGGAGGACCTCGCCGAGCGGATGCAGGCCGGCGAGCTCGATTTCGACGTGGTGATCGCCACCCCCGACGCGATGCGCGTCGTGGGCAAGCTCGGCCCGCTGCTCGGGCCGCGCGGCCTGATGCCGAACCCGAAGGTGGGCACCGTCAGCGCCAATCCGGCCGAGGCGGTGCGCAATGCGAAGGCCGGACAGGTTCGCTATCGGGCGGACAAGGGCGGCAACGTCCACTGCACCATCGGCAAGGTGGATTTCGAGATCGAGGCGCTCAAGCAGAACCTGCACGCGCTGCTCGCCGACCTGGTCAAGGCCAAGCCGGCCGCGGCGAAGGGGCAGTACCTGCGCAAGATCTCCCTCTCCACCACGATGGGAATCGGGATTCCGGTCGATCAGGCGAGCCTGGAGGTGAAATGAGTTCCCTCCCCGGCGGCACCCTTGCCGCCGGGGATGCGGAGGGTCTTGGCCGCGTCCGCGGCGGGACCGTCCGAGACCGCAGGTGAGCCGGGGGGCGAGGCCCTTCCGGATCCTAAGCCGGGCGTCGCCCGGGCCTGCGCAGATGGTGCCGTCTTGCGGGCGCGAGCCCGGAACGGCCACCGCCGGCTCCGCAAGGGATGCGGGGCCGCCACCGGAGGGATCCCCGCGCCGGTCCTCCCGGCCGGCGCGGCTTCGAACTGGGAGTGGTGTGACATGTCGCTCAATCTCGAGCAGAAGAAGGCGCTGGTCGCCGAGCTGGCGGAGGTGGCCCGCAGGGCCCAGTCGCTGGTCGCGGCCGAGTACGCCGGGCTCACCGTCGAGAAGATGACCGAGCTCCGGCGCAAGGCGCGCGAGAGCGGGGTCTACGTCAAGGTGGCGAAGAACACCCTGATGCGCCGCGCGGTCCAGGGCACCGACTACGCCTGTGCCAGCGACCAGTTCAGCGGCCCCCTGCTCTTCGCCTTCTCCAAGGACGATCCCGGCGCTGCGGCGCGGCTGATCCGGGACTTGGTGAAGGCGAGCCAGGAGGTGGTCAAGCCGCGCTTCGTCGCGCTCGGGGGACGGGTCTACCCCGGCACCGAGCTCGAGCGGGTCGCGAGCCTGCCCACCCGCGAGCAGGCGCTCGCCATGCTGCTCGGCCTGCTCAAGGCGCCGATCGTTCGCCTGGCGCGCACCCTTGCCGAGCCCGCGGCCCGGCTGGCCCGTGCCACGGCGGCGGTCCGCGACCGCAAGGCCGCCTGACCGCGCCCTTCGATCCCAACCGTTCCGTACCCATCGCGAGAGGTAATCCCCATGGCCGTTTCCAAAGAGCAGATCCTGGAGTCCATCGCCAGCATGACTCTCCTCGAGGTCACCGAGCTGGTGAAGATGATGGAGGAGAAGTTCGGTGTCTCCGCCGCCGCCCCGGTGGCGGTCGCCGCGGCGCCGGCCGCGGCGGCTGCCGCGGCGGCTCCGGTCGAGGAGAAGACCGAGTTCACCGTGGTGCTGGCCAATGCCGGCGCCAACAAGGTGAACGTCATCAAGGCGGTGCGCGCGATCACCGGGCTTGGCCTGAAGGAGGCGAAGGACCTGGTCGAGTCGGCGCCGGCCACGGTCAAGGACGGCGTCAGCAAGGCCGATGCCGAGAAGTTCAAGAAGGAACTCGAGGAGGCCGGTGCCAAGGTCGAGATCAAGTAAGGCACCCGCGCGCCGTCGCTATCCCGGCCTCAGCCCGGGGGCTGTCCGCCCCCGGGCCGAGGCCCTTTGCGCGAGCGGCGATCGCCGAGGCCCGATGCCGCCGGCCCTCCGCGATCGGCGTTTTCCCGAGCGCCGGCCTTGAGGCCGGCCGTCGTCCACCCGCGAGGCGATGCCCGTCATGAGCTACTCCTTCACCGAGAAGAAGCGCATCCGCAAGGATTTCGGCAAGCGGCCGGCGGTGCTGCCGGTGCCGTACCTGCTGTCGATCCAGGTCGAGTCCTACCGCGCCTTCCTCCAGGCCGAGGTGCCGGCGGAGCAGCGCCAGGACGTCGGCCTCCACGCGGCGCTCAAGTCGGTGTTCCCGATCGTCAGCCACAACGGCGCCGCGGCGCTCGAGTACGTGCGCTACCGGCTCGGCGAGCCGCCCTTCGATGTCCGCGAGTGCATCACCCGCGGGCTCACCTACGCGGCCCCGCTCCGGGTCCTGGTGCGGCTCGTGATCTATGACCGCGAGAGCCAGCCGAAGGCGGTCAAGTACGTCAAGGAGCAGGAGGTCTACATGGGCGAGGTGCCGCTGATGACCGAGAGCGGCACCTTCGTGATCAACGGCACCGAGCGGGTGGTGGTCTCCCAGCTCCACCGCTCGCCGGGCGTGTTCTTCGACCACGACCGCGGCAAGACCCACAGCTCGGGCAAGAAGCTCTACTCGGCGCGGGTCATTCCCTACCGCGGCTCCTGGCTCGACTTCGAGTTCGATCCCAAGGACTGCGTCTTCGCCCGCATCGACCGCCGGCGCAAGCTGCCGGTGACGATCCTGCTGCGGGCGCTCGGCTACGACAACCGCAGCATCCTTGAGGCCTTCTTCGAGCTCAACCGCTTCCGCCTGCTGCCGAATGGCAACGCCGAGCTCGAGCTGGTCCCCGAGCGCCTCAAGGGCGAGACCGTGGGCTTCGACATCGTGGTCGGGGACCGGGTGCTGGTGGAGGCCGGCAAGCGCATCACCGCGCGCCACGTGCGCCTTCTCGGCGAGGCCGGGGTGCGCAGCCTCGAGGTGCCGCTCGAGTACCTGCTGGGCCGCATCCTCGCGCACGACGTGGCCGATCCGAGGACCGGCGAGCTGCTCGCCGGGATCAACGAGGAGATCGGCCCCGACCATCTGGCCAAGTTCCGCCGCGCGGGCGTCGAGGAGATCCGCACCCTCTTCGTCAACGACACCGACCGCGGTCCCTACATTTCGAGCACGCTGCGGATCGATCCGACGCGCACCCAGCTCGACGCGCTCTACGAGATCTACCGGATGATGCGTCCGGGCGAGCCGCCCACCCGCGACGCCGCGGTCAATCTGTTCCACAACCTGTTCTTCGCGCCCGAGCGCTACGACCTGTCCGCGGTCGGGCGGATGAAGTTCAACCGCCGGGTGGGCCGCGACCGCCTCGAGGGGCCGGGCGTGCTCTACGACCACCGCTACTTCGCCCAGCGCGACGACGCCTTCGCCCGGCAGCTCGTCGCCGAGATGGGGACGGTCTCGGACATCGTGGACGTGATCCGCACCCTGGTCGCGATCCGCAACGGCAACGGCGTCACCGACGACATCGACCACCTCGGTAATCGCCGCGTGCGCTCGGTGGGCGAGATGGCGGAGAACGCCTTCCGGGTCGGCCTGGTCCGGGTCGAGCGCGCGGTGCGGGAGCGGCTGTCGCTGGCCGAGGCCGAGAATCTTTCGCCGCAGGAGCTGATCAACGCCAAGCCGGTCGCGGCCGCGGTCAAGGAGTTCTTCGGCTCCTCGCAGCTCTCCCAGTTCATGGACCAGGTGAACCCGCTCTCGGAGGTCACCCACAAGCGGCGGGTGTCGGCGCTCGGGCCGGGCGGCCTCACGCGTGAGCGGGCGGGCTTCGAGGTGCGCGACGTGCATCCCACCCACTACGGGCGGGTGTGCACCATCGAGACCCCCGAGGGGCCGAACATCGGCCTCATCAACTCGCTCGCGGTCTATGCCCGCACCAACCGCTACGGCTTCCTCGAGACGCCCTACCGCCGGGTGGTGGACGGCCGGGTGACCGACCAGGTCGACTACCTCTCGGCGATCGAGGAGGGCGATTTCGTGATCGCCCAGGCCAACGCCCCGCTCACCGAGGACGGCCGCTTCGCCGAGCCCTTCGTCTCCTGCCGCTACCAGGGCGAGGCGATGCTGAAGCCGGCCGCGGAGGTCCAGTACATGGACGTTTCGCCGATGCAGGCGGTCTCGGTGGCCGCATCGCTCGTGCCCTTCCTCGAGCACAACGACGCCAACCGCGCCCTGATGGGCTCGAACATGCAGCGCCAGGCGGTGCCGACGCTGCGCTTCGAGCCGCCCCTGGTCGGTACCGGCATGGAGCGGGTGGTGGCGATCGACTCCGGGGTGTGCTGCGTCGCGCGGCGCGGAGGGGTGGTCGAGCAGGTCGATGCCGCCCGCATCGTGGTCCGGGTGGACGAGGAGGAGGTCGGGCCCGACGACGCCGGGGTGGACATCTACACCCTGACCAAGTACCAGCGCTCGAACCAGAACACCTATCTCAGCCAGCGGCCGATCGTGAAGGTCGGCGACCGGGTCGCCAAGGGCGACGTCCTCGCCGACGGCCCCTCCACGCATCTCGGCGAGCTCGCCCTCGGCCAGAACATGCTGGTCGCCTTCATGCCCTGGAACGGCTTCAACTTCGAGGACTCGATCCTGATCTCGGAGCGGGTGGTCCAGGAGGACCGCTACACCTCGATCCACATCGAGGAGCTCACCTGCGTGGCGCGGGACACCAAGCTCGGCCCCGAGGACATCACCGCCGACATCCCGAACGTCTCCGACCAGGCGCTGTCCCGCCTCGACGAGTCGGGGATCGTGTTCATCGGCGCCGAGGTCAAGGCCGGCGACATCCTGGTCGGCAAGGTGACGCCGAAGGGCGAGAGCCAGCTCACGCCCGAGGAGAAGCTGCTCCGGGCGATCTTCGGCGAGAAGGCCCATGACGTGAAGGACACCTCGCTCAGGGTGCCGCCGGGAATGGACGGCACCGTGATCGACGTCCAGGTGTTCACCCGCGACGGCATCGAGAAGGACCGCCGCGCCAAGCTCATCGAGGAGAACGGAGATCCGCCGCATCCGCAAGGACTTCGACGACCAGCTGCGGATCCTCGAGACGGCGATTTACGCGAGGCTGCGCCAGGCGCTGATCGGGCGGGTGGCGAACGGCGGCCCGCGCGGGCTTAAGCGGGGGGCGACGATCACCGCCGAGTACCTCGACGGGCTCAGCCGCGACGAGTGGTTCGCGATCCGGCTCAAGGATGCGGACGCCGTCGAGCTGCTCGAGCGCGCCCAGGAGCAGATCGCGCGCCACCGCGAGAACTTCGACCGGCGGCTGAAGGAGAAGATCGCCAAGATCCAGGCCGGCGACGACCTCGCGCCCGGCGTGCTCAAGATGGTCAAGGTCTACCTCGCGGTGAAGCGGCGGCTGCAGCCGGGCGACAAGATGGCCGGCCGCCACGGCAACAAGGGCGTGATCTCGACCATCGTCCCGGTCGAGGACATGCCCTACATGGCCGACGGCACGCCGGTGGACATCGTGCTCAACCCGCTCGGCGTGCCCTCGCGCATGAACATCGGGCAGATCCTGGAGACCCATCTCGGATGGGCGGCCAAGCGCCTTGGCGAGAGGCTCGGCCAGATGCTCGACGAGCAGCGCTCGGTGGCCGAGATCCGCCGCTACCTCGACGAGATCTACAACCACGACCGCGCCGAGCGGGGCGTGCGGACCGACCTCGCCGCCCTCAGCGACGAGGAGCTGCTCGAGATGGCGCGGAACCTCCGCCGCGGGATCCCGATGGCGAGCCCGGTCTTCGACGGGGCGAGCGAGCCGGAGATCAAGGGCATGCTGCGCCGCGCCGGGCTACCCGAGGGCGGGCAGACGGTGCTCTACGACGGGCGCACGGGCGATCCCTTCGACCGCCCGGTGACCGTGGGCTACATGTACATGCTCAAGCTCAACCACCTGGTCGACGACAAGATGCATGCGCGCTCGACCGGGCCTTACTCGCTGGTCACCCAGCAGCCGCTCGGCGGCAAGGCCCAGTTCGGCGGCCAGCGCTTCGGCGAGATGGAGGTATGGGCGCTCGAGGCCTACGGGGCCGCCTATACCCTCCAGGAGATGCTCACCGTCAAGTCCGACGACGTCGGCGGGCGCAACCAGATGTACAAGAACATCGTCGACGGCAACCAGGAGATGGTGGCGGGGATGCCGGAGTCCTTCAACGTACTGCTCCGCGAGATCCGTGCGCTCGGCATCAACATCGAGCTCGAGCAGGACTGATTGCGAGGTGAGGCCATGAAAGAGCTGCTCAACCTGTTCAACCGCCAGGCCCAGCCGGTCGACTTCGACGCGATCCGGATCAGTCTCGCCTCCCCGGACATGATCCGGTCGTGGTCCTACGGCGAGGTCAAGAAGCCGGAGACCATCAACTACCGCACCTTCAAGCCGGAGCGCGACGGGCTGTTCTGCGCCGCGATCTTCGGACCGATCAAGGACTACGAGTGCCTGTGCGGGAAGTACAAGCGGATGAAGCACCGCGGCACGGTGTGCGAGAAGTGCGGCACCGAGGTCACGCTCGCCAGGGTGCGCCGCGAGCGCATGGGCCACATCGAGCTCGCCGCGCCGGTCGCGCACATCTGGTTCCTGCGCTCGCTGCCCTCGCGCATCGGGCTGATGCTCGACATGACGCTCCGCGACCTCGAGCGCATCCTCTACTTCGAGTGCTACGTGGTCATCGACCCGGGCCTCACCGACCTCAAGCGCGGGCAGCTGCTCACCGAGGACGAGTACCTGGCCGCGATCGAGCAGCACGGCGAGGGCTTCGACGCGCGGATGGGCGCGGAGGCGATCCACGAGCTGCTGCGCTCGATCGACCTCAACACCGAGCTCCTGAAGCTCCGCGAGGAGCTGGCCGGGACCACCTCGGACACCAAGAGCAAGCGCCTGAGCAAGCGGATCAAGCTGATCGAGAGCTTCATCGAGTCGGGCAACCGGCCCGAATGGATGGTGATCACCGTCCTGCCGGTGCTGCCCCCGGACCTGCGCCCGCTGGTCCCGCTCGACGGCGGCCGCTTCGCCACCTCCGACCTCAACGACCTCTACCGGCGGGTCATCAACCGCAACAACCGCCTCAAGCGCCTGCTCGAGCTGAACGCCCCCGACATCATCGTCCGCAACGAGAAGCGGATGCTGCAGGAGGCGGTGGACGCGCTGATGGACAACGGCCGCCGCGGGCGCGCGATCACCGGCAACAACAAGCGCGCCCTCAAGTCGCTCGCCGACATGATCAAGGGCAAGCAGGGGCGCTTCCGGCAGAACCTGCTCGGCAAGCGGGTGGACTACTCGGGACGCTCGGTGATCGTGGTCGGGCCGACGCTCAAGCTCCACCAGTGCGGCCTGCCCAAGAAGATGGCGCTCGAACTGTTCAAGCCGTTCATCTTCTCGATGCTGCAGCGGCGGGGCCTCGCCACCACCATCAAGAACGCGAAGAAGATGGTCGAGCGCGAGGATCCCCAGGTCTGGGACATCCTCGAGGAGGTGATCCGCGAGCACCCGGTGCTGCTCAACCGCGCTCCCACCCTGCATCGCCTCGGGATCCAGGCTTTCGAGCCGGTGCTGATCGAGGGCAAGGCGATCCAGCTCCACCCGCTGGTGTGCACCGCCTTCAACGCCGACTTCGACGGCGACCAGATGGCGGTGCACGTGCCGCTCTCGCTCGAGGCGCAGCTCGAGGCGCGGGCGCTGATGATGTCGACCAACAACATCCTCGGCCCCGCGAACGGGGATCCGATCATCGTCCCCACGCAGGACGTGATCCTGGGCCTCTACTACATGACCCGCGAGCTCGTGAACCGGCAAGCGGCGAGGGGATGGTCTTCGCCAACGTGGCCGAGGCGCGCCGCGCCTACGAGACCGGCGCCGCCGAGCTCCATGCCAGGGTCAAGGTGCGGATCACCGAAACCGTGATCGGCGAGGACGGCGCCCGCAGCCAGAAGACCACGCTCTACGACACCACGGTGGGGCGCGCGATCCTCTCCGAGATCCTCCCGAAGGGGCTCGCCGTTCGAGCTCATGAACTGCGAGCTCAACAAGAAGGCGGTCTCACGGCTGATCAATGCCTGCTACCGGAAGCTCGGCCTCAAGGACACGGTGGTCTTCGCCGACCAGCTCATGTACACCGGATTCCGGTTCTCGACCAAGGCGGGCATCTCGATCGGAATCGACGACATGGTCATCCCCGAGGAGAAGGCGGCGATCCTGGCCCAGGGCGAGCGGGAGGTGATGGAGATCCAGGAGCAGTACCAGAACGGCCTGGTCACCCAGAACGAGCGCTACAACAAGGTGGTGGACATCTGGTCGCGGATCGGGGAGCAGGTCTCGCGGGCCCTGATGCAGGCGATCGGCGTCGAGAAGGTGCGGACCGCGGACGGCAGGATCGTCGAGCAGAAGTCGATGAACCCGGTGTTCATCATGGCCGACTCCGGGCGCCCGTGGCTCGGCGGCGCAGATCCGCCAGCTCGCCGGCATGCGCGGGCTGATGGCCAAGCCTGACGGCTCGATCATCGAGACCCCGATCAAGGCCAACTTCCGCGAGGGGCTGGACGTCCTCCAGTACTTCATCTCCACCCACGGCGCGCGCAAGGGCCTCGCGGACACCGCGCTCAAGACCGCGAACTCCGGCTACCTCACGCGCCGCCTGGTGGACGTCGCCCAGGACGTGGTGGTCACCGAGGAGGACTGCGGCACCTCGCGGGGCCTGGTGATGGAGCCGATCGTCGAGGGCGGCGACGTGGTCGAGCCGCTCCGCGACCGGGTGCTCGGCCGGGTGGCGGCCGAGGACGTGTTCCTGCCCGGCAACGACGAGGAGCCGCTGGTTCGCCGCAACACCCTGCTCGACGAGTACTGGGTCGAGCGGCTCGAGGCGGCCGGGGTGCAGCGCATCCGCGTGCGCTCCCCGATCACCTGCGAGACCCACTATGGCGTCTGCGCGAAGTGCTACGGGCGCGACCTCGCGCGCGGCCATGCGATCAACATCGGCGAGGCGGTGGGCGTCATCGCGGCGCAGTCGATCGGCGAGCCCGGCACCCAGCTCACCATGCGCACCTTCCACATCGGCGGCGCGGCCTCGCGGACGGCGGCCGCCGACAGCATCACGGTGAAGACTGCCGGCCGGACTAAGTTCAATAACCTCAAGACCGTCCGCCATGCGCTCGGCCACCTGGTGGCGGTCTCGCGCGCCGGCGAGATCTCCGTCCTCGACGCCTCCGGGCGCGAGCGCGAGCGGCACCGGGTGCCCTACGGGGCGGTGCTGAGCGTCGGCGACGGCGCCGCGGTGGAGCCCGGTGCGCGCATCGCCCAGTGGGATCCCCACAACCACCCGGTGATCTCGGAGTGCGCGGGGCGGGTCGAGTTCGTCGACTTCTACGAGGGGGTGACCTTCCAGCGCCGCCGCGACGAGCTCACCGGGCTCGAGACCACCGAGGTGATCGATCCCAAGCGCTTCTCCGGCGAGCGCGAGAGGGAGGTGGATCTGCGAACGCCCGACGGCCGGCGTCTCGGGCGCAAGAAACTCAAGGATCTCGCGGGCGCGCGTCCGCTCATCCGGATCGTGGACGAGCACGGGCACGAGGTGATGCTGCCCGGCACCAAGCAGCCGGCGCTCTACTTCATGCCGCCGCGGGCGATCCTGGCGATCGAGCCGGGCGCGGAGATCGGGGTCGGCGACGTGCTGGCCAAGATCCCGCAGGAGGCCTCGAAGACGCGCGACATCACCGGCGGTTTGCCGCGGGTGGTCGAGCTGGTCGAGGCCAGGGTGCCCAAGGAGCCGGCGATCCTCGCCGAGCAGAGCGGCATCGTCAGCTTCGGCAAGGACACCAAGGGCAAGCAGAGGCTGATCATCACCAATGGCGAGACCGGCGAGGAGCTCGAGATCCTGATCCCGAAGCACCGCCAGGTGATCGTGTTCGAGGGCGAGCACGTGCAGAAGGGCGAGACCCTCGTGGACGGCGAGCCCAATCCGCACGACCTGCTGCGCCTGCTCGGCGTCGAGCGGCTCGCCGCCTACCTGGTCAAGGAGATCCAGGACGTCTATCGCCTGCAGGGCGTGAAGATCAACGACAAGCACATCGAGGTGATCATCCGCCAGATGCTGCGCAAGGTGGAGATCACCGATCCCGGCGACACCCGCTTCCTCCCCGGTGAGCAGGTGGATCGGGTCAGGGTGCTCGAGGAGAACGCGCGGGCGCGGGCGCGCAGCGAGCGCGAGGCGGAGTTCCAGCCGGTGCTGCTCGGGATCACCAAGGCCTCGCTCGCCACCGAGTCCTTCATCTCGGCGGCCTCCTTCCAGGAGACCACGCGGGTGCTCACCGAGGCCGCGGTGCGCGGAGCGCGCGACCACCTGCGCGGTCTCAAGGAGAACGTGATCGTCGGTCGCCTGATCCCGGCCGGGACCGGGCTCGCCTACCACAAGCGGCGTCGCCGCTTGGGAGGCGAGCTCTCGCCGAGCGAGCTGCAGGCGCTGGTCGCGACGCCGATCGAGGGGGCGGCGCAGCCGGCGGCGGGAACGGAGGAGGCGACCACGCGGGGCTGAGCAGCGCTCGAGCGACGGCAACAACGAAATGAGGCGCAGGGAGGCGCCTCGTGTTCGGTCCTCGGACGGGCGCGCCGCCTTGACAGCGATCGCCGGCGCAAGTTAGTTTTGATGGTCTTTGCAGGCCGCACGTCGGTCTGCCTTTCCGTTCAGGTGACGAGATGGCGACGATCAACCAGCTGGTCCGCAAGCCGCGGCGGCCGAAGGTCGAGAAGAGCAAGGTCCCGGCCCTGCAGGGCTGCCCGCAGAAGCGGGGCGTGTGCACCCGCGTGTACACGACCACCCCGAAGAAGCCGAACTCGGCCCTGCGCAAGGTCTGCCGCGTGCGCCTGACCAACGGTTACGAGGTCACCAGCTACATCGGCGGCGAAGGCCACAACCTCCAGGAGCACTCGGTGGTGCTGATCCGCGGCGGGCGCGTGAAGGACCTGCCCGGGGTCCGCTACCACACGGTGCGCGGCTCGCTCGATGCCGCCGGCGTCACCAAGCGTCGCCAGGGCCGCTCGAAGTACGGCGCGAAGCGTCCCAAGTCCTGACCGTCGAGGAGTCCCCGATGCCGCGCAAAGGCCCCGTTCCCCGCCGCGAGGTGCTGCCCGATCCCAAGTATGGCAGCGAGCTGATCGCGCGCTTCGTCAACATGGTCATGCGCAACGGCAAGAAGTCGGTCGCCGAGCGGATCGTCTACGGCGCGCTCGAGGCCATCGCCGAGAAGGCCGGAGACCCGCTGCCGCTGGTCGAGAAGGCGCTCGAGAACGTGGCGCCCCTGGTCGAGGTCAAGTCCCGCCGGGTGGGCGGCGCCACCTACCAGGTCCCGGTCGAGGTCCGCCCGGCGCGCCGCAGCACCCTCGCCATGCGCTGGGTGATCGAGGCGGCGCACAAGCGCGGCGAGGCCTCGATGCCGCGCAAGCTGGCGGCGGAGCTCCTCGATGCCGCGGAGCAGCGCGGCGGCGCGGTCAAGAAGCGCGAGGACACCCACCGCATGGCCGAGGCCAACAAGGCCTTCGCCCATTACCGCTGGTGAGCAGTCGGGAGCCGACCGTGGCGCGCAAGACCCCCATCGAGCGGTATCGCAACTTCGGCATCATGGCCCACATCGATGCCGGCAAGACCACCACGACCGAGCGGATCCTGTTCTACACCGGGGTCTCGCACAAGCTCGGCGAGGTCCACGACGGCACCGCGATCATGGACTGGATGGAGCAGGAGCAGGAGCGCGGCATCACCATCACCTCCGCGGCGACCACCTGCTTCTGGAAGGGCATGGACCACTCCTTCCCGGAGCACCGCTTCAACATCATCGACACCCCCGGCCACGTCGACTTCACGATCGAGGTCGAGCGCTCGCTGCGCGTGCTCGACGGCGCGGTCTTCGTGCTCTGCGCGGTCGGCGGCGTGCAGCCCCAGTCCGAGACCGTGTGGCGGCAGGCGAACAAGTACCGCGTGCCGCGGGTGGCCTTCGTCAACAAGATGGACCGCACCGGCGCCGACTTCGACAAGGTGGTGCGCCAGCTGCGCGAGCGGCTCGGCGCCCATCCGGTGCCGATGCAGCTCCCGATCGGCGTCGAGGACGCCTTCCAGGGGGTGGTCGACCTGGTCAAGATGAAGGCCATCATCTGGGATCCCGAGACCCAAGGGATGCGCTTCGAATACCGCGAAATCCCCGCCGGCATGCTCGAGGCCTGCCGGCAGGCGCGTTCGCACCTCGTCGAGAGCGCGGCGGAGTCCTCCGAGGAGCTGATGAACAAGTATCTCGAGGAGGGCGAGCTCAGCGAGGCCGAGATCGTGCGCGGGATCCGCCAGGCGACGATCGCCAACAGCATCATCCCGGTGTTCTGCGGCTCCGCCTTCAAGAACAAGGGCGTCCAGGCGCTGCTCGACGGGGTGATCCAGTACCTTCCCTCGCCGGTCGACATCCCGCCGGTGGTCGGCGTCGACGAGCGCGAGCGCCAGGTCACCCGCGCGGCGAGCGATGAGGCGCCCTTCGCCGGGCTCGCCTTCAAGATCATGACCGACCCCTACGTCGGCTCCCTTACCTTCTTCCGCGTCTACTCCGGCGTGGTGACCTCCGGCGACACCGTCTTCAACCCGGTCAAGGGCAAGAAGGAGCGCATCGGAAGGCTGCTCCAGATGCACGCGAACCAGCGGGACGAGATCAAGGAGGTGCGGGCCGGCGACATCGCGGCGGCGGTCGGCCTCAAGGACGTCACCACCGGCGACACGCTCTGCGACCCCAGCCATCCGATCACCCTCGAGCGGATGAGCTTCCCCGAGCCGGTGATCGCGATGGCGATCGAGCCCAAGACCAAGGCCGACCAGGAGAAGATGGGCGTCGCCCTGTCGCGGCTGGCACAGGAGGATCCCTCGTTCCGGGTGCGCACCGACGAGGAGTCGGGCCAGACCATCATCGCCGGCATGGGCGAGCTGCACCTCGAGATCATCGTCGACCGCATGAGGCGCGAGTTCGGCGTGGAGGCCAACGTCGGCAAGCCCCAGGTCGCCTACCGCGAGACCATCCGCCGGGCGGTGCGCCAGGAGGGCAAGTTCGTGCGCCAGACCGGCGGTCGCGGCCAGTATGGCCACGTGGTCATCGAGCTCGAGCCGCAGGAGCGGGGCAAGGGCTACGCCTTCGAAAACGCGATCGTGGGCGGCGTCGTCCCCAAGGAGTACGTCCCGGCGGTGGACAAGGGCATCCAGGAGCAGATGGCGAGCGGCGTGATCGCCGGCTACCCGGTGGTCGATCTCAAGGTGCGGCTGGTGGATGGCTCCTACCACGAGGTCGATTCCTCGGAGATGGCCTTCAAGATCGCCGCGTCGATGGCCTTCAAGGAGGCGGTCGCCAAGGCCTCGCCGGTGCTGCTGGAGCCGATCATGAAGGTCGAGGTGGTGACCCCCGAGGACTACATGGGCGACGTGATGGGCGATCTCTCCCGGCGTCGCGGAATCCTCCAGGGCACCGACGACAGTCCGTCGGGGAAGATCATCCGGGCGATGGTCCCGCTGGGCGAGATGTTCGGCTACGCCACCGCCCTGCGCTCGATGTCGCAGGGGCGCGCGACCTTCACCATGGAGTTCGATCACTACGCCGAGGCGCCGACCAACATCGCCGAGGCGGTGATCAACAGCAAGAAGTCCTGAGACCCCGAAAACCCTTCAGCGCGCAGTCAATCTCCGAGGATCCCGAGCCATGGCGAAAGAGAAGTTTATTCGTAGCAAGCCGCATGTGAATGTGGGGACGATTGGTCATGTGGATCATGGCAAGACGACGCTGACGGCGGCCTTGACGAAGCTGGGTGCGGAGCGTTTTGGGGGTGAGTTCAAGGCGTATGATCAGATTGATGCGGCGCCGGAGGAGCGTGCGCGTGGGATCACGATTGCCACGGCGCATGTGGAGTATGAGTCGGCGAAGCGGCACTATGCGCATGTGGACTGTCCGGGTCATGCGGACTATGTGAAGAACATGATCACGGGTGCGGCGCAGATGGATGGGGCGATTTTGGTGGTGTCGGCGGCGGATGGTCCGATGCCGCAGACGCGTGAGCACATTTTGTTGGCGCGTCAGGTGGGGGTGCCGTACATTGTGGTGTTCATGAACAAGGTGGATCAGGTGGATGATCCGGAGTTGTTGGAGTTGGTGGAGATGGAGGTGCGGGAGCTGCTGAGCAAGTATGGTTTTCCTGGGGATGAGGTGCCGGTGGTTCGTGGGTCGGCGCTGAAGGCGTTGGAGGGGGATCAGTCGGAGATTGGGATGCCGGCGTTGGTGAAGTTGGTGGAGGCGTTGGACCAGTACATTCCGGAGCCGGTGCGGGAGGTGGACAAGCCGTTCTTGATGCCGATTGAGGATGTGTTTTCGATTTCGGGTCGTGGGACGGTGGTGACGGGTCGTGTGGAGCGTGGGGTGATCAAGGTGGGGGACGAGGTGGAGATTGTGGGTTTGCGGCCGACGCAGAAGACGACCTGTACGGGGGTGGAGATGTTTCGCAAGTTGTTGGATGAGGGGCGTGCGGGGGACAACATTGGGGTGTTGTTGCGTGGGACGAAGCGTGACGAGGTGGAGCGTGGGCAGGTGTTGTGCAAGCCTGGGTCGATCACGCCGCATGTGAAGTTTGAGGCGGAGGTGTATGTGTTGGGCAAGGAGGAGGGGGGTCGGCACACGCCGTTTTTCAATGGGTATCGGCCGCAGTTTTATTTCCGGACGACGGATGTGACGGGGTCGGTGAGTTTGCCGGAGGGGGTGGAGATGGTGATGCCTGGGGACAACGTGAAGCTGACGATCAGTCTGATTGCGCCGGTGGCGATGGAGGAGGGTCTGCGCTTTGCGATCCGGGAGGGCGGCCGCACCGTCGGCGCCGGCGTGGTGACCAAGGTGATCGAGTGAGCCGATCGGGGCGCGCGGCCCCGTGATCGCGCGCCCGGCGTTCTTTGAGCGGAGTGGGAAGCACGTCCATGGCCCAGCAGCAGAAGATCCGTATCCGCCTGAAGTCCTTCGACCACCGCCTGATCGACCGCTCGGCGGGGGAGATCGCGGAGACGGCGAAGCGCACCGGAGCCCAGGTCCGGGGTCCGATTCCGCTGCCGACGCGGATCGAGCGCTACACGGTGCTGATCTCGCCCCACGTCGACAAGGACGCGCGGGACCAGTACGAGATCCGCACCCACAAGCGCGTGCTCGACATCGTCGATCCCAACGAGAAGACGGTGGACGCCCTGATGAAGCTCGAGCTGCCGGCGGGCGTCGACGTCCAGATCAAGCTGCACTAAGGGCGCGGAGGCGACAGCCATGAGCATCGGAATCGTCGGCCGCAAGCGGGGCATGACCCGCATCTTCGACGCGGATGGCCGCGGGGTCGCGGTCACCGTGATCGAGGCCACGCCGAACCGCATCACCCAGCTCAAGACCCCCGAGCGCGACGGCTACGCCGCCGTGCAGGTGACCGCCGGCACCCGGCGCGCGAGCCTGCTCAGCCGGCCCGAGGCCGGGCACTTCGCGAAGGCGAAGGTTGAGCCGGGTCGGGGGCTGTGGGAGTTCCGGGTGGCGCCGGAGGAACTCGCCCGCTTCCAGGTGGGGGGCGAGATCCGTGCCGACGTCTTCAGCGTCGGCCAGCGGGTGGACGTGGCCGGCATCACCAAGGGCAAGGGTTTCCAGGGCACGGTCAAGCGCCACGGCTTCACCATGGGCGACGCCACCCACGGCAACTCCCTGTCGCACCGCGCGCCCGGGTCGATCGGCCAGCGCCAGACCCCGGGACGCGTCTTCAAGGGCAAGCGCATGGCCGGCCACATGGGCGCGGTGCGGCGCTCGGCCCTGAATCTCGAGGTGGTCCAGGTGGACGTCGAACGCGGACTGATCGCCGTGAAGGGCGCGGTGCCCGGCGCCAACGGCGGCGACGTCGTGATCCGGCCCGCCGCGAAGTCGGCGGCCAAGAGCTGAGGTAAGCGCGATGGAGCTGGCGGTGATCGGCGGCAGTGCCCCGCTCGAGGTCTCGGAGCGGGTCTTCGGTCGCGAGTTCAACGAGGCCCTGGTGCATCAGGTGGTGGTGGCCCATCTCGCCGGCGCGCGGGCTGGCACGCGGGCGCAGAAGAACCGCGGCGACGTGCGTGGCGGCGGCAAGAAGCCCTGGCGGCAGAAGGGCACGGGCCGGGCTCGCGCCGGCAGCATCCGCTCGCCGCTCTGGCGCGGCGGCGGGGTGACCTTCGCCGCGCGCCCGCAGGATCACTCGCAGAAGGTGAACCGCAAGATGTACCGAGGCGCGATGCGCGCGATCTTCTCCGAGCTGCTGCGCCAGGGGCGGCTCGCCGTGGTCGAGCACTTCGACGTGCCGGAGCCGCGCACCAAGCTGTTCCTCGAGCGCCTCGGCGAGCTGCGCAAGGGGCGCACCCTGGTGGTCGGCGAGGCGGTGAGCGACGCGCTCTACCTCGCCGCGCGCAACGTTCCCGACGTCGCGGTGGTCGACAGCGAGGCGCTCGACCCCGTGAGCCTGGTCGCCGCCGATCGCGTGGTGCTGACGGTCGGCGCGGTCAGGAAGCTGGAGGAGTGGCTGGCATGAGCAGCGAACGGCTTTACCAGATCCTGCGCGCGCCGCGGCTGTCGGAGAAGACCGCCCGGCTGCAGGAGCGGTCGAACCAGTACGTGTTCGAGATCGCGCCGGACGCCACCAAGGCCGAGGTCAAGGCTGCGGTCGAGAAGATCTTCGGCGTCGAGGTGCTGAAGGTGAACGTGGTCAATCTGCGCGGCAAGCGCAAGACCTTCCGCTTCCGGCCGGGCGAGCGCTCGGGGATGCGCAAGGCCTACGTGCGGCTGCGCGAGGGGCAGACCATCGACGTCACGGCGCAGCGCGCCTGAGCGGGAGCGAGCAGCCATGCCAGTGATCAAGCTCAAGCCCACCTCCCCCGGCCGCCGCGCCATGGTCAAGGTGGTCACGCCCGGGCTGCACAAGGGCGGGCCCCACGAGCCGCTGGTCGAGCCGCAGAAGCGCACCGGCGGGCGCAACCACTACGGCCGCATCACCACCCGCCACCGCGGCGGCGGGCACAAGCACCACTACCGGATCATCGACTTCCGCCGCGACAAGGACGGCATCCCGGCGCGGGTGGAGCGGATCGAATACGACCCGAACCGCACCGCGCACATCGCGCTGCTGCTCTACGCCGACGGCGAGCGGCGCTACATCATCGCGCCGAAGGGGATCGCCCCGGGTGACCAGCTCGTCTCCGGCCGCGATGCGCCGATCCGCGTCGGCAACGCGCTGCCGCTGCGCAACATCCCGGTGGGCGCCACCGTGCACTGCGTCGAGCTCAAGCCGGGGCGCGGAGCGCAGCTGGCGCGCAGCGCCGGCGCCTCGTGCCAGCTGGTCGCCCGTGACGGCGCCTGGGCGACGCTGCGTCTCCGCTCGGGCGAGATGCGCAAGGTGCCGGCCGACTGCCGGGCGACGGTCGGCGAGGTCGGGAACGACGAGCACAACCTGCGCAAGTTCGGCAAGGCCGGCGCCAAGCGCTGGCTCGGCATCCGCCCGACCGTGCGCGGGGCGGCGATGAACCCGGTCGACCACCCGCACGGCGGCGGCGAGGGGAAGGCGGGGCAGGGCAACCCCCACCCGGTGTCGCCCTGGGGCCAGCCGACCAAGGGCTACAAGACCCGCCGCAACAAGCGCACCAGCCATCTCATCGTGCGCCGGCGGAAGTGATCTGAGGAGCCGACGATGCCGCGTTCGCTGAAGAAGGGGCCGTTCGTCGACCATCACCTCATGGCGAAGGTGGAGGCGGCGATCGCCAGCAACAGCAAGCGCCCGATCAAGACCTGGTCGCGGCGCTCGATGATCGTGCCCGAGATGGTGGGTCTCACCATCGCCGTGCACAACGGCCGCGCCCACGTGCCGGTGCTGATCAACGAGAACATGGTCGGGCACAAGCTCGGCGAGTTCGCCGCGACCCGCACCTTCAAGGGTCACGCCGGCGACAAGAAGACGAAGTGAGGAGTCCTGAGGTGGAAGCCAGAGCCGTCCTCCGCCAAGCCCGGATCTCGCCGCAGAAGGCGCGCCTGGTCGCCGACCAGGTGCGCGGCCTGCCCACCGGCAAGGCGCTCGCGCTGCTCAAGTTCAGCGACAAGAAGGCCGCCGCGCTGATCTACAAGGTGCTCTACTCGGCGATCAGCAACGCCGAGAACAACCTCGGGATGGATGCGGACGAGCTCAGGGTGGCCCGGATCCTCGTCGACGAGGGCCCTCGGCTGAAGCGGATGCAGGCCAGGGCCAAGGGCCGCGGCACCCGCATCCTCAAGCGCACCAGCCACATCACCGTGGTGGTGGCCGACGGCAACTGAAGGGGAGCTCGACATGGGTCAGAAGGTCCATCCCACCGGCATCCGCCTCGGCATCTCCAAGGACTGGAACTCGATCTGGTACGCGGAGAAGGGCAACTACGCGCGGTACCTCCGTGCCGATCTCAAGGTACGGCAGGTGCTGAAGGAGCGCCTCGCCGCGGCCGGGGTCAGCCGGATCGTGATCGAGCGTCCGGCGAAGAACGCGCGGGTGACGATCCATGCCGCGCGGCCCGGCGTGGTGATCGGCAAGAAGGGCGAGGAGATCGACCGTCTGCGCAACGAGGTCTCGTCGCTGCTCGGCGTTCCCGCGCACCTCAACGTGGTCGAGATCAAGAAGCCGGAGCTCGAGGCGCAGCTGGTCGCCGAGTCGATCGCCCAGCAGCTGGAGCGGCGGATCATGTTCCGTCGCGCCATGAAGCGCGCGGTGGGCAACGCGATGCGGCTGGGCGCGCTCGGCATCAAGGTCAACGTCGCGGGGCGCCTCAACGGCGCCGAGATCGCGCGCTCGGAGTGGTACCGCGAGGGGCGGGTGCCGCTGCATACCTTCCGCGCCGACATCGACTACGGATTCGCCGAGGCCAAGACCACCTACGGGGTGATCGGCGTCAAGGTCTGGATCTACAAGGGCGACGTGTTCGGCTTCGGCCGTCCGGCGGAGGACGGAGCGCGGAGCGAGCGCGGGCCGGCCAAGTGAGAGGTGAGGGCTCATGCTGCAACCCAAGAGAACCAAGTACCGGAAGATGCAGAAGGGCCGCAACCGCGGCTACGCCCAGGCCGGCAACGAGGTCAGCTTCGGCGAGTACGGGCTGAAGGCGATGAGCCACGGCCTGCTCTCGGCGCGCCAGATCGAGGCCGCCCGCCGCGCCATCACCCGTTTCGTCAAGCGCGGCGGGAAGCTGTGGATCCGGATCTTTCCGGACAAGCCGATCACCCGCAAGCCGATCGAGGTGCGGATGGGCTCCGGCAAGGGCAACGTCGAGTTCTACGCCTGCCCGGTCCAGCCCGGGCGGGTGCTCTACGAGATCGAGGGCGTGACCGAGGAGCAGGCGCGGGAGGCCTTCCGCCTCGCCTCCGCCAAGCTCTCGGTCCGGACCGCCTTCGTCACCCGGAGGGTGATGTGATGGACCTGAAGGAGCTCCGCGGCAAAAGCAAGGCCGAGCTCGAGGCCGACCTGCTCGAGCTGCGCAAGGAGCAGTTTTCGCTCCGCATGCAGAAGGCGGCCGGACAGCTCAAGCAGACCCACCAGCTGCGCCGGGTGCGCCGCGACATCGCGCGGCTGAAGACTGTGCTCGGCGAGAAGAACGGAGACCGGCGATGAGTGAAGCCACCACCGCGCCTGCCGCTGCCTCCGCGCCGGCGAAGAAGCGCCCGCGCACCCTCGAGGGGCGGGTGATCAGCAACAAGATGCAGAAGACGGTCACCGTCCTGATCGAGCGGCGGGTGAAGCATCCCCTCTACGGGAAGTACGTCACCCGCTCGACCAAGCTCCACGCCCACGACGAGTTCGGCTGCCAGGAGGGCGACGTGGTGCGGATCGCCGAGTGCCGGCCGATCTCCAGGACCAAGCACCACCGCGTGGTCGAGGTGGTATCGCGGGCGCGCGCCTGAGCCCTGGAACGGGAGAGTCGAGCCATGATCCAGATGCAGACCATCCTCGAGGTCGCCGACAACAGCGGGGCGCGTGAGCTGATGTGCATCAAGGTGCTCGGAGGTTCGCGCCGCCGTTACGCGCACATCGGCGACGTGATCAAGGTCAGCGTCCGCGACGCGATCCCCCGCGCCAAGGTCAAGAAGGGCGAGGTGTACAACGCGGTGGTGGTGCGCACCCGCCGCGGGGTGCGCCGGCCCGACGGCTCGGTGATCCGCTTCGACGGCAATGCCGCGGTCCTGCTCAACAACAAGCTCGAGCCCATCGGCACGCGCATCTTCGGGCCGGTCACCCGCGAGCTCAGGACCGAGCGCTTCATGAAGATCGTCTCGCTCGCCCCGGAAGTGCTCTGAGAAGCGAGGTCAGCGCGATGAAGAAGATCCGCAAGGGCGATCAGGTGGTCGTGATCGCCGGCAAGAACAAGGGCCAGCGCGGCGAGGTGCTGAGGGTGCTCGAGGACCGGGTGGTGGTGCAGAACGTCAACCTGGTCAAGCGCCACGTCAAGCCCAATCCCGCGGCCAACCAGCCGGGCGGGATCGTCGAGCGCGAGGCTCCGATCCACGTCTCGAACGTGATGCTCTACAACCCGGCGACCAAGAAGGGCGACCGGGTCGGCTTCCGGGTGCTGGAGGACGGCCGCAAGGTGCGCGTCTTCCGCTCGACCGGCGAAGTCGTCGACGTCTGAGGAGCCTTCCATGACGCGCCTGGAGAAGATCTACCGCGAGCAGGTGGTGCCGGCGCTGATCCAGCGCTTCGGCTACCGCAACCCGATGCAGGTGCCGCGCCTGGTCAAGATCACGCTCAACATGGGCGTGGGCGAAGCGGTCGGCAACAAGAAGGTGCTCGAGAACGCCATGGCCGATCTCGCCCGCATCGCCGGCCAGAAGCCGGTCGCGACCAGGGCGCGCAAGTCGGTGGCGAGCTTCAAGATCCGCGATGGCTGGCCGATCGGCTGCAAGGTCACGCTGCGCCGGGCGCGGATGTACGAGTTCCTCGATCGCCTGATCAACATCGCGCTGCCGCGCGTGCGCGACTTCCGCGGCCTGAGCTCGCGCGCCTTCGACGGGCGCGGCAACTACAACCTCGGGATCAGGGAGCAGATCATCTTTCCCGAGATCGACTTCGACCAGATCGACGCGGTCCGCGGCCTCGACATCGCGATCACCACCACCGCCCGCAGCGACGCCGAGGCTAAGGCGCTGCTCGAGGCCTTCAACTTCCCCTTCCGCAACTGAGGCGAGGATCCGGCAGCGATGGCGAAGAAGAGCATGGTCAACCGCGACCTCAAGCGGGCGCGCCTGATCCAGCGCTACGCCGCGAAGCGCAAGGCGCTCAAGGCGATCATCAAGGACCCGGCGCGCAGCCTCGAGGAGCGAATGCAGGCGCAGGTGGCGCTGCAGCGGCTGCCGCGCGACTCGAGCCCGGTGCGCCTGCGCAACCGCTGTGCGCTCTCCGGAAGGCCGCGAGCGGTCTACAAGCGCTTCTCCCTCGGCCGCAACAAGCTGCGCGAGGCGGCGATGCGCGGCGACGTGCCGGGCATCCGCAAGGCGAGCTGGTGAGGGCGGGGATATCGGTGCCGAGGCAGCCGAGGAGGAACGATGCGATGAGCATGACTGATCCCATTGCCGACATGTTCACCCGCATCCGCAACGCGCAGGCGGTCGGCCACGAGTCGGTGAGCATGCCGGCGTCGCGGCTCAAGATCGCGATCGCGGAGCTGCTCCGCGAGGAGGGCTATCTCGCCGGGGTGCAGGTGCGCCGCGACGGCGTCAAGGCGACGCTCGAGCTGCTGCTCAAGTACCACGAGGGCCGGCCGGTGATCGAGCGCATCGACCGGGTGAGCCGGCCGGGGCTGCGCCAGTACCGGGGCAAGGACCGCCTGCCCAGGGTCCTCGGCGGGCTCGGAATCGCCATCGTCTCCACGCCGAAGGGGCTGATGACCGACCGCCGCGCCCGCGAGCTCGGCGTCGGCGGCGAGGTGATCGCCCTGGTGGCCTGAGGAGGTTGCTCATGTCGCGCATCGCCAAGAAGCCGCTGCCGCTGCCGAAGGGCGTGGAGTGCCAGATCGCCCCGGGAGAGGTCAGCATCAAGGGGCCGCGGGGCAGCCTGCGCCTGCCGATCGCCTCCTCCGCTGGTGCGGGTGGTGCTCGAGGGCGGGGCGCTGCGGGTCGAGGCCGCCGCCGAGGAGGCGCGGCCGATCGCCGGGACCTACCGGGCGATCCTCGGCAACATGGTGCGGGGCGTGACCGCAGGTTTCGAGCGGCGGCTCGAGCTGGTCGGGGTCGGCTACCGCGCCGCGATGCAGGGGCGCACGCTCTCCCTCAGCCTGGGCTATCTCCCATCCGGTGAACTTCGTCGCGCCGGAAGGCATCACCATCGAGACCCCGAGCCAGACCGAGATCGTGGTCAGGGGTGCCGATCGCCAGCGCGTGGGCGAGGTGGCGGCGCAGATCCGCGCCTTCCGGCCGCCCGAGCCCTACAAGGGGAAGGGCGTGCGCTACGCCGGCGAGAAGATCGCGCTCAAGGTGGTCAAGAAGAACTGATCCGGAGGACGGCGGCATGAACCCGCAGGAGAAGAAGCTCGCGAGGCTGCGGCGGGCGCGCGCGACGCGGATGCACATCCGCGAGCTGGGCGTGCCCCGGCTCACGGTGCACCGCAGCAACCAGCACCTCTACGCGCAGGTGATCGCGGCCGACGGACGGAGCGTGATCGCCGCCGCCTCCACGCTGCAGCAGGAGGTGCGCCAGGGTCTCGGAGGCACGAAGAACAGGACCGCGGCCGCGGCCGTCGGGCGCGCGATCGCGCAGCGGGCGCTGGCCAAGGGGGTGAGCAAGGTCGCCTTCGACCGCTCCGGCTTCCGCTATCACGGACGGATCGCTGCCCTCGCCGAGGCGGCGCGCGAGGCCGGCCTGCAGTTCTGAGCATCCCACGGGAACGAGCATGAACGTCGAACGCGAGAACAGCGACGGGCTGATCGAGAAGCTGGTCGCGGTCAACCGGGTGGCCAAGACGGTCAAGGGCGGGCGGCAGATGAGCTTCACCGCGCTCACCGTCGTCGGCGACGGCGCCGGTCGGGTCGGGATCGGCTACGGCAAGGCCCGCGAGGTGCCGGTGGCGATCCAGAAGGCGATGGACCGGGCGCGCCGCAACATGGTGGCGGTGAGTCTCAACGCCGGGACGCTGTGGCACGCGATCAGCGCCCAGCACGGCGCGGCCAAGGTCTTCATGCAGCCGGCCTCGGAGGGAACCGGGGTGATCGCGGGTGGCGCGATGCGTGCCGTGTTCGAGGCGGTGGGGGTGCGCAACGTTCTCGCCAAGGCCTTCGGGTCGCGCAACCCGATCAACCTGGCGCGTGCGACGGTGAAGGGGCTGCGGCGGATGGCATCGCCGGAGCAGATCGCCGCCAAGCGCGGCAAGACGGTGGAGGAGATCCTCGGTCATGGCGGCAAGTGAGCGGGCGAAGAGCGAGGGCACGCTTCGGGTGCGGCTGGTGAAGAGTCCGATCGGCTGCAAGTCCGTGCATCGCGAGGCGGTGCGCGGCCTCGGCCTGCGGCGGCTCAACCAGGTGCGTGAGCTGCCCGACACGCCGGTGGTGCGCGGTCTGATCCGGCGGGTCTCCTACCTGGTCCGCGTGGAGAGCTAGCGGAGCACCGCGAAGGAGCTGAAACAGATGCGTCTCAACCAGTTGCATCCGGCCCCCGGGAGCAAGACCGCGCGCAAGCGGGTCGGCCGCGGGATCGGTTCCGGCCTCGGCAAGACCTCTGGCCGTGGCCACAAGGGTCAGCACGCTCGCGCCGGGGGTTACCACAAGGTCGGCTTCGAGGGCGGTCAGATGCCGCTCCAGCGGCGCCTGCCCAAGATCGGCTTCCGCTCGCCGAAGGCTGGGGAGACGGCGCAGGTGTTCCTGTACCGTCTCGCCGCGCTTCCGCGCGAGGAGATCGATCTCGCCGCGCTCAGGGAGGCGGGCCTCGTGCCGCGCTCGGCGAAGCGCGCGAAGATCGTGCGCAAGGGCGAGATCGGCCGGCCGATCGTGGTCCGGGGCGTCGCGGTCACCGCCGGGGCCCGCGCCGCGATCGAGGCCGCGGGCGGCCGGGTGGAGTAGCGCCACGTGTCGAGCCAGCCGACCACCGCCCGCCTGATCGCCGGCGCGGGCAAGCTCGTCGAGCTCCGCCAGCGGCTGCTGTTCGTGCTCGGCGCGCTCATCGTCTACCGCCTCGGCACCTTCATTCCGGTGCCGGGCGTCGATCCCGAGGCGATGACCCGCTTCATGAACCAGCAGGGCGGGATCGTCGACCTGTTCAACATGTTCTCGGGTGGGGCGCTCGAGCGCTTCTCGATCTTCGCGCTCAACGTGATCCCCTACATCTCGGCCTCGATCATCGTTCAGCTGCTCTCCGCGGTGCTGCCCTCGCTGCAGGCGCTCAAGAAGGAGGGCGAGTCGGGCCGCCGCAAGCTCACCGAGTACACGCGCTACGGCACCGTGTTCCTCGCCGCCTTCCAGGCCGCGGGCGTGGCGGTGGCGCTGCAGGCCCAGGGCGGCATCGTCTACATCACCGGGCCGGCCTTCGTGTTCTCGGCGGTGGTGGGACTGACCGCGGGAACCCTGTTCCTGATGTGGCTCGGGGAGCAGATCACGGAGCGCGGCGTGGGCAACGGCATCTCGCTGATCATCTTCGCCGGCATCGTGTCGGGGCTGCCCGGGGCGGTCGGCTCGGTGATCGAGCTTGCGCGCACCGGGCAGCTCGGCCCGCTCAGGGTGCTCCTGATCTTCGTGGTGGTGCTCGCGATCACCGCCTTCGTGGTCTACGTCGAGCGGGCGCAGCGGCGGATCCCGGTGAACTACGCGCGGCGGCAGGTCGGCCGCGGGCAGTACGCGCAGCAGAGCTCGCACCTGCCGCTCAAGCTCAACATGTCCGGCGTGATCCCGGCGATCTTCGCCTCGAGCATCATCATGTTCCCGGCGACCGCCGCCGGCTGGTTCGGCGCCGCCGGCGAGGGCTCGCGCTGGCTGCAGCGGGTGGCGGCGATGCTCACGCCGGGCGAGCCGCTCTACGTGCTGCTGTTCGGCGGCCTGATCATCCTCTTCGCCTTCTTCTACACCGCCCTGGTCTTCAACTCGCAGGAGACCGCGGACAACCTCAAGCGCTCGGGCGCGCTGATCCCCGGGATCCGGCCCGGCAAGGCGACCGGGGAGTACATCGACGGCGTGCTCACCCGCCTCACGGCCTGGGGCTCGATCTACCTCGCCGCGGTGTGCCTGATCCCGGACTTCCTGAGGATCGCCTGGGGGGTGCCGTTCTACTTCGGCGGCACCTCGCTGCTGATCGTGGTGGTCGTGGTGATGGACTTCACCGCGCAGATCCAGGCGCATCTCATGTCGCACCAGTACGAGAGCCTGCTGCGCAAGGCCAATCTCAAGGGCTACGGGCGCTCCGGCATGGTGCGCTCGTGAGCGGGGGCGCACCGCGGTCGGCGTGTTGGCAGGCGCGTAGGCAACGGCTAGAATAGCGGGTTCCCTGTTCAGGGATCATCGATCCGGAGAGAGACCCTCATGGCGCGCATCGCAGGCGTCAACATCCCGATCCACAAGCACGCGTGGGTCGGCCTCACCGCGATCTACGGCATCGGCCGCTCGCGGGCTCGCGAGATCTGCAGGGCGGCCGGCGTCGCCGAGACCACCAAGATCAAGGACCTGACCGAGGGCGAGCTCGAGCGGATCCGGGCCGAGGTCGCCAAGTACACGGTGGAGGGCGACCTGCGCCGCGAGGTCGCGATGAGCATCAAGCGGCTGATGGATCTCGGCTGCTACCGGGGGCTGCGCCACCGCCGCGGCCTGCCGGTGCGCGGGCAGCGGACCCGGACCAACGCGCGGACCCGCAAGGGGCCGCGGCGCCAGATCAAGAAGTGAGGCGGGAGGCACGAGCATGAGCAAGCCCTCCAAGGTCAAGAAGAAGGTCAAGCGCATGGTGAGCGACGCGATCGCCCACATCCAGGCCTCCTTCAACAACACCGTGGTGACCATCACCGACCGCCAGGGCAATGCCCTGGCCTGGGCGACCGCCGGTTCCTCGGGCTTCCGCGGCTCGCGCAAGTCCACGCCCTTCGCCGCCCAGGTGGCGGCGGACAAGGCGGGCCGCGCGGCCCTCGAGTTCGGGGTGAAGAACCTCGAGGTGCGGATCAAGGGACCGGGTCCCGGGCGCGAGTCGGCGGTGCGCTCGCTGCACGCCCTCGGCTATCGGGTGACGAACATCATCGACGTCACCCCCATCCCGCACAACGGCTGCCGGCCGCCGAAGCGGCGCCGGGTCTGAGGCGAGGAGGCAGGCGATGGCGCGTTATCTCGGACCCACCTGCAAGCTGGCGCGGCGCGAGGGCGTCGATCTCGGCCTGAAGAGCCCGCGTCGCGATCTCGGCACCAAGTGCAAGCTCGACCAGAAGCCCGGGCAGCACGGCCCGGCTCGGCGCGGCAAGCTCTCGGACTACGCCGTGCAGCTGCGCGAGAAGCAGAAGGTCAAACGCATCTACGGGCTGCTCGAGCGGCAGTTCCGCAACTACTACCGCAGGGCCTCGGCGAAGAAGGGCAACACCGGCGCTACGCTGCTCGCCCTGCTCGAGACCCGGCTCGACAACGTGGTCTACCGGATGGGCTTCGCCGTGACCCGCGCCCAGGCGCGGCAGATCGTCTGCCATGGCGGGGTCCGCGTCGACGGACGCAAGGTGAACCTTCCCTCCTACCAGGTCGCCCCCGGCCAGGTGATCAGCCTCACCGAGCGCGCCCGGGAGCAGCTCCGCGTCAAGGAGGCGATTGCGCTCGCACAGGAGCGGGACTCGGTCCCCTCGTGGATCGAGGTGGACCACGGCAAGGGAAGCGGCTTCCTCAAGGCCGTCCCGGAGCGCTCCGATCTTCCCGCCGACATCAACGAGAACCTGATCGTCGAGCTCTACTCCAAGTGATCCCCCTTTCCGGAGAGCCGTCCCGACATGGCTGCGTCCCTCAACCTGCTGCGCCCCAAGACGGTCCAGATCGACCGCCTCGCCCCGCACCGGGCGCGGGTGGTCCTCGAGCCGCTCGAGCGCGGCTTCGGCCACACCCTGGGCAATGCCCTGCGCAGGGTGCTGCTGTCCTCGATCCCGGGCGCCGCGATCACCGAGGTCGAGATCGACGGCGTGCTGCACGAGTACACCACCATCGAGGGCATGCAGGAGGACGTCCTCGAGCTCCTGCTCAACCTCAAGGAGGTGGCGATCCGCCTGCACGGCGTCGACAGCACCACCCTCAGCCTCACGCGCGAGGGCAAGGGCGTGGTGACCGCGGGCGAGATCCGCGCCGACCACAACGTCGAGATCGTCAATCCCGAGCACGTGCTCTGCACCCTCACCAAGGACACCCGCCTGTCAATGCGGATGAGGGTCGAGCGCGGCATGGGCTACCAGCCCGCCAACCAGCGGGTGCGCGCCGGCGACGAGCCGCGCCCGATCGGGCGGCTGCTGCTCGATGCCAGCTTCTGCCCGGTGCGGCGCGTCGCCTACCAGGTCGAGAATGCGCGCGTCGAGCAGCGCACCGACCTCGACAAGCTGGTGCTCGAGATCGAGACCAACGGCGCGATCGACGTCGAGGCGGCGGTGCGCCATGCCGCCGACATCCTGAGCGACCAGCTCTCGGTCTTCGGCCAGTTCACGCGCCGTGAGGACACCGCCCGGCGTCAGGTGCAGGCCGCCTTCGATCCGGTGCTGCTCAGGCCGATCGACGAGCTCGAGCTCACGGTGCGTTCGGCCAACTGCCTCAAGGCGGAGAGCATCTACTACATCGGCGACCTGGTGCAGCGCACCGAGGTGGAGCTTCTCAAGACGCCCAACCTCGGCAAGAAGTCGCTGACCGAGATCAAGGACGCGCTCAAGAAGCACAACCTCGAGCTCGGGATGAAGCTCGAGAACTGGCCCCCGCCGGGCCTGGCCACGCACGGCATGCAGATCGGCTGAAGGGGCGACCACGCCGCCAGGAGGAGCCACCATGCGCCACCTCAAGTCCGGACGCAAGCTCAATCGCACCAGCGCGCATCGCACGGCGATGTTCCGCAACATGGCCGTCTCGCTGATCAAGCACGAGCTGATCCGCACCACGCTGCCGAAGGCCAAGGAGCTGAGGCGGGTCGCCGAGCCGCTGATCACGCTCGCCAAGCAGGACGGCGTGGCGAAGCGCCGGCTGGCCTTCGCGCGGCTGCGCGACAAGGAGGCGGTGGGCAAGCTCTTCGTCGAGCTCGGGCCCCGCTATCGCAGCCGCCCGGGAGGCTACCTGCGCATCCTCAAGTGCGGCTTCCGCCCCGGCGACAATGCGCCGATGGCCTACGTCGAGCTGGTCGACCGCCCCGGCTCCCCGAGCGCGACGCAGGGCAGCGCCGGCTGAGCGCCGGAGCACCGCCCTCGCCGCACGGCGGTCGCGGAGATTCCCTCGGCGGGGGGCGCTGCGCTAAGGTGTCGGACGCCCCATCACGGGCCATGCCCATGTGGAATCCCTGGCACTGGCCGCCGCGTCTGCTGTTCCTGCTCGGCTTCCTCGCCTGCCTCGGCCTGCTCGGCTACGCCCTCTACGCCGACCACCTGCTCGGTCTCGAGCCCTGCCCGCTGTGCATCGTGCAGCGGCTCGCCTTCATCCTCATGGGCGCGGTGTTCCTGGTCGCGGCGCTGCACCGTGCGGGAAGGCTGGGGCGCGGATGCTACGGGCTGCTCGCCTCGCTCTTCGCCCTCGGCGGGGCGCTGACCGCCGGTCGGCACCTGTACCTGCAGTCGCTGCCGCCCGACCGGGTCCCGGAGTGCGGGCCGGGACTCGCCTACATGCTCGAGACCCTGCCCTTCCGGCGGGTGGTCGAGCTGGTCTTCACCGGCTCCGGGGAGTGCGCGCGGGTCGACTGGAGCTTCCTCGGGCTGTCGATGCCGGCCTGGACCCTGATCTGGTACCTGCTGCTGGGGGGCTCGCGCTGCGCGCCGGTCTCGCCCGCGGCTGATCATGCTGCGGGTGCACAAGGCCCGGCGCGGCGTGCTAAGGTGCCGTTCCGGCTATCCCGCCGACCTGCCGTGAGCCCGCACGAGCGCCACTTCGCGACCATCGCCGAGGCCAGGGACTGGCGGCCGGACTCCTGGCGCGGCCGTCCCGCGCTGCAGCAGCCGGCCTATCCCGATCCCGAGGCCCTGGAGGCGGCCCTCGCCCGGCTGCGGCGGCTGCCGCCGCTGGTCACCTCCTGGGAGATCCTCGCGCTCCGCGAGCGCCTGGCCGAGGCGGAGGAGGGTCGCTGCTTCCTGCTCCAGGGCGGCGACTGCGCGGAAAGCTTCGCGGAGTGCGACTCGGCGACCATCGCCGCGCGCCTCAAGGTGCTGCTGCAGATGTCGCTGGTGCTGGTGCACGGGCTGCGGCTCCCGGTCGTCCGCGTCGGCCGCTTCGCGGGGCAGTACGCCAAGCCGCGCTCGGCGGAGCAGGAGACCCGGGGCGGCGTGAGCCTGCCGAGCTACCGCGGCGACATCGTGAATGGGCCCGAGTTCACCCCCGAGGCGCGGCGCCCGGACCCGGCACGCCTGCTCGAGGCGCACGCGCGCTCGGCGATGACCATGAACTTCGTCCGCGCCCTGGTGGACGGCGGCTTTGCCGACCTCCACCATCCGGAGTACTGGGACCTCGACTGGGTGAGGCACTCCGCGCTCGCCGCCGAGTACCAGCGCATGGTCGAGTCGATCGGCGAGGCGCTGCGCTTCATGGAGACCCTCGCCGGGCGGCGCATCAGCAGCTTCAACCGGGTGGATTTCTACACCTCGCACGAGGCGCTGCTGCTCTGCTACGAGGAGGCGCTCACCCGCCAGGTGCCGCATCAGTGGGGCTGGTTCAACCTCTCGACCCACTTCCCGTGGATCGGCATGCGCACCGCCCAGCTCGACGGCGCCCACGTCGAGTACGCCCGCGGCATCCGCAACCCGGTCGGCGTGAAGATCGGGCCGGAGGCGACCCCCGAGCAGGTGCTGGCGCTCGCCCGGGTGCTCAACCCCCGCAACGAGCGCGGCCGGCTGGCCCTGATCCACCGCATGGGGGCCGACAGGATCGAGAGGGCGCTGCCGCCGATCCTCGAGGCGGTGCGCGCCAGCGGGGCCAGGGTGCTCTGGGTCTGCGATCCGATGCACGGCAACACGGAGACCGTCGCCGGAGGGGTCAAGACCCGTCGCTTCGAGCGGATCCGGCGCGAGCTCGAGCTCGCCTTCGAGCTGCATGCCGCCGCCGGCACCCGGCTCGGGGGCATCCACCTCGAGCTCACCGGCGAGAACGTCACCGAGTGCCTCGGCGGGGCCCGCGAGCTCGACGAGCAGGACCTCTCCCGGGCCTACAAGTCGACCGTCGATCCGCGCCTCAACTACGAGCAGTCGCTCGAGCTCGCGATGCTCGTGGTGCGCAAGTGCGCGCCGCGGTCACGCGGCGGGTAGTTGCCGCGCGCGGCGGCCTCGCCCATCCTTCGCCGGTCCCACGCCGGAGCCCTCCGGGATGCGCGGCCTGCCCGTCCTCTCCGCCCTGCTGCTCGTCCTTCGCGCCGGGCCGCTCGCGGCCCAGCTGGACACGGCGCCGCCCGAGGCGCTGCGCGCGGCGGACCTGCGCCGGATCGC
Source organism: Lysobacterales bacterium (assembly GCA_033582715.1). Lineage (GTDB taxonomy): Bacteria > Pseudomonadota > Gammaproteobacteria > Xanthomonadales > BPKI01 > BPKI01. The sequence continues at coordinate 1,895,431 of JAVQZZ010000001.1, read as the reverse complement.
CCTCACCGGGGGGCGGATCGTCACCGAGCCTGGACGCAGCCTCGAGGGCGGCACGATCCTGATCGAGGGGGGGCGGATCGCCGCCGTGCTGCGCGGACGCCAGGTGCCCAAGGGCTACGCCGAGCGCTCGCTCGACGGCCTCACCGTCTACCCCGCGTTCCTCGACCTCGCCGCGTCCTACGGTCTGCCGCCAGCCGCGCGCGCCGGTGCCTTCGCCCCGCTGCCGGTCCCGCCGCCGCTCGAGCAGCAGGCAGAGCGCGCCGGGGCGCGGCACTGGTCGCGCCGCGTGCGCCCCGAGTTCTCGCTCGCCCGGCACTTCCGCCCCGACCCCGAGCGGGCGCGAGGACTGCGCGCCGCGGGATTCGCCGCGGTCCTCGGGCTTCCGGAAGCGGGCATCTTCCGCGGCTCGGGGGCGCTGATCTCCCTCGCCGAGGGTCTCCGGCCGCGCGCCCTCCTGCGCGCGGCCGACGCGGTCCAAGCGGTCGGCTTCGAGTTCGCCGCCTTCGGCAGCGGCGAGTACCCGAACTCGCTGATGGGTGCGATTGCGCTCGTCCGTCAGACCCTGCTCGATGCCGACTGGCACCGCCGGCTGCGGGAGCGGGGCGGGGTGGCCGGCGAGGGCGAGCGGCTGGCGGCGAATGCGGCGCTGGAGGCCCTCGCGCCGGCGCTCGAGCGGCGCCAGCCGGTGCTCTTCGCGCTCCGCGACGAGCTCGACTACGGACGGGCCGCCGCCATCGCCGCCGAGTTCGGCCTCGAGGCCTGGTATCTCGGCAGCGGCCACGAGTACCGCCTCCTGCCGCGTCTCGCTCGGGAGCGGCCGCGGCTGATCCTGCCGCTGAGCTTTCCTCCTCCGCCGCCGGTGGACCGGCCGGAGCAGGAGCATCGTGTCGGTCTCGCCGAACTCGAGCACTGGGAGCAGGCGCCGGCGAATCCGGGCCGGCTGGCGGCGGCGGGGGTGCCGATCGCGCTCACCGCCCGCGGACTCGAGGATCCGGCGCGCGAGTTCTGGCCGGCGCTGCGGCGCGCGGTCGCCGCCGGCCTCGCCCCGGAGCAGGCGCTGCGGGCGCTCACGCTGACGCCGGCGGCCTGGCTCGGGCTCGGCGACCGTCTCGGCCGGATCGCCCCGGGAGCCGAGGCCAGCCTGGTGATCGCGGACGGTGACCTGTTCGCGGACCAGGAGGCGCGGGTGCTCGAGCTGTGGATCGAGGGCCGGCGGCATCCGCTCGCTCTCGAACCGGACCCCCGCGGGCGCTGGCGGGTCGAGCTGCCGGGTGCCGCGCCGGCCTCGCTCGAGATCGCCGGGAGCCCCGAGCGTCCGGAGATCGCGGGAGAGCCGCCGCGACCGCTCGAGCGGGACGGTGACCGCTTCCGAGCCACCCTGCCGGCGGCCCGGCTGGGCCTCGGCGAGGGCAGCGTCGCCATCGGCTTCGCGGTGATCGGCGCGCGGCTGGAGGGCGAGCTGCTGGTCGACGGGCGCCGGCTGCCGCTGGTCGCGACCCGGGAGGCGGCAGCGACGCGCAGCCCGAAGCCCGTCGAGCCGCGGCCGCCGCCACCCTGGACCCGCTATCCCGCGGGCGAGTATGGCCGCGACGGGCCGCCGCCGGCCCCCAGGGCGCTGCTGCTGCGCGGGGCGACGCTGTGGACGATGGACGAGCGCCTGGGGGTGATCGAGGGGGGCGAGATGCTGATCGAGGAGGGGAGGATCGTCGCGGTCGGTCGGAACCTGCGCGTGCCGCGCGGAACCGAGCGGCTCGAGCTTCCGGGCCGGCACCTCACCCCGGGCCTGATCGACGCCCACTCCCACACCGCCGTCGCCGGCGGCCTCAACGAGGCGAGTCACGACACCACGAGCGAGGTGCGCGTCGCCGACGTGCTCGATCCCACCGACGTCAACCTCTACCGCCAGCTCGCGGGCGGGGTGACCACCGCGCTGGTCCTGCACGGCTCGGCCAATCCGATCGGCGGCCAGAGCGCCACGATCAAGCTTCGCTGGGGAGAGGGTGCGGAGGGCCTGCTCTTCGCCGACGCCCCGCCCGGGATCAAGCTCGCCCTCGGCGAGAACGTCAAGCAGTCGAACTGGGGCGACGCCTTCCGCAGCCGCTACCCGCAGACGCGGATGGGGGTGGAGCAGCTGCTCCTCGACCGCTTCGCGGCCGCGCGCGAGTACGCCGAGGCGCGCCGGCGCTGGCGGCCCGGCGAGGCGCCGCTCCGTCGCGATCTCCGCCTCGAGGCCCTCGCCGAGGTGCTCGAGGGACGCCGGCGGGTGCACGTGCACAGCTACGTGCAGAGCGAGATCCGCATGTTCGCGAGGCTCTCGGAGCGCCTCGGTTTCCGCGTCGCCACCTTCCAGCACGTGCTCGAGGGCTACAAGGTCGCGGAGGAGCTGCACCGGATCGGGGCGGGCGCCTCGAGCTTCGCCGACTGGTGGGGCTACAAGATGGAGGTCTACGACGCGATCCCCCACAATGCCGCGATGCTCGTTCGCGCCGGGGTGCTCACCTCGATCAACTCCGACTCGAACGAGCACGCGCGGCGCCTCAATACCGAGGCGGCGAAGGCGGTGCGCCACGGCGGCCTGGGCGAGACCGAGGCCCTCGCGCTGGTCACCCGCAACCCCGCCGAGCAGCTCGGCGTGGGCCATCGCGTCGGCCGCCTGGCCCCCGGCTACGACGCCGACTTCGTGGTCTGGAGCGGCCATCCGCTCTCGACCCTGAGCGTGGCCGAGCAGACCTGGATCGAGGGGCGGCGCTACTTCGACCGCGCCGCGGACCGCGCGCTGCGCGAGCGCGATGCCGCCGCCCGCGCGCGGCTGCTCGGGCTGGCGCTGGCGGCGATCGCCCGCGGCGAGGGGCGGCGGGAGGGCCGGGCCGAGGAGCGCGCCGGCGGCCCGGGAACCCCACGAAGCCGCCGACCCGAGGCCCGGCCACGGCTGCTGCCCGATCTCGCGGTCCATCTCGCCGCCCTGCGCGGCCTCTACCACGAGGGCTGGGACCTTGACAGCTGTTCGCTGCAGGAGCACCGCCACCGGAGCGTGGGGCCATGAGTGCGCTGCTGCGCCTGCTGCTGCCGCTCGCCCTCGCGCCGCTCGCCGCCGCGGCGCAGAACCTCGTCACCCACCCGCTGCCGCCGCCGACGGGGGCGGTGACGATCGAGAACGTCGCGCTGCATCCCGTGAGCTCGCCCCCGATCCCGCGCGGGTGGCTGCGCTTCCGCGGCGGACGGATCGAGGCCCTCGGCGCGGGCGAGCCCCCGCCCGGGGACGGGGAGCGGGTGGACGGCCAGGGCCTCGCCCTCTATCCTGGCTTCATCTCCGCGCACACCACGCTCGGGCTCGCCGAGATCGGGGCGGTGAGGGCCACCGTCGACACCGTGGAGACGGGCGCGCTCAACCCGAGCGTCCGCGCCGAGAGCGCCTTCAACCCGGACAGCGAACTGATCCCCGTGGCGCGGCGCGGCGGCGTGCTTCATGCCCTAGTCGTGCCCCAGGCGGGCGATTCCGGGGTGCTGGCGGGCAGCTCGGCGCTGGTGCGGCTCGATGGCTGGGACCTCGACGACATGCTGGTGCGCGCCCCGGTGGCGATGCATCTGTTCTGGCCCTCGAGCGACCTGCCGGCATGGCTGCCGGAGCCGCTGCGGCGGCAGGCGGAGCAGCGCGCAAGCGAGCGCCGGCAGGCGCTCGCGCAGGCCTTCGAGCGCGCCCGGGCCTGGCGCGAGGGCGCTCGTCCGGCGACGCGCGACCTTGGGCTCGAGGCGATGGCGCCGGTGCTCGCCGGCGAGCTGCCGCTGTTCGTGCATGCCGACGACCGCGCCGACCTGATCGCCGCGCTCGAGCTCGCGCGGCGCGAGGGCCTGCGCCTCGTCCTCGTCGGTGCCCAGGAGGCGGCGAGGATCCTCGACCGCCTGCGCGAGCAGGACGTGGCCGTGATCCTCAACGGCACGCACTGGCTGCCGCGACGGCGGGGCGACCCCGTGGAGGCCGCGTTCGAGCTGCCGCGGCTGCTCCACGAGGCCGGCATCCGCTTCGCCCTCGCCTCCTCGGGGCGCGACTCGACCAACGAGCGCAACCTGCCCTTCGACGCTGCCACCGCCGTGGCCTGGGGGCTGCCGCGGGAGGCCGCGATCCGCGCGATCACCCTCTCGCCGGCGGAGATCCTGGGCGTCGCCGACCGGCTCGGCAGTCTCGAGCCGGGCAAGGAGGCGAGCCTGATCCTGGTCGAGGGCGATCCGCTCGAGATCCGCTCGCGGATCCGAGCGGCGTGGATCGCGGGCCGGCCGGTCATGCTCGACGACCGGCACCAGCGCCTCCACGAGAAGTACCGCGAGAAGCGGCGCCAGCTCGGCCCGGCGCCGGGCGAGGCGGCACCCTAAAGCCGCGGGCCGGCCGCGCTCAGTGGGTCCGGCCGAGGGCGTCGCCGAACAGGCGGGCGGTCAGGTTGGGCACCGGCTGCCGCCGGTTGAGCTCCGCCGCCTCCTGGATCAGGCTCCTCAGGGCCGGGACCTGCAGGGTGTCGAGGTGCCAGAGCCGGATGAAGGGCAGGGCGCCGCTGCCGCCCTGGAGAAGGCGCGACTGGTCCTTGAGCTCGGCCCCGCGCACGAGGTAGAGCCGCGCGTGATCGCGATGCGGCTCGAGCAGGCCGATCGGACCCTCGTCCTCGAAGAGCGCGATCCGGTAACCGGTGATCACCGTCTCCCGTGCCCCGGGCACCACCCGCGAGATCAGCCCGCGCAGGGCGAGGCACAGCGTCTGCACCTGCGCCGGGAAGGGAGCGATCAGCTCGTCGAAGGTGCCCAGCCGATAGCCGACGCGACGTTCCGGTACGGGCGGCGGCGCGATCTTCACGCTCACCGCGGGCCGGGTGCCCTTGCGCGGGAGGGTGCTGCCGCGGGTGCCCGGATCCTTGCCCTGGGCGGCGGGCGAGGGGCTGGCGGGAGTGGCGCCGGCCTTGGCCTGCGCGGGGGGAGGGGCGCTCGCCCGGCGTCGGCCTGACGGGATGGGGTGGCCGCCGCCGCATTCTTGGCGGCGACGCGTCGCTCCCGTTGGGGCGCCGCCACCGAGCGTGTCCCGCGGGAGGCGGCGGCGCTGCGCGGCGTGACGCGGACCGTCGCACTCACCCGCTTCGCGGACTGCCGCGCCCCCGCGGCTGTGCGGGTCCTCGACGGCGCGCTCCGGCGCTTCGCCGGGCTCGCGGCGGCAGGGCGCTTCTTCTCCGCGGTGGCAGGACGGGATCGACGGCCGGCGACGGCCATGGAGGACTTCTTGCGGCTCATGAAAAACATTATAACGCTTTCGTGAATGCGTTCACGATCAACCACTTGAGGATCCCCGGCGGGGTCTCCGCGGCATCCGCCGCGAGACTCCGGGGAGGGCTGGCGACGTCGAGGCACTCCCCTGCGCCCCGGGAGACGCGCCGCGCGTCGCGCTCCGGCTCGGCGATCCCGCAGGATGCGTCGGATCCGGGGGCCGACGAGTGTCACCGCGCCCGCGAGCCAAAGCGTCGAGCCGAACGCCGGGCGAGGGCTCCGCTGCTGGGTCGTGGGAGGTGCCCGATTCACCCCACGGGCGAAACCGGCGCCGCGCGACCCCCCGGGAGGAGCCGGAGAGGGCGCGGGAGGGGGACTCCACGGTCGTGCAGCCTCCTCGACCAGCTCTCGTTTTGCGCCCCGCCGAGCGGGCCCGGGAGGGGACTCCACGGTCGCGCAGGCCCCCCGAGAGCCCCTCGACGCCGCGGGCAGGGGGAAAGCCAGGTCGGAGCCGACGAGCAGCGCCGGCTGATCGGGCCGCAAGAAAAACTCCATGGCCTCGGCGCTGGGGCAGGCGAACCGCTCCAGGCTGTGCCTCCGGGGGGTCGGATCGCCGCCCCAGGGCTCGGTGAGGCGCTTCAGGGGGCGGGCGCGAGGGTCCGCGGCCGTCCAGTTCCAATCCGCCGCCGCGTCCGGGGCGAGCCCGCGGAAGACATTCCGGGTGTTCGACGAGCGATCCCGGAATCCCGCGCGCCACGGGCAGGCGGGGCTCGATGCCGGGCGGTGCCTCGATCCGGGCGGCGAAGCCGGTGAGACCGCCGCGCTCCGCACGCCGAACGAGGCGATCGAGCGCCACGAGGCCCCCGGCGCAGTCGGGCTCCTCCGGCCCGGCGCCGACCGCAGGCTCGGCGAGGACGGCGCAGGGGAGCGGGCACCGCCCTCGAGGACCCGCCCGCGCCCGGGCGCGGGACCGTCGGCCAGGCGGAGCCGGGGCGGGGTCGCGGGATCGCTGGCCGCGACGCTCCATTCCGGGGGCGGCTCGGCGAGCCCCTCGGAATCCTCGAGCGGCAGGTCGTCCGCGGGGGCACCCGTCGCGGCGAGAAAGCCGAGCGTCGCGCAGCGGAGGGCTCGCACCGGAGAGGATCGCCGGACGGCCCGGGGGGCTGTCCATGCGCCGCGATCGGCTACCCTGCCCGCATCCCGCGCTCCGGGAGCGCCGCCGATGGCCGAACTGCTCGCCGTCGATCCGACTCGCCCGTGGCCCGATCCGCCTGCGGCTCTTCGCCGAGCAGGCGCCGCTCACCGTGGCCAACTTCGTCTTCCTCGCCCGCCGCGGCTTCTACGACGGGCTCGCCTTCCATCGCGTGATTCCCCGTTTCATGATCCAGGGCGGCTGTCCGCGCGGGGACGGACGCGGCGGCCCGGGCTACCGCTTCCGCGACGAGTTCCACCCGGAGCTGCGCCACGACCGGCCCGGGATCCTCTCGATGGCGAACGCCGGTCCCGACAGCAACGGCAGCCAGTTCTTCATCACCCACGTCGCGACGCCGTGGCTGGACGGCCGCCACAGCGTGTTCGGCGCGGTCGCCGACCCCGAGGGTCAGGCGGTGGTGGATGCCGTGCGCCAGGGCGAGCGGATCGCCGCGGTCACGATCGAGGGCGATCCCGCCCCACTGCTCGCGCGGATGGCCGGGGAGCTCAGGCGCTTCGAGCGCGCGCTCGCCCCTTGAGCGGGATCAAGCCGCGCGCGATCGGGGCCGGCTAGGCTGCGCCGGATGTCCACGCGAGCGGAGACCCCGTCGACGCCCTGGCACGCGCTGACCGCGGCCGAGGCGGCGGAAGCCCTGGTCAGCCCCGGCCGACGGCCTGGGTGCCGCCGAGGTCGGGGCGCGGCAGCGGCGCTTCGGTCCGAACCGCTTGCCCGTGCCCCCACCGCCCGGGCCCCCTGGCCCGCCTGCTGCGGCAGTTCCAGGACGTGCTCATCCACGTGCTGCTCGCGGCGGCGGCGCTCAGCCTCGCGCTGGGCCATCGCCTCGACGCGGCGGTGATCCTGGGGGTGGTCCTGGTCAACGCCCTGGTCGGCTTCCACCGCGAGGGGCGGGCAGAGCGGGCGATCGCCGCGGTCGGCCGTCTGCTCGCGCCGCGGGCGCGGGTGCTGCGCGACGGCGAATGGCGGGAGCTGTCCGCGGAGGAGCTCGTGCCAGGGGACCGGATCCGCCTGAAGGCCGGGGATCGCGTCCCGGCCGATGCCCGGCTGCTCGAGGCGCATGGTCTCGAGGTGGACGAGGCGATCCTCACCGGCGAGTCGCTGCCCGTGGCCAAGGATGCCGCGCCGGTGCCGGAGACGGCCGCGCTGGCGGAGCGCCGCTCGCTGGTCTTCGCCGGCACCATGGCGGTGCGTGGCGAGGCGCTGGCCGTGGTCACGGCCACCGGCACCGCCACCGAGGTGGGCAGGATATCGGCCTTGCTCGAGCGCGTGCAGCGCGTCGAGACGCCGCTCACCCGCGAACTCGCCCGCTTCGGCTGGAGGGTGAGCGCGGGGATCGTGGCCGCCGCGCTGCTGCTGGTCCCGGTCGCCCTCGGCGTCGGAGGTCTGGAGCCGGGGGAGGCGCTCCTCGCCGCCGTGGCCTTCGCGGTGGCGGCGATCCCCGAGGGCCTGCCCGCGATCGTGACCATCACCCTCGCGGTGGGCGTGGAGCGGATGGCGCGACGGCACGCGCTCGTGCGTCGCCTGCCTGCGGTCGAGACCCTGGGGCAGGTCTCGGTGATCCTCACCGACAAGACCGGCACGCTGACCGAGAACCGCCTGGCGGTGACGCACCTCGCGCTCGGGGGGCGGGTGGCGCCGGTCGAGGCGCTCGAAGAGGAAGGCGCGCTCGGCCCCGTGATCGAGGCGCTGGCGGCGAGTCTCGAGCCCTCCGCGGCGCAGGATCCGCTCGAGCGGGCGCTGGTCGAGCTCGTGGCGCGGCTCGCTCCCGGACTCGTTGCCGCCCCGCTCGGAGAGCGCCTGGCGGTGCTGCCCTTCTCGCCCGAGTGGAAGATGAGCGCGGTGCGGCGCGGCGAGCGCCTGCTTGCCAAGGGCGCGCCCGAGGTCCTGCTTGACCGTTGCGCCTTCGCCGATCCGGCGGCGGCCGCGCGCTGGCGCGAGGCGCTGGACCGGCTCGCCGGGGAGGGGCTTCGCGTGATCGCGCTCGCCGCGCGGCAGGCCCGGGGCGAGCGTGGTGCGCTGCTCCCCGAGGCGGTCGGGGAGCTCGAGATGCTCGCCCTGATCGGGCTCTCCGATCCGCCGCGGCCCGAGGTGCCCGAGGCGATCGCGCGCTGTCGCGAGGCCGGCATCGCGGTGCGCATCGTGACCGGCGACCATCCCGCGACCGCGCTGGCGCTGGCGCGCCGGATCGGCCTCGCGGCGAGCCGCGGCGCGCTGACCGGTCCCGAGCTTGACGGGCTCGGGCGGCGTGCGCTCGCCGAGCGGCTGCGCGCCTACGAGGTCTTCGCCCGCACGACGCCCGAGGACAAGCTCCGCCTGGTCGAGGCGCTGCAGGCCGAAGGCCACTGCGTGGCGATGACCGGCGACGGGGTCAACGACGCTCCGGCGCTGCGCCGCGCCGACATCGGCGTGGCGATGGGTCGGCGCGGTGCCGAGGCGGCCCGTGAGGCGGCGGAGATCGTGCTCGCCGACGACCACTTCGCGACCATCGTCGCCGGCATCGAGGAGGGACGCGGGGTCGAGGACAACCTGCGCAAGTCGCTGGCCTTCGTGCTTCCCACCAATGCGGCGCAGGCGGCGGTGGTGGCGGTGGCGCTGCTGCTCGGCCTCACCCTCCCGCTCACCCCGGTGCAGATCCTCTGGGTCAACATGGTGACTGCGGTCACGCTCGCCCTGGCCCTCGCGGTCGAGCCGCTGGAGTCCGAGGTGATGCGTCGCCCGGCGGTCCGCCGCCGTGGCCTGGTCACGCCGTTCATGCTCGCGCGCATCCTCTGGGTCGGCTTGCTGCTCACCGTGCTGACCGTGGGCAGTTTCCTGGTCGGCAAGGGGCTTGGGCTCGCCCTCGAGAGCGCGCGCAGCCTCGCCTTCAACGTGCTCGTCTGCGGCGAGGTCGGCTACCTGTTCGCGATGCGGCGCTGGCTCGAGCCGGGATTCCGCCCGCGCGCGCTGCTCGCCAACCGTACGGCCCTCGGCGCGGCCCTGCTGCTCCTCGCCCTCCAGGTGCTCGCGACCGCCCATCCCCTCGGCCAGCGCCTGCTCGGAACCGGTGCGCTCGAGGTCGGCGGCTGGCTCGCGGCCCTCGGTGCCGGGCTCCTGATCTTCGCCCTGGTCGAGGCCGAGAAGTGGGCGCTGCGCAGCGCCCGCGGCCGCCGCACCCTGCCCTGAGGTCCTTGCGCGGCGCAGCATGCTAAGCTTCGCCGCTCCGGGGTCGCAGCGGAGTCCAGAGATGCCGAGCCTCGCCGCCCGCATGGGGCGCGCCCGGCCGAGCGCCATCATGGCGGTCGCCGAGACCGCGAAAAGGCTCAGGGCCGAAGGCCGGGACATCATCAGCTTCTCGATCGGGGTGCCGGGCTTCCTCCCGGGCGAGCACGTCTACCAGGCGGCCCGCGAGGCGCTCGCGCGGGACTCCGGGGCCTACGGCAGCAACCGCGGCCGCGAGGACCTGCTGGATGCGATCCGCGCCCACTTCGCGCGCCTCGGGCTGCCCGGCTACGCCCGCGAGGAGCTGGTCACGGGGGTCGGCGCCAAGCATCTGCTCTACAGCCTGCTCGAGGCGCTGTGCGACCCGGGGGACCGCATCGCCTTCGCCGTCCCCTACTGGACGAGCTACCGCGACATCGCCGACATCCAGGGCCTCGAGGTCGATCTGCTGCCCTGTCCGCCGGAGCAGGACTACAAGCTCGCGCCCGCGCAGCTCGAGCAGGCCCTGGCGCGCCGCCCGAAGGTGCTGCTGCTCAACAACCCGAACAATCCGACCGGCATGGTCTACGCGCGCGAGGAGATCGCGGCGCTGGCGGCGGTGATCGCGCGCTTCCCCGACACCTGGGTGATCTGCGACGACATCTACAACGGCCTGATCTTCGACGGCGTGGGCTACCACAACCCGCTCCACGCCGAGCCTGGGCTGCGCGATCGCGTGATCGTCGTCGACTCGCTCTCCAAGACCTACGGCATGCCGGGCTGGCGCGTCGGCTTCCTCGCCGGACCGCGGGCGGTGGCGGAGGCGGTGGTCACCCTCAACTCCAACCACATCACCAGCCTGCCCGAGGTGGTGACCGCGGCGGCGGTGGCGGCGCTCTCGGGTCCGCAGGACTTGAGCCAGCGCAAGCGCGAGGAGTTCCAGGCGCGCCGCGACCGGGTGCTGGCGGCGCTCGCGGGGCTTCCCGGCGTGCGCTGTCCGCGGCCGCAGGGTGCCTTCTACGTCTTTCCCGACGTCTCGGGCTGCTTCGGCCGCGTCCATCGCCCGAGCGGGCGAAGGATCGCGAGCGACCTCGACTTCTGCGAGCAGCTGCTCGCGAGCCATGGCGTCGCCTGCGTCCCGGGCAGCGCCTTCGGCGAGCCGCGGGCACTGCGCATCAGCTACACGGTCGAGGAGGCGCGCCTGGCGGAGGGCCTGGAGCGTTTCCGCCGCTTCGTCTCCGAGCTTGGGTGAGGTCCATGAGCAAGAAGCCGCTCCGCATCGCCGTCACCGGTGCCGCCGGCCAGATCGGCTACGCCCTGCTGCCGCGGATCGCCGCCGGCGAGATGCTCGGCCGCGACCAGCCGGTGATCCTCTCGCTGCTCGAGCTCCCCGCCGAGAAGCCGCAGCAGGCGCTGAAGGGCGTGATGATGGAGCTCGAGGACTGCGCTTTCCCGCTGCTGGCCGGGCTCGAGGGGCACGGCGACCCGCGCCGCGCCTTCCGCGATGCCGACTTCGCGCTGCTGGTCGGCGCCAAGCCGCGCGGCCCGGGCATGGAGCGCCGCGACCTGCTGCTCGACAACGCCCGCATCTTCATCGAACAGGGGCGGGCGCTGGATGAGGTGGCGAGCCGCGAGGTGCGGGTGCTGGTGGTGGGCAACCCGGCGAACACCAACGCCTGGATCGCGATGCGCTCGGCGCCCTCGCTGCCGGCCCGCAACTTCACCGCCATGCTTCGCCTCGACCACAACCGCGCGCTCTTCCAGCTCGCCGCCAGGGCCGGGGTTCCGGTCGGCGCGATCGACCGCCTGGTGGTCTGGGGCAACCACAGCCCCACCATGTATCCCGACTGGCGCTTCGCCGAGGCGGGCGGGGAGCGTCTCGCGGAGCGGATCGGCGATCCGCGCTGGAACGAGGAGGTGTTCATTCCCACCGTCGCGAAGCGCGGGGCCGCGATCATCGAGGCCCGCGGCCTCTCCTCCGCGGCCTCCGCCGCCAATGCCGCGATCGACCACGTGCGCGACTGGTGGCTCGGCAGCGGCGGGCGCTGGGTGACCATGGGCGTGCCCTCCGACGGCAGCTACGGGATCCCCGAGGGCATCGTCTTCGGCTTCCCGGTGACCACGGCGGCCGGGGAGTGGCGGCTGGTGAGGGATCTTCCGATCGACGACTTCAGCCGCGAGCGCATCGCCCGCACCCTGGCCGAGCTCGAGGAGGAGCGGGCCCAGGTCGCGCCGCTGCTCGCCTAGGGATGCTGCGGGCGGTCGCGGTCTTCTGCGGCGCCCGCGCCGGCGCCGATCCCCACTGGGCCGAGGGCGTGGCCGAGCTCGGGCGGGAACTCGCGCGGCGCGGGCTCAGGCTGGTCTTCGGCGGCGGCAGGGTCGGGCTGATGGGAACGGTCGCCGACGCCTGCCTCGCCGAGGGCGGCGAGGTGGTGGGGGTGATTCCGGCCGAGATGGCGGAGCGCGAGCTCGCCCACCGCGGGCTCAGCCGTCTCGAGCTGGTGAGCGGGATGCACGCACGCAAGGCGCGGATGGCGGCCCTCGCCGATGCCTTCATCGCCGCGCCCGGCGGCTTCGGCACCCTCGACGAGATCCTCGAGGCGATCACCTGGACCCAGCTCGGGCTGCAGGCGAAGCCCTGCGGCTTCCTCGACCTCGGTGGCTTCTTCGCGCCGCTGGCGGCGCAGCTCGACCGGATGTGCGCCGGCGGCTTCATCGAGCCCGAGCACCGGGCGATGCTGGTCTTCGAGCCGACGCCGGCGGCGCTGCTCGATCGCCTGGCCGCGCTGCGGGTGCCGCGGCCGCGGCGGGAGCTGGCCGCGGGCCGGGGGCTATCGCCCGGGGCGGGCTGAGCGCCGGGGACGGGCGAGGTCGCGCTCGACAGAGCGCAGCGCTTCGGGCAGGCTGCGCCGGCGAGATCCGGCCGCGGCCACTCCATGCCCGAGCACGACGTCTACCGCGAGATCGCGCTGCTGCTGCTCGCCGCCGCCGCCGTCGGGGCGCTGGCCCTCAGGCTGCGCCAGCCGCTGATCGTCGCCTACATGCTGGTCGGCCTCGCCGCCGGCCCCTCCCTGCTCGGCTGGATCACGGCCAGCGCGCCGGTGGAGCTCTTCGCCGAGATCGGGGTCACGGTGCTGCTCTTCGTGGTTGGGCTCAAGCTCGACCTCGAGCTCGTGCGGCGGCTCGGCCGGGTGGCGCTGGTCGCGGGGCTCGCCCAGGTCCTCGCCACGGCGGCCCTCGGCCTGCTGATCGGGCTCGGCTTCGGGATGCCCGTAGAGCGCGCGCTCGCCATCGCAGTGGCGCTCACCTTCTCCTCCACGGTGATCGTGGTCAAGCTCCTCTCCGACCGCCGCGAGCTCGACGCCCTGCACGGGCGCATCGCCCTCGGCATCCTGATCGTGCAGGACCTCGTGGTGGTGGCGGCGATGATGGTCCTCGGCACCCACGCCGCCAAGAATGCCGGCGCGGAGCTCGGCGAGTGGGCCCTGGCGGTACTGCTCCGACTCGGGGGTCTCACCCTCGCGGTCGGGCTGCTGATGCGCCTGGTCCTGCCGCGGCTGATGCAGCTCGCGGCGGAGTCGCAGGAGCTGCTGCTGGTCTTCGCCGTGGCCTGGGGGACGGTGCTCGCCGCGGCCGGCGAGTGGCTGGGCTTCAGCAAGGAGGTGGGGGCCTTCCTCGCCGGCTTCTCGCTGGCCTCGCTGCCCTTCCGCGAGGCGATCCACGCGCGGCTGGCGAGCCTCAGAGACTTCCTCCTGCTCTTCTTCTTCGTCCACCTGGGGGCGCAGCTCGACCTGCGGCTGCTCGGCGCGAGCCTGGCGGAGGCCATCGCCTTCTCGGTGTTCGTCCTCCTCGGCAAGCCGCTGATCGTCTGGACGATCCTCGCGGCGATGGGGTATCGCCGGCGGACGGGTGTGCTGGCCGGCCTCACGCTCGCCCAGATCAGCGAGTTCTCGATCCTGTTCATCGCCCTTGGCGTGGCCGTCGGGCGCCTCGACCGGGAGGCACTCGGCCTCGTGACCCTGGTCGGGCTGGTCACGATCACGCTGAGCACCTACATGATCCTCCACGCCCACCGGCTGACCGCATGGCTCGAGCCTTGGCTCGGCATCTTCGAGCGGCGCCGACCGTTCCGCGAGGACCAGGCCGAGGGGCGGACGGCCGAGGCCGAAGTGATCCTCTTCGGCTTCGGCCGCTACGGCCGGCGCTTCGCCGAGTGCCTGAGCGGCGCGGGGGCGAGGGTGCTGGCGGTGGACTTCGATCCGGAGGCGCTGGCCGCGCCCCGCCCCCCGGGCGTCGAGGTGCGCTTCGGCTCGGCCGAGGACGAGGAACTCCTCGCGCATCTGCCGCTCGCCCGGACGCGGGTGGTGATCAGCACCCTGCGCCATCTCGAGGTGGATCTGGCCCTGCTCCGGTTCCTGCGCCGCCATGGCTTCGGCGGCACCGTGCTGCTCACCGCGGGGGACGTCCGCGACGCGGAGCGTCTGCGGGCGGCGGGGGCGGACCACGTGTTCCTGCCCTACCACGATGCCGCCGAGTTCGCGGCCCGCCGGGTGCTCGCGGAGCTGCGGCCGCAAGGCGAGTCCTGAGGCTGCGGGCGGTCGCGAGCGGGGGCCGTCCCGGTTCCGCGGACCGGCCTAGGGCCGCCTCGGCAAGTCCGTCGCGCTCGGCCCCGTGTCCGGGGCGTGGGGCGTGCCGGCCCTGTGGGGGCGGAACCAGCTGCGCGCCAGCGAGCGCTGGGCATCGCTCAGCGCGCGCCGCAGCGCTCGGCGAGCTGCTGCGGGGAGGGGCGGTCGTGCCGGATGCGGCCGTCGTTGCTGAGCACGACGCTGCGCGCGGTGCGCCAGCCGTGGCGACCGCAGAGCACGAAGGTGGCGTTGGTGCCGCGGTTGCCGCCGTCGGGCTGGATCACGATCCTGGGGCGGCCCTCGTTGCTGAGGATCCTGATCCCGCCCGTCGCCGGCCCCGCGCGCCATAGCAGCGTCTCGTCCGGAGCGCGCTCGCGGTCGCGGTCGGCGTCGACGAAGGCCAGCCACCCCGTGCCGAAGTCGCGACCCTCGCCACAGCGCGCGGGCTCCCCGGCCCCGGCCGGGCAAAGCACCACCCGCTGGCTGCGGACGATGGCGTGGACGAAGCTTCGCCTGAGCTCCTCGCCGAAGCTCGCGGCGGCGAGCCGGAGACGGGCGGCCTCGCTGCCGCGACCGAGGAGGGGCAGGCCCACCCCGGCGAGGAGTCCGACGAGGGCCAGCGCGAGGAGCAGCTCGATCAGGGTCCTTCCGCGATCACGATCCATGAGCGGCGGTCCTTCGACCAGGGGACGGCGAGGAGTGTGCGGAATCGTCCTCCCGCAAAGGCTCGGATGTCCCCCCGCCGGCTCGTCGGCAGAGGCCGACATGGTGCGTCGGCATCGGCCGGCGCCGCCGGTCGCTCTGCCGGCGCCGTTCATCCCCGTGAACGTCGACCCTCGGGGACGATGGCCTACGCTTCAGTCGCCATGAAAACGCCCCGCATCCCCGGCTTCACCCTCGTCGAGCTGCTGATCGTGCTGCTGGTGCTCGCGGTGCTGGTCACCGTGGGGGTCCCCAACCTGAGGCAGCTGATCCAGAACAACCGTGCGACGGTCCAGGCCAACGAACTCCTGACCGCGCTCCAGCTCGCGCGCATGGAGGCGCTGAAGCGCAAGCGGCCGGTGTCGGTCTGTCCCAGCCGAAACGGCTCCTCCTGCGGCACCGACTGGGCGGAGGGCTGGATCGTAGCGGTCGACAACGGTGCGCCGGGCTCGGGCTCCGTGGCCGTCGGGGAGGTGCTGCGGGTCTGGCAGGGTCTCGGTCACGGGTCCACCGTCACCGGAGCGAACCTTCCGGCGAATCCCTTCGTGCGCTTCCTCGGCAACGGCATGGCCGATCGGATCGGGAACCAGAACTTTCCGATCACGCTCGGGGTGCGGGTGTACCAGTGCCGTGGCCCCTTCGGGCGCGACGTGGAGGTGGCCCGCAGTGGCCGCGTCGGGGTGCGGCGGGTCCAATGCTGATGCTGAGGAGGTCACCGATGTTTGGAGGGCGAGGCATGTGTGGAGCCATGGCGGGCCGCGGTGCCCGTGGCTTCTCCCTGATCGAAGTGCTGGTCACGGTCGCCGTGGTCGCCATCGGCTTGGTGGGGATCGCGGCCTCCCAGCTCGTGGGGCTGCGCGGCAACCAGGGTGCCTATTACGTCACCCAGGCGACTCACGCCGCCTATGAGGTAGCGGACCTGCTGCGCGCGAACCGCGGGGGGGTGCTGGCCGGGGCGCTGTCCGGGCCGGTGGTCGCGGCGTGGCGCGACCACGTCCGCAATCTCCTGCCTCAGGGCGATCTGCACATGGAGCTTTTGAATCCGGCGCGCCAGGAGGTGCGAATCCTGGTGAGCTGGCTCGATGAGAAGACGACCGCCACCTCCACCGGCGGGCGGCAAGGCTTCGTGCTCATCACGCGGATCTGATGAACCTGGAGGCTTCGATGCGCGTGATCCTCCCTCTTCGCAAGGAGCCTGCGCGGTCACGGGAAGTCCGCGGCTTCAGTCTCGTGGAGCTGATGATCGCGACCCTGATCGGTGCGCTGCTCCTGCTCGCGATCCTTCAGATCTTCGGCTCCAGTCGGCTCTCGACGCAGGCCTCGCTGGCCTTGGCGCGGGTGCAGGAGAGCGGGCGCTTTGCGCTCGAGCTCATGAAGCCCGCGGTTCGGATGGCGGGGCTCAACCAGATCTGCACCGGGCGGCCGCGTCTGGTCGAGCATACCCGCAACGGCTGCGCACAGGGCACCAACCTGCTCTTCAACCCCGAACTCGCGCTGCTCGGATGGGAGGCCGTCGGGACGGGCCCGGGCCAGACCCGGGTCTACAATCCGGACGCCCTTGAGCCCGCCACCGCGCCGGCGACGGGCTGGGAGGTCCGCGACGGCAATCAGCTTTGGCCCCTGCCACCCGTGCTTCAGGGCCGTGTCGTGCCGGGTAGCGACGTGCTGGTGGTGCGGAGGGTGGTGCCGATCCCCGTGCGGGTGACCGGCTTTGCGGGTACGACGGTGCAGCTCAGCGCACCCCACGGGCTCCCGGATCACTCCGTGGTGATCATGAGCGACTGCAACGTGACCCACGTGTTCCAGAACACGAGCAACGCCAACGCTGCTGCGCTCACCCGACCGGTCGGCAACTGCGCCAATCCGGGGCCGGGCAACACGCCTCCCGGCCCGAACCCGTTCGCGCCCGAGCCGATCGTGGCCTCGACGCAGATCTTCGGCCAGGAGATCGAGGTTTTCTATGTCGGGCGCGAGCCCGGGCGTGAACCTGCCCTGTTCCGGATGCGGCTTCCGGTACCGGGTCAGGTGATTGGGCCGGGCGGGGGAGCAGCCGAGCACATCCAGCCGCTGGTCGACGGGATCGAGAACATGCAGGTGCGCTACGGGGTGAGCTTCGGCCCGAACGCGCCCAACTCGAGCAGCGGGCGGGCGGTGGACGCGTGGTATCCGGCGAACCAGGTCAATGACTGGACGTCCGTGATCGCGGTGCGGGTGGCTTTGCTCGCGCGCTCCGGCGAGAACGCCGACAGCCGACTGGTGAGCGAGAACTTCAATCTGGCCGGTACCGTGCTCAGCCCCGAGGCCGACGGCCGGCTGCGCAAGCCCTTCACTGCGACGATCCAGATCCGCAACGTGGCGATCGTGGAGTGAGACACATGTTTCGGTCGATTCCGCTCGCAAACGCCGCAAGGCTGGCCGGGGGCGGCCCCCGGCGGCAATCCGGAGCGGCGCTGGTCGTGAGCCTGCTGATCCTGATCGTGCTCACTCTCCTTGGCCTCACCGTGATGAACACGGCGGTGATGCAGGAGCGGATGGCGGGCAACGTGCGCGAGGAGAACGAGGCCTTCCAGAGCGCCGAGGCGACGATCCGCGAGATCGAGCAGGCGGTGCGGGTCATCGCCCAGGGCGGCTCGGGTGGCGTGACCCAGCTCTCCTGGCGCGCGCTCGGCCTCCAGGATGGCGACTGCTCGCTGCAGAACCCGCCGTGGGCGGCGAACTGGGATCTCGCGCCCTGGTCGGTCGCGCCGCAGACCGGCAATCGCTACTTGCTCATCGCCCTCGATGAGGGGGTCGACCAGGCGACCGGGCTCCCGCGCGGCGCGCCCTGCGCCTTCATCGACAGCAACGATCCGGCGCGGGCCGTGGTCACGGGCTGGAAGTACATGATCGTCGCCCGCGCCAGCGGCCCGCAGCAGGCGGGCGACGTGATCCTGCAGAGCATCTTCTACTGGCCGATGTGAAATCTCGGGAGAACCTGGCCATGGCAAGAAACGCCCTTTCGACGTTCCTCGGCTCGGCGCTGCTGGTGGTGGGCGGAGGCTTGAGCTCCCCCGCGCAGGCCACCCTCGCGATCTCCGACTCGCCCCTCTTCATCTCGGCGCCGGTCGAGCCGAACATCCTGTTCATCTTGGACGACTCGGGCTCGATGCAGTGGGAGATCCTGCCGGATGGCCTCGGTCCAACGCCGCGCCCCGAGTTCGGAAATCCGCCGCGTGCCTACTACCTGTTCCCCGCAGTCGGCGAGACTTACGGTGCCGGCATTGGCGTCTACGAAACCCGTATCCCCTTCTTCGAGGACGGCTGGGTGTGGAATCTGCGGCGCCGCTCGAACCATCCGCAGAACAACCCGCTGTTCTACAACCCGGCCAACAACTACCGGCCGTGGATCCGGGCGGACGGCACCCGCTACCCGAACGCGAATCCGACCGCCGCGCTGCGCAACCCGGCGCGCCCCGGGGTGGGCTCGGTGAATCTCACGGCGCAGATGACGTGGAACCGCTGGCAGCTCTCGACAAACTTGGAGGACGGCACGTCGCGAAGCTTCTGGCCGATCACGTTCTACATCTTCCACGGCGGTGATCCGGCGAACGCCCAGAACTACACCCGATATCAGATCCGCAACGTCGGCGGGGTGATGCGCGCGTACCGGCGAACGCCGGCGCACACCGGGCCCGAGATCGAGCTCTCGACGCTCACCTGGGTTCGCCCGGATGGGCACACCATCACCCGCACCGTCGCCGAGGAGGTGCAGAACTTCGCCGACTGGTTCACCTACTACCGTGCCCGGACCCTCGCCGCGCGCGGAGGAATTGCCGAGGCGTTCGCCGACCTCAATCCCGGCATCCGCGTCGGTTACGGCACGATCAACACCGGCGCGACCACGGTCGACGGCGTCTCCACCCAGACCCTCCAGTCGGGCGTGCGGCCCTTCAGCGGAACGGGCAAGCAGGATTTCTACGACCGCCTGCTGCTCGGCAACACCCCGCAGATGGGTACGCCGCTCCGTCGCGCGCTGGATGACGCCGGCCAGTATTTCTCGCGCACCGACAGCCGCGGACCGTGGAGCACGACCCCGGGGCAGGAGGGCGGACAGGACTACGCCTGCCGCCAGAGCTTCACCATCTTGATGACGGATGGCTACTGGAACAGCGATGAGGCGACGACGCCCGCTGCGCGCGGTAACGTGGACGGCTCGACGTGGCCGACCATTACCGGTCCCGGCGGTCAGTCGTACACCTACGTGCCCCGGAATCCGTTTGCGGACAATCGGCCCAACTTTCTTGCCGATGTCGGCATGTACTACTGGGTTCGCGACCTGCGCCCGGACATCCCCAACCTGGTCCCGACCTCTCCCCGCAATCCCGCCTTCTGGCAGCACATGGTGACGTACGGTGTGGGGCTCGGGGTCTTCGGTCGCGTCAATCCGGCGGATGCCTTCCACGCGATGATCCACGGGACGCCGACGATCAACTGGGGCGATCCGACGGCGGAAGGCTCGCCGGATAAGATCGACGACCTGCTGCACGCCGCAGTGAACAGTCGGGGCGGCTTCTTCAGCGCGGCCGATCCCGACACCTTCGCCGCGGAGCTCCGTAACGTGCTGCGCGACATCGTGAACCGCACCCGTGCCGCGACCGGCGGGGCCTCCTCGAGCGCGCGTCTCGAGGAAGGCGGTGACTTCTACATCGCCGACTTCAACAGCGAGAACTGGACCGGCGAGCTCACCGCCCGCGACCCGCGCACCAACGCGCTGCGCTGGCAGGGCAACGACCGGCTCAACGCCTGGCTCGCGGCCAACGGCGTGAACGCCCTGCCGGTGTTCACTTGGAACAACGTGCTCGGACAGGGCGTTCCCTTCACCGCCACGGGTGCGGGGAACTGGGTGCTGTCGCGGATCATCGCGCCGCTCGGGCTTTCGCTCCCCACGGGGCTCACGATGGCCACCAACATCGTCAACTACGTTCGCGGCGACCGCTCCCTGGAGCAGCCTCTCGGGCCCTTCCGCCGCCGGGTGGCGCTGATCGGTACGATCATCAACTCCGAGCCGGTCTTCGCGGGGCCCAAGAACGAGGGCTGGACGGCGGTGCCGCCGGTGACGGGGGCCGCGAGCTACCTCGCGTATCTCGACGAGGTAAAGCGTCCGCCCTTCCGCCGCAACGCCGTCTACGTTGGCACCAACGACGGCATGCTGCGGGCCTTCGATGCCGCGACCGGCAACCCGCTCTTCGCGTACGTGCCGTCGGGCGTCCATGGCCGCCTGCATCTCCTCACCAATCCCGACTATCAGCACCGCTTCTTCGTGGACGGCAAGATCACGGTCAACGACGCCCGGATCGGCGGCCAGTGGCGCTCGGTGCTGCTCGCCGGGCTCGGCGCCGGCGGCCGCGGGCGTCTTCGCCCTCGACGTGACCCGGCCGCAGAACTTCACGGCTGCCAACGTGCCTGTGGGAGCGGACCGAGCTCCACGATCGCCGACATCGGCTTCGTCTTCGGCCGGGTCGCCGTCACCCGGCTGCCCAACAACGAGTGGGTGGCGATCTTCGGCAACGGGTACAACGCGGCGAGCAACAGGCCGTACCTGTTCATCGTCCGTCTCGCCGACGGAGCGATCCTGCACAAGCTGGCGGTCGGCGGGCCGACGCCCTCGGGCCGCAGCAACGGCCTTTCCGGCGTGACCGTGTACCGCGACCCGCAGGGCCAGGTCGGGCGCCGCGTCTACGCCGGCGACCTGCTCGGCAACGTGTGGCGGATCGACATCAACGATGCCGGCGTGCCGAGCGTGGCCTTTGGCGGCCAGCCGCTCTTCACCGATCCCGGACGGGCGGCCGATCACGGTGGCACCGGAGATCGCCGCGGATCCCTCGGGCGGTCTGCTCGTGTTCCTCGGCTCCGGCAAGCTGATCGAGGCCAGCGACCGCCTGAGCACGCCCTATCCGGTCGAGCGCTTCTATGCGCTGCGCGACCGGAACGCGCGCATCACCGGCGGGCTGAGCGCGCTCGAGCCCGTGGTCCTGGCGAACGTCGGCAGCGGCGGTCAGCGCAGCGCGACGGTGGCCGGCACTCGCGACGGCGGCTGGTACGTGAACCTGCGGGTTCCGGACAACAGCTCGGGCCATCGCGGCGAGCGGGTGCTGAACAGCCCGGTGGTGGTCGCGGGGCGGGTGTTCTTCACCACCTACGAGCCGGCGGTGGACCCCTGCTTCGGCGAGGGCTTGCGCCGGACCTACGTGCTCGGCGCGAGCAGCGGCATCGGCGCGCTGCCGGGTTGCCCGAACTGTGCCTCCACGGAGCCGGTCCCGGGTACGCCGGGATCGCCGGGCGTCGCGATCCTGCCGCCGCCCCCGGTCAATCCCTCGCCGGATCTGCGGCCCGACGAGGGTACCGCGCCGCCGCCCCCGCCGCCGGCGTCGCCCGGCGGGCGCAGGGACTGGTGTCGCCAGATCGCCCTCTCGGTGGTCGATCCGGTGACCGGCAACGTCAACTTCCAGCCGCTCGGCGAGATCTGCGACGGGCGGCAGATCTGGCGGCAGATCCGCTGATCAAAGGAGGAGCGCATCATGACAGTCCGTCTCGTCGCATCCCTGTTCCCGATGCTGGCCCTCGCGCCGGCGGCGGCGGCGGAAGGGTCCTCGGCCCGGGGCGGCCCCGCGGGTGCCCTTCCGGTGGAGGGCCTGGTCGCGACCGAGCGCATCCGCCTGGACGGCGAGGAGAGCGCGATGCTCCAGGGCCGGCTGCTCCGCTTCGAGGGGCGCAGCCTCGAGCTCGGGGGGCGCCGCTTCGTCGTGGCCTTCGCCGGCGACGAGGTGCACGACACGCTGGGACGCCCCCTGTCGCTGCGCAAGGCGCTGGCCGAGCACCCCGAGGGGCTGTGCGCAGCGGTGAACTATGTCCCGGCCCGGGTGAGCCGGCTCGGTGCCGACACCGCCACCGGCCTGCTCCTGCTGGTCGATGCCGAGGGCAGGCTGGCCGCCCGCTGTCCGGACGAAGGGAGGTGAGAGCCATGCGAGCGACCGGCAGAACGCGAGGCATCGGGATCCGCAGGGCTGGATTCACCCTGGTCGAGCTCATGATCGTGCTGATCGTGCTCGGCATCCTGGTGGGGGTGGCGGTGCCCTCCTACCAGAACTACGTGATCCGGGCCAATCGCACCGAGGCGCGGGCAGCACTGCTCGAGATCTCCCAGAACCTCGAGCGCTGCTTCACGCGCTTCAACCGCTACGATCACGCGAACTGCACGCTCAACCCGGCTCCGCCCTACCTCACGCCGAACAAGGCCTACCAGATCCAGATTCCGCAGCGGACGCAGACCGCCTTCACCGTGGAGGCGGTTCCGCAAGGTCGGCAGGCCGCGCGGGACACGCTCTGCGGCGTGTTCCGGATCAACCAGGCCGGTCAGCGCACGGTGACGGGATCGGGAACGCCGCGCGACTGCTGGTGAGGTGAACCCGGCGACGGGTCGGCATCGTCGGTGGGGCCGCCGTCGTGCCGCCGACTCGCCGTGCGCGTCCTTTCCCTGCCCCGCCCCGCGAGCGGCCCGGGCAGCCGCGGATTTCGCGGCCCGCTCGCCAGGTCGGCGCGTATTCCAAAACGCTGCCCTGATTGCGACCGCGTGCGAAACGCGGAACGATTCGGCTCGCGGCAGGAGAGGCGCGGCCGCAGGCCGAGCGCCTGCGAGACGCATCGGCCGTTCGCGGATCGCCGAAGGTGGCATGGCCGGCCGGCGGGCCGGATGCCCGTTGTCGGGGAGGCCCTGCGCAGGCGGCGAGGGGAGGCTTCTCGGCGGGTGGTGGGCGCGACAGGGATCGAACCTGTGACCCCTACCATGTCAAGGTAGTGCTCTACCGCTGAGCTACGCGCCCATCCAGGAGGGAAGCCGCAGGCGCCGGATGATGCCACGCGCGAAGGGGAGCGACAAGGCGCGACCGGGCTGCCCGCCTGCGGACCGGCGGGCCTGACGCCCGGCCGCGAGCTGCGCGATCCCGCAGCCGGGTGGCAGGCCTCGGGCGTCCGCGGCCGCCGTTCTGGAGGATCGGCCGCCGGCGCGCAGCGGCTCGCATCGTCGCTCGCCGGCTTCGCGACGCCGCCAAGGCCGGGGCGATCGGGAGCCGCCGCGAGCGGCGGTGCTAGACTCTCGGCCGCGTTTCGAGCCGACGCGCCGCCGACGGCCACCCGGGGCAGGTGGGCGTGGCCGTGAGTTGCCGCGCGTGCACGAGTCCGGAGTTCCCCGTTCCCGACATGATCCGCATCACCCTCCCCGACGGCACCGTTCGCAGCTTCGATCGCCCCCGTCACCGCGCGCGAGCTGGCCGAGGCGATCGGCGCGCGCCTGGCGAAGGCGGCGCTCGCCGCTCGCGTCGACGGCCGACTGGTCGATCTCAGCCACCGCATCGAGGCGGACGCCGCCGTCGAGATCATCACCGACCGCCATCCGGAGGCGCTCGAGATCGTGCGGCACTCGACCGCGCATCTCCTGGCTCAGGCGGTGCAGCGGCTCTATCCCGGCACCCAGGTCACGATCGGCCCGGTGATCGAGGACGGCTTCTACTACGACTTCGCCCGCGAGGAGGCCTTCACCCCCGAGGATCTCGAGCGGATCGAGGCCGAGATGCGGCGGATCGCCGCCGAGGCGCTGCCCGTCGAGCGCCAGGTGCTGCCGCGCGAGGAGGCGATCGCGCTGTTCCGCGGGATGGGCGAGGAGTACAAGGCGAGGATCATCGAGTCGATCCCCCCGGAGGAAACGATCTCGCTCTACCGCCAGGGGGAGTTCGTCGACCTGTGCCGCGGGCCGCACGTGCCGGACACCGGCAGGCTCGCCCACTTCAAGCTGATGAAGGTAGCCGGCGCCTACTGGCGCGGCGATCCGCGCAACGAGATGCTGCAGCGGATCTACGGCACCGCCTGGCTCCGGCGGGAGGATCTGGAGGCCTATCTCCGCCGCCTCGAGGAGGCGGAGCGGCGCGATCACCGGCGTCTCGGGCGCCAGCTCGATCTCTTCCACCTCCAGGAGGAGGCGCCGGGGATGGTCTTCTGGCACCCGAAAGGGCTGGACGCTCTATCGGATCGTCGAGGAGTACATGCGCGGGGTCTACCGGCGCTCGGGCTACCGGGAAATCCGCTGCCCGATGATCCTCGACCGCAGCCTCTGGGAGCGCTCGGGCCACTGGGAGAACTTCAAGGAGCACATGTTCACCACCAGCTCCGAGAGCCGGGACTACGCGGTCAAGCCGATGAACTGCCCGGGGCACGTGCAGGTCTTCCGGCAGGGCCTGCACAGCTACCGCGAGCTCCCGATCCGCTATGGCGAGTTCGGATCCTGCCACCGCAACGAGCCCTCGGGAGCGCTGCACGGGCTGATGCGGGTGCGCGCCTTCACCCAGGACGACGGTCACGTGTTCTGCACGGAGGCGCAGATCCAGGGGGAGGTGAGCGCCTTCATCGAGACCCTGCGCGGGGTGTATGCGGACTTCGGCTTCGAGGAGATCCTCTACAAGCTCTCCACCCGGCCGCCGCGGCGGATCGGCTCCGAGGAAAGCTGGGACCGGGCCGAGGCGGCGCTCGAGGCGGCGCTGCGCGACCACGGGGTGGCGTTCGAGCTGCAGCCCGGCGAGGGCGCCTTCTACGGCCCGAAGATCGAGTTCGTCCTCAAGGACTCGATCGGCCGCGCCTGGCAATGCGGCACGATCCAGGTCGACTTCTCGATGCCGGCGCGGCTCGGGGCGGAGTACGTCGCCGAGGACTCGAGCCGGCGCACGCCGGTGATGCTCCATCGCGCGATCATCGGTTCCTTCGAGCGCTTCATCGGCATCCTGCTCGAGCACCACGCCGGCAGCCTTCCGCCCTGGCTCGCCCCCGTGCAGGCCGTGGTCATGAACATCACCGACGCGCAGGCGGAATACGCGCGAAGGGTGGCGGAGGGCCTCGCGGAGGGCGGGCTGCGGGTCGAGGCCGACTTGAGGAACGAGAAGATCGGCTATAAGATCCGCGAGCACACGCTCGGGCGGGTGCCGTATCTGCTGGTCGTGGGCGACCGCGAGCGGGACGGTGGCCTGGTCGCGGTGCGCGCCCGGAGCGGGGAGAATCTCGGAACCATGACGCCAGAGGCGTTCGCGGCCCGGCTGCGCGACGAGTCGCGGCCGGGTCGGCGGTCCCGCTCGTCCTGAGGTCACTGGAGGCTCGATCCATCGCTACGGAGAAACCGATCCGCCGCAACGAGGAGATCCGCGCCTGGAAGCTGCGGGTCATCGATGCCGAGGGCAAGCAGATCGGCATCCTCTCGCGCAGCGAGGCGCTGGAGCTGGCGCGCGAGGCGGGGCTCGACCTGGTGGAGATCCAGCCGAACGCCGACCCGCCCGTCTGCCGGATCATGGACTTCGGCAAGTTCCGCTTCGAGCAGCAGAAGAAGGCCCAGGCCGCGAAGAAGCGCCAGAAGCAGATCGAGATCAAGGAGCTCAAGTTCCGTCCGACCACCGACGAGGGCGACTACCAGCGCAAGCTGCGCGACCTGCGGGCCTTCCTCGGCGAGGGCGACAAGGTGAAGGTCACCGTCCGCTTCCGCGGGCGCGAGGTTGTCCACAGCGAGCTCGGCCTGGCGATGACCGAGCGCATCGAGAGGGACCTCGGCGAGGAGGCGATCATCGAGCAGCGCCCCCGGCTCGAGGGCAAGCAGATGGTCATGCTCATCGCCCCGAAGCGGCGCTGAGCGGCGGCGGGCGCTTCCGCGGCAAGCCTCGCTCTGCTATTCTCCGCGGCTCGCCCGGCGACGGGCGACAGAAGCCGGATCGGGCAGGAGGGCAAGCGCTCGCACGAGCCGCCCGCACCCGGCAATCCAGAGGCTCTTCCCGGATCGAGGAACCCGCGTCATGCCCAAGATCAAGACCAACCGCGCGGCGGCCAAGCGCTTCCGCAAGACCGCCTCCGGCCGCTTCAAGGGCGGCCACGCCAACCACAGCCACATCCTCACCAAGAAGCCGAGCAAGCGCAAGCGCAAGCTCCGCGGCATCGCTTACGTCGCGGCGGTCGACCAGAAGGCGGTCGAGCGCATGCTGCCCTACGCGTGAGGAGGAGGAGCGGCGATGGCACGAGTCAAGCGTGGCGTCACGGCGCGGGCGCGCCACAAGAAGGTCCTCGCCCTGGCGAAGGGCTACTACAACGCCCGGCGCAAGGTCTTCCGCGTCGCCAAGCAGGCGGTCATCAAGGCCCAGCAGTACGCCTACCGCGACCGTCGCGCGCGCAAGCGCGAGTTCCGCGCCCTGTGGATCGTGCGCATCAACGCGGCGGCGCGGCAGTTCGGGCTGAGCTACAGCCGCCTGATCGACGGCCTGGGCAAGGCCGGCGTCGCGGTCGACCGGAAGCTGCTGGCCGATCTCGCGGTGCACGACCTCGCCGCCTTCGAGGCGCTCGCCGAGCGTGCCAAGGCGGCGCTGGCCGCCTGAGCCGGACGGCCCCTCCGCGCGCGCCGGAGCGAAGATGACGGCTCCGCAGGGCGAGCTCGCCGCAGGCGCGGAGGAGCTGCGCGCGGCGCTGGACGCCATCGAGCGGACCGACTCGCTCGAGGCGCTGGAGGGACTGCGGGTCGGTCTGCTCGGCCGTCACGGGCGGATCACCGAGGGGCTCAGGGCCCTCGGCGCGCTGCCCCCCGAGGAAAGGCGGCGCGCCGGGCAGACGCTGAACGCGCTCCGCGACGAGGCCGAGCGCCGCATTGCCGAGCGGCGTCACGCGCTCGAGGAGCGTGCGCTACCGCGAGCGGCTCGCCGCGGAGCGGCTCGACGTCAGCATGCCCGGCCGCGGTTCCGAGGCCGGCGGGCTCCATCCGCTCACCCTCGCGCTGGAGCGCATCGTCGGCATCCTCGAGCGCATGGGCTTCCGCCTCGCCGAGGGGCCCGAGATCGAGGACGACTGGCACAACTTCGAGGCCCTCAACTTCCCGCCCCTGCATCCGGCGCGGGCGATGCACGACACCTTCTACCTGCCCGATGGCCGGCTGCTGCGCACGCACACCTCGCCGGTGCAGATCCGGGCGATGCGCGCCCTGGCCCCGCCGCTGCGGGTGATCGCCGCCGGCAAGGTCTACCGCAGCGATTCGGATCAGACCCACTCGCCGATGTTCCACCAGGTGGAGGGGCTGGTGGTCGACGAGCGCACCAGCTTCGCCGAGCTCAAGGGCACGCTGGCGCAGTTCGTCTCGGCCTTCTTCGAGCGCGACTTCCGGATGCGCTTCCGTCCGAGCTTCTTTCCCTTCACCGAGCCCTCGGCCGAAGTCGATCTGCTCTGGGATCCCGGGGACGGCTCGCCGCCGCGCTGGCTCGAGGTCCTCGGCTGCGGGATGGTCCACCCGCGCGTGCTCGAGCACGGGGGCATCGATCCCGAGCGCTTCACCGGCTTCGCCTTCGGCCTGGGCGTCGAGCGGCTCGCCATGCTGCGCTACGGCGTGACCGACCTCCGCGCCTTCTTCGAGAACGATCTCCGCTTCCTCGCCGCCTTCGCCTGAGATGCGTCTGCCGCTGAGCTGGCTGCGCGAGTTCTGCGACCCCGGCGTCGAGGCCGAGGCCCTCGCCGAGCGCCTGACCATGGCCGGCCTCGAGGTCGAGCGCGATCGAGAGGCTGGGCGAGGGCCTCTGCCGGCGTGGTGGTCGGCGAGGTGCGGGCGGTCCGGCCGCATCCCGCCGCCGACCGGCTGCAGGCTCTGCGAGGTCGATGACGGCGGCGGCGCTGCGCCCGATCGTGTGCGGGGCCGAGAACGTGCGCCCGGGGCTGAAGGCCCCGCTCGCGCTGCCGGGCGCGGTGCTCCCGGGCGGGCGCAGGATCGAGGTCGCCGAGCTGCGCGGAGCGCGCTCGGAGGGCATGCTGTGCTCCGCGGCCGAGCTCGGCCTCGGGGAGGAGCGCGGCGCGCTGCTCGAGCTCGCGCCCGGGCTCCGGGCCGGGCAGGACGCTGGCGGAGGCGCTCGGCCTGCCCGATGCGGTGCTCGAGCTCAAGGTCACGCCCAACCGCAGGCGACTGCCTCAGCCTGCGCGGCCTGGCCCGCGAGGTCGGCTGCCTCTACGGCATCGCAGCCGCGGCTGCCCGCCGTCCGCGCCGGTGGCTGCGACGGCCGAGGCGCGGCTCGCGATCCGGCTCGACCCGGGAGCGGGATGCCCGCGCTACCTCGGACGCGTGGTCGAGGGCCTCGATCCCGCCGCCTCGAGCCCCGTCCTGGCTGCGCGAGCGCCTGCGCCGCTGCGGACTGCGGCCGATCCACCCGGTGGTCGACGTGACCAACTACGTCATGCTCGAGCTCGGCCAGCCGCTGCATGCCTTCGATCTCGCCGCCCTGGCCGGCGGCATCCAGGTGCGCCGCGCCCGGCCCGCGGAGCGGATCGAGCTGCTGGATGGCCGCGAGGCGGTCCTCGACCCCGAGCTGCTGGTGATCGCCGACGACGACGGACCGGTGGCGCTGGCCGGGCTCATGGGCGGAGCGCGGAGCCGGGTGCGCGAGGGCACGACGGCGGTGTTCCTCGAGAGCGCCCATTTCGCCCCCGGGGCGATCGCGGGTCGAGCGCGGCGTCTCGGCCTGGGCACGGATGCGGGGCATCGCTTCGAGCGCGGCGTCGATCCCGAGCTGCCGCGGCAGGCGCTCGAGCGCGCGACGGCACTGCTGCTCGCGATCGCGGGCGGCCGCGCCGGGCCGACGGTCGAGGCCTGCCTGCCCGGGGAGCTGCCCCGCCGCGCTGCCGATCCGGCTGCGGGCGGCCAGCATCGAGCGCGTGCTCGGCCTCGCCGTGCCGACGGCCGAGGTCGCCCGCATCCTCGGTGCGCTTGGGGGTCGAGCTGGAGCCGATCCGCCGAGGGCTGGCGGGCCATCGCCGCCCGCCGCGCGCTTCGACCTCGAGCGCGAGGAGGATCTCATCGAGGAGCTGATCCGCGTTCACGGCTACGAGCGCCTGCCGGCGCTGCCGCTGGCCGGTGCCATGCCCGCGCCGCAGCTCCCGGAGCAGCGAATCCCGGCGCTGCGGCTGCGCGAGCGGCTCGCCGCGCGCGGCTACCGCGAGGCGATCACCTTCGCCTTCGTCGGCGAGGCGCTGCTCAGGCGCTTCGGGATGCCGGAGCCGTGGGTGCGGCTCGCCAATCCGCTCTCGGCGGAGCTCGCGGTGATGCGGCCCTCCCTGGTTCCGGGGCTGGCCGAGGCCGCGCGCTTCAACCGCAACCGGCAGCGCGAGCGGATCCGGCTGTTCGAGCTCGGCCGCAGCTTCCACCCCCGGGCGGAGGGCGCGCCGGAGGAGGTGGAGCGGATCGCGCTCTTCGCCTGCGGCCCGCGGCACGCGGAGCAGTGGTCGCTCGCCGCCGAGGCGATGGACTTCCACGATCTCAAGGGCGACGTCGAGGCGCTGCTCGCGCTCGCCGCCGCGCGGCGCCGAATACCGGCCGACGACGCTTCCCTGGCTCCATCCCGGCCGGGCGGCGGCGGTCCGGATCGACGGGCGGGAATGCGGCTGGCTCGGCCAGCTCGACCCGCGCCTCAGCGCGGCCCTCGATCTTCCCGAGAACAGTTTCGCGGCGGAGCTCGAGCTCGCGGCCGTGGCCTCGCGCCCGCTCGCGCGCGCCGTCGCCCCGCCGCGCTTTCCCTCGGTGCGGCGCGACCTCGCCTTCGAACTCGATGAGGGGCTCCCCTGGGCGGAGGTGGAGCGGATCCTGCGCGAGGCGGTGGGAGCGCTCCTCGGCGAGCTCGTGCTGTTCGACGAGTACCGCGGGCCGGGGCTCGGCGCGGGGCGGCGCAGTCTCGCCATCGGCTTGATTTTGCGGGATCCTTCGCGCACCCTTACCGACGAGGAGGTCGACGAGGTGGTGGCGCGCGCCGTGGCCGCGATGGAGCGCGACGGCGGCGGCTCGCCTGAGGTCCTGAACGATGGCGCTCACCAAGGCGGAACTCGCCGAACGCCTCCATGCCGAGGTCGGGCTGAACAAGCGAGAGGGCAAGGAGTTCGCCGATGCCTTCTTCGAGGCGATCGCCGAGTCCCTGGAGCGCGGCCGCGAGGTCAAGCTCTCCGGCTTCGGCTCCTTCGAGCTGCGCGACAAGCGGCAGCGCCCCGGCCGCAATCCCAAGACCGGGGAGGAGATCCCGATCTCCGCGCGGCGGGTGGTGACCTTCCGCGCGGGCCAGAAGCTGAAGCGCAGGGTGGAGGCCTATGCTGGACCCGCGAAGCAATGACGAGCTTCCCCCGATCCCGCCGAAGCGCTACTTCACGATCGGCGAGGTGAGCGAGCTGTGCGACGTCAAGCCGCACGTGCTGCGCTACTGGGAGCAGGAGTTTCCCGCGCTCAAGCCGGTCAAGCGGCGCGGCAACCGCCGCTACTACCAGCGGCAGGACGTGCTGCTCGTGCGCCAGATCCGCAGCTTGCTGTATGATCAGGGCTTCACGATCGGCGGCGCGAGGCAGCGTCTCGAGGGCGAGCAGGGCAGGCGGGAGGCGAGCCTCTCGCAGCAGCTCGCCCACCAGCTGAGGCTGGAGCTCGAGGAGATCGCCCAGCTCCTTCGCCGCTGAACGGTCCGGTTCGCAGCGGTCGGGGCGTAGCGCAGCCTGGTAGCGCACCACAATGGGGTTGTGGGGGTCGCGAGTTCGAATCTCGCCGCCCCGACCATCCGCGAACCTCCGCCCGTCCGGTCTCCGCCGCGCATGAGCGAGCTCCGCTCCTCTCTATCCCGAGCTCGAGCCCTTCGACGCCGGCTACCTCCAGGTCTCGCCGCGGCATTCGCTCTACTACGAGCAGTGCGGCAACCCGTCCGGCAAGCCGGCGCTCTTCCTCCACGGCGGGCCCGGCGCGGGCTGCCATCCGCGCAGCCGGCGCTTCCACGATCCCGCCGCCTACCGCATCGTGCTGCTCGACCAGCGCGGCGCGGGACGCTCGCGGCCGCTCGCGGAGCTCGAGGAGAACACCACCTGGCACCTGGTCGCCGATCTCGAGCGGCTGCGCGAGCACCTCGGCATCTCCCGCTGGCAGCTCTTCGGCGGCTCCTGGGGCTCGACGCTCGCGCTGGCCTATGCCGAGACCCATCCCGAGCGCGTGAGCGAGCTGGTGCTGCGCGGCATCTTCCTGCTCCGGCGGGCCGAGCTCGAGTGGTTCTACCAGCACGGCGCCAGCGAGCTCTTCCCCGAAGCCTGGGAGGCGTTCCTGGCGCCGATCCCGCCGGTGGAGCGCGGCGACCTGATGAGCGCCTATCACCGTCGGCTGACCGGGACGGATCCGGCGGAGCGGCTCGCCGCCGCCCGCGCCTGGTCGCGGTGGGAGGCGGCGACCAGCTTCCTGCTCCCCGACGCCGGGCACGTCGCGGCGAGCGAGCGGGAGGAGTTCGCGCTGGCCCTGGCCCGCATCGAGTGCCACTACTTCGTCCACGGCGGCTTCTTCGACGAGGAGGGGCAGCTCCTGCGCGACCTCGGCCGCATCCGCCATCTCCCGGCGGTGATCGTGCAGGGCCGCTACGACGTGGTCTGCCCGATGCGCTCGGCCTTCGAGCTGAAGCGCGCCTGGCCCGAGGCCGAGCTCATCGTCGTGCCCGACGCCGGGCACTCGGCCTTCGAGCCGGGGATCGCCGACGCCCTGGTGCGGGCCACCGACCGCTTCCGGCCCTGAGCGGGCGAGGGCGCCGCTCAGATCCGGATCTCCTCCGCGCCGAGCAGCTCAGAACAGGCTGGCACGGAGCTGCTCGAGCGGCTCCTCGAGCTCGCGCGCGAGCAGGGCCTCCCAGGGCACGCCTTCGACGCGGCCGAAGACCGCCTGGCGGATCTGGGTGATCGCCCGTGCCCGCTCGAGCAGGTCCGAGAGCAGGAGCCGCATCTCGCTCGCGGTCGGCGTCACCCCGATCCTGGCGAAGAGGGCAGCCAGCGCCGCGAACAGGGGCTCGGCCGCGGCGTCGAGCCCGAAGTCCTCCGGGCGGTGCTCGAAAGCGCCGCCGCCGCGGTCGGTGTGCACGCGGAAGCTCAGCCGATGGAGCGCGTGGTAGAGCGGCTCCTCGGAGATCAGCAGCACCACGAGGTGGCGGGGATTGGCGTGGGCGACGCCCAGCGGGTGTGGCCACTCGCAGCTCTCGAGGAAGTGGTGCAGCCGCAGATGCTCGCGGAAGGGCGCCGCCTGGAGCTGGTCGAGGATCAGGGCGGCGGGCTCGCCCTCGGAGAAGCCGCAGGCCTCGATCACCGCCCGGTCGAAGGCGGGCAGCGGCGGCACCTCGAGGCCCTCGACGCGGACGCTCGCCGCCGGCGGATCCGGCTGCAGGAAGTCGTGGTAGAGGATCCGCGGGTAGGCGAGGGCGCGGACCAGGGCGGTGGCGAAGGCGGTCTTGCGCCGCCCGCCGCCGCCGGTCACGTTGAGGGCAGCGAATCCGCGCCGGCGGCCGCGCGAACAGGCAGTCGACCGCGAACTGGTAGTCCTCGTTGGACTCGAAGCCGTGCTCGGCGAGCTTGCGCCGCAGGCTCATCGATTGCGCCGGGCCGGGTCCTCAGGCCGCGGCGGCGGCCACGGTCTGCCGCGGCCCGTGGAGCAGGGCGTGACGCACGGCATTCACCACCAGCTCCAGCTCCTCGCTGCTGATGTCGAAGGGCGGGGTGAAGCGCAGGCTGTTCGCGCCGCCGTGGATCACCCCGATGACCCTGGGTGCGGAGGAAGTCCTCGATGCTGTCGGCTGCCGTAGCACTTGTACTCCGGCGCCAGCTCGCAGGAGACCAGCAGCCCGGTGCCCTGGACGCGGGTGATCCGCCCGCCGAGCTCCTGCGCCAGCCGGTTGAGCCGCTCGACGAACTCGCGGCCGCGCTCGACGATGTTGCGCCGCAGTTCCGGCGTGAGCGACTCGAGCACCGCCACCGCGCAGTCGAGGGCGCGTGGGATTCGCGGTCATGGTGTTGCCGTAGATCCCCTTGCGATAGAGCGCCGCCGCCCGCTCGGTGGCCGCCAGCACCGAGAGCGGGAACTGGCCGGCGTTGAGCGCCTTCGAGTAGGTCTCGAGGTCCGGTGGCGGCAGCCGCTCGAAGCCTGGGTAGTCAACGACCGAGAGCACGCCGTGCGCGCGCAGCCCGGCCTGGATCGAGTCGATCAGCAGCAGGCTGTCGTGGCGCAGCGTGAGCTCGCGCGCGGCGGCGTAGAACTCGGGCGTGAGCGCCCGGCCGGGGTCGCCTTCGCCCATCACCGGCTCGAGGAACACCGCCTCGATGAACCAGCCATTGGCCTCCGCCTCGGCGAAGGCGCGCTCGAGGGCGGCGACGTCGTAGGGCTCGATTGCGATCAGATGGTCGTGATGCCGGGCGCTGGCGAGATGCTGGGCATAGGTCCGGCGGGTCGAGTCCGAGTAGAGCGCGGGATGCTCGGTGCGCCCGTGGAAGCTGCCGCGCACCGCGATCCGGCGCACGCTGCGCCCGGCGTGGCGCGCGCCGGGATCGGTCTGGAGCTTGACGTTGACGTCGGCCAGGCGGCCGGCGAGGGTCACCGCCTCGGAGCCGGAGTTCAGGCAGAAGAACTTGGCGTAGGGACAGCCCTCGGCGCGCCGGTGGCCGATCTCGCGGCGCAGCGCCTCGACCAGCCGCAGCTGGCTCAGGCTCGGGGTCATGATGTTGGCCATCACCTGGGTGCCGGCCAGGGCGGCCAGGACGCGCTCCGGGGCGTGGCCGAAGCCGAGCATCCCGTAGCCGCCGCAGTCGTGGATCACCGCGCCCTTGAGGGTCACCAGCCAGGGGCCGCGCGCGGCGATGGCCACGAAGGGATTCACCGCATCCTCGGGATAGAAGTTGAGGATCCCCTCCTGGACGGCGCGCACCTGGGCGCCTTCCTCGAGGGCGATCAGCTCCGGACGCTCGCGCCGGAGCGCCTGGAAGCGCTGGTGGGCCTCCTCGATCGCGGCGCGCAGCCTCGGCTGGCTGGCGGCGAAGCGGCGGATCACGGCGTCGTCGAGGCCACGGGTGCGGGCGGGGCCGCCGGCCGAGCGCATCTCGGCGA
Organism: Lysobacterales bacterium; assembly: GCA_033582715.1. GTDB lineage: Bacteria > Pseudomonadota > Gammaproteobacteria > Xanthomonadales > BPKI01 > BPKI01. The sequence goes on along the minus strand of JAVQZZ010000001.1, from coordinate 1,861,524 downwards.
GCAGGCTGAGCAGGCGATCCATGGGACACCTCCGCGGGAACGGGGGCCGCGCTCGGGCGCGGCGGGAGCATGGAAACCGCAGCATCATAGCCGGATCCCGACGGGCCCGCACCAGGCCGGCGGGCGCGGAGGCCCGCGCGCGGCGCCTGTGCTAGGCTGGAGGCGGCCTCGGCAGCGGAGCTTCCCGATGGTCGATTCCTCCGGCTCGGCGCGGCGACAGCAGCTCGCCGACCTTCTGTGCTTCCTGCGCGAGTGGTGGCGCCGGCCATGGTCCACCGCCGCCATCGCCCCGTCGGGGAGCCGGCTGGCCGAGCTCATGGTCGCGCAGCTGCCGCCGGGCGCGAGGAGGGTGCTCGAGCTCGGCCCGGGCACCGGCGTCTTCTCCCGCGCGCTCCTCGCCCACGGCATCCGCCCCGAGGATCTGACCCTGGTCGAGCTGAGCGAGGCCTTCGCCGCGCTGCTCGCCCGGCGGTTCCCGGGGGTTCGGGTGCTGCTGCGGCGATGCGCGGGAGCTGCCCTCGCTCCTCGCCGGCGGCCCGGCGGAGTCCTTCGATGCGGTGCTGAGCGGCATCGGCCTGCTCGGGCTCTCGGCGGAGAACCAGGCGCGGGTGCTGGCCTCCGCCTTCGCGGTGCTGAGGCCGGGCGGCCGGCTGGTCCAGTTCAGCTACGCACCCTTCTGCCCGGTCCGGCGCCGGGTGCTGCGCGGGCTCGGGCTGCGGGCGCGAAACGGCCCCTACGCCTGGCGCAACCTGCCGCCCGCCCGGGTCTTCGTCATCGAGCGCGAGGCGGAGGCGGGGGCCGGCGCGGCGCCCGCTCGCGAGCCGGGCGGGTGACGCGCGGCGCTTTGAACCCGCGCCGGCGGCCACGCGCTCCTCTCCCGCCGCGGCGGCGGCGCCGTATAATCGCGGCGAGTCCCGAGCCCGCGCACCCCAGCCCGCCGTTGCAAGATCCCGCGCCCGCCGCCTCGCCCGCCGCGCTCTGCGCCACGGTGCTCGCCGCGCTCGACGATCTCAAGGCCCGGGACGTGCGCACGCTCGACGTCCGCGGCAAGACCTCGATCACCGACTGGATCATCGTCTCGAGCGGCACCTCGACTCGGCACGTGCGCTCGATCGCCGAGGAGGTGGTGCGGGCGGCCAAGCGCGACGGGCTGGTCCCGCTCGGGATCGAGGGCGAGCGGGAGGGGGAGTGGATCCTCGTCGATCTCGGCGACGTGGTGGTGCACGTGATGCTCCCGCGCGTCCGCGAGTACTACGGCCTCGAGCGCCTGTGGGGCGCCGACGCCGTCGCCCCCGCCCGCGCCGGCTGAGCGCTTGCGGCTGCTGCTGATCACCGTCGGCCGGCGGCCTGCCGGCGTGGGCCGAGCAGGCCGCCGCCGACTACCGCCGACGGCTGGCGACCCTACCTCCGGCTCGAGGAGCGCGCGCTCCCTCCCGCGCCCGGCGGTTCCGCGCCGGCCGCGCAGCTCCGCGCGGAGGAGGCGCGCCGCATCCTCGCGGCGCTGCCGCGGGACGCGGAGCTGGTCGCCCTCGATCCGGGCGGGGAGCCGTGGAGCAGCGAGGCGCTGGCGCGGCGGCTGGCGGCGTGGCGCATGGCGTCCCGGAACGTGGCCCTGGTGATCGGCGGCCCCGAGGGACTCGACGCCTCCGTGCTGGGCGCGGCGGCGCTGCGCTGGAGTCTCGGCCCGCTGACCCTGCCGCACGCCCTCGCGCGGATCGTCGTGCTCGAGCAGCTGTACCGGGCGGCGTCGCTGCTCGCGGGGCATCCCTACCACCGCGGCTGAGCGCCGACGGCCCTTTGCTAAGCTTCCCTGGATGTGGATCGTGCCGGCCTATCCGCTGTTCCTCGCCTCGCGCTCGCCGAGGCGGCGGCAGCTCCTCGAGCAGCTCGGACTGCGCTTCGGCGTGCTCGAGCTCGAGGTGCCGGAGCGTCAGCAGCCGGGCGAGCGCGCCGAGGACTACGTGCGGCGCGTGGCCCGCGACAAGGCGCTGCTCGGCCGTCAGCGCTGCGGCGAGCAGGCGGCGCTGGTGATCGGCGGCGACACCGAGGTGGTGCTGGACGGGGCGGTGCTCGGCAAGCCCGAGGACGCGGGGGAGGCGCGACGGATGCTGCGGGCGCTGGCGGGCCGCAGCCACCGCGTGCTCTCGGCGGTGTGCGTGGCCGGCCCCCGCGGGCTGCGCGAGGCGCTCTCCGAGACCGCGGTCTGGTTCGCGCCGCTCGACGACGACCGGATCGAGCGCTACCTCGCGACCGGCGAGTGGCGCGGGCGGGCCGGCGGCTACGCGATCCAGGGCTTCGCCGCCAGCTTCATCGCCCGCATCGAGGGCAGCTACAGCGGCGTGATGGGCCTGCCGCTCTACGAGACGGCCATGCTGCTCGAGCAGGCCGACCTGCCGGTGGCGGTCGACATCCCCGCCCCCTCCGACTGAGGGCGCATGAGCGCCGGCTCGGCGGAGATCCTGATCAACGTCACCCCGCGCGAGACGCGGGTGGCGGTGATCGAGGGCGGCATGGTGCAGGAGGTCCACCTCGAGCGCGCCTCGCGCCGCGGGCTGGTGGGGAGCATCTACAAGGGCCGGATCAAGCGGGTGATGCCGGGGATGCAGGCGGCCTTCGTCGATCTCGGCATGGATCGCGCGGCCTTCCTCCACGTCGCCGACCTGCTCAGGCCGCCGGCGACCGAGGTCCTCGGCGGCGAGGATGCGGAGGCGCCGCGCGCCATCGGCGAGCTGCTGCGCGAGGGCCAGGAGGTGGTGGTCCAGGTGATCAAGGACCCGATCGGCGGCAAGGGGCCGCGCCTGACCACGCAGCTCAGCATCGCCTCGCGCTATCTCGTGCTGCTGCCCTATGGGCGCAGCGTCGGCGTCTCGGCGCGGATCGAGGACGAGGCCGAGCGCCAGCGCCTGCGCCAGACGGTGGCCGCGCTCGGCGGCGAGCGCGGCTACATCGTGCGGACCAACGCCGAGGGACTGGGCGAGGAGGCGCTGCGCGAGGATCTCGGCTATCTCGACCGGGTGTGGCAGGCGATCCGCGAGCGCATCCCCGGGGCGCGCGTCGGCGACCGGCTCTACGAGGAGCCCGCGCTCGCCCTGCGGGCGCTGCGGGACCTGGTGCGCAGCGGCGTGGAGCGGGTACGGATCGACTCGCGGGAGACCTTCGAGCGGGCCCAGGCCTTCGCCCGCCAGTTCGTGCCGGAGCTGATCGACCGCATCGAGCTCTACCGCGGGGAGCGGCCGCTCTTCGATCTCTACGGCGTCGAGGACGAGATCAGCCGCGCGCTCAAGCGCGAGGTGCCGCTCAAGTCGGGCGGCCACCTGGTTATCGACCAGACCGAGGCGATGACCACGATCGACGTCAACACCGGCGGCTATCTCGGCCACCGGAACCTCGAGGAGACCGCCTTCCGCACCAACCTCGAGGCGGCGCAGGCGGTGGCGCGGCAGCTGAGGCTGCGCAACCTCGGCGGGATCATCATCATCGACTTCATCGACATGCAGGACCCCGAGCACCGCAGCCAGGTGCTGCGCACCCTCGAGCGCGCGCTGCAGCGCGACCACGCGCGCTCGCGGGTCTTCGACATCTCCCCGCTCGGCCTGGTGCAGATGACCCGCAAGCGCACCACCGAGAGCCTGCACCGGCAGCTGTGCGAGACCTGTCCGACCTGCGAGGGCCGCGGCTACGTCAAGAGCGCCGAGACCGTCTGCTACGAGATCTTCCGCGAGCTCACGCGCGCCGCGCGGAGCTTCGACACCCGGCGCCTCGCGGTGCTGGCGGCGCCCTCGGTGGTCGGCCGGATCCTCGAGGAGGAGCAGGCGGCGGTCGCCGAGCTCGAGGAGTTCCTCGGGCGCAGCATCAGCTTCCAGGCCCTCGACCACTACGCGCCCGAGATCTTCGACGTGGTGCCGCTGTGAGCCTGACGCGCGCGCCCGACCGGCCCGCTCGCGGCGATCCGCCGCGCGCTCGACGCGCTGATGGTCGGTCGCCGCCCATGCGCGGTGGTCGCGCTGGCGATGCTCGTGGGGCTGGCCAAGCTCGCGCTGCCCTGGTACGCGGCCGATGCGCGGCGGGTCGCGGCGCTGCTCGAGGCGGAGCTGGGTCAGCCGGTGCGGATCGCGCGCTCTTCCGCAAACTGGCGCGGCATGGGCCCGGTGCTCGAGCTCCAGGGCATCGAGATCGGGCTCGCGGCTCCGCTCCGCGCCGAGCGCGCGCAGTCTCGGCCTCGATCCCTGGGCGCTGCTCGCGGGGCGTCCGGGGGCTTTGGATCTGCGACTCGCCGGGCTCACGCTGGAGCTCGCCTGGCGCGACGGCGCGCTGGTCCTCGGCGGCGCTGCCGCTGCCCTGCCGCCGGCGCCGCCGGCACGCCGCGGCTGCGGCTCGCGGTCGCCGACGGCCGGCTCAGGGCTGGACCGGGATCCCGAAGCTCGGGGTGGTCGAGCTCGAGGGACTCGAGCTCGAGATCGAGTCCTCGCACGGCGAGGCCGGCAGCTCCGGGGTCAGGCGCGGCTGCCGCACGGACGGCGGCGAGAGTCTGGCTGGTCCTCGAGCGCGACGACCGCCGCAGCCGCGCCTGGCTCCGGCTGCGCTCGGAGGCGCTCGCCGCGGCGGTGCGGGGCATGGCTCCGCTCGGCGTCATGCTTGTCGGCGGCCGCGGAACGCTCGAGCTCTGGTTCGAGCGCGACCAGGCCGGGTGGTCGCTCGCCGCCGAGCTCGGCCTTCAGGAGCCCGGCTTCGCCGGGCGGCACACGCTGCCGTCTGGGACAGGCCGCGGTCGAGCCGCGGCATCGGCTGGCGCGGCTCGCCGGGTGGCTCCGCGCGCGTGGGGTCGGGGGACGGCTGGCGCGCCGAGCTCGGCGATCTCGACCTGGGGGAGGGCGGAAGCGGTCGGCTGTGGCTCGCGGGCGACGGCGAAGGGGTCCGTGGTCCTCCGGGGCGAGGCCCTGCCGCTCGGCGCCGTTCGCCGCGCTGCTCGCGCTCTCCGCGCTGCCGCCCGAGCGGCTGCGCGCCTGGCTCTATGCGGCGGCGCCGCAGGGGCGCGTGCGCGAGCTCGAGCTTCGGCTCGCGGCCGGTCGGCTCGAGTGTGCTTCAGGGGGTGGCCGAGGAGCTTCCGGGTGGCGCCCGCCCTCGGGCTCCCGGGAGGCGGCCCGTGGCAGCGTCGAGTGGCGGGGTGATGCGCGAAGGGCTGCTCGCCGAGCTCGCAGGGACAGCCGGCCGAGCTCGACTGGCCGCGAGTCTTCCCGCGACCGCTGCCGGTGGCGGGGGGGCCAGCGTCCCTGGCGCTCGGTCCGAATCCGGGCGTCGAGCTCTCGGCGCGCGCGCTCGTGGTCGCCGGGCTGCCGCTGGCGCTGCGTCTCGAGCTCGACGCGAGCCGGCGGGCTCGCCGCGGCGGCGCAGAGCGGGGCGATCGCGATCCCGGAGCTGGTGCCGCATCTGCCCTACGGCATCCTCCCGCCCCGCACCGCGGCCTGGCTTCGGCGCGCGCTCGCCGCCGGCCTGATCCGCGAGGCTGCGCGCGGTGTTCGCGGGCCGGCCAGCAGCCTGGCCCTTCGCCGCGGGCGAGGGCGGGCTGCGCGTGCGTGGCCGCTGGCGAGCGCGCCGAACTGGCCTTCCATCCGCGCTGGCCGCAGCGCCCGGCATCGGCGCGGCGCGGCTGGAGTTCCGCGACCGGTCGCTCCGAGTCGAGGCGAAGCGATGGCGCGATCCTCGGGATGCGGGTGCCCTTCGCCGAGGCCGAAGTGCCCAACCTCGACCGCGCCGAGCTCGCGCTGCGCGCCAGCGGGCTCGGCGCGGGCGAGGCCCTGCTCGACTTCCTCGCGGCCACGCCACTGGTCCACCGGCTCGGGCCGTGGCTGATGGGGATGCGACTCGATGGCCAGGCCGAGGGCGAGCTCGAGCTCCTGCTCCGAGATCCACGATCCGGCCGCTCCCGACGAGCTGCGCGGGAGGGTGCGGCTCGCCGATGCGAGCTTCAGCGACGCCAAGTCGGGACTCGCCCTCGAGGCCCTCGGCGGGGCGCTGGCCTTCGACGGGCGCGGCCTGAGGTCCGAGGCGCTGAGCGCACGCTATCTCGGGCGATCCGGTGTCGCTCGCGCTCGCCGTCGGGGAGGCCTGCGCCGATCCCGGCCACGTCCTCGAGCTCGGCCTCGCGGGGCGGCTCCCGGTCGCGTCGCTGCTGCGTCTGCTCCGGGTCGAGCGGCCACTGCCGGTGCACGCCGCCGGGACCGCCGACTGGTCGCTCGCGCTCGCGGTGCCGCGCGGCCCCGCTTCGACCGCGCGTCTCGCACTGCGCTCGGACCTCGTCGGGATCGGCCTGCTCGGACCGGCCCCCTTCGTGAAACCCGGCGAGCAGCCCCTGGCCGCTCGCCGTCGATCTCACCCAGAGCCGGGGAGGGGCGATGGGAGGGCGCGCTGCGACTGGTTCCGGGACTGGCGGCGGCGATGCGGGCGGAGCCGGGGCGGTCGGCCCTCGCCCTGCGCTTCGGAGACCGCGGCGAACTCCCCGAGCCGCCGGCATCGGGCCTGCGGATCGAGGGACGCACCGGCGAGCTGGCCCTCGACGGCTGGCTGGCCGCCAGCATGGTCGGGGCAGGCCCGATCACCGTGGAGCTCGAGGTCGACCGGCTCCTGCTCGCCGGCGCCGCGCTCGGGCGATCCCGGCTCAGGGTGGCCGAGGAGGAGCAGGAGCTGCGCTTCGCGCTCGAGGGCGAGGCCGTGGCCGGCACGGGCCGTTTCGCCGCGCGCCCCAGCCCGCGCCTGATCCTCGACCTCGAACGGCTGCACTGGCCGGCCGGGGCGGGCGAGGGCGGCAGGCACGCCGACCTCGGACCCATCGCGGCTGCCGGAGATCCATGCCCGTGTCGGCGACCTGCGGCTCGGCGAGGCACGGCTCGGTGCGGTACGGGTCGAGGCGCGACCGGAGGGCGACGGCCTGCGGATCGGCCTGCTCGAGGCGCGCGCCGAGGGCCTGTCGCTGCACGGCCACGGCCGCTGGCGCGGGCAGGGCAGACGCCTCACGCTCGGAGCTGGCGCTCACGCTGGTCGCGCCGCGGCTCGGCGACGCGCTGGCCCGGCTCGGCTACGCGTCCGGGATGGCCGATGGCCCCCTGCTCGCCGAGGCCGAGTTGGTCTGGCCCGGTTCGCCGCTCGCTGCCGCGCTCGAGCGCGTGAGCGGCCGCCTGCGCGTGCGCGCGGGGCCGGGCCGCCTGCTGGAGCTCGAGCCGGGAGCGGGGCGGATTCTCGGGCTGGTGAGCCTCGACGTCCTGCCGCGCCGGCTGCTCCTCGACTTCCGCGACGTGCTCGCGCCGGGAATGAGCTTCACGGCGATGAGGGGCAGCTTCGATTTCGCCAACGGCGCGGCGCGCACCGAGGACTTCGAGCTGCTCGCGCCGGGGATGCGCATCCTGGTCCGGGGCTCGACCGATCTCCGCGCCCGCCGCTACGATCAGCGGGTGGACGTGGTCCCCGAGGTCGGCGGCGCGCTGCCTTTCCTCGGCGCGCTGGCGGGCGGCGCTCCCGGCGCGGCCGTGGGGATGCTGGCGCGCAACGTGCTGGCCTCGCCGCTCGGCACCATCGGACGCGCGGAGTATCGGCTGAGCGGTCCCTGGGAGCGACCGGTGCTCGAACGGCTGGTCCGGGCGCCGCGAGTCTCGGGGGGCGGCATGCGCTGAGCCCGCGGGCACCCGGATCCTTCCTCGCTGGAGACGACCGACGTTGACGATCAGCCCCTTCGACCACGACGCCGCCGGTGACGCCGGCCGAGTTCGGGCTCGAGCTCGCCGACCTCGAGGCCGTGCTCGGCGAGCTTGCCGGGCCGGGCGTGGAGCACGCCGACCTCTACCTCCAGCGCTGCGTAAGCGAGAGCTGGACGTTGGAGGAAGGCATCGTCAAGGGCGGCAGCTATGCCATCGATGCCGGTGCCGGGCTGCGGGCGCTCGCGGGCGCCCGTTCGGGCTTCGCCTTCACCGAGCGCCTCGAGCGTCCGGCCCTGCTGGCCGCGGCCCGCGACGCGCGCGCGGCCCTCGCCGCGGGGGGAGGGACGGCCTCCCGGCTGCATCCCGCCCGGCCGGCGCCCGCGCGCTACGCGGGCGCCGGCCGATGTTCCCCGAGCTCGAGACCCCCGCCGCGCTCGAGCTGCTCAGGTCGCTCGACCGCCTCGCCCGCGCTCTCGATCCCTGCGTGAGCGAGGTGATGCTGAGCCTGACGGCGAGCTGGGAGGCGGTGCTGATCGCGCGCAGCGACGGGCTGCTGGTCCGCGACCGCCGCCCCCTGATCCGCCTCGACGTGCGGGTGATCGTCGAGCGCTCGGGCCGGCGGGAGCAGGGCCACGGCGGCGGCGGCGGCCGCTTCGACTTCGCCGCCCTGCTGGCGCGCGGGCTTCCCGAGCGCTTCGTGCGCGAGGCGGTGCGCCGCGCCCTGGTCAATCTCGAGGCGATCCCGGCTCCCGCGGGCGAGTTCCCGGTGGTGCTCGGCCCGGGCTGGCCCGGGGTGCTGCTGCACGAGGCGGTGGGCCATGGGCTCGAGGGGGATTTCAACCGCAAGGGCACGAGCCTGTACGCGGGCCGCATCGGCGAGCGCGTGGCGGCGCCCGGGGTCACCGTGGTCGACGACGCCACCCTTCCCGAGCGGCGCGGCTCGCTCACGGTGGACGACGAGGGCACCCCGGGCGCGCTCAACGTCCTGATCGAGGACGGCGTGCTGCGGGGCTACCTGCAGGACCTGCAGAACGCCCGGCTGATGGGGATGCCCGCGACCGGCAACGGGCGGCGCGAGAGCTATGCCCACCTGCCGATGCCGCGGATGACCAACACCTACATGCTCGCCGGGCCCCATGCGCCGGAGGAGATCATCGCCTCGGTGCCGCGCGGGATCTACGCCGTGAACTTCGGCGGCGGCCAGGTCGACATCACCAGCGGCCAGTTCGTGTTCTCGGCGAGCGAGGCCTACCTGATCGAGCGCGGCCGGCTCGGTCCGCCGCTGAAGGGCGCCACCCTGATCGGCTGCGGCCCGGAGGTGCTTCAGCGGGTGAGCATGGTCGGCAACGATCTCGCCCTCGACGAGGGCGTCGGCGTCTGCGGCAAGGACGGGCAGTGCGTCCCGGTCGGCGTCGGGCAGCCGACGCTCAAGGTCGACCGCCTCACCGTCGGCGGCACCGAGACCGGCTGACGGGCCCAGGCAACCCTCACGTCGTCGCCGCCACGATGCTCTCCTTCCTCCTCCTCGCCTTCGCCCTGCTCCTGCTCTTCGTCGGCGCCGAGGCGCTGGTCCGGGGCGCGGCCTCGCTCGCGCTCCGGCTCGGTCTCAGCCGGCTGGCGGTGGGGCTGACCGTGGTCGCCTTCGGCACCAGCGCCCCCGAGCTGGTGGTGAGCGTCGAGGCGGCGCTGGCCGGTTCGGGCGACCTCGCGCTCGGCAACGTGGTGGGCTCGAACATCTTCAACGTCGCGGTGATCCTCGGCCTGGCCGCGCTGATCTGCCCGATCCCGGTGCGGGAGCGGATCGTCCGCCTGGATGCCCCGCTGGCGCTCGGCGCCGCGCTGCTGCTGTGGCCGCTGCTGGCCGACGGCCGGATCGCGCGCGTCGAGGCCGCGCTGCTGCTCGCGATCCTCGGCGGCTACACCGCGCTCAACCTGGTCCTCGCCCGCCGCCGGGTCCGCGAGGGCCTTCAGGACTGGCCCGACGCGCCGCTCGCCGCCGGGGAGGGCTCGCTCGCGTGGGACCTTGCCGGCCTCGCCCTCGGCCTGCTGCTGCTGGTGCTCGGCTCGGAGCTGCTGGTCGAGCAGGCGATCGCGATCGCGCGCCGGCTCGGGGTCTCGGAGGCGGTGATCGGCCTCACCCTGGTCGCCGCCGGCACCAGCCTGCCCGAGCTCGCCACCTCGCTGGTGGCGGCCGTCCGCCGCCAGCCCGACATCGCCATCGGCAACGTCGTCGGCTCGAACGTCTTCAACATCCTCGGCATCCTCGGCGCGGCGGGGCTCCTGGCGCCGCTCGCGGCGCCGCAGGTGGCCTGGCGCGACCTCGCGATCCTGACCGTGGTCTCGGTGCTGCTGCTGCCGCTGCTCTACACCGGGCGGCTGCTCCACCGCCTCGAGGGGGCGCTGCTGCTCGCTGCTCTACGCGCTCTATCTCGCCTGGCTGTGGCCGCGGTGAGCCGGGGCGACCGCTCATTCCTCGGTCGCGCCGGCTCCGCGTAGCCGGGTCGAGGAGCTGGAGCAGGGCGGCGCGCAGCCGACCTCGGGCCGGGCCCGGCGATGGCCTCGCCGCGTGCGGCGCGGAGCAGCCTCCGCAGCTCGCTCGCCGGCAGCGCGCGTCGCTGGTCGACCAGCCGCTCGAGGGCGGCATCGCCATCGCGCGAGCAGCCGCGCACACCACAGCTCGGCGAGCGCCTCGCGGCGCCGGGCAGACCGTGCGCGCGCCCCGGTGCCGGGGCGAGCGCCTCGGCGAGCGATCGCCGCCGCCTCGGGATCGGCCCTGCAGCAGCTTGGCGAGGAAGCCGGTTTCGCGCTTGCGCGCGATCGGCGATGCTGATCGCCCGGGCGCGGGCGATGGCCTCCCGGATCCGCTCCGGCAGCGCGAGCGGGGCGAGCAGGCCGGGCGGCGCGGAGACCGCGCGCCGGGCAAGCGCGAGCACCGCGAGCGCCTCGCGCCGCCGTTGACTGCGGCTCGGCGCATCGGCTGGGATGTCGCTCCGCCTGGAGGTCATCGGGAGAGGCCCTCGTGACGCTGAGACCCTCCGAGTCTAGCCGCCGCCTGCTGGCGGCGGAGCCGCGGCTGGCCGAGCTCGGCTCGTCGCGCCGAGGAGCTCCTGGGCCTGGCGCGGCGGCTGGGCGCCGAGGCCGCCGAGCTCAGCGTCGGCGAGCGCCGCGAGCTGGTCGCGGCGGTGCGGCTCGGGGAGCTCGAGCGTCTCGGAGTCGGGGCTCGGCGTCAGCCTCGAGCTCACCGTCTACCTCCGGGGGCGGCGGGGCAGTGCCTCGAGCACCGAGCTGTCCCCGGCCGCCGCTCCGCGCGGTAGTCGAGCGGGCGATCGCCATCGCGCGCCACGGCGAGCCCGACCCCGCCGCGGGCCTGGCCGATCCGGAGGAGCTCGCGCGCGAGTGGCCGGAGCTCGATCTCTGGCATCCCTGGCCGCTCGAGCCTCCCGAGGCGGTGGCGCTGGCGCGGCGCTGCGAGGCGGCGGGCCTCGCCGTCCGCGGGAATCGTCAACTCGGAGGGCGCGCGCCTCGCAGGTCGAGGCGGAGCTCGGCGTCTACGCCAACAGCCACGGTTTCCTCGGCCCGTGGCGCTCGACCCATCATGCGCTCGACTGCACGCTGCTCGCGGGACGCGGCGAGTGCATGCAGCGCGATGGCTGGTGGAGCGCCGCGCGCGCTCCCGACGGCCTCGAGTCGCCGGAGGCGGTGGGCAGACGCGCGGCCGAGCGCACCCTGGCGCGCCTCGACGCGCGGCCGGTCCCCACCGGGCGCCATCCGGTGCTCTTCGACGCCGAGGTCGCCTGTTCGCTGATCGGGCATCTGGTGCAGGCGGCGAGCGGCGGGGCGCTCTACCGCCGCGCCTCCTTCCTCCTCGGCCGGGTCGGCGAGCGGCTGTTCCCCGAGTGGCTGTCGCTGGTCGAGCGCCCGCACCGGCCGCGCGGCGCGGCCTCGGCCGGCTTCGACGCCGAAGGCGTCGCCACCCGCGAGCAGCCGCTGGTCGCGGAGGGACGGCTGCAGCGCTATCTGCTGTCCAGCTACTCCGCGCGCAAGCTGGGGCTCCAGCACCACCGGCAATGCCGGGGGGGTGTTCAACCTCGAGCTGGTCGGGGGCAGGGGCGACCGCGAGGCACTGCTCGCGGCCATGGGCCGCGGGCTCCTGGTCACCGAGCTCATGGGCCCGGGGGTGAACCTCGTCACCGGCGACTATTCGCGCGGCGCCAGCGGCTTCTGGGTCGAGGATGGGGCGATCGCCCACGCGGTGGAGGAGGTGACCGTCGCCGGACGGCTGCCGGACATGTTCCGCGCGGTGCTGGCTGCGGGCGCGGACCTCGACCGGCGCGGCGCGATCCAGTGCGGCAGCCTGCTGGTCGACGGCATGACCGTCGCCGGAGCGGGCTGAGGGACGGGAACCTTCGGCGCGCTCGCCGGTCGGCGGGCGGGCGCTCTTGAAAACTGGGGCGGCGGTCCCAACAATGCGCGCCGCCGCGCGGCGCCGCCGCCGCGCCGGGCCGCCGCGGCCAGGTCCCTGCGCCCATCGGAGCGAGGACGAGATGATCGAGGTGCAAGCGCTCAGCAAACGTTACGGCGAGATCCTGGCGGTCGACGGGGTGAGCTTCCGCGTCGGATCCGGCGAGGTGCTCGGCTTCCTCGGCCCGAACGGCGCCGGCAAGACCACCACCATGCGCATGATCGCCGGCTTCCTGACCCCGACCTCGGGCAGCGCCAGGGTCTGCGGCTTCGATGTCGGCGGAGCAGCCGCTCGAGGCCAAGCGCCGCATGGGCTATCTGCCGGAAGGCGCGCCGAGCTACGGCGAGATGACGCCGCTCGCCTTCCTCGAGTTCATCGCCGACCTGCGCGGGCTCGAGGGCGACCGCCGTCGCGCGCGCCTGCGCGAGGTGATCTGCGCTGCTTCACCTGAAGAGCGTGCTGCACCAGCCGATCGAGACCCTCTCGAAGGGCTTCCGCCGCCGCGTGGGCCTGGCGCAGGCGATCCTCCACGACCCGCCGGTGCTGATCCTCGACGAGCCGACCGACGGCCTGGATCCGAACCAGAAGCAGGAGGTGCGCGAGCTGATCCGCGGCATGGCGCGCGACAAGACCGTGATCATCTCGACCCACATCCTCGAGGAGGTCCACGCGGTTTGCACCCGCGCGATCATCATCGCCGGCGGGCGACTGCTCGCCGACGACACGCCGGCGGCGCTCGAGGCGCGCTCGCGCTACCACGGCGCGGTGACGGTCACGGCCGCCGATGCGGCCGCGGTGGAATCCGCGCTGCGCGGGCTTCCCGAGGTCGCCGACGTCGAATGCGACCTCGCGAGCCGGCGCGTCACCGCCTTCCCGCGCAACGGCGCGGCGCTGTTCGAGCCGGTCACCCGAATGTTGCGCGAGCGCCGCTTCGCCTTCGAGGAGATTGCGCTCGAGCGCGGGCGGCTCGACGAGGTCTTCCGGGCGATCACTGCCGGAGGGGCGCGCTCATGAGGAATCCGACCTGGACCGTGTACCGCCGGGAGCTGGCCAGCTACTTCGCGACGCCGGTGGCCTGGGTGTTCATCGTCATCTTCCTGATCCTCGCCGGAAGCCTGAGTTTCTACCTTGGCAACCTCTACGAGCGCGGACAGGCGGACTTGCTGCCCTTCTTCAGCTTCCACCCCTGGCTTTACCTGTTCCTGGTGCCGGCGGTGTCGATGCGGCTGTGGGCGGAAGAGCGCAAGAGCGGCACCATCGAGCTCTTGCTCACCCAGCCGATCACCATGCTGCAGGCGGTGGTGGGCAAGTTCCTGGCCGCGTGGACCTTCATCGCCATCGCCCTCGCGCTCACCTTCCCCATGTGGCTCACGGTGAGCTATCTCGGCGATCCCGACCATGGCGCGATCCTCGCCGGTTACCTGGGCAGCCTGCTGATGGCCGGCGGCTTCCTCGCCATCGGCTCGTGCCTGTCGGCGGCGACGCGCAGCCAGGTGGTGGCCTTCATCCTCACCGTGGTGATCTGCTTCGCCTTCCTGCTCGCGGGCTTCCCGCTGGTGCTCGACTTCTTCCGGCCGATCGCGCCCCAGGGTCTGCTGGATGCCATCGCCTCGCTCAGCTTCCTCACCCACTTCGCCAGCCTGAGCAAGGGGGTGGTGGACCTGCGCGACCTGGTCTACTTCGCGCTGATGATCGGCTTCTGGCTCTATGCCACGGCGGTCGTCATCGATCTCAGGAAGTCGGACTGAACCCATGAACGCCAAGACCCGACGCCAGCTCACCGCCGGCAGTCTCGGCCTGCTCGCGGTGCTCTTCGTCGCCGCGGTGGTGATCTCGAACGCGCTGCTTCGCGGCCTCCGCCTCGATCTCACCGCGCACGGGCTGTACACGCTCTCGCCAGGCACGCGCGAGGTGCTGGCGGAGATCGACGAGCCGATCAACCTCTACTTCTTCTTCTCCGACCGGGCGAGCGCGAACCTGCCGTTCCTGCGCAACTACGCGCAGCGGGTGCGCGAGTTCCTCGAGGAGCTCCAGGCCGCCGCGGGCGGCAAGGTCCGCCTGACGGTGATCGATCCGCTGCCGTTCTCCGAGGACGAGGATCGGGCCGCGGCCTTCGGCCTGCAGGCCGTGCCTCTCGGACCCGGCGGCGAGACGGTCTACTTCGGGCTCGCCGGCACCAACGCCACCGACGGCCAGGCGGTGATCCCCTTCTTCCAGCCCGACAAGGAGACCTTCCTCGAGTACGACGTGGCCAAGCTGGTGCAGAGCCTGGCGAGGCCCAAGCGTCCGGTCGTGGGCCTGCTCTCCCAGCTGCCGATCGGCGCCGGTTTCGATCCCGCGACCCGGCAGATGCGCGAGCCGCAGGTGATCGTCGACGAGCTGCGCCAGCTCTTCGAGCTGCGCGAGCTCAACCACGGCGTCACCGAGATCCCGGAGGAGGTGCGCGTGCTCGTGCTCGTGCATCCGAAGAACCTGAGCGACGACACCCTCTACGCCATCGACCAGTTCGTGCTCCGCGGCGGTCGCCTCCTCGTCTTCGTCGATCCTTACGCCGAGCTCGACGACGGCGGCGTCAATCCCGAGGATCCGATGTCGGCGATGTTCGCCAGCCGCGCCTCGAACCTCGCCAAGCTCTTCGACGCGTGGGGCATCGCCTTCCCCGCCGACAAGGTGGTGCTCGATCGCGGGGCGGCGCTGCAGGTCTCGATCGCTCCCGGCCAGCTCGCCCGCCACGCGGCGATCCTCGGCTACGGGCGCGAGCACCTGAATGGCAAGGACGTCATCACCGCCCAGCTCTCGGTGCTCAACTTCGCCAGCCCCGGCCAGCTCACGCTCAAGGAGGGCAGCACGCTCAGCCTCGAGCCGTTGGTTCACAGCACCCGTGAGGCGATGCTGGTGCCGAGCGAGCGCCTGCGCTTCCTCGGCGCCGATCCCTCGACGCTGCTCGCCGACTACACGCCGGGGAACGAACACCTGGTTCTCGCCGGGCGCTTCAGCGGTCCGCTGAAGACCGCCTTCCCCGAGCGCAGCGGCGAGAAGCACCGCGCCGAGGCGGCGGAGCCGGTGCAGATGATCGTGGTCGCCGACACCGATCTGCTCGGCAACCGCCTGTGGGTCCAGCTCGGCCAGTTCTTCGGGCAGCGCGTGGCCAACGCCTTCGCCGCCAACGGCGATTTCGTGGTCAACGCGGTGGACAACCTGCTCGGCTCGGGCTCGCTGATCTCGATTCGCGGGCGGGCGCTGTCGGTGCGGCCCTTCACCACGGTCGATGCGCTCCGGCGCCAGGCCGACGAGCGCTTCCGCGCCAAGGAGCGGGAGCTGCAGCAGCAGCTCAGCGAGACCGAGCGCCGCCTCAACGAGCTGCAGCAGCAGAAGGGCGAGCAGCAGACGCTGGTGCTCTCGCCCGAGCAGCGCGCCGAGCTGCTGCGTTTCCAGCAGGAGAAGCTCAGGATCCGCAAGGAGCTGAGGGAGGTGCGGCGGCAGCTCGATGCCGACATCGAGGCGCTCGGGGCGCGGCTGAAGTTCCTCAACATCGTGTTGGTGCCGGCGCTGGTGATCGTCGCTGCCCTGCTCTACGGCGGCTGGCAGCTTCGTCGGCGGCGCCGGCTGGCGGCGGAGGTTTGAGAAATGAACGCGCGCAGGGTGGGAATCCTCGCGGTGCTGGCCGTCGTCGCGGTGGCGGCGGCGTGGTGGCTCACCTCGGAGCGGCGAACGGCGCCAGTCGCCGGCGTCGGCGAGCCGCTTCTGCCCGGACTCGGGGAGCGTCTCGAGCGGCTGAAGGAATTCCGCCTCACCGGCGGCTCGGGTGCGGCGGTGACGCTGCGCCGGGAGGACGGCGGTTTCCGCGTGCTCGAGCGCCACGGCTTCCCCGCCGATGTCGGCAAGCTGCGCCAGTATCTGCTGCGGCTCGCGGATGCGCGGCGTCTGGAACCGAAGACCGCCAACCCCGAGCGCCATGCTGAGCTCGGGGTCGAGGACCCGGCGAAAGAGGGCGCTGCCTCGACCCTGCTGACCCTGGTCTTCGAGGATGGGGACCTCGCGGTGGTGGTGGGGCGCTACAACGGGCAGGGCAGTGGCACCTTCCTGCGCCTCCCTGGGGACGACCAGAGCTGGCTGGTGGCGGGTGACCTCACGCTCGAGCGCGAGCCGACGCGCTGGCTCGCCCGCGAGCTGATCGACCTGCCGAGCGGGAAGGTGCGCCGGCTCGAGCTGCGTCGCGCCGACGGCGAGACCATCGTCGCCGCGAAGAAGAGCGAGCAGGACGCGAACTTCACGGTCGAGAACCTGCCGGCCGGGGCGCGAGCTGAGCGGCGAGTGGGCGCCGACCGGGCTGGCCGGGCTGCTCTCGGCGCTGCAGATCGAAGACGTGCGCCCCGCCGCGGAGCAGCCGGTGCCGGAGGACGCGCTCGCCCTGAACTACGAGACCTTCGACGGCCGCCGCTTCGCCATGCGGCTGTGGAAGCTCGCCGACGACCAGCATTTCCTCAGCCTCGCGGCGGAGCTGCTGCCGGTCGCCGAGGCCTCCGCGCCCGCCGACGCGAGCGGTGAGGCGGCGAGCCGCGACGCCCGCCCGCGGAAGGGGGTGCGGCGGCGTCGGACGCATCGGCGACCGGGTCCGGCAACGACGGCAGCGCAAGGGGGCGAGGCGTCCACCGGCTTCCGCATCGGCGGCGGATGCAGGGGCGGCGTCCGCGGAACGGGCGGCAGCCGCGCCGGCCGAGCCCGCCGACAAGGCCGAGGCGGCGCCAAGGCCGCCCAGCCGTGAGCAGCTGGCGGCCGAGGTCGAGCGCCTGAACCGGCTCACCTCGGGCTGGGTGTTCCGCATCCCGGCGTGGAAGTACAGCGCCGTGGACAAGCGCATGGAGGACCTCCTCAAGCCGAAGGAGGAGGCGAAGGCGTCAGGGGAAGCCGGGCTCCTGAGCGGCCCGGCGCGAGGGGGCAGGCGCCCTGCGAGCGCCCTGGGGCCGGGGGACGCTCAGCGGGCCGCGCCCGCCTCGCAGGGCAGCGAGGTCGAGCCACACCAGGCGGTGGTCGCTGGCCTCGACCCATTCCGCTCCGGGCTCCTCCGGGGCGGGCCAGAACACGCCGCCGTCCACCGCGCACAGTCCCGCGCCCGGCAGCACGTAGTCGACCCGGAGGTTGCCGACCTCGGGGCCGAAGTCCGCCGTATCGGCGGCGTGGTCCCCGCGATGGCGGAGATTCGCCCCGCCGCGGCGGGCGGCGGAACGCACCGCCCCGGCGCTTCGCGGCACGAAGCGCGCGTCCACGCGCGGGTGCTCAAGCAGCTGCGCGATCGCGCCCGGCCAGGAGGCGCCGTCCGCCGGGTCGGCGTTCAGGTCGCCGAGGATCACGAAGCGAGCCTCGGCGGGCAGCGGGCCCGGCCGGCCCTGGTCGTCGACCAGCCACGGGCCGGGCTCGCGCTCGAGCAGGGCCGCGAGCAGGCGGATCTCGTCGTGGTTGCGGCGCGCGTTGCGCCGCTCGGGGCCGTCGAAGACCGGCGGCGTGGGGTGGGCGGCGATGACCTCGATCCTGCCGATCGGGGTCTCGACCGGCACCACCCAGTGGCTCTTCGAGGAGAGCGGCAGGCGCCGCCATTCCTCGTCGCTCCAGAACCAGCCCTCGCCGCTGGCCGCGGGGGGACGCAGGGCCCCCGGCAGCGCCGCCCAGGGCAGGGTGCGGAAGCTCCGCGCCTCGGCGGCGAGGATCGGATGACGGCTGAGCAGCAGCATCCCGTAGTGCCCGGGGTGACGGCCAAAGCCAAGCGCATCGGCGGGGCCGCCGGTCGCGCCGTCGCGGTCGAGGTCGAGGCCGCTGTCGACGCCGGTGTTCACCGGCGCGAGGTAGCGGTGGGGATAGTCGATGCCCTGCCTCCCCGAAACGGCCCCGAGCCAGGTAGCGCTCGACGAAGAGCCGCGCCGCGAGGCCCTCGGGGTCATGGTCGAGCTCGTTGACCAGCAGGATGTCCGGCCGGACGCGCTGGATGATCGCGGCGATGCGGGCCGCCTGGTCATCCTCGCCCTCGAGGCGGCGGACGATCCCGCCAGGCTCGGGGCTCTGGAGCGCGACGTTGAAGGTGGCGACGCGAAGCGACGGAGGCGGTTCGGCCACGGCCAGCAGCAGGGCAGAGCAGGGAAGGGATCACTCAGGACTCCTCGGGCCGGAACCAGCCCTCGGGGCCGAGCCGCTCGTGCGGGCGGTACTCGGCCTTGTAGCGCATCCTCGGGTGCCCGGCGATCCAGTAGCCGAGGTAGACGTGATCGAGACCGCGCTCGCGGGCGGCGGCGATCAGGGACAGGATCAGAAGGCGGCCCAGGCTGCGCCGTTCCTGCTCGGGTTCGAAGCAGGCGTAGACCGCCGACAGCGAGCGCGCGCCGCGGTCGACGACCATCGCCGCGAGCAGACGCCCGCCGAGCCGCGCCTCGAGCAGGGCCGCCGACGCCGATCCGCCCCGGAAGTGGGGCCCCCAGGCCTCCGGGGGCTGCGCCCGCATCGGGCTGTCGGGGTGGCG
This sequence comes from Lysobacterales bacterium, assembly GCA_033582715.1. Classification (GTDB taxonomy): domain Bacteria; phylum Pseudomonadota; class Gammaproteobacteria; order Xanthomonadales; family BPKI01; genus BPKI01. Next base: position 1,842,866 of record JAVQZZ010000001.1, on the reverse strand, counting down.
GACGGCGAGGTAGCGCCGCATCAGCGCCTCGTGCTCCCCGCCCCAGTCGGCGAGCGGGCGCAGCCGCAGCTCGAGATCTCGATTGCGGGCGAGGCAGCGGCGGGCACGGCGGTCGGGGCGGTAGTCGGCGACCGGGATCCGGAGCGCGACGCAGGCCGCGCAGCGCGGGCACTCGGGCCGAAACCAAAGCAGGCCGTCGCGGCGCAAGCCCGCGGCGAGGAGCGCGTCCACGGTCCCCGGGGTCGGCCGCTCGGGGATGCCGACGCGCAGCCGCGCGCGGCGCCCGGGGAAGTAGGCGCAGGGCAGGGGCAGGTATGGCCAGGAGGCGAGCTCCGCCACCGGCGCAGGTCCCGCCTCAGCCATCGCCCGCCTCCTCCGACTTGACCCGGACCAGGCCCTCCTGGGCGCTCGCCGCGACCAGCCGGCCGCCCCGGTCGAAGATCAGGCCGCGCGCGAGGCCACGGGCACCGTGGGCCGAGGGGCTGTCGCAGGCGTAGAGCAGCCAGTCGTCGATCCGGAAGGGGCGCTCGAACCACAGCGCGTGGTCCAGGCTCGCCATCGTCACCGCGTGCGAGAAGTAGCTGATCCCGTGCGGGAAGGTGATGGTGCCGATGAGATGGAAGTCCGAGGCGTAGGCGAGCAGCGCGCGATGCAGCGCGGGATCGTCGCCGACGCGGTCGCGCAGCCGGAACCAGAGCTGCTGGAACGGCGGGCGCTTCGGCGGCCTGAGCTCGTCGCGCGGGTAGACGTGGCGGAACTCGAAGGGCCCCTCCTGGGCGAGCCAGCGCTGGACCTTCGGCGGCAGTTCGGCGAGCAGGCCGGGATCGTAGCGCATCGGCTCGAGGTCCTCGGGGGGCGGCACCTCCGGCATGTTGAGCTGGTGCTGGAACCCCGGTTCCTCGAGGTGGAAGGAGGCGGCGAAGACCAGGATCGGCTGGCCGTGCTGGATCGCCTGCACCCGGCGCACCGAGAAGCTGCGCCCGTCGCGGGAGCGGTCGACGTCGTAGACGATCGGCGCCTCGACGTCGCCCGCGCGCAGGAAGTAGGCATGCAGGGAATGGGCGAGACGGCCGGGCGGCACCGTGAGCTGGGCCGCGGCCAGCGCCTGGCCGAGGACCTGGCCGCCGAAGACGTAGCGCGTGCCGATGTCCCGGCTCTGCCCGCGGAACAGGTTCTCCTCGAGCCGCTCGAGGGCGAGCAGCGCGATCAGCTCCTCGACCAGCGGATTGGCCATGCCGGGCTCCTCGTCGCAAGGGTGCGCCAGTATAGGTGGGGCCTCGGCCTCAGCCGCCGAGGAGCTCCCGCAGCACCGCCGGCAGCGGCACCGGGCGACCGCTGGCGCGATCGATCCACACCAGCACCGCGCGGCCCTCGGCGACCACGGTCGCGGGATCGTCCTCGCGCCAGAGGCGGTGGGCGAGGGTGAGACTGCTCGTCCCCAGGCGCTCGAGCAGCAGGGCCACGCGGATCCGGCCCGGCCACCTGAGCTGCCGCCGGTAGTCGATCTCGATCCGCGCCACCACCGGCCCGCTGCCGCCCTCGGTGAGCGCGCTCGGGAGCGTGCCGAGCCAGGCGAGCCGGGCCTCCTCGAGGAAGGTGAGGAAGGCGGCGTTGTTGACGTGGTCGAGGGCGTCGTGATCCCGCCAGCGCAGCTCGATGGCGAGCTCGTGCAGGGTCCTCATGCCGCCTTCCTCGCGCGCTCGCGCGCCAGCACCGGGGCGAGGAAGCGCCCGGTGTGGGACTCGGGACAGGCCGCGATCTGCTCCGGCGTCCCCTGGGCCACGATCCGCCCGCCGCCCTCCCCGCCCTCGGGGCCGAGATCCACGATCCAGTCCGCGCACTTGATGACGTCGAGGTTGTGCTCGATCACCACCACCGTGTTGCCGCGGTCGCGCAGCCGGAGCAGCACCTCGAGCAGCAGCGCGATGTCGTGGAAGTGGAGCCCGGTGGTGGGCTCGTCGAGGATGTAGAGCGTGCGGCCGCTGTCGCGCCGGGAGAGCTCGCGGGCGAGCTTGATCCGCTGGGCCTCGCCGCCCGAGAGCGTGGTCGCGGGCTGGCCGAGCTTGATGTAGCCGAGCCCGACCTGGCTCAGCGTGAGCAGGCGGCCGGCGACCGCCGGGATCGGGGCGAAGACCGCGAGCGCCTCCTCCACCGAGAGCTCGAGCACCTGGTGGATGTCGAGGCCCTTCCAGCGGATCTCCAGCGTCTCGCGGTTGTAGCGCCGGCCCTTGCAGAGGTCGCAGGTGACGTAGACGTCGGGCAGGAAGTGCATCTCGACCCTGATCAGCCCGTCGCCCTCGCAGGCCTCGCAGCGGCCCCCGCGCAGGTTGAAGCTGAAGCGCCCGGGCCGGTAGCCGCGGGCGCGCGCCTCCGGGACTTCCGCGAAGAGCTCGCGGATCGGCGTAAAGAGGCCGGTGTAGGTGGCCGGGTTGGAGCGGGGCGTGCGGCCGATCGGGCTCTGGTCGATGTCGATCACCTGGTCGAAGAGCTCGAGCCCCTCGATCCGCCGGTAGGGCGCGGGGCTGAGCGAGGCGCCGTTGAGGGCGTTGGCCGCGATCCGGTAGAGGGTGTCGTTGACCAGGGTCGACTTGCCGGAGCCCGAGACCCCGGTGACGCAGACCAGGAGTCCGCTCGGGATGGCGAGATCGACGTCGCGCAGGTTGTTGCCGCAGGCGCCGTGGAGCCTGAGCCAGCGCTCCGGGCGCGGCGGGCGGCCGACGCGCGGGGACGGGGATGCAGCGGCGGCCGGCGAGATAGTCGCCGGTGAGCGAGGCGGGCGCGCGGACCAGGTCCTCGACCGTCCCCTGGGCCACCACCCGCCCGCCGTGGCGGCCGGCGCCGGGGCCGATGTCGACCAGGTGGTCGGCGGCGCGGATCGTCTCCTCGTCGTGCTCGACCACCAGCACGGTGTTGCCGAGGTCGCGCAGGCGCTTGAGGGTGGCGATGAGCCGGGCGTTGTCGCGCTGGTGCAGGCCGATCGAGGGCTCGTCGAGGACGTAGAGCACGCCGCACAGCCCGGCGCCGATCTGGCTCGCCAGGCGGATGCGCTGGGCCTCGCCGCCGGAGAGGGTCTCGGCGCGGCGCTCGAGCGAGAGGTAGTCGAGGCCGACGTCGACCAGGAAGCGCAGGCGGGCACGGATCTCCTTGAGCACCTTCTCGGCGATCTCGCCGCGCCAGCCGGGCAGCCGCAGCGTCTCGAAGTGCTCGAGGGCGCGGCGGATCGGCCAGCTCGCGACCTCGGGCAGCCGGAAGCCCCCGACCTCGACGTGGCGCGCGAGGCGGTTGAGACGCTCGCCCCCGCAGGCGGGGCAGGGCTGCTCGCTCTGGTAGCGGGCGAGCTCCTCGCGCAGGGCCGGGGAGTCGCTCTCGCGCCAGCGCCGCTCGAGCACCGCGAGCACCCCCTCGAAGGGGCGGCGCTGGATCCGGCCGCCGGGCGCCGCGCCAGGCGAGCGGCTCCTCGCCGGTCCCGTGCAGCACCACCCGCTGCGCTGTCTCGGGCAGCTCGCGCCACGGGCGGTCGAGGCCGAAGCGATACTTGCGGGCGAGGGCCTCGAGCAGTGCGAAGGCGAAGGGATTGCGCCGGTCCCAGCCGCGGATCGCACCCTCGGCGAGGCTGCGGCCGGGCTCCGCGACCACCTTCTCCGGGTCGAAGAAGCGCCGCACCCCGAGTCCGTCGCAGGCCGGGCAGGCCCCCATCGGGGAGTTGAAGGAGAACAGCCGCGGCTCGAGCTCGGGCAGCCCCTGGTCGCAGACCGGGCAGGCGTAGCGCGCCGAGCACAGGAGCTCCGGCGCCTCGGCGCGGTCGAGGTCGGCCACCTTGCGCGAGACCGTCGCCGAGACGGAGGGCGGTCTCGAAGGACTCCGCCAGGCGCTGGGCCAGCTCCGGGCGGGGACGGAAGCGGTCGACCACCGCCTCGATGCTGTGCTTGCGCTTCCCGTCGAGCGGCGGCACCGCCTCGAGCTCGTGCCACGCCCCGTCGATCCGGACGCGGGTGAAGCCCTCGGCGCGGAGACGGTCGAGGACCTCCCGGTGCTCGCCCTTGCGCTCGCGCACCAGCGGCGCGAGCAGGGCATAGCGGCCCTCCGCGGGCAGCGCGAGGGCGAGGTCGACCATCTCGCTCACGGTCTGCGCCGCGAGCGGGTGTCCGTGGTCGGGGCAGCGCGGCGTGCCGGCGCGGGCGTAGAGCAGGCGCAGGTAGTCGTGGATCTCGGTGATGGTGCCGACGGTCGAGCGCGGGTTGTGCGAGCTCGCCTTCTGGTCGATCGAGATCGCCGGCGAGAGCCCCTCGATCGCATCCACGTCGGGCTTCTCCATCATCGAGAGGAACTGCCGGGCGTAGGCGGAGAGCGACTCGACGTAGCGACGCTGGCCCTCGGCGTAGACGGTGTCGAAGGCCAGCGAGCTCTTGCCCGAGCCCGACAGCCCGGTGATGACGATCAGCCGGTTGCGCGGCAGGTCGAGATCGATGCCCTTGAGGTTGTGGGTGCGGGCGCCGCGGATGCGGATCGCGTCCATGGGCGGAGGAACCGGGGAACGGGCGAATGCTACGCGATGCCGCGCCCAGGACGCGGTGAGCTCCGGTCTTGCCTTGACCGCAAGGCGCACGGATCCCTAGAATCCGCCATTTCCGTGAGCCCGACTCACCCTCCGATTCCGAGGATGCCTGCGATGTACGCGATCTTCCAGACCGGCGGCAAGCAGTACCGCGCCGCTCCCGGGGAGGTGCTCCGGGTCGAGCGGATCCCGGCCGAGCCGGGCAGCACCGTGGCGATCGGACCGGTGCTGCTGGTGAAGGACGGCGACCAGCTCGCGGTCGGCACGCCCCATCTCGAGGGGGTGCGGGTGCTCGCGCGCGTCCGTGCGCACGGCCGCCATCCCAAGATCCGCGTGATCCACTTCAAGCGGCGCAAGCACCACATGAAGCGCATGGGTCACCGCCAGCACTACACCGAGATCGAGATCGCCGGCATCGAGCGCGGAGCCTAGGAGCTTCCCCCATGGCACACAAGAAGGCAGGCGGCTCGACCCGCAACGGCCGCGACTCCAATCCCAAGTACCTCGGCATCAAGCGCTACGGCGGCGAGCGCGTGCGCGCCGGCAACATCCTGGTGCGCCAGCGCGGGACCCGCTTCCACCCCGGGGAGAATGTCGGCTGCGGACGCGACCATACGCTCTTCGCGCTGGTGGACGGGGTGGTGCACTTCGACCTCAAGGGGCCCGAGCGGCGGCGCACGGTCCACGTCCGCCCGGTCTCCGGCTGAGCCGCGCCGATCCCGAGCCCGGCGGCCCCGCCGCGCCGCGGGTCCGTTCCGCGTCCGGCCCGCATGAGCTTCGTCGACGAGGTCGAGATCGAGGTCGAGGCCGGCCGGGGCGGGGATGGCTGCGCCAGCTTCCGCCGCGAGAAGTACGTGCCCTTCGGCGGGCCCGACGGCGGCGACGGGGGCGATGGCGGCAGCGTGTGGCTGGTCGCCGACGAGGGCCTCAACACCCTGCTCGAGTTCCGCCACCGCCGGCGGCTGCGCGCGGAGCGCGGCGGCGAACGGCATGGGCCGGCAGATGAGCGGCCGCTCGGGTCGCGACCTCGAGCTCCGGGTGCCCGTGGGCACCCTGGTCTTCGACGCGGCGACCGGCGAGCCGATCGGCGACCTCACCGCCCACGGCCAGCGGCTGCTGGTCGCCCGCGGCGGCCGGGGCGGCCGCGGCAACGTGCACTTCAAGAGCTCGACCAACCGCGCGCCACGGCAGTTCACCCGCGGCACCGAGGGCGAGCGGCGGCGGCTGCGGCTGGAGCTCCGCGTGCTCGCCGACGTCGGCCTGCTCGGCTTCCCGAACGCCGGCAAGAGCACCTTCCTGCGCGCCGTCTCGGCCGCGACGCCGAAGGTCGCGGACTATCCCTTCACCACCCTGCAGCCGCACCTCGGCGTGGTCGAGGTCGGGCCCGGGCAGGGCTTCGTCGTCGCCGACATCCCCGGACTGATCGCGGGCGCCGCCGAGGGGGCCGGGCTCGGCATCCGCTTCCTGCGCCACCTCGCGCGCACCCGCCTGCTGCTGCACCTGGTCGATCTCGACCCGCCCGAGGGCGGGGAGGGCCTGGCGGCCGCGGTGCGGGCGATCGAGGCCGAGCTCGCCAAGTTCGACGCCGCCCACGGCAGCGCGCTGGCGCGGCGGCCGCGCTGGCTGGTCTTCAACAAGGCCGACCGGCTGGATCCGGCGGAGGCCCGCGCGCGCGCCGAGCGCACCGTGGAGGCCCTCGGCTGGTCGGGCCCCTGGTTCCTGATCTCGGCGCTGCGGCGGCGGGGTACCGAGGCGCTGTGCCGGGCGGTCTTCCACGCCCTGCAGGCGCGGACCGACGGGGACGGGGAGACGGCTGCGGCGGGCGAGCCGCCCGGCGCGGTCGCCGGGCGCTGAGGGTGCGTCAGGCCGCGGAGGCGGCCGCGGCGGCGTGGATCCGCTCCATCAGGCGGCTCTTGTGGCGCGCCGCCTTGTTGCGGTGGATGAGGCCGCGCGCGGCGTAGCGGTCGAGCAGCGGTTCGGCCTTGGCGAAGGCGGCGCGGGCCCCTTCCAGATCTCCGGCCTCGAGGGCCTTGAGCACCTTCTTGATCGAGGTGCGCAGCATCGAGCGGGCGCTGGCGTTCCGCTGCCGGCGCTTCTCCGACTGCCGCGCGCGCTTCTTGGCGGACTTGATGTTGGCCACGGGCGATCGCTGTCCGGGTCGAACGGAGCCCGAGATTCTCCGCCGGCGCAGCCCCCGAGGTCAAGGACGGGCTGCCCGCCGCCGGGCGGCGCTAACCTTGCCGGCCCCGGCCCGGCGCCTCGCGCTTCCGTGCGCCTGCTCCGCTCCACCGTCGCCTTCTCGGCGATGACCCTGCTCTCGCGGCTCGCGGGCTTCGCCCGCGACGTGCTGCAGGCCGCCCTGTTCGGTGCGAACGCCGCCACCGACGCCTTCACCGTCGCCTACCGGGTGCCGAACTTCCTGCGCCGGATCTTCGCCGAGGGCAGCTTCGCCATGGCCTTCGTGCCGGCCTTCGCCGCCCGCCGGGCGCGGGGTGACCGGGCGGCGCTGCGCGACTTCCTCGATCACGTCGCCGGGGCGCTAATCGCCGGCGTGGTCGCGGCGACCCTGGCGGGGATCCTCCTCGCCCCGGGCATCGTGGCCCTGATCGCGCCCGGGACCCTCGCCGACCCGGAGCGCTTCGCGCTCACGGTGGAGATGCTGAGGCTGGTCTTTCCCTACCTCGCCCTGATCGCGCTGGTCGCGCTCGCCGGGGGGGTGCTCAACAGCCACGGCCGCTTCGCGCTGCCGGCCTTTGCCCCGGTGCTGCACAACCTCGCCCTGATCGCGGCGATGCTGTTGCTCGCCGAGCGCCTCGCGGTGCCGGCGAAGGCTCTCGCCTGGGGGGTGCTGCTCGCCGGGCTGCTGCAGCTGCTGCTGCTGTGGCCTGCGCTCCGGCCGCTCGGGCTGCTGCCGCGGCCGCGGCTGGCGCTCGGGCACCCCGGGCTGCGCGAGGTGCTCTCGCGCATGGGCCCCACCGTGTTCGCGGCCTCGGTGGCCCAGCTCAATCTCATCGCCGGAACCGCATGCGCCTCGCTGCTCGCGGTGGGGGCGCAGAGCTGGCTGTGGTACGCGGACCGGCTACTCGAGCTGCCGCTCGGGCTGTTCGGGGTCGCCCTCGGCACGGTGATGCTGCCGCGGCTCGCCGAGGGCCATGCCACGGCGCGCGGCGAGGACTTCCGCGCCACCCTGCTGTGGGGGATCCGCGGCTGCCTGCTGCTCGCCCTGCCGGCGGCGGCGGGGCTGTTCGTGCTCGCCGAGCCCCTGGTGACCGCGGTCTACCAGCGCGCCGCCTTCGGTCCGGAGGACGCGCGCATGACCGCCGCGGCCCTCGCCGCCCTCGCCCTCGGCCTGCCGGGCTTCATGCTGAGCAAGGTGCTGCTTCCCGCCTTCTACGCCCGCGGCGACACGCGCCGGCCAATGCGGACGGCGGTGGCGACGGTGCTCGCCAACCTGCTGCTGCTCGCGCTCCTGGTGCCGCTGCTCCTGCTCGGCGGGAGCGCCGCGCCCCACGCCGGGATCGCCGCCGCCACCGCCGGCGCCGGCACCCTGCAGGCGGCGCTGCTGTGGCGGGCGCTGGCGCGGCAGGGGCTGATCGATCCCAGGAGCGCGCGGCAGGCGCTGCTGCGGCCGGCGGCGGCGGCGCTGCTCATGGCCCTCGCCCTCGAGCTGGCGCTCGCGTTCCTGCCCCCCGCGGGCGCGCTGGGCGAGGCGGGGCGCTGGCTGCTCGTCGGCACCCTGGTCGCAGGCGGGGCGCTGCTCTACGCGCTGGCGCTGCTCGCGCTGGGCTGGCGGCCGCGGGAGCTCGCGCGCTGAGGGCCTGCGGCCGGGGGCTATACTCGCGCGATGCGCCGCATCTTTCGCGACCCGCGGCCGCGCCCGGGACCCTCGGTGGTCTGCGTCGGCGCCTTCGACGGCGTGCACCGCGGCCACCTCGCCCTGCTCGGACGCGCCGCAGCGTTCGCTGCAGCCGAGGGCCTGCGGGCCGGTGGCGCTCACCATGGAGCCGCTGCCGCGCGAGTTCCTGCGCGGGGCGGAGGCGCCGCCGCGCATCCTGCCGCTGCGCGACCGCCTGCGGGCGCTGCTCGCCGCCGGCATGGCCGAGGTCGGCGTGATGCGCTTCGACTTGCGTCTCGCCGCGCTCTCCGCGGCGGATTTCGCCCGCCGCTGGCTGGCGCAGGCCCTCGGGGCACGCCGGGTGGTGGTCGGGGCGGACTTCCGCTTCGGTCACGGTCGCGAGGGCGACGTGCCGAGGCTCCGCGAGCTCGGCGCGGCGCTCGGCTTCGCCGTCGAGGTGCCGGAGACCGTGCTCGAGGACGGGGAGCCGGTGTCGAGCACGCGGCTGCGCGCCGCCCTGCTCCGGGGCGATCTCGCCGCGGCCGAGCGTCTCCTCGGCCGTCCGCTCGAACTCGCCGGCCGGGTGCGGCGGGGGCGCGCGCTCGGGCGCCTGCTCGGCTTCCCCACCGCGAATCTCCCGCTCGGCCGGCGGCGCTACGCGCTCGAGGGCGTCTTCGCGGTGCGCGCGGACGGGGCCGGGGCTTCGCGACTGGCCGGGGGTGGCGAGCGTGGGCACGCGCCCCACCCTCGGCGGCGGGGAGACCGTGCTCGAGGTCCACCTCTTCGACTTCGCCGGCGATCTCTACGGCCAGCGCCTGCGGGTTCGCCTGCTGGCGCGTCTGCGCGAGGAACGGCGCTTCCCGAGCCTCGAGTCGATGGTGGCGGCGATGCGGCAGGACGCCCTGCGGGCGCGCGAGGCGCTCGCCGTCTGAGCGGTTACACTGGCGGGCTCCGCCCGCGCCGCGAGGACCATGAGCCGCGACTACAAGAGCACGGTGCTGCTGCCCGCGACCGATTTCCCGATGCGCGGCGAACTGCCGCGGCGGGAGCCGGCATGGCTCGAGCGCTGGCGGGCGGAAGGGCTCTACCGCCGGCTCGAGGAGCACACCCGAGGGCGCCCCGCCCTTCGTGCTCCACGACGGCCCGCCCTATGCCAACGGCCTGATCCACATCGGCCACGCGGTCAACAAGGTGCTCAAGGACATCGTGGTGCGCTCGCGGCTGCTCGCCGGCTTCCGCGCGCCCTTCCTGCCCGGCTGGGACTGCCACGGACTGCCGATCGAGATCGCGGTCGAGCGCCTCCACGGCAAGGTCGGCGAGCGGCTCGATGCCGCGGCCTTCCGCGCCGCCTGCCGGGCCTACGCCGAGGAGCAGATCGTCGCCCAGCGCCGCGACTTCGAGCGGCTGGGAGCGCTCGGCGACTGGGACCGGCCCTACCGCACCATGGATCCGGGCTACGAGGCGGGGATGCTGCGCGCGCTCGCCCGCCTCTTCGAGCTCGGCCACGTGCGCCGGGGGGTGAAGCCGGTGTACTGGTGCTTCGACTGCGGCTCGGCCCTCGCCGAGGCCGAGATCGAGTACCGCGAGCGGCGCTCCCCCGCGATCGACGTCGCCTTCCCGGCCGCGGATCGCGGGCGCCCTCGCGGCCGCCTTCGGCGTGCGCTGGGCCGATGACGGCGGCCGTGCCGGTCTGGACCACCACGCCATGGACCCTGCCCGGCAACCAGGCGGTGGCGCTCGGTCCCGACCTCGGCTATGCCCTGGTCGCGGCCGAGCTCGAGGATGGCCGCTCGCTCGCCCTGGTGCTCGCCGAGCCGCTCGTCCGGCAGGCCCTCGAGCGCTATCGGGCGCGGTCGGCGCAGACGCTCGCGCGTCGCCCCGGACGCGCCCTCGAGGGGCTGAGGCTGCATCATCCCTACGAGCCGCGGACGGTGCCGGTGGTGCTCGGCGAGCACGTGCTCGCCGAGGAGGGGACCGGTGCGGTGCACACCGCGCCCGGGCACGGCGAGGAGGATTTCGTCGGTCGGGGAACGCTACGGCCTGCCGGTGAGCTGCCCGGTCGAGGGCGACGGTCGCTTCGCGCCGGGAACCCCGGAGGTCGGTGGGTTGGGACTCGAGGAGGCGAACCGCGCGATCGTCGCGCTCCTCGCCCGGCGCGGCGCGCTGCTCGCGGCGGGCGAGCTCGAGCACAGCTACCCCCACTGCTGGCGCCATCGCAGCCCGGTGGCCTTCCGCGCCACGCCGCAGTGGTTCATCGCCATGGACGGCGCGCGCGGCGAGGGAGGCACCCTCCGCGAGGCGGCGCTGGCCGCGATCCGCGAGGTCGCCTGGCATCCGGACTGGGGCCGGGCGCGGATCGAGGCGATGGTCGCCGGCCGCCCGGACTGGTGCATCAGCCGCCAGCGCACCTGGGGGGTGCCGCTCGCGATCTTCGTGGACCGCGAGCGGGGCGAGCCCCATCCCGAGACCCCGCGACTGCTGCGGGCGGTGGCGGAGCGGGTCGCGCGCGAGGGCCTCGAGGCCTGGCATCGCCTCGATCCCGCCGAGCTGCTCGGCGCCGAGGCGGCGCGCTACCGCAAGCTCGAGGACGTGCTCGACGTCTGGCTCGACTCCGGCCTCAGCCACGAGTGCGTGCTCGCCGCCGAGCCGGGGCTCGGCCGGCCCGCCGATCTCTACCTCGAGGGCTCGGACCAGCACCGTGGCTGGTTCCAGAGCTCGCTGCTGACCTCGGTCGCCCTCGCCGGCCGCGCGCCCTACCGCGCGGTGCTCACCCACGGCTTCGTGGTCGACGGCGAGGGGCGCAAGATGTCGAAGTCGCTCGGCAACGTGATCGCGCCGCAGAGCGTGGTCGAGCGCTATGGCGCGGACGTGCTGCGGCTGTGGGTGGCGGCGGCGGACTACCGCGGGGAGATCCACCTCTCCGAGGAGATCCTGAGCCGCGCCGCGGACGTCTATCGCCGGCTGCGCAACACCTGCCGCTTCCTGCTCGCCAACCTCGCCGGCTTCGACCCGGGATGCGACGCGCTGCCGCTCGAGGCTCTGCTTCCGCTCGACCGCTACGCGCTCCATCTCGGCGACCGCACCCAGCGGGCGGTGGTCGCGGCCTACGAGCGCTACGACTTCCCGGAGGTGGTGCGGCAGCTCCAGAACTTCTGCGCCGTGGATCTCGGCGCCTTCTACCTCGACGCGATCAAGGACCGGCTGTACACGATGCGCGCCGGGAGCCACGGCCGGCGCTCGGCGCAGACCGCCGTCTGGCGCCTGCTCGAGGCGCTGGTGCGCTGGCTGGCGCCGGTGCTGCCCTTCACCGCCGACGAGGTCTGGGCCCACATGCCCGCGCGGCGGCACCCCTCGCCGGTCTTCGAGACCTGGCACTTCGGGCCTCGCGGCCCTGCCCGACGACGCCCCCTTCCCGCGGAGCGAGTTCGAGCGGCTGCTCGCGGTCCGAGACCAGGTGGCGCGCGAGCTCGAGCGACTGCGCAAGGTCGGGTGAGATCGGGGCGGCCCTCGACGCCGAGCTCCGCCTCTATCTTCCCGAGGACTGGCTGGCGCGCTGGGCGCCGGCGGCGGCGGAGCTCCGCTTTCCCTTCCTGGTCTCGGAGCTTCGGCTCGCGCCGCTGGCCGAGGCACCCGCGGCGGCCCTCCGCGCCGGCGGCGGCGGAGCGACCCCTTCGCCTTCGCCGCCGCGCCCTGCCAGGCGCCGAAGTGCGTGCGCTGCTGGCACCGGCGACCGGAGGTCGGCAGCGATCCCCGCCACCCGGAGCTCTGCGCCCGCTGCGTGAGCAACGTCGAGGGACCGGGGGAGGAGCGGCGGTGGTTCTGAGCCTCGCCCGCGCCGCGCCCTGGCTGGCGGTCGCGGCCGCGGTGCTGCTCCTCGACCAGCTGCTCAAGGCCTGGGCGCTCGCCGCGCTGCCGGAGGGCCAGCGGGTGCCGGTGCTGCCCGGCCTGAACTGGCGCCTCGCCTACAACACCGGCGCCGCCTTCTCCCTGCTCGCGGGCGCCGGGGGCTGGCAGCAGTGGCTCTTCGGCGGCCTCGCCCTCGGGGTGTCCGTGCTGCTGACCGTGCTGCTGCTCGCCGGCCGGGCGGGCGGGGTCGCCGAGCGCCTCGCCTTCGCCCTGATCATCGGCGGCGCCATCGGCAACCTGATCGACCGCCTGCGCCACGGCGCGGTGGTGGACTTCGTGGAGCTCTACTGGCGCGACTTCCACTGGCCGGCCTTCAACCTCGCCGACGCCGCGCTCAGCGTGGCGGCGGTGCTCCTGCTCGGCGCGCTGATCGCCGGGGGGCGGCGCGCGCGCCGGGGTGGCGCTCCTCGGGGATAATGGCCGCGATGGAGGTGCTGCTTGCCCGTCCCCGTGGCTTCTGCGCCGGCGTCGACCGCGCGATCGCCATCGTCGAGCGCTGCCTCGAGAGTTTCGGCGCCCCGGTCTACGTGCGCCACGAGGTGGTGCACAACCGCTACGTGGTCGAGGGCCTGCGCCGGCGCGGAGCGGTCTTCGTCGAGAACCTGGCCGAGGTGCCGGAGGGCGCGATCCTGGTGTTCTCCGCGCACGGCGTCTCGCAGGCGGTGCGCGCCGAGGCACGGGCGCGGCGGCTCACCGTGTTCGACGCCACCTGTCCGCTGGTGACCAAGGTCCACATCGAGGTGCAGCGCCACCTGCGCGAGGGCCGCGACCTGGTGCTCGTCGGTCATGCCGGGCACCCCGAGGTCGAGGGCACGCTCGGTCAGTGGGACCCGGAGCGGGCGCGGGGTCGGGCCTATCTGGTGGAGTCGGTGGCCGAGGTCGAGAGCCTCGAGGTCGGCCAGCCCGGGCACATCGCCTACGTGACCCAGACCACGCTGTCGGTGGAGGACACCCGGGCCATCGTCGCGGCGCTCACCCGGCGCTTCCCCGCTATCGTCGGCCCGAAGCGCGACGACATCTGCTACGCCACGCAGAACCGCCAGGACGCGGTGGCGCGCCTCGCCGCGCTCTGCGAGCTGGTGCTGGTGGTGGGCTCGAGGAACAGCTCGAACTCCAATCGGCTGCGCGAGCTCGCCGAGAAGCGGGGGGTGCCGGCGCGGCTCATCGACGGTCCCGGCGACATCGATCCCGCCTGGCTCGCCGGCCGCCGGCGCGTGGGGCTCACCGCGGGAGCCTCGGCGCCGGAGACGCTGGTCCAGGAAGTCGTCCGCTTCCTCCGCGCCCATGGGGCGACGAGCGTGCGCGAGCTCGAGGGCGTGGACGAGGACGTCGCCTTCCCCCTGCCGCGGGAGCTGCGCGGCCTCGCCGTCGGCTGAGGTGTTAACAAACCGTTATCGACGGACGGTTATACTCCGCGGGCGCGCCGCCGCGCATCCCGAACGATTCCAACCAGGAGAACCGTGAGATGCACCACAACCGACTCGCTGTGCTGATTGCCCTCGGCCTGCTCGCGCCCGCGGTGGCGCCGGCCGGGGACTTCGACGATCGCTGGCGGGTGACCGCCACCCTCGGGTCGGTGGGCCCCGACGAGGACCGCGGCCTCAAGCCCCACGCCCTTTACGGCATCGGCCTCGAGAGGTATCTCGGCGCGGACTGGGCGCTGGGGCTGTCCTACCTGCAGGACCGCGGCGACTTCGAGCGTCGCGCCGGATCGTGGCGCAACCGCGAGATCAGCCTGGTCAGCCGGCACTTCTTCGCCGACTTCGACACCTGGCGTCCGTACTGGAGCGTCGGCGTCGGCGTGCTTCGGCATCGCGCGGACCTCGGTCCGGCCACCGTGTCGCGAGGCACCAACGCCGCCTTCAGGCTCGGCGGCGGCCTCGAGGCCAAGGTCGGCGATCGCGTGAACATGCGCGCGGACCTGAGCTACCGCTACGACATGAACGACGAGGTCGTCGCGCGGCAGAACGGTTTCGGCGACTGGGTCTTCTCGGTGGGTCTCAGCGTCGCCCTTGGCGCGGGTGCGCCGCCCGCACCCGAGCCGGTGCGGGAGGCCGCTCCCCCGCCGCCGGCCCCGCCGGCCCCGCCGCCCGCGGAGCCCAAGTGCCCGCCGGCCAAGCCGGGCCAGATCGTCGGGCCCGATGGCTGCCCGATCGACGTGGTCATCGATCTGCGCGGGGTGAACTTCGACTTCGACAGCGCCCGGCTCCGGCCGGATGCCGTCGCCACCCTCGACGAGGCGGTGTCGATCCTCAAGCGCTACGACACCATCCGGGTCGAGGTCGCCGGCCACACCTGCTCGATCGGCGACGAGGCCTACAACCAGCGGCTCTCCGAGCGCCGTGCCAAGGTGGTCTTCGACTACCTGGTGGAGAAGGGCATCGCCGCCAACCGCCTGAACTGGGTCGGGTATGGCGAGAGCCGGCCGATCGCCTCCAACGAGACCCGCGAGGGCCGGATGATGAACCGCCGCACCGAGCTCAAGGTTCGCAACGACTGAGCGCGGCATCCGCGCGGCCCCTCGGAGCCCCGCCCCTGGCGGGGCTCCTTTTTTGGTTTGCGCGCGGGCCTCCGCGCTGGCTAAGCTGGACGCGTCCGCCGCCGGGGAGAGCCGCCGTGCCGATCCTGCTGACGATCCTCCTGCTCGCCGATCCCGGAACCGCCGAGGCGGCCCCGGAGGCCTGCGCGCCGCCCGCCGCCGAGAGCCGCGCCGAGGCGCCGCAGCCCTATGTCTCGCCCGCAACGCCTCCGGGCGAGGCGGAGCTCGACCGCAGCCGACGGTTCTACTTCGATGCGCGCCGCAAGATGACCGCCGCCGACTTCGACGCCTGGCTGGCGAGCCTCGGCGCTCGGGTGGTCGGCAGCGACGAGGCCGCGGCGGCCGGCACGGCGGACGATGGCCGCGGGCGAGGCGGCGGCGCCGCCGATCGCGGAGGTCTCGCTCGCCGCAGGCGCCAGCCGGCGGCGGGCGAGGCGGGCGGCGACGGCGGCGCCGACGGCCGCGCTCGGCGCGCCCGAGGTGGCCTCGCCGCCGGCCGCGGCGGTGGCGGGCGAGCTGCCGCCGGAGCCGAGGCCGGCACGGGTCGTCCGCTGAAGCTCCCCGCTCAGGCGGCACGCCGGCGGAAGCGGTAGTGGGCGACCAGCCACTCGCGTCCGCCGCGGAAGCCGAAGAGCTCGGCGCAGGCCATCCAGAACATCCGCCAGCGCTGGTGCCACAGCCGCGCGCGCTCCCGGCCGTGCTGCGCCGCGAGCACCGCCAGCACCTCCTCGCGCCGACGGTCCTGATTGGCCAGCCAGGCCTCGGCGGTGAGCCGGTAGTGCCGGCCGGAGAGCAGCCAGCGCCGCTCGATGGCCAGATCCTCCTGAAACCAAAGCAGGGTCTCGGCGGCCGGCATCATCCCGCCGGTGAAGAAGTGGCGGGCCATCCAGTCGTCGCCGCGCTCGCTCTCGAAGGGGTAGTGCCAGCGCCGGTGACAGAAGACGTGCACGAAGAGCTTGCCCCCGGGCCGCAGCCAGCCCGCGATCCTGGCCATCAGCCGGCCGGGGTTGCGCAGGTGCTCGAACATCTCGACCGAGACCGCGCGGTCGAAGGCTGCCGCGGGAAGCTCGAGGGCGTTCACGTCGGCGGTGAGCACGCGGAGGTTCCCGAGGCCGCGCGCCCGGCAGGCCGCCTCGATGTGCTCGCGCTGGGTTCGGGAGTTCGAGACCGCGGTGATCCGCGCGCGCGGCAGCCGTTCGGCGAGCCACAGGCTGAGCGAGCCCCAGCCGCAGCCGAGCTCCAGGATCTCCTGGCCGTCGGCGAGCTCGGCGCGCTCGGCGGTGAGGGCGAGCATCCGCTCCTCGGCCTCGGCCAGGCTCTCGGCGCCGGTCGGGAACAGGCAGCAGGAGTACTTGAGCCGCGGACCCGAGGCAGAGCTCGAAGAAGCGCGTCGGCAGCTCGTAGTGCTGCGCATTGGCCGCCTCCGGGTGGAGCGCGATCGGAGCGGCGCGCAGGGCCTCGAGGCGGTCGTGATAGCGCTGCCAGTCGGTCTCGCCGTCATCCCCGGTCTCGAGGGCGAGCCGCCGCGCGCACAGCCGGCGGATGGCGAGCCGGAGCAGCCAGTCGGGGATCCACCCCCCCTCGGCGAGGCGCACGGGCCAGGGCTCAGGCACGGCGGTCCCGGCGGAGGTCATCGCTCCTCCTCGGCGACGCGCCGGGGGAACCACGGGAAGAAGCGGCTCACCTCGCGCTGGTAGCGGCGGTACGCCTCCCCGCGGGCGGCGAGCGCCTGCTGCTCGACGAAGGGGATGCCGGTCACCCAGTTGAGGAAGACGAACATCAGGAGCGGACCGAGCCACGCGAGCCAGGCGAGCGGGGAGCCCGCCGCGAGCAGCGGATAGGCGAACCAGTGCAGCCACTCGAAGAAGTAGTTCGGGTGGCGGGAGAGGCCCCACAGTCCGACCCGGCACACCCGCCCGTGGTTGGCGGGATCGGCGCGGAAGCGCGCCAGCTGCCGGTCGGCCAGCCACTCGCCGCCGAGCGCGATCGCCCACAGCAGGACCGCCGCGACGCCGAGCGGCCAGAGGGTCTCGAGGCGGCCCTGGGCGGCGCCCAGGAAGGGCAGGGAGAAGAGCGCGACCAGGAGCGCCTGCGCCTGGAAGAACAGGAAGAACTTGCGCTGGTCGCCCCGCCAGTGCGCGCGCAGGCGCCGGTAGCGGCCGTCCTCGGGTTCGGAGAGCACCCGCTTGAGGAGGTGTAAGGCGAGCCGCAGTCCCCACAGCCCCGCGAGGAGGGCGAGGAGCAGCCTGGACAGCGTCGTGCCCTCCCCGAGCGCGCTGTACCACAGCGCGGCGGCGGCCATCAGCGCCGACCAGGCCACGTCGACGTAGCCGGCATTCGCGGTGCGTCGCGATAGCTCCCACACCGCGGCCATCGCCACGGCCGAGGCGAGCCACACCACGAGCAGGGCGGCGAGCGGGCTCATCGCGCAGGAAGCGGCGGTGCAGGGAGACCCTCGCCGCGCAGCCGCAGGGCGAGCAGGGCGAGCCCGGCGGTGAGCGGGGCCCAGGCGATGGCGACCGTCCCCAGCGCCAGCGGCGCCGGCCACAGGAAGCTCCCGGCGTCCCAGGCGCCGATCGCGGCCCCGTAGGCGACGGGCGCGCCGGTGCCGCCGAGCAGCGCGGCGAGCGCGGGGCGCCGGCCGAGGAAGGCGAGGGAGTGGTTCAGCGTCAGGGCGAAGACCGCCCACAGCCCGAGGATCCACAGCGGCGCGGGCAGCGGGCCGGGAAGCCGGTACTCGATCATCCCGAGCGCGGACCACAGCCCGTCGACCGCGATGCCGACCGCGAGGGACGCCGCCACCAGCAGGAGATCGGCGCGGCGCCAGGGGGAGACCGCGAGCTGCCAGGCGGCGAAGGCGAGTGTGCAGACCAGCCCGGGCCACAGCAGCCCGCGGCCGGCGCCCGCGACCCAGGCCAGCCAGCAGAGCTGGAAGCCGAGCGCGTTGAGCAGCATCCGGCTCACGGGAAGGCGAGCAGGGAGGCGCGCCGGCAGCGCGGCTTGACCAGCAGCATCTGCACGTCGCCGAGCGCGCGCTCGAGGAAGCCGCCCTCGCAGTAGGCGAGGTAGAACTCCCACATGCGGCGGAAGCGGCGGTCGAAGCCGAGCGCGGCGACCTCGGCCTCGCGGGCGAGGAAGCGCCGGCGCCACTCGCGCAGGGTCAGCGCGTAGCTCGGGCCGATGTCCTCGAGGTGGAAGAGCCGGAGATCGCTCGCCCGCGCGATGGCGGCGAGCATCGGGGCGAGAGCCGGGATGAAGCTCCCCGGGAAGACGTGGCGCTTGATGAAGTCCACCGAGCGGCGGGCGCGCTCGTAGCGCCGCTCCTCGATGGTGATCGCCTGGACCAGCGCCATGCCGTGGGGCGCGAGCAGCTCGCCCACCTTGGCGAAGAATGCCCCGAGGTACTCGTGGCCCACCGCCTCGATCATCTCGAGGGAGACGAGCTTGTCGTAGCGTCCCTCGAGGTCGCGATAGTCCTGCTCGAGCACCTCGACGCGGTCGCCGAGGCCGCGCTCGGCGACCAGCCGCCGGCAGTACTCGGCCTGCCGGCGCGAGATGGTGGTCGTCGTCACCCGGCAGCCGAAGCGCTCGGCCGCGTAGCAGGCGAAGCCGCCCCAGCCGCTGCCGATCTCGATCACCCGGTCGCCGGGGGCGAGCTCGAGCTTGCGGCAGACCGCCTCCAGCCGGCGCTCCTGCGCCTGCTCGAGGCTTTCCTCCTCGCCGAGATACATCGCGCAGGAGTACATCCGCCAGCGCTCGTCGAGGAACAGCGCGAAGAACTCGTTGCCGAGGTCGTAGTGCGCCGCCACGTTCCGCCGCGCGCCGGCACGGGTGTTGCGGCGCAGGAGGTGGAGGAGCCGGAGCGCCGCGGCGGCGACCCGCGCCCCGCCGCCCTCCAGGGCGTCGAGCCGCTCACGGTTGCGGAGCAGGAGACGCACCAGCGCGACCAGGTCGTCGCAGTCCCAGAGCCCGTCCATCCAGGCCTCTCCCGCCCCGACCGTCCCCCCGAGGCCGAGGCGGGTCCAGAAGGCGGGGTCGTGCACCGTCACCGTCGCCCGGAGGGGGGACTCCCGCGGATCAACGGCCGTGCCGAGGCGGGTCTCGAGGCCGCCGGGCTCGAGGATGCGCAGCTCCCCGTCCGCGAGCGCCTCGAGGAGCGCGATCAGGCGGCGGCGCAGCAGCCGGTCGAGCCAGCCGCCCGCGGCAGCGGCGGCGGAGGCGGGAGGGGCGAGAGGGCTGGCCATCAGGGCTCCTCGGGAGGGGGATTGCGACCGCGACCGGGGTGATCGTAGACCGGGTTGCGTTTGCGCCAGATCAAGAAGGCCTGCCAGTGGATGGCGGCGATGGTCTTGAGCGTGAGCGGCGGGAAGCGCCACAGGCAGCGACCGAGCGCCCGGCGCGACAGTGGCCGGCGGGCGAGCGCCAGGGTGGCGTCGAGCTCGCAGGCTCCGCCGTCGAGCACCTCCATGTGCACCGCGAGGCGCTCCCCCGGCTCGGTGAAGCGCCAGTCGTAGTCGCGCGCGAGGGGCAGGAAGGGGGAGACGTGGAAGCGCTTGCGGAAGCGGAAGCGCCAGGCGCCGCGGTGGCGCTCGCCCTGCGCCAGCGGCAGCACGTAGGCATGGCGCTCGCCCCAGGGGGTGTTGGTGATGTCGGCGACGATCGCCTCGAGCGTGCCGTCGGCTCCGTGGCAGTAGTAGAACACCACCGGATTGAAGCAGTAGCCGAAGTAGCGCAGATGCCCGAGCATCCGCACCGGGCCCTCCGGCCGCCGGCCGGTCTCCGCGGCGACGCGGCGGCGCACCGCCTCGGCGAGCGGCAGCTCGGGCGGACCCAGGTAGTCGCTGCGCCGGAACACCGCGAAGATCCCGCGCTCGCGGCGGAACAGCGGGTGCAGCGCGAGGACCCGGTCGAGCTCGTCGAGGTCGATGAGCGGCTGGGCGATGCGATAGCGGAAGGCGTGCGGCCGCGGCCGGAAGCGGCGGTGCCGCACCCAGCCCTCGTAGACCGCGCTGGCGAGGCCATGCGCGCTCACGCCGGCCAGGATACGCCGAGCCGCGCCGCGACCTCGACCGCGGAACGCAGTCCGTCCTCGTGGAAGCCGAAACCCCACCACGCGCCGCAGTAGTGGGTGCGGCGCTGGCCGTCGATCTCGCGGCGTCGCGCCTGCGCCGCCACCGCCTCGCGGGTGAACTGGGGGTGCGCGTAGCGCATTCGCGCCAGCACCCGCTCGGCGGGGATGGTCGCTCCGCGGTTGAGGCTCACGAGCAGGCTCGCCGGCGCGTCCAGCGATTGCAGCAGGTTCATGCAGTAGGTCACGGTGCAGGCCGCGGCGGGAGCGGCGGGGATGCGGACGTTCCAGGCCGCGCGGCAGCGCGGTCGCCGCGGGAGCTGCCGCTCGTCGGTGTGCAGCAGCACCTCGTTCTCCTGGTAGCGGATCGCCCCGAGCAGCTGCTGCTCGGCGGGCGAGGGATCGGCGAGCAGGGCCAGGGCCTGGTCGCTGTGGCAGGCGATCACCGCCTCGTCGAAGACCTCCCGGCCGGCCGCGCTCTCCACCGCCACGCCGCGCGTTCCGCGCTCGACGCTCGTGACCGGGCAGGCCAGGCGCTCCTCCACGGTCCAGACGCGGCGCATGGCCTCCACGTAGCGCATCGAGCCGCCGCGCACCACCCGCCAAGGCGGCCGCCCGCGCAGCTGGAGCATGGCGTGGTTGGCCATGAAGCGGAGCACGAACTTGAGGGGGTACTCTCGAACCCGCTCGGGGGGGGCCGACCACAGCGCCGAGGCCATCGGCAGCAGGTGCCAGCGGGCGAAGGCCTCGCCGTAGCGCCCCGCGGCGAGGAACTCGCCGAGCGACGGGCCGGGCCCGGGGGCGGCGAGGAGCCGCGGCGCCTCGCGGTAGAAACGGACGATGTCCGCCAGCATCCGAAGGAAGCGCGGCGAGACCAGATTGCGTCGCCGCGCGAACAGCCCCGCCAGATTGCTCGCGCAGTACTCGACGCCGCTCGCCTCGTCGTGCACCGAGAAGCTCATGGTGCTCGGCTGCGACTCGACGCCGAGCTCGGCGAGGAGGCGCGTGAACAGCGGATAGTGGACCGGGTTGAAGACGATGAAGCCGGTGTCCACCGCGTAGCGGCGGCCGGCGAGCGCGATCTCGTGGGTGTGGGTGTGGCCCCCGAGGCGGGGCTCGCGCTCGAAGAGCGTCACCCGGTGGCGGCGCGCCAGCAGCCAGGCCGCGGCGAGGCCGGCGATGCCGGCGCCGATCACCGCGATCCGGGCCATGCTAGCGCCTAAGCGCCGCCGGCACCGGCTTGAGGTCCCAGATCAGGCCGAAGGCGGCGAGCAGCCGGAGCAGCCAGTAGGTGGGATCGATCTCCCACCAGCGGAAGCCCTGGCGGGCCGCACCAGGGCAGTAGTGATGGTTGTTGTGCCAGCCCTCGCCGAGCGTGAGCAGCGCGAGCCAGAGGTTGTTGCGGCTGTCGTCCCGGGTCGGGAAGCGGCGCCGACCGTAGCGGTGGGCCAGGGAGTTGATGGTGAAGGTCGCGTGGAAGAGCGCCACGGTCGAGATCACGAAGCCCCACACCAGCAGCTGCCAGCCGTCCGTGCCCAGCTCCGGGGCGCGCCAGGCGAGCCACTCGCCGGCCAGGAACAGGGCCACCGCGAGGGTCGCCGGGGCGACGACGTCGAAGCGGTCGAGCCAGCGCAGTTCGGGGTAGCGCGCGAGGTCGGGCACCGCCGCGAGGTCGGTGGCGAAGGCGCGCCGCTTCAGGAACCAGGCGACGTGGCTGTGCCAGAAGCCCTCGCGCGGCGAGTGCGGGTCGCCGGCGCGATCGGCAAGGCGGTGGTGCTTGCGGTGGTGCGCCGCCCACCACAGCGGACCGCGCTGGGCGCTGGTGGCGGCGAGGAAGGCGAAGAGGAACTGGAGAGGGCGCGAGGTGCGGAAGGCACGATGCGAGAAGTAGCGGTGGTAGAAGGCGGTGATCGCGAACATCCGCACCAGGTAGAGCCCCACCGCGGTCCACAGCGCGATCCAGGAGAAGCCGACGAGGAACACGGCGAGCACGGCCACGTGGAGCGCGAGGAAGGGGACGATCCGCGGCCAGTCGATGCGGTCGTCGCCCTCGGCGGTCGCGGGCAGCGCGTGCGCGTCGAGCCAGGCCCGCAGCCAGGCGGGCGGCGAGACGGAAGCTTTCGGGGAGGAGGGACGCACGATCGGGCGCGACGATGGTCGAGAGTCGGGACTCATTCTGTGCGCCCGCGGTGAGGCGTCGGTGAAGGCCCCTGGCGCGCCTCTCGCGGCCCGCCGCGCGCGAGCGGCGCGAGCATCGCCTCGGTGACGGCGGGCCGGAGCGCGCGGTAGAGCGCCTCGCAGAGCTTGACGTTGGCCGCGATCACGCCGCCCGACCACAGGAAGCGGTCGCCGTTGGCGAAGTCGGCGCAGCGGCCGCCGGCCTCGCGCACGAGCAGGCTGCCCGCGGCCATGTCCCAGGGCGCCAGCCCGTACTCGAAGTAGCCGTCGAGCCGGCCGCAGGCGACCCAGGCGAGGTCGAGGGCGGCGGAGCCGGTGCGGCGCAGGTCCTCGGCCTGCTCCAGCACCCGCCGCACCATCTCGAGGTGGGCCGGCAGATGCTCCGGCTCGCGGAAGGGAAAGCCGGTGGCGAGCAGGGCGCCGTCGAGCTGCGCGCGCTGGCTCACCCGCAGGCGGCGGCCGTTGAGCGTGGCGCCGCCGCCGCGCGAGGCGAGGAAGAGCTCGTTGCGCACCGGGTCGAAGACCACCGCGTCGGAGGGCTGGCCCTGCTCGAGCAGGGCGATGGCGACCGCGAAGTGGGGAATGCCGCGCAGGAAGTTGCTGGTGCCGTCGAGCGGGTCGATCACCCACAGCCGGCGCGCCCGCGGCGGCCCGCGCTCGCCGCCCTCCTCGCCGAGGATCGCCGCGTCCGGCCAGGCGTGGCGCAGCTCGCGCACGATCGCCTCCTCGGCGAGGCGGTCGACCTGGCTCACGTAGTCGTGTCGCCCCTTGCGCTCGATCTCGAGGGCATGGAGGCGCTCGAGGTGCCGTACGATGACATCCCCGGCGGCGCGCGCCGCGCGCACCGCGATGGTGATGGCAGGTCGCACCGGTGTCCCTCCTTCCCGATCAGGCGCCAGCGCAGGCGGCGAGCGAGGCGGCGGCGAAGCTTAGCACGGCGGCCGCGGCCGCCGTCCGCGCGCGGCTGCGGGTGGTGCTGGTGCGGACCTCGCATCCCGGCAACGTCGGCGCCAGCGCCCGCGCGCTGCGCACCATGGGCCTCGACCGGCTGGCCCTGGTGGCGCCCGCGCGCTTCCCCCATCCCGAGGCGACGGCGATGGCGGCGGGTGCCGAAGGCGCTGCTCGCGGCCGCGGGCTGCCACGGCACGCTCGCGGAGGCCCTCGCCGGGGTGCACTGGGCGGTGGGCGCCACGGCGAGGCGGCGGGGGATCGCCCTGCCGGTGCTCGGCCCGCGCGAGGCCGCGGCGCGGCTGCTCGAGCGGGCGCTGGCCGGCGAGGAGCTGGCGCTGGTCTTCGGCAACGAGCGCACCGGCCTCGAGAACCAGGAGCTCGCGCTTTGCCACGCGGCGGTGACGATTCCCTCCGATCCGCAGTTCCCCTCGCTCAACCTCGCCCAGGCGGTGCAGGTGCTCTGCTACGAGCTGCGCATGGCGGTGGTGGGCCTTGAGGAGGCGCCGAAGCCCCCGGATCGGGAGCCGCCGGCGACGGTGGAGGAGTTCGAGGCCTTCATGGCCCATCTCGACCGCTACCTCGAGCGCATCGACTTCCACAAGCGGCGCGAGCCCACCATCATCCTGCTCCGCCTGCGCCGGCTGCTGCAGCGCGCGGAGCCGACCCGGCGGGAGCTCAGGATCCTCCACGGCATCCTCTCCGACAGCGAGCGGCTGCTTCCGCCCCGGCGCTAGGCCTGCGCCCGCGCGGCGGCGCGCGCGTGGAGCGGCGCGCTCAGCCGGGCCACGGTCTCCACCAGGAAGCTCACCCGCTCCGGGTCCGCCTCGGGCATCACCCCGTGGCCGAGGTTGAACACGTGCCCCGGGGCGCCCCCGTAGGCGGCGAGCAGCTCGGCCACCGCCGCCTCGATCGCCGCGGGCGGGGCGAGCAGCAGCGCCGGGTCGAGGTTGCCCTGGAGCGCGACCCGCTCCCCCACCCGCGCCCGGGCCGCCGCGAGCTCCACCGTCCAGTCGAGGCCGAGGGCGTCGAAGCCGGTCGCGGCCAGGGCCTCGAGCCAGGGGCCGGTGCCGCGGCCGAACAGGATCAGCGGCCGCGCCGGGCATTCCCGGCGCAGCGCCGCCGCGACCGCGGCGAGGCTCGGCAGGGCGTGGCGCCGGTAGAGCGCGGGAGGAAAGAGTCCGCCCCAGGTGTCGAAGACCATCAGCGCGTCTGCCCCGGCCTCGGCCTGGAGGCGGAGACAGGCGGCCACCGCGTCGGCGAGCTTGGCCAGCAGCGCCGCGAAGCCCTCGGGATCGGCGTGGGCCAGGGCGCGCACCCGCGCGAAGTCGGCGCTCGCTCCGCCCTCGACCATGTAGCAGGCGAGGGTGAGCGGGCTGCCGGCGAAGCCGATCAGCGGCAGTTCGTCACCCAGGGCCGCGCGCACCGCGCGCGCGGCCGCGGCGACGTAGTCCAGCGCGGCCGGATCGAGCGCCGGCAGGGCCTCGATCTCGGCGCGCGAGGAGAGCGGGCGGGAGAGCCGCGGCCCCTCCCCCTCGACGAAGTCGAGGCCGAGGCCCAGCGCTTCGGGGATCACGAGGATGTCCGAGAACAGGATCGCGGCGTCGAGGGGGAAGCGCCGGAGCGGCTGCAGCGTGATCTCGCAGGCGAGCTCGGGATCCCTGACCATCGCCAGGAAGCTCCCGGCGCGGGCGCGCAGCGCCCGGTACTCGGGCAGGTAGCGCCCGGCCTGGCGCATGAGCCACACCGGCGTGCGGTCCACCGTCTCGCGCCGCAGCGCGCGCAGGAAGCGGTCGTTGCGGATCATGGCGGTCCCGGGATCCCGCCCCGCGGCATCCGGAGCTCGTTCTGGAGCGGTCCGATCCGGCGCGGCCAGACCGCATGCCCGAGCCGGGCGGAAAGCCGCGCCGCCGCGGCGCGGGCGGCCTCGACCGTGGGATAGGGCGCGGCGAGCAGCACCGCCCGCCGCTCGCCGGCGACCGCGAGCGTCAGCGCGTAGAGCTCAATCCCGGTCTCGGCGAGCGACGGCCGGGGCAGCGCCTCCTCGCTCGTGGCCAGCGCGAGCTGGAGCGCCCAGTGGCCGGGATCGAGGGCAAGGAAGGCGCCGCTCGAGGCCGGGGCGGTCGGCGCGACTCCGGACGGCGCGGCCGTCGGCGGACGCGGGGGATCCGCGGATGGGCTTGCCCGGCCGGCCTCCGGCTCCGCGGGGCTCGGCTCGAGGCGGCCCTCGCGCGGGAGAGGTGCGGAGGGCTCCGCGGCCGAGGCATCGCCGGGGACGGGCGTGGCCTCGGATGGGCGTCCGCCCGCGGCGGGCGACGCCGTTGCCGTGGCCGCCCGGGACCCGGGAGAGGCAGGAGCCGCCCTCGGCGGGGCGCCGGCTTCCGGGGTCGCGACCGCCGGGGAGGAGGCCGGGGCCGGCCCCGGTGCCGAACCCGGCAGCGGCGAGGCGGGCGCGCCGGCCCGGCGCGGATCGGCGAGGAAGGGCGGTGGGGGCGGCGCGGGTCGGCGCGGCGCCGGAACGGCGGGGCGTTCCGGGGGGCGCGGCGGGTCGTGCTCCGGTCCGCAGAGCCAGCCGGTCCCGGCAGCGTCGGGGATGCAGACCTGCCGCTCGCGCTTGCGCTCCCGCGCCTCCGCGGACAGGGCGAGCAGCAGCGACGCCAGCAGCAGCGCGACCGGTCGGCTCATCCCGCGAATCCCGCCGGGGGGGCGTCGCCCTGGCTGAAGGTCAGGCGCCAGCCGCGCCGCAGGTGCTGGTCGCGCAGGCGTTCGAGCGCGGCCACCGCCTCCTCGCGGCTGGCGAAGCGCTCCCGGCGCAGCGTCGCCCGGCCGCCGATGCGGCCCGACTCGCGCAGCAGCTCCCAGCCGCCGAACAGGTCCTGCTGCAGCACGAGCTGGAGATACGGCGGCTTGGGGTCGTCCGGCGCGAGCGCCTGGAGCAGCAGTCGCATCGGCTCATTCTAGCGGCGGGGCGACGCCGGCCCAGGCAGCGACGTGGCGGACGATCGCATCCAGCCCGTCGCCAAGCGCCGCCGGCCCGGGCTGGAGGATCAGCGCCGAGGGGATCTCGTGCAGCGCGCCCGTGCGCACTGCGGGCACCGCCTCCCAACCCGGCCGCGCGATCACCCGCTCGGGGCGGAACTTCTTCCCGCACCAGGAGGCGAGGATCAGGTCGGGGGCGCGGCGCGCCGGCTCCTCCGGATCGGCGAGGATCCGGTCGCGGGCGAGGCGCGCCTGGCGCAGCTCCGGGAAGACGTCGATCCCCCCTGCGATCTCGATCAGCTCGGCGACCCAGCGGATGCCGGCGATCAGGGGCTCGTCCCACTCCTCGAAGTAGACCCGCGGGCGGCGCGGTAGGCGCTCGGCCCACTCCCGGACCGCGGCGATTCGCGCGCGCAGCCTCGCCTCCAGCGCCGCGGCGCGGTCATCCGCCCCGACCCAGGCGCCGAGGCGGCGGATGTAGGCGAGGATGCCCTCGACGCTGCGGTGGTTGCTGATCCACACCTCGATCCCGGCCTTCACCAGCGTGGCCGCGATCTCGGCCTGCAGGTCCGAGAAGCCGATGACCAGATCCGGCTCGAGGGCGAGGATGCGCTCGATCTTCGCGCTGGTGAAGGCCGAGACCTTGGGCTTCTCGCGCCGTGCCTGGGGCGGGCGCACGGTGAAGCCGGAGATGCCGACGATCCGGCGCTCCTCGCCGAGCAGGTAGAGCGTCTCGGTGCTCTCCTCGGTGAGGCAGACGATGCGCTCCGGCCAGGGGCTCATGCGGCGACCAGGCTCACGCTCACCCGCCGTCGGTGGGGCCGGCGGCGGTGCTCCCAGAGGTAGAGCCCCTGCCACCGGCCGAGATCGAGGCGGCCGCCCGCGACCGGCAGCAGCAGCGAGCAGCCGGTGAGCACGCTGCGCACGTGCGCCGGCATGTCGTCCGGCCCCTCCTCGTCGTGGCGGAACAGCGGGGTCGCCGTCGCGCACCAGGCGGGCGAAGAAGGCCTCGAGATCGGCGAGCACTTGGGGGTCGGCGTTCTCGCAGATCAGCAGCGAGCAGCTCGTGTGGTGGGCGAAGACCAGGACCGCCCCCTCGGCGATCCCGAGCTCGCCGAGCCGGCGGTCGATCTCCGGGTCGAGGCGCAGCAGCCCTCGCCCCGGCGTGGTCACGGACAGCTCGAAGCGCCGCATTCAGGGATAGAGGCGCCGCTCCCGCCAGCCGTCCTCGCGGCGATACTCGAAGCGGTCGTGAAGGCGGTGGGGACGGCCGAACCAGAACTCGATCAGCTCCGGCACCACCCGCCACCCGCTCCAGTGCGGCGGCCGCGGCACCGGTCGATCGGCGAAGCGGCGCGCGAACTCCTCGCAGCGCCGGAGCAGCGTCTCGCGGTCGGGGAGGGGCTCCGACTGGAGCGACGCCCAGGCGCCGATCTGGCTCTCCCGCGGACGGCCCGCGAAGTAGGCATCGGCCTCCTCGCCGCTCACCGGCTCGGCCAGGCCCTCGATCCGCACCTGCACCTGGTCGGCGAGCCGCTTCCACAGCACGAGCAGCGCGACGCGGGGGTTGGCGGCGATGTCGCGCCCCTTGCGGCTCAGCGTGTTCGAGTAGAAGACGAAGCCGCGCGCGTCGAAGCCCTTGAGCAGCACGGTGCGCGCCGCGACCCGGCCGGCGCCGTCGCAGGTGGCCAGCGTCATCGCCGTCGGCTCCGGTTCGCCCGCGGCTTCGGCGGCGGCGAGCAGTTCGGCGAAGCGCGCGACCAGGGGCTCGGGCAGCATGGCCGAGATGATCGCAGATCCGAGGGCCCCTGAACTCACGGTGGCGGGCAGGCGAGGGCGGGCGGCGGCTCGCCGTAGAGCGCCTCGCCATGCTCGCCGACCAGGCGCAGCGCGCGCTCGACGGCGCCGATCACCGCCCGCGAGGTCACCGTCGCGCCGACGAGCGCGTCGAAGTCGCCGCCCTCGCGCCGCACCCGCCAGCGCTCCGGCGCGGGCTCGCCGAGGCTTCGTCCCGCAAACTGGAGGATCCAGTCGCCGCGGCGCGACTCGATGCCGTCGCCGAGCCCGGGGGTCTCGCGATGGGCGGTCACGCGCACGCCGAGCACCCGCCCCTCGCGATCGACGCCGACGAGCAGCGCGATCGGCCCGGAATAGCCGTCGGGAGCGACGGTCTCGAGGGCGAGGGCGCTCGGCCTGCCCGCCGCGGCGGCCGCGGTAGAGTCGGCGAGGCCCCGGACCGAGCCAGGCCTCGGCGCAGATCTCGGCCACGTCCAGGTGCGGCTCGTTGTCGTGGAGGGCGGCAGGCAGCACCTCGGCGAGCGCCGCCGCCTCCAGCCGCCGCCGCTCGGCGGCGATCCGCTCGCGGGTGAGGGCCTCGACCAGCGCCAGCGTCCCCCCCGCGAGCAGCGCGATCAGGGCGAGGCGGAGGGCGGGGCCGAGCGTCGCGCTCATCGACGGCGGCCGAAGATGCGCGGCGCCGCGAGCCGGTCGAGCAGCGGCGCGAAGGCGTTGAGGATCAGCACCGCGAAGGCCACGCCGTCGGGATACTGGCCGAAACGCCGGATGGCGAGGGTGAGCACGGCGAAACCGGCGCCGAAGATCAGCCGCCCGCGCGGGGTCGAGGCGCCCGAGACCGGGTCGGTGGCGATGAAGAAGGCGCCGAGGATGAAGGCCCCCGAGAGCAGGTGGTGGAGCGGGCTCGGATGCCGGTCCGGCTCGAGCAGCCAGGGAGGGGTCGTGAGGACGAGCGCAGTGGCGATCGCCGCGAGCGGCACCTGCCAGCGGGTCGCGCGCAAGGCCAGCAGCAGCAGGCCGCCGCCGAGATGGGCGAGGGCGATCCAGCTCGCGGGGCGGGCGAGCAGCGGGCCGAGCGCAGGGTCGGCCTCGGCCTCGCCGAGGCTGAGCCCGGCGGTCGTGAGCTGGCGAAGGCGGTCGAGCGGGGTGGCCTCGACCAGGGCGTCCCATCCCGCGGGCGGCGGACTGCCGAGGATGGCGGCCAGTGCCGCGCCGAGCCCCGGTCCAGCGAAGGGCTCGGGCCAGCGCGAGAGCTCCAGCGGGAAGGCGACGAGGACCAGGGCGTAGCCGGCCATCGCCGGATTGAACAGGTTGTGGCCGAGGCCGCCGTAGAGCTGCTTGGCGAGCACCACCGCGGTCAGCATGCCGATCGCCGCGATCCACCAGGGCGCGAGCGGCGGCAGGCAGAGCGCGAACAGCCAGGCGGTGAGCAGGGTGCTGCCGTCGCCGAGGGCCGGGGCCAGCGGCCGCCCGAGCAGGCGGAGCGTCGAGCGCCTCAAGGCCGTAGGCCCACAGCAGCGCCATCGCGATCTGGAGCGGCACGCCGGGGCCGAAGACCGCGGTCTGGACCAGCGGTGCCGGGCAGCAGGGCGAGCGCCACCCTCAGCATCACGCCCGCGCACGCTCGCGGCGGGTGCCCAGTGCGGCGCGCCCGCGACCGGGAAGCGCCTCATCCGCGCTCCTCGCCGCCGCGCCGCTCGCGGGCGGCGGCGAGCAGCGCCGCCACCGCCTCCGGATCGCGCAGCCGCTCGAGCTGGGCGCGACGCCGCGCCTCGCGCTCCGCCGCCTCGCGCGCGAGCCTCGCCTTGCGCGCCTCGTGGCGCGCCCGCGCCTCGGCCGCGCGCCGCTCCTCGGCCCCGCGCCGCCGCAGCTCCGCCCGGCCGTAGCGCAGCCAGTCGAGCAGGGGAATGCGGCTCGGGCAGACCAGGTCGCAGCAGCCGCACTCGATGCAGTCGGCGAGTCCCGCCCGCTCGGCCTCGGCCCACTGCCGGGCGCGCAGCCGCCGCAGCAGCTCCTGGGGCAGCAGCCGGGCGGGGCAGGCCTCGGCGCAGGCCATGCAGCGGATGCAGGGCTGCTCGGGGCGCCGACTCGGGCAGCTCCTCGCGCGCGAGCACCAGCACGCAGTTGCTCGCCTTGGTGATCGGAAAGCCATCGTGGGGAAGCGCGAGGCCCATGATCGGGCCGCCGAGCACCAGCCGCGCCGCGCCCTCGCGGTAGCCGCCGGCGAAGGCGATCAGCGCCGCGATCGGCGTGCCGAAGCGGACCTGGAAGTTGCCGGGCCGCGCCACCCCGCCGCCGGCGACGGTGACCACGCGGGAGACCAGCGGCTCGCCGTGGACCACGGCATCGAGGATCGCCGCCGCGGTGCCGACGTTGATCACGGCGATGCCGAGGTCGCGGGGGAGGCCGCCCGAGGGCACCTCGCGGCCAGTGAGGGCGAAGATCAACTGGCGCTCGCCTCCCTGCGGATAGCGGCTCGGGACCCGGACCAGCTCCACCGGCACGGGCAGCCAGCGCGACTCGCCCTCGCGCTCGCCGAAGGCGAGCCCCGCCCGCGCCCGCGAGCGGCGGGCCGAGCTCGCTGGCCAGCGCCCTGGCGAGCGCCGCGTAGCGCCTGCGCCATGTGGTCCTCGACCGCGATCATGACCCGGTTGGCGCCGACCGCGTGGGCGGCGATCCGCGCCCCCTGGATCACCGAGTGCGCCCGCGCCCGCAGCAGCGCGTCGTCGCAGGCGATGTAGGGCTCGCACTCGGCGCCGTTGACGATCAGCAGCTCGCGGGGCACCGCGAGCTTCTCCGAGGTCGGGAAGACCGCGCCGCCGAGGCCGACGATGCCGGCCTCGGCGATGCGCTCGACGATCCGCTCCGCGGGGGCCTCGAGCGGCCTGGGGATCGGCGGCAGCTTGCGCCAGCGGTCGCGGCCGTCGGGAGCGAGTACGACGCAGGGCTCCTCGGCGAAGGGCGGCTGCGGGGCCGGGCGCGGGGCGATCGCGAGCACCCGTCCCGAGGTCGGGGCGTGCACCGCGGCCCCGAGCCCCTCCGGGGCACGCGCGAGGAGCTCTCCCGCGAGCACCTCCTGCCCCGGCTCGACCGCCGGCTCGGCGGGGAGCCCCTGGTGCTGCCGCAGCGGCAGCCACAGTTCGCTCGGGCAGCGGGCAGACCCGGAGCGGGGCGGCCAGGCTCCCGGCCTTGCGGAGCGGCAGCTCGAGCCCGCCGGGGAAGGCGAAGGCGGCGCGTCCGGCGGCCATCGCTCAGCCCTCCACCGCCAGCGGAATCGGCGGGCGCGGCGGGCGCCAGGGCTCGGCACGCGGCCTCAGTTCGATGCAGTCCACCGGACAGGGGGGCAGGCAGAGCGCGCAGCCCGTGCAGGCCTCGGCGAGCACGGTGTGCATCCGCTTCGGGGCGCCCACGATCGCATCCACCGGGCAGGCCTGGAGGCACAGGGTGCAGCCGATGCAGCGTTCCTCGTCGATCCGGGCCACCTGCGGCGGCGGCGGTGGAGGCCCGCGGCGAGCGGCCGCGGCTCGCGGCCGAGCAGGGCGGCGAGCGCCCGGATCCCCTCTTCGCCCCCCGGCGGGCAGCGGTCGATCTCGGCCTCGCCGCGGGCGATGGCCTCGGCGTAGGGCCGGCAGCCCGGGTAGCCGCACTGCCCGCACTGGGTCTGGGGCAGCAGCCGCTCGATGGCGTCGGCGAGCGGGTCGCCGGGGCGGCGCAGCCGCCGCGCGGCGTCCGCCAGGGCGAGGCCGAGCGCTAGGGCGATCGCGGCCAGCACCAGCACTTCGAGGATCGCGCTCACGGCACCATGCCGGCGAAGCCGAGGAAGGCGAGCGCCATGAAGCCGGCGGTGAGGAAGGCGAGCGGCGCACCCCTCACCGCCTCGGGGGCGGGCGCGGTCTCCAGCCGGTCGCGCAGCGCCGCGAAGGCGATCAGCACCAGCCCGAAGCCGGCCGCGGCGCCGAAGCCGTGGCACACCGAGGCGGCGAAGCCATGGCCCGCCTGGTGGTTGAGCAGCATCACGCCGAGCACCGCGCAATTGCTGGTGATGAGCGGCAGGTAGATGCCGAGCACCTGGTGGAGCAGCGGCGAGAAGGCGCGCAGGAGCAGCTCGGCAGAGCTGCACCAGGCCGGCGACCAGCAGGATGAACACGAGGCTGCGCAGGTACTCGAGGCCGAGCGGCGCGAGCAGCGCATGGAAGGCGAGCCAGCTCAGCGCCGCGGCCAGGGTGAGGACGAAGCCGGTGGCCAGGGCGAGGCCGAGCGCGGTGTCGAAGCGCCGCGAGGTGCCGAAGAAGGGGCAGAGCCCCAGGAACTTGCTCAGCACGACGTTGTTGACCAGCGCCGCCCCGAGCAGCACCAGCCCGAGCTCGCCCATCGCTCAGCGCACCCGCATTCCCGGCTCGGCCCCGGGATCGACCGCGAGCAGCCGCGGCAGTCCGCCGTCGGCGCCGGCCGCGAGCACCATGCCCTCCGAGACCCCGAAACGCATCCGCCGCGGCGCGAGATTGGCCACCGCCACCACCAGCCGGCCGACCAGCGCCGCCGGGTCCGGATAGGCGGCGCGGATGCCGGCGAAGACCGTGCGCCGGCCGAGTGGGCCGAGGTCGAGCTCCAGCCGGAGCAGCCGGTCGGCCCCCGGGACGCTCTCGGCGGCCGCGATCCGCGCCACCCGCAGGTCGAGGCGCTCGAAGTCCTCGAGGGCGATCGTGGCCGGCTCGGCTCGCGCCGCAGGAGCGGGCGCGGCCTCCGGCAGCTCCCGGCTGCGCTCGACCAGGCCGGCGACCGCCTTCGGCTCGATGCGGTTCCAGAAGGCGCGATAGGGCGGCAGCCGCCGCCCGCCGACCCAGCGCCCGAGCGCGGCCGCCGTCCACGGCTCCGGCTCCCCGAACCAGGCCCGCACCGCCTCGGCGGTGGCGGGAAGCACCGGGGCGAGGGCGACCAGCTTGGCGCGGAACAGGTTGAGGGCGAGCGAGAGCACCAGGGCCAGGCTCTCGCGAGCCTCGGGGTCCTGCGCGAGCCGCCACGGCGCGGCGGCGGTGAAGTGCTCGTTGGTGCGGTCGGCCACCGCCATCACCCGGCGCAGCGCCCGCGCGTACTCGCCGGCCTCGTAGTCGGCGAAGGTCTCGGCGAGCTCCCGGCGCGCCTGCTCCCACAGGCGCGCGGCCGCCTCGCGCTCCGCCGCCGGCGCCGCGCCCGCGGGCGGCTCCGGGGCGAGCGCCAGCCCGGCGCGCTCGAGCAGCGCGGCGGCGCGGGCCGCGATGTTGACCAGCTTGCCCACCAGCTCGGCGTTGACGCGGCTCACGAAGTCGGCGAGATCGAGATCGAGGTCCTCGACCCCCGGACCGAGGCGGGAGGCGTAGTAGTAGCGCAGGGCCTCGGCGGGCAGGCCGGCGTCGAGGAAGCTGCGCGCGAGCAGGAAGGTGCCGCGCGACTTCGACATCTTCGCCCCGTTGACGGTGAGGTAGCCGTTGACGTGCAGCCGCCTCGGCGTCTTGAGCCCGGCGCCGTGCAGCAGCGCCGGCCAGAACAGGCCGTGGAAGGTCACGATGTCCTTGCCGAGGAAGTGGTGCATCTCGGCCGGGCTCGAGGGGTCGATCCACGGCGCGAAGTCCTCCCCGCGCCGCGCGCACAGCGCCTTCAGGCTGGCCAGGTAGCCGATCGGGGCGTCCAGCCAGACGTAGAAGAACTTGTCGCGCTCCCCCGGGATCTCGAAGCCGAAGTAGGGGGCGTCGCGGGAGATGTCCCAGTCCTTGAGCCCCTGCGCCAGCCACTCGCCGAGCTTGGCCCTGACCGCCGGGTGCGCCACCTCGCCGGCGAGCCACTCGCGCAGGAAGCCCGCGCAGGCGGAGAGGCGGAAGAACAGGTGCTCGCTCTCGCGCAGCTCCGGCTCCGCCCCCGAGAGCGCCGAGCGCGGGGCGATGAGCTCGGTCGGGTCGTAGGAGGCGCCGCAGGCCTCGCAGTTGTCGCCGTACTGGTCGGGGGCGCCGCAGCGCGGGCAGGTGCCGCGCACGTAGCGGTCCGGGAGGAACATCCCGCGCAGGGGATCGTAGAGCCGGCGCACGCGCTCGCGGCGGATCAGCCCGGCGGCCGCGAGCCGCGCGTAGATCCAGGCCGAGAGCTCGCGGTTCTCCTCGCTGTGGGTCGAGTGGTAGTGGTCGAAGGCGACCAGGAAGTCGGCGAAGTCGCGCTCGTGGCTCTCGCGGATGCGGGCGATGAAGCGCTCGGGGTCCTCGCCGCTCTGCTCGGCGGCGAGCATGATCGGGGTGCCGTGGGCGTCGTCGGCGCAGACGAAGCGGATCTCCCGCCCGAGCATCCTGAGCGCCCGCACCCAGACGTCGGCCTGGACGTAGCCCACGAGGTGGCCGAGGTGCAGCGGCCCGTTGGCATAGGGCAGGGCGCAGGTGACGAACAGGGGCGCTGGGGCCGGCATGGCGTCGGGAGGCGGATGGGCGGGGGCCGCTGCGGCGCGACGGGCGCGCGCGGCGTATGCTACCCCTTTTCGCGTTCGGGACCGGAGGCGAGTCGTGCGATCCGAGGAGGCGATCCGGGCGCTCGTCGGGGGTCTTCGCGACCCGCACACCGGCCGCAGCCTGGCCGAGGACGGCGCGCTCAAGGGCGTGGGCCTCGCCGGCGGGCGCGCCCTGGTGGACATCGTGCTCGGCTATCCCGCGGCGGGCTGGCGCGAGGAGCTCGCCGCCGAGGTCCGCCGCCTGCTCGCCGCCGAGTTCGGGCTGGGCGAGGTCACGGTGAGCGTGAGCCACCGCGTGCACGCGCACGAGGTGCAGCCCGGCCTCACCCCCCTGCCCGGCGTGCGCAACATCCTCGCCGTGGCCTCGGGCAAGGGCGGGGTCGGCAAGAGCCTGGTCGCGGTGAACCTGGCGCTCGCCCTGGCCGCGGAGGGCGCGCGGGCGGGGCTCCTCGACGCCGACCTCTACGGCCCGAGCGTGCCCTGCATGACCGGGCTCTCCGGGCCGCCGGAGACCACCCCGGACCGGCGCATCCTGCCGCGGCGCGCGCACGGGCTGCAGGTGATGTCGATCGGCTTCCTGCTCGGCGAGGACGCGCCCGTGATCTGGCGCGGGCCGATGGCCTCGCAGGCGCTGCAGCAGCTCCTCCAGGAGACCGCGTGGGAGGAGCTCGACTACCTGGTGATCGACCTCCCCCCGGGCACCGGCGACATCCAGCTCACGCTCTGCCAGCGGGTGCCGCTCTCCGGGGCGCTGATCGTCACCACCCCGCAGGAGCTCTCGCTCGCCGATGCGCGGCGGGCGCTTCGGATGTTCGAGAAGGTGCAGGTGCCCGTGCTCGGGGTGGTGGAGAACATGGCCCGCTTTCGCTGTCCGGCCTGCGGCCATGAGGAGGCGATCTTCGGCAGTGGCGGAGGGGAGCGGATGGCGGCGCGCTACGGGCTCCGGCTGCTGGCGAGCCTGCCGCTCGATCCGCGGCTGCGCGCCGAGGCGGATGGCGGACGGCCGACGGTGGCGGCGGAGCCGGAGGGGGCGCTGGCGCGGGAGTTCCGGGCGCTGGCCCGGCGGGCGGCGGCGGCCCTGAGCCTGCGGGCGCGGAGCCGGGCGCTCGCCGGTCCGCGGATCGTGATCGAGTGAGGCGGCATTGACCTCCCCTTGAGCGAGGTCTAGGCTCGGGGTTGCGTCCGGACGGTCCGACCTCTCCGGGCACGCCGAGGTCTCGAGCCCCCGCGCATCCCGGTCTTGCCGCGACCGCCTGGCGGACGCGGAATTTCCGTCCATCGATCGGGGAGCGTGTCATGGTCGTCAAGCGTGCGTGGCCGGTGGTGGCCGGTGTGCTGCTGCCGGGTCTTCTGTCGGCGGCGTCCTTCACCTGGCGTGGGGAGCTGAAGGACGGCGGGGAGCCTGCGGAGGGGAGCTACGACTTTCGGGTGCGGGCCTATGGCGATGCGGAGGGGCGGATGCCTTTGGGTCTGCCGCGGGAGCTGTCTGGGGTGAGGGTGGCGGGGGGTCGTTTTGCGGTGGGTCTGGACTGGCCGGAGCTGCCTGAGTCCCTGGAGCGGCTGTGGCTGGAGGTGGAGCTGCGGGGTTCTGGGGAGGGCGGCTGGGTGAAGCTGCCGGGGCGGGTGGCGGTGGAGGCGAAGGCGCAGATCTGTCCGGAGAGCTGGGCTTTGCTGGGGAACGGGAGCACGAATCCGGCGGTGAACTTTCTTGGGACCACGGACAGTCAGCCGCTGGTGCTGCGCACGGCGAACGTGCGGAGTCTTCGGATCGAGCCTGCGGCGGTGCTGTTCGGTGGTCTGCCGATCACGGTGAACTGGATCGGTGGGAGTCATGCGAACGAGGTGACTGCGGGGGTGCGGGGGGCGACGATCGCGGGGGGCGGGGTGCCGGCGGGGGACAGCGATCCGAATTACTCCTCGGAGACCCCCAACCGGGTGACGGACCATTACGGGACGGTGGGGGGTGGTTATGGGAACCGTGCCGGGGACGATGCAGGGACTGTGTCAGACACGCCCTTTGCGACCGTCGGCGGGGGCTTCTTGAACACCGCGAGCGGCTTCGCCAGCACCGTGGGCGGGGGCAGGGGCAACACTGCAAACGGTCTGTGGGCCACGATTGGTGGGGGTCAGAGCAACATCGCGAGCGCCCCTACCACCACCGTCGGCGGGGGCGCTCAGAACGCGGCGAGCGCTAGCGCGAGCACCGTCGGAGGCGGCTTCCTGAACACCGCGAGCGATCAGGTGAGCACCGTCGGCGGCGGCCAGGAAAACACCGCGAGCGCCTTCGCGAGTGTTGTCGCGGGAGGATATCTGAACTGCGCGGGTGGGGATTTTTCGGCCGCGGGCGGCTTTCGGGCCAAGGTGCGGCCGGGGAGCGGCTCGGGGGCGGCGGGCTCCGGCTGTTCGGGCGTCCCCCTGTCCGGCGATGCGGATGGGGACGAGGGCAGCTACGTGTGGGCCGATGCGCAGAATGCGGACTTCGTCAGCACCGGCCCGAACCAGTACCTGGTGCGGGCGACGGGAGGCGTGGCGGTCAATGGCGCGCCGATCAAGGACGACATCGAGCTCACGGTGGTGGCCGATTCGGATGGGCCCAACTACCCCAATGTTTTCCTGCGCCATCGGACGACGCAGGCGGGGGTGCTGATCTCGGCGGGGGACGCGAGCTCGACGGCGGCGAACGACTCGGCCTTCTACGTCGATCAGTTCAACGGGTCGGGACAGACGCGGGTGCTCGAGGTGGAGACGGACCGGGACTTTGAGGTGTTCGCGCAGGCCTTCAAGCCGGGCGGGGGTTCGTGGGCGGTGCCTTCGGACGGTCGGCTGAAGGAGGGGGTGGAGACGCTGTCGGGGGCGCTGGAGCGTCTGCTGGCCTTGCGCGGGGTGAGCTTCGAGTATCGGCGTGAGGTGACGCCGGCGGGGATGTATCTGCCGGGGCGGCGTGTGGGTTTTCTGGCGGAGGAGGTGGAGCGGGTCTTCCCGGAGTGGGTGGGGGAGACGGAGGAGGGCTGGAAGACGGTGGGGGTGCAGGGATTCGAGGCGCTGGCGGTGGAGGCGCTGCGGGAACTGCGGGCGGAGCATGGGGAGCGGGTGGCGGCGCTCCAGGCGGAGAACGCGGCGCTGCGGGCGAGGCTTGAGGAGGCGGAGCATCGTCTCGCCGAGGCGGAGCGGCGTCTGGCCGAGTCCGAGGCGCGGCAGGCGCGGGAGCTCGAGGCGCTGCGCGGGGAGCTGGCGCTGCTGCGGGAGCTGGTGGCGCCGCCGGCGGCGGCGACGGGAGGGCGCTGAGATGGCGGTCGCGTCGGGGTTTTCGCTGCTTCTCGTCCTCGGGTCGGTGGCGGGGGAGCGGGAGCTGGTCCGCGCGGAGCTAGAGAGATTGCCGCCCGCGGTGTCGGCGGGGGGTCTGGAACTCCGTTCGGTGCTCGAGCGGCGGGCGGACCGCTCGCCGTTCGTCTCGGCGCGCTTCGAGCTTTCGGCGGTGCTTCAGCCGAAGGCGACGCCGCCGATCTGCTGGGGTCCGGGGCACGTCTTCGCGGACGGCTACGAGGGGCCGTAGGGGAGGGCGGCTCCTCGCGCCTCGGGCGGGCGGTGGTGGCCCGGTATGCCCGAGCGGAGGCGGCGCGATGCCGCGCGGTAGATGCCGCTCGCGCTGCGTCACGGTCGTCCTCCTCGAGGGGAGGGGTGGTCTCGTCCCGGTCCTTGGCGCGCTTCCGCGCGGCATCGTCCTCCCCGTGCGGATGGGCGGGCTGCCGCCGCGCGCCGCGAGCGGCGAGCGTTCGGAGCGGGGCGCGCCCGGTCCGGTCGAGCCGCTCGCCCGTTGACCGGTGCCGGCGGCCCTGTTCGGGGCCCGCGCCCGCGGGCAAGATGTTTCGCCCTGCCCTGCGGAGAGCCCCCCGATGAGCATCAAGTGCGACCGCTGGATCCGGCGCATGGCGCTGGAGCGGCGGATGATCGAGCCCTTCGAGCCGCGCCAGGTGCGCGAGCTCGAGGGAGGCCGCCGCGTCATCAGCTACGGCACCTCGAGCTACGGCTACGACGTGCGCTGTGCCAGCGAGTTCAAGGTGTTCACCAACATCAACTCGACCATCGTCGACCCGAAGGCCTTCGATCGCGGGAGCTTCGTGGACGTGGTGGGGGAGGTGTGCATCATCCCGCCGAACTCCTTCGCGC
The DNA here is from genome assembly GCA_033582715.1 of Lysobacterales bacterium. GTDB lineage: Bacteria > Pseudomonadota > Gammaproteobacteria > Xanthomonadales > BPKI01 > BPKI01. The sequence goes on along the minus strand of JAVQZZ010000001.1, from coordinate 1,804,431 downwards.
TGGCGCGCACCGTGGAGTACTTCCGCATCCCGCGCAACGTCCTCACCATCTGCCTCGGCAAGAGCACCTATGCGCGCTGCGGGATCATCGTCAACGTGACGCCGCTGGAGCCGGAGTGGGAGGGGCACGTGACCCTCGAGTTCTCGAACACCACGCCGCTGCCGGCGAAGATCTATGCCAACGAGGGGGTGGCGCAGGTGATCTTCTTCGAGTCCGACGAGCCCTGCGAGGTGAGCTATGCCGACCGCGGCGGCAAGTACATGGGTCAGCGCGGGGTGACCCTGCCGCGGGCCTGAGGGGGCGGCGCGCTCAGGGGCGATCGGCGAGGGCCGCGAGGAAGCGGAGGCTTCGATCCCATGCCTGCGCGGCGCTCTCGGCGTGGAAGTCGGGGCGCGCGTCGCAGTTGAAGCCGTGACCGGCCGGGTAGAGGTGGACTTCGGCGGTGGGCCAGGCGCGGCGCAGGCGCTCGACTTCGGCGAGGGGGAAGAGGGCGTCGTGCTCGCCGAAGTGCATGAGGAGCGGCGCCTGCGGCCGCTCGTGGAGGAAGGGGCCGGTGCGGGCGCCGTAGTAGGCGACGGCGGGGAGCCCGAGCCGGGTCGCGCAGAGGGCGGCGAGGGTGCCGCCCCAGCAGAAACCGAGCGCGGCGACCGCGAGGCCGGGAGCCTCGGCGGCGAGCCGGCGCTCGGCGGCGCGCACGTCGCGCAAGCGGCGCATCCCAGCCAAGATCCGCGACCAGCGCCCGGCCGGCGGCCAGCCCGGCGCCGTCATAGCCGTACTCGAGGCCGGGGGCGATGCGGTCGAAGAAGGCGGGGGCGAGGGCGAGCCAGCCGGCCTCGGCCAGGCGGGCGCAGACCGCGCGGATGTGGGCGTTGACCCCGAAGACTTCCTGCAGCACCACCACCGCGCCGCGCGCGCGGCTCGCGGGCATCGCCAGCCAGGCGCCGACGCGGGCGCCGTCCATCGCCTCGAGCTCGAGCCTGGCGCTTGAGGGCATGGGGGCAGTCCGGGGCGGTCCTCGCGACCGTTACACTAGCGCCTTCCCCCGGAGCGATCCATGCCCCGCATCGGCTTCGTCAGCCTCGGCTGCCCCAAGGCGCTGGTGGATTCCGAGCGCATCCTCACCCGGCTGCGCGCCGAGGGCTACGAGCTGGTCGGCAGCTACGATCGGGCCGACGCGGTCGTGGTCAACACCTGCGGCTTCATCGAGAGCGCGATCGAGGAGTCGCTGGCCGCGATCGGCGAGGCCCTCGCCGAGAACGGCAAGGTGATCGTCACCGGCTGCCTCGGGCGGCGGGAGGCGCTGATCCGCGAGCGCTTCCCGGAGGTGCTCGCGATCACCGGCCCCGCCGACTACGAGGCGGTGATGGCGGCGGTGCACGAGGTCCTGCCCCCGGCCCACGATCCCTTCCTCGATCTCCTGCCCGAGGCCGGCCTCCGGCTCACCCCGCGGCACTACGCCTACCTCAAGATCGCCGAGGGCTGCAACAACCGCTGCAGCTTCTGCATCATCCCGAGCCTGCGCGGCCGCCTCGCGAGCCGTCCCCTCGCCGAGGTGATGCGCGAGGCGGAGGCGCTGGCGCGCGCCGGGGTGCGCGAGCTGCTGGTGATCGCGCAGGACACCGCGGCCTACGGCGCCGACCTGCGCTATCCCGAGGCCGAGTGGCGCGGCCGCCGCCTCCGCACGCGGATCGCCGATCTGGCGCGTGCGCTGGGCGAGCTCGGGGTCTGGGTGCGGCTGCACTACGTCTACCCCTACCCCCATGTCGAGGAGCTGGTCGCGCTGATGGCCGAGGGCCGGATCCTGCCCTACCTCGACCTGCCGCTGCAGCACGCGAACCCCGCGATCCTCCGCGCGATGCGCCGACCCGCGAACAGCGAGCGCATGCTCGAGCGGATTCGCGCCTGGCGGCGGGCCTGCCCGGAGCTCGCGCTGCGCAGCAGCTTCATCGTCGGCTTTCCGGGCGAGACCGAGGCCGAGTTCGGGGAACTGCTCGCCTTCCTCGAGGAGGCGGAGCTCGACCGCGTGGGAGCCTTCGCCTACTCCCCGGTCGCGGGGGCGGCGGCGAACGAGCTGCCGGGGGCGGTGCCGGAGCCGGTGAAGGAGGAGCGTCGGGAGCGCCTGATGCGCCTCCAGGAGGAGATCAGCCGGCGGCGGCTGCGGCGCCGCGTCGGGCGGGTCGAGCGGGTGCTGGTCGACCGCGTCGAGGGAGGGGTGGCGATCGCGCGCTCCGCGGCCGAGGCTCCCGAGATCGACGGCGTGGTGCGGATCGAGGGAGGCGAGGGGCTCCGGCTCGGGTGCCCTGATCGAGGTGCGGATCCGCGCCGTCGAGGGCGCGCACGACCTGCGCGCCGAGCGCCTCGCGGAGGCGGCATGAGCGGGTCTCGCCGGCTCGCGGCGCTGGCGCTGCTGGCGGCGATGCCGCTCGCCCCCTCGCCGTCTCCTGCCGCGGCCGAGCGGCGCGAGCTCGGGCCCCTGATGCTCGAGGGGGTGCCGCCGATCCCGGAGGATCTGCTCGAGCGCCTCGCTCGCTACCAGAGTGCCCGCCAGGCGCTGCTCCAGGACTGGTTTCCGGGTGGCGGCGTGCTGATCCTCACGCGCTTCGGCGAAACCAACCAGGTGCATCGCGTCGCCTTCCCGGGCGCGGACCGCGAGCAGCTGAGCTTCTTTCCCGAGCCGGTGGCCCACGCCCGCGCGCTGCCCGACGGCTCCGGCTTCCTCTTCCTCGCCGACCGCGGCGGCGCGGAGTTCTTCCAGATCCATCGCCAGCATCTCGCCGACGGCCGCGTCGAGCGGCTCACCGACGGCCGCTCGCGCCACGGCCCGCCGGTGCTGGATGCCAGGGGGCGGCGGATGGCCTTCGTCGGCACCGGCCGCAACGGCCGCGACTTCGACGTCTACGAGGGGCCCATCGAGGGACCCCATGAGCGCGTACTGGAGGCCGAGGGCACCTGGCAGGTCTTCGACTACTCGCCCGATGGCCGCTTCCTGCTGGTGGCGCAGCGGGTCTCGATCAACGAGAGCGAGCCCTTCCTGCTCGAGCTCGCGAACCGCCGCCTGCTGCGGCTGCGGCCGAAGAGCGAGCCTGCGTCCTATGACCTCATGCGCTTCGACCCCAGGGGCGGGGCGGTCTACTACGTCTCGAACGCGGGCGGGGAGTTCCGCACCCTGAGGCGTCTGGAACTGGCGCGCGGCGAGGAGCGGGTGCTCAGCGCCGAGTCGCCCTGGGACGTGACCGCCCTCGATCGTGAGCCCCGGGCGGCTCTCGCCTCGCCTACGTCCTCAACGAGGACGGATTCTCGCGGCTGGTGGTGCTGAGCCTGCGCAGCGGGCGGCCGCTCCGGCTGCCCGCGCTGCCGCGGGGGGTGATCACCGGCCTGCGCTTCGCGCCCGACGGTTCGGCCCTGGCGCTGAGCCTCAGCGCGCCGAGCCTGCCCGGAGACGTCTTCGTGATCCGCTTCGGCCCGCGCCCGAAGCTCGAGCGCTGGACCCGCAGCGAGACCGGGGGGCTTCCCCCGGAACGCTTCAGCGAGGCCCGGCTCGCGCGCTACCCGAGCTTCGACGAGGCCGCCCCGGGCCGGCGGCGCGAGATCCCCACCTTCTACTACCTTCCCCCGGGGCCGGGGCCGCATCCGGTGCTGATCCAGATCCACGGCGGCCCGGAAGCCCAGGCCCTCCCCACCTTCAACCCGATCCGCCAGTTCTGGATCGACGAGCTCGGGCTCGCGGTGTTCACGCCCAACGTGCGCGGCTCCGCGGGCTACGGCCGGAGCTACCTCGACCTGGACAACGGTCGGCTGCGGGAGGACGCGGTCCGCGACATCGGCGCGCTGCTCGACTGGATCGCCGGGCAGCCCGAGCGCTTCGACGCCTCGCGCGTCGGCGTGATCGGGGCCTCCTACGGCGGCTACATGACCCTCGCCGCGCTCATCCACTTCCGCGAGCGGCTGCGCGCCGGCGTCAACGTCGTCGGCATCAGCCACTTCGTGAGCTTCCTCGAGAGCACCGCCGAGTACCGCCGCGACGCCCGGCGCGTGGAGTATGGCGACGAGCGCGATCCGGCGATGCGCGCCTTCCTCGCGTCGATCTCGCCGCTCTCCCGCGCCCACGAGATCCGCGCCCCGCTGCTCATCGCGCAGGGACTCAACGATCCCCGGGTGCCGGTCTCGGAGAGCGAGCAGATGCTGCGGCGGATCCGGGAGGCCGGCGGCACGGTCTGGTACGTCCTCGCCCGCGACGAGGGCCACGGCTTCCAGAAGAAGCGCAACCGCGACCTGTTCGAGGCCGCGACCGTGCTGTTCCTGAAGCGCCACCTGCTCGGCCGCGAGATTCCCACCGAGAGCCCGCCATGAACGCCATGCCTCGCTATGCCGACTACGAGGAGCAGCTCGCGGCCATCGCCGCCGACGGCCTGTTCAAGCGCGAGCGGATCATCGCCGGTCCGCAGTCCGCCGAGGTCACGCTCGCCGACGGCCGCCGGGTGCTCAACCTCTGCGCCAACAACTACCTCGGACTCGCCGACCACCCGCGCCTGATCGAGGCCGCCCGGCGCGCGCTTGAGACCCGCGGCTTCGGCATGGCCTCGGTGCGCTTCATCTGCGGCACCCAGGACCTGCACCGCGAGCTCGAGCGCGCGATCGCGGGGTTCCTCGGCAAGGAGGACGCGATCCTCTATGCCGCCTGCTTCGACGCCAACGGGGGGCTCTTCGAGCCGCTGCTCGACGAGCGCGACGCGGTGGTCTCGGACGCGCTGAACCACGCCTCGATCATCGACGGCATCCGGCTGTGCAAGGCGCGCCGCTATCGCTACGCGAACGGCGACCTCGCGGACCTCGAGGCCAAGCTCGCCCAGGCCCGCGCCGAGGGCGCGCGCCGGGTGCTGATCACCACCGACGGGGTGTTCTCGATGGACGGCCTGGTCGCGCCGCTCGCCGGCATCGTCGCCCTGGCCGAGCGCCACGGCGCGATGGTGCACGTCGACGACTGCCACGCCACCGGGTTCGTCGGCCCCACCGGCCGCGGCTCGGCGGAGGTGCATGGGGTCCTCGATCGCATCGATCTCATCACCGGCACCCTCGGCAAGGCCCTCGGCGGCGCGCTCGGCGGCTTCACAGCCGGCCCGCGGGCGCTGATCGAGACGCTCCGCCAGCGCTCGCGGCCCTACCTCTTCTCGAACTCTCTGCCCCCACCGGTGGTCGCGGCGGGGATCGAGGCGTTCCGCCTGCTCGCTGAGCCCGAGGCCGACCGCCTGCGCGCCCGCCTCGCCGACAATACGCGCCACTTCCGGACCGCCATGCGGGAGGCGGGCTTCGAGCTCAGGGGCGAGGATCACCCGATCGTGCCGGTGATGCTCCACGACGCCGTCCTTGCCCAGCGCTTCGCCGAGCGGCTGCTCGAGGAGGGCGTCTATGCCGTCGGCTTCTTCTACCCGGTGGTGCCGAAGGGCCAGGCGCGGATCCGCACCCAGATGAGCGCCATCCACACCCGGGAGCAGCTCGAGCGTGCCGTCGCCACCTTCGTCCGGGTGGGGCGCGAGCTCGGAGTGCTGCGCTGAGCGGGGCCGGGCAGCGAGGCGGCGCCTTCCCGCCCGCGGCTCGGGCCGGGTCCGACGCCGGACCCGGCGGCGAGGCCCCGCCGCGGCGCGGCTCGGCGTCCGCAGCCGGGACTCAGCGGTAGCGCCCGGAAAGCAGCAGTTCGACGCCCTGCTCGCCGAGCCTCAGCTCGATGGTGGCGCGCTCCACATCGCGGGCCACCCGCTCGAGCTGCGCCACGTTCGCCGCCATCGTCGGGTCCGAGGTCGCGTTCTGGCGCAACAGCCGCCATAAGCTCGCGCGACGAGGACCCCGGTGAGCTCGATCGAGAACATCCGGTGCCGGGCGTCGGTGGGGGCGGCGACCAGCCGCTTCACTCGCGCGCCGTCGGCGTGGTTGAAGCCGACGGCGGCGGCGCGCTCGCCCAGCGCGGCGAAGGCGCTGCGGATTCCGGTCGGCAGCGCCGAGGCCGGGACCGCCACCGGATCCGCCCCCGGGACCAGGCCGAGGTTGGCGATCTCGGGCATCGCGCCCGCGAGCAGTGCGACCACGCCCTGGGGATTGGGGGCGGCGAGCACCACCGTCGCCTCGAAGTCGGGTTGCTGGAGATTCGACAGGTCGATCCGGTCGACGCGCAGCAACACGCCCTCGCCGGCCATGCTCGCCATCCCCACGGCCGGATTCGCGGCCGCCGCGCGGAACCCGGCCGCGAGATCGTTGAGCGGTGCCAAGCCCTCGCAGCGGAAGGGGGCCTGTTCGATGGCCGCGGCCCAGCGCCCGAGCAGGCTCGCGAGCTCGCCGATCTTGAGGCCCAGGGAGACGTCGACCACCGGCGCAGCCTCGGGCATCTCGGGCAGCGCAGGCGCGAGCCGCCTGAGGTCCTGGGCGAGCTCCGGCGTGGTGCGGAAGACCAGGGAGAAGTCCATCCGCTTCTCCTCGAAGGCGCGGAGTCCCAGGTCGAGCCCCGGGTAGCGTCGGGCCAGGGCCGCGAACTCCTCCCGGCACTCCGGCAGCCTGCAGACGGGGATTGCGCGGCCGAGAGGGCGCCGATCGCGAGGGTCGGACGCTCGAGCTCGGCGAGGATCGCGGCGGTGTCGATGCGGCCGAGCTGGTAGCCGAGGAAGCCGTGGATCCGGCGGAGCTCCTCCAGTCGGCCGCTGTCGCCGAGGTGCCTCTCGGGCAGACGCTCGCCGAAGAGGATCTCGAGCTGCTCCGCCGCGGCGTCCGCGGGGGCGACGGTGACCATCAGGTCCGGCCCCACCGTGAGATGGAGCAGGACCGGGCCGAGGGGTACCCGGAACCACTCACGCTCGCCGCGGCGGGCGCGCTCGGGCGCGAACTCCAGGGCCGCGAAGAGGCGTTCGAGAAAGCCGAGGAAGGTCGCGCGGTCGCCGAGCTCAAGACGGAAGACCGGGAGCAGCCCGACCCCGTACAACGCCGAATGCGGGTCGACGCGCAGTCCGAGCGAGGCGTAGCCTGCCTCGTCGAAGCGCTCCGGCAGGAGCTCGACGACCCGGATGGAACGCTCGACGAACCGCTGGGGATCGCCGTCTGCCGCCGCGGAGCCCCGCAGCTGCGAGAGGAGCTGGGCCCGGTCGAAGGGGCCGCGGGCGGCATGGGCCAGCGCGACCGCCTTCGGGAGCGCGCTCCTGGGTCACTACGAAGTAGGGCGTGCCGGCGGGGACGTAGCGGAGCAGCGGATTCGTCTCGCTCCTCGCCGAGGGGGCGGGTGACGCCGGTGGCGGCTCCTCCTCGCGCCCGCAGGCGCCGGGCAGCAGGGCGGCGAGGAGCAGCAGGATGCGTGGGATGGTCGGCGACATGGCGGCGGGCGACGGGGGTGACGCGCCGAGAAGTGGACGCGGATCGCATTGTCCGCCCGCCGGGTCCCCGCTGTCCACCTCGGGGGCGGGGAAGGTGCCGCCGGGAAACGCACGGTCGGCGCGGGAGGTCGCGGGAGCGCGCTCGGCGTCCGCCTGCGGGGAGCCGAGGGACGGGCGCGATGATCGCCGCTCGCGGCGGAAGCCACTTCCCCCGTCCCGGGAGGAACGGCGACCGCCGGTCACCCTCAGCGGTAGTCGATCTCGATCCGGAGCTCGGGGCCGTGCGCGCCGAGCTCGACGCTGACCCGCTCGCGCTCGAGCACCTCGAAGGGCGCGAGCTGCGCGATCTTGTCGAGCTCGACCGCCCGCAACTCCTCCTCGGCGATCCCCTGCGGGCGGGCGCGCAACTCCCAGCTGAAGGCAATGCGCCGTTCCTTCCCGATGGGTCGGGCGGCCGCCTCCTCGACCGGCTCACCGCTCGGTTGGTTGATGCCAAAGGCCATGATCCGCTTCCCGAGCGCGACGTGGACGGAGGAGAAGGGCTCGGCGAGCTCCCCGCCGCGGCAAGACCTGCGCCCTGCCGCCGGGGATGAGCGCCAGCTCGGCGATCTCCGGGATTACTATGCCCGACCAGCGGCAGCAGCAGGGAGGCCTCCCGCGAGAGCAGCAGCACCATGACCCTGCCGCGACGCAGGAAGCGCGGGAGCGAATCCTTTTCGCCGACCACCGTCCCATCGTTGATTCCCTCAGCACGGATCACGAGGCCGTCCCAAGGGCCCAGCAGGGCTCGGAGGCGACGAAATCCTGTCCAGTCCGTGGACTGCGTTCAGATCCTCAAGGAGGGGGCAGCGGTAGACACGGCCTGCCGGTTCCTTGGGCGTCCCGGTCGGCGGCTCGAAGCCGGACCCGATGCGCAGCGCGACCACCAACTCGAAAAGCGCCTCCGCCTCCGGGCGCTCGGGCAGCGGGACGATCTCGCTCTCGAACTCTTGCCGGAGCTCGGGGTGGACGCGAGCCGCGATCCCGAGCCGGAGGCCGCGCGTGTCGAAGCGGTACATCCCGAGGTCGAGGCTCTCGGCTTGCTCGGTTTCGCGCGAAAACTCCTCGACGCATGTCGCGAAAATCTCGTTCATCTGAACGAGGCGAAGTTCGGAGAACAGCGCCTTGAAGTCGAGCTGGCCATAGAAGGGGCCGGTGAAGCCGTGGAGACTGGCAAGCGTCTCGAGCCGTCCGCTTGCCGCAAGATCCCCTCCGGGCGGCGGGGCGGCGAAGAGCTCCGCGAGGCGCTCTGCGGGGAGGTCGGGGGTTGCGAGGGCCAGAGCAACGTCGCGTTCGCCGACGAGGAGGTGCGCGATCAGCTCCGGCTGGCGCGGCGGGAAGGGCAGCCTCAGCCACTCGCCGTCGCCCACCGTCTCCCGCCCGGCCTCCCACTCCATGGCGGCGAGCAGCCGCTCGAGAAAGGCGAGGAAGGCCTCGCGCTCGGCGATCTCGAGCCGCAGCACCGGCACCCCACTCTTCTTGGCGTAGAAGGCAAAGTGGGCGTCGGGTCGCAGTCCCAGGGTGGCGAGCGCGGGCGCGTCAAGACTCTTCGGCAAGACGGCCAGGATCCGCTCCCGCCGCTCGTCGCCATCGGGGGACGATCCCGGGGCGCTGGCCCGGCTCAGAGCGATCAGCGCGGAGAGCCGGAGGACGAAGCTCTCCATGCCTTCGGTCCAGCCGCCGCCGTGGCGCTGGAGCAGGGCGACCATGGCCGGCCGCGGCGGGCGCTCTCGGGTCACGATGAAGTAGGGCGTGCCCGCCGGAACCTTGGCAAGCAGAGGGTTGATCTCCGGCGCGGTGGGCGACGCGAGCTCGGAGTCCCCGGGAGCGGGCGCCGCGAGCAGGGCGAGGAGGAGCGGGAGAGTCGACATGGCGGACGATCCGGTGTGCGTGGAGGGATCCCCTTGGCCGGCGATTCCCATTGGCCGGCGGGCCGAGTATGGCCCGCCGCGCCCACGTCGTCCAGCCCGACCTCACCAGTCGTAGCGAACCCGGTAGCGCACGGTGGCCGTACCGTCGGCGGGCAGCTCGACCGGGAAGTCCAGGGTCTGCGCGTCGCGCCTCTCGTGACGGTGGCTGGCCTCGAGGATCTTCCAGCCGCTCCAGCGGTAGAGGTACTCCCGAACGGTCACCCTGACCGCCTCGCGCTTGCGGTTGCGCACCTCGATCTCGAAGCTCTCCTCCATCCAGCGCGCCTTGTGGTCGATGCGGAAGTCGGTCTGGCGCCGCTCGCCGACGATGTCGAAGGCGGTGCCGAGGCGCAGCGTCACGCGCTCGTTGCGCGGGGTGTGGCGGATGAGGTCCTCGCCGATGAACTCGAGGCCGCCGTCGCGGGCCAGCTGGTTGACCCGTACCCGGCCCGCCGGCAGCGGCATCCCGAGGCGGTTGTCCTCCCGGTTCTCGAACTCGACGAAGGCGCTGACCTGCCCGCGCTCGGTGGCGGCGAAGCCCTGGTCGGTGTTCGGTCCGTAGAACACGCGCACCTCGGGGGCGGCGGTGAAGACCAGCTGCTTGCGGCAGGCGGCGCCGGCGACCGAGGGGAAGAGCTCGAGCTGCTTGGTCGAGTTCTGCGGCAGGTCGGTGCGCCGGCCGAGGGTGTAGAGGTGGTACTCGAAGAGCTCGGACTGCTCGAAGCCATCTTGCGGGGCGCTGGCGGCGACCATCATCTCGCGGGTCGCGAACTTCGGGGCGGCGGGACGGGCGCGGTTGGGCTCCCCGGCGACCAGCTTGAGACGGGCATTCGGGAAGCTGCCGCCGGACTGGTTGACCACCGTCACCCAGGCGCCGAGATCCATGCGGCAGCCGTCCTTCTCGTCGAGGACGATGTTGTAGTCGGCCCACCAGGTGAGCCCCTGGGCCTGGTAGGCGACCCGCACCCGGTGCTCGCCCTCGCGCGCGGCATCCAGCAGCCAGACCAGCGTCGGCCTGGTGATCAGCCCGCCGGGAAGCGCCGGGTAGTCGATCGCGCGCCAGTCGGCGAGGGTGCTCACCTCGCCGCTCGCCAGCCTCAGGGTGATCCCGCCCTGGGCCGAGAGCAGCTCCCCGCTGACCCGCCGCGTCTCCTCGCCGAGGGTCTGCAGTACGGTGATCCTCTGGCCCAGGTAGCGCTCCAGCAGCTTGCCGGCGGAGACCAGGTCGTACTCGTAGTTCTGCTCGAGCACCCGCGTTCCGGCCGGATCGGTCAACGAGACGAAGGCCACGGTGGTCGGGTCCATGCGCGCGGCCACGTCGGTGAAGCGCAGGGTCTGACGGCCCCGCGAGAGCGGGATGCTGCGCTCGTCGCGCACCAGCGCATAGCCGGGCAGGGCATCGCCGTAGGCGGGGAGCCGGGAGGTGTCGATCGATCCGGGCTCGGCCGTGGAGTAGATGGTGAGGGTGTAGTCGGGAGTGGAGCTGCCCATGATGCCGGCGAGGAGGAGGGGAAGGGGGGACATGGAATGGGACTCCGGGAGGGGCCTCAGCTTGATAGCGCACGCCGGTGCCCGGCGGCGGTCGCCCATCTTCGCCCGTTCAGCGGGCATTCTGAAGCACGCTGGAGCGCGCGGGCGGATGCGACTCCGTTTACCATCGCGTCAGGTGCCCGGCCCGGTGATCCCGTGACGCGCCTCCTGCTGCTCTGCCTCGTGCTCCTCGCGCCCTACGCCGCCTCCCGCGAGCTGGCGATCGCGGTCGAGGAGCTGGTCACGGTGGAGGTGCGCGGAGTCGGGGTCGATCCCGACACGCTCAGTCCCGCGGTGATGCTGGTCGAGCGGCAGGGCGAGCGGATGCTGCCGATCTACGTCGGCTGGACCGAGGCGGAGGCGATCGAGCGCGCCCGCCGCCGCGCGCGGCCCGAGCGGCCGCTCACCCACGAGCTGCTCGGCGACCTCCTGGTCGCGGGCGGCGTGGAGCTCAAGCGCGTGATCATCGACTCGCTGCGCGAGGGCACGTACTTCGCCTTCCTCGAGGTCGAGGTCGGCGAGCGGCGGCGCATCCTGCACATCGACGCCCGGCCAAGCGATGCCATCGCCCTCGCGCTGCGCTTCGGCGTGCCGATCCTGGTGTCGCGAAGCCTCCTGCGGGCACCCGGCGAGCCCGAGCCGCCGCCCCCGGAGGACGAGGTCACGGCCCTCCTTGGCGGGCCGCCAGGCCGAGGAAGCTGAAGTCGACCCGCGCCACGCGGCCGGCGCGGTCGATCGCGAGCAGGCTCTTTCGCCCCGGGGCGCCGAGCGCGATGGCGATCGGCTCCCCGGGGTGGCTGAGCCCCGCGGGCAGGCCGTCGAGCAGCCAGATCACCCGCTCCTCGGCGCCGAGCGCGCGCACCGTGAGGCGCGCGCCGCCGCCGAGCTCCGGCCCGGTGACGCGGCTCTCCGGCGCCACGCCCTCGATCGCCAGCCGGCCACCGGCTTGGCCGACGCAGCCCGGCGACCAGGGCGGAGGCGAGGAACGGCGGCGAAGCTCCGGGTCGAGCCAGGGCAGGGCGCGGGCCGGCCAGCGCGCGATCGGCAGGCGGGTCGATGGCGGACGCTCCGGCCGCAGGCGGGCTCGACCCGCAGCCCCGTCCCGCGATCGACCAGCGCGGTCTCGATCCGCGCCCCGAGCCGCGGGGCGAGGCGCTCGGGCAGGGTCGGCGGCAGCCGACCGGCGATCGCGAGTCCCCGGCGGATGCGGTGGCACAGGCCCGGCGGGGTCTCCGCCGGCGGCCGGCCGAGCGGCCAGCAGACCGTCTCCTCGACGATGCCGGGAGGCCGCGGCGGCGCGCCGCGCAGCCCCGGGGGCAGGCTGGCCGCGATCGTCCGCGCCAGGGCCAGGGCGACGCTGCCCTCGAGGCCCGCCACCGGCGCGCCGTCGGGCCGCCCCAGCCACACGCCGAGCGCGATCCGGCCGTTGACGCCGAGCGCCCAGGCGTCGCGGAAGGAGTGGCTGGTGCCGGTCTTGAAGGCGAAGCCTTCCTCGCCGGCGGCCAGCATGTGCCAGGTGAGCCAGGCGGCGCGCGGCTCGAACAGCCGCCGCGGCACCGGAGCCTCGTCGCGGCGGGCCCGCCACGGCATCGCCACCCCGCCGTTGCCGAAGGCGCCGTAGGCGGCGACCAGCTCGAGCAGGCGGGTCTCGACCCCGCCGAGGATCATCCCCGGGGCCGGCCGCTCGCCGGCCGGGCAAGCGCAGCGGCAGGCCGGCGTGGGCGAGGCGGGCCGCGAGCCGCGCCGGACCGATGCGGAGCAGGAGGTCCACCGCCGGCGTGTTGAGCGAGGCGGCGAGCGCCTCGCTCGCGCTCACCGCGCCCCGGAAGCGGCGGTCGAAGTTCCCGGGCCGGTAGGCGTCGAGGCTGAGCGGCGCATCCACGAGCAGGCTCTGCGGGTGGATCAGCCCCTCCTCGATCGCCAGGGCGTAGAGGAAGGGCTTGAGCGCGGAGCCCGGCGAGCGCAGGCGCCGCGCGTGGTCCAGCCATCGGCCATGCTCGCTTCCGGGGTGCAGGGCGGTGGCGTAGGCCAGGATCTCTCCCGAGCGGTGGTCGAGCACCACGACCGCGCCGGCCAGGCCCGGGGCGCTCTGCGCGAGGCGGGAGGCGAGCAGGGCCTCGCTCCGCCGCTGGAGCTCCCGGTCGAGGGTGCCTGGCACCGCCCGGCCCGGCGCGGCGATCCGCCTCCGCGAGGCGCGCGGCCTCGCGCGGGAACGGCCGGCGCTGGGCGGGAACGGGCTCGGCGAGGGCGCGCGCGACCGCCTCCGCCGGGCCAGATGCCCTCGGCGGCGAGCCGCGCGAGCAGGCGGTCGCGCGCCGCGCGGGCGGCCTCCGGATGCCGGTCGGGGCGCAGGCGGCTCGGGGCCTTGGGCAGTACCGCGAGCAGGGCGGCCTCGGCGTGGCTGAGCCGCTCGGGCTCCTTGCCGAGGTAGGCGAGACTGGCCGCGCGCAGGCCGGAGAGATTCCCGCCGAAGGGTGCGAAGGCGAGGTAGAGCTCGAGGATCTCCTCCTTGCTCAGCCGCCATTCGAGCTGCAGGGCGCGCAGGCTCTGCCGGAGCTTGCCGAGCAGCCCCCGCGGCATCGGCTCGAGCAGCCGTGCGGTCTGCATGCTGAGCGTGGAGGCCCCCGAGACCACGCGTCCGGCCCGGAGGTTCTGCCAGGCGGCGCGGAGCGCCGCGAGCGGGTCGACGCCGGGGTGGAGACGGAAGCGCCGGTCCTCGAGCGCGAGCAGCGCCTCGAGGTAGAGCGGCGAGACGCGCTCGAGGCTCGCCCGCAGGCGCCAGTGGCGGTCGGCGGCGGGCAGGACGTGGAGGGGGAGCCCCTCGCGATCGAGGACCTCGGCGCCGAAGCGCTCCGCTCCCGGCAGCGGCGGCGGGAACAGCCGGTCGAGCGCGAGCAGCGCGGCAGACGGCGAAGGCCGCGGCGGCGAGCAGGCGGCGGGCGCGGCGGCCTCTCCCGCTCACCGCCCGCCACCGGCCGCGACGATGCGCAGCCGCGCCGGACGGGGCTCGTCCACCGCCCGCAGCCAGGTGCGGTACATGTCCTCGGCCCGCGCCGGCGGCACCGCGAACTCGCCCGGGGTCGACCGCCCGCAGCACGTAGAACACGCGTGAGCTCGGCGCCCTCGTAGGGCAGGTCGAAGACCGCGAGGTAGCGATCGTCCCGGAACTCCTCCCGGAGCGGCGCGAAGCCGTGGTGCCGCTGCCCGGCGGGCAGACCCTCGATCGCCACCCCGGGCAGGGGATCGGACTGCGACAGGTCGGGAATCTCGAGCTCGAGGCCGCCCGGGAGCAGGTCCTCGATCAGCAGGTCGTCCATGGGCTGCTCGGCGGAGAGGCGCAGCCGCGCGATGACCAGCTCGCCCTCGGCCAGGGTCCCGTCCGCAAGCGGCGTGCCGTCGCGGCGGAAGTAGTCGCGGGCGAGCGCGATCCCCGAGCGCTCCGCGGGAGGGGCGGCGAGCGGCAGGCCCGCGACCTCCACCAGGGCCTCCAGGGCCTCCTCCCCCTCGGCGAGGAGCCGCAGCCGGCCGAGCACGTCGGGCGCGATCGTCGCGACGAGCGGGGAGCGGCCGGCGAGCCGCCGCGACTCGCCGCCGTCGCGCAGCTCGACCGCGATCGCCCCCGCCCGGGACGGAGCCGCGAGCCCCAGCCGGACCAGGGCCGCGAGCTCGAAGGTGCTGAGGCTCTCCGGTGCCGGCGCGGCGACGTCCCCTGGAGCTCGCGGAAGGCCTCCCAGGCGAGGGCGCTCGGGCTCGCCGAGGCGGTGCCGGGCCGCGAGGGTGGCGAGCCACAGGCGGTCGGCGAGCGGCGAGCCGAAGTCGCCCGACCGTGGGTCGCGGGCGGAAGCGCAGCGCCTCGGCCAGCGCCTCCGCCGCGAGCTGCCGCTCGCCCGAAAGATGCAGGGCCGCGGCGAGCAGGAACAGCGCACGCGGCGAGGAGGCGGCGCCGCGCCGCTGCGCGGAGCTCGCGCAGGGTGTGCGGGATTCGTAGCGGCCGGCACGGGCCAGGGCGTAGGCGGCATGGGCGTGGTAGGCGAAGCGCAGCCCCTCGGGGTCGGCGGCGTCCCAGAAGCCCGGCTCGCCCCGGAGCAGGTCGCGTTCGAGCGCGGCGAGCGCCCGCTCCAGCATCGCCTCGGGGACGGCGAAGCCCGCCTCGCCCGCGTCGAGGAGCAGCTCGGCGACGAGGGCGGTGGCGAGCGGGCGGGCCTGCGACTCCCCCGGCCACATCGCGAAGTGGCCCTCCGCGAGCTGCATTCCCGCGACCCGGGCGAGCGCCCGCTCGAGCCCCGCGGCGGCCTCGGCCCCGCCCTCGCCGGCGACGAGGCCGTAGGCCCGGGCGATGGTCTGCTCGACGCAGCCGAGCGGGTAGCGGAGGAGCTCCTCCCGCGCCGAGGCGAAGGGGAAGGGCGGGCCGTCGGCGACGGTGAGGCGAGCGGTCACGCTCTCGGGCACGAGCCCCTCGGCGAGGTCGGCGGGGAGCGACACTCGGCTCGCCCGGAGGCTCAGGCGGAGCGCGACGCTGCGTCGTGTCGGCGGGGCCACCGCCCGCACCGCGAGCTTCGCTCCGCCGCGTCAGCCGGAAGCCCTCCGCCTCCGCCGCGAGCCGCACGGCTCCGGTGCCGTGCATGGAGCCGGCGGTGAGCATCGCCTCGAGCACGCGCCGCTCGCCGCCGGCGAGGGTGAGTTCGAAGCTCCCCGGCTCGACCCCAAGCGCGCCCTCCGTGCCGAGCCGGACCGTCACCGTTTGCGCGCGCGCCTCCGGGTTGTGCAGAACGACCGCGACCCGGGCCGCATCGCCGGGGGCGAGGCTGCGCGGGGCGGTGAGCTCGGCGAGCAGCGGGCCGCGCACCACGAGCTCCCCCTCGGCGCGGCCGAAGCGCGCCGCGGCGACGGCCACCGCCGTGACCCGGAGGCGACCGTCCCAGGCGGGCGCGGGCAGCGCGATCTCGGCCCGGCCTCCGCCATCGAGCCGGACCGGGCCGAAGCGGAGATCGGGGATCAGCACCTCGGCCCGCGGGCGGGTGACCTGGGGCAGGGGGAGGTCGGTCGGGGCGTCCCCGCCGAAGCGCAGCCGCGCCAGCCGCCCCTCGAGGTCCTCGATCAGCCGGCCGTAGAGGTCGCGCAGCTCGGCGAGGAAACGGCGGCGCGCGAACAGGGCGGCGAGCGGGTCGGGGATGCGGTAGCCGGAGATGCCGAGCGTGCCCTCGTCCACCGCGTGGAGCACCACGTAGGCCTCCTCGCCGGCGAGCTCCGGGACCTCGACCGCGACGGTGGCGGTCTCGCCCGGCACCATCCGCTCGGGCAGGGCGAGGCGCACCGTCGCCGCGCGCTCGCCGCGATCCACGGGCAGCGGGATCACGCCGAGCGCGCGCGCCGGTCCCAGGCCGCTTCTCGCCGGGCGCAGCACGAGCACCGAGAGATAGCTGTCCTCGCCGACCATCTCCGGACTGAGCTCGATCTTGAGTCGGGTTCCGGCCCGCGCCTCGAAGCGGCGGGTGAGCAACGGCCGGTCGCGCTCGAGCAGCAGCAGGCCCGGTCCGGCGTAGGGGGGATCGACGGTCAGCTCCACGGTGTCCCCCGGCCGGTAGCCCGTGCGGTCGAGCGTGAGTTTCACCCGGTCGGGCTTGAGCTCCCCGCTCGCTCCTCCCCAGCCGACGCGGAAGGTCAGGCGGGTCTCGGCGCCGGCGGCATCGCGCGCGACGAGCAGGTACTCGCCCCAGTCGAGCTGGAAGCTCACCGCCTCCGGACGTTCCGCGCCGATGCGAAGCGTCCGGCGCTCGATCTCCTCCTCGCGCAGCTCGCGCCGCGGCTCGAAGCCGCCCTGCGGCTGGATGATCCACAGCCACTCCTCGTGGCGGCGGAGCAGCCTGAGCTCGACCTCCCCGCCGAGCATCCGGCCGTCGTGGGCGAAGCGCTGGACCGCGAACTGCGCCGGGACGTTCGGCGCCGCGCCCTCGCCGAGGGGGAAGGCGGGCTCGAGCCCCACCATCTCTGCCCGCGGCCAGACGGTGGCGGCGATCCGGCGGGACACCGGGCGACCGCCGGCGGGGAGCACCGTGGCCGTGAGCTCGATCGCGGTCGGCGCGGGCAGACCGGTGGGAGCCTCGAGGTTCACACGGGCCGCGCCGGTCGGGTCGAGCTCGCCTTCGCCAACCCCTTCCTCGGCGGGCGGCCAGCTCGCGGTCAGATCCCCGAAGCGCCAGCCGGGACGGTCCGCGAGCGCGGCTTCGGCGGCTCGCAGCCGGCGCTTGAGCTCCCAGCGCTCGCCCGCGGCCGGGGCGCCGTGGAGGAAGGCGGCGGTGAGCTCGAGGGCGAGCGGCTCCCCCGGCGCCGGAGCCGGCGGGGTGAGGCCCAGGCGCAGGCTCAGCCGCTCGGGCAGGAACTCCTGGACGTGGACCGGCAGCGCCGCGAGCGGAGCAGCCGAGGTCGGGTCGCTGCGCAGCTCGAGCTGCCAGCGGCCGGTGGGCCAGTCGGGGCCGCTCGCGAGGGCGAGGGCGAAGTGGCCGAGCGGTCCCGGCTCGAGCCGGCGCTCGAGCACCGCGCGCCCGTCGGGCTGCACCAGGCGGGCGAAGAGCGGGGGAAGCGGGCCCGGGAGCCGCCCGTCGCGGTCGCGGAGCAGGACGTCGAAGCGGAGCGTCTCCCCCGGCCGGTAGAGGTCGCGGCCCGACCACAGGGCGACCGACCACGGCGAGGGTTGGATGCCCTGCACGGGGAAGTCCGAGAGGTCGAGCACGGTCTGGGAGAGCGAGAGCCAGGCCTGCTGGCTGCCGCGGCGGGCATGGAGGAGCTGGCCCGGGCGAGGACGGCCCGGGACCAGGACGAGGCCGTCGCCGTCGGTGCGGGCGCTCTGCACGGTGCGGCCGAGCTCGTCGAGGACGGCGACCTCGGTGCCGGACAGCGGCCGGCCGGTCTCGAGCGAGGCGGCATGGACCAGGATCGCGTCCGGGATAGAGCGCGGAGTATGGAGGCCGAGGTCGGTGACGAAGAAGAGCGTCACCTCGCGGCGGTCCTCGACGCTGCCGGCCGGACGCATCGCGGCGAGGAAGACGCCCGCCGCGGCGGAGCTCGTCGATCCTGCCCACCGGCAGCTCGCGCGACGACCGGTCCTTCCGCCGTCTGGGGCAGGTCGAAGCGGCCGCTGTAGGCGAGCTCGAGCGCCGGCAGGAGCTCCTTGAGCTCGTGGGCCTCGCGCGTGCCCGGCCTGGGGCCGGCGACCAGGAGCGCCGGGAGGTGGCTGGGCCGGACCCGGAAGAAGTCCACGTCCACCGCCGCCACCCCGAAGCTGCGCAGCGGGAGGCCGGCATCGGCGTGGGCCGGGAGCACGC
This sequence comes from Lysobacterales bacterium, assembly GCA_033582715.1. GTDB lineage: Bacteria > Pseudomonadota > Gammaproteobacteria > Xanthomonadales > BPKI01 > BPKI01. The sequence goes on along the minus strand of JAVQZZ010000001.1, from coordinate 1,786,281 downwards.
TGCCCGCGCTCGCGAAGGCGAGCACCGGAGGCGGGGTGCCCGCGACCGCGCGGGTCGTCACCGCGCGACCCAGCCGCTCGCCGTCCACGGCCTTGAGCTCGGGGCAGAGCTCGATGCGGTACTCGCGCCCGCCCTCGAGCCACGGCACGACCAGCGCCTGCCCGATGGGGTCGAGCAGCGGACTCGCCGCGATCCGGCCCAGACCCTCGGCCTCGACGCGCACGCAGGCCTCGAAGTCCTGTTCCGCGGCGAGCGCGCGGGTGAAGCGCAGGGCGATCGCCGGCTGGTCCAGGTGGCGGCTGGCCTCGGCGGCGGCGAGGGCGAAGGGGGGCGGGGGCTCGGGCTCCGGGCTCGCCCCCTCGTGCGAGCAGGCGCCGAGGGCGAGCAGGACGAGCCCCGCGACGACGAGCGCGCGGGACGGCGGACGATGACGCGGCATGGACGGTCTCCCCCGGAGCATGGCCGGGTGCGGCCACGAGGCGATCATGCTAGCCGACTGTGACGCCCCCTTGGCGCGCCCACGGCGCCTGGTCGTGGTGCTGGGCGATCAGCTCGACCCCGAGGGACCGGGGCTTTCGGGCTTCGATCGTGCCCAGGACGCGATCTGGATGGCCGAGGTCGAGGAGGAGGCGACTCGGGTGTGGTCGCACAAGGCGCGCATCGCCCTCTTCCTCGCCGCGATGCGGCGCTTCGCCGCGGGCCAGCGCGCCCGGGGGCGGCGCGTGGTCTACCGCGCCCTGGGCGAGCATCCGCACCGCTCGCTCGATGCGGCGCTCGCGGCCGATCTCGATCTCCTGCGCCCGGAGCGGGTGGTGCTGGTCGAGCCCGGCGAATGGGGGCTGCGCGAGGCGCTGCACGCCACGCTCCGCGCGAGCGGCCTGCCCTGGGAGGAGCGACAGGACCGCCACTTCCTCTGCCGCCGCGAGGAGTTCGCCGCCTTCGCCCGCGGCCGCCGCGCGCTGCGGATGGAGGCCTTCTACCGCTGGCTGCGGCGGCGCACCGGCGTGCTCATGAACGGCTCCGCACCGCTTGGCGGCCGCTTCAACTTCGATGCCGAGAATCGTGCGGCCTTCGGCCGGGCCGGCCCCGGTCGGGTGCCGGCGCCGCTGCGCTTTCTCCCGGACCGCGAGACGCGCGCGGTGCTTGCGTTCGTCGCCCGCCGCTTCGCCGAGCATCCCGGGGCGCTCGAGGGCTTCGACTGGCCGCTCGACCCCGAGCGCGGCGCGGGCCGCGCTGGCCGACTTCCTCGCCGCGCCGCCTGCCCCGCTTCGGGCGCCACCAGGATGCGATGTGGAGCGGGGAGCCGTTGCTCTTCCATTCCCGGCTTTCGGCCGCCCTGAATCTCAAGCTCCTCGATCCCCGCGAGGCGATCGCCGCTGCCGAGGAGGCGCATCGCGCCGGTCGGGTGCCCCTTGCCGCCGCCGAGGGCTTCATCCGCCAGATCCTCGGCTGGCGCGAATACGTGCGCGGGGTGTACTGGCTCCGCATGCCCGAGTCTTCGCCGGCGAGAACGCGCTCGGGGCCGAGGAGCCGCTTCCCGCCTTCTACTGGCACGGCAGGACCACCGATGCGCTGCCTCGCCGAGGCGATCGGTCAGACCCTCGCCCTCGGCTACGCCCATCACATCCAGCGGCTCATGGTCACCGGCCTGTTCGCCCTCCTCCTCGGGGTGCGGCCCGAGGAGGTGCACCGCTGGTATCTCGCGATCTACGTCGATGCCGTGGAATGGGTGGAACTCCCGAACACGCTCGGCATGAGCCAGTACGCGGACGGCGGCATCCTCGCCTCCAAGCCCTACGTCGCGAGCGGCCGGTACCTGGCCCGGATGTCGAACTACTGCCGGGGCTGTCCCTACGATCCCGCCCGTGCCCTCGGCGCGCGGGCCTGCCCGTTCACGACCCTGTTCTGGGACTTCCTCGCCCGCCATCGGGCGCGCTTCGCGGCGCACCCGCGCGTGGGGCCGATGTGGCGGCAGCTCGAGCGCTGGCCGGCTGGAGGAGCTCCGCGCGATCCGGCGCCGCGCCGAGGGCCTGCGCGCGCTGCTCCGCGAGGGCCGGGAACCGCTGCGAGCTTTCCTGACCATGCCGACGACCATCCTCTGGTTCCGCCGCGATCTCCGCCTCGCCGACCATCCCTGCCCTGACCGCGGCGCTCCGCCGCGGCGCGGTGCTGCCCGTGTACGTGCACGCCCCCGGAGGAGGAGGGCCACTGGGCCCCCGGGGCGGCGAGCCGCGCTTGGCTGCACCACAGCCTCGCCGCCCTCGAGGCGGCGCTCCGGGCGCGCGGCTCGCGGCTCGTCCTGCGCCGCGGGCCCACCCTCGCGGCGCTGTCGGCGCTCCTCGCCGAGAGCGGGGCGGATGCCGTGTACTGGACCCGGCGCTACGAGCCGGCGGCGATCGCCCGCGACCGCGAGCTCAAGGCCGCGCTTCGGCCGCCAGGGCGTGCTCGCGGAGAGCTTCGGCGGCGGCCTGCTCGCCGAGCCCTGGGAGCTCGCCACCGCCGAGGGCAGGCCGTACCGGGTCTTCACGCCCTTCTGGCGCGCGCTCTCGGCACGCCTGCCCTCCGACCCCCCGCTGCCCGAGCCGCCGCAGAGATCCCCGGCCCCGAGCGCTGGCCCGCGAGCCTCGCGCTCGCGGAGCTCTCGCTGCTGCCGCGGCCGCGCTGGGACCTCGGCTTCTGGGAGCGGTTCACGCCGGGCGAGGCGGGGGCGCGGGCGCGGCTGCGGGCGTTCCTCCGCGAGGCGCTGCCGCGCTACCGGAGCGAGCGCGACCGCCCCGACCGCGACGGCACCTCGCGCCTCTCCCCGCACCTTGCCTTCGGCGAGATCTCGCCGCGGACGGTGCTCGCCGCGGTCCGCGAGGTCCAGGGAGAGGCGCCCGCCTCGGTCGGCCAAGTTCCTCGCCGAGCTCGGCTGGCGGGAGTTCTCCTACCACCTGCTCTACCACTTCCCGCACGGCCCCGAGCGCAACCTGAACCCGCGCTTCGACGGCTTCCCCTGGGCCGATCCCGGATCCGGCGCTGCTTGCGGCCTGGCGGGAGGGGCGGACGGGCATCCCGATCGTCGACGCCGGGATGCGCCAGCTCTGGCAGACCGGCTGGATGCACAACCGGGTGCGGATGCTGGTCGCCTCCTTCTTGACCAAGAACCTGCGCATCCACTGGCTCGAGGGCGCGCGCTGGTTCTGGGACACGCTGCTCGACGCCGACCTCGCGAACAACACCCAGGGCTGGCAGTGGACCGCGGGCACCGGCGCCGACGCCGCGCCCTACGTGCGGATCTTCAATCCGGTGCTGCAGGGCCGCCGCTTCGATCCCGAGGGCGCCTACGTGCGCCGCTTCGTGCCCGAGCTCGCGGCGCCTGCCCGACCGAGCGCCTCCACGCGCCCTGGGAGGCGGGCGGGGCGAGCGGCTACCCCGCACCCCTGGCCGATCTCGCCGCCAGCCGGCGCGCCGCCCTCGCCGCCTTCTCGAAGGTCGGCGGGCGCTTCAGGGACGAGGCCGGACGAGCCCCCCGGCCCGGATCCTGGCGAGGGTGAGGGGACAGGGCTCGCCTCCGTAGAAGCGGGCGAGCGCCCGCTCGAAGAGGGCGGCGTCGTCCTCGCGGCCGGCCTCGCGGGCGGCGGCGGCGAAGAGGGTGAGCGAGGAGCGCAGCTTGAGGGCGTCGGTGGAGCCGAGCACCGCGCTCGGCGAGTCGGCGGGCAGGGCGAGCAGGGCGGCGACGCAGGCGCGGAGCCGCTCGCCGAGGACCGGGTGGCCGAGATAGGCCACCGCCTCGGCGAGGTCGCGCAGGCCGTAGAGCTCGCTCGTCGGCGAGCGGCCGAGGCCGCGGAGCTGGGGCAAGACGAACCACATCCAGTGGCTGCGCTTGCGCCCGGCGCGAGAGCTCGGCGAGCGCCCGGGCGTAGGTGCTCCTCCTGGGCGGCGAGGAAGCGCTCGAGGCCGGCTTCGTCGCGTCATGCCTCCCCAATGCTAGGCCAGAGCCGCTGTGGCCGGCTTGCGGTCACCCGGCCGAGCGGCTGCCGCCGCCCAGGCGTGGACGTGGGCGAGGCGGAGCGACCCTGCCGCAGGGCGGGGGCTCGCCTCGGGCGCCGCTCCGGACCTAGACTGCTGGCGCAGGCGTCCTCCGGTCCTGGCGATGCTCGCCCTTCTTGCCGCGCTGCCGCTGCTCGCCGCCTCCGGGGAGGCGTCGCTCGCGGTGCGCGCCCTCGACAGCGGTGCCCCGCTTGCGGCCACGGTCGAGGTCTGGCCGGGGCGGTCGCACGCCGGAGGACGGCCATGCCGCGCGCCGGCCGAGGCGCCTTCGAGGCGCCTCGAGCTTCCCGCCGTCGCCGGTGCCGGCCCGCGACGCTGGGCGGCCCCGCCCTGCTTCGCGTCTCGGCGCCGGGGTTACCGCCCGCTGCTCCTTCGCCACGAGCCGGGGGCGGCGTCCTACAGCGTCTGGCTCGCGCCCGAGGGTGGGGAGAAGGCGTTCGAGGCGCATCCCGGGCGCGGCATGCTCGAGCTTCGCGGCTTCGTGCGCCGCGCCGCCGATCTCGCGGGGCTCGCCGGCGCGCGGCTGCGGCTCGAGCCGCTCGGCTGGGAGACCGTGAGCGCCGGGGACGGGAGTTACCTCCTCGCCGGCATGCTGCCGCCCGCGCCCGGGGAGCCTGCCTTCCTCGAGCTCTGGCTCAAGCCCGATCCCGAGGCTGGCTGGCGCCGGGTCGAGGCGGCCATCCCGTGGGCGGAGGGGCAGGTGAGCCGCATCGTCCACGACCGCGAGCGGGCGCACCGTCCTGCCCACCGCCTGTTCGCGCTTCCCGGAGGAGCTCGCGGTGCACGGCGTCCCGCCCTCGGCCTCGGCCAAGGGCGTGCCGCAGAGCCTCGACGATCCCCCGCCCAGCATCCGCGTGGGCTTCGCCGACGCCGCCTGCACCCAGACCTGCTGCGGCACGGGCTGCGCCCACGTCTGCGTCTTCGACCTGGAGAGCTACGTGCGCCGCGGCATCACCCACGAGTGGATCGCCTCCTGGCATCCGCATGCGCTGCGCGCCGGCACCGTCGCCTACCGCGGCTACGGGGCCTGGCGGGTGGCCAACCCGATCGCCGCCCAGTACGACATCTGCTCCTCCGCCTGCTGCCAGGTCAACGGCGGCACGGTGCATTCGAGCGGCGCCTCGGCGGTGGCGCGCACCCGCGGCATCCTCCTGCTCCGCGCCGGCGCGCGCTTCGCGGCGGAGTACTCGGCCGAGAACAACTGCCTGCTCGGAACGCTGTCCTGCTCCAATCCCGACCTGTCCTGCGGCAACGGCTTCAACGGCTCGCCGAGCCGCGGCTGGCCGTGCCTGAGCGATCCCGTGGGCCTGAACCGGGAATGCTTCGGGCACGGGCGGGGCATGAGCCAGTGGGGCTCGCAGCGCTGGGCGACCCACGCCGCCACGCCGCGGAGCTGGCCCTGGATCGTCGACCACTATTACAACGCCCACGGGGCCGGCTCCGGCCAGCGCACCGCGGTGATGAGCCGGGTGCTGGCCCTCGAGGGCGCGGCGCTGCTCCCGCCCGCGGTGGCGCCGGGCCAGTCCTTCACGATCCGCCTGCAGGCCCGCAACCGCGCCGCGGAGCCGCACGAGCGGGTGCTCGCGGGCGCGAGCATCCGGCGGCCCGGAGGACCCTGGATCTCGGATCCCGCGAACGACCAGGCCCTGGTCCTGCCGAGCGGTCTCTCGCAGCCGGAGCGCCCGTTCCGCGTCCCGGCGGGGACGGAGGCGGGGAGCTACGAGGTGGCGCTCTCGCTCTACCTCGACATCGACGAGGACGGGGCGATCGCGGGCGGGGATCTCCCGGTGGCGAGCCTCACGCTCCCGGGAGCGCTCACGGTCCTTGCGCTGTCCCCCGAGGTCTTCTCCGACGGCTTCGAGTCGCCCTGAGGCGGGCTCAGTCCGGCAGGCTCGACCAGAGCAGCGGCCACTGGTCGGGGCTCGCGCCGCGGCAGAGGGTGAGGTGCCGGTCCTCGGCCAGGGCGAAGCCCTCCCCGTCGAAGCGGAACACGGTGAAGCGGCCGCAGTCGCCGAGCGCCCGCGCCTTCTCGTAGTCGACCAGCTCGCCGGTCAGGGGATGGAACTGGGCGTTGTTCAGCGCCTCGACCCGCACCAGGCGCCCCTCGGTGCGGTCGATCGCCGGCCGCCTGAGCCGGAGCGGCGTGGCCTCCGCCCCGCGCACCAGGAACCATCGGCTCACCTGGTTGTGGAAGCCGCGGGCGCAGTCGAGGCCGACGAGAATCGTCCTCCGGTCGGCGAGCAGGAAGGCGCGGTCGCTGCGCTCCTCGGGGGTGAGCGGCTCGCACCAGCCCTCCGGAAGCAGCGCGCGGGCGGCGGTGATCGCGCGCGCGGCGCGCTCGCCCTCGATCTGCTCGGCCCCGGCCCGGCGCGGGAGGCGCGGCGCGGGCGGCGGCTCGGGGATCTCGTGCGCCGGGATCTCGCCGCGGCGGACCAGCGCGTTCTCGCCGTGGAGCCGAAGCTGGCGCTCGTCGATCCAGAGGAAGACCGCGCTCGCGCCCTCCGCCGAGACCTCGCCCAGCGGCCGGCCGCCGCTCACGAGCACCAGGCGGCGGGCGCGCCGGAGGGCCGCAAGCAGCCGCTCGAGCTCCTCGCGGCCGGTGATCCGGAGCAGGTCGGCGCGGCCCTCGGCGATGCCGTCGACCGGCATGTGCGCCGCGCCGAGGGAAAGGAGGGGCTCCTCGTCGGCGAAGAGGATGGCGCTGCCCTCCACCGGCACGCCCTCCTCCGGGAAGAGATCGATCCAGGCGACCTCCTCCCTGGGCCCGCCGCCGCGCAGCAGGGTGAGCCTCATCCCGCGCTCGGCGTCGATCGGGGGCAGGGCGAGCGCGGTGCAGGTCCGGGTCTGGTCGCAGGCGGCGGCCCAGTCGGCGTGCGCGAAGTAGGCCTGGGCGCTGAGGAGACCAGGCGAGAGCAGGGCACATGGCGAGGAACGGGAGCTTGCGCATGATCGGCGGCGAGGCCGGCGTCGGGCAACGAGGCGCAGAAGGATGGGCGCGGCTCCTGAACCCTCCCGGAACGGCAGCCCGCCTCGCTCAGACCTCGATCGTCGCGAGGTCTCCCTTGCTCTCCAGCCACTGCCGCCGCTCCGCCGCGCGCCGCTTGCCGAGCAGCAGGTCCATCAGCGCATGGGTCTCCTCGGGATCGTCGAGGGTGAGCTGGATCAGCCGGCGGGTCCTCGGATCGATGGTGGTCTCGCGAAGCTGCGCGGGATTCATCTCGCCGAGGCCCTTGAAGCGGGTGATGCTGACCTCGCGCGAGCCCTCGCTCTTGCCGGCGCGGGCGAGGATCTGGCGCTTCTCCTCGTCGTCCGTGGCGTAGTGGACCTCCTTGCCGATGTCGATGCGGTAGAGTGGCGGCAGCGCCACGAAGACATGGCCGCGCTCGACCAGCGCCGGGAAGTGGCGCAGGAACAGCGCGCAGAGCAGGGTGGCGATGTGCAGGCCGTCGGCGTCGGCGTCGGCGAGGATGATGATCTTGCCGTAGCGCAGCCCGGAGAGTTCGGAGCTGCCCGGATCGCAGCCGATGGCCACCGCGAGGTCGTGGACCTCGGTCGAGGCGAGCACGCTCTGGGAGGCGACCTCCCAGGTGTTGAGGATCTTGCCGCGCAGCGGCAGCACCGCCTGGAAACTCTTGTCCCGCGCCTGCTTGGCGGAGCCCCCGGCCGAGTCGCCCTCGACCAGGAACAGCTCGCTGCGGGCGAGGTCGCTCTCGCTGCAGTCGGCGAGCTTGCCCGGCAGCGCCGGCCCCGAGCCGGGCTTCTTGCGCATCACCGCCTTCTCGCGGCGAAGCCGCGCCTGCGCCCGCTCCACGACCAGGGCCGCGATCGCCTCGCCCTCGCTCACGTGCTGGTGCAGCCAGAGGCTGAAGGCGTCGTGGGCGAGCCCCTCGACCAGCTGCGCGGCGGCGCGCGAGGCGAGGCGTTCCTTGGTCTGTCCCGAGAACTGCGGCTCGGCGAGGCGGAGCGAGAGCACGTAGGCCAGGCGCTCCCAGACGTCCTCGGGAACGATCCTGAGGCCGCGCGGGGCCAGCCCGCGCAGCTCGACGAACTCGCGCAGGGCCTCGGTCAGGCCGGAGCGCAGCCCGGCGACGTGGGTGCCTCCCTGCGGCGTGGGGATCAGGTTCACGTAGCTCTCCTGGACGAGCTCCCCTTCCGGCACCCAAGCCAGGCAGAACTCGACCGTCTCGCCCTCGCGCTCGAGCCGCGCCCGCCAGGGTTCGGACGGCAGGCGCTCGGCGCTGCCGAGCAGGGACAGCAGGTACTGCGCCGAGGCCATCCTCGTAGCACCAGCGCTCCTGCTCGCCGCTGGCTTCGTCCCAGAGGCTCACCGCGAGCCCGGGGCAGAGCACCGCCTTGGCGCGCAGCAGATGCCTGAGCCGTGGCACGCTGACCCGCGGCGAGTCGAAATAGCGGGGGTCCGGCCAGAAGCGGAGCCGGGTCCCGGTGCGGCGGCGGGGCGCCGGGCCGATCGCGGCCAGGGGCGCGAGCGGCTCGCCGTTCGGCGAACTCCTGACGCCATTCCCGTCCGTCGCGGAAGCACATCGCACCTCCAGCCTTCTGGAGAGCGCGTTCACGACCGAGACGCCGACCCCGTGGAGCCCCCCCGAGAAGGAGTAGTTCTTGCGGTTGAACTTCCCGCCCGCGTGGAGCCGGGTGAGGATCAGCTCCACGCCCGAGACGCCCTCCTGCGGGTGGAGGTCCACGGGCATGCCGCGGCCGTCGTCCTCGACTTCCACCGAGCCGTCGGCGAAGAGCCGCACCGCGATCTCCCGGGCGTGGCCGGCGAGGGCCTCGTCCACGGAGTTGTCCACCACCTCCATCACCAGGTGGTTCGGACGGCTGGTGTCGGTGTACATGCCGGGCCGACGCCGGACCGGCTCCAGGCCGGAGAGCACCTCGATGTCGGCGGCGACGTAGCGGCTGCTCATGCGGCGCGGGGGACGGGCGACGGCGGCGGAGGATCGCGCCCCGGCCGGCGCTTGGCAAGAGGGCCGGGGCGGCGGCGGCTCGCGCTCGGCTAGAATCGCAGCCTTTGCGTCCCCCGCGCTCCGATGACCGCGCTCGTCTTCATCACCGGCGGCGTCGTCTCCTCGCTCGGCAAGGGCATCGCCTCCGCCTCGCTCGGGGCGCTGCTCGAGGCGAGGGGGCTCAGGGTCACGCTGATGAAGCTCGATCCCTACATCAACGTCGATCCGGGGACGATGAGCCCCTACCAGCACGGCGAGGTCTACGTCCTCGACGACGGGGCGGAGACCGATCTCGATCTCGGGCACTACGAGCGCTTCGTGCGGGTGCGGCTCGACGCGCCGCAACGCGATCACCGCCGGTCGCGTCTACGAGAACGTGATCCGCAAGGAGCGGCGCGGCGACTACCTCGGCGGCACGGTGCAGGTGATCCCCCACATCACCGACGAGATCAAGCGCTGCATCGCCGAGGCCACCGACGGCTTCGACGTCGGCCTGGTCGAGATCGGCGGCACCGTGGGCGACATCGAGTCGCTGCCCTTCCTCGAGGCCATCCGGCAGCTGCGCATCGAGCGCGGGCCGCAGCGCACCATGTTCGTGCACCTCACGCTCGTGCCCTACATCCGCGCGGCGGGGGAGATCAAGACCAAGCCGACGCAGCACTCGGTCAAGGAGCTGCGCTCGATCGGCATCCAGCCCGACGTGATCCTCTGCCGCGCCGAGCGCCCGGTGCCGGATGCGGAGCGGCGCAAGATCGCGCATGTTCACCAACGTTCCCGAGCGGGCGGTGATCTCCGCGATCGACCTGCCCGAGATCTACCGCATCCCGCTCTGGCTCCACGAGCAGGGGCTCGACCGGCTGGTGGTGGAGCAGCTCGGTCTCGCGGCGCGCGAGGCCGAGCTGCGCGACTGGCAGGCGACGGTGGAGGCCATCGACCACGCCGAGGGCCGGGCGCGCATCGCGGTGGTCGGCAAGTACGTCGATCACCGGGACGCGTACAAGAGCCTCAACGAGGCGCTGCGGCATGGCGGGATCCGCAACCGGGCTGACGGTCGAGCTCGACTGGGTCGAGGCCGAGGAGATCGAACGCGCGGGCGAGGGCCGGCTCGAGGCCGCGGATGGCATCCTCGTCCCCGGGGGCTTCGGCCAGCGCGGCTTCGAGGGCAAGGTGCGCGCGGCCTCCTTCGCCCGCCGCCGCGGGGTGCCCTACTTCGGGATCTGCTACGGGCTGCACGCGGCGGTGGTCGAGTTCGCGCGCGAGGTCGTCGGCCTCGCCGGCGCCAACAGCACCGAGAACGACCGCCGCTGTCCGCACCCGGTGATCGCGCTGATCACCGAGTGGCGCGACGACCGCGGCTCGCTCGAGCGCCGGGACGAGAGCTCCGAGCTCGGCGGCACGATGCGGCTCGGGGCGCAGGAATGCGTGCTCCGGCCCGGGACGCTCGCCCACCGCCTCTACGGCCGCGAGCGGGTGCGCGAGCGGCACCGCCACCGCTACGAGTTCAACAACCGCTACCGCGCGGTCTTCGAGGAGCACGGCATGGTGGTGTCGGGCGTCTCGGCCGACGGCTCGCTGGTGGAGATGATCGAGCTCAGGGGCCATCCCTGGTTCCTGGCCTGCCAGTTCCACCCCGAGTTCACCTCGACCCCGCGCGACGGCCACCCCCTGTTCGCGGGTTTCGTCGCCGCCGCGCTCGCGCACCGCGAGCGCCGCCTGCGCCTCGCCGGGGAGGTGGCGGCCTGATGGAGCTGTGCGGCTTCGAGGTCGGGCTCGACCGGCCGCTGTTCCTGATCGCCGGGCCGTGCGTGGTGGAGTCGCTGGAGCTGCAGCTCGAGACCGCCGGGCGGCTGAAGGAGATCACCGCGCGGCTCGGCATCCCCTTCGTCTTCAAGTCCAGCTTCGACAAGGCCAACCGCAGCTCGGCGCGCTCCTTCCGGGGCCTCGGCCTCGAGGAGCGGCCTGCGGATCCTCGCCGAGGTCAGGCGCCAGATCGGCGTGCCGGTGCTGACCGACGTCCACGAGTACACGCCGATCGCCGAGGTCGCGGCGGTGGTCGACGTGCTCCAGACCCCCGCCTTCCTCTGCCGCCAGACCGACTTCATCCAGAACGTGGCCCGCGCCGGGCGGCCGGTGAACATCAAGAAGGGGCAGTTCCTGAGCCCGTGGGAGATGCGCAACGTGGTCGAGAAGGCGCGCGCCGTCGGCAACGACCGGATCCTGGTGTGCGAGCGCGGGGCGAGCTTTGGCTACCACAACCTGGTGGTGGACATGCGCTCGCTGGCGGTGATGCGCGAGACCGGCTGCCCGGTGGTCTTCGATGCCACCCATGCGGTGCAGCTCCCGGGCGGGCAGGGCGACCGCTCCGGCGGGCAGCGCGAGTTCGTCCCGGTGCTCGCGCGGGCGGCGGTGGCGGCCGGGGTGGCGGGCCTCTTCGCCGAGACCCATCCCGATCCCGACCGCGCCCTCTCCGACGGCCCGAACGCCTGGCCGCTCGACCGCATGGAGCCGCTGCTCGAGACCCTGCTCGAGCTCGACCGGACGGTGAAGCGTCGCGGCCTGCTGGAGCTCGCGCGATGAGCCCGCTCGCGATCGTCGCCGTCCAGGCCCGCGAGATCCTCGACTCGCGCGGCCAGCCCACCGTCGAGGCCGAGGTGCGGCTGGCCGGCGGCGCGGCGGGCCGCGCGGCCGTCCCCTCGGGAGCCTCGACCGGGAGCCGCGAGGCGCTGGAGCTGCGCGATGGCGATCCGCGACGCTTCGGCGGGCGCGGGGTGAGGCGGGCGGTGGCCAGCGTGAACGGTCCGATCCGCGAGGCGCTGCTCGGGAGCGAAGCCGGCGACCAGCGGGCGCTCGACCGCCGCCTGCTCGAGCTCGACGGCACGCCGAACAAGGCCCGGCTCGGCGCCAACGCCCTGCTCGCGGTGTCGCTGGCGGCGGCCCACGCCCGCGCCGCCGCGGCCGGACGCGAGCTCTGGCAGGCGCTGGCCGAGGGCCGCGCGCCGCTGCTGCCGGTGCCGCTGCTCAACATCCTGAACGGCGGCGCCCACGCCGACAACAACGTCGACTTCCAGGAGTTCATGATCCTGCCCCTCGGCGCGCCCAGCTTCGCGGAGGCGCTGCGCATGGGCGCGGAGGTCTACCACGCGCTGCGCGCGGTGCTGAGGCGGCGGGGGCTGGCCACCGCGGTGGGCGACGAGGGCGGCTTCGCCCCGGATCTCCCCTCCAACCGCGCGGCGGTCGAGGCGATCCTCGAGGCGATCGCCGCCGCCGGCCTGCGCGCCGGGCGTCGAGGTCGCCCTGGCGCTCGACGTCGCTGCCTCGGAGCTCCATCGCGACGGCCGCTACGAGCTCGCCGGCGAGGGCCAGCTTCTCGACCGCGAGGCGCTGGTCGAGCTCTACCGCGACTGGTGCCGCCAGTACCCCATCGTCTCCATCGAGGACGGCATGGCCGAGGACGACCGGGTGGGCTGGAGGCTGCTCACTTCGGCGCTCGGGGGAAGCATCCAGCTGGTGGGGGACGACCTCTTCGTCACCAACCCCTCGATCCTCGGGGAGGGCATCGCGGGGGGGCTCGCCAACGCCCTACTGGTCAAGCCCAACCAGATCGGGACCCTGAGCGAGACGCTCGAGGCGATGGCGATCGCCGAGGGCGCAGGCTATGCGCGCATCCTCTCGCACCGCTCCGGCGAGACCGAGGACACCTCCATCGCCGACCTCGCGGTCGGGACCGCGGCCGGGCAGATCAAGACCGGCGCCCCCTGCCGCTCGGAGCGGGTGGCCAAGTACAACCGGCTGCTCAGGATCGAGGAGAGCCTCGGCGGCGAGGCGCGCTATGCTGGACGCGCCGCGCTGGCGCGCGCGGCCTCGCGCTGAGGCCGGAATGGGGCGATTGCTGATCCTGCTCCTGCTCGTGCTGCTCCTGCTGCTCCAGATCCGGCTCTGGGTCGCGCCGGGCGGGATGCGCGAGGTCGAGCGCCTGCGCCAGGCGATCGCCGCCCAGGAGCGCGACAACGCCGCGCGCCGCGAGCGCAACGAGCGATTGCTGGCGGAGGTCGAGGACCTGCGAGCGGCGGGGCCGGCGCTCGAGGAGCGCGCGCGGGAGGAGCTCGGCCTGGTGGCGCCCGACGAGGTGTTCTTCCAGGTGATCGAGGAGCCGCCGCCAGAGCGCGCGCCATGAGGTCGTGGGCGGTGGTGGTCGCCGCCGGCCGCGGCGAGCGCTTCGGCGGGGCGAAGCAGTTCGCGCCGCTTCGCGGCCGACCGGTCTTGGCCTGGACCCTGGAGCGGCTGGCCGCCTGCCCGGAGGTCGCCGGGGTGGTCGTGGTGCTGCCCGCCGATCCGCCCTGGCTGCCGCCCGCGGAGCTTCGCGGGACGGCCGCTCCGGCGCGCACGCGGCGGCGCCACCCGGGCGCTCTCGGTGCGCGCCGGGCTTGGCGGCGCTGCCGCGAGGAACTCCCCGCGGAGGCGCACGGTGCTGGTGCACGATGCCGTCCGCCCCTGCATCGAGCCGGTGCTGGTGGCGCGGCTCGATGGCGGAGGCCGGAGCGGACCCCGCCGGCGGCCTGCTCGCGGTGCCGGTGCGCGACAGCCTCAAGCGCGGGGAGGATGGACGGGTCGCGGGCGCCGTGTCCCGCGCCGCGCTGTGGCGGGCGCAGACGCCGCAGCTCTTCGCCCGCGGCCTGCTCGAGCGGGCGCCTCGCCGATCCCGGGGCGGAGCACTGCGGCGACGAGGCCGAGGCGGTGGAGCGGCTCGGGCTGCGTCCGCGGCTGGTGCTCGGCAGCGAGCGCAACCTCAAGATCACGGTGCCCGAGGATCTCGAGCTCGCCGCCCTGGTGCTCGCGGCGCAGGAGGGAGGATGATCCGCGTCGGTCTCGGCTTCGACGTCCACCGCTTCGCGCCGGGGGACCACCTCATGCTCGGGCTGGTGCGGATCCCGCACGACCGCGGCCTCGAGGCGTTCTCGGACGGCGACGTGCTGGTGCACGCGCTGTGCGACGCCCTGCTCGGGGCCGCCGCCCTCGGCGACCTCGGCCGGCACTTCCCGCCCGGGCGATCCGCGCTGGCGCGGCGCTGCCGGCCGCGAGCTGCTCGCCCACACCCTGGCGCTGCTCGCCGAGGCCGGCTTCCGACCGCACAACGTCGACCTCACCGCGGTCTGCGAGCGGCCTCGGCTCGCCCCGCACGTGCCCGCGATGCGCGCGGCCCTCGCCGCCGTTCTCGGCCTGCCCGAGGGCGCGGTGAGCGTCAAGGCCACGACCAGCGAGGGGCTCGGCTTCACCGGGCGGGGGGAGGGGATCGCCGCCTTCGCGGTGGCGAGCATCCTCGCCGCCGTCCGCTGAGATGCTGCAGCCGGAGTGCTTCCGCGAGCCGGTGCTGGCGGCCCGGATCCGGGAGCGCCCGGAGGACTTCCGGGTGGAGGAGGACCTCGGCTTCGAGCCCGACGGCGAGGGCGAGCACTGGCTGCTCAGGATCGAGAAGCGGGAGCGGGACACGCTCGCGGTCGCCCGCGAGCTGGCGCGCTTCGCCGGGGTCGCTCCGCTCGCCGTCGGCTTCGCCGGGCTCAAGGACCGGCGCGCGGTCGCGGTGCAGCACTTCACGGTCCGGGCGCCGCATCTCGCCGCCGGGGACTGGCGGCGCCTCGAGCGACCGGGGTTGCGCGTGCTCGCCGCCGCCCGCCACCGCCGCAAGCTGCCGCGGGGGGCGCACCGCGGCAACCGTTTCGAGCTCGGACTGCGGCTGCTCGACGGGGAGCCCGGGGCGATCGCCGCGCGCATCGAGGCAATCGCGCGGCTCGGCTTTCCCAACCACTTCGGACCGCAGCGCTTCGGGCGCGGGGGGGCGAACCTCCACGAACCGGCGGGGATCGCCAGGGTGCGCGGGCCGGAGCGCGGGATGCGGCTCTCGGCCGTGCGCGCGGCGCTGTTCAACGCCCTGCTCGCGGCGCGGATCGAGGAACGAAAGCTGGGACCGGCTGCTCGCGGGCGACCTGGCGATGCTCGACGGCCGCGGCACCCGCTTCCGGGTCGAGGATCCTGGGGATCCGGCGCTGGCGGCGCGGCTCGCGGCCGGCGAGATCCACCCGAGCGGCCCGCTCTGGGGCCGCGGCGATCCGGGAACCGCGGGCGAGCCGCTGGCGCTCGAGCGCGCGGTCGCGGCGCGCCATCGCGAGTGGGCGGAGGTCCTGCGAGCAGGGCGGCCTGAGGATGGACCGCCGCGCGCTGCGGGCGCGGCCGCGGGCGCTCGACTTCGGGTTCGCGGGCCGGGAGCGGCTGGTGCTGCGCTGCTGGCTGCCGCGCGGGGTGTTCATGACCGCGCTGCTCGCCGCGCTCGGACCCGTCGCCGAGGGGTGAACGCCGTCGGGCACGGTCCCGACGTCCGCTGGCCCCTTTACCTCGCGCGCGGCGAGGCGGCGCATAGTGCACCTACGCCGTCGTTGGCGCGAAGCGCCAGCGTCGGCGCTCGCCGGAAAGTGGAGGTCGCCATGCGCATCCCGATCGGCTTCCGCGCCGCCCTCCTCGCCGCCGCCCCGCTCGCTGCTCGCGGGCTGCGCCGCGACGCCGGAGCCCCGCGAGGGCAAGGTGCTGCATCTGCCGCAGGGCAAGGTGGTGTTCCGCGTCGATCGCGAGTACGTCGCGCGGGTGGAGGCGGCGGCGCGCCGGAACGGCACGCGCGTGCACTGGGTGAACCCGCCGCTCAGGCGGGTCGAGGTCGAGTAGCGGCTCGCGTCCGGCCTCCGCGCCGAGGCGCGAGCAGCACGAGCGTGGCCCCGCTTCCCCCCTGCGCGGGTCGGGCCGGGGCAAAGGCGAGCACGTCGCCGCGAAGGCGGAGCAGGCGGTCGACGACGCCGCGCAGGACCGGTCCCGGACCCCGCGGGAGCGGCGCCCCTTGCCGTGGATGATCTTGACGCACCAGCCGGCCCTCGCGCCGCGCCTCGTCGAGGAAGCGCTTGAGCAGCGCGGCGGCGGTGGGGGCATCGAGGCTGTGGAGGTCGAGCTCGTCGCGCACGGCGTAGTGGCCGCGGCGCAGGCGGCGGAGCAGGGCCTGCGGCAGCCCCGGCCGCAGGTGCAGCAGCTCCTCGCCGGTCTCCACCGCCTCGGTCTCGAGCGGTGCTGGGCGAGCGCCGCGGCGAAGTCCGGGGCCGGCCGCGAGCGCCGGCGCGGCGGGCGGGGGCGCGGGGGCGCGCCGCGGCCGGTCGCGGACGTCGGCGCACCGGCCCCACGCTCTCGCGAAAGAGCGCGATGTCCTCTGCGGAGACGGGATCGGGGGGCGCGCTGTCCATCGCCGGACAAGCTCGGTGAGGAACCGGGCAAGCATAGCCCCGCGCGGGTTATAGTGTCGCCACCGCGAGCGCTCCCATGCACCTCCTGATCAGCAACGACGACGGCGTCGAGGCCCCGGGCATCCGCGTGCTCGCCGAGACCCTCGCCGCGCTCGGCAAGGTCACGGTGGTCGCCCCGGACCGGGACCGCTCGGGCGCCAGCAACTCCCTGACCCTCGACCAGCCGATCCGGGTGAGCCAGCTCGAGAACGGGCACTACCGGGTGGCGGGCACCCCCACCGACTGCGTGCATCTCGCGCTCTGCGGGCTGCTCGGCGACGATCCGGACATCGTCGTCTCCGGCATCAACAGCACCGCCAACCTCGGGGACGACGTGATCTACTCCGGGACCGTGGCCGCGGCGATGGAGGGCCGCTATCTCGGGCTGCCGGCGATCGCGGTGTCGCTCGCGAGCCAGGACGGCCGCCCGCGGCACTTCGAGAGCGCGGCGCGGGCGGCGCGGATGCTGGTCGAGCGGCTGGTCCGCGACCCCCTGCCCGCCGACACCATCCTCAACGTCAACGTTCCCGATCGGCCGTGGCACGAGATCGCCGGCTTCGAGGTCACCCGCCTCGGCCATCGCCACCGGGCCGAACCCTGCGTGATGCAGGTCGATCCGCGCGGACGGCCGATGTGGTGGATCGGCCCGGCGGGGCCGGAGCAGGACGCCGGGCCCGGGACCGACTTCCATGCGGTGCGCCGCGGCTACATCTCGATCACGCCGATCCACGTCGACCTCACCCGCTACCACGCCCTCGACAAGGTCGCCGGCTGGGTGAGCGCGCTCGAGAAGGGAATCGCCGCCGGCGCGCTCTGAAGCGATGAACGGGGGCTCGCCGGAGCGTCTCGGTCTCGGGATGACCTCGCAGCGCGCGCGCGACCGGCTGGTCGAGCGCCTGCGCGGGCGCGGCATCGCCGATCCGCGGGTGCTCGCAGGCGATGGCGACGGTGCCGCGCCACCTGTTCGTGGACGAGGCGCTCGAGAGCCGGGCCTACGAGGACATTGCGCTGCCGATCGGCTTCGGGCAGACCATCTCCCAGCCCTTCGTGGTCGCGCGCATGACCGAGCTCCTGCGCGACGGCCGCGAGCTCGGCCGAGTGCTCGAGATCGGCACCGGCTGCGGCTACCAGGCGGCGGTGCTGGCGGAGCTCGCGCGCGAGGTCTACACCATCGAGCGCATCGGCGAGCTCTTCCGGCAGGCGCGACGGCGCTTCCGTCAGCTCGGCTACCGCAACGTCCTCAGCCGTCACGACGACGGGCGCCTGGGCTGGCCGGAGGCGGCACCCTTCGACGGCATCCTCGTCGCCGCCGCGGCCGAGGAACTGCCGCCGGCCCTGACCGACCAGCTGGCCGAAGGCGGGATCCTGGTTGCGCCGCTCGGGGGATCGGCCGGCCAGACGCTGGTGCGGATCCGGCGCCGGGAAGGACGGCTCGAGGAGGAGCGGCTCGACGCGGTGATCTTCGTGCCGCTGCTCTCTGGCCAGGCCTGATGCGGCTGTTCGGGCCGCTCTACGACCGCACCCTGGCCCTGGCGCGCCACCCGCGCGCGCCGCTGCTGCTCGGCGCGGTGAGCGCGGCCGAGAGCGTCGTATTCCCGGTTCCTCCGGACGTGATGCTGATCCCGATGTCGCTGGCGGCGCCCCGGCGCGCGCTGGCCTTCGCCACGCTGTGCACCCTGGCCTCGGTGGCCGGGGGACTGCTCGGCTGGCTGCTCGGGCGCCTCGCGCTGGAGGCGGTCTATCCTTGGATCGAGAGCGCCGGCTACGCGGAGGGTCTCGTCGCCGTGCGCGAGCTGTTCTCGGACCACGGCTTCTGGATCGTGCTCACCGCCGGCTTCACCCCGATCCCGTACAAGCTCTTCACGGTCGGCGCGGGGGCCTTCGGGGTCGGGCTGCTGCCCTTTCTCCTCGCCTCCCTGCTGGGGCGCGGCGGGCGCTTCTTCCTGGTCGCGGGCCTGATCCGCCTCGGCGGCGAGCGCATGGAGATGGCGATCCGTGCGCGGGTGGAGCGCCTCGGCTGGATCTTCCTGCTCGCGGTCGTGCTCCTGGGGGCGTGGTGGTGGCTGCGCTGAGAGCCCTCGTCCTGGGTCTCGGGGCGCTGCTCGCGGCCTGCGCGAGCCTCGAGCCGGCGCCGGTGGAGGATCGCTCGCCGGAGGCCGTCGCGAGGACGGGCGGAGCCGGCGACCCCGCCGCCGCCCGCGGAGCACGTGCGTGTGGCCCCGGGGGATACGCTCTACGGCATCGCCTTCCGCCTCGGGCTCGACTGGCGGGAGCTCGCGCGCTGGAACGGGATCGAGGCGCCCTACACCATCCGGCCCGGTGATCGGCTCCGGGTGCGGCCACCTCCGGCCGAGGGCGAGGGCGGGCGGCGGGCGGCGGCGACCCGACCCCTGGCCGTCGCCCGAGCCCGAAGTGCGCCGCGAGGCCCTGCCCGCGCCGGCACCGTCCGCCCCGGTGCCCGCCGCCAGCCCCCGGGCCGAAGACGGGCCGCCACCGGCGGCCGCGGTGGCGGCACGGCCTGGCGGCGGAGGGCCCTCCGCCCCGCCGCCCGTGGCCGCTGCGGCGGAACCCGCTCGCCCGGCATCCCGATCCGGCGCTCGCGCCGGCGGCGCCGGAGGCAGGGGAGGGACGGGGCGCGGGTCGGCCGCCGCCGGGGCGCGTGGTCGAGGGCATCCGCTGGAGCTGGCCCGCGCAGGGCGAGCTGATCCGCCGCTTCGCCAGCGGCGATCCGCTGCGCCAGGGCATCGACATCGCCGGGCGCGCCGGGGATCCGGTCCTACGCCGCCGCCGACGGCGAGGTGGTGTACTCCGGCGCCGGCCTCGTCGGCTACGGCGAGCTGATCATCATCCGTCACGGGGACCGTCACCTGTCGGCCTACGGCCACAACCGGCGGCGTCTGGTGGCAGAGGGCGAGCGGGTGCGGGCAGGGCCAGCCGATCGCCGAGATGGGGCGCACCGGGGCCGACCGCGACAAGCTGCACTTCGAGATCCGGCGCGACGGCCGGCCCGTCGATCCGCTGCGCTACCTGCCGGAGCGCTAGCGCGGCTCGATCAGGAAGGCGGCGACCACCGCCCGGCCCTCGGCGGCGAGGAGATTGAAGGTGCGGGCGCAGGCCCGGTTGTCCATCACCTCGAGACCCACGCGGCGGGCGAGGAACGCGGCCTGGAGCTCGGGGGCCAGCCAGCGCTGGCGCGACGCCGGTGCCGATCAGCACCAGCTCCGGCTGCGGCGCAAGCAGGAGCTCGCAGGCCGCCTGGTCGATCGCCTCGAAGCGCTCGGGCCCCCAGTCCCAGGCCTCGCGCGGGCTGAGCGCGAAGCTGCGCAGCCGCGGCCCGCTCGAGAGCTCGATTCGCCCCTCCTCCACCCATCGCACCCAGAGATGGGCGCCGGGCAGCTCGCGGATCAGGGCCACGGGATCTTCACTCCTCGGGGAGGACGATGCGGGGGTGGCTGCGATGTCGCCGGTAGAGCACCGCCACGTGACCGACCCGCTGCACCAGCTCGGCACCGCTCGCGCGGGCCAGACGGAGGATGCGCGCCTCGCGCTCGGCGCGCGCCTCGGCCGTGACCCGGATCTTGACCAGCTCGTGCGCCTCGAGCGCGGCCTCGAGCTCGGCGAGCACGGCGTCGCTGGCGCCCTGGCGGCCGACGAGGAGCACCGGGTCGAGGGCGTGCGCGAGGCCACGGAGGTGACGCTTCTGGCGGGGCGAGAGGCTCATCGCGGTCGGTGGCGGCGGCGACGAAAGGCTATCATGCGGCCGAGACGAGGCCGGAGGTCGCCGTGGCCCTGAGCAGGAGCAGCCGGCGCTGGCTCGCCGAGCACGAGCGCGATCCCTTCGTGCGCCGCGCCCGGGCCGAGGGCTGGCGCTCGCGGGCGGTGTTCAAGCTCGCCGAGATCCTCGAGCGCGACCGGCTGCTCAGGCCCGGCATGACCGTGATCGATCTCGGCGCAGCGCCCGGCGGCTGGTCGCAGTACCTGGCGCGGCGGCTCGCCGGGAGCGGCCGGGTGATCGCCCTCGACCGCCTGCCGATGGATCCGATCCCGGGCGTCGCCTTCATCCAGGGCGACTTCGAGGACGCCGAGACGCTCGCGCGCCTGCAGGGCGGAGCTCGGCGACGTCCGGCGCGGATCTTGTGCTCTCCGACATGGCCCCCAACATGTCGGGTGTGGCGGCGGTGGACCAGCTGCGCGCGCTGGCGCTCGCCGAGCGGGCGCTCGACTGGGCGCTCGACTGGCTGAAACCCGGCGGGCACTTCGTGGTCAAGCTGTTCCACGGACCCGGCTTCGACGCGCTGGTACGGCGGCTGAAGGCGAGCTTCGCGCGGGTCGCGGTGCGCAAGCCGAAGGCCTCGCGCAGCCGCAGCGCCGAGAGCTACGCGGTGGCGACGTCCCTGCGCGCGGCGGCTCGGGCATCGGGCACAATGGTCGGGACGGAGGCCGTGGCCTCCGACGAGCGAGCGAGATGAACGAGGTCGGCAAGAACCTGCTGCTGTGGATCGTGGTGATGCTGGTGCTGATGGCGGTGGTCAACAGCTTCAGCCAGCAGCGCCCGGGCATGCAGCGGCTGTCCTACACCGACTTCATGAACGAGGTCTACGAGAAGCGGGTGGCCCGGGTGCAGATCGCCGAGGACGGGCGGACGATCTACGGCGAGCGGCGGGACGGGCAGCGCTTCACCACGGTCGCGCCCTCCGACATCTACCTGGTGACCGACCTGCTCAAGCACGATGTCCGCATCGAGCAGGAGCCGCCGCGCAGCGGCCCCTCGCTGCTCGACCTGCTGATCAGCTGGCTGCCCTTCATCGTCTTCATCGGCATCCTGGTGTTCTTCATGCGCCAGATGCAGGCGGGGGCGGGCGGGCGCGGGGCGATGAGCTTCGGCCGCTCGCGGGCGCGGCTGCTGCAGGGCGAGGAGCAGGTGAAGGTCACCTTCGCCGACGTCGCCGGCTGCGACGAGGCCAAGGAGGAGGTGGCCGAGCTGGTCGAGTTCCTGCGCGATCCGGCCAAGTTCCAGCGCCTCGGCGGGAAGATTCCCCGCGGGGTGCTGATGATCGGCCCGCCCGGCACCGGCAAGACCCTGCTCGCCCGCGCCATCGCCGGCGAGGCCAAGGTGCCCTTCTTCTCGATCTCGGGCTCGGACTTCGTCGAGATGTTCGTCGGCGTCGGCGCGAGCCGGGTGCGCGACATGTTCGAGCAGGCCAAGAAGCACGCGCCCTGCATCGTCTTCATCGACGAGATCGACGCCGTCGGCCGCCACCGCGGGGCGGGGCTCGGCGGCGGCCACGACGAGCGCGAGCAGACCCTGAACCAGCTGCTGGTCGAGATGGACGGCTTCGAGGGGCACGAGGGGATCATCGTGATCGCCGCCACCAACCGCCCCGACGTCCTCGACCCGGCGCTGCTACGGCCGGGCCGCTTCGACCGGCACGTGGTGGTGGGTCTTCCCGACGTGCGCGGCCGCGAGCAGATCCTCAAGGTCCACCTGCGCAACGTGCCGGTCGCGCCGGACGTCGATCCGGCGGTCATCGCCCGCAGCACGCCCGGCTTCTCCGGCGCCGATCTCGCCAACCTGGTCAACGAGGCGGCGCTGTTCGCGGCGCGCGAGAACGCTCGCGCGGTGGCCATGGCCCACTTCGACCGCGCGCGCGACAAGATCATGATGGGCGCCGAGCGGCGCTCGCTGGCGATGAGCGAGGAGGAGAAGCGGCTCACCGCCTACCACGAGGCCGGGCATGCCATCGTCGGCCGGCTGGTGCCGGACCACGACCCGGTCTACAAGGTGACCATCATCCCGCGCGGCCGGGCGCTCGGCGTGACCCTCTACCTCCCCGAGGGCGACCGCTACAGCTTCAATAAGACCGCGATCGAGTCCCGGCTGGCTGCGCTCTACGGCGGACGGGTGGCGGAGGAGCTGGTCTTCGGGCCCGACAAGGTGACCACCGGCGCGGCCAACGACATCGAGCGCGCCACCAGGATCGCCCGCGACATGGTGACCAAGTGGGGGCTCTCCGAGGAGCTCGGGCCCATCGCCTACGGCGACCAGGAGGAGGAGGTCTTCCTCGGCCGCTCGGTGACCCAGCACAAGAACGTCTCCGACGAGACCGCGCGCAAGATCGACGAGGTGGTGCGCCGGATCCTCGACGAGGCCTACGCCCGCGCCAAGGCGATCCTCACCGCGAATCTCGACAAGCTGCATCTGATGGCGGAGGCGCTGCTCGCCTACGAGACCCTCGACGGGGAGCAGATCGACGCGATCATGCAGGGCCGCCGCCCGCCGCCGCCGCCGGGATGGAGTCCGGCGCCCCGCGCCGGGGACCGGCCCGAGGGCGGCGGCGCCTCGATGCCCCTCGGCGGCCAGCCCGCGCAGGCCTGAGCGGGGCAGGTGCTCCCCTCCGATCCCGCGATCCGCGCCCTCGACTGCGCCGGCCGGCGGCTCCTCCTCGACCGCCCGCGCATCATGGGGGTGATCAACGTCACGCCCGACTCCTTCTCCGACGGCGGCGATTTCGCCGCTCCCGAGGCGGCGGTGGCGCACGGGCTGCGGCTGGTCGAGGAGGGCGCCGACCTGCTCGACGTCGGCGGCGAGTCGACCCGGCCGGGCGCCGTCCCGGTCCCCGCCGAGGAGGAGCTGCGCCGGGTGCTCCCGGTGATCGAGGGTCTCGCGCGCGCGGTGCCGGTGCCGATCTCGGTGGACAGCTCGAAGCCCGAGGTGATGCGCGCCGCGGTCGCCGCCGGGGCGGGCATGATCAACGACGTCCACGCGCTCCGCCGTCCCGGCGCGCTCGAGGCGGCGGCCGAGCTCGGCGTGCCCGTGGTGCTGATGCACATGCAGGGCGAGCCGGCCACCATGCAGCAGGATCCGCGCTACGACGACGTCGTGGCCGAGGTCTCCCGCTTCCTCGCGGGACGGATCCTCGCCTGCGAGCTGGCCGGCATCCCCCGCGGCCGGCTGGTCGCCGACCCCGGCTTCGGCTTCGGCAAGACCCTCGCGCACAACCTCGAGCTGCTGGCGCAGGCTCGGCGAGCTCTCCGCCCTCGGCGTGCCGCTGCTGGTGGGGCTGTCGCGCAAGTCGATGATCGGGAGCGTCACCGGCCGGGCCTCCCCGCGCGAGCGGCTGGCGGGATCGCTGGCCGCGGCCCTGCTCGCGGTCGAGGCCGGGGCCGCGATCGTGCGGGTGCACGACGTCGCGCGCCACCCGCGACGCGCTGGCGCTGCGCGAGGCGCTGCTGCCCTACCGCCGTCCCGCCGCGCCGAGGCTGCCTCGCGCCGCGCCCGGCTGGGACGAGGACTGAGCCGCGGGCCGGTTGTGGGCGCGAGCGGCACTCCTGCGAACATCGAGCGGATGAGCGAGCGGCGCTGGTTCGGGACCGACGGCATTCGCGGGCGGGTCGGCGAGCCGCCGATCACCCCGGACTTCGTGCTCAGGCTCGGCTGGGCGGCGGGCCGGGTGCTCGGCGGAGGCCGGGGCGGGCCGGTGCTGATCGGCAAGGACACGCGGATCTCGGGCTATCTCCTCGAGTCGGCGCTCGAGGCCGGGCTGGTCGCCGCGGGTGCGGAGGCGCTGCTCCTCGGCCCCCTGCCGACGCCCGCGGTGGCCTTCCTCGCCCGCGAGCTCCGTGCCGCGGCCGGCATCGTGATCAGCGCCTCGCACAACCCCCATCCCGACAACGGAATCAAGTTCTTCTCCGGGGAAGGGGAGAAGCTGCCCGACGCGCTCGAGGCGGCGATCGAGGCCGAGCTCGAGCGGCCGCTCGAGTGCCTGCCCTCGCATCGGCTCGGGCGCGCGCGGCGGGTGACGGATGCCGCGGCGCGCTACCTCGCGCACCTCGAGTCCGCCGCCCCGCCCGGCGGTCTCTCCGGGCTCAGGATCGTCGTCGATGCCGCCCACGGCGCCGCCTACCGGATCGCCCCGCAGCTCTTCGCCGGGCTCGGCGCCGAGGTCGAGGCGATCGGCGTGAGCCCCGACGGGCTCAACATCAACGAGGGCTGCGGCGCCCTCCATCCCGAGCCGCTGGCGGCGCGGGTGCGGGAGCGCGGCGCCGACCTCGGCATCGCCCTCGACGGCGACGGCGACCGCCTGGCGCTGGTCGGCTGACGACGGCTCGCTGCTCGACGGCGACGACGTGCTCTGGATCCTCGCCCGCGCCTGGCAGGCGAAGGGTCGGCTGCGCGGCGCGGTGGTGGGCACGGTGATGAGCAACCTCGGCCTGGAACGGGCCCTCGCCGGGCTCGGCATCCCCTTCGAGCGCGCGCCGGTCGGCGACCGTCACGTCCACGAGCGCCTCAAGGCGGCGGGGGGCGTGCTCGGCGGCGAGAGCTCCGGCCACATCCTCTGCCTCGACCGCGCCACCACCGGGGACGCCCTGCTCGCCGCCCTGGAGGTGCTCGCGGTGATGCGGGAGACGGGACAAAGCGTCGCCGAGCTATGCCGGGGGCTCCTCAAGGTGCCGCAGGTGACGCTGAGCGTGCCGGCGGCGGATCCCCGGCGGCGCGCGGCCGCGCCGCGGGTGCAGGCGGCGCTGGCCGCCGCGCGGCGGGAGCTCGACGGCGACGGGCGGGTGCTGCTCAGGCCCTCGGGCACCGAGCCCAAGGTGCGGATCACCGTCGAGTGCGAGGACGCGGAGCGCGCGCGGCGGCTGGCCTCCGCACTCGCCGAGGCCGTAGCATCCGGCCGCGTTTGAGGCCGAGGCCGTGTCGGAGATGAGCGAAGGCATTCCCACCCTCGACATCCGCCGTTTCGAGGCGGGCGGCGCCGCCAAGCCGCGGCTTCGTCGCCGAGCTCGGCGCCGCCTACCGCGAGTATGGCTTCTGCGGGATCACCGGCCACGGCATCCCCCAGGGCCTGATCGATGCCGCCTACGACGCCTTCCGCCGCTTCTTCGCGCTGCCCCTCGAGATCAAGATGCGCTACCACCTCCCGGGGGCGGGCGGGGCGCGCGGCTACACGCCCTACATGGTCGAGACCGCGAAGGGCAGCCTCTACCCCGACCTCAAGGAGTTCTGGCACATCGGCCGCGAGCTGCCCGAGGACGATCCGCGCACGCCGCGCTACCGGGCCTACATGCCGCCCAATCTCTGGCCCGAGGAGCTGCCGGAGTTCCGCCGCCACGGCTACGCCCTCTACGAGGCGCTCGACGCCCTCGGGCGCAAGGTGCTGAGGGCGCTGGCCCTGCACATCGATCTTCCCGAGGACTACTTCGAGGACAAGGTCGACCTCGGCAACTCGATCCTGAGGCCGATCCACTACCCGCCGATCCCCGAGGGCGAGATCCCGAACCTGCGCGCCGGGGCGCACGAGGACATCAACTTCATCACCCTGCTGGTCGGGGCGAGCGCCGAGGGTCTGGAGATCCTGCGCCGGGACGGCACCTGGCTGCCCTTCACCGCGGCGGGGGACACGATCGTGGTCAACATCGGCGACATGCTCCAGCGCCTCACCAACCACGTCTATCCCTCGACCACGCATCGCGTGGTCAATCCGCCCGGCGAGAGGGGCCGCGAGCCGCGCTACTCGGTGCCCTTCTTCCTCCACCCCAACCCGGATTTCCTGATCGCCACGCTCCCCGGCTGCGTCACGCCGGACAACCCGAACCGCTACCCGGAGCCGATCACCGCCCAGGACTACCTCGAGGAGCGCCTGCGCGAGATCCGGCTGAAGTAGGGGCGAGCATGGGCAGCGGGCTCGCGCTGCTGCTCGCGGTCGCGGCGGCCGCCCCCGACTGGCTCACCGGCCTCGAGTTCGACGGCCCCGCCGGGCGCGTGCGCGCGGTCGCCCGCTTCCGCGGCGAGTGGGTGGCCGCGGGCGACTTCGCGGCGGTCGGCGCGCTGGTGGTGCGGCACCTCGCCCGCTTCGACGGCGCGCGCTGGGCGCCCCTCGCCGGGCCCGCCGGGGTGGGCACCGACGCGCCGGTGCTGGCGCTCGCGGTGCACGGCGAGCGGCTGTGCGCGGGCGGACCGTTCCGCGAGGCCGGCGGGATCGCGGCGCTGGGCGTGGCGTGCTGGGACGGGACGCGGTGGTGGCCGCTCGCGGGGCCGCTCGGGCAGGGGGTCGACAACAGCGTCCACGCCCTCGCCGTCTTTCGCGGGGAGCTCGTCGCCGGCGGCTGGTTCGGCAGCGCCGGCGGCCTGCCCGCGCGCAACGTCGCGCGCCACGACGGCAGCGGCTGGCAACCGCTGGGCGGCGGCGTGAGCGATCGCGTGCAGGCGCTCGCGGTCCATGGCGACCGCCTCTACGCCGGCGGCTGGTTCATGGAGGCGGAGGGCCTTCCGGTCGGACGCATCGCCCGCTGGGACGGCCACGCCTGGCGGCCAGGGGCGGAC
This sequence comes from Lysobacterales bacterium, assembly GCA_033582715.1. GTDB lineage: Bacteria > Pseudomonadota > Gammaproteobacteria > Xanthomonadales > BPKI01 > BPKI01. The sequence continues at coordinate 1,759,645 of JAVQZZ010000001.1, read as the reverse complement.
ACCGGGGCCGACGGCGACCTGAATGCGCTCGCCGGCCACGGGGAGGCCCTGGTGGCCGCCGGGGAGTTCCAGAGCCTGGGTGGCGTGCCGGCGCGGCGCATCGCCCGTCTGGCGGGTTCCGCCTGGGCGGCGCTCGGCGAGGGGCTGGGCGGCAGCCCCCTCGCCGTGGTGACGGCGCTCGGCAGGCTGCACGTCGGGGGCTCGCTGTGGGCGGCGGGCGGGATGCCGGTGCGCCACCTCGCCGCATGGGACGGGACGGCCTGGACGGCGGTGGGCGGCGGCGCGGCGCAGTGGCTGGACGGGCGGGTGCGCGCCCTCGCGACGGACGGTGGAGCGCTGCTCGCGGGAGGCGACTTCCTCGCCGCCGGCAGCCTGCCGACGCCGCGGCTCGCGCTCTGGGATGGCTCGGCGTGGTCCGCCCTCGGGCCGCGACCGCAACGCGGCCTCGACGGGCGGGTGCACGCGCTTGGCCTGTGGCGGGGCGCGCTGGTCGCGGCCGGGCGCTTCCGCCTGGCCTGGGGCGAGCCCGCGCAGGGCATCGCGCGCTTCGACGGTCGGCGTTTCCTGCCGCTCGGGCCGCGCGAGGCCCCGGGTTTCGACGGTCCGGTGCTGGCGCTCGCCGAGTACCGGGGCGAGCTGGTGGCGGGGGGAGCCTTCCTGCACGCGGGCGGCGTCTACGCGCCCCACGTGGCGCGCTACGACGGCGAGCGCTGGCATCCGCTCGGGAGCGGTCCCGCGCCGGGCACCGACGGGCCGGTCCATGCCCTCGCGGTGCATGGCGGAGTCCTCTTCCTCGGCGGAGCCTTCGCGCAGGCGGGTGGCCTGCCGGCCCCCGGTGTCGCGAGCTGGGACGGCGCGACCTGGAAGCCGCTCGCGGATGCCGACGGGGTGGGGACCAGCGGGCCGGTCCACGCCCTGCTCGCCGGGCCCGACGGCACGCTCTGGCTCGGCGGGGCCTTCCTGCGGGCCGGTGGCCGGGAGGTGAACCGGATCGCCGGCTGGCGGGACGGGAGCTTCCGGGCGCTCGTGGCGCCGAAGGGGATCGGCGTGGGCAACACCGTCCATGCCCTCGCCTGGTGGGATGGCGCCCTCCATCTCGCCGGCGGCTTCGGGAGCGCCGGCGGCGAGCCGGTCCGGGGCGTGGCGCGATGGGACGGAGAGCGCTTCCGGGCCCTCGCCGGCGCGGCGGGCCTCGGCGTCAACAGCCTGGTGCTCGCACTCCTCCCGACGCCCTCCGGGCTGGTGGCGGCCGGCGAGTTCACCGAGGCCGGAGGTCGGCCCGCGGGGCGGATCGCGCGCTACGACGGCAGCGACTGGCAGACCCTGGGCGGAGCCGCCGGCGAGGGCCTGAACGGCGCGGCCGAGGCCCTCGCCGCCCACGACGGGCTGGTCTGGGTGGGCGGCGACTTCGACCTCGCCGGCGGACGGCCGAGCGCCTTCCTCGCCGCCTTCGGTCTCCCGCTCCGCCTGTTCGCGGACGGCTTCGAGCAGCCCTGAGCCGGCTCAGTCGCGGCGGCGGAAGCGCCGCGACTGGCGCGCCATCAGCGCCAGCGCGAGGCGGTCGGGAAGGTGCTTGGCGAGGAAGCGGATGAGGCGGTTGACGGTGCCCGGCACGTAGACCACGCGCCCGGCGAAGAGCGCATCCAGACCGCGTCGCGCCACCTCCTCCGAGCTCATCCACATCCAGCGCGGCAGCCGCTCGACGAGATGGCGCGCCTGGCTCACGTCGTGGAACTCGCTCACGGTGAAGCCGGGACACAGCGCCGAGACCCTGATGCCGAGATCGCGGTTCTCGAGCGCCAGCGACTGCGAGAAGCTGACCAGGAAGGCCTTGACCGCGCCGTAGAGGGTATTCCCGGCCGAGCCCGGGATCAGGCCGGCCAGGGAGGCGACGTTGAGCACGTAGCCGCGGCGGCGTGCGCGCATCCCCGGCAGGAGCCGGTGGGCGAGCTCGCAGGGCGCGGCGAGCATGACCTGCAGGAAGCGCTGCTGATCGGCCCAGGCGGTCTTGTGGTAGAAGCCGGGAAGCCCGTAGCCGGCGTTGTTGACCAGGAGCTCGATGGCGATCCCCTGCGCGGCGAGCCAGGCCTCGATCACCGCCGGGGCGGCGGGCTCGGCGAGGTCGGAGACCAGCACCCGGGTCTCGACCCCTGAGCGCCCGAGTTCGGCGGCCAGCGCCTCCAGCCGCTCCCGGCGGCGCGCGGTGAGCACCAGGTTCCAGCGCCGGCGCGCGAGCTCGCGGGCGATGGCCTCGCCGATGCCGGCCGAGGCGCCGGTCACCAGCGCCCAGCCGGGTGCGGTGGCCTGAAGGTGATCCATGCCTGTCCTCCCGCGGGAGAGGCTCGCAGCATGGGCAGGGTTCGCGCGCTGCGCAAGAGCCGCCCGCCGGCAGGCCGGGCCGCGAGGCCACCGGCGAGGAAGCGGCGGCCCGCGTTCGGGGCGGGGTCACGGGCGCTCGTGGGGGAGGGGCGGTCGGCGCGGTGCCGGCGAGGCGGTGGGCGAGGGGGGCGAGCCCGGGCGTGCGGGATGGCTCGCGCTGGCGGCTGCGCTGCGGCTACCATGACGCCCCTCGGTCCTTGGTGCGCGCGGTCGGCGCGCCACCGCCGCCTTCCGATGCGCATCCCTCTCGTTGCCGGCAACTGGAAGATGCATGGCTCGCGGGCGCGGGCCGAGGGTCTGCTCGCCGCGATCGTCGCCGGCCTGCCGCTGCCCGGCGTCGAGCTCGCGGTGATGCCGCCCTTCCCCTACCTCGCGGAGCTGGTCGCGCGCTTCGGCGACCGCATCGCCTTCGGCGCCCAGGACGTGAGCGCGCACCGGGAGGAGGGCGCCCACACCGGCGAGGTCGCCGCGGCGATGCTCGCGGACGTGGGCTGCCGCTACGTCATCGTCGGCCATTCCGAGCGGCGGCGCGATCATGGCGAGACACGATGCCCTGGTCTGGGCCAAGGCCGCCGCCGCCGTGGCAGCCGGACTCGTTCCCATCGTGTGCCTCGGCGAGACCTGGGAGGAGCGCGAGGCGGGGCTGACCGAGAAGGTCCTGGGCCGGCAGCTTCAGGGGCTGCTCGCGGATCCCGCGCTCTGGGGGCGGGTGGCGTTGGCCTACGAGCCGGTGTGGGCGATCGGTACCGGACGGAGCGCGAGGCCGGAGCAGGTCGCCGAAGCGCACGCCTTCCTCCGTCGCGCCTGCGCCGCGGTCGATGCTACAATGTCGCGCTCGCTGCGCATCCTCTACGGCGGCAGCGTGAAGGCGGACAATGCCGCCGCACTGCTCGCCGCCGGGGACGTCGACGGCGCGCTGGTGGGCGGGGCCGCGCTCGAGGCGGGCTCCTTCCTCGCCATCGCGCGCGCGGCGGCGGGCGCGGAAGCTTGACCGGACCACGATGCTGATCACCATCCTCAACGTCGTCTACGTGCTGCTCGCGGTCGCCCTGATCGGGCTGATCCTGCTCCAGCGCGGTCCGGGGGCCTACGCCGGCTCCGGGTTCGGTGCGGGTGCCTCCGCCACCGTGTTCGGTGCCCGCGGTTCGGCCACCTTCCTCACCCGCAGCACGGCGGTGCTCGCCACGCTCTTCTTCCTGCTCACGCTCGGCATGGCCACCTACGCCAGCCGCGCCGGCGTCGCCGCCCGCGGCGCCTCCGATCTCGGTGTGGTCTCCGGCGCCGACCAGCCGGCGGTCGAGACGCCGGCCGTTCCGGCCGCCCCCGGGAGCGGCGAGGGGACGGCCTCCGGGGAGCTCCCCGCGGTCGCGGGCCAGAAGGCCGACCCAGCGGCCGCGGAGGCCGGGAAGGCTTCCGACGCGGGTGCCGAAACCGAGGCTCGGCAGGCGGAGGGCTCGGACGAGCGGTGAGAGGACTCCGGGAGACCGGTCGTTGGAGATTCCCGCCCAGGTGGTGGAACTGGTAGACACGCTATCTTGAGGGGGTAGTGACGCAAGTCGTGTGGGTTCGAGTCCCACCCTGGGCACCAGTTCTCGGATCGGAGCGGCCGCGCGGCGATCCGCGCCCGCGGCGCTGAGGCCGCTCCCTCGTGGTCCCGGCGGGGCGCTTGCCGGGTGTGTGCGGTATGGCGGGGCGCCGTGGTGCTCGCTGAGTATCTTCCGATCCTGCTGTTCCTGATCGTGGCCGCCGCGGTCGGCGGCCTGCTGCTGGCGCTCGGCAGCCTGCTCGGGCCGAAGCGCCCGGACGCGGAGAAGCTCTCGCCCTACGAGTGCGGCTTCGAGGCCTTCGAGGACGCGCGACTCAAGTTCGACGTGCGCTTCTACCTCGTGGCGATCCTGTTCATCATCTTCGACCTCGAGATCGCCTTCCTCTTTCCCTGGGGGGTGGTGCTGCGGGAGACGGGCTGGCCGGCCTTCGTGGCGATGCTCGCCTTCCTTGGCGTGCTCGTGATCGCCTTCGTGTACGAATGGAAGAAGGGCGCCCTCGATTGGGAGTGAGGCCGTGAGGTACCTGCACAACCCTGAGCCCGTCGCGAGCGTCGACGACATCCTGCGCCCGGGGGCGGACAATCCGCTGCTCGAGCGCGGCTTCGTCACCACCAGCCTCGACGCGCTCGTCAACTGGGCGCGCACCGGCTCGATGTGGCCGATGACCTTCGGCCTGGCCTGTTGCGCGGTGGAGATGATGCACGCCGGCATGGCCCGGCTCGACCTCGACCGCTACGGCGTGATCTTCCGCCCCTCGCCGCGGCAGTCGGACGTGATGATCGTCGCCGGTACCCTGGTCAACAAGATGGCCCCGGCGCTGCGCAAGGTCTACGACCAGATGCCGGAGCCCAAGTGGGTCATCTCGATGGGCTCCTGCGCCAACGGCGGCGGCTACTACCACTACTCCTACTCGGTGGTGCGGGGCTGCGACCGCATCGTGCCGGTGGACGTCTACGTCCCCGGCTGCCCGCCCACCGCCGAAGCGCTGATCTACGGGATCCTGCAGCTGCAGCGCAAGATCCGCCGCACCCACTCGATCGCCGCCGGGTGAGAGGATGGCCGCGACCGAATCCTTCGCGAGGCTGCTCAGGGAGCGACTTGGCGAGCGCGTGGCGGAGCTGCGTCGCGCGGTCGACACCTGGACGCTGGAGCTCAGGCCCGAGCACTGGCTGGAGGCGGCGCGGATCCTGCGCGACGATCCCGAGCTCGCCTTCGCCCAGCTCATCGACCTCTGCGGGGTGGACTTCCTCGGCTACGGCAGCGCGGAATGGGACGTGGGCGCGGCGACCTTCGAGGGCTTCTCGCGGGGCGTCGAGGGGCTCGGCCCCGGGCGCTTCCGCTGGGAGGAGCGTCCGGCGGCGGAGGGCGTCCCGCGACGCTTCGCGGTGGTGGTGCAGCTGCTGTCGCTGCGTCACAACCGCCGGCTCCGGCTGCGCTGCTTCGCCCCCGACGACGAGCTTCCGGTGCTGCCCTCGCTGACCGCGATCTGGCCGGTGGCGAACTGGTACGAGCGCGAGGCCTTCGACCTCTTCGGCATCGTCTTCGAGGGGCACCCGGACCTCAGGCGGATCCTCACCGACTACGGCTTCATCGGGCATCCCTTCCGCAAGGACTTCCCGCTCATCGGCCGGGTCGAGGTCCGCTACGATCCGGAGCGCGGCCGGGTGGTCTACGAGCCGGTCTCGATCGAGCCCCGGGTCACCGTGCCGCGGGTGGTGCGGCGCGACTCGCGCTACGAGCAGGCGCGGGTCGAGGGTCAGCTCTCCGCGGAGGGACGCTCGTGAGCGAGGCGCGCGAGATCCGCAACTACACCATGAACTTCGGGCCGCAGCACCCGGCGGCGCACGGCGTGCTGCGGCTGGTGCTCGAGCTCGACGGCGAGACCGTGGTCCGCGCCGATCCCCACATCGGGCTGCTCCACCGCGCGACCGAGAAGCTGGCGGAGTCCAAGCCGTTCAACCACTCGATCGGCTACATGGACCGCCTCGACTACGTCTCGATGATGTGCAACGAGCACGCCTACGTGATGGCGATCGAGAGGCTGCTCGGGATCGAGCCGCCGCCGCGGGCGCTGTGGATCCGGACCATGTTCGACGAGATCACCCGGATCCTCAATCACCTGATGTGGATCGGATCGAACGCCCTCGACCTCGGCGCGATGACCATGATCCTCTACGCCTTCCGCGAGCGCGAGGAGCTCATGGACGCCTACGAGGCGGTCTCGGGGGCGCGGATGCACGCCACCTACTACCGGCCGGGCGGCGTCTATCGCGACCTGCCGGAGCGGATGCCGAAGTACAAGGAGAGCCCCTGGCGGAGCGCCGCCGAGCTCAAGCGCATGAACGCCTGGCGCGAGGGCTCCCTGCTCGACTTCCTCGAGTGTTTCTGCGAGGACTTCCCGAAGCGGGTGGACGAGTACGAGACCCTGCTCACCGACAACCGCATCTGGAAGCAGCGCACGGTGGGCATCGGCGTGGTGCCGCCGGAGATGGCGCTCGCCTGGGGCATGACCGGACCGATGCTGCGCGGCTCGGGCGTCGCCTGGGACCTGCGCAAGAAGCAGCCCTACGCCAAGTACGCCGAGGTCGAGTTCGACGTGCCGGTCGGGGTCAACGGCGACTGCTACGACCGCTACCTGGTGCGCATCGAGGAGATGCGCCAGTCGGCGCGGATCATTCGCCAGTGCATCGACTGGCTGCGCCGGAACCCCGGGCCGGTGATGGCGCGGAACTTCAAGGTCGCGCCGCCGACCCGGGAGGAGATGAAGGACGACATGGAAGCCCTGATCCACCACTTCAAGCTCTTCACCGAGGGCTACGTCGTGCCGGAGGGCGAGGTCTACGCCGCGGTGGAGGCGCCGAAGGGCGAGTTCGGCTGCTACCTGGTCTCGGACGGCGCCAACAAGCCCTTCCGGGTGCACCTGCGCGCTCCCGGCTTCGCGCATCTCTCGGCGATCGATGCCATCGTCCGCGGCCACATGCTGCCGGACGTGGTCGCGGTGATCGGCACCCTCGACATCGTCTTCGGGGAAATCGACCGATGAAGGCCACCGGCAACTTCGCCAGGGTCGAGGGCGTCGACCCGAACCGCGCGCTCAGCGCCGAGACCCGCGCGCGCATCGACCGCTGGGTGGCCAAGTTCCCGCCGGAGCGCAAGCGCTCGGCGCTGATCCAGGCGCTGATGGCGGCCCAGGACCAGAACGGCGGCTGGCTCAGCGACGAGCTGATCGCCGCGGTGGCCAAGTATCTCGGCCTGCCGCCGGTGTGGGCCTACGAGGTGGCGACCTTCTACTCGATGTTCGACCTGAAGCCCGTCGGACGGCACAAGGTGGCGATCTGCACGAACATCTCCTGCTGGCTGAACGGCGCCGAGGAGATCGTCCGCCACTGCGAGCGCAAGCTCGGCATCCGCCTCGGCGAGAGCACCCCGGACGGGCGGATCTACCTCAAGCGCGAGGAGGAGTGCCTCGCCGCCTGCTGCGGCGCGCCGATGATGACCATCGATGGCCACTACCACGAGCGGCTGACGATCGCCGAGGTCGACCGGCTGCTCGACGCCCTCGACTAGCCCGGAGCCAGCGCATGCCCTTCGGTCCCCCGCCGCGCGCGCACAACGTCGTCCTCACCACGCTGCACTTCGAGGAGCCGTGGTCCTACGAGAACTACCTCAAGGTGGGCGGCTGGCAGGCGTGGCACAGGATCCTGAGCGAGAAGCCCGACCCCGGCGCGATCGTCGACATGATCAAGAAGAGCGCGCTGCGGGGCCGGGGAGGGGCGGGCTTCCCCACCGGCCTCAAGTGGTCCTTCATGCCGCGCGGCGCTCCCGGGCAGAAGTACATCCTCTGCAACTCCGACGAGTCCGAGCCGGGAACCTGCAAGGACCGCGACATCCTGCGCTTCAACCCCCATGCCGTGCTCGAGGGCATGGCGATCGCCTGCTACGCCACCGGGGCCACGGTGGCCTACAACTACCTGCGCGGGGAGTTCCACCACGAGCCCTTCGAGCGGATGGAGCAGGCGCTCGCCGAGGCCTACGCCCATGGCTGGCTGGGCAAGAACATCCGCGGCAGCGGCGTCGACGTGGACATCCACAACGTGCTCGGCGCCGGTGCCTACATCTGCGGCGAGGAGACGGCGCTGATGGAGTCGCTGGAAGGCAAGAAGGGCCAGCCGCGCTTCAAGCCCCCGTTCCCCGCCAACCACGGGCTCTACGGGCGCCCGACGACGATCAACAACACCGAGACCTACGCCTCGGTGCCGGCAATCGTGCGCAACGGCGCCGAGTGGTTCCTCGCCATCGGGCGCCCCAACAACGGCGGCCCCAAGGTGTTCTCGGTGTCCGGCCACGTCGAGCGGCCGGGCAACTACGAAGTGCCGCTCGGCACGCCGTTCCGCGAGCTGCTCGCGCTCGCCGGGGGCGTGCGCGGAGGACGCAAGCTCAAGGCGGTGATCCCCGGGGGCAGCTCGATGCCGGTGCTCCCGGCCGAGATCATCCTCGAGTGCACGATGGACTACGACAGCCTGCAGAAGGCGGGGTCGGGGCTCGGCTCCGGCGCGGTGATCGTGATGGACGAGACCACCTGCATGGTCCGCGCCTGCCAGCGCATCGCCCGGTTCTACTACGCGGAGAGCTGCGGCCAGTGCACGCCCTGCCGGGAAGGGACGGGCTGGATGTACCGCACGCTCACCCGCATCGTCGAGGGCCGCGGGCGGCTCGAGGACCTCGAGCTGCTGCGCGCGATCGCCGGCCAGATCGAGGGCCACACGATCTGCGCCTTCGGCGAGGCCGCGGCCTGGCCGGTGCAGGGGATGCTCAGGCACTTCTGGGACGAGTTCGAGCACTACGTGCGGCACGGGCGCTCGCGGGTCGAGAGCGAGCGGAGGGTGGCGGCATGAGCGCGCAGCCGAAGGAGCTCAGGGCGCCCGAGCTGGTGCGGATCGAGATCGACGGCCGCGCGCTCGAGGTGCCGAAGGGCGCGATGGTGATCCAGGCCGCCGACGCCGCGGGGATCCCGATTCCGCGTTTCTGCTACCACAAGAAGCTCTCGATCGCCGCCAACTGCCGCATGTGCCTGGTCGACGTCGAGAAGGCGCCGAAGCCGCTTCCGGCCTGCGCCACGCCGGTGGCGGAGGGGATGCGCGTCTACACCCGCAGCCGGCGCGCGCTCGATGCCCAGCGCGGGGTGATGGAGTTCCTGCTGATCAACCATCCCCTCGACTGCCCGATCTGCGACCAGGGCGGCGAGTGCGAGCTGCAGGACTTGGCCATGGGCTACGGCCGCTCGGTGTCGCGCTTCACCGAGCGCAAGCGGGTGGTGCCCGACGAGGATCTCGGGCCGCTGGTCGCGACCGACATGACCCGCTGCATCCACTGCACCCGCTGCGTGCGCTTCCTCGAGGAGATCGCGGGCACCTGCGAGCTCGGCGGCATGGGACGGGGCGAGCACCTCGAGATCGGCACCTACATCGGCCGGGCGCTGGAGTCGGAGCTCTCGGCCAACGTCATCGACCTGTGCCCGGTCGGGGCGCTGACCAACAAGCCCTTCCGCTTCCGCGCCCGGCCGTGGGAGCTGATCGCCCGGCCCTCGATCGGCTACCACGACTGCCTCGGCTCGAACCTCTGGCTGCACGTGCGCCGGCGGGAGGTGATGCGGGCGGTGCCGCGCGAGAACGAGGCGATCAACGAGACCTGGCTCGCCGATCGCGACCGCTTCAGCCATCTCGGGCTCGGCGCCCAGGATCGGCTGCTCAGGCCGATGCTGCGCGAGCAGGGTCGGCTGCGGGAGGCGTCGATCGAGGAGGCGCTCGAGCGCGCGGCCGCGATCCTCGCCGAGGCCGGCGCCGCGCCTCGGCGTCATCGCCCACCCCTCGGCCAGCTGCGAGGAGGCCTTCCTGCTCCAGGCGGTGGCGCGCGGGCTCGGCGCGCGCGACATCGACCACCGGCTGCGCGAGCGCGACTTCCGCGACGATCCCCGGCGCGGTCTCCGAGCCGCGGGTGGAACGCGCGCTGGCGGCGATTCCGCAGGTGCGCCGGGTGCTGCTGATCGGCTCGCATCCGCGCTGGGAGCAGCCGCTGCTCGGGCATCGCCTGCGCCAGGCGTGGCGACGCGGCGCGGAGATCTTCGCCCTGCGCGCGCTGGCGCTCCCGACCACTTACGGCCTTGCCCGCGATCTGGCGGCGCCGACCGTCGCGCTGGCCGGAGCTGCTGGCGGCGGTGCTCGCCGGGAGCGGAGGGGAAGCCGGCCGCCGGGCCGGGCGCGGCGGCCGAGGCCGAGGCGCGCGCGATCGGCGCAGGCGCTCGCCGCCGCCGGCGGCGAAGGCGCTGGTGATCCTCGGCGACCAGGCGGCGCAGCATGGCGAGGCGGCGCTGCTGCGCGCCCTCGCGGCGCGGATCGCGGCCGCCGCCGGCGCGGGGCTCAACGAGATCCCGCAGGGGCCGAACGGGCGCGGAGGCTGGCGCTACGGCCTGCTCCCTCACCGTCTGCCCCACGGGCGACCGGCGCCGGAGCCGGGCCGCGACCTGGCGGCAATGCTCGCCGAGCCGCCGCCGGTCGACGCTGTGGTTCAACGCCGAGGCGCCGGCGGATTTCGCGGACGGCGCGGGCGCCCTGGCGACTGCTCGGTCGCAGCCGGGTGGTGGCCTTCGCCGCGTTCCTCGATCCCGCCCTGGCGGCGCACGCCGAGGTCCTGCTGCCGATCGCGCTGCTGCCGGAGAACGAGGGCAGCTACCTCAATCACGACGGCACGGCGCAGGACTTCGCCGCCGCGGTGCCGCCGCCGGGCGAGGCGCGCCCCGCCTGGCGGCTGCTGCGCGCCCTGGGCGAGCGGCTGGGCCTCGCCGGCTTCGACTGGCTCTCGCTCGCCGAGCTTCGCGAGCGCATGGCGGCGCCGCCGCAAGGCGGGGCGGCGGGCATGGCGGAGGCGGCACCGGACTTGCCCTCGGCGGTGGGGCGGGTCGGCGCGGGCGAGGGCGGGCTCGAGCGCATCGCCACGGTGCCGATCTACGGCGTCGACGCCGTCGTGCGGCGGGCGGCCGCGCTGCAGGCGACGCCGCTCGGTGGCGGGCCCTTCGCCGCGCTGCATCCCGAGGAGGCGCAGCGCCCGCGGCCTGGCCGCGGCGCGGGCGGTGCGGGTGCGGGCCGGCGCCGCAGGGCCGGTGCTGCCGCTCCGGCTCGACCCCGCGGTGCCGCGCGGGGCGGTGTGGGTCCCGGCGGCGGGGGAGGCGGCGACGCTGCCGTGGGATGCCCCGCTCGCGATCGAGGAGGCGGGCGAGGGCCATGGCTGATCTGCTCCTGGTCCTCTGGACGCTCGCCAAGATCCTGGCGATCGTCGTCCCGCTGATCATCGCGGTGGCCTTCTACACCCTGCTCGAGCGGCGGGTGATCGGCTACATGCAGGTGCGCAAGGGGCCGATCCACGTCGGGCCCTACGGGCTGCTGCAGCCCTTCGCCGACGTGATCAAGCTGCTGCTCAAGGAGATCGTGGTCCCGAGCAATGCCAATCGGGTCCTGTTCCACCTCGCCCCGCTGCTCGCCCTCACCCCAGCCTTCGCCGCCTGGGCGGTGATTCCCTTCGACCACGGCGTGGTGCTCGCCGACGTCAACGTCGGGCTGCTCTACCTGCTGGCGATGACCTCGATGGGGGTCTACGGGATCATCCTCGCCGGCTGGTCCTCGAACTCGAAGTACGCCTTCCTCGGGGCGATGCGCTCGGCCGCCCAGGTGGTGTCCTACGAGATCGCGATGGGCTTCGCGCTGGTGGGGGTGATCGTCGCCGCCGGCTCGCTCAACCTGAGCGCGATCGTCGAGGCGCAGCGGGGCGGATACGGCGCGCTGAGCTGGTTCTGGCTGCCGCTCCTGCCGCTGTTCGTGATCTACTTCGTCGCGGGCGTGGCGGAGACCAACCGCGCGCCCTTCGACGTCGCCGAGGGCGAGTCGGAGATCGTGGCCGGCTTCCACGTCGAGTACTCGGGCGCCGCCTTCGCGGTGTTCTTCCTCGCCGAGTACGCGAACATGATCCTGATCTCCCTGCTCACCGCGATCCTCTTCCTCGGCGGCTGGCTCTCGCCGTTCCAGGGTCTCGGGCTCGGCTGGCTGTCCGAGCCCGGCTGGTGGTGGCTGGCCGCCAAGACGGTGGTGTTCATGTTCCTGTTCCTGTGGTTCCGCGCCACCTTCCCGCGCTACCGCTACGACCAGATCATGCGGCTCGGCTGGAAGGTGTTCATCCCGATCACGATCGTCTGGATCGTGGTCGCCGCGGGGCTGGTGATGGGCGGCTGGCTCGGACCGGAGGCGCTGCGATGAGGCGGGTGGTGCACTATTTCCGCAGCCTGCTGCTGCTCGAGCTGCTGAAGGGCCTCGCGCTGACCCTGCGCTACTTCTTCCGCCCCAAGTACACCCTGATCTACCCCTACGAGAAGATCCCGCAGTCGCCGCGCTTCCGCGGGCTGCACGCGCTGCGGCGCTACCCGAACGGCGAGGAGCGCTGCATCGCCTGCAAGCTGTGCGAGGCGGTCTGCCCGGCGCTCGCGATCACCATCGAGTCCGAGCCGCGGGCCGACGGCACCCGGCGCACGACACGCTACGACATCGACCTCTTCAAGTGCATCTACTGCGGCTTCTGCGAGGAGTCCTGCCCCGTGGATTCGATCGTCGAGACCCACGTCTACGAGTACCACTTCGAGCGGCGCGGCGAGAACGTCGTGACCAAGCCTCAGCTCCTCGCGATCGGGGACCGCTTCGAGCGGGAGATCGCGCTGCGCCGCGCGCAGGACGCGGCCTACCGCTGAGGCCGGAAGCGTCGCCACTCCCCGGGGAACGAAGCTTCCATGAGCTACGAAGCGATCCTGTTCTACGCCTTCGGCGGGCTGATGCTGGCCTCGGCGGTGGGCGTGATCACCGTGCGCAATCCGGTGCACGCGGTGCTGCTGCTGGTGCTCACCTTCTTCACCGCCGCCTGCCTGTGGCTGCTCGCGGGCGCGGAGTTCCTCGCCGTCGCCCTGGTCCTGGTCTACGTCGGGGCGGTGATGGTGCTGTTCCTGTTCGTGGTGATGATGCTTGACGTCCGCGTCGAGCCGCTGCGCGCCGGCTTCATGCGCTACCTGCCCCTCGGCCTGTTCGTGGCCGGCCTGATGGCGGTGGAGATGATCGCGGTGCTCTCCCTGCGCGGGCGTGGGCGAGCGCGCGGCGGGCGCGGATCCGGCGGCCGCGGCCGGCCTGAGCAATACCGAGTGGGTGGGCAGGGCGCTGTTCACGGAGTATCTCTACCCCTTCGAGCTCGCGGGGGTGATCCTCACCGTGGCGATCGTCGCCGCCATCGTCCTGACCCTGAGGCGGCGCGAGGGGGTGAAGAAGCAGGACCCGGGCCGCCAGGTCCTGGTGCGGCGCGCCGACCGGGTGCGGCTGCTGAGAATGCCGGCGGAGCCGGTGCGGGAGGAGCGGGGATGATCACGCTCGGGCCACTACCTCGCCCTCGGCGCGGCCCTGTTCTGCGTCGCGGTGGCCGGGATCTTCCTCAACCGGCGCAACGTCATCGTGCTGCTGATGGCGCTCGAGCTCCTGCTGCTCGCGGTGAACATCAACTTCGTCGCCTTCTCGCGCTTCCTCGGCGACCCCGCCGGCCAGGTCTTCGTGTTCTTCATCCTCACCGTGGCGGCGGCGGAGGCGGCGATCGGGCTGGCGATCCTGGTCGTGCTGTTCCGGAATCGCGCCACCATCGACGTCGACGAGATCGGCTCGCTGAGGGGCTGAGGCAATGACGCTGATGACGCTGCTCGCGACGATCGCCTTCGCCCCGCTCGCCGGGGCGCTGCTGGTCGGCCTGCTCGGTCGATCGCCTCGGCCGCGGCTTCTCGCACTGGGTCGCGATCCTCGCGGTGGCGGTCTCGGCGGCGCTGAGCCTGCACGTGCTGCAGCTCTTCGCCTTCGAGGGCCACCCCACCGTCAACGAGAACCTCTACACCTTCTTCGAGCTCGGCGGGGTCTCGGCGCACGTCGGCTTCCTGGTCGACCGCCTCACGGCGCTGATGATGGCGGTGGTCACCGTGGTCTCGCTGCTGGTCCACGTCTACACCGTGGGCTACATGGCGGGCGATCCCGGCTACAGCCGCTTCTTCGCCTACATCAACCTCTTCACCTTCGCCATGCTCATGCTGGTCATGAGCAACAACTTCCTCCAGCTGTTCTTCGGCTGGGAGGCGGTTGGTCTGGTGTCGTACCTGCTGATCGGCTTCTGGTACCGACGGCCGAGCGCGATCTTCGCCAACCTCAAGGCCTTCATCGTCAACCGGGTGGGCGACTTCGGCTTCCTGCTCGGCATCGCCGGAGTGCTTCATTGGCTCGGGACCCTCGACTACGCCACCGCCTTCGCGCGCGTGCCGGAAATCGCCGAGCTCCGCTTCGAGCCGTGGCCCGGGGCGAGCTGGCACGTGCCCACCTTCATCGCCGTGGCGCTCTTCGTCGGCGCCATGGGCAAGTCGGCGCAGATGCCGCTGCATGTCTGGCTGCCGGACTCGATGGAAGGCCCCACGCCGATCTCGGCGCTGATCCACGCGGCGACCATGGTCACGGCGGGCATCTTCATGGTGGCCCGCATGAGCCCGATCTTCGAGGCCGCGCCTGGGGCGCTCGAGCTCGTGCTCTTCGTCGGCGCGACCACCGCCCTGCTCACCGGTCTCGATCGGCATCGTCCAGCACGACATCAAGCGGGTGGTGGCGTACTCGACGCTGTCGCAGCTCGGCTACATGACGGTGGCGCTCGGCGTCTCAGCCTACTCGGCCGCGATCTTCCACCTCATGACCCACGCCTTCTTCAAGGCGCTGCTGTTCCTCGCCGCCGGCAGCGTGATCATCGGCATGCACCACGAGCAGGACATGCGGCGCATGGGCGGGCTCTGGCGGCACATGCCGGTGACCTGGATCTGCGCCTGGGTCGGTTCGCTGGCGCTGGTCGGCACTCCCGTTCCTCGCGGGCTACTACTCGAAGGAGGCGATCATCGAGGCCGCGCATGCGGCCGCGGCCGAAGGTTCCTGGGTTCACGGCTACGCTTACCTCGCGGTGCTGCTCGGCGCCTTCGTCACCGCCCTCTACAGCTTCCGGCTGCTCTACCTCACGTTCCACGGAGAGGAACGATTCCGCGCGGCACCGGGCGATGACCGGCACCACGACCACGGGGAGGGACACGGCGCGCATGGCGGGCACGAGCCCCACGAGAGCCCGTGGGTGGTGACGGTGCCGCTGGTGCTGCTCGCCATTCCCTCGATCGCGATCGGCTTCCTGACCGCGGGCCCGCTGCTCTTCGGCGGCTGGTTCGGGGAGGCGCTCAAGGTCGCCCCGGCGCACGACGTCCTGCGCGAGGTGGGCGCGAAGCTCTGGCACGACGAGCACGGCTGGGTCGGCGCGGCGGTTTCCTTCGGGCTGCACTTCGTGACCGCGCCCGCCTTCTGGCTCGCGTTCGCCGGCTTCGCGACCGCGACCTGGATCTATCTGTTCCGGCCGGAGCTGCCCGCCCGCCTCGCCGAGCGGCTGCGCCCGCTCCACCGCGTCCTCGAGCGCAAGTACGGCTTCGACGAGCTCTACCAGGCGCTGTTCGCGCGCGGCAGCGTGCGGCTCGGCGAGGGGCTGTGGCGCGGGGGCGATCGCGCCCTGATCGACGGGGTGATGATCGACGGCACCGCGAGCCTGGTCGATCGGATCGCGTCGGTGCTGCGCTGGCTGCAGTCCGGCTACCTCTACCACTACGCCTTCGTGATGATCCTCGGCCTGATCGCACTGCTCGCCCTCGCGCTGCGGCAGTGAAGCAGGCCGGATGCCCCGAGATGTGAGCCGATGTCCGACTGGCCGTTGCTCAGCCTCCTGATCTGGCTGCCGATCCTCGGCGGCTTCGCGCTGCTGCCGCTCGGCCCCTCGCGGCCTGGCACGGCGCGCGCGCTCGGCCTCGCGGTGGCGCTGGCGACGCTGGCGCTCACGATCGTCGTCTATCGCGAGTTCGACCCCGGCTCGGGGGCGATGCAGCTCGTGGAGCGGGTGCCCTGGGTGCCGGCGTTCGGCATCGACTACCACCTCGGGGTGGACGGGATCTCGCTGGTCCTCATCCTGCTCACCGCGATCACCACCGTGCTCGCGCTGATCGGCGCCTGGACCAGCGTCGAGGACCGGGTGCACGTCTACTACGCCGCCTTCCTGCTGCTCGAGGGAATGATGATCGGCGTCTTCGCCGCCCTCGACGCGGCGCTGTTCTACGTGTTCTTCGAGGGCATGCTGCTGCCGATGTTCCTGATCATCGGCATGTGGGGCGGCCCGCGGCGCGTCTACGCGAGCCTGAAGTTCTTCCTCTACACCTTCCTCGGCTCGGTGTTCATGCTGGTCGGGCTGATCTACCTCTACACCCGCGCCGGCAGCTTCGAGATCGCCGCCTTCGCGGCGCTGCCGCTCTCGAGCCTTGAGCAGAGCCTGCTGTTCTTCTCCTTCCTGATCGCCTTCGCGATCAAGGTGCCGATGTGGCCGGTGCACACCTGGCTGCCCGACGCCCACGTCGAGGCGCCGACCGCCGGCTCGGTGGTCCTGGCCGCGATCCTGCTCAAGATCGGCGGCTACGGGTTCCTCCGCTTCCCGCTTCCGATCACCCCGCAGGCCTCGGCGGAATGGGCCTGGCTGGTGGTGGCCCTGAGCCTGGTGGCGGTGGTCTACATTGGCTTCGTGGCGCTCGCCCAGCAGGACATGAAGAAGCTGATCGCTTACTCCTCGGTCAGCCACATGGGCTTCGTCACCCTCGGCATCTTCCTCCCCTTCGCGCTGCTGGAGGCGGGCGCCGGCGACGCGGCGCGGCTCGCCCTGCACGGGGCGATGCTGCAGATGCTGTCCCATGGCTTCGTTTCGGGCGCGCTGTTCTCCTGCGTCGGCGTGCTCTACGACCGCATGCACAGCCGGATGATCGGCGACTACGGAGGGGTGGTGAATCCGATGCCGTGGTTCGCCACCCTGTTCGTGCTGTTCGCCATGGCGAACGCCGGCCTCCCCGGGACCTCGGGCTTCGTGGGCGAGTTCATGGTGGCGGTCGCCGCCTTTCAGGCTTCGCCCTGGGTGGCGGCCGCGGCCGCTCTCACCCTGATCCTCGGCGCGGCCTACACGCTGTGGCTGGTCAAGCGCGTGATCTTCGGCGCCGAGGCCAGCGCCGGAGGTGAAGGCGCTCGCCGATCTCCGCCCCCACGAGGCGCTCACGCTCCTCGGCTTCGCCGCCTTCGTGCTGCTGATCGGGGTGTGGCCGGCGCCGGTGGTGGAGCTGATGGACGCCGCGGTCGCCGAGCTGATCGCGCGGATCGGCGAACGGGGTCCGTGAGGAGCGCATGCCGATGATCGACTACGGCCGCGACCTGCTTCTGGTGCTGCCCGAGCTGGCGGTGCTCGGGGGGCTGTGCGTGGTGCTGCTCGTCGAACTGTGGGTCGACGCCGGCGCGGCGCGGCATCGTCCACTTCCTCGCCCTGATGGTGCTCGGCTTCGCGGCGCTGCTCACCCTGCGGGACTTCCACGCGCCGGGCGCGCAGTCGGCGGCCTTCGGCGGGATGTTCCTCAGGGACGCGGCCGCCGACGGGCTCAAGCTGGCGCTGTACGCCCTCGCCGCGGCGGTGTTCCTGTACGCCCGCGCGTACTTGGCCGAGCGGGGGCTGTGGAAGGGCGAGTTCTACGTCCTGGTGCTCGCTGCCCTGCTGGGAATGATGTGCCTGATCTCGGCCGGGGATCTGCTCGCGGTCTATCTCGGGCTCGAGCTGATGGCGCTCTCTTCCTACGCTCTGGTGGCCCTCGACCGCGACTCGCGGGTGAGCTCGGAGGCGGCGATCAAGTACTTCGTGCTCGGCGGCACTGGCCTCGGGGCTCACCCTCTACGGCATGTCGATGCTCTACGGCGCGACCGGGAGCCTCAATCTCGGCGAGATCCGCGAGCTCGCCGCGGGTGGCGAAGCCTCCGGCGAACTGCTGCGCTTCGGGACCGTGTTCCTGATCGCCGGCATCGCCTTCAAGTTCGGTGCCGCCCCTTTCCACACCTGGCTGCCCGACGTCTACCAGGGCTCGCCCGAGTGCCATCACCCTGTTCGTGGGCTCGCTCCCCAAGGTCGCGGCCTTCGGCATGGCCTACCGGGTGCTGGCCGGGAGGGCTCGTCTCCGCTCAACGACCTCTGGCAGCCCCTCCTGGTGCTGATCGCGATGCTCTCGCTCTCGATCGGCAACGTGGTGGCCCTCGCCCAGGCCAACCTCAAACGCATGCTCGCCTACTCGAACATGCTGCACGTGGGCTTCATCCTGATCGGGCTCGCGAGCGGCACGAGCTACGGCTATGCCTCGGCGATGCTGTACACCCTGTTCTACGCGCTGACCGCCGCCGGCGCCTTCGGCAGCATCGTCGTGCTCTCGGGCCGGGGCTTCGAGGCGGAGCGGCTCGAGGACTACCGCGGCCTGGCGCGGCGCTCGCCGTGGTACGCGTTCCTGATGATGCTGCTGATGGCCTCGCTCGCCGGCTTCCCCCCGCTCTTCGGCTTCTTCGCCAAGATCCTGATCCTCAAGGCGGTGGTGGGCGCCGGCATGATCCACGTGGCGGTGTTCGCGCTGCTCTTCGCCGTGGTCGGGGCGTTCTACTACCTCCGGATCGTCAAGCTGATGTTCTTCGACGAGCCGGCCGAGGGCCCCGGCCCGACGCCGCCCGCGGATCCGGCGGTGCGGCTGGTCCTGTCGGCCAACGCGCTGCTCCAGCTCCTCGCCCTGCTCGGCTGGGGGCCCCTGCTGAGCTGGTGCCTGGCGAGCTTCGCGCGACCCTGAGGCCTCGCTCCTCCCCTTGCGCGCCATCGTCGCGCGCGCTAGCATTTCTCGCTCGCGGATGCGGGGTGGAGCAGTCTGGCAGCTCGTCGGGCTCATAACCCGAAGGTCGCAGGTTCAAATCCTGCCCCCGCTACCAGGTCAGGCGACGAAAAAGCCTCGGCTCCGAGGCTTTTTTGTTGTCCGGCAGGATCCGGGCCGGAACAGTGTCCCGCCCGGCGCGGCGGAAGGGTGATCAGAGGTGAGTCGGCGGCAGATCGAGCAGATCCTGGCTCCCGCGATCGGGGCGCTCGGCTTCGAGTGCCTCGGCGTGGAATGGTCGGCCGGCCGCCGCGGCGGGCGGCTGCGGGTCTTCATCGACGCTCCCGAGGGCGTCCGGATCGAGGACTGCGAGCGGGTGAGCCACGAGATCGAGTCGCTGCTCGATCTGCACGATCCCGTCGGCGGCCCCTACGTCCTCGAGGTCTCCTCGCCCGGCATTGATCGCCCGCTGTTCAGTCCCGAGCACTTCGCGCGCCATCTCGGCGCGGTGGTGGCGGTGACGCTCGAGGAGCCGCTCGGGGGACGGCGGCGGCTGCAGGGCTCGATCGCGGCGGTGGCGGGGGATCGGATCGCCCTCGACTGCGGCGGCGAGCGGATCGAGCTCGAACACCGCCGGATCGCGCGGGCGCGGCTGGTGCCCGATTGGGAGAAAATCATGTCCGAACGGGCGGTGGCGCGGCCGGGTCGCGAGCCGGGCCGGGGCCGCTCGCAGGAGAGTCGAGAAATGAGCAAAGACTTGGTTCTGGTCGCGGAGGCGGTCGCCAACGAGAAGGGCGTGCCCCAGGACGTGATCTTCGAGGCGCTCGAGGCCGCGCTCGCCTCGGCGGCGAAGAAGAACTTCCCCGACCCCGAGGTCGCGCCGGAGATTTCGCTCAGGGTGAGCATCGACCGCAAGACCGGCAACTACCGCACCTTCCGCCGCTGGGAGGTGATCGCCGACGACGCCCCGATGGAGTCGCCCCACCGCCAGATCCGGCTCATGGACGCGGTCGAGCTCAGACCGGAGGCGAAGGTCGGCGAGTTCGTCGAGGAGGAGATCGAGAACATCCGGTTGGGAAGGATCTCTGCCCAGACCGCGAAGCAGGTGATCGTGCAGCGCGTGCGGGAGGCCGAACGCCGGCAGGTGTTCGACGCCTTCAAGGATCGCGTCGGCACCCTGGTCACCGGAACCGTGAAGCGGGTCGAGCGCGGCAACATCTATCTCGACCTCGGCGGCAACGCCGAGGCGATCATCCCGCGCGACAAGGCGATCCCGCGGGAGGTCGTGCGGGTTGGGAGATCGCCTGCGCGGCTACCTCTACGACGCCCGTCCCGAGGCGCGGGGCCCGCAGCTCTTCGTCTCGCGCACCGCGCCGGAGCTGGTCAAGGAGCTGTTCCGGATCGAGGTGCCCGGAGGTGGCGCAGGGCCTGGTCGAGATCGTCGCCGTGGCGCGCGATCCCGGGGATCGCGCCAAGATCGCGGTGCGCAGCCACGACGCCAGGACCGACCCGATCGGGGCCTGCGTCGGCATGCGCGGCTCCCGCGTCCACGCGGTCTCCGGGGAGATCAACGGCGAGCGCATCGACATCATCCCCTGGAGCGACAACCCCGCCCAGTTCGTGATCAACGCCATGGCGCCGGCGGAGGTCTCCTCGATCATCGTCGACGAGGAGCGCCACTCGATGGACGTCGCGGTTCCCGAGAACCAGCTCTCGCTCGCCATCGGCCGCGGCGGCCAGAACGTGCGTCTCGGCGAGCCGGCTCACGGGCTGGCAGCTCAACGTGATGACCGTGGAGCAGGTCCGCAAGAAGACCGAGGCCGAGCAGGAGGAGGCCAAGCGCCTGTTCATGGAGCGGCTCGAGGTGGACGAGGAGATCGCCACCATCCTGGTCCAGGAGGGCTTCTCCACCATCGAGGAGATCGCCTACGTCCCGGTCTCCGAGCTGCTCGCGATCGAGGGCTTCGACGAGGAGATCGTCGAGGAGCTGCGGGCGCGCGCGCGCGACGCGCTGCTCACCCAGATGATCGCCGAGGAGGAGCAGGTCGAGGACCAGGGCCCGGCCAGCGACCTCCTGGAGCTTCCCGGGCATGGACGAGAAGACGGCCTACGCGCTCGCCGCGCACGGCATCCGCACGGCGGCCGAGCTCGCCGAGCTCGCGGTCGACGAGCTGCCTGCGATCGAGGGTCTCGATGCCCGAGCGCGCGGCGGAGCTGATCCTCGCCGCGCGCCGGCCGCTCCTCGAGCAGTTCGCGGCGCCGGTCGCCGACCGGCACTGAGGGTTCCGCAGTCCAGCCGCCCACCGCGGAGTCGAGGCACCGATGTCGGAAGTCACGGTCAGGCAGTTCGCCAGCGTGCTGAAAATGTCGCCCGAGAAGCTGCTCGAGCAGCTCTCGGAGGCCGGCATGTCCTTCTCCGATCCCGAGCAGGTGCTGACCGCGGCCGACAAGGTGCGGCTGCTCAAGCACCTCCGCGAGAGCCACGGCAAGGGCGCCCCCGCGCTCGGCGAGGGGCCGCAGAAGATCACGCTCCGGCGGCGGGTGATCCAGGAGGTCACGGTCGCCCAGGGCCGCGGCCCCACCAAGACGGTGAACGTCGAGGTCCGGGCCAAGCGCACCTACGTGAAGCGCAGCATGGTGGCCGAGCAGGCGGCGCAGGACGCCCAGCGCGAGGAGGCGCTGCGCCTGCTCGATGAATCGCGTCGCCGGCAGGAGGCCGAGGAGCAGGCGCGCCGCGAGGCCGAGGAGCGGCGCAGGATGGAGGAGGAGCAGCGCCGCCTGCTCGAGGAGGCCGAGCGCCAGCGGCAGGAGGAGGAGCGGAGGCGGCGCGAGGAGGAGCGCCTGCGGCAGGAGGCGGCGCGCGAGGCCGAGCGCCAGGCGGCCGAGGAGGCGCGGGCGAGGCACGAGCAGCGGCGCCGCGAGGAGGGCAGGCGCGCGTCCCCGGCGCGGGTGACTCGAGGAGGAGGAGACGGCGGCGGAGGTCGAGGAGGAGCCGGGCGGCCGTTTCCTGCGCGGCGAGCTCCATCTCTCGAAGGAGGCGAGCGCGCGCCGCAGCAAGCGCAAGGCGCAGAAGCAGCGCGCGGAGGCCGCCCCCTCGCCGGCGCAGCACGGTTTCTCGCGCCCCACGGCGCCGATGGTGCGCGAGATCGAGATCGGCGAGACCATCCAGGCCGGGGAGCTGGCGCAGAAGATGGCGGTCAAGGCCGGCGAGGTCATCAAGGCGCTGATGAAGCTCGGCGTGATGGCGACCATCAACCAGCCGCTCGACTACACCACGGCCGCGCTGGTGGTGGAGGAGCTCGGCCACATCCCGAAGCCGGCGAGCGAGCGCGACGTCGAGGAGGAGCTCCTGGCCCAGGCCGCGGGCACTGGGGAGGCCCGGCCGCGGCCGCCGGTGGTCACGATCATGGGCCACGTCGACCACGGCAAGACCTCGCTGCTCGACTACATCCGCCGCACGCGCGTCGCCGCCGGCGAGGCGGGGGGCATCACCCAGCACATCGGTGCCTACCACGTCTCCACGCCGAAGGGCGTGATCACCTTCCTCGACACCCCGGGGCATGCCGCCTTCACCGCGATGCGGGCGCGCGGCGCGCGGCTCACCGACATCGTCGTGCTGGTGGTCGCGGCCGACGACGGGGTGATGCCGCAGACCGTCGAGGCGATCCAGCACGCGCGGGCGGCCAAGGTGCCGCTGGTGGTGGCGATCAACAAGATGGACAAGCCCGAGGCCAACCCGGAGCAGGTGAAGCAGGGGCTGGCCAAGCACGACGTGATCCCGGAGGAATGGGGCGGCGACACGCAGTTCGTGCCGGTCTCGGCGCGGACCGGGATGGGGGTGGATGCCCTGCTGGACGCGATCCTGGTCCAGGCGGAGCTGATGGAGCTCAAGGCCCCGGCCGACGGCCCGGCGCGCGGCGTGGTCGTCGAATCGGCGCTCGACAAGGGGCGCGGTCCAGTGGCGACCGTGCTGGTGCAGCAGGGCACGCTCCGTCGCGGCGACTTCATGGTCTGCGGGGTCGAGTACGGGCGGGTGCGCGCCATGTTCGACGAGGCGCAGAACGCGGTCCGCGAGGCCGGCCCCTCGATCCCGGTGGTGGTGCTCGGCCTTTCGGGGGTCCCGGAGGCCGGCGACGACTTCATCGTCGTCGCCGACGAGCAGCTCGCCCGCGAGGTCGCCCACAAGCGTCAGCAGCGGCGCCGAGAGGCGCGGCTGGTGAAGCAGCAGGGGATGCGCATGGAGGACGTCATGGCCCAGATGCAGAGCGGCGAGCAGCAGACGCTCAACATCGTGGTCAAGGCCGACGTCCAGGGCTCGGTCGAGGCGCTGCGCGACGCGCTGACCGGTCTCAGCAACGAGCTCATCCGGATCAACGTGATCGCCTCCGGCGTCGGCGGGATCACCGAGTCCGATGCCCAGCTCGCCGCCGCCTCGCGCGCGATCATCATCGGCTTCAACGTCCGCGCCGACGCCGCGGCGCGCAAGGTGATCCAGGAGGCGGAGCTCGACGTCCGCTACTTCTCGATCATCTACGACGTCATCGACCAGGTGAAGCAGGTCGCCTCGGGCCTGCTCGGCAAGGAGGTGCGCGAGCAGATCATCGGCGTCGCCGAGGTGCGCGAGGTGTTCCGCTCCTCCAAGTTCGGGGCGGTGGCGGGCTGCATGGTCGTGGACGGCGTGATCCGCCGCGGCAAGCCGATCCGGGTGCTGCGCGACAACGTGGTGATCTTCCAGGGCGAGCTCGAGTCGCTGCGGCGCTTCAAGGACAACGTCGAGGAGGTCCGCGCGGGCACCGAGTGCGGGATCGGCGTCAGGCAGTACAACGACGTGCGCGTCGGCGACCAGATCGAGTGCTACGAGCGGGTGGAGATCGCCCGATCCCTCTGAGCGCCGCGCGGCGCGACGTGCCGAGGTCCGCGAGCCGGATGGCCAGTCATCGCTCCTTCGAGCGGTCCGATCGCGTCGCCGCGCAGCTGCGGCGCGAGCTCGGGCTGCTCGTCCACGAGGCGGTGCGCCGCCTCGGCCTGCCTTCGGTGAGCGTTTCGGACGTCGAGCTCAGCCGCGACCTGGCTCACGCCAAGGTGTTCGTGGTGACCAGCCGGCCGGAGGACGGGCCCGCGGCGCTGGCGGTGCTCAACGGACTCGCGCGCGAGATGCGGCAGCGCCTGGCGCGCGCCCTCCGCCTGCGGTCGGTGCCGTCGCTGAGCTTCCTCTACGACGAGTCCCTCGACCGGGGGGCGCGGATCGAGGCACTGCTGCGCCGGGGGCGCGGCGACGGAGACGACGCGTGATCCGCCGGCACGGTCGTGGCGCCGCCGTCGACGGCCTGCTGCTGCTCGACAAGCCCGAGGGACCGAGTTCCAACCAGGTCCTGCAGCGGGTGCGGCGGCTGTTCGGGGCGGAGCGCGCGGGGCACTGCGGCACCCTCGATCCGCTGGCCAGCGGCCTGCTGCCGGTGTGCTTCGGGCTCGCCACGCGAGTCGCCTCGCTGGTGGCGGGCGGGCGGAAGCGCTATCGCGCGCTGCTGCGACTGGGGATCGAGACCACCACCGACGACCGCGAGGGCGAGGCGGTGGCCTTCGGCGAGGGCGCGATGCCCTCGGACGAGGCGCTCGCGGAGGCGCTCGGGGCCTTCCGCGGGCGGATCCGTCAGGTTCCGCCGCTGTGGTCGGCGCTCAAGCGGGACGGGGAGCCGCTCTATCGCCGCGCGCGCCGCGGCGAGGCGCCGGTCCTGGAGCCGCGCGAGGTCGAGGCCTTCGCGCTGGAGCTGCGCTCGCGGCCGGCACCCGAACTGGTCGAGCTCGAGGTGGTCTGCGGGCCCGGGTTCTACGTGCGGGCGCTGGCCCGCGATCTCGGGCGAGCGCTCGGCTGCCGGGCACATCTCGCGGCGCTCAGGCGGCTCGAGGTCGGGCCCTTCACGGTGGACGCGGCCTTCGCGCCCGGAGCGGCTCGAGGCGATCGGGGCGGCGGAGGGGCCGGGAGGCCTTGCACGCGGCTGCTGCTGCCGATCGCGGCGGCGCTCCCGGAGCTGCCGCGGGTGCGTGCTGGACGCGCGCCAGGCGGCGGCCCTGCGCCACGGCCGCGCCCCCGGCGGCGTGCCGCTGGGATCGAGCCCGGCGCGGCTCGCGCTCGCGGTGGACGAGCAGGGAGGCGCGCTCGCCCTGCTGGAGGCGTCTCCCGCGCGGCGTCGGCATCCGCCGCCTGCTGGTCGAGTCCGGCGGAGGGCTTTGCCTTGTCGGCGGAGCGAGGCGAAGGCCTAGAATAGCGAGTTTGCAGAGTCGACGCCATGCCGAGAAGGCGGCGCGGGCCGCCCGCCGCCCGAACCCGAACAGGAACCGCGATTCATGTCCTTGAGCTCCGAACAGATCAGCCGGATCATCAGCGACTTCCAGCGCGCGCCCGGAGACACGGGCTCGCCCGAGGTGCAGGTGGCGCTGCTCTCGGCCCGCATCGAGCACCTGACCAAGCACTTCGAGACCCACCGCAAGGACCACCACTCGCGGCGCGGCCTGCTCAAGCTGGTGCACCAGCGCCGGCGGCTGCTCAACTATCTCCGGCGGCGCGATCAGCAGCGCTACCAGACGCTGATCGAGCGTCTCGGCATCCGACGCTGAGATCGCCGCCGGGGAGGGTGCCGCGATGGGCAAGCAGAGTCTCACCTTCCGCTACGGCGACCACGACGTGACCCTCGAGACCGGCGAGATCGCCCGCCAGGCCACGGCGGCGGTGCTGGTCTCGATGAGCGGCACGGTGGTGCTGGTGACGGTGGTGGCGGACCGGCGGGCGAAGGAGGGGCTCGACTTCTTCCCGCTCACGGTCAACTACATCGAGAAGTTCTATGCCGGCGGGCGCATTCCCGGCGGCTTCTTCAAGCGCGAGGGCCGCCCGACCGAGCGCGAGGTGCTGAACTCGCGCCTCATCGACCGACCCATTCGGCCGCTGTTCCCGGATGGCTTCCATCACGAGGTCCAGGTAATGGCCACGGTGATGTCGGTCAATCCCGAGGTCGAGGCCGACATCCCCGCGCTGATCGGCGCCTCGGCCGCGCTCACCCTCTCCGGCCTGCCGTTCCGAGGGCCGATCGGCGCGGCCAGGGTGGGCTACATCGACGGCCGCTACGTCCTCAATCCGGGCGCGACCCAGCTGAAGAGCTCCCGCCTCGATCTGGTGGTCGCGGGGACGGAGAAGGCGGTGAACATGGTCGAGTCGGAGGCCAAGCTGCTGCCCGAGGAGGTCATGCTCGGTGCGGTGACCTTCGGCTTCCGCGAGTTCCAGGTCGGTGATTCAGGCCGTGCGTGAGTTCGCGCGGCAGGCGGGAGTGAAGCCCTTCCCCTGGCAGCCGCCGGTTCGCGATCCGGCGATCGCCGAGGCCGTTCGGCGCGAGGCCGAAGCGGCCCTGGACGAGGCGTTCGGCATCCGCGACAAGGGCGCGCGGCGCGAGCGGCTGGCGGCGGTCCGCGAGCAGGTGACGGCCCGGCTGCTCGACGAGTCCCGCGGCTGGACGGCGCAGGCGATCGGCAAGGAGCTCGGCGAGCTCGAATACACGGTGATGCGGCGTCGCGTGCTCAGCACCAGGATTCGCATCGACGGTCGCGACCCGACCACCATCCGCCCGATCAGCATCCGCGTCGGGGCCCTTCCCCGCACGCACGGCTCGGCGATCTTCACCCGCGGCGAGACCCAGGCGATCGTCACCGCGACGCTCGGCACGGGCCGCGATGCGCAGATCATCGACGCCATCGAGGGCGAGTCCAAGGACACCTTCCTGTTCCACTACAACTTCCCGCCCTTCTGCGTGGGGGAGATCAGCTACATGCTCGCCCCCAAGCGGCGCGAGATCGGCCACGGCCGGCTGGCGAAGCGCGGGGTGCAGGCGGTGATGCCGAGCATGGAGGAGTTCCCGTACGTGGTCCGGGTCGTCTCCGAGATCACCGAATCCAACGGCTCGAGCTCGATGGCCTCGGTCTGCGGCTCCTCCCTGGCGCTGATGGATGCCGGCGTGCCGATCAAGGCGGCGGTCGCGGGCATCGCGATGGGGCTGGTGAAGGAGGGCGACGACTACGTGGTCCTCTCGGACATCCTCGGCGACGAGGACCATCTCGGCGACATGGACTTCAAGGTCGCCGGAACCGCCGACGGCGTGTCGGCGCTGCAGATGGACATCAAGATCGAGGGCATCACCGAGGAGATCATGCGCGTGGCCCTCGAGCAGGCGCGCGCCGGCCGGCTCCACATCCTCGCCGAGATGGCGAAGGTGCTCGACCGCCCGCGCCCGGAGATGAGCGAGTACGCCCCGCGTCTGCTCACCATCCGCATCAACCCCGAGAAGATCCGGGACGTCATCGGCAAGGGCGGCGCGGTGATCCGCTCGATCACCGAGGAGACCGGAACCCAGATCGATATCCAGGACGACGGCACGGTGATCATCGCCTCGGCCAACCGCGCCGCGGCCGAGGCGGCGAAGCGCCGCATCGAGCTGATCACCGCCGAGGTCGAGCCGGGCGCGATCTACGAGGGCCGCGTCTCGAAGCTCATGGACTTCGGCGCCTTCGTCACCATCCTCCCCGGCAAGGACGGGCTGGTGCACGTCTCGCAGATCTCCAACGAGCGCGTCGAGCGGGTGAGCGACAAGCTCGCCGAGGGCGACATCGTGCGGGTCAAGGTGCTCGAGGTGGACAAGCAGGGCCGGATCCGGCTGTCGATGAAGGCGGTGCTCGAAGAGGAGGCGAAGCGCGGCAAGGAGCGCTCGAAGGCGGAGACGCCGCCCGCGAGCTGAGCCCCGCGCGCGGCACGGCGGGAGGAGCGCCGGAGTCCCTTTTGCTGCTCTGCAGCATCGCCTAGAATGGCGCATCCTTTCGCGGGGAGAGCGCGGCGATGGCGGAGCAGGGCGGCGGGCCGGATTGGCTCGAGAAGTGGCAGGAGCTGCAGCGCGGCTTCTGGGAGTCGCTGCGTGAGCTGCTCGCTCGCGCGACGCCGGCCGCCGAGGACGCGGTGGCGGCGCGGGCGGGCAATGGCACGCTGCCCTGGCACGAGGGCCTCGAGCTCTGGTGCCGCCTCTACCAGCCGCAGGAGGAGCTCGGCGCGACCGTCGAGCGCGTGCTCGCCCGCTCGCGCGCCTTTCTCGGCCTGCTGCAGCGGCTGGCGGAGCGCTCGGCCGCGGGCGAGGCCTCCGAGCCCGCCGCGATCGCGGGGCTCGTCCAGGACCTGTTCCGGGCGGCGCTGCCCGACCCGGCCGGCTGGCTCGCGGCGTGGTCCGCCGATCGCCTCGCCGATCTCGAGCGTGGCCTGCAGCCGGTCGCGGCGCTGCAGTCGGCGCTGTGGGGAAGCGCGCGCGGCGAGCTCGAGCGCTGGCTGTCGATCCAGCCGCTCGGGCTGCTGCGCGAGCATCAGGAACGCCGCCAGGCGCTGGGCCGTGCCGCGCTTGGCGCTCGGCGAGGCGCAGGCCCGCTACCAGGCGCTGGTCGCGCGCGCGGTCCAGCGGGGCCTCGAGCGCTTCGAGGAGCGTCTCGCCGAGCGGGCGGAGAACAACAATCCGGTGCGCAGCGGACGCGAGCTCTTCGACCTCTGGGTCGATGCCGGCGAGGAGGGCTTCGCCGAGATCGCGGCGCTGCCGGAGTTCCGCGCGGTCTACGGCGCGCTCGTGAACGCCCAGATGCGGCTGCGCCAGCTCCTGCAGCAGGAAATCGAGCTCGCCTCGCGCGCGCTCGGCATTCCGACCCGCTCCGAGCTCGACGGCGTGCCTGCGCAAGCTGAAGGCGCTTGGCGAGCGGCTGCGGGCCGTCGAGGCCCGGCTGCCGCCCGCCGGTCGAGTGGCGGCGGGAACGGGTCCGCGGCCGCCCCGGCCGCGGCGGCGAAGCCGCGGCGGCGAGCCGCCACCCACCAACCGCAGCGCGCGCGGGCGCTCCGCGCGGCGGAGGGAGTCCTGAGTCATGCGGGCCATCGACATCACACCCGACCAGATCGTGCGCGAGGCGGCCCAGTTCGCGCATCGCATCGGCCTCGGCCTGCGGCACCTCGCGGGGCTGGGGCCGGTCGAGGTCGGCTGCACGCCGCGGGAGGCGGTCTGGCGCGAGGACAAGCTGGTGCTCTACCGCTTCCGGCGCGACACCCCGGCGCGCCACCGCGTGCCGCTGCTGATCGTCTACGCCCTGGTCAACCGGCCCTACATGGTCGACCTCCAGGAGGACCGCTCCCTGGTGCGCAACCTGCTCGCGCAGGGCTACGAGATCTACCTGGTCGATTGGGGCTACCCGGATCCGTCGGACCGCCTGCTCGGGCTCGAGGACTACATCCTCGGCTACCTCGACCGCTGCGCGCGCGTGGTCGCGGAGCGCCACGGCCTCGAGGCGATCGACCTGCTCGGCATCTGCCAGGGCGGGACCTTCAGCCTGTGCTACACGGCGCTGCGCCCGACGCGCGTGCGGCGCCTCGTCACCATGGTCACGCCGGTGGACTTCCACACCCCGGACAACCTGCTCTCGCACTGGACCCGGGAGCTGGACGTCGACCTGTTCGTCGACACCCTCGGCAACGTGCCGGCGGACCTGATGAACTTCTTCTACCTCACGCTCAAGCCCTACCGCCTCAATCTGCAGAAGTACGTCGGCCTTGCCGACATCCTCGACGACCCCGCGGAGCTCGCCAACTTCCTGCGGATGGAGAAGTGGATCTTCGACTCGCCGGACCAGGCCGGCGAGGCCTTCCGCCAGTTCATCCGCGACTTCTACCAGCAGAACAAGCTGGTCAGGGGCGAGGTCGAGATCGGCGGCGAGCGCGTGGATCTCGGGCGGATCACCCAGCCGGTACTGAACGTGTACGCCACCCAGGACCACCTGGTGCCGCCGGAGGCTTCGCGGGCGCTCGCGCGGGTGGTCGGAAGCCGCGACTACACCGAGCTCGCCTTCCGCGGCGGCCACATCGGAATCTACGTCTCGGCCAGGGCCCAGCGCGAGGTCGCGCCGGGCATCGACCGGTGGCTGCAGGAGGGGAAGGAGACCGAGCGCGTCGCCCGCGGCGGCCGCGCCTGAGTGCCCTTCGAACGTCAAAATGTGACGTATCTGGTCATTCTGGGACGCCTGAGGGTCTAGGCGCGACCAGGGCTGGCCGTTACACTTGTCGCAAGGCACAAGCCCGGCGGGTGATCCCATGAGCGCCGTCCCCCCGCTGTCGCGATCCTCGGAGCGTCTGCTGGCGCAGATCGAGGGTCATCTCCTGCAGCAGCTCGAGGCCCCGCTCGGACGGGTCTTCGACACCATCGACGACGCGCTCTTCGATCTCGCCGAGCGCACCAGTGCCCAGTCCCAGGGCGACTTCTTCCACGGCATGCGGGAGATTCGCCGCAAGCGCCAGCCGATCACCCAGGAGTTCCTGCGGCTGACGCGCCAGGGCTTCGAGGACTTCCGCAATCGGCGCCTGCTCGCGGCCGCCGGCGACGACCGTCCCCGGGCGCTGTCCCTGGTCGACGAGCGCGAGATGGAGCTGATCGTCGCCCTGAACAGCATGGCGGGCCGGATCGAGGGCCAGCATGGGCGGGCGCTGTGGGCGCTGAACCAGCGCTTCGGCGCGCTGATCGGCGCGCGCGACCAGGTGGACCATGCGCGCAATCCCATGGGACCGCGGCGGCTCAGCGAGTGCTTCATCGAGGCCACCGAGGTGCTCGACGTCACGCTCGAGGTGCGCCTCATCGTCCTCAAGCACTTCGAGCGCGAGGTGCTCGGGAGCGCTCGAGGGGCTTGATCGACCAGGTGAACAACGCCCTGGCCAAGGCCGGCGTGCTCCCCGAGATCCGGCACGAGATCATCCGCAGGGAGAGCGCCGCGCCGCGGCGGGCCGAAGAGGAGCGCCGCGAGCGCAGGACGGAGGGTGAGCCCTCGGCTCCAGCCCGACGGTCGAGGACACGCGGGTCAGGATCCTCGAGGTCGTCGACGAGCTCCGCTCCCTGCTCGCGCAGGAGCGCCGCCAGATGCTCGTCCGCCTCCAGGCGGTGCGGCTCCGATGCGGCAGGTGCGGGACGAGGACATCCTCGCGGCGCTGACCGCGATGCAGGCCGAGCTCACTTCGCGCGTGCACGAGGAGGCCGGTACCGCCCGATCCCGGCGCAGGTCGGCAGGTTCAAGGACGCCCTGCTCGCCCGGGTCGGCGGGATCGACGAGCGCGGCCGCCGCGTCGCCGAGCTCGGCCGCAGCGAGGACACCCTCGACCTGGTCGGGATGGTCTTCGAGTATGCGGTGCAGGACCGCAATCTCGCTCCGCCGGTGCAGGCGCAGCTTGGCCAGGCTCCAGATCCCCTATCTCAAGGTCGCGCTGCTCGATTCCGATTTCCTCGCCAATCCGCAGCATCCGGCGCGGCGGCTGCTCGACCGCATGTCGCAGGCGGCGATCGGCTGGTCGCCGGACGCCGACAAGGACCAGCGGCTGCTCGAGCGCATCCGCGAGACGGTGAACACGGTGCTGCGCGAGTTCGAGGACGATCTCGGGGTCTTCGAGCGGCTGGACCGGGAGTTCGAGAAGCTTCCTCGAGCAGCACCGGAAGCGCGCCGAGGCCGCGGAGCGGCGCGCCGCCGAGGCGGCGCGCGGGACGCGAGCGCCTCGAGCTCGCGCAGCGCATGGCCACGCGCGCGCTGCGCCGGCGCCTCTCGGGGCGGCTGCTCCCGGAGAAGGTGCGGGCGCTGCTGACCGAGCGCTGGATGAACTACCTCGCCTTCGTCTACCTCCGTCATGGCGAGGAGTCCGAAGAGTGGCAGGCGGCGGAGAACTTCATCGACCAGGTCATCGCCGTGGTGCAGCCGCCGAAGACGGCGGCCGACCGCGAGCGGCTGCGCAGCATGCGGCCGGCCCTGGAGTGGACCCTGCGCAAGGGTCTCGCCGCCACCGGCATGCACGAGCAGGACATCGATGCGATCTGGGAAGGGCTCGCCCAGATCATCGACCATCACATCGAGGCGATCGAGTCGAACGACACGACGCCTGCGGTCCAGGTCTCCCTGGAGGATCTCTCGGTGCAGTTCGGCGCGGCGCAGCGACCGGCGACCTCGGCCGGGGGCGGGGCGGGCGATGCCGAGCACGAGGCGGAGGAGGCCGCAGAGCGGCGAGGGTGACGCGGCGCGCGAGCTCGACGACGCCATGCGGCAGTGGCTTGAGGTGACCAAGCAGCTCAAGGCCGGGAACGTGGTTCGAGTTCCTCAAGGACGACGGCACCCGCGAGCGCGCGAAGCTGCTCTGGATCAGCACCATCCGCGCCCTGTACCTGTTCGTCAACCGCAACGGCCTCAAGGTGGCCGAGAAGACCGCGCGCGAGCTCGCCGAGGAGCTCCATCGCCAGCGGGCGGTGATCCTCGAGGAGACGGCCCTGGTGAACCGGGCGCTGGACGCCATCCTCGTGCGCCTGCGCAAGCGCCGCGAGGGCGAGGCCCAGACGCCGACCGCCGCCGCGGCGCCGGCGCGCGGCGCGGCAGCGGAGACCGGGGCGGCGGTGGCGGGACGCGCCTGAGGCGCGCTCAGGAGGCGAGCGGCCGCTCGCAGACGAAGAGCTGCATCGGCCAGGCGTTGCGCCACTCCACGCTCCGCGTCACGGAAGCGAAGCGCTCGCGGAGCGGGCCCTCGACGGCGCGGGTGTACTGGTAGACGAGGAATCGCCCTCCCGGCTGGAGGGCCGCGACGGTGCGGTGGAGGATGCGCTCGCGCAGCGCCGGGGGCAGGGTGGTGAAGGGGATGCCGGAGAGGATGAGGTCCGCCGCCGGCAGGCCGTGCTCGGCCATCAGCTCCAGCACCGACTCCGCCGAGCCGTGGGCGACGATCAGTCGCTCGTCCGGGAGATGCCGCGCGAGGTAGCGGCAGAAGTCGCGGTTGGTCTCGATCGCGAGCAGGCGCGCGTCGGGCGGCAGGTGGCCGAGCAGCGCCTCGGTGATCGTGCCGACGCCGGGCCCGTACTCGATCGCCACCCGCACCCGCGACGGGTCGACGGCGGCGAGCAGGCGGCGCACGAGGAACGGCGAGCTCGGCGCGAAGGTCCCCACCGAGAGCGGGTGCCGCAGGAAGTTCAGCAGGAACAGGCCGAGCTGGCGCATGCCGGCTCCTCGACGCGGGCGTTCGGGCGGCGGACTCACGGGCTCACGGTGCCGCAAGCGGATCGCGAGCGCAACGGGGTCGGAGCGCTGCCTCAGAAGCTCATGTAGTACCCGCCGTTGACCGGCAGGTTGGCGCCCGTGATGTAGCCGGCGCCGTCGTCGGTGAGGAAGACCACCGCTCGCGCCACCTCCTCGGGTTCGCCGAGGCGTCCCACCGGGATCGATTCCACGATCCGCTGGCGTATGGCCTCCGGGATCGACATCACCGAGCTGCGTGCGACAGTACCCGGGAGAGACCGAGTTGACGGTCACGCCCTTGCGCGCCACCTCCCGCGCCAGCGCCATCGTGAAGCCATGCATGCCGGCCTTGGCGGCGGCGTAGTTCGTCTGCCCGAACTGGCCGGTCTGGCCGTTCACCGAGGAGATGTTCACGATGCGACCGAAGCCGCGCTCGCACATGCCCTCGACGACGTGCCGGGTGAGGTTGAAGACCCCCTCGAGATTGACCCGGATCACCTCCGACCACTGCTCCGGGCTCATCTTCCGCAGGGTGACGTCGCGGGTGATGCCGGCGGCATTGACGAGGATGTCGATCGGGCCGAGCTCGGCCGTCACCTCGTCCACCAGGCGGCGGCAGTCGGCGAAGTCGGCGACGTCGACCGGGTAGAACCGGACCGCGCCGTCGAGGTCGGCCACCGCCGCCTGGAACGCCGCGATCCGTTCCGGGCGGTGTCCGAGATCGGCCGCCACCACGCGCCGGCCGGCCTGCGCCAAGGCGCGGCAGATCGCGGTGCCGAGGCCGCCGATGCCGCCCGTGACGAGGGCTACGCGCTTGCCGTCCATCTTCGCCTCCCGACCGGCGCACGGGCGCGTGGCGCGACCCTGCTGCGCCGCAAAAAACGGCGCCGGAATCTAGGCCGCGAGGGCGGCGCTGTCAAGCCGAACGACGGCCTCACTCCTGCCGTTCGCGCTTTCCGCTCTTGCCCCGCCCCGCTCCGAGCAGGGTCTCCTGGAACCGCCGCCAGGCCTCGAGGTTGCGCTCGGTCATCTCGTTGATCAGCGCCATCGGCGTCTGGCCCATGAGCTTGCCGAGCTGGCTCCGGAACTGCTGCTGCTGCTCGAGGAAGGTCTGCATCGCACGCTCCAGGTAGCTGCCCATGAAGCCCTGCAGCGAGTCGCCGTAGAAGCGGATGAGCTGGGAGAGCAGCCGCGTCGAGAACAGCGGCGCGCCGCGCTCCTCGTGCTCGGCGATGATCTGCAGCAGGACCGAGCGCGTGAGATCCTCTCCGGTCTTGGCGTCGCGGACCTCGAAGTCCTCGCCGTCGAGCACCAGCTGGCGCACGTCCTCGAGGGTGATGTAGCTCGAGATGGCGGTGTCGTAGAGTCGCCGGTTGGGATACTTCTTGATGATGCGCGGCGCGGCCATTCACCAGCCCATGTACTGGCCGCCGTTGATGGCGATGTTGGCGCCGGTGATCCAGGCCGCCTCCTCGCTGACGAGGAAGGCGACGACCGCGGCGATCTCCTCGGGCGTGCCGAAGCGGCCCGTCGGGATCTGCTGCAGGATCTTCTCGCGGATGTGCTCGGGGACGGCCATCACCATCTCGGTGGCGACGTAGCCCGGCGACACCGTGTTCACGGTGATCCCCAGCTTGGCGTTCTCCTGCGCCAGCGAGATGGTGAAGCCGTGCATCCCCGCCTTGGCCGCGGCGTAGTTCGCCTGCCCGTACTGGCCCTTCTGGCCGTTGACCGAGCTGATCTGGACGATCCGCCCCCAGCGCCGCTCCCGCATGCCCTCGATCACCGCGCCGGGTGACGTTGAAGCAGGAGTCGAGGTTGGTGCGGATGACCTCGCTCCACTGCTCGTAGCTCATCTTGTGGAACACGGCGTCGCGGGTGATTCCGGCGTTGTTGACCAGGATCTCCACCGGCCCGAGCGCCGCCTCCACGGCGCGAACCATCGCCCGCCGCCGACTTGGGATCGGAGACGTCGCCCGGCACGGCCAGGACCTCGATGCCGCGGCTCGCGCATCGCCTGCTGCCAGGCGCGGGCCTTCTCCTCGCTGCGGTAGTTGGTCGCCACCCGATGCCCGGCGCGGGCGAGCCGCTCGCAGATCGCGGTGCCGATGCCTCCCGTGCCCCCGGTGACCAGCGCCACTCTCGACCTTCATGCTCGCTCTCCCCTCCGACGTTCTCTCCGCGCCCCTCTCGGACGGCTCGCTTGAGGCGGTATTCTAGCCTCGCGTCGCGCCGCCCGGGGCGGCGCGGGAACTCGTCGCCGCGTCCCGCGGTCGCAGCGCGCGAGCGGCGCGGACCGCTTGAAAATCGGGCGTGACCCCGCATCCTTAGGTCCGAGGTCGCATTCCCCGCATCCACCCACCCACGAGAGGCTCCCCGTCCATGCTCAGCCGGATCCTGCTCTTCCTCGCCACCAACATCGCGGTGCTGTTCGTGCTCGGGGTCGTGACGCGTCTCACCGGCCTCGACGCCGTGCTCGCGGGCAGCGGCCAGGACCTGTGGGCGCTGCTGCTCTTCGCGGGCATCGTCGGCTTCACCGGCTCCTTCATCTCCCTCGCCATGTCGAAGACCGCGGCCAAGCTGGCGACCGGGGCGGAGGTCATCACCCAGCCCCGCACCCCGGTCGAGGCCTGGCTGCTCGAGACCGTGGCCCGCCAGGCGCGCGAGGCCGGGATCGGCATGCCCGAGGT
This sequence comes from Lysobacterales bacterium, assembly GCA_033582715.1. GTDB lineage: Bacteria > Pseudomonadota > Gammaproteobacteria > Xanthomonadales > BPKI01 > BPKI01. The sequence continues at coordinate 1,724,117 of JAVQZZ010000001.1, read as the reverse complement.
CGCGATCTATGACGCCCCGGAGCCGAATGCCTTCGCCACCGGCATGAGCCGCAACCACGCGCTGGTGGCGGTCAGCACCGGGCTGCTGCGCGCCATGAACCGCGACGAGGTCGAGGCGGTCCTGGGGCACGAGGTGGCCCACGTCGCCAACGGCGACATGGTGACCATGTCCCTGCTGCAGGGCGTGCTCAACACCTTCGTGATCTTCCTCTCGCGGATCCTGGGCAGCCTGATCGACCGTGTGGTCTTCCGCTCGGAGAATGGCCACGGCCCGGCCTACTGGATCACGGTGATGATCCTGCAGGTGGTGCTCGGCATCCTGGCCTCGATCATCGTGATGGCCTTCAGCCGCTGGCGGGAGTTCCGCGCCGACGCGGGCGGGGCGCGCCTCGCCGGCCGGGCGAAGATGATCGCGGCGCTCGAGCGCCTGGCCGCGAGCTACGGCCAGTCGACCCTGCCCGAGCAGGTGGAGGCCTTCGGCATCTCGGGCCGCTTCGGCGGCGGGCTCAGGCGCCTGTTCATGAGCCACCCGCCGATCGCGGAGCGGATCGAGGCGCTGCGCCGCGCGGCCTGAGCGGCGTCAGAACTCGTAGTTCATCTCCCGGCTCGGGGCGTGGACGAAGAAGCCCTGCACGAGGTCGACGCCGACGCCGAGCGAATCCTGCAGCTTGTCCAGGGTGTCGATGTGCTCGGCGATCACCTTGGCGCCGGCGGCCCGCGCCTCGTGGCAGATCAGCTCGACCTTCTGGGTGACCTCCGGGTTGCGGCCGAGCTCGGCGACGAAGCCGCGGTCGAGCTTGATGTGGGTGGGCTTGAGATGCCTGAAGAGATGGGTCGAGTTCAGCCCCGAGCCGAACTGGGTGATGCAGAAGCCGCAGTGGAGCGGCTCGAGGGTGCGCACGAAGTCCTTGCAGCTCTTGAGGTTGACCTGGACGTCGGCCTCGGCGAGCTCGAACACGAGCGCGTCGCCGCCCAGGCGCGCCTCCTTGAGCTTCTCCGCGAGCCAGGGCACGAACCCTGGGTCCTCGACCGTGACCATGGCGAGGCGCACGAAGAAGGTCGTGGGCTTGCGGTTCTGCTCGAGCTGCGCCGCGGTCTGGACCGCGTGCCGCACCGTCCAGCGGTCGATCTTGCCGAGCAGGCCCTTGCGCTGGGCCACGGCGATGAACGAGGAGGCCGGGAGCTCGCCCCCGTCGGCGGCTAGCGCGATCGAGATCTCGTAGGCCGGGCCGGTGATCTCCCCCGACATGCTCACCACCGCCTGGTAGTAGGGCACCAGCCCCTGGGTCAGGATCGCCTTCTCGAGCTGGGCGGCCAGCGCCTCCTGCCGCGCCGCCTCGGCCTTGTCCTCGGCGGCGGGATCGAACAGCAGCACGCGGTTGCCCCCTTGTCCCGCGGCCTTGTGCAGCATCTCCTCGGCGCGGCCGAGGATCTCGGCGACACCGCCGCTCTTCGGACCGACCACGGAGCCGCCGATGCTGACGGTGAGCGTCAGCGACTGCCCGCCGACCTCGAAGATGTGCTCGGCGAGCCGGCGCCGCACCTCCCCGGCGAGGCGCTCGGCGAGCTCGGCGTTGCCGTGGACCAGGGCCGCGAAGCTCTGGTCGGTGAACCGGGCGGCATGGTCGCCCTCGCGCAGGGCCGAGCGCAGGAGCTCGGCGAAGTCGCGCATCAGAAGGTCGGTCCTGGCGAGACCCACGCGCTGGAGGATGCGGCGAAAGTCGTCGATCTCGACCAGCAGCAGACAGGACTCGCCGGTGCCGCGCAGCGCCTCGGCCACCGCCTCCTCCAGCCGCTGCATCAGGGTCTGCCGGTTGAGCAGGCCGGTCACCGGGTCGCGGGTCTTGAACTCCTCAAGCTGCCGCGCCAGCTCGGGATCCACCTTCTGCTGTCTGAAGATGATCTGCAGGCAGGGCTCGCCCTGGTAGTTCGCGGGCGAGAACTCGAGCGTGGCCTTGAAGCTGCTGCCGTCGGAGCGGACGGCGACGGTGTCGAGCTGCCGCGGAGGCTGCTCGCCGCGCTCGATCCGGCGGAGAAGGTCCCGGAACGCGCTCGCATGCTCCCCCTCGAGCAGGTCGAGCACGGGGGTTCCGGAGATCTCCTCGAAATCCTCGTAGCCGAACATCTCGAGGTAGGCCTGGTTGGCCCGCACGTGCATCCCGGCATGGATGTAGGCGATCGGGTCGCGCGAGGAGTCGATCAGGTTCTCGCAGCGCCGCTCGGTCTCGAGCAGGCTCGCCTCGAGGCTCCTCAGCGCGCGGAGATTGCGCACCCTGGCGAGCGCGTGGAGCACCACCTCGCGCAGCAGCCGGTCGTCGTCGCGGGGAGCGAGATCGAAGATGCCGAGCTCGTACATGGCGCGGATCTCGCTCTCGTGGACCTTGCCGAGCAGCGCGACCACGCCGATCTCGCGGCCGCTCGACCGCACCCGCTCGAGCATCTCGTCGACCGGGAGGAGGCTCGAGGCCGGGTCGAAGAGCAGGATCTCCGGCTGCTGCCGCTCGAGCACCCCCGCGAGCTCTTCGAGGGACTCCGGACGGGTCGGTCGCACCGCGATGCCGCCGGTCTTGAGGATGCCGATCAGGCGCTCGGCCTCCTCGACCGCGTCCTCGACCAGGATCAGGCGCAGCGGCTCGTCTTTCTTGTTGGGGGCCATGCTCGCATCCGGGTCCGCGCTGGAGTTCTAGCCGAAAGCCCGGGGGCTGTCCACTTGGCGCGAGCGCTCAGAGCGGGATCTTGGCGGGCGCGCCCGGCTCCTCCCGGACCAGGCGCGGGACGAGGTATCCCGGCAGCCGCGCCCGCAGCTCCGCGAGCAGGGCGCGGGCGCGGCGGTCGCCGACCGCGAAGTGCGCGGCGCCGCGCACGCGATCGAGCTGGTGGAGGTAGTAGGGCATCACCCCGATCTCGAAAAGGCGCTCGCTGAGACCCTCGAGCGCCTCGATGCGGTCGTTCACCCCTCGCAGCAGCACCGCCTGGTTGAGCAGGATGCAGCCGGCATCGGCGAGGGCGCGGCAGGCCGCGGCCACCTCCCCGTCGAGTTCGGCGGGGTGGTTGGCGTGGATCACCACCACGCGCCGCCAGGGCAACGCCGAGAGCCAGTCGAGCAGCTCGCCGTCCACCCGCGCCGGCAGCACCACCGGCAGCCGGGTGTGGATGCGCAGGGTGCGAAGATGCGGGATCGCCCGCAGGCCCTCGGCGAGCTCGGCGAGTCGGGCGGTGGCGAGGGACAGCGGATCGCCGCCGCTCAGGATCAGCTCGCGCAGGCCCGGGTCCGCCGCCAGCGCGGCGAGCGCCGCGCGCCAGCGGTCGGCGCCGGCATGCTCCTCGCCGTAGGGAAAGTGGCGGCGGAAGCAGTAGCGGCAGTGGACGGCGCAGGCCCCGGTGGCGATGAGCAGGGCGCGCCCGCGGTACTTGACCAACAGTCCCCGCGCCCGGCGGGCGGCGAGGTCGCCGACGGCATCGGCCCCGTAGCCCTCGATCTCGTCGAGCTCGGCGCGGAGTGGCAGCACCTGGCGCAGCAGCGGATCCCGCGGATCGCCGCGGCGCATGCGCGCCGCGAAGGGCCGGGGCACCCGCATCGCAAAGCCGTGGGGCGGCTTTGGGGGCAGCGCCGCGGCCAGGCGTTCGAGGCCGAGCCAGGCGAGCAGGGCGCGCGGCTCGGTGAAGGCCTCGCGCCACAGCCGCTGCCATCCGCAGCCGTCCTGCGCCCGGGCTGGGCTTCGCGGTATCATCGGGGGCTTCGTATCGGCGCTCGACTGCCTGCGGGCCGTCGATTCTAGCGCCGTCGCCCGCGCCTTCACCGAGATCCACCGCGTTCCGCCATGGCGAGCTACGGTCTCAACGACGTCCGCAACGGGCTCAAGATCCTGATCGACGGCGAGCCCTACACCATCCTCGACTGCGAGTTCATCAAGCCGGGCAAGGGCCAGGCCTTCACCCGGATCAAGATCCGCAACCTCAGGAACGGGCGCGTCACCGAGCGCACGCTCAAGGCCACCGACACGGTGGAGGGCGCGGACGTCGTGGACACGGACATGCAGTACCTCTACTGCGACGGCGAGTACTACCACTTCATGCACCCCGACACCTACGAGCAGGTGCAGGCCGACCGCGCCGCCATGGGCGACGCCGCGCAGTGGCTCAAGGGTGAGGAGATGTGCATCGTCACGCTCTGGAACGGAGCCCCGCTCGCGGTCACGCCGCCCAACTTCGTCGAACTCAAGATCGTCGAGACCGACCCCGGGGTGCGCGGCGACACCGCGAGCGGCGGGGGCAAGCCGGCCAAGCTGGAGACCGGCGCGGTGGTGCGGGTGCCGCTCTTCGTCAACCAGGGCGAGGTGATCCGGATCGACACCCGCACCGGCGAGTACGTGGCCCGGGTCAAGTGAGCGGGCGGCGGGCGGCGGAGGCGGGGGCACGCGGGCGAGCCCTGCGATCTGCTGATCCGCGCGCGCTGGGTGGTGCCGGTCGAGCCCGCCGGCCTCACCCTCGAGGACCACGCGGTGGCGGTGCGCGGCGGGCGCATCCTCGCGCTGCTGCCGGCTGCGGAGGCCGAGCGCCGCTTCGCGCCCCGGGAGCGGGTGGAGCGCCCGCGTCACCTGCTCCTGCCGGGACTGGTCAACGCCCACACCCACAACCCGATGACCCTGATGCGCGGGCTCGCCGACGACCGCCCGCTCATGCGCTGGCTCCGGGAGCACGTCTGGCCCGCCGAGGCGGCGGTGGTGGGCGCGGAGTTCGTCGCCGACGGCGCGGCCCTCGCGGTGGCGGAGATGATCCGCGGCGGCACCACGACCTGCAACGAGAACTACTTCTTCCCCGACGCGCTCGCCGCCACCTACCGCCGCCTCGGCTTCCGCGCCGTGGTCGGGCTGCCGGTGATCGAGTTCCCGAGCGCCTGGGCGCGCACGCCGGAGGAATACCTCGAGCGGGCGGTGGCGGTGCACGACGAGTGGCGGGGCGATCCGCTGATCGGCACCGCCTTCGCCCCGCACGCGCCCTACACGGTGAGCGACGAGAGCTTCCGGCGGATCGCCGTGCTCGCCGACCAGCTCGGCCTCAAGGTGCACCTCCACCTGCTCGAGACCGCCGAGGAGGTGGCGGAATCGCGGCGCGTGCACGGCCTGCCGCCGCTGGCGCGGATCGCCGCCCTCGGGCTGCTCGACGAGCGGCTGATCGCGGTGCACATGACCCAGCTCGCCGAGGAGGAGATCGCCTGGCTCGCACGCACCGGGCGCGGCCGTGGTGCACTGCCCCGAGTCGAACCTCAAGCTCGCCAGCGGCTTCTGCCCGGTGGCGCGGCTGCTCGCCGCCGGCGTCACCGTCGCCCTCGGCACCGACGGCTGCGCGAGCAACAACGACCTCGACCTGATCGGCGAGATGCGCACCGCGGCGCTGCTCGGCAAGGCGGTGGCGGGCGACGCCGCCGCGCTGCCGGCGCGCGAGGCGCTGCGGATGGCCACGCTCGGCGGCGCCCGCGCGCTCGGCCTCGAGGACCGGATCGGCAGCATCGAGCCCGGCAAGGAGGCCGACCTGATCACGGTCGATCTCGGCGTCCTCGAGTCGCAGCCGGTCTACGATCCGGTGTCGCAGCTGGTCTACGCCACCCAGCGCGGGCAGGTGCGGGACGTGTGGATCGCCGGCGAGCGGCGTCTCGCGGAGGGAAGGCTGCTCGGCATCGACGAGGCCGAGCTCGCCGACCGGGCCGCCTTCTGGGGACGCCGGCTCGCGGAGTTCGCGGGATGAGCGCGGCCGCCGTCAACGCCGATCCGGCCGAGCTGGCGCGCTTCGCGGCGCTGGCCGCGCGCTGGTGGGACCCGGAGGGACCGCTCAGGCCCCTGCACGCGCTGCAGCCGGCGCGGCTCGAGTTCGTGCGCGGCCGCGCGCCGAGCTGCAGCGGCGCCCGCGTCCTCGACCTCGGCTGCGGCGGCGGCCTGCTCGCCGAGGCGCTCGCCGCCGAGGGCGCGGCAGTGCTCGGCATCGACCTCGCTCCGGAGCTGATCCGCGCCGCGGAGCTGCACCGCCTCGAGAGCGGCCTGCCGCGTGGCCTACCGGGTGGCGTCGGCCGAGGCGCTCGCCGCCGAGCGGCCGGGAGTCCTTCGCCGTGGTCTGCGCCATGGAGCTGATCGAGCACGTTCCCGATCCCCGCGGGCTGCTGGCCGCGGCCGCGGCGCTGCTCGCGCCCGGCGGCAGCCTGTTCGTCTCCACCCTCAACCGCACGCTCCGGTCCTTCCTGCTCGCGATCCTCGCCGCGGAGCACCTGCTCGGGCTCCTGCCCGCCGGCACCCACCGCTACGACCGCCTCATCCGCCCCTCCGAGCTCGCCCGCTGGCTGCGCGCGGCGGGACTCGACCCCGCTCGCCATCGCCGGCCTGCACTGGTGGCCGACGGCGGCGCGCGCCACGCTCGGACGCCGACGTCTCCGTGGGCTACATCGTCCATGCCCGCAAACCGCGCTGAAGCCGCGCTGCTGCTCGATCTCGACGGCACCCTGGTGGACACGGCCCCCGACCTCCACCGCGCCGCCAACCGCCTGCGCGCGCGGCACGGCCTCGGCGAGCTGCCCTTCGAGCGCTTCCGGCCGACGGTCTCCCGCGGGGCGCGCGCGATGCTCGAGCTCTGCTTCCCGGAGCTCGACGGCGCGGGCGCGCGAGGCGCTGCTCGAGCCGTTCCTCGCGCTCTACCGGGACGACCTCTGCCGCGACTCGGGGCTGTTCGCGGGCATGGAGGGGGTGCTCGAGGGGCTCGCCGAGCGGCGCGTCCCGTGGGGGATCGTCACCAACAAGCCGCGCTTCCTCGCCGAGCCGCTGCTCGCCGCGCTCGGGCTCGACGGGCGCGCCGCGGTCATGCTGTGCGGCGACTGCCTGCCGGTGCGCAAGCCGGACCCGGCGCCGGTGCTCGCGGCCTGCGCCGCGCTCGGGGTGGCGCCGGAGTCGGTGTGGTTCGTCGGCGACGACGAGCGCGACGTGCAGGCCGGGCGCGCCGCGCGCTGCCGCACCGCCATCGCCACCTGGGGCTACGTCCCCGAGCCGGAGGTCTACCGCGCCTGGGGCGGCGATCGCATCCTCGCGCGACCGGCCGAGCTGCTCGAGCTGTTCGCGGAGGGATGAGCGAGGCGGAGGCGAGCCTGGTCGCGAAGTGGTCGGCGCGCGATCCGGCGCTCGGGCTCGCCCTGCTCTTCCTGCCCCCGCGGCTGCGGCGCGGCTTCGGCGTCTGGGCGGCGCTGCTGCGCGAGCTCGAGGAGGCGGCCCTCAACCGCCGCGCGCCGGAGGCGGGGGCGGCGAAGCTTCGCTTCTACGCCGAGGAGCTCGGCTCGACCGCAGGGCGCTCCTCGCATCCCCTGGTCGCGGCGTGGCAGGAGGGCGGGGCGGCCGCCGCCGGGGCGCGGCTCGCGGCGACTCTCGCCCGGCTTCGCGACTTCGAGGCGGCGGCCTCGCTTCCGGCGCTCGGCGAGGCCCTGGCGCCCTACGCGGCGCATGCGGCGGAGAGCGCGGCAGGCGCTGCTCGGCGAGCGGCTGCCGGCGGCGGCGCTCCGCGCCGACTTCCTCGCCCGCCGCCTGCTCGAGCTCCCCGCCGAGGCGGGTGTCGGCCGGCTGTGGGCGCCGCTCGCGCTGCTGGCCGAGGAGGGGCTCGAGCGCGGCAGCGCTGGAGGCGCGGGAGGCGGAACGGAACCCGGCCGTGGCCCGGCTGCGCCGCCGCCTGGCGCGACTGGCGCTCGACGGCGATGCCCGCCAGCCTGCAGCCGCGGGCGTCGCCGGCGCGCCTGCTCGAGGCCCTCGCCCGCGTTCGGCTGCGGGCGCTCGCCGGCGGGCGCGCGTGGGCGCCGTGGCGGGCGCTCCTCGCCGCCTGGCGCGCCGCGCGTCGGGGTGGGCCGGAGACCGCCCTGCTAGACTCCCCATCACGCGCCCTGAACGCCCCGCCGCCTAGTCTCCCCGCCCGTCACGATCGCCGCCGCCAGCCATGTCCCCCTCCGAGTCCGCGCGCTGCCAGCTTCCCGATGTCGCCGCCGAGGCGGCGCCCGAGCCTGCCGCCCTCCTCGCCTGGGTCGGCATGGAGGAGATCGAGGCGCCGGTCCTGGATCCCGGGTCCGGAGGGTCCGATGCGCTGTCCCGGCCCGCGTCGCCGCCGCCGTCAACCTCGCCGATCCCTCGGCCCGCGGGATCCACATGTCCCGGCTCTACCTCCTGGTCGACGAGATGCTCGGGCGGGAGGTGCTCACGCCCGGCGCTGGTGCGGCGCCTGCTCAGGGCCTTCGTCGAGTCGCATCGCGGTCTCAGCGATCGCGCCCGGCTCAGGGTGCGCTTCGAGCAGCTTCTGCGGCGTCCGGCGCTGGCCAGCGCGCACAGCGGCTGGCGGGCCTATCCCGTGACCGTGGCCGGCCTGCTGGAGAACGGCCAGCTCCAGCTCGAGCTCGGCGTGACCGTCACCTACTCCAGCACCTGTCCCTGCTCCGCCGCGCTCGCGCGGCAGCTGATCCAGCGCCGCTTCGCCGAGGAGTTCCCGGCCGAGCGCCCGATCTCGCGCGAGCGGGTGCTGGCCTGGCTCGGCAGCGAGCAGGGGATCGCCGCCACCCCCCACAGCCAGCGCTCTCATGCCGAGATCCGTGTCCGGCTGCTTCCGGGCTTCGGGGACTTTCCGGTGCGCGAGCTGATCGATCTCGCCGAGGGGGCGCTCGCCACCCCGGTGCAGGCCGCCGTCAAGCGCGAGGACGAGCAGGCCTTCGCCGCGCTCAATGCCGCCCACGCGATGTTCTGCGAGGACGCGGCGCGCCGGCTCAAGCGCGCCCTCGAGCGCGACGAGCGCTTCCTCGACTTCTGGGTGCGCGCGAGCCACCTCGAGAGCCTGCACCCGCACGACGCGGTGGCGGTGGCGGTCAAGGGCGTGCCCGGCGGCTACCGGGCCGGGCTCCACGACTGAGGGCGCTCAGCGCGGCGCCGCGAGCGCCTTGAGCTCGTAGAGCAGGGCGAGCGCCTCGCGCGGGCTCAGGGCGTCCGGATCGATCGCGGACAGGCGCTCGCGCAGCGGGTCGGACGAGGGCGCCCTCGAGCGGCAGGGCGAGCTGCGGTCCCTGCGGCCGGAGCGGGAGATGGCCGCGCTCGAAGCCGGCGAGCAGCTCGCGCGCCCGGCGGATCACCTGCCTCGGCACGCCGGCGAGGGCCGCCACGCTGAGACCGAAGCTGCGGTCCGCCGGCCCCTCGCGCAGCTGGTGGAGCAGCACCAGCCTCTCCCCGTGCTCGATCGCGCTGAGATGCACGTTCGCCGCCCCCTCGCGCTCGTGGGCGAGGGTGGTGAGCTCGAAGTAGTGCGTGGCGAAGAGCGTGAGGCAGCGGTTGCGCGCGAGCAGCTCCTCGGCGACCGCGCGGGCGAGCGCCAGGCCGTCGAAGGTGCTAGTGCCGCGTCCGATCTCGTCGAGCAGCACCAGGCTCCGCGGCCCCGCGTTGTGCAGGATCTCGGCGGTCTCGGTCATCTCGACCATGAAGGTGCTCTGGCCGCGCACCAGGTCGTCGCCGGCGCCGATCCGGGTGAAGATGCGGTCCAGCGGGCCGATCCGCGCGCTCTCCGCCGGCACGAAGCTGCCGATGTGGGCGAGGATCGCGATCAGCGCCGCCTGGCGCATGTAGGTGCTCTTGCCGCCCATGTTCGGGCCGGTGATCACGAGCAGGCGGCGCTCGCCGTCGAGGCGGAGATCGTTGGGCTCGAAGGGCTCTCCCGAGCAGGCCTCCACCACCGGGTGCCTCCCGCGCCGGATCTCGAGGCCGGGCTGGTCGAGGAACTGCGGCCGCACCCAGCCGAGACGGGCGGCACGCTCGGCGAGCGCGGCCAGGGCGTCGAGGGCGGCGAGGGCCTCGGCGAGGCGCTTGAGCGCGCCGAGATGGGCGACCAGCCGCTCGAGCAGCGCCTCGTAGAGCCGCCGCTCGCGGGCGAGCGCCCGCTCCCGCGCCGCGAGCACGCGGTCCTCGAAGGCCCGCAGCTCGGGCGTGACGTAGCGCTCGGCCTGGACCAGGGTCTGCCGACGCTGGTAGTCCGCCGGCACCCGTGCCGACTGCGCCTTGCTCACCTCGATGTAGAAGCCGTGCGCGCGGTGGAAGCCGACCTTGAGGTTCCCGATCCCCGTGCGCTCGCGCTCCCTCGCCTCGAACTCGGCCAGCGCCCGGTCCACCGACTCGGACAGCGCCCGCAGCTCGTCGAGCTCGGCGTCGTAGCCGGGGGCGATCACGCCCCCGTCGCGCAGCTGCGCCGGCGGCGCCTCGACCAGGGCGCGGGCGAGCAGCGCCGCCGGTTCCTCGGGGCAGGCGAGGGCCGCGCGAAGCTCCCGAAGCCGCGGCGCGGCGCACTCGGCGAGCGCGCCGGCGAGGGCCGGCAGCCGGCCGAGACCGTCCCGAAGCACGGCGAGATCGCGCGGCCGCGCGCTCCCCAGCGCGATGCGGGCCAGGATGCGCTCGAGGTCGCCGAGGCCCTCCAGGGCGGCGCGCAGCGTCTCGTGCGCCGAGCGCGCGAGTAGCTCCTCGACCGCGTCGAGGCGCGCCTCGAGTTCGGCCCGCGCCCGGATCGGGCGCCCGAGCCAGCGCGCGAGCAGCCGCCCCCCATCGCGGTGCGGCTGCTGTCGAGCAGGTCGAGCAGCCCCGGGCCGCGGCCGCTGCCGCGAGGCGTCCGGTCGAGCTCGAGATGGCGCCGCGCGGTGGGATCGAGGAACAGGGACTCCTCGGGCGGCTCGAGGGCGAGACCGGTGAAGTGCGGCAGCGCCGAGCGCTGGGTGTCCTCGAGGTAGGCGAGCAGCGCGCCGGCGGCGCCGATCGCGAGCTCGAGCCCCTCGACGCCGAAGCCGGCGAGTCCGGCGGTGCCGAAGAAGGCGGTGAGGCGGTGGCGCGCGCTCTCCGGGGCGAAGTGCCACGGCGGCCGGCGGCGCAGCGCGGGCGCGGTGAGCCAGGCTGGCGGCGGGGGGTCGTCCGGCCACAGCAGCTCCGCGGGGGAGAGCCGGGCGAGCTCGGCCCGCAGCACCGCCTCGTCGCCGGGCTCGGAGAGGGCCATGCGCCCGCCGGCGAGCTCCGCCCAGGCCAGGCCGAAGCGCCCGCGCGGGCCGGGCAGGATGGCGAGCAGGAGCCGCTCCCGCCGCTCCTCGAGCAGGGCCTCGTCGGTGACCGTCCCGGGGGTCAGGATCCGCACCACGCGGCGCTCCATCGGGCCGCGTCCCCCCTCGGCCTCGCCCACCTGCTCGCAGATCGCCACCGACTCGCCCCGCTCGAGCAGACGGGCGAGATAGCTCTCCGCCGACTGGACGGGGACCCCGGCCATCGGGATCGGCCGGCCCGCGGACTGGCCGCGGCGGGTGAGGGCGATGTCGAGCAGGCTCGCGGCGCGGACCGCGTCGTCGTAGAACAGCTCGTAGAAGTCGCCCATGCGGAAGAACAGCAGCCGGTCCGGGTGCTCGGCCTTGATCCGCAGGTACTGGCGCATCAGCGGCGTGTGCTCGGAGAGGTCCTCCATCGCGGCCGACGGGGCGGAAGGGGAGGCGCTATCATGCCCGCTCCCATGGGCGGCCACGGTTCCGGCACCGTCGCGGAGGAGACCCTGCGCGAGCTCGCCGCGCGGGTCGCGGACCGCCTGCTCGCGGCCCGCGGCGTGCTCGCGGTCGCCGAGAGCTGCACCGGCGGGCTGATCGCCAAGACCCTCACGGACATCCCCGGCGCCTCGGCCTGGTTCGACTGCGGCGTCGTCGCGTACAGCTACGAGGCGAAGCAGGCCCTGCTCGGGGTGCGGCAGGAGACCCTGCTCGCCCACGGGGCGGTGAGCCGCGAGACCGTGCTCGAGATGGTGGCGGGCGCCCTGGTCCGCTCCGGCGCCTCGCACGCCCTCGCCGTCACCGGGATCGCGGGGCCGGGCGGCGGCACCGCCGAGAAGCCGGTGGGCACGGTGTGGCTGGCCTGGAAGCGGCGCGGGGACTATCCGCAGGCGCGCCTCGAGCGCTTCGGCGGCGACCGCGAGTCCATCCGGCGCGAAAGCGCCGCGGCGGCCCTGCGCGGGCTGCTCGCGCTGCTCGGCTGAGCTCCCCCCTGTCGGCACTTTCCCACGCCACGGCGCTGCGCAGGCCGGCAGGCCGGAGGGGGTGGCTGTGGGATAATCGCCGAGGACCGACTCCACGAGCCGCGCATGAAAGCCTCGACGATGGAAGACAACCGGCGCAGGGCGCTCGCCGCCGCCCTCTCCCAGATCGAGAAGCAGTTCGGAAAGGGTTCGGTGATGCGCATGGGCGACCGCGGCGCCGAGCCGGTCGAGGTCGTCCCCACCGGCTCGCTCGGCCTCGATCTCGCCCTCGGCGTCGGCGGCCTGCCGCGGGGGAGGGTGGTCGAGATCTTCGGCCCCGAGTCCTCGGGCAAGACCACCCTCGCGCTCCAGGCGATCGCCAACGTGCAGCGCGCCGCCGGGGTGGCCGCCTTCATCGATGCCGAGCATGCCCTCGATCCCGTCTACGCCGAGAAGCTCGGCGTGCGCATCGACGACCTGCTGGTCTCGCAGCCCGACACCGGCGAGCAGGCGCTCGAGATCGCGGACATGCTGGTGCGCTCCGGCGCGGTCGACATCGTGGTGGTGGACTCGGTGGCGGCGCTCACCCCCAAGGCGGAGCTGGAGGGCGAGATGGGCGACTCCCACGTCGGCCTCCAGGCGCGGCTGATGAGCCAGGCGCTGCGCAAGCTGACCGCGAACATCAAGCGCTCGAACGCCCTGGTGATCTTCATCAACCAGATCCGGATGAAGATCGGGGTGATGTACGGCAACCCCGAGACCACCACCGGCGGCAACGCCCTGAAGTTCTACGCCTCGGTGCGGCTCGACATCCGGCGCACCGGCTCGGTGAAGCGCGGCGAGGAGGTGATCGGCTCCGAGACGCGGGTCAAGGTGGTCAAGAACAAGCTCGCGCCGCCCTTCCGCCAGGCCGACTTCGAGATCCTCTACGGCGAGGGCATCTCCCGCGAGGGTGAGCTGATCGAGCTCGGCGTCGCGCACGACGTGATCGAGAAGAGCGGCTCGTGGTTCAGCTTCCAGGGCGAGCGGATCGGGCAGGGCAAGGACAATGCGAGGCAGTTCCTCAGGGAGCGGCCCGAGATCGCGGAGGCGATCGAGCGCAGGCTGCGCGAGAAGCTGCTGGTGCAGCCGCGGGTGTCGCGGGAGCCGGTGGCGGCCGACGAGGAGGCGTGAGCGACCCGGTCCGCGAGGCGGCGATCCGCCTGCTCGCCCGTCGCGAGCGCAGCGCCGCGGAACTCAGGACCCGTCTCGCGGCCGCGGGCTTTCCGCGCGAGGCCATCGAGCGCGTGCTCGGCGAGCTTGCCTCGGAGGGGCGGCTCAGCGAGAGGCGCAGCGCGGAGGCGATCGCGCGCCGGGCAGTCGCGAGGCGGCGCGGGCCGCTCTGGCTGCGGGCGGAGCTCGCCGCCCGGGGGGTCGAGGGCGAGGCGGCCCGCGCCTGTCTCCGGGAGCTTGACCGCGAGGCCGTGGACTGGGAGGCCCTGGCCCGCGCGGCGCTGCGCGGTCTCGCCCCGCGCCGCGGCGAGGAGCCCCGGGCCTTCCGCGCCCGCCTCGCCCGGCGTCTCGCCCGGCGCGGCTTCCCAGCCTCGATCATCGCCCGCGTGCTCGGCTCTCCGGAGGAGGGCGGCGACTGACCGCGCCGCCTTTGCGGTTATCCTGATCGGTTCCCGGTATCCGCCTCCCCTCCCCGCCATGCCGAGCACCAGCGAGATCCGAAGGAGCTTCCTCGAGTTCTTCCGCGAGCGCGGCCACGCCGTGGTGCCCTCGAGTCCGCTGGTGCCCGGCAACGATCCGACGCTGCTCTTCACCAACGCCGGGATGGTGCAGTTCAAGGACGTCTTCCTCGGGGCCGAGCGACGTCCCTACCGGCGCGCCGCGAGCGCCCAGAAGTGCCTGCGCGCCGGGGGCAAGCACAACGATCTCGACCAGGTGGGCTACACCGCGCGCCACCACACCTTCTTCGAGATGCTCGGCAACTTCAGCTTCGGCGACTACTTCAAGCGGGAGGCGATCGCCTATGCCTGGGAGCTGCTCACCCGGGTCTATGGGCTTCCCGCCGAGCGCCTGAGCGTCTCCGTCTACCACACGGACGAGGAGGCCTACCGGATCTGGGCGACGGAGATCGGCGTGCCGGAGGCCCGCATCCACCGCATCGGCGACAACAAGGGGGCGCCCTACGCCTCGGACAACTTCTGGCAGATGGCCGACACCGGCCCCTGCGGACCCTGCACCGAGATCTACTACGACCACGGACCGGCCTTCGCCGGCGGGCCGCCGGGCTCGGCCGAGGCCGAGGGCGACCGCTTCGTCGAGATCTGGAACCTGGTGTTCATGCAGTTCGACCGCCAGCCCGACGGCAGCCTGGTGCCGCTGCCGGCGCCCTGCGTGGATACCGGGATGGGGCTCGAGCGGCTGGCGGCGGTGCTGCAGGGGGTGCACAGCAACTTCGACATCGACCTGTTCCGGGAGCTGATCGCGGCGGCGGCCGCGCTCACCGCCTGCGCCGAGCGCGGCCATCCCTCGCTCAGGGTGATCGCCGACCACGCGCGCGCGGCGAGCTTCCTGATCGCCGAGGGGGTGCTGCCGTCGAACGAGGGGCGCGGCTACGTGCTGCGCCGGATCGTGCGCCGCGCCCTGCGCCACGGCTTCAAGCTCGGGAGGCGCGAGCCCTTCTTCCACCGCATGGTGGAGCCGCTGGCGGCGGCGATGGGCGAGGCCTACCCCGAGCTTCGCGCCCGCGCCGACTTCGTCGCCGCCGCCCTGCGCGAGGAGGAGGAGCGCTTCGCCGAGACCCTCGCCGGCGGAATGCGGATCTTCGAGGAGGTGGCGGCCACGGCGAAGGGAACCATTCCCGGGGAGGCGGTGTTCCGCCTCTACGACACCTTTGGCTTCCCGGTCGATCTCACCGCCGACATGGCGCGCGAGCGCGGGCTCGCGATCGACGAGGCGGGCTTCGAGCGCGCCATGGCCGAGCAGCGCGAGCGCGCTCGGCGCGCCAGCGCCTTCGGCGAGCGGCTGGGGCTGCCGGCCGAGCTCGCCGCGAACCTGCCGCCCACGCGCTTCCTCGGCTACGACCTCGAGAGCGTCGAGGAGGCGGAGGTGCTGGCGCTGCTCCGCGAGGGCCAGCCGGTCGAGGCGCTGGAGGCTGGCGAGGAGGGCGTGGTGATCCTCGACCGCACGCCCTTCTACGCCGAGGGCGGCGGCCAGGTGGGGGACACCGGCATCCTCGCGGGCGAGGGCCTCGCCTTCCGCGTCACCGACACCCAGCGCCTGGCGGGTCAGTTCCATGCCCATCTCGGGCACGTGGAGCACGGTCGGCTCGGACGCGGGATGCGGCTGCGGGCGACGATCGACGGCGCCCGCCGCGCCGCGATCCGGCTCAACCATTCGGCGACCCACCTCCTGCACGCGGCGCTGCGCGAGGTCCTCGGGCCGCACGTGCAGCAGAAGGGCTCGCTGGTGGCGCCCGACCGGCTGCGCTTCGACTTCTCGCATCCGCGGCCGCTGACGGCCGAGGAAGTGGCCGCGATCGAACGCCGGGTCAACGCCGAGATCCGCGCCAATCGCGAGGGCGAGGTCCGCGAGATGGCCTTCGAGGAGGCGATCGCCGCCGGGGCGCTGGCCTTCTTCGGCGAGAAGTACGGCGAGCGCGTGCGGGTGCTGCGCTTCGGGAACTTCTCCGTCGAGCTCTGCGGCGGCACCCACGTGCGCCGCACCGGGGACATCGGGCTGCTCCGGATCGTCTCGCAGTCCGGGATCGCGGCGGGGGTGCGCCGGGTCGAGGCCCTCACCGGCGAGGCGGCCCTGGCCTTCGACCAGGCGCAGCAGCAGGCGGCGGAGGAGGCGGCACGTCTGCTCGGCGGGGCCAGCGCCGAACTGGTGGAGCGGGTGCGCCAGATCCTCGAACGCCAGCGCCAGCTCGAGCGCGAGCTCGAGCAGCTGCGGGCGCGGCTGGCCCGGGGGCGGAGCGAGGAGCTGCTGGCGAGGGCGGTGGAGGTGCGCGGCGTGCGGGTGCTGGCGGCGCGGCTGCCGGAGCTCGACGCCCGCGGGCTCAGGGAGGCGCTCGACGAGCTGCGCGGGAAGCTGCCGTCCCCCTCCGTGATCGCGCTCGCGAGCGGCCGCGACGGCCGGGCGAGCGTGCTCGTCGGGGTGGAGGGCGAGCGCGCCCTGGATGCCGGCCGACTGATCCGCGAGCTGCTCGCGCCGATCGCCGGCCGCGGCGGCGGCAAGCGCGAACTCGCGCAGGGCGGGGGCGAGGACGGTCCCGCCCTCGATCGCGCGCTCGCGCAGTTCCCGGACACCGTCGCGCGCGCGCTCGCGGAGTGAACGCCCGCGTCATTGCACCGCTGTGACACGGGGAATAAGATTTCGAAAAGCTTCAAGCTTCCGGCGATGCCCGGGCGTGGCGCGCCGGATCGAGCAGCGGTGGTGGCGGATGCCGATCGCGGGTCGGAGACTGAGGACGGCCATCCGTTGGGGGAGCGACGATGACGACGAGGAAACCGGAGCAGAGCGATGTTGATTCTTACCAGACGCGTCGGAGAGACCCTGATGATCGGCGACGAGGTGACGGTCACCGTCCTCGGGGTCAAGGGCAATCAGGTCCGCATCGGCATCAACGCCCCGCGTGAGGTGGCGGTGCATCGCGAGGAGATCTACCGTCGCATCAAGGCCGAGGCGCAGGCGGCGCAGCGCAGCGAGGTGCCGGTCGCGCCTGCGGGCGACGCGTGAATCTTTACCCGCTCGCGTCCGGAGGCTAGACTCGCGCGCTCGGACCGCGGCGGACCCGGAGAGATGGCCGAGTGGTCGAAGGCGCTCCCCTGCTAAGGGAGTATGGGGCCAAAAGCCTCATCGAGGGTTCGAATCCCTCTCTCTCCGCCAGCCGCCCGCGCCTTGACGGGGGCACCGCCGAGCCGCAGAATCGCGTTCCCGCGCGCGCCCGTAGCTCAGTTGGATAGAGTACCAGGCTACGAACTTGGTGGTCGGAGGTTCGAATCCTTCCGGGCGCGCCACCCTGACCCGACGCCGGCCCTGAGGCCGGCGTCGCCTTTTCCGGGCCACTGCTCGACCGGCGTGAGAGAGGGCGTGCGCCGGCGCTCCGGCGCGCCGGGCGCGGCGCCCTCTCCAAGGCCAAAGGGTTCGGGCCTCGGCCTCGCCGGCCCCGGCCGGGCCTAAGCGGCCTTGGCCCCGCGCGCGGCGGCGAGCTGCCTCAGGACGTAGGGCAGCAGACCCGCCATGGCGGAGATACTCGATCTCCTTGGGCGTGAGCAGCAGCACCTGGACGCGGAAGGCGAGCTCCGAGCCGTCGGGACGGCGGGCGCGGACCTCGGCCTCGCGCGCGCGTCCGTCCTCGAGACCGCTGAGCTCGAAGACCTCCTCGCCGGTGAGCCCCAGCGACTCCGCGCTCTCGCCCGGCCGGAAGGCCAGCGGCAGCACGCCCATGCCGACCAGGTTGGCGCGATGGATGCGCTCGAAGCTCTCGGCGATCACGGCCCGCACCCCGAGCAGGGCCGTGCCCTTCGCCGCCCAGTCGCGCGAGGAGCCGGTGCCGTACTCCTTGCCCGCGATCACGATGAGCGGCACGCCCTCGCGCTGGTAGCGCATCGCCGCGTCGTAGATCGGCATCACCTCGCCCGAGGGCAGGTGCCGGGTGATGCCGCCCTCGCTGCCCGGGACCAGGCGGTTGCGGAGGCGGATGTTGGCGAAGGTTCCGCGCACCATCACCTCGTGGTTGCCGCGGCGGCTGCCGTAGGAGTTGAAGTCGGCCGGCGCCACGCCGCGCTCGATCAGCCAGCGCCCGGCGGGTGAATCCTTCTTGATCGAGCCCGCGGGCGAGATGTGGTCGGTGGTGATCGAGTCGCCGAGCAGCGCGAGGCAGCGCGCCCCGCGCAGGTCCTCGATGCGGCCGATCGCCATCCCCATGCCCTCGAAGTAGGGCGGGTGGGCGATGTAGGTCGAGGCGGGATCCCAGCGGTAGCGCTCGCCCTCGGGGACCGCGATCGCCCGCCAGCGCTCGTCGCCGTCGAAGACGTGCTCGTAGGTGGCTGCGGAACAGCGACGGCTCGATGGTCGCGGCGATCAGCTCCGCGATCTCGCGGCTGCTCGGCCAGATCTCGGCGAGACGCACCGGCCGCCCTCCGCGGTCGTGGCCGATCGGCTCCCCGGCGAGATCGAGGTCCACGGTGCCGGCGAGGGCGTAGGCGACGACCAGCGGCGGCGAGGCGAGGTAGTTCATCCGCACCTCGGGGTGGACGCGTCCCTCGAAGTTGCGGTTGCCCGGAGAGCACCGAGACCGCGGCCAGCTCGCCCTCGGCGATGGCCCGCGAGATCGGCTCGGGCAGCGGCCCGGAGTTGCCGATGCAGGTGGTGCAGCCGTAGCCGACGACGTGGAAGCCCAGGGCCTCGAGATCCTCGAGCAGACCGGCGCGCCGCAGGTAGTCGGTCACCACCAGCGAGCCGGGCGCGAGCGAGGTCTTGACCCATGGCCGCACCCTGAGCCCGCGCTGCCGGGCCTTGCGCGCGAGCAGCCCGGCGCCGACCATCACCGCGGGATTCGAGGTGTTGGTGCAGGAGGTGATGGCCGCGATCACCACCGCGCCGTCCCGCAGCTCGTGGCGCCCCCCCTCGAGCTCCGCCACCGCCTGCCCCGCCCCGGGACGGCTGCGCTTCGCGGCGAAGCCGGCGAGCGACTCCCGGAAGTTCGCCCGCACCCGCGGCAGCGGCACCCGGTCCTGGGGGCGGCGCGGTCCGGCGAGCGAGGGCTCGACGCTGCCGAGATCGAGGCTGAGCACGCTGCTGAAGGCGGGGGCGGGAGCGCCGGGCTCGCGCCACAGCCCCTGGGCCTTGGCATAGGCCTCGACCAGGGCGATCTGCTCGGGGCTGCGGCCGGTGAGTCTGAGGTACGCGAGCGTCTCGCGGTCGATCGGGAAGAAGCCGCAGGTGGCGCCGTACTCGGGCGCCATGTTGGCGATCGTCGCGCGGTCGGCGAGCGGCAGCTCGTCGAGGCCGTCGCCGAAGAACTCCACGAACTTGCCGACCACGCCATGCCGCCGGAGCATCTCGGTGACGGTGAGCACGAGGTCGGTGGCGGTGGCGCCCTCGCGCAGCGCGCCCCTGAGCTCGAAGCCGACCACCTCCGGGATCAGCATGGAGGAGGGCTGACCGAGCATCGCCGCCTCGGCCTCGATGCCGCCCACCCCCCAGCCCAGCACGCCGAGGGCGTTGACCATGGTGGTGTGCGAGTCGGTGCCGAAGACCGTGTCCGGGAAGGCGAGCAGCTCGCCGTCGCGGCGCTCGGTCATCACCACCCGCGCCAGGTACTCGAGGTTGACCTGGTGCACGATCCCGGTGCGCGGGGGCACCACCCGGAAGTTGCGGAAGGCGCGCTGGCCCCAGCGGAGGAAGGCGTAGCGCTCGCGGTTGCGCTCGAACTCGAGCCTCAGGTTGAGGTCGAGGGCGTCGCCGCGCCCGAAGTGATCGACCTGCACCGAGTGGTCGATGACCGAGCTCGGCGGGAATCAGGGGATTGATCCGCGCCGGGTCGCCGCCCAGGCGCTCCATGGCGTCGCGCATCGCGGCGAGATCGACCACGCAGGGCACGCCGGTGAAGTCCTGCATCAGCACCCGCGCCGGCATGAAGGCGATCTCGGTCTCGGGGGCGGACTCCGGCCGCCAGCGCGCGAGCGCCTCGATCTCGCGGGCGGTGGTGGTCTCGCCGTCCTCGTGGCGAAGCAGGTTCTCGAGCAGGATGCGCAGGGAGACCGGCAGGCGGGCGAGCGTGAAGTGGCGCTCGAGGCGGGCGAGGCTGAGGATCGTGTAGCTGCGCTCGCCGACCCTGAGGGTGTCGCGGGTGGAGAAGGAGTCGAGCATCGGCTACTCCGGCTGGCGGCAGTGAGGCGGGCGGCCCGCCATTATGCCGCAGGGCCCTTGCCGCGGCCTGCTAGAATGCGGCGCGTGGAGCACGCGATCCGACTCACGCCCGCCGCCCTCGCCCGCGCCCGCCGGCTGCTCGCCGGGGATTCCGCGGCCCGCGGCCTGCGCTTCGGGGTGCGGCGGGCCGGCTGCTCCGGCTACGCCTACCGCCTCGAGCTCGCCCGCGACGTGGACGAAGGCGACCAGGTCTTCGAGCAGGACGGTCTGCGGATCGTGGTCGACGCCGAGAGCCTGCCGCTGGTGCGCGGCACCGAGATCGATCTGGTCGCGGAGCGCTTCGGCGAGCGCTTCGTGTTCCGCAACCCGAACGTGACCGCCGAGTGCGGCTGCGGGGAAAGCTTCACCACCCGGACGGAGCACGCCGGGTGAGCGGCGGCGCGCGTCTGGCCGCGTCCGCGATCGCGGTCGCCCTGCTCTGCGGCTGCGCCGCCTCGCCGCCGCGCGCGGGGGCGGGGACGGAGGCCGCCCGGGCGCTGCACCGGCTGTTCGCCGAGGAATGGGAGCGCGGTCTCGCCGAGGATCCGGTGCGCGCCTCGCTGCGGGGCGACCGCCGCTACGACGACCGCTGGGGCGATCTCTCGCTCGCGGCCTTCGAGGCGCGTGCCGCCGCCGACCGAGCGGCCCTGGCCCGTCTGCGCTCGATCCCGCGCGATGCGCTTGGCGAGCGCGACCGGATCAGCCACCAGCTCTTCGAGTGGATGCTCGAGGAACGGCTCGCCAGCCACGGCTTCGGCGCGCATCTCATTCCGCTCAACCAGCGCGGCGGACTCCAGACCCTCGACACCCTCGCCGACAGCCTGCCCTTCGCCGAGGAGCGCGACTACCGCGCCTGGATCGCGCGCCTCGAGCGATTCGGCGAGCTGGTCGAGCAGACGGTGGCGCTGATGCAGGAGGGGATGCGGCGCGGCATCGTGCCGCCGCGGGTGGTCATGCAGCGGATCCCGGCGCAGCTCGACGCGCTGCTGGTCGCCGAGCCGCGACGGAGCCGCTTCTACCGCCCCTTCGAGCGCATGCCGGCGGCGATCCCGCCCGCGACCGCGGAGGAGCTCCGCGCCGCGGGCGAGCGGGCGATCGCCGAGGTGGTGCTCCCCGCGCTCGCCCGCTTCCGCGAGTTCTTCGTCGCGAGCTACCTCCCCGCCTGCCGCGAAAGCATCGGCCTCTCGGCCCTGCCGCGGGGCCGGGAGTGGTACCGCTGGCTCGCCCGGCGCTACACCACCACCGGGCTCAGCCCCGAGGAGATCCACCGCATCGGCCTGGCCGAGGTCGAGCGCATCCGGGGCGAGATGGAGGCGGTGCGCAGGCGCGTGGGCTTCGCCGGCAGCCTCGCCGCCTTCATCGAGCACCTCCGCAGCGATCCGCGCTTCTACCACGACAGCCCGGAGGCCCTGTTCCGCGACTATCTCGCGACCAGCAAGCGCATCGACGGCGAGCTGCTCAAGGTCTTCCATGCGCAGAGCCTGCCGCGCACGCCCTACGGGCTGAGACCGATCCCCGAGCACGTCGCGCCCGACACCACCACCGCCTACTACCTCCCGCCCTCGGCGGACGGCCGCCGCCCCGGCTACTACTACGTGAACCTCTACCGGCCGGAGACTCGGCCGCGCTACGAGATGATGGCGCTCTCGATCCACGAGGCGGTGCCCGGCCACCACCTGCAGATCGCGCGTGCCCTCGAGCTCGAGGACCTGCCGCCCTTCCGCCGCCACCTCGACCTCACGGTTTACGTCGAGGGCTGGGCGCTCTACAGCGAGAAGCTCGGTCACGAGATGGGGCTCTACGACGATCCCTACGACCACTTCGGCCAGCTCACCTACGACATGTGGCGGGCGGTGCGGCTGGTCGTGGATACCGGGATCCACGCCCTCGGCTGGAGCCGCGAGCAGGCGATCGAGTTCTTCCGCGCCAACGCCGCCAAGAGCGAGGCCGACATCGTCAACGAGATCGACCGCTACATCGCCTGGCCGGGGCAGGCGCTGGCCTACAAGATCGGGGAGCTCGAGATCCTGAGGCTGCGCCGCGAGGCGGAGGCGGCACTGGGCGAGCGCTTCGACCTCAGGGACTTCCACGAGCTGCTGCTCGCCGAGGGGCCGCTGCCCCTGTCCCTGCTCGAGGCGCGGGTGCGCGACTGGATCGAGGCGCAGCGCGGGGCGGACGCGGCCGGGGGGCTTGCCCGGAAGGGAGCGGGTCCGGGATAATGCACGGCTCGCCGCCGCTGGCGGCCTGACTCGCCCCACCGCCCGACGGGGGGCTGTTCCGCGCCCCGCGGGGCGCGCATCCGGGAGTCGAGAGTCGATGCGTCACTACGAGATCGTGTTCCTGGTCCATCCGGACCAGAGCGAGCAGGTCCCGGCGATGATCGAGCGCTACCGCGCGATCATCGAGGGGGACGGCGGCCGGATCCACCGCCTCGAGGACTGGGGCCGCCGTCAGCTCGCCTACCCCATCCAGCACCTGCACAAGGCGCACTACGTGCTGATGAACATCGAGTGCAGCCAGAAGGTGCTCGACGACCTGGTGGACGGCTTCCGCTTCAACGACGCGGTGCTGAGGCACCTCGTCATCCGCCGCGAGGGTCCGATCACCGCCCAGTCGCCGATCGCCAAGGCCAAGGAGGAGAAGGACAGCCGCGAGGCGCGCGAGCGGATGCGCTACGAGGGCGAGCCGGCCGCGCCCGCCGAGGCCGAGCTCGAGGCCCAGGAGGCCGCCGAGGGCGGCGAGTCCGAGCTCTCCTGAGCCCCGACCGAGGAGTCCGAACGATGAGCAGCTTCTTCCGCCGTCGCAAGCTGCCGGCGATCGCCCCCGAGGTCGCCGGCGAGATCGACTACAAGGATCTGGCCACCCTCCGCCAGTTCCTGAGCGAGACCTACAAGATCATGCCGAGCCGGCTCACCGGCATCCGCTCCAAGCAGCAGCGCCAGCTGGCGCTCGCGGTGAAGCGGGCTCGCTTCCTCGCGCTGCTCCCCTACTGCGACAACCACTGAGGCGGAGGCCGCGATGGAACTGATCCTGCTGCAGAAGGTGCACAAGCTCGGCGATCTCGGCGACCGGGTGCGGGTGCGCCCGGGCTACGGCCGCAACTACCTGATCCCCAAGGGACTCGCGGTGCCGGCGACGGCGGAGAACATCGCCTTCTTCGAGCAGAAGCGGGCGGAGTTCGAGCAGCGCGCGCGGGAGCGGCTGGCGGCCGCGGAGGCGCGGCGCGCCGCCCTCGAGGGGCTCGAGGTGACGATCGCGGCCAACGCCAGCACCGAGGGCAAGCTCTACGGCTCGGTGGGGCCGCGCGAGATCGCCGCCGCGCTCACCGCGCTCGGCCATCCGGTGGACAAGTCGGAGGTGCAGCTCGACGAGGGCGCGGCGATCCGCACCGTCGGCGAGCATCCCGCGACCATCCTGCTCCACGCCGACGTGCGGGCCGCGATCCGGGTGCGGGTGGTCGCCGAGGGCTGACGCCCGCCGGCGCGTCGCAGCGCCTGAGACGAAGGCGGCCGAGGATTCCCTCAGCGGGTGCAGCGTCGCCGCCACCGGTCGGCCGGCGGTGCCGCAGCGCCTCGCGCACAGCTTGTCCACAGGCTTGTCTGCAACGCTCGGGCGCGCGTGCCACGTATGATCGATCGCCCTTCCGGCACGGTGAGCCTTCCGATGGAGCGAAGCAGCGGGGCCCGCACCGCGGGAGCCAACGTCCGCTCCCTGCGCCTCCCCCCGCACTCGATCGACGCCGAGCAGGCCGTCCTCGGGGCGCTGATGCTGGATGAGAGCGCCTGGCACGAGGTCGCCGATCTCCTGGTCGAGGACGACTTCTACCGCGAGGACCACCGGCTGATCTTCGCCGCCGTCGCCGAGCTCGCGAGGCAGCAGCGTCCGGCCGACGTGGTCACGGTCGGCGATTTCCTGCGCGCGCGCGATCGGCTGGAGAGCGTCGGCGGGAGCGCATATCTCGCCGAGCTCGCGGCGGGGGCGGCGAGCGCCGCCAACGCCCGCGCCTACGCCGAGATCGTGCGCGAGAAGGCCCTGCTCCGGCGCCTGATCGAGGCGGCGACGCGGATCCTCGACCAGGCCTACGATCCCGCCGGCCGCGAGGCGCGGGAGGTGATCGAGGAAGCGGAGCAGGCGATCTACCAGGTCTCCGAGAAGGGCGAGCGCCAGGGCACGGCGGTGGAGCTCAGGCAGGCGGTGGTCGAGGCCTTCGCCGTGGTCGAGCGCCGGTTCAACGCCAATCGGGCGGTGATCGGCCTGCCCACCGGCTTCCACGACCTCGACCAGCGCACCGCCGGACTGCAGGACGGAGACCTGGTGATCGTGGCGGCGCGACCGAGCATGGGCAAGACCGCCTTCGCGCTCAACATCGCCGAGCACGCGGCCCTGGCCGAGGGCGGCTGCCCGGTGGCGATCTTCAGCATGGAGATGTCGGCGGTCCAAATCACCATGCGACTGCTGTCCTCGAACGGGCGGATCGACCAGTCGCGGCTGCGCACCGGACGCCTCGAGGACGAGGACTGGCCGCGGCTGAGCGCGGCGGTGAAGCTGCTCAGCAAGGCGCGGATCTTCATCGACGAGACCCCGAGCCTGTCGCCGGTCGAGCTGCGCGCCCGCGCGCGGCGGCTGAAGGCCAAGCACGGCATCGGCCTGGTGGTGGTCGATTACCTGCAGCTCATGCATGTGCCCGGGACGCGGGAGAACCGGGCCACCGAGATCTCGGAGATCTCCCGCTCGCTCAAGGCGCTGGCCAAGGAGCTCGGGCTGCCGGTGGTCGCGCTCTCGCAGCTCAACCGCCAGCTCGAGGGCCGCCAGGACAAGCGGCCGATGATGGCGGACCTGCGCGAGTCGGGCGCGATCGAGCAGGACGCCGACCTGATCCTGTTTATCTACCGCGACGAGTACTACCATCCGGAAAGCCCGGAGCGGGGCATCGCCGAGATCATCATCGGCAAGCACCGCAACGGGCCGACCGGCACGGTGAGGCTCGCCTTCCGCGAGCTCTACACCCGCTTCGACAATCTCGCCCGCGAGGACGAGTTCGCGGGAGGGCCGCCGTGAGCCGCGGGGTCGAGGCGCTGATCGATCCCGGCGCGCTGATCCACAATCTCGAGATCGTGCGGCGCCTGGCACCGGCGGCGCGGGTGATGGCGGTGGTGAAGGCCGAGGCCTACGGGCACGGCCTCGAGCGCGTGGCCCGCATCCTCGCCGGACGGGTCGAGGCCTTCGGCGTGGCCGGCCTCGAGGACGCCGAGCGGCTGCGCGCCGCGGGCATCGGCGAGCGGATCGTGCTGCTCTCGGGCGTGCAGGGCGCGGAGGACGCGGCGCGCGCCCAGGCGCTCGCGGCCGAGCAGGTGGTGCACGATCCGGCGCAGCTCGCGTGGTTCCGCGAGGCCAGGGGCCGGCCGCTGCCGGTCTGGCTCAAGCTCGAGACCGGGATGCACCGCCTCGGCTTCATGCCGGAACACCTCGACGAGGCCTGGCGGGTGCTGTCGGCCTCGCCCGCCGTCAGCGAGATCGTGTGGATGAGCCACCTCGCGAGCTCGGACGTCCCCGGAGACGCCGCGACCGCGGCGCAGCTCGGGCGCTTCGCCGCGCTGGTCGGCGGCCGCGGCGGCGAGCGCTCGCTCGCCAACTCGGCCGCGCTGCTGCTCTGGCCGGAGACGCGGGCGGGCTGGGTGCGGGTCGGGGGCCTGCTCTACGGGCTCACCGTGATCGCGGGGCGCTGCGGCGCGGACTTCGGGCTGCGGCCGGCGATGCGGCTGCGGGCGCGGCTGATCGCCCGCAAGTGGCTCCGCCGGGGCGCGCGCGTCGGCTATGGCGGCAGCTACGCCTGCCCGGAGGACATGCCGGTCGGCATCGCCGCGGTCGGCTACGGCGACGGCTACCCCCGGCATCTGCCGAGCGGCGCCCCGGTGCTGGTCGGGGAGAGGCTCTGCGCGCTCGCGGGGAGGGTGTCGATGGATCTGATCGCGATCGACCTGCGGGCGGCACCGGAGGCGAGGCCGGGGAGCGTGGTGACCCTGTGGGGGCCGGAGCTCCCTGCCGAGCGGGTCGCCGAGGCCGCCGGGACCATCGCCTACGAGCTCACCTGCGGGGTCACGCGGCGGGTGCAGTTCGTGGAGGCGGCGAGCGATGTCGAGGCCCGACCCAGCCTCGCCCGCGCCTGAGCTCCCCGGCGAGCTTCGCGCCGCGGCGGGCGTGGCGCTGCGCGAGCGAGACCCCGGCCGCAAGCGGGCACTGGTCGCCGCGATCGCGGAGCGGCTCGCGGCGCGCAGGCTCGCGATCGATCCCGACCGCCCGCCGCCCGGTCCCCCGGTGCGCGAGCCCGGCCGCCCGGAGCGGCCGACGCTGGTCGCGCCCGGGCGGCTGCCGGCACGGGGGGTCGGCTCGCCGGCGGGGCGCGCCGCGCTGCTCCACGCCCTGTGCCACATCGAGTTCTCGGCCATCCAGCTCGCCCTCGATGCCGTCTGGCGCTTTCCGGGTCTGCCGGAGGACTACTACCGCGACTGGCTCGCGGTGGCCGCCGACGAGGCGCGGCACTTCGGCTGGCTCGAGGCGCGGCTCGCCGCCTACGGTCGGCGCTACGGCGACTTTCCCGCGCACGACGGCCTGTGGCAGGCGGCGCTCGCCACCGCCGAGGATCCGCTGGCGCGGATGGCGCTGGTGCCGCGGGTGCTCGAGGCCCGCGGCCTCGACGTCTCGCCGGGACTGATCTCCGCCCTGCGGGCCGCGGGCGACGCGGCGAGCGCGGAGGTGCTCGAGCAAATCCTGGCGGAGGAGCTCGGCCACGTCGCCTGCGGCAGCCGCTGGCTTCGCCATCTCGCGGCGGGCCGGGGCCAGGATCCGGAGGAGCAATTCATCGCGATGCTGCCGCAGGCGATGCGCGGCGCCCTGCGCGGGCCGCTGAACCTCGAGGCGCGCCGCGCCGCCGGCTTCGGCGAGCGGGAGCTGGCGGCGATCCTCGCCCTTCACGCCGGGCCGGATGCGTCGGCCAGCATCCCCTCGAGCGCCGCGGCAAGCGCCGGCCCGGCCTCGCCCCGCCCGTAGAGCGCAGGCGCCCCGGCCTCGAGCCGCGCCCGCCAGGCGGCGCGGAGCTCCGCCTCGTCGAGGAGCCTGACGGCCTGGGCCAGCAGATCCTCCCGGCTCCCGGCCACCAGCCCGTCGGCCCCGATCATCGCGAGCATCGCCGCGCTCTGCCGCCCGCGCATGAAGCGTCCCGGCCGCGTGAGTACGGGTAGGCCGACGCTCAGCGCATCGAGGGTGGTGTTCCCCCCGGACCAGCGCAGGCAGTCGAGCATGAGGTCGCAGGCCCTGGCCACCGCGAGGAAGCGCCGGCGCGGCATGAGCGGCAGCCAGAGGAGCTGCCGCGCCGGATCGGCGCCGGCCGCGGCGAAGGCGCGCGCGAGCCGCCGCTCGAGGCGGGCGCGGAAGCTCGGGCGCTCGCCCTCGAAAAGCACCACGGCGAGGCTCGGGCGCGCCGCCGCGAGCGCGGCGAGGAGGGCGTCGTCCTCGGGGTGGATCTTGAAAGGGGCGTGGGGATAGAAGAGCAGCGGCCGCCGCGCGGGCAGCCCGAGCGATGCGCGGTCGAGCGCCTCCGGCGGAGGCGGGGCGGGGTACGCCGTGCCCAGGCCCGGAAGACGGAGCAGCCGCTCGCGGTAGTGCGCCTCGCCCTGCTCGGGCTCCATCGCCCCCACCGAGAGGAAGGCATCGATCGTGGGGAGCCCGGAGGTGATCGGGTGGCCCCAGGCGCAGAGCTGCAGCGGGGCGAGGCGCAGCGCCGCCACCGCCAGCACCCGGCCGTCCATGCCGAGCTCCGGATAGAGGATCAGGTCGAAGCGCTCCGCGGCCAGCCAGTCGGCGAGGGCGTCCGGGCCCTCGGCGACGATCCGCAGGCGCCCGGCGGCAGCCCCGAGACGCTCGGTGAAGGCGTCGTGGCGCGGCCCGAGCTGGACCAGGCAGAGCTCGAAGCCGGCGGCGCGGAGGGCGGGGATCCAGGAGGCGAAGTAGTGGCCGACCGTGCAGTCGCGCAGGAAGCTGCTCACGATCGCCGCCCGCCGCCCCGCGGGCGGGCGCTGGCCGGCGGCGGCGAGCTCGGGTCGCAGCCGCGAGGCGGCGCGGGCAAGGAGATCGCCGAGGCGGGAGAGCAGGGGACGGTCGTCCTCGCCGTGGTAGGCGAGGAAGAAGGGCGCGGCCGCGATCGCCGCGAGCGAGCCGCGGGGCGGGAAGCCGGGATCCTGAAGCCGCGCCTCGATCCGGGCGAGCCCCGCCGCGAAGCCCTCGCGCCAGCGGGCGAGCTCGGCGGCGCTCTCCGGCACCGCCCCGAGCGCGGTCTCGGCGAGCAGCCAGGCCGCGCCGCGCTGGCCGGCCGTCCCGGGCGGCACGCCGTGGGCGATCGCCGCGAAGGCCCCCCTCGCCACCGCGAGCGAGCCGTCCATGGCCGCGCCGGCGGCGGCCGCGGCCGCCGCCTCCGCCCAGGGCGCCGGGAGCGTTGGGGCGGAACCGCGCGCGGCGAGGGCGTCGAGGAGCGGAGGCAGCCGTCCGGCGAGCGCCGCCTCGCGGCTCTCCGGCGAGACCGGAGAGCAGCGCCGCCGCCCCCTGCGGATCCTCCTCGAGGGCGAGTTCCGCGGCGAGCAGCCGCGCCGCGTCGTCCGCCGGGCGCAGCGCGAGCACCCGCGCGAGCGCCGAGCGCGCGAGCTCCCGCTGCCCGCGCTCGCGGTGCAGCGTGGCGAGGTTGAACCAGGCCTCGGCGAGCTCGGGCAGCAGCGCGAGGGCGCGCTCGAGATCGGCGGCCGCGGCGGCGCGCTCGCCGGCATCCAGCCGGCGCGCCCCGCGGCGGTTGCGGGCCAGCGCGAGCGCCCGGCGCAGGGCCGGATCGTCCGGACGCTGACGCAGCAGGGCCTCGAGGCTCGAGATCGCCTCGTCGAGCCGCTCCAGCGCGAGGCAGGCGTTGGCGAGCAGGGCCAGCGCCTGGGGCTCCCCAGGCCGCCGCGAGAGCACCGCGCGCGCGGCGCGCCGCGCCTCCGCCGCCCGTCCGGCGGCGAGGGCGTCCCGTCCCGCGGCGAGCAGTTCAGTCGGGAGCACGGTGCCGCCGCTCCCGTCTGTTGCGCGAACGCAACGGCAGTTGCTGCTCCGCTCCGGAAGCGCCGATGATGCCGCGGTCGCAGGCGGGGGAATCCAGAGCGCCGATCATGGGTCCGGTCGAACTCCTGGTGCCGGTTTCGGTGGGCGAGCTGCTCGACAAGATCGCGATCCTCGAGATCAAGTCCGAGCGCATCGCCGATCCCGCCAAGCGCGCCAACGTGCTCAGGGAGCTTACGGCACTGCGGGAGGTCTGGGAGCGCTCGCCGCTCGCCGGCCTGGATCTCGGCAGCCTGCGCGCCGAGCTCAAGGCGGTGAACGAGCGCCTGTGGGACATCGAGGACGCGATCCGCGACAAGGAGCGCGAGCAGTGCTTCGACGCCGAGTTCGTCGCGCTGGCGCGCAGCGTCTATCTCGAGAACGACGAGCGCGCCCGGATCAAGCGCGAGATCAATCTCCGCAGCGGCTCGGCGCTGGTCGAGGAGAAGTCCTACCGTGAGTATCGCCGCGACCGCGCTGCCGGCTGAGGCCGGCCAGGCCCGGCGCCTGCCGCTGCCCGGGGGGGCGATGCTCTGCGTGGCGGAGCGCGCGGAGACGGTCTCGCCGGCCTGGTTCGAGCCCGCCCACTGGCTCGGGCGCTGCCGCGTGCACGACACCGCCGGGGGACGGGGCGGCAGCCTGGTGATTCGCAGTCCGATCGGCCCGCTCCTGCTGCGCCGCTATCTCCGCGGCGGTCTGGCGGCGCGTCTCACCCGCGACCGCTACCTGTTCCGCGGCGAGGAGGCGACCCGCAGCTTCCGCGAGTTCCGTCTGCTGCTCGCGCTCGCCGGGCGCGGCCTGCCGGTGCCGCTGCCGGTGGCGGCGGCCTACTGGCGGAGCGGCTGGTCCTACCGCGCCGCGATCCTGCTCGCCTTCATCCCGCGCGCGCGGCCGCTGCCGCTGTGCTTCGAGGAGCTCGGGGCGGAAGACTTCCGCGCCATCGGCGCCGCGGTCGGGCGGCTGCACCAGGCGGGGGTGAGGCACGCCGACCTCAACGCTTGGAACGTGCTGCTCGACGCCGAGCGCCGGGTGTGGATCGTCGACTTCGACCGCGCCCGCCTGGTCGGCGCGCGGGCGCCACGGATCGCCGGCGCCGTCCTCGCTCGCCTGCTGCGGTCGCTGCGCAAGCTCGCGGCGGATCGGCGCGTGCCGGGATTCGCGCAGCGCTGGCGCGACCTGCTGGCCGGGCACGCCGAGGTCCTCGGGAATTGCCGGGTGCGCCCGTCCTGAACTGCGGGCGGCGGCCGGCGCGGCCGGCTTCCCTCTTGCCAGCGCGTCCACGCGGTGCCAAGGTGGAGTCGTTCCGCGGGAGGCCACGGTCATGCGCGTCCGGGTGCGTTACTACGCCGCCCTGCGCGAGGCGGCGGGGCGGGATGAGGAACTGATCGAGAGCGAGGCGGCGGACGCCGAGGGGCTGCTCCACGAGCTTCGCGCGCGACACGGCTTCGCGATCCCCCGCGCCGGCATCCGCCTGGCCCGCAACGGCCAGCCGGCGGACTGGAGCGCCCCGCTCGCCGACGGCGACCGCATCGAGCTGCTGCCGCCCTATTCCGGCCTATGAGGCGTTTCGCGCTCAGCGAGCACCCGATCGACCCGGACGTGATGCGCCCGGGGCTGCGCGCGGCGATGCCCGCCGCCTACGCCGAGCTCCAGCTGTGGGTGCCCGCCGACTGGGAGGGCAGGGCGGTCGTGGGCATGGACGTGGAGTGCGCGCGCGAGCTCGCCGAGCGCGAGGCCGAGCGCCTGATCGCCGAGGCGCTGGCGAGGGCGAGCGGGGTCGAGGCCGCAGTGGTGCAGCGCCTCGGCAGCCTCGCGGTCGGCGAGTGCCTGGCCTGGATCGGCATCTCGGGGCCGCGGCCGGAGCCGGTGCAGGCGGCGCTCGGCGAGATCGTGCGCGCTCTCGGGGAGCGGCTGCCGCTGTGGAAGCGGCTGGGCTTCGCCGATGGCGAGAGCCTCTGGCTCGACGGAGGGGGAGCCAGGCGATGATCGCACGCGCCTCGGCCGCGCTGCTCGCCGTCCTCGCCGCCGTGGTCGGCGCGGGCCGAGCCCACGGTGATCGCTCCCGCCGGCGACGGGGGCCTCGCGGCGGGGCTGCGCCGCGATCCTGGGGTGGCCTGGGTGCTGGAGCTCGGCACCGAGCTTCTCGTCGGGCTGCGCGATCCGCGTGCCGGCGATACGGCTGCTGGCCGCGGGCGGTCGCCCCGGGCCGGCGCTCGACCGCGAGGAGATCCTAGTCCGCGAGCGGGTCTGCCCCGATGCCGATCCGCGGCCGGCGCTGGCGCGCGTGGGCGGATTCGAGATCCTGCGGGTTCCTCCCGCCCTGCGGCGCTCGGCCGAGCGCGCCGGGCGCGCGCTGCCGCTGCCGGCCGACGGCGCGCTCGCCCGTCCCCTCGCGGCCCATCCCGCGATCAAGCGCGGCCGCGCCCCCGATGCCGCGGTCGCCGCCATCGTCGGCCGCGTCGATGCCGAGCGGTGGCACGCCACCATGGCCTTCCTCGCCGGGATCTCGCGCCACAGCTACGGCAGCGGGATCGACGCCGCGCATGACGCGATCCTGCTGCGCTTCGCCAAGGCGGGGCTCGCAGACCGAGAGCCATGCCTACACCCTGAGCACGAGCTGCGGCAGCCGCCCGGCGCGCAACCCGGTCGGGCATCAAGCCCGGCAGGGTGCGGCCGGAGGAGTGGATCGTGATCGGCGCCCACTACGACTCGCGCAACGAGCAGCCCTGCGACGCCTCGCAGGCCCCGGCGCCGGGCGCCAACGACAACGCCTCCGGCTGCGCCGGGGTGATCGAGCTCGCGAACGCCTTCGCCCCGGTGGCCACCGACCGCAGCCTGGTCTTCGCCTGCTTCAGCGGCGAGGAGCAGGGGCTGCACGGCAGCCGCGCCTTCGTCCAGACGCTCGTCGCGGACGGCCGCATCGCCGGCGTCCGCCACATGGTCAATCTCGACATGATCGGGCACGCGGTCGATGCGAGTCTCGCCGCGCGGGCCGAGACCCGCGCCGAGTTCGCCTCCTGGCTCGCCGTGTACGGCCAGGCCGCCGCCACCTACGCCCCCGAGCTCGGCCTCCAGCTGCTGCAGTCGACCGCCGCCTACTCCGACCACTGGCCCTTCCTCGAGCGCGGGGTCCCGGCGGTCTTCACCTGGGAGAACGGGGCCTCGATCTATCCCCACTGGCACCGCAGCAGCGACCGCCCGGAGAACATGCTGCGCGCCCGCGAGCTGGCCCGCGGCATCCTGCGCATGGATGCGGCGGTGATCGCGGAGCTCGCCGGCGTCTGGGGCGTGTTCGCCGACGGCTTCGAGGCACCCTGAGGCATGGCGCGACGCCCGCGAGGGGCAGGGGCTCGCCCCGCCCGCGCGCGACGGCCACCGGCCCGGCGCTCGGGATCCGCAGTCCCGCCGCGGCGCGGGCGCGCTCGCCCGAGGAGTGGGCGGCGCTCGCGCCAAGGCTCGAGAGCCTGTGGCTCAGGGACCGGGAGCTCGCGGAGCGGCTCGCCGGCGGCGGCGAGCTTCCCGGATACTGCGCGCCCTGCGCGAGGCCCTCGCGCTTCCGGCTTCCCGAGAGCGCCCGCGCGACGGGGCCCTGCGCGAGAGCCTCGCCTGCCTCGGCTGCGGACTGATCAACCGCGTGCGCGCGGTCCTCGCCCACTGGCTCGCCGAGGCCCGGCCCGCAGCCGGCGGCGCGGATCTTCCTCGCCGAGCGCCTGACCCCGCTCTACGGCTGGCTCGCGGCGCGCTTCCCTGGCCTGGTGGGAGCCGAGTACCTCGGCTCCGGACGGGCTCCGGGCAGCGTCCTGCCCGGGCCGGACGGCAAGCCGCTGCGGCACGAGGACCTCGGCGCGCTGTCCTTCGCGGACCGCAGCCTCGACCACGCGATTCTGCCTCGAGATCCTGGAGCACCTCCCCGACCACCGTCCGGCCCTGCGCGAGCTCGCGCGGGTGCTCCGGCCCGGGGGCTGGCTCGTCCTCAGCGCGCCCTTCGATCCCGCTCGCGTCGGGCATCTCCTCCGGGCGAGCCTCGATGCGGAGGGGCGGGTGGTGCATCACCTGCCGCCCGAGTACCACGGCGATCCGTTGCGGCCGGAAGGCGGCGTGCTGTGCTGGCGGGTGTTCGGGTGGGCGCTGCTCGGCGAGCTCGCGGCGCTCGGCTTCGATCCGGAGCTCGTGCTCTTCTGGTCCCCGCTCCACGGCCATCTCGGCTGGCCGAACGTCGCCGTCGTCGCGAGGCGCAGGTGGCCTAGAGCCGGGGCCCCGGGCGATCGACGGCGCGCGCCTCGCCGCCTCGCGGACCGGCCGGTGCCGCGCAGGCGTTGCGCGGCGGGCTCGCAGACGCAGGCTGGAGCAGGCGAGGGGCCTTGCGCCGACTTGCCCTGGCGCGGTGCGCTGGGGCGAGGTCGCGAGCGCGCCAGCGGTGCGAACGGTCGCTGGCCGCGGGACCCTGGCCACGACCGCGCGTCCGCTCAGGCGGCACCCCGCAGCGGGCGATCACGACACCGGCTCGCTGGTGCCGAAGGTGGGACTCGAACCCACACGCTGTCGCCAGCAGCGGATTTTGAGTCCGCCGCGTCTACCGGTTCCGCCACTTCGGCGCTGGCCGCGAGTATAGCGGCGAGGCGTCGCCGCCTAGGGACCCTGGCGTGGAGGTCGAGATGCAGCCGCTGCTCCCGCGGTCGGTGCCAACCGGCGCCCAGCGGCTCGAAGACCCGACACCGTTCCATGCGGTCGGCGTAGATGTGGAGCGAAACCGCGGTTTCCTCCCGCGAGGGGTTGCGGATGAGGTGGTACTCGTGCGGGGGGATCAGGCTGCCGGCGGAGCCGGCGACCGCGTCGATCACGCCGCGCGGTTCCAGCTGCACCAGCCCGTCGCGCTCGGCGATGCGCTCGAAGGGGACGATCTCGAGGGTGCCATGGCAGACGCCCTCCACGCACCACAGCCCGCCGTGGTCGTGGATGCCCGTGCCCTGCAGCGGTCCCCAGGTCATGGCGATCAGGCTGTAGCCCAGCGCGGGGCTGCGGTAGAGTTCGCGGCGCGCGTAGTGCTCGGGATGCGGCCGGAACACCTCGGCGGGCAGCCTGAGCTCGGCGCGGCGGATCGCGGCACAGAGCAGCGCGCGCAGCGCCGCCGTGATCCGCTCGGGCTCCCCCAGCGCGACCGCGGCGTCCACCGCCGCGATCAGCCCGCGCGCGGCGGCTTCCGTCGCCCAGCTCTGGCGCCGCCCGGCCATGCCCGCAGTGTAGGGCAAGGCCGCGCCGGGTCCCAAGGCCCTCAGCCGAGGCCGGCGAGAAACTCCGCGACCGGCGGGCCGAAGCGCTGGTGATCGATCAGGAAGGCGTCGTGCCCCTGCAGGCAGGGGAGGGCGAGGAAGCGCGTGGGGCAGCCGCCGGCCGCGAGCAGCGCGGCGAGCTCGCGCTGCTGGGCGATGGGGTAGAGGATGTCGGTCTCGACCCCGATCACCAGCGCCCGCTCGAGGCCGGCGCGGCGCAGCACGGCCTCGGCGCTGCCTCCGCCGTGCTCCGCGAGCTCGAACCAGTCGGAGGCGCGGGAGAGGTAGAGGTAGCAGCAGGGATCGAAGACGCTGCCGAAGGCGGCCGCGCGGCTCGCGAGGTAGGCCTCGACCTCGAACTCGCCGGTGAAGCGCAGCGGATCGGGAGGGAGCGCCGCCACCCGCCGGCGGTCGAAGCGCTCCCGCCACTCCTCCGGCGAGCGGTAGGTGAGCATCCCGAGGCGGCGGGCGTAGAGCATCCCCGGAAGGGGCAGCTCCGCGCCGTCGTAGGCACCCCCGCGGAAGGCGGGATCCGCGAGCACCGCCTGGCGTTGCAGCGAGCGCAGGGCGATGGCGAAGGGGGTGGCGGCGGTCGCGGTGGAGATGAGCAGCGCGGCGCGGGCGATACCCGGGGCGGAGCGCGAGCAGGGCCAGCGCGCTCATGCCGCCCATCGAGGGCCCGATCACCGCGGCCAGTCGCCGGATGCCGAGCGCGTCGAGCAGGCAGGCGGCGGCGGCGGCGGTGTCCTCGAGCGCGAGGGGGGGAAGCGCAGCCGCCAGGGGCGTCCGTCCGCGGGGTGCGGCGAGGCCGGGCCGCTGGAGCCGAAGCAGGAGCCCAGGGAGTTCACGCAGATCAGGAACCAGCGGCCGGTGTCGATCGGCCGGCCGGGACCGACCATCGCCTCCCACCACCCGGGCTCGGGGTCGGCCTCGGAACTCGCGGCGTGGGCCGAGGGGGAGAGCCCGGTGAAGAGCAGGATCGCGTTCGCGCGCGCGGGATCGAGCCGGCCCCAGGTCTCGTAGGCGAGCTCGCCCGCCGGCAGCTGCCCGCCGCGGTGGAGGGGAAAGGGATCGGGGAGCCTGAGGAAGCGGCGCGCGTCGCCCATCGCCCGGGCTTATACCGGAGCCCCGGACCCAGGCCAAGCTCGCGATCCCGACTCGCGCTCATGGCCCTAGAATCGAGCCTCGGTTCCACCAGCCCGGACGCCCCATGTCGCCCCTGCGCTCCCTGTCCCTCGGCCTGTCGCTCCTGCTCGCCCCCCTTGCCCCCGCGGCGCAGGAGCTCCGCGCCTGCGACCAGCCCTACTTCCAGGGCCACTGCGAGAGCTTCGGCTTCGGCGTGCGCAACCTTCGCGCCTACCACTTCAACGACCGGATGGTCAGCGTCGAGGTGCTCGGCGGGCGCTGGCTGCTGTGCGAACACGCCGACTTCCGCGGCGACTGCGTGATCCTGAGGCATCCGGTCGAGGACCTGGCCGAGCTCGACCTCGACGCCGCGGTGAGCTCGCTCCGCCCGCTCGCCCGCGGCGAGCGCGGGGGCGAGCCCCGCGTCGGCGTCGAGCTCTTCGAGCATGCGCAGTTCCGCGGCCGCTCCGCGATCTTCACCTTCGAGGTCGGCCACCTCGGCCGCTACGGCTGGAACGACCTCGCGTCCTCGGTGCGGGTGCTCGGTGGCGCCTGGGAGCTGTGTCGCCACAGCCGCTTCCGCGACTGCCAGCCGGTCGAGGGCGATCTCCTCAACCTCGGGACGCTCGGCCTCAACGACCAGGTGAGCTCGCTCAGACCCCTCGGCTTCGAGTTCGGGCCGCGGCTGGAGCGCAAGGATCTCGGCGAGGAGTGAGGCCGCGCCCGCTCAGGGCAGCACGCGGTCGATCCGCACCCGGACCGGCCCGCCGCCGCGGCTCGGCACGGGTCCGCCCAGCCCCTCGAGATCCCCGCTCTGCGGCGTGGCGAGGCCGCTGCGCGAGATCCGCGCGCCGACCACCACTTCGGGAAAGCGCTCGAGGGTGAGCTCGGGCATCATCGCGTCCGAGCGCCCGAGCCGGATCCGCACCGGCAGCTCGGCGGCGCGCAGGCGCCGGATGGCGACCGGCATCCGCCCGCCCGCGGCCGGCCGCGCGAAGACGAACAGCGTGTCCTCCGGGCGGACGCGCGCGCGCAGCGCCTCGTCGAGCTCGACGATCACCTCGAGTCCCTCCTCGGCCGCCGTCGCGCCCCCGGCCGGCGGCGCGGCGGCGCGGCCGCGGGTCTCGGCGATCAGCCGCTCGACCTGCGGCCGCACCTCGGATTCGGGGGGCAGCACCGCGAGCAGCCGCTCCCAGTCGGCGAGCGCGGCCTCGCGCTCCCCGGCCTGGAGCCGGGCGATGCCGCGCAGCCACAGGCCGCGCGGATGCTCCGGCCTGAGGGCGAGCGCGCGCTCGAGCAGGGCGAGCGGCTCCCCGGCGAGGCGGCGCCCGGGGTCGGCGAGGGCGATCGCCTCCGCGTGCTCGATCATCAGCTCGGGATCCTCGGGGGCGAGCGCCGCCGCGCGGGCGAAGGCCTCGCGCGCCTCGGGAAAGCGCTCGAGGGCGCGCCAGCTGCGGCCGAGCAGCACCCAGCCGGCGACGTCCCCGGGCTCGCGCTCGAGCCGCGCCGCGAGCTGGCGGGCGGCCGCCTCGAGGTCGGGCGCGCCGTCCGGCGGCTCGCCGCCCGCGGCGGGCGGGGGCGTGCCGAGCGGCAGGTACAGGCCGACCGCGGCCGCGGCGAGCAGGAGCGCGACGAGCAGCGCCAGGGCCGGTCGCGGCGGGCCGCGATGGGCTTCGGCTTGGGTGAGGGCGGCGAGCTTCTCCCGGTACTCCTCCTCGCGGAGCAGGCCGGAGGCGCGCAGCCGGTCGAGCGCGCGGCGCCCGGCCCCGCCCTCGCGGCGGAGCAGCGGCACGGCCAGGAACAGCGCCGCCAGCGCCACCAGCAGCGCGGCCAGCGGCACGAAGGCGCTCACGGCTCCTCCTCGCCCGACTCCTCGCCGGCCGCAGGCGGGCGCGCCGCCGCGAGACGGGCGTGGCGGCGCAGCGCCAGGAGCAGCGCGAGGCCGCCGAGGACGAGCACCGCGGCCGGCGTCAGCCAGAGCGGGAGGGTGTCCGGCCGCAGCGGCGGACGGTAGAGCACGAAGTCGGAGTAGCGCTCCACCAGGTAGGCCTTGACCTGCTCGTCGCTCAGGCCTTCCTGCATGAGCCTGAGGACCTCGCGCCGCAGGTCCCGCGCGAGCGGCGCGTCGGAGTCGGCGAGGCTCTGGTTCTGGCAGACGAGGCAGCGCAGCTCGGCGGCCAGCCGGCGGAAGCGCGCCTCCTCGGCGGCGTCGCGGAAGGGCAGGGGGTCGATCGCGGCCCCGAGGCCGCCCGCGAAGGCGAGCGCGAGCAGCAGGGATGCGATCACCGACCCCGCTCCAGGGCCGCGATCCGCGGCAGGAGCTCCTCCTCGAGGATCTCCCGGCTGAGCGGCCCCACCCGCTTGTAGCGCACGATGCCCTCCCCGTCGATGAGGAAGGTCTCGGGCGTGCCGTAGACGCCGTAGTGCAGTCCGACGCGGTTGTCGGGATCGAAGGCGATGGCGCTGAAGGGATCCCCGAAGCGCCGGAGCCAGGCGAGCGCGTCCTCGCGCCGGTCCTTCCAGTTGAGGCCGATCAGCGGCACGCCGGCGCGACGCCCGAGCTCGGCCAGCAGCGGGTGCTCGGCGCGGCAGCTCACGCACCAGCTCGCCCAGACGTTGAGCAGCCACGGCCGCCCGCGCAGCGCCTCGCTGGCGACGGGCTCCTCCCCCTCGCGCAGGGAGTCGAGCACGAAGGCCGGCGCCGGCCGGCCGATCAGCGGCGAGGCAACCGTGCCGCGCTCCCGGCCGCGATTGAGCTCGATCCCGGCGGCGAGCAGCAGGGCCAGGGCGGCGAAGAGCAGCAGCGGCAGCCAGCGCAGCATCAGGCTGCGGCCTCCGCCGGTCGGGCGAGCGGGGCGCGCACCGGCCGCCGCGCCCGCGCCAGCCCGAGGGCGGCCAGAAGGCCGCCGAGGGCCATCAGCGCCGCTCCGAGCCAGATCAGACCGCACCAGCGGCTTGACGTGCAGCCTCAGCGACCAGGCTCCCTCCCCGAGCGGCTCTCCGAGGGAGACGTAGAGATCGCGGTGGAGGCCGGGCAGGATCGCGGCCTCGGTCATCACTTGGCCGCCGGAGGCGTAGGCGCGCTTCTCGGGGAACAGCTCGGCCACCCGCCGCTCGCCGCGCCAGACCGTGAGCCGCCCGCGATCGGCCTCGAAGTTGGCGCCGCGCCGGTGGCCGACGCCGTGGAACTCGAAGCGGTAGGGCCCGAGCTCCGCCCGCTCCCCCGGCGCGAGGCGGACGTCCCGCTCGAGGCTCATCGACTCGGTGCCGAAGACCCCGAGCACGAACAGCCCCACGCCGAGGTGGGCGAGCAGCATGCCGAGGACCTGCGGCGGGAGGCGCGCTCCGGGCGGGCGCTCGCGCCATCGTCGCAGCGCGTAGAGCGCGGTGCCGGCGAGCACCCAGGCGCAGCCGAGGAGCCCCACCGCGGCGCGGAGCGGCCAGCCGGCGAGGCCCACGAGCAGCGCCGCGGCCAGCAGCGCGACCAGCAGCGCCGGCCCCAGCGGATGCAGCCGCCGCAGCAGTTCGCCGAGCTCCTGGCGCCTCCAGCGCAGGAGCGGGCCGACCGCGACCAGGATCACCACCGGGGTCATCAGCGGGACGAACAGGCTGGCGAAGTAGGGCGGCCCGACCGAGAGGCTGCCGCCGCCGAGGGCCTCGTAGGCCAGCGGGTAGAGGGTCCCGATCAGGACCATCGCCGCCGCCGCCGCGAACAGCAGGTTGTTGACCAGCAGCAGGCTCTCCCGCGAGAGCGGCGCGAAGCCCTCCCCCGGGGCCACCGCCCGCGCGCGCAGGGCATAGAGCGCGAGCGCCCCGCCCACCACGGCCCCGAGGAAGACCAGCAGGAAGGTGCCGCGTCCGGGGTCCGAGGCGAAGGCGTGGACGCTGGTGAGCACGCCCGAGCGCACCAGGAAGGTGCCGAGCAGCGACAGCGCGAAGGCGGCGATCGCCAGCAGCAGCGTCCAGTTGCGGAAGGCGCCGCGGCGCTCGGTCACCGCCTGGGAGTGGATCAGCGCGGTGCCGACCAGCCAGGGCATGAAGCTCGCGTTCTCCACCGGATCCCAGAACCACCAGCCGCCCCAGCCGAGCTCGTAGTAGGCCCACCAGCTGCCGAGGGCGATGCCCACGGTCAGGAAGGACCAGGCGGTGAGGGTCCAGGGCCGCGACCAGCGCACCCAGGCGAGGTCGGCGCGGCGGTCGAGCAGCGCGGCGATGGCGAAGGCGAAGGCCACCGAGAACCCGACGTAGCCCATGTAGAGCATCGGCGGGTGGACGATCAGCCCGAAGTCCTGCAGCAGCGGGTTGAGGTCACGGCCCTCGGGCGGCGGCGGCAGGTGGCGCGCGAAGGGGTTGGAGGTGAACAGGGTGAAGGCGAGGAAGCCGGTCGCCACCAGCCCCATCACCGCGAGCAGCCGGGCGCGGAAGGGCTCGGGCAGGGCGCGGCTGCCGGCCGCCACCGCCGCCTGCCAGCCCGCGAGCAGCAGCGCCCACAGCAGCAGCGAGCCCTCGTGCGCCCCCCACACCGCCGAGATCCGGTAGTACCAGGGCAGCAGGCTGTTCGAGTTGTTGGCGACATAGAGGACCGAGAAGTCCTGGCGGAGGAAGGCGGCGGTGAGGACCGCGTAGGCCAGGCCGACGAAGACCAGCTGGCCGACGGCGGCGCTCCCGGCGACGGCCATCAGCCGACGGGTCGCCGCGGGCGGCGCCCAGCAGGGGCAGGCTGCCCTGCGCGAGGGCGAGCAGGAAGGCGAGGATCGAGTGCGAGCTGGCCGAGCTCCGGCAGCATGGGCTAGGGCCTCGCCTCCCCCTCCGCGGCCCGGGCGCGGGCCCGGGCGATGGCCTCCGCGACCTCCTTCGGCATGTAGTTCTCGTCGTGCTTGGCGAGCACCTGCTCGGCGCGGAAGCGGCCGCCCGCGAGCCGGCCGATCGCGACCACGCTCTGTCCCTCGCGGAACAGGTCGGGCAGGATCCCCTCGTAGTCCACCCCGACGGCCCGGAAGCGGTCGGTCACCCGGAAGCGCACCCCCAAGCCCGAGGGGGAGCGGGAGACGCTCCCCTCC
Source organism: Lysobacterales bacterium (assembly GCA_033582715.1). Classification (GTDB taxonomy): domain Bacteria; phylum Pseudomonadota; class Gammaproteobacteria; order Xanthomonadales; family BPKI01; genus BPKI01. The sequence goes on along the minus strand of JAVQZZ010000001.1, from coordinate 1,683,619 downwards.
TCGACCACCCCCCCGAGGCGGAAGCGCCGGTCCGCGGGAGCGCGGCCCTCCAGGACCTCGGTCGGGCTGTAGAAGTGCTGCAGGTTCTCCTCGAGGGCGAGCAGCACCAGCGCGGCGCCCAGGGCGAGGGCCGCGATGCCGGCGAGCAGGAAGGCCAGGCGCCGGCCGCGCAGCGGATGGATCATCGCGGCCGCTCCTCGCGCCGCCCGGCCCGTGCGAGGCGCGCCCGGAGCTCGCGCCGCAGCCGCCGCGAGGCCAGCCAGGGCTGGAGCGCGTCGAGGAGCAGCACCAGGAAGAAGGCCGCGTAGGCCCCGATCACGAAGGGCAGCTGCGGCAGCCGCTCGACCGGAAGGCCGTCGATCGCGATCACGCCCGCGCACCCTCGAGGAGCTCGCGCACCCACTGCTTGTGGCTCTCGGTCGCGAGCAGCATCACCCGGGCGCGCGCGAGCCACGCCCAGAGGAAGTAGAACTTGGTCGCCGCCGCCATCACCAGCAGCGGCCAGAGCATGCTCGGATGGATCGAGGAGCCGGTGAGCCGGACGCTGGCCGGCTGGTGCAGCGTGCTCCACCACTCCACCGAGTAGCGGATGATCGGCAGGTTCACGAGGCCGATCAGGATCAGGACCGAGGCCGCGCGGGCGGCGCGTCGCGGATCCTCGATCGCGCGATGGAGTCCGATCACGCCGAGGTAGAGGAACAGCAGCACCAGCTCGCTGGTCAGGCGCGCGTCCCAGACCCAGTACGTGCCCCAGGTGGGGCGGCCCCAGAGCGCGCCGGTGAGCAGGGTGATGGCGGTGAAGGCGGCGCCCACGGGGGCCGCGGCCACGGCGAGGACCTCGGCCACCTTGGTGCGCCACACCAGGGCCACGAGCGCGGCGCCGGCCATGGCGGCCCAGATGGTGAGGCTCATCCAGGCCGAGGGCACGTGCACGTAGAGGATGCGCACGCTCTCGCCCTGCAGGTAGTCGGCGGGGGCGTAGAGGAGCCCCCAGCCGAGGCCGATGGCGCCGCCGAGCAGGGCCAGCGCGAGGCACCAGGGCATGAGCCCTCCGGCCACCCGGTAGAACACGGGCGGGGAGGCCAGACGGTGGATCGCAGTCAGCCAGCCCTTCACCTCAGGTCGCCACCGCGCGCAGGGCCTTGGCGCCGGCCCAGGGAGCGAACACCGCCGCCGCGGGGAGGGCGGCGGCGAGGAACATCAGCGGCTGGCGCGCCGGGAGCCCGCTCAGGCTCGCCTCCACCGCGCCGGCACCGAAGATCAGGACCGGGAGGTAGAGCGGCGCCACCAGCAGCACGAGCAGGATACCAGAGCCGCGGATCCCCACCGTCAGCGCTGCCGCCACCCCGCCGATGGCGCTGAGCAGCGGGGTGCCGAGCAGCAGTCCCGCGAGCAGCGTCGGCAGCGCCGCGGGCGGCAGCCCGAGCCACAGCGCGAGCAGGGGCGCAAGCAGCGCGAGGGGCAGGCCGAAGGCGAGCCAGTGGGCGAGCAGCTTGGCCGCGAACAGGAGCGGCAGCGGCACCGCGGCGAGCAGGAGCTGGTCGAGCACCCCCTCCTCGGCGTCGCGCCGGAAGAGCGCCTCGAGCCCGAGCAGCCCCGCGAGCAGGGCGGCGATCCAGGCCATGCCCCCGGCCATCGGGCGCAGCCGCGCGGCCTCGGGACCGAGGGCGAGCGGCAGCATGGCGCAGATGAGGGCGGCGAAGAGCAGCGGCTGGAGAAGCTCCCCCCGCCGCCGCCAGGCGATGCCGAGCTCGCGCCCGAGCGCCGCGAGGAAGGCGCGACCGGGCCTCACAGGGCGAGCCTTCGGCAGGGCCCCCGCCAGGGGACCGGTCCGTGGGCGGTGATCACGGCGGCACCGTCGCGGGCGAGCTGCTGCTCGAGCAGGCGGTTGAGGAGCTCCGCGCCCGCGCCGTCGAGGTTGGCGTAGGGCTCGTCGAGCAGCCACAGCGGGGCCGGCGCGACCAGCAGCCGCGCGAGCGCGACCCGCTTGCGCTGCCCGGCGCTGAGCTCGGCGACCGGGCGCTCCTCCCAGCCGGAGAGCCCCACCGCGGCGAGCGCCGCCGAGGGGGCGAGCCCGGGTGCGCCGGCGAGGGCGCGGGCGAAGCGCAGGTTGGCCAGCGCCGAGAGCTCCGCCCTCAGGCCGAGCTGGTGGCCGAGGAAGGCCGGCGGCGCCGCCCGCTCGATCCGCGCCGGCGCGTCCTCCTCGGCGCCGGGCTCGAGCAGGCCGGCGAGCAGGCGCAGCAGCGTCGTCTTCCCGCTGCCGTTCGCCCCCTCGACGAGCCACAGCTCGCCGGCATGGACGGTGAGGGACAGCGGGCCGAGGATGTGCTCGCCGTTGCGCCGGAACGTGAGCTGCTCGGCCGCGAGCAGCCTGAGGCCGTCGCTCGCGGCAGCCTCGCCCGCCGCGGGCGGGGCGAGCTCGAGGTCCTCGCCCTCCGCCGCCGCGGGCGTCCCCGCGTAGCAGCGCAGCCTCGCCGGCATCCCGGGGGCGAGCCGCACCGTCGCGAGCTGCGCGAAGCGCCGCGCGAGGCGGTCGAGCGCCTCGAGATCCTCGCAGCGGACCAGGAACGCCGGCTCGTCCCAGGCCGGATCCTCGGCCCGGTGCCACGCCGGCCAGTGGGCGAGGCCGAGATGCTTGAGCGCGGCCTCGAGCTCGGCCATGCGCCGGCGGTTGGCCGGCTCCGGCAGCCGGCGGCCGCCGGGGTTGGCGGCGGTGAGGAAGGCCACCGGCCCTCCGGTGAGGGCGAGCAGGCCGGCGGGCGGCGGCTCGCCGATCCGCGCGGCGAAGCGCAGCCCGGCCACCGCCGCCTCGTAGCGGGTGGCGCGGAAGGCGGCGAGCAGCTCGGGGTCCAGGACCGGCACGGGCGGGCCACGGGCGGGGTCGAGCCGACTATCATGGGCCAGGGAGGTGTGCGATGGGAGCACGGCTGACGCTCTCGCTGTTCCTGCTGCTCTTTGCCGTCGTCGCCCGCGGGGGCGAGCGCTACCTCGTCGAGTTCGCCGAGCCGCCGGCGGCGCGCTTCCCGGGCTCGGCGACGCTCAAGGCGACGGATCCCGAGCGCAGCGGGCGTCCCTTCCGCGTCGAGGATCCGGAGGTCCGCGCCTACCTTGACGGAACTCGCCGCCACCCAGGACCGTCACCTGAGGCGGATCGGCGAGCGGCTCGGCCGCCGGCTCGAGCCGCGGCTGCGCATGCGGGTGCTGCTGAACGCGGTCTCCCTCGAGCTCTCGGCGGAGGAGGCGGCCAAGGTCGCGGCGATGCCGGGCGTGGCCGCGGTCACCCCGGTCGGGCTCGACCATCCGCTAAGCGACGCCGGCCCGGCCTGGATCGGGGCGGAGCGCTTCTGGCAGGCGGGCTTCCCGCGCAGTCGCGGCGAGGGCGTGGTGGTCGGGGTGATCGACACCGGGATCCACGAGAGCCACCCGAGCTTCGCCGCCACCGACGCCGAGGGCTACGTCCACGTCAACCCGCGCGGCCGCTTCTTCGGGCTGTGCCAGGGCAGCCCGGCCCGCTGCAACGCCAAGCTGATCGGCATCCACGACTTCACCGACGAGGGCGACCGCCAGGGGCGCGATCTCGACGGTCACGGTAGCCACGTCGCCGGCACCGCGGTCGGCAACGTCCTCGACAGCCGGATCACGGGCCGCACCGTGGAGCTGCCGATCCGGGTCTCGGGCGTGGCGCCCCGCGCCAGCCTGATCAGCTACAAGGCCTGCCGTCGCGACCCTCCGGGCTGCCCCTGGGACGCCCTCAGCGCGGCCCTGGATCAGGCCGCGGCCGATCGCGTCGACGTGATCAACTACTCGATCGGCGGGCGCGCCCGGGATCCGTGGGCGGGGCTGCGGCCGGGGGGTCAGGGCAGCCCGGATGCCCGGGCGATGCTGGAGGCGCGCCGACTCGGGATCGTGGTCGTGGTCTCGGCAGGCAACGACGGCCCCGGGCCCCAGACCGTGCTCTCCCCGGCCAACGCCCCCTGGGTGCTGGCGGTGGCCAACGCCAGCCATCCCCGGCGCTTCCTCAATCCGGTGCTGGGCCTGAGCGGGGGTGCCTCGTCCCCGCCCGGGGATCTCTTCGGCGTCGGCCTCACCGGAGGCGTCGCCGAGCGGCGCATCGTCTACGCCGGGAGCCTAGGCTTCCCCCTGTGCAGCCGGGGCACCGACATCGACTTCCCGCCGACCGGGGCGAGCAACCCCTGGCCGCCCGGGACCTTCAACGGCGAGATCGTGGTCTGCGACCGCGGGGTCACCGCGCGGGTGACCAAGGGCTTCAACCTGCTCCAGGCCGGAGCGGGGGGCATGATCCTGGTCAACACGGCGGCGGAGGGGGAGAGCGTGGTCGCCGACGACCACTACCTCCCGGCGACGCATCTCGGCTTCCAGGACGGGTCGCGGCTCAAGGGCTGGCTCGCGCAGGGGAGCAATCACCGTGGCCGGCTCGGCGGCCTCACCCGCGTGCTCGACCCGAACCGCGCCGACGTGCTCGCCGGCTCGAGCTCGCGCGGCCCGGTGTGGCCGCTCTGGGATTACCTCAAGCCGGATCTCACCGCCCCCGGGAGCAGCATCCTTGCCGCCGCCCACGAGGGCCAGGGATTGACCTCGAAGAGCGGCACCTCGATGGCCGCCCCGCACGTGGCCGGCGCCGCCGCCCTGCTCAAGGCGGCGCGGCCGGAGTGGGGTCCCGACGCGATCGAGTCGGCGCTGATGACTACGCTGCGCCGCTCGGCTCGGCTGCAGGACGGGGTCACGCCGGCGAGCCAGGCCGAGCAGGGCGGGGGCGTCGTGGACGTGGCCGCCGCGAGTGCCGCCGGCCTTGCCTTCGCCATCGCCGACGCCGAGTTCCGCAACGCCGACCCGCTGCGCGGCGGGGCACCCGAGCAGCTCAACCGGCCCTCGCTCTACGACCGCGACTGCTTCCGCGAGTGCCTCTGGCAGCGGCGCGTGCGCAGCCTGCTCGGCCGCAGCATGCGCTGGCAGGCACGCTTCCAGGGCGAGGCCGGGGCGGAGCTCGTCGTCGAGCCTGCCGCCTTCACCCTCGCCGCGGGGGCGGAGCAGAGCCTCAACCTGCGCCTCCGGGTCCTCGACCCGGCGCTACCGGGAGGCTGGGTCGAGGGCACCCTCGAGCTGCTCCCGGAGGACCCGGCGGTGAGCGCGACCCGCCTGCCACTTCGGGCCTTCGCGTCGCCGGGCGCGCTGCCGGAGCGGATCGACCTCGCCGCCGTGGCGGATCTCGGTCGGGCCTCCCTCGAGCTCGGCGGGCTGGTCGATCTGCCGCAGGCCAGCTTCGCCGGCACGCCCCTGGTTCCCGCCTTCCGCGGCAGCCGAAGGCTGCGGGAGGACGAGCGCCCCTCCGATCCCTTCGACGACGCGAGCGGCACCTGGACGGAGCTGGTCGAGCTCGCGCCGCCTTCCGCCGCCGGCGGCGAGTTCCTGGTCTACGCCGCGCTGAGCTCGGGCGCTCGCATCGGCAACCTCTACCTCGGCGAGGACCTCAATCGCGACGGCCGGGCGAGCCGCGACGAGATGCGCGCCAGCGGCATCGAGCCCGATGGCTTCCAGCGCGTGAGTCTCCGTCTACGCCTCGCGGCCGGGGAGCAGGGGCGACGGGTCTGGCTGCTCGCGCACAACTACCAGGCGGCGAACCGCGGCTGAGGGCGACGACTTCTTCCTCGAGTACGCCGCGGTGCCGCTCGTGGACGGGGGCATCGCGCTCGCCGCCGCGGGTCCCGGCCGCAGCCAGCATGGCGGCCGCGGGCGCCTCGAGTTCTCCTGGAACGAGCCGCGGCTGCAGCAGCCTGGCGCGGTGTGGTATGGCGCCTTGCGTATCGGAACCCGTCCCGACACGCTGGGCCGCACCGCCGTGGTGCCGGTGCGGCTCGAGCGCGGGCTGACCCCGGCGGGCTGCCCGTGCCCTCGCCCATGACGGCCGCAGTCTCGCCGTTGGCCTCCCTGCAGGCGGCATGAATCTCGGAGCCTTCACCGACGTCCCGGCGGGGGCGCGGCGGCTCGTGGCGACGGTCCGGAGAGCGGAGCGTGCCGCCCTGCATCTGCTGCGCGCCGAGCTGCCCGCGCCCGGCAGCGGGCCGCTTGCACGACGGCCCTCCGCCGCTCGGCTCGGCCCTCGCCCGCGACGATGCCCCCGGCCGCGCCGAGCGTCGCATCGAGCTCGCGGACCCGGCACCGGGCCGCTACTTCCTCGCCCTCGTCAACCTCGGCGCCGAGCCGGTGGAGGCCGAGGTCGCGGTGCGGGTCGAGTATGGCGCGGCCGCCCCGGCGACCCCGCTCGGCCCCTGGCACAACCCGGCGCGCGACGGTCACGGCATCTTCCTGAGCCAGGGCAGCGGGCAGTGGGTGGTGACCTGGTACGGCTACGACCGCGAGCAGCAGCCGGTGTGGCTGATCGCCCAGGGGGCGGCCCCCGCCGCCGAGCAGCGGAGCTGGCAGGCGGAGCTCCTGCGCTTCACCGCACGACGGTGTCGCGGGGCCGCGTGGCGCTCCCGTGGGCCGCATCACGCTCACCCGCGTCGCCGACCGCGAGCTGCTCATGAGCTACGAGCTCGAGGGGCTCTCCGGGGGGGAGCGGCTGCGCTGGATCGATCCGGGGGCCTGTCCGAACGTGGGCGGGGCGCCGCTGCGCGCGAGCGGGCACTGGTATCCGCCCGCGGCGAGCGGCATCGGCTTCGATCTCGTGGTCTCGGTCAACGACCGCGTCGCGGCGCTCTACCTCTACGACGGCGAGGGTGCGCCGCGCTGGCTGTGGGCGCAGGGCAGCGCGGGCTCCGAGGAGTACCGGCTGGTGCAGTATCGCGGCTTCTGCCGCGACTGCGCCTGGCAGCGCATCCACGGACGGGATGCCGGCACCATGCGCCTGATCCTCGGCGCAGGCGGCGGCCAGTGGCGCTTCCAGGGCGCCTTCCTCGCGCCCCTCGAGGGCGCGCTGGCCCGCGAGCTCGCGGTGGCGCCGCTCACCGAGCCCGCGCCCTGTCCCTGAGCCGACACCGCGGGCTAAGATCGCGCCCTCCCCGGCCCGGAGCGTGCGGATGGCGATACCGGCGAGCAAGCTGCCCGCGGTGGGCACCACGATCTTCACGGTGATGTCGCGGCTCGCCGCCGAGCACGGCGCGATCAACCTCGGCCAGGGCTTTCCCGACTTCGACCCGCCGCCGCTGCTGCGCGCGGCCCTCGCGCGCCACGTCGAGGCCGGTCGCAACCAGTACGCGCCGATGCCGGGGCTGCCGCGGCTGCGGATGGCGATCGCCGAGCTGGTCGCCCGCTGCCAGGGCTGGCGTCCGGACCCGGAGGAGGAGGTGACCGTGACCAGCGGCGCGAGCGAGGCGATCGCCGACGCGCTGCTCGCGCTGGTCCACCCCGGCGATCAGGTGCTGCTCTTCGATCCCGCCTACGACCTCTACGATCCGATGGTGCGGCTGGCGGGCGGGGAGCCGGTGCACCTGCCCCTGGTGGCGCCCGCCTTCGCCATCGACTGGGAGCGGGTCGAGGCGGCGATCGGCCCGCGCACCCGCGGCGTGGTGGTGAACAGCCCGCACAACCCCTGCGGCACCCTGCTCGGGCGCGAGGATCTCGACCGCCTGGCCGGGCTCGCGGAGCGGCACGGCCTGTGGGTGATCTCGGACGAGGTCTACGAGCACATCGTCTTCGACGGCCGCCGGCACCTCAGCGCGCTCGCGCACGAGGGGCTCAGGCCACGCTGCGTCGCCGTCTCCTCCTTCGGGAAGACCTTCCACTGCACGGGCTGGAAGCTGGGCTACGCGGTCGCGCCGCCGGCGCTCACCCGCGAGCTTCGCAAGGTGCACCAGTACAACACCTTCTGCAGCTTCACCGCGGCGCAGGAGGCGGTGGCCGACGCCCTCGAGCGGGACGCGGGGCACGTGGCGGGGCTGGCCGGCTTCTACCAGCGGCTGCGCGACCGCTTTCTCGGGCTGCTCGCCGGCACCCGGCTGCGGCCGCTGCCGGTCGCGGGCAGCTACTTCGTGCTCGCCGACTACGGCGCGCTCTCGCAGGCGGCCGACCGCGAGTTCTGCGAGCGGCTGGTGCGCGAGCACGGCATCGCCGCGGTGCCGCTCTCGCCCTTCTACGCCGAGCCGCCGCCGGGGCAGCGCCTGATCCGCCTGTGCTTCGCCAAGCGCGAGGACACCCTCGAGGCTGCGGCGGCGCGGCTCGCGGCGCTGTGAGCGCGATGGATCGGCTCCGGGTCAGCCTGGTGCAGCAGGCCACCCTCTGGCACGATCCGGAGGGCAACCGCGGTCTCTATGGCGAGGCGATCGCCCCGCTCGCGGGGGTGAGCGACCTCGTGATCCTGCCCGAGACCTTCACCAGCGGCTTCTCCAACGAGGCCGCGGCCAGCGCCGAGACCATGGAGGGGCCGAGCGTGGCCTGGATGCGGGAGCAGGCGCGCGCGCTCGGTGCGGCGCTGGCCGGCAGCCTCGCCATCCGGGACGCGGGGAAGGTCTACAACCGTCTGCTGTTCGCCACTCCGGACGGCAGCATCGCCTGGTACGACAAGCGCCACCTGTTCCGGATGGCGGGAGAGCAGGAGCGCTACGCCGGCGGGCAGCGGCGCGTGGTCGTCAGTTGGCGCGGCTGGCGGATCCTGCTCCAGGTCTGCTACGACCTGCGCTTCCCGGTGTTCATGCGCAACCGCGGCGACTACGACCTGATCCTGGTCGTCGCCAACTGGCCCTCGGCCCGGCGCGAGCACTGGCGGGTGCTCCTCCGCGCGCGCGCGATCGAGAACCTCGCCTGCCTGGCCGCGGTCAACCGCGTCGGCCGCGACGGGAATGGCCTCGAGTACGCCGGGGACAGCGCCCTGATCGATGCCCAGGGCAGGACGCTCCTCGAGCTCGGGCCGGAGCCCGCGGTGGCGACCCTCACCCTCGATCCGGAGCCGCTGCGAGCCTGGCGGGAACGCTTCCCGGCCGATCGCGACGCCGACCGCTTCGCGCTGCTCCCCGAGTGAGCGACCGCGGCGCGTGCGGAGGCTGATCGGCGGCTGAAGCGTCGCGTCGGATCCTGGGTTCGCGAGCGCGGCGAGACGCTCGCGGCCGGGGCGTATGATGCGCTGCTCGGGCCCCGACGCGCCGCAGTTTTTCGTATCCGAGAGGGAAGCCACCGGGAGAGCCGCCATGAGCATCTGCACGCCAAGCCGTCCCCATCCTCCTCGCGCTCCTCGGCGGGGCGCTTTCCGACGCCGCCGCGTCCGACCGCCGGCCGGTGGTCGCGGTCATCGATTTCGAGAACCGCGCGACCGTGCGCTGGTGGGGCAGCGGAGTGGGCGAGGAGCTCGCCGGGATGCTCTCCAACGAGCTCGCGGCGCTCGGCTCCTTCCGCCTGGTCGAGCGCGACAAGATCCGGGCGGTGCTCGACGAGCAGAACCTCGCCGCCTCCGGTCGCGTCGCCGCCGGCACCGGTCCCGCGATCGGCCGGCTGACCGGGGCCCAGTACCTGATCACCGGCACCGTGACCGCCTACGACGAGCGCTCCGGCGGCACCGGCGGCGGGATCAGTTTCCGCGGCATCTCGCTCGGTGGTCGGCAGAGTCGCGCGTACATCGCCATCGACGTCAGGGTGATCGACGCCAACACCGGCGAGGTGGCCTATGCCCGCACGGTGGAGGGCACCGCGACCAGCGGCGGGGTCGAGATCGGCATCTCGCGCTCGGGCTTCGGCGGCGCGCTCGCCAGCGAGGAGCGCACGCCCGCGGGTCAGGCGATCCGGGCGGCGCTTGATGGAGGCGGCGGAGTACCTCGAGTGCGTCATGGTCGTGCAGGATCGCTGCATCCAGGAGTATCGCGCGAAGGAGCAGCGGCGCCGCGACCGGACCCGCAGCAAGCTGCGGCTCTGAGCGCTCATTCCGGCGGGGCGCTCGGGAGTCGCCCGCGCCTCCCGATGGGCCGGCCGACGGCTCTGCCCCGGCCGCGGCGGCGGAACGCGGGGCGACGGTGAGGCCGGCGGGTACCGGGCGGGCGCGAGCGTTCCCCGGCCCCCTCCGCGAAGGGCGCTGACCGCGCCGCCCTCCGGGACGTACCAGCTGCGGAACTCGTCGGGGATCGCCTGCCCGGGCCGGATCTTGGGGGCCTTGCCGGGGCGGGAGGCGCGGGCGGAGCGCGGGGCCGCCGGCTCGCCTTCTTGAGCCTTGCGGGCCTTGGCGATCGCCCCGCGGCGCTTGAGCGGCGTCCGCCGACGTTCCTTCCCGCTCGGGGTCGTGCCCGGCATCGCCGTCCCCGCGCTTCCGAGCCGGTCGAAGGCGGCGAACTCGCTGGCCTCGGCGAGGCGCTCCCCGACCCAGGCGTCGCCTCCCCGCGCCTCGATCCGCCGGCTCCCGCGCGCGCTGCGCTGGCCGAGGACCGGACGGAGGCCGAGCAGCGGCGCCTGCCGTTCGTCGCTGGCGAGCGCGGCCAGGACCTCGCGCACCTCCTGGGCGGAGAGCTCCGCGAACTGTCCCCGCCGGAGGTGGCGCGGGAGCGTGATCGGGCCGTAGCGCACCCGCTTCAGCCGGCTGACCTGGAGGCCCTGGCTCTCCCAGAGGCGACGCACCTCGCGATTGCGTCCCTCGCGAAGCACCACCCGATACCAGGAATGGGAGCCGCCGCCGGCGTCGAGGCGCTGGAGGTGCTCGAAGCGTGCCCGGCCGTCCTCGAGCTCGACGCCGGAGAGCAGGCGCTCGAGCGCCGCCCGGTCGGGGGCGCCCCGGATGCGGCAGACGTACTCGCGCTCCACGCCGTGCGCAGGGATGCATCAGGCGGTTGGCGAGCTCGCCGTCGGTGGTGAAGACCATCAGGCCGGTGGTGTTGAGGTCGAGCCGTCCCACCGCCGACCCAGCGCCCCTCGCCCGGGTCGGGCAGGCGGTCGAACACGGTCGGACGCCCCTCGGCGTCGTCGGTGGTGCAGAGCTCGCCCTCGGGCTTGTGGTAGACGAGGATCCGGGGCAGCGCCCGGTCGGCGGTGACGACGAAGGAGCGGCCGTCGATCTCGACCCGGTCGCCGCGGCCGACCGTGTCGCCGACCAGGGCGACCCGGCCATTCAGCTTCACCTCGCCGCGCGCGATGCGCTGCTCGAGCGCGCGGCGGGAGCCGAGACCGGCGAAGGCGAGGACCTTGTGCAGGCGCTCCCGCGGCAGCGGCTCCTCGCTGCGCGCCTTGCGGAGGCTGAGGATCGGACGGCGCGATTCGGTCATGGGGCTTGATGCGCGTCGGCGGTGCCGGGCGCCTCGCCTCCCGCGGGCGGGGCGAGGGCGAGCTCGGGCTCGAGCTCGGGCAGTTCGCCGACCTCGGCGAGCGGCGGCAGCTCGTCGAGGCTGCGAAGGTTGAAGTGGTCGAGGAAGGCCTTGGTGGTGCCGTAGAGCGCCGGCCGGCCCGGCACGTCGCGATGCCCGAGCACCCGGATCCATCCCCGCTCCTCCAGCGTGCGGATGATCTGCGTCGACACCCCCACGCCCCGGATCTCCTCGATCTCGCCGCGGGTGATCGGCTGGCGGTAGGCGATCAGCGCCAGCGTCTCGAGCAGCGCCCGCGAGTAGCGGCTCGGGCGCTCGGTCCACAGCCGCGAGATCCAGGGGGCGAGCTCCTGCCGCACCTGGAAGCGGAAGCCGGAGGCGACCTCGCGCAGCTCGATCCCGCGCCCCGCGCACTGCGCCGCGAGCTCGGCCAGCGCGCGCTCGATCGCGGCCGCGTCCACCGCCTCCTCCTCGGCGAAGAGCGCGAGCAGCTGCGCCCGCGACAGCGGCTGGCCGGCCGCCAGCAGGGCGGCCTCGACGATGCGCCGGATGCGTTCGTTGTCCATGCCTCGGTGCGGTGCCTCAGACGGCGAGCGAGCGCAGGTAGATGGGGGCGAAGGGGCGTTCCTGGACCAGATCCACGAGCTGCTCGCGCGCGAGCTCGAGAATGGCGAGGAAGGTCGCGACCACCCCGCGTCGGCCCTCGGCGGCCGGAAACATCTCCTCGAACCGGTGGAAACGGCCGTCGGCGAGCGCCCTCAGCACTTCCCCCATGCGCTGGCGGACCGACAGCGGTTCGCGCTGAACCTGATGATGCCCCTTGAGTTCCGCGCGCCGCAAGACCCCGGCGAGCGCCACCAGCAGCTCGCGGAGCTCGACCGGCGGCGGCAGGCGGATCACCCGGCGCTCGGCGACCTCGGCGCTCGCCACGGGGGTGTCGCGATCGAGGCGGGGCAGCGCGTCGAGCGCCTCCGCGGCGCGCTTGAAGCGCTCGTACTCGAGCAGTCGGCGGACCAGCTCGGCGCGCGGATCGCCCTCCTCCTCGGCCGCCGACGGATCGCTCCGCGGCAGCAGCAGCCGCGACTTGATCTCGGCCAGCACCGCGGCCATCACCAGATACTCGGCCGCGAGCTCGAGCCGGAACTCGCGCATCAGCTCGATGTACTCGACGTACTGGCGCGTGATCTCGGCGACCGGGATGTCGAGGATGTCGAGGTTCTGCCGCCGGATCAGGTACAGCAGCAGATCGAGCGGCCCCTCGAAGGCCTCGAGGATCACCTCGAGCGCCTCGGGCGGGATGTAGAGGTCCTCGGGAATCTCGAGCAGGGGCTGGCCGCGGACGACGGCGAGCGGCATCTCCTGCTGCGGCGCCGCGCCCGCGCCGGAAAGGCGGGCGCGCCGCACGGTCTCGGCGCTCATCGTCGGCGCGCGGCGACGGCGGGCGGTCGCGCCGGGGCCTCGCGCCGCATCGCTGAGGGGTCGGGGATGCGGATCCTGCATCGTTCTCTCGGGAGCTGGTCTGCGCCGCGCCGCGGCCGTGGAGCGGTGGCCGGTCGGGCGCGCCGGATGCCGGGCGCCGCGGGTGACTCCCCGGGCGCGCGGCTCCATCTTACGCGATCCCCCCGCCCTCGGGCACAATCCGCCGCGCGTGCGACGGGGGCGGCGGCACCGGGCCATGACGTGGGATCGCGAGGCGCTGCTGGCGGAGGTGCGGGCTCGGATCGAGCGCGGGCTCGCGCCGCTGCGCCTCGAGCTGCGTGACGAGTCGGAACGGCACCGCGGGCATCCCGGGCATGGCGGTGGTGCCCACCTGGCGCTCGAGGTGGTGAGCGAGCGCTTCCGCGGCCTGGCCCCGCTCGCCCGCCACCGCCTGGTCCACGCCCTGCTCGCCGACCTGCTCCCCGGCGCGATCCATGCGCTGGCGCTCCGCGCCCGCGCGCCGGAGGAATGAGGGGCGATCGGGCGGGCGGTATACTCGGGCGCCTGCCGCCGCGCGGGGTCCGCGCGTCACCCAACGGAACCCAACGGATTTCGCGGGGGCGATCCGCGCCCCGGGCGTGAGCATGCGTCTCAGCACGATCAAGATCAGCGGCTTCAAGTCCTTCGTCGATCCGACGGTCATCCAGCTTCCGACCAACCTGACGGCGATCGTCGGGCCCAACGGCTGCGGCAAGTCCAACATCATCGACGCCGTGCGCTGGGTGATGGGCGAGAGCGCCGCCAGCCGCCTGCGCGGCGATCAGCTGGCCGACGTGATCTTCTCCGGTTCCGGGGGCGCAAGCCGCTCGGCGCCGCGAGCGTCGAGCTGATCTTCGACAACGCCGACGGAACGCTGGGCGGCGAGTACGCGCGCTTCGCCGAGGTCTCGGTCAAGCGCTCCGCCAGCCGTGACGGCGATCTCGGTCTACGCCCTCAACGGCAGCCGCTGCCGCCGCCGCGACATCACCGACCTGTTCCTGGGGACGGGTCTCGGCGCGCGCAGCTACGCGATCATCGAGCAGGGAATGATCAGCTCAGCTCATCGAGGCCCGGCCCGAGGAGCTCAGGCTCCACCTCGAGGAGGCCGCGGGAGTCTCCCGTTACCGGGAGCGCCGCCGGGAGACCGAGGCGCGCATCCAGTCGACGCGGGAGAACCTGCTCAGGCTCGAGGACCTGCGCCAGGAGCTGGCGCGACAGCTCGATCACCTCGAGCGTCAGGCGCGAGCCGCCGAACGCTTCCTCAAGCTGCAGGAGGAGCGGTCCCTCGCCGAGGGACGACTGCGCGCGCTGGCGCTGCGCGGTCTCGAGCGCGAACGGCAGGAGGCGGCGCGGGCCCTGGCCGGGATCGAGCTCGAGATCGAGCGCGTGGTTGCGCGTCTGCGTCACGCCGAGAGCGAGCTCGAGCGCGAGCGGGCGCTCGGCGAGCGGCGCGCCGAGGCCCTGCGCGCCGCGCAGGCCGAGGCCTTCCGGATCGCCGGCGAGATCGCGCGCGTCGAGCAGCAGATCCGCCACGGGCGCGAGCTCGGCACGCGGCTGGAGCAGGCGCGCCGCGAGACCGCGGAGGCCCTGCGCACCCTCGGGGTCGAGGAGGAGCGCGACCGGGCGCGGCTCGAGGAGCTCGAGAAGGAGCTCGAGAGCGCCGAGCCCGGACGGGCGCGGCTGGCGGAGGCCCTCGCGTTCGCCCAGGGCGAGGCCGAGGCCGCCGAGGCGGCGCTCGCCGACTGCCGCCGGCGCCTCGAGCTCGCGGCGCAGCGGCGCGGCGACCTGCTGCGGGCGGCGGAGGTCGAGCGGACGAGGATCGCCATGCTCGATCAGCAGGCGCTCGGGCTCGCCGGCCGCCGCCGCGAGCTCGAGGAGGAGCGCGCCCGGCTCGATCTCGGCGGGGCCGAGGGCGAGCTCGCGCGCCTGGGTGCCGAGGAGGCGGCCCTGCGGGGGCGCCGCGAGCTTCTGCAGGGCGAACTCGAGCGGCAGCGGGCGGCGATGGAGCGCCTGCGCGAGGACGAGCGAGGCCTCGAGAGCGAGCGCGCCCGGTTGCGGCGCGAGCTGGAGACCATGCGCGGACGCCTCGCCTCGCTCGAGGCCCTGCAGCACGCCGCCCTCGGCCACGACGATCCCCGCCGGGATGCTCTCCTCCGCCGCCTCGGGCTGGCGGGAGCGGCGCGGCTCGGCGAGGTCCTGCGGGTCGAGCCGGGCTGCGAGCGCGCGGTCGAGGCGGTGCTCGAGCCGTTGCTCGGGGCGGTGCTCGCGGAGGGCGTGGAGACGCATCTGCCCGCGCTGGCCGCGGAGAGCGAGGGCGAGCTCGCCCTGGTCGAGCGCGGCGGCGAGCGTCCCGCCTGCCCGGTCGACTCCCTTGCCGCCCGGGTCGAGGGACCGGCCGCGATCCTCGCCCTGCTCGCGCGGGTGCGGCTGGTCGAGGACGAGACGCAGGCCCGCGCCCGGCTGCCGCGGCTCGCCCCCGGCGAGCTCGTGGTCACCCCGGACGGCCTGTGGCTGGCGCGCGGCGTGCTTCGCCTGGCGCGCGGCGCGGCACCCCAGCATGGCGTGCTCGCCCGCGAGCGCGAGCTGCGACGGCTGCGCGAGGATCTGGGCGCCGCCGAGGCCGGGCTCGAGAGGATCGACGCGGGAGCTCGCCGAGCGGCGTCTCATGATCGTCGCGGCGCAAGCCGAGCACGATCGTCTCGAGAGCGAGCTGCGCGAGACGGACCGCGTCGGCGGCCGAGCTGGCCGGGACCCTCCGCGGCCAGCAGGGACGGATCGAGGCCCTGCGCGCGAGGCGCGAGCGTATCGAGCGCGAGCTCGACCGAGCTCGCGGAAGGCGAGCGCTCGGCAGCGCGAGGCTGGTGACGGCGGCGCGGGGCAGCCTCGAGGCCGCGCTCGCCGCGCTCGCGCTGGCCGAGAGCCGAATGCGCGACGCTGGAGGCGGAGCGGCGCGGCCTGAACGAGCGCGTCGAGTCGGCGCGGGCGGAGGTCCGGGACGCGCGCGACCGGCTGCACCAGCTCGCGATCCGGCTCGAGGGCCGGCGCGCGGCGGCGGCCTCGCTGCGCGAGGCGCTCGCGCGGCTGGCGACGCAGCGCGCGCAGCTCGAGGAGCGCGCGCTGGAGCTCGAGCGTCAGCTGGCTTCGGGCGAGCAGCCGCTGGCGGAGCTCGAGGCGGCCCTCCAGCGACTCCTCGAGCAGCGAGTCGCGGCCGACCGCAACCTGGTCGAGGCCCAGCGGGCGCTCGAGGAGAGCGCGCGGGCCCAGCGCGCCCTCGAGCAGGAGCGCCAGCTCGCCGACGGCGAGCTCGGCGGCCAGCGCGAGCGCCTGGGCGAGGCGAGGCTCGCGCTGCAGTCGATCGATCTCCGCGCCTCCGCGCTGCGCGAGGCGATGGCGGCGGCGGGGCAGGATGCCGAGAGCCTGCTCGCGGGGCTGGAGGAGGGGGTGGAGGAGGACTCCCTGCGGCGGGCGCTGGAGGAGCTCGACGGCCGCATCCGGCGCCTCGGCCCGATCAACCTCGCGGCGATCGACGAGGCCAAGGGCCTGAGCGAGCGCAAGCGCTACCTCGACGAGCAGCACCAGGACCTCAGCACCGCCCTCGACACGCTCGAGCAGGCGATCCGGCGCATCGACCGCGAGACCCGCGCCCGCTTCATGCAGACCTTCGAGCAGGTCAACGCCGGGCTGAAGGAGCTCTTCCCACGCCTCTTCGGCGGCGGCCACGCCTACCTCGAGCTTTCCGGCGACGACCCGCTGGCGGCCGGGGTCACGATCATGGCCTGCCCGCCGGGCAAGCGGGTGAGCAGCATCTCGCTGCTCTCCGGCGGCGAGAAGGCGCTGACCGCCGTGGCGCTGGTCTTCGCCATCTTTCGGCTCAATCCGGCGCCGTTCTGCCTGCTCGACGAGGTGGACGCGCCGCTCGACGAGGCCAACGTCGGTCGCTTCTGCGACCTGCTGCGCGAGATGAGCGAGAAGGTGCAGTTCGTGGTGGTGACCCACAGCCGCCTGACCATGGAGGCGGCCTACCAGTTGATCGGGGTCACCATGCGCGAGCCGGGCGTGTCGCGGCTGGTGAGCGTGGACATCGCCGAGGCCGCGGCGCTCGCCGGGACGGCGTGAGCGGAGGGCGCGGACGGTGGAGGCCAACGAGCTGCGTCTGGCGCTGCTGCTCGCCGGGATCGTCTTCCTCGCGCTGCTCTACTGGTTCTCGCGCCCGCGTCCCGACCGTGGGCGGCGGCGCGGCGGGCGGCTCGCGTCCCGCCGCGAGCCGCGGCTCGGTGCGGCGGTGGAGTCGCCAGCCGCCGCCGGGAACGGCGCGCCGCTCCCAGCGCCGGAGGCGGGCCCCGCGCGCCCGCGCGTCCTGCTCGGGCCGCTGCGCGCGTGCGAGCGCCTGGTGACGCTCTATGTCGTCGCGCCGGAGGACGGCGCGTTCCGGGTTTCCGACGTCGTCGTCGCCTGCGAGAAGCTCGGTCTGATCTACGGCGAGGGCGGCATCTTCCACCGCCTCGCCGATGGCGATCGGCAGGGCTCGCCGCTGTTCAGCGTCGCGAGCATGGTGGAACCCGGAAGCTTCGACCTCTCCGCGGCGGAACCGGTCGGAGATTCCGGGTCTGTGCGTGTTCATGGGCATCCCCGGGGTGCGCCCGGCCCTCGACCAGTGGGAGGCGATGCTGCCGGTGGCCGAGCGGCTCGCCGGCCTGCTCGGGGGTCGGCTGCTCGACGAGCGTCGGAACGCGCTGGGGCGACAGGCGATCGCCCACATGCGCGACGAGCTGCGCGCCTTCGACCGGCGCCAGGGCCGGCGCAGGATCGGCCCGGAGCAGGGGAGAAGCCGGTGAGCGGGATGGGCCCGGCGCGCCTCCTCGACGGGCGCGCCCTGGCCGAGCGCTGGCTGGAGCGGATCGCGGCGCGAGTGGCCGAACGGCGCGCCCGCGGCCTGCGCCCGCCGGGCCTCGCGGTGCTGATGGTGGGCGAGGATCCGGCCTCGCTGGATCTACGTGCGCAACAAGCGGCGTGCGCTGGAGCGCGTCGGCATGGTCGGGCGCGACCTCGACCTGCCAGCCACCATCGGCCAGGCCGAGCTGATCGCCGAGATCGAGCGTCTCAACCGCGACCCCGAGATCGACGGCATCCTGGTCCAGCTGCCGCTCCCGCCCGGGCTTCGACGGCGCGGCGGTGATCCGCGCCATCGACCCGGCCAAGGACGTCGACGGCTTCCATCCCGAGAACCTCGGCCGCCTGGTGCTCCGCCAGCCCGGCCTGCGGCCGTGCACGCCCCGGGGAGTGATGCAGCTCCTCGCCCACACCGAGCGGTCGGTGCGCGGTGCCGAGGCCGCTGGTGGTCGGCGCCTCCAACCACGTCGGCCGGCCGATGGTCCTCGAGCTGCTGCTCGCCGGCGCCACCGTGAGCTGCGCCCACCGCTACACCCGGGACCTCGAGAGCCACGTCCGGCGCGCCGAGCTCCTGGTGGTGGCGGTGGGCCGGCCGGGGCTGATCCCCGGAGCCTGGATCCGCCCGGGAGCGGTGGTGATCGACGTCGGGATCAGCCGCGGTGCCGACGGCCGGCTCTGCGGCGACGTGGACTTCGAGGGCGCGCGCGAGCGGGCGTCGTGGATCACGCCAGTGCCTGGAGGCGTGGGGCCGATGACGGTGGCGATGCTGCTGCTCAACACGCTGGAGGCAGCGGAGCGCCGCGATGCCGTGGCGAGCGCCGGTTGCCCGGGAGCGGTTCGCGGTCGGAGCGCACGGCGATTGACGATCGACCGGGCCGAAACTTAACATCCGGCGTCTTGGATGCCTGGTCTCCCGGGCGGGATGAGAGCGTGGCACTCCGGCGGGGTATAGCTCAGCCTGGTAGAGCGCCAGCTTTGGGAGCTGGACGTCGGGGGTTCGAATCCCTCTACCCCGACCACCGAGCGGCAACCGGTGTGGGCGCCCGTAGCTCAACCGGATAGAGCACCGGCCTTCTAAGCCGGTGGTTGCAGGTTCGAGTCCTGCCGGGCGCGCCAGGCCGTTGCATGATGGTGGACGTAGCTCAGTCGGTAGAGCGCAGGATTGTGATTCCTGTGGTCGTGGGTTCGAATCCCATCGTCCACCCCAGCTTGCCGAGGGCCGTTAGCTCAACTGGTAGAGCAGCTGACTCTTAATCAGTAGGTTCGGGGTTCGAGTCCCTGACGGCCCACCATCTCCCTCCCGCGCGCGACCAGCAGTCGTTTCGGCGAGTGCGAAAGTGGCGGAACTGGTAGACGCGCTGGATTTAGGTTCCAGTGGGGCAACCCGTGAGAGTTCGAGTCTCTCCTTTCGCACCAAGCCGGGGCGGATGTCCGCTCGCGGCGCGCGCGGGGAGAGGACATGAGGCGGATATGCAGACATCGCTCGAGAAGGTCAGCGTCCTCGGTCGCCGCCTGACGGTGAGCGTGCCGGCGGCGCGCGTGGCGGAAGGAATGCGGGCGCGGGTGCGGGAGCTCCAGCGCACGGTCCGGATCAACGGCTTCCGTCCCGGGCAAGGTGCCCGAAGCGGTGATCGAGCGGCGCTTCGGCGCGGAGATCGAACGCGAGGTGCTGGGCGAGCTCCTGCGCGAGAGCCTCGCCGAGGCGCTGCGGGCGCATGCGCTCGAGCCGGTCCGGCCGCCGCGGGTGGAGCGCGCCGATCGCGAGGGCGACGGGGCCTTCACCTACGTCGTCAGCTTCGACGAGTATCCGGAGGTGGAGGTGCCGGATCTCGGCGCGCTCGAGATCGAGCGCCCGGTGGCGGAGGTGGCGGAGAGCGACGTCGAGGCGATGATCGAGACGCTGCGGAAGCAGCGCGCGCGCTGGCAGGCGGTGACGCGGTCGGCGCGGGCCGGCGATCTCGTGGTCTTCGAGTTCTCCGCCACCGGCGAGGGCTGGTCGCATCCCGAGCAGGGCCGGGAGCGGGCCGGAACCGTGCTCGGCAGCGCCGCGCTCGGGACCGATCTCGAGGAGCGGCTCACGGGACTCGCCGCGGGCGCAAGCGCGGAATGGGAGCTCGACTTCCCGGCGGACTTCCGGATCGCCGCGCTGGCGGGCCGGCGCGCGCGGATCGCGCTCGAGGTGCTGCGGGTGCAGGAGCGGGTGCTGCCCGAGGTGGACGCCGAGTTCGTGCGCGGCTTCGGCATCGCCGACGGCGATCTCGCCCGTTTCCGGGCCGAGGTGCGGGCCAATCTCGAGCGCGAGCTCGAGGATGCGCTCGCGGCGCTGCTGCGTCGCGAGGTGCTCGACCGTCTGCTCGCGGCGGCCCCCGAGTTCGAGCTGCCCGCCAGCATGGTCGAGGATCTCGCGGCCGAGCTTGCGCGGGGCGAGGACGGGAAGGTCTCGGCCGAACGGCTGCGGGAGGTCGAGGCGACCGCCCGCCGCCGCGCGCGGGGCGCGGTGCTGCTGCGCCGCATCGCCCGAGCCGCCGGGATCGTCGCTCCGGATCCCGAGCGGCTGCGTCGCGCGCTTGCGCGCATCGCCTCGACCTACGAGGACCCCAAGGGCGCGGCCGAGCTGTTACTTGCGCACCCCCGAGCTGCGTGCCGGGCTCGAGGCGCGCGTGGTTGAAGAGCAGGTCGTCGAGCACGTGGCGAGCCGCGCCCGGGTACGCGAGCTCCGGCTCGGCTTCGACGAGGCGCTGCGGCGCGCCCGCGCCGCCTGAGGCTCGCGGACGAGGGAACGGATCTGGAGGAAGGAGCGGCGGGGATGAACGAGAGAGCGCTCAACCTCGTGCCGATCGTGGTCGAGCAGACCGCGCGCGGCGAGCGCGCCTACGACATCTTCTCGCGGCTGCTCAAGGAGCGGGTGGTGTTCTGCGTGGGTCCGATCGACGACTACATGGCCAACCTGATCGTGGCCCAGCTGCTGTTCCTCGAGGCCGAGAACCCCGAGAAGGACATCAGCCTGTACATCAACTCGCCGGGTGGCCTGGTGACCGCGGGGCTCGCGATCTACGACACCATGCGCTTCATCAAGCCGCCGGTGAGCACGATCTGCGTGGGCCAGGCGGCGAGCATGGGCGCGGTGCTGCTCGCCGCGGGGACCAAGGGCAAGCGCTACGGCCTGCCGCATTCGCGGGTGATGATCCACCAGCCGCTCGGCGGCTTCCAGGGCCAGGCCGCGGACGTCGAGATCCACGCCCGGGAGATCCTGTACCTGCGCGACCGCCTCAACGCGATCCTCGCCGAGCACACCGGCCAGGACGTCGCCACCATCGCCCGCGACACCGACCGCGACTACTTCATGAGCGCGGAAGCGGCGCGCGCCTACGGGCTGATCGACCACGTGCTCGACCGGCGCAGCGAGTCGAGCGTCCGCTCGGCCTGAGCCCTTGCTCCAGGGCCCGGCGCCCCGCCCGTCGAGCGCGGCTTCGCGGGCATCCTCGATGCGCTCTGGGAGCGCGGCGGCTCCGCAGCCTCCGTGCCGCGCCCTCCCCTTGTCGCCGCCGAACCTCGCCTCGAGCCCGGCTCGTGGCGCGGCCTCCCGGGGAAACGTCTCGGGCTGAGGCGTGGCGGGGTGGGCTCGAGTGATCACCCCGAGCTCGGTCGACGCGCGGTCGTCGCGCAGGCGGAACGGGAGTTCGCTGCGGCGGGTGTCCGTGGCGTCTTGCGGTCTCGACCTGGGGAACGGGTGCGCCTCGCCAGGCGTGAAGGCGGCCGCGGAGCGGCCCTCGGGGGGAACGCAGGGGCGGGGAGCCCGCCGTTCGCTGGGATCCTCGGCACCGCCACCCGGCCACGCTCGGTCGATCGGGCGCGCTCCGCCTCCCGCGGCGGACGGGTCAGCCGCGGGGCGCGGGGGCGATGTGCTATCCTGCGACGAGGCAGGCATCTCGGGTTCCGGCACGGCGGCGACATGGGCGAGGATCGTTACGGACGGCATGGCGACGGTGGCAAGGTCCACTACTGCTCCTTCTGCGGCAAGAGCCAGCACGACGTCCGCAAGCTGATCGCCGGCCCGAGCGTGTTCATCTGCGACGAGTGCGTCGAGCTCTGCAACGACATCATCCGCGAGGAGCTCGACGAGAAGAGCGCGCACCCGCGTGCGCACCTTCCGAAGCCGCAGGAGATCCGGGCCGTCCTCGACCAGTACGTGATCGGCCAGGAGCGGGCCAAGAAGATCCTCTCGGTCGCGGTCTACAACCACTACAAGCGGCTCGAGTCGCGCAAGCGCGACGACGACGTCGAGCTCGCCAAGTCGAACATCCTGCTCATCGGGCCGACCGGATCGGGCAAGACGCTGCTTGCCGAGACCCTCGCCCGCCTGCTCAACGTCCCCTTCACCATCGCCGACGCCACCACCCTGACCGAGGCGGGCTACGTCGGCGAGGACGTCGAGAACATCATCCAGAAGCTCCTGCAGAAGTGTGACTACGACGTCGAGAAGGCCCAGACCGGGATCGTCTACATCGACGAGATCGACAAGATCTCGCGCAAGAGCGAGAACCCATCGATCACGCGCGACGTGTCGGGCGAGGGCGTGCAGCAGGCGCTGCTCAAGCTGATCGAGGGCACCATGGCCTCGGTGCCCCCGCAGGGAGGGCGCAAGCATCCCGCAGCAGGAGTTCCTGCAGGTCGACACCCGCAACATCCTGTTCATCTGCGGCGGCGCCTTCGCCGGGCTCGAGAAGATCATCCAGGCGCGCTCCGAGGCGACGGGCATCGGCTTCAGCGCCGACATCCGCTCCTCCCGGCCGCGGGGCAACATCGGCGACACGCTCCGCGACGTCGAGCCGGAGGATCTGATCAAGTTCGGACTGATCCCGGAGTTCGTCGGCCGCCTGCCGGTGGTGGCGACCCTGGACGAGCTCGACGAGGAGGCGCTGGTGCGCATCCTCACCGAGCCCAAGAACGCGATCACCAAGCAGTTCCGCAAGCTGTTCGAGATGGAGGGGGTGGAGCTCGAGTTCCGCCCCGAGGCGCTCCGGGCGGTGGCCCGTCGGGCGCTCAAGCGCCGCACCGGGGCGCGCGGGCTGCGCACCATCCTCGAGAACGTGCTTTTGGACACGATGTTCGAGCTGCCCTCGCTCGACAACGTGGAGAAGGTCGTGGTCGACGAGGCGGTGGTCGAAGGCGAGGCCCAGCCCTTCCTGATCTACCGCGGACACGGCCAGCAGGCCCGCGCGGCGGCCGAGTAGCGCCGTCGGTCCCGCCGCGGGCGGGTCTCGGCTTGCAGCGCGGCCGAGGGCGCCCCCATAGTGCGATCGAGGCCCAGGCTCGCGGCTCCGGCCGCGGCGCCGGACCGGCCTCGAGACCTGAACCGACACAGCCGAGCGACCGATGAGCGACCCGAACCCCGCGACCGAGCGTCTGCCGGTGCTTCCCCTGCGCGACGTGGTGGTCTACCCCCACATGGTGATCCCGCTGTTCGTCGGGCGCGAGAAGTCGGTCCGCGCGCTCGAGCAGGCGATGGCCGGAGATCGGCGCCTGCTGCTCCTGGCCCAGCGCAGCCCGGAGGTGGACGATCCCCGCGAGCGCGACCTCTACCAGGTCGGGCACCGTCGCCTACCATCCTCCAGCTCCTCAAGCTGCCCGACGGCACGATCAAGGTGCTGGTGGAGGGCTCGGCCAGGGCGCGGCTCGAGGCCCTCGAGGAGCACGAGGGCGCGCTGGTCGCGTCCGCCCGGCTCACTCGAGAACGTGATCTCGCGCTCGCCGCGCGAGTTCGAGGTGCTCGGACGCTCCCTGCTCAACACCTTCGAGCAGTTCGTGCAGATGAGCCGCAAGCTCCCCGCCGAGCTGCTCGGGACTCTCGGCGCGATCGAGGATCCGTCGCGGCTCGCCGACACCGTCGCCGCCCATCTCGGCGTGCGCATCGCGGAGAAGCAGCGGGTGCTCGAGGCGCTCGACGTGGGCGAGCGCCTCGAGCTGCTGATCGGCCTGGTCGAGGCCGAGATCGACGTCCAGCAGCTCGAGCGGCGCATCCGCGGCCGGGTCAAGTCGCAGATGGAGAAGAGCCAGCGCGAGTACTACCTCAACGAGCAGATGAAGGCGATCCAGAAGGAGCTCGGGGACCTCGACGAGAGCCACAACGAGCTCGCCGAGCTCGAGCGGAAGATCGCGCAGGCCGGGATGCCCAAGGAGGTCGAGGCGAAGGCCAAGGCCGAGCTCAACAAGCTGCGGATGATGTCGCCGATGTCGGCCGAGGCGACGGTGGTGCGCAACTACCTCGACTGGCTGATCTCGGTGCCGTGGAGCCGCCGCACGCGCATCCGCAAGGACATCGCCGCGGCGCAGCGCGTGCTCGATGCGGATCACTACGGCCTCGAGAAGGTCAAGGAGCGCATCCTCGAGTACCTTGGCGGTGCAGCAGCGGGTGCGCCATCTCAAGGGGCCGATCCTCTGCCTGGTCGGGACCGCCGGGCGTCGGCAAGACCTCGCTCGGACGCTCGATCGCCAAGGCGACCAACCGCAAGTTCGTGCGGGTGAGCCTGGGCGGCGTGCGCGACGAGGCCGAGATCCGCGGCCATCGCCGCACCTACATCGGCTCGCTGCCGGGCCGGATCATCCAGAACCTCGCCAAGGCGGGGACCAAGAATCCGCTGTTCGTGCTCGACGAGATCGACAAGATGAGCATGGACTTCCGCGGCGATCCCTCGGCGGCGCTGCTCGAGGTGCTCGATCCCGAGCAGAACCATGCCTTCAGCGACCATTACCTCGAGGTCGACGTGGACCTCTCCGAGGTGATGTTCATCGCCACGGCGAACACGCTCAACATCCCTCCGGCGCTGCTCGACCGCATGGAGGTGATCCGCATCCCCGGCTACACCGAGGACGAGAAGCTCGCCATCGCCGAGCGCTACCTGATTCCGAAGCAGCTCAAGGCGAACGGCCTGTCGCCGGAGGACTCTGTCGATCTCGCGGGAGGCGCTCACCGACATCGTCCGCTACTACACGCGGGAGGCCGGCGTGCGCAATCTCGAGCGCGAGATCGCGAAGATCTGCCGCAAGGTGGTCAAGGAACTCGCGCTGGCCGCGCAGCGTGGCGGCGAAGGGCGATCGTGCCCGCTAGCGGAGCGCGGTGCAGGTCGGCCCCGATCGGCTCGAGCACTACCTCGGCGTGCGCCAGTTCGACTTCGGCCGCGCGGAGGCGAAGAACGAGGTCGGCCTGGTGACCGGTCTCGCCTGGACGCAGGTGGGCGGGGACCTGCTCAGCATCGAGGCCACGGTGGTCCCGGGCAAGGGCAAGCTGCTGCAGACGGGCCAGCTCGGCGACGTGATGCGGGAGTCGGTGCAGGCGGCGCTCAGCGTGGTGCGGGCGCGGGCGGGCATGCTCGGCATCGATCCCGACTTCCACGCCAAGTGCGACATCCACGTCCACGTCCCCGAGGGCGCCACGCCCAAGGACGGCCCGAGCGCAGGCATCGGCATGTGCACCGCGCTGGTCTCGGCGCTCACCCGGATCCCGGTGCGCGCCGGACGTGGCGATGACCGGCGAGATCACCCTGCGCGGCCGCGTGCTGCCGATCGGCGGCCTCAAGGAGAAGCTGCTCGCCGCGCAGCGCGGAGGGATCCGGGTCGTGATCATTCCCGAGGAGAACCGCAAGGACCTCGCCGAGATCCCGGAGAACGTCAAGGCGGGCCTCGAGATCCGTTGCGTGCGCTGGATCGACGAGGTGCTCGACATCGCGCTCGGCGAGCCGCTTCGCCCCTCCGCGCCGCCGCACCCGCTGCCGGTCGAGACGGTGGAGGGTGCCGCGGAAGGCGAGGGCGCCCCGAGGCCGCACTGAAGGGCCGGAAGGGCCATCGGCGCTTGCCCGCTGCGCGCACGCCGCCGCGCGTGCGCCGAGAGCGCCGCTGCGCGATGCGCTCTTTGCCTTGCGTGGCTCCGTAGGCCGCTGGTATAAATCCGCGCACGCCGCCGTTTCTCGCCGTGACGGCGGCGCAGTCGCGACGGATGCCGGCTTCCGGAGGGGGTTCGAGGCCGTCGTCCCGCTGTCTCCAAGCTCATCCGTTCGAGGGCCCGCGAGGGCCGTGAGGGAGTGATCGATGAACAAAGCAGAATTCGTCGGCGCGATCGCCGAGAAGTGCGAGCTGAGCAAGGCCAAGGCCGCCGAGGCGGTGGACGCGATGGTCGAGGTGCTCAAGAAGGCGCTCAAGAAGGGCGAGAGCGTCACCCTCGTCGGCTTCGGCACCTTCTCCGTCCGCAAGCGCGCCGCGCGCGAGGGACGCAACCCGCGGACCGGCCAGACGATCAAGATCAAGGCCAGCAAGACGCCCACCTTCAAGGCTGGCAAGGCATTCAAGGACGCCGTAAACTGATTGGCCTGCCCCCTCCGGGGTGCTTAGCTCAGCGGTAGAGCATCGCCCTTACACGGCGAGGGTCGGGGGTTCGAGCCCCTCAGCACCCACCAGGAAGGCAGGTTTCCGGAGTGGTAGTTCAGCTGGTCAGAATACCGGCCTGTCACGCCGGGGGTCGCGGGTTCGAGTCCCGTCCACTCCGCCAGCAACGCGAAAGGCGCCCCTCGCGGCGCCTTTCGTCTTTCCGATCGAGGCTTGCGGCCGTCCCGAGGTGGGGCTAAGTTCTCGCGCTTTCCCAGCATCGCGGTAACCGGGCTCTCATGCTCCAGGCCTTGCGCGAGAAGATGACGGGCTGGGTGGCCCTGCTCGTCATCGGCCTCCTCATCATCCCCTTCGCCTTCTTCGGCATCGACCAGTATTTCACCGGCCTTCGCGAGACCTGGGTGGCGAAGGTCGGCGACCGCGAGATCGGCTCCCGAGGTCGCTGCGGCAGCGGATCGAGGACGTGCGCGGCCAGATGCGCCGTCTGCTCGGCGACGCCTTCGATCCGCGCCTGTTCGAGCGGCCCGAGTTCAAGCGCGAGGTGCTGGAGCGGCTGATCGAGGAGGAGGCCGTGCTGATCGCCGCCGAGCGCGCCGGAGTCACCATTCCCGCGGACCGCCTGCGGCGGGAGATTCTCGGCATCGAGGTGCTGCAGAGGGACGGACGCTTCGACGCCGAGCGCTACCAGAGCCTGCTGCGCGCCCACGGCCTCACCGCCCAGTCCTTCGAGCAGCGTCTGCGGCGCGAGCTGCTGCTGCGCGACTGGGTCGGCGCAGGTGGCCGCCACCGCGCTGGTGCCGGAGGCGGAGGTCGATCGCCATCTGGCGCTGCGCGGTCAGGTCCGGGATTTCTCGTGGGTGGCGCTGCCGCCGCCAGAGGACGAGGCGGCGGACGAGGCCACCCTGCGCGCCTGGTACGAGGCCCATCCCGCCAATCACCGCGAGCCGGAGCGGGTCGTGGTCGAGTACGTCGAGCTCGCGCGAGGCGTCGATCGCGGTCGAGACCGTCGCCCGACGAGGCGGAGCTCAGGCGGCGCTACGAGGAGCAGAAGTCTCGCTTCGTGCCGGCCCGAGCAGCGCCGCGTGGCGCACATCCTGGTGACGCCGAAGGGCGCGGACGCCGAGGCCGAGCGCGCGGCGCTCGCCCGCGCCGAGGAGCTCAAGCGAGAGCTGGAGCGCGGTGCCGACTTCGCCGGGCTGGCGCAGGACGCACTCGGACGATCCGGGCTCCCGCGCCGCCGGCGGCGACCTCGGCTGGATCGAGCGCGGGCATCACCGATCCGGCCTTCGAGGAGGCCGCCTTCGCCGCCGAGGTCGGCGCCGTGGTGGGGCCGGTCCGGGGGACGAGCGGCTACCACCTGCTCAGGGTCCTCGAGGTGCGGCCCGAGGAGGGCAAGAGCTTCGAGGAGGTCCGCGAGGAGCTCGCCGCCGAGTTCCTCGCCGGCGAGCGGGAGCGGCGTTTCCGCGAGCTGGAGGACCGGCTCAGCGATCTCGTCTACCGGGATCCGACCTCGCTCGAGCCGGTGGCCGAGGAGCTCGGGCTCGAGATCCGCACGCTCGGCCCCTTCGCCCGCGAGGGCGGGGAGGGGCTGGCCTCGCACCCCGAGGTCATCGCCCACGCCTTCTCCGAACCGGTGCTGATCGACGGCCAGACCAGCGAGCCCTTCGCGATCGAGCCCGGCCGGGTGCTCGCGCTCAGGGTGCGCGAGCACCAGCCGGCCCGGGTCCGCCCCTTCGAGGAGGTCCGCGAGCAGGTCGAGCGGGAATGGCGCGCCGATCGCCGGGAGCAGCCTCGCGCGCGAGCGCGCCGAGAGCCCTGCTCGCCAGGCTGCGGCAGGGCGCGAGTCTCGAGGAGCTCGCCGCCGAGCTCGGTGCCGAGCTCCGCCGCGAGGAGGAGCCTCGGGCGCTTCGCCGCCACCGTCGATGGCCGGATCGTGGCCGAGGCCTTCAGGCTGCCGCGGCCGGGAGCGCGGCCGCGCCTCGGGCTCGCGGCGCTCGGCGACGGCCGCTACGCGCTGATCGCGGTCACGGCGGCCCGCGACGCCGATCCGGCCGCGGCGAGCGCGGAGGATCGCCGCGCGGTTCGGGAGCAGCTCCTCGCCGAGCGCGCCGCGGCCGATCGCCAGGCCTTCCTCCAGGCGCTCAAGGCCTCGCTCGAGATCCGCATCGCCGAGGACCGGCTCGCCCAGCTGTGAGCGTCGGTCTCAGTCCTCGAGGCCGGTCATGCCGAGGACGTGGTAGCCGGCGTCGACGTAGAGCGTCTCGCCGGTGATCCCGGCCGCGAGCTCGGAGGCGAGGAAGGCGGCGACGTTGCCGACGTCCTCGATCGTCACGCTGCGGCGGAGCGGCGCGTGGCGCTCGACGTGCGCCAGCATCCGCCGGAAGCTGGCGATGCCGGCCGCGGCGAGGGTCTTGATCGGCCCGGCGGAGATCGCGTTGACGCGGATGCCCTGGGGGCCCAGCTCGAGGGCGAGATAGCGCACGCAGGCCTCGAGGCTCGCCTTGGCCGGCCCCATGACGTTGTAGTGGGCGAGGGCGCGCTCGGCGCCGAGGTAGCTCAGGGTCAGGATCGCGCCGCGCCGCGTGGCGAGGGCGGGGCGCAGGGCCTTGGCCAGCGCCACCAGGCTGTAGGCCGAGACGTCGTGGGCGATCGCGGAAGGCCTCCCGGTCGAGACCGTCGAGGAAGCCGCCCTGCAGCGCCTCGCGCGGCGCGTAGGCGACGGAGTGCACGAGGACGTCGAGCCCCTCCGGCCAGATGCCCCGCCACCGTCTCGGCGAGGCGCGCGATGTCGCCGTCCTCGGCGACGTCGAGGGGGGCGACGAAGCGCCCGGAGAAGGCGCTCGCGGCCTCCTCGACCCGCGGCCGCAGCTTGTCGTTCTGGTAGGTGAAGCCGAGCTCGGCGCCCTCGCGGTGCATGGCCGCGGCGATGCCCCAGGCGATCGAGCGGCTGCTGGCGATGCCCACGACGAGCGCGCGCTTGCCCTTGAGGAAACCGCTGCCCGTGGTCATGTCGGCACAGACTCCGGCGAGGGAGGCGCGCTAGTCTACGCCAAGCCCGCGACCGCCGCGCTCAGCCGCGGAAGCGGTCCTTCGCGGCGCGGAGCGCGGCAAAGAGCGCGACCGGATCGGCATCGGCAAGCCCGAGCGCCATGCGGATTTCCGGCCGCGAACAGCGCAGGAAGGGATTGGTCTCGCGCTCGCGCCCGATCGTCGTCGGCAGGGTGGGCTCGCCGCGCTCGCGCTGCGCCGCGGCCTCGGCCAGACGTGCGCGCAGGGCGGGGTTCGCGGGATCGACGGTGAGCGCGAAGCGGCCGTTGGCGAGGGTGTACTCGTGCGCCGGGCAGACGCGGGTCTCAGGGGGCAGGGCGGCGAGCCTCGCGAGCGAGGCGTGGAGCTCCGCGGGCGTGCCCTCGAAGATGCGCCCGCAGCCGAGCGAGAACAGGGTGTCGCCGCAGAACAGCAGCCCCTCCCCGAGGAAGGCGACGTGGGTGCGGGTATGCCCGGGCGTCGCGAGCACCGCGAAGGCGGCGCGGAGCGCCGGAAGCTCGATCCGGTCGCCCTCCCCGACGCGACGGTCGGCGTCGGGGATGCGGGGGTCGGGGGGGGCGTGGATCGGCGCGCCCGTCGCCGCGCGCAGCGCGGCCGCGCCGCCGATGTGGTCGGCGTGGTGGTGGGTGAGCAGGATCGCGACCAGCCGCAGCCGGTGCCGGGAGAGCGCCGCGAGCGCCGGCGCGGCGTCTCCGGGATCGACGGCGATCGCGGCCTCGCCCCTTGACCAGAGCCAGACGTAGTTGTCGCTGAGCGCGGGCAGCGCGAGCAGGCGTTCGGCGCCCTCCCCGGCGCTTGTCAGGGCTTCTCCGAGCGACGGAGAATCGCGGCCCATGCGAGCTGGCGACGACGACGCGGAACGCGCTGCGCGTGACGACCGCCCCGGCGCGGAGGCGCCGGAGCCGGTCGAGATCGTGACCGACGGCGCCTGCCTCGGCAACCCCGGCCCGGGCGGCTGGGCCGCGCTCCTGCGCTGGCGCGGCCGCGAGCGGGTGCTGAGCGGCGGCGAGCCGCTCACCACCAACAACCGCATGGAGCTCACCGCGGCCATCGAGGGACTGCGCGCGCTCAGGCGGTCCTGCGTCGTCAGGCTGCGCACCGACTCGCGCTACCTCAAGGACGGGATCGAGCGCTGGCTCCCCGCGTGGAAGGCGCGGGGCTGGCGGACGGCGAGCGGCGAGCCGGTGAGGAACCGCGATCTCTGGGAGACGCTCGAGCGGCTGGGGGCGAAGCACCGGCTGGAGTGGGTGTGGGTGCGCGGCCACGCCGGCGATGCCGACAACGAGCGGGTGGACCGCCTGGCGCGGGCCGAGGCGGGGCGGCGGGCGCGGGGCGGCGGATGAGCGAGCGCCAGATCTTCCTTGACACCGAGACCACCGGCCTCAGGGTGGAGGAGGGCCATCGCATCATCGAGATCGGCGCGGTGGAGATGATCGGGCGGCGCCTGACCGGGCGCAGCTTCCACGAGCGCCTCGATCCGGAGAGGGAGATCGAGGAGGGGGCGCAGCGGGTGCACGGCATGGACCGCGAGAGCCTGCGCGGCAAGCCGCGCTTCGCCGACGTCGCCGAGCGGCTCCTCGCCTTCCTCGAGGGTGCCGAGATCCTGATCCACAACGCGCCCTTCGACGTCGGCTTCCTCGAGGCCGAGCTCGCGCGCTGCGGCGCGCGGGTGCGAAGCCTGAGCGAGATCGCCCGGGTGACCGACACCCTGGCCCTCGCCCGCGAGCTCTTTCCGGGCCAGCCGGCGAGCCTCGACCGGCTCTGCCGGCGCTTCGGCGTCGAGGCCAGCCATCGCGTTTACCACGGCGCGCTACTCGATGCCGAGCTGCTGGCCCAGGTCTACCTGCGGATGACGCAGGGTCAGACCGCCTTCGAGCTGTCGGCCGCGGCTCCGGCGATGGTCGGCGCGGAGAGGGTCGCGGACGCCGATTCGCCGGGACCGCTGCCGCTGCTGCCGGCCAGCGCGGAGGAGCGCCGCCGGCACGAGGCCCGGCTAGCCGCGATCCGCGCACGAGCCGGGCGCTGCCTGTGGCCCTCTCCCGAAGGCATCGCCGAGCGCGGCACGGGGTGAGGCGCGGCTCGGTGGCATAATGGCCTGCAAGCTTGCGGGGAGCCGGGTGCCGATGAAGCGCGAAGCAGCAGGCGTCGTCCTCGCCGTCCTCGGTCTGGGCTCGGCATGGGCGGCGCCGGGCGTCGTGGAGCGGATCAACGCCGAGGTCCACGAGGGGGTCGCAAGCTGTGCGAGCAGCGTCTGTCACGGCGCGGCGAGTCCGGCGACGGCCGGCCGGGTCCGGCAGGACGAGGTGGCGGTCTGGCAGGATCGCGATCCGCACGCGGGCGCGTACCGCACGCTGCTCGGCGAGGAGTCCCGCGCGATCGCGGCGAAGCTGGGGCTCCCCAACGCGCACGAGGCGCCCGAGTGCCTGGCCTGCCACGCCGACTTCGTGCCGGCCGAGAAGCGCGGCGAGCGCTTCCAGCTCGCCGACGGCGTCGGCTGCGAGGCCTGCCACGGCGGGGCCGGTCGCTGGCTCTCCTCCCACGCGCGGCCGGACGTCCCGCACGCGGAGAACCTCGCCCTCGGCATGTACCCGACCTCGGATCCCGCGGCGCGGGCCGAGCTCTGCCTGTCCTGCCACATGGGGAGCCGCGAGCGGCGGATCACGCATCGCATCATGGGTGCCGGGCATCCGCGCCTCGCCTTCGAGCTCGACACCTTCACCTGGATGCACCCGCACTACGAGCTCGACGAGGACTGGCGAGCGCGCAAGGGCGAGGTCAACGGGCTGCGCGACTGGGCGCTCGGTCAGGGCATGGCCGCGCTTAACGCCCTCGAGCTGCTGCTCGACGAGCACGGCGCCCGCGACGGGCTCTTCCCCGAGCTCGTGCTCTTCGACTGCCATGCCTGCCACCGCTCGCTCCGCGAGCGGCGCTGGCGACCGCGGGTCGGCACCGGGCTGCCGCCGGGCGTGGTCAGGCTCAACGACAGCCATCTGGTGATGTTCCGGCACGTGGCCGGGCTCGTCGCCCCGGAGAGCCGCGAGCGCCTGCTCGACCTCACCCGCGGGCTGCACGCGGGGAGCCGGCGCGACTGGGCGGCCACCCGTGAGGCTGCGAAGGCGCTTGCCGCCGCGATCCGCGAGCTGCTGCCGCGCGTGGCGGCCCATCCCTTCGGCGCCGACGGCGCCGCCCGTCTGCTCGACATGGTGGTCGCCGAGGCCGAGCGCGGCGAGTACGCCGATTTCGCGGCCGCCGAGCAGGCGGCGATGGCGACCTCGTCGCTGCTGGCGGCCTTCGAGGGCCTGGGCCTGCTCGAGCCGGCGGTCGTGCGGGGCGCACAGGAGCGCCTGGACGCCCTCTACCGGGTGCTCGAGGACGAGGATCGCTACCAGCCCGAGCGGTTCCTGGCGGCGCTGCGGGGGCTGCGCGGTGCCCTGCCCTGAATCGCCGCGGGCCCGGCGGGACGAGGGCTGAGCCGTGGTGACGGCGACGGTCGAGATCCCCGGCTACCGCATCCTGCGCCCCCTCGGTCAGGGCGGCATGGCGGCGGTCTATCTCGCGGTCCAGGAATCCCTCGATCGGGAGGTGGCGCTCAAGGTGCTGGTGCCGGGCCTCGCCGCCGACCAGTCCTTCTGCGAGCGGTTCCTGAAGGAAGGGCGGATCACGGCCAAGCTGCAGCACCCGAACCTGGTGACGGTGCACGACATCGGCTGCCACGGGGAGATCTACTACCTCGCGGCGGAGTACATCCCGGGGGGCACGCTGCGGGACCGGCTGGCGAAGGGGGCGCTGCCGGTGGCGGAGGCGCTCGACGTCGCCATCGACGTCGCCCGCGGCCTCGACTACGCGCACTCGAAGCACTTCGTCCACCGCGACGTCAAGCCGGGGAACATCCTGTTTCGCGCCGACGGCAGCGCGGTGCTCGCCGACTTCGGGATCGCCAAGGCGCTCGACTCGAACACCCAGGCCACCATGGCCGGGGTGGCGATCGGGACCCCGCACTACATGAGCCCGGAACAGGCGCGGGGCGAGACGGTCGACGGCCGCTCCGATCTCTACGCCCTCGGCGTGGTGCTCTTCGAGATGCTCACCGGCAAGGTGCCCTACGACGCCAGCGACGCCTTCAGCGTGGCGCTGATGCACATCACCCAGCCGGTGCCCCAGCTCCCGCCCCGGCTCGCGTGGCTCCAGCCGCTGATCGACGGCCTCATGGCCAAGGATCGCGCGGACCGCTTCGCCTCCGGGGCGGAGTTCATCGCCGCCTGCGAGGCCCTGCTCGAGAGCAGCGCGGAGGGCGCGGCGGTGCGCGAGCGGCGGCGGCTCCAGACCCGGCGCACCGGCTCGCGGCCGATCACCACCGTCGCTACGGCCCGCGCCGTCTCGGCCTCGACCTCGCCTCGGCCGTGGCTGGCTGGCTGTGGCGGTGCTGCTCGCAGGTAGCGCTAGCCGCCGGCTGCGTTCTGGCTGCTAGCGGGCGCCTGGCCTTGCGGGAAACGGGCGGACAGGCGGAGGCTGCGGCGCCATACCCGAGCCGATGCGCCCGTGGCGCCTCTCGCACCGGAGGTCGGGGACGAGCGCGACCTGCCCTCGCTGCTCGCCCGCGCGCGCGCGCGGCTGGAACAGGGTCTCGGGCCCGAGCATCCGGGCCGGGGGCTGACCTCTCCGCCCGGGGACTCCGCGGTCGATCTCTTCCGGGCCGTGCTGGCGATCGATCCCGGTCACGCCGAGGCCAGGGAGGGTCTGGCACGGATCGCGGCCTTCTACCGCGAACGCGCGCGCATCGCCTTCGACCGCGGCTTCTACCCGGCCGCGCGCAGCATCGCCGAGGACGGCCTGAAGGCCGACCCCGAAGACCGCGAGCTGCTCGAGATCAAGGCGCGCGCCGAGGACCGACTGAGCAACGCGCCCTGAGCGCCCGCTCAGCGCCGGCGCAGCAGGATCACGGTGACGTTGTCGGAACCGCCGGCGTCGAGCGCGGCCACCAGCAGGTGGTCGACGCACTCCTGGGCGCTGAGGTCGGTGCGGGCGAGGATGCGCTCGATCGTGGCATCGTCGACCTCCTCGGTGAGTCCGTCGCTGCACAGCAGGAGCTGCATTCCGGGGCGGAACTCCCCGTGTACCGTCTCCACCCGCAGGTGCTCGGGATCGGTCACGCCGAGCGCCTGGGTGACCACGTTGCGATGGGGATGGGTCCGCGCCTGCTCCGGGCTGATCGCGCCCTGCTCGATGAGCTCCCTCACGTAGGAGTGGTCCTGCGAGATCTGGCGCAGCGAGCCGTTCCAGAGGTAGACGCGGCTGTCGCCCACCCAGGCGACCTCGAAGTGCTCGTTCGTCACGCGGGCGGCCGCCACCGTCGTGCCCATCGGCAGGCCGCCGCCCGCGGCCGCGGGAGTGGCGGATGATGACCTCGTCCGCGTGCCGGATGGCCTCGGCGAGACTGCGCCCGGCGGCGACCTCGGCGAGGATCGCGTCCCGCGCCAGCGCGCTCGCGACCTCCCCGTGCTCGTGGCCGCCCATGCCGTCCGCGACCAGCCACAGGCCGAGCTCGGCGTCGGCGAGATAGGTGTCCTCGTTGTGGTCGCGGCGCAGCCCCACGTGGGAGCCGTGTCCGAACTCGATCATCGCGATGGAACCTTGCGGCGCGGATGGCTTGGACGCCTGGCGCAGGCGAAGCATGGATTGACTCCTCCGCTCTCGGCAAGCCTTCCTGATCCTCCCGCGCCTCCCGGCGAGCGCACGCGCGCGGCCCTCAGAACTCGAAGCGCAGGCCCAGGGCGAGCTGCTCCCGCCGTTGTCCGTTGAGGCCGAGCGCGCGTTCGTAATACAGGAAGCCGCTGCGACCGCCCGCGAGCGTCGCCGAGACCCCCAATCCGAGGTTGGCGAAGCTGCGATCCTGCGGATCGCCGGGCAGCACGAAGCGCTGCGCGCTGGGGTCGTGGACCAGCGCGATCACGACGGCGAGCGGGTCGTCCTCGTACTCGCGCACGTACTCGAGCTGCGCATGGGGCAGCAGCACGCCGTACGAAGTGCTCACGGCGTACTGCACACGCGCTCCCGCCGTCAGCTGTCGCGACTCGAGCCGCTGTGCCTCCACCCGCAGGGCCAGGGCCGTACCGGCGCGCTGGAACAGCGCGCGCTCGACGAAGCCATCGATCCGCTGCCGGACCCAGGAGCCGCGCAGGTAGGGTCCGAAGCTGAGCCCACCCCGGGTCAGCTCGTAGCCCGCCGAGAGCGTGATCCCGCGCTGCCGGCCGTCCGCCTCGCCGAGGAAGGTCTGGTCGATGACCAGCGGGTTCGGCCCCTGGCCGAGGCTGAGATCGAGCTCGCGCCGGTACTCGAAGCGAGTCCAGGCGCGGGTGAGCACGAGGTCGAGGTAGCTGGCGGCGCCGTTCCAGGCGAGATAGGCGGCGAGCGTGCGCGTCCTCGCGTCGACGGTGCCGGTGCCGGCGGCGAGACGCGAGTCGCTGGCGTTGTAGCCGATCGGCGGCGCCGACCACGAGCCGCTCGCCGAGGCGGTAGTCGGCCCCTCCGGTGAGGCTCCACTCGTCGAGGCGGTAGCCGGGCTCGCGCGGGCTCGGATCCTTGCGTCCGCGACCGACAGTCCCGGTGAGGAACACGCCCCACGGCGGCGCGAGCTCGGCCTCCTGCGCCGCCGGGAGCAGCACCTCGCGGAGCCAGGAGAGCGGCAGGCTGTCGCCGTCGCGCAGCGTCAGTCCCTGCAAGCTGAGGCCGCCCGCGCCGGCACGGAGCGCCGCCATCCGAGCCTTGAGGTTCTCGAATTGCGCGGTCGCCGCCTGGATCCCGAGACGCGAGCCGGCGAGGAACTCGCGGGCCACGATCCGTTGCAGGGCTTGCTGCAGGCGGGGCGGGTCGGCGGTGTCCTCGCCCATGCGGCGGCAGATCTCGCGCAAACTCGCCTGCTCGGCCGTGGGCTGCGTCAGGTCGCGCACGCGCTCGCAAAGGCGATCGATGACGACCGCGCGCTCCCGCTCCTCCGGCGGCAGGCCGGGCGTGTCGGCGATGTTCCCGTTGAGCTCGAAGGTCGCGGTGGCCGTCGATCCGGGCGGGTCGAAGACGCTGACCTGGACCCGGAGGGCACCGGACTCCAGCGGCCGGATGCGGTTCGACGACTGCCCGTTCGGCCCCGTGCGGGTCTGCTCCTGTTCCGGTCGCGCGGCGGTGGCGGGCGTCACCGTCCAGCGCAGGCCGACGTCGGCGAGCGGATTGCCGCGCGGGTCCACCGCCCGTACCACCAGCGGGTCGGAGAGCGTGTTGAGCAGGACGCGCTGGCCGTTGCCGGAGACCGGCTCGAGGCGGATGTCGCCGGCGAGGAAACTCCGGGCCTCGGCGCGGAACACCACGGAGGCGAAGCCGGCCGCGGCCGCCTCGACGAGCACGGTGCCGGGGCTCGCGGGGAGGGTGAGCCGGTTCGAGGCGCTGCCGTCGGCGCCGGTGGGTGTAATGTTCTGGGCGAGCTGACCGCCTCCTTGGGCGATCCGCCACGTGATCGTCACCCCCTGGATGGGCACGCTGACGGCCCCGCTCTGTCCCGTCAGCCGCACGACGAGGGGTGCCGGCAGGGCCTCTCCGACCCGACCCGATCTGCTGGTCCCCGGAGACGATCACGAGCCGCGGGGCGAGGGAGGTCGCGGGAACGGTGACGCTCTCGCCTCCGCCGGCCAGCCGGGCACGGATCACGATCGGCCCGGGCCCGCCGAAGATGAAGCGCGCCTCCGCGAGACCCTGCGCGTCGGTGAGGCTGCGGGGCCGGTCGAGGGTGGCCGATCCGCTCTCCACCACCCACTCGACGACCCGACCCGGGAGCGGCTCGTTGCCGGAGCCGCGCGTGGCGCGCACCACGATGGGCGCCGAGACCTGGCCCTGCAGGCCGCTCTGGCCGCCGCCCGAGACGAGCGCCAGGCGATCCTCGACCCCGACCACGAACAGCGTGAAGTCGACCGCGCTGAAGCCGGCGGCTTCGGCGCGGACCGGTGGCGATGCCGGGCACCGCGGTCGCCAGGACCGGCGTCTGGGCGCGGCCGAGGCTGTCGGTCTGGGAGGTGGTGCTGGACATGCCGCCCGGGAAGCTGACCGGCCCGGACACGACCGACCAGTTCACGGCCACGTTCGGGGCGGGGAGACCGCCGTTCAGGGCCTGCACCACCAGCGGCGAAGGGAAGGCGCTCGCGGTCGTGGCGGTCTGGCGGTTGCCCGAGACGATCACCAGCGAGGCCGCCGCCGGCGGCTGGACGGCGAGCCGGAACTCGACCGGCAGCGACCGCGGGGAGGCCAGGCAGCGCCGCCCGCACCCGCACCGTGCTCGGACCGGCGAGGGCATTGAGCTGGACGCTGCTGGTTCCGCTGGGCGGGAGGCTGGTGACGGCGCTCTGCATTCCCCCAGGGAAGGCCGCCTCGCCCTCGAGCACTGTCCACAGCACGCTGACGGCGCTGACGGGCTGAGGACTGGCGGGGTCGAGACCGACGGTGAGCGGGGCGAAGGGGGAGAATGGGGGCACGCTCTGGCCGTCGCCGCCGATGATCCGGAGCTGCGGCCACTCCGCCCGGAGCCCGAAGCAGACCCGGGGTGGCACGGTATTGATCGCGATCGCGCAGACGGTCACCGTGCCGGGGTTCGGCCCCAGGGTGAGCAGGGTGCTGGCGCGGCCCGAGCTGTCCGTGGGGGCGCTGTTGACGCTCAGGCTGGCGCCTCCGGTCGCGTCCGCGGTGATCGAGAAGTTCGACGATGAGCCCGGCGACCGTGGCCGGCCCGGAGCGGACGCGCACCGTGAGCGGGCGAGGCAGGGTGGTTCCCGGGACCCCGGTCTGTCCGTCGCCTTCCGCGATCTCCAGACGTGAGCGGGGGCGCCCCTTGGGCGGGGAGGGGCGGCGCATGGGCGAAGGCCAACAGGCATCCCGAGCGGCAGCGCGAGGCCGAGGCCCGCTCGGGCGATGAGGGTGGAGGGCAAGTTCGACATCTTGGGACTCCCCCGGAAACCGGGCGGCGGCCTTGCCTCAGGCCGCCCGTCCGCGCAATAGTAAGCCATGAGCGTCGGGGCTGCGGCCCCGGGGAGCGATGGCATGCGCAGGCGGATTCCGAGGCTCGCGGGCGATGGCGGTCGCGGTCGCCGTCCTGGTCTCGGTCGCCGGCTGGGGCGGGGTGCGTCTCCCGGCCCACGCCGCGAGCGGGCCGCGCAACGCCGAGGACCTGCTGATCGTCGACTGCCTCCTGCCGGGCCAGGTGCGCAAGCTCGGGCGCTTGAGCACCTACCTGACCGCCAGGCGGCCGATCCGCACCACCCAGGCCGACTGCGAGATCCGCGGCGGCGAGTACGTCGCCTACGACCGGGCGAACTACCAGACCGCGCTGCGCTTCTGGATGGAGCGGGCGGAGGCGGGCGATGCGGAGGCCCAGAACTACGTCGGCGAGATCTACCAGAAGGGCCTCGGCACCGCCCCGGACTACGCCAAGGCCGCCGCCTGGTACGAGAAGGCGGTCGCGCAGGGCTTCAAGCGCTCGATGGTCAACCTCGGCTTCCTCTACGAGAACGGCCTCGGCGTCGAGCGCGACCTGGCGAAGGCCCTGAACCTCTACCGGCAAGCCTCCGGCCTGCCCGCCGGATCGCGAGGACCTGGTCTTCGCTTCGACCGTGCGCGTCAGTGCCGCGACCGAGGCGGAGCTGGCGGCGCTGCGCGCCTCGCTCGAGCGCGAGCGGCAGGAGAGCGCCTCGCTGCGCGCGGAGGTCGCGAGGCTGCGCGAGGCGCTGGAGCGGCAGCGGCGCGCGATCGAGGAGGGCGAGCGCGAGCGGCGGGAGATCGAGAGCCGGCTGCGCCAGCAGCGCGAGGCGCTCGGGCTCGATCCGGCGGGGCTCGAGGAGCAGCGCCGCCGTCTCGAGCGCGAGCGGGCCGCGGTGGCGGCGGAGCGGGAGGGACTCGAGCGTGGCCGCGCGGAGGCCGCGGCGCGCAGGCTGGAGCTCGAACGGCGGCTGGCCGAGCTCGAGGCGCGCGACCGGGCGCTGGAGCGGCGCGGCGCGGAGGCGGAGCAGGAGCGGCGCGCGCTGGCGACCGAGCTCGCCGGCCTGCGCGAGGAGCTCGCTCGCGTCGCCGCCTCGGCCGAGGCGCTGGCGAAAAGGCTCGAGGACGCCGAGCAGCGGCTCGCCGCCGAGCGTCGGCGCTTCGAGGAGGAGCGCGCCCGGCTCGAGCAGGAGATGGCGGCGCGCCGCGAGGAGTGGGAGCTCATGCGTCTGCTCGAGAACCAGCTCGCGGCGAAGGACGAGGAGCTGCGTCGCCAGCGGCAGCAGGTGGCGGAGCTCGAGCGGCAGCTCGCGCTCGCGCGTCCGCCGCTGCCGGCGATGGCCCAGGTGGTGCAGACCCGCCCGGTCGGTCCCGTTCTCGAGATCCTGCAGCCCCCTCTCACCCTCACGCGCGGGCGTACCGCGGCGATCCTGCGCAGTGCCTCCGGCGAGGTCGAGGTGATCGGACGGGTCACCTCGGAGGCGGCGATCGCGGAGCTGACGCTGAACGGCGAGCGCATCGAGCCGGCGGCGCAGGGGACTTTCCGGCGCAGCGTCCGCGTCGAGGCCGCGGGCACGCCGGTGAGGATCGCCGCGCGGGATACCCTCGGACGTCGCGCCGATCTCGAGTTCGTGCTCTTTCCGCAGGCCGGAGGCGGCGCACCCGCCCGAGCCGCGCCGCCGCCCGCGCAGGCGCGCGGCCTGCCGCGCGGGGTCTCCCTCGGCCGTTTCCACGCGCTGGTGATCGGCAACGACGAGTACCAGAGCTATCCGCGGCTGCAGAGCGCGCGCAACGATGCGCGGGCGGTCGCGAGGCTGCTGGAGAGGCGGTACGGATTCACGGTGCGGCTGCTGCTCGACGCCGACCGCTTCGCCATCCTGTCCGCGATCAACGACTTCCGCGAGCGGCTGGGCGAGGAGGACAACCTGCTGATCTACTTCGCCGGTCACGGCGAGGTCGATCCGGTGGGCCGCCAAGGCTACTGGCTGCCGGTGGACGCGAGGCCGGAGCTGCCCCTGAGCTGGATCTCGAACACCGCGATCAGCGACATGCTCAACACCATGCGCACGCGGCACGTCCTGGTGGTGGCGGACAGCTGCTATTCGGGGGCGATGACCCAGGTCCGCGGTGCCCAACTTCAGCCGGCGCCAACCCCGACACCGCCTGGGGCGACTGGGTGCGGGCGATGGCCGGAGGCCGCTCCCGTCTCGCGCTGACCTCGGGCGGCCTGCAGCCGGTGCCGGATGTCGGCCGCGGGGAGCACTCCTACTTCGCGCGCGCCTTCCTGGCGGCGCTCGAGGACAACAACGGTCTGCTCGATGCCGAGAGCCTGTTCCGGCAGGTCTCGGTGGCGCTCGGGCTGGTCATCGCCGAGACCCCGCTGGTCCAGGTTCCGGAGTTCGCGCCCATCCAGTTCGCCGGGTCACGAGTCGGGCATGTTCTTCTTCCTGCCGCGGGAGCGGAGCGGCGCGGCGCCCGCACGGCGGCGGCGGGCTTGTAGGCCCGGCGGCGCTCGCTTATCCTGCCCAGCCCTTTCCCGAGGCGGGCCGGGACGGCAGGCGATTCCGACGGAGGCGGGTGACGTCCGTCGCGCGTGCGGATGGGCGCGGTCTCGGGACTGGCCGGCGGGCGGGCGGTGAGTCCTGACCCGGCGATTGCACGGAGAGGTGGCAGAGCGGTTGATTGCGCCGGACTCGAAATCCGGTATACGGGTTCTCCCGTATCGAGGGTTCGAATCCCTCCCTCTCCGCCAGAGCCCTTCGCCCGTCCCCTGCGAGCTGCGCGGTCCGAGCCTCCGGCCCTCGGCCGGCGGGCAGCGTCAGGAGCCGCGCAGCCCCTGCTCGAGGGCGAGCAGAAGGCGCAGCGCATCCATCCAGCGGTTGTAGAGCGGCACCGGGGCAACCCGGATCACGTCGGGCTCGCGCCAATCCGCCACCACGCCGGCCGCGTCGAGGGTGCGGAACAGCCGCCGTCCGGCCTCAGGCGCCGGCGCGGACCCGCAGCGACAGCTGGCGCGCCGCGGCGTTCGGGCGCGAGCAGGGCGTGAGGACCTCGATCCGCTCGCCGAAGCGGGCGACGATCTCCTCCCGCAGCCGCCCGCTCAGCGCGAGCGACTTCTCCCGCAGCGCCCCGATCCCGGCCTCGCGGAAGATGGCGAGCGAGACCCTGAGGGGCGCCAGGGCGAGGATCGGAGGGTTGGAGAGCGCCCAGGCTTCGGCCCCGGGGGCGGCGCGGAAGTCCTCCGGCATCGCGAAGCGGTCGTCGGGGCGGTGTCCCCACCAGCCGGCGAGCCGCGGCAGTTCCTCGTTGCCGTGATGGCGCTCGTGGACGAAGGCGCCGGCGATCGCTCCGGGGCCGGCGTTGAGGTACTTGTAGCTGCACCACACCGCGAAGTCGACGCCGTCGTCGTGCAGCGAGAGCGGGACGTTGCCGATGGCGTGGGCGAGGTCGAGCCCGAGGGGGCAGCCGATGCGTCGCGCGAGGGCAGCCACGGCGCCGACCGGAAAGACCTCGCCGGTGCGGTACTGCACGCCGGGAAGCAGAACGAGGGCGAGCCGCTCGGCTGTGGCGCTCGATCTCGGCGAGCAGGTGCGCCCGGGGAGAAGGTGCCGGCGGGCTCGTCGGGCTCGATCTCGATCAGGGCCTCGGCCGGGTCGAGGCCGTGGAAGCGGATCTGGGAGACCGCGGCGTAGCGGTCGGAGGGGAAGGCGCCGCGCTCGATCAGGATCGCCTTCCGCTCCGCGCGCGGCCGGTAGAAGCTGGCGAGCAGGAGGTGGAGATTGGCAGTGAGCCCGTTCATCGCCACCACCTCGGCGGGCTTCGCCCCCACCAGCCAGGCCAGGTCCTCGCGCAGCTCCTCGCCGGCCCGCCACCAGGGAATACGGCCGCGGAAATGGGCCTCGACCGCGAGCTCGCGCCAGTCGGCTGAGCTCGGCGGCGATCTCCTCGGGGACGCCCTGCGGCATCAGTCCGAGGGAGTTGCCGCAGAGGTAGACCAGCTCCTCACCGTCGCGGCTCGGGAACGTGGAAGCGCTCGCGGAAGCGAGTCAGCGGGCAGCGCGCATCGCGCTCCAGGGCCTCCCATTCGTCGAGGGGCGCCGCCACGTTCACTGGAAGCGCTCGGACGGGAGTTCGAGCCACCTGCAGCGCGGTGCCGTGGAACAGCCGCGCCCGTCCGTCCTCGTCGAGGCCGAGCCGCTCGATGTGGCTGCCGGGCTCTTGCTCGCCGAGGGGGAAGGGATAGTCGGTGCCGAGCATGATCCGGTCGAGCCCGACGATCTCGATCAGGTGGCGCAGCGCCAGCGCGTCGTGGACGCAGGAGTCGAAGAACAGGCGCTTGAGGTAGACGCGGGGGTTGTGGGGGTTGTCGGTGGCGACGAGATCGGGGCGCATGCGGAAGCCGTGCTCGATGCGGCCGATGGTGAAGGGGAAGGCCCCGCCGCCGTGGGCGAGCGCGACCCGGAGGCGCGGCAGCCGCTCGAGCACGCCGCCGAAGATCAGGCAGCAGGCGGCGCGGCTCTGCTCGGCCGGCATCCCGACCAGCCAGGGCAGCCAGTACTTGGGCATCGACTCCCGGCCCATCATGTCCCAGGGATGGATCAGGATCGCGGCGCCGAGGTCGGCCGCGGCCTCGAAGAAGGGAAAGAGCTCGGGAGCGTCGAGGTTCCAGTCGTTGACGTGGGAGCCGATCTGGACACCGGCGAGCCCGAGCACCTCGACACAGCGTTCCAGCTCCTGGATGGCGAGGGTGGGCGACTGCAGCGGCACCGTGCCCAGTCCGACGTAGTGCCGTGGCCAGCGTCGGCAGACCTCGGCGAGGTGGTCGTTGAGGAAGCGGTGCAGCTCGAGCGCCTGGTGGGGCCGCGCCCAGTAGCTGAACATCACTGGCACGGTCGAGACCACCTGCACCGCCACCCCGAAGCGGGCGTAGTCGGCGATCCGCAGCTCCGGGTCCCAGGTCTTCGGTCCGATCTCGCGGAAGAAGCGGCCCTCGCGGTAGATGCGGTGGCGGTCGCCCTCGTGGTGGATCACCGGGAAGCGGTCGTCGCCGTACTTCTCCGCGAGATTGGGCCAGTCCCGCGGCAGGATGTGGGCGTGGGTGTCGATGCGCAGCACGGCCCTACCCCGCGCCCTCCGCGGCGGCCTCGGGCAGGGGGTGGAGGAAGCCGCAGCGGCGGCAGCGGCGGTGCGCCTCGGAGCCGTAGAAGCGCGCGAAGACCGGCGGGAAGTCGCGCTCGATGTCCCGGAGCGGGAAGAACTCCTCGTAGAGCTTGGCGTGACAGCGCGGGCAGAACCACATCAGGCCGTCGCGCTCGTGGGGCAGGCGCCGGCGCTCGATCACCAGCCCCACCGAGCCGGGCAGCCGCTGCGGCGAGTGCGGGACGCGCGGCGGAAGGTAGAAGACCTCCCCGGCGCGGATCGGCACCTCGCGCGGCCCATCCTCGGTCATCAGCCTGAGCCGCATCTCGCCCTCGAGCTGGTAGAAGAACTCCGGGCCGTCCTCGACGTGGTAGTCGCTGCGCCGGTTGGGACCGCCGACCACCATGACGATGAAGTCGCCCTGCTCGAGGCACTTGTTGGCCACCGGCGGGCGCAGCAGCGCCCGGTGCTCCTCGATCCAGCGCTTGAGGTCGATCGCGGCCGGCCACATCGCTCAGGGCGCGCTCGCGGGCTGGGCCGGGCGGTAGCGCTCGGCCACCGCCGCCCAGTCCAGCACCTGCCAGAGCGCTTGGAGGTACTCGGCGCGGCGGTTGCGGAACCTGAGGTAGTAGGCGTGCTCCCAGACGTCGAGGCCGAGGATCGGCGTGCGCCCCTGCATCAGCGGGCTGTCCTGGTTCGGCGTGGTCTCGACGCGCAGC
This sequence comes from Lysobacterales bacterium, assembly GCA_033582715.1. GTDB lineage: Bacteria > Pseudomonadota > Gammaproteobacteria > Xanthomonadales > BPKI01 > BPKI01. Next base: position 1,639,746 of record JAVQZZ010000001.1, on the reverse strand, counting down.
CGGCCCTCCGGGTCCACGGTGAGCCAGGCCCAGCCGGAGCCGAAGACCGAGAGCGCGGCCTCCTCCAGTGCGCGCTTGAGCCGCTCGAGGTCGCCGAAGTCGCGCTTCACCGCCTCGAGGAAGGGGCCCTCGCCGGGCGCGCGCGGCCGGGGCGAGAGGATGGTCCAGAACAGGCTGTGGTTGGCATGGCCGCCGCCATGGTTGCGCACCGCCGTGCGCATCCCCTCCGGCAGCTCCTCGATCCGGCGCAGCAGCTCCTCGATCGGCCAGGTCTCGTAGGCGGTGCCGATCAGCGCCCGGTTGAGGCCGTCGACGTAGGCCTGGTGGTGACGGCGGTGGTGGAGCTCCATGGTCTCGGCGTCGAGATGGGGCTCGAGGGCGTCGTAGGCGTAGGGCAGCTCCGGCAGGCGGTGCGGCCAGGAGCTCTGGGCGGCGGCCGGGAGGGCGAGGGTGGCGAGCAGGAGGAGCGTCGCGGATCTCATCGCGGTCTCTTCTCGGCGCGGTTCGGCGGGGGAAGTTTACGCTCGCGCGGCGCTTCCGGCTCAGGGCCCGAGCCAGCGGGCGAAGGCGGCGAAGACCGGGATCCCGACCAGCAGGTTGAAAGGGAAGGTGAGCCCGAGCGCGGCGGTGACGCAGCGCCCGACGTTGGCCTGCGGCAGCCCGGCCCTCACCGCCGCCGGCGCGGCGATGTAGGAGGCGCTCGCGAACAGGGTGCCGAAGACCGCGGCCCCCGCCGCGGAGAGGCCGCAGAGCCGACCCGCGCCGGTCGCGGCGAGGCCATGGAGCAGGGGCAGCACGGTCGCGTAGAGCGCGAGCCGCCACCAGCCCATGGCCGAGCTCCCTCAGCCGCAGCGCCGCGAGCAGCCCCATGTCGAGCATGAACAGCATCAACACGCCCTGGAACAGGCCGAAGTACATCGCGTCCACCGGCGCGACCCCGCGCGGTCCGGCGATGGCGCCGATCGCGAGCCCGCCGAGCAGCAGCACCACCGACTTGCTCACCAGCACCTCCCGCAGCACCTCCCGGCGCGGGCGGCTGGCGGCGAGGCCGAGGCGGCCGATGCCGAGCCCCACCAGCAGGGCCGGGATCTCGAGCAGCACCACGACCGTCACCAGCAGGGCCTCGGCCGGCTCGCCCGCCGCCTCCATGAACTGATGCGCGGCGATGAAGGTCACCGCCGAGACGCAGCCGTAGTGCGCGGCGAGCGCGGCCGCCTCGATGCGGTCGTCGCGCAGCCACAGCCGGGCCAGCGCGTAGGCGCTCAGCGTGGTGAGCACGCCTCCGGCCACGGTGACGGCGGCGAGCAGCGCCAGTGCGCCGAGGTCCGCGTCGGCGAGCGCCACCCCGCCCTTCAGGCCGATCGCGAGCAGGAGGAAGATGGCGAGGTAGCTCTGGATCGCCGGAGGGAGTTCGAGGTCGCTGTCCAGCAGCCGCGCGATCAGCCCGAGCGCGAAGGCCAGCACCACCGGCGACTGGAGGTTGAGCAGCAGAAGCTCCACCGCTCAGCGCTCCCCGAGCCAGGCGAGGCACTTGAGCTCGATCGCGATCGGGGTGGGCAGGGCGCTCACGCCGACCGTGGTGCGGCAGGCCTCGACGCCGCGCAGCCACTCGCCGTAGAGCCGGTTGAAGGTCGCGAAGTCGCGCCGGAGGTCGGTGAGGAACGCGGTGACGTCGACCAGGTGCTCGCGCCTCGCCCCGGCGGCGGCGAGCACCGCCTCGACGTTGCGGAACACGGCGCGGCACTGCGCCTCGAAGTCGTAGGCGACCAGCCGGCCATCGGCCCCGTAACGGTTGCCGGGGACGTCGCCGGTCGCGGGGTCGCGCGGGCCGATGCCGGAGAGCAGGAGCAGCGGTCCGAGGCGGCGCGCATGCGGGTAGGGGCCGACGGGTGGCGGCGCGGTGTCAGTGCGGATGACCGGATCGCTCATCGGGGGATTTCCGGGCCGGCCGGCGGCTCCGGCGCAGGCGGGCGAGGGTGAGGAACAGGGTGAGCAGGGCGAGCGCGAGGGCGCCGAGCAGCAGGCCGAGGGCGCGGCGCGGCTGGGCGAGCTCCGGGTGCTCGAGCCACGGCAGGCTGAGCCTCGCGAGCAGGTACAGGGTGAGCGCGGTGAGCAGCGCCGCGAGCAGGAGCGCCCCGAGGCGCGCGGCGATGCCGATCCTCGGCGGGCTCACGGCTGGAGGCTCACGGTGCGGGACTCGGTGAAGAAGCGCAGCGCCTCGAAGCCGCCCTCGCGGCCGATGCCGGACTGCTTCACTCCGCCGAAGGGCGTGCGCAGGTCGCGCAGCATCCAGGTGTTGACCCAGACCATCCCGCACTCGAGGCGGCGCGCGAGGCGCAGCGCGCGGCCGAGATCGGCGGTGAAGACGGTGGCGGCGAGGCCGTAGTCGACGGCGTTGGCGCGGGCCACCGCCTCCTCCTCGTCGGCGAAGGGAGCGAGGGTCACGACCGGGCCGAAGATCTCCTCGCGGTCGGTGAGCGAGCCCTCGGGCAGCCCCTCGATCACCGTCGGGGCGTAGAACCAGCCGCCGGCGAGCCGTGCCGGGGAGCCTGAGCCGCTCGCCGCCGCAGAGGATCCGTCCGCCCTCGGCGCGGGCGCGCTCCACCGCGCGCTCCACCTTCTCGAGATGGGCGGCGCTCACCAGTGCTCCGAACTCGGTCTCAGGATCGGCGGGGTCGCCGATGCGCAGCGCCCGTGCCCGCGCCACGAAGGCCTCGCGGAAGGCCTCGTAGGCCGGCGCCTCGACGAGAATGCGCGAGCCGCAGAGGCAGATCTGCCCCTGGTTGGCGAAGGCGGAGCGCACCAGCAGCGCGATGCGCTCGCGCCACGGCCCGTCGGCGAAGATTAGCGTCGGATTCTTGCCGCCGAGCTCGAGGGAGAGCTTCTTGAAGGCGGGGGCGGCACGCGCGGCGATGTCGCGCCCGGCGCGGGTGCTGCCGGTGAAGGACACGGCGCGGACCGCGGGATGCTCCACCAGCCGCCGCCCGACGGTCTCGCCCCGGCCGTGGAGCAGATTCACCACCCCCCGCGGCAGGCCGATGCGCTGAAGCAAAGCCGCGAGCAGGTCGGCGGTCTCCGGGGTGAGCTCCGAGGGCTTGGCGAGCACGGTGTTGCCGGCGGCGAGCGCGGGCGCGATCTTCCAGGAGAGCAGGTAGAGCGGCAGGTTCCAGGGGCTGATCACCGCCACCGGCCCGAGCGGCAGCCTGAGCACCGCGTGCCAGGCGCCGCCGCCCTCGTAGAAATCGCTCCCGAACTGCCGGATGGCGCTGGCGAAGAAGCGGAAGTTGGCAATCGCGCGCGGGATGTCGAGGCTGCGGGCGAGCGCGAGCGGCTTGCCGGTGTTGCGGCTTTCGGCGGCGGCGAAGCGCTCGGCCTCGGCCTCGATGCCCTCGGCGATGCGCTCGAGCCAGCGCGCCCGCTCCTCGGCGGGGCTCCCCGCCCAGGCGGGGAAGGCGCGGGAGGCCGCGGCGGCCGCGGCCTCGATGTCCTCGGCGCCGCATTCGCGGAGCTCGCCGTAGGGCCGGCCGGTGGCGGGCTCGAAGACCGGCAGGGGCTCCCCCTCCTGCGGCTCGACCGGGGCGCCGTCGATGAAGGGCAGCAGCCTGCGCATCCGCAATCCTCCAGGCTTCAGCGTCGCCCGCCCGCAGGGCGCGGGCGGCACCGGCTGCGGCTCATGGTATTCGCAGCCGATCTCCGCCGCATCGATCCACGCGACGCGCGCGCTGACCGCCGTCACCGGCCCCGGCCGCAGCGGGAAGAGCCGCAATACCAGCTCCTTCGCGAGGAGGTCGCAGCCCGGCGGGCGGGCGAGGGCGGCGCCGCGCGGTCGAGAGGTACTCCGACCAGGCGAGCCACGCCGCGCTCCCCGCGCAGCAGCGGCACGGGCACCCCGAGCGGCTCGCGCGGGTGATCGCGGCGCTCGCTCGCCGCCGCCTCACCGCTCTCCTCGACGCCGCCCCGCCCCGAGGCGCTCACAGCGCGCGCAGCCGGCCGCCGTCCACGGGGATCGCGGCACCGGTGAGATAGGACGCCGCCGGGGTGCAGAGAAAGGCGATCACCGCCGCGATTTCCTCCGGGCGGGCGAAGCGGCCGAGCGGGATGCCGGCGAGCAGCTCCGCCGCGATCGCCTCGGGGGTGCTGGCGGTGCGCCGGGCGCGGTCGGCGATCAGGCGCTCGAGCCTCCCGGTCTCGGTGTAGCCGGGAAGCACGCTGTTCACCGTGATGCCGAAGGGGGCGAGTTCGCCGGCGAGGGTCTTGGACCAGGCCGCCACCGCCGCCCGCACCGTGTTGGAGACGCCGAGTTCCGGAATCGGCTCGCGCACCGAGGTGGAGATCACGTTGACCCAGCGCCCGAAGCGCATCGCCCGCATTCCCGGCAGCACGGCGCCGAGGATCGCCTGGCCGGCGAGCAGATGGCGGCGGAAGGCCGCCTCGTAGTCGGCGAGGGCCGCGCCGTGGGCGGGCCCGGGCGGAGGCCCGCCGCTGTTGTGCACCACGATCGCGAACGGCGCCTCCGCCGCGGCCTCGGCCACGCGGCGGGCGAGGGTCTCGGGATCGTCCATGTCGGCGGGCAGCACGGCATGCCCGAGCCCGCCTCGCGGGCGCGGGAGCCCCGCCGCGGCCGCCTCGAGGGCCTCCCGGCGCCGGGCGAGCAGCACCACCGCGGCGCCGAGCTCGGCGAGCGCAAGCGCGGCCGCGCGGCCGATGCCCTCCGAGGCGCCGCAGACCAGGGCGCGGCGGCCGTCGAGGCGGAGCAGCTCGGGGAGCGACATGGGCCGCGGATTCCGGCAGCGGGGGGCGGGATTGTCGCGGCGGGGATCGCTGCCGATCAAGCGCGCCGCCTTCGCTCCTCAATCGGGCCGTCCGAGGACGAGCGCGGCGAGGGCGAGGAGCGAGCCGGCGAGCGTGGCCACGGCGAGCAGGCGGGCCGGCGCAGCGAGGCCGGCGATCGCGGGATCGCCGAGCTCCCGCCAGGTGCCGCCGAGGAGCCAGCGCAGGAAGGCGGGCGAGAAGGCCGAGCCGCCGGGGGGGACGATCCCGTGCTCCCGGCTCTGGCGGCGGGCGAGGGGGGCGAAGATGAGATAGCCCGCGAGGCCCGCGGCGGCGATGCCCGCGCCGCAGAGGATCAGGAAGGTCGCGAGCAGGCCGTACATCAGAAGGCGATCGATCCGGGCGTGCGGGGGAAGGGGATCGCGTCGCGGATGTTGGCGAGCCCGCAGACGTAGCACAGCAGCCGCTCGAAGCCGAGCCCGAAGCCCGCGTGCGGCACCGTGCCGTAGCGCCGCAGATCGCGGTACCACTGGTACTGCTCGGCCTTGAGCCCGAAGCGGGCCATGCGCCGGTCCAGCATCTCGAGGCGTTCCTCGCGCTGGCTGCCGCCGATGATCTCGCCGATTCCGGGGGCGAGCACGTCCATCGCCGCGACCGTGCGGCCGTCGTCGTTGAGCCGCATGTAGAAGGCCTTGATCGCCTCGGGGTAGTTCATCACCACCACCGGGCCGCGCACGTGCTCCTCGGTGAGGTAGCGCTCGTGCTCGGTCTGGAGGTCAACGCCCCAGCGCACGGGGAACTCGAAGCTGCGCCCCGCGCGCTCCAGGATCGCGATGGCCTCGTCGTAGCTCATGCGCACGAAGGGCTGCCCGACCAGGCGTTCGAGCCGCTCGATCACCGACTTCTCCAGCCGCTGGGCGAAGAGCCGGAGCTCCTCATGGCGCTCTTCGAGCGCGGTACGGAAGAGATGCTTGAGGAACTCCTCGGCGAGGTCGGCGTTGTCCCCGAGGTCGGCGAAGGCGATCTCGGGCTCGATCATCCAGAACTCGGCGAGGTGCCGCGGGGTGTTCGAGTTCTCGGCGCGGAAGGTCGGCCCGAAGGTGTAGACGCGGGAGAGGGCGAGGCAGTAGCTCTCGACGTTGAGCTGGCCGGAGACGGTGAGGAAGGCCTCGCGGCCGAAGAAGTCCTGGCGGAAGTCGATGCCGCCGTCCGCGGTGCGCGGCAGCCGGAGCAGGTCGAGGGTCGAGACCCGGAACAGCTGTCCGGCGCCCTCGGCGTCGGAACCGGTGAGGATGGGGGTGTTGACCCAGTAGAAGCCGCGCTCGTCGAAGAAGCGGTGGACGGCGAGGGCGAGGGTGTGGCGCATCCGCGCGACCGCGGCGTGGAGCGCGGTCCGCGGCCTCAGGTGCGCCACCTCGCGCAGGAACTCGAGGCTGTGCGGCTTGGGCTGGATCGGATAGCTCTCCGGATCCTCGACCCAGCCCAGGACCTCGATCGCCTCGGCGCGGAGCTCCACCGGCTGCTTCCCGGGCGAGGGCACGAGCTCGCCCCGCACCCGCACCGCGCAGCCGCTGGTGAGCCGCAGCACCTCGCTGCGGTAGTTCGGCAGCTCGACCGGGGCGACCACCTGCAGGTCGGCCACCGAGGAGCCATCGTAGAGATCGAGGAAGCTCAGGCCGGCCTTGGAATCGCGGCGGTGCCGCACCCAGCCGCCGAGCTCGACCCGCGAGCCAAGGGGCAGCGCGCCGGAGAGGACGGAGCGGACAGTGGCCAGGGGCTTCGGCATGCCTTCGCCTCGCGGTCGGAAGCGCGTCATGTTAACGGCGCGCGACCTTGGGCGGTCGCGCCCCTCGCCCGGTCCGCGCGGGGAATCGCGCGAGGCGGGCGGCGGGCCGGGGACGCGAGGCTGCCGCACGCCCACGCCCCATCCGGCCCAGCGGTCGAGGCGGCGACGCAGTCGTCCGCGGCTTCCGGCCCAGGTCGGTCGGCGAAGGCGCTGGGGAGCGCGATCATCGCGCCGCGCCCGCGGCGCGGCGGTCGTGCGCCAGAGGGACCCCTCGTGGCGCTTCCGTTCGCCGGCCTCCCGACCGCAGGCGGAGGTGAGGCAGGATCGTGTCCGCCGCCGCCCTCGCGATGGCGCGGCAGGAGGGATCGCCGGCCGCGGCTCGGCTACCGCGGTGGCGTGGCAGCCTCCCGAGGCGATCCCTGGCCGGCGAGATCGGGTTCGCCTGCCCGGCGTGGTCGCGGGGGCGCGTCCGAGCGGCGACGGACGGCGGTCGGGGGAAGCGGCGCCGACCGCGGTTCGGGCGCGCCGGAGAAGGCCCGCGGCGGCCCTGGAAGGGATGGGGGCGTCACCTCGGGCCTCTGCTCCGCCGCCTCCCGCGGGCGCTGCCGCCCGAGGCCTGGGGGTACCGGGAACGGGGTCGGCACGGTCGCGGGCAGCGGCGAGCGCGCAGCCCGCGCAGCGGCCCCCGTCGCGCTCCGCCCCTCCCCCGTGGACCGTCGGGACTCGGCGTCGCAGGCCGTGCGTGGCATCAGGCGGAGGGCAGCCGCATGGTGCGGCGGCGCGCGCCCGGGAGCGGGGGACGCCGGGACCCCGCGATGGCGACCGCGCGCGTCACGATCGCGGCGCCATACCCGGCATCGGCCCCGGTCGCGGCCTGCCTCTGGCCGCGGCGCGGGCCGCGGGCGTTCGACGCTGGCGCCGCCCGCCGCCGTCGCCCGTTGACCTTCGCCGCGCCGCAGGCCTAGGCTTCGGAACGCCATCGCGGAACCCCGAGGTGGGCGCACGCATCCTCCGCGATCCGAAGGAGATCGAGTCGCTCCTCTGCGAGCACCTTCGGCCGCTGTGCGCGGCCCTGGCCGAGCGCGGCCACCAGCCGCTCGCGGCCGTCCAGGACCTCAAGGCGATGACCCTCGACCTCGAGTACGCCGCCGCCGCGGCAGCCGCGCTGGAGGCGATCCGGAGCGAGAGGCCGCAGTGTCTCGAAGCCCCCCTCGTCTGCCGACCGGGCGAGTGCCTTTGCCCGTCTTGCCGGCATTCGATCGCGGTTCTCGGATCGTGATGGGGGACGCGTCGGAGGCGGTGGCGACCGTCGTCGTCGGCGCGCGTCGGCGGAGACGGCCGACCCGCCGCGCAGGCGCTGCGCTCCCGAGACGGGCCGCCTCGGCCCCGGCCCGATGCCGCCACCGGGCCAGAACGAGCCGCGGCCCGCCTGGCCTGCGACCGCTCTCGGGCGCCACGCGATCGGCCCCCGGACGATCGGAGATAAAGCGAAGCCAGGCCGCGGGCCTGGCTCGGGGGTTCGTGGTGGAGCGGAGGAGGATCGAACTCCCGACCTTCGCATTGCGAACGCGACGCTCTCCCAGCTGAGCTACCGCCCCACGCGAGCCGCCCATGTTAGCGCCAGCTCCCGCGCTTGGAAAGCGCCGCGGCGCGACTCGCGGGCTTCGCGGGGCTCGTGGCGCTCGTTCCGGAAGTCTGCCCGGGGCGCGCCACGCGCCGGCGCGAGCGGTCGTCCGAGGAGATCGCGCCGGGGAGACGGGCCCCCGGGGCGAGGGACTCGTCGGCCGCGGGGCGCCGCGCTCGCCTTCGACGCCCGGAGCCTGGCGTCGCCGCGCCGCGGCGGCGCCCGGTTCCCCTGCTCGTCGCCTGCGGATCGGGGATCGCGCGCGGCATGGCGCTCGCGCCACGGACCGGGCGGTCCCCGCCTGCCGCCGCCGGGCTGCGCGCGTGGGCCGCGTCCTCGGCGGACGCCGAGGCCCGTGGCGGGCCTTCGCTGGCCGGTCGCGCCGGCGTCAGCCATCGAGCAGGGTGCCGAGTAGCTGCCGGCGCCAGCCCTCCCTCAGGGCCTCGGGAGGCCTGGCCGCGCAGCAGCGCCTCGAGCATCCGCCGCGGCGCGAGCAGCGGGGCGGGAAGCTCGAGGGCGCGCGCGATCCGCTCGACCTCGCCCGCCAGCGAGCGGAGACGGCGCTCGGCCTCGCGGTCGAGCGGCGGAGGGATCGGCTCGAAGTCTGCCTCGTCGGCGCCCTCGCCGCGGATGGCCGCAAGCAGCCCGCCGACCGAGCCCGAGCATCGAGTCGTTCGCGTCCCCCGAGCACGCGCGCCGAGAGCGCTGGTCGTCCGCGGCGGCTCGCGGGCGAGACTGAGCGCAGCTCTCGTCGGCAAGGATCCAGCGCCGCGGGCGGTCGCGACGACGGGCCTCGGCCTCCCGCCAGCGCAGGATCCGGCGGAGCCGACGCTGGACCTCCTCGGCCTCGACAGCGAAGCGGGGGAAGGCGTGGTGTGGCCGTCGCGTCCGGCTCGTGGCGCTCGCCGCCTGCCGCAGCAGCCGCTCGCAGTCCTCGGCGAGCCACTCGAGGCGGCCGAGGGCGGCCGAGACGCTCGCGGAGGATCGCGGCGAGCTCGGGAAGGTGGCGCACGTCCTCGGCGGCGTAGCGGAGCTGGGCGGGGGAGAGCGGCCTGCGCAGCCAGTCGGAGCGGGTCTGGTCCTTCACCACCTCCACTCCGAGCAGCCTGCGGGCGAGCTCGGCGTAGCTCAGGCCAAAGCCGAGGCCGGCGAGGGCGGCGGCGAGCTGGGTGTCGAAGAGCGGGCGGGGAAGCTCGCCGAGGCCGTGCGCCAGGGCCTCGAGATCCTCACCCGGGCGCATGCATGACCTTCTCCACCGCCGGATCGCCGAGCCAGCGCAGGAGCGAGAGGGGTCGCCGGACCGCGAGCAGGTCCAGGATGGCCGGCTCGCCGCCGAGGTGGATCTGGACCAGGGAGAGCCGGGGGTAGAAGCTCCGGTCGCGCTGGAACTCGGTGTCGACCGCCGCATGCGATCCGCCCGCGGCGAGGAAATCCGCGATTTCGGCCTCTTTGCTGAGAAGGTGTTGCAAGAGGTGACAGCCCGTTGCCGGCGCTTGTCCGATAGCCTATGGTGGGCGAGGTCCGACGTGTGGTCGGATTTTCGCGACGACTGGTCGCCGGATCGAGGGTGCGAGCGATGCGACGTGCGCTTTGCGGGCTTGTGATCGGGGTGAGTCTCGGCCTGCTGCCGGAATCCGTCGGGGCGTCCTCCGCGACGGGGCCGCGCCTGCTGCAGCTGCGTCAGGCGCTGCTGCCGGCCCAGGCGGCCGAGGAGTCGCAGGAGGAGACCGAGGAACAGCGCCGCGTGCGGCGCCGGCTGGTGGATGCCGCGGGGCTCGAGGAGGGCTTCCGTCCCGATCTCGCCGCGACGCCGGTGGTGTCGATCGACCGCCTGCTCGAGGATGCGGCGGCGGCGCTCCGCGCCGGGCGGCTGTTCGAGCCGGAGGGCGACAACGCGCTGTCCTACTACCTGCAGGTGCTCGAGCGCGAGCCGCAGAACCAGCGCGCGCGCGAGGGCATCGACCAGGTGGTGGAGCGGATGATGGAGCGGGCCAACCAGGCGCTGCGCGAGAACCGCGGCACGGAGGCCGAGCGGCTGCTTCGCATCGCCGAGCGCTTCCGGCCGGAGGCGGCCTCGGTGCAGGAGGTGCGGCGCACCCTCGAGGCGGGGCGGGAGCTCGCGGCGCTGCTCGCGCAGGCCGCGGAGGCGAGGCGCGCGGGCAATCTGGTCGCACCCGCCGGATCGAGCGCGGCCGATCTCTACCGTCAGGTCCTCCAGCGCGATGCCGCAGAACGCCCAGGCGCGCGAGGGACTGGCCGCAATCGAGCGGGCGCTGCTCGAGCAGGCCCAGCAGGCGATCGGCGCCGGGCGCTTCGATGAGGCCGAGCGGCTGATCGGCGATGCCGGGAGGGTCAGCCCGGGCTCGAGCGCCGTGCTCGAGGCGGCGAGTCGCCTCCAGCGCGCGCGCCAGACCCGGGCGGCCGAGCTGCTGGCGGAGGCCGAGCGCGCGCTGGCCGCCCAGCGCTTCGACGACGCCGAGCGGCTGCTCGGCGAGGCGGAGCGGCTGACGCCGGACATCGAGGGCGTGGAGGAACTGCGGGAGCGCATCACCAGCGTCAAGGTCTACGCCAGCATGCGTCCGGGGCAGGTGTTCCGCGATCGCCTGCAGGGCGGCGGCGAGGGGCCGGAGATGGTCGTAATCCCGCTCGGCGGCTTCCGCATGGGGTCGCCGGAACGGGAGCCGAACCGGCGGACGAACGAGGGCCCGCAGTTCGAGGTGCGCTTCGCCCGCGCCTTCGCGCTCTCGCGCGCGGAGATCACCGTGGCGCAGTTCCGCGAGTTCGTGCGCGCCACCGGCTACCAGACCGACGCCGAGCGGCTCGGCGACTCGAGCGTCTACAGCGAGGAGACCGGGCGCATCGACAAGCAGCGGCGCATCTCGTGGGAGAACGACTACGCCGGAGGGCGGGCGGAGGACGAGGCGCCGGTGGTCCACGTCTCCTGGAACGACGCCAACGCCTACGCGCAGTGGCTGGCGCGCTCGACCGGGCTCCGCTACCGCCTCCCCAGCGAGGCGGAATTCGAGTACGCCCTCCGCGCCGGGACCACCACCGCCTTTCCCTGGGGCGACGGCAATCCCGACCGGGTGCTCGAGAACGTCACCGGCGACCAGGACCGCTCCGCCACCCGCCGGAGCTGGAGCGTGGCCCTGCCGAACTACGGCGACGGCTTCTGGGGTCCGGCGCCCGTCCGCAGCTTCCCGCCCAACCCCTTCGGCTTGCACGACATGAACGGCAACGTCTCCGAATGGGTGCAGGACTGCTGGCACGACAACTATGTCCGGGCGCCGACCGACGGCCGGCCGTGGGTGAACGAGGGCTGCAACCGCCGCGTGGTGCGGGGAGGCTCCTGGGCGAGCACCCCCGACCAGCTGCGATCGGCCTTCCGCCTCGGCGTCAACGCCGACTTCCGGGGTGCGCGGGTCGGCTTCCGCGTGGCGCGGGAGCTCTGAGGGCCGGATCGCCGGGGAGGCACCCGGCGTCCCCGTCGCCGCTCGCTGCGCGGGGATCCTGAGGAGACCATCGCGCGCCTCGCCGACGGACCGGCGTTCGGGGCTGGCGATGCGCACGCGCGCTGGCCGCCGCGGGCGTGCGAAAGCCGCCGGCGGTGGGCTCGCCTGAAACCCGTGCTCCGCGACTCGCGGGCGGCGGTCGGCATCGTGGCGGATGCTGGCCGAGAGCCTGCCGCACGCAGCCGGCCGATCGGGGGGAGAGAGAGGAGGCCTTTGGATGCGCGGTCAGCAGTGAGCGAGCCCGGCCCTCGGTGGGGAGCCGGGCGGGGGTGAGTGACGCGGCTTGACAATGCGATAACGCGCTAATACATTCACGGCTCTCGCGCCAGGGGAGCCGCCGTGAAGAAGCGTTTCGTCGTGCCGAAGATCAGCCGCGAGGAGGCGGAGCGGGCGCTGTGCCGCGCGCTGCTCAGCCTGCGCGAGGAGGCGGAGCTCCGCGCCTTCCTGCGCGACCTGTGCACGCCTGCGGAGCTCGAGGCGCTCGGCGACCGCTGGGCGGTGGTGCCGCTGCTGCTCGCCGGGCTTCCCTATCGCGACATCCACGACCGCACCGGGGTGAGCGTGACCACCATCGGTCGGGTCGCGCGATTCCTCCACGGCGGCTACGGCGGCTACCGCACCGCGGCGGAGCGCCTAGGTCTCCTCGCGGCGCAGCCGGGGTGGGGCAGCCCCGGCGGGAGCGAAGCCATGAGCGCCCGGGACCGCCTGCGCGTGGCGGTGCAGAAGTCGGGGCGGCTCGCCGAGCCCTCGCGCGAGCTGCTGGCGCGCTGCGGGCTCGCCTTCCGCGAGAGCCGCGACCGCCTGTTCTGCTTCGGCGAGACCCTCCCGATCGACCTGCTGCTGGTGCGCGACGACGACATCCCGGGACTGATCGCGGAGGGCGTCTGCGACCTCGGCATCGTCGGCCGCAACGTGCTCGCCGAGGCGGCGGGGGAGCTCGAGGCGGCGCCGCGGGAGCTTCTTCCCCTCGGCTTCGGCGCCTGCCGCCTGGCGCTGGCCGTGCCGCAGGACTTCGCCTACGCGAGGCCGGCGGACCTCGCCGGGCGCCGGATCGCGACCAGCCACCCGCGGCTGCTGGCGGACTGGCTGGCCCGTCACGGCGGTGGAGCGCCGAGATCGTGGTCCTCTCGGGCTCGGTCGAGATCGCGCCGCGGCTCGGCACCGCGGAGCTGATCTGCGACCTGGTCTCGACCGGGGCGACGCTGGCCGCCAACCAGCTGCGCGAGGTCGCGGTGGTGCTCGAGAGCGAGGCGGTGCTCGCCGGTCCGGCGCGGCCCCTGGCCGACGAGCGGGCGGCCCTGGCCGAGCTGCTGCTCCGGCGGCTGCGCGGGGTGCTCGACGGGCGCGCGAGCCGCCTGGTGATGCTTCGCGCCCCGCGCGCGGCGATCGCGGAGATCCTGAGCCGGCTGCCGAGGCTGAGCGCCCGCACCGTGCTGCCGCTGGCCGAGGAGCCCGGGGAGGTGGCGCTGCAGGCGGTATGCGCCACCGAGCCGAGCTGGGCGCAGCTCGAGGACCTCAAGCGGCTGGGGGCGGCGAACGTGCTGGTGCTGCCGCTGGAGAAGGCGCTGCTGTGATCCCGGTGCTCGACTGGCCGGCGCTCGAGCCCGAGGTCCGCCGGCGCGTGCTGTCGCGGCCGGCGCTGGAGGAGGACGGGAGGCGGGCGGCCGAGGTGCGGCGCATCCTCGCCCAGGTCCGCGCCGACGGCGACCACGCGCTGCGGCTGCTCACCCGCCGCTACGACGGCTGCGAGATCGGCGAGCTCTGGGTGGCGGAGGAGGAGCTGGCGGCGGCCGCCGCGGCGCTCGAGCCCGGGCTGCGCGCCGCGCTTGAGCGCTCCATCGCGCGGCTCGTCGCCTTCCACGCCGCCCAGGGCCGCGAGCCGATCTCCCTCGAGACCGCTCCGGGGCTGCGCTGCGAGCGCATCCTGCGCCCGCTCCGCCGGGTCGGGCTCTACGTCCCGGCGGGCGCGGCGCCCCTCCCCTCCACCCTGCTCATGCTCGCGGTGCCGGCCCGGCTCGCGGGCTGCGCGGAGATCGTGGTGGCGACGCCGCCGGGGTGCGACGGTCGGATCGACCCCGGCATCGCCGCCGCGGCGCACCTGCTCGGCCTCACGCGGGTGGCCCGCATCGGGGGCGCGCAGGCGATCGCCGCCCTCGCCTACGGCACCGAGAGCATCCCGCGCTGCGACAAGATCTTCGGCCCGGGCAATGCCTGGGTCACCGAGGCCAAGCGCCAGGTGGCGGCCGATCCCGAGGGGGCGGCGATCGATCTCCCCGCCGGCCCCTCCGAGGTGCTGGTGATCGCCGATGCCTCGGCGCGGCCGGCCTGGGTGGCGGCCGATCTCCTCGCTCAGGCCGAGCACGGCCCCGAGGCGCAGGCGATCGCGCTCTCCCCTGAGCGGGAGCTGCTCGAGGCGGTGGCGGCGGAGATCGAGCTCCAGGCGCCGCGGCTCGGCCGCGCGGGCACGCTCGCGAAGTCCCTCGGGCAGCTGCGCCTGGTCCGCGTGGCGGGACTGGAGGAGGCTTTCGCCCTCGCCAATGCCTACGCCCCGGAGCATCTGATCCTCGCCCTCGCCGAGCCGCGGGCCTGGCTGCCGCGGGTGGAGGCCGCCGGGGCGGTGTTCCTCGGGCACTGGACGCCGGAGGCGCTCGGCGACTACACCAGCGGGCCGAACCACGTGCTCCCCACCTACGGCTGGGCGCGGGCGCTCTCGGGCCTCGGTCTCGAGAGCTTCCAGCTCGCGATCACGGTGCAGGAGGCGAGCCCCGCGGCGCTCGCGCGGGTCGGCCCGGATGCGGTGCGCATCGCCCGCGCCGAGGGTCTCGAGGGTCACGCCGCCTCGATCCTCTGCCGGCTGGAGGCGCGCCCGTGAATCCGCTCGCGCTCGCCCGGCCGGAGCTGCTCGCCTTCACCGGCTACCGCTCCGCACGCCGCGAGGCGGGGCTCGCGCCGGTGCTGCTCAACGCCAACGAGAGCCCGGTGGCGCGGCCGGGGCTCGCCGGCCTCAACCGCTACCCCGAGCCCCAGCCCGCGGCCCTGCGCGAGGCGCTCGCGCGGCACTACGGCGTGGCCCGCGAGCGGCTGCTGCTGTGCCGCGGCAGCGACGAGGCGATCGACCTGCTGGTGCGGGCCTTCTGCCGTCCCGGGCGCGATGCGGTCCTGGTCTGTCCGCCGACCTTCGGCTTCTACGCGGTGGCCGCCACCATCCAGGGCGCGGCGGTGATCGAGGTGCCGCTGCGCGGCGAGCGCCTCGAGCCCGACCTCGCGGCGATCGCCTCGGCCCTCGACGGGGGAGCGGTGCGGCTGCTCTTCCTCTGCTCGCCGAACAACCCGACCGGGCAGCTGCTTCCCGAGGCGGCGGTGGCGGAGGCGCTCGCGATCGCCGCCGGCCGTGCCCTGGTGGTGCTCGACGAGGCCTACGTCGAGTTCTCGGGAGCGCCCTCCTGGGCCCATCGGCTGCCCGAGCATCCCCACCTCGCGGTGCTGCGGACCCTGTCCAAGGCGCACGCGCTGGCCGGGGCGCGCGTGGGTGCGCTGCTCGCCGATCCGCGGGTGGTCGAGCTGCTCGCGCGGCTGATCGCCCCCTACCCGCTGCCGCGACCGAGCATCGAGGCGGCGCTCGCCGCCCTCGCCGATCCCGACTGGCTCGCGGCGCGGGTGGCGGTCACCGTGCGCGAGCGCGAGCGGCTGGCGGCGAGGCTGCGCGCGCTGCCCGCGGTCTCCCGGGTGCTGCCCTCGGCCGCCAACTTCCTCGCCTTCGCCGTCGGCCGCGCCGAGGAGGTGGCGCGGGGACTCGCGGCGCGCGGGGTGCTCCTGCGCGAGCTGCGCGGGCAGCCGGGGCTTTCCGGATTCCTCCGGGTGAGCGTCGGCACCGCGGAGGAGAACGACGCCTTCCTCGCCGCCCTCGAGGCCGTGCTCGCGGAGCTTCCGCCATGAGCCTGAGGATCCTGTTCCTCGACCGCGACGGCACCCTGATCGAGGAGCCGCCCGACGAGCAGGTCGACAGCTTCGAAAAGCTGCGCCTGATGCCCGGCGTGATCCCCTCGCTGCTCAGGCTGGCGCAGGCGGGCTACGAGTTCGTGATGGTGAGCAACCAGGACGGGCTCGGCACCCCCGCCTTTCCCGAGGAGCGCTTCGAGCCGGTGCAGCGCTTCCTGCTCGAGCTGCTCGCCTCGCAGGGGATCCGCTTCCGCGAGGTGCTGATCGACCGCAGCTACGCCCACGATCCGGCGCCGACCCGCAAGCCGGGCGTCGGCCTGGTGCTGCACTACCTGAGGGGCGGTCGGCTCGACTTCCGCGCCAGCGCCATGGTCGGCGACCGCGACAGCGACCTCGCCTTCGCGGCCAATCTCGGCATCCGCGGGCTGCGCGTCGGGCCGCGGGGCCTGAGCTGGGAACAGGTGGTGGCCGAACTGCTCCACCGCCGGGCGGCGCTCGAGCGGCGAACGCGCGAGACCGCGATCCGGGTGGCGGTGGATCTGGACCGGGAGGCGCCCCCCGCGATCGCGACCGGCATCGGCTTCTTCGACCACATGCTGGCCCAGCTCGCCCTCCACGGCGGATTCGCGCTCGAGCTCGAGTGCCGCGGGGATCTCGAGGTCGACGAGCACCACACCGTCGAGGACTCGGCCCTCGCCCTCGGCCAGGCGCTGCGCGAGGCGCTCGGCGAGCGGCGCGGCATCGCGCGCTACGGCTTCCTGCTGCCGATGGACGAGTCGCTCGCCCAGGCCGCCCTCGATCTCGGCGGGCGGCCGCACCTCGCCTTCCGCGGCCGCTTTCCCGCGCGAGCGCGTCGGGGAGCTCCCGACCGAGCTCGTGCCGCACTTCTTCCGCTCGCTGTGCGAGGCGCTCGGGGCCGGGCTTGCATCTCGCGGTCGAGGGCGAGAACGCGCACCACATGGTCGAGGCCTGCTTCAAGGCGGTGGGGCGCTGCCTGCGCCAGGCGATCGCGCGCGCGGGCGCCGTGGTGCCGAGCACCAAGGGGACGCTGTGATCCGGGTGGCGGTGATCGACCCCGGTCGCGGCAACCTGGGCTCGGTGTGCTACGCGCTCGAGCGCCTCGGGGCGAGGCCGCTGGTCGTGCGCGAGCCGGCGGCGCTCGCCGGATGCGAACGCTGGATCCTCCCCGGGGTGGGCGCGGCGGGGCCGGCGATGGCGGCGCTCGCCGCGCGCGGGCTGCTCGCGGCGCTGAGAGACCCCCCGGTGCCGCTGCTCGGGATCTGCCTCGGCATGCAGCTGCTCTTCGAGAGCTCGGCCGAGGGCGAGACCCCCTGCCTCGGGCTGCTCCCCGGGCGGGTCGAGGCGCTGCCCGCGGCTCCGGGGCTGCGCGTGCCGCACATGGGCTGGAACGGGCTCGAGGACCTCGTCCCGCACCCGCTGCTCGCCGGCGTGGCCCCCGGGGACCAAGTCTACTTCGTCCACAGCTACGCCGCGCCTCCCGGCCCCCACACCATCGCCCGCTGCCGCCACGGCGTCGCGTTCAGCGCCGCCGTGGCCCGCGGCCCGCTGCTCGGGCTCCAGTTCCATCCCGAGCGCTCGGGCCCGGTGGGGGCGAGGATCCTCGCCAACTTCCTCGAGCTGCGCGCATGGAGCTGATCCCGGCCATCGACCTCCTCGGCGGCCGGGTGCTCCGGCTGCGTCGGGGCGACTTCGGCGAGGCCACCTTCTACCCGCGCGACCCGGTCGACCTCGCCCGCGACTACGCCGCCCGCGGCGCGCGGCGGCTGCATCTGGTGGACCTCGACGGCGCCCGCGCCGGCCGCCCGGTCCAGCTCGAGCTCGCGGCGAGGATTGCGGCGGCCGCCGGGATCCCGGTCCAGCTCGGCGGCGGGCTGCGCCGCACCGAGGATCTCGAGGCCGCCTTCGCCGCCGGGATCGGGCGCGCGGTGGTGGGCTCCGCCGCCCTGGCGGCGCCGGAGCGGCTCGCGGCGTGGATCGCGCGCTTCGGCGCGGAGCGCATCGTGCTCGCGCTCGACGTGCGCGGTGCCGAGGCGCGCGTCGCGGTCGCGGCCTGGACCGCCGACAGCGGGCTTCGGCCTCGACGAGGCGCTCGGGCGGCTGCTGCCGCTCGGCGCGCGCCGCGTGCTGGTCACCGCCATCGAGCGCGACGGCACGCTTCTCGGCCCCGATCTCGCGCTCTACCGCCGGCTGCGCGCCGAGCATCCCGCGACTCCTGCTGCTGGCTTCGGGCGGGGTGCGGGACCGCGCCGATCTCGAGGCGCTCGCGGCCCTCGGCGTGGAGGGCGCGGTGGTCGGCAAGGCGCTGCTCGAGGAACGGGTCCGGCTCGAGGAGGCGCCGTGCTGAGCCGCCGCATCATCCCCTGCCTCGACGTGCGCGACGGCATGGTGGTCAAGGGCGTGCGCTTCCGCGACCACGTCGTGGTCGGGGACATTCTCGAGCTCGCCCGCCGCTACCGCGACGAGGGCGCGGACGAGCTCGTGTTCTACGACATCGCCGCCAGCCCGGCCGGCCGCGGCGTCGATCCTGCCTGGGTGGAGCGGGTGGCCCGGGAGCTCGACATTCCCTTCTGCGTCGCCGGCGGCATCCGCAGCGTGGCCGAGGCCCGGGCGGTGCTGGCGGCGGGCGCGGACAAGGTCTCGGTGAACAGCCCCGCGCTCAGGCGGCCGGAGCTGATCGGCGAGCTGGCCGAGGCCTTCGGCAGCCAGTGCGTGGTGGTCGGCATCGACAGCCGCTTCCGGGACGGCACCTGGCGGGTCAGCGTGGACACCGGGGACCCGGCCGCGAGCCGCGATCTCGCCCGGCCGACCCTGGAGTGGATCGCGGAGGCGGTGGCGCGCGGGGCGGGGGAGATCGTGCTCAACTGCATGCAGGCCGACGGCACCCGTGCCGGCTACGACCTCGAGCAGCTGCGGGCCGCGCGCGCGGTCTGCCCGGTGCCGCTGATCGCCTCGGGCGGGGCGGGCGCCATCGAGCACTTCCTCGACGCGTTCCGGGAGGCCGACGTCGACGGCGCGCTGGCGGCGAGCGTCTTCCACTCGGGAGCGATCCCGATCCCGGAGCTCAAGCGCGCCCTGGCCGCGGCCGGGATCCCGGTGCGCCCCGCGGAGCTCCGGCGATGAGCGGGGCGCGGCCGGACTTCTCCCGCGGGCTGCTGCCGGCCATCGTGCAGCATGCCGACAGCGGTCAGGTGCTGATGCTCGGCTGGATGGACGAGGAGGCCTGGGAGCGGACCCGGCGGGAGGGGCTGGTGTGCTTCTTCTCGCGCAGCCGCGGCCGCCTGTGGCTCAAGGGCGAGAGCTCCGGCCATCACCTCGAGCTGGTCGCGACTGCCCTCGACTGCGACCACGACGCGATCCTGATCCAGGCGCGGCCGCGCGGGCCCACCTGCCACCTCGGCCGGGCCAGCTGCTTCGGCGAGGCCGCGGTGGCCGGCGTGCTCGGGCGGCTGGAGGCGACCATCGCCGAGCGCGCCGCCGCGCCCGAGGGCGGCGGCTACACCCGCTCGCTGCTCGCCGCCGGCACGGCGCGGATCGCGCAGAAGCTCGGCGAGGAAGGGCGTGGAGACGGCGCTGGCCGCGGTGCACCGGAGCGACCCGGAGGCGCTGCTCGCCGAGGCCGCCGACCTGCTCTATCACCTCCTGGTGCTGCTCCGCGCCCGCGGGCTTCCGCTCGCGGCCGTGCTCGCCGAGCTCGCCCGCCGCGAGCGGAAGGACGGAGTGCGATAGCGGGGCGGTGAGCCCCCGCCGGCTGGTCTCCGGCACCCGAATCGACCGCTACCGTTGCTCCCTTCCGGGCCTGGCGGGGTTCACGGCCTATCGTCGCGGAGGGCCGACGGGGGCCACCATCGGAGCGCGGCGGCTGGCGGAGAGGGTGGGATTCGAACCCACGATACGGCTTTTGGCCGTATACACACTTTCCAGGCGTGCTCCTTCAACCACTCGGACACCTCTCCGCCCGGCGGGTCCTCTCCGGGGACCGAGCGCTCCACGGTAACAGAGCGTCCGTTCGAGCGGCAAGGCGAGCGTCGCGTCTCAGCCGCCGGAGGAGGGCGCGCCGGGCGGGGGCAGCGGCCGCGCCAGCGCCTGGGCGAAGAGCCCAGGATCGACGTTGCCGCCGGAGAGCAGCACCCCCACCCTCCGCCCGCGGAGGCGCTCGCGGTGGGCGAGCAGCGCGGCGAGCGCCACCGCGCCGGAGGGCTCGAGCACGAGCTTGAGGCGCTGCCAGGCAAAGGCCATCGCCGCCAGCGCATCCTCGTCCTCGACGACGAGGATCTCTTCGAGGTGCCGCGACAGGATGGCGAAGGTCAGCTCGCCGAGCTCGGCGCGAAGGGCATCGCAGAGGGTGGCGACCGGCTGCCCGCGCACGATCCGGCCGGCGCGCAGCGAGGCGAGGGCATCCGCCGCCCCCGCGGGCTCGACCCCGATCACCGCGAGCCGGGGATCGTGGGCGTGGGCGGCGATCGCGATGCCCGAGGCGAGGCCGCCGCCCGAGACCGGGACCAGGATGGTCTCGAGGGCGGGCTCCTCCTCGAGCCACTCGAGGGCGGCCGTGCCCTGTCCCGCGATCACCCGCGGGTCGTCGAAGGGGTGGACGTAGGCGTAGTCCGCCTCCGCGCGCAGCGCCGCCACCGCCGCGTCCCGGCTCGCCTGCTCGGGCTCGCAGAACACCAGCCGCGCCCCCTGCTCGCGCAGCAGCTCGAGCTTGGGCGGCGGGGCGCTTCGCGGCACGACCACGGTGACCGGTCGCCCGAGCAGCCGGCAGGCGCGCGCGAGGGCGGCGCCGTGGTTGCCGGAGGACTGGGTGAGCAGCGCTCGCCGGTCGCCGGCCGCGACGAGGCTCAGCACCGCGTTCATCGCGCCGCGGAGCTTGAAGGCGCCGCCGAGCTGCAGATTCTCGCACTTGAAGGACACGCGCAGGCCGAGTAGGCGGTCGAGCTCGGGATCGGCGAGCACCGGCGTGCGCCGCACGTAGGGCGCGATGCGGGCGCGGGCCTCGCGGATCGCCCCGGCGTTCGGGATCGCGGTGTTCGGGCTCGACAAGCGGGCGCTCCTCGGGGCGGAGCGGCATTGTAGGCGGCGCCGGTTTGACGGGCGGGACGCGGACCGCTGAAATGGGCCCGATGGCGAGGGGAGATTCGCAGCGCGCGGCAGTGGGCTCACGCGAGCCGATGGCTCGGGTCGACACCGCCTGGCTGCGGATGGAGAGCCCCGAGAACCGGATGATGATCACCGGGGTGATGATCTTCGCCGAGCCGCTCTCGGCGAAGGCGCTCGCGCGGGTGATCCGGGAGCGCTTCCTCGCCTTCCCGCGCTTCGCGCAGCGCGCGGTGGACACCCCCGCCGGCGCCTTCTGGGAGACGGTCGAGCCCGATCTCGGCTGGCATCTGAGGCAGGTCGGGCTTCCGGAGCCCGGCGGGCGCGAGGGTCTCGAGGCGCTGGTCTCCGCGCTGGCCTCGCAACCCCTCGACCACGGGCGACCGCTGTGGCAGTTCCATCTGGTGGAGCGCTACGGCGCGGGCAGCGCCCTGATCGCGCGCATCCATCACTGCTACGCCGACGGCATGGCGCTGGTGCAGGTGCTGCTCTCGCTCACCGACACCGATCCGCGCTCCTCGCCGCGGCACGCGCTGCCGCGCCGCTGGCTCAAGGACGACGGCGGCGGGGTCTTTGCCCGGCTGCTCGGTGCCGGACCGGGCCGGGCTCAGGCGCGCCCTGGCCTGGACCGGGCAGCTCGTCGACCTCGGAGGGCAGGTGGTCCGCGACCCCTCGCTCGGCGGCGTGCTGCTGCGCGAGGGCGTCCAGATCGCGCGCGAGCTGGCGCGGGTGCTCACCCTCGGCGACGACCCGCCGACCCCGTTGCGGAGCCCGCTCGGGCCCGAGAAGGCGGTGGCCTGGGCGGAGCCGCTCCCGCTCGAGGAGGTCAAGGCCATCGGCCGCGCCTACGACTGCACGGTGAACGACGTGCTCCTCGCCGCCGCCTCCGGCGCGCTACGCCGCTACCTGCTCGACTCGGGCTTCGACCCTGCGGGCCTTGCGATCCGCGCCACGGTGCCGGTCAATCTCCGCCCGCTCGAGCACGCGCGGCGGCTCGGCAACCACTTCGGCCTGGTGTTCCTGGAGCTGCCGGTGGGCGAGGAGAATCCGGTGGCACGGCTCGAGCGCGTCGCCGCCGGGATGCGCGAGCTCAAGGGCTCGCGCCAGGCGCTGCTCGCCTTCGGGCTGCTCGGGGCGCTCGGGATGGGCCCCGCCGCGCTCCAGCGCCCGGCGCTCGAGCTGCTGTCCCGCAAGGCCACGGTGGTGGCGACCAACGTCCCCGGTCCGCAGCAGCCGCTCTATCTCGCCGGGGCGCGCATCGCCGACATCATGTTCTGGGTGCCGCAGAGCGGCTCGATCGGCGTGGGGCTCAGCATCCTCAGCTACGACGGCCAGGTGCGCTTCGGCGTCATCGGCGACCGCAACTGCCTGCCCGCACCGCGGGCCGTGGTCGAGCGCTTCCGCCCCGAGCTCGAGTGCCTCCTCCACCTCGCCCTGCTCGAGGACTGGTCGCGACCGGTTACCGCCGCCGATGCCGAGGCCTGGCGCCCGCTTCTCGCGGGCGCGGAGCGGGCGGAGCGCCGCGGCCCAAGGTCCGCGGCGAAGGCCGGAGAGTCCCGAGCGGCGCGGCGGCGAGGCGCGCGCTAGGCCGCGGGCGAGGCCTCGGGGCGGGCGCCCAGCGGAGCCTCGTCGCCCTCCTCGCCGAGCGAGGGAATGCGCGCCACCGAGGCCACGGTCTCGCCGCCGTCGAGCCGGATCAGGGCCACGCCCTGGGTGATGCGGCCGACGCGCGAGACCTCGCTGACCGGGGTCCGGATCAGGGTGCCGGAGCTCGAGATCAGCATGATCTCGTCCTCCTCGCCCACCGCCACCGCGCCCACGAGGCGGCCGTTGCGCGCCGAGCAGCGGATCGCGATCACGCCCTGGGTGTTGCGGCCATGGACCGGGTGCTCGGCGAGCGGGCTGCGCTTGCCGAAGCCGTGCTCGGTGACGGTGAGGATGTCGGGCTCGTCGCCGGCCACGATCATGCTCACCACGCTCTCGCCCTCGCCGAGCTTCATCCCGAGCACGCCGTGCGCGTCGCGGCCCATCGGCCGCACCTCGCTCTCGTGGAAGCGAGCGACCTTGCCGCCCGAGGAGAACAGCAGGACGTCGCGGAGCCCGTCGGTAAGTGCCACGTCCACCAGGCCGTCGCCCTCCTCGAGGAGGATCGCGCGGATGCCGCTCTCGCGCGGGCGGGAGAACTCCGAAAGCGGCGTCTTCTTGACCACGCCGGCGCGGGTGGCGAAGAAGACGTAGCCGCCCTCGTCGAAGCCGCGCAGCGGAAGGGCCGCCTGCAGCCGCTCGCCCTCGCGCAGGCGCAGGAGGTTCACGATCGGCCTGCCGCGCGCGCCGGTGCCGGCCTGCGGCAGGCGATGCACCGGCAGCCAGTAGACCTGGCCGCGATTGCTGAAGCACAGCAGGGTGTCGTGGGTGTTCACGAGCCACAGCCGCTCGATGAAGTCCTCCTCCTTGACCGCGGCCGCGGCCCGGCCCCTGCCGCCGCGCCGCTGCGCGCGGTAGTCGGCCACCGGCTGGATCTTGACGTAGCCGAGGTGGGAGAGGGTGACCACCACGTCCTCGGCGGCGATCAGGTCGAGGTCGTCGAGGTCCTCCTGCGCGGCCTGGATCTCGGTGCGGCGGGCATCTCCGAACTCGCGCTTCAGCTCGAGCAGCTCGCCGCGGATCACCGCCAGCAGCCGCGCCGGATCCTCGAGGACGGCGATGAGCTCGCGGATCTCGGCGATCAGCCCGCGGTAGTCCTCGCCAAGCCGCTCCTGCTCGAGCCCGGTGAGGCGATGGAGCCGCATCTCGAGGATCTCCTTGGCCTGCGCCTCCGACAGCCGGTACCCGTCCTCGTGCAGCCCGAGCTCGGGGGGAAGGCCCTCGGGTCGGGTGGTGCGCTCGCCGGCGGCCTCGAGCAGGGCGGTGACCGGGCCCGGCGGCCAGGGCCGGGCCAGCAGCCGGGCGCGGGCCTCCGCCGGGCTCGGGGAGCGGCGGATCAGCTCGATCACCTCGTCGATGTTGGCGAGGGCGACGGTGAGGCCCTCGAGCAGATGGGCGCGGGCGCGCGCCTTGGCGAGATCGTGCAGGCAGCGCCGGGTGACCACCTCGCGCCGGTGCGCGAGGTAGGCCTCGAGCAGCTCCTTGAGGTTGAACAGCCGCGGCTGGCCGCGGTCGAGCGCGACCATGTTGATGCCGAAGACGCTCTCCATCGGCGTCTGCTGGAACAGGTGGTTGAGCACCACCGCCGCGCGCTCGCCGCGCTTGATCTCGATGTAGATCCGCATCCCGTCCTTGTCGGACTCGTCGCGCAGCTCGGCGATGCCCTCGAGCTTCTTCTCCTTGACCAGCTCGGCGATGCGCTCGATCAGCCGCGCCTTGTTCACCTGGTAGGGCAGCTCGGTGACGATGATCGCCTCGCGGCCGCCGTTCTCCTCGGTCTCGATCGTCGCCCGGGCGCGCACCCGGATGCGGCCGCGGCCGGTGCGGTAGGCCTCGACCAGGCCGGAGATGCCGTTGACGATGCCCCCGGTCGGGAAGTCCGGGCCCGGCAGCCAGCGCATCAGCTCGTCCACCGAAAGCTCGGGATCGTCGATCAGCGCCACCAGCGCGTCCACCACCTCGCCGAGGTTGTGCGGCGGCACGTTGGTCGCCATGCCCACGGCGATCCCGGCCGCGCCGTTGACCAGCAGGTTGGGCAGGCGCGCCGGCAGCACCACCGGCTCGCGCTCCGACTCGTCGTAGTTGGGCTGGAAGTCGACGGTGTCGCGGTCGATGTCCGCGAGCAGCTCGTGGGCGATGCGGCTCAGCCGCACCTCGGTGTAGCGCATCGCGGCCGGCGCGTCGCCGTCGATCGAGCCGAAGTTGCCCTGGCCGTCGACCAGCATGTAGCGCAGCGAGAAGGGCTGCGCCATCCGCACCAGGGTGTCGTAGACCGCGGCGTCGCCGTGCGGGTGGTACTTGCCGACCACGTCGCCCACCACCCGCGCCGACTTCTTGTAGGGCTTGTTCCAGTCGTTGCCGAGCTCGCGCATCGCGTGCAGGACCCGACGGTGCACGGGCTTCAGCCCGTCGCGGACGTCGGGAAGCGCCCGTCCCACGATCACGCTCATCGCGTAATCGAGGTAGGACTGGCGCATCTCGTCCTCGATGTTGACGCGGATGATCTCGCTGCCGGCCTGAGCCATGGCTGCCACCTCGAGCCCGGAACGCGCGCCGCCGGCGCGCGTGGCGAATCCGCGATTCTAGCAGGCCGGGGCGTGGCTGCCGGCGAGGGCGGCGGCGAGGCGCTCGGCGTCGGGCGAGGCGAGCACGAAGCGCTCGGTGACCAGGAGGTCGATGAGCGCCGCCGGGGTGACGTCGAACACGGGGTTCCAGACCTCGGC
Source organism: Lysobacterales bacterium (assembly GCA_033582715.1). Classification (GTDB taxonomy): domain Bacteria; phylum Pseudomonadota; class Gammaproteobacteria; order Xanthomonadales; family BPKI01; genus BPKI01. Next base: position 1,614,633 of record JAVQZZ010000001.1, on the reverse strand, counting down.
GCCGGTCACCACGTGACGCCGGCCGCCGCTCGCGAGCAGCTCCTCCGGATCGCGCTCCTCGATCGGAATCGCCGCGCCCGAAGGGAGTGGCGGGATCGATGCTGCTGGTCGGCGCGACCACCATGGTGCGCACCCCGTGGCGGCGCGCCGCGAGCATCAGCGCGTAGGTGCCGATCTTGTTCGCGGTGTCGCCGTTGGCGGCGATCCGGTCGGCGCCGACCACCAGCCAGTCGATGCCGAGTCTGGCCATGGCGAAGGCGGCGGCGCCGTCGGCGATCAGGGTCGCCGGGATGCCCTCGCGGACGAGCTCCCACATCGTGAGCCGCGCGCCCTGCAGCCAGGGACGGGTCTCGCAGGCGTAGACCCGCTCGATCCGCCCCGCGGCCCAGCCGTGGCGGATCACGCCGAGCGCGGTGCCGATTCCCGCGGTGGCCAGCGCGCCGGTGTTGCAGTGCGTGAGCACCCGCGAGCGCGGACCCAGCCAGGCGCTGCCGGCCTCGGCCATCGCCCGGTTGCCGGCGAGATCCTCGTCCTCGATGCGCCGGGCCTCGGCGAGCAGGGCTTCCGCCCCCTCGCCGATGCGGCGGGCCATCCGCTCGAGCGCCCAGGCGAGGTTCACCGCGGTCGGTCGGGCCGCGCGCAGCTCGGCGAGGGCGCGGCGGAGCGCCTCCTCGGCGCGCGGCCCCGCCCCCAGGCGGCGGGCCTCGAGGGCAAGCCCGTAGGCCGCGGCGATCGCGATCGCCGGGGCCCCGCGCACGGCGAGCCCGCGGATCGCGCGCGGCGACCGTCGCGGCATCGCGCGCCTCGAGCCAGACCTCGCGCTCGGGCAGGAGACGCTGGTCGAGGATCGCGAGGCGGTCGCCCCGCCAGGCCAGGGGGCGGACGGTGGAGAACTCTCGGCGATCGTCCATGGTCCCAGGGCAAGCCGTCGGGCGGGCCCCAGTTTGCCAGTCCCGGGCGGCCCGGCGACAATGGAGGACCGGCCGGCCCGGTCCCCCCTTCCCCCAACTCCGGAGTCCTCCACGATGTCAGTGATCGCTGTCGCGCTCGGCGCGGCCCTGCTCTCGGCCCCGTCCGCCACCCCCGCCGCTCCCGGCCCCGGCGACCTCCGCGTCGCTGGCGAGCGAGCGCGAGCGCGTGAGCTACATGATCGGGATGGACGTCGGCCAGTCGCTGCTGCAGATCAAGGACGAGGTCGACGTCGAGGTCATGGCGCGCGCGGTCGCCGGACGTGCTCGCGGGGCGCGAGACCGCGCTCAGCCGCGAGGAGGCGAACCGGGTCCGCGAGGCCTTCATGCAGCGGCTGCAGCAGCAGTTCGCCGAGAAGCGGGCGCGCGAGGCCGAGGCCAACAAGAAGGCGGGCGAGAGCTTCCTCGCCGAGAACCGCAAGCGCGAGGGCGTCAAGGTCACCGCCTCCGGTCTGCAGTACGAGGTGATCAAGGAGGGCAACGGCCGCAAGCCGACCGCCACCGACCAGGTCAAGGTGCACTACGTGGGGACGCTGATCGACGGCACCAAGTTCGACAGCTCGCGCGATCGCGGCCAGCCGGCGACCTTCCCGCTGAACGGCGTGATCCCGGGGTGGACCGAGGGCCTGCAGCTCATGTCCGAGGGCAGCATCTACAAGCTCTACATCCCGGCCGAGCTCGGCTACGGCGAGCAGGGCACCCAAGGCCTGATCGGCCCGAACGCGACCCTGGTCTTCGAGGTCGAGCTGCTCGAGGTGATCAAGTAGGCACGCGCGCCGCGGCGCCCGCGGCCTCCGCTCCAGCCGATGCGCGTCACCGTCTTCGGCGCCGGCTACGTCGGCCTGGTCTCCGCCGCCTGCCTGGCGGAGGTCGGCAACCAGGTCGTCGTGGTCGAGGTCGATCCCGAGCGGGTCGCGCTGCTCGCCGAGGGCGGCTGCCCGATCTTCGAGCCGGGCCTGCCCGAGCTTCTGGAGAAGGGCCGCCGCTCGGGGCGGCTGCGCTTCACCGACCGGGCCGCCGATGGCGTCGGTCACGGCGAGTTCCTGCTGATCGCCGTCGGCACCCCCCCGGGGGAGGACGGCAGCGCCGATCTCTCGCACGTGCTCGCCGTCGCCCGCGCCATCGGCACAGCCCTTCGAGCGGCCGGGGGTGGTGATCGTGATCAAGTCCACGGTGCCGGTGGGCACGCACGCGCAGGGTGCGCGCCGCGATCGCCGGGGAGCTCGAGCGGCGGGGGCTCGAGGCTCGACTTCGAGGTGGTCTCCAACCCCGAGTTCCTCAAGGAGGGCGCGGCGGTCCAGGACTTCCTCCGCCCCGACCGCATTGTGCTCGGGAGCCATTCCGACGGTCGGCGCTCGAGCGGGTGCGGGCGCTCTATGCCCCGTTCCAGCGCAGTCATGAGCGGATCGTGGTCATGGACCCGGCCTCCGCGGAGCTCACCAAGTACGCCGCGAACGCGATGCTCGCGGCGCGCATCAGCTTCATGAACGAGATCGCGGCGATCGCCGAGCGGGTGGGGGCGGACATCGAGCGGGTGCGGATCGGCATCGGCTCCGACCCGCGCATCGGCTACGCCTTCCTCTATGCCGGGGCGGGCTTCGGCGGCTCGTGCTTTCCCAAGGACCTGCGAGCCCTGTCGCGGCCTCGCGCGCGCGCAGGGTCTGGAGCCGACGATGCTCGAGGCGGTGATGGCGGTCAACCAGCGGCAGAAGACGCGGCTGTTTCGGATGGTCGAGCGTTTCTTCGCAGGCCGCCTTGCCGGCCGCGTCGATCGCGGTCTGGGGCCTGAGCTTCAAGCCGGGCACCGACGACATCCGCGAGGCGCCGAGCCGCGAGTTGCTCGAGCGCCTGTGGCAGGCGGGCGCGAAGGTGCGCGGCCCACGACCCCGCGGCCGCGCGCGGCGATCGCGAGACAGTACGGGCGGCGCCCGGATCTCGAACTCTGCGCCGACCCCGGAGGAGGCGATCGACGGGCGCCGATGCGCTCGCCATCGTCACCGAGTGGAAGGTCTACTGGAACCCGGACTACGAGCGGCTGGCGCGCAGCCTGCGGGCGCGCGCGGTGTTCGACGGCCGCAACATCCTCGATCCGGAGGCCGCGCGCCGGGCCGGGCTGCGCTACTTCGGGATCGGCCGCGGCGAGGCCCTGCTCTGAGGCGATGGCGGATCCGGAGACGCGGATCACCGAGCTCGAGATCCGTCTCGGCTTCCTCGAGGCCGAGGTCGGACCGCTGCTGCGAGGCGCTGCGGGACGGGGAGCGCAGGGTGACCGCCCTCGAGCGGCGCCTCGAGCGCCTCGAGCTGCTCCTCGATCGCGCCCTCTCCGCTCGCTGGCGCCGCCGCAGGAGGGCTAGGGCAGGATCGGCGCGCTGGCACCGAGCCCGGGGCCCAGCACCACGGCGTTGCCGAACACCCGCTGCATCGCCAGCGCCGCGCCGCGGAAGGCGGGGGTGCCGGCGAAGAGGATCACCTGACCCTGGCCGAGCGGCTCGCGCAGCACCCAGGCGCTGTGGAGCAGGCGCTCGCGGGCCTCGGGCCACAGCAGGCCGGCGAGGCGCAGCCGCGCGCGGCTGCGCGGAGGGATGCCCGACCAGCCGTAGGCCCGCCACGCACCAGGGCGGCGGCTCGGCCACCTCCGGCTCGATCAGCCCGAGGCGCACCGGCGCCTCCGCCGCGGGGGCGGCGAGCAGCGGCTCGTCGCGGCGCACGAGCACCGGCAGCGCGCCGTCGCAGCCGAAGGCCAGCCAGTGCTCGCCGTCGCAGCGGGCGGGCGACGAAGGCCCCCTGCGGCATGAACGGCTGGGCCAGGCGGTCGCGCGCGCGCAGACGCCTGAGGGCCTCGGCATCCAGGCGGCGGCAGGGCGGCGGCGAGGGCGGGCTTCGGTCCTCCTCGGCGAAGGGCGACCAGAGCCGTTCCGGCGGCGGCAGGGCCAGCCTGCGCGCCTCCCACTCCCGGACCAGGGCCTCGCGGAAGGGGGCGAGGTCCTCGAGCGCCTCGCCGAGCGGCCGACTCGGCGAGCGGCCCGCCGGCGCGCGCCAGCCGGGCGGCGCTCGCGCCGCTGGCGATCAGCGTGCCCCCGGCGCGCACCCAGGCGAGCAGCGCCTGCTCGGCGTCGGGAGCGAGATCCCCCTGCGCGTCGGGCAGCACGATCACGTTGTAGCGGCGCAGATCCGTGGCCGCGAGCCGCGGCTCGGCCAGCACCGTCGGCGCGAGCCCGAGCTCGCGGTCGAGGTAGTGCCACTGGAAGCCGAAGACGTTCGGCTGGATGCGCGCGCCGTGGCCGAGGATCGCCACCCGCGGCGGCACCAGGAGGCGGAAGCGCTGGCCGCCGAGGTCGGGGAGATCGCCGTCGCCGCGCCCGCTTTCGAGCGGCCGTGCCTCCAGCGGCAGTCCGGCGAGGGCGGCGCCGAGGCGCTCGCGCAGGCCGGCGGCCGGCTGGCGCCGGTGGTCGTGGACCAGCAGCGCCAGGCTGCCTCGCGGGAAATCCCGGCCATCGAGGGCGCCGGGCTCGAGCGCGAGCCGCGGCCTCAGGCCCTCCCGCAGCAGCCGCGCGGCGAGCACCAGGGTCGCGTCGTCGGGACCGGGCACCAGCCAGCCCAGGCGGCTTTCGCCCGGATCCTGCCGCGGTGGGCATCGTCCGCGCGCGCCGGGACGAGTCCCGCGGGCAGCTCGCCCTCGGCGACCACGAAGGGCAGACCGAGCATGTGGGGCAGGGCCCAGGCGGTGAGGTCGTAGATCGTGCTCGCCCCCTCGCGCAGCAGCCGGCGGCGCTCCTCGCGCAGCGCCTCCTCGGGCAGGCGCGGGTCGGGATCGAGCAGGGCGGCGGCGAGTGGCGCCAGCGCCTGGCGGCCGGGAATCACCAGGGTCCCCGCGGGCAAGGTCGCGGCAGCGGGTCGGCCGAGCGAGTCGCGGGCGCCGCCGAGGCCGATCGGGCGTTCGCTGCGGAAGACCTTGAGTCCCTGCAGTTCGAGCAGCCGGAGCAGGGCCTGCGCGCGCGAGGGATGGCCGCCCGGCGGCAGGAGCCACAGGCTGCGGCCGAGCCGGGTGCGGCCCTCGAGCTCGCGCTGGCGCTGGGCGATGCGCTCGGCGAGCAGCGCCTCGCGCTCCGCCGCGAGCACGCGCAGGCTCGCCCAGGAGGCCGCGAGCTGCCGCGCGATCGCCTCGCCGTAGCTCAGGATCTCGCGGTTGGCCTGGAGCACGCCGTGATCGGCGACGCGCGCCTGCTCGAAGAGCAGGTTCGCCGCGCCGCGCAGTCCGCCCCAGGCGTCGCTGTAGCCGGGGTACCAGCCTTCGTTCCACTCGCCCGAGTAGTAGACGAAGCCGCGACGGTCGAAGTCGGCCGCGATTCCCGCCGAGAAGCGCTCGACCCAGGCGCGCTGCGACGGCGGAAAGTCGAGGTTCACCGGCGCGCGCGGCGGCGAGAACAGGAAGCTGTCCTGCGGGAACATCTCGTGGGCGTCCACGAAGAGCAGCGGGCGCCAGGCGTCGAGCAGGGCGATGCGGGCCCGCGTCTCGGGCTGGCTGGCGTAGATCCAGTCGCGGTTGAGGTCGAAGCCGTAGTGGTTGAAACGGCCGTAGGGCCAGTTGCCGAGGCGGGCGAGTTCCTGGTCGTCGAAGCTCGGGTCGGGCCCCGCGAGGCCGCGGAGATCCGCGACCGCCCGCGCCCGGCCGTCGGGATTCATCAGCGGCTCGAGGATCAGCAGCGTGTTCTCAAGCACGGCGCGGGTCTCGGCATCCCGGCCGGAGGCCAGGTGATAGGCGAGCAACAGGGCGGCATCAGCGCCCGAGGTCTCGTTGCCGTGGATCGAGAAGCCGAGGTAGCCGAGCGCCGGCAGCCGCGCCAACAGCTCCCGCCGCTCGGCCTCCCCGAGCCCTCGCGGATCCTCGATGCGGGCGAGCTCCCGGCGCAGGCTCTTCGAGCCGCTCGAGGCGCTCGGGCAGGCCCACGAAGAGCACCGCGAGCGGCCGTCCCTGCCAGCTCTCGCCGATCCTGCCGGTAGCGCAGCCTCGGGCTCGAGGCCGCGAGCTCCCGCAGCGCGCGGTCGATCTCCTCGGGGGTGGGGGCCCGCCTCGCCGAGCGGATGGGCGAGGAAGCGGTCGGGATGGGGCACGGCCGCGTCGCGTTCCGCGGCGGGGAAGACCATCTCCAGCGGGTCGTCCTCGCTGGGGCGCGGCGCCCAAGGGCGAGCAGCGCGAGGACGGCGAAGCAGCAGCGCACGCGGGGTCATGGGGTCACTCCGGGTCGTAGTCGAGCTGGGCCGAGAGCCAGCGTTCGGCCTGGGACGAGGGCAGGCGCCGCGGCGGCACGCATAGTCCTCCGACCTGGTCGCGGCCGATGCGTCCAGACCACGAAGTAGCGCGAGGCCGGGTGCGAGAAGTAGAAGCCCGAGACCGCTGCGGGGGGGATCATCGCGAAGCTCTCGGTGAGCCGCACTCCGATCGCCTCCTCCGCTCCGAGCACCCGAAAGATCTGCGCCTTCTGGCTGTGATCGGGGCAGGCGGGGTACCCGGGCGCGGGTCGGATGCCGCGGTACGCCTCCCGGATCAGGGCCTCGTTGTCGAGCCGCTCCTCCGGGGCGTAGCCCCACAGCTCGCGGCGCACGCGCTCGTGCAGCCGCTCGGCGAGGGCCTCGGCGAGCCGATCGGCGAGCGCCTTGAGCAGGATCGCGGAGTAGTCGTCCTGGACTGCCGCGAAGCGGGCGAGCGGCCTTTCCATGCCGAAGCCGACCGCGACCGCGAACAGGCCGAGCCAGTCGGCGATGCCGGTGTCGGCCGGCGCCACGAAATCGGCGAGGCAGAGGTTGGCGCGCTCGCCCGCGGGCTTGTCGGCCTGCTGGCGCAGGAAGGCGAAGCGCTCGCCGGCGCAGATCACGTCATCGCCCTCGGCGTGGGCGGCGAAGATGCCGACCACGGCGCGCGCGGCGAGCCAGCGCTCGGCGACGATCTGCTCCAGCATCGCCCGCGCGTCGCGGTACAGTTCGCGCGCCTGCGCCCCGAGCCTCGGGTCGTCGAGGATCTCGGGGAAGCGCCCCGAGAGCTCCCAGGACTGGAAGAACGGCGTCCAGTCGATGTAGGGGATGAGCTCGGCGATGGGTTCGTCGGGGAACACGTGCCGCCCCGGTCGCCGGGGCGCGGGGGGGCGGTAGGATCCGAAGCCGCCGTCGAGGCGGTTGGCCCGCGCCTGCACGAGCGGGATCAGGCGTCGGCCCTCGGCGCGCAGGGCGTGGCGCTCGCGGATCGCGCGGTAGTCGCTCTCGTTGGCGGCGACGAAGTCGCCGCGCTGCTCGGGACTGAGCAGCGCCTGCACGACCCCGACCGCGCGCGAGGCATCCTTGACCCAGACCACGGGGGCACGGCGGTAGCGGGGCGCGATCCGCAGCGCGGTATGGGCGCGGGAGGTGGTGGCACCGCCGATCAGCAGCGGCAGGGCGAAGCCCTGGCGTTCCATCTCGGCGGCGACGTGGCACATCTCGTCCAGCGAGGGCGTGATCAGTCCCGAGAGGCCGATGAGGTCGGCACCGGTCTCGCGCGCCCGGTCGAGGATCTGCTGGGCGGGCACCATCACGCCGAGGTCGATGACCTCGAAGTCGTTGCAGGCCAGCACCACGCCGACGATGTTCTTGCCGATGTCGTGCACGTCGCCCTTGACCGTGGCGAGCACGATCCGCGCCTTGCGCCGGCCGGTGCCGCCGCGCTCGCGCTGCTCGGCCTCGAGCGCCGGAATCAGCCGCGCCACCGCCCGCTTCATGACTCGCGCCGACTTGACCACCTGGGGCAGGAACATCTTGCCGGCGCCGAACAGGTCGCCGACGCGGGTCATGCCGCGCATGAGCGGTCCTTCGATCACCGCCAGCGCCCCCGACAAGCGCTGCCGAGCCTCCTCCACGTCCTGTTCGATCCACTGGTCGATGCCGTGGACCAGGGCGTGCTCGAGACGCTCCTCGACCGGGGCCGCACGCCACGCCGCGGCGTCCTCGGCCGACTCGCGCTGGCGCTGGCGGCGGAAGCGCTCGGCGATCGCGAGCAGGCGCTCGGTGGCGTCCGGGCGGCGGTTGAGGATCACGTCCTCGACCCGCTCCCGGAGCTCGGGATCGAGCTCGTCATAGAGCGGCAGGGCCCCGGCGTTGACGATGCCCATGTCGAGACCGGCGGCGATCGCGTGATAGAGGAAGACGCTGTGGATCGCCTCGCGGACCCGCTCGTTGCCGCGGAAGGCGAAGCTCACGTTGCTGATCCCGCCCGAGACCCGGGCATGGGGCAGGGTGGCCTTGAGGATGCGGGTTGCCTCGATGAAGGCGAGGGCATAGTCGTCGTGCTCGGGGATGCCGGTGGCGACCGCGAACACGTTGGGGTCGAAGACCAGGTCCTCGGGAGGGAACCCGACGCGCTCGGTGAGCAGGCGATAGGCGCGGGTGCAGATCTCGACCTTGCGCGCCACGGTGTCGGCCTGGCCGCGCTCATCGAAGGCCATCACCACCACCGCGGCACCGAGCCTGCGGACCGTGCGCGCCTGGGCGAGGAAGACTTCCTCGCCCTCCTTGAGCGAGATCGAGTTGGCGAGTCCCTTGCCCTGCAGGCACTTGAGCCCGGCGAGGAGCACCGGCCACTTCGAGCTGTCGACCATCACCGGCACCCGGGCGATGTCCGGCTCGGCCGCGATCCGGTTGAGGAAGCCGCGCATGCATCGCTCGCCGTCGAGCAGCGCATCGTCCATGTTGACGTCGAGAATCTGCGCCCCGGCCTCGACCTGCTGGCGCGCGATCTCGACCGCGTCGTCGAAGCGCTCCTCGAGGATCAGCCGGCGGAAGCGCGCCGAACCGGTGACGTTGGTGCGCTCGCCGATGTTGACGAAGTTGCTGCCGGGGTGGATCAGCAGCGGCTCGAGCCCGGCGAGGGCGAGGGGGCGCGGGCTCATGCGGCGAGGGCCGGCGCGGTGCGTGCCAAGCGTGGAGCGATCCCGGCCACCGCCTCCCGGATCGCGGCGATGTGCTGCGGCGTGGTGCCGCAGCAGCCGCCGACGATGTCCACGAGGCCGGCAGCGGCGAACTCGGCGAGTGCCGCTGCGGTCTGCTCCGGACGCTCGTCGTAGCCGCCGAGGGGATTGGGCAGGCCGGCGTTGGGATGGCAGCTCACCCGGCAGTCGGCGACGCGGGCGAGCACGTCGACGTGGGCCCTCAGGTCGCGGGCGCCGAGCGCGCAGTTGAAGCCGACCGCGAAGGGCCGGGCGTGGCGGATCGAGTGCCAGAAGGCCTCGGGGGTCTGGCCCGCCAGGGTCCTTCCCGAGCGGTCGGTGATGGTGCCGGAGACGATCACCGGCAGGTCGCCCGCCGATCCGGTCGAAAGGCTCCTCGAGGGCGAAGAGCGCGGCCTTGGCCTTCAGGGTGTCGAACGACGGTCTCGACCCTCGGCGGCCCGGCGCCGCCCGCCACCAGCGCGGCGGCGGCCTCGAGAATGGGCAGCCGGCGCGCCGGTCGAAGCTCGACTGCCCGGAAGGCGGGATCGCGGACGCTCCGGGTCTGACGCTCATGCGGTGCGGTTGGCTGGGGCCGAGCACCCCGGCCGCGAGACGCCGGCCCGAGGGATCGCGCGCTCTCGAACTCGCCGACGGGCGCCGGCGGCGAGCCCGGCCCCGGGGCGGTTGGGCGCAGGGCACCGGCGACCCCGGGGCCGTGGTCGGCCTGCGCAATCGCTGAGCCGTTGAGGGTGTCGCTCGCGATGGGGTCGGCTCCTGGCCTCGAGGTCGGGGCGATGGAGCTCCGAGGATCGGATCGCGGGCGAGTGAGGTCGAGGCAGGCTCGCGGTTGCCCCTGGGCTTGCCGCGCCGACTCGCAGCCGCAGCCGAGCGGGGAGGCGCCAGAACGCCGTCGCGGAAGGCGCGAACCCCTGGATCATCGTCCTGATCGCGCCGCCGAGGCAGCGGGATGCCGACGCCCGAGCCCGCGCTCGGGCACGAGCGACGCGCTCGGGGCCGGAGCCGGCTCACGGCTTGCGGGCCAGCAGGGTGAGGACTTCGAAGTGCGGCGGGCGGCGCTCGCGGCTTCCCACCGCGCAGGCGAGCGCCAGCAGTCCGCTCGCCGCGCACAGCTTCAGGAGCTCCGCCCTCTCGAAGCCGAGGTTGCGGTGGCCGAACTCGCGCACGACCTCGGCATGGCCGTGGCGCAGCAGGGTCGCGGCCAGCAGCCGCCCGCCGGGCCTGAGCACCCGCGCCGCCTCCGCCAGCACCGCCTCCGGGCGCTCGGCGTAGGTCAGGGCGTGGGTGAGCAGCACCAGGTCGAAGCTCGCCGCCGGCAGATCGAGGCGATGCATGTCGCCCTCGAGCACCCGCACGTTGGGATAGGCGCTGAGCCGCGCCCTGGCCGCCTCCACGACCCGTGGACTGGCGTCGATGCAGGTGATCGAGCGCGCGCGCGGGGCGAGCAGTTCGGCGGTGACGCCGTCGCCGGAGGCGAGATCGAGCACGTCGCCGAGCTCGAGCAGCAGCACCATGGAGCGGGCGAAGCTCTCCCAGCTGCGGCCCGGCGAGTAGTGCCGCTCCATGTCGCCGGCGACGGTATCAGGCCAGTTCTGCTCGCGGGCGCGGGCGGCGAGGATCTGCGGCAGCCGCTCGGCGTCCTGGGCGAGGAGCGGATCCGCGCTGGCCTCCCGGAGCGTCGGCCACAGCCCCCGGGTGGTCTCGGCGAGCTCGCCCTGGGGCCGGTAGTAGGCGGAGACGCCCGCGCGGCGGTCGATCACCAGCCCGGCGTCGCGGAGCTTGGCGAGATGGGTCGAGACGCGGGGCTGGGCGAGCCCGGTGATCGCGGCGAGCTCGGCGACGGTGAGCTCCTCGCGCTCGAGGAGGGCGAGCAGCCGCAGCCGGGTGGGGTCGGCGAGCAGCCGGAGAAGCTCGGAGAGCTCGGAGAGGCTCAACGAACTATCGCTTCATCGCGATTCAGGGATTCGAGTCTGCGCAGCCATTTCCGTCGCGTCAAGGGCGCTGGCGGCCGATGCCGCGGGATGGCCGGGCTGCCGAGCCGCGCTCAGCCCGGCGAGGCGGGACGCGGCGGCTCGCGCAGCTCGCGGCGCAGGATCTTGCCGACGTTGGACTTGGGCAGCTCGCTGCGGAACTCGATGTACTTCGGCCGCTTGTAGCCGGTGAGGTGCCGCTCGCAGTGGGCGCGGATGTCGGCCTCGGTGAGGGCCGGGTCCTTCTTCACGATCACCACCTTGACCGCCTCGCCCGACTTCTCGTCGGGCACCCCCACCGCCGCGACCTCGAGCACGCCCGGGTGCTCGGCGATCACGTCCTCGATCTCGTTCGGGTACACGTTGAAGCCCGACACCAGGATCATGTCCTTCTTGCGGTCGACGATGTAGAAGAAGCCGCGCTCGTCCATCCTCCCCATGTCGCCGGTGTGCAGCCAACCGTCCTTGAGGACCTTGGCGGTCTCGTCGGGGCGCTTCCAGTAGCCCCTCATCACCTGCGGTCCGCGCACGCAGATCTCGCCCACCTCGCCCGGCGGCAGCAGCCGCCCGTCGTCGTCCTGCACGGAGACGTCGGTCGAGGGCACCGGGATGCCGATCGAGCCGGTGAAGTTCTCGATGTTCGGGGGGTTGACGGTGGCCACGGGGGAGGTCTCGGTGAGCCCGTAGCCCTCGATCAGCACGCAGCCGGTGACCTGCTTCCAGCGCTCGGCCACCGCCCGCTGGACCGCCATGCCGCCGCCCATCGAGGCCTTGAGGTTGGAGAAGTCCAGGTCCTTGAAGCCGGGGGTGTTGAGCAGGCCGTTGAACAGCGTGTTGACGCCGGTGATGATCGAGAAGCGCCACTTGCCGAGCTCCTTGCACGAAGCCCTTCATGTCGCGCGGGTTGGTGATCAGCACGTTGTGCCCGCCCATCCGGGTGAAGATCAGGCAGTTCACGGTGAGCGCGAAGATGTGGTAGAGGGGCAAGGCGGTGATCACCACCTCCTCGCCCTCCTTGGCCTTGCCGGCGATGATCGGCGCCACCTGCTCCATGTTCGCCACCAGGTTGCGGTGGGTGAGCATCGCGCCCTTGGCCACCCCGGTGGTGCCGCCGGTGTACTGGAGGAAGGCGAGGTCCTCGGGCTCCAGCTCGCAGCGCACCGCCGGCAGGCGCGCGCCTTCCGCGAGCACGCGCTTCAGCCGCAGGTGGCCGGGGAGCTCGTAGTCGGGGACCAGCTTCCTCACGTGCCTGACGAGGAAGTTCACCAGCGCGCCCTTGGCCCCTCCGAGCAGGTCGCCGAGGCCGGTCACGATCACGTGCCGGAGCGGAACCTCCTCCCGCACCTGCTCCAGCACGTGCGCGAAGTTCTCGAGGATGACGATCGCCGCGGCCTCGGAGTCGGCGAGCTGGTGCCGGAGCTCGCGCGGGGTGTAGAGCGGGTTGGTGTTGACCACCACCAGCCCCGCGCGGTGGGCCCCGAAGAGGCAGACCGGGTACTGCAGGACGTTGGGCATCATCAGGGCGATGCGGTCGCCCTTCTTGAGACCGAGGCGGTGGACGAGGAAGGCGGCGAAGCGCGCGCTCAGCCGATCGACCTCGCCGAAGCTCAGCGTGCGGCCGAGGTTGCTGAAGGCGGGCCGGTCGCGGAAGCGGGCGACGCTCTGCTCGAAGACCTCGACGATGGAGCGGTAGCGCTCCGGGTCGATCTCGTGGGGAACTCCGGGCGGATAATGGGCGAACCAGGGCCGAGCGAGCGTCATGGGCGAACCCCCAAAGCTTGATGAGACCGGCGTGCCCCTCCTCCCCAGAGACGGCACGCCCGGATTGCAGCACAGGCCGTCGGGGCTGACAAGCCGAGCCCGCCGGCCGCGGCGATGGGTGGCCCTCGGCGCGGCGGCGGTGCTCGCGCTGCTCGCCGCCTGCGCCGCGCGGCCGCCCGAGGAGGAGGCGCTCAGGGCGCGGATCGCGGCGATGGCCGCGGCCCTGGCCGAGGGCCGGGCGGAAGACTTCCTCGATGCCCTGGCCGAGGACTTCGTCGGGCCGGAGCCCGACTTCGACCGGCGGCGGGCCGGGCTGATGCTCCGCCTCCATCTCGCCCGGCACCGTCGCCTCGGGGTCGAGCTCGGCCCCCTCGCCGTCGAGCGGCACGGCGAGCGCGCCGGCGTGCGCTTCCTCGCCGTGCTCCGTGCCGGCGAGGGCGTGGTTCCGGAGGAGCTCGGCGTGTGGCGGGTCGAGACCGGCTGGCGGCGCGAGCGCGCGGGATGGGTGCTGGTCTCGGCGCGCTGGGAGCGGCCGCTCGGCGATCCCTGAGGATGCAGCCGAGGCCCGCGGGTCCTCACTCGGGAGCGGCAAGGTCGCCCGGAATGACCAGGCGGCAGTCGGCGGCCAGGGCCTCGCCCGGGAGCAGGCGGTAGGCGCGGCGGTTGGCGCGGCCGAGGGGAGTGGCCGCGAGGCGCGCGCAGTCGGGAAGCAGGGCCTCGAGCGCGAACAGGGCGCGGCGCGCGGGCGCGGCGCGCAGCCAGGCCTCCGCGTCCGCCAGCTGCTCGCCGAGCGGACGCTCGAAGCCGAAGGTCGTGGCCGGCACCGGGAGCTGCAGCAGGTGCTGCTCGCGCCAGCCGACGAGGCCGAGCTCGCGGCCCGGACCGAGCCTCGCAGCGGTCTCCGCCATCAGCCCGCGCGCCGAGCTCGAGCGGTCGAGCGGCGGGACCAGCAGCAGGCCGTATGCGCTCCACAGCGTCACGGTCGCGATGAAGACCGCCGCGGGCAGGCCGCGGGCGAGCGCGCCGAGACTCGCCGCCAGCGCGAGGGCGCTGAGCAGCAGCCCGCGCGCGAGCGCCTCGAGCTCCCCGGGCGCGAGCCCGCGCTCCGCGAGCAGGCGGGCGGAGAGCTTCCCCTCGCTGCCGAGGGCCGAGGCGACGGCGAGCATCCCCAGGGGGAGCAGCAGCAGGTAGCCGAGCAGGAGCCGCCGCGGCCACGACCGCCTAAGCAGGACGGGCAGCATCGGGGCGGCGGCCACGCACAGCGCGGGCAAGGCCGGGAGGATGTAGACCTCGCGCTTGCCGGGCGAGAGGCTGAAGAACAGCAGCACCAGCCCCGCCCAGCCGACCAGCAGCAGCGTCCGCGGCTCGCGGCGGCGCAGCCGTCGCCACCACGCCGGGAGCAGCCAGGGAAGGAGCAGCGCGCCGGGCAGCCACAGGGTGGCGATGACCTGGAGGAAGTACCAGGCCGGCTGGTGGTGGTGCCACGGATCGAAGTAGCGCTCCGCGGTCTGCCGCAGCAGGATTTCCTCGAGGTAGGCGGCGATCTCCGGCCCGGGGTCGAGCAGCGCGCGCAGCGCGAGGGGCGCCAGCCAGACCGAGGCTCCGAGGAGGAGCCCGGCGAAGGCCGCGGCGAGGAGGGGTGCGAGCGGCGGTCGGTGCCGCGCGAGTCGGGCCGGCAGGAAGGCGAGCAGCGGCAGGAAGCCCACGCCCTTGGTGACCGTGCCGAGGCCGCTCGCCATGCCCCCGAGCAGGGCGAGGCGGCGACCCTCCGCCCGCAGCAGCGCCCGCGCCAGCGCCCACAGCCCGAGCGTGGTGAGGAACACGAGGACCATGTCGATCTGCGCCCGCTTCGCCTGCAGCCCGAACTGCAGGCTCGCGAACAGCGCGCCCGCGGCCCAGGCCGCGGCCCGCCGTCCCCACAGGCGGCGGGCGAGGTCGGCGGCGAGGGCGAGGGTCCCGAGCGCGGCGAGCCAGGAGGGCAGGAGGAAGGCGATCCGCCACTCGCCGGTGAGCCGGTGGGCGAGGGCCAGCAGCCACATGAAGGGCGGCGGCTTGTGGGCGTAGATCTCGTCGCCGCGCCGCGGGATCAGCCAATCGCCGCTCTCCGCCATGTGCCGCGCCGCGAGCACGAAGCGCGGCTCGTCGGGCGGCCACGGCTCGCGCAGCCCGATGCCGGCGGCGAGGGCGAGGGCGGCGAGCAGCCAGGCGAGCACCGCGGCCGGTGTCGCGGCGGTGCGTGGAGGCGGGGAGCTGGCCACGGAGCGCGAGTCCTCCGTCTGGGGGCATCCAAGATGCGGAAGCGCTGGCCGTCGCCTCAAGTGCGGCCCGGATCGCCGGTGGCGCCGCCGACCGACCGGGGCGGACCGAGCCGGGGAAGGCGGACCGGGAAACCGGGCTCCGAATCGCCGTCGGCTCGCGTCGCGCGGCGCGACGCCCGCCTCCCCGGGGTCGGCGGTGCATGAGGCAAGCTATCGGGCTGACCTCAGTACCCGGCCGTCGAAGCCCGGTGGAAGACTCCCCCAGCCCCGCGGCCGCCACCCCCGCCTCGCCGAGCGCCCGAGCGCGGCGAGCGCGCCGCCTTGGCTTTCGGTCGTGATCCCGGTCCACGACGAGTCCGGGAACATCGGCCCTCTGCTCGCCGAGACCGCGGCCGTGCTGGCGGCGCGGGGGCCCTTCGAGATCGTGGTGGTGGACGACGCCAGCGCAGACGACACCCCGGGCGAGCTTCGCGCGGCGGCGCGCGACGCTGCCGATGCTGCGGGTGCTGCGCCAGGCGCGCCAGGCGGGCCAGAGCCGGGCGATCTGGGAGGGGGTGCGGGCGGCGCGCGGCGAGTGGGTGGTCACGCTCGACGGCGACGGCCAGAACGATCCGGCGGACATCCCGCGGCTGCTGGCGGAGCGCGACCGTCACGGGGCCGATGTCGCCCTCGTCGCCGGCTGGCGGGTGAACCGCCAGGACTCGCCCTGGAAGCGCTTCGGCTCGCGGCTCGCCAACGCCGTGCGCGGGCGGCTGCTCGGCGACGGCACGCCCGACACCGGCTGCGGGCTGAAGCTCTTCCGCCGCGAACGCTTCCTCGAGCTGCCCTACTTCGACCACATGCACCGCTTTCTTGCCCGCGCTGTTCCGGCGCGAGGGCCTGCGCACGGTGAGCGTGCCGGTCGGCCATCGCCAGCGGCGCGCGGGGCGCTCGCACTACGGCAACTGGCGCCGGCTGGCGGTCGGCCTCAGCGACCTCTGGGGTGTCGCTTGGCTGATGCGCCGCCGCCGCCTGAGCGCGGTCCGCGAGCTCGATCTTCGCGAGGACGAGAGCCCATGAACGAGACCCTGATCTGGATCCTCATCGGCTTCGCCGGCCAGGCCCTGTTCTCGGCCCGCTTCGTGGTCCAGTGGTGGGCCTCGGAGCGCGCCGGGCGCAGCGTGGTGCCGAAGGCCTTCTGGATCCTCAGCCTGCTCGGCAGCCTGGTGCTGCTGAGCTACGCCATTCACCGCGAGGATCCGGTGTTCATCGTCGGCCAGAGCATGGGCTTCCTCATCTACCTGAGGAACCTGCAGCTGCTCCGGCAGGAGGCGCTGGCCGGACCCCTGCCCTAGGGCGGCCGCTCGCGGCCGCGCCCCTCGCGCCAGCGGCCGTGCCAGCGCGGGCGCTCGAGCCGCTCCGCCAGCCGCTCCCGGCCCCTCTCGTCGAGGCTGCGCGCGAGCTCGAGCAGCAGGCGATGGGAGCTTCGGGCATGCGCGGCGCGCGCCTTCTCGAGCTCGAGGAAGGCCTGCTCCAGCGCGTGCGCGGATCGAAGGGACGGCGGCGGAGCGTCGCCGCCACCTCGCGCTGGGCCCGGCGCAGCTCGGCGAGGCTGGCGCGAAGCGCCTCGCGGTGACGCCGCAGGGTCTCGCTCTCGGCCCACTCGGAGCCTTCGCGGATCGCCGCCTCGACGCGATGCTCGCGCCAGAGTCGGGTGAGCAGCGCCGCGCCGAGCGCGAGGTTGAGCCCCAGGGAGAGCAGCAGCAGGAGGGCGAGACTGCGCCTCATGGCGGCTCCAGACCCGGCTCGTCGCCGAGCGCCCCGACCGCGGCCAGCTCGACCAGGTCCGCCTCGGCCTCGAGCGGCAGGCGCAGGCCGAGGGCGACGCCGAGGGCGGCAGCGAGCAGCAGGGCCGCCGCGGCCAGGCGCGGGCTCGGCCACGGCACGGGCGTGCCAGGGCTCCGCGCGATCTTCCCTCGCTCCGCGGTCGCGGCCAGGATGCGCCGGCGCAGGGAGGCGAGCGGCGGCGAGCGGAGGACGGGTGGCGCGGAACAGCGCGAGCGAGCTCGTCCGCCGGGGCCTCGTGCCGAGGCGGCGGCGCGGGCGGCTTCGGCGACGACCGGTTCACGGGCCTTCTCCGAGCGCGCGCCTGAGGGCGCGCCGGGCACGGGCGAGCAGCGATTCCAGCGCGTGCTCGCCGATGCCGAGGATCTCCGCGACCTCCCTCATCTCGAGCTCCTGGTCGTAGCGCAGCACCAGCGCCTCGCGCTGGCGCGCGGGCAGGCGGGCCAGCGCGGCGGCGAGACGGCGCGCCAGCGCGGCCGTCTCGGCCACGCGCTCCGGCGAGGCTCGGTCGATCGGCGCAGCGTGACCTCATCGAGGGCGACCGTCGGCGGACGGCCTCGCGCTGCCCGCCGGCGCCGTCGGCACTGGAGCACGGCGACACGTCGCAGCCAGGCCGCGAGGGCGGGGCCGTCCCGACGCCAAGAGGGCGCCTTCCGCCAGAGCGCGAGGAAGGTCTCCTGGGCGACTTCCTCGGCGTCCTCGACGGACGCCGAGGAGCCGCTCGGCGAGGCCGACGACGGCCGGGAGATGGCGGTCGAGCAGCTCGCCGAAGGCACGCCGGTCGCCGGCGGCGACGCGCGCGAGCAGCCGATGCTCATCCTCCCGGGCCTCATCATCGTCGCTCCGCACGGGTTCGCGCAGGCGCGCTCAGCGGCCGTCGTGGCCGCAGCCCTTGCCGTGGCCGAAGCGGTGGGGGCGGCGCTGCGCCTTCCATTCCTCGGCGTCGATGCGGCCGTCCTTGTTGGCATCGAGCGCCTCCAGGCGGGCGAGACGCCGCTCGACGAAGTCCTCCACCCTGACCTTGGCGCGCTCGGCGCGCTTGGCCTCGCGCCAGGCGCGGCGCTCCTCGAGGGTGATGTAGCCGTCGCCGTCACGGTCGATCTCCGCGGCGACGCGTGCCAGCTGCTCGCGCGCGGCGGAGAGCTCGAGCGGCAGTTGCGGGTCGGGCCGGCCGCCTGCCGGCTCCGCCCGCAGCGCGGGGGCGGCGAGGAGGGCGAGTGTGGCGAGGAGGCGACTGAGTCTGGTGTGCATGGTCTGGCTCCTGAATGCGCATGTGCGGGGTGGGGATGAGCGCGGTCGCGCTCGCCGAACCTTCTCGCCGGGCCGCGGCTCCGCCGTCGCGCCGCCGCGATCGCCATTCAGGTCCCGTTCACGCTCCGGTCGCCGGCGGTTCGCCTCCGCGCAGCATCCGCCCCGCTCGCGGGTCGCCGGCAGGCTCGTCTCGAGCGCCTCGAGCCCGGGGAGGAACGACGCGCTCGCCTCCTCCGAGCGGACGATCTCGGCCGCCACGGGCAGCTCGATCGACAGCCTCGGGACTCCCTCTCGGTGCCGGCGCGAGGGGCGGCCGAAGGGCATGCCCGCGCCGAGGACGGCGGCATCGGCGATGCCGCGGGCGCGCGCCCGGCGCGCGATCGCCTGGGGGGCGCGGCAGCCCGTCGGTCCGGTTGTCCCCGCCGGCCAGGGTCCGGGGCGCACTGTGCCGCGCCGGCGCGCGTCACCCTCGGCCTCCGGGCGGGCGACGCAGGGGACGGGCAAGCCGGAGGCCGAGCGCGGCGGCGGCGAGCCAGCTCGCCGTCGAGGCGAGGAGGAACAGCACCCCCGCCGCCGCCCCGCCGCCGGCGAGCCGCAGCGCCTCGATGGACACCAGGGAGAAGCTGGTGAAGCCACCGAGCAGGCCACCCATCACGAAATGGCGCAGCACCGGGGGATGATCGAAGCGCCCCCCGGGGCGAGTCAGCTCGTGGTAGGCGCCGATCGCCAGCGAGCCGAGGGCATTGACCAGGAGCAGGCCCCAGGGAGGCGCCGTGGGCGCCGCACCGGCGAGGAGCGCCCGCGCCAGTCCGCCGAGGGCGCTGCCGACGGCGATCGCGGCCAGCACCGCGGGCCGTTCAGCCATCGAGGAGCTCCGCGAGCCGTTGGCCCACGGCGGCGAGCGGCAGCCCGAGGCCCGCGTGCGCGAGAAGGAAGCCGAGGGCGGCGCGGCGGCGTCCGGACTCGGCGAGGGTGAGGGTCTGCAGGGCGAGCGAGGAGACGGTGGTGTAGGCGCCGAGCACGCCGCCGAGGAGGACGGCCGCGCCCTGCGGCGGCAGCGTCCCGCGCTCGGCGAGGCCGAGGCCGAGGCCGGCGAGCAGCGCGCCGCTCAGGTTGACCGCGAGCGTGCCCCAGGGAAGGACGCCATCGCCGAGGCGCGTGACCCAGCCTGAGAGCAGGGCGCGGGCGAGGCCGCCCAGCGCCCCGCCGACGGCGAGCGGCAGGGTCTCCGCCGCGAGACCGCTCATGCCTCGCGACGCCCCCGCCGCAGCAGCCGCTCGCGGTCCCTCTGCCAGTCGCGCTCGCGCTCGCTGGCGCGCTTGTCGTGGAGCTTCTTCCCGCGGGCGAGCGCGAGCTCGACCTTCACGAGACCGTTCTTCCAGTACATCGCGGTGGGCACCAGGGTGTAGCCTTCGCGCTCGACGGCCCCGATCAGCCGGTCGATCTCGCGGCGGTGCAGCAGCAGCTTGCGGGTGCGCCGAGGGTCGACCGCGCGATGGGTCGAGACCGTGGGCAGGGGCGTGATCTGGGTGCCGAAGAGATGGATCTCGCCGTCCCGGATCAGCGCGTAGCTCTCGCCGAAGGCCACCCGGCCGGCGCGCAGGGCCTTCACCTCCCAGCCCTCGAGGGCGATCCCCGCCTCGAAGCGCTCGCCGAGGGCATACTCGAAGCGGGCGCGGCGATTCAGGGCGATGGTGCCGCTATGCTTGCCGTCCTCCGTCATCGCCGCCGCGGGATCGAGAGCTTGCACGACCGGGAACCGGTCACGATACAGCGCCAGGCCTGGGTCGGCCAAGCGCGAGAGCGCGTGTTCGCGCTGGTCCACGACGTCGAGGGCTATCCCGCGCGCTTCGCGTGGTGCCACGAGGCGCGAGTCCTCGCGAGCGGGGACGGGGAGCCCTGGATCGTGGCGCGGCTCGCGGTCGAGCTCGCGGGCGTGCCGGTGGCCTTCGCCACCCGCAACCGCTACCGGGCGCCGGAGTGGATCGCGATGAGCCTGGTCGAGGGGCCCTTCCGCAGCCTCGAGGGCGAGTGGCGCTTCACCGCGCTCGGCGAGCGCGCCACGCGCATCGACTTCCGGCTGGCGCTCGTTCCGGGCGGACGGCTGCTGGCCGCGGCCGCGCGGCGCGGCTTCTCCCGCCTGGCGGAACGGATGGTCACCGACTTCTGCCTCGCGGCGGAGCGCCTCGGCGATGCGGGTTGAGGTCGTCTTCGCCCTGCCGGACCGGCAGTGGCGCCGCGTGGTCGAGCTTCCCGAGGGGGCGACGGTGCGCGAGGCGGTGGAACGCAGCGGCCTCCTTGCCGCCGTGCCCGGCCTGCGCCTCGAGGAGGGCATGGTCGGGGTCTGGTACCGGCTCCGTCCACTCGACAGCCCGCTGGCGGACGGCGACCGGGTCGAGCTCTACCGGCCGCTCCTCGCCGACCCGCGCACGGCAAGGCGCCGGCGGGCAGGCCGCGGCTGAGGCTCAGCGCTGTCGGCGCTGCCGGTCCTTGTCCTTCTCCTTCGGCAGGTTGCCGAAATGGCGCACCGCGCCGAGCAGCGCCTTGTTGTCCACCGGGAAGCGGTCGCCCTCGATCCGCACCAGCGCGCCGCCCTGGAAGTGGAGCGTCAGATTGCGCACCTCGGGCTCCCCGCGACCCGTCCGCACCACGGCGAGATAGTCCCAGCGGTCCGGATGGAAGGGGCTCCTGGCCACCGGGGCGCCGAGGATCAGCTCGACCTGGCGCCGGCTCATGCCCGGCCTGAGCTGCTCGAACTGGCGCTCCTCGATGAGATGGCCCTGGTACACGGGGGGGCGGTAGACCGCGCAGGCGCCGAGCAGGAGCAGGGCGGGCAGGCAGGCGAGAGGGCGCATCCGGATGGCGGGCCAGGGGGTGACCGGAGTCGTCGAATGGTACACTCAGCACGGGGCGCGCGCGGCGCGCCCCGGACGGGCGGGACCGGAGCGAGCGAGAGCGAGAGTGGAGTCCAGCGACCTGCGCAAGGCCGGTCTCAAGGTGACCGTGCCGCGGGTGAAGATCCTCGAGATCCTCCAGCAGGCCGAGCGGGAGGGGCGTCACCTCACGGCCGAGGAGATCTACCGCGAGCTGCTGGCGGCCGACGCCGACATCGGCATCGCCACCGTCTACCGCGTGCTCACCCAGTTCGAGGCGGCCGGTCTCGTGGTCAAGCACCACTTCGAGGGCGGACACGCGGTCTACGAGCTCGACCGCGGCGACCACCACGACCACATGGTCTGCGTCGAGACCGGAAGGATCATCGAGTTCGTGAGCCCCGAGATCGAGCGGCTGCAGCGCGAGATCGCCGAGCGCCACGGCTACGAGCTCGAGGACCACTCCCTGGTCCTCTACGTCCGGCCCCGGCGCGCGCGCTGAGCGCGCTCAGCGCGCCTCGGCCTGGGCGAGCAGCCGGCCGGCGAGCGCGCGCGACTCCTTGCCGACCGCCGCGCCGTCGAGCATGCGCGCCATCTCCTCGACGCGCATGGCCCGGTCGAGCGGCTCGAAGCGGGTCAGCACGCGCTCCCCCCTCGGCTCCTTGAGCGCGCGCAGGTGCGCATGCCCGTGGCACGCGACCTGCGCCAGATGGGTCACGCACAGCACCTGGCGGCGCTCGCCGAGCCGCCGGAGATGCCTGCCGACGACCTCGGCGACCGCGCCGCCGATGCCGGCGTCGACCTCGTCGAAGACCATGGTCGGGATCGGGTCGGCATCGAGGACCGCGACCTCGATCGCGAGCGCGACGCGCGCCAGCTCGCCGCCGGAGGCGATGCGCCGCAGGGGCCGCGGCTCCTCGCCGGGATTGGCGCTGAACAGGTACTCCGCGCGCTCGGCGCCGAGCGGATCGGGCTCCGCGCCACCGGTCGGCTCGAGCGCGATCCGGAAGCGCGCCCCGGCCATGGAGAGCTCGCCGAGCAGCGCCTCGACGCGGGCGGCGAGGCGCTCGGGCGGCCTCGGCGCGCTCGCGCCCGAGCTGCGGTGGCGGCCTTCGCGCCAGCGGGCCGCGAGAGCCTCGCGCTCGGCGAGCAGGGCGCGCTCGCGCTCGCCGCGGCCGGCGAGGGCCGCGAGCTCGGCCCGGAGCCGCTCGGCGTGGGCCCTGAGCTCGCCCTCCCGCACCCGGTGCTTGCGGGCGAGGGCATGGATCCGCGCCAGTCGCGGCGTCGATCTCCGCCGCCCGCCGCGGATCCAGTCCCGGGTCGGAGAGGAGTCGCCGCAGGGGCGGTGCGGTCTCGGCGACAAGCGTGGCCGCCTGGTCGAGCAGGCCCTCGAGCTCGGCGAGGCGCGGATCCACCCGGCCGAGGCGTCCGGCGACGGCGCGGGCGCGGTGGATCCGACGCAGCGCGCCGCCCTCCTCGTCGTGGAGCAGGGCCTCGACTTCCGCCGCGCCCGCGATCAGGGCCTCGGCGTGGGCCAGACGGCGCTGCTCCGCCTCGAGCTCGGCGAGCCCCTCGGGAGTCGGGGCCTCGCGCTCGAGCTCGGCAAGCGCGGTCCTCGAGCTCCGCGATCCGCGCCGCCGGCGGAGCGCCGCCCGCATCGCGGAGCGCCGCGAGCTCGGCACCGGCCTCGCGATAGCGCCGGGCGAGGGCGGCGAGCTCCTCGAGCCGCTCGGAGAGGCCCGCGAGCCGGTCGAGCAGCGCGAGCTGGAAGTCCCGCTCGAGAAGCCGCTGCTGCTGGTGCTGGCCGTGGATCGCGATCAGCAGCCCGCCGAGCTCGCGCAGCTGGGCCACGGTCGCCGGCCGGCCGTTGATGTAGGCCCGCGCCGCGCCCTCGATGGGCTGGATCCGCCGCAGGTGGATCAGCGGCTCGTCCTGGTCGAGGCCATGCTCGGCGAGCCACCGCCTGCGCCGGATGGTCGGCGGGGACCTCGAAGCTCGCCGCGACCTCGGCGCGCTCGGCCCCCTGGCGCACCCATCCCGGATCGCCTCGCGCTCCGCAGGCGAGCGCGAGGGCATCCACCAGCAGCGACTTCCCGGCGCCGGTCTCGCCGCTGATCACGGTCAGACCAGGGCCGAAACGGATGGCCGCCTCGCCGACGATGGCGAAGTCGCGAACGTGGAGCTCGGTCAGCATGCTGCGGGCGGCCTCGCCCTTGTCGGCGCCCTTCGGCGGACGCATTCTAAGCGAAACCTGGCGGACGGTCTTCCAGGCCGGCGATGCCCACGATCGGAGCCGATCTGCTCGACGCCCGCGCCCGGCGGCTCTTGCGCACGCTGATCTCGCAGTACCTGCGGAACGGCCAGCCGGTGGGCTCGCGCACCCTGGCCAAGGCCTCCGGGCTCGACGTCAGCCCGGCGACGATCCGGAACGTGATGGCGGACCTCGAGGAGGTGGGCCTGGTCACCGCGCCCCATACCTCGGCCGGGCGCGTGCCGACCACCCTCGGCTATCGGGTGTTCGTCGACAGCCTGCTCGAGATCGAGCCCCTCGGCGAGGAGGAGCTGAGGAGGCTGCAGGGAGGAGCTGCAGCCGGCGGAGGGCACCCAGGCGCTGCTGCGCAGCGCCTCCGACCTGCTGTCGGCGATGACGCACTTCGTGGGTCTCGTGACCGTGCCGCGACGGGAGCAGTTCGCCTTCAAGCTGATCGAGTTCCTTCCCCTGGGGGATCGGCGGGTGCTGGTGGTGCTGGTCTTCACCGACAACGAGGTGCAGAACCGCATCATCGAGACGCCGCGGGAGTTCAGCGGCCCACGAGCTCGAGCAGGCGGCGAACTACCTCAACGCCCACTTCGCCGGCCGCAGCCTCGCCGAGATCCGCACCCACCTCCTCGACGAGCTCGCGCGCACGCGGCGCGACGTCGACTCGCTGATGGCGGTCGCGGTCGAGCTCGCGGGCCGGGCGCTGAGCGGCACGGACGACCAGGACATGGTGGTCGCGGGGCAGAGCAACCTGCTCGACCTCGGGGAGTTCGCCGACCTGCAGAGGCTGCGCGAGCTCTTCGAGGCCTTCCAACGCAAGCACGAGCTGCTGGCGCTTGCTCGAGCGCTGCAGCCAGGCCGAGGGCGTGCGGGTCTTCATCGGCGAGGAGGCCGGGCTTGCATCCCGCTCGACCACTGCACCGTCGTCACCGCGCCCTACCACGCCGGCGGGCGGAGGCTCGGGGTGCTCGGGGTGATCGGGCCGACGCGGATGGCCTACGAGCGGATCATCCCGCTGGTGGAGAGCACCGCCTCGGTCGTGAGCCTGAGGCTGGAGCGTTCGGTGTGAGCGGCTCGGCACCCCTTGAAGCGGGACGGATCTCCGCCCGCATCCTCCGCCCTCGCGTCCGCAGACGCGTACCCCGAAGCATGCAGGAGTCCCCATCCGCGCTTCCGGAGACCGCCGATGCCGTGGCCCCGGGCGGGCCCGCCGTGGAGCCCGGCGGGCCGGGCAGCGGCGCGGAGGCCGCCGAGCTCGCCGAGCGTCTAGCAGCGCACGGAGGAGGAGCTCGCGGCGCTGCGCGAGCGTTTCCTCCGCGCCCATGCCGAGCTCGACAACCTCCGCAAGCGCCTGGAGCGGGAGGCGGAGCAGGCGCGGCGCTTCGCCAACGAGGCGCTGCTCGCCGACCTCCTGCCGGTCCTTGACAGCCTCGAGCGGGGCCTCGCGAGCGCAGGCTCGGAGGCCGGAGAGGCGGGCCTGCGCGAGGGGCTGGAGCTGACCCTGCGGCAGCTCCTCAAGGCGCTCGACGAGCACGGGGTCAGGGTCCTGGATCCGCTGGGCGAGGAGTTCGATCCGCGGCTGCACCAGGCGGTCGCCGTGCAGCCCGGCCCGCCGGAACGGACCAACCGGGTGCTCGCCGTGGTCCAGAAGGGGGTCGCGCTGCGCGAGCGCCTGCTGCGTCCGGCGCTGGTCATCGTCGGCGGCGCCCCCGAGGCCCCCGCGGCTTGAAAAGCGCCCCGAGGCCCAAAGATTCCCGCCGACGGCGCGCCGATCGCGCCGGATGTCTGCATTCCGGAGTCCGCCCATGAGCAAGATCATCGGCATTGACCTCGGCACCACGAACTCCTGCGTCGCGGTGCTCGAGGGCGGCAAGGTCAAGGTCATCGAGAACGCGGAGGGCGACCGCACCACGCCCTCCGTGGTGGCCTTCACCAAGGACGGCGAGGTCCTGGTGGGGGCGCCCGCGAAGCGCCAGGCGATCACCAACCCGCGCAACACCTTCTACGCGGTGAAGCGCCTGATCGGCCGCCGCTTCGAGGATCCCGAGGTGCAGCGCGACGTCGGGATCATGCCGTACAGGATCGTGCGCGCCGACAACGGCGACGCCTGGGTGGAGACCGCCGACGGCCGGAAGCTCGCCCCGCCGGAGATCTCGGCGCGGGTGCTGATGAAGATGAAGAAGACCGCCGAGGATTACCTCGGCCACCCGGTCACCGAGGCGGTGATCACGGTGCCCGCCTACTTCAACGACTCGCAGCGCCAGGCGACCAAGGATGCCGGTCGCATCGCCGGGCTCGAGGTCAAGCGCATCATCAACGAGCCCACCGCGGCGGCGCTGGCCTACGGCCTGGACAAGGGCGGAGCGGACCGCAAGATCGCGGTCTACGACCTCGGCGGCGGCACCTTCGACATCTCGATCATCGAGATCGCCAACGTCGACGGCGAGAAGCAGTTCGAGGTGCTCGCCACCAACGGCGACACCCACCTCGGCGGGGAGGACTTCGACAAGCGGCTGATGGACTACCTGATCGAGGAGTTCCGCAAGGAGCACGGCATCGACCTGCGCAAGGACCCGCTCGCCCTGCAGCGGCTGCGCGACGCCGCCGAGCGGGCGAAGATCGAGCTCTCCTCGGCGCAGCAGACCGAGGTCAATCTCCCCTACATCACCGCGGATGCCTCGGGGCCGAAGCACCTCAACATCCGCATCACCCGGGCCAAGCTCGAGTCCCTGGTCGAGGACCTGATTCGCCGGACCATCGAGCCCTGCCGGATCGCGCTCCAGGACGCCGGCCTCAAGCCCAGCGACATCAACGAGGTGATCCTGGTCGGCGGCCAGACGCGGATGCCCAGGGTGCAGCAGGCGGTCGCCGAGTTCTTCGGCAAGGAGCCGCGCAAGGACGTCAATCCCGACGAGGCGGTGGCGATCGGCGCCGCGATCCAGGCGGGCGTGCTCTCGGGCGAGGTCAAGGACGTGCTGCTGCTGGACGTCACCCCGCTCAGCCTCGGGATCGAGACGCTCGGCGGGGTGTTCACCAAGATCATCGAGAAGAACACCACCATCCCGACCCGTGCCTCGCAGATCTTCTCGACCGCCGAGGATGGCCAGACGGCGGTCACGGTCCACGTGCTCCAGGGCGAGCGTGAGCAGGCGCGCTTCAACAAGTCGCTCGCGAAGTTCGACCTGGTCGGGATCGAGCCCGCGCCGCGGGGCGTGCCGCAGATCGAGGTCACCTTCGACATCGACGCCAACGGCATCCTCCACGTCTCGGCCAAGGACAAGAAGACCGGCAAGGAGCAGCGGATCGAGATCAAGGCCAGCTCCGGCCTGACCGAGGAGGAGATCAAGCGGATGATCGCCGACGCCGAGGCGCACCGGGAGGAGGACCGCAGGTTCCACGAGCTGGTCGACGCGCGCAACCGCGCCGACCACCTGCTCCACGCGGTGCGCAGCGCGCTCAAGGAGCACGGCTCGAAGGTGCCCGCGTCGGCCATCGCCCAGGTCGAGACCGCGATCGCCGACCTCGAGAGCGTGCTCAAGGGCGACGACAAGGACCGGATCGTCGCCAAGACCCAGGCGCTGGAGCAGGCGGCGGCGTCGCTGATGGCGGCGGCGGCGGCGCAGCGCTCCCCCGGCGAGCAGGCGCCGGGCGGGGCCGGGGCGCGCCGTGACGACGTGGTCGACGCCGAGTTCACCGACGTCAAGGACGATCGCTGAGCCGGGCGCAGCGTCGCCGGTGCCGGGCCTGATCCCTCGCGTCCGGAGGCGCAGGCGCGATGCGGCGTGATCCCTACGAGGTCCTGGGCGTCGCCCGCGACGCCTCCGAGGAGGAGATCAAGCGTGCCTACCGCCGGCTCGCCCACCGCTGGCACCCCGACCGCAATCCGGGCGATGCCGCGGCCGAGGAGCGATTCAAGGAGGTCAAGGCCGCCTACGAGCTGCTCTCGGACCGGGAGCGGCGGATGCGCTACGACCGCTTCGGCTTCGAGGAGCCCGCAGCCGCCGCCGCGGGCGGCAGCGGCTTCGTCGATCTCGGGGAGGTCTTCGAGGACCTGTTCGCGGGGATCTTCGGCGACGGTCGCGGGCGCGGCGGCGCGCGGCGCGGATCTCGCGCTCGCGGTGGAGCTCGAGCTCGAGGAGGCCGTGTTCGGCTGCGAGCGCGAGATCGGCTTCCGTCGGCGAGAGGCATGCCAGAGCTGCCGCGGCACCGGCGCCGAGGAGGGGAGGCTCGAGAGCTGCCCGACCTGCGGCGGTAGCGGGCGGGTGCGCATCGCCAGCGGGCTGATCGCGATCCAGCAGGGCTGCCCCCACTGCCGCGGGCGCGGTCAGTGTCGTCCGCCGCCCCTGCAGGCGCTGCGAGGGGCGGGGCTGGGTTGCCGTGGAGCGGAGTGTGGCGGTCAGGATCCCTGCCGGGGTGGAGGAGGGCGACCGGGTGCGCCTCGTCGGCGAGGGCGAGCCGGGCCGCGAAGGTCGCGGGCGCGGCGACCTCTACGTCGAGATCCGCGTCAGGCCGCACCCGGTGTTCCGGCGCGAGGGGGCCGACCTCCACTGCGAGGTGCCGGTGCCCTTCACCACCGTCGCCCTCGGCGGTCGCCTGCGGGTCCCGACCCTCGACGGCGAGGCCGAGATCGAGATCCCGCCGGGCACCCAGACCGGCGAGAGCTTCCGCCTGCGCGGACGCGGGGCACGGACGCTGCACGCGGGCCCGGGCGACCTGATCTGCCGCGTGGTGGTCGAGACCCCGGTGGGGCTCGATGCGCGCCAGCGCGAGCTGCTCGAGGCCTTCGCGGCGACCCTGGAGGGCGAGCGCGCGCGCAGCCACATTCCACGCACGAGCTCTTGGTTCGAGGCCGTGCGCGGCTTGTGGAGCCGAGTCACCGGCGGCCGCCGGGCGGAGCGCCTGAGCCTGCGGCCTCCGGAGCGCGAGGCGAGGCCGCGTTCCCGCGCGCTTGCGCCGCCTCGGTCGACTCGCCCACACTGCGCCCCCGTGAGCGGAGAGCCGACGACGCTGCGCATCGCGCTCTGGGGCGCCTCGGGACGGATGGGAGAGGCGCTGCTGCGGCAGATCGCGGCGGAGCCCTCGCTGCGTCTGGTCGCGGCGGTGGTCGGCTCGGCCTCGCCGTGGCGGGGCCGGCCGGTGGCGGAGCGCTTCCCCGGCATCGCCCCCGGGCTCGGCTTCGTCGTCGGCGGCGAGTGCCCGGCCGCCGACTGTGGTGCTGGACTTCAGCGGCGCCGGAGGCTTCGCCGAAGCCCTGGCGGCGGCGCTCGCGCCTCGGTGCCGCCTTCGTCGGCGGCAGCACCGGGCTCTCCGCCGGCTTCGAGCGGTCGCTGGAGGAGGCTGCGGCGCGCATTCCGGTGCTCTGGTCGCCGAACTTCTCGCTCGCGGTCTGCGTGCTCGAATCCCTGGTCGAGCGCGCCGCGGAGGCGCTCCCGGAGTTCGACCTCGAGCTGTGGGAGCTGCATCACCGCGGCAAGCGCGACGCGCCCTCCGGCACCGCCCTGAGGCTCGCCGAGGCGGCGGCGCGTGGCCTGTCGCCGCCGCGGTGCCGAGTGCGCCATCCGCCCGGGCCGCGCCGGGCCGCGGGAGCCGGGCGAGATCGGCATCGCGGCCTCCCGCGGCGGGGACGCGGTCGGCGAGCATCGGGTCCTGCTGCTGGGCGCGGGTGAGCGCCTCGAGCTCGCCCACCAGGCCGGGGAGCGCGCGGTCTTCGCGCGCGGCGCGCTGCGCGCCGCGCGCTGGCTCGCCGGGCGGCCGCCGGGCCGCTACCGCCTGGCTCAGGTGCTGGGTCTCGGTCCCTGAGGCGTTGGACAGGGCTCGCCAGGGCCGCGTATCATCTCGCCGTTCCCCCGACCGGGCGCCCGGCCCCCCCAGCGCGGCCGGCGCCTCGCCGCGCGCCGAGCATGACCTCAAGCCCGCGAATGCCCGCCGTCCTCGCCCTCGCCGACGGCTCGGTCTTCCACGGGGAGGGCGTCGGTGCCGAGGGCTCGGCGGTGGGCGAGGTGGTGTTCAACACCGCGATCACCGGCTACCAGGAGATCCTCACCGATCCTTCGTACGCCCGGCAGATCGTCACCCTCACCTTCCCCCACATCGGCAACGTCGGGGTCAACGCGGCCGACGCCGAGTCCGAGCGGGTGCACGCCGCCGGCCTGGTGATCCGCGAGCTCTCTGCGCGCGCGAGCAGCTGGAGGGCGGAGCGGGAGCTCCGCGACTGGCTCCTGGCGGAGGGCGTGGTGGCGATCGCCGGCGTGGATACCCGTCGCCTCACCCGGATCCTGCGCGAGCGGGGCGCGCAAAGCGGCTGCATCCTCGCCGGGCCGGGGGCCAGCGCCGAGGCGGCGCTCGCCGCCGCCCGCGGCTTTCCGGGCATGGTCGGCATGGATCTCGCGCGGGTGGTGTCGCGGGGCGCGCCCGCCCCCTTCGCGGAGGGCAGCTATGAGCTCGACCACCGCCGCTTCCGAGCCCCCGGCGACGGGCCGCGCGTGGTGGTCTGCGACTTCGGGGTGAAGCGCAACATCCTGCGCATGCTGGTCGACCGCGGCTGCCGGGTCACCGTCGTGCCCGCCGAGACCCCCGCCGAGGCGATCCTGGGGCTGCGCCCGGACGGGGTCCTGCTCTCCAACGGTCCGGGCGATCCCGAGCCCTGCGGCTACGCGATCGAGACTGCGCGCCGGCTGATCGCGGAGCGGGTTCCGCTGTTCGGCATCTGCCTCGGCCACCAGCTCCTCGGCCTCGCCATCGGTGCGCGCACGGTGAAGATGAAGTTCGGCCATCACGGCGCCAACCATCCGGTGCTCGAGCTCGCGAGCGGCCGGGTGCTGATCACCAGCCAGAACCACGGCTTCGCGGTGGACGAGGCGAGCCTTCCGGCGGCGGCGAGGGTAACCCACCGCTCGCTTTTCGACGGCTCGCTGCAGGGCTTCGAGCTGCTCGAGGCTCCCGCCTTCGGCTTCCAGGGGCATCCGGAGGGAAGTCCGGGTCCCCACGACCCCGGCCATCTCTTCGACCGCTTCGTCCGTCTCGCCCAAGCCACCCGCGCCGTCCAGGAGGTGTCCTGAGATGAGTCTCGCTCCCGCCCTTGTCCTCGCCTCGCTCCTCGTCGCCGCCGCGGCCACCGCCGCGCCGCCGCCGGTGGAGGACTTCTTCCGCGATCCGGAGTTCCAGGAGGTCACGCTCTCCCCGCGCGGGGACTACCTGACGGTGGCGGTGCCCAAGGAGGACCGCACCTACCTCGTCGTGCTCCGCACCCGCGACAAGAAGGTGATGAGCTCCTGGGACTTCGGCCGCCAGCGCCACGCGAGCGACGTGCGCTGGGTCGGCGACGAGCGCTTCTTCGTCACCGTGCGCCGCAAGCTGGGGAGCTTCGACGTGCCGGTGGCCGACAGCTTCGACGTCTACGCGAGCAACGTCGACGGCAAGCGCCGGCGACAGATTCCCGATGCCAACAAGTACCAGTTCGTGGCGCTGCTCCCCGACGATCCGGATCACGTCCTGGTGCAGCGCTCGATCGACAACGCGTTCCTGTTCAAGCTCAACGTCTGGGACGGCGAGACCGCGGTGGTGGCGAGCGCCCCGCTGCGGCGCGGGACCTTCCTCGTGGACCACGACGGACGCCCGCGCTACGCGATCGGCAGCGACGAGCGGAACGACACCGTCATCCTGCGGCGCGAGAGCGAGGGCTGGACGGAGGTGCAACGCGCCCCCTTCGCCGGCGACGTGCGGGTGCCGATCGCCTTCGCCGCCGACAACCGTCGCGTGTACTTCACCGAGAGCGAGCGAGGGCGAGCCGCCGGCGGTCGTGCTGATCGATCCCGAGAGCGGCTCCCGCGAGCCGGTGCTGCCGGGGAGGGCGGTCGAGCCGGCCGGCTACCTGAGAAGCGCCGACGGCCGCCACCTGCTCGCGGTGCTCTACGTCGATGGACTGCCTGCCTACGAGTGGATCGATCCCGAGCATCCCGAGAGCAAGGTCTACGCCGGCCTGATCCAGGCCTTTCCCGAGCACGCCGTCGCCTTCGACGGCGTCAGCCGCGACGGGCGGCTCGTGCTGCTGCGGGCCTACAGCGACCTCGATCCGGGCCGCTACTACCTCTTCGACCGCGACACCGGCAAGGCGACCTTCCTCCTTGAGGCGCAGGCGCTGGATCGATCCGAAGCGCATGTCGCCGCAGCGCCCGATCCGCTTCGCGGCCCGCGACGGCACCGATCATCCACGGCTACCTCACCCTCCCGCGCGACCGCGAGCCGAAGGGCCTGCCGCTGATCCTCCATCCGCACGGCGGTCCGCACGGGGTGCGCGACCTCTGGGGCTGGGACCCGATCGTCCAGTTCCTGGCCAGCCGCGGCTATGCGGTGCTGCAGGTCAACTTCCGCGGCTCGGGCGGCTACGGCATGGCCTTCCTCCGG
Organism: Lysobacterales bacterium; assembly: GCA_033582715.1. GTDB lineage: Bacteria > Pseudomonadota > Gammaproteobacteria > Xanthomonadales > BPKI01 > BPKI01. The sequence continues at coordinate 1,583,092 of JAVQZZ010000001.1, read as the reverse complement.
CAGGGCTTCCGCAACTGGGGGACGGCGATGATCGACGACATGAACGACGCGGTCCGCTGGGCGATCGCGGAGGGCATCGCCGACCCCGAGCGGATCTGCGCCTTCGGCGCCTCCTACGGCGGCTACGCCGCGCTGCAGGTGGTGGTGCGCGAGCCCGGCCTGTATCGCTGCACCATCGGCTACGTCGGGGTCTACAGCCTGCCCCTCATGTTCCGCGACGGCGACATCCCGAAGAGCGAGGAGGGCCGCGACTACCTGCGCCGGGTCCTGCCCGAGGACCGCGCCGAGCAGGAGCGCCAGTCGCCCGCCTTCCATGCCGAGCGGATCCGCGGTGCCCGTGATGCTCGTCCACGGTGCCAAGGACGAGCGCGTGCCGATGTCGCAGTTCCGTGCGCTCAAGGCGGCGCTCGAGGCGGTCGGGCCGGCCGCCCGAGGCGGAGCTGGTCGCGCCGAAGGAGGGGCACGGCTTCTACGCCCTCGAGAACAACCGGCGGCTCTACAGCGAACTTCGAGGCCTTCCTCGACCGCCACATCGGGGCACGGGCCGCGAGCCGGCGGCACGCTGATGCCGAGGCGCGAGGATCTCCGCTCGATCCTGGTGATTGGCGCCGGGCCGATCGTGATCGGCCAGGCCTGCGAGTTCGACTACTCCGGCACGCAGGCCTGCAAGGCGCTCAGGGCCGAGGGCTACCGGGTGATCCTGGTGAACTCGAACCCGGCCACGATCATGACCGATCCGGAGATGGCGGACGCGGTCTACATCGAGCCGATCACGCCCTCCATCCTCGAGCGCGTGATCGCCAAGGAGCGGCCCGACGCGCTGCTGCCGACCATGGGCGGGCAGACCGCGCTCAACTGCGCGATGGCGCTGGCCGAGAGCGGGGTGCTCGCGCGCCACGGCGTCGAGCTGATCGGCGCCAGCCGCGATGCCATCCGGCTCGCCGAGGACCGCGAGCTGTTCCGCCAGCGCGATGCTGGAGATCGGGCTCGCCTGCCCGCGCGCCAGGATCGCGCGCAGCCTCGAGGAGGCCCTCGCCGCCCAGGCCGAGGTCGGCTACCCGACCGTGATCCGGCCGAGCTTCACCCTGGGCGGCAGCGGCGGCGGCATCGCCTACAACCGCGAGGAGCTGGAGCAGATCGTGCGCCGCGGGCTCGAGCTCTCGCCGGTGCACGAGGTTCTGATCGAGGAGTCGGTGCTCGGCTGGAAGGAGTTCGAGCTCGAGGTGGTCCGCGACCGGGCCGACAACTGCATCATCGTCTGCACCATCGAGAACGTCGACCCGATGGGGGTGCACACCGGCGACTCCATCACCGTCGCCCCCGCGCTCACCCTCACCGACAAGGAGTACCAGCGGCTGCGCGACGCGGCGATCGCCGTGCTGCGGCGGGTCGGGGTGGACACCGGCGGCTCGAACGTCCAGTTCGCGGTGAACCCCGAGGACGGGCGGGTGGTGGTGATCGAGATGAACCCGCGCGTCTCGCGCTCCTCCGCCCTCGCCTCGAAGGCGACCGGCTTCCCGATCGCCAAGGTCGCGGCCAGGCTCGCCGTGGGGTACACCCTGGACGAGCTCGCCAACGAGATCACCGGCGGGCGCACCCCGGCGAGCTTCGAGCCGACCATCGACTACGTGGTCACCAAGATCCCGCGCTTCGCCTTCGAGAAGTTCCCCGCCACCGACCAGCGGCTGACCACGCAGATGAAGTCGGTGGGGGAGGTGATGGCGATCGGCCGCTGCTTCCAGGAGTCGCTGCAGAAGGCGCTGCGCGGGCTCGAGATCGGCGTGCATGGCCTCGATCCGCCGCGCGTCGACGGGCCCTACGACCTGCTCGAGGTGCGGCGGCGGCTGCAGGAGCCTGGCCCCGACCGGCTGTTCTGGATCGCCGAGGGCTTCCGCCGCGGCCTCGGCGTCGCCGAGGCTCACCAGCTGCAGCCGCATCGATCCCTGGTTCCTGGCCGAGATCGAGGACCTGGTGCGCGAGGAGGAGGCGGTCGTCCGCGGCGGCGTCGCCGCGCTCGATGCGGAGCGCCTGCGCCGGCTGAAGCGCAAGGGCTTCGCGGACGCCCGCATCGCCGCCCTGGTGGGCAGCGACGAGCAGGCGATCCGGGCGCTGCGCCGCGCCTACGGCGTCAAGCCGGTCTACAAGCGCGTCGACTCCTGCGCCGCGGAGTTCCCCACCGACACCGCCTACCTCTACTCGACCTACGAGGAGGAATGCGAGGCGCGGCCCTCGTCGCGGCCGAAGGTGATGGTGCTCGGCGGCGGTCCCAACCGCATCGGCCAGGGCATCGAGTTCGACTACTGCTGCGTGCACGCGGCGCTGGCGCTGCGCGCGGACGGCTTCGAGACGATCATGGTCAACTGCAACCCCGAGACCGTCTCGACCGACTACGACACCTCCGACCGGCTGTACTTCGAGCCGCTGACCCTCGAGAACGTGCTCGACATCGTCGAGGTCGAGCGGCCGCTCGGGGTGATCGTGCAGTACGGCGGCCAGACGCCGCTCAAGCTCGCGCGCGCGCTGGCCGCCGCCCAGGTGCCGATCGTCGGCACCAGCGCCGACGCCATCGACCTCGCCGAGGATCGCGAGCGCTTCCAGCGGCTCATCGAGCGGCTCGGCCTGCGCCAGCCCGCCAACCGCACGCGCGCGTTCGGTGGAGGAGGCGCTCGCCCATGCCCGCGAGCTCGGCTATCCGCTGGTGCTGCGCCCGAGCTACGTGCTCGGCGGGCGGGCGATGGAGGTGGTCCACGCCGATCCCGAGCTGGTCCGCTACATGCGCGAGGCGGTGAAGGTCTCGAACGAGGCGCCGGTGCTGCTCGACCGGTTTCTCGACCAGGCGGTCGAGGTCGACGTGGACCTGGTCGCGGACCACGCCGGCGACGTGTTCATCGGCGGGATCATGGAGCACATCGAGGAGGCCGGCGTGCACTCCGGCGACAGCTCCTGCTCGCTGCCCCCCTACTCGCTGCCGCCGCGCATCCAGGAGGAGCTCAGGCGGCAGGTCACCCTGCTCGCCCGCGAGCTCGGCGTGGTCGGCCTGATGAACGCGCAGTTCGCGATCCAGGGCGAGGAGATCTACGTGCTCGAGGTCAATCCCCGCGCCTCGCGCACCGTGCCCTTCGTCTCCAAGGCGATCGGCATCCCGCTGGCCAAGGTCGCCGCCCGCTGCATGATGGGGACCACGCTCGCGGCGCAGGGCCTTCTGGCCGAGCCCCGCCTCGGCTACTGGTCGGTCAAGGAGGCGGTCTTTCCCTTCGCGCGCTTCGCCAACGTCGATCCGATCCTCGGCCCGGAGATGCGCTCGACCGGCGAGGTGATGGGCATCGGCGCGAGCTTCGGCGAGGCCTTCGCCCGCGCCCACGAGGCGGCCGGGATCCGCGCGCCGCGTCCCGGGCGGGCCTTCCTCAGCGTGCGCGACCCGGACAAGCCGCGGCTGCTGCCGGTGGCCGAGGAGCTGCTTCGCCGCGGCTTCTCCCTGATCGCCACCGGCGGCACCCACGCCTACCTCAGCGCGCGTGGCATTCCCTGCGAGCGGATCAACAAGGTCACCGAGGGCCGGCCCCACATCGTCGACCTGATCAAGAACGGGGAGATCGCCTTCATCGTCAACACCACCGAGGGCAGGCAGGCGATCGCGGACTCCTTCTCGATCCGCCGCGAGGCGCTGCAGCACGGGATCACCTACTCGACCACCATCACCGGCGCCCGCGCGCTGCTGCACTCCCTCGACTACCGCGACCTCGGCGAGGTGCGCTCGCTCGGGGAGCTCTATCGGGGGAGCCAGGCGTGAACCGGATCCCGCTCACCCTGGAGGGCGCGCGCCGGCTGCGCGAGGAGCTCGAGTTCCTGAAGAGCGTGCGGCGGCCGCAGGTGATCCAGGCGATCGCCGAGGCCCGCGCCCACGGCGACCTCCGGGAGAACGCCGAGTACGCCGCCGCCCGCGAGCAGCAGAGCTTCGTCGAGGGCCGGATCAGGGAGCTCGAGGCGGCGCTGGCCTCCGCCGAGCTGATCGATCCCAGCAAGATCAACGCCGGCGGCCGCATCGTGTTCGGCGCACGGGTCGAGCTCGTCGACCTGCACAGCGACGAGCCGCTCAGCTTCCAGATCGTCGGCGAGCTCGAGGCCGACGCCCGCGAGCGGCGGATCTCGGTGAGCTCGCCGCTCGCCCGCGCCCTGATCGGCAGGCACGAGGGGGACACCGTCGAGATCGTGACCCCGGCCGGCAAGCGCCTGTGCGAGATCGTCGCGGTGCGCTACGGCTGAGCGGATCGTCTCCGGCCGGACGATGGGCATCGTGCTGCTGCCGCCGCTCTCCCGGCTGCGGGGCCAGGATCGCCTGCTCGCGCGCCTCTCCCGCGCGCGGAGGCTCGAGGATCTGCCGCCCGGGCGGGCGGCCCAGCTCGAGGCGCTGTTCGCCGTCGGGCCGGGCGAGCTGGTGGCGGCCGCGGCCGCGTGCGACGGGCTGGAGCGCGAGCGCCGCTGGGTGGCCTGCGCTCCGGTCAGCCTGCTGGTCGATCCGGCGGCGGTGCGGCTGATCGCCGATCCCGTGCGGCTGGAGCTCGCCGAGGCCGAGGCGCGGGCGCTGTTCGCGACGGTCGCGCGATGGTGCGCGGGAAGCGGCCTCGAGGCGCGCTACGCCGCGCCGGAGCGCTGGTATCTCGCGCTCGGCCCCGACTGGGAGCCGGTCGAGGCCGAGCCGCCGGAGCGCTGGCTGGGCGCCGATCTGCGCGGGGCGCTGCCCGGCGGGCCGCAGGCCGGCCGCTGGCGGCGGCTGGTCGCCGAGCTCGAGATGCTGCTGGCCACGGAGCCGGTCAACGAGCGGCGCCGGGCGCAGGGCAGGCTCCCCGCGAACAGCGTGTGGCTGTGGGGCTCGGCGCGAGCCTCGCCGCCGCGGGCGCCGGGCGCGCTGTGCCGCTCCGACGACCCGCTGCTCCGCGCCCTCGCGGCGAGCGCCGGGATGCGGGTCCTGCCGCTCGGGGGGCACGATCCGGCGCGGGAGTCGGCGCCCGCGCTGCTCGATCTCGCCTCGCTCCCGCCCGCGTCGCTTGGGCCGCCGGTGCCCGCGGAGTGGTGGCTGGCCTGCGGCCACCGCTACCGGGTGGGGCGGCTCGACCGCCTCGCCTTCTGGCGACGGCGCGACGCCGGGGCGGAACCGCAGGGGCTCCCGGGGGAGGCGCCATGATCCGCATCCGCCGGCGCGACGCCGGACGCTTCGAGGATCCGCGCGGGATGCTCCACCCGCTGGCGCGGCGGGTGCTCGGCGCCCGGGGCCTCCGTTCCCCGGAGGAGCTGCGCTACCGTCTCGCCGATCTCGCCTCGCCGATGACGCTCGGGGGCATCGAGCGCGCCGTGGCGCGGCTCGAGCGCGCGATCGCCGATGGCCGGCGCGTCGAGGTAATCGGCGACTTCGATGCCGACGGCGCGACCGGCGCCGCCGTCGCGACGCTCGGCCTGCGGCGGCTCGGCGCGCGCGCGACCGCCCACGTCCCGCACCGTCTCCGCCACGGCTACGGCCTCGATCCGGGCTTCGTCGAGGAGCTGGCGGCGCGCGAGGGGCTGCGCGCGGGCGATCTGCTGCTCACCGTCGACCACGGCACCACCAGCCTCGCCGGCGTGCGGCGCGCGCGCGAGCTCGGCCTCGGGGTGATCGTCTGCGACCACCATCTGCCCGGCCCGGAGCTGCCCGCCGCCGAGGCCCTGGTCAATCCGCAGCTTCCCGGCTGCGCCTTCCCCAGCAAGGCGATCGCGGGGGTCGGGGTTGCCTTCTACCTGCTGCTGGCCCTGCGCGCCAAGCTGCGCGAGCGGGGCCGCTTCGCCGCAGGCGAGGAGCCCGACCTGAGGGAGCTGCTCGATCTGGTGGCGCTCGGCACGGTCGCGGACCTGGTGCCCCTCGACCGCAACAACCGCATCCTGGTCGCCCGCGGCCTGGAGCGGATCCGGCAGGGCCGGATGCGCCCCGGGCTCGCCGCCCTGTTCGCGGTGGCCGACCGCGATCCCGCCACGGCCGTCGCCGCCGACCTGGCCTTCGCCCTCGCCCCGCGGCTGAATGCCGCCGGCCGCCTCGCCGACATGGCCGCCGGGCTGAGGCTGCTGCTGACCGAGGATCCCGGGGAGGCGGAGGCGCTCGCCGCCGAGCTCGACGCGATCAACGCCGAGCGGCGTCAGCGGCAGCGCGCGACGGTCGCCGAGGCCGAGGGTCTGGTCGAGGCGCTGGCGCGGGAGGAGGCGACGCTGCCGCCGGCGCTGTGCGTGAGCGGCGCCGACTGGCACCCCGGGATCGTCGGCCTGGTGGCGAGCCGGCTCAAGGAGCGCTTCCACCGGCCGACGGTGGCCTTCGCTCCCGACGGCGAGGGCCGCCTGAGGGGATCGGCGCGCTCGATCCCGGGCTTCCACATCCGCGATGCGCTGGCCGCCATCGACGCCGCCCATCCGGGCCTGATCGAGCGCTTCGGTGGGCATGCCGCGGCGGCGGGCCTCAGCCTCGCGCCGGCGAGCCTCGCCCCCTTCGCCGCAGCGCTCGAGGGCCTGGCGGCGAAGGAGCTGGACGAGGAGCGGCTGCAGCGGGAGGTCCTCACCGACGGGGAGCTCGAGGCCGAGCACTTCGCCTGGGAGGCGGCGACCGCGCTCGAGGCCTGCGGGCCCTTCGGGCAGGGCTTCCCCGAGCCGCTCTTCGACGGCGTCTTCGAGTGCCTGGAGGCGCGCCCGGTGGGGGAGGGCCATCGCCGGCTGCTCCTCGCCGTGCCGGGTCGCGCCCGACCGGTGGTGGCGCTCGCCTTCGACCACGACGCGGATCCGCCGCCGCGCCTCCGCGCGGTCTACGAACTGCGCCCGGACCAGTGGCGCGGACGCCAGGACGTGCGGCTGCTGCTCCGGCACCTTTTCCCCGCCTGAGCCATCCGCCGGCGGCGGCTGCTACACTCTGCCGCCCCCGACGGTGCCCCGCGCCACCGATGGAAGCCAACCAACTCCGTCACCGCATCAGCGACCTCGAGGCGCGGCTGCTCGCGCTCAGGGGGTACCTTTGACTACGACCGGCGTCGCGACCGGCTGAGCGAGATCGAGCGCGAGCTCGGGGATCCGACGGTGTGGAACCGGCCCGAGCGGGCCCAGGAACTCGGTCGCGAGCGCGCGCGTCTCGCCGAGGTGGTCGAGAGCCTCGACCGGCTCGCCCGCGAGCTCGCGGACGCGCGCGAGCTGCTCGAGCTGGCCGCCGCCGAGCGGGACGAGGCGGCCCTCGCCGGGCTGGGGGCGGAGGTGGAGGCGATCGCGGCGCAGGTCGCCAGGCTCGAGTTCCGCCGCATGTTCTCCGGCGAGATGGACGCCGCCAACGCCTTCGTCGACATCCAGGCCGGGGCCGGGGGAACCGAGGCCCAGGACTGGGCGGAGATGCTGCTCCGGATGTACCTGCGCTGGTGCGAGGGCAGGGGCTTCCGCACCGAGCTCCTCGAGCTCACCCCGGGCGAGGTCGCGGGGATCAAGTCGGCGAGCTTCCGGGTCGAGGGCGACCACGCCTACGGCTGGCTCAAGACCGAGACCGGGGTGCACCGGCTGGTGCGCAAGTCCCCCTTCGATGCCGACCACCGGCGCCACACCAGCTTCGCCTCGGTCTTCGTCAGCCCGGAGGTCGAGGAGGACATCGCGATCGAGATCAACCCGGCGGAGCTGCGGATGGACGTCTACCGCTCCTCCGGCGCCGGCGGCCAGCACGTGAACAAGACCGAGTCGGCGGTGAGGCTCACCCACCTCCCGACCGGCATCGTCGTCGCCTGCCAGAGCGAGCGCAGCCAGCACGCCAACCGCGAGCGCGCGCTGAAGATGCTGAAGGCGAAGCTCTACGAGCTCGAGCTCGCGAAGCGCGAGGCGGAGAAGCGGCGTCTCGAGGAGAGCAAGGCGGACATCGGCTGGGGGAGCCAGATCCGCAACTACGTCCTCGACCAGAGCCGGATCAAGGACCTGCGCACCGGGCTCGAGCGCAGCGACACGCAGCGCGTGCTCGACGGCGACCTCGATCCCTTCATCGAGGCGGCGCTCAAGATGGGCCTCGAGGCGGGGGCTCGCCGCCCGGATGCCGCCTGAGGAGCGGAGCATGGAAAGAGCCGAGGGCTCGGCCGCCGCCGGCGAGCGCGACGAGAACTTCCTGATCGCCGAGCGCCGCGCCAAGCTGGCGCGGCTGCGCGCCCGCGGTCCGGCCTTCCCCAACGACTTCCGGCGCGACGCCCGCGCCGGGGAGCTCCGTCGCGAGTACGGCGATCCCGAGCGCTTCGGCGCCGAGGCGCTCGCGGCGCTGAACCGCCGGGCGCGCCTCGCCGGTCGGATCCGGGCAAAGCGGGTGATGGGCAGGGCCGCCTTCCTGGTCCTCGAGGACGAGAGCGGCGCGATCCAGCTCTTCCTGCGCGCCGACGGCTGCGCCGACTACGCCGAGAGCGTCGAGCTCGTCGATCTCGGCGACATCGTCGGCGCCGAGGGCACCCTCACCCGCACCCGCACCGGCGAGCTCTCGCTCGCGGTCGAGCGCCTGCGCCTGCTGGCCAAGGCGCTGCGGCCGCTGCCGGACAAGTGGCACGGGCTGCAGCGACGTCGAGCAGCGCCACCGCCAGCGTTACCTCGACCTCATCGTCCACCCCGAGGTCCGCGAGGTGTTCCGGCTGCGCGCGCGGCTGGTGGCGGAGCTGCGCCGCCTGCTCGACGGCGAGGGCTTCATCGAGGTCGAGACGCCGATGATGCACCCGATCCCGGGCGGGGCCGCGGCCCGGCCCTTCGTCACCCACCACAACGCCCTCGGCATCGACCTCTACCTCCGCGTCGCGCCGGAGCTCTATCTCAAGCGGCTGGTGGTCGGCGGCTTCGAGCGCGTCTACGAGATCAACCGCTGCTTCCGCAACGAGGGCGTCTCGACCCGGCACAACCCCGAGTTCACCATGCTCGAGCTCTACTGGGCCTACGTGGGTCACGAGGAGGTCATGGCGCTCACCGAGCGCCTGATCCGCGAGCTCGCGCTGCGCCTGCTCGGGCGCAGCGAGCTGGTGTGGGAGACGCGGGCGATCGACCTCGGGCCTCCGTTCCGCCGCACCACGCTGGAGGCGGCGGTGCTCGCCCGCCATCCCGAGCTCGAGGCGGCGGCGCTGCGCGACCGCGCGGCCCTCGAGCGCTACGCCACGGCCCGCGGCATCGCGCTGCCGGAGGGCGGCTGGGGCAAGGCGCTCCTGGAGCTGTTCGAGAAGACGGTCGAGCCGGAGCTGATCCAGCCCACCTTCGTCACCGGCTACCCGATCGAGGTCTCGCCGCTCGCCCGGGCGAGCGACGCCGATCCGCAGATCGCCGAGCGCTTCGAGCTCTTCATCAACGGCCGCGAGCTGGCGAACGGCTTCTCCGAGCTCAACGACCCGGAGGACCAGGACGCACGCTTCCGCGCCCAGGCCAGCGCGCGCGCCGCCGGGGACGAGGAGGCGATGTTCTACGACGCGGACTACGTGCGCGCCCTCGAGTACGGGCTGCCCCCGACCGGCGGCCTAGGCGTGGGCATCGACCGGCTGGTGATGTTCTTCGCCAATCAGTCCTCGATCCGCGACGTGCTGCTCTTCCCGACCCTGCGGCCCGAGGCCGGGAGCTGAGCCCGGGAGGCGTCTCCCGCTGGAGATGGGTCGAGGAGACGGGGCCGGCCTGCGCACCTCGGCCATCGGTCTGGCCGTGCCCGCGACCCTCTCCCAGAGTCTCGGCGCCGGCACGGCGTGGTCTCGCGGCCGCTCGTGTTCCGCCGCGGGCGAGATGCCGGGTGCCGCCCCCTCGAAGGTCCGCCGTGGCCGTCGCCGGTGCCGCGCGCTGCGGCGGTCACCGTCGCGGAGCCGCCCGGCGCCGCGGGCGGCGGATTTCCCGTGTGCGGCGCCCGGCGCCTCGCGCCCCATCGCCGGCGCCGGACCGTCAGCGCGCGCCGAGCAGCTCCGCCTGGAGCCGGGTCGTATGGCTGAGCAGGGCGCGGTGGCCGAGGGCGAAGCTGTAGCTCGCGACCTCTCCGGGCATCCGCGAGCTGTGCTCGCCGCCGACCAGGCAGGTGCCGGTGGCGCAGACCACCTCGTCGATGTGGCTCCTGAAGGAGACGCCACGCCGGGCGAAGGGGGCGCGCGCGGCGAGCTCGGCGAGCAGCGGGCTTCCCACCGACAGCCCGTGCGCGCCGCAGGTCGCGGTGGCGACGTGCCAGGGGTAGACGCCGCAGCTCCACAGTCCGCGGAAGGCGCCGCCGATGGCGATGAAGACGTCGACCCGGTCGGCGATGCCGAGCTTGACGATCTGCAGGGCCGCGAGGCTCGCGCCCATCGAGTGGGCGATCACGTCGATCCGGCCGGAGCAGGACTGGGCGACGGCGGAGGCGAGGGCCTGGCGCACGGGCAGCTCCTCGCTGCCGTCGTGGTCGTTGCAGGCGACGCACAGCCTGCTGCCCCACTCGGGCCGGATCAGCAGCGTGGAGGGCCAGCCGCGGGCGCGGAGCTCGGCGACGGTGGGGTCGAAGTCCGCGGGCCGGCCGCCGTTGCCGTGGACCAGCACCACCGGATCGAGGCAGGCGGAGACCGGGCCGGCGAGGGCGAGGAGCAGCGGGAGCAGGGGCAGGAGACGGCGGTCGCGGAGGCATGGCGGCCGGATGCGGACGGAGGACCCGGTGCCGACTCTGTGTCCCGGCGCGGCCAGGGGCCTTTCCATCGGACCTTGGTCGCAGGCCGACCGGCACGCGGCGGGCGCCGAGCCCGCGCCGGCTAGAATGACCGCCTCCACGCCCACCGACGACGCCGATGGACTTCCGCTTCAGCGAAGAGCAGCTCATGATCCAGGACGTGGCGCGGCGGATCGCGCGCGAGCGGATCGCGCCCACCGCCGCCCAGTTCGACGCGAGCGGCGAGTTTCCGGCCGAGAACATCCGTCTGCTCGGCGAGGCCGGCCTGATGGGCATCGAGGTGCCGCAGGAATACGGCGGCGCCGGCCTCGACGCCATCTCCTACGTGCTCGCCATGATCGAGGTGGCGGCGGCGGACTGCGCCCACTCGACGATCATGTCGGTGAACAACACCCTCTACTGCAACGGGCTCCTCAAGTACGGGACCGAGGAGCAGAAGCGCCGTTACGTGACTCCGGTGGCGAGCGGCCGGGCCATCGGCGCCTATGCGCTCACCGAGCCGCAGTCGGGCTCCGACGCCTCGGCGATGCGCTGCCGGGCGGTGCGCTCGGCCGACGGCAGCCACTACGTCGTCAACGGCAAGAAGAGCTGGATCACCTCGGGGCCGGTGGCCGACTACGTGATGTTGTTCGCGGTGACCGACCCCGAGCGGGGTGCGCGGGGGATCAGCGCCTTCATCATCGACACCCGGCGCGAGGGCTTCCTTCGGGGCAAGACCGAGCCCAAGCTCGGCATCCGCGCCTCGGCCACCTGCGAGATCGAGTTCGCCGACTACCGTGTCCCGGTCGAGGATCGGATCGGGCCGGAGGGCGAGGGCTTCAAGGTGGCGATGAGCGTGCTCGACGCGGGCCGCATCGGCATCGCCGCGCAGGCCGTGGGGCTCGCGCGCGCGGCCTACGAGGCGGCCGTGGCCTACGTCCGGGAGCGTCGCAGTTTCGGCCAGCCGATCGGCAGCTTCCAGATGATCCAGGCCAAGATCGCGGACATGAAGTGCCGGCTCGATGCCGCCTGGCTGCTGACCCTGCGCGCGGCCTGGGCCAAGGACCAGGCCGCGCGGACCGGGCAGCGCTTCAGCACCGAGGCCTCGGTGGCCAAGCTCTTCGCCTCCGAGGCTGCGATGTTCATCACCCACCAGGCGCTGCAGATCCATGGCGGCATGGGCTACTCCAAGGAGCTGCCGCTCGAGCGCTACTTCCGCGACGCCAAGATCACCGAGATCTACGAGGGCACCAGCGAGATCCAGCGGATCGTGATCGCCCGCAACGAGACCGGCCTGCGCTGAGGAGCGCGGCGAAGTCGGAGCGGCAACGGGCGCTGGCGGGGTCTCGCCGGCGACGGCTATGCTTTCCGGCTCATCGCGGTCGGAGCGAGCGGGGATTTCCATGGTCTCGAGCGAGGCGGTGGCCGGCGGGCCCGTGATCCGTGACGCGATCCTGGCCGGGATCGTCGAGTCGGCCGCGCCCGACCGCCGGGAGGAGCTCGGGCGCTTCGCGCGTCTGTTCCTGAAGCGGGTGCCCGAGGAGGATCTCGCGCTGCGCAGCCCGCGCGAGTGGGGCGCGCTGCTCGCCGATCTCCTCGCGTTCCTGCGCGAGCGTCGGGCGGAGACGGTCAAGCTGCGGCGGCTCGAGCCGCAGGCTCGAGGAGCGGGGCTGGAGCTCGCCGCACACGGTGATCCAGATCCTCAACGAGGACATGCCGTTCCTCGTGGACTCGGTCGGGATGGCAGTCGCGGCGTCGGGACAGGCGGTGCACGCGATCTTCCACCCGGTGATCGGCGTGCGGCGCGACCCCTCCGGCCACCTGCTGGCGGTCGGCGAGCCGTCGCCCGGAGCTGGCCAGCGAGTCGCTGATCCACATCGAGATCGATCGCATCACCGAGGCCGAGGAGGCGCTCGCCCTGCAGCGCGCGATCGAGAGCAGTCTGGCCGAGGTCCGCGCGGCGGTGCGCGACTGGCGAGCCATGCGCGAGACGATGCTCGCGCTGGCGCGGAGGATCGGAGAGCTTGCGCGCGCCGATCGGCGAGGAGGAGCGCGCCGAGATCGCGGCGCTCCTCGAGTGGCTGGCGGCGGATCACTTCACCTTCCTCGGCTATCGCGAGTATCGCCGCGTCTCGCGCGACGGCCGGGACTGGCTCGAGGCGGTTCCCGGGACCGGGCTTGGCATCCTCCGCGACGAGCTGCGTCCCTCGCGGCCGCGTCCCCTCGACACCCTGGCCGTGCCGAGCGGCGAGATGCAGGCCGCGGCCGATGCGCTGATCCTCACCAAGACCAACGCCCGGTCGCTCGTGCACCGCCCGGGCTACATGGACTACATCGGCCTGCTCGAGTTCGACGAGCGCGGCCGCCCGGTCGGCGAGCGCCGCTTCGTCGGGCTCTACACCTCCTCGGCCTACAACCGCAGGCCCTGGGAGATCCCCCTCATCCGCCGCCGCTTCGAGGCCGTGATGCGGCGTTCCGGGCTCGCGCCCGAGGGCCATTCCGGGAAGGCGCTGCGGCACATCCTCGAGACCCTGCCCCGCGACGAGCTGTTCCAGGCCAGCGTCGAGGAGCTCGAGCGGATCGCGATCGGCATCCTCAACCTCCAGGAGCGGCAGCGCACCCGCCTGTTCCTGCGCCGCGACCGCTACGGGCGCTTCTTCTCCTGCCTCGCCTTCCTGCCCCGCGACCGCTTCAACACCGCGGTCCGGCAGCGCATCGAGGAGCTGCTGATGCGGGCGCTCGAGGGCGAGCGCTGCGATACCCAGGTGATGGTCGGCGAGTCGCTCGCTCGCCCGCCTGCACCTCGTGATCCGGCCGCGGCCCGGCGCGCGGCCCGAGATCTCCGCCGGCCGCGCTCGAGGCCGAGATCGGGCGCATCGTCCGCGACTGGCTCGACGATCTGCGCGAGCGACTGGTCGCGCGCAACGGCGAGGAACGCGGCCTCAAACTCGTCCGGCGCTTCGGTCGGGCGCTGCCGGCAGGCTACATCGAGCGCTTCAGCCCGGAATGGGCCGCGATCGACGTCGAGGAGATGGGCCGGCTGCGGGATCCCGAGGAGCTGCGGGTGCTGCTCTACCGGCTCGAGCGCGACCCGCCGCAGACGCTCCGGCTCAAGCTGCTGCGCCTCGGGGCTCCGATCCCGCTGTCGGACGCGCTGCCGCTGCTCGAGAGCCTCGGGCTGCGGGTGATCAGCGAGCATCCCTTCACCGTGCTCAGCGCGGCGGGCGAGATCGCGATCCAGGACTTCGAGCTGCTGCCCGCATCGGGCCGTACGGTGGCGGTCGACGAGGTGCGCGAGCGTCTCACCGAGGCCGTCCTCGGCCTGTGGCGTGGGCGCTACGAGTGCGACCGATTCAACCGCCTGATCGTCGAGGCCGGGCTGGACGCGCGCGAGGTGGCGGTCCTCCGCGCCTACTGCAAGTACCTCCTGCAGATCGGTGTGCCGTTCTCGCAGGCCTACATGGAGCAGGCCTTCGCGGCGCATCCCGAGGTCGCGCTGCTGCTGGTCGAGCTGTTCGCCGCGCGCCTCGATCCCGGCCGCGAGGCGGCGAGGCGGCGAAGCCGAGGACGGCGGTGGCGCGCACCCGCGCCCGCCTGCTCGGGGCCACGCCGAGCACCCCTGCGGGAGCGCCTCGGGCCCGCGCTGGAGGCGATCGCGCTCGCGCGCGCCGGAGCCGAGAGCGGGCCAGATGGCGGCGGTCCGGCAGGCCCTCGACGCGGCCCTCGAGCTGGTGGAGAGCCTCGATCACGACCGCATCTTCCGGCTCTACCTCACGCTCATCGAGGCCACGCTGCGCAGCAACTTCTATCAGCGCCGGGACGGCCGCCCGCTCGACTACCTCGCCTTCAAGTTCGATCCCTCGCGCATTCCGGAGCTGCCGAGGCCGAGGCCCTATCGCGAGATCTTCGTCTGCTCGCCGCGGGTGGAGGGCGTGCACCTGCGCTTCGGCCCCGTGGCGCGCGGGGGGCTGCGGTGGTCCGACCGGCGCGAGGACTTCCGCACCGAGGTGCTCGGGCTGGTCAAGGCGCAGATGGTGAAGAACACGATCATCGTCCCGGTCGGCGCGAAGGGCGGTTTCTACGTCAAGAGTCCGCCGGCCGGGGACCGCGACGCCGTGCTGGCCGAGGGCGTCGCCTGCTACCGCATCTTCATCAACGGCCTGCTCGACCTCACCGACAACCGGGTCGACGGCAGGATCGTGCCGCCCCCCGACACCGTGCGCCACGACGGGGACGACTCCTACCTGGTGGTCGCCGCCGACAAGGGCACCGCGACCTTCTCCGACATCGCCAACGCGGTGGCCCTCGAGCGCGGCTTCTGGCTCGGCGACGCCTTCGCCTCGGGCGGCTCGCACGGCTACGACCACAAGCGGATGGGCATCACCGCCAAGGGCGCCTGGGAGTCCGTCAAGCGCCACTTCCGGGCGCTCGGCCGCGACCCGGAGCGCGAGGACTTCACCTGCGTCGGGATCGGCGACATGTCCGGCGACGTCTTCGGCAACGGCATGCTGCTGTCGCGGCACATCCGCCTGATCGCGGCCTTCGATCACCGCCACGTGTTCATCGACCCGGACCCGGATCCGGAGGTGAGCTACCGCGAGCGGGAGCGGCTGTTCCGTCTGCCGCGCTCGAGCTGGGCCGACTACGACCGCGCGCTGATCTCGAAGGGCGGGGGGGTGTGGCCGCGCTCGGCCAAGGCCATCGCGCTCTCGCCCGAGGCGCGCCGCGCGCTGGGTCTGTCCGAGTCCTCGGCGCCGATGTCGCCGGCCGAGGTGATCCGGGCGATCCTCCGCGCCCCGGTGGACCTGCTCTGGAACGGCGGCATCGGGACCTACGTCAAGGCCAGCGCGGAGAGCCATGCCGAGGTCGGCGACCGCGCCAACGACGCGCTGCGGGTGAACGGCCGCGAGCTCCGCTGCCGGGTGGTCGCGGAGGGCGGCAACCTGGGCTTCACCCAGCGCGGCCGGGTCGAGGCGGCGCAGCACGGGGTGCTGCTGAACACCGACTTCATCGACAACTCGGCCGGCGTGGACACCTCGGATCACGAGGTGAACATCAAGATCCTCCTCGGGGACGCCGTGCGCCGCGGCGAGCTGACGCTCGAGGAGCGCAACCGCCTGCTCGCCGACATGGCTCCCGAGGTCGAGACCCTGGTGCTCTGGGACAACTACCGCCAGAACCAGGCGATCAGCCTGATGGAGCGCCTCAGCGTGGCCAGGCTCGGCGCCAAGCAGCACTTCGTGCGCGTGCTCGAGGAGCGCGGCATCCTCGACCGCGAGCTCGAGGGCCTGCCGAGCGAGGCCGAGTTCAAGGAGCGCCGCGCCCGCGGGCAGGGCCTCGACGCGCCCCGAGCTCGCGGTGCTGCTGTCCTATTCCAAGATCGTGCTCTACCAGGAGCTGATCCAGTCCGACGTGCCCGAGGACGGCTACCTCGGACGCGAGCTCGCGCGCTACTTCCCGGAGCCGCTGCGCGAGCGCTTCGCCGAGCACATGCAGCGCCATCCGCTCAAGCGCGAGATCATCGCCACCGCGGTGACCAACTCCATGGTCAATCGCATGGGCTCCACCTTCGTGCTGCGGATGCAGGAGGACACCGCGCGCAGCGCCGGGGAGATCGCCAAGGCCTTCACCGCGGCGCGCGAGATCTTCGGCGCGCGCGGCCTCTGGGAGCGGATCGACGCGCTCGACAACCGCGTCCCCGACGCGGTGCAGATCGATGCGCTGATCGTGATCTGGAGCCTGCTGCGCCAGGCGACGCGCTGGCTGCTCGGGGACGAGCTCGGCCGGAGCGACATCGCGGCCGCGGTCGGGTGCTATGCCACGGGCGTGGCCGAGCTCTGGGATCGGCTGACCGAGGTGCTCACGCCCTCGGGCATCGCCCGCTGGGAGTCGCGGCTCGCCGGCTGGCGCGAGCGGGGCCTGCCCGGGGAGGTCGCGGAGCCGCTGGCCGGAGCGCCGGAGCTCAACGCGGCGCTCGACGTGGTGGAGATCGCGCAGGCGCTCGGGGGGCTCGGTGCTCGATGCCGCCCGCTGCCATTTCGCGCTGGGCGAGGCGCTGCACCTCGACTGGCTGCTCGAGCGCATCGAGGGGCTGGAGGTCGAGGGCCTCTGGCACGCCAATGCCCGCGGTGCCCTGCGCGACGAGCTGCTCGCCCACCAGCGCTCGCTGACCGTCGGGCTGCTCGAGCGCATGGCCGGACGCTTCGATCCCGACGCCTTCGCCCGCTGGGCGGAGGGCGGCGAGCCCGCGCTGCGCGCGACGCGCGCCATGCTCGAGGGAATGCGCAGCCTGGTGCGCATGGACTACGCGACGGTGCTGGTGGCGGTGCGGCGGGTCGCCCAGCTGGTCGACGCCATGACGGCCCGCGCCGCCTGAGCGCCGGGCTCAGCGGAGCACGTGGTAGAAGGCGTGATCGCCGATCACCGCGACCGGCTCGCCCTGGGCCCAGGGCCGCTCGATGCCGTCGTCGACGTGGAAGTGGTCGGCGCGCGGGACGACGTAGCGGCGGCGCCCCGGGCCGAGCCGCCATTCCTCGAGCGCGGCGAAGGCGATCCTGGTCGCCCGCTCCCAGGCACGCGGCTCCTCGAGCCGGACGGTGGGCGCGAGCCGGCCGGTGGCGAACTGGCCCGGCGCGAGCACCACCGCGCACACGTCGTCGCCGTAGCGACCCTGCTCCAGCCGGCGCAGGACGACCTCCGCCACGGCGCGCTGGCCGAGCTCCGACTGGTTGCGCGCCTCGAGGTAGACCGTCGCCGCGAGGCAGAGGGGGTCGGCCAGTGGCGCCGGGAGCGCCGAGGCGATCCAGAGGATCCATCCGAGTTGCATGGGCCTTTCCTCCGTTCTTGGGGTCGCGTCGAGACCGCGAACCTCGCCAAAGGCTCCCGGAAACCCGCTGCCGGAGGCGCGCTCCGCGCGGCTCCGGCCGGTCGCGACCGGTGTGGGGCGCGGCATCATCGCGGCTCGCGCCCGCGTCCGGCGGCCGGTGAATCGGCTCCCGCCGGGACGCGGCGATTATCGTGGCACGGCCGGAGTCGAGCAAGTGCTCGAGAGCCATGGAGGCCGCGCGGAAGCGCGCGGAGCCGGCCGTCAGGGCGTAAGCTAGCGCGCTCCCCGAGAGGCCCGGCCGCGCCCCGATGAGTCTGGTCAAGCCCCGCACCATGCCCGGCGTGCTCGAGCTGCTGCCGCGCGAGCAGATCGCCTTCCAGCGGATGCTCGACGTCATTCGCAGGATCTACGAGCGACACGGCTTCCTCCCGATCGAGACGCCCGCGATCGAGCTGGCCGAGGTGCTGCTCACCAAGAGCGGCGGCGAGACCGAGCGGCAGGTGTACTTCGTGCAGTCGAGCGGGGCGCTGGAGCAGGGACGTGCGCCGGAGCTCGCGCTGCGCTTCGATCTCACCGTGCCGCTCGCCCGCTACGTGGCCGAGCACGAGGCCGAGCTGCACTTCCCCTTCCGCCGCTACCAGATCCAGCGGGTCTATCGCGGGGAGCGCGCCCAGCGCGGCCGTTTCCGCGAGTTCTACCAGTGCGACATCGACATCGTCGGCAAGGACCGGCTCCCGGTGCGCCACGACGCCGAGCTGCCGGCGGTGATCCAGGCCGTCTTCGAGGAGCTGGCGATCGGCGAGTTCACCATCCGCCTCAACCACCGGCGGCTGCTGCGCGGGGTGCTCGCCGCCCTCGGCGTCGGCGCTGCCGAGACGCAGGCGGGGGTGCTGCGGGAGCTCGACAAGCTCGGCAAGCGCAGCCGCGCCGAGGTCGAGGCGGCGATCGCCGCGCTCGGCCTCGGGCGCGAGGCGGCGGCGCGCCTGCTCGACTGGGCCGAGGAGCGGCATCGCGGCTACCGGGCGGCCCTCGCCGCGCTGGCGGAGCTGCCGCGCCGCTTCGCCGAGGGCGGGGCGCTGCTCGCCGAGGGCGCGCGCGAGCTCGCCGAGGTGCTGGCCTGCATGGAGGAGCTCGGAGTCGCGGACCGGCGGGTGTCGCTCGACTTCAGCATCGCCCGCGGCCTCGACTACTACACCGGCACGGTCTTCGAGACCACCCTCGACGCCCATCCGGAGATCGGCAGCATCTGCTCGGGCGGCCGCTACGAGGACCTCGCCTCGCACTACACCCGCTCCCGCCTGCCGGGGGTCGGGATCTCGATCGGCGCCACCCGGCTCTTCTGGCAGCTGCGCGAGGCCGGGCTGATCCGGCCCGCGGCGAGCACGGTGGAGGCCCTGGTCTGCCTGCTCGACGACCGCCACCGCGCGCCGAGCTTCGCCCTCGCCGCGGAGCTGCGCGCGGCGGGCATCGCCACCGAGGCCGTGCTCGAGCCGCGCAAGCTTGCGCGGCAGCTGCAATACGCCGATCGCGCGGGGATTCCCTTCGCGGTGCTGCTCGGGGACGAGGAGCTGGCCGCGGGCGAGGCGAGCGTGCGCGACCTCAGGCGCGGCGAGCAGTGGCGGGTGGCGCGTTCGGAGCTGGCGGCGACGCTCCGGGTCGAGATCGCCCAGCGCCGCGCGCTCGAGGAGCGCCGCTGATGGAGACCCTGGTCCTCGACGGGCGGTCGCTGCGGCTCGAGGAGCTCATCGCCGCGAGCACCGGCCGGGTCCGCCTGGCCCTCGACCGCAGGCAGCTCGAGGCGGTCGAGCGCTGCGCGCGCTTCGTGGCCGAGCGCGCGGCGGCCGGCGAGCCCGTCTATGGCGTCACCACCGGCTTCGGCAGCAATGCCGAACGCCTGCTCGGCCGCCGTCCCCTGCGCGCCGCGCTGGATCCCGAGGGCCAGGCGCGACGCCCGAGCCCGCCGGTCGAGCTGCAGCGGAACCTGATCCTGAGCCACGCCGTGGGCGTCGGCGACCCGCTGCCGGCCGAGGTGGTCCGGGCGATGATGGTGGTGCGGATCAACACCCTGATGCGGGGTCACTCCGGGATCCGCGCGCTCGTGCTCGAGCGCCTGGTGCGCCTGTTCAACAGCGGGCTGGTGCCGGTGATCCCGGAGAAGGGCTCGGTGGGCGCCTCCGGCGATCTCGCGCCGCTGTCCCATCTCGCGCTGCTGCTGCTCGGCGAGGGCGAGGCCATCCTCGACGGGGCGCGCCTCCCGGGAGCCCAGGCGATCGCCGCGGTCGGCCTCGAGCCCACCGAGCTCGGGCCGAAGGAGGGGCTCGCCCTCAACAACGGCACCGCCCTGATGCTGGCCTGCGCGGCGCTGGCGGTCGCCCGCCTCGGGCGGCTGCTCGAACTCGCCGACCTCGCCGCCGCGCTCACGCTCGAGGCCTTCGCCGGCCGCGGCGCCGCCCTCGATGCGCGGGTGCACGAGCTGCGCCCGCATCCGGGGCAGATCGCCTGCGCCGAGGGAATGCGCCGGCTGCTCTCCGGCTCCGGGCTCGTCGACGTCGACTACCACCGCGTGCCGGCCTTCGCGCCGTGGACGCCGGGCGCCTGGTGGTCGCCGCAGCTCGCGGCGCTGAGCTTCGACATCCGCTGGCGCTGGGTGCGCCCGGAGGAGCGCGAGGGGCGGGAGGCCTTCTACCGGCGCCATCTCCCCTTCCGCGGCGGCAAGAAGCACCAGCCGCAGGACAGCTACTCGCTGCGCTGCGTGCCGCAGGTCCATGGCGCGGTGCGCGACCTCCTCGACCGGGTGCGGGTGGTGATCGAGCGCGAGCTCAATGCCGTGACCGACAACCCGATCGTGTTCCCGGGCGAGGGGGACTCCTTCGTCTCCGCCGGCAACTTCCACGGCATGCCGCTCGCGCTCGCGCTGGCCGAGCTCAAGCTCGCGATCCCGGTGCTGGCCTCGATCGCGGAGCGGCGCATCGCCAAGCTGGTGGACCCCGCGACCTCGGACGGCCTGCCCCCCTTCCTGGTCGGCAACGAGGACGCCACCGACTCCGGGATGATGATCGTGCAGTACACCGCGGCGGCGCTGGTCAACGAGCTCGCGACCCTCGCCCATCCCGCCTGCGTCTACTCGGTCCCGACCAGCGCCAACGCCGAGGACCACGTCTCGATGGGCGCCACCGAGGGGCGCCAGGTGCTGGCGATGCTGGGGGATCTTGAGCGGGTGCTGGCGCTCGAGCTGCTCGTGGCCTGCCAGGCCCTGGAGCTGCGCAGCCAGATGATCGAGGCGGCGCGGGAGGCCGGTCGCGCCGGGCCGGAGCGGCTGATCCTCAAGATCGAGGGCGGGCCCGAGCCGGGCACCCCGCTGCGCCCGCAGTTCGAGCGGGAGGTCGCCGAGCTCGCGGCCGAGCTCGCGCGTGGCCGGCCGATCGGTCCCGGCCCGGTGGCGCGTGCGGTGCTCGCCTCGCTGCGCGCTGCCGGGGTGGCCTTCCTCGAGCGCGACCGGGCCCTGGACCAGGACATCCGGATCCTGCTCGACTGGGTGGCGCGCGGCGAGCCGCTGGCGGCCGCGCGCCGCGTCCTCGGCGGCGGCTGAGCGCCGCTCAGCGATTGGCCATCTGGCCGCTGCCGAGCTCGGCATCGGTGACCGTGCGGCGGGCGAGCACGGTCTCGCGGTGCGCGATGTAGGCGGTGGCGGCGAAGATGATCGCCGCCCCGATGAGCGTGTGGCGGTCGAGGCGCTCGCCGAAGAGCAGCCAGGCGATCGCCGCCACCACCGGAAGCTGCAGGAAGTTGAGCGGCTGCAGCGCCGAAGCCTCGCCGCGCTTGTAGGCGCCGGTGAGCGCGAGGTGGCCGACGGTGCCGAAGAGCCCGGTGAGCGCCACCCAGATCCAGCCCGCGGCGCTCGGCCAGCTCCAGTAGGGCAGGGCGGGCGGCAGCGACAGCGGGGTCATGATCAGCACCATCCAGATCACGATCGCGCCGGTGGGCTCGGTGCGGGAGAGGAACTTGATGCTGATCGCGGCGGCCGCGGCGAGCAGCGCCGAGAGCAGGGCGACCAGGGTCGCGGGCGAGGTCTCGAGCCCCCCGGGGCGGATGATGACCAGGGCGCCCAGGAAGCCGACGGTCACCGCGCTCCAGCGCCTCAGCCGCACGCGCTCGCCGAGCAGCAGCACCGCGAGCACGGTCACGAACAGCGGCGTGGTGTAGGAGAGGGCGATCGCCTGGGCGAGCGGCAGGTGCACGAGCGACCAGAAGCCGGTGAGCATCGCCGCCAGCCCGATCACGCAGCGCAGGAAGTAAAGCCCGAAGCGGGCGGTGCGCAGCGAGAGGTGGCTGCCGACGAGCAGCGGCAGCGCGAACAGCAGGCCGAAGAGGTTGCGGAAGAAGGCGATCTGGAAGGGGTGCAGCTCGGCCGCGGCGAGGCGGATCGCCACCGCCATCAGCGCGAACATCACCGCGCTCGCCGCCATCAGCAGCACCGCCCGCGCGGTCTGGCCGGCCTCGCCGCCGCTCAGTGCCATGCCGCGCCCACGATCGCCGGCTCGGGCTCGAGGGCGATGCCGAAGCGCTCGAACACCCCGTCGCGGACCCTGCGGGCGAGGGCCAGCACCGCGGCGCCCGTCGCCCCCGCGTGGTTGACCAGCACCAGGGCGTGGCGCTCCGAGACCTTGCAGCCTTCGCCGGAGGCGCCCTTGAGCCCCGCCGCCTCGATCAGCGCCGCCGCCGGGAGCTTGAAGCGCCCGGCGGCCTCGGCCCAGGCGGGCAGCGCCGGGAGGAGCCCGCGCAGGCGGGCGAGGGTCTCGCCATCGACGACCGGGTTCTTGAAGAAGCTGCCCGCGTTCGGCTCGCGTCGGGGATCGGGCAGGCGCGCACGGCGGAGGGCGGCGACCGCAGCCGCGATCGCCGCCGGATCGTCCTCCCGTCCGCCGCCGGCCGCGAGCGCGGCGCGCAGGCCGGGGTAGTCGAGCCGCGGCTCGGGGCGGCGGCGAAGCTCGAGCTCGAGGGCGAGAATCAGCCAGCGATCCTGGCCCTGGGGCTCGCGGAATCGGCTCGCGCGGTAGGCGAGGCCGCAATCGGCCGGCGGCGAGGCGCAGCCGGCGTCCCGACGGCGAGCTCGAGCAGCTCGAGGGCGGCGAGGGTCTCGGCCAGCTCGCGCCCGTAGGCCCCGATGTTCTGCACCGGCGCCGCGCCCGCGCTGCCGGGGATCGCGGCCAGGTTCTCGATGCCCCACAGCCCGGCGGCGACGGCGCGCTTGCACCACCGCGTCCCAGGGTTCCGCGGCCTCGACGCGGATCCGCACCCGCTCCTCGTCGGCTCGCCGAGGCGGCTCTGGCCGCGGCGCAGGTAGCGCAGCACCACGCCGGGGAAGTCGGCGGCGAAGAGCACGTTGCTGCCCTCGCCGAGGACGAGCCGCGGCAGGCCGGCGAGCGGCGGGCGCGTCGAGGGCCTCGGCGAGCGGCTCCGCCTCCTCGCCCTCGAGCAGGAAGGCGGCCCGCGCCGGCACGCGCAGCGTGCTGAGCGGCGCCAGGTCGGCGCCGGCGATGAGCCGCGGCCGGACTCAGGCGCGCGGATCGGGCGGCGCGGCGCGGACGCATTCGGCGATCAGTCGTGGACCCCGGTAGACGAGGCCGGTGTAGAGCTGGATCAGGTCGGCGCCGGCGGCGAAGCGCGCGGCCGCGTCCGCCCCGGAGGCGATGCCGCCCACCCCGATCAGCGCCGGTCCGGGGCCGAGACGCTCGCGGAAGGCGCGGAGCACCGCCTCGGCCCGGGCACGGAGCGGGCGGCCCGAGAGGCCGCCCGCGCTCCCGGGCGCCAGCGGCTCGTCCTCGAGCCCCTCGCGCGCCACCGTGGTGTTGGTCAGCACCAGACCCTCGAGGGCGAGTTCGGAGACGACCGCGGCGATGGCCTCGATCTCTCCGGGCTCGAGGTCGGGGGCGAGCTTGAACAGCAGCGGCACCCGGCGCCGGTGCCGGGCGGCGAGGCGCTCGCGGGCGTCGAGCAGCTCGCCGGCGAGCCGCCGCAGGCTCTCGGCCGCCTGCAGCGCGCGGAGCCCGGGGGAGTTGGGCGAGGAGAGGTTCACCACGAGGTAGCTCGCGAAGGGAAAGAGCCGCTCCATGCACCGGCGGCAGTCCTCGGCGGCCTGCTCGTTGGGGGTGTCGCGGTTGCGGCCGACGTTGATCCCGAGGATGCCGGGAAAGGGCCGGCGCTCGAGGCGGCGGGCCAGGGCCTCGGCGCCCTCGTTGTTGAAGCCCATGCGGTTGATCAGCGCCTCATGGGCGGCGAGCCGGAAGAGCCGCGGCGGCGGGTTCCCGGGCTGCGGCCGCGGCGTCACCGTGCCCACCTCGACGAAGCCGAAGCCGAGGGCTGCGAGGGCCGGGAGGTGACGCCCGTCCTTGTCGAGGCCGGCGGCGAGGCCCACCGGGTTCGGAAACTCCAGACCGAGGACCCGCCGCGGCCGGGCGGGCGGGCGGGGCAGGGCGAGCCGGACCAGCGGCCGGCCGATCGCGAGCGCGCCGAGCGCCGCCGCGTGCGCGGTCTCGGGCGGGAGGGCGAAGAGCAGCGGGCGCAGCAGGGCGTACACGGGAGCCCGGCATCTTAGCGGAAGCGGTTCGCCGGGCCGGAGACGAAGCGGGGCCCGGCTGGCCGGGCCCCGCGGACTGGTCGGGGTGAGAGGATTCGAACCTCCGACTTCTACCTCCCGAAAGTAGCGCTCTACCAGGCTGAGCTACACCCCGCGGGAAGGCCGAAAGTGTATGTCGGGGCGCTCGCGTCGGCAATCGTTCGCCCCCGCCTTCGCGTTGTTGCGGAGCGGCGGCGGTCCTAGACTGCCGCCGTGGGCTGACCTGCTCGACCTCGGCCGCGACCTGCGCCCGCTCGCCGAGCGCATGCGGCCGCGCGCGCCTCGAGGAGGTCGTCGGCCAGGAGCGGCTGCTCGCCCCCGGCCAGCCGCTGCGGCGCGCGCTCGAGGGCGGCGAGCCGCACTCGATGATCCTCTGGGGGCCGCCGGGCTCCGGCAAGACCACCCTGGCGCGCCTTCTCGCCGCTTCCGGGCGAGCCGAGTTCGAGCCGCTCTCGGCGGTCACCGCCGGGCTGCCGGAGGTGCGCAAGCTGCTGCGCGAGGCCGGGCAGCGTGCCGCGCTCGGCCGGCGCACGGTGCTGTTCGTGGACGAGGTGCACCGCTTCAACCGCGCCGCAGCAGGACGCCTTCCTGCCGGCGATCGAGCGCGGCGAGATCGTCCTGGTCGGGGCCACCACCGAGAACCCCAGTTTCGAGCTGAATGCGGCGCTGCTCTCGCGCTGCCGCGTCTACGTGCTCGATCCCCTCGCCCCGGAGGCCATCCGGCGGGCGCTGGAACGCGCGCTCGGGGACGCGGAGCGGGGTCTCGGCGGGCGGATCGCGGGTGCCGAGCCCGAGGCGCTGGCGCTGATCGCCGAGGCCGCCGACGGGGACCTGCGGCGCGCCCTCACCATGCTCGAGCTCGCCGCCGAGCTCGCGGCGGGGGGGATGATCGGCCGCGAGCAGGCGCTCGCGGTCGCCGCCGACCGCCGCCGCCGCTTCGACCGCCTGGGCGACGCCTTCTACGACCAGATCTCGGCGCTGCACAAGTCGGTGCGGAGCTCGGATCCGGATGCCGCGCTGCTACTGGCTCGCCCGGATGCTCGACGGCGGAGCCGACCCGCACTACCTCGCGCGGCGCCTCACCCGGATGGCGGCAGAGGACGTCGGCCTCGCCGATCCGCGCGCGCTGGCGGTGGCGATCGCCGCCTGGCAGGCCTACGAGCGGCTGGGCTCCCCGGAGGGCGAGCTCGCCCTCGCCGAGGCCGCGGTCTATCTCGCCTGCGCGCCGAAGAGCAACGCCCTCTACCGCGCCTTCGGCGCGGCGCGGCAGGCGGTCGAGACCCACGGCAGCCTCGAGGTGCCCTTGCACGCTGCGGAACGCGCCGACCCGGCTCATGCGCGAGCTCGGCCACGGGCGCGGCTACCGCTACGACCACGACGAGGCGGAGGGCATCGCGCTCGCCCAGCGCTGTCTTCCCGAGGCGCTGGGCGAGGCGGTCTTCTACGAGCCGACCGGGCGCGGGGCCGAGGAGCGACTCGCGCGCTGGCTCGAGGCGCTGCGGCGGCGGCGCGCGGCCGCTCGCGCCGGCCGCGACCCGGAGCAGCGGGGAGCCCTGAGCCCTGAGCCTCGGGGCGCGCGGCTACAATCGCGCCTCCCCGCCGGCTCGCATCCGCCATGCTCGACCCCCAGCTGCTGCGCCGCCAACCGGAGCACGTCGCCGCGGGCCTCGCGCGGCGCGGGATCGCTCCGCCGCTCGCCCGGCTCGCCGAGCTCGAGCGCCGGCGCAAGGCGGTCCAGGCCGAGACCGAGCGGCTGCAGGCGGAGCGGAACGCGCGCTCGCGCGCGATCGGCCAGGCCAAGGCGCGCGGCGAGGATCCGGCGCCGCTGCTCGCCGCGGTCGCCGGGCTCGGCGAGCGCCTCGCGGCCCTCGAGGGGGAGCTCGCCGGAGGTCCTCGCCGAGTGGGAGGCCGCGCTCCTGGAGCTGCCCAACCTGCCGCACCCGAGCGTGCCGGACGGCGCCGACGAGAGCGCCAACGTCGAGCTCCGCCGCTGGGGCGAGCCGCGCACCTTTCCCTTCTCCGCCCGCGATCACGTCGAGCTCGGCGCGCGCCATGGCTGGCTCGACGCCGACGGCGGCGCTCGGCTCGCGGGCTCGCGCTTCACCGTGCTGCGCGGCGATCTCGCCCGGCTCCACCGCGCCCTGGCGCAGTTCATGCTCGAGCTGCATACCACGGAGCATGGCTACCTCGAGGTCAACGCCCCCCTCCTCGTGCTGCCCGAGGTGATGCAGGGGACCGGGCAGCTGCCGAAGTTCGCCGCCGATCTGTTCGCCGTCGAGGGCGAGCCCCGTCGCTACCTGATCCCGACCGCCGAGGTCACGCTGACCAACCTGGTGCGCGACCGGATCCTCGAGGCGGAGGAGCTGCCGCTGCGCTTCACCGCCCATACCCCCTGCTTCCGCGCCGAGGCCGGCTCCTATGGCCGCGACATCCGCGGCATGATCCGCCAGCACCAGTTCGAGAAGGTGGAACTCGTCCAGATCCGCAGGCCGGAGGACTCCTACGAGGGCCTCGAGGAGATGACCGGCCACGCCGAGGAGGTGCTGCGTCGGCTCGGCCTGCCCTACCGCGTGGTGGCGCTGTGCGCCGGCGATCTCGGCTTCGCCGCGGCCAAGACCTACGACCTCGAGGTCTGGCTGCCCTCGCAGGGCCGCTACCGCGAGATCTCCTCCTGCTCGAACTGCGAGGCCTTCCAGGCCCGGCGGATGCGGGCGCGCGTACCGCGAGCCGGGAAGCGGCCGCAGCGAGTTCCTGCACACCCTGAACGGCTCCGGGGTCGCCGTCGGTCGGGCGCTGGTGGCGGTGATGGAGAACTACCAGAACGAGGACGGCTCGATCACCGTCCCCGAAGTGCTGCGGCCCTGGATGGGCGGACGCGAGCGCATCGGCTGAGCCCCTCCCGGCGGGCGCTCCCGCGCGGCCCGCGGGGCGCGCTCTGGCACAATGCGCCGATGCGGAGAGGTGGCCGAGCGGCTGAAGGCAGCGGTCTTGAAAACCGCCAGGGGCCTCGCGCCCCTCGTGGGTTCGAATCCCACCCTCTCCGCCACCGGGCGCCCGGACCGTGAGCCCGGCCGGCGGCGGTCGCGGGCGCGGGCGACCCGGCGCTCCGGCGCCGCCCAGGGGTGTCGCGCTCCGCGAAGGGGCCCGCGGCGCTGCTGCGGCAGGCCTGCCTCGAGGTGGCGGCGATCGCCGCCCTCGCCGCGGCCGCGCGGATCGTCCCCGGACTCGCCTCGGCACAGCGCCTCGCCTTCGGGAGCGCGATCGACGGCCGCGCCCTCGAGGCGCGCCAGCTCAGGCTGCTGCGGGAACTCCTCGAGCTCCGCGCGCCCGCACTCGCCGCCGCCGACCGGCGGGCGGCGGAGCGGCTGCTCGGCCGCATCCGAGCGGCGGTGAGCGAGGGGACGGGGCGTTCCGCGCGCGAACTCGCCGAGGCGCTGGCCGGGCGCCTCGCCGGAGAGCTGGCGCTTCGCCTCGCGCGACCGATCGCGCCGCTCGTCGAACCCCTCGCCGAGGCGGCCACGGCGGTGCTCGCCACCGTGGTGATGGCGCGCCGGGCGGAGGCGCTGGCCGGGATCCTCGAGGCGCGCCCCATCGACCTCCGGACCGAGCTGTCCGCCCTCGGGGGCCTCGGCGAGGAGCGGCTGCTCGAATGGACCCGCAAGGGCGCGGAGCGGGTGCTCGCGCCGCTCGCCGCGGCGCGCGGCCTCGGCCGCCTGCTCCGTCTCGGTGCCGCCCTGCTGCCCTCGGTGCGCTGAGGGACTGCGGCGTCTCAGGCGCTGAGACGCCCTCGCGCGACAATCCTCCTCTTCTCGAAGGCGGACACGGGAGGCGAGCGATGGGCGATGCGAGGGTGACCGAGGCGAGAGGCGGCGACGTCCGGGCCGGCGAGCTGCTCGCCGAGCTGCTCCGGGTGCGGGTGGGCAAGCCGCGGGGCGCGGGCGCGCTCAGGGTGGTCCCCCTGCTGCGGGAGGGTGCCAAGCCGCGCCGCTACTGGCTGCTCGGCGAGGCCCTGGCCCGCGGCGAGGCGGGGCTGCACGAATCGGGCGTCGGTGTCGAGGGCGCGGGTCCGGAACGGGTCCCGCGAGCCGCTGCTCTGGTCGACGGCGAGCTGCTGGTGGGGGCCTGGCAGAACCGCACCGTGGCGCGCTCGGCGCTGATTCGGGCCGAGGCCACGGCCGAGGTCGGAGTGTTCTGCGTCGAGCGGGGCCGCTGGTCCGGAGAGCGGCGCTTCCGCGCCGCCGGAGCGGTGCTGAGCGCCGACCTGCGCGAGGACAAGATGCGCCGCGCGATCGAGGCCAAGCTGAGGGCCAGCCGGGTCGCCGGGGAACCGCCAGCGGAGGCGGTGGGGGCGGCGGGAGAAGAGGCCGCGAGGCCGCCCATGGCGCCCTTAATGCGGCCGGGTGAGGGAATTCTCGACCGCTGCCGGCGGGAGGGGCCAGGGCGTCCGGGAGCCGCGGGGGAGGAGCCGCCCGCCCCGTCTCGCGCTGCCGGCTTCCCGCCCGAGCGGCGCAGCCGCCCTCGCCTGAACATACGCGAGCTGCTGGAGCGTGATCTCGGGCGGCCGCTGAACGAGACCGGGCTGCCGGGCGTCGGCAGCCTCCCCCTCGGCGAGGACGACGAGGCGGAGATTTCCGAAAACCTGCAGTCTCGCCTGTGGCGGAATATCGACGCCAAGCTGCGGCGGCTGAGGGTGGAGGCGCCGACTGGGGCCCTCACCGAGGCCTATCGCTCCCTCGAGCGGGAGCAGGGACCGGAGATGCTGCTCAGTCCCGAGCCGGGGGAAAGCGGGGCGGTGTTCCTGGTCGGGGGACGGGTGCTCGGCCTCGAGCTGCTCGACGACGCGGAGCCCTGGCGGATGCCTGCTACGCGAAGCTCGTGCCCGTCCTACCGCCTGGTGGAGCTCGAGGGAGGGGCCGGGTCGGAGAGAGATCCCGACGAGGAGGCACTCCGGGAGGCAGGGCAGCCGGATTCTCGAGCGGATCGCCGCCTGCCACGGACGGCTCGAGGCGCCTGAAGGCGACGAGGTCGGCTGGCGCTTCGAGTTCCTGGACGAGGAGCTGGTCGGCACCGCGGTCCTGCTCGAGCGGGAGCCGGTGCACCTCGCCGTGCACCTGAGGCCGTCCGCGACCTCTGCCGCGAGGGAGGGTGGCTGAGCCCTCGCCCCCGTGCCGCCCGGGCGCCCCTCACTCGAAGCCGTTGCGGAAGACGAGATCCGGCGGTGCGGGCGGCGGGTTGAACTGGGCGCTGACGTTGCGGGTCGCGGTCATGAGGAGCACGCAGCCGCCGCTCCCCGAGCAGTCCCCGCCCCAGCCGGCGAAGCTCGAGCCCTCGAGCGGCGTGGCGGTGAGGGTCACGGTGCTCCCGCCAGGGAAGGCCGCGCTGCAGGTGCTGCCGCAGGAGATCCCGGCCGGCGAGGAGCTGACCAGGCCGAAGCCGCTTCCGGTCCTGCTGACGTTCAGCGTCTGCGGAGGGCGCGGCCTGGAACTGGGCCGTGACCTGGCGCGGCGCGTGCATCGTCACCACACAGCTTCCGGTGCCGCTGCAGTCCCCGCTCCAGCCGGCGAAGCTCGAACCGGGGTCGGGGCTGGCGGTGAGGGTCACGGCGGCATGGAGCGGGAAGTCGGCGCTGCAGCTCGCCCCGCAGGCGATGCCCGCCGGCGCGCTGCTGACGGTTCCGGTCCCGCTCCCGGTGCGGCTGACGCTCAGCGTCATCGCCGAGGTGTCGGTCGGGTTGAACCACCAGTCGACCGCCGAGTCGAAGTTGGCGACGCCGCTCGTGATGAAGCGGTTGTTGCCGCTGCCGGTGAAGGAGAACTGGCAGAAGGCGAAGCCTGCGCTCGCGCTGTACTGGACGCGGAGGGTGCAGGAGCTCTGCACCCCTTGGTAGCGGAGCAGGGGGCGGTAGTTGTCGCCGGGAAGCAGCTCGTCGCCGTCGGCACCCGCCCGCGCCACGCGCCAGGTGGCGACGTCGCTCGGGGCCAGCCGCCGGTAGACGTTGTTGGTGCAGATCACCGGCATCATGATGCTCTGCGTGGGCGGCTGGCCGCGCAGGTGGCTGGTGCTCGCGGCGAGGCCGGGCGAGCACGGGTCGTGCGCGGTGGCCGCCTCGACGTAAAGATGGCCGGAGGGCAGGTCGGCGAGGCTCACGCCGTAAGTCACGCGGTCGATCCGCCCCGTGGGCGGGGCGAAGGGATCGTTGACCCCCTTGCGGAACCAGTGCAGGTTGACGTCGTCCCCGCGCGTGTCGTCCCGGCTCGCCCGCACGCCGTCGCTTCCGGCATCGAAGTGTCGAAGGTGCCGTTCGGGCCTGCGACCGAGATGGTGTAGTAGAGGCGCGGAGTCTCCGGTGCCGCTTGCGCCGAGCTCCGGAGGGCCCGAGGGTGTTGTGCCCGAGGCCGAGGCAGTGGCCGAGCTCGTGGAGCAGCACCGACTCGAAGTCGGGGCGGAAGCCGGGAACGCCGACGCTCGCGGCGCTCTGGCGGTTGCCGAGCGCGGCCTGGAAGCGGTTGAAGGTGGCCGCCACGTTGCGGGTCGGGGTCTGGGCGGCCGGCGGCATGTTCGGGTCGAGGCAGAGGTCGATCAGGATCTCCCCGCTCTGGCTGCCGGTGTAGCCGGGGGGATGGGTGACGATCTGCGGGTTGCTGCCCGAGGCGACCACGAACGAGGAGGAGGCCGCCGGGCCGGCCGCGACCAGGGCCAGGACCGTCGCGGGAAGTCGCGACCTCATCGCTTCGCCTCCCGCTCGATCCGCGCCGCGATGCTCTCGAGCCGCTCGGCCAGGGAAGCGGCGGCGAGCACGCGGGGGTCCCCGGGGTGGTTCAGGGCGTCCTGCTCCAGTCCCGGCCAGGCGAACGCGATCGGCGCGGCTCCCCGTCGGACGCAGGAGGAACCGCGCGGAGGGGAGCGTCGGCGACCGCGAAGCCTTCAGCCGGGGCGGGCTCCCTGGCGAGCTTGCGGGCCGCCTGATCGAGGTCCCGGGGCAGCGCCGCGAGCTCGGCGGCGAGGGCCGCGACTTCGCCGGCGGAGAGCGCCTGCCGATGGGTTCCGGGATGGCGGAAGATCGCCGGCCGGTGGATCTCCGCGCAGCCTGCCTCGTCGATCCGCAGGCGCAGCACCGGCCCGAGATGCGCGACCAGGGGCGCCACCACCTCGTAGTCGACGAGCAGACCCTGGGGATCGGGGGGCAGGCATGGCCGGGACCGCCCAGCGCCAGCAGCCCGAGGGCGAGCAGCTGGCCGAGCGCGGACCGGCATCCGTTGACGCTGCGGGACGGTCGCTCTAGCATTCGCGGCTCCCGGCTCGCCTCCGGCGTGGGCGGTTAGCTCAGCGGTAGAGCACTGCTTTCACACGGCAGGGGTCAGTGGTTCGATCCCACTACCGCCCACCACGATTCCCAGTGTGCTCCCTCCTCCGCGTCCGCGGCGACCGCTCGTCGGCCCGAACGCCCGGCGCTCTCCGCCGCGGCGCGGGGAGCCTGGAGACGGGCGATCACCCCAGGGCCTGGAGCACGTGCTCGGCCGCCGACACGCGGAACTCCCCCGGCGCCTCGACGAAGAGGTGGGTGACCACGCCGTCGTCGGCGACCAGCGCGAAGCGCTGGCTGCGCAGCCCCATGCCGAAGGGCGTGGCGTCCAGCTCGAGGCCGAGCTTGCGGGTGAACTCCGCGTTGCCGTCGGACAGCATCAGCAGCCCCTCCGGGACGTTCTGGCTCTTCGCCCAGGCGCTCATCACGAAGGGATCGTTCACCGCCATGCAGGCCACCGTGTCGATGCCGCGGGCGCGGAAGGCCTCGTAGTGCTCGGCGTAGCCCGGCAGGTGCCGCGCCGAGCAGGTGGGAGTGAAGGCGCCGGGGACGGCGAAGAGCACGACCTTCCGGCCGCCGAAGATCTCCGACGTGCGGATGTCCTGGATGCCGTCGCCGAGGCGCTTCAGGGTGGCCTCGGGGATGCGGTCGCCGACGCGGATGGGCATGGAGCGCGCTCCTTGGGGATGGGCAGCGGCAAGCATAACCCGAGCCCGCGACCAGTGCGAGGTTGCGTCGAAGTGAATCACGAATTCGGCGCCGCCCACGCCTTGCCTCGTTGACACTTGTAACGCCGAAAATCGGCCGCGGACGAGGGCCGAGTGAAGCCTCATGCGCGCCGCGATCCTCGGGGTCATCGCCCTGGCTCGGCGGCCTTTCCCGGCGGCGCCTGCCGGCGGCGACCATCTTCGGCAGCGGCTTCGAGCCTCCCTTCAACCTCCCGGCGAACGACGCCGAGGCGGCGCGCTTCCTTGCCCAGGCGAGCTTCGGGCCGACCCCGGCGGAGATCGCGAGGCTGCGGAGCATCGGCTACCTCGGGTGGCTCCAGGAGCAGTTCGGGCGCCCTCCGACCCGCGCCCGTCCCCATCTCGAGCAGCTCGCGGCCGCGCGGCGTGGCGGTAAGCCACAACCACCGCATGGACCGCTGGTTCCACACCGTGGTCTACGCGCCCGACCAGCTCCGCCAGCGGATGGCCTTTGCCCTGAGCCAGATCCTGGTCATCTCCGACCGCGACCCGAGCCTCGCCAGCGACTATGCGGGGGTCGCCGAGTACTGGGACCTGCTCGCCGGCGCATGCCTTCGGCAACTATCGCGACCTGATGCGCGCGGTCAGCCTCAGCCCGCAGATGGCCCGCTACCTCACCTTCCTGCGCAACCGCAAGGGCGATCCCGCGACCGGCCGGCTGCCCGACGAGAACTATGCGCGCGAACTGATGCAGCTCTTCACCATCGGGCTGATCGAGCGCAACGACGACTTCTCGCCGGTGCTCGATGCCCAGGGGCGGCCGATCCCGACCTACGGCCAGGGCACGATCATGGAGCTCGCGCGGGTCTTCACCGGCTTCACCTACGCCGGCTCCTCGAGCTTCTTCGTCGGGTCGCCGAACTACCTGCCGATGGTCTGCTTCCAGAGCCAGCACGACGACCGCCCGAAGGAGCTCTTCGGCATCCGGCTGCTCGTCGGGGCAGTGCCTGCAGGACCTCGAGGAGGCGCTCGACGTCCTCTTCCACCACCCCAACACCCCGCCCTTCGTCTCGCGGCAGCTGATCCAGCGCTTCGTCACCAGCAATCCCTCGCCGGGCTACGTCGCGCGGGTGGTGGCCGTGTTCAAGGACAACGGCCGCGGGGTGCGGGGCGACCTCCGCGCGGTGCTCGAGGCGATCCTGCTCGATCCCGAGGCGCGGATCCGCGACCCGGGTCCCGGCTACGGCAAGCCGCGCGAGCCGCTGCTCAAGCTCACGGCGCTCTGGCGCGCCTTCGACGCCCAGCCCCCGCCCACGGACCCCGGAGGTTTCGTGCCCATGGGCGTGCGCAGTCCCCCAGAGCGACTACGCCCAGCGGCCGCTCGGCGCGCCCACCGTGTTCAACTTCTACGAGCCGGACTACCGGCCGGCGGGGCCGATCGCCGAGGCGGGACTCTACGCCCCCGAGTTCCAGATCATCGACGAGAACTACGTCATCCGCACCGCCAACCACCTCTACACCCGGGTCTGGTCGGGCTACGTCGGCATGCCGGGTGCGCCCGCGGACCGGCCCCTGCTCGACCTCGCGCCGGTGGCGGCGCTGGCCCACGACCCGCAGGCGATGGTCGATCTGCTCGACCTGCGTCTGACCTACGGGTCGATGTCGCCCGGCCTGCGCGACATCCTGCGACGGATGATCGCCGAGCTGCCCGGCGACGGCCTGACCAAGGCGCGTGCGGCGATCCAGATCGTCACCCTCTCGCCGGACTTCGCCGTGCAGCGCTGACCGCGCCAGGGAGCGTCGCCATGAGCCGCCGCCACGATCGCCGCGAGTTCCTCAAGCTGATGTCCGGCCTGCTGGCCGCGGGGGGGATGCAGGCCTTCCTGCCGCAGTGGCGGCTCGTCGGCCAGGCCCTCGCCCAGTCCTCGGGAGGGGACTACCGCGCCCTCGTCTGCGTCTATCTCGCCGGCGGCAACGATGCCTTCAACTGGCTGGTGCCGCGCGAGCCCGCCGCCTACGAGACCTACCGCCAGACCCGCGGCGGCGTCTATCACCCCCAGTCGAATCCCACGGGGCTCGCGATCGCCCGCGACGAGCTGCTGCCGCTCAGCCCCGTCGGCGGGGGCGACTTCGGCCTCCACCCCGCCTGTCCCGAGCTGCGCGGCCTCTTCCAGCAGGGCCGGCTCGCCTTCGTCGCCAACGTCGGCGCCCTGATCGTCCCCACGACCAAGGCCCAGTACCTCAACCGCAGCGTGCCGCTGCCGCCCGAGCTGTTCTCGCACAACAGCCAGACCAGCTTCTGGCAGCTCGGACACGGCGATCTGCGCCACGCCTTCGGCTGGGGCGGGGAGCTCGCCGCGCGCCTTCCCACCGGGGCGCTTCCCGGGCGGCTATCCCCCTGCATCTCGATCGCGGGCCACACCCGCTTCCTCATGGGTCCGCAGCTCGCCCCGTACCAGATGGGCACGAGCGGAGCGGTGACGCTCTCCACCGGCCTGCCGTCGGGCACGCCGAACGCCTCGGCGGTGCGGGCGCGGCGCGACCAGGCGGTGGCCGAGCTGCTCGCGCTCGAGTATGCGCACCTCTTCGAGCGCGAGTACCAGGGCACCCTGCGGCGCGCGGTCGCTCTGTACCAGCAGATCAACGACGCGCTGAACGCCGATCCGCCGCTCGCCACCGTCTTCCCGGCGGACAATCCGCTCGCCGACCAGCTCAAGATGGTCGCGCGCATGATCCGCGCCTCGCGCCGCCCCGAGATCGGGCACCGCCGGCAGATCTACTTCGTCTCGCTCGGCGGCTTCGACACCCACGATGCGCAGATGGTGCCGAGCGGCCAGCCGCGGCTGCTCGGACGGCTGTCGGCGGCGCTCGGCGCCTTCCAGCAGGCGCTCGTCGAGATCGGCGCCGAGCAGCAGGTGGTGACCTTCACGATGAGCGAGTTCGCGCGCACCCTCGCCACCAACGGCAACGGCACCGACCACGCCTGGGGGACGGTGCAGGCGGTGCTGGGCGGGCCGGTGCTCGGGGGAAGGGTCTACGGCACCTATCCGACGCTCGACAACGACGGGGAGTGGACGCTCAGCCGGGGACGGGTGATTCCGACCCTGGCGGTCGAGCAGATGGCCTCCACCCTGGCGCGCTGGATGGGGCTGGCGCCGAGCCAGCTCGGCGCGATCTTCCCCAACCTGCGGAACTTCAGCCCCCAGAGTCTGCCCTTCCTGCCGTCGTGAGCGCCCTTGAAGCCGCGCCCGCCATGCCCATCTAGAGGGCATCCAGCCCAGCTTCCCAAGGAGGTTCGCGACATGAGCATCGTCCGCTACAACCCCTGGCCGAGCGCCAGCCTGCTCCAGGAGGAGATCAAGAACCTTTTCGACCGGTTCTTCGGCGAGGAGTCGGGGGACCAGTCCAACGTCGTGACCAGCGAGTGGATGCCGCGCGTGGACATCCGCGAGGACAAGGACCGCTTCGTGATCCTCGCCGACATCCCCGGCGTGGATCCGCAGGACATCGAGGTGAGCATGGACAAGGGGATCCTGTCCATCCGCGGCGAGCGCAAGGCGGAGAAGAGCGACGAGCAGGGCCGCTACACCCGGATCGAGCGTGCCCACGGCGTGTTCTATCGCCGCTTCGCGCTGCCCGACAGCGCCGATGCCGACGGCATCCGGGCGAGCGGTCGCAACGGGGTGCTCGAGATCGTCATCCCGAAGCGGCCCGAGAGCACGCCCCGGCGCATCGAAGTGAGCTCGTGACCGCGGCCCGCCGTCGCCTGAACGCGGACGCCCGGGGTCTCCCCCGGGCGTCTGCCATCGGGGGTCGGGGCGACGGCCGGCGCCGGACTTCATCGTGGCTGCGGAGCGTCGCGCGCTGATGCGCTTCACGGACTATTACGAGATCCTCGGGGTCGCGCCGGAGGCGAGCGCGGCCGAGATCAAGCGCGCCTACCGGCAGCTCGCGCACCGCTACCATCCGGACCGCAACAAGGAGCCCGGGGCGGAGGAGCGCTTCAAGGCGATCAGCGAGGCCTACGAAGTCCTGAGCGACCCGAAGCGCCGCGCCGCCTACGACCGGCTGCGCGCCGGCGGCTTCCGGCAGGGCGATCCCTTCCAGCCGCCCCCCGACTTCGATCTTGGCGACCTCGACTTCGGCGAGGTGCGCGGCGAGGGCTTCAGCGACTTCTTCGAGGCGCTCTTCGGTCGCGCCCGGCGCGGTCCGCGTCGCGGCGGCGACCTCGAGGCCACCGTCGTCATCGATCTCGAGAACGCCTATCGCGGGGACACGGTGCGCGTCCAGATCGCGCCGGAGCGCACGGTGGAGGTCCGCATCCCGCCGGGCGTGACCGAGGGGCAGCGTCTCCGTCTCGCCGGACAGGGCGCGCCGGGCCGGGACGGCGGTCCGCCGGGGGACCTGCTGCTCGAGCTGCGCTTCCGGCCGCATCCGCAGTTTCGCGTCGAGGGCCGCGACGTGCATTACCGGGCCGCGGTCCCGGCCTGGGTCGCGGCCCTCGGCGGGCAGATCCGGGTGCCCACCCTCGGCGGCCCGGTGGAGCTCAAGGTTCCCGCCGGCTCGGCCAGCGGCAGCCGGCTGCGGCTGCGCGGCCGCGGCCTCCCCGGGCGGCCGCCCGGCGACCAGATCGTCGAGCTCGCGGTGGAGGCGCCGGCCCCGCGCAGCGCGGCGCAGCGCCGCGCCTGGGAGGCTCTCAGGCAGAGCTACGGGGAGTGATCCGGGACGCGGCCTCGGCTCAGCCGAGGTGCTGCTGGATCGCCTTGACCAGCTCCTTCTCGTCGATCGGCTTGGTGATGTAGCCCTTGGCGCCCTGGCGCAGGCCCCACACCCGGTCGGTCTCCTGGTCCTTCGTGGTGACCAGGATGATCGGGATGTGGCTGGTTTCCTGGTCGCGGCTGATCTGGCGCGTGGCCTGGAAGCCGTTGAGGTTCGGCATGACCACGTCCATCAGGATCAGGTCGGGCTTCTCCCGGCGGGCGAGCTCGACGCCGGCGGCACCGTCCTCGGCGGTCACCGCTTCGTGCCCGAGACGCTCGACGATGCGCTTGAGGCTCGCGAGCTGGGTGGGCGAGTCGTCGACGATGAGGACCTTGGCCATGACGGGACGGGACACCCCTGCTCGAAACCGGCGCGCAAGTCTAGCCTGATTGCTCCGCCGCCGTCGACCCGCCGATCCGCACCAGCGTGCGTCCGAAGGAGCGGCCGGCGAGCATGTGCTCGAAGACCGCGGGCAGATCCTCGAGGCCGATCTCGCGGGTGAGGATCCGCTCGAGATGCGCGGGCTTCCAGGGACCGGCCAGCCGGCGCCAGAGCTCCTCGCGGATGGGGCGGGCGGTGCCGGCGGAGGCGATGCCGAGCAGGCTCACGCCGCGGATGATGAAGGGCATCACCGTGGTCTTGAGGTCGTGGCCGCCGGCGAGGCCGCAACTGGCGAGGTTGCCGTAGGGCGCGATCACGCGGGTGAGGCCGCTCAGCATGTCGCCGCCGACGTTGTCGATCGCTCCCGCCCAGGCGGCGCTCTCCAGCGGCCGCTCGCCCCAGTGCAGCCCGTGGCGCGAGATGCACTGGCGGGCGCCAAGCCCGATCAGGAAGTCGAAGTGCTCGGGCTTGCCGCTGATGGCGTGGACCTCGTAGCCGGCCCGGGTCAGGATGTCGATCGCGAACATGCCCACGCCGCCGGTGGCGCCGGTGACCACGATCGGCCCGAGCTCGGGGCGCTGGCCGTTCTGCTCCATCCGGTAGAGGGCGAGGGCGGCGGTGAAGCCGGCGGTGCCGAGGATCATCGCCTCGCGGAGGCTCAGCCCCTCGGGCAGAGGAATGGCGGCCGCGGCCTCGACGCGGGCGTACTCGGCATAGCCTCCGTCGCGGGTCTCGGAC
The DNA here is from genome assembly GCA_033582715.1 of Lysobacterales bacterium. Classification (GTDB taxonomy): domain Bacteria; phylum Pseudomonadota; class Gammaproteobacteria; order Xanthomonadales; family BPKI01; genus BPKI01. The sequence goes on along the minus strand of JAVQZZ010000001.1, from coordinate 1,545,139 downwards.
AGGCCGCAGCCGGTGACCAGCACCTCGTCCCCCTCGCGGAAGCGCGGGTCGCGGCTCTCCACCACCACGCCGCCGAGGTCGATCCCGCCCACCAGCGGCGAGCGGCGCAGGATCTTGCCCCGTCCGGTGCCGGCGAGCGCGTCCTTGTAGTTGACGCTGGAATGGCTCACCCGCACCACGAGCTCGCCAGGGCTCAGGTCGGCGAGGGCGAGCTCCTCGATCCCGGCGCGGTGGCGGTTGGCGCCGGTGTCGATGCGGAAGGCCCGGAAGCGCTCGGGGACGGTGCCCATCGCGGCGGCGCTCACTGTGCCTTGTGGATCGCCCGCCGGTCCACGGCGAGCGCCGCCTCGTGGACCGCCTCGGCGAGGGTGGGATGGGCATGCACGATCCGGGCCAGGTCCTCGGCGCTGCCGCGGAAGGCCAGGGTCAGCACCGCCTCGTGGATCAGCTCCGACACCTGCGGGCCGACCGCCTGCATCCCGAGCAGGCGGTCGGTCTCGGCGTGGGCCACCAGCTTGACCAGCCCGGCGCTCTCGCCGAGGGCGAGGGCGCGGCCGCTGGCGGCGAAGGGGAAGCTGCCGCTGCGGCAGGGGATGCCGCGCTCCTTCGCCGCCCGCTCGGTCAGCCCCACCCAGGCGATCTCCGGGTCGGTGTAGATCACCCAGGGGATGGTGTCGAGGTCGACGTGCCCGGGCAGTCCGGCGATGCGCTCGGCCACCGCGATGCCCTCCTCGCTCGCCTTGTGGGCGAGCATCGGGCCGCGCACCAGGTCCCCGATCGCCCACACCCCGGGCACGCCGGTGGCCCCGTGCCCGTCCACCTCGACGAAGCCGCGCGGGTCGAGCCGCACCCCGCTGTCGGCCTCGAGCAGCCCCTCGCTCGCGGGACGCCGGCCGACCGCGACCAGCAGCCGGTCGCACTCGAGGACGCGCTCGGTCTCGCCCTCGCGGTAGCGGACGACGACGCCGGGACCTCCGCGCTCGACCGCCTCGACCCGGCAGCCGAGGCGGATGTCGAGGCCCTGCCGGCGGAACTCGCGCTCCGCCGCCCGCGCGAGCTCGCGGTCGAGGGCGGGCAGCAGCTCGGGGAGGGCCTCGAGGATCACCACCTCGCTACCGAGCCGGCGCCAGACGCTGCCCATCTCGAGCCCGATCACCCCGGCGCCGATCACGCCGAGCCGCTGCGGGACCTGATCGAGGTCGAGGATCGAGGCGTTGTCGAGGATCCGCTCCCCGTCGAAGGGCGCGAAGGGCAGGGCCACGGGGACCGAGCCCGCGGCGAGGATCACGTGGGCGGCGGCGAGCTCGGTCTCGGTGCCGTCGTATGCGGCGACCCGCACCCTCCGGCCGGCGCCGAGCCGGGCGCGCCCATGGAGGGCGGTGATGCGGTGGGCCTTGAAGAGCTGGGCGACGCCGGCGTTGAGCTGCGCCACGATGCGATCCTTGCGGGCGATCATCCGCGGCACCTCGATGCGCGGGCGGTCGGCGAGGATGCCGTGCTCGGCGAGGCCGTGGACCAGGCGATGGAAGTGGTGCGAGCTGTCGAGCAGCGCCTTCGAGGGAATGCAGCCGACGTTGAGGCAGGTGCCGCCGAGGGCGAGGCCGCCGTCGCCCTTGCCGCGGAAGGCGTCGACCACGGTGACCCGGAAACCGAGCTGGGCGGCGCGGATCGCGGCGACGTAGCCGCCGGGGCCGGCACCGATGACGATCAGGTCGGGGGCCGAGCTCATCGCCGGGCCCCCTCACAGCCCGAGCAGCATGCGCTGCGGATTCTCGAGCTGGGTCTTGACGTCGACCAGGAACAGCACCGCGTCCTTGCCGTCGATGATCCGGTGGTCGTAGGAGAGCGCCACGTACATCATCGGCGCGATCACCACCTGGCCGTGCTCGGCGATCGGCCGCTCCTTGATCGCGTGCATGCCGAGGATCGCCGACTGCGGGGGATTCACGATCGGGGTCGACATCAGCGACCCGAAGGTGCCGCCGTTGGTGATGGTGAAGGTGCCGCCCTGGAGCTCCTCCAGGGCGAGCTTGCCCTCCCGGGCGCGGCGCGCGAAGTCGGCGATCGCGCGCTCGATCTCGGCGAAGCTCATCGCCTCGGCGTTGCGCAGCACCGGGGTCACCAGCCCGCGGTCGGTGGCCACCGCGATCGAGATGTCGGCGTAGTCGTGGTAGACGATGTCGCTGCCGTCGACCGAGGCGTTGATGATCGGGTGGCGGGCCAGGGCATTGGCCACCGCCTTGACGAAGAAGCTCATCAGCCCGAGGCGCACGCCGTGGGCCTTCTCGAAGGCCTCGCCGAGGCTCTTGCGGAGCGCCACCACCTGGCTCAGGTTCACCTCGTTGAAGGAGGTGAGCATCGCGATCGAGTGCTTCGCCTCCAGCATCCGCTCGGCGATGCGGGCGCGGATGCGGGTCATGGGCACCCGGCGCTCGCCGCGAGGGCCGTGGACCGGGAGGCGGCGTGGGCGCGGGCGGGGCGCTCGGCGCCGGCGCCGCGGGCGCAGGGGCGCGCGCCTCGGCGGGGCGCTCCCCCTCGCCGGAGAGATGGCGCAGCACGTCCTCCTTGGTCACCAGGCCGCCGCGCCCGGTGCCGGAGAGCCGCGACGGATCGAGCCCCTCCTGCTCGACCAGGCGGCGTGCCGCCGGCGAGAGGGGCGGGGCCGCCTCGGGCGCGGCGGGCGGCGGCGCGGCCGCCGATTCGCTCCGGCCGCCCTCGACCGCCGCGCCCGGCTCGATGACCGCGATCGTCTCCTGACTGTTCACCGTCTCCCCGGTCTGGCGGAGGATCTGGCGGAGCACGCCGTCGGCGGGGGCGGGAACCTCGAGCACCACCTTGTCGGTCTCGAGGTCGACCAGGTTCTCGTCGCGCCGCACGGGATCGCCCGGCTTCTTGTGCCAGGCGGCGACGGTGGCGTCGGCGACCGACTCGGGCAGGACGGGGACCTTGACTTCGATGCTCATCGCGAGGCGGTTCCTGGACATGGACGCGGTCATTCCGGGGCGTGCTCGCCGTTCAGTGGCGCGGCCAGCGCCGCCTCGACCAGCGCCGCCTGCTCCTCGAGGTGGATGCTGAGATACCCACAGGCCGGGGCCGGCGAGCGCGGGCGGCCGGCGTAGTGCAGACGCTGGCCCTCGGCGAGGCAGGCCATCAGGTGGTGGCGGATCTGGAACCATGCGCCCTGGTTCATCGGCTCCTCCTGGCACCAGACCACGTCGCGCGTCCGGCCGAGGCGCGCGAGCTCGCCGGCCAGGGCCTGCGCGGGGGAAGGGGTAGAGCTGCTCGATCCTGAGGATCGCCACGCGCTCGGCGAGGCCGCGGCGCTCGCGCTCCTCGACCAGGTCGTAGTAGACCTTCCCGGCGCAGAGGATCACCCGCTCCGCCGCCTCCGCGCGCGGCCCGCCGGGCTCTGGCGATCATCGTCCGGAAGCCGCCCTCCGCGAGCTCGGCGAGCGAGGAGACCGAGAGGCGGTGGCGCAGGATGCTCTTCGGCGTCATCACCACCAGCGGCTTGCGCACCCGCCGCAGCATCTGCCGGCGCAGCAGGTGGAACATCTGCGCCGGCGTGGTCGGCACGCACACCTGGACGTTCTCGAGGGCGCAGAGCTGCAGGAAGCGCTCGAGGCGGGCGGAGCTGTGCTCGGGGCCCTGGCCCTCGTAGCCGTGGGGCAGGAACAGGACGATGCCGCACAGCCGGCCCCACTTGGCCTCGCCCGAGGTGATGAACTGGTCGATCACCACCTGGGCGCCGTTCGCGAAGTCGCCGAACTGGGCCTCCCAGATCACCAGCGTCCGCGGGTCGGCGGTCGCGTAGCCGTACTCGTAGGCCAGGACCGCCTCCTCGCTGAGCAGCGAGTCGACGATCGTCACCGCCCCGGGCTCCGGGCGGATCGCGGCGAGCGGGAGGTGCGAGCGGCCGGTCCGCTGGTCGTGGAGCACGGCGTGGCGATGGAAGAAGGTGCCGCGCTGCGAGTCCTGGCCGACCAGCCGCAGCTTGAAGCCCTCCTCGAGCAGGCTGGCGTAGGCCAGGGTCTCGGCGAAGCCCCAGTCGAGGGGCAGCTCCCCGGCCGCCATCCTCGCCCGCTCCTCGACGATCCGGGCCACGCGCGGGTGGAGCTCGAAGTCCGCGGGCAGCGCGAGCAGCCGCTCGGCGAGGCGGGCGAGCCTCTCGGCCGGGACGCCGGTCGCCACCTCCTCGGAGAGGGTGGCCCCGAGGTGCGGGCTCCAGTCGACCGCGAAGGCGTCCCGCGCCGGCTCGGCGAGCTCGACCACGGTGCGCCCCTCGTCGAGGGCACGGCGGTAGTCCTCGACCATCCGCTCCGCCTCCTCGCGCGCGAGCACGCCCTCGCCGACCAGCCGCTCGGCGTAGAGCTGGCGGGTGGTCGGATGGGCGCGGATGCGCCGGTACATGAGCGGCTGGGTGGCGGCCGGCTCGTCGGCCTCGTTGTGGCCGTGGCGCCGGTAGCAGACCAGGTCGATGACCACGTCGCGACGGAAGGTCTGGCGATAGTCGAAGGCCAGCCGCGCGCAGAACACGACCGCCTCGGGGTCGTCGGCGTTCACGTGCAGCACCGGGGCGTTGACCATCTTCGCCACGTCGGTGCAGTAGAGCGTGGAGCGCGCATCCCGCGGATCGGCGACGGTGAAGCCGATCTGGTTGTTGACCACGACGTGGATCGTGCCGCCGACGGCGAAGCCGCGCGCCTGCGACATGTTGAACAGTCTCGGCCACCACGCCCTGTCCGGCGAAGGCGGCGTCGCCGTGGATCAGCAGGGGGACCACCTGGGTCCTGGCCTCGTCCCCGCGGCGGGTCTGGCGCGCCCGCACCGAGCCGGCGATCACCGGGTCGATGATCTCGAGGTGCGAGGGGTTGAAGCCGAGCGCGAGATGCACGCTGCCGCCCGGCGTGGCCACGTCGGAGGAGAAGCCGAGGTGGTACTTGACGTCGCCGGTGAAGGCGGGATCCCGCGGCTGCCCCTTGCGGCCCTCGAACTCGGCGAAGAGCTCGTGCGGCGGCTTGCCCAGGACGTTGACCAGCACGTTGAGCCGGCCGCGGTGGGCCATGCCGATGACGAGTTCGCGGACCCCCGCCTGGCCGGCCTTGCGCACCAGCTCGTCGAGCAGCGGGATCAGGCTGTCGCCGCCCTCCAGCGAGAAGCGCTTCTGGCCGACGTAGCGGGTGTGGAGATAGCGCTCCAGCCCCTCGGCGGCGGTGAGCTTGGCGAGCACCCGCCGCCGCTCCTCGGCGCTCAGCTCCATGGCGTCCGCCCGCGCGCTCGAGCCGCTCGTAGAACCAGCGCCGCTGCTCGGCGTCGGCGATGTGCATGAACTCGGCGCCGATGGTGCCGGTATAGGTGCGCCGCAGCCAGTCGCGGAAGGCCCGCAGCCGCATCCGCGCGGGGCCGGCGAAGGTCCCGGTGTCGAACTCGGTCTCGAGGTCGGCGTCGGAGAGCCCGTGGAAGCCAAGTTCGAGGTCAGGCGCCGCGGGCTTCCGCCAGAGACCGAGAGGATCGATGTTCGCGTGCAGGTGGCCGCGCGAGCGGTACGCCGTGAGCAGACGGAGCACCCCGGCCTGCTTGCCGGCGTAGACGGTGTCGACGGCGGCGGCGCGGGCCTTGGCGCCATTGCCGTGTGAGGCGAGGGCGCGCAGCAGCGGGCCGTGCGGCACCTCGGAGGGCCTGGGGCCGGCGATCGACTCGAAGTAGGCCCGCCACGCCGGGGGAACCTTCGCGGGATCCTCGAGCCAGCTCTCGTAGAGGGATTCGACGAAGGCGGCGTTGCCAGCCCCGATGTGCGAGCTGGCGCGGAAGGCTTCGAGCAGGGATCGGCTCACGTCTGGACTCCGGAGCGGGGAGGCCGCTCCGCTGCGGAGGGGCGCGTCGGGATGGGTTGGAGCGGCGCGAGAGTATAGCGCGGGCTCGAATGCTGCGCCGCAGCGCAGGCTGACGGCGATCAGATCGAGAGGCGCCGCAGCTCGACCGAGGGAAGGCCGCGCTCCCACATGGCGTCGAACCAGGCGGCGAGCTCGCGATGCCGCAGCGGGGCGTGCAGGTCGCCCTCGCCCTCGAAGCGCACCGCCAGCGGCCGGAACAGGAAGCCGCCGCGGTCGTCGATCAGGAAGGCCCCGGGAAACTGCCGGTCCTGGTCGTCGCCGGGGTGACGGAGCTCGAAGATGCTCGGCAGCCGCTGGATCAGCTCGATCAGGCGGTGTCCGCCGCTCACGGCCGGCTGGAGATCGTGGACCAGGATGCGCACCCGGCGCGCGCGCCCGCCGATCGCGAAGCGCTTGAGCGCCTCCAGCACCGGGGGGCTGTCGAGCAGGCCCGGGTCGAGATGCCGCGTCACCAGGGCGAGCTCCCGCCGGGCCTGGGCGAGGAGGCGGAGCACCAGCCGCTCGGCCTGCTCGCGATCGGCCACGATCACCGGCTCGGCGGCCGGCGGGGGAAGACTGGGGCGCTCCGGGGCCCATGCGGGCTCGAGGCCGAACCGCATCCGGCGGTGGGCGATCCCCGCCTCGACGAAGACCTCCCCCTCGGCGCGGAAGCCGTGGCGCTCGTAGAAGGGCAGCGCGCCGAGCTGGGCGTGGCACCAGAGCTCGCGCAGGCCCAGTTCGCGGGCCAGGGCCACCAGCATCGCGAGCAGTTGGGACCCGACCCCGCGGCCCCGCCAGGCCGCGAGCACCGCCATCCGCCCGATCTTGCCGTCGGGGGCGAGTCGGGCGGTGCCGATCGGCCGGCGCGCGAGGTCGCGCGCGAGCACGTGACGGCAGAGCGGATCCAGGCCGTCGAGCTCCTCCTCGCGGGGCACGCCCTGCTCAAGCTCGAAGACCTCGCGGCGCACGGCGAGCAGCTCCTCCCGGTCCCGCGACCAGTCGGCGTACTCCACGAAATAGCCCGGATCGATCCGCATCGCGCGCTCCGCACCGGCCATCATCGCACCGGGTCGGACGGCATGGCGAGCTCGAGCGCGCCGAGCGCGGCCAGCCGGCGGAGCAGCTCGAGCTCCTCGGGGACGGGGTCGGGCAGGGCTCGGGCATCGATCCATCCGCCGCCGGCGATGCGCCCGGCGAGCCTCGCGGTGGCGGCGAAGAGCTCGCCCGCCAGGGCCAGGCGGACTTGCTCGCCGCTTCGCCACCACACCGCGCGGGACCAGGGCCGCCGCCGCAGACGCCCGCCGGCGCGGAGCAGGCGTCCCGGATCGGGCCGAGACCGGCGCGGCGACAGCCTCGCCTCGCTGCGCCAGGTGCTGAGGAATCGGGCGATGGCGACGGCGAGACGCTCGCGGTCGGCGAGCGCGGTCGCGAGCGCGCGGGCGAAGCGCCGGAGATCCTTCGGGGTCAGCTCGCCCGCCCGCCGGCGGGCCTCGAGATCGGGATCGGCGAGGAGCTCGGGAGCCTCGTCCTCGAGGAGCTGGTCGGCGAGCGCCCCGAGGAGCTCGCCGAGCGCCGGAGCGCGCAGGCCGAGCGACCAGGTCTGCGCGCGCTCGAGGGCGATGCCGTGATGCGGTATCCCCGGCGGCAGGTAGAGCGCGTCCCCGGGCTCGAGCAGCGCGCGCCAGGTGGCGCGGAAGCCGCGGACCAGCCTGAGCTCCGAGCCCGGCCACGGGCGCCAGCCGCCCGCGCGGAGATCGAGTCGCCACTCCCGCCGCCCCGAGCCCTGGATCAGGAAGGCATCGTAGCGGTCGATGTGCGGGCCGACCGAGCCCCCCGGGGCGGCCAGGCTCACCATGACGTCGTCGATCCGCCACGAGGGCAGGAAGGCGAAGCCGCGAAGCAGCGGCGCGAAGCGCTCGGGCAGCCACTTCTCGACGTCCTGGACCAGCACCGTCCAGTCGCGCCCGGGGAGCGCCGCCAAGGCGCGGCGGGGGAAGGGACCGTGCTCCAGGCGGAAGCGCCCGCGCTCGCGCCGCACCAGGCGGACGAGGGCGTCGCGGCGCGCGGCCAGGGCGAGCAGCTCGCGGTCGGGGAGCGTTCCGGCGAGCTCGGCGAAGGCGCCCCGCACCAGCAGCGGACGCCGCTGCCAGAAGCGGCGGAGGAAGCTCGCCGGGCTCATCCCCAGGGGGAGCCCGGGGCGGGCGCGGCGCTCCTCGACCCTCACCCGGACAGCCGTTCCCAGCCGGGCCGGGGGGCGAAGCGCGGGCCGTGGCGCGCCGCCAGCCCTTCGAGACGCTCCCGCAGCACCGCGGCGCCGACCGTCCGGATGTAGGTCACGGGCCCGCCCCGGAAGGGGGCGAAGCCGGTGCCGAAGATCACGCCCGCGTCGGCGAGCTCGGCGTCCTCGACCACGCCCTCGGCGAGGCAGGCCACGGTCTCGTTGAGCAGCGGCAGGATCAGGCGGTCCTCGAGGTCCTCCGGGGGTCGGTAGCCGCGATCGACCGGGGGTCGGACCGGCCGACCCTCGCGCCACTCGTAGAAGCCGGCGCCGCTCTTGCGGCCCAGGCGGCCGGCGGCGAGCAGCGATTCGAGCCCCGCCGGTACCCGGATGCCGAGGTGCTCGGCGAGGATCCGTCCGACCGCGGCGGCGACGTCGAGGCCGACCTGATCCGCGAGCTCGATCGGGCCCATCGGCATCCCGAAGTCGCGCGCGGCGCGGTCGATCACCGGGCCGGGCACGCCCTCCTGGTAGAGCAGCATCGCCTCGAGCAGGTAGGGGAAGAGCACGCGGTTGACCAGGAAGCCGGTGCTCGGCGCGACCGGCAGTGGCAGCTTGTCGATCGCGCGCACCAGGGCCGCGGCGCGCCGCAGGGCCTGCGGGTCGAGCCGTTCATGGCGCACCACCTCGACCAGCGGCATCTGCGGCACCGGGTTGAAGAAGTGCAGGCCCAGGAAGCGCTCGGGCCGGGCAAGCCCCTCGGCGAGAGCCGCGAGCGGCAGGCTCGAGGTGTTGGTCGCGAGCAGCGCCTCCGGACGCAGCCTGGCCTCGAGCTCGGCATAGAGGGCGCGCTTCGCCTCGAGGTTCTCGAAGATCGCCTCGATCGCCAGATCGGCCTCCGCCACCCGCTCGCCGGCGGGATCGGCGACCAGCCGCGCCCGCGCCTCCTCGCGCAGCGCGGGATCGGCGATCCGCCTCGCGAACAGGCCGGCCGCGCGCTCGAGGGCGGCCTGCACCGCCCGCTCCTCGCGGTCCTGCAGCGTGACCGCGAAACCGTGCAGCGCGCACCAGGCGGCGATGTCGCCGCCCATGACCCCGGCGCCGACGACGTGGATGCGGACAATGCCGTGGGGCTGGCCGCCGCCGAGCGCCTTGAGCCGCTCCTGGAGGAAGAACACCCGCACCAGGTTCCTGGCGGTCGGCGTGGCCGCGAGCTCGGCGACCGCCCGCTGCTCGGCGCGGGCCATGCGCGCGACGCTGCCGCCGTGGCGGCGCCAGGTCTCGATCAGCTTGAAGGGGGCGGGATAGTGCGCGCGCCGCGCCCGGCGGCGGAGCGCGCGCAGGCTGGCAAAGGCGATCGCCTGGCGGGCGGGCCAGAGATTGCTCGCCCAGGCTAGCAGCCGCCGACCGAGCGGGCGGCGCGGCTGGCGACGGAGAAGCTCGCGCGCGGCATCGAGCAGGCCCTCGAGCGGCGCGACGCGGTCGAGGAGCCCGAGCCGAAGCGCCTCGCGCGGCCTGAGGGCTCGGCCGGTCAGCATCAGGTCGAGCGCCGCGGGGGCGCCGATCAGATGCGGCAGGCGGGCACTGCCGCCCCAGCCGGGAAAGATGCCGAGTCGGATCTCGGGCAGGCCGATCCGGGTCTTCTCGTGCTCGCTGGCCACCCGGTACCGGCAGGCGAGGGCGAGCTCGGTGCCGCCGCCCATGCAGTGGCCGTGGATCGCGGCGACGGTGGGGCAGGGCAGGGCGGCGAGGCGGTCGAAGACACGGTGGCCGCGCGCGAGGGCGGCGCGCACCGCCTCCGGCTCGGCATAGCGGGCGAACTCGCGGATGTCGGCGCCGGCGACGAAGCCCGCCGGCTTGCGCGAGGCGACGATCAGGCCTGCGGGAGGCTCGATGCGCACGCGCTCGAGGAGCGCCTCGAGCTCGCCGAGCAGCTCCTCCGACAGCGTGTTCACGCTCTGCTCGGCGCGGTCGATCTCGACCAGCAGGACGCCGTCGGCCTCGAGCCGGTGGTGGAGGTGGCGGAAGCGCAGTCCGTCGAAGAGGGGCATTCGGGGGATCTCGGCGGGAACTTCGGGAGACGGCGCGCGGTCGGAGCGCCCGACCACGTCCTGAGGAGGCTATGATCGAAGGGGTCCTGAGAGCGGGTCAATCGTTGATGCCCGACAGGCTGCCCTCGGCGGCACCTGCCGCGCGCGGCCGCCCCGCCGCGCGAGGCAGTCCGGGGAGCCGGCGGAGCGGGCCGCGCCCGGCCTCGGCGAGGCCGAGGTCGACCGGCTCCTCGGTCGAGCGGGTGCGCCAGGGCGAGCGCGCCGCCTTCGACGTGCTGGTGCGCAAGTACCAGCACCGCATCCTCCACGCCGTCCAGCGCTACGTCGGCGACCCGCACGATGCGGAGGACGTGGCGCAGGAGGCCTTCCTCCGGGCCTTCCGCGCGCTCGACGGCTTCCGCGGCGAGAGCGGCTTCTACACCTGGCTGTTCCGGATCGCCGTCAACGCCGCCAAGAACTGGCTGGTCGCGCAGGGCCGTCGTCCCCCCGGGCGACGACATCGAGATCGACGACGCGCTGCGCATCGAGGCGGCGCATCGCCTGCGCGATCCGGCCACGCCCGAGCGCGAGCTGATGCGCCGCGAGATGGAGCGCATCGTCACGGAGACCCTGAAGGAGCTGCCGGCCGAGCTCAGCCGGGCGCTGACGCTGCGCGAGGTCGACGGTCTCAGCTACGAGCAGATCGCGCGCGTGATGGGCTGCCCGATCGGCACCGTGCGCTCACGCATCTTCCGTGCGCGCGAGGCCATCGACCGGCGCCTCCGCCCCCTTCTCGACGATCGCGAGTGAGTCGATCCGATGTCCCTGGAGCCCAAGCATCCCCTTGACGAGCAGCTCTCGGCCTTCCTCGACGGCGAGATCGACCGCGAGGCGGCCCGCTTCCTGATCCGCCGGCTGGAGCGCGATCCCGCGGCGCGAGCCCGGCTCGGACGCCTGGCGATGATCGGCGCCTGCCTGCGCGGCGAGACCCGCGGTCGGCCCGACACCCGGCTGGCGGCGCGCGTCGCCGAGCTCATCGCCCGCGAGTGCCGTCCGCCCGCGCGCCGGCGCGCGTGGTGGTCCTGGCCGGTCGGGGCGGCGCTCGCCGCGGGCGTGGCCGGCGCCGTGTTGCTGGCCGGAGCCCCGCCGGTGAGCGAGCGCGGGACGGGCTCGCCTGCGGCCGGCGTGGTCGCCGGGACGGCGGACGTCGCGCCGGGGGAGCAGCCGGCCGAGCGCGCTGCGCGTCGCCGGTCCCGCCGCGCCTCGGCCTGCAGGCGGTGAGCTGGACGCCGCACGCTCGTCGCGACCGGCGCCCCTCGCTGCACCGGTGCTCGTCGAGCTTCCCCGCTACCTGCGGCGCCTCCGGCGAAGGTCCCGCCGCCCACGGCGGTCCCTGGGCCGACGAGCCAGCCTCCCGCGCAGTCCGTGACCGTCTCGGCGCGCTGAGCCCGAGAGACGGCCGAGATGAGACCGGAAGCCGCGCTGCACCGGACTTGCCATCGGCGCCTCCTGCCCCCATCCGGAACACTGCGGTCTCAGCCCGCGGGCGGCCCGCGATTGCGGCGCGAGCGGGGCATCGCCGCGCCGGTGTCGGTGCCAGCGCGGTCGCGGCGCAGGGCCCTCGCTCCTGCTCGCCCTGATGCCGGCCGCTGCGGCGCTGGGCGAGCTCGCTCGCCGGAGCGCTCGCCTGGCCCGTCCGACCCGCTGGCCGGGGCCATGCTGGCTCGTGGCCCTGCTCGCGGCGGCATCCTGACCGCAAGGCGTCCCGGCCAGGCCGCCACCCCGACCGATCCCCTCTCCCCAAGTACCACTCCTGTCCATCGGCCATGAGCCACCCGAATCGAATCCTTCACGCTTTCCTTCACCTGCTGCTCCTCGCCGTGCTCGTGCCGCCCCTGCGCGCCTCGGCTCCCGACTTCACCGAGATCGTGGAGCGGGCGGCACCGGCCGTGGTCAACATCGAGGCGATCCGCAGCGGCGAGCGCATCGCCGCCGAGCTCGAGGACCCGCGCCAGGAGATGGAGGAGTTCTTCCGGCGCTTCTTCGGGGAGCCGGGCCTCCCGCGGATGCCGATTCCGCGCGATCAGGTGTCCTCGGGCACGGGCTTCATCATCAGTCGCGGACGGCTACATCCTCACCAACCATCACGTGGTCGACGGCGCCGACCGGGTGATCGTGCGCCTCGCCGACCGGCGCGAGTTCGAGGCGCGCGTGGTGGGCACCGACCCGGCGACCGACGTCGCCCTGCTCAGGATCGACGCCCGCGACCTGCCCACCCTCGCACTCGGCGATTCGGGGCGGCTCAAGCCCGGCGAATGGGTGATCGCGATCGGCTCGCCCTTCGGCTTCGAGCACTCGGTGACCGCGGGCGTGGTCAGCGGCACCGGGCGCAGCGTCGGCACCGGCCAGCAGTACGTCCCCTTCATCCAGACCGACGTGCCGATCAACCGCGGCAACTCCGGCGGCCCGCTGATCAACATGGCCGGCGAGGCAGTGGGGATCAACTCGCAGATCTTCTCCAACACCGGCGGCTTCATGGGTCTGAGCTTCGCGGTGCCGATCGAGGTCGCGCGCAACGTCGCCGAGCAGCTCCGCGAGAAGGGCCGGGTCAGCCGCGGCCGCCTCGGCGTCAACATCCAGGAGGTGACGCGAGAGTTCGCCAAGTCGCTGGGGCTGGAGCGCCCGCGCGGGGCGCTGGTGAGCGGGGTGCTGCCGGGAAGCGCCGCCGAAAAGGCCGGGATCCGGGTGCAGGACGTGATCCTGTCCTTCAACGGCCGCGAGATCCTGCGCTCCTCCGAGCTCCCGCCGCTGGTCGGGGCGACCGCCCCCGGCACCCGCGCGGAGGTCGAGATCTTCCGCGACGGGCGGACGCGCCGGCTCACCGTGGTGGTCGACGAACTGCCGGCGGAGGAGAGCGCCGCGATCGCCGGCGTCCCTCTTCCGGGCGGCGGCGCGGGGCGGCTCGGGATCGCGGTCGAGCCGCTCTCCCCGGCGCAGCGCGAGCGGCTCGGGCTCAAGCCCGACGAGGGGGTGCTGGTGGCCCGGGTCGCGGGGGCCGCGGCGCGCGCCGGCCTCAGGCCCGGGGACGTCATCCTCATGGTCGGCCGCGAGACGGTGGGCTCGCCGGCCGATTTCGAGCGCCTGACCCGGGAGGTCAAGGCCGGGGACACCGTGATGCTGCTGGTGCGCAGAGGCGAGCAGACCGTGTTCTTCGCGGTCACTCCCCGCCAGCGCGACTGAGATCGCCGGGCGGCTTGCTGCATAATGCGGGCCCTGCGCGCGCCCGCCGCCGACGCGGCGGGCGCTTCCTTGCCGCCCGCGCCGATGCAGCACATCCGCAACTTCTCGATCATCGCGCACGTCGACCACGGCAAGTCGACGCTCGCCGACCGCTTCATCGAGATCTGCGGGGGGCTGAGCGAGCGCGAGATGCAGGAGCAGGTGCTCGACTCGAACCCGATCGAGCGCGAGCGCGGGATCACGATCAAGGCCCAGGCGGTGTCGCTTCCCTACCGCGCCGCGGACGGCCGCGAGTACCTGCTCAACTTCATCGACACGCCGGGGCACGTGGATTTCTCCTACGAGGTGAGCCGCTCGCTCGCCGCCTGCGAGGGCGCCCTGCTGGTGGTCGACGCCGCCCAGGGCGTGGAGGCGCAGAGCGTGGCCAACTGCTACACCGCGGTGGAGCAGGGCCTCGAGATCATCCCGGTGCTCAACAAGATCGACCTGCCGACCGCCGATCCCGAGCGGGTGCGGCGGGAGATCGAGTCGGTGATCGGCCTGGACGCGAGCGCGGCGATCGAGGTCAGCGCCAAGACCGGCCACAACGTGCGCGCGGTGCTCGAGGCGATCGTCGCCCGCATCCCGCCGCCGCGGCCCACCGACTGCGAGCAGCTCCAGGCGCTGATCATCGACTCCTGGTTCGACAACTATCTCGGGGTCATCTCGCTGGTGCGAGTGATGCAGGGCGAGATCCGCCCGCGGGACCGGATCCTGGTGATGTCCACCGGGCGCAGCTACGAGGTCGAGCAGGTCGGGGTGTTCACGCCGAAGCGCTGCCAGCGCGAGCGCCTCGGTCCCGGCGAGGTCGGCTTCGTGTGCGCCTCGATCAAGGACGTGCACGGCGCGCCGGTCGGCGACACCCTCACCCACGCCGCCCGCCCGGCGCCGAGGCCGCTGCCGGGTTTCCGCAGGATCCAGCCGCGGGTTTTCGCCGGCCTCTTTCCCACCGAGCCGGACGGCTTTCCGGCGCTGCGCGACGCGCTGGAGAAGCTCGCGCTGAACGATGCCTCGCTCCAGTTCGAGCCGGAGAGCTCGGAGGCGATGGGCTTCGGCTTCCGCTGCGGCTTCCTCGGCCTGCTGCACATGGAGATCGTGCAGGAGCGGCTCGAGCGCGAGTACGACATCGAGCTCGTCACCACCGCCCCGACCGTGGTCTACGAGGTCGAGCTCACCGACGGCACGGTGGTCGCGCTCGACAATCCGGCGCGGCTTCCTCCGCCGCAGCGGATCGCCGAGATCCGCGAGCCCATCATCCTCGCCCAGATCCTCACCCCGCCGGAGCACGTCGGCGCGGTGATCACCCTGTGCGAGGAGAAGCGGGGCCGGCAGCGCGACATCCGCTACTTCGGCACCCAGGTGCAGATCGCCTACGAGCTGCCGCTGGCGGAGGTGGTGCTCGACTTCTTCGACCGGCTGAAGTCGGTGTCGCGCGGCTACGCCTCGCTGGACTACCAGTTCCTGCGCTACCAGGCGGGGCCCTTCGTGCGCCTCGACATCCTGATCAACGGCGAGCGCGTCGACGCGCTCAGCCTGATCGTGCACCGGGGACAGGCCGAGCGCCGCGGCCGGGAGCTGGTGGAGCGGATGCGCGAGCTCATCCCGCGGCAGCTGTTCGACGTCGCGATCCAGGCCGCGATCGGCTCGCAGATCATCGCCCGCTCGACGGTGAAGGCGCTGCGCAAGAACGTGCTCGCCAAGTGCTACGGCGGCGACGTCACCCGCAAGCGCAAGCTGCTCGAGAAGCAGAAGGCCGGCAAGCGGCGGATGAAGCAGGTGGGGAAGGTCGACATCCCCCAGGAGGCCTTCCTCGCCGTGCTCAGCGTCGAGCCGCGCGGCTAGTTCCCTGCCCGATCCTCTGCCGATGCATCTCGATTTCGCCCTGATCCTCGTCCTGCTCACCCTCGGCTCGGGCGCCGTCTGGGCCGTCGACCGGCTGCTGTTCGCCAGGCGGCGCCGGGCGGCGGCCGCCGCGGACGGCAAGCCCCGCTCGCGATCCGAGCCTGGTCGAGTACTCGCGATCGCTGTTCCCGGTGTTCCTGATCGTGCTCCTGATCCGCTCCTTCCTCGCCGAGCCGTTCCGGATCCCCTCGAGCTCGATGCTTCCGACCCTGGAGGTGGGCGACTTCATCCTGGTCAACAAGTTCGCCTACGGCCTCAGGCTGCCGGTGCTCGAATGGGAGTTCCTGCGCACCGGACGTCCGGCGCGCGGCGAGGTGGTGGTATTCCGCTATCCCCTCAACCCGCGGGAGGACTACATCAAGCGGGTGGTGGGCATCCCTGGCGACGTGGTCGAGTACCGGGACAAGCGGCTGACGGTGAACGGCGATCGAGGTGCTTCGCGAGCCCGAGGGGAGCTACGTCGCCCCCGGCGATCCGAGCGATGGCGCGCTCCGGATGCGCGAGCGCATCGGCTCGGCGAGCTACGACATCCTCATCCACCCGCGCGTGCCGGCGGGCGCCCTGCGCGAGGGGCGCTGGCAGCTCGGCGACGGCGAGTACTTTCGTGCTCGGCGACAACCGCGACAACAGCCAGGACAGCCGCGTCTGGGGCCCGGTGCCCGAGTCGCATCTGAAGGGCCGGGCGGTCCTGGTGTGGATGCACTGGAACAGCCGCCGCGGTGGCATCGACCTGGCGCGAATCGGTAAAGTTATCCGACTGAAACCCACCGACGGGGCTCACCACCATGCTTCCGAACCCGCGTGCACGGGGCATCACGCTGATCGGCTTCCTGGTCGTGCTCGGGGTGCTCGGGTTCTTCGCCTATCTGGCGATGCGCCTGGTTCCCATCTACCTCGAGTTCTACACCGTGTCGGCGGCCATGGACAAGGTGAAGTCCGAGATCGGCATCCAGAACGCCAACCCGATCGAGGCGCGCAAGGCGTTCATGCGCTACCTCGAGGTCGATTACGTCGACTCCATCCAGGAGCAGCACGTGACCGTCACCCGCGAGCGCGGACGCCTGACCCTGCGGGTGAAGTACGAGATCGAGAAGCCCTTCATCGACCGGATCCACCTGGTCGGGAAGTTCGACCGCGCCGTCGAGCTCACGGGCCGGCCGGGAGCCGACTGAGCCCTGGAATGAGGGACCGCGAAGCGACGCGCCTCCCGCACGAGCTCCCGGGGTTTCCGCATCGTTTCCGCGACCCAAGCCTGCTCGCCCAGGCGCTTCGTCACCGCAGCGCGGGCCGACCGCACAACGAGCGGCCTCGAGTTCCTCGGCGATGGCCTGCTCGCCGCGCTCGTCGCCGAGCGCCTCTACCGTCGCCATCCGCAGGCCGACGAGGGGCGGCTCACCCGGCTGCGGACGCGGCTCGTGCGTCGCGAGACCCTCGCCGGCGTGGCGCGCGCGATCGACCTCGGCGCGCGGCTCGAGCTCGGCACCGGCGAGCTGCGCAGCGGCGGGCTTCCGGCGCGACTCGATCCTCGCCGACGCCCTCGAGGCGCTGATCGCGGCGGTCTATCTCGACGCCGGCTGGGAGGCCTGCGGACGGGTCGTGGACGCGCTCCTCGCCGGCGAGCTCGCCGCCGCGGAGCGGGAGATCGAGGACAGGGATCCCAAGACGCGCCTGCAGGAGTGGCTCCAGGCGCGCCGGCTCGCGCTGCCCGTCTACCGCCTCGTCGCCGAGGAGGGTCCGGAGCACGCGCCGCGCTACCGCATCGAGTGCGCCGCCGGCGAGCCGCCGCTCCGCGCCGCCGGCGAGGGGCGCTCGCGGCGCGAGGCGGAGCAGGCGGCCGCGGCGGCGCTGCTCGCGAGGCTCGATGCCGATGAGCGCGGGCGCTGAGGGAGGGGCGGGATTCCGGGCCGGCCTGATCGCCGTGCTCGGGCGGCCGAACGTCGGCAAGTCGACGCTGGTCAACGCCCTGGTCGGCGAGCACGTCAGCATCGTCGCCCCGCGGCCCCAGACCACCCGCCACCGCGTGCTCGGCATCCGCACCCGGGAGCGCGCCCAGCTCGTCTATGTCGATACCCCGGGCATCCACGACCGTCGCGGGCGGGCGCTCGAGCGCCAGCTCCTGCGCACCGCCGAGGGCGCGCTCGCGGGCGTGTCCGCGGCGCTGCTGGTGACCGAGGCGCTGCGCTTCGGGCCGGGGGACGAGCGCGCCCTCGCGCTCGCCGCCCGGGCCGCGGGTGCCGGTGATCGCGGTGCTCAACAAGATCGACCGGGTCCGCGACCGCAGGCTCCTGCTGCCGGCGCTCGAGCGCCTGGCGGCGCGTCACCCGTTCCATGCGCTGATCCCGGTCTCGGCCCGGCGCCGCGAGGGACTCGAGCGCATCGAGGCCGAGCTGCTGCCGCTGCTGCCCGAGCAGGGGCCGCTCTACCCGCCGGACTGGATCACCGATCGCAGCCTGCGCTTTCTCGCCGCGGAGCGGATCCGGGAGCAGCTCATGTGGCGGCTGCGCGAGGAGGTACCCTACGGCTGCGCGGTGGAGATCGAGCGCTTCGAGGAAAAGGAGGAACTCTGCAGAGTGGCGGCGGTGATCTGGGTCGAGCGCGAAGGGCACAAGGGCATCGTCATCGGCGCCGGCGGCGAACGGCTCAAGGAGATCGGCACCGCGGCGCGGCTGGCGATGGAGCGGCTCTTCGGCTGCCGCGTCCACCTCGAGCTGTGGTGCAGACTGCGCGCGGACTGGCCGGACGACCCGCGGGCGCTGGATGCCCTCGGCTATGCGGAATGAGATGGGCGAGGGCTTCGTGCTCGCTGCTCGGCCGTGGCGGGAAAGCAGCCTTCTGCTCGAGATGTTCCTGCGCGAGGAAGGGCGCATGGGCATGCTCGCCCGCGGCGTCCGGAGCGGGCGCGGTCGGGGGGAACGGAGCTTGCTGCAACCGCTGCGGCCGCTGCAGGTGGCGTGGCGGGGGCGAGGCGAGCTCCCGACCCTCAGCCGCTGCGAGGCGGTGGATCCCCCGCTGCCGATCCGCGGCGCGAGGCTGCTCGCCGCGCTCTACCTCAACGAGCTCCTCTACCGGCTGCTGCCGCGTCACGATCCGCACCCCGAGCTCTATGGCAGGTACCGGAGCGCGCTCGTGGAGCTCGCGGCCGGGGAGCGGCCGGGGTGGACGCTGGCGCGCTTCGAGCGCGACCTGCTGGCCGAGCTGGGCTACGCCCTCGAGACCACCCGCGACGCGGCGGGGCGTGCGGTCGAGGCGGGCCTGCGCTACCGGTGGGCGCCGGGGAGCGGGGTCGTCCCCGACGGCGCGGGGATACCGGGCGCGGCGCTGCTCGCGCTCGCGGAAGATGCAGCCTCCGCCGACTCGAGCTCGAGCGGGCCGCGCGCCGCCTCCTCGCGCAGGCGATCGCCGCCTGCTTCCCGGTGCGGCTGCGCGCGCCGCGCTGGTTCCCGCTGCTGGCGGCCGCGCGCCGCTCAGGGCCAGCGCAGCCGGCCCTCGACGATGGTGTCCGTGCGGCCGCCGACCCACACCATGCCCTCCTCGACCCTGAGCTCGATCAGGGCGTCGTGGCCGATCTCCCGCCCCTGGCTGACCCGCAGGGCGGGGCCGGCTAGCGCGCCCCGCAGCGCGAGATAGGCCGCGATCAGCCCGTTCGCGGCGCCCGACGCGGGGTCCTCGGGGATCCCGACGCCGGCGGGGAAGGCCCGCACCACCAGGTCGAAGGCGGGGTCGGCGCTGGGTGCGAACAGCGCCAGGCCGAGGCTGTCGGTGGCATGGGCGAGCGCCGCGATCGCCGCATGATCCGCGTGATAGCCGCGCAGCGCGCGTTCCTCCGCGACCTCGGCCAGCCACCAGCGCCGACCGCCCTCGACCAGCGCCGGGCCGAGCCGGCCGCGCGGCAGAGGCGCGAGCAGGCGCTGGAGCAGCGGCTCGGCGGGATTCTCGGCGATCAGCCGCGCGGCCGGCGCGCGCACGAAGATGCGCCGGGTCTCGCCGCGACCCTCGGTGCGAAGCGGCAGCAGGCCGGCCGGGCACTCCTGGACGATCGCTGCGTCCTCGGCCGCCAGCCCGAGCTCGATCGCGGCGTGGGCGCTGCCGATGCTGGGATGGCCGGCGAAGGCGATTTCGCGCCGCGGGGTGAAGATCCGCAGCCGGTAGCTGGCTCCGCTGCGCGTCGGCGGCAGCAGGAAAGTGGTCTCGGCGAGGTCGAGCCAGGCGGCGAGTCGCTGCATCCTGGCGGGATCCCAATCCTCCGCGCCATGGACCACGGCGAGCGGGTTGCCACCCCCGGCACGGAAGGGGAAGACGTCGAGCTGCAGGAAGCGCAGCGCTCACGGGACCGCCTCGAAACCGGCCGCGAACCAACGGCCCGCCGCCGACATCAGGGCGGCGAAGCCCTCTTCGTCGCCGCCCTGGATCATACGCTCCAGGGAGGCGAGGGTCGCGGCGAGCTCGCGACGCGCCATCGCCGCCTCCGGAGCGAGGTGCTGGATCTCGAAGTAGAGCGCCGGGTTCTCGTGGACGACGTCGCGCGCGATCGCCAGCTGCCGCGCGAAGGTGGTGCTCGCGACCGCGGCCAGCTGCGGCGACGATTCCCCGCTCCCGGCGAGGGTGGAGGCGAAGGCGATGTTGAGCGCATGGGCGAGCACCAGGACCCGCGCCATCAGGCGATCGTGCTCGGCGAGCGCCATCGTGACCAGCTCGACCGCGGTGGCGGCGAACAGCCCGCGCACCGCGCGCAGCGCGGCCTCGGGTGCGCCCTCGAGCAGGATCAGGTGGCGCCCGGCGAGGGTGGTGACGCCGGGACCGAACATCGGATGGATCGAGGCGAAGGGCAGTCCCGCCGCCCAGGCTTGCCGCAGGGTGGACGGCGAGCGGCGACTTGATCGAGGCGATCTCGACCACCACCGCGGGCGGCGCGAGCGAGAGCAGCTCCGAAAGCAGCGCGGCGGTGGCCCGGATCGGGGTGGCGAGGACGATGAGCTCGAAGTCCCCGAGCTGCTCCCGCCAGTGCGGGCATGCGGGAAAGCCCTCCGGGCTGCCGGCGGGGTCGGCCACGGCCGGCTGCCAGTCGAGCTCCTGCAGCAGGCCGCAGAACCACCGCCCCATGCGGCCGGCCCCGCCGATGACGAGGGCGCGCCGCCCGGCGCCGCTGCCGTCGGCGCGCCGCCCGAGACGCTCCTGGCGGGCGAGGGAGTGCTCGATGAGCGCGAGGAGAAGGCGTCGGCCGAGCTCGGGATCGAGCCCGAGGCGACGGGCCTCCGCCGCCGCGCGGGCGAGGACCTCGCGCTCGCGGCGGAAGTCGCGCAGGGGCCGGCCCGCGGCCCGCTTCACCGCGGCGATCCGCTCCACCAGCGCCAGCCGCTCGGCCGCCTTGGCGAGCAGCGCGGCGTCGACCGCATCGAGGCTCCGGCGAAGCTCGGCGAGGGCGTCCACGGCGGGCAGGAGACGTTCCTGGTGCGCTGCAGCATCCCACAGCCGTCGGCCGGAAGGAAAGCGCGCGCCGCTCGCGGCGGGGGTCGCGGGCGGTTATCGTGTTGCGTCGCGACAAGGGATCGGGCGCGATGAGGCTGGTGATCAAGCTCGGCTCTTCCACGGTCGCCGTCCCCGGGACTCGGCGCCGACCCGGCGCGGCTCGCGGCCCACGCGAGCGCGATCGGCGCGCTCCGCGCCGGCGGGCACGAGGTGGTGGTGGTGAGCTCCGGGGCGGTGGCCTGCGGTCGTGCCCTGGTCGGCGCCGAGGCGGCGAGCGTGGTCGAGAAGCAGCAGCTTGCCGCGATCGGGCAGCCGCTGCTGATGCGCCGCTGGCAGGAGGCGCTGGACCGCCATGGCCTGCTCGCCGCCCAGATCCTGCTCACCCGCGCCGACCTCGAGCGTCGCCGGGGCTATCTCAATGCCCGCGGCACCCTGCTCGGGCTGCTCCGCCGCGGCGTGGTGCCCATCGTCAACGAGAACGACTCGGTCGCCACCGAGGAGATCCGTCTCGGCGACAACGACACCCTCTCGGCGCGGGTGGCGGCGGCCATCGAGGCGGAGCTGCTCATCCTGCTCACCGACCGCGAGGCGATGTTCGACCGCAATCCGGCCAGCGATCCAAAGGCGCGGCCGGTCCGGGAAGTGCCCCCGGGTCCCCTGCCCGAGGCGCTGCGCCGTGCCGCGGGCGGGGCCGGTCCGCTCGGCTCGGGCGGGATGGCGAGCAAGCTCGAGGCGGCGCTGCTCGCGCGGCGCGCCGGCTGCGCGGTGGTGATCGCCTCGGGCGCCGATGCCGAGGAACGTGCTTCGCATCGTGGCCGGCGAGGCGGTGGGGACCCGTTTCCACCCCGAGGGCGAGCCGCTGGCGGCGCGCAAGCGCTTCCTGCTCTCGCTGACCCCCGCCGCGGGCGGGCTCCGGATCGATGCCGGCGCGCGCGCGGCCCTGGCTGCCGGCGGCAGCCTGCTCACCGTCGGGCTCCGCGGGGTCGAGGGCGACTTCGGCCGCGGCGACGCCGTGCGGGTGTACGATCCCGCGGGCCGGGAGTGCGCCCGCGGACTCGCCAACTACGACGCCGCCGATCTTGCGCGCCTGTGCGGCCGGCGCTCGGGTGAGATCGCCGCGATCCTGGGCTACCACTACGGCGACGAGGCCATCCACCGCGACCATCTGGTGCTGCTGTGACTCCCACCGGCGCGAGCGATCCCAGGGGCGTGGTCGAGGCTGCGGCGCGCGCCGCCCGCGAGGGCTGGCGCGTCTTCGCGCGCTCGCCCGACCGCGAGCGCCGCGAGCTGCTGCGGGCGATCGCGGCGGCGATCGGCGGGCGCGAGCCGGAGATCCTGGCCGCCAACGGGGAGGACCTCGAGCGCGCGCGCGGGGAGGGGCTCGCGGGCGCGCTGCTCGACCGCGCGCTGCTCGATCACGCGCGGCTCGCGGGCATTCGCCGCGATCTGCTCAGGGTCGCCGAGCTTCCCGACCCTCTCGGCGAGCCCTTCGATCGCCGGGTGCTGCCGAACGGCCTCCGCCTCCATCGGCGGCGGGTGCCGCTGGGCGTGATCGCCGCGATCTACGAGGCACGGCCCAACGTGACCGTGGACATCGCCGCGCTCGCGCTGCGCGCCGGCAACGCCGTGCTGCTGCGCGGCGGGCGGGAGACCCTGGCCAGCAACCGCGCGCTGGTGGCGGCGATCCACGAGGCGCTCGCCGCCTGCGGCCTCCCGCCGGCGCTGGTGGGCTTCCTCGACGCGGGCGGACGGGAGACGGTCGAGGCCCTGCTCGGCCTCGACGGCCTCGTCGATCTCCTGATCCCGCGCGGCGGCGAGGCGCTGCAGCGGCTGTGCCGCGAGCGCAGCCGGATTCCGGTGCTGAGCGGGGGCATCGGCATCTGCCATCTCTACGTGGACGCCTCGGCCGACCTCGAGCGCGCCCTGGCGGTGGTCGAGAACGCGAAGGTCCAGCGCCCCACCGTGTGCAACGCCCTCGACACGCTGCTGGTGCACGAGGCCGTGGCGCCGCGCTTCCTGCCGCGGGTGGTCGAGCGGCTCGGTCCGCTCGGCGTGCGCTTCCGTGCCGAGCCGCGGGCCTTCGGACTGCTCGCGGGTCGGCCAGGCGTCGAGGAGGCCGCTCCCGGCGACTTCGACACCGAGTGGCTGGCCCTGGTGCTCGGCCTCAAGGTGGTGCCGGACCTCGACGCGGCGATCGCCCACATCGCGCGTCACGGCTCCGGGCACTCCGACGGGATCCTCGCCGAGGACCGGGATGCGATCAGCCGCTTCCTCGACGAGGTCGACTCGGCGGCGGTCTACGCCAACGCGAGCACGCGCTTTACCGACGGCGGCGAGTTCGGGCTTGGCGCGGAGGTGGCGGTCTCCACCCAGCGCCTGCACGCTCGCGGTCCCGTGGGTCTGGAGGGGCTCACCACCTGGAAGTGGGTGGTGGAAGGGGATTACCACGTGCGCGGGTGACGCCCCCGGTGAACGGGGGCATCCCTGCCCCCGTGGAGGATCCCTCTCCCACGCCATCCCTGGCCGGTGCGACGAGGCACCGGTCCATCCTCCACCGGAGCAGGAATGCACGTCCGGACGAGGATCAAGGGGGCGTCCGTGCCCCCCGGAGCATCCCAGCCCCTCGCCATCCCGGGCTGGCGCGCGAGCGCCGCGTCCTCGTTCCTTCCGGAGTCGTTCGTTGGCTGCGCTGGCTCAGCGGGCGGCGAGCGCCGGCGAGGAGCCACAGCCCGCATCGGCGGAGGGAAGGGCGACCACGAGCTCCGCCGCCACCGCAGCCGCGGCGGCCGGTGCCGCCTGCTCGCCTGGCCCAGGCTCGCGCACCAGGCGTTGAGTCGCCGTCCCGTCGCCGTCGTTGCCGGTGCCGCCGTGCTCGGCCTTGGCCACCGGCTCGCCGCACCAGGCGTTGGGGTCATCGTCCCCATCGCCATCGTTGCCGGTGCCGCCATGCTCGGCCTTGGCCAGCGCCCGGAGATCGAGGCGGAGCAGGCCGTCCGCCCCGCAGGCACCGAAGACCAGGTCGAGGGTGCCGACCGGTCGGGCGGGACCGGCCTTGGGGTGCGTCACCTCGAGGCGTCCGAGATCGCCCTTCCGCCAGCCGCGGGCGACGAGGAGGATGTCCCCGCCGTCGGTCGCCGGCAGCAGGAAGCTAAGCTCGAGCTCGCCGCCTTGGCGCTCGTTGAACAGCGCGGCGCCGCCGAGCTCGCCGCCGAGCCAGCGGACCTCGCCGGCACGGCTCTCCGTGCCGAGCGCGCAGCCGAGCGCGAGCAGGCCCAGACTCACGGCGCGCGCGATGCCGGTGCCGCCTCGCTCGGGGGCGATGCCGGTGCCGCCCCTCTCGGGAGAGGGCCGCGTGCTGAAGTGGTGGTGCGGGGTGGGGTCGATGCGGTCGCGGAGGGGGTTCATGGCAGATCCTCTCTCGTGGCTCGAGAGCGACGCCTCCTCGGCATCAGGACTCGAAGTAGTAGTAGCCAACCCCGACCGTCCGCTGGCCGGGGCGCGGGGGAAGGCGCTCCTCCTGGTCAAGCAGCGCCAGCGATTCGTCGACCTGGGCGGCGAGACGCTCGCGCAGCCGCGCCCGGAGCTCCGGGACGCGCTCGGCGGGAATCGCCCGCGACCACACCTCGCGCTGGAGACGGGGTTCGCCGTCGCCGAGCAGGTTGTGGACGATGGTCTCGCCGAAGCGGCGGGTGGCATCGCCGAAGTAGCGGAGGGGATCGACGCCGGTGGTCGAGCGGTAGCGCCGGTCGAGCAGCACCAGACGCCCGTCGCGGCGTTCGACGCAGCCGCTCAGCAGCAGCTCCTCCAGCACCGTCGCCCGCGGGATGTCGGCACCGAAGCGCCGCACCAGGGTTTCGAAGGAACGGCCGGCGCCACGTTCGGGCAGCGGCAGAGGCCGGCCCTCCTCGTCGAGGAACAGGGGATCGGTCGCCCAGCCGGCGATGATCGCGGGGATCCGCGCGCTGCTCGCCGCCGCCGGCAGTGCCTCGCGCTCCTCCAGCAGGCGGCGGACCTCGGGCCGGGTCAGGCCGGTGAGGAGCGCGAGGCGCGCCTTGGTGGGGCGGAAGGGCCCGCCGAGGTCGGGGCCGGAGGCGGCCTCGACGAAGGCGCGCTTGGCCATCTCGGCGAAGGCCTGGAAGCCGAGGCCGTTGCGGAGGAGCAGTCGCGCGATCGGCACCAGGAGGCGCTGGAGGCTCCGCAGCAGCGTCTCCTGCGCGAGCGCCCAGCCGAGGGCGCGTTCGGGGCGGGGAAGAGGGCGGGGGCCGCTCATGCGCCACCTCCGCCGGCGCGGACGCTGCGCGCGGGCGCCTCGGCGCCGCCGGGCTCCGCATCGGGAGCGACGAGACGGGGGGCGCCATCTTCACGGAAGCCCTGGGCGTAATCGATCCCGGCCGAGGCGAGACGCTCGTGCTGCTCGTCGGTCTCGACGCCCTCGGCCACGGTCTCGATCCCGAGCTCGCGGGCCAGGGCCACGATGCCCCGGAACAGCCGCTCGCTGTCCGCGCGCGGCAGGCCGCGCACGAAGGCGCCGTCGATCTTCAGGAAGTCGATCGAGAGCGGCGCGAGCAGCCGCATGTGCGAGGCGCCCGCGCCGAAGTCGTCGATGGCGATCCGGACGCCCCGCGCGCGCAGCAGCGCGGTGAGGTGCTGCGCGCGCACCAGGTCGCGGATCGGGGTCGACTCGGTGATCTCGACCGCGACCCGGTCGGGATCGGCGCCGCTGCGCTCGAGCAGATCGAGGACCGCTCGCGCCGCTCCCGGGGGCCGTCGACCGTCTCGGGAGCGAGGTTGAAGCTGAGCAGGGCGACCTCGGGGTGACGCGCGAGCCAGCGCAGTCCGAGGCGCATCACCGCCAGGTCGAAGGCGAGCGCGCGCCCGCTGCTGGCGGCCCAGTGCACGACCGGAACCGGGGAGGCGAAGCCGCGGGGGCGGGCGAGCACCTCGAACCACGTCGCTTGGACCCTCCGTCCCGGTGCCGTGGGCCGGATCGGCTGCACGGCGATGTCCAGGCCGTGACCGAGCAGGAGCTCGTTGCAGCGCTGGTCCTCGGACTGGGTCGGCGGGTTCATGATCGATTCGTCCCACATTCGTGGGAAAAAATTATCACACACCCGACGGAAGGCAAGAGGCGGACGCATGATGTGTGCAATACTTTGAGATTTCTCACGCTTGAGAGCAGATGAGGCTGATGTTTACCGGGGGCTGAGCGATGCCGCCTCGGCCTTCCGCCTGGCGGTGCCCATCCCGCCGTCCGTCGTCCGGTGGCGACCGCTCGTCGCGATGCGGTCTGGTGTCGGGATTCGGCTCCGTATCGCACTGGGGTTCCTTCGCGAGCTCGGGCTATGCGAGGCGCGGCGAGGTTTCTTGCGGCCGTCGTTGGGCTCTCGGCGGCCGTGGCCGCGGCCCAGACCACCCACCAGTGGCCGAGCGGCACGGGATTTCCCAACGTGCCGCGCACCGCGGGCGAGCGCCTCGCCGGACCCTTCGCGACCGCGGACGGGCGCATGGCCCTCTTCGCCTGGCTCAACGGCGTGCTGTTCTCGATTCCCGAAGGGCCCTCGAGCCTCCCCGGCTCGAACCTGCAGGTGCGGATCTGGAACCTGAGCAATCCGGCCGACCCGAGGCGGATCGCCTTGGCCCCCGCGGGGAGCCAGGGCGAGCTCGGCGAGAGCCTCAATCCCATCAACGCCCACGGCTTCTTCTTCCTCGGCCAGCGCATGAGCGACGGCCAGCCCGGGCACTACCTCGCCATCGGCCACGACCTGGATTCGGCGACCGGGCGCGTGTGGTCCTTCCGCGCCACTGCCGGGGTGCCCGGCATCGCCCGCCAGCGCTCCTTCCATCTCGGGGCGGCCACGCGCGGCGACGTGTTCCAGCCCTGGTTCGTCGGGCCGACCTTCACGGAGTACCTCGCCAATCCCGGTCGCGTCGAGCTCCGCTTCGGGGGCAACGGCTGGAATCCCGGCAGCCAGCTGCTCGCGGAGTGGGACCATCTCGCCCAGACGGGCGTCTTCGGCCACCCCTTCATCCTCGGCAACCTGCTGATCTACGCCGCAGACCAGGGGCGGAGCGGGGTGGCGACCTACGACATCAGCGATCCCCGCAACCCGGTGCTGCTCGACGTGCTCCGTCTCGGCGGCCCCGGGGGCTACTGGCCGGAGCTCTGGGGGCACGACGGCGAGCTGTACCTCGTCTTTCCCTACAACGACAACGGGAACGGCTTCCGCGTGGTCGACGCGACCGATCCGAGCGCGCTGCGCTTCGCCGCCGACGTGCCGCTGTTCCGGCCGCCGGACTCCTCCGGAGCGATGTACGCCAAGTTCCAGGACGAGTACGGCTTCATCGGCGACCACAAGGTGGACATGCGCACGCGCCAGAGCGTGCTGCGCTTCACCACCACGGACGCCAGCCTGCCCGCGGCCCAGCGCGTGGACATCAGCCAGTTCGCGCTGCCGCTCGGAAACCTGATCGTCACCGGGGGGCAGGGGATCTACCAGGGGATGGCGATCTTCGCCCACCAGGCCGCGCCCGACACGAGGCCGCCGAGTGTCGCCTTCCACATCCCGCGCGCGGGACAGACCCACTATCCGCGCCGGGCGCCGATCAGCGTGATCATCCACGAGACCCTGGACGTGCTCTCGATCGCGAACGGCAGCAGCCTGATGCTGCGCCAGGTGCTCGGGCCCGGAAGCTACGGGCCGCCGCTCGCGGGGAAGTGGGTGCTCAGCTTCGACGACATCCTCACCTTCACCCCCGATGCCGAGCTCGCCGCCAACGCCACCTACGAGTTCCGGCTGAGCGGGATCCGCGACGCCGCCGGCAACGCGATGCCGACCTACGCCTTCAGCTTCTCCACCGGCGGCGCGGGCGGCGGCAACCGTCCGCCGGTCGTGGGCAGCTTCTCCGCGAGTCCCTACCCTGCGGCGCCCGGTGCCGCGGTGAGCTTCGGCGCCACGGCTTCCGATCCCGACGGCGACGTCCTCCAGTACCGCTTCGACTTCGGCGACGGCTCGCCCAAGACCGCCTGGTCGGCAAGCCCGAGCGCGAGCCACGCCTACGCGCGGGAGGGGCACTTCCGCGCCGTGGTCCAGGTGCGCGATCCCTCGGGGGTGATCGCGAGCGCAAGCAGGGTGGTCACGGTGCTCGCGCCGCTCTCGGGTCCCCGGCCGACCGCGAGCGGGCAGATGGTCTGCGCCTCCGCCGCCCGGCGCGTCTACACCGTCCATCCCGACCACGACCGGGTGAGCGTCTTCGACGCCGACACCCTGAGCCGCCTCGCGGAATACCCGGTCTGCGACCATCCGAGCGCCATCGCGCTCAGGGCGGGAAGCCCGGCGGAGCTCTGGATCGCGTGCCGGGACGACGACCGGGTCGAGGTCCGGCGCGCCGACAACGGTACGCTGCTCGGCGCGATCACGCTCGAATACGGCTCGGCGCCGGTGGCCGTGGTCCTCTCCCCCGACGGCGGGCGCGCCTTCGTCGCGCTCGAGGGCCGGCGCGAGCTCCGCCGCTACGCCGCGGCGACGCGGGCCGAGACCGGGCGCCTCGCGCTTCCCGCCGCGCCGCGCGCGCTGGCCGTCTCCGCCGACGGGCAGAGCCTGTTCGCGACCCGCTTCCTGTCGCCGCGCAACCACGCGGAGCTGTGGCGGATCGACGCCGCAGCGGCCTCCCTCGCGCTCGCGGAGACGCGCCGCATCGGCAAGTTCGGCGGCGAGAGGCACCGCGACACGCCCTCGAGCGGACGGGGCGTGGCCAACCAGCTGGCGGCGGTGGCGGTCTCTCCGCGCGACGGGCGGCTGGCGGTGGCGGCGACCAAGCCCAACTTCGAGCGCGGGCGGCTGATCCATCCCAGCCGCGACCTCACCCAGGACAACACCGTGCGCGCCCTGCTCATGGTCGTCGCCCCGACCGGCGCGCCGACCCTGCGCCGCGACGTGGACATCGACAACGCCGACTCCCCGGCGGCGCTCGCCTTCTCCCCGCTCGGCGACTACCTGCTGGTCGCGCTCCAGGGCAGCAACGAGGTGGCGGTCCTCGACGCGCTCGCGCTCGAGGAGCAGACCGGCTTCGGCGCGAGCGTGCTGCGGCGCGAGGTCGGGCTCGCGCCGCAGGGCCTGTGCGTCGACGAGGTCACGGGGCGCACCTTCGTCCACGACTTCCTCGGCCGCACCCTGAGCATCCTCGAGACCCAGCCGCTGTGGACGGCGGGCAGCACCCAGATGGCGCGCGAGACCCGCCCCGCGCTCAGCGTCGAGCCGCTGCCCCCGCCGGTGCTCGAGGGCAAGCGCATCTTCTACAACGCCAGGGATCCGCGGATGAGCGCGGAGGGCTATCTTTCCTGCGCCACCTGCCACCTCGACGGCGACCACGACGGCCGCACCTGGGACTTCACCGGCCGCGGGGAGGGACTGCGCAACACGCCGAGCCTGCGCGGGCGGGGCGGGATGGCCCACGGCAACGTCCACTGGAGCGCCAACTTCGACGAGATCCAGGACTTCGAGGGCGACATCCGCCAGTTCTTCGGCGGCCGAGGCTTCCTCACCGACGCCCAGTTCGCCGCCACCCAGCACCCGCTCGGTCCGCCCAAGGCGGGCCTCAGCGCGGCGCTCGACGCGCTCGCCGCCTACGTGGGCTCGCTCGGCCCGGCGAGCCTGCCGCGAAGCCCCTTCCGCAACCCCGACGGCAGCCTCGGCAGCGCGGCGCAGCGGGGCCAGGCGGTGTTCGAGGCGCAGGGCTGCGGAAGCTGCCACGCGCCGCCGCGCTACACGAACAGCGGGACGGGAGCCGCGCCGCCGCTCGCCGACGTCGGCACGCTGCGGCCGACCTCGGGCTCGCGCCTCGGCGGGCCGCTCACCGGGATCGACACGCCGAGCCTGCTCGGCCTCTTCGCCACCGCCCCCTACTTCCACGACGGCAGCGCGCCCGCCCTCGAGGACGTGTTCCGGGTCACGGGCGGGATCCTCGTGCCTGCCGAGCAGGCCCAGCGCTACGGCGGGGCGCGGCTGGTGGACCAGTTCACCGAGCTCAACGAGGACGACACGCCGCGTGGCCGTGCCTTCGTCGCTCTCGAGGGCAGTGGCCAGGGGATCCGCCTGGTCAACGTGCACGGAGGCTCCGGGGGGCCGGCGGCGCTCGAGCTTCGCTTCAGCAACAGCCGACCGCTCGGCTCCTCGATCGGGCTGCGGGTGCGGGTGAACGGCAGCCTCTGGCAGACGGTGAGCCTACCCGGGGTCGGCAACGACCCCAACTGGCGGGTGACCAACTGGGAGCAGGTCTGGATCGAGGGCTTCAGCCTCGCGGCGGGGTCCGGCAACACCATCGAGCTCGAGGCCACCGACTGGATGATCGCCCTCGACGAGGTGCTGATCGCCAACCGCGACCGACTGCAGCAGGCGCAGCCGCATCGCCGGGTCCTCGCCCTCGCTCCGGGCGATCGCGCTGACCTCATCGCCTTCCTGCTCAGCCTCGACCGAAGCTCCGCCGGCGGCGCGGGGCCGCCCCCTGGCGCGATCTTCGCCGACGGCTTCGAGTAGCGCCCCTCAGGCGAGACCGGCGGCGGCGAGCAGCCGCCGGGTGACCGGATGCGCCGGGGCGGCGAGCAGCCGATCGCGCGGACCGCTCTCCACGATGCGTCCCCCCTCGAGCACGGCGATCCGCTCGCACAGCCAGGCCGTGGCGGCGAGATCGTGGGAGATGAACAGCAGGGCGAGGCCCAGCTCGCGGCGCAGCCGGTCGAGCAGCGCGAGCAGGTCGCGGCGCAGCGCGGCGTCGAGCGCGGAGAGGGCCTCGTCGAGCACCAGCAGCCGCGGCTCGAGGGCGAGGGCGCGGGCGATCGCCACCCGCTGGCGCTGGCCGCCGGAGAGCTCGTGCGGATAGCAGGCGGCGCAGTCCGGATCGAGACCCGCCGCGGCGAGCGCCGCGCGCACGCGCGCCTCGCGCTCGCGCGCGTCGCGGCCGATGCCGTGGATGCGAAGCCCCTCCCCGACGATCGCGCCCACCTGCATCCGCGGATCGAGGCTCGCGCCCGGATCCTGGAACACGATCTGCAGCGCGCGGCGCAGGGGCCGCCAGCCGCGCGGCGAGAGACCGGCCAGCTCGCTCCCGGCGAAACGGATGCTGCCTCCCGCCACCGGCACCAGGCCGAGCAGGGCCCGCGCCAGCGTGGTCTTGCCCGAGCCTGAGGGACCGACCAGGCCGAGCGCCTCTCCCTGCCGGAGTTCCAGCTCGAGACCGTCGAGGATCGGCGGGGAGCCTCGCCGCAGCCAGCGTGCGCGACGCTCCACGCGGAGCGCGCGCACCCGAAGCAGCGGCTCGGGCGCGACCGCCGTGGCCGCGCCTGCCGGGCGCGGCGGCGGGCCGAGGCGGGCGGCGACGAGGCGCCGAGTCGCGGGCTCGCGCGGCGCCGCGAGCAGTTCGGCCGCCGCGGCGCTCTCGACGATGCGGCCTTCCGCCAGCACCGCGAGCCGCTCGCAATGGCGGGCGAGCAGCTCGAGCTCGTGGGAGACGATCAGCAGTGCCGTGCCTCGCTCCCGGGCGAGGCCGACCAGGAGCCGGAGGATCTCGTCGGCACTCGGGGGATCGAGGGCGCTGGTCGGCTCGTCGGCGATCAGCAGGGGAGGTCCCGGGGCGAGGGCGAGGGCGATCGCGACACGCTGGCGCTGGCCGCCGGAGAGCTCATGGGGATGGCGCCCGAGGAATGCGGCCGGCGGCGCGAGCCCCACGCGCTCGAGCCAGGCAGCAGCCTCGGCGCGGGCGGCGCGCCGCGCGAGGCCGAGGTGACGGCGCAGCACTTCCGCGAGCTGGAAGCCCACCGGCAGCACCGGGTTCAGCGCCGCCAGCGGCTCCTGGAAGACGAGGCCGATGCCGCGTCCCCGCAGGGGGCGCAGCGCCGCGGATGCCGCCGCGTAGCGCTGTCCCGCGAGCGCCATCCGCCGCCAGCGGGCGCGCAGTCCGGGAGGCAGCAGGCCGAGCAGGGCGAGCGCGCTCAGGCTCTTGCCCGCGCCCGAGGCGCCGATCAGGCCGAGGCTCTCGCCCGGCGCCAGGCTCAGGGTCAGGTCGGCGACGATCGGCGCCCCGTCGCCCTCGCGCCCGATCTCGAGCCCCTCCAGCTCGAGCACGGGGGGAACGCTCACGCCGGCGACCTCGGGTCGAGAGCGTCGCGCAGACCCTCGGCGAGGAAGTGCAGGGCGAGCAGCAGGGCGACGAGGAAGCCCGCCGGAAAGGCCAGGGCCCAGGGCGCGAAGCTCATGTCCTGCGCGCCCTCGTGGACCAGCCCGCCGAGGGAAACCATCGGCTCCTGGATGCCGAGGCCGAGGTAGCTGAGGAAGCTCTCGATCAGGATCACCTTGGGCACGATCACGCCGAGCGCGACCAGGGCGCCGCCGGCGAGCTGCGGCAGCAGATGGCGCACGAGGATCCGGCCGGTCGAGGCGCCGAGGGCCCGAGCCGCGAGCACGAACTCGCGCTCGCGCAGCGACAGGGTCTCGGCGCGGACGATGCGCGCGAGATCGAGCCAGACGTAGCCGCCGATGGCCGCGAAGAGGAGCTCGGTGCGGCGGCCGAAGACCGCCATCAGGAGGATGGCGAGGAACAGGAAGGGCAGGGCCTGGAGGACGTCGACGATGCGCATCATCAGCCCGCCGACCGGGCCGCCGACCCAGCCGGCGAGGAGGCCCCAGGGCAGGCCGACGAGCAGCGCGAGCAGCGCCGCGCTGCCCGCGACGAGGAGCGTCGTGCGCAGTCCGAGGGCGGTGCGCGCCAGCAGGTCCCGGCCGATGGCGTCGGTGCCGAAGGGGTGGGCGGGCTCCGGCGGCACGGAGATCCGCTCCCAGTCCGGGCTGTGCGGATCGAGCGGGAGCAGGGGAGGCGCGAGCAGCGCGAAGAGGGTCAGCGCAGCGAGGACGAGGAGGGCGCCGCGGGCCGCGCGGTGGCGGCGGAAGCGCTGCCAGGGGGAGGGCGCGAAGGCCCGGCTCATCGCAGCCGGATCCGGGGATCGAGCCAGGCGGCGAGCAGGTCCGCGAGCAGGCTGAGGAGGATCACCAGCGCGCCCACCAGCAGCACCACCCCCATCACCAGCGTGTAGTCGCGGTTGAGCGCCCCCTGCACGAAGTAGCGGCCGACCCCGGGGAGGCCGAAGGTCTGCTCGACCACCACCGAGCCGGTGAGCACCGCCGCCGCGGCCGGCCCGAGGTAGGCCACGACCGGCACCAGCGCCGGGCGCAGGGCGTGGACCAGGAGGATCCGCGTCTCGGAGAGCCCGCGGGCACGGGCCGCGCGCACGAACTCGGCGGCGAGGGTCTCGACCATCGCCGTGCGGGTGAGGCGGGCGACGATCGCGAGGTGCGGCAGCGCGAGGGCGGTCACCGGCAGGACGAGGTGGCGGAGCGCGCCCCCGCCGTAGCCGCCGGCGGGGAGCCAGCCGAGGGTGAGGGCGAAGAGCAGCACCAGCAGCGGCGCCGAGACGAAGACCGGCAGCGCCTGGAGCAGGGTGGCGAGGGCCATCAGCAGCCGGTCGAGGAGGCGGTCGCGGCGCCAGGCGGCGAGCACGCCAAGGCCGAGCCCGGCGGCCACCGCGAGCAGCAGCGCGGCCGACCCCAGGCGCAGGCTCACCGGCCAGCCCTCGCGGATCAGCTCGGCGACGCGGTACTCGCGGTACTGGAGGCTGGGTCCGAGCTCGCCCCGGGCGAGGTCGGCGAGGAAGGCGAGATACTGCCGCCAGAGCGGCTGGTCGAGCCGGTACTGCGCCTCGAGGCGGGCGCGAAGCTCCGGCTCGAGCGGGCGCTCGGCGTCGAAGGGGCCGCCCGGGGCGGCGCGGATCAGGAAGAAGCTCAGGGTGAGCAGCGCGAGGAGGGTGAGCGCTCCGGCGGCGAGACGGCGCAGGAGGAAGCCGATCATCGCGCCGCGGCGGGTCTGCCCTCGATCCGCAGCCAGCGGCTCGGGTGCCGGTCGAGGGGGTTGGGCCGCCAGCCGCGCACCCAGGGGCGGATCAGGCGGCGGCTCACGTAGTGGTACACCGGGATCACCGGCGCGGCCTCCAGCAGACGGCGCTCGGCGTGCGCCAGCCACTCGGCCCGGCGCCGGGGATCGGCCTCGCCCTCGGCGCGGGCGAGCAGGGCGTCGAACTCGGGGTCGGCGAAGCCGCAGTCGTTGCGCGGATCGCCGCTGCGGAACAGCGCGAGGAAGTCCAGCGGGTCGGGGAGATCGGCGACCCAGCCGGCGCGGAACATCTCGGTCTCGCGGCGGCGGCGGGTGGCGAGGAAGCTGCGGAACTCCTCGTGGTGCAGCCGGACCTCGACCGGCAGGGCGCGGCTCCACGAGGCCGCCGCGGCGATCGCGATCCGCCGGTGGTCCTCGCCGGTGTTGTGACGCAGCTCGAAGCGCAGCGGCCGCCCGGGTCCGTAGCCGGCCGCCGCCAGCAGCGCCTGCGCTCGCCGCTGGCGCGCCGCGAGCGGCTCGCCGGTCCACGGCGGAGGCTGCGGACGGTGCTCGGGCACTCCCGGCGGGACCAGGGTCACGGCGGCGCGACCGGGAACGCCGAGGAGCGAGGCGATCGCGTCGCGGTCGAGGGCGAGGGCGAGGGCGAGCCGCACCCGCGGGTCGGCGAGCGGCGGGCGCGTGGTGTTGAGCCCGAAGTAGTAGGTGCCGAGCACCGGGAGCACGACGAGTTCCGGCGCCAACTCCGGGGGCAGCGCCGCCGCCGCGGTCGCCGGCAGCTCGTCGAGCCAGTCGAGCTCTCCGGCCCGGTAGCGGGCGAGCCCCGCGCTCGCCTGCTCGATCGGCAGGTAGACGAGCTCGCCGATCGCGACCTCCGCCGCGGCGTGGAAGTGCGGATTGGGGATCAGCCTGAGGTGGGACCCGGGCACGCGCTCGGCGAGCACGAAGGGGCCGTTGCCGAGGGGCGCGGCCGACGCGGCGGAGAGGCGCACCGGAAAGGCGATCGGCAGGGCGAGCAGGGCCGGAAGCCCTGGCAAGGGATGCTCAAGCTCGATGCGCAGGCGCAGCGGCCCCTCGGCGACCACGCCGAGCGCCTCGGGCGGGGCCTCGCCGCGGCGGACCGCGGCGGCGTGGCGGATCGGCTCGAGCAGCCTCGCGCTGCGCGAGCCCGTGGCCGGATCGAGGGCGCGGCGGAAGCTCGCGACCCAGTCCGCCGCGGTGAGCGGCCGCCCGTCCGACCAGCGCGCCTCGGGGCGGAGCTCGAAGCGCCACAGCCGCCATTCCGGATCGTGGCTCCAAGCGAGGGCGGCGCCGGGGATCGGTCGGCCCTCGGCGTCCTCCGCCACCAGTCCCTCGAAGAGCTCGCGCAGCACGTGGCCCGCCTGGAGGCTCTCGGCGCGGTGCGGGTCGAGGCTTTCGGGATCGAGGGCGAGGCTGCGCACCAGGCGTCCCCGGTCGGGCGCCGCGACCGCGGTCGCCTGGGCCACGCGGGGCTCCCCGGCGGGCGGGGTGTCGGCACCGCAGCCGGCGAGGAGCGCGCACAGGGCGCCGAGGAGCGCGGCCGCCGCCGGCCGCCGGGGGTCGGCTCCGGGCTCAGGCGCGTCCCAGATACTCACCGGTCAGCGTGCTCACCCGGATCCGGTCCCCGACCGCGAGATACTCGGGGACTTGCACCTCGATGCCGGTGGCGAGCCGGGCGGGCTTGCTGCGCTTGGTCGCGGTCGCGCCCTTGAGCTCGGGCGGCGTCTCGACGATCTCGAGCACCACCGAGGGCGGCAGCTCGAGCCCCACGGGCCGCTCGTCGAGGAGCCGGAGGTGACAGCCCTCCAGCCCCTCGCTGAGATAGCCGACCGCCTCGCCGACCAGGCTCTCGTCGAGCACGTAGGGCTCGAAGCTCTCGGCGTCGAGGAAGACGAAGTCGCTGCCGTCGCGATAGGAGAACTGCACCGGCCGGCGCGCGAGCTCGAGCTCGCGCAGCTCGTCCTCGGCGCGCAGGCTGAGGTCGAGCTTCTGGCCGCCCGGGATGCCGGAGAGGACGAAGCGGAAGGTGACGTTGCTGTTGCGCGCGGTGGGGGCGCTGCGCTCGACCTCGCGCACCTGCCAGATGCGCCCCTCGTGCTCGACCACCATCCCGCGCTTGACGTCGGCGGCGCGCATCGCGGCTCACCTCGGCGGAAGCCGCAGCGCGCCGTCGAGCCGGAGCACGCTGCCGTTCAGGTAGCGGTTGCGGAGCGCGAAAAGCACCGCGTCGGCGAACTCCTCGACGCTGCCGAGCCGCTGGGGGAAGGGCACCTGCGCGCAGAGCGCGCGGTAGAGCTCCTCGGGCACGCCCTCGATCATCGGCGTGTGGAAGACTCCGGGCGCGATGCTGAGCACCCGGATGCCGAGGCGCGCGAACTCGCGGGCGAGGGGCAGCGTCATGCCGACGACGCCGGCCTTGGAGGCGGCGTAGGCGGCCTGCCCGACCTGCCCCTCCCAGGCGGCGATCGAGGCGGTGAGCACGATCACGCCGCGCTCGCCGTCCTCCCGCGGCGGATTGTCCTTGATGCGGGCCGCCGCCTCCTTGGCGAGGTTGAAGCTGCCGGCGAGATTGACGCGCACGGTACGCTCGAAGTCCGCGAGCGGCATCGGCCCCTCACGGCCGAGCGCGCGGCCGGCGCCGAGCACGCCGGCGCAGGCCACGGCGGCGTCGATCCCGCCGAACCGCGCCACGACCTGGTCGAGCGCGCGCCCGCACCGCTACTTCGTCGCCGACGTCGACCGCGACGCTGAGCGCGCGCTCGCCGAGCTCCGCCGCCAGCCGCTCGCCCCGATCGCGGTCGAGGTCGAGGATCGCCACCGCGGCGCCCTCGCGGTGCAGCCGCCGCGCCGCCCCGGCCCCGAGTCCCGAGGCTCCTCCGCTGATCGCGATGCGCGCGCCGGCCGCTTCCATCCCGTCGTGTCTCCCCGCGAGGACGGCGCGCATTCTAGCTCGGCCGGCGGAAGGGAGGCCCGGCTCACGCCTCCTCGCGCCGCAGCTCGAGCAGGTAGAAGCGGTCGCATCCGAAGTGGCCGGTCTGCCCGATCGGGCCGGGGAGGGGTCGAAAGCCGAACTCGCGGTAGAGCCGCTCGGCGCGCCACATCGTGCCGAGGGTCTCGAGATAGCAGCGGCGGTAGCCGAACTCTCGGGCGGCCTCGAGGCAGCGCGCCAGCAGGGCGCGGCCGAGGCCGCGCCCCCGGCCCTCGGGCAGCAGGTACATCTTCCGCAGCTCGCAGGTCTCCCGGTCCCCGCCCGCCAGCGGGCCGATGCCGGCGCCGCCGAGCAGCCGGCCGGCGGCCTCCGCGACGAGGTAGAGCGCCCGCGGGGCGGCATAGGCCGCGCTCATCGCGTCCACCTCGGCGTCGTGGATGGCGAAGCCCGGTCCGCTCGCGCCCCATTCGGTCATCACCGCGCGGATGATCGCCGCGATGGCCGCGTCGTCCGCCGGCCGGATCGGCCGGATCCGGACCGTCTGCCCCCGGCAGGGCTCGCTCATCCCCCCGCCCGGCGCTCGCGGTAGAACTGCGCGAACTCCTCGGCGGCGAGGGGGCGCGCGAACAGGAAGCCCTGGGCGAGGCGGACGCCCTGGCGCTGCATGAAGCCGCGCTGCGCCTCGTTCTCGACCCCTTCCGCCACCACCTCGAG
Organism: Lysobacterales bacterium; assembly: GCA_033582715.1. Lineage (GTDB taxonomy): Bacteria > Pseudomonadota > Gammaproteobacteria > Xanthomonadales > BPKI01 > BPKI01. The sequence goes on along the minus strand of JAVQZZ010000001.1, from coordinate 1,507,774 downwards.
GCCGAGACTCCGCGCCACCCCGATGATCGCCTGGCAGATGGCGACGTCTCCGGCGATATGCGGCACCCCGGCGGTGAAGCGATGGCTGATCTTGAGCGCCTGGATCGGCAGCCGGCGGAGGCGGTCGAGCGCGCTGTAGCCCTCGCCGAAGTCGTCGATCGCGATGCTCACGCCCGCCGCCCGCAGCGCCTGGAGGACCGGTCGCACGTCCTCCACCTCCTCGGTCAGGATCCGCTCCGTGATTTCCACTTCCAGCAGCTCGCCCTGGAGTTGCTGCTCGAACAGCGCTCGCAGCACCTCGTCGGCCACCCGCGTGTCCATCAGCTGGCGGTAGGAAAGGTTCACGGCGAGCTGCTCCAGGGCGATCCCCGCCCGGCGCCAGGCGGCGAGCTGGGCGCAGGCCTGGTCGATCACCCAGCGGCCGATGCGCACGATCTCGCCGCTGGCCTCGGCGTGGGGCACGAAGCGATCGGGAGCGACGGTGCCGAGCTGCGGCGAATGCCAGCGCAGGAGCGCCTCGGCGCCGGTCACCCTGCCGGTGCGCAGATCCACCTTCGGCTGGTAGAGCAGGCGCAGCTCGCCGAGCTCGAGGGCCCGGCGCAGATGGGACTCGATCGTGACCCGCTCGGCGAGCTCCCTGGCCAGGCTCGCGCTCACCGCCAGCCAGCCCTTGCGGCCGCGGCGCTTGGCCTGGTGCATGGCCCCGTCGGCGCGGGTCAGCAGCTCGCGCACGTCGCTGGCGTCGTCCGGGTAGCGGGCCAGACCGATCGAGACCCCGAGCGGAATCTCCTGCTCGCCGTGGCGGAAGGGGCGGTCGAAGGCGCGCACCAGGAGCTCGGCGATCGACTCGGCGCGGCGCGCCAGCTCGTCGCCGAGCACGATCAGGAACTCGTCGCCGGTGAGCCTCCCGATCTGGGCCCGCGCGCCGAGAGCCGCCCGCAGGCGCGCCCCGACCGCGGCGAGCATCCGGTCTCCGGCCTCGTGCCCGAAGACCTCGTTCACCAGCTTGAAGCGATCGACGTCCAGGTGCAGCACGGCGATCCGGGCGAGCGGATTCGCCGCCTGCTCGTGCACCGCCCTGAGGATCGCCTCGCGGGAGAGGAGTCCGGTGAGGAGATCGGTGTCGCTGCGGATCCGCAGGTCCTCCTCGCGCAGCTTCTCCTCGGTGATGTCCTGGGCGGTGCCGGCGAGGTGCGCGGCCTCGCCGCCGAGGCGTATGGCCTGGAGCAGCAGCCGGACCCAGCAGCGCCGGCCGTCTCGCGCGCTCACCCGGCACTCGATGGCGATCTCCGAGGGGCGGCGGAGGGCCTCGGCGAGCGCCTCCACCAGCCGCGGGCGGTCGTCGGCCGCGAAGCGCGCGAGGAAGGCCTCGAGCCGCAGCTCGGCGGGGAGATCGATGCCGAAGATTTCGTTCCACTGCGGGGTGCAGAGCACCCGGTCGGCCGCCGGCCACCACTCGAAGCCGGCGATCCGCGCCAGCCGCTGGGCGCGCGCGAAGAGCTCCCGGTCGCGCTGGAGCGGGGTGACGTCCTCGATCACCGAGACCACCAGCGGCGACCCCGCACCTTGGTCCTCGAGTCGCGGCGAGGCGCTCACCTGCAGCCAGCGGCGTCCGCCCCGGTCCGGGTCGAGGACGGCGAGCAGGGCGCCGCGGACGGGGGCGCGGCGGGCGAGCGCGATGCGCGAGGGAAGATCCTCGCGCCCGAGGCGTCGGCCCTCGACGTCCACCAGCCCCCCACGCGCGAGCAGGGCGTCGAGCGATGGCGGGTCCTGCTCGCCGAGTCCGAGCAGCTCGCGCGCCGAGGCGTTGGCGTGGAGCACCCGTCCCAAGGCGTCCTCGACCAGCACCCCCAGGGGGAGCCCGTCGAGCAGCGCGAGCTCACGGGAGCGGTCGGCGTTCGCCGCCGGCTCGGGCGCCGGCGACGCCTCCCGCAGGACCACGATCGCCCGGCGCTCGCCGGACTCGGCGAAGCTTCGCCAGCACAGCTCGGCGGCGAGATCGCTGCCGTCCCCGCGCCGCAGGACCGCCCGCGCGCGGCGTGGCGGCGCCGCGTCCCTCTCCGTCGCCTCGCTCGCGGGCAGGCCGGGGGGACAGGGGCGAAGGAGCCTCGAGATCGGCGTCGCGAGCAGCTCCTCCGGCGGCTGGCGGAGGAACTCGCAGGCGGCGGGATTGGCCTCGAGGATCCGGCCATCGCCGTCGAGCACCAGGACGGGCTCCGGCACCGCCTCCATCCTCCGCTGGTGGCGGGAGGCCAGCGCGATCAGCTCGCCCGCGAGTCGGTCCGCCTCGCTCCGGGCGCTGCGCAGCCGCTCGGGATCCGCAGCCGCGCCCGCAGCGGCTCGTGCCATGTCCGCCAGGGCGTCGGCATGCGCCTCACGGAGCCGCCGAAGCTCGGCGCGAACTGGGTCCCCTGGGTGCATGATGCTTGTGACGGGGATCGAAGCGGGACCTCGCAGCCAGACCCCGAGCGAGAGACGCGGGCCCCCGATGGCCCGCAGCTTAGCATCCCTTCCCGGACGCTCCCACCCCGGAGCGTCCCGCGAGGGCACGGGCGACGCGGCTCGCCGGCTCGCGCCCGAGGGCGGCCGCGATCCAGCGCGCGGTGGCGGCGAGGGCCTCGAGGTCCACGGCCGGCGCGAGTCCCAGCCCGGCGAGCATGTAGAGCAGGTCCTCGGTGGCGAGGTTTCCGCTCGCGCCCCTGGCATAGGGACAGCCGCCGAGGCCGCCGACCGAGGCGTCCACCACGCGCACGCCCTCCTCGAGGCAGGCGTAGACGTTCGCGAGGGCCTGCCCGTAGGTGTCATGGAAGTGCACCGCGAGGCGCTCCATCGGCACCTCCGCCGGCGACGGCGCGCAGCATCTCCCGCGCCCGTCGCGGCGTGCCGACGCCGATGGTGTCGCCGAGGGAGATTTCGGCGCAGCCGAGCTCGTGGAGGGCGCGGCTGACGCGGACCACCTCGGCGAGCGGGACCTCGCCCTGATAGGGACAGCCGAGGACGGTGGAGACGTAGCCGCGCACCCGCACCCCGTCGTTTCGCGCCCGCTCCAGCACCGGGCGGAAGCGCTCCAGCGACTCCTCGATCCCGGCGTTGACGTTGCGGCGGCTGAAGGCCTCGCTCGCGGCGGTGAACACCGCCACCTCGCGCAGCCCGCAGCCGAGCGCGCGCTCGTAACCCTTCTCGTTCGGCACCAGAGCGATCGCCCGCAGGCCGGGGCGCCGGGGCAGCGCGCGTGCGACCTCCTCGGCGTCCGCGAGCTGCGGCACCCACCGCGGGCTGACGAAGCTCGTGACCTCGATGGCCTCGAGGCCGCAGTCCACGAGTCGGCGGATGAGCTCGATCTTGACCGCGGTCGGTACCGTCCCCGGCTCGTTCTGCAGCCCGTCCCGGGGGCCGACCTCGACGATCCGCACCGGCCCGCTCATGGCGCCGCGTCGAGCTCGAGCAGGACGGCATCGGCCTCGACGAAATCGCCGGGGGCCACCGCCAGCCGACGCACGCGCCCGGGGCCTGGGGCGCGCAGGGTGAGCTCCATCTTCATCGCCTCCATGACCAGGAGCGGCTGGTCGCGCGCGACCGGCTCGCCCACCGCGACGCGGACGGCGACGATCCGGCCCGGCATCGGCGCGCGCAGGCGGTCCTCGGCCGTCCGCTCCTCGCGGGCGGTCGGCATAGGGCCGCTCGCGGCGGAAGCGGCGCCGCCAGCCGGACTGCCACAGCCAGAGCTCCTCGCCGTGGGCGAGGCAGACGAGGCTCAGGCTCCAGCCGTCGGCGAGCCGGAGCCACAGGCGGTCTCCGGGGAGGCGGCGCGCCTCCTCGACCTGCCATGTCGGACCGTGCTCGGCCCGGATGCGATAGCGCCCCGCGTGGCCGAAGGCCTCGAGGGCGCGGCGGTGCTCGCCGGAGCGCAGGACCAGCGGCCGGCGGCCGGGATGGCCAGGTCGCCAGGCGTCGGCGCGCGACCAGGGATCGGCCGCGTCGCCTCCCTCTTCCTCGAGGAGCAGGGCGGCGACCGCGGCCGCGAGCCAGAGCGTGTCCTCGGGGGGCGCTGCGAGCGGAGCGAGCAGGGCAGGGAGCTCGCGGTCGATGAAGGCGGTGTCGAGACGGCCCTCGCGGGTCGCCGGGTGGTCGAGGAGGGCGAGCAGGAAGTCGAGGTTGTTCGCCGGGCCGAGGATCAGGCTGCGTGCCAGGGTCTCCCGGAGGGCGGCGAGGGCCTCCGCCCGCCCCGGACCGTGCGCGATGAGCTTGGCCATCATCGGGTCGTAGAAGATGCTCACCCGGTCGCCGGCCTCGACGCCGGCATCGAGCCTGAGCCCCTCCGGCACCCGGAAGGCCTCCACCGTCCCCGAGCCGGGGAGGAACCCCCGCGCCGGATCCTCGGCGTAGAGCCGGAGTTCGACCGCATGGCCGCGAGGGACGAGCTCCTCCTGCCGCCAGGGCAGCGCCTCGCCCGCGGCCACCCGGATCTGCCATTCCACGAGGTCGATCCCGAGCAGCGCCTCGGTCACCGGGTGCTCGACCTGGAGCCGGGTGTTCATCTCCATGAAGTAGAACCCGCCATCAGGCTCGACGATGAACTCCACCGTGCCGGCGCCGACGTAGCGCACCGCCCGCGCCGCCGCCACCGCGGCCTCGCCCATCGCGCGGCGGCGCTCCGGGTCGAGGCCGGGCGAGGGGGCCTCCTCGAGAATCTTCTGGTAGCGCCGCTGCGCCGAGCAGTCGCGCTCCCAGAGGTGGAGCAGCCGCCCGTGGCGGTCGCCGAGGACCTGGAACTCGATGTGGCGCGGGCGCTCGAGATAGCGCTCGAGGATCAGCCGGCGGTCGCCGAAGGCGTTCTCCGCCTCCCGCGCCGCCGCCGCGAGCGCCTCGGGCAGGCCGCGTGGGTCCCGCACGACGCGCATGCCCTTTCCTCCGCCACCGGCGGCGGCCTTGATCAGCAGCGGCCAGCCGATCCGCTCCGCCTCGGCGGCGAGGCGCCCGGGATCCTGATCCTCGCCGTGGTAGCCCGGCACCACCGGCACGCCGTGGGCCTGCATCAGCGCCTTGGCGGCGGCCTTGGATCCCATCGCCTCGATGCTTTCCGGATCGGGCCCGATGAAGACCAGACCGGCCTCCCGCACCGCGCGCGCGAAGGCCGCGTTCTCCGACAGGAAGCCGTAGCCCGGATGGACCGCCTCGGCCTCGGCGCGGCGGGCGGCCTCGAGGATCCGCTCCACGGCCAGGTAGCTCTCGCCCGGGCGCTCGCCTCCGATGCCGATCGCGCGGTCGGCCTCGCGCAGGTGCCGCGCGCCGCGGTCGGCCTCGGAGTAGATGGCGACCGACTCGATGCCGAGCCGGCGACAGCTGCGGGCGATGCGGCAGGCGATCTCGCCGCGGTTGGCGATCAGGATCCGCCGGAACACGCCGCTCGCGTCCTCCCCACTGGCTCGGCGGCCGATGGTAGGTGCCCGGTCTCACTTCATCCGGTAGGTGATGCGACCCTTGGTGAGATCGTAGGGCGTGAGCTCGACCTTCACTCGGTCGCCGGTGAGGATGCGAATGTAGTTCTTGCGCATCCGTCCCGAGATGTGGGCGGTGAGCACGTGGCCATTGTCGAGGCGCACACGGAACATGGTGTTGGGCAGCGCCTCGATGACGGTGCCCTCCATCTCGATCGAGTCGTCTTTGGGCATCGGCCTCGGCCGGGCTTCGCGACGGCGCGGGATTGTGCCACGAAGGCCTGGCGAACTGTAGGCGGAGCGCGCTTGATCGCGATCAAGGCGGCGCTGCGGCCGTCGGTTAACCTGACGCCGACGATGCGGGAGGAGGTCGGGCGCATGCCAGCGGGGGCGGGGATGCTCGGCTTGGTCGCGATGTTCGCCGGGACGGCGGCCGAGCCGTCCCCGTGCCTTGCCTGCCATCCCCCGGAGGAGCCCGCGATCGCGGCGCTGCTCGCCAGTCCCCACGGCGGGCTTCGCGAGGCCGGCTGCGTCGACTGCCACGGCGCGAGCGTGGCGCATCGGCGGCGGCCCGGCGAGCCTCCGGAGCGGATCTTCGCCGGCCAGGAGCCGGCCGCTGCGCGCAATACCCCCTGTCTCGGCTGCCATCGCGCCGAGGCGCTGCACTGGGAGACCGGTGGGCACGGGCGCGCCGAGCTGGCCTGTGTGGACTGCCACCGCGTGCACCGCGACCCCTTTCCGCCTCCGGAGGCCTGGCGCCGGGTCGAGGACTGTCTGGGCTGCCATCCCGCGCTGCGCGCGGCGACGCTGAAGCCCTTCAACCACCCGCTCGGTGAGGGCGAGTTCGATTGCGGCGCCTGCCATGACCCCCACGGCAGCCTGGCGGCGCGTGCCGGACTGCGCGAGGCGAGCGAGAACGAGACCTGCTACCGCTGCCACGCCGATCTGCGCGGCCCCTTCCTGTGGGAGCACCGCCCGGTGCGGGAACGCTGCGGTGACTGCCACGCGCCCCACGGCTCGGTGCATCCGGGAATGCTCGAGGCGCGCGCGCCCTTCCTTTGCCAGCTCTGCCACCTCGCCCAGTTCCATCCCAGCGCGCTCCATGCCGGGGCCGGCCTTCCCGGCGCGACCCGGCCCTCCGGGTCAGCCTTCCTGCTCGGTCCGAACTGCATGAGCTGCCATCCCGCCGTGCACGGCAGCAACCATCCCTCGGGCGCGAGGTTGACGCGATGAAGGCGAGGATCCCGCCGCTTCTGCTCCTCGGCTGCGGTGTCGCCATGCCGGCCGCAGCCCTCGAGACCGGCTTCTGGCTGGCGGGTCTGGCCTGGCTCGATGGGCGGGGCGAGTGGGCCGGTCGACGGGCTGGCGAGCTCGGCCCGGGGGGCTACGGCGTGCTCCGGCTCGCCGCCGCCGCGCGCGATGGCCGCGAGGCCTCGGGACGCCGCCGGCTCGAGTTGCTGGTCCGCGATCTCGGTCGACCGACGGCGAGCGCCGCCCTCCGAGTCGGCGTGGATGGCCGGGGCGGGATCAGGCTCGGACTTGGCCGCCAGGCTCGCGAGGAGGGCAGGGCGCTGACCCCCTTCCGCGGTGTCGGGGGAAGGAGCCTCGAGCTTCCCGAGCCATGGACGCCCGCGCCGAGCACGGCCGGCCTGCGCGAGCTCGGGCGCTCGCTGCAGAGCTTCGACTACGGGCGCGTCCGCTCGGCGGCGAGCCTCGAGCTTCGGCAGCGGCTGGCTCCGACGACCGAGCTCGCGGTCGCTGCGCGGCAAGAGCGGCGGCAGGGCATCCGCCCCTTCGGCGGCGTGGTCGGCACCACCGGCGGCAACGCCCGCGCGGCGATCCTGCCGTTGCCGATCGACGAGACCACCCGCGAGCTCGAGGCCAGCCTGGCCGCGAGCGGCCCGCGCCACGCGCTCGCGCTTCGGCTCCGCGCCTCGCACCACGACGACCACGTGGGATCGCTGAGCTGGCGGCACCCCTTCGGCGCCGTGCCCGGCCTCCCGGCCGAGTCCGGCTACCCGCGTGCCCTCGCCCAGGCCGCGACCGCTCCGGACAACCACGCCTGGTGGCTCGCGGCGAGCGGTTGGTGGCGCCTCGGGGCCGGCGCACGATTGAGCGGCGAGGCGGCGCTCGGTCAGCACCGCCAGGACGCTCCGTTCCTGCCTTACACCATCCACCCCGATTGGGCGGCACGGCTGGCCGCGCCGCTGCCGCGTTCGAGCCTCGATGGCAGGCTGCGGCAGGAGCTCGCCCGGCTGCGGTTCGATGCGCCGCTCGCGGCGCGGCTCGCCCTCGGGCTCGCTTTCCGCCACGAACGGCGGGCCGACCGCACCCCCGAGGCCCTGTTCCGGCAGGTGCCGAGCGACGCCGCGCCGCAGCCGGCGCAGCCGGATGCGCGCTGGCGGCTGCGCTGGCCGTCCGACTGGCGCGAGCGCGCGGTGGAGCTCGACGCGGACTGGCAGGACGGGGGGCGGGGCGGACTGGCGTTGAGACTCGGGGCGAAGGAGGCCGCACGCCGTCTCGCCGAGCGCGAACGAACCCGGGAGCGCCGCGCCTCGCTCGAGGGCCGGCTGGCGATGGGCGTGGTCTCGCGGATCCAACTCGCGCTCGAAGAGGCCCGGCGCAGCGGCGATGCCTACCTCGGGGAGCGGCCATTCCTCGCCAGCTTCCTCCCGGAGTACCTGGCGACGGTGCCGGGCGGCTTCGAGAACGCCCCCGAGCTGCGCCGGCCGCATCTCGCCGATCTCGAGCGGGTGGGCGGCCGCGCCCTTGCGCAGCTCGCGCTCGGTGAGAGGACCCTGCTCGGACTCCACGCGCGCGCCGACGACGACCGCTACCCGCGCTCGGCACTGGGGCTCGAGGCGGTGCGCCGCGAGGCTTTCGGTCTCGATCTCGGCTGGGGCGGGCGGGGCGCAGCCGCGCAGCTCTTCCTCAGCCGCGAGGCGCTCGTGTCGTCGCAGCGCGGCGCGAGCTTCCGTGGCGGCGCGAACCGGCTTCCCGATCTCGCCGATCCCGCCCGCCGCTGGCGCATCGTGCGGGAGGACCGGATCGATGCCGCGGGCGGATACCTGCGCCTCGAGCCTTGCGGTGCGCTCGCCGCGCTCGAGGCGAGCCTCGCCTGGATCCGCTATCGCACGCGGTTCGAGGCGACGGCCGGCGCGGCCCTGTCCGGTGTGCCGCTGCCGCCGCTGGGCGGGCGCTCCCTGCTGGCGAGCCTCAAGGCCACCGCGCCGCTCCTTCCGGGCCTCGACCTGGTTCTCGAGTGGCGAGGCGAGCGGCACCGCTTCCGCGATCCCCTGGCGCGGGACCTCGCGGTCGACCAGCTCGCCCCGGTGCTGCTGGCGACGCCCGCGAGCGCCGAGGGGCCGGCGCAGATCCTGCTTCTCGCCCTGCGCGTGGGCTTCTGACCGCGATGCCCCGTGCACTGCTCTGGAGCGCGCTCTACCTCGCGCTGGTGCTCGGGCCGCCGACCCTGCTGGTCCTCGCCGATCCGCCAAGGAGCGGCGGCTTCGCCTGGGACTTCGCGATGCTGATCGGTTACGCGGCCCTGGCCATGTTCGGGGTCCAGTTCGTGCTCACCGCGCGCTTCAAGCGCGCCACCGCGCCCTTCGGCATCGACGTGATCTACGTGCTGCACCGCCATCTCGCGGTCGCGGCTCTGCTGTTCGTGGGGCTCCATGTGGCGATCGTGGTCTTCCGTCACCCCGAGGCGGCCGGGCCGCTCGACCCGAGGCAGGCGCCGCCCGGAATGACCGCCGGCCGGCTTGCCCTGCTGCTGTTCCTGGCGATCGTGCTGTCCTCGCTGTGGCGGCGACGGATCGGCTGGGGCTACGACAGCCTGGCGCTTCTGGCACGGCGTGCTCGCGGCGGCGGCGCTGTCGCTCGCGATCGTACACGCCGAGGCGGCGGGGCATTTCCTCAACGCGGCGTGGAAGCGCTGGGCTCTGGGGCGGGCTGGCGGCGGTCTGGCTGCTCGCGCTGCTCCACGTGCGCCTGCTGCGCCCGCTCGCGCTGCTCCGCCGGCCGTGGCGGCTGGCCGGCGTCGGGCGGCTCGCGGGCCGCACCTGGCGGCTCCGGCTCGAGCCGCTCGGCCATCCCGGCCTCGCCACGCTTCCAGCCCGGCCAGTTCGCCTGGCTCAGCCTTGGCTGCCATCCGCTGGCGCTGCAGCGAGCATCCCTTCTCCATCGCCTCGGCGCCAGGGCAGCCGGAGCTGGAGTTCGCGATCAAGGAGCTCGGCGATTTCACCTCGCGCATCGGCGAGCTGCCGGCCGGGACCCGCGCCTACGTCGACGGCCCCTACGGCGCCTTCAGCATCGACCGCCATCCGGAGGCCTCGGGCTTCGTGTTCGTCGCGGGAGGTGCGGGCATCGCGCCGATCCTCAGCATGATCCGAGCGATGGCCGCGCGCGGGGACCTCAGGCCGGCGGTGCTGTTCTACGGCAACCGCCGGCTCGACCGCGCCGCCTACCGGGAGGAGCTGGAGGCACTCGCCGCGCGCCTGCCGCTCCGAGTGGTGCACGTCCTCCACGATCCGGAGCCCGGATGGGAAGGCGAGCGGGGCTTCATCGATCAGGCGGTGCTGGCGCGCCACCTGCCGAAGGAGCGCCGCGGGTGGCACGCCTTCGTCTGCGGGCCCAAGCCGATGATCCGCCTCGCGGAGCGCGCGCTCAGGCGAGCTCGGCCTGCCGCTCCGCGCGATCCATTCGGAAATTTTCGACCTGGCCTGAGCTCAAGGAGTGCCGTCATGCGCGAGACCCTGGCCCTGATCGCCGCCGCCACGACCGCGGCGCTGGTGCTCGTCGTCACCTTGGCCCTTGCCCTCGCGATGCCAGCGCCGACCGACGACGAGGAGGCCATGGCGGCGAGCGCCGCAGCGCCGGCAGAGGGCTCCATTCGCCGCGGTCGGGAGCTGTTCCTGGCGGAGGGCTGCGCGGGCTGTCACGCGGTGGGCGGAGAAGGCAACCCGCGGCATCCGCTCGACGGCGTGGGCCAGCGTCGCGATCGGGTCGCGCTCGCCGAGTGGGCCTTCGGCCAGGGCGAGGCGGCAGAACGGTTGCCGCGGCGGGTGGCTCTCGCCAAGTCGGCGTACGCGGACCTTCCTGCCGAGGACCGCGAGGCGCTGCTCGACTTCCTCGAGAGCCTGCGTTGAGCCGGCGATTTGCGACGCTGGCGGCGCCTCATGAGCGCCTGGCGTGGCGGGGACGGGCCGAGCCCGGGGTTTCCGCCTTCCGTCCTTTGCGCGGGGATCGAGGCTTCATGCGCCAGCGCGGGCTCCTGCGGCGACGCCGCGAGGCGGAGGCCTCGAGCGAGCGCATGCAGAGGCGAGAGGGTGCGGATCGCGGTGATCTCGCGTGTCTGCCGGGCCGTGACGCCTGCCAGGGGTGTCGTGGGGGGCGCAGGAGACCTTCGGATTCGCAAAACGGAGACTGCCGCAAGGGGCTCTGGCGGATCGGAGGATGCATCCGGCGACGGCGCGGTCCTCCGCGACGACGGGCTGCGGCGGGCAGGACGGGAAGATGAAGCGCCGGCGGCGCGAGGGGGCGGAGCGAAACGAGTGGTGGCTGGAGACCGCGGGATCGCCCGTGGAGGCGGCACGAAGATGCGCATAATGTTGTTTATGTCGATATAACGCCGCAGGGGCGGCGCCGCTCCAGGCCTCTGCGGGAGCGAGCGCAGACGCCCCGCCGTGCAGTGCGGCGCCTCGCGGTGTCGTTCATTCTTGCGATGCTAACGGCCAGACAACGACTTGCGAACGACTCCTGCGATCCGTTCCCGTCGCGTGGAACGGCGCGCGGCGCAACCGGAGTGCGCTCCGGGCGACGCTGGAGTGCCGAGACGCGCGCGGGAGCCTCCTTCCCGGTCGGCGGCTCCGCGCTCGGGAGCCCATCGCGAGAAAGCGCCCCGAAACCCCCGTCGAGGAGGCGCCCCGCAGCTCCGCGTGCGTGGCTGATGGCTGAGTGTCGGTTGCCGGAACGGTGGCACGGGACGTGGCCGTGTTCCTGGCGCCAAGTGGCGCTGGCGACCGAACCGCAGGCTGGGGCAGCGTCCGGACGCGGCACGGAGCCTCCCGCCGGCGGCGGCGATGGGATCGGGAACCCGACTGGATCGACGTTCGGCCGATCAGCGGCTGCCCTCTCGGGGCACGGTCAACGTCAGCCCTTGGGCGCCACCGGGAGAAGCCTTCGGTGTCTGCGGCGCACGCCGGGACCGCGGGCGCGCGGAAGCTCCCGCCCCGCCTGGGACCTTGCGCAGCCGGGCGACCGGCCCCATGATGTCGATCGGTGTGATCGGCGCCACCGTGGGGGCGATCGGCTTCGACGGGGGTCGCGAAATCGCCCGATGCATGCCGAGGGGGCCGCTTTCCTCGTGAATCCAGCGGCGACCAAGTAGTTGCGAACGACGACAACTACGCTCTGGCCGCCTGATCCGGCCGGACCGAGACCGCAACGGCGCCCGTGACGGGCGGGATCTCGGTCAGATCCACGGGCTCGCCGTGCCGCCTCGCCCGCGGCGCACGGCCAGAACCCAGGGCTGGTCCCAAGGCCGATCCCGCGCGTCGGATGGCCTCGGGACGAGACAGCGAGGCGCGCTAAGCATGTAGGGTCGGGGACGTAGGGCTTCCGGACGCGGGTTCGATTCCCGCCGCCTCCACCATCCTCGCCTTCCCTCCCCCTTGCGGCGGCCCGTGTGCGGAGACCCGCCGCGACGGGTGCTCCGTCTTGGAGCGATGCCCCGTGGCGCGGGAGGGCCTGCGGCTCCGGGTCGAGTCGGCCAGAGTCTCGCCGGACTGACGGTGCGACCGGCGAGCCGTCCCGAGAACGGGGTCGCTCGCACCGCCGTCCCGGATGACCGTCCACGAGCATGGATCGAGGATCGACGAGGGGGCGGCCACGCCGCGCAGCAGGGTCATCGGAAGCCGACGGGCGAGCTTGATACCGAGCGCATCGGCCTCGCCGCGAAGGCCGGGATGGCGTGTCATGCGGAGTCCCCACGTCCCACGGGCGCTCCGCCGGGACGTCACCCGCTCGGCATCGGCTCTGCGACACTGAGCGCACCCCTTCCCCCGACTCGCAGATGCGCTGGCACCACCGCACCGTCACTGCCGCGGGCCTCGCCAGCGGCCTCGGAGACCTCTGCTACGAGACCGGCCGCGCGGCGCTGCCCGGCTTCGCCGCGGCGCTGGGCATCCCCGCCGCGGTGATCGGAGCGATCGAGGGTCTCGCCGAGACCCTGGCGAGCCTGATGCGCGGCGGCGGCCGGCTGGATCGCCGAACGCCTCGGCCGGAGGAAGGTCCTGGTCGTGCTCGGCTACGCCCTGACTCCGCTCGGACAGGGGCTGATGGCCCTCGCCTCCGCGCTGGCCGCCGATCCTCATCGGCCGTCTGCTGGGCTGGCTCGGCAAGGGGCTGCGGGGACCGCTGCGCGACGCGATCCTGATCCAGGCGGTGAGCGCCGGCGAACGCGGGCGGGCCCTCGGCTGGCATCGCGCCCTGGACACCCTGGGCGCGGTCGGCGGGCCCCTCGCCGCCGCCGCCCTGCTCGGTCTCGTCCAGGGACTGCTCCCGGAGGATCCGGCGGGTCCCTGGCGCGTGGTGCTCTGGCTGTCCCTGTTGCCGGGTCTGCTCGCGGCGCTGGTCTTCGCGCGCTTCGTCGCCGACCCCGGGCAGGCGCCCAACCCGCGCTTCTCGCTCCGCGCGGCGCTCGCCGGATGGCCGCCGGCCTTTCGGCGCTACCTCGCGGCGGTGAGCCTGTTCGGCGCCGGCGACGTGTCCCCGGTGCTGCTCGTGCTCGCGGCGACCACGCTGCTCGCGCCGCAGTGGGGCGCGCTCGAGGGGGCGCAGCTCGCCGCCGTGCTCTACGCGCTCCGCAATCTGGCGCAGCTGCTCGCCAGCTGGCCGGCCGGCTGGCTCGCCGACCGGCACGAGCATCGCCGGGTGCTGGCGCTCGGCTATGCGCTCGGCCTGGCCGCGATGCTGCTGGTCGCGCTGGCCTGCCTGCTGCCTTCGCCCCTGCCCTGGCTGGCGGCGGCCTTCGTGGCGAGCGGGCTGAGCGCGGCTTTCCAGGAGACCCTCGAGAGCACGGTCGCCGCCGAACTCTCGGGCCTGCGCGGCCTGGCGCTCAAGCTGGGCGTCCTCGGCGGCGCCAACGGCCTGTCGCGGCTCGCCGCCAACACCGTGGTCGGAGCCCTGTGGACGCTCGCCGCGCCGGTCGTCGGCTTCCTGTGGGCGGCCCTGCTGATGGCGCGCGGGCACCGGGCTGCTGCTTCGGACCGGGCGCTGATGGCGGAGGCTTCGCTCGAGCGGCAGCAGCTCTGGATCCACCTCGGGGCGCTCGTGCTCGGCCTGCTGCTCGGGCGCGTCGGGGGCTTCGGGGAGCTGGCGACGGCCCTGCTGTGGCCGGTCCTCGCCGCCCTGCTCCTCGTCACCTTCGCCCAGATCCCGCTCGCCCATCTTCGCGAGGGGCTGGCCGACCGTCGCTTCCTCGCGGCGATGCTGGGCGGGCAGTTCCTCGTGATCCCGCTCGTGGTGGCGCTGCTGGTCGGAGCGCTGCCCGCCGACCCAGGCCTCAGGCTGGGAGTCGCGCTGGTGCTGCTCGCCCCCTGCACCGACTGGTTCGTCAGCTTCACCTGGCTCGGCGGGGGCGACGCGGCGCGGGCGCTTGCCGTCACGCCGCTCACGCTCCTCCTCCAGCTCGCGCTCGTGCCGGCGTGGCTGGGCCTGATCCTCCCGGGGAGTCTGGGAAGTGTCGGCCCCGCGGCGCTGGCTTCCGGGATTGCTGGCACTGGCTCTGCCGCTCTCCCTCGCCCTGCTGCTCGACGCGATGCCGATGGCCAGCGGGAGGCGGGCCAGGCTGCGGAAGGGCTTGGGAAGGCTCGGCGTGCCGCTGCTCGCGCTCGTCGTCCTGCTCGTCGCCGCCGCCCAGTCGCCGCCCGCCGACCGGGCGCTTGCCCTGCTCGGCACCCTGCTTCCGGTGTTCGCCGGCTACCTGTTGGCGGCGCTGCTGCTCGCCCTCGCCCTCGCCCGCGGGCTCGGGCTCGAGGGAAGGCTCGGGCGGACGCTGGCCTTCGGCTTCGGTACCCGCAACAGCTTCGTCGTGCTCCCCATCGCCCTCGGTCTCGACGCCGGGCACGGGCTTGCGGCAGCCGCGATCGTGCTCCAGGCACTGGTCGAGCTGGCCGGGATGCTCGTGTTCCTGCGCCTCCTGCCCCGCCTCTTTCCCTAGCCGCAGGCTTGCCGGCGGAGCCGCCGCGATGCCGACGGGGTCCGCGACTGGCGCGGTGAGGCGCCGGCGGCTGAGTCGACGGATGGACGTCGGCCGAGCTGCTTTCGGCTCGATGCGATCCGGGGGACGCGGGGAAAAGGTGGCGTCCCCACGGGGATTCGAACCCCGGTTACCACCGTGAAAGGGTGGTGTCCTAGGCCTCTAGACGATGGGGACGCGCTGACGAGGAGTGCTGAGACGTGCGTTGTTGTTGGAATCCTGGGATGGTGGAGCCAGCCGGGATCGAACCGGCGACCTCTACAATGCCATTGTAGCGCTCTCCCAGCTGAGCTATGGCCCCACGCCGGAACGGCAAGGATAGTGGCCGCCGGCTTCGGGCGTCAACCGAAGGCGCCTAGCCGCAAGCCACCAGCCGCCCGTGCGCAAGTCCGGGGGCCGACAGCCAAGCCTCGAGAGTCTGCGGCGAATGTCCGCGATCCTCGAGGAACTGCAGCCATTTTCCGAAGAAGCAGTTCAGCCGTAGCTTGCGTTCGACGGCCCCAGGGACCGCCCCGTCGGCTTCCGCCCCGGCGAGCCCGACGAGTTCGCTCAGCCGGGCATCGAGGTAGAGGCGGACGAGCGCCTCGGGGGCGGAGGGCGGGCTCTCCCCGTCGGCGAAGAGGTGGCTCAGCCGCAGCAGCACGGTGTAGCGGCAGCGCTCGAGCACGTCGAGCCGAAGCACCGGGTCCTGGCCCGACGGCCGAGCGGTAGCTTCCGACCGGCAGCCGCCCCGGGGCGAAGAGGCGCTCGAGCCGGGCGTGGTTCTCGGCGAGCACGGCCATCAGCCAGGCGAAGCGGCTGGGGCGAAGCAGGCGATCGGCGAGACGGCTCGGCGGCACGCGACGATGATAGCCGGGGACCGCGGCAGGCGCGATCGGCACCGGCCGCGCCGCGGGCCGCTAGAACAGGTGGCGGTCGATGCCGAGGCGAGCCAGCACCTTGCTCGCGATCTCCTCGATCGAGGTGTGGGTGGTGTTGAGGAAGGGGATGTTCTCCTGCCGGAAGAGCCGCTCGGCGAGGGTCACCTCGCGCCGGCACTGCTCGATGTGCGCGTAGCGGCTGTCCGGACGGCGCGAGTTGCGGATCTGCTGGAGCCGCTCGGGGTCGATGGTGAGCCCGAAGAGCTTGGCGCGATGCGGCTCGAGGCGTTCGGGAAGGCGACCCCGCTCGAGCTCCTCCTCGGTGAGCGGGTAGTTCGCCGCGGTGATCCCGTAGTGCAGCGCGAGGTAGAGGCAGGTGGGCGTCTTGCCGGAGCGCGAGACGCCGATCAGGACCACCGCCGCGTCGCGGTAGTTGGGATTCATCCCGTCGTCGTGGGCGAGGGCGTAGTTCGTGGCGCTGATCCGGCGCTCGTAGGCGGTGAGGTCGGTCATGCCGTGGGCCCTGCCGACGCTCGGCCTCCGCGGCACGCCCGAGTTCGCGCTCGAGCGGTCCGAGGAAGGGCTCGAAGACGTCGAGCATCAGGGCGCCGGACTCGGCGAGGATCCGGCCGATGCGGGGATCGACGACGGTGTTGACCACGATCGCCCGCCGGCCGTTGGCGGCCGCCGCCTGGCGGATCCGCTCGGCCGCCTCCCGCGCCTTCTCCTCCGTGTCGACGAAGGGGATGCGGTAGCTCTCGAACTCGATGCCCTCGAACTGGGTCAGCACCGAATGGCCGATGGTCTCGGCGGTGATCCCGGTGCCGTCGGAGACGAAGAAGATCAGGCGGCGCATCGCCCGGCTGCGGCTTGTCGCGGATCGGCGTCGCGCCGCATCATAGCGCCCTTTCCCCTCCCCCTCCGCCCGACGAGGCCACCGTGTCCGATCTGGTGCTCTGGCTCGATCAACTGCGCATGGGCGATCTGCCGCGGGTCGGCGGCAAGAACGCCTCGCTCGGGGAGATGATCGGCCACCTGAGCGCCGCGGGAGTGCGGGTGCCGGGCGGCTTCGCCACCACCGCCGAGGCCTACGCGAGCTTCCTCGCCGCCGACGGCCTGGGCGAGCGCATCGCGAGGCGGCTGGACGGCCTCGAGGTGGAGGATCTCGCCGAGCTCGCCGCGGCGGGGCGCGAGATCCGCGGCTGGATCGAGGCCACGCCCCTGCCGCAGCCCCTTGAGCGCGCGGTGCGGGAGGCCTATGCCGAGCTCTGTCGCCGCGCCGGACACGAGGTGGCGGTGGCGGTGCGCTCCTCGGCCACCGCCGAGGACCTCCCGGAGGCCTCCTTCGCCGGCCAGCAGGAAACCTTCCTCAACGTGCGCGGCGCGGAGGCGGTGATCGCGCATCTGCGGCGGGTCTTCGCCTCGCTCTACACCGACCGCGCCATCGCCTACCGCGCCCACCACGGCTTCGCCCACGACCAGGTGGCGCTCTCCGCCGGGATCCAGCAGATGGTGCGCGCGGATCTCGGGGCCTCGGGGGTCCTGTTCACGCTGGACACCGAGTCCGGCTTCCGCGAGGTGGTCTTCGTCACCGCCTCCTGGGGGCTGGGCGAGCTCGTGGTGCAGGGGCAGGTCAATCCCGACGAGTTCTATCTCTACAAGCCGGCCCTGCGCGCCGGCCGGCACGCGGTGCTGCGCCGGCAACTCGGGGCCAAGCAGCAGCGCATGGTGCTCGCCCCGCCCGGAAGCGGCGAGCGGGTGCGGGTCGAGCCGACGCCAGAGGCGCTGCGGCGGCGCTTCTGCCTCGAGGACCGCGAGGCCGCGGAGCTCGCCCGCCAGGCCCTGCGCATCGAGGAGCACTACGGCCGGCCGATGGACATCGAGTGGGCGAAGGACGGCGAGAGCGGCGAGCTCTACATCCTCCAGGCGCGACCCGAGACGGTGCGCGCCCGCAGCGCCCGGGTCGAGCGCTATCGCCTGATGGAGCGTGGCGAGCGGCTCGCCGAGGGCCGCGCCATCGGCCAGAAGATCGGCAGCGGCATCGGCCCGGGTGCTGCGTTCGGTAGCCGAGATCGGGCGGGTGGCGCCGGGGGAGGTGCTGGTCACCGACATGACCGATCCCGACTGGGAGCCGGTGATGAAGCGCGCGGCGGCGATCGTCACCAACCGCGGCGGCCGCACCTGCCACGCCGCGATCATCGCCCGCGAGCTCGGCATTCCGGCCGTGGTCGGCTGCGGCGACGCCACCTCGCGGATCGCCGACGGCCAGCCGGTGACGGTCTCCTGCGCCGAGGGCGACACCGGCTACGTCTACGCCGGGCGGCTGCCCTTCGAGCGCCTCGAGGCCGACCTCGGGGCGCTGCCCGAGCCGCCGCTCAAGATCATGATGAACGTCGGCCATCCCGAGCGCGCCTTCGACTTCGCCCAGCTCCCCCATCGCGGCGTGGGCCTGGCGCGGCTCGAGTTCATCATCGCCCGCCAGATCGGCATCCATCCCCGCGCCGTGCTCGAGTACGCCGCGCAGCCGCCCGGCGGTCCGCGCCGAGATCGACCGCCTGAGCGCGGGTTACGCGGATCCGGTGAGCTTCTACGTCGAGCGCCTCGCCGAGGGCATCGGCACCATCTGCGCCGCCTTCGCGCCCCATCCGGTGATCGTCCGCCTCTCGGACTTCAAGTCCAACGAGTACGCGAACCTGGTCGGCGGCCGCGCCTACGAGCCGACCGAGGAGAACCCGATGCTCGGCTTCCGCGGCGCCGCGCGTTACCTCGCGCCGGAGTTTCGCCCCTGTTTCGCCCTCGAGTGCCGCGCCCTCCGCCGGGTGCGCGAGGACATGGGGCTCGAGAACGCCTGGGTGATGGTGCCCTTCGTGCGCACGGTGGCCGAGGCTCGCGAGGTGGTCGCCGCCCTCGCCGAGCAGGGCCTGCGTCGCGGCGAGCGCGGCCTCAAGCTCATCATGATGTGCGAAATTCCATCCAACGCATTGTTGGCGGAGGATTTTCTCGAGCACTTCGACGGCTTTTCGATCGGCTCGAACGACCTCACCCAGCTCACCCTCGGACTCGACCGTGACTCGGCGCTGGTGGCGGCGCGCTTCGACGAGCGCGACCCGGCGGTGCTCGAGCTGATCGGAAGGGCGATCGTCGGCCTGCCGCCGCCACAGGCAAGTACATCGGCATCTGCGGTCAGGGGCCCTCGGACCACCCCGATCTCGCCGACTGGCTGCTCGACCGGGGCATCGAGTCGATCTCGCTCAACCCCGACACCGTGGTCGACACCTGGCTGCGGCTGGTCGAGCGCGCGCGTCGCGACTAGGCTGCGGCTGCCACGCTCGGCAGTCGAGCACGGCGGCCCCGACCACCCGGCCGGCGCGAAGATCCTCCAGGGCTTGCTGCGCCTCGCTCGAGGCGGTAGCCGACGGTCTCGGCGCGCAGCCCGGCGCGGGCGGCGAGGGCGAGGAACTCCTCCCCGTCCCGGCGCGTGAGATGGGCGACCGAGCGCAGCGTGCGCTCCCCCCAGAGCAGCGCGTAGGGGAAGCCAGGGATGTCCGAGGCGTGGATGCCCGCGCAGACCACCACCCCGCCCCTTTCCACGTCGGACAGGGCCTTGGGGACGAGATCTCCGACCGGGGCGAAGATCAGCGCCGCGTCCAGCGGCTCCGGGGGCCGCTCGTCGCTGCCCCCCGCCCAGGCGCAGCCGAGGCGGAGCGCGAGCGCCTGCGCCGCGCGGTCGCCGGGACGGGTGAAGGCATAGACGGTGCGGCCCTGCCAGCGCGCGAGCTGGGCGAGGAGGTGAGCGCTGGCGCCGAAGCCGTAGAGGCCGAGGCGGCCGGCCTCCTCGCCGGCGAGGCGGAGCGCTCGGTAGCCGATCAAGCCGGCGCAGAGCAGCGGTGCCTGCGCCAGGGCGTCCCCCGCCGGCAGCGGAAAGACGTAGCGGGCGTCGGCGACGAGGTGGGTGGCATAGCCCCCGTCGTGAGTGCAGCCGGTGAAGCGCGCCCGTTCGCAGAGATTCTCCCGACCGCGGCGGCAGTGGCGGCAGCGCCCGCAGGTCCAGGCGAGCCAGGGCACCCCCACGCGCGCGCCCGGCCTCGGCTCCTCGACCCCGGGACCAGCGGCGACCACCTCGCCCACCACCTCGTGCCCCGGCACCACCGGGTAGCGCGCGAGCGCGAGCTCGCCGTCGGCGATGTGCAGGTCGGTGCGGCAGACACCGCAGGCCACGACCGCGATCAGGACCTCGTACGGACCGGGCTCGGGTGCCGGCGCGCGCTGCGGACGCAGAGCTGTGCGCGGCCGTTCGAGAACCATGCGCAGCGTGCGGCGGGGCTCGCTCATTGACGGGTCAGCGCACGGGAGGCAAGGTGGTCTCCATGTGCGGCCGCTATTTTCTCGCCGCCGACGGCGCCGCGCTCGCGGCCCGCTTCGGTCTTGCCGAGGTGCCGCCGTGGACGCCGCGCTACAACCTGGCTCCGGGCCAGGCGCTCCCGGTGCTGCGCCTGCTCCCCGGAGGCCGTCGGCTGGACCGCCTGCAGTGGGGCCTGGTGCCGCACTGGATGCGGGAGCCTGGGGTCCGGAGTCGGCCGATCAACGCCCGCGCCGAGACCGTGGGCGAACGGCCGCTGTTCCGCGATGCCTGGCGACGCGGCCAGCGCTGCCTGGTGCCGGCCTCCGGGTTCTACGAGTGGGACCGTGGGCACCGCCCCGCCCAGCCTTGGGCGATCGCGGCGGAGGACGGCGACTTGCTCGCCTTCGCCGGGCTCTGGGATCGCTGGCTCGCCCCCGGCGGCGGACGCGCTGGAGAGTTTCGCGATCCTGACACGGTCGGCCGCGCCTCCGGTGGCGGCGCTCCATCGAGCGCATGCCCGGTGCTCGTTCCTCCGCACCACGAGCGGCTCTGGCTCGAGGGGCCGCCGGCCGCCGCCGAGGCGCTGCTCGCCCTCGGCCATGAAGTCGCGCTTCGCGCCTGGCCGGTCTCCACGCGGGTGAACGCGGTACGGGAGGAGGGGCCGGAGCTGATCCGCCCCCTGCCCGGCGCGCCCGACTCGACCTTCAGGCCGAGCAGAGGACCTAAGCTGTGGCTCCACCTCGTCGGCGTTCGTTGAGCGATGCGCACCGCCCTTCTCGCCGCCGCCGTGGCCCTGCTGGCCGGATTCCTTCTCGGCGCCCTCGCCCTCGACCGGTGGCGACAGCAGTTCCGTCACCGCGAGGCGGTGATGACCCTGCTCCAGACCAATCTCGACGCCCTGCGCCGCGCGCGCGAGTCCGGGGGCCTGCTCGGGCGAGCCGGTGCGCGCGAGGCTGGCGCGGATCGAAGCGGTGGGCGGGGAGATCGAGGATGCCTTCCTCGCGCCGGGAACCGAGGAGCCGGAGTTTCGCCGCCTGGCCGCCGAGTTCCGCGCCGCTGCCGCCGCCGCGCGCGCCGGCCGACCCGACCGATTGCGCGCAGCTCGATGCGGCGCGGGCCACCATCGGCCGCGGCTGCAAGGCTTGCCACGACGTCTATCGCGGCTGAAGCCCTCCCCCTTGTCGCCGGGGCGTGGGTCGTCGCGGCCACCGAGCTTCCCCGCGGACGGGGCACGGCACGGCCCGCGGTCGCGACGGGGAGGAGGCTCGGGCTCAGCGGCCGAGATCGCTCGGCCTCGCCGCGTGCACGGCGTGCCTGGGCGCCGCCGGCTCCCGGATCGCGGCAAGAGATCGGACGCTGGCGGAGGCCGTCGGCGAGCCCCTCCCGGCCCGCGGGGAGGCACCCATGCCGACCGCGAGCGCAGCCCCGGCTCTCGCTTCCCCGCGCGCCTCGGCTCCAGGCTCTCCGGCTTTGCCGCCGAGCCCGAGGCCGTACGGCTGGCCCGCAGGGCGCAGGGGCGAACGCCGCTGCCCCTCGCGCTCCGGCTCGGCGGACCGGCGGCTCGCGGGCGGGATCGGGCTTTGGCTGCGGCCCTCGCGACGCGCCGCGCCCTCGAGCCGGAGGCGTCGCGCTGAGGCTGCTGCCCCGCCCCGGAGCGCTCGACCCCCGCGCCATGCGCCGATCGAGCGGCGCTTCCGGCCACTCTTCGGCGGGACCGGGCGGGAGCCGCCGTCATCCCCGGCGACGCGGGCTCGCGGCCGGCCGCGACGGCCCGGAGAAGCCCCGGCTCCCCCGACCTCGGAAGGCGCCGCGCGGCGGCTTCGGGCCAGGGCTCGGCAGGCCCCTGCGCGCTGCGCGGGGGCGAGGCCGAGGCCCACGTCCCGCCCGGAGCCCTCGCGGGCGGCGAGGAGGCCCGATTCCCCGCCCATCCTCGCCCGGGCCTAGACTTCTCCCGCGCCGTCCTCCCCGTTTCGCGACGATGATCCCCTGGCCGCTGATCCTCGCCCTCCTGCCCTCCGCGGTGCCGGTCCAGCCGGGTCACACGGGGCTCTGGTTCGACCCGGAGCATCCCGGCCACGGTCTCTTCCTCCACATCGTGACCCCGGAGCAGGCGGCGCTGAGCTGGAACGTTTTCGCGCCCGACGGAAGCCCCCTGTGGCTCTTCGGCGATGGACGGATCGAGGGCGAGCGCATCCGGATCGAGGCGCTGCGGGTCCTCGGCGGGAGGCTTCCCGCCGCTGTTCCCGCCCGGCGCCATCCGTCTCGAGGGCTGGGGTCGGCTCGAGTTGCGCTTCCTGTCCTGCGAGGCGGTGGAGCTCCGCTGGGAGCCGCGCGAGCTGCCGCCCGGCCAGCGGACACTGCGGCGGCTGAGCTATCGCCTCCGGCACCCGCTGCGAGGAGCGAACGGGCAGCTGGCAGGCGAGTTCGCTCGGCGAGGCGCCGGTCGCGGCCGCGCGCGGCTGGAACGGGCGGCGGGCGGCGGTCTACGGCAGCGAGCTCTCCTCGCCACCCGCGACGGCCTCTGGCGGCGGCGGCTG
This sequence comes from Lysobacterales bacterium, assembly GCA_033582715.1. Classification (GTDB taxonomy): domain Bacteria; phylum Pseudomonadota; class Gammaproteobacteria; order Xanthomonadales; family BPKI01; genus BPKI01. The sequence goes on along the minus strand of JAVQZZ010000001.1, from coordinate 1,485,335 downwards.
GACGGCGGCGGAGGCTACGAGCGGGCCGGGCTTGCCGGCCTCGAGGTGCTCTTCGTCCAGGGCGACCCGGGGCCCGAAGGGCGCCTGTTCGCCGGAGTGCGACCCCCGGCCGGGCGTGCGGCCGCTCTTCGTCTCCCGCGACGGCGGGCGGAGCTGGGAGAACGCCTCGAGCTCCCCCGTCGGCCTCGACGATCCCTTCGAGCCCTTCGTCGAAGTGCGCGTCCATCCGCGCCGGCCCGAGGTGCTCTTCGCCGCCCTGGAGGGCGGCGCCGGTATCGCCTGGAGCCGCGACGGCGGACGCACCTGGCGACGGGCCGACGGCGCCCCCGAGCCGCTCTTCGGCTACCCCTGCCACCTCGCCTTCGTCCCCGCCTTCCCGGACCGCCTCTACCAGGGCTGCGAGGCGATCCTCGACTTCGTCGAGGTCCGCTACTACCCGCTCGACCTGGCCCGCGATCCGCCGCTCGGCCCGCCGGTTGCGATCGCCCGCACCGGGGACGACAGCCTTCCCGATCTCGGCAACCGCCGACCGAACGCCCTGAGCGCGACGCCGGGGCGCGCCGATGCCCTCTATCTCGGCCTCGAGGGCGCTGTGGTCGTCCTCTCGCCCTTCCGCGGGCTGGAACGCATCTACTGGTCGCCGCTCGAGGAGGGGCCTGTCGACCGACCCTACGTCTACGTCCACGCGCTCTGGGTCGCGCCGGACAATCCCGCGCACCTAATCTTCGGGGGCGGCATCAACGGCGAGAACCGGCGGCTGCACCTCTACGAGACCCGCGACCACGGGCGCAGCCTGAGCCTGCTGCCCGCGCCGGCCCTGCGGGATCCACGGGTCGATTCGATCCACGCGCTCGATGCCGACGGCCGACACGTTGCTGGTGCTCGTGCTCGACCGCCAGGCCGACGGCAGCGAACGGCTCCTGCCCTTGCGCTACCGTCTGCGCGGAGTGAGCGGCGCCGCCGCGTCGGCGTCGATCCGCGGCCGCGCGCTCGTGCGGCCGGATCGCGCCCGCCGCGCTGCAATCGGTCGCAGCGGACCCCCCGCCCCGTCGGCACGCTCCGGTTCCGCGCCCCAGGTTCCCGCGCCGCCGCCCGCGCGTTCCGGCTGGCGGTCCGGCCTTCGCGAGGGGCACGGCTGACCGGGTCCGTCGCCGATGGAGCAGAAGTAGCTGCAAGCAAAGATGCGCAAGATCCTGATTGGAAAGACGATGCATTCGATGACAAGGAAGTCGGGCTCGGAGCGATCCCTGGTGCCCGGGGCCGGACTCGAACCGGCACGGCCGAGGGCCGGGGGATTTTAAGTCCCCTGCGTCTACCGTTCCGCCACCCGGGCGGTCGGCGGAGTGTAGCGCGAGCCGCGCTGCCGGACGGGTTCCGCCGCCCGTTCGCGCGGAGAAGCGCCCGGCGCGAAGGGAGAGTGCTCGCAGACGCTTTCACGAGCCTGCCATCTGACGGTCTCAGCCTGACTCGAGTTTCCCTCAGCTCGCGTCAATCCGGACGCCCACTAGGATCACTTCGACGATCACTTCGACCACATCAACCCGCAGCCTGCTGCTCGCGATCCCGCTCGCGCTGTCGCCGCTCCTGACCGGCCAGGCGAAGGAGACCCTTGCGCAGAAGGAGTAACGGGCGACCCCGACGATCGACGCCGAGCGGACGCTGGGCACCATCAAGGAGCATTGCGGGCAGGCTCCGAGCTTCGCCTTCGACAGGGATTCGTGGTGGCCCCACCGCGAGCTTCTCGAGGCCAAGGGTGCCTCCCCCAACGGACGCTGCGACGACGTGCTCGGCGCGATCTGGGGGCTTTGCATGGGCAATCCGGAGGCGGCCGCAGCGGTCCCGGAGGGCATTCGCTCGGGCATCTGTGGCTACGGCGGCGAAAAGTCGGGATTCCGCATCGAGCTCAAGGACGGCACGCCGCGCTAGCACCTCGAGCTCGACAGGAGCAACCCGGCCGACGCGATCTCGGAGTACCTGAAGTTCCCGCTCTGATCCGGCGGGCGGTCGCCGTACGGCGCGTCCCGCCGAGGCGGAGGGCCGAGGTGTCGCCCGGTGGCCGCGGCCCCCGCGCGGAGCCTCACGCCGAAAGCGGAGCCTCGCTCGGCGGCGTTCGTGGTCGAGGCGGCCTCCGCCCTCCTCTCGCTCGCCCTCCCTCCCCCGCCCCGCTCAAGCCTCCTCGGACGCGCCCTCGGACCTCGCCAGGCCGCCCCGCGCGGGATTTCCTCGGCCTTGCCGGAGGGCCGGATCGGCGGAGGGCCGAGCGGCCCGGAGCGGAGCGAGGCGAGGCTGGGCCGAGCGAGGCGAGACGCCGGCCGCGGGCAGGGAGGCCCGGTCCGGCGAAAAGAAGAAATGAGTTGGAGGCCAGGGTCGGAATCGAACCCGGCGTACACGGCTTTGCAGGCCGCTGCATGACCACTCTGCCACCTGGCCTCCGGCGACCGGGGCGGTCGTGCCGCCCCGGCCATCGCCTCCTCTCGCCTCGCGGGGTACCGGAGACCGGCCGACCCACGAAACGGCGAGACCCCGGCAGCCGGGGTCTCGGGGAGCTGGAGCGGGAAACGAGACTCGAACTCGCGACCCCGACCTTGGCAAGGTCGTGCTCTACCAACTGAGCTATTCCCGCAGCCGACGCGACATTCTTCGCGAGGCTCCGCAGGCTGTCAAGCGCGGTCGTGACGTCGCCGCATGACCGGCCAGGCGGCGCGAAGGTACACCGCGCCCGACCAGAGCGTGAGCACGGCGGCGAGGAGGAGCAGCGCCTGCCCGGCGCGATACACCGGCAGCCCGAAAAGGTCCTCCCGGATAGAGCAGCATGATCAGCGCCAGCATCTGCACGATGGTCTTGACCTTGCCGATCCCGGCCACCCGCACCCGCGTGCGCTCCCCCATCGCGGCCATCCACTCGCGCAGCGCCGAGACGCTGATCTCGCGGCCGACGATGATCGCGCCGAGGACCGCCATCAGCGGCGACGGATCGGCCGAGACCAGCAGGAACAGCGCCACCGTCACCGCCAGCTTGTCGGCCACCGGATCGAGGAGCGCACCGAGCGGCGAGGTCTGGCCGAAGCGCCGTCGCCACCCAGCCGTCCAGGCCGTCGGTGATCGCCGCCAGCGCGAAGACCAGGGCGGCCGCGAAATGGGTCCAGCGGTACGGCAGATAGAACACCACCACCAGCACCGGCAGCAGGGCGATGCGCAGCAGCGTGAGCAGCGTGGCGAGGTTCGGGCTCAACGTCGCGCCTCCGCCGGCGAGCGCGGCATGGATCCGTTCCGCGAGCCTGCGATCGATTCCCGGCACGCGCATGAGATCGCCCACGCCGGCGCTGCGGATGCCGGCGAGTCCCGCCGAAGTGCTCTGAGCAGCACGCGACGCCGCGCCGGTCCGATCCCGGGGATCCCCTCGAGCCAGCTCTCGCCGCGGTGGGGATCGCGGCGCCGCCGGTGACCCTCGAGGGCGTGGCGGTGCGCCTCGTCCCGGATCGCGCGCAGCAGCAGGAATCCCTCGTGATGCGGATCCGGGCAGAGCACGCGGCCATCGACGAGATGGAGGCTTTCGAGCCCAGGTCGGCGCTCGCTGCCCTTGGCGATGGCGACCAGGGCCGGCATCCGTCCCGCGAGCTCGGCGAGCACGCTCGCGGCGCAGGCGAGCTGGCGCTCGCCGCCGTCGATCACCAGCAGGTCGGGCGCGGGATGCTCGCCGCGCCGGATCCGCCGCCAGCGGCGGGCGATGGCCTGCGCGAGGGCGGCATAGTCGTCGCCGGGAGCGATCCCGGCGATGCGGAAGCGACGGTACTCGCGGCGCAGGGGGGCACCCTCCTCGAAGACCACGCAGGAGGCCATCGCCTCCTCGCCGCCGGTGTGGCTCACGTCGAAGCATTCGATCCGCCGCGGCGGCTCCGCCATGCCCAGCAGCTCCGCGAGCGCGGCGAGCCGCCTCCGCCGCTCGCCGCCCTGGGCGCGGGCGCTGGCCAGGGCGGCTTCGGCGTTCCGTGCGGCGAGCTCGACCCAGCGCAGGCGCTCGCCGCGGCTGAGGCTGAGCAGCCGCACCCGGCGTCCGGCGCGCGCGGAGAGGGCCTCGGCGAGCCAGTCGGCCTGCGGCAGCGGCCGCTCCACGATCAGCTCCGGCGGCGGCATCCGCTCGAGGTAGTACTGGGCGATGAAGGCCTCGAGGACCTCGTCCTCGGGCATGGGGCCCGGCACGCGCGGCAGGTAGCTGCGGCCCCCGAGATGGGCGCCGTTGCGGAAGAACAGGATCTGCACGCAATGGAGGCGCCCGGCACGCCGGCAGGCGAGCACGTCGTAGTCGGCACCGCCCGCCGCACGATGTTGGGCCTGCACTTCCCGCAGCCGGACGATCGCGTCGCGCAGCATTGCCGCGCGCTCGAAGTCGAGCCGCTCCGCCGCCCGCTCCATCTCGGCGGTCACCTCGCCGAGCAGCTCCTCGCCGTGGCCCTCCAGGAAGCGACGGGCGCGCTCGGCGTCGGCGCGGTAGGCCTCGGCGCCGATCAGGCCGACGCAGGGTGCCGAGCAGCGGCCGATCTGGTGTTCGAGGCAGGGGCGGCTGCGATGGCGGAAGACGGTGTCTTCGCAGACCCGGAGGCGGAACAGGCGCTGCAGCAGTCCGATGGTCTCGCGCACCGCCGCGGCGCTGGGATAGGGGCCGTAGAGCCGGCCCTGGCCGTGGAAGGGCCCGCGGTGGAAGGCGAGGCGCACGAAGCCCTCGCTCTCCTCGAACAGCAGATAGGGATAGCTCTTGTCGTCCCGCAGCAGCACGTTGTAGCGCGGGCGGTGAAGCTTGATCAGGCGGCTCTCGAGCAGGAGGGCCTCCCCCTCGCTGGCGGTGAGCGTGACCCGGATGTCGGCGACGCGCGCGATCAGGGCGCGGATGCGGGGGTCGGCCTCGCGGCCGCCGAAGTAGCTCTCGACCCGGCGGCGGAGATTGCGGGCCTTGCCGACGTAGAGGACCCTGCCGGTGGCATCCAGCATCTCATACACGCCGGGCGCCTCGCTGAGCGTTCGGGCGAAGGCCCGGCCGTCGAAAAGCGGGGCCGGATCGTGCCTCAGAACCTGACCTCGACGTCGTCGAAGAGCTCCTGGCGGCTGTCGTAGCGGCAAAGGCGCGCCAGGCCGCGATCGAGCCACCACACCACCCCGCCCACGGCGTCGATGGCACAGGGCTCGTCGGGGCCGAGCGGCAGCTCCACGGTCTCCAGCACGCCGCGGCGCAGGTCGGCGACGCGGATGCTGTCGTTGTAGGTGTCCGCGATCCACAGCCGCCGGTCGACCGGATCGATGGCGAGGTCCAGCGGATACTGGAGCCTCGCGTCCGAGCCATGGCCCATCCTCGGCCCCGTACTCGAAGGGGCCGCCGCCGATCAGGCGGTGGGGCGGTTGGCCAGGACCCTCGACCGTGCGGACGCAGTTCGCGTCGGCGTCCGCGACGTAGAGTCGACCCTCGCGGAGGCACAGGCCGCAGGGCTCGAGCCAGCGCCCCTCCTCCTCGAGCGGCAGCGGCTCGGAGGCCGGTTCGCCGGAGAACGGGAGCAAACGGTTCGCGGCGGGATCGAGGATGCAGATCTGCCGCCACTGGCGCATCGAGACGAAGATCCGCTCGCCGTCGCTGGCCAGGCCCCAGGGCTCGCCCAGGGCGGCGACGCGGGCGTCGGCGGGACCCCGCAGCGCGCCGCCGCTGCGGCCGGTGCCGGCGACGGTCTCGACCACGTTGCGCGCGAGGTCGATGCGGCGGATCGCCTCGTTGCCGGCGTCGGCGACGTAGAGCAGGTTGCCGAGCAGGGCGAGCCCCTGCGGGACGGCGGAAGGCGGCCTCATGGGCGGGGCCGTCCATCAACCCCGGCTCGCCGGTGCCGTAGACCCGCTGCACCGTGCCGTCGAGCACGGCACTGCAGGATGCGATGATGGCCCGCGTCGGCGATGAAAAGGCGCTCGCGGTCGACCAGCAGCGCGGAGGGCGCGTGCAGCACGCCGCCGCCGGTCGCTCGCCCGGCACGCGGCAGCCGGAGGGGCCGAAACGCCGCTGATCAAGGCGGAGCGCCTCGTCGAGCACGGCGTCGATCAGCGCCCGAAGACGCGGCCCCTGCCCTGCGCCCACCGCCCGCGCCGCCTCCCGGCCGCCGGCATCGAGGATCACCACCGTCGGCCAGGCCTCGATCTCGAGCATCTGCCACAGCCGGAACTCGCCGTCGTGAAACGCCGGAAAACGCAGCCCGAGACGCTCGACGGCGCGGCGCGCGAGCTCCGCCGAGCGCTCGCGGGGGTATTTCGGAACGTGGATCGCGATCACGCTCAGGCCGTCGTCGAGCAGACGCTGGAGCTCGTCGAGCTCGCGCAGCATCCGCTCGCAGCAGGCCCCGCTCGCCGACCAGAAGACCAGCGCCACCGCCCGCCCGGCGAGCTCGGCGATGGCGAGGGGACGGGCGTCGTCGAGGCGGATCAGGCTGCTCGGCAGGACCAGCGGCGGGCGCCGCCGCGGGCTCGGGATCAGCAGGGTGTCGCTGGACATCGGAGACGGCCGGTGCCTGGCAACGGCGGGCAGTCTAACCCTTCCCCGCGATCAGCGTCCGCGCTCTCCCGCGAGCCGGGCCTCCGCCGCCCGCAGGTCGCCCTCGGTGTCGATCCCGGGCGGCCACTCTCCCTCCCACAGTCCGACCGCCATGCGCTCGCCGGCGGCGAGGATCCGGCAGCTGCTCGAGCGCCTCGAGGCGCTCGAGCCGCGCGGGCGGAAGGGCGGCGTAGCGAGCGAGGAAGCCGGCGCGGTAGGCGTAGATGCCGATGTGGCGCAGCCATCCGCCCTCCTTCGGGAGGGCGAGCTGGTCGTGGGCGAAGGCGTCGCGCGCCCACGGGATCGGGGCGCGGCTGAAGTAGAGCGCCTCCCCGCGCTCGCCGGTCACGACCTTGACGCAGGCGGGATCGAAGAGCTCCTGGGCGGCGGTGATGGGCCGGGCCAGGGTGGCGGCGGCGCAGTCGGAGGAGGCGAGCAGCGCGGCGAGCCTGGCCGGCGCCTCGGGCGGCGCGAAGGGCTCGTCGCCCTGGAGGTTGATGACGATCGTCTCCGGCGGCAGCCCGAGGATCGCCACCGCGGCGGCGATCCGGTCGCTGCCCGAGGGCAGCGAGGGGTCGGTCGGAACCCACTCCACGGCGCCCGCCGCGGCCGCGATCGCAGGGATCGTCGGCGGCGAGGATCACCCTGCTGGCCCCCGCCGCGCGCGCGCGTTCGACGACGTGCGCGATCAGCGGACGGCCGCCGAGGAGACGCAGCGGCTTGTCGGGCAGACGGGTGGCGGCGCGGCGGGCGGGAATGGCGATGACGAAGGGAATCATGGCAGCAGCGCGCGGATGCGCCCGAGGATGCGCTCGAGCAGCGCGGGATCGAGGCGCGCCTCGGCCTCGAGGACCCAGAGCTCGCCGGTGGGCATGGGGCGCAGCTTGACCGCGTCCTTGGCGGTCACCACCAGCGGCAGCGGCGATCGCGCGGCGAGCAGGGCCGCGGGCAGCGGCGCATGGTCCGGGAGCGGATGCCGCTCGGCGAGGCGCATCCCGAGCCCCTCGAGGGCGGCGAAGAACCGCTCGGGCCGGGCGATGCCCGCCGCCGCCCGCACCGCGCGCCCGCGCCAGGACTCGGGCGACTCGCGCTGGCCATCGGCGAGACGGCGGATCGCCACCGGCTCGACCCTGAAGCCGCCCTCGCCGTCCCGCCAGAGCACGAAGTCGGCGCGCGCGAGCCGCGTGGCCGGCTCGCGCAGCGGTCCGGCCGGCAGCAGGCGCCCGTTGCCGAGGCCGCGCGCGGCATCCATGAGTACGATCTCGAGGTCGCGGGCGAGCCGGCGATGCTGCAGCCCGTCGTCGCTCAGCACCACGTCGACCGCGGCGCCCCGCACCAGGGTCTCGGCGGCGCGCGCGCGGTCCGCCGCCACCACCACCGGGCAGCCGGCGGCGAGCCGGATCTCGAGCGGCTCGTCGCCGACCGCGGCGGGATCGCTCCCGGGTTCGACCCAGCGCAGGCCCCGCCCGCGGCGGCCGTAGCCGCGGCTCACCACCCCGGGCCGCAGCCCGCGCGCGGCGAGGGCGCGGGCGAGGGCGATGACGACGGGGGTCTTGCCGGTGCCGCCGGGGACGAGGTTCCCCACCACCACCACCGGCCGGCCGGGGTGGCGCGTCCGGCGCAGGCCGCTGGCGTAGAGGGCGGCGCGAAGTCCGAGGAGGCCGCGGTAGAGGCCCTCCAGCCCGGCGAGCCAGGCGGGCACCGGCGCGCCCCCGTACCAGCGGGCCTCGAGCCAAGCCCTCACCGCCCCTCCTCGGCGCCGCGCTGGGCGGCGTAGAGCCGTGCGTAGAGCCCTCCCGCGGCCAGGAGCTCGCCGTGGCGGCCGCTTTCCGCCAGTCTCCCGCGGTCGAGAACCAGGATCTGGTCCGCCGCCTCGACGGTGCGCAGCCGATGCGCGATCAGCAGCGTGGTCCGCCGCGGCGCGAGCTGCTCGAGGGCCTCGAGGAAGGCGCGCTCGGTCTCGGCATCGAGCGCCGCCGAGGGCTCGTCGAGGATCAGGATCGGCGCGTCGCGGTAGAAGGCGCGCGCGAGCGCGATCCGCTGCCGCTGGCCGCCGGAGAGCCGCCCGCCCTGGGGGCCGATGCGGGTGGCGAAGCCCTCCGGCAGCCGCTCGATGAACTCGAGGGCGTGGGCGGCGGCCGCGGCCGCGCGCACCCGCGCCGGATCCGGGCTCGGATCGCCGTAGGCGATGTTCGCGGCCACGCTGTCGTCGAAGAGCGCGATCCGCTGTCCGAGCCAGGCGATCTGCCGCCTAAGGTCCGCGAGGCGGTACTCGGCGAGCTCGCGGCCGTCGAGGAGGATGCGTCCGCCGCTCGGCTCGATGAAGCGCGCGAGCAGGCGGACCAGCGTGCTCTTGCCGCTGCCGCTCGGTCCGACCAGCGCCGTCACCGTGCCCGGCCCGGCCGCGAAGGAGACCTCCTCGAGCGCGGCCTCCTCCTGCCCCGGATAGGCGAAGCGCACGGCCTCGAAGCGGATCTCGCCGCGGGCGCGGGCGAGCGGCACGGCCCCGCCCTCGCCCTCCTCCGGCCGGTCGAGCTCGGCGAAGATCCGCTCCGCCGCCGCCACCCCCTTCCCGATCAGGGCGTGCGACCGCGGCGAGGCGCTTGAGCGAGGGAATCATCGCCATCATCGCCGTCATCAGCGCCACGAACTGGCCCGCGTCCATCCGTCCCGCCAGCGCCTCGCGGCCGGCGAGCCACAGCACCAGGGCGAGGGCGGCGGCGCCGGCGAGCTGGATCAGCGAGGAGGCGACCGCCCGCGTGGTCTCGACCTTGACGTGGAGGCGGAGGTTGCGCCCGGCGGCGGCGTCGAAGCGCTGGAGCTCGAGCGCCTCGGCGGCATGGAGGCGGACCTCGTCCACCGCCTGCAGGGCCTGCTCGGCCTGGGCGCTCATCTCCGCCATGCCCTGCTGGATGCGCTCGTTGAGCCGGCGGTAGCGGCGGGAGACGGCGGCGGTGATCGCGCCCACCGCGGGTGCCAGCAGCAGCAGCGCGAGCGTGACGCGGAGGCTCTGCGCGAGCATCACCACCGAGCAGCACGAGGCACGGTGAGCACGTCGGTGACCAGGATCTTCAGCGCCTCCGCGCTGGCCTGCGCCACCTGCTCGGTGTCGTAGCCGAGGCGGGAGAGCCGGACCGGGACCGCCTCGCGATCGAGCTCGGTCCGCGGCAGCCTGAGGTACTTCGACATCAGCCCGACCCGGAGCTCGCGCACCACCCCGCGGCCGGTGCGCGCCATGGCGTAGTCGACGACGAAGGTGGCCAGCCCGCGCAGCAGGAACAGGCCGACGATCGCGAGCGGCAGGATCAGGCCGACCTCGGGGTTGCGGGCGACGAAGGTCTCGTTGACGATCGGCCGCATCAGCCAGGTGAAGGCGCCGGCGGAGAGGGCCTCCACCACCATGCCCGCGGCCGCGGCGGCGAGCAGCGGCCAGTGGCGGGCGCTGTAGCCGAGCAGCCGGCGGTAGACCCCGCGCGCGGGGCTCATCGCCTTTCCGGTTCCGCGATCGTGGCGATCGAGATCCGCGCCAGCCCCGCTCGCCCGAGGGCGTCGAGGGCGGTGACCACGGCCTGGTGGCTGGCCGACGCGTCCGCCCGCAGCAGCACCCGGCGCCCGCGGTCCTCCCCGGCGACCGCGCGGATCGCCGCCAGCAGGCTCGCCCCGTCGCGGCCGAGCACCTCGCGCTCGCCGACGTAGTAGCGCCCTTCGCGGTCGACCGAGACCACCAGCGGCGCCTCCTCGACCTGGGCCTTGGGCTCCCCTCCCTCGGGCAGGTCGAGCGCGATCTGGGCGCGCTCGTGGAAGGTGGTGGTGACCACGAAGAAGATGATCAGCGTGAACACCACGTCGATCAGCGGGGTCAGGCTGATCTCGGGCTCCTCGCTGCGCGGACCGCCGATCCGCATGGCTCAGCCTCCCCGGCCCTCGAGCGCGTCGATCAGGGCGATCGCCTGCTTCTCCATCTCCACCACGTACTCGGCGACCAGCCCGCGGAAGTAGCGGTAGAACATGAGCGCCGGGATGGCGACGAGCAGGCCGGCAGCGGTGGAGATCAGCGCCTCGCCGATGCCGCCGGCGAGCCGCGCCGCGTCCCCCACCCCGGTGGCGAGGATGGCGAGGAACAGCCGGATCATCCCCACCACGGTGCCGAGCAGGCCGAGCAGCGGGCTGATCGCGGCGATGGTGCCGAGCGTGTTGAGGAAGCGCTCGAGGCGGTGGGTGATGTGGCGGCCGACGTCCTCGACCCGCTCCTTGATCAGCTCGCGCGGCCGCCAGCGGTTGGCGAGGGCCTCGGCGAGCAGTTCGCCGAGCGGCGAGTTCTGGCGGAGCAGCTCGATGTGCTGCGGCTCCACCCGGGCGGTGCGCGCCCAGTCGCGGACCTCCTTGCCGAGTCCCGGCGGCAGCACCGCGCCGCGGCGCAGCGTCCAGAAGCGCTCGACGATGATCGCCGCGGCGGCGACCGAACAGGCCAGGATCGGCCACATGATCCAGCCGCCGGCGAGGAACAGCTCGAGCATCCGTTTCCGCCTCCTTCGGGAACGGCCGCCATGATAGCCGCCGCCCGGCTCAGCCACCGGCGAGCGCCGGGTCGCAGCGCGCCCGCCATGCCCGGGGCGCGGCGACCCGCTCGGCGCGGATCCGCCAGCCCCGCGCCGGGTCGTGGCGGAGCTCGATCATCCCGCAGCCGGTGGCGAGAATGCGGGCGCCCGCCGCGCGCCAGCGCGCGACCACCTCCGGCGCCGGGTGACCGAAGGGATTGTCGGTGCCGGCGCTGACCAGGGCGAAGCGCGCTCCGGTGGCGGCGACGAAGCCCGGCGAGGACGAGTGACGGGAGCCGTGATGCGGAACCAGCACGGCCTCGGCCCGGAGCTCCTCCCGGCGCTCGCGCAGCAGCCGCCCCTCGATCAGGCGGCCGATGTCGCCGGGGAGCAGCACCGCGACGCCGCCGTGCCGGAGCCTGAGCACGCAGCTCGACTCGTTGCGCAGATCCGGCATGTGCTCGGGGGGATGCAGCCAGTCGAGCCGCGTCTCCCCGATCGCCATCCGCTCCCCGGCGCGGCAGGGCTCGCTGCCGGGCACTCCCGAGGCGATCAGCCGGGCCTCGGGGAAGGCGCGGCGCACCGCCGCGAGCCCGCCGGCGTGGTCGGCGTCGGCGTGGCTGATCACGATCAGGTCGAGGTGGCGCACGCCGAGCGCGCGCAGCGCCGGCACGACCACCTGCTCGCCCGCGTCCCAGCCGCCCAGGATGGGCGGGGCCGGCGTCGTAGAGCAGCGCGAGATTCCGGGCGTGCGCAGGAGCAGCGCGGTCCCCTGCCCCACGTCGAGAAGGTTCACCCGCAGCTCTCCGGGCGCGAGCCGGGCCGGCCCGGGGAGAAGAGCAGGGGGAGGAGCAGCGGCGCGCCGAGCAGCCGTCCGGGGAGCCCGCGGGGCGCGAGCAGCAGCCAGTCAGCCCGAGCGGCGGCGAGGACCAGCGCCGCCCATCGCCGAGGGACGGCCGACGCCGAGGCTCGCGAACGGTCGTTCCGCGAGCCAGCCGAGCGCGGCGGCGAGGCCCTCGAGCAGCCCGGCGGCGAGCGCGAACAGCCAGCGGCCGCCTCCCGCGGATGGCACTCTCTCCCAGGGCCCCGATCAGCGCGGCAGGCACCGCCACCAGGCCGACCAGGGGCACCGCGATCAGGTTCGCGAGAAAGCCGACCAGCGGGACGCTGCCGAACCAGAGCGCGGCGAGCGGCAGCATCGCCAGCGACAGGGCGGCCTGGGCACGCGCCAGGCGACGGGCCGCCCCGCCCGCGGCTCGGCGCCCAGGCGATCAGGATCGCCACCCCCGCGACCGAGAGCCAGAACGAGGCGCCGAGCGCGGCGAGCGGATCGGCCAGCAGGACTCCGGCCGCGGCGAGGAGCAGCAGCTGCCAGGGATCCAGCGCCCGCCGGAGCAGGAGTGCGACGCCGGCGACGAGGAGCATCAGCAGCGCCCGCCGCGTCGGCACCGCGAAGCCGGCGAGCGCGGCGTAGAACACCGCCCACGGGAGCCCGAGAAGCAGGGCCCAGTGCCGCCGCGGCAGCCACAGGGCGAGGCGCGGCGCGAGCCTGAGCGCGAGCGCCGCCAGGGCTGCGCCGAGGCCGGCCGCCAGCCCGATGTGGAGCCCCGAGATCGCCATCAGATGGCCGGTGCCGGTGGCCTGCAGCACCGACCACAGCCGGTCGTCGAGGCCGCGCCGGTCGCCCACCGCCAGCGCCGCGAGCAGACGCGGGCCGTCGCCGTCGCCGAGGGCGCGGATCGCGGCCGCGAGCCGCTCCCGGTGCCGGGCCAGCGCCCAGCGCGGCGCCGCGGCCAGCCGCTCGCCCTCGCGCACCGTCCCCACCGCGAGCAGCCGCCGCTCGAGGGCGTGGCGCTCGCCGTCGAAGACGCCGGGATTGACCGGCGCGCGCGGCGGACGCAGGCGCACGCGAAGACGCCACAGCTCGCCCGCCGCCGGCTGCTTCGGCGGGCGGCCCGTACCAGGACGAGCCTGCAGCCTGAGCGCCCGGCGGCAGCGCCTTCGCCCACCCGCACCCGCGCCTCGAAGCGCAGGGCCGGCGGACCCGGCCGCGGCAGGTCGGCGATCTCGACCACCACGAGCGGCTCGACGGATCTCGGCGGGAGCGCGGCTGCGCGCCTCGATCACCCGAGGCTCGCGCTGGCGCCGGCGAGGGCGGAACCGAGGAGGAACAGGCCAAAGGGGCGCCAGCGGTTTCCGAGCGCCGTCAGGCCGATGCCGAGCACCGCCGCGCCCGCGAGCAGCGGGCGGGGTGGCAGCGCCGGCCACAGGGCGAGGCCGGCGACGCCGAGGATCAGGGCGCTCAGGCCGAGGTTGCGCATCCCTGCCTCCCGTCGTCGGCTCAGTCGCGAGGCGGCGGGTCCGCCCCGCCCAGTCGTCCGTCGTGCAGCTCCAGGGCGCGGTCGAGGCGCGAGGCCAGGTCGCGGTCGTGGGTGACCACGACCAGGGCGGTGCCCGACTCGCGGTTGAGCTCGAGCATCAGCTCCAGCACCCGGGCCGCGGTGCGCTCGTCGAGGTTGCCGGTGGGCTCGTCGGCCAGCACGCAGGCGGGCTCGGCGACCAGCGCCCGGGCCACGGCCGCCCGCTGGCGCTCGCCGCCGGAGAGCTCGCCCGGACGGTGCCGGAGCCGAGCCCCCAGCCCCACCCGCTCGAGCAGCGCTCTCGCCCGTCGCTCCGCCTCGCGCGGCGCCATGCCGCGGATCCACAGCGGCATCGCCACGTTTTCGACGGCCGAGAACTCCGGCAGCAGGTGGTGGAACTGGTAGACGAAGCCGAGGGCGCGGTTGCGCAGCTCCCCTCGCGCGCGCTCGCCGAGGGCGAAGGGGTCCTGGCCGAGGATCCGCACCTCGCCCGCGCTCGGGCGGTCGAGGGCGCCGAGGAGATGCAGCAGGGTGCTCTTCCCCGCTCCCGAGGCGCCGAGGATCGCGACCGTCTCGCCGCGGCGCACCTCGAGGTCGACGCCGGTCAGCACCGGCGTCTCGAGCCGGCCCTCGCGGTAGGTCTTGGCCAGGGCGCGGCAGGCGAGGACGATCTCACTCATGGCGCAGCGCCTGGGCGGGCTGGGTGCGGGCCGCCCGCCAGGCGGGATAGAGGGTGGCGGCGAAGGACATCAGCAGGGCGACCGCGACCACGGCCCCCACGTCGCCCCAGCGCAGGTCGGAGGGCAGCTCGCTGATGTAGTACACCTCGGCGCTCATCAGCTCGAAGCCGAGATGGCGCTCGAGCCAGCGCATCAGGTTCTCGACGTTCTCCGCGAGCGCCACCCCTCCGACCACGCCAAGCGCGGTGCCGACCGTCCCGAGGGTCATCCCCTGCACCATGAAGATGCGCATGATCGTCCCCGGCGAGGCCCCGAGGGTGCGCAGGATGGCGATGTCGCCCTGCTTGTCGGTGACCAGCATCACCAGCGAGGACACGAGATTGAAGGCGGCGACCGCGACGATCAGCGAGAGGATCACGAACATCACCGTCTTCTCCATCTGGATCGCGCGGAAGAAGTTGAAGTGCTCGCGCGTCCAGTCGCGGATGCGGTAGAAGCCGCCGAGCTCGGCGGCCAGCTCGCGCGTCACCTCCCAGGCGCGGAACATGTCCTTCAGCCGCAGCCTGACCCCGCTCGCGTCGCCCCCCATCCGGAAAAGGCGCTGCGCATCCTCGAGATGGACGAAGGCCAGCGCCCGGTCGTACTCCTGCATCCCCGCCTCGAACACGCCGCTGACCGTGAACCGGCGCAGCGTCGGCACCACGCCGACCGGGGTGCTGGAGAGCTGCGGGGCGTAGGCGATGAGATCGTCGCCGACCCGGAGCCCCAGCACGTCGGCGAGCTCGCGGCCGAGGACGATGCGCCAGCTTCCGGGCTCGAGCGCCTCGAGCCTTCCCTCGCGCATGTCGCCGCCGATGCCGGAGACCTCCTGCTCGAGCGTCCGGAACCACCCCGCGCAGGATCGCCCCCGCCACCCGCGTCCCCCCCTGCAGCATCGCCTCGCGCTCGACGTAGGGCGCGGCGGCGACGACCTCGGGGTGGCGGCGGACGTGCTCCAGCACCTGGCGCCAGTCGGCGAGGTCGTGGCCGAGGCCGGCGATGGTGGCGTGAGCGACCATCCCGAGGATCCGCGCCCGCAGCTCCTTCTCGAAGCCGTTCATCACCGAGATCACGGCGATGAGGGCCGCCACGCCGATCGCGATGCCGAGCGTCGAGGCCAGCGAGATGAAGGAGATGAAGTGATTGCGCCGCTTGGCGCGGGTGTAGCGCAGCCCGATCCAGACCGCGAGCGGGCGGAACACGGTCTCAGCCCGCGCCGGCGAGCGCCCGCAGCCGGCGGCGGAGCTCCGGAGAGCGGACGAGGATGGCGAAGGCCTCGCGTGGGCCGCCTCGGTCGGCGGCGAGGGAGAGGATCACGAGCGGTCCGAAGCCACGCAGCGCCAGCAAGCGGCCGCTCCGCTCGGTGTCGCCGAGGAACCAGCGCGCCGTGCCGTCCGCCGCGAGCAGCAGGCGCCGCGGCGCCTGGTGGCCGACGCGCCAGCCGCGAAGCGCCTCGACGACGACCAGAGCGGCGACGGACGCCTTCAGCCAACCCGGGATCGCGGCGAGCATCAGGGCAGCGAGCGCGGCCGCCGCCGCGACGAGCGGCAGCGCGCGCAGGGTGCGCCGGCCCTCAGGGATCAGGTCGAGCATGCCGACGAATGTCCTCGCACAGCGAGCGCAGCTCGGGATCGGCGCTCTCCGCGCCGGCGAGCAGCGCCCAGAGTCGGGCGTCCTCGAGCTCGAGCAGGCGGACGAAGGCGGCGCGCAGCGACGCCGGCGCCGAGGGCCAGCGCGCCTCCAGCCAACCGCTCAGCATCAGGTCGAGCTCGCGCATCCCCCGCCGGCAGCGCCAGCGCAGGCGGGCCAGGGCGACCGCCGGATCCATCCCCGCTCACGTGCCGCGCCGCTGCAGCAGGAGCTTCTTGATCTCGGCGATCGCCTGCGCCGGATTGAGACCCTTGGGACAGGTCCGGGCGCAGTTCATGATCGTGTGGCAGCGGTAGAGGCGGAAGGGATCCTCGAGCTCGTCGAGCCTCGTTCCCGGTGTCCTCGTCGCGCGAGTCCACGATCCAGCGGTAGGCCTGGAGCAGGATCGCCGGCCCGAGGTAGCGATCCCCGTTCCACCAGTAGCTCGGGCAGGAGGTCGAGCAGCAGGCGCAGAGGATGCACTCGTAGAGCCCGTCCAGTTTCGCCCGGTCTTCCTTCGACTGCAGGCGCTCGCGGTCCGGCGGCGGGGCGCTCTGGGTGCGGATCCACGGGTCGGATCGAGGCGTACTGCGCGTAGAAGTGACTGAGGTCCGGGACCAGGTCCTTGATCACCGGGAGGTGCGGCAGCGGGTAGATCGGGATTTCCCTGCTCCGGCAGTCCTCGATCGCCCGCGTGCACGCGAGGGTGTTGGTGCCGTCGATGTTCATCGCGCAGGAGCCGCAGATCCCCTCGCGGCAGGAGCGGCGGAAGGTGAGCGTGGGATCGATGGTGTTCTTGATGTGGATCAGAGCGTCCAGCACCATCGGCCCGCAGCGGTCGAGATCGATGGTGTAGCGATCCATCCGCGGGTTCCCGCCCTGTTCCGGGTCGAAGCGGTAGATGCGAAACACCCGGGTGCGCCTCGCCTCCGCGGGCGCGGGATGCTCGCGGCCCGGGACGGATGCGGGAGTTGGCGGGGAGCCGGAACTGGGCCATGGTCGTGGTCTCCGCTGGGGACGCGCGCTCGCGTGGTCAGTAGCTGCGGGGCTTGGGGGGAATCGGATCGACCGCGCCCGAGGTGGTCAGGCGCACCGGCCGGTAGTCGAAGCGCACCTCGCCGCGATCGCCTACCCAGCACAGCGTGTGCTTGAGCCAGTTCTGGTCGTCGCGCTCGGGGTAGTCCTCGCGCGCGTGCGCGCCCCGCGATTCGGTGCGCTGCTCGGCGGAGCGGATGGTGGCCAGGGCCTGGGCGAGCAGGTTGCGCAGCTCGAGGGTCTCGATCAGGTCCGAGTTCCACACCAGCGAGCGGTCGGTGACGCGCACGTCGGCGAAGGCGGCGAAGCATTCCTCGATCGCGCGGCAGCCCTCGCGCAGGGTCTCGCCGGTGCGGAAGACGGCGGCGTCGCGCTGCATGATGCGCTGCATCCGCTCGCGCAGCGCCGCGGTCGGGATCGAGCCGCGAGCGTGGCGGATGCGGTCGAAGTCGTCGATCGTCCGCTCCCAGGGGCGTTCCGGAAGCTCCGGATGCGGGGCCCCGGGCCGAATCAGCTCGGCGCAGCGTTCCGCCGCCGCCCGGCCGAAGACCACCAGGTCGAGCAGCGAGTTCGAGCCGAGGCGGTTGGCGCCATGGACCGAGACGCAGGCCGCCTCCCCGACCGCGAACAGTCCGGGCACCACCGCCTCGGGGTTGCCATCGCGCACCGTGACCACCTCCCCGTGGCGGTTGGTCGGGATGCCGCCCATGTTGTAGTGCACCGTCGGCAGCACCGGGATCGGCTCGCGGGTGACGTCGACCCCGGCGAAGATGCGCGCGGTCTCCGCGATTCCCGGCAGGCGCTCGTGGATCACCTCCGGGCCGAGGTGCTCGAGGTGGAGATGGATGTGGTCCTTGAGCGGGCCGACGCCGCGCCCCTCCCGGATCTCGATGGTCATCGCCCGGCTGACCACGTCGCGGGAGGCGAGGTCCTTGGCGTTCGGGGCGTAGCGCTCCATGAAGCGCTCGCCGAGGGCATTGGTGAGGTATCCCCCTTCCCCGCGCACGCCCTCGGTGATCAGGCAGCCGGCGCCATAGATCCCCGTGGGGTGGAACTGGACGAACTCCATGTCCTGGAGGGGGAGGCCGGCGCGCAGCACCATGGCGTTGCCGTCGCCGGTGCAGGTGTGCGCCGAGGTCGCCGAGAGGTAGGCGCGGCCGTAGCCGCCGGTGGCGAGAATCACCGCGTGCGCCCGGAACAGATGCAGGCTGCCCTCGGCGATGTCGAGGGCGAGAACGCCGCGGCACGCACCCTCCCGGTCCATCACCAGATCGAGGGCGAAGTACTCGACGAAGAAGCGCGCGTCGTGCTTCAGGGATTGCTGGTAGAGGGCGTGCAGGATGGCATGCCCGGTGCGGTCGGCGGCGGCGCAGGTGCGCTGGGCCACACCCTTGCCGTAGTGCGTGGTCATGCCGCCGAAGGGTCGTTGGTAGATCCTGCCGTCCTCGGTGCGGGAGAAGGGCACGCCGAAGTGCTCGAGCTCGATCACGGCCGGGATCGCCTCCCGGCACATGTACTCGATCGCGTCCTGGTCGCCGAGCCAGTCCGAGCCCTTGACCGTGTCGTAGAAGTGGAAGCGCCAGTCGTCCTCGCCCATGTTGCCGAGGGCGGCCGAGATCCCGCCCTGGGCGGCGACGGTGTGGCTGCGCGTCGGAAAGACCTTGCTCAGGCAGGCGGTCGCCAGGCCGCGGGCGGCGAGGCCGAGCGTCGCCCGCAGGCCGGCGCCGCCGGCGCCGACCACCACCGCGTCGTACTTGTGGACCTGAATCGGGTAGCTCGCGGACATGGCGCTCAGGCAGTCAGGACCAGTCGCAGCACCGCCAGCGCGCCCGCCGCCGCGATCAGGACGCACAGCGCCCGGATCGCCACCTGCAGGGCGAGCTCGAGGCCCCGATGGTGGACGTAGTCTTCGACGATCACCTGCAGGCCGAGCTGTGCGTGCCAGGCCCCGGTGACCAGGAAGGCGATCATCAGCAGCGCGTCCAGCGGCCGGGCGAGCGCGGCACGGGCGGCCGCGGGCTCGCCGAGGGCATGGGCCGCGATCCACCACATCAGCCAGAGCGTGAGCGGGATCAGCAGCGCGGCGGTGAGGCGCTGGCGCCACCAATGCAGCACCCCGTCCTCTGGCGCTCCCGAGCCCGCGGGCGCGGGCGAGCGGATGCCTGAGGCTCATCGGCAGCACCCCGAGCAGGGCGGCCGCGGAGACGACCGCGAAGAGCACGGTGGCGCCGACCACCGCCCAACCGCTGCGGTACGCCGTGGCGAGGTCCAGCCCGAGGCCGGCGTCCCAGAACAGGTGCCGAATGCCGTTGGCGAGGTGGTAGAAGGTGGCGACCGCGAACAGCCACAGGGCCAGCCGCGCCATCGGCGCCGAGAGCGCAGCGCTGCGGACCGAAGGCGAGCGCGACCAGCCAGAGTGCCCACGCGAGGAGCCCGAGCACGAGCAGCGCCCCGCTCAGGCGGTGGGCGATCGAGGTCATCGAGGTGAGCTGGGGCCGGTAGTACGGCCCGATCATGAAGGGCGACAGCGGTCTCGGCGCGCGGTTCATCGTTCGGCGTTCGGCGGTCCGGCGAGGCCGTGGACGAGGCGGCGAGATCGGCGGTTCAGAAGTCGATGCAGCGCCCCCTGCGCTCCCAATCCCCGAAGCGCGTGGGCTCGGGACCGGGCGGGCCCCCGAGCTCGCGCGGTCGCCCGTCCGCGGCCGCCGCCGGACTCGGAGTCGGCGGCCGCCGCGGGGACTGGGCTCGGGGCTACGATCGCTGTCGCACACGGTCCGGCTCACGGCGGGAGGCTCGCGGAGGGGCGGCGAAGGGTATTATGCGCGGCGACCCTCGGCAAGGCGTCAAGATCAGCCTCCCATGTCGCCCGCCTCGATCGTGCGGCTCGCGGGCTGCCAGGCCGTCGCGGTCGACGGTCCCGACGCGACCGCCTTCCTGCAGTCGCAGACCATGAACGACGTGCTGGCGCTGGCGCCGGGACAGTGGCACTGGAACGGGATCCTCAACGCCAAGGGCCGGGTGCTGTTCCTGTTCCGGCTGCTGCGCCGGGAGGAGCACCGCTACCTCCTGATCCAGAGCGTGCCCCGCGCCGCCGCGCTGGCGGCCCACCTCTCGACCTTTCGCTTCCGCGCCCGCGCGCGGATCGCCGCCCGTCCCGAGCTCACGGCCTGGGGCCGGCTCAACCCGGTCCCGCTGCTGCCCGCGGGTACCGCGAGCGTCGCCGCCGACGACGCCGTCGAGCTTTCGCTCGCGCCGCAGCGTGCCGCGCATCTGGTCGCTCGGGGACCGCGCCGCCGCCCGCGCCGGAGGCCGCGGAGGACGGCTGGTGGAAGGAGGAGCTGCTCTCCGGCGCGGTGCGGATCCACGAGGCGCTGGCCGGCGCCCACACGCCCCAGATGCTCGGGCTGGACGCTGTTCCGGGCCTTCAGTCTGCGCAAGGGCTGCTATCCGGGGCAGGAGATCGTGGCCCGCACCCACTATCTCGGCGTGCTCCGAAGCGAGGGCTCGTGATCCTGCGGGGCAGCAGCCGGCGCGAGCCCGGCGAGAAACTCCTCGATCTCGGCGGCCAGTCCTCTGGCCGAGGTGGTCGATGCCGCCGGAGCGCCGCCCGACCGGGTCCTCGCCTGCATCGCGCCGCTCACGCTGCGCGGGCCGGTGGTGGCCACCGCCGAGGGTGCCCTGACGCTGCAGGAGCCCAGGAGAAGCGTGAGGGTCGGCTGATTTTTTCCATCCCTGACCGGAACTTCGTGCGCGAAGCGCAGATTTGCTGTTGAATGTTTCCGGGAAGTCGGGAGGGTTCCGCGTCATGATCCGCACGCTCCGCCGGTGGGCGATCCGCGCCGCGCTCCTGCTGCCGGCGACTGCCCTGGGCTTCCGCCCTCGCCCAGGACTCGTACACGCTGCTCGTCGAACCCTCCTATCCGCCGGAGACGGCGGCCGAGGTCTACCGCCCCCTGCTCGACTACCTGCGGCAGGAGGCCGGGCTTGCGCTCGAGCTGAGGACGGTGCGCGACTACCTGGTCTACTGGCGGGATCTGCGCGGCAACCAGGCCGCCGACTTCGTCTTCGAGGATGCCCACTTCACCGACTACCGCAGCCGCCGCTTTGGCTTCGTGCCGCTGGTGAAGGCGGGCGAGCCGATGCGCTTCGTGCTCCTGGTGCCCCGCGAGGAGGAGGGCACCGGCCCCGACGACCTCGTCGGCCGGCGGGTCGCGACCCTGCCCGCGCCGAGCCTGGGATTCCTCGTGCTCCGCGACATGTTCGCCGACCCGGTGGCCCGACCGCAGGTGGTGGCCTCGCTCAGCTCCTGGCAGGACGGCCCTTCGCTGATCTTCGCCGGCGAGGTCGCGGCCACCCTGGCGCCGGCCAGCCTCGCGCAGGAGCTCCAGAATCTGGTCGCCGTCGCGCAGTCGCGGGACTTCCCGGGCACGGCGCTCTCGGCGGCGCCCACGGTGCCGCCGGAGGTGCGCGAGCGCGTGGTGCAGGCGCTCACGGTCCTGCACGAGAAGGCCGTCGCAGGATCCGTCGGTCTACGCGGTGCTGCACGAGCTCAGGGTCACGCGCTTCGTGCCGGCGAGCGCCGCGGAGTACCGCGGCCACGAGCGCCTGCTCGCGCGCTTCCACGGGTATCAGCCGCCCTGAGCGCTCAGCGGCCGGCGCCGTAGTCGCACTGGAAGTAGACGACGTCCTGGAAGTTGAGGCCGATCGGCTGGCCCATGCTCACCGCGCCGCTCTTGCGCAGGTGCATCTCGTCGCGGTGGAGCCTGAGCTCGTCGTCCTCGCCCAGGCGCACGTAGGTGCCGTTGGTGCTGCGGTCGGTGAGCACGAAGTAGCCCTTCTTGTACTCGATCAGGGCATGGAAGCGGCTCACCCACTCGGCATCGACGACGAGCTGGTTCCCTGGGTCGCGGCCCATGGTGAAGGGTGGCGAGTCTTCGTTGAGCTCGACCAGCCGCCCGCGGTGGCGGATGGTGAGCTTGACCCCGACCGTTCCGCCGTCGTCGAGCCGGACGGCGCGCTGCACCATGGTGACCTCGGCGAGATCCTCCTGCCAGAGCACGTCGCAGATCTCGACCGGGAACAGCTTGCCGGCGACCCGCGCGCGCCCGAGGCTGCGGGTGCGGAGCTGGGTGGAGCCGGTGAGGTCGCGCAGCGAGCTCGCGGTGGCGACGATCTGCTCCCGCTTGGCGAGTTCCACCATGCGTGCTGCGGTGTTGACCGCGTCGCCGAAGACGTCGCCCTCCTCCACCAGCGCCTCGCCGTGGTGGAGGCCGATCCGGACCGCGAGCTTGTCGCGCGCGAACTCGGGATCGCGCGCCAGCCGGCGCTGCATCTCGATCGCCGCGTGCACGCCCTGGATCGCGGTCGGGAAGACGCACATGATCTCGTCGCCGATGGTCTTGATCACCCGTCCGCCGTGGCGCGTGGTGACCTCGGCGAGGGCGCCCAGGACCTTGGCGATGATCTGCCTCGCCTCGACGTCGCCCTTCTGCTCGAACAGGCGGGTGCTGCCGCTCACGTCGGCGAAGACGATCGACATCGGCTCGGAGCGGCTCATCGCGACGATGATAGGCAAAAGCCGGGCCGGAAACAGCAGCCCGCTCAGCGGTCGAGCAGCCGGCGCGCCGTCGGCGAGCACCTGCGCCTCGTCCGGCAGGACCAGGAAGGCGGCTGCCGGCGAGCGGCGTGTAGGTGTCGGCGCCGCAGACCCGCGCGATCGGACGCCCGCCCAGGCCGCCCTCGACGAGCGCGGTGACGACGCCCTCCCCCACCCCGCCGCTGCGGCGGCCCTCGTCGAGCACCAGCACCGCGCCCGCACTCTTCCGCCTGCCGCACGATCTGCCGCTCGTTCGAGCGGGACCAGCCAGCGGAGGTCGAGCACCCGCACGCCGATGCCCTCCTCGCCCAGCCGGCGCGCGCAGCGCAGCGCCATCGGCACGCCGTTGCCGAAGGTCACCACCAGCAGCTCGCGCGCCTCCGGGTGGTAGACCCGCCCCTCCCCGGGCGCCAGGGCCTCGCCCTCCGGCGGATAGGGGAACTGCCACAGGCCATCCTCCGGGGCGTGCAGGTCTTTGGTCATGTACAGCGCGATCGGCTCGAGGAAGGCGCACACCCGGCCGTCGACCCGGGCCAGCGCCATCATCGTGCGCAGCATCCGCACCGCGTCGTCCCCGCGCGAGGGACAGCCAACCACCAGCCCGGGAATGTCGCGCAGGGCGGCGATCGAGTTGTCGTTGTGGAAGTGCCCGCCGAAGCCGCGCTGGTAGCCGAGGCTCGCGATGCGCATGACCATCGGGTTGCGGAACTGGCCGTTGGAGAAGAACTGCAGCGAGCAGGCCTCGCCGCGGATCTGGTCGCAGGCGTTGTGGAAGTAGGCCAGGTACTGGATCTCGGGGATCGGCAGGAAGCCAAGGGTGCCGAAGCCCTGGGCCAGGCCGAGGATGGTGGTCTCGTCGAGCAGCGTGTTGAACACGCGCGCCGGCCCGAAGCGCTTCCAGAGGCCCTTGGTCACCGTGTACACGCCGCCCTTCTGCGCCACGTCCTCGCCGAAGACCAGCGCCTCGGGATACTTGGCCAGCAGGTCGTGGAGGGCCTGGTTGATCAGGATCGCGAGGTGGCGCGGGGGCTGGCGCTCCGGCAGCCTGCTCTCGCCGCCGAAGACCTCGAGGCGCCGCGACGGGGTCGGCGGGGCGTCTGGCCTCGGCCATCACCTCGTCCTCCCTCAGCGGCGCGAGCGGCGCGATCACCTCGGCCAGGGAGGTGAGCTTGGGCCGGCGGTCCGCCTCCTCGGCGGCGGCGAAGCAGCGCTGCCGGATCGCCTCGTACCAGGCAAGCAGCTCCTCCTTCCCGAGCAGCCCGCTGTCGAGGGCGATCGCCGCCGAGCGCAGCAGCGGATCCTCTGCCTCGACCGCGAGGATCTCGGCAAGCGGCCGCCACTCGATCTCGAAGTCGGTGCCGGCGTGGCCCATCAGGCGGCTGACCCGCAGGTGCAGGAAGGTCGGGCGTCGCGTGCGGCGGCAGTGCTCGACGGCCGCCGCGACCGCCGGATAGCCGGCGAGGAGGTCGAGGCCGTCGGCGAAGAAGTAGTCGAGCCCTTCGGCCCGGCCGAAGCGAGCGGCGATCCAACCGGGCGGGGTCTTGACCGAGATGCCGATGCCGTTGTCCTCGCAGACGAAGAGGATTGGCACCTTGAGCCCCTGGTAGGCGGTCCACGCGGCGGCGTTGAAGGCGGTCTGGGCGGTCGCGTGGTTCGCGCTCGCGTCGCCGAAGGAGCAGACGACGATGCTGTCCTCCGGGATCGGCAGCGGCTGCCCGAGCCGCCGCGCGTGCTCGATCGCCAGCGCGGTGCCATAGGCCTTCGGCAGGTGGCTGGCGATGGTCGAGGTCTGCGGCAGCACCCAGAGGGGACGGGAGCCCCAGACCTTGTGCCGGCCGCCCGAGGCCGGGTCGTCGCGGCTGGCGGCGAAGCTGAGCGCGGTGTCGAGGACGAAGTCGATGCCGGGCAGCTTGCGAGAGCGCTCGGCCATGAAGGCGCCCGAGCGGTAGTGCAGGAAGGCGGGATCGGTGTGGCGGGTCAGCCGCCCGAGCAGGGCGTTGCCCTCGTGGCCGGAGCTGCCGATGGTGTAGAAGACCTTGTTGCGCACCCTGAGGACGCGGGCCATCAGGTCGAGATGGCGGCTCAGCAGCTGCGACTCGAAGAGCTCGAGGAAGGTCCCGGCGTCGACCGGCGCGCCCGGGAGCACGGGCTCGCCGCGCGCCGGCCGGGCGTGGCGCGGGCCGGGGTGGGCGGCGACGAACTCGCGGAAGTTCTCGTCGACGACCTCGGCGCGGTTGAAGCTGCGCTTGCGGGCAGGGAATCGCCTCGGCGCTCGAGGACATGCGGGCTCCTCCTCGGGGAGCCCGACATTGTAGCGGGCAGCCTTCCCGCCCTCAGAAGGCGCCGTGTCCGGTGAGCTCCCGGCCCACCACGAGCTGATGGACCAGCTCGGTGCCCTCGTAGGTGATCACCGACTCGAGGTTGAGCAGGTGGCGGATCGGACAGTGCTCGGTGGTGATCCCCGCCCCGCCGAGCACGTCACGCGCCTCGCGCGCGATGTCGAGGGCCATGCGGACGTTGTTCCACTTGGCGAGCGAGACCTGGACCGGCCGCATCCGGCCGGCGTCCTTGAGCCTGCCGAGCTGGAGGCTGAGCAGCTGCGCCTGCGTGATCCGGCGGGCCATGTCGGCGAGCCGGATCTGCATGCTCTGGGTGGCGGCCACCGGGCGCCCGAACAGGCTCCGCTCCTTGGCGTAGGCCAGCGCCTCGCGGAAGCAGGCGATCGCGGCGCCGATCGGTCCCCAGGTGATGCCGTAGCGCGCCTGGGTGAGGCAGGACAGCGGGCCCTTGAGCCCGCGCACCCCCGGGAAGGCGGTTGGCGTCGGGCACCCTCACCTCGTCGAAGTAGAGCTCCGAGGTCACGGAGGCGCGCAGCGAC
Source organism: Lysobacterales bacterium (assembly GCA_033582715.1). GTDB lineage: Bacteria > Pseudomonadota > Gammaproteobacteria > Xanthomonadales > BPKI01 > BPKI01. Next base: position 1,460,021 of record JAVQZZ010000001.1, on the reverse strand, counting down.
ATCTTGCGGTGGATGTCGCGGGTGACGAAGCCGGGCATCCCGCGTTCGACGATGAAGCCCTGGATCCCCTCGTCGGTCATCGCCCAGACGATCGCGAGATGGGCGATGCCGCCGTTGGTGATCCACATCTTGCTGCCGTTGAGGATCCAGTCCCCGCCGTCGCGCCGGGCGTGGGTGCGCATGTTCGCCGGGTCCGAGCCGCCGTGGGCCTCGGTGAGCCCGAAGCAGCCGATCAGCTCGCCGCGCGCCATCGCGGGCAGGAAGCGCCGCCGCTGCTCCTCGCTGCCGTAGGCGTGGATCGGCCACATGCACAGCGAGCTCTGGACCGACACGAAGCTGCGGATGCCGGAATCGCCGCGCTCGAGCTCCTGGCAGATGAGGCCGTAGCAGACCGAGTTCAGGCCGGCGCAGCCGTACTCCTCCGGGAGGGTGCTGCCGAGCAGCCCGAGCGCCGCGATCTCGGGGATCAGCTCGCTCGGGAAGCGCCCCTGGTCGAAGCACTCGCCGATGATCGGCAGCACCCGCTCGTCGGTGAAGCGCGCGACCTGGTCCTGCACGGCCCGCTCCTCCTCGCTCAGGAGCGAGCGCACCTCGAACAGGTCGCCGGGATCGAGCTCGCCTAGGCTCATGGCGCTCGCCAAGCGCCGGAGAAGGCCAAGAGTCTAGGACAGGCCGGTGAAGCCGTCATCACGGCGGGTTGCGGATCCCGTGCGGCACGTGGCCGGCCGGGACGTGGCGGGCGGCGGCGGTGACCTGGCCGCGCTGATCGTCGAAGAAGATGTCGGCGCCGAAGGCAGCGAGGAAGGGGCCCTTGTCGAGCCCGCCGAGGAACAGCGCCTCGTCGATGCGCACGCCCCAGTGGCGCAGGGTCAGGATCACCCGCTTGTGCGCCGGCGCCGAGCGCGCCGTGACCAGCGCGGTGCGGATCGGCGAACGTTCGCGCGGCAGGGCGCGCTGGAGCAGGTGCAGCGCTTCGAGAAAGCCGCGGAAGGGACCGGCGGAGAGGGGGCGTTCGGCCTGCTCGCGCTCGCTGCGGCGGAAGGCGTCGAGGCCGTGCTCGGCGGTGACCCGCTCGGCCTCGTCGCCGAAGAGCACGGCATCCCCGTCGAAGGCGATGCGCAGCTCGTCCGAGTCGGCGGCCGTGGAGGGCCCGCCGAGGATGGTGGCCGCCGCCACCCCCGCCTCGAGCGCGAGGCGCACGTCCTCGGGGTGGGCCGAGAGGAACAGATCCGCCCCGAAGGGCTGCACGTAGCGGTAGGGCGGCGCGCCGTCGGTGAAGGCGGCCCTGACGATCTCGAGGCCATAGTGCTCGATCGAGTTGAAGATGCGCAGCCCCGTGTCGCTCGAGTTACGGCTGAGCAGGATCACCTCGACCCGCGGTCCGCCGGGGGGCAGCCTGTGGTTGAGCGCGAGCAGCTTGCGCACCAGGCGGAAGGCCACGCCCGGCTCGAGGATCTCGTTCTCTCGCGCGATCTGGTAGCGGGCATAGGCCTCGAGCCCCTCGCTCCTCGAAGACGCGATGACTCTCCTCGAGGTCGAAGAGCGCGCGCGAGGAGATCGCGACCACCAGCCGACCCGCCTCGCCGCCCGCGGACGAGGCCGGCGTCATGCCCGTGCCGGGCTGCCCTTCCGCCATGACGCGATTATCGCACCGGGCCTCAGAAGGCGAACTGTTCCTCGAGGATGCGTTCGTCGAGGTTGTGCTCGGGATCGAACCACAGCTCGAGGATCCGGCTGCGCGACTCGCGCACCTCGACCTCGAGCACGTCCCGGACCTCCTCGGCGTCCGCGGTGGCGCTCACCGGGCGCTTGTAGGGCTCGAGCACCTCGATCCGGATCTCGGTGTCCGCGCGCAGGATCGCGCCGCGCCAGCGCCGCGGCCGGAAGGCCGCGAGGGGCGTGAGCGCCAGCACGCGGCTGTCGAGCGGCAGGATCGGCCCGTGCGCCGAGAGGTTGTAGGCGGTGCTGCCGGCCGGGGTCGCGACCAGGACGCCGTCGCAGATCAGCTCGGGGAGCCGCACCTGGCCGTTCAGCACGATGCGCAGCTTGGCCGCCTGCTTGGTCTCGCGGAGCAGCGAGACCTCGTTGAAGGCCAGCGCCTCGACCCGCCCGCCGGCCTCGGTGACCGCCCGCATCTCCAGCGGCCGGAGCTGGTGGCGATGGGCGGCGGCGAGGCGCTCGGGCAGCCCCTCGGCGCGGTACTCGTTCATCAGGAACCCGACGGTGCCGATCTTCATCCCGAAGAAGGGTCGGCCGAGGTGCTGGTAGCGGTGCAGGGTGCGCAGCATGAAGCCATCGCCACCGAGCGCGACGATGACCTCGGCGCGCTCGGGCTCCACCACCGGCAGCCGCGCCGCGAGCTCCTCGCGCGCCTGCTGCGCGGCCGGGGTTCCGCTCGCGACCAGCGCGATCCTCGGCTCCATGGCCGGCATCATCGCCGCCCGGTCGGCGTCCCGTCCAGACGCCGCCCCTTGGCGCGGAGTCGACGCGGAGGTCCGACAATCGCGGCCATGGGCCGACCGCTGCTGGTGCGCGACGAGGCGGGCCTCCACTGCCCCGCGGGTGGCTTCCACGTCGATCCGTGGCGGCCGGTCCCGCTCGCGGTGATCACCCATGCGCATGCCGACCACGCCCGTCCCGGCTGCGGCCGCTACCTCGCCGCCGCCGAGGGAGCGGCCCTGCTTCGCCAGCGCCTCGGGCCGGTCGAGCTCACCGCGCTGCCCTACGGCGAGGCGGTGACGCGTCGGGGAGGTGCGGCTGAGCCTCCACCCCGCGGGCCACATCCGCGGCTCGGCGCAGGTCCGGATCGAGGGCGAGGACGGCGTCTGGGTGGTGACCGGCGACTTCAAGCTCGCGCCCGACCCGAGCTGCGCCCCCTTCGCGCCGCTCGCCTGCGACGTGCTGGTGAGCGAGGCGACCTTCGCGCTGCCGGTCTACCGCTGGCCGCCGCTGGCCGGCGAGATCGGGAAGGCTCGTGGAGTGGCTCGAGCACTGCCGCGCGCGCGGCCGGGCGGCGGTGCTCTTCGCCTACGCCCTCGGCAAGGCGCAGCGCCTCCTCGCCGAGCTTCGCGGCCGCCTCGACCGGCCGGTGCTGCTGCACGGGGCGGTCGTCCCCGCGACCCGGATCTACGAGTCCGAGGGCGTGCCCCTCGCCGCCTGGGAGCCCCTCCCCGAACGCGCCCGCCGGCCGGCCCTGGCCGGTTCCCTGATCCTCGCCCCGCCCGCCGCGGGCGCGCCCTGGCTGCGCGGACTCGGGCCCTGCGAGACGGCGCTCGCCTCGGGCTGGATGGCGGTGCGCGGCCAGCGCCGGCGCCGCGGCCACGACCGCGGCTTCGTGATCTCGGACCACGCCGACTGGCCGGGGCTGCTCGCCGCGATCGCGGCCTCGGGGGCGAGGCGGGTGCTGCTCGCGCATGGCCAGGGCGAGGCCCTCGCCCGCTATCTCGGGGAGCAGGGCATCGCGGCCGAGCTGCTGCCGCCGCCGGCGCTCGAGGAGGCCTAGCGCCATGCGCGACTTCGTGGAGCTCCTCGAGGCGCTCGAGGCCGCCACCGGGACGCAGGAGCGGATCGCGGCCCTCGCCGCGCACTTCCGCCGCGCCGAGGCGAGGGAGGCGGCCTGGAGCCTGTGGCTGTTCCTCGGCGGGCGCCTGCCCCGGCTGCTCCCCTCGTCCCGGCTGCGGGCGCTCGCGGCCAGGGCGAGCGGGCTCCCGGAGTGGCTGGTCGAGGCCTGCCACGCCCACGTCGGCGACCTCGCCGAGACCCTCGCCGCGCTGGTGCCTGGCGAGCCCGTCGGGCGAGCTTCCCTCGCTCGCCGCGCTGATCGAGGATCTCCTCCTCCCGCTCGCGGCCGAGCCGGTGGCGGCGCGGGAGGCGGCGGTGCTCGCGCTCTGGTCGCGCTGCGGCAGGCAGGAGCGCTTCGTGCTCAACAAGCTGCTCACCGGCGGCTGGCGCCTCGCGGTGGCGCGGGGCCTCGCGATCCGCGCCCTCGCGCGCGCCCTGGGACGCCCGGAGGAGGCGCTGGCGACCGCGCTGGCCGGCGACTGGCGGCCGAGCGCCGACGGCTTCCGCCGCCTCGGCGATCCGGAGGGCGGCGCGGAGGATCCGCTGCGGCCCTTCCCCTTCCAGCTCGCCTGCCCCATTCCCGGGCCAGCGGCGGCGCTCGGCCCGCCCGCAGGCGTGGCTCGCCGAGCGCAAATGGGACGGGATCCGCGCCCAGCTCATCGGCCGGAGGGGAGCGGTGGCGCTCTGGAGCCGGGGCGGAGAGCGGATCGAGGAGCGCTTTCCCGAGCTCGCGCGGGCCATGGCCGGGCTCGGCCGCGAGGCGGCGCTGGACGGGGAGATCCTGGCCTGGTCCGGGGATCGCCCCCTCCCCTTCGCGCAGCTCCAGCGCCGTCTCCAGCGCCGGCGCCCGGGGGCGCTCGAGCGCGAGATTCCGGTGCGCTTCCTGGCCTTCGACTGCCTCGAGCTCGGCGGCGAGGACCTGCGCGCCCTTCCGCTCGAGGAGCGGCGCGGGCGGCTCGCGGCCCTGCTCCGGCCGGAGGGTGACCCGCTCGCGATCTCCCCCCTCGTGCCCTTCTCCTCGTGGGCGGAGCTCGAGCGCGAGTTCGGGCGGAGCCGCGAGCTGCGGGTCGAGGGGCTGATGCTCAAGCGCCGGGATGCCCCCTACACCGGGGGCCGGCGGCGCGGCGCCTGGTGGAAGTGGAAGCTCGAGCCCCTCAGCTTCGATGCGGTGCTGGTCTACGCCGAGCCCGGACACGGGCGGCGCGCCGGGCTGCTCACCGACTACACCTTCGCGGTCTGGGACGGGGATCGGCTGGTGCCGGTGGCCAAGGCCTACTCCGGTCTCGACGAGCCGAGCCTCGAGGAGCTCGACCGCTGGCTGCGCCGCAACACGCTGCGGCGCTTCGGGCCGGGTGCGGGCGGTGGCGCCGCGGCTGGTCTTCGAGATCGGCTGCGAGGGCGTGCAGCCCTCCACCCGTCACCGCGCCGGCCTGGCCGTGCGCTTCCCCCGGATCCTGCGCTGGCACCGCGACCGGGATCCGGCCTCCGCGGAGCGTCTCGATGTCCTGCGCGGCTGGCTCGGCGGCGCTTGAGCGGCTCGGCGGGCGCCTGGCGGCGCTCGGCTATCCGCCCTTCCCCTTCCAGCGCGAGACCTGGGAGCGCGTCGCCGCCGGGCAGCACACCCTGGCGATCGCTCCGACCGGCGCCGGCAAGACGCTCGCGGCCCTCGGCGCGCCCCTGGCGCGCGCCCTCGCCAACGGGGACGGCGGCGACCGCCTGCGGCTGCTCTGGGTGAGCCCGCTGCGCGCCCTCGCCGCCGATACCGCCGCCCAGGCGACCTCCTGGTGTCGGCAGCTCGGCGTCCCCTGGCGCGTGCTGCTGCGCTCCGCCGATGCCGACCGTCCGACGCGCGCCCTGGCCCGCGCCGCTCGGGGCGCGGTGCTGGTCACCACCCCCGAGAGCCTGGCCCTGCTGCTCAGCCACGAGGAGTTCCAGCGGGGCTGCGCGGGGCTGTGGGCGGCGGTGGTCGACGAATGGCACGAGTTCCTCGGCGGCAAGCGGGGCGCGCTGCTCGAGCTTTGCCTCGCCAGGCTGAGAAGCCTCGCCCCGGGGCTGGTCCTGATCGGGCTGAGCGCGACCCTGGCCGAGCCCGAGCGCGCCCTCGCCGCGCTCGCCCCGGGTGGCGGGGCGATGGTGCGCGCCGCCGGCGCGAGACCGCTCGAGCTCGAGAGCCTGCTGCCGCCTCCCGGGACCGCGCTCTCCCTACTCGGCCACCACGGCCTCGAGCTGCTGCCGCAGGTGCTCGAGCGGCTGCTCGCGGCGCCGACCAGCCTCGTGTTCTGCAACACCCGCGCCCTCGCCGAGCAGTGGTTCGCGGCCCTGGCCGCCGTCTGGCCGGGGACGCGCGACGAGCTTGGGCTCCATCACGGCTCGCTGGCGCCCAAGCAGCGCGCCGCGGTCGAGGAGGGCCTGCGCAGCGGCCGGCTGCGGGCGGTGGTGGCGACCGCGAGCCTCGACCTCGGCGTGGACCTGCCGGCGGTGACGCAGGCGATCCAGATCGGCTCGCCGCGCGGCATCGCCCGCGCCCTCCAGCGCGCCGGCCGGGCCCGCCACCGCCCGGGCGCGGCCGCCAGCCCTGCTCCTCGTCCCCACCAACGCCTGGGATCTGGTCGAGTTCGCGGCGCTGCGCCGGGCCCTCGCCCGCGGCCGGGTCGAGCCCAGGCCATCGATCTCCCTACCGCTCGATGTCCTCGCCCAGCATCTCGTCACCCTCGCCCTCGCCGGCGGGCTCGACCCGGAGCAGGCGTGGACGGAGGCCCGCGGCACCGCGGCCTTCGCCGCGCTGCGACGCGAGGACTTCGATGCGCTGCTCGGGATGCTCGAGCGCGGCGGCTCGGCGCTCGCCCGCTACCCCGAGTTCGCGAGGCTCCGGGCGGATGGCGACGGGCGCTGGCGGCCCGCGAGCCGGGCGGTGGCCCGCGACCACCGGCTGGCCATCGGCACCCTGCTCGGCGACGAGCTGATCCCGGTGCGCAGCCCCGCCGGCCGCGCGCTCGGCGAGCTCGAGGAGCGCTTCCTCGCGCGCCTGCGGCCGGGAGAGGCCTTCCGCCTCGGCGGCGAGGTCTACCGCCTGCTCGCGCTGCGGGAGGACCATGCGGTGGCGCGCCCCGCCCGCCGCGAGCGCGCGGTCGTGCCGCGCTGGCTGGGGGGTCGGATGGCGCTCACGCCGGAGCTCGGCGAGACCATGCTCGAGGTCCTTGCCGGCGGCGACGAGCCCGAGCTCGCGCTGGCGGCGCCGCTGCTCGCGGAGCAGGCGCGCGGCTCGGCCTGCCCGCGCCCGGGCGAGCTCCTGGTCGAGCTGATCGAGGCCGAGGGCGAGCGCGTCCTCTGCCTCTACCCCTTCGCCGGGCGCGAGCTCCATGCCGGGCTCGCCGCCCTGCTCGGCGTCCGTCTCGGGCTGCTCGCCGTCGGCCCGCTCGCCTTCGCGGCGGACGAGCGCGGGCTGCTCCTCGGCCTCGCCGGCGCCTGGCCGGAGGCGGAGCGGCTGCGTGCCGCGCTCGCCGCCGAGCCGCTCGCCGAGGAGCTGGCCGCCGCCGTCGATCTCTCCACCCTCGAACGGCGCCGTTTCCACGCCGTGGCCCAGATCGCCGGGCTGGTGCCGCGCGCCCGCGGCGGGGCGCGGCGGTCGGCGCGGCACTTGCGCCTCTCCACCGCCCTGCTCTACGAGGTACTTCGCCGCCACGACCCGGAGCATCCGATGCTCGGCCAGGCCCGCCGCGAGACCCTCGAGGAGGAGCTCGCCCTCCGACGCCTCGCCGCGCTCTGCGCCCGGCTTCGCGAACAGCCGCTGCGGATCTGCCGCCCGCCGCGACCGACGCCGCTCGCGGCGCCGCTGCTGAGCGAGCGGCTGCGGGCGGTGCTCGGCCCGGACCGGCTCGAGGACCGGGCGCGGCGCCTTGCCGCCGCCCTGGGCGCGGGGGACGGATGAGCAGGGATTTCGAGCTCGGCGGCGAGACCCTGCGCCTGGATCCGCGGCGGGCGCTGCTCTGGCCGCGGGCCGCCACCCTCCTCGTGGCCGATCTCCACCTCGGCAAGGACGCAAGCCTCCGCCGGCGCGGATTCCCCGTGCCGGCGGCGCCCGACGAGGAGGATCTGGCCCGGCTCGCCGCCCTGGTCGCCGAGCATCGCTGCGAGCGCCTGGTGATCCTCGGCGACCTCGCCCACGCCCCCGCGCGCGGCGCGGAGGGCTGGATCGCGGCCTGGATCGACTTCCGTCGCCGCCATCGCGAGCTCGCGGTGGCCCTGGTGCCCGGCAATCACGATCGCGGCCTCGATGCGGCAGGGCTGGGCATCGAGCGGCTCGAGGAGGGAGCTTGCCTCGGCCCGCTGCGCCTCGCCCACGCCCCGGACTCGGTGACGGGCCCGTCGCTCGCCGGTCACCTCCACCCCGCGGTCCGTCTCGCCGCGCCCGGCCTGCCCGCGGCGCGCCTGCCCCTGCCTCTGGCTGCGCGCGGCGCAGGCGGTGCTTCCCGCCTTCGGCACCCTCACCGGTGCCCATCTGGTCCGGCTCGCGCCGGGGGAGCGCGCCCTCGTCTGCGCGGCGGGCGCGGTCCTCGAGTGCCCTCAGTCGAGACGACCCAGGACCGCCTTGAGGTAGCGGCTCTCGGGGACGTGGGCGAGGAACGGGTGATCGGGCCCGGCGCCGCCCACGTGGAGCACCTGGAGGCAGCGCCCGGCGGCCGCGGAGGCGCGCCTCAGCATCTCCAGGAAGTCGCCCTCGCCGACCAGTCCGGTGCAGGAGCAGCTGAGCAGCAGGCCTCCGGGGGCGAGGACCTGCATCGCCAGCCGGTTCATGTCGAGGTACTTGCGCAGGGCCTCCTCGCGCCGCTCGCGCTCGCGGGTGAGCTTGGGAGGGTCGAGGACCACGAGCTCGAAGCGCTCGCCGTTGGCGATCGCGTCGCGCAGCCAGGGAAACAGATCGGCCTGCACGAAGCGCGCGCGCACCCCGTTCAGGCGGGCGTTGCGGCGGGCGAGCTCGAGGGCCTCGGCATCGAGGTCGACGCCCACCGCCTCCCGCGCTCCCCCTCGTGCCAGCGCGTAGACGCTGAAGGCGCCGCTGTTGCAGCAGAGATCGAGCATCCGCCGCCCGCCGGCGAGGCCGCTCAGGAGCAGCCGGTTCTCCCGCTGGTCGGCGAAGAATCCCGTCTTGTGGAGGCCGGCGGGCCGCACCAGAAAGCGCAGGCCATGCTCGCGGATCTCGACGGTCTCGAGGGGCGCCGGCGGCGGCGGCCGGAAGCCCTCCCTGGCGGCGAGCCCGGCATCGGCGCTCTCGATCCGCCGCCAGCCGGGAAAGGCGCGCTCGAGCGCCGCGTGGATCCACGCCCGGTGGCGCCACATCCCGGCCGCGTGGTATTCGACCACCAGCAGCTCCCCGAAGCGGTCGACGACCAGTCCCGAGAGGCCGTCGCCCTCCGCATGCACCACCCGCCACGCGTCACCGACCCGGTCCAGCCCGAGGACCTCGCGGCGCAGCGCCACCGCCGCCGCGATCCGGCGCGCGAACCATTCCGCGTCGACCGGGACCGCGGGATCGTCGCTCAGCACCCGCAGTGCGATCTGCGAGCGGGCATTGAAGAAGCCGTGGCCGACCGGGCGACCGCCGCGGTCCTCGATGGCGACGAGGCTGCCCGGCGGCAGCGCGGGGAGCTCGCGCGGGAGCATCCTCCGGAAGATCCACGGATGACGGACATGGCGCTCGATCCTGAGCCGGATCCGCGGCAGTCCCGCGCCGCCGGCGGCGCTCCGCGGGGCTCACATGTTGCGGCGGTACTCGCCGCCCACCTCGTAGAGCGCGTGGGTGATCTGGCCGAGGCTGTGGCTCTTCACCGCCTCCATCAGCGCCCGGAACAGGTTGCCGCCGCCGCGCGCCACCGCCTTGAGGAAGGCCAGCGGCTCGGCATCCTCGCCGGCGAGGGCGCGGAAGGCGGGTGTGCGCACGCCGTTGCGCGCGCGCTGGAAGCGTCCGAGCTCCGCGATCTGCTGCCGCTTCTCGGCCTCCGTCGAGCGGATGAGCTGGACCTCGGTGGTGATGTCGCCGCCGCGCTCCTTGGGCAAGGAAGGTGTTGACGCCGACGATCGGCAGCGAGCCGTCGTGCTTCTTCTGCTCGTAGTAGAGGCTCTCCTCCTGGATCTTGCCGCGCTGGTACATGGTGTCCATTGCGCCGAGCACCCCGCCGCGGGCGGAGAGCGCCTCGAACTCCCGGTACACCGCCTCCTCCACCAGGTCGGTGAGGTACTCGATGATGAAGCTCCCCTGCCACGGGTTCTCGCAGAAGTTCAGGCCGAGCTCCTTGTTGATGATCATCTGGATCGCCACCGCCCGGCGCACGCTCTCCTCGGTGGGCGTGGTGATCGCCTCGTCGTAGGCGTTGGTGTGGAGGCTGTTGCAGTTGTCGAAGAGCGCGTAGAGCGCCTGTAGGGTGGTGCGGATGTCGTTGAACTGGATCTCCTGGGCGTGCAGCGAGCGCCCGGAGGTCTGCACGTGGTACTTGAGCATCTGGCTGCGCGCGCTGGCGCCGTAGCGCTCGCGCATGGCCCGCGCCCAGATGCGGCGGGCCACCCGACCGATCACCGCGTACTCCGGATCCATCCCGTTCGAGAAGAAGAACGAGAGGTTGGGCGCGAAGTCGTCGATCTTCATGCCCCGCGCCAGGTAGTACTCGACGATCGTGAAGCCGTTCGCCAGGGTGAAGGCGAGCTGGGTGATCGGATTCGCCCCGGCCTCGGCGATGTGGTAGCCGGAGACCGAGACCGAGTAGAAGTTCCGGACCGACTTTTCGATGAAATAGGCCTGGATGTCGCCCATCATCCGCAGGGCGAACTGGATGCTGAAGATGCAGGTGTTCTGGGCCTGGTCCTCCTTGAGGATGTCGGCCTGCACCGTGCCGCGGACCACCCTGAGCGTCTCGTCGCGGATGCGCTCGTAGACCTCGAGCGGCACGACCTCGTCCCCGCTCACCCCGAGCAGACCGAGGCCGAGGCCGTCGTTGCCCTCCGGCAGCGCACCGTGGAAGCGCGGGCGAAGGCCGTCGCGCTCGAGCTCCTCGATCCGCCGCCGCGCCTCCTCCCAGCGCGCCGCGTCCTCGCGCAGGTAGCGCTCCACCTGCTGGTCCACCGCCGCGTTCATGAACATGGCGAGGATGATCGGCGCCGGACCGTTGATGGTCATCGACACCGAGGTGGTCGGCGCGCACAGGTCGAAGCCCGAGTAGAGCTTCTTCATGTCGTCGAGGGTGGCGATCGACACCCCCGAGTTGCCGATCTTGCCGTAGATGTCGGGGCGCTCGGCGGGATCCTCGCCGTAGAGCGTCACCGAGTCGAAGGCGGTCGACAGGCGGGCCGCCGGCTGGCCGAGGGAGAGGTAGTGGAAGCGGCGGTTGGTGCGCTCCGGGGTGCCCTCCCCGGCGAACATCCGGGTGGGATCCTCGCCGGTGCGCCGGTAAGGATAGACGCCGGCGGTGTAGGGGTACTCGCCGGGCAGGTTCTCGTTGCCGAGAAAGCGCAGCAGCTCGCCGAGGCTGCGGTAGCGCGGGGGGGCGATCTTCGGGATGCGCTGGCGGCTCAGGGACTCGCGGTAGTTCTCGACCCGGATGGTCTGGCCGCGCACCCGGTACTCGTTGACCTCGCCGGTGATCGCCACCAGCCGCTCCGGCCAGGCGCGGAGCAGGGCCAGGGACTCCGGGGAGAGCTCGGCGAGCGCGCGCTGGTAGCGGCCCCTCAGCTCCGCGATCGGCTCGCCGGCCGCCGGCGCGTCCTCGGGATAAGGCTCGAGCAGCGCCGGGCGTGCCGGGTCGCCAAGCTCGCCGAGCGCGATCCACAGCGACTGCACGCGCTCGGCGACCGCCGCCTGCTCCTCGAGCCGGGCGCGGAGCTCCCGGCCCTGCGCCGCGATCTCGGCGAGATAGCGCTCCCGCTGCGCGGGGATCAGGGCCTGGGCGCGCGGCTCCCGCGAGGCCAGCTCGAGCTGCGGCCGGAAGTCGCAGTGCGCGGTGCGGAGCTCGCCGTCGCGGCCGAGCTTCTGCCGGAGCAGGCGGCAGAGGTTGAGGAACATCCAGCTCAACCCCGGATCGTTGAACTGGCTTGCGATCGTGGGGTAGACCGGAACCTGCTCGTCGGGCAGCTTGAAGGCCTGGCGGTTGCGCTTCCACTGCTTGCGCACGTCGCGGAGCGCGTCCTCCGCGCCGCGCCGGTCGTACTTGTTGAGGACCACGAGCTCGGCGTAGTCGAGCATGTCGATCTTCTCGAGCTGGCTCGCCGCGCCGTAGTCGCTGGTCATCACGTAGACCGGAAAGTCCACCAGGTCCACGATCGAGGTGTCGCTCTGGCCGATGCCCGCGGTCTCGACCATCACCAGGTCGAAGCCGACGGCGCGCAGGAAGGCGACGACGTCGCGCAGCTCCTCGCTCACCGCGGCGTGCTGGCGCCGGGTGGCCATGGAGCGCATGTACACCCGGGGAGAGCGCAGGCTGTTCATGCGGATGCGGTCGCCGAGGAGGGCGCCGCCGGTGCGCCGACGGGTGGGATCGACGGCGACGACCGCGATGCGCATCCGCGGGAAGCACTCGAGGAAGCGGTTGAGGAGCTCGTCGGTGACGCTGGACTTGCCGGCGCCGCCGGTGCCGGTGATGCCCACCACCGGCACCCCGCGCCCGGCGACCTGCCAGAGGCGGCGGCGGTGCTCGAGCTCCTCGGCGCCGAGGATCCCGTCCTCGATCGCGCTCAGCACGTGGGCGATGGCGAGCTCGTCGTCGGGCGAGGGGAGCTCGCGAGGCGGCGCCGACGGGGGGACGCTGCCGGCGGCCGGCCTCGGCGCGGCGGATTACGTCCTCGATCATCCCGACCAGGCCCATGTGGATCCCGTCGTTCGGGTGGTAGATGCGCTCGACGCCGTGCGCCTGCAGCTCGGCGATCTCTTCCGGCGTGATCGTCCCGCCCCCGCCGCCGAAGACGCGCACGTGACCCGCCCCGCGCTCGCGCAGCAGGTCCACCACGTAGCGGAAGTACTCGATGTGGCCGCCCTGGTAGCTGGAGAGGGCGATGGCGTCGGCGTCCTCCTGGATCGCCGCGCGCACCACCTCCTCGGCCGAGCGGTTGTGCCCGAGGTGGATGACCTCCGCGCCCTGGGCCTGGATCAGGCGGCGCATGATGTTGATCGCGGCGTCGTGGCCGTCGAAGAGGCTCGCCGCGGTGACGAAGCGCAGGGGGCCGGGCTGGGCGGGCGAGGACTGCGGGAGCTGCGGGGCGGGGCGGCTCATCGGTGAGTCCCTGTCGGGGCAAGGGAGCCGCCCCGGATTGTATGCCCGCGGCCGGAGCGGTGCGAACGGCGCGGCGAGCCCCTACAATGGGCGCCGTTTCGGCCGCCGCCGGGGCGGCGTCCGGTGCGAGGGGAGAGAGCCAGAACGCGCGGCGGCGCGTCGCCTTGCCCTGCCCGGATGCGGGAACCCCGGCGCGCGGGCACCCTCAGCCAAGCCGGAGTGCCTCGATCATGATCTTCCAGTCCCTCGCCTCCCTGGGTCACGAGGAAGTGGTCTTCTGCCACAACCCGGACGCCGGCCTCAGGGCGATCATCGCCATCCACAACACCGTGCTCGGTCCCGCGCTCGGCGGTCTGCGCATGTGGCCCTACGCGAGCGAGCAGGAGGCGCTCGAGGACGTCCTCAGGCTCTCGCGCGGGATGACCTACAAGGCGGCGGTGGCCGGGCTCAATCTCGGGGGCGGCAAGGCGGTGATCATCGGCGATCCGGCGAAGGACAAGTCCGAGATCCTGTTCCGCGCCTTCGGCCGCTTCGTCAACTCGCTGAACGGCCGCTACATCACCGCCGAGGACGTCGGCATCGACGTCAACGACATGGAGTACGTGCTCAAGGAGACGGAGTTCGTGACCGGCGTCCACCAGGTGCACGGCGGCTCGGGCGACCCCTCGCCCTTCACCGCCTACGGCACCCTGCAGGGCCTGCTCGCCTCCCTCAACCGCAAGTTCGGCAACGAGGAGGTGGGCCGGTACAGCTACGCGGTGCAGGGAGTCGGTCACGTCGGCTACGAGTTCGCCCGCCTGCTGCGCGAGCACGGCGCCACGGTCTTCGTCAGCGACATCCACAAAGATCGGGTCGAGCGGGCGGTGGCCGAGCTCGGCTGCCATGCCGTCGATCCCGAGTCCATCTACGACTGCGACGTCGACGTCTTCTCGCCCTGCGCCCTGGGCGCGACGATCAACGAGCGCACCCTGCCCCGGCTGAAGGCCAGGATCATCTGCGGCGCCGCCAACAACCAGCTCGCCGACGACGAGACCGGATACGAGCTCGAGCGGCGCGGGATCCTCTACGCGCCCGACTACGCGGTGAACGCCGGCGGCCTGATGAACGTCTCGATCGAGTTCGACGGCTACAACCGCGAGCGGGCGATGCGCATGATGCGCACGATCTACTACAACGTGACCAAGATCTTCCAGATCGCGGAGCGGGACGGCATTCCCACCTTCAAGGCCGCGGACCGGATGGCCGAGGAGCGGATCGCGGCCGTCGGGCGCCTGAAGCTGCCGCACATGGGCAACGTGCCGCCGCGCTTCCTCGGCCGGGTCCGCGGCGCGTGAGCGCGGTCCGTCCCTTCTCGCTCGGCGAGGAGCTCGACGCCCTGCGCGAGGCGGTGCGGCGCTTCGCCGAGGCGGAGATCGCGCCCCGCGCCGAGGCCATCGACCGCGACAACGAGTTCCCGTCGGGATCTCTGGCGCAGGCTCGGCGAACTCGGGATTCTCGGGATCACCGTCCCGCCCGAGTACGGCGGCGCCGGCCTCGGCTACCTGGCGCATCTGGTGGCGATGGAGGAGATCTCGCGCGCCTCGGGCTCGGTGGGACTGAGCTACGGCGCCCACTCCAATCTCTGCCTCGACAACCTGTGGCGCAACGGCAACGCGGCGCAGCGCGCGCAGGTACGTGCCGAAGCTGTGCAGCGGCGAATGGGTCGGGCGCGCTGGCCATGAGCGAGCCCGGGGCGGGCTCGGACGTGGTCGGCTCGATGAGCTGCTCGGGCGGAGAAGAGGGGCGACCGCTGGATCGCCAACGGCAGCAAGATGTGGATCACCAACGGTCCCGGAGGCCGACGTGGTGGTGGCGTACATGCGCACCGCGCCGCGGGAACGCGGCAGCCGGACTCGATCACCGCCTTCATCGTCGAGCGCGGGATGAAGGGCTTCCGCGCCGCGCAGAAGCTCGACAAGCTCGGGATGCGGGGTTCTAACACCTGCGAGCTGGTGTTCGAGGACTGCGAGATCCCGGCGGAGAACGTGCTCGGCGAGGTCGACCAGGGCGTGCGGGTGCTGATGTCCGGCCTCAACACCGAGCGCCTGGTCCTCTCCGGCGGGTCCGATCGGGCTGATGCAGGCTGCGCTCGACCTCGTGCTCCCCTACGTGCGCGAGCGCCGCCAGTTCGACCGGCCGATCGGCAGCTTCGGGATCATGCAGGCCAAGCTCGCCGACATGTACACCGCCCTCCAGTCGAGCCGCGCCTACGCCTACCAGGTGGCGCGCGACTACGACGCCGGCCGCAAGTCCCGGATCGACGCGGCGAGCTGCCTGCTGCACTGCGCCGAGAGCGCGGTCCAGCTCGGCCTCGAGGCGATCCAGGCGCTCGGCGGCAACGGCTACATCAACGACTACCCCGCCGGACGCATCCTGCGCGACGCCAAGCTCTACGCCATCGGCGCGGGAACCAACGAGATCCGCAGGATGCTGATCGGCCGCGAGCTCTTCGAGGGGCGCGCGTGAATCGGCCGCTACCCGGATCGGCCGGCGCGGGCGAGCTCGCGGATCGGCGGAGGCGCCGATGAGCGCCGAGCCCATGCCGCGCGCCCCGCGCCTGTGGGAGGCCCTGCTGCCGCTTGCGGTGCTGGTCGTGCTGCTGGCGGCGGCGGTCGCGCTGTTCGGCGACGCCTCCTCCTCCGGCCCGAACCAGATCGCGCTGCTCCTCGCCATGGCGAGCGCCGCCCTGGTCGGGCGCGGCCTCGGCCACCGCTGGGGCACGGTGCAGGAGGCGATCGCCCACGGGGCTGGCGCTCGGCGCCAACGCCATTTTCATTCTGCTCGCGGTGGGCGCCCTGATCGGTGCCTGGATCCTCGCCGGGACGGTGCCGACGATCGTCTACTTCGGCCTCGCTCTGCTCGATCCGGGATTCTTCTATCTCGCCTGCTGCCTGATCACGGCGCTGGTCTCCCTCGCCATCGGCAGCTCCTGGACGACCGCGGGCACCGTCGGCGTGGCGCTGATGGGCGTCGCCCAGGGTCTCGGGCTCTCGCCGGAGATCACCGCCGGGGCGGTGATCTCGGGGGCCTACTTCGGCGACAAGATGTCGCCGCTGTCCGACACCACCAACCTCGCCCCGGCGGCGGCGGGCAGCGAGCTCTTCACCCACATCCGCCACATGACCTGGACGACGGCGCCGAGCTTCGCCGTGGCCCTGCTGCTCTTCGCGCTGCTCGGCCTGGGCGCGGCGGGCGAGATCGACCGCGCGGCGACGGAGGCGCTGCAGCAGCGAATCGCGGAGCGCTTCGCCATCGGGATCCACCTGCTCGTGCCGCTCGCCCTGCTGCTGTGGATGGCCTGGCGGCGGCTGCCGGCCTTCCCGACCATCCTCGTCGGGGCGCTGGTGGGCGTGCTCTTCGCCGTGCTGTTCCAGCCGGAGCGGGTGACCGCCCTCGCCGGCGGGTCGGGACCGGTCGCCTACATCGCCGGCGGCTGGAAGGTGCTCTACGCGGGCTTCCAGCTGGAGGAGGGCGATCCGGCGCTCGCCGCGCTGCTCAATCGCGGCGGCATGGCGAGCATGCTGGACACGGTCTGGCTCATCGCCTGCGCGCTGGCCTTCGGCTCGGTGATGGAGCGGCTCGGCATGCTGGAACGGCTGGTGCGGGCGGTGCTGGCCGCCGCGCGCACCACGGCCTCCCTGATCGTGGCCGTGCTCGCCACCGCGGTCGGGGTGAACCTGGTCGCGGCCGACCAGTACCTGTCGATCGTGCTTCCCGGCCGTCTCTACCGCCAGGAGTTCGAGCGTCGCGGGCTCGCCCCGGAGAATCTCTCCCGCGCCCTCGAGGACGCCGGCACCCTGAGCTCGCCCCTCGTGCCCTGGAACACCTGCGGGGCCTACATGGCGGCGACCCTCGGCGTCTCGACCCTGGCCTACCTGCCCTTCGCCTTCTTCAACCTGCTCAATCCCGTGATCGCGGCGCTCATGGCGCTCGCCGGCTGGCGGATCGCCGTCCGCAGCGGGCAGCCCGGCGCCTCCGGAGGTTCCCGATGATCCCTCACCCTTCCGCCCTCCTCGCCTCGCTCGCCCTCGCGCCCGCCGCGGCCCGCGCCGGCGAGATCGACCGCGCCATCGAGGACTGGGTCCGGCCCGTCTTCGAGCCGATCATCAGCGCGGTGTTCTACTCCGTGCAGGTGGCGGACGGCATCCGCCTGCCGCTGATCGTGGTCTGGCTGATCGTCGCGGCGGTCCTGCTCACGCTGTACTTCCGCTTCGTCAACCTGCGCGGCTTCGTGCAGGGCTTCCGGCTGATCCGCGGCGACTACAGCGAACCCGCGCGACACCGGCGAGGTGAGCCACTTCCAGGCGCTCGCCACCGCGCTCTCGGGCACCGTCGGCCTCGGCAACATCGCCGGCGTGGCGGTGGCGATCACGATCGGGGGACCGGGAGCCACCTTCTGGATGATCGTCGCCGGCCTGCTCGGCATGTCCACCAAGTTCTGCGAGTGCACGCTGGGCGTGAAGTACCGCCGCGAGAACCCGGACGGGAGCGTGTCCGGCGGACCCATGTACTACCTCTCGCGCGGCCTCGCCGAGCGCTCGCCGCGGCTCGCCACGCTCGGCAAGGTGCTGGCGGCGGTCTTCGCGGTGTGCTGCATCGGCGGCTCGCTGGGCGGCGGCAACATGTTCCAGGCCAACCAGACCTTCCAGCAGATGGTCAACGTCACCGGCGGGGCCTCGAGCTGGCTCGCGGGCAAGGGCTGGCTCTTCGGCCTGTTCATGGCCTTCCTCGTGGGTCTGGTGATCATCGGGGGCATCCGCTCGATCGCGCGGGTCACCAGCAAGCTGGTGCCCTTCATGGCCGTGCTGTATCTCGCCGCGAGCCTCTACATCATCGCCGTCCACTGGCAGGACATCCCGACCGCCTTCGCCCTGATCCTGAAGGGCGCCTTTGCGCCGGAGGCGGCCTATGGCGGCATCGTCGGGGTGCTGATCGTGGGCTTCCAGCGCGCCGCCTTCTCGAACGAGGCCGGGATCGGCTCCGCGGCGATCGCCCATTCCGCGGTGCGCACCAAGGAACCGGTGACGGAGGGGCTGGTCGCGCTGTGGGAGCCCTTCATCGACACGGTGGTGATCTGCACCATGACCGCGCTGGTGATCGTGATCACCGGTCTCTACCAGCAGCAGGGCGTGGAGGGGGTGGCGCTCACCTCCCAGGCCTACGCTTCGGTGCTCTCCTGGTTCCCCTACGTGCTGGCGGTGGCGGTGTTCCTCTTCGCCTACTCCACCATGCTCGCCTGGAGCTACTACGGCGAGAAGGCGGCCTGCTACCTGCTCGGGGAGACTCCGCGGGTGCAGTACGGCTACCGGATCCTGTTCCTGCTCTTCGTGGTCATCGGCTCGGCGATCAAGCTCGGGATCGTGCTCGACTTCTCCGATGCCATGATCTTCGTCATGGCGCTGCCGAACATCCTTGGCCTCTACCTGCTCGCCCCGGTGGTCCGGCGCGACCTCGAGAGCTACTTCGCGCGCCTCAAGTCGGGGGAGATCCGTCCCACGCGGGTGCGCTAGTCGGCCTCCTCGCCGCCGCCCTCCTCCATCCCGGCCAGCCCCGGAGGGAGCGCGCGCTTGGGGGTCGCGCCGAGCGTGCGCAGGCGCTCGGCGCGCGCCACCAGGTTCCCGCGTCCGGTGCTCGAGCTTCACCCATGCCGCCTGGTGCGCCGCCGCGGCCTTGGCGAGCTGCTCCCCGATCTTGTCGAGGTCCTCCACGAAGGCCACGAACTTGTCGTACAGCGCCCCGGCCTCGCGGGCGATCTCGCGCGCGTTGCGGCTCTGCGCATCGAGCTTCCACAGGTAGGACACGGCTCGCAGCATCGCGAGGAGCGTGTTCGGTCCGACCAGCGCGATGCGCCGCTCGAGCGCCTCGCGTCTGGAGGCTCGGATCCTCGCGCAGGGCCTCGGCGAGCGCCGCCTCGCTCGGCACGAAGAGGAGCACCATCTCCACCGTCCCGGACTCGCCCGCCGCCTCGTAACCGCGTCCTCCGAGCTCGCGCAGGTGCTCCTTCAGCGCGCGGGCGTGCTGGGCGAGCGCGGCGCGCCGGGACTCCTCCTCCGCCGCCTCGCAGGCGCGCAGGAAGGCGGCGAGCGGCGCCTTGGCGTCGATCAGCACCTGCCTGCCCTCGGGGAGGTACACCACCGCGTCCGGGCGCCGCCTCCCGCCCTCCTCGTCCCGCACGGTGCGCTGGAGCTCGTATTCGCGACCCCTCTCGAGCCCCGCGCTCTCGAGCACCCGCTCGAGCACCAGCTCGCCCCACAGGCCGCGGGTGCGGAACTCGCCGCGCAGCGCCCGCGCCAGGCCCTCGGCCTCGGCGCTCAGCCGCTCGTTGAGCCTGCGCATCTGCTCGAGCTCGCCGCGCAGCAGGCCGCGTTGCTCGGCATCGAGCCGAAGTCCGGTCTCCACCAGCTGGCGGAAGCCGCCGAGCTCCTCGCGCAGGGGGCGCAGGAGCTGGTCGATCCTCTCGCCGCCCTGCTGGGTGAAGCGCGCGAGCTTCTCCTCGAAGATGCGCTGGGCCGAGATTCTCGAAGCTCTCCCCGAGCCGGCGCGCGGCATCCTCGAGCAGGGCGAGCTTCTCCCCGGCCCGTCGGCGCTCCTCCTCGAGGCGGACGGCCAGCTCCGACTCCCGGCGCTGGGACGCGGCGAGCTCGCCGCGCGCCTGCGCGAGGTCCTCCTCGAGCCTCGCGAGGCGCGCCTCCCGCTCCTGAAGCCGGGCCGCCAGCTCGGCGCGCTGCTCCGCGAGTCCGCGCAGCCGCTCGAGCTCCTCGCGCAGGCGGCTCGACTCGGCGAGCCGGTCCGCCTGCTCCCGTCTCGTCCATTCGAGCTCGGTCGCCAGGGCGATCCGGCGAAGCCGCTCGCGCACGTAGAGGGCGAACGAGACAGCCGCGACCGCGATCAGGGCGGCGGCGAGGAGCAGCAGAATGGGTTCCGGCATGGACGGTCCCCGGAGAATCCCCGGGCAGCATTCCGGCCGCCTGTCTCAGGAGCCGAGATCCCGGATGCGCCGGCCGCGCGGGCCGACCCTCGAAGCGGCCGGCTTGGGGCCGTCCCCGGTCAGCCGGCCTTCTTCACCCAGGCCGCGCACCAGCCATTGGCGTTGACCAGCTTGCCGGGAAAGATCGCGCAGGGCCGCCAGGCCTCGCCCTCGGCGCCCTGGACGAGGTTGCAGTTGGCGCAGTTCTGGTCGGGGCGATGGTTGGGATACTTGGCCTGATCGACCTGGGTGGTGTCGTGGCGGTAGCCGAGGGCGGCCGCGGTCGGGTCGGTCTCCTCGAGGCGGGGAAGGCTGGCTCGCGCCTCCCCGACCAGCCGCGGCAGGAGCGGCGCGGCGGCGAGGCCGACCACGGCGAGGCGGATCAGGCGGCGGCGGGAGGGATCGGGTCGCGACATGGAGGGCTCCTGGCGATGGCTGGGAGAATGACTCACGATAGCGCATGACGAGGTGCAGGGCTCGTCGATCTTCGCTCCCCTCCTCCCTTCCTCCCTTGACCGCGGTCAACCCTCCCACTCCCCCATGGCAGCGCCTCGCGACGCAGGCGGCCGCCGTCGCCCGCCGCGGCTGGACGCCGGCCACGGCCGGGAACTTCTCGCTCCGGCTCGGCCCGGGGCGCATCCTGATCACCGCCTCGGGCCGGGACAAGGGTGCGCTCGCCGAGGAGGATTTCCTCACCGTCGACGAGCGCGGGACCGTGCTCGCGGGACGCGGTCGGCCCTCGGCGGAGACCGCGCTGCACCTGCAGATCTATGCCCTCCGTCCCGAGGCGGGTGCGGTGCTGCACACGCACTCGCCGGCGCAGACCGTCGCCTCGCGTCTGTATGCCGAGGCGGGCGCGCTGCGCTTTTCCGGCTACGAGCTGCTCAAGGGCTTCGCCGGCATCGGCACCCACGAGACCGAGCTCGAGCTCCCGGTGGTGCCCAATAGCCAGGACATGGCCGAGATCGCGCGGCGGATCGCGCCGGCGCTCGCCCGCGAGCGCTGCTTCGGCTATCTCATCGCCGGTCACGGGCTGTATGCTCTGGGGCCGCGATCCGGAGGAGGCCGCGAGGCATCTCGAGGCCTTCGAGTTCCTGATCCGCTGCGAGCTCGAGCTGAGGAGGCTTTCGCGATGAGTCGGCTCAGGGTCTTCGCCGAGGAGGATCCCGTCCGCCCGCTGCGGGTGACCGACGACGGCGGGGAGATCGCCCGCCAGCTGGCCGCGATCGGGGTGCGCTTCGAGCGCTGGACGCCGCGGGTGCCGGTCGCCCCGGGCGACCCCCCCGAGGCGGTGATGGCGGCCTATCGCGAGGACATCGACCGCCTGGTGCGCGAGCGCGGCTTCCGCACCGTGGACGTGGTGAGCGTCCATCCCGAGCATCCGGCGCGGGAGGAGCTGCGGCGCAAGTTCCTCGACGAGCACTACCACCGCGAGGACGAGGTGCGCTTCTTCGTCGCCGGTTCCGGGCTGTTCACCCTCCATCCCGATCACCGGGTCTACGAGGTGCTGTGCGAGGCGGGCGACCTGATCGCGGTGCCGGACCGCATGCGTCACTGGTTCGACATGGGGCCGCGGCCGAGCTTCGTCGCCATCCGCTTCTTCACCGAGCCCGACGGCTGGGTCGGCCACTTCACCGGCAGCGGCATCGCCGCCCGCTTTCCGCGCTTCGAGCCCGAGGCCGCCTGAGGATGCCGGCCTTCCGCGGCGTCGGCGCGGTGCTGACCGACATCGAGGGCACGATCAGCCCCCTCGCCTTCGTCCGCGAGGTGCTCTTTCCCTACGCCCGGGAGGCCCTCCCCGGATTCCTCCGCGCCCATGCCGACGATCCCGAGGTCCGTCCATGGCGCGAGCGGCTCGCGGCGGAGCTCGGCAGCGGCGATCTCGAGCTGCAGATCGCCGCCTTGCTGCGCTGGAGCGACGAGGACCGCAAGCACCCCGTGCTCAAGGCGCTGCAGGGCATGGTGTGGCGGAGGGGCTACGGCGAGGGCCGCTTCCGCGCGCCGATTTGCGCCGATGCCCTCGAGCGGCTGCGCGCCTGGCGGCAGGCCGGGCTCGCCCTCCACGTCTACAGCTCGGGCTCGGTGGAGGCGCAGCGGCTGTTCTTCGCCCACAGCGAGCACGGCGATCTCACCGGGCTGTTCGACCGGCTCTTCGACACCGGGGTGGGCCCGAAGACCGAGCCGGCCTCCTACGCGAGGATCCTCGAGGAGATCGGCCGCGCCCCCGGCAGCGTGCTGTTCCTCTCGGATCTCCCGGCCGAGCTCGACGCGGCGCGCACGGCGGGACTGAGGACGGCGCGGTTGGTCCGGGAGGGCCGGCCCGATCCCCGGGCGGCGCATCCGGAGGTCGCCTCCTTCGCGGAGATCGAGATCGCCTGAGCCCCGGACAGCGCCGGGCGCCGCCTCAGGCGGAGAGGAGCCGCGCCCGCAGCGTGAGGGCGGTGGCCGGGAAGTCGCAGAACAGCGCGTCCACCCCCAGGCGCATGGCGCGCCCGAGCTCGGCCTCGGCACTGGCCTCGCCCGCCGGCACCAGGTCGTCGCGGAAGGTCCAGGCGTGGACCTCGAGGCCCATGCCGTGCAGCCGGCGGATCCCCTCACCCGCCCCGGGGTCGCGCAGGAAGCGCTTGTCGAGGCCCAGCCCGCTCGCCCAGGCGTGGAGGCGCCCCGCCTCGGCGAGGAGCTCCGGCCAGCCCCTTCCCTCCTCCCAGGCGACGAGCGCAAAGACCCGCAGGCCGAGCCGCTCGCGCAGCTCGCGCAGGGGCTCGGTCTCGAAGCACTGGAGCCACACCGGGGCCTGCGGACCCCGCAGCCCCGCCTCCTCGAGCTCGGCGGCGAGCAGTGCCGCGGGGTCGCGGCCGCGCCGGCGAAACCAGGAGGGATGCTTGAGCTCGGGATAGAGGATCCGCCCGTGGGCGCGGGCGAGGGCGAGGACCTCGCTCAGGCGGGGGACGGGATACAGCCCGTCGTGGCTGCGGTCACGGCCCGGAAAGGGCTGGATCGCGCGCAGCCGCCCGAGCTCCTCGGCGGTGAAGCGGTCCACCCACCAGTCGAGGCGGTCCTCGAGCCCCGGCTCGCGCCGGTCCGCGAATTCCGGCCGGTCCGCCACGTCGGTGCTGCGCGAGAGATGAGCGTCGTGGCGGGCGAAGAGCACGCCGTCGGCGCTGGGCACCAGATCGGGCTCGATGACCTCCGCACCCTGCTCGATCGCCAGGCGGTAGGCGGGCAGCGTGTGCTCGGGGAGCAGCCCGGAGGCGCCGCGGTGGGCGATGATCGCGGGGGGGCTGCCGGAGAGGGTCGGGAAGGGAGTCAAGGCCGACGCTCCAGCCGGTAGCTGGCGACCGCCCGGTGGCGGTTGCCGAAGCCATCCTCGGCCTCGACCTCGATCCGGTGCTCCCCCACCGCGAGACCGGTCGGCAGCCGCGCGCGCCACAGGTGCGTGCTCGGGCGGGGATCCGGGACGCGGGACCAGGCGGGAAGGCGCTCGGCGCGGTCCTGGGCCACGAGCAACGGGAACAGGGTCGGATCGGGCGCCGCGACCCGCTCCATGGGCTGCCAGGGGCCTTCCCCTACCCGGAAGCGGAGCTGGCTGCCCGCGTGCCCGAGATGGAGGTTCGCCCAGAGCATGGCGCTGGGGTAGCTGCCCTGCGCGAGGACCCGGGGCAGGTGCAGGTGGAGCGGCTCGCCACCCCGCGCCGGCCGGTAGGCGGGACGGAAGCGGCTTCCGTCCCAAGCGAGGAGCCCGTAGCCGCGCGGCGTGCCGTCGCTCATCGGGGACTCCGGGACCCCCGCCGCGTCCGGAGGCCCGCTCCACCAGCTTCCGGAGACCGCGCCCACCACCCAGAACAGGCGAACGCCCGGGAGGTCGAGACGCAGCTCCTGGCGGTGCCAGTGCCCGGCGACGAGGGCGAGCGGAGCGCCGGCGAAGGGCTCGAGCAGCGCTCGGGTCTCGGCCTCCGGCATCCGCTCTTCCTCGGCGATCGGCACGTGGGTCGCGATCACCACCGGGTCCCCCGCCGGGCCGAGGGCGGCGAAGGCCGCGGCGAAGCGGAGATCGTCGGCGTCGAAGCCGGGGCGCCAGCGCCCGGGGCCGAGCGGGACCACCCCGGGCAGGAGCAGCACCCGGAGCCGCCCGCAGCGCAGCCCGTAGCGCACGGCGCCGAAGCGGGCGCGGAAGGAGGCCCAGGGATCGGGCGTCGCGGCGGCGGCCGGCTCGAGATCGTGGTTGCCGGGCAGGGCGAGCAGCAGGCGTTCGGGGGCGGCGAGCGCCGCGATCAGCTTCGCGTAGAGCTCGGGGCGGTCGTTGACCAGATCCCCGAGCAGCAGCGTGGCGCAGACCGGCGCCTCGCCGGCGAGCCGGTGGCGCAGGCTGCGATCGACATGGCCGACCTCCTCGGCCGTGCCCACCTGGGGATCGGCGAGCAGCAGCAGCCGCTCCGGCTCCTCGCCGATGGGAAGCAGCGGGAAGCTCAGCGGCTCGTCCCCCGCCTCGAGCCAGAGCCGCGGCAGCCCGTCGGGGCGAGGCGGCGGGCGGTGGCCCGCCGGCTTGAGCAGCAGCACCCTCCCGGTCGCGCTCGCGATGCGGAAGCGGCCCTCGGCGCCGCTGAGCACGATCCCGATGCCGTCGGAGAGCGGGATGCCTTCCAGACCGGGCTCGCCCGGATCCTGGCGTCCGTCGCCGTCGCGGTCGAGGAAGACCACGCCCTCGAGCGCGCGATCCGGGCCGGCGAGAAGCGCGAATGCGAGAAGGAGCGTCTTGACCATGGCTCCAGTGTGCCGCCCCGGGGCGACCGGCGCATGTCAGCGCGGGAGCCGCGCCAGCACCGCCGCGAGCTCCTCCGGAAGAGGGGCCGAGTAGGCACGCACCGTTCCGCCCGCCGGAGAAGGCGAGGTAGCTCGCGTGCAAGAACAGGCGCCTCAGTCCGAGCTCGCGCGCCAGGCGCCGGTTCAGGGCGAAGTCGCCGTAGCGGCGATCGCCCAGCACCGGGTGGCCGAGCGCGGCGGCGTGGACGCGGATCTGGTGGGTGCGGCCGGTGAGGATCCGCACCTCGCAGAGACTCGCCTCCCGGTACCGCTCGAGCACCTCGAAGCGGCTCTCCGCCGCCCTGCCCTCCTCGTCGGGGGCGACCGCGCCGCCGAGCCGGCGACGCAGCGCCTGGTCGGCGATGAGACGGCGGCGCGCCGGCCGTCCGGCGAGGAGCGCGAGATAGCGCTTCTCCACGGCCCGCTCGCGCAGCGCGCGATGGAGGAGCAGCAGGGCCTCGCGACGGCGCGCGACCAGCAGCAGCCCAGAGGTCTCCCGGTCGAGACGGTGGACGAGCCCGAGCTCGGGTTCCCCCCGCAGGCGGCGGAGCGCCTCGATCAGCCCGAGCCGGAGTCCGCTGCCGCCGTGGCTGGCGAGCCCGGCGGGCTTGTCGATGACCAGGTAGTCCCGCTCCTCGGCGACCAGTGAGCCTTCGAGGCGGGCGGCGAGCCCGGCGGGGAGCGGCGCCTCCTCGGCCACGGGGCGGCGCGGAAGCGCGAGCGGAGGCAGGAGGATGCGCTCGCCTCCGGCCAGCCGCTCCTCGGGCCGCCCTCTCCGTCCCTCGACCCGCACCCGGCCCGTGCGCAGCAGGCGGTAGACCAGGCTGCGCGGAAGCCCCGCGAGGGTGCCGAGCAGGAAGTTGTCGAGCCGCTGGCCGGCGCGCTCCCGCGGCACGGTCAGGGCGAGCGCCGAGCTCGGGGTCTCTCGCTCATTGCTCACTTTCGTAACTGCTTGTTACCATTCACCGGCACTTGCGAATGAGTGGCGGCGGAACGGGCGCGATGCCCGTGTCGCCGCCGGGCGGCGGCAGCCCGCTGCGGAGGCCTTCGCGCATTATGCGGGCCCGGCATCGCGACGCGGGCGCCGCGATCGGCGCCAGGTTACGCCGCACGATCTCCGGTCTGTTCCGTTCTGCCCGGATCCCGCGCATTCGCGAGGCCCGCGGTCACCAGCCCCCGCCGGTGACGACGGACAGGGCTCCGGCTCCGCCGGCCTCGCGCCTGCTCTGGGGCGCGCCGGTGGGAGCCGCGACGCCAGCCGAATCGCTCCGCGCTCCCGCGTCCGCCACGGCGAGAAGCGGTACGAGCGCCCCGAGGACACGACGACATGAAAAGAATGCTGATCAACGCGACGCACGCCGAGGAGCTGCGCGTCGCCCTAGTCGATGGCCAGTACCTCTACGACATCGACATCGAGACCACCTCGCGCGAGCAGAGGAAGTCGAACATCTACAAGGGCCGGGTGAGCCGGGTGGAGCCCTCGCTCGACGCCGCCTTCGTCGACTATGGCGGTGAGCGCCACGGCTTCCTGCCCTTCAAGGAGATCTCCCGCCGCTACTTCCAGCCCGGGGTCGATCCCGCCAAGGCCACCATCCGCGAGGCGGTCAAGGAGGGGACCGAGCTCATCGTCCAGGTGGCCAAGGAGGAGCGGGGAACGAAGGGTGCGGCCCTGACCACCTACATCACCCTGGCCGGGCGCTACATGGTGCTCATGCCCGACAACCCCGGAGCCGGCGGCGTGTCGCGGCGGATCGAGGGCGAGGACCGGCAGGCGCTCAAGGAGGCGATGGATCAGCTCAAGATCCCCGAGGGCATGGGCGTGATCGTGCGCACCGCGGGTCTGGGGCGGGAGGCGGAGGAGCTGCAGTGGGACCTCGACTACCTGCTGCAGATCTGGCAGGCGATCGAGAACGCCGCCAAGGAGCGCCCCGCGCCCTTCCTGATCTACCAGGAGTCGAAGCTGATCATCCGCGCCCTGCGCGACTACCTCCGCCCGGACATCGGCGAGATCCTGATCGACGACGAGCAGCTCTACCGGGACGCGCGCGAGTTCATGGAGCTGGTGATGCCCGGGAACCTGCGCAAGCTCAAGCTCTACAGCGATCGCGTCCCCCTGTTCTCCCGCTTCCAGATCGAGTCGCAGATCGAGTCCGCGCACGAGCGCCAGGTCCGGCTGCCCTCCGGCGGACTGATCGTCATCGACCACACCGAGGCGCTGACCGCGATCGACGTCAACTCGGCCCGCGCCACCAAGGGCGGCGACATCGAGGAGACGGCGCGCCTCACCAATCTCGAGGCGGCCGACGAGATCGCGCGCCAGCTCCGGCTCCGCGACCTCGGCGGCCTGATCGTGATCGACTTCATCGACATGAGCTCGACCAAGGCGCAGCGCGAGGTCGAGGACCGGCTCCGCGCGGCGCTGCGCCACGATCGGGCGCGGGTGCAGATCTCGCGGATCTCGCGCTTCGGTCTGCTCGAGATGTCGCGGCAGCGGCTCCGGCCCTCGCTCGAGGAGTTCACGCAGGCGCCCTGCCCGCGCTGCAAGGGCACCGGGATGATCCGCTCGGTGGAATCGCTCTCGCTCTCGATCCTGCGCCTCGCCGAGGAGCAGGCGATGAAGGAGAACACCGCGCAGGTGCTGCTGCACGTTCCGCCCGACGTCGGCAACTATCTGCTCAACGAGAAGCGGCGGGCGCTGGTCGAGATGGAGAACCGCAACGGGCGGCCGGTGCTGGTGATCGTGGATCACCGCCTCGAGCGTCCGCACTACCGCGTCGAGAGAATCCGGGACAAGGAGCTCAAGGCCACCCCGCCCCCGAGCTACGAGCGCGTGGCGCAGGAGGAGACGCCTCCGCTGCCCTCCGCCCGGCACTCCGCCGCCGCCCGCCGCCCCGGCCGGCGGTCAGCGGCATCGCGCCGCCGCGTCCGGCCCCTGTGGCCGCGCCCGAAGCCGAGTCGCCGGGAGGGGGCGAGGCTCCCTCTCCGCCGCCCCGCCCCGCGCCAGGCGGCTGGTGGCGGCGCCTCCTCGGCCTGCTCGGCCGGGAACGGGTGCCGACGCCGCCGGGTAGAGCCGGTCCTCGGTGCCGGTCTCGGGTCGCATGGCCCCCGCGGTCGCTCCGGCGGCCGCGCCGGCGGTCGCCGAGCAACGGCTTCAGCCGCCGCCGACGCCCCCACCCGCCGGCTCCGAGTCGCCGTCGCCCGACGCCGTCGGCCGCGAGTCCCCGCCCCCGTCGCGAGTCAAGCCGTCGGCCAGGCCGCGACGCGAGCGCCAGGATGCGGCGGGCGCCGGCCCGGACGGGCGGAACGCCTCTCCGCTGGCGCGTCCCGCTCCGGAGACCGAGGACGGCGACGATTGCGGAACCCTCGCGGCCCGAGGAGGGAAAGGCCGAGGAACCCGTCGGGTCCGGCGACGCAGGGGACGGCCCCGCACGGCGAGGACGGGGACGGGCAAGCGGCGTCGCGGCCGGCGCGGCGGCCGCCGCCGCCGGCGTGGCGCCGGGCGAGGCCGGTGCCGATCGCATCCTCCGGCGAGGGCGCAACGTCAGTCTGGCGAGGGCCATGCCGGGGCGGGCGAGGAGCCGGGAGGCGCGAGGAGCCCGGCCGGTCGCGACCGACTCGCCGGCGCTGCCGGTCGCGGCTCAGGCCGCGGAACCGCCGCGGTGACTGTCGAGGAAGCGCACCAGCGCCACCACGCTGTCCACGCCGAGCTTCTCGAACAAACGCGCCTTGTAGGTCTGCACCGTCTTCACGCTGAGGTGCAGCTGACGCGCGATCTCGGTCTGGGAGGCACCCTCGGCCAGCCGGAGCGCCACCTCGAGCTCGCGCCGCGACAGCCGCTCCAGCGGTGAGCGCTCCCCGTCGAGGCTGGCGAGGGCGAGCTGCTCGGCGACGGCCCGCGCGAGGAAGCGCCGGCCCTGGGCCGCGGCCCGCACCGCCGCGATCAGCTCGGCGGCGGGGCCGGCCTTCACCACGAAGCCGTGGGCACCGATCTCGAGCAGGCGACGCGGGAAGGGTGTCATCGCCCTGGGCCGTGACCGCCACCACCCGCCCGAGGCCGGAGCGCACCAGATGCTCAGTGGCGGCGAGCCCGCCCATGCCCGGAAGCTTGAGATCCATGAGCACCACGTCCGGGCGGAGCGCGCGCGCGAGACGCAGCGCCTCCTCGCCGGTGGCCGCCTCGGCCACCACCTCGATGTCCTCCTCGGCCTCGAGCAGCGCCCGCAGACCGACCCGCACCAACTCGTGGTCGTCGACCAGCAGCACCCGGATTCGGCCCATGGCATCTCCCCATGCGCCCGGCCGACCCATGCTAGCGGAGGGCGGCGCCCGGCAGGAACCTCCGAACGGAGGCTTCCGGGGACCTGAGGAGGGGCTCAGGGCGGGGCGGCGAGCGCCTGCTCGATGCTCTGGACCAGGTCGGGATCGTCGGGCCGGACGCTGCTCGGGAACTGCGCGCGCAGCCGCCCGTCGCGGCCAATCAGGTACTTGTGGAAGTTCCAGCGCGGCGCCTTGCCGCCCGCCGCCTCGGTGAGGGCGCGATAGAAGGGATGGGCTTCCTGCCCGCGCACCCGGATCTTCTCGAACATCGGGAACTCGACGCCGTACTGGGTGCGGCAGAACTCGGCGATCTCCTCCTCGCTGCCCGGCTCCTGCCCCATGAAGTCGTTGGAGGGGAAGCCGAGGACAGCGAAGCCGCGCCCGGCGTAGCGCCGGTGCAGCGCCTCGAGCCCCTCGTACTGCGGCGTGAAGCCGCACTGGCTGGCGGTGTTGACCACGAGCAGGACCTGCCCGGCGAAGGCCTCGCACAGGCGCACGCGCTCGCTCGAGGCGAGACGACGAAGCTCGTGGTCGAGCAGCGGGGGACAGGATGCGGAGAGCGGGGAACCGGCCATGAGCAGCAGGAGGGCGAGAAGGAACTTGGACATGGACTGCGCTTCCCAGGACCGCGGCATCTTAACCCGCGCCCCTGTCCAGCGGCGGTGAAGGGCCGGTCTTGCCGCCCGCCCCGCGCTCTGCTCTTTTACCGCGCGCCTTGGGAGTCCGCTTTCGAGTCCTGGCCGTGGAGCCGCTGCCCGTCCCCGCGAGGAGGGAGGACGAGCCGCGCGAGGATCCGCGATCCCGCTGCGGCTCCGACGGCGGCACCGGTCTCGGGGAGAGGTTGCGGCGGCCGGTGGGCGAGGCGCTTGGCCCCGCCTCCCGCGGGGGATGCCGATGAGCGGGCCGCTGGTCGAGGCCCGGGGACTGCGCAAGCGCTACGGCCGGACGCTGGCGCTCGATGGCGTCGATCTCGAGCTGCCGCCGGGCCGCATCGTCGGCCTGATCGGGCCGAACGGCGCGGGCAAGACGACGCTGATCAAGGCGCTGCTCGGGCTCACGCGCTGCGAGGGGAGGCTCAGGGTCCTCGGCCTCGATCCCCATCGCCAGCGTTCCCGCCTGATGTGCGACGTCGGCTACGTCGCCGACGTCGCCGTGCTGCCGCGCTGGGCGCGGGTGCGCGAGCTGGTGCGACTACGTCGAGGGCGTCCATCCCCGCTTCTCGCGCCCGCGCTGCGAGGAGCAGCTGGCACGGGCCCGCATCCGCCCCGAGCAGCGGGTGCGGGAGCTCTCCAAGGGTCATGATCGTCCAGCTCCACCTCGCGCTGATCCTCGCCATCGACGCCCGCCTCCTGGTCCTCGACGAACCCACCCTCGGCCTCGACATCCTCTTCCGCCGCCAGTTCTACCAAGACCTCATCGCCGGCTTCTTCGCGCCCGAGCGCAGCATCCTGGTCACCACTCACCAGGTCGAGGAGCTGGAGCCGATCCTCACCGACGCGCTCCTGATCCGCGACGGCAGGATCGTCCTCGCCACCGAGATGGAGTCGATTCGCCGGCGCTTCCGCGAGCTGGTGGTGGGCGCGGAGCGCCTCGAGGAGGCGCGGGCGCTCGGCCCGCTCGCCGAGCGGCGGCTTCCCTCGGGGGTGGGGCTGCTGTTCCGTGACCTGCCCGAGGAGAGGCTGGCCGCTTTCGGCGAGCCGCGGCAGCCCTCGCTCACCGAGGTGTTCGTGGCCCTGATGCGGCAAAGGCCCGTGATGGCCGCCGCGTCGCTTGTTCATCTTGGTTCGGCGCGAGCTCGGGGAGCACGGCGCCTTCCTGCGCGCCCCGCTGTGGATCGGTCGCAGCCTACCTGCTCTTCGCGCTGATCGGACTCACCCTCTCCGAGATGCGCCACGGGGAGCTCATCGGCCTCGCCGCCACCGCCGCGGGGCAGTCCGGCCGTGTCGCCGGCAGCCTCTCGCTGCTGCTCACCGGCTCCCCTCTTCGCCCTGGTCTCCCTCGCCTACCTCGTCGTCGGGTTCTTCTACTGCCTCGCCACGCTCTACGAGGAGCGCCGCGACCGCAGCGTCCTGTTCTGGAAGTCGCTGCCGGTCTCCGACGGCGAGACCGTGCTGGCCAAGGCGATCACGGTGGCCGTCGCCGGCCCCCTGCTCGCCCTCGCGGTCGGCCTCGGCGGGGAGCCTCGCCCTGCTCCTGATCGCGGGCCTGTGGCTGCTCGCGCACGATG
The DNA here is from genome assembly GCA_033582715.1 of Lysobacterales bacterium. GTDB lineage: Bacteria > Pseudomonadota > Gammaproteobacteria > Xanthomonadales > BPKI01 > BPKI01. The sequence continues at coordinate 1,428,856 of JAVQZZ010000001.1, read as the reverse complement.
CCGCCGCCCCCCTCGGCCCTGTGGACCGCCGGTGCCCTGCCGCGTGCCCTGCCCGCTCTTCCTCCTGCCCATGCTGTCGATGCCGCTGCTCGCCCTGCCGACGGTCGGCTGGCTGATGCTGTGCTCCGCCGCCGCCCGTGCGCGTCCCTTCCTGTGGGCGGTGCTCCTGCCGGTCGCCGCTCTATCTCCTGCTCTCCTGGGTCGGCCTGCTGCTGGGCGCGGAACTCGGCGCCGGGTGGTTCCGGCGCGAGGTCCTCGGCCGCGTCCTGCTCGGGCCCTTCGGCAGCGGCCGCGGCGGTGGGCGACCGGCTGTCCTTCAGCGCGCAGGACGCCGGCTCCGCCGTCTTCGGCGACCGTGCCTTTGCGGCCGCCTTCCTCGCCGACTGGTGGCGGGTGGTGAGCGCCGCCGAGACCTGGGCCGCGGCCGGGATCGGGGCCCTGATGCTGGTCGCGGCGGCCGAGATCCGGCGCCGCCGGGAGCTCGCCGACTGAGCGCCGCGGCGTTGGCGGCCTGCCGCGGGCGCGGTTATCGTGATGCCGTTCCGCTCAGCAACCGGGGGAGAGCGACATGGCCTATTTCGTCACCGGCGGCACCGGATTCATCGGACGGCACCTCATCGAGCGCCTGATCGCGCGCCGCGGCGCGATCCACGTCCTGGTCCGTCCGGGCTCCGAGGAGAAGTTCCGCGCGCTCAGGGAGCGCTTCGGCGCCGAGGGCCGTCGGCTGCACGCGGTGAGCGGCGACCTGGCGAGGCCGCGGCTCGGCATCGCGCCCGCGCAGCTCGCGCGGCTCAAGGGCAAGGTGCGCCACGTGTTCCACCTCGCCGCGGTCTACGACCTCGAGGCCGACGCCGAGAGCCAGCGCCTCGCCAACGTCGAGGGCACCCGGCACGCCGTCGAGGCCGCGGAGGCGATGGGCGCGCGCTGCTTCCACCACGTGAGCTCGATCGCCGCCGCCGGCCTCTATCCCGGGGTGTTCCGCGAGGACATGTTCGAGGAGGCGGAGGGGCTCGACCATCCGTATTTCCGCACCAAGCACGAGGCGGAAGGCGTCGTGCGGCGCGAATGCCGGATCCCCTTCCGCATCTACCGCCCGGCGATCGTCGTCGGGCATTCCCGGACCGGCGAGATCGACAAGATCGACGGTCCCTACTACTTCTTCACCCTGATCAAGCGGATGCGGGAGATGCTCCCGCCCTGGATGCCGACCATCGGCATCGAGGGCAGCCGCATCAACCTCGTTCCCGTGGACTTCGTGGCCGCGGCGATCGACCACATCGCCCACAAGCCGCAGGCTCGACGGCAAGTGCTTCCACCTCGTCGATCCCAAGCCGCTCCGGGTGGGCGAGGTGCTCAACGCCTTCGCCGCCGCCGCCCACGCGCCGCAGATGACGATGCGCATCGACGCGCGCATGTTCGCCTTCATTCCCGAGGGCATCCGCCAGGCGCTCGCCAACCTGCCGCCGGTCAAGCGGCTGATCGCGATGATCCTCCGCGACTACCGGATCCCGAGGGATGTCCTGCGCTTCATCAACTATCCGACGCGCTTCGACTCCCGCGAGGCCGAGGCCGCGCTCAAGGGCTCGGGGATCGAGGTGCCGCCGCTCGAGAGCTACGCCTGGCGGCTCTGGGACTACTGGGAGCGGCACCTCGATCCCGATCTCTTCGTCGACCGTTCGCTCGCCGGCCGGGTGCGCGGAAAGATCGTGATGGTCACGGGCGGAACGAGCGGGATTGGCAAGGCGACGGTGCTCAAGCTCGCCCAGGCCGGCGCCCACGTGCTGATCGTCGCCCGCAAGCAGGAGGAGTTGGAGCAGACCCGGCGGGAGGTGGAGGCGCTCGGGGGCACCGCCTCGATCTACAGCGCCGACCTCTCCGACATGGCCCAGTGCGACGCCCTGATCCGCAAGGTGCTCGAGGAGCATGGCCACGTCGACATCCTGGTCAACAACGCCGGCCGCTCGATCCGGCGCTCGATCGCCCTCTCCTACGATCGCTTCCACGACTTCGAGCGCTGCATGCAGCTCAACTACTTTGGGGCGCTGCGCCTGATCCTGGGCTTCCTGCCGCGGATGGCCGAGCGGCGAAGCGGCCAGATCATCAACATCTCCTCGATCGGGGTGCTCTCGAACGCGCCCCGCTTCTCGGCCTACGTGGCCTCCAAGGCGGCACTCGACGCCTTCTCGCGCTGCGCCCAGGCCGAATATTCGGATCTCGGCATCGCCTTCACCACCATCAACATGCCGCTCGTGCGCACGCCGATGATCGCCCCCACCAAGATCTACGAGTACGTGCCCACCCTGACTCCGGAGGAGGCGGCCGACATGGTGGTGCGCGCGATCATCGACCGTCCGGTCCGCATCGCCACCCGGCTCGGGATCTTCGCGGCGGTGCTCTACGCGGTCGCGCCCAAGGTCTGGGAGGTGATCATGAACACCGCCTTCCGCCTGTTCCCGGACTCGGCGGCGGCGCGCGGCGAGAAGGAGGAGCGGCTCGAGCCCTCGGGCGAGCAGATGGCCTTCGCCGCGATCATGCGCGGCATCCACTGGTAGGGATGGCCGGAATCGCGCTGGTCGACTCGCACTGCCACCTCGACGCGCCCGAGTTCGACGCCGACCGCGAGGCGGTGCTCGCCCGCGCCCGCGCCGCGGGAGTCGCGGCGCAGATCGTGCCGGCGGTGGCCCGCGCCGGCTGGCCGAAGCTGGCGGCCCTCGCCGAGGACGCGCCCGACCTCCATCCGGCCTACGGCCTCCACCCCTGCTACCTGGCCGAGCACCGGCCCGAGCATCTCGACCGGCTCGCCGAGTGGCTTGCGACGCACCGGGCCGTGGCGGTCGGCGAATGCGGGCTGGACTTCTTCCTGCCCGGCCTCGACCGGAACGCCCAGGAAGCGATCCTCCTCGGCCAGCTCAGGCTCGCCCGCGAGCTCGATCTGCCGGTGATCCTGCACGCCCGCCGCGCCGTGGATGCGGTGATCGCCGCGATCCGCCGCGTCGGGGGCCTGCGCGGGGTGGTGCACAGCTTCTCCGGCAGCCTCGAGCAGGCGCGCCAGCTCTGGAGGCTCGGCTTCCTCACCGGCTTCGGCGGCCCCCTCACCTACCCGACAGCCCGGCGCGTCCGCGCCCTGGTCGCCGCCACGCCGGCGGAGTTCCTGCTGCTCGAGACCGACGCTCCGGACCAGCCGCCCGCGGCCCGGCGCGGCGAGCGCAACGAGCCCGCCGCGCTCGCGACGATCCTCGAGGAGGCGGCGCGGCTGCGGGGCGAGACCCCCGAGGCCCTCGCCGCGCTCACCGCGGCCAACGCTGGGCGGCTGTTCGGCATCGCCGTCCCCTCGCCGCTGCATTAGCATGGGAAGCCCTTCCCCCTCGCGGAGCGCCGCCATGCGCAGTCTCGGGGCCTTTCTCGAGGAATACGGCAGGACCCACCGGCACCCCACGAACCTCGCCATCCACAAGCTCTGCGTGCCGCTCATCGCGCTGTCCACGGTGGGGCTGCTGTGGTCGCTGCCGCTCGGGCGCTGGCTGGGCCTCGCGGAGCCCTTCGCGTTCTGGTTCAACGGCGCCACCGTGGCCCTGCTGCCGGTGCTTGTCTTCTATGCCCGGCTCGGGCCCCGGGTACTGCTGGCGATGGCCGCCTTCTTCGGGGCATGCCTCGCGCTTGGCGGCCGCCGCGCAGGCCGCCGGCTTGCCGCTGCTCGCGCTCTCGGCGGCGCTGTGGATCGCCGCCTGGGTGGCGCAGTTCGTCGGGCACCGGATCGAAGGGGCGAAGCCCGCCTTCCTCGACGACCTGGTGTTCCTGCTGATCGGACCGGTGTTCGTGCTGGCGCAGTGGCTGCCGTCGCTGAGGGAGCCCGCGCACCCGGCGCCACGGTGAGTCCCACGCCCCCGCCTGGCGCGGACACGGCCGCGGCCACGCCCGGCGGCGGCCGCGCCTCGACCCGCGCCATCCTGCTCGCGCTGGTCGCGGGCCTCGGGTTCGGTCTGCTGCTGAATGGCGCGGGCGCGGCTTGGCCGGTGCTGCAGGAGCTGCTCGCCCGCGGGCTGTTCGACCTGCTCGCGCGCTGGTTCGTCGCGGCCCTGATGATGCTGGTGGTGCCGGTGGTGCTGGTCACCCTGGTCAACGGCATCGGACGCCTCGCCGATCCGGCGCGGCTCGGGCGCATCGCGCTCCAGACGCTCGCCCTCTACCTCGGCACCACCGCCCTCGCGATCAGCCTGGCGCTCGCCGCCGCGCTGCTCGTCGATCCGGGCGAGGGCCGCGGCCTCGAGCTGCCCTCCTACGCCGCGCCCGCGGCGCCGTCGGTGCGCGAGGTGCTGGTCGGGCTGATCCCGCGCAACCCGGTGCAGGCGATGGCCGAGGGCAACATGCTCCAGCTGATCGTCTTCTCGGTGTTCCTCGGCCTCGCGCTCGCCCTCGTGCGCGGCCGCGCGCCGCGGGTGGCCGAGCTGTTCGAGCAGCTCGAGACCGTGGTGCTCGCGCTGGTCGAGCTGGTGATCCGGCTGGCGCCGATCGGGGTCTTCGCGCTGATGGCACGGCTCGGGGCGGAGCTCGGGCTCGAGGCGATCGCCCCGCTGTTCGCCTACTTCCTCACCGTGCTCGGCGTATTGCTGGCTGCAGCTGTTCCTCGTCTATCCGCTCCTGATCCTGGCCTCTCGCCGGCCTCCATCCCCGGCCGTTCCTCGCCAAGATGCGAACGCCCCAGCTCTTCGCCTTCGCCACGGCGAGCAGCGCCGCGACCATCCCCGTGAACCTGCGCACGGTGGAGCGGGAGCTCGGCGTCGATGGCCGCGTCGCCGGCTTCACCGTGCCGCTGGGCGCCACCGTCAACATGGACGGGACCGCGATCATGCAGGGGGTGGCGGTGGTCTTCATTGCCCAGCTGCACGGCATGACCCTCGGCCTGCCCGAGATCCTCACCGTGATCCTGATGGCCACCCTGGCCTCGATCGGCACCGCCGGGGTCCCCGGCGTCGGCCTGGTGATGCTCGCGATGGTGCTCGCGCAGCTCGGCCTGCCGGCGGAGGCCATCGGCCTGATCGTCGGCATCGACCGCCTGCTCGACATGGTGCGCACCGCGGTCAACATCACCGGCGACGCCGCAGTCAGCGTGGTGGTGGCGCGCTGGAACGGCGCGCTCGACGAGGGGCGCTACGCGGCGCGGACGGCGGGCGACTGAGCATCTCGGCGTCCGGGGCTCAGGCGCGCGAGAGGGATCGGCAAGGCGCCCCCGAAGGCCCCGCACGGCCTCCTCTCCGCCCTGCGCCCGGATCGCGGCCGGCGCGCGGAAAGCCTCGGCGCGCCGGCCTTCCCCGCCCCGGGGACGCCCGCCGCCAGCGACGGCCTCCGGGCACGTCGAGGATCCGGCCGGAACGGTGATGGAGGATCAGTCTCGCGGCCACGGGAAGATGAGGCGCGCCCGGCGGGACCACGCCCACGGGAAGGGCGGCGTCATCGGTCCCCGGCAGCGCGACGGGACGAGGGTGCTCGGCCGTCGCCGCCGGTCGGCGGCCTCAGCCCGCTTCCTCGTCCGCCCGGACCACGTCCACCCCGGGCGGCACGACGAAGAGCAGCTCGGCCTCCGAGAACGGCGGGTCACGCTCCCAGTGCGAGAAGGAGTACTCGCTGCGCTGGCCGAGTCCGTCCAGGAGCTGCATCGCGCGCAGCGAGCCGTCGATCAGCAGCAGCTCGGCGTACTCCAGACCCTCGGTCGGCCGGCGCGGGATCAGGCGGAGCCAGCGGCTGCCGGGCGCGGCCGCGCGCTCCTCGAGGCTGAAGATTTCGGGAATCCGCTCCGGCTCGGCAAGCGCGAGCAGGGGGCTGCCGGGGTCGGACGGCGGCTGCCGGCGCACCGTCACCTGCTCGAGCTCCGGATCGTAGACCCAGACCTGGCGCCCATCGGCGACGATCAGCTGGGCGAAGGGCTCGCGATACTCGAGCCGCATCCGGTTGGGTCGGACCAGCAGGAGCTCCCCGCGCGACTGCTCGCTCAGCCGGCCGTTGGCATCGTAGGTGCGCTGCTCGAAGCGGCCGCGCAGCGCCTCCGCCCCGCCGAGGAAGGCGCGCAGTTCGGCAAGGGCGCCATCCGCCGCCGCGGGCGGCGCCGCGGGGACGGCGAGCAGGCTCGCGAGCAGGAGCGGCAGCGCGCTCAGGGGTCGGCCTCGAGGCGAAGTGCGGGGCGCAGCTTCGCGAGCTCGCGCTGAAGCGCTCATGAACCTTCCGCCGGCGGCGGCAGCAGCACCTCGCGGTTGCCGTTCGGGCTCGGGGGACTCACGATGCCGGCGGCCTCCATCTCCTCGATCAGCCGCGCGGCGCGGTTGTAGCCGATCTTGAGCCGCCGCTGGACCCCGGAGATCGAGGCGCGGCGGGTCTCGAGCACGATCCGCACCGCCTTCTCGTAGAGCTCGTCGACGTCGCCCTCCTCCTCCGGCAGGCCGCTCGGACCGATGCTCGGCCCGCCGGCGAGCCCCTGCTCCTCGTCGAGGACCCCCTCGGCATAGCGCGGCCCGCCCTGGCCGCGGAGGAACGCGACCACGCGATGGACCTCCGCGTCCTCGACGAAGGCGCCGTGCACCCGCTCCGGCATGGCGGTGCCGGGAGGGAGGTAGAGCATGTCGCCATGCCCGAGCAGGGTCTCGGCCCCTCCCTGGTCGAGGATCACCCGCGAGTCGGTGCGGGAGGAGACCTGGAAGGCGATGCGGCCGGGGATGTTGGCCTTGATCAGGCCGGTGATCACGTCCACCGAGGGCCGCTGGGTGGCGAGGATCAGGTGGATGCCGGCCGCCCGCGCCTTCTGCGCGAGCCTCGCGATCAGCTCCTCGACCCGCTTGCCGACGATCATCATCATGTCGGCCAGCTCGTCGATCAGCACCACCACGAAGGGCAGCGGGGCGAGCGGCTCGGCCACCAGCTCCGGGCGTTCCGGGTCCGGCGTGAACAGCGGATCGAGGATCGGCTGGCCGAGCTCGAGGGCATCGCGGATCTTGCGGTTGAAGCCGGCGAGGTTGCGCACCCCGAGCGCCGCCATCAGCCGGTAGCGGCGCTCCATCTCGGCGACGCACCAGCGCAGGGCGTTGGCCGCCTGCTTCATGTCCGTCACCACCGGCGCGAGCAGATGCGGGATGCCCTCGTAGACCGAGAGCTCGAGCATCTTGGGGTCGATCAGGATCAGCCGCACCTCCTCCGGCCGCGCCTTGTAGAGGAGGCTGAGCACCATCGCGTTGAGCGCTACCGACTTCCCCGAGCCGGTGGTGCCGGCGACCAGCAGGTGCGGCAGCCGGGCGAGGTCGATGACGCAGGGGCGCCCGGCGATGTCCTTGCCGAGGGCGAGGGTGAGCGGCGAGGCGCTCCTGTCGTACTCGCGGGAGCGCAGGATCTCGGCGAGGCGCACCGTCTCCCGCTTCGCGTTCGGGATCTCGAGGCCGATCGCCGACTTGCCCGGGATCACCTCCACCACCCGCACGCTGGTGACCGAGAGCCCGCGGGCGATGTCGCGGTCGAGGTTGCTGATCTGGCTCACCTTGACCCCGGGGGCGGGCTCGAGCTCGAAGCGGGTGATCACCGGCCCGGGCTGGATCCCCACCACCTTGGCCTCGATGCGGAAGTCGCGGAGCTTCATCTCCACCTGCCGCGCGAGGGCCTCGAGCGCCTCGGGGGAGTAGCCCGGCTCGGCGGGTCCGCCCTCCTCCAGCAGCGAGAGCGGCGGCAGCGCCTCCGACCCCGCCGCGAAGAGCGGCAGCTGGGCCTCGCGCTCGGCGCGCTCGCTCCGCTCCACCGCCGCGAGCCGCGGCTCGATGCGCACCGGCTCGCGCTCCTCGGCCCGCGGCCGCCGGCGCGGCTCGGGACGCGCCGGACGCGGAAGTGGCAGGCCGCCGCGGTGGCGGAGGCGGCCGATGGCGGCGGCGATCGTGCCCAGGAGCGCGAGCAGCGCGGCCCCGACCGCATCCATCACGCGCAGCCAGGAGAGGCCCGTGCCGAGGCTCACCGAGACCAGCAGGGCGGCGAGCAGGAACAGGGTTGCGCCGAGCCAGCCGAGGGCCTGCACGGCCGCGCCCGCGACCAGCTGCCCGAGGATGCCCCCCGCCTGCGCCGGAAGCTCGGGCCCCGGCTCGGGGGCGTAGAGCAGGACCAGGCCGGAGGCCGAGAGCACCATCGCCACCGAGCCGAGCAGCGTGAGCGCGGGATCGAAGGCCGATCGCTCCTCGGCGGGCCGGAGGGCACGCCAGATCCCGAGCAGCAGCAGCGCCGGCAGCAGGAAGGCGACGTAGCCGAAGAGATAGAGCAGGAGATCGGCGAGATAGGCCCCCACCAGCCCGCCCAGATTGCGGATCTCGCCGTCGCCTCCCGCGTGCGACCACCCCGGGTCCTCCGGGTGGAAGCTCGCGAGCGCCGCCCAGAGATAGAGCACCGCGGGCAGGAGCAGGAGCAGCAGGCTCTCCCGCAGGCGCTGGCGCCAGCTCTCTTGGCCTTGGGGGGCAACCGTGGGGCTGCGCGACAAGTGAGAGGCGATCTCAGGTTTTTTCGCTAAGCTTCGCTATGGTAACGCATCATTGCTGAAGCGCGGGGTGCACCACGCGGCCCGCCTCGATGTTGATCCCGCGCCGGAGCGGCGCCACCTCCCGCCAGCCCGGCTCGGCGAGCTTGAGCACCCAGGGCAGGATCGCTGCCGAGATCGCCTGCGAGGAGGTCTGGGGGACCGCGCCGGGCATGTTGGTCACCGCGAAGTGGGTGATGCCGTGGGCGAGATAGGTCGGTTCGGCCCAGGTCGTCGGGCGGGTGGTCGCCACGCAGCCGCCCTGGTCCACCGAGATGTCGACGATCACGCTGCCCGGCTCCATCGAGCGCACCATCGCCTCGCTCACCACGTGCGGGGCGCGGGCGCCGGTGATCAGCACCGCGCCGATCACCAGGTCCGCGGTCGCCACCTCGCGGGCCACGTATTCCTCGTAGGGATAGAGGGTGGTGACGTTGGCGCCGAGCGCCATCATCCGTTCCATCCGGTCCTGGCGCTTCTCGAAGACCACGACGTTGGCCCCGCCGGCGGCGGCGAGCTGGGCGGCGTTGGCGCCCGCCGCGCCGGCGCCCAGGACCACGACCTTGCCGCGCTCGGTGGAGGGCAGGCCGCCGAGCAGCTTGCCCTTCCCGCCCATCGGCTGGTGCAGCAGGTGGGTTCCGACCTGCACCGCGATCCGGCCGGCGATCACGCTCATCGGCGCGAGCAGCGGAAGGTCGCCGTTGTCGAGCTCGACGGTCTCGAAGGCCACGGCGGTGAGCCCGATCGCGCACAGCCGGCGCGTGAGCTCGGGCTCGGCGGCGAGGTGCAGGTAGCAGAAGAGCAGGTGGTCGCGGCGGAGGCGGGCGAGGTCGCCGGCGATGGGCTCCTTGACCTTGACGATCAGCTCGCCGCGCTCGTAGAGGGCATCGGCATCCGGCGCGAGCCTGACCCCGACGCGCAGGTAGTCCTCGTCGGAGAAGCCGCTCTTCAGGCCCGCGCCTCGCTCGATCCAGACCTCGTGCCCACGCCGCACCAGGTCGGCGCAGGCGGCGGGAACGAGGGCAACGCGTCCCTCGAGCGTCTTGGTTTCGCAGGGGATGCCGATGCGCATGGAAGCTCCTCGCTCGATGATCCGGTCAGGCCAGCGCCGGCGGGCGAGCCTTGCAAGCGGGCGGTCCGCTCCCCATGCTGTAGCGCCGCCTCCCCGTTCCCCCGCCGGGGACGCTCGCCCAGGGCGGAGAAGCTCCCTCACGCTCCCCGTCGACGAAGCCGAAAGTATACATGCCCGCCCGTCACGCCCGTCTGCTGATCCTCGGCTCCGGTCCCGCCGGCTACACCGCCGCGATCTACGCCGCCCGCGCCAACCTCAGGCCGCTGCTGATCACCGGACTCCAGGCCGGGGGCCAGCTCACCACCACCACCGACGTCGACAACTGGCCCGGGGACGTCGAGGGCCTCAAGGGGCCCGAGCTGATGGAGCGGATGCGCCGCCACGCCGAGCGCTTCGCCACCGAGATCGTCTTCGATCACGTGCACGAGGCCGACCTGCGCGAGCGCCCCTTCCGGCTGCGCGGGGACCAGGGGGAGTACCGCTGCGACGCGCTGATCATCGCCACCGGCGCCTCGGCGAAGTACCTCGGCCTGCCCTCGGAGCAGGCCTATCTCGGCCGCGGCGTCTCGGCCTGCGCGACCTGCGACGGCTTCTTCTTCCGCGACCAGGACGTGGCCGTGGTGGGCGGCGGCAACACCGCGGTCGAGGAGGCGCTCTACCTCTCCAACATCTGCCGCCGGGTCACGCTGGTGCATCGCCGGGACAAGCTGCGCGCCGAGAAGATCCTCCAGGACAAGCTCTTCGAGCGCGCGGCGCGGGGGCGGATCGAGATCCTCTGGAACCACGTGGTCGAGGAGGTGCTGGGCGACGGGCGCCAGGTCACCGGCCTGCGGTTGCGCGCGAGCTCCGGGGAGGCGCGCGAGATCGCGGTGCAGGGCGTCTTCATCGCCATCGGCCATACCCCGAACACCGGGATCTTCGAGGGCCAGCTCGAGATGCAAAACGGCTACATCGTGACCCGCGGCGGCCGCGAGGGCTTCGCCACCGCGACCAGCGTCCCCGGGGTCTTCGCCGCCGGCGACGTCGCCGACCCGGTCTACCGCCAGGCGGTCACCTCGGCCGGCCTCGGGTGCATGGCGGCCCTCGACGCGGAGCGCTTCCTCGACCAGCTCGGCTGATGGCGGTCCCGCGCCTCCTCGGGGCACGCCCGCACTTCCCGCCGCCCGACGACCTGCCCGGGAACGCCCCCTGCCTACTCGGCGGCCGCGTGGCCGCCGACTGGCTCGGCCTCGCCTACCGCCGCGGCTACTTCCCTTGGCCGGAGCCGGACTGGGGAATCCTTACCTGGTGGCATCCCGATCCGCGCTGGGTGCTGTCTCCCGAGGCGATCCGTCTGCCGCGCTCCTTCCGCCGCTTCCTCCGCGGCTGCCGCTTCCTGGTCAGCCACGACGCGGCCTTTCCCGAGGTGCTCGCAGCCTGCGCGGCGCCGCGGCCGCGGAGTCCCGGCACCTGGCTGGTGCCGGCCCTTCGCGCCGGCTACCTCGAGCTTGCGCGGGAGGGGCTGGCCCACTCGGTCGAGGTGTGGGACGGGGAGCGGCTGGTCGGCGGCCTGTTCGGCGTGGCGGTGGGCAGCGTGTTCAGCGGCGACTCGATGTTCTCGCGCGCCGACCACGCCTCCAAGGTGGCGCTGCTCTACCTCTGCCGCAGGCTGGCCGCCCGCGGCGGCCGTCTCGTCGACTGCCAGACCCATTCGCCGCACCTCGAGCGGTTCGGGGCCCGTCCCCTGCCGCGCGCCGACTTCGTCGCCCTGCTCGAGCGCGCCGCCCTCGAGCCCGATCCTCTCGGCGGCGGAGCGGTCCTTTCCGCCGCTGCCCGCCGCCGCGCTGCTCGAGCCGGCAGCGCCAGGCTAGGGCGGAGACTCGAGCTCGGCCTGGCGGCGGAGCGCATCGGGACGCCCGAGACGCGCGGCGCAGGCCGCGGCGCGGGCCAGATGCTCTCGTCGCGCCTCGGGCTCCCCCGCCTCCGCGGCGAGGGCGGCCAGGGCGTCGAGCAGGGGCAAGAGCCGCGCCTCGCAGTCGCCGAAGGCCTCCTCCAGGCGCAGCAGGGCGGTGCCGTAGGCGCGGCGCGCGGCGGCGAGATCGTCGCGGTCCCGCGCCAGCTCGGCGAGGATGCTCAGGGTCTCCGCGGCGGCCACGGGATCGCCGTGCCGCTCGTCCAGCCGCCGCGCCTCCTCGAGCAGGGATTCGGCGCCGGCGGGATCCCCGAGCAGGCGGAGCAGGCGGGCGCGCCGCCGCCGCAGCTCGGCGAGGTCCCCGGAGCGGCTCTCGGCCTGGGGCTCGAGCCAGCGCTCGAGGCGGGCAAGCAGCGCCTCCGCTTCGCGATAACGCCCGGACCCCGCGAGCGCGGCGGCGAGCAGCCCGAGCGCCCGCTCCGCCTCCGGGGACGCCGCCGCGCCCTCGCCCTCCCGGGCCAGCGCCGCCAGGGTTTCCCGCAGCCGGCGCTCGGCCTCGGCACCGTCGCCTCGGGCCAGGGCGGCCTCGGCGGCGGCGATCCGTGGCGAGAGCCGCGAAGGGTCGTCGGCGGCGGTGGCCGTGGAGGGTCCGAGCAGGAGGGCGAGGAACAGCGGGTGCATGAGAGGCTAACGAAGCGGTCCGGAGTCCGAGATGGGCCGCTGCCGGCCATCCTCAAGGGGGAGGATCGACACCGCTTGATACCCATAATTTTATATGGCACAGTGGGCGTGCCGCTGCTCCCCCTCGCCATGAGAAAGCTCACCGGACGGCAGCGCGAGATCCTCGACTACCTCAGAGAACACCTGAGGACTTTCGGCTATCCACCGACTCGGGCAGAGATCGCGAGACGCTTCGGTTTCCGCGTCGCGGCCAGCGCCGAGGAGCATCTGCAGGCCCTCGCCCGCAAGGGAGCGATCGCGCTGGTCCCCGGCAGCGCCCGCGGCATCCGGATCCTCGCGGAGGAGGCGGAGTCTCTGGAGGGGGGCGAGGAGGGGGTTCCGCTCCTCGGCACGGTCGCGGCCGGCGAGCCGATCCTGGCCCTCGAGGAGGCCGAGCGGGGCAGGCTTCCGCTGCCGGAGGGGCTGTTCGGGAGGAAGCCCGACTTCCTGCTCCGGGTGAGGGGCGAGAGCATGCGCGAGGCGGGCATCCTCGACGGCGACCTGGTGGCCGTGGCCAAGGGTTCCCAGGCCGCGCACGGCGAGCTCGTCGTCGCCCGGCTGGGCGAGGAGGCGACGCTCAAGCGCCTCCACCGCCGCGGGGGCGAGACCCTCCTCGTGCCGGCGAACGCCGAGTTCGATCCGATCCCGGTGACCGGCCGCGAGGATCTCGTGATCGAGGGGCGGGTGATCGGAGTGATCCGGGTCCTGGCGAAGACGCGGGCATGAGAGGTGGGCGATGGTCGTGCTCCCGGAGCATCCGCGACTGTGGCGGGGCGGGCGCCCCACTCTCCCCGCCCGGAGCCTGCCCCTCGCCCTCGCCGAGCTCGGCGGGCTGCCCGCGGAGGGCCTGAGCGAGCTGCTGCTTCCCGCGCCCGGCCAGGGCGAGTGGCGGCTGCTTGCCCCGGCGCTTGCCGGCTGCGGAGGCACGGTGGCGCTGGTCGCGCCGCCCCTGCTGCCCTACCCCCCTGGTCTCGCCGCGCTCGGTCTCGAGCCGCGGCGGCTGCTGCTGCTGCGTGCCCCAGGCGCTGCCGAGCGGCTGTGGGCGCTGGAGCAGATCCTGCGCGCCGGCTGCTGCCCGCTGGCTTTGGGCTGGATCGGCGAGGCCGACTTCGCCGCCCTGCGCCGGCTCAGGCTCGCCGCCGCCGAGGGCGGGAGCGCGGCCGTCCTGCTTCGCCCCGAAGCGGCGGCGCGCCTGCCCTCGCCCGCGGCCCTGCGGCTCAGGCTGGCGGCGGGCGCGCTCGAGGTGCTGAAGGGGCCGGGCCTGCGGCCGGGCTTGCGCCTGCCCTGTCCCTGAGGTCGCCATGCTCTGGCTCGCCCTCCATCCGCCCGCGCTCTGGCTCGATCTGCTGCGGCGCCGCGGCCTCGGCGAGGCGCGGCCGCGGGCGTTGCTCGCCGGGGATTCGAACCCGCCGCGGATCGCCGCGCTCTGCCCGCGCGCCGCCGGTCATGGCCTCGTGCCGGGCCTGAGCGTGGCCGAGGCCTGCGCCCGCCTGCCCGCCCTCCTCCTCGTGCCCCCCGCGCCGAGGGCGGAGCGCGAGGCCCTCGAGCGCGTCGCCTCGTGCGCCGGGGCGGTGAGCAGCCGGGTGCTGGTCCTCGGCGGCGGGGTGGTCCTCGAGGTGGGGGCGAGCCTCGGCCTCTTCGGCGGTCTCGAGGCGCTGCGCCGGAAGCTCCGCGCCCGCCTCGCCCCTCTCGGCCTCGGGCTGCGCGAGGGCCTCGCTCCCACCACCGAGGCCGCGCTGCTGCTCGCCCGCGCCGGCGGCGGCGAGATCCCCGCCGCGGCGGGGCTGCGGCGGGGGCTCGATCCCCTCCCCCTCGCCGCGGCCCCGCTGCCGCCGGCCACCTTGGAGGCGCTCGCCGCCCTCGGCCTGCGGCGGGTGGGGGAGCTGCTGCGCCTGCCGCGCCCGGCGCTCGCCGCCCGCCACGGGGCGGAGCTCGCCGAGTGGATCGCCCGGCTGCTCGGCGAGCGCGCCGAGGACCGCCCCTCCTTCCGTCCGCCCGAGCTTCCCGAGGTGGCCCTCGAGCTGCCCGGCCCGGCCTCGACCAGCGAGGCGCTGCGCCTGCCGCTCGCGAGGCTCTGCCGCGAGCTCGGCGCCTGCCTCGCCGCCCGCGGCCTGGGGGCTCTCGCCCTCGCGCTGGAGCTCCTCCCCGCCCGCGAGCGGCAGCCCTCGCCGAGGGCGGGGCTGCGCAGTCCCAGCGCCGAGCCGGCCCGGCTGGCCCGCGCCCTCGAGGCGGCGCTCGCCGGGCTGCGTCTCGCGGCGCCGGTCGAGGGCCTCCGCCTGCGCGCGCTCGAGGTGGCGGCGCTCGCGCCGGCGCAGGGGGCGCTGTGGGCGGCGCCACGGCCGGCGCTCGAGCTGCCCGCGCTGATCGAGCGTCTCGAGCAGCGGCTCGGGCCCGGGATCGGTGTGCCGGCTGGGCCTGGTCTCCGAGCACCGCCCCGAGCGCGCCTGGCGGCCGCTCCCGGCCTGGCCGGATCCGGAGGCGGCGCAGCCGCCGCCGCCTCGCGCGGCCCGCGCCCCGCCTGGCTGCTGCCCGAGCCGTGCCCGGTGCGGCCCGAGGACTACGAGCTGCTCGCCGGGCCGGAGCGGATCGAGAGCGGCTGGTGGGACGGAGCGGACCTGCGCCGCGACTACCACCTCGCCCGCGACCGCGAGGGCCGCCGCTGCTGGCTGTTCCGCGATCGCGACGGCTGGTTCCTGCACGGTCTCTTCGCCTGAGGGAGGCACCATGGACACCGAGCTCCCCCCCTATGCCGAGCTCCACTGCCTGAGCGACTTCAGCTTCCTGCGCGGGGCCTCGAGCGCCGATGAGCTCTTCGCGCGCGCCGCCGGGCTCGGCTACCGCGCGCTCGCGATCACCGACGAATGCAGCCTCGCCGGCATCGTCCGCGCCCTCGAGGCTTCCGAGCAGACGGGCGTGCCGCTGATCGTGGGCAGCGAGCTGCGCTTCCCTCTCGAGGGTCGCCCGCTCACGCTCGTCCTGCTCGCCGCCTCGATCTGCGGCTACCGCAACCTCTGCGCGCTGATCGCCCGCGCCCGGGGTCGCGCCCGCAAGGGCGGCTACCGGATCGAGCCCGGCGAGGACTTCGCCGGATCGGCGCAGACGGGAGCCCTGATCCCGATCTGGATCCCCGAGCGCGGCGATCCGGCGGATCCGGCCTGGCAGGCGGCGCAGCGGCGGATCGGCGGCTGGCTGCGGGAGCGCTTCCCGATCACGCCCCTGGCTGGGTGCCGAGCTCCACCGCCAGGCCGACGACGCGCGCTGGCAGGAGGCGCTCCGTTCGCTCGCCAAGGCGCTCGGGCTGCGCATCGTCGCCTGCGGCGACGTGCACATGCACCGCCGCGGCCGGCGCGCGCTCCAGGACGCCCTCACCGCGATCCGCCTGCGCGGCACGCTGGCCGATCTCGCCGGCCGGCTCTTTCCCAACGGCGAGCGGCACCTGCGCTCCCGTGAGGAGCTCGCCGCGCTCTACCCGCGCGAATGGCTGGCGGAGAGCGTGGAGATCGCCGGGCGGTGCCAACTCTCCCTCCGCGAGCTCCGCTATCGTTACCCCCACGAGCTGGTGCCGCCGGGGCTCGACGCCGACCAGCATCTCGCCCAGCTCGCCTGGCTCGGGGCGGTGAAGCGCTGGCCCGGGGGGATCCCCGAGAAGGTGAAGGCACAGCTCGAGCGGGAGCTCGCCCTCATCGCCGAGCTCGGCTATGCCCACTTCTTCCTCACCGTCCACGACCTCGTGCGCTTCGCCCGCGACCGGGGGATCCTCTGCCAGGGCCGCGGCTCGGCGGCGAACTCGGCGGTGTGCTACTGCCTCGGGATCACCGAGGTGGACCCGGCGCGCGTCGAGCTCCTCTTCGAGCGCTTCCTCTCCCGCGAGCGCCGCGAGCCGCCGGACATCGACGTCGACTTCGAGCACGAGCGGCGGGAGGAGGTGATCCAGTACGCCCTCGCCAAGTACGGCCGGGAGCGGGCGGCGCTCGCCGCCACCGTGATCCGCTACCGGCCCCGCAGCGCGGTGCGTGACCTCGCCCGGGCGCTGGGCTTCGCCCCGGAGGAGGTGGCGCGCATGGGCCGGGCCCTCGCCTGGAGCCACGACCCGGAGGAGATCGCCCCCCGCCTGCGCGAGGCCGGCTACGACCCCGGGAGCCCGCCGCTCCGCCGCCTGATCGCGCTTGCCCGCGAGCTCGTCGGCCACCCGCGTCACCTCTCCCAGCACGTCGGCGGGCTCGTCATCTCGGAGGAGCCGCTCAGCCACCTGGTGCCGGTGGAGCCCGCCGCCATGCCCGGCCGCCAGGTGATCCAGTGGGACAAGGACGACCTCGAGACCCTGGGCCTGCTCAAGGTGGACTGCCTCGCCCTCGGCATGCTGAGCTGCCTGCGCCGGGCGCTGGACCTGCTCGGCGAGCGCCTGGGGCAGGCCTTCGGCCTCGCCGACATCCCGCCCGAGGATCCCGGGGTCTACGAGATGCTGAGCCGGGGCGACTCGGTGGGCGTGTTCCAGGTCGAGTCCCGCGCCCAGCAGGCGATGCTGCCGCGGCTCAGGCCGCGGAACTTCTACGACCTGGTGATCGAGGTGGCGATCGTCCGGCCGGGACCGATCCAGGGTCAGATGGTCCATCCCTACCTTCGCCGCCGCAATGGCGAGGAGCCGGTCAGCTACCCCTCCGAGGCGGTGCGGGCGGTGCTCGAGCGCACCCTCGGGGTGCCGATCTTCCAGGAGCAGGTCATGCGCCTGGCCATGGTCGCCGCCGGCTTCACCCCGGGGGAGGCCGACCGGCTGCGGCGCGCGATGGGCGCCTGGCGGCGGCGCGGGGAGCTCGAGGTCTTCCGCGAGCGGCTGCTGCAGGGGATGCAGGAGCGCGGCTATGCCCCCGAGTTCGCGGAGCGGCTGTTCGAGCAGATCCGCGGCTTCGGCTCCTACGGCTTCCCGGAGTCGCACGCCGCGAGCTTCGCCCTGCTGGTCTACGCCTCGGCCTGGATCAAGCGCTACCATCCCGAGGTCTTCGCCTGCGCCCTGCTCAACAGCCAGCCGCTCGGGTTCTACGCTCCCGACCAGATCCTCACCGACGCCCGGCGCCACGGCGTGCGCGTGCTGCCGGTGGACGTGCGGGTGAGCGGCTGGGACAGCGCCCTCGAGCCCCTCCCCCCGGGGCAGTGCCGGGAGTCTCCGCCCCGGCCCGCGCTGCGCCTCGGTCTGCGCGAGGTGAAGGGACTCGCCCGCGCCGCCGCCGAGCGCATCCTCGCCGCCCGCGCCGCGGCGCCCTTCCGCGATCTCGCCGACTTCGCCGCCCGCAGCGCCCTCGACGCGGGCAGCCTCGAGCGTCTCGCCGCGGCCGGGGCGCTCTTCGGTCTCGCCGGGCACCGCCGCCGCGCCCTGTGGGAAGTGGGAGGGCTGTGGCGGGAGGCGCCGCTGTTCGCGGCCCTGCCTCCGCCCGGGCAGGGGGAGGCCGCGATCCGTCCCGCCTCGGGCTGGGAGAACGCCTGCGCCGACTACGCCACGCTCGGCCACACGCTGGGGCCGCATCCGCTGGTCTTCCTCCGCCCGGAGCTTCGTGCCCGCGGCTTCCTCCGCCTCGCCGAGGCGGCGGCGCGTGCGGGCGGAGAGCGGCTGCGGGTGGCGGGACTGGTGCGGCTGCGCCAGCGCCCCGGCACCGCCAAGGGCACCCTCTTCCTCACCCTCGAGGACGAGAGCGCCTCGCTCAACGTGATCGTGTGGCCGGCGATCCTCGCGCGCCAGCGGTGGGCGGCGCTCGCCTCGCCCCTGCTCGGGGTGGTCGGCCGGCTCGAGGCCCGCGATGGGGTCGCGCATCTGCTGGCGGAGCGCCTCCTGCCGCTGGATGGTCTTCTCGGCGGGCTGCCGGTGAGCTCGCGGGACTTCCACTGAGGCGGGAGGCCACGGGATCGGCACCCGGCGGCGGCGGTCGCGCGGCCCCGAGCGAGGCCGGCGGGCGGGGGCATGCGAGACCGGATCGCGCTCGCGATCCGGGAGATCGCGAGCGGGAATCCGGGGATGCGACGGAGCGTCGGAACGGAGCCGGGGAAGCCTCGGCGCAGGCCCCCGGGCCGCGGCTGCCGTGGCCTGCCCTCGCCTGCCGGCCTCACGGCTCCCCTGCACGAGCGACCGGCACCCGAGGGGCTCGGCAATCCCCACCCTCAGGCCGCCGACCCGGGACCGGGACGGGCGGCGAGGCTTCGCGGTCGGCAAACCCGGGATCCTGCCCGAACCCGCCCGCGGCGCGCGACATGTCCCGATCCGGCCGCCGGCGCGATCTCCGCCCGGCACCGTGCGCCGTGGACGGCGATCAGAGGGCGGGACGGGCGGCGTGGCGCTCGCCGCTCAGGCCGCCGCCACCCGGTCGCGTCCCTCCGCCTTGGCCCGATAGAGCGCGCGATCGGCCTCGGCCACCAGATCCGAGGGTTGCCCGCCCCGGGCGGGGCGCGCCGTCGCCACCCCCGCGCTCACCGTCACCGTGCGTCCCGACTCGGGATGCCGGATGCGAAGCCCCGCGACCATCGCGCGGATCCGCTCCGCCGCGCGCATCGCCTCGCCCTGCTCGTAGTCCGGGAGCAGGATGGCGAACTCCTCGCCGCCGTAGCGGGCCACGGTCTCGCCGGCGCGGGCGTGAAGCCCCGCGAGGAGCTCGCCCACCCGCCGCAGGCACTGGTCGCCCGCCGGATGGCCGAGCAGGTCGTTGAAGGCCTTGAAGCGATCGACGTCGACCAGGATCAGGGACAGCGGACGGTCGTGCCGCGCCGCCCGCGCCCACTCCTCGGCGAGGGTCTCGTCGAGCCGGCGGCGGTTGGCGACGCCGGTGAGGGCATCCTCACGCGAGAGCTGGAGGAGTCTCCGGTTGGCGGCCTCGACCTCGGCGGTGCGCTCGCCGACCAGCCGCTCGAGCTCGCGCTGCCTGGCCTCGAGCGCACGCAGCCGCCAGCGCAGCGCGAGGAGGAAGGCGAAGGCGGCCGCGGCGGCGTAGCCGCCGTAGGCCCAGGGGGTGGAGGACCAGTGGCGGGCGATGCGAAAGCCGAGGCTGAGCTCCGAGAATCTGTTCTCGCCCTCCGGATCCGCCACCCTCAGCCGGAAGCGATAGTCGCCGGCCGCGAGGCGCGGGTACTCGGCGGTCCGCCGCTCGCCGACCGGCTGCCACTCGCGGTCGATCGGCTCCAACCGCTGCTCGATCACGAGCTCCTGTGCCCGCGCCGGGTCGAGGGCGGCGAAGCGGAAGCGGAGATTGCGCGGACCCGCGCCGAGAGCGTGCAGCGCATCGCGCGCGACCGGCTGGCCGTCCACCTCCACGGCCTCGATCCGGAGCGGAATCGGTCCGCGCGGGGGCAAGACGAAGCGCGGATCGATCTCGGCGAGCCCGGCGCGGGTGGCGAACAGGAGCCTTCCGTCGCGGGCCAGCACCGCGGTGTGTCCCCCGCCGTTGATCTCCAGGTGACGGAGACCCTCCGCCAGGCCGATCTGGGTCACGGGGAGCCCGGCCTTGCTCCCGGCGAGCCGCGCCTCGGCGGCGGCGAGCGGCAGGCGCTGCAGGCCGCGGTAGCTTCCGAGCCACAGGTGGCCATCGCCGTCGACCACCAGGGTCTTGATGCGCCCATCGAGCAGACCGTCGGCCCGGGTGAGCACGTCGATCCGCTCGTCGCGCCACCGCACCAGGCCGCGTCCGGTGGCGATCCAGATCGTGCCGGTGGGCCCCTCCGCGAAGCTCGCGACCGCCTCCGTCGGCAGGCCGTGCTCGACGCCGTACCGCCTGAGCCTTGCGCCATCCCAGCGGTAGGCCCCGTGCTGCGTCGCGATCCAGAGAGCGCCGTCGCGGGCCTCGAACAGTGCGCTCAGGCCTGCGCGGACGACCCGCAGCACCGGCGGAGGCTCGACGACGCGGCCGTCCCGCACCGCGCTCAGCCCTCCGTTCCAGGCGAGGATCCAGAGCGTCCCGTCGCGGGTCCGCCGCAGGGCGCCGACGCTGAGGCGGCCGAGCCCTGGCACCGGCTGGACCTCGAGCACGCCATCGCGCAGGCGGTGGAGTCCGATGCCGCTCCCGATCCACAGCTCGCCCCCGGAGCCGCTCTCCAGCGCCAGCACCGAGCTGCCCTCGAGGATCGGCGCGGGAATGCGGCGCAGATCGCCGTCCTTCAGCGCGTAGAGGCCGCCGAGCTGGGTGCCGAGGTAGACCGTCCCGTCGCTCGTCTCGAGCAGCGCGCGCACGAAGGCGTCCGCCATGCCCTCGCTCTCGCCCCAGGGCAGCACCGCGCTGTCGCGCAGCACCCTGAGGCCGCCGCCGTTGGTGCCGACCCAGAGCTGGCCGCGGCGGTCCACGAGCAGGCTCCAGACATAGTCCATCTCGGGCTCCCGCCGCTCGCGCAGGACCGCGGACTTCCCCCGATGGAGCCGATACAGGCCGTCGCCGTCGGTGCCGAGCCAGAGCGCGCCCTCGCGGTCGCGCGCCGCGCTCCAGACGCGCCGGGTGAGCTCACCCGCCCCGAGCTCGCGCTCCTCGAGGCGGCCCGCACGGTACAGCCAGGCCTTCTCCCCGAAGATCCACAGGCCTTCCTCGCCGCGAAGCATGCCGCGGGTGCCGACGTGGATCCTCGTGCCCTCGGGCAGCAGGGCCTCGAGCCTTCCCGAACGCCAGACGTAGAGGCGATCCTCGGCGTGGATCAGGAGATCGCCCGCGGCGTCGAAGCCGAGGGTGACGATCAGGCTCTCGGCGAGCGCCTCGGCGCCCGGCAGGGGCTCGAAGCCGCTGCCGCTCCGCCGCCAGACTCCGCGGTTGGTCGCGGCGTGGAGCCGACCGGCGGGATCCAGGGCCAGGCGATGGACCAGCTGCGCCGGGAGTTCCGGCACCGCGTGCACCGAGCCGTCCTGCCAGACCGAGAGCCCGCCGCCCAGGGTGCCGATCCAGATCCTGCCCTCGAGGTCCTCGAGCAGGTCGCGGATCCAGGGGTGGCGAAGCCCGGCGGTGTGATCGGGGTGGAAGAGCTCGGAGCGGATCCCGTCGAAGCGGGCCAGGCCCTCCACCGTCCCGACCCAGAGATAGCCGTCCCGGTCCTCGAGCAGGGCGCTCACCGAATCGTGGGGAATCGCCGGCGCCCGCCAGACGGTGCGCTGGAACTGGCTGGGGAGACGGTCGGGATCCAGCGCCGCGACCGGCGCGCTCAGGAGCAGTGCGGCGAGCTTCCCCGCCAGGACCACCGCGAGTCGGGCGCAGCGCCCGCCATGCGCGATCGTGCTCCGCAGGCCAGCCAATCCGAACCCCGATTCGGCGATCCCGCTCTCGACGGCTCCAGCCTAGCACCCGTCGGACACTCCTCGGCAGCGCGCCCGCGTCGGACTCCAGCCTCCGGCGCGCCCCCGGGCCGAGGCCGCCTTCCCCGCACCCGATCCGGTCTCCGGTCGGGCGGTCCGTCCCGGCTCAGCCCTCGCCGTCCTGCCGGTGCCGTCGCTCGTCGCGGCGCGGGAGCAGAAGGTCGAGCCTCGCGCGGTAGTGGCGCAGCTCCGCGATCGACTCGCGCACGTCGGCGAGCGCCCGGTGCCCGCCCTCCTTGCTGAGTCCCGACAGCAGCTCCGGGGCCCAGCGCCGCGCCAGCTCCTTGATCGTCGAGACGTCGATCTGGCGATAGTGGAAGTACCGCTCGAGGCGCGGCATCAGCCGCGCGAGGAAGCGCCGGTCCTGGCAGATCGAGTTGCCGCACATCGGCGACACTCCCGGGGGCACCCAGCGGGCGAGGAACTCGAGGGTGCGCGCCTCGGCCTCTTCGAGGCCGACCGCGGATTCGAGCACGCGCTGCCAGAGCCCCGAGGCGCGGTGCTGGCGCCGGTTCCAGTCATCCATCGCCTCGAGCGTGGTCTGCGGGTGCCGGATGGCGAGCTCCGGCCCCTCGGCGAGGATCTCGAGCTCGCTGTCGGTGACCACGGTGGCGATCTCGAGGATCGAGTCGCGCTCCGGATCGAGCCCGGTCATCTCGAGGTCGATCCAGATCAGGCGGTTCTCCGGGGCCCTGGGATCGAATGCGGTCGCGCTCATGGCTGCGCCTCCTTCCGCGGGGCGCGGCGGGCGCGGAAGAAGTCGCGGAGCAGCTCTCCGGCCTCCTCCGCGAGCAGCCCGCCCGCCACCGCGGGCCGGTGGTTGTGCTCGGGCCGCAGCAGGGTGTCGAAGCGCGAACCCGCCGCGCCCGTCTTGGGATCGAAGGCCGCGAAGACCACCCGCGCCACCCGTGCGTGCACGATCGCGCCCGCACACATCACGCAGGGCTCGAGGGTGACGTAGAGCGTGCTGCCGGTCAGGCGGTAGTTGCGAAGCCTCGCGCCGGCCGCGCGCAGGGCGAGGATCTCGGCATGGGCGGTCGGGTCGCTGAGGGCGATGGTCCGGTTCCAGCCCTCGCCCAGCACCTCCCCCCCGAGCACGAGCACCGCCCCCACCGGCACCTCCTCCTCGCTCTCCGCGGCGCGCCGCGCGAGCTCGAGCGCGCGGCGCATGTAGCCGCAGATCCTCCTCGGCGAAGGCGCTCGCTATTCCCACTCGATCGTGGCCGGGGGCTTGTCGCTGACGTCATAGACCACCCGCGACACGCCGCGCACCTCGTTGACGATGCGGCGGCTGGCCTCGGCGAGGAGCTCGTGGGGCAGCGGCGCCCAGCGCGCGGTCATGAAGTCGCTGGTCTCGACGGCGCGCAGGGCGATCACCCACTCGTAGGCACGGCCGTCCCCGACCACGCCAACCGAGCGCACCGGGAGGAACACGGCGAAGGCCTGCGCCACCCGCTCGTAGTAGCCGTGCCGGCGCAGCACCTCGAGGAAGATGGCATCCGCCGCCTGCAGGATCTCGACGTACTCCGGCCGCACCTCGCCGAGCACCCGCACCCCGAGACCCGGGCCCGGGAAGGGATGGCGGAAGACGATCTCCCGCGGCAGGCCGAGGGCGAGGCCGAGGCGCCGAACCTCGTCCTTGAACAGCTCGCGCAGCGGCTCGACCAGGCGCAGCCGCATGCGCTCGGGCAGCCCGCCGACGTTGTGGTGGGTCTTGATCACCTCGGCCTTGCCGGTGCGGGCGCGCGCCGACTCGATCACGTCCGGGTAGATCGTCCCCTGGGCGAGGTAGCGCACCCCGGGAATCCTCCTCGCCTCCTCCTCGAAGACCTCGACGAAGGTGCGCCCGATCACCCGGCGCTTCTCCTCCGGGATCGGCGACGCCCCGGAGCGCGGCGAAGAAGCGCTCGCGGGCCTCCACCCGCCGCACCCGCAGCCCCGCCCGCTCGCGCATCGCGAGCAGCACCTGCTCGCTCTCGCCGCGGCGAAGCAGCCCGGTGTCGACGAACACCGGATGGAGCCGCTCGCCGATGGCGCGGGCGAGCAGGGCCGCGACCACGGTGGAATCGACGCCACCCGAGAGGCCGAGCAGGACCTGCTCGCCCTGAAGCTCGGCGCGCAGCCTCGCCACCAGGTCGGCCGCGATGTTCTCCGCCGTCCAGCGCGGAGCGCAGCCGCAGATCTCGAGCACGAAGCGGGAGAGGATCGCGCTCCCCTGGCGGGTGTGCGCGACCTCGGGATGGAACTGGAGCCCGTAGCGTGCCCGGGCGTCGTCCGCGATCGCGGCGATCGGCACGTCCGCGGTGCGCGCCACGACCGCGAAGCCCGGCGGGGGCGCGCTGACCCGGTCGCCGTGGCTCATCCACACGTCGAGCGTCGGGTGACCGGCGTGCTCGCCGTCGCTCAGCCCCTGCAGCAGCCGGCAGGGGGCGAGCAGCTCGAGGCGCGCGTAGCCGAACTCGCGCACCGCGCCGCGCTCGGTGGTCCCCCCGAGCTGCTTGGCGAGCTGCTGCATGCCGTAGCAGATCCCGAGCAGCGGGACCCCGAGCTCGAGCAGGACTTCGGGAATCGTGGGCGCCTCGCCGCTCACCGTGGACTGCGGTCCGCCCGAGAGGATCACCCCGCGCGGCCCGAAGCCGGCGAGGCGCATGGGGTCCTCGTCCCAGGGGAAGATCTCGCAGTAGACCCCGATCTCCCGCACCCGGCGCGCGATCAGCTGGGTGTACTGGGAGCCGAAGTCGAGGATCAGGATCCGGTCGGCGTGGATGTCGGCGCTCATCGGCGGCCAGTGGCGGCTCACTCCACGCGGTAGTTCGGCGGCTCCTTCACGATCTGCACGTCGTGGACGTGGCTCTCGCGGAAGCCGGCATGGGTGATGCGCACGAAGCGGGGCTTGCGGCGCATGGTCTCGATGTCGGGGCAGCCGCAGTAGCCCATGGCCGCGCGCAGCCCGCCGGTGAGCTGGTGGATGATGGCCCGGATCGGGCCGCGGTAGCTCACCCGGCCCTCGATGCCCTCGGGCACGAGCTTGTCGAGCTCCTCCTCGAAGTCCTGGAAGTAGCGGTCGCGCGAGCCGCGCTGCATCGCCCCGAGGGAACCCATGCCGCGGTAGCTCTTGTAGGCCCGGCCCTGGTAGAGCTCGACCTCGCCCGGGCGACTCCTCGGTGCCGGCGAAGAGGCCGCCGATCATCACCGTGTGGGCACCGGCCGCGATCGCCTTCGCGATGTCGCCGGAGTGGCGGATGCCGCCATCGGCGATCACCGGCACGCCGCTGCCCTCGAGCGCCTCCGCCACCTCGGCGACGGCGCTGATCTGGGGCACGCCGACCCCGGCCACCACGCGGGTGGTGCAGATCGAGCCGGGCCCCACCCCGACCTTGACCGCGTCGGCCCCGGCCTCGAGCAGGGCCTTGGCGCCGGCCGCCGAGACCACGTTGCCGCCCACCACCTCGACCTCGGGGTAGCGGCGCTTGATCCAGGCCACCCGCTCGAGGACGCCGCGGGAATGGCCGTGGGCGGAGTCGACCACGATGACGTCGACGCCGGCCTCGACCAGCGCCGCCACCCGCTCCTCGGCGTCGCCGCCGACCCCGACCGCGGCCCCCACCCGCAGCCGCTCCAGCGGATCCTTGGCCGCGAAGGGATTGTCGCGCGCCTTCTGGATGTCCTTGACCGTCACCAGCCCCCTCAGCTCGAAGCGCTCGTTGACCACCAGCAGCTTCTCGATCCGGTGCTCGTGGAGCAGGCGCAGCACCTCCTCCTCGCTCGCGCCCTCGCGCACGGTCACCAGCCGGTCGCGACCGGTCATGACCTCGCGCACCGGCGCGTCCAGCCGGCGCTCGAAGCGGAGGTCGCGGCGGGTGACGATGCCCACCAGGCTCGAGCCCTCGACCACCGGCACTCCCGAGATGTCGCGCTCGCGGGTGATGCGCAGCACCTCCCCGATCGGGGTGTCGGGACTCACCGTGATCGGGTCGCGGATCACGCCCGCCTCGAACTTTTTGACCAGGCGCACCTCGGCCGCCTGCGCCTCGATCGGGAGGTTCTTGTGGATGATGCCGATGCCGCCGGCCTGGGCCATGGCGATCGCCAGCCGTCCCTCGGTCACCGAGTCCATCGCCGCGGAAACCAGCGGGATGTTGATGCGGATCCGCCGGGTGAGCGAGGTCGAGAGATCGACCTGCCGCGGCAGCACCTCGGAGTAGTCGGGCACCAGCAGGACGTCGTCGAAGGTGAGCGCTTCACCGATCAGGCGCATGGGCGCCGGCTCCGCGGGTAAATCGGGCTATTCTACGCGCCGAAGTCGCCCCCGCCGCCGCGTCCATGCGCCGCGTGCGCATCCTCCGCCCGGGCCCGCACCGGGTGCTCCGCCTCGAGACGGTGCCCGACCCGGAGCCCGGCCCCGGCGAGCTGCGGCTCCGGGTGCGCGCCTGCGGCGTCAACTACGCCGACACCCTGATCCGCCAGGGCCTCTATGCCTCGGCGCGGCGCCTGCACGGCTACCCCATCACCCCCGGCTTCGAGGCCGCCGGCGAGGTCGAGGCCCTCGGTCCGGGCGTCGCGGACTTCCGGCCCGGCGACCGGGTCCTCGCCCTCACCCTCTTCGGAGGCTACGCCGACCGCCTCGTGGTGCCGGCGCGGCAGGTCTTCCCGATCCCGCCGGGGATCGATCCCCTCCGCGCGGCGGGGATCCCCACCGTCTTCCTCACCGCCTGGTACCTGGTTCACGAGCTGGTGCATCCGCGTCCCGGCGAGCGCTGGCTGGTCCATTCCGCGGCCGGGGGCGTGGGCTCGGCGCTGTGCCAGCTCGGTCGGCTGGCGGGCTGTCCGGTGGTCGGGGTGGTCGGCGCTCCGCACAAGGTCGGGCACGCCCGCGCGATGGGCGCGGAGGCGGTCATCGACCGCTGCCGCGGGCGACTGGGCGAGGCGCGCACGAGAGCTCGCGCCGGAGGGTTACGCGGCGGTCTTCGACGCCTGCGGCTACCTCACCCTGCGCCAGAGCTATGACCTGCTCGCCCCCGGCGGCAAGCTCGCGGTCTACGGCTTCCACGCCATGCTCGAGCGCAGCGGGCGGCGCAATCCGCTGCGGCTGCTGTGGGGCTGGCTGCGCACCCCGCGCTTCTCGCCGCTGGCGATGACCGTGGCCAACCGCAGCGTGCTGGCGGCCAACCTGAGCTTCCTCGGGGGGCATGCGGCGAGGCTGCGTGACGGGATGCTCTGGCTGCTCGGGCATTTCGCCGAGGGCCGGCTCGTGCCGCTGCCGGTGGAGCCCTATCCGCTGGAGGAGGTGATCGCGGCGCACCGGCGGCTCGAGTCGGGCGGCACCGTCGGTAAGATCGTCCTCGTGCCCTGAGCGGCGGGTGGCCCGTGTCCCGGAGCGCAGCGCGGCAGATCCATACCCCGAGCAGTCTCCTGCGGCTGGTGCGCCAGCGGCTGGAGCGGGATTTCCCCGCGGTGTGGGTCCAGGGCGAGATCGGCGACCTGCGCCGCCCGGGCTCCGGCCACCTCTACTTCCGGCTCAAGGACGGGGAGGCGAGCCTGCCCTGCGTGCTCTTCCGGTCGCAGTTCCTCGCCCTCGCCTGCCAGCCCGAGGAGGGCCTGCTGGTGCTGGCGCGGGGCCGGCTCAGCCTCTACGAGGCGCGCGGGGACTTCCAGCTCGTGGTCGAGCATCTCGAGGAGGCCGGCGAGGGGGCGCTGCGCCGCGCCTTCGAGGCGCTCCGGGCGAAGCTCGCCGCCGAGGGGCTGCTCGATCCCGGCCGGAAGCGCCGGGTCCCCTGCCCGCCGCATCGGCTCGCCCTGATCACCTCGCCCGACGGCGCGGTGCGCCACGACGTGCAGAGCATCCTCGCCCGGCGTTTCCCGCTGCTGCCCGTCGATCTGTTCCCGGTCACGGTGCAAGGCGCGCGCGCCCCGGCCGAGATCGTGGCCGCGCTGCGCCTCGCCGATCGCAGCGGCCGTTACGGCGCGATCCTGATCGCGCGCGGCGGCGGCTCGCCGGTCGATCTCATGGCCTTCAACGACGAGACGGTGGCGCGGGCGATCGCGCTCTGCCGCACGCCGGTGGTGAGCGCGATCGGGCACGAGACCGACGTCACCATCGCCGACCTCGTCGCGGATCTGCGCGCCCCCACGCCCTCGGCGGCGGCCGAGCTGCTCACCCCGGAGCGGGGCCAGCTCCTCGCCCGGCTCGACGAGCTCGCGGCGGCGCTCGCGGCGGAGGAGCGGCGTGGCCGGGACGCGCGCTGGCAGCGTCTGGACCTGGCCTTGCAGTGGCTGCGTCATCGCCGACCGTCCCGCCGGCCGGAGGCGCTCGCGCTCGCGGGGCTCGGCCTGCGGCTGCGCAACGCCGCCGCGGCGCGGCTGCAGGCGCTGCGGCCGCGGCTGCTCGCCGCCGACCCCCGCGGCCTGCGCGTCCATCCCGCCGGCCGGTCGCGGGCGCTGCTGGGCGCGCTCGATCGGCTGCGAGACCGCTTTGAGCGCGGCCTCCCGGACCGGCTGCGGCAGCGCGCCCTGGCGCTGCTCGAGCGGCTCGCCGCCCTGCACCGGCTCGATCCGCGCCGCCGCCTCGCCGCGGCGCGGGGGCGCATGCAGGCGCTCGAGCCGCGCCTTAAGGAGCTCGGCGGGGGGCTGCTCCTTCGCCGCGGGCGACGGCTGGCGTCGCTGGCACCGGCCCGGCTGATGCCGCTGCTCGCGCTGCGCGCGGAGCGGCTGCGCGACCGGGTGCGCGATCTCGGTCGGCGGGCGCCGCGGGCCATGACCCTGCTGCTGGGGCAGCGGCGGATGACGCTGGAGGCGCGCGGCCGCGATCTCTCCCAGCTCGGGCCGGAGGGCGTGCTGCGTCGCGGCTTCGCGATCCTGCTCGACGAGGCCGGCAGGGTCGTGGACCGGGTCGGGCGCGCCCCTCCGGGGCTGCCGCTCACGGCGCGGCTCGCCGACGGCCGGCTCGATCTGCGGGTGCTGGCCGCGCACCCCGCCCCGGACGAGCCGCCGGAATCGCGGTCATGAGCGCGCGCTGGCCCTGCTTCCTCGCCGGCAAGGCTCACTTCGGCCCCGGCGCGATCGTGGTGCGGGAGAAGTTCCGCGGCGAGCCCATCGCCACCGTCGCCGCCGCCGACCGTGCCACGCTCGAGCAGGCGATCGCCGCGGCCTGGGCGGCGCGCCCGGCGATGGCCGCGCTCCCCGCGCACCGCCGCCGCGCCGCGCTCGAGCGGATCGCGCAGGGCATCGCGGAGCGCGCGGCCGAGCTCGCCGCGCTGATCAGCCGGGAGACCGGGAAGACGCTGGCCGAGGCCCGCGTCGAGGTCGAGCGCGCGAGCGACACCTTCCGCATTGCCGCCGCCGAGGCGATCCGCCTCGACGGCGAGCTGCCGGAGCTCGCCACCTCGCCGCGCGGCGAGGGCTTCCGCGGCCTGGTGCGCCGCGTCCCGGCCGGGGTCGCGGCGCTGATCACGCCCTTCAACTTTCCGCTCAACCTGGCGGCGCACAAGGTCGCGCCGGCGATCGCCGCCGGCTGTCCCTTCATCCTCAAGCCGGCCTCGGTGGCGCCGCTCGCGGCGCTCCGCCTCGGCGAGCTCCTCGCCGCCTCGGGCCTGCCGGAGGGGGCCTTCTCGGTGCTGCCGATGCCGGGCGAGGAGGCCTCGGCCCTGGCCGAGGACCCCCGCATCGCCGTCCTCTCCTTCACCGGCTCGGCCGCCGTCGGCTGGGCGCTCAAGGCCCGCGCCCGCCGCGCGCGCGTGCTGCTCGAGCTCGGGGGCAACGCCGCCTGCATCGTCGACGAGGATCCCGGGGTGCCGCTCGACCGGGTGATCGCGCGGCTCGCCTTCGGCGCCTTCTACCAGGCCGGCCAGAGCTGCATCAGCGTGCAGCGGATCCTGGTCCACGAGCGGCGCTACGGCGAGCTGCGCGAGGGCCTCGCCGAGGCGGCGCCGCAGTCTCGTCCCGGGCGATCCCCTGGCCGAGGACACCCGCCTCGGCCCGATGATCTCCGAGCGCGAGGCCGAGCGCCTGGAGGGCTGGATCGCGCGGGCGGTGGCGCGCGGCGCGCGCCTCCTCGCCGGCGGGCCCCGCCGCGGCGCGCTGATGCCGGCACATCTCCTCGAGGGCGTGCCGGAGGACGAGCCCCTCGCCTGCGAGGAGGCCTTCGGGCCGGTCGCGCTCCTCGCGCCCTTCGGCCGCTTCGAGGAGGCGCTGGCCGCGGTCAACCGCAGCCGCTACGGGCTCCAGGCCGGTGTCTTCACCGCCCGCCTCGACCACGCCCTCGCCGCCTGGGATCGGCTGGAGGTCGGGGCGGTGGTGGTCGGCGACGTCCCGAGCACGCGACTCGATGCCATGCCCTACGGCGGGGTGAAGGACTCGGGGCTCGGGCGCGAGGGGCCGAGACACGCGATCGCCGAATACACCGAGCCGCGCCTGCTCCTGATCCGCGGCTGACCCGGCGTGGGCAGCGTCGCTTTTGCGGCATAATGCCGCCCGGAACTCTGCTGTCCATGCCGTGGGGGAGCCTGGTGATGAGCATCCGCGCCGTCGGTTCGATCCTCGCCCTGACCCTGCTCGCGCTCGCCGGCTGCCAGCGCGAGAGCGAGGCCCCTCAGGCCCCGGCGGCGCCGCCCCCGCCCCCCTGCAGCCTGACGATGGGCTGGGATCCCTGGGAGCCCTACCACTTCGAGGATGTGGACGGGCGTCTGCGCGGGCTCGAGATCGAGCTGGTGGAGGCGATCGCCGAGGACGCCGGCTGCACCATGCGCTACGAGCGCGGGCACTGGAACCAGCTGCTGCGCAAGCTCGACGCCGGCGAGATCGACGTTCTCTCCTCGGCCACGCCGACGGAGGAGCGCCGGGCCTTCGCGCTCTTCTCCCAGCCGTACCGCAGCGAGTCCTTCCGGCTCTACGTACGCGCCGGCGAGCTCGGGCGCTTCCAGCAGCCGGATCTCGGGGCGATGATCGCGGCCGGGATGCGGGTCGGCACCACCCTCGGCTACGTCTACGGCCCCGCGATCTCCGCGCTCCGCGACGCGGATGCCACCGCCGGCGCCTTCGTCGATCACGCCGAGGCCGAACTCGCCCTGCTCGCGCTGATCGAGAACCGCGTCGACGGGGTGCTCGAGGATCCCTACGTCGCCGCCGCGATCCTCCGCCGCCGCGGCTGGCAGGACGCGGTGGTGCAGCATCCGCTGGATCTCGGCGAGAACCAGGTGAGCTTCATGTTCAGCAAGGCCAGCGTGAAGCCCGAGCTGGTCGAGCGCTTCGACCGCAGTCTCGCCAAGCTCAAGGCCGCGGGCGAGCTCGACCGGATCATCGCCCGCTACCGGCTGAACTGAACCCCCCGGCCTGCGGCCCGGCGGCGCCGCGGATCCCATGGCCATGATCGCCCTGGGTGCCGCTCCCCCGGACTGGACGATCGAGCGCTGGCTCGGTCTCGGCGGCGGGACCCCGCCCCGCCTCGACGCGCTGCGCGGCCAGGTGGTGGCGATCGAGGTCTTCCAGATGCTCTGTCCCGGCTGCGTGCTCCATGCCCTGCCGCAGGCGGTGCGCCTCCACGCGAGCGGCGAGGCCGCGGTCATCGGCCTGCACTCCGTCTTCGAGCATCACGAGGCGATGGGCGAGGCGGCGCTCGCCGCCTTCCTCCACGAGTTCCGCATCCCCTTCCCCGTGGGGGTGGACGCGCGCGAGCCCGGCGAGCGCCTGCCGCTCACCTTCCGCGCCTGGGGGCTGCGCGGCACGCCCACGCTGCTGCTCCTCGACCGCTGGGGGCGGGTGCGGCATCTCCACTTCGGGCCGCTCGAGGATCTCGCCCTCGGCCTAATGGTCGGCCGGCTCGCGGCGGAGCGCTTCCCGCCGCCCGCGATCGCCCTCGGCGGCTCGGGGGTCGCGGAGGGCCGCTGACGCCGATGCGCCCTCAGCCGCCCGGCCCCGGGCCGATCCAGCGGCGCTGCCAGGCCGGCAGGTAGATGCCGAGGGCCACCGCGAAGACCCACGGCAGGCCCCAGGCCGCGCGGGTCACTGCCGGCTGCCTGAGCACCACCGCGAGGGCGATGATCAGCAGCAGCACCACCAGCACCGCGGCGATGGCGCGCCCCAGCACCTGCCGCAGCCACGACGGCACGAGCGCCTCGCGCGGCGCCCCGACCGCCGCCGCCGTGAGCTGGAGCTGGCGGAGCGCCAGCCACAGCATGAACACGGCCGGTCCGAAGAGGAGAAGCACGAGCGGCAGCGTGGTGAGCATCCTCAGGTCTCCGGCAGCCCGCGTGCGAGCAGCGCGCGCACGATCGCGGGCACGCGGGCGGTGAGGGCGGCGAGCTCCGCGGCCAGCGCCTCGAGGCTCACCTTCCCGCCGCCGCCGCGGCCCGCCGCCCAGTTGGCGACGAGGGCGAGGCAGGCGTAGGGGATCCCGAGCTCGCGCGCCAGCACCGCCTCCGGCATGCCGGTCATGCCGACGAGGTCGGCGCCGTCCCGCGCCAGACGGCCGATCTCGGCGGCGGTCTCGAGCCGCGGCCCCTGGGTGGCGGCGTAGACGCCGCCATCGACGGCGGGGATGCCCGCGGCGCGCGCGGCCGCGACCAGGGCGCGACGGAGCGCGGCGTCGTAGGGCTCGGTGAAGTCGATGTGCCGCACCCCCTCGCTCTCCTCCTCGGCGAAGCTCGCGATCCTTCCCCAGGTGTAGTCGATGAGCTGGTGGGGAACGGCCACGGTCCCCGGCGGGTAGGGCGCGGTGATCCCGCCCACCGCGTTGATGCCGACGATGCGCCGCGCTCCGAGATGGCGCAGGCTCCAGAGGTTGGCGCGGTAGTTGATGCGATGCGGGGCGACGTGGTGGCGCGGCCCGTGGCGGGCGAGGAAGCCGACGCGGTGGCCCAGCAGCCGACCGACCACCACCGGTCCGGAGGCCGGCCCGAACGGGGTCTCGACCAGGATCCGCTCCGCCTCCTCGAGCTCGGGGAAGTCGTAGAGCCCGGTGCCGCCGATCAGGGCGAGATCCATCAGAGGGACTCCGGGAGCGCGTAGATCGCGGGCAGGTTGCGGCCCTGCTCGAAGTAGTCCATGCCGAAGCCGAAGACGTAGCGGTCGGGCACCTCGAGGCCCACGTAGTCCGCCCGCAGCCCGCCCTGCACCCGCCCGTGGCGCTTGCGCGCCAGGACCGCGATCGCCACCCGCGTCGCGCCGCCCTGTTCGCAGTGGTGCCGCAGCGCCGCGAGGGTGCGGCCCTCATCGAGGATGTCGTCGACGAGCAGCACCGCCTTGCCGTGGATCTCGGCGCGCGGGGTCTTGAGCCACATCAGCTCGCCGCCGCGCGTGCCGTGGTAGCGGGCGAGGTGCACCGCGTCGAACTCGAGGTCGAGGCGGATCTCCAGGGCGAGGTGCGCGGCGAAGACCATGCCTCCGTTGAGCACGGTCATGAACACCGGCCGCTGGCCGGCGAAGTCTCGGCTGATCTCGGCGCCGATGCGCGCGATCGCCTCGCGGATCCGCTCGCGGTCGTGGATCAGCTCGGCCACGGCCAGGGCTTGCTTGAGGCTCGGACGGCTCATGGGCGGCGCCGCGTGTCCAGGAGGGCGGCTAGCATAGCGCGGTCCTCGCGCAGTTCGGCCTCGCCGCGCGCGCTCGCGCCGGTCGCGGCGAGGCGCGCGAGTCGCTCCGGCTCCACCGGCGGCAGGCGCGCCGCGGCGCGCAGCGCCTCGGGGACCTGCTCCGGGCGGCACACCAGGATCAGCTCGCAGCCGGCCTCGCGGTGGGCGGCGACGCGGGCGGGAAGCGCCCCGAGCATCGCGTTGCCCGCCATCGCGAGGTCGTCGCTCATCACGATGCCCGCGAAGCCGAGCTCCTCGCGCAGCCGCGCCACCACCGGGGGCGAGGCGCCCGCCGGCCGCCCGTCGCCGAGCGCGGGGCAGACGAGGTGCGCCATCATCACCGCTGCCGCCCCCGCCGCGATCCCGGCGCGGAAGGGCCGCCAGTCCTCCTCGCGGAAGGCGGCGAGCGGACGCGGATCGCAGGCGGTCTCGTCGTGGCTGTCCTCGGCGATCGAGCCGTGGCCGGGGAAGTGCTTGAGCGTCGCGGCCATCCCCGCCTCCGCCATGCCGGCGACGTAGGCGGTCACCAGCCCGGCGCAGACCTCGGGATCGGCGGCGAAGGCCCGCTCGCCGATGGCCCGGTTGCCGCGGGCGAGATCGGCGACCGGGGCGAGGCTGAGGTCGAGGCCGGCGCGCCTGAGCTCCGTGGCCATCACCCGGGCGTGCAGCCGGGCCGCGAGCCGCGCCCTCTCGGGATCCTCACGGTGCAGCGCGCCGATCGCGGCGAGCGGCGGCAGATCGGTGAAGCCCTCGCCGCGGAGGCGCTGGACCGGCCCGCCCTCCTGGTCCACGGCGAGCAGCAGCGGTCGCCCCGCCGCGCCCCGGATCGCGGCCACCAGCGCGCCGAGCTGGGCCCCGTCGCGGAAGTTGCGCGCGAAGAGGATCACCCCGCTCACCGCGGGATCGCCGAGCCAGGCGCGCTCGGCGGCACCGAGCTCGAGTCCGGGCAGGCCGATCAGCAGCACGAGGCGCGCTCCTCGGCGCTCCAGCTCGCGAAGGGGCGGCGCGCGAGCTCGACGTTGAGGAAGCGCGGATCCGAGCTCACCTCGCGGCCGAGCCACGGGGGACGCGGAAACTCGGCGTCCTCCGAGGGCAGCTCGAGCTCAGCGAGGACCAGGCCGGCGTTGGCCTCCAGGAACTCGTCGATCTCGAACTCCGCACCCGCGAAGGGGACCCGGTGCCGGAGCTTGCGCAGGGGCGGCTCGGGGCAGAGCCGCAGCAGCGCCTCGGCATCCGCGAGCGGAATCGGATACTCGAACTCGAGGCGGCTGATGCTCGTGCTCGCCTGCTTCAGGCCCAGGGTCGCGCGCGGGCCTTCCAGCCGCACGCGCACCGCCACCGGGGTGCGGGCCAGGTAGCCCTGGACCATGAGCCTGGTCTCGCGCACCAGCGGCCGCCAGCCGTCGCCGCGGAGCAGGAACTTGCGTTCGATCTCGAGAGCCATGCGCTCAGCGCTCGAAGAGGGCCATGGCCTCGACGTGGGCGGTATGCGGGAACATGTCCATGGCGCAGGCGCGGCGCAGCCGGAAGCCGTGGCGCTCCACGAGCACGCGCGCGTCGCGCGCCAGGGTCCCGGGATGGCAGGAGACGTAGAGCAGCCGGTCCGTCCCCGGGCGCGGCAGGTAGGCGAGCACGGCGGCCGCGCCCGAGCGCGGCGGATCGAGCAGCAGGGCGTCGTGGCGCTCGCGCGCCCAGGCCGCCCGGGCGTGGTCGGCGGCGAGATCGGCCTGATGGAAGCGCACCCGCTCCTCGAGCCCGTTGGCGCGCGCGTTGGCCCGGGCCCGCGCGATCAGGCCGGGGTCGCCCTCCACCGCGTCCACTTCCGCGCCGGCGCGCGCCAGCGGCAGGGTGAAGTTGCCGAGGCCGGCGAAGAGCTCGAGCACCCGCTCGCCCGGGCGGGGCGAGAGCCAGGCCAGCGCCCGCTCCACCATGGCGCGGTTGAGCGCGCCGTTCACCTGGACGAAGTCGAGCGGAGCGAAGGCGATGCGCAGGCCATGCGCCGGCAGCTCGTAGTCGAGCCGCGGCTCGCGCGCGAGCGGGCGCAGGCTCTCCGTGCCTCCCGGCTGCAGCAGAATGGCGAGGCCCGAGTCGGCGGCGAAGGCCGCGAGCCGCTCCCGGTCGGCATCGTCCAGCGGCGCGAGATGGCGCAGCACCAGCGCGCCGTCGGCGTCGCCGAGCGCGACCTCGACCTGGGGCAGCGCTCCCGCCGCCGAGAGCCCGCCGAGGCACTCGGCGAGGGCGGCGATCTGCTCGCCCACGCGCGGATCTAGCACCGGACAGCGCTCGAGCTCGGCGACCTTGCGCGGATCGCGCTCGCGGAAGCCGACCAGCACCCGCCCCTTCTTCGGCACCAGGCGCACCGAGAGGCGCGCCTTGCGGCGGTAGCCCCAGGCGGGCCCGGCGAGCGGCGGATCCCAGCGCTCCGGCTCGATGCCGCCGACCCGGCGCAGCGTCTCGGCGAGCTGACGGGCCTTCCACGCGAGCTGCGCCTCGGGCGCGAGGTGCTGAAGGGCGCAGCCCCCGCAGCGGCCGAAGTGAGGGCAGCGAGGCTCCACGCGCTCCGGGCTGCGCTCGAAGATCTCCAGCGCCACGGCTTCGTCGTGGCGGCGCCGGCGCGCCACCACCCTCGCCCGCACCCGCTCGCCCGGGAGCGCTCCGGCGACGAACAGGACCTTGCCGTCGGCCCGCGCCACGCCGCGGCCGTCCTCGGCGAGGTCCTCGATCCTGAGCTCGAGCTCGCGCATGCGCTGCGCTCGCGATGGGGTTCCGGAGCACGCGGCCCGCGGGCGGGGACGCCTACTTCCGCTGCCAGCGCCCCTCGGCGTCCTGGTAGTGCCAGCCGGGCCGCGCCTGCTCGATCCACTGCCGGGCGAAGATCGCGCGGATCTCCGGCTCCCATTCCGGGTGCCCGTTCGCCACCGCGATCTCTCGGTAGACGGCGTCGCGGTCGCGGTTGTCCTCGGCCACCGCCTGCCTCAGCGCCGCGCGCTCGCGCAGCGGCACCAGCGCCGGGTCGATGAGCTCGACCAGCCCGTCACGGGTGAAGCCGAGCGCGCCGCTGTCGAAGTGCGGACGCAGGACCTTCTGGAAGCGCTCGGCCATGCGCTCCTGGATCGCCTGGATCTGCGGCGTGCGGACCTCGAGGTCGGGCCGCGCGTGCGCGGGAGCGACGAGGAGATCGAGGAGCAGCGCGCCCGGGCCGCGGCGGCTCCGCGCCTCCGGCTCGCCCGCCTTGGGGGGCGGCGCCTCCTCGCCGATCACCTTGCCCACGAACTCCTCGGCGGCGCGCTCGGCCGCCGCCGCCGGGAAGTACACGTTGATGGTCACGCAGGCAGCGAGCAGCAGGGCGGAGCCCGCGGCCGTCAGCCAGATCGCCTTTCGCATCGTCGCCTCCTCCGGGGAACTCACTCGATCACCGGGCCGCCGCCGGCGACCGCCGCCCGCAGCCGCGCGAGCAGCACCGGCCAGTCGACCTCGCGCTGGTGCCCGACCACGTCGATCCTCGGCACCCCGCTGCCGCGCAGGATAAGGTAGCCCGTGCCCGCTGAACCCACTCCGTCCATGCGGCAGACGTTCCGGCTCAGCGTGCAGGAAAGCCCGATGCGCTCGTAGGCGAAGCTCGAAAAGGCGCGCAGCACGCCGCGTCTCAGCGCCGCGGCCGCTCCGCCGCCGCCCAGCGCGGCGAGGTTCTCGACCGCGCGCTGCGAGATCCGCCGCCGCCCCTCGGGCTCGGTGGCGAGCGCGGCGGCGAAGGCCACCGGCTCCCAGTCGATCAGCCTGAGGCCAAGGACGTGGCCGGAGAGCCGGCCCTCGATCCGGCCGAAGTCCCAGACCGAGGTGATCTCGGCCAGATCGAGCCCGCTCAGCCTGAGATCGGCCGAGAGCGTCGGCAGCACTCCGAAGGGCCGCTCGAGCGCGAGCCGCTCGATCGCGATCCGGCCGCCGAAGGCCGCGATCTCGAGTCCCCCTCGAGCACGAGCCGCGACTCGCGGTAGCTCGCGCGCGGCAGCCTGCCGTCGAGGGTTCCCGGAAAGGCCGGCCAGCCGAGCGCCGGAGCGAGCGCGGCGAGCTCGACGCCGACCACCTCGATCCCGAAGCGGAGCTCCCGTTCCGGCGCGAGGGGCTGGCGCCACTCGAACTCGGGGATCCGGATCCTGCCGCCGGCGAGCCGCAGCTCGACCGGGGCGATCAGCCTCAGGCCCTCCCTATCGGCCTCGAGCTCCGCCTCCCAGCCTCCGAGCCCGAGGTTCCAGAGCGCGAGCGAGCGCGCCGCGAGGCGGTGGCGCGAGGTCGGATGGGCGCCGAGCGCGAGACTGCCGTGGAGGCCCTCGAGGGCGAAGCGCCCGCCTCCGTCGCGGAGCGAGGCCTCCCTGAGCTCCAGCGCGAGCATCGGCGGATCGCTGCCGCGGAGGCGCAGCTCGGCGGCGAGCCCGCCGCTGCCCTCGAGGCCGCCGAGCCCGGCCAGGGCGAGCGCGCTCGCCGCCGGACCGGCGAGGAAGCGGGCGAGATCCTCCACCTCGAGGCGTGCCCGGCCCCGGGTGTCGGCGGGTGCGGCGCCGCCGCAGAGCGACCCCTCGAGCCGGAAGGTCTCCGCCTGCTCGAGGCGCAGGCGCTCGAGGCACCACGCGTCCCCGGAGCCGAGGGCGAGCTCGAACTCGAGCCCGAGCGGCCGCCGGTCGAGCTCGAGATAGAACGGCCCGAGCAGCCACTCGCCGCCCTCGATGCGGCCCCGGAAGGCCAGCACGGGCGATTCCCCGGGCTCGATCCGGACGCGCCCGGCGACCGCCGCGCCCGAGGCGCCCGCCGAGCCGGACTCGAGATCGAAGGCGAGCCCCGCGAGCCTTAGCTCGCCGGCGAGCCCACCCCTTCCGGCGCGCAGCGGTGCGAGGCTTCCCTCGGCGAGGCCCTCGGCGAGACGCACGCCCGGCAGCAGGGCGGGGAAGCGGCGGGCGAGGAAGGGCAGCGGCAGCGCCTCGAGGTCGAGACGCCATTCGCCATCCGCGGGCGGGAACGAGAGCCGCGCGAGCCCGTGTTCCGGTCGGAACTCGATGGCGAGCCCGGAGGGGGCGAGGCGCGCCGCCAGCGGCAGGCGCACGGCGCCGCCTCCGTCCTGCCAGCGGATCTCGCCCTCGCAGCCCGTCGCTTCCACGCGCCGGCGCAGCACGCAGGCGAGCGCGGGCGCGCGCAGCTCGAGCCCCCCCAGGGGCAGGGCGGCGCGGGCGGCGCCGAGCTCGAGGCGCCCGCCCTCCTCCCCCTCGGGGCGCCAGTGCGCGCGCAGGGACTCGATGCGGAACTCGCCGATCCTGAGCTCCTCGAGCTCGAGCTCGGCCGGCCACCCCGCGAAGTCCCCCGCGAGGAGCGGCAGCAGCAGCGGAAGCTTGAGCATCGGCCCGGGCACCCTCATGCTCGCCAGGTCCTTCGCTGCGCTCGGCGGCCATGACGCAGGCGGTCTCCATTCTCCTCGCCGAGGACGATCCGGTGAGCGGCGCCTTCCTCGGCGAGGTCCTCGGCGTCCTCGGCGAGGTCGAGCAGGTCGCGGACGGCGCGCGTGCCCTCGGCCGGGCGCGGGAGCGTCGTTTCGGCCTGGTGGTGCTGGACGCCGGCCTGCCGGGCCTGGACGGCGTCGCGCTGGCGCGCGCGCTCAGGGAGGATGCGGGGGCGGCATCGCGCGAGAGCGTCCTGCTCGCCCTGAGCGCCGGACTCGGCGAGCCGCTGCGCACCCGCCTCCTCGACGCCGGCTGCGACGACGCGCTGGCGAAGCCGCTCGCGGCCGAGGCGCTGCTGGGCAGGGCCCGGACGCTGCTCGCCGAGCGGGGGCTGCCGACACTCGACGACGCCGCCGCCCTCGTCGCCCTCGGTGGGCGCGCGGAGCTGCTCGCCCGGATGCGGGGACTGCTCGCCGCCGAGCTCCCGCCCGCCCTCGCGCTCCTCGCCGGGGCCATCGCCCGGGGCCGGCACGGCGAGGCGGCGGAGGTCCTTCACCGGTTGCGCGCAAGCGCCGGGTTCTGCGGGGCGGCGGCGCTGGCTGCCGCGGTCGCTCGCCTCGAGCGCGCGCTCGCCGGCGCTGCCGGCATCGCACCCGCGCTGGCGCGGCTGCGACGGGCGGCGGAGGAGCTCACCCGCGTCCTCGAGGAGTGAGCAGAGCCGTCGCGCGGCGAGCTTCACGCATCGCTTGCCCGAGCGGCCGCCCGCCAGCCCCCGGCGCGCCTCGGGCGGCGCCCCGGATCGCGGCCCTCGAGGAACTGCAGCCTCAGCGGCGTGCCCTCGAGACCGAGGCGCTCGCGGAAGACGTTTTCGAGGTAGCGACGGTAGGCGGCGGCGAGGTGGCCGAGCCGGCTGCCGTGGATCACGACTCGCGGCGGACGGCGGCCGCCCTGGTGGGCGTAGCGCAGCCGCGGCACGCGCCCGCCCACGAGCGGCGGCTGATGGGCGGCGACGGCCGCTGCGAGGATGCGGTTGAGCTCCGCCGTGGGGAGATCCCGCACCGCGCTGTCGTAGGCCCGATCCACCGCGGCCCACAGCTCGCCGAGACCCGAGCCGTGCCGCGCCGAGATGAACACCCGGCGGGCGAAGCCGGCGAAGCGCAGGCGGCGGTCGATCTCGGCGACCTGCCGCTCGCGCCGGTCGGCATCGAGCCCGTCCCACTTGTTCACCGCGATCACCAGCGCACGGCCGGCCTCCAGCACCTGTCCGATCACCGCCAGATCCTGTTCCGCGATGCCTGCCTGCGCGTCCAGCACCGCGATCGCGACGTCGCAGGACTCGATCGCCTGCAGGCTGCGCACCACGCTGGCCCGCTCGATGGCCTCGACCACCCGCGCCCGTCGGCGGATCCCTGCGGTGTCGATCAGCAGGTACCCGCGGCCGTCGCGCTCGAAGGGGACCTCGATGGCGTCGCGGGTGGTGCCGGGGAGCTCGGAGACCACCAGCCGCTCCTCGCCGAGCAGCCGGTTCGCCAGCGTCGACTTGCCCACGTTCGGCCGCCCCACGATCGCGATCCGCGGGCGCTCGCTGTGCTCGGCGGGCAGCGCGGCCCGTGCCCCGAAGTGGAGGAAGAGCTCCTCCTCGAGCTCGGCGATGCCGCGCCGGTGGGTCGCAGAGACCGCATGCAGGCGCGCGAGCCCGAGCGGCGCGAACTCTCCCAGCTCCGCCTCCGCGGACAGCGTCTCGGCCTTGTTGGCGATCGCCCATGCCGGCCGGCCGAGGGCACGGAGCCGGTCGAGGATCTCGCGATCCTGCGGCAGCAGCCCCTCGCGGGCGTCGAGCACGAGCAGCACGAGGTCGGCCTCCGCGATCGCGCGCTCCACCTGCCGCGCGATCGCCGGCGCCAGGGGATCCTCCCCGCCGCCGAGGCCGCCGGTATCGACGAGGATCAGCCCCGTGCCCTCCCGCCGGAGAACGGCGTGGTGGCGGTCACGGGTCGCCCCGGGCCGCTCCGACACCAGCGCCTCGCCGCGTCCGAGCAGCGCGTTGAACAGGGAGGACTTGCCGACGTTCGGTCGTCCGACCAGGGCGACCACCGGCAGCATGGTCAGCGCACGATCCGGAAGGCGCTCAGCCGTCCGCGGCTGTCCAGCACCACGACGCGCTCGCCCGCCACCAGCGGCGCCCCCCGGATCGCCCCGCGGCCGGCGCGCGTCCGTCCGAGCAGGCGGCCGTCGTCGGCGGCCAGCACGTGCAGGTAGCCCTCGTAGTCGCCGACCACGACCAGGTCGCTTTCCGCCGCCGGGCGGCTCGGATCCCGGAAGCGGAGGGCCTCCTGGCGCCACAGCGGTGCCCCGCCGGTGCGCTCGAGCGCGTGAATCACCCCTTCGTGGTCCGCCGCGAACAGCAGCCGACCGCCGAGCGCCAGTCCGGAGGCCGAGGACAGCTCCCGCGTCCACAGGCTGCGGCCGCCCTCGACCGTGAGCGCCGCCGCCTGGCCCCGGAAGCCCACGCCATAGACGTCGGAGCCGACGATCGCCAGCTGGCCGTCGACGTCGCCGAGCCGCTCGATCTCGCTGCGTCCCTCGCGGGCCGAGAGCGCCGCCTCCCAGAGCACGGTGCCCTCGGCGGCCCGCAAGGCGACCAGCCGGCCGTCGTCGTGGCCGACGAAGACCACCCCGCCGCGGAGCAGCGGAGCGCCGTTGCCGCGAAGCGACAGCAGCGGGACCCCGCGGTCGTAGACCCAGCGCCGGGAACCGTCCTCGACCGCGAGCCCGAAGACGCGCCCATCGTGCGCGCGCACGGCCACGATTCCGTCCCCGACCGCCGGCGCGGCGATTACCTCCGAGGAGACGGCCGCGCGCCAGCGCTCGGCTCCCGAGGGGGCGTCGTAGGCCACCACCTCGCCGTCCAGCGTTCCGAGCACGACCAGCCCCTCGCCGAGCCCCGGCGTGGAAGCGAAGCGCGGACCGTCACGCACCACCCAGCGCTCGCGTCCGCTCTCGAGCTCGACGGCGACCAGCCGCCCGTCCGGGGAGGCGGCGTAGACGACGCCCTCGAGCTCCGCCGGCGCCATCCCCGCGCGCAGCCGCCGCTCGCCGCGGCCGAGGTCGCGGGACCACTCGCGCTCGAGCCGCAGTTCGGCGGTGAAGTCCGCGAGCTCGGTCGGCGCGTCGGGTTCCTTGCGGCCGCCGAGGCTCTCGCAGCCGGAGAGAGCGAGGAGCAGCAGGCCAGGGAGCGCGAGCGCCAGCCGGGTCCTCATTCGGACTCCCCTCCGGCAGCGAGCGCCGCGAGCTTGAAGGCAAGGGCCTCGCCCGGCGACGGGCGCGCCGCCTGCGCCCGCAGGTACGCCTCCCGCGCCTCCCGGTCGCGGCCGAGGCGGGCCAGCGCGTCGCCCCTCAGCTCCTCGAGCTCCGCACGCCACGCCTCGCCGCGCACGCGATCGAGCTCCGCGAGCGCCTCCTCGGGGCGGCCGAGCGCCAGCAGCACGCGCGCCACGCGAAGCCGCCCGAGCTCGGCGGCGGCGGGATCGCGGGCGAAGCGCTGCGCCTCCCGCAGGCGCGCGAGCGCCTCCTCGGGCCGACCGGCGTCGAGCGCGCGGCGTGCCTGGCGCTGGAGGGCGAGCCAGGCATACGAGCCACCCTCGCCCGAGGCCAGCTCGGCGGCGAGCCGGTCGGCGCGCTCGAAGTCCTTCGCCTCCTCGGCCGCGAGGAAGCTCTCGAAGTCGAGCGCGGCCTGCTCGCGCAGCGCCTCGCGACGCTGCTGCCACAGCTCGATCCCGATGAGGATCGCCACGCCCGCGAGGACGCCGCCCAGCAGCGCCCCGCCATGGCGCCTGAGCCAGCTGCGCAGCGCCTCGCCGCGCTCGACCTCGTCCAGCTCCGAGATGCTCACGTGCCGCCTCCTCCATCCCGCGCCCGCGGACGCGAGACTGCCGAAACGATGGGAAAGGCCGGACCCGCCTCTCAGGGCTGGGCCGGCGCCTCGATCTCGCCGCGGGAGGATACTCTGAAACGCGCGACGTTCGCGCGCGTCCACGGCCCGAGGTCGAGCGCGCGTCCGTCGACGCGCGATCTCGGCGCCGCCGGCGTTGCCGAGCGTCACCGCGAGGCCGGCGCCGATCTCGAAACGGCGCTCGCTCCCCGGCGGCAGGGTGGCGAACTCGAGGCGCGAGCCGTCGGCGGCGATCACCTCGAGCCAGCTCGTCTCGCGCAGCGCGATGCGCAGCTCGGGGCGGGTCACCGCGATCTCGCGCTCGCTCGGGCGCGGAGGGAACAGGCTCGCCAGCAGCGGCTCGGCGGCGACCGCCGGGAGGCGTCGGTCCTACGGTCTCCGGGGGCTCCGATTCGGCCCCCGTCGCGGCCGGAGGGGGCCCCGGCTTGCCCACCACCTCGTCCAGCGGCAGCAGCGCGGGGTGCTCCGGATCCCGCTCCATCACGAACAGCACCACGGGCACGGCGATGAAGGCGGTGAGCACCGCGTACAGCGCCACCCGCCCCCAATGCAGGAGCCGGCGGTGCCACGCCGGGACGAGCGTGCCGCTGGGCGCGAGCGGCGGCATCTCGAAGGGCAGGCTGTCCTCCACCGCGCTCGCGGGCAGCCCGAGCAGGCGGGCGTAGGCGCGGAGATGCCCGCGCACGAAGACGGCCCCACCGAGACGCTCCCAGTCGTCGCTCTCCAGGGCGAGCACGATCGAGCGCGGGATCTTCAGCCGCTGCGCCACCTCCTCGACCGAGAGTCCGAGGGTCTCCCGACCCGCGCGGAGCCGCCCCCCCAGCGGCGCAGCCGCTCCCCGAGCGCTGCGCTTCCGTCATCTGTTCACGCATGGTGCTCACCCTTCCGACTCGAGCATCCTCACCTGGTCAGAATCGGGATAGGTCTCCAGCAGCCGCCGGCGGTAGTTCTCGGCGGCCTGCACGTCCCCGAGCATCCGCTCCACCCGGTAGCCCAGCAGCAGCGCCTCCGGGTCGAGGGTCGCCGCCGCCTCGAGGCGCTGCAGGAAGGCGCGCGCGCGGAGGGCGTCGCCGCTCGCGAAGTGGATCGCCGCGAGCTGGAACAGCGACTCCGGGTCGGTCGGCCTCCGGCGCAGCACCTCGCGGAAGCGCTCCGCCGCGGCGCGGTCGTCTCCCGCCTGGCGATAGCAGAGGCCCGAGTTGCGCGCCGCGATCTCCGGCTGGTCGTAGAGCGGATCGGCGAGCGCGCGCGCGAAGTGCGCCTGCGCCTCGGCATGATGGCCCGAACGGCACAGCCAGC
Organism: Lysobacterales bacterium; assembly: GCA_033582715.1. Taxonomy (GTDB): domain Bacteria; phylum Pseudomonadota; class Gammaproteobacteria; order Xanthomonadales; family BPKI01; genus BPKI01. The sequence continues at coordinate 1,385,098 of JAVQZZ010000001.1, read as the reverse complement.
GCGCGTAGTTCTGCTGGTAGAGACCGCGATCCGGGGCGAGCTCGGCGGCCCGGCGATAGTGCTCCGCGGCCTTCTCCTCGTTGCCCAGCCGCTCCATCAGCAGCGCCATCAGGGTGTGCGCCGCGGGGCTGCGCGGGTCCAGGGCGAGCGCGCGCTGGATGCGGTCGGTGGCGAGGTCCAGGCGGCCGCGCTCGAGATACCCCTGGGCCAGGGCGAGATGGAGCTCCACCGCCGAGCCGCCCTGCGCGGACGCCTCCTTCTTGCCTCCGCCGAGCGCCGCGCAGCCGCCCGCGGCGAGCGCGAGCAGCAGCGCGGCGAGCCGAGCGGTGCGCTCAGGCCGCATGCCCGACCTCCAGCCGCCAGCCGCCGGCCGGTGCCCGCTGCTGCGCCGGGTGCGATCCAGCACCCGCCCGCGGAGCTGGCCGCAGGCGGCATCGATGTCGGCGCCGCGGGTGCGGCGCACGGTGGCCAGGATCCCGGCGTCGAGCAGGATCTTCTGGAAGGCGCGGATCCGCTCTTCCTCGGGGCGCTCGAACTCGGTCCCCGGGAAGGGGTTGAAGGGGATGAGGTTCACCTTGCTCGGCAGGCGCCGCATCAGCGGGACCAGGGCGCGGGCCTGCTCGGGGGCGTCGTTGACCCCGCGGATCAGGGTGTACTCGAAGGTCACCGCGCTGCGCGGCCGCGCCCGGGCGTAGCGCGCGCAGGCGGCGAGCAGCTCGGCGATCGGATACTTGCGGTTGAGCGGCACCAGGCGCGAGCGGAGCTCGTCGTCCGGCGCGTGCAGCGAGACCGCGAGCGAGACCTCCGCGGCCTCGGCCAGGCGATCGATCATCGGCACCAGACCCGCGGTGGAGAGCGTCACCCGCTTGGCGGCGAGGCCGTAGCCGAGGTCGTCGCGCATCACCCGCATCGCCCGCACCACGTTGTCGAAGTTGAGCAGCGGCTCGCCCATGCCCATCAGCACCACGTTGGTGATCCGCCGCTGCCGATGGGGGACGTTGCCCAGCCGGAGAGCGGCGACGAAGACCTGGCCGACGATCTCGGCGGTCGAGAGGTTGCGGTTGAAGCCCTGCCTCGCCGTGGCGCAGAAGCTGCAGTTGAGGCCGCAGCCGACCTGGGAGGAGACGCACAGGGTGCCGCGACCGCGGTCGGGGATGAACACCGTCTCCACCGCGTTGCCGGCGCCCAGGCCGAGCAGCCACTTGCGGGTCCCGTCCGCCGACTCGCCCTCGAAGAGGATCTCGGGCGGCCGGATCTCGGCGACCGCCTCGAGCTCGGCGCGGAGGCCCTTGCCGAGATCGGTCATCGCGGCGAAGTCGATGACCTGGCGGTGGTGGATCCATTTCATCAGCTGGTGGGCACGGTAGCGCGGCGCGCCCATGCCCGTGACCAGGGACTCGAGGCCGGCCCGGTCGAGATCGAGCAGATTGATCCGGTCCCCGCTCACGGCCCTCCCCGCGGCGACCTCAACGGGAGAGGATCTCGCACTCGGCGAAGAAGAAGGCGATCTCGCGGCGGGCGGTCTCCGGCCCGTCGGAGCCATGCACGGCGTTCGCCTCGATGCTCTCCGCGAAGTCGGCGCGGATCGTTCCCGGCTTCGCCTCGCGTGGGTTGGTCGCTCCCATCAGCTCCCGGTTGCGGGCGATCGCATCCTCGCCCTCGAGCACCTGGATCATCACCGGCCCCGAGCTCATGTACTCGACCAGCGAGCGGTAGAAGGGCCGCTCGCGATGCACCTCGTAGAAGCGTTCCGCCTCCTCCCGGGTCAGACGCCTCATCTTCGCCGCCACGATGCGCAGCCCGGCCCGCTCGAAGCGGGCGTAGATCTCGCCGATCACGTTCTTCGCCACGGCATCCGGCTTCACGATCGACAAGGTGCGCTCGATCGCCATCGCTCGATTCACCCCCAGGCTGCGAAAATCCACGCCGACAACGTCCAGGACCCGGAGGCGGCGCCTTGCCTGCTCGCCGCGCCGGGGCTTGACGACTGTAACACAGACCGAGGCTGAGCTTCATCGGCCAAGCCTCGCCGCGACGGGATTTTCGCGATCGCCGGCACGGATTCGTCGGCAGCGACCGGCGCGTCTCGGCTGGCACCGTGCCGGTCGCCGCTGCTAGCATTCAAACGCCCGTTTGAACGCCACCCGCTTGAGCGATCTCGCCCTCCCCACGCGCGAGCGTATCCTCTCGACCGCCGAGCGCATGTTCGCGCGCGAGGGTCTCGACCGGGTCACGCTCCGCCGCCTCACCGCCGAGGCCGGCGTGAACCTCGCCGCGGTGAACTATCACTTCGGCTCGAAGGACCGGCTGGTCCACGAGGTCTTCAGCCGGCGCCTCGACCGGCTCAACGAGGAGCGGCTCGCGGCGCTCGAGGCGCTGCTGGCGCGCGGGCGCCCGACCCTGCGCGAGCTGCTCGCCGCCTTCGTCGATCCCGCCCTCGACCTCGCCCTCGATCCCGGCGGCGGCCAGGTGTTCATGCGCGTCCTCGCCCACGCCTACGCCGAGCGCAACGAGGGGCTGCGCGACTTCCTCGCCCAGCGCTACGGCCACGTGCTCAAGCGCTTCGTCGAGGCCATCGGCGCGGTCCTGCCGCGGCTGACGCGCGAGACTCTCTACTGGCGCCTCGACTTCATCGCCGGCGCCCTGGTCTACGCGATGGCCGAGTTCGGGGTGATGCGTCGCCGCCCGGGCCGCAGCGCCGAGGAACACCGCGCCCGCGCCAGCGCCCAGCTGGTCGCCTTCGCGATCGGCGGCCTGGCGGCGCCGCCCCCTTCCCCACCTCACCCGGAGTGATCCCGACGATGAGCCTTCCCCGCCTTCCCGTCCGCCGTGCCGCCGTGCTCGGTGCCGGCGTGATGGGCTCCCAGATCGCGGCGCATCTCACCGCCGCCGGCTTCGACACGCTGCTCTTCGACCTGCCGGCGCCGGAGGGCGAGCGCAACGCCATCGTGCAGCGAGCGATCGCGGGTCTCTCCAGGCTCTCGCCCTCGCCCGTTGGCGGAGCCGAGGCTCGCCGAGCGGCTGGTGCCCTGCAACTACGACGACCACCTGCCGCGGCTCGCGGAGGCCGACCTGGTGATCGAGGCGGTGGCCGAGCGCCTCGACATCAAGCGCGAGCTCTACCGCCGCATCGCGCCCCACCTCGCCCCCGGGGCGGTGGTGGCGAGCAACACCTCGGGGCTCTCGATCGCGCAGTCTCGCGGCCGAGCTCCCGGAGCGCCACCGCTCCCGCTTCTGCGGCGTGCACTTCTTCAATCCGCCGCGCTACATGCATCTCGTCGAGCTGATCCCCCACGAGGGCACCGACCCCGCGGTGCTGGACGGACTCGAGGCGCTGCTCACCACCGCCCTCGGCAAGGGCGTGGTGCGGGCGAAGGACACCCCGAACTTCATCGGCAACCGCATCGGCGTGTTCTCGATCCTCGCGGTGATGCACCACACCGAGCGCCTCGGCCTCGGCTTCGACGTGGTCGACGCCCTCACCGGCCCGGCCATCGGCCGCCCCAAGTCGGCAACCTACCGCACCGCCGACGTGGTCGGGCCTCGACACGCTTCAGCACGTGATCCGCACCATGGCCGAGGGGCTTCCCGCCGATCCCTGGCATCCGCACTTCCGGGCGCCGGCCTGGCTCGCTGGCGCTCATCGAGCAGGGCGCGCTCGGCCAGAAGAGCGGTGCCGGCTTCTATCGCAGGCGCGGCAGGGAGATCGAGGTGCTCGACCTCGCCGCGCGCGGCTATCGCCCGGCGAACGGCCAGCCCGGAGACGCGGTCCAGGCGATCCTCGCCGAGCGCGACCCGGCGGTGCGCCTGCGCCGCCTGCGCGACAGCGACGATCCCGAGGCGCGCTTCCTGTGGTCGGTGTTCCGCGACCTCTTCCACTACGCCGCCTTCCATCTCGAGGCGATCGCCGACAGCGCCCGCGAGCTCGATCAGGCGATGCGCTGGGGCTACGGCTGGCAGCAGGGCCCCTTCGAGAGCTGGCAGGCGGCGGGCTGGCGCGCCGTGGCGGAATGGATCGCGGAGGACGTCGCCGCCGGCCGCGCCATGAGCGCCGCCCCCCTGCCCGACTGGGTGTTCCGCATCGATCGCGGCGTGCACCGCGCCGAGGGCTCCTTCAGCCCCGCCCGCGGTGCCTACCTGCCGCGGCCGGCCCACCCCGTCTACCGCCGTCAGCTCGTGCCCGAGCGGCTTGCTCGGCGAGCCCGAGGCGCGGCTGCCGGCGGTCTTCGAGAGCGAGGGCGCGAGGGCCTTCGACCTCGGCGCCGAAGTCCTCGGAGTCTCCTTCCGCAGCAAGATGAACACCATCGGGCCGGCGGTGCTCGACGGCCTGGAGCAGGCCCTCGACCGCGCCGAGCGCGAGCACGCCGGCCTCGTCATCTGGCAGGAGCGCGAGCCGTTCTCGGCGGGCGCCGACCTCGCCGGCGCGATCGGCCTGCTGCAGGCTGGCCGCATCGCCGAGCTCGAGGCGATGGTGGCGCGCTTCCAGCGGCTGATGCAGCGGATCAAGCGCGCGCTGGTCCCGGTGGTCGCCGCGGTGCGCGGGATGGCGCTCGGCGGCGGCTGCGAGCTCCAGATGCACTGCGCCCGCACCGTCGCCGCGCTCGAGAGCTACATCGGGCTGGTCGAGTCCGGTGTGGGACTGCTGCCCGCCGGCGGCGGCCTCAAGGAGCTCGCGCTCCGGGCCGCGCAGCGCGGGCCCGAACCGATGGCGGCGCTGCGGGCGAGCTTCGAGACCGTGGCCATGGCCAAGGTCTCGGGCTCGGCGTTCGAGGCGCGCAGCCTCGGCCTGCTGCGGGAGGCTGACGTGATCGTGTTCCATCCGGCGGAGCTGCTGCACGTCGCGCGCGGGCAGGTCCTGGCGCTCGCCGATGCCGGCTGGCGGCCGCCGCTGCCCGAGCGCCGCATCCCGGTGGCGGGACGTCCCGGCATCGCCCAGTTCCTGATGCAGCTGGTCAACCTGCGCGAGGGAGGAGCGATCAGCGAGCACGACTTCGAGGTCGCCCGCCGCATCGCCACGGTGCTCTGCGGCGGCGAGATCGAGGCCGGGAGCGAGGTCGACGAGGACTGGCTGCTCGCGCTGGAGCGCGCCCACTTCCTCGCCCTGGCCCAGACGCCGCGCACGCAGGAGCGCATCCTGCACACGCTGAAGACCGGCAAGCCGCTCCGCAACTGAGGTCCCGCCATGGCCACCATCCAGGACGCCTACATCGTCGCCGCGCGCCGCACCCCGGTGGGCAAGGCGCCCCGCGGCGCCTTCCGGCGCACCCGCCCCGACGATCTCCTCGCCCACGCCATCCGCGCGACCCTGGCCGACGTGCCGACGGTCGACCTGGCGCGCATCGACGACTGCATCGTCGGCTGCGCCATGCCCGAGGCCGAACAGGGGATGAACGTCGCCCGCATCGGCGTTCTGCTGGCGGGACTGCCGGACGCGGTGCCGGCACAGACCGTCAACCGCTTCTGCTCCTCGGGGCTGCAGGCGGTGGCGCTGGCCGCCGACCGCATCCGCCTGGGCGAGGCCGACCTGGTGCTCGCCGGCGGCACCGAGTCGATGTCGATGGTGCCGATGATGGGCCACAAGCCCGCGATCAATCCCCGCGTGTTCGAGGACGCGGACATCGCCATCGCCTTCGGCATGGGCATCACCGCCGAGAAGGTCGCCGAGCGCTGGCGGGTCTCGCGCGAGGAGCAGGACCTCTACGCGCTCGGCTCCCACGCCCGCGCGCTCACCGCCCAGGCGCAGGGCGAGTTCGCACGCGAGATCGCGCCGGTCACCGTGGTCGAGCGTCTGCCTGCACCCGACGGCACGGTGCGCATCGTCGAGCGGGTCGTCGAGCGCGACGAGGGCCCGCGCAGCAGACACCTCGCTCGCCGCCCTCTCCGCGCTGAAGCCCGCCTTCCGCCAGAACGGCTCGGTCACCGCCGGCAACAGCTCGCAGATGTCGGACGGGGCGGGGATGCTGCTCCTCGCCTCCGAGCGGGCGCTGCGCGACTACGAGCTCAAGCCGCTCGCGCGCTTCGTCAGCTACGCCGTCGCCGGCGTGCCGCCGGCGATCATGGGCATCGGGCCGGTGGCGGCGATCCCGAAGGCCCTCGCCCGCGCCGGGCTCAAGGCCCACGAGCTCGACTGGATCGAGCTCAACGAGGCCTTCGCCGCCCAGACCATCGCCGTGATCCGGGAGTGCGGCCTCGACCCGGCGAAGGTCAATCCCCTCGGCGGCGCGATCGCGCTCGGCCACCCCCTCGGCGCCACCGGTGCGATCCGCGCCGCGACCCTGGTCCACGGCCTGCGCCGGCACCGCCTGCGCCACGGCATGGTGACGATGTGCATCGGCACCGGCATGGGCGCGGCGGGCATCTTCGAGGCGCTGCCGGACTGAGCGCTCGCCTCAGTCCGGCTCGCCCTCCCGCCACTCGCGCAGCCGGTCGCGGAGCCCGAGCCAGCGGTAGGTCGCCTCGGCCGCGAGCAGCCCCAGCCAGCCCCACGCCGGGCTCGGCGGGAAGGCCGCGAAGTCGCGCCAGCGCTCGCCGCCCTCGACGATCGCCTCGGCGATCAGCTCGCCGCCGACCGCGGTGGTGGCCACCCCGTGGCCGCCGTAGCCCTGGTTCAGCCACAGCCCCTCGGCGATCGGACCGATATGCGGCATCTTGTGGCGGCTGTAGCCCATCAGGCCGCTCCAGGCGTAGTCGATCCGCACCCCGGCGAGCTCAGGGAAGACGCGCACGAGGTCCCGCCGAAGCAGTCGGGCCACCGCCGCCGGGGAGCGATCGCGGATCGAGATCCGCCCGCCCCAGAGCAGCCGCCCGTCGGGGAGGCGACGGTAGTAGTCGAAGGCGAAGCGCGTGTCGTAGACCGCGGCCGAGGTCGGCAGCAGCGTCTCCAGCCGCGACCCGAGGGGCTCGCTCGCCATGACGTAGGTCGCGATCGGCAGCAGCGCGCGGTGGGCGCGGGGAACGAGCGGCGTGGACAGTCCCCCCGGCGCCAGCACCACCTGCTCGGCGCGCAGGCTGCCGCCGGGGGTACGCAGCCGGAAGCCACCGCGCTCGCGGCGGAGGGCGATGACCGGACTGCGCTCCCAGAGCGAGCCGCCGCCGGCGAGGATCGCCCGTGCGTAGCCGCGGGCCAGCTTGAGGGGGTGGACGTGGAAGGCGCCCTCCTCGAGCAGCGCTGCGGAGTAGCGCCGGGAGCGCACGTGCTCTCGGCGCAGCTCCTCCTCCCCGATCAGCGGCCAGCGCAGGCCGAAGGCCTCGGCGAGCAGCGCCTGCCGCCGGCGCACCAGCGTCCCGCCCCGGAACCAGTCCGCCCAGAGCACCCCGCCCTCAACGGCCTCGCAGTCGATGCCATGGCGCCGGATCCGCTCCCGCACCCGCGCCACCGCCTCCAGCGTGTAGCCGAAGAGGCGCCGCGCCAGCTCCGGGCCGAGACGCCGCAGCAGCGCCTCCTCGCCCAGCGAGTAGCCCGGAAAGACGAAGCCACCGTTCCGCCCGGAGGCGCCGAAGCCGACCTCCCGCGCCTCGAGCACGGCGACCTCCCGCACACCGCGCTCGATCAGCGAGAGCGCCGTGCACAGCCCGGCGTAGCCGCCGCCGACGATCGCCACCCGCGTCTCCCGTTCCCCTTCCAGCGCGGGCAGCGCGAGCGCGGCCGAAGTCTCCTGGTAGTAGTTCGTCGCCATCGCTAGACCCGGGCCAGCGCCTGTTCGAGATCCGCGATCAGCAGCTCCGGCGGTTCGAGGCCGATCGAGAGGCGGACCATGTCGAGACTGAGGCCCGGGGGCAGCGGCCCGCGATAGCCACGCGGATAGAGCGCGCACAGCGGCCAGGCCAGCGACTCGTGCCCGCCCCAGGAGCAGGTGAGCAGGAAGCGTTTCAGCGCGTTGCAGAAGCGCTCCGCGGCCTCGACCCCGCCGGCGAGCGCCAGCGTGACCAGGCCGTTCCCGCCCGCGAGCTGGCCCGGCGGCCCTTGCTCCTCGCCCTCCCCCGCCCGCCACACCCGGCGCACCCGCGGGTGGCCACGGAGAAACTCGGCGACGCGGCCGGCGCTCGCCGCGCTGCGCTCGAGCCTGAGCGGGAGCGTGCGCAGGCCGCGCAGCACCAGGTAGGCATCGTGCGGTGAGAGCACCGCGCCGAAGGTCATGTAGGGGCCGCGGAAGATCCTCCGCATCAGCTCGCGTCGCCCGCAGACCGCGCCGGCGAGCACGTCGCTGTGCCCGCCCGGGTACTTGGTCAGGGTGTGGACCACGAGGTCGATACCGTGCGCGAGGGGGCGCTGCAGCAGCGGCGTGGCGTAGCTGTTGTCGCAGACGGTGAGGATCCCGCGCCGGCGCGCGAGCGTGGCGATCGCCCCCAGATCCTGCTGCTCGAAGGTCCAGGAGTTGGGACTCTCGAGCACGATCATCCTCGTCTCCGGCCGGAGCGCGGGCTCGAGCCGCGACGCGTCGCGCAGGTCGATGAACTCGGCATCGACCCCGAAGCGCGGCAGGGTCTCGCGGACGAGCGCGCGCGTCCAGCCGTAGGGCTTCTCGACGCACAGCACGTGATCGCCCGCGCCGACGAAGGCCAGCACCGCCGCCGCCATCGCCGCGCTCCCCGACGCGAACAGCAGCGCGTCCTCGGCCCCCTCGAGAGCCGCCAGCTTCCGGCGCAGCACGTTGACCGTCGGGTTGTGGCCGCGGGTGTAGAAGGGCCGGTCCATCTCCTCGGCGATCGCCTGCCGCAGCTCGGCCACGTTGCGCATGGGCGAACATGCTGGACTGGAAGATCGGCGGGTTGACCGCGCCCAGCCAGCGTTCGCGCTCCTCGCCGAGGTGGTTGAGGATGTCCCAGAGCGAGGGCTCGCCGCTCTCGGGCGCGGAGCTTCCGCCCTCCCCCTCGCGCGGCGGTGCGTCTTCGTGCGGTGGCTGCCCGTTCATGGCCGCCTGAGCAGTTCCTCGATCGCCGGCCGCAGCTCCGGACGCCGCAGGGCGAGGCGGAGATTGGCGGTCAGCCAGCCCGGCAGCTGGCCGCAGTCGTAGCGCTCGGCCTCGATCCTGAGCGCCAGCACCTCGCGCCGCGCCGCGAGCCGGGCGATGGCGTCGCTCAGCTGGAGCTCGCCGTTCGCGCCGGGCGCGAGGCCCTCCAGCAGCGGAAAGATCTCGGGATCGAGCAGGTAGCGCCCCACCGCCGCCAGCCGCGAGGGGGCCTCCTCGGGCCTCGGCTTCTCGACCAGGCGCTCGATCCGGAGCAGGCCGGACGCATCGAGTTCGGTGCCGGCGACGATGCCGTAACGCCCGGTTTCCGTCTCTGCGACCTCCATCACCGCGAGCGCCGGGGCGCTGCGGCGCTCGGCCGCACGCGCCAGCTGTTCGAGCGCGGGAGGCTCGCCGAGGAGGAGCTCGTCGGGGAGGAGCACGGCGAAGGGCCGCCCGCCCACCGCCTCGCGGGCACAGAGCACGGCGTGGCCGAGGCCGAGCGGCTCCGACTGGAGGGCGAAGAGACAGCGCGCGTCGGCGGGCAACAGCCCGCGCAGCCCCGCGAGCAGCTCCGCCTTCCCTCCGGCGCTGAGCCGCTGCTCGAGCAGCAGCGAGCGGTCGAAATAGTCGACCAGCGCCAGCTTCTCGCGGTTGAGCACGAACACCAGGGTGCGGCAGCCGGTCGCGAGCGCCTCCTCGACCGCGTACTGAAGCAGCGGCCTCTCCAGCACCGGGAGCAGCTCCTTCGGCACCGACTTGCTCGCCGGAAGGATCCGGGTGCCGAGACCGGCCACCGGGAACACCGCGACCTGCGGCCGCATCGGCGCTCAGCCGCCCCCGACCAGCCGCAGCTGCGCGGGACGGGCCTCCGCGGCCCGGCTGGGCTCGAAGTCGGGCACCCAGCGCTCGAGCAGCTCCCGCAGCCGGGCCTCGTCGGCCTCCGCCACCGCCCGCGCCGTCTCCGCGAGCAGCCGTCGCCAGTCGGCGAGCGGGGCGCCGGCCGGCCGGCACTCGAGGATCTTCGGATGCCGGGTGCGGCGACGCTCCTCGGTGGGGTGGAACAGCTCCTCGTAGAGCTTCTCCCCGGGCCGGAGGCCGGTGTAGACGATCTGGACGTCACGGCCCGGCACCTTGCCCGCGAGCCGGATCATCTGCTCGGCGAGCTCGCGGATCTTGACCGGCTCGCCCATGTCGAGCGCGAGGATCTCTCCGCCCTGCCCGATCACCGCCGCCTGGAGGATGAGCTGGCAGGCCTCGGGGATGGTCATGAAGTAGCGCTCGATCTCCGGATGGGTGACGGTGACCGGACCGCCGCGGGCGATCTGCTCGCGGAACAGCGGCACCACGCTGCCCGCCGAGTCGAGCACGTTGCCGAAGCGCACGGTGAGGAAGCGGGTGCGCGCGCGGCCCTCGGCGGCCAGCGCCGCGAGCAGGCGCTCGGCGGCGCGCTTGCTAGCGCCCATCACGCTCACCGGCCGCACCGCCTTGTCGGTGGAGATCAGCACGAAGCTCTCCACCCCGGCCTCGGCGGCGGCTTCGGCGAGCCGAGCGGTCCCGAGCAGGTTGTTGCGGAGCGCCGCCCGCAGCTGGCCCTCGAGCAGCGGCACCTGCTTGTAGGCGGCGGCGTGGAACACGATCTCGACCCGACCCCGGGCGATCGCCTCCCGGCACGCCGCCGTCTCGCAGACGTCGCCGAGCAGAGGCAAGAGAACGAGCTCTGGGAAGTCTCGCCTCAGCTCCTGCTCGATCCGGTAAAGGGCGTACTCGGAGTGCTCGAGCACGACGAGGGCGGCAGGTCCGAGTCGCGCCACCTGGCGGCACAGCTCCGAGCCGATCGAGCCGCCGCCACCGGTGACCAGGACCCTGCGCCCGGCAAGTCCGAGGCGGATGGCGGTCCAGTCGAGCGAGACCGGCTCCCTCCCGAGCAAGTCCTCGATCGCGACCTCCTTGAGATCGACGAAGCGCAGCCGTCCCGGCGACCACGTCCTGCAGCCGCGGCACGGTGCGGAACGGCAACCCGGTCTCCTCGCAGGCGGCGACGATGCGCTGCATTTCGCGATTGCTCGCCGAGGGAATCGCGATCAGCAGCATCTCCGCCGCCGACTCGGCGGCGATCGTCCGCAGCCGTCTCGATCGGACCCAGCACCGGGATGCCGTGGATCTTCGCCCCGCGCAGCCTGGGATCGTCGTCGAGCAGGCCCACCACGCGATAGCGCGGATCCTGCCTGAGTTCGCGCAGCAGGGCCTCGGCCGCCCGCCCGGCGCCGAGGATCAGCACCCGCTTCGAGGGCGCGTCGAGGGCCAGATCGAGGCGGCTGTCCTTCCAGTAGCGATAGGCCAGCCGCGGGCCGCCGAGCAGCAGGGCGAGGATCGCCGGATAGAGCAGCAGCACCGAGCGCGGCACGCCCTCGAGGCGATTGAAGAGGAACAGCGCGAGCGCCACCGCCAGCGCGCCGAGCAGGCAGGCGCGGGCGATGTTGACCAGGTCGGGCAGGCTGGCGAAGCGCCAGAGGCCGCGGTAGAGACCGGTCCACCACAGCACCAGGCCCTGGGCGAGCAGCACCACCGGCAGCTCCCGTGACGCCAGCACCGGCTTGCGGCGGCTCGGGCAGGAACTGGTGACGGATCAGCAGGGCCAACGTCCACGCCGCCCACACCATGAGCAGGTCGTGGAGCACCACCGCGAGCCTGGGGTGGATGGCGCCGATCAGGGCGCGCAGCCGCCGCACCGGCGGCTCAGCCTCGCCCACGGAGCCTCGCCAGCGCCCAGGCGGCGGCCGAGGATCCACAGCGATCAGCCCGAGGGCCAGACCGCAGAGCGCGGGCACGGGCTGCCACTCCGGCCTGAGCCGCCCGAGCGCCAGCAGCGGGGCGACGGCCACCAGGTTCCACGCCGCGTACCCGTGCGGCGACCTCGACATGGGAGAGACCGCTGCGCACCAGCCACTGGTAGAGGTGCTCGCGGTGGGCAGTATACCAACGCCTCCCGCGGAGGACCCGCGAGGCCAGCGTCGCCCCCCCGTCGATCAGGAAGGCGGAGCCGAGCAGCAGCGCCTCGAGCAGCCCGAGGTGCCCCTCGGGCCACGAGCGCGAGCGCCGCGGCGCCGAGGAAGAAGCCCAGGGTCGTGCTCCCCACGTCACCGAGGAACAGCCGCGCCCGCGGCAGGTTGAAGGGGAGGAAGCCCAGGGTCGCCGCGCCCACCGCGAGCGCGAACAGCGCCCAGCCCCCGGCGCCGGCGAGCCCGGCGAGCACCGTGAGCGCGCCGGCGAGGAAGACCGCCTGCTGCGCCGCCATGCCGTCGGCGCCGTCCATGAAGTTGAAGAGATTGAGCCACAGTGTCAGCGCGAGGGCCGCCCCGAGCAGCAGCGCACGAGCGAGGCTGACGGCCCCGCGACCGCGGCGGCGGCGATCGCCGCCGCCACGAGCTGCACGAAAAGGCGCATCGCCACGCCGGCTCCACGCCAGTCGTCGTAGAGGCCGACCACCGCGAGCGCCGCCCCCGCCGAGGCGATGGCGAGGCTCGCCTCACCCGCCGGCTCGAGCAGGAGCAGGGCGAGCAGAGCCGCCGCGACGATGCCGAGCCCCCCGCCGCGCGGCGTCGGCTGCCGATGGAGGCGGCGCGCGCCTGGCCGGTCGAGAAAGCCGAGGCGGGGGACGAGCCGCAGCCAGAGCCAGGCGCCGAGAGCCCCGGCGAGGTAGCTGCCGATCGCCCACAGCGGTACCCCAAGCGCGGGATCGGACACGCCGACCGGAGGATTCACGGCCCCAAGCCCGCGTCCGAATCATGGCCGGCGCGAGGCGTGCCCCGCTCGCGGGGCCAAAGACGCCCGGCGGCCCACACCGCTCCGGCGATCAGCGCGCCGGCGAGGACGGCCAGCCAGAGCAGCACCCCGAGCGGCAGCCGCAGGGACCAGCCGTAGAGATCGACCGTGACCGGATCGGGGTTGAGCAGGCCGAGAGCCCCGCCGGCCAGCAGCACGAGCAGCGCCAGCAGGGTCGAGGCGAGACGGCGCACGGCGCCTCACCCCCCGCCGGCGGGCTCGGCCCTTTGCTCGTTGACTCGACGCCGGAGCGCCTTGCCGGGCCTGAAGTGCGGAGAGTACTTGCCCGGCAGGGCCACCATCTCGCCGGTGCGCGGATTTCGGCCCAGGCGCGGCGCCCGATAGTTGAGCGCGAAGCTGCCGAAGCCGCGGATCTCGATCCGCTCGCCGCGCGCCAGCGCCGCACTCATCTCCTCAAGCACCGCCCGCACCGCGAGCTCGACGTCCTCGACCGCCAGGTGGCGTTGACGATCCGCCAGCAGGCGAATGAGCTCGGACCGGGTCAGCGCTGCCGCCATCGGCTCGCTCCGCGATGCCGCTCAGCCCTGCTTACCAAGCCGCTCCTTGAGCAGATCGCCGAGGCTGGTCGTGCCCGAGGAGGCGGTCTGCTGGAACTCCTCCAGCGCCTCCCTGAGCTCCGCGTCCTCCTTGGCGCGGATCGAGAGCTGGAGGGTGCGGTTCTTGCGGTCCATGCCGACGAACTTGGCCTCGATCTCCTGGCCGGGCTTAAGAACCTTGGTCGCGTCATCGACCCGTTCCTTGGCGATGTCCGCGGCGCGCAGGTAACCCTCCACCCCTTCGGCGAGCTCGACGGAGGCGCCGCGGGGCTCGACCTCGCGCACCACGCCCCGGACGATGCTGCCGCGCGGGTGCTGGGCGACGAAGGCGTTCACCGGATCCTGCTCGAGCTGCTTGAAGCCGAGCCCGATGCGCTCGCGCTCCGGATCGACGGCGAGCACGACCGCCTCGACCTTCTCGCCCTTCTTGTAGCGCCGGATCGCCTCCTCCGGCGGGAGGTTCCACGACAGGTCCGAGAGATGCACCAGGCCATCGATCCCGCCCTCGAGGCCGATGAAGACGCCGAAGTCGGTGATCGACTTGACCACGCCCGAGACGCGGTCGCCCTTGCGGTAGTTGGCGGCGAAGGCCTCCCACGGATTCGGCTTGCACTGCTTGATGCCGAGCGAGATGCGGCGCCGCTCCTCGTCGATGTCGAGCACCATGACCTCGACCTCGTCGCCGATCTGCACGACCTTCGCCGGGTTGACGTTCTTGTTGGTCCAGTCCATCTCCGAGACGTGGACCAGGCCCTCGACGCCGGGCTCGATCTCGACGAAGCAGCCGTACTCGGTGACGTTCGAGACCTTGCCGAAGACCCGCGACCCCGGCGGGTAGCGGCGCTTGAGGTTGTCCCAGGGATCCTCGCCCAGCTGCTTGAGGCCGAGGCTCACGCGGTTCCGCTCGCGGTCGAAACGCAGCACCTTGACCTCGAGCTCGTCGCCGACATTGACCACCTCCGAGGGGTGACGCACCCGACGCCAGGCCATGTCGGTGATGTGCAGCAGCCCGTCGATGCCGCCGAGGTCCACGAAGGCGCCGTAGTCGGTGAGGTTCTTGACGATGCCCCGGAGCACCGCGCCCTCCTGGAGCCGGTCGAGCAGGGCCTGGCGCTCCTCGGAGTTCTCGCTTTCCACCACGGCCCGGCGCGAGACCACCAGGTTGTTGCGCTTGCGGTCGAGCTTGATGACCTTGAACTCGAGCTCCTTGCCCTCGAGGTAGGCCGGGTCGCGCACCGGGCGGACGTCGACCAGGGAGCCCGGCAGGAAGGCGCGCACCTCCTTGATGTCCACCGAGAAGCCGCCCTTCACCCGGCCGGTGATTCGGCCGGTGACGATCTCGCCGCGCTCGAAGGCGCGCTCGAGCTCGTCCCACACCATGGCACGCCTCGCCTTCTCGCGCGACAGCCGGGTCTCGCCGGTGCCGTCCTCGATCGCCTCGACCGCGACCTTGACCTCGTCGCCGATCTTGACCTCGAGCTCGCCGTTGGGCCCGCGGAACTGTTCCACCGGAACCACGCCCTCGGACTTCAGTCCCGCGTTGATCACGACCACGTCGGGCCGGATGTCCACCACGATGCCCGAGACGATGCTGCCCGGGCGGATGTTGCTGAGATGTCGCTGGCTCTGTTCGAACAGTTCGGCGAAGCTTTCGGTCATGACGGATCTCGTTGAACCACCGGGAAACTGCCGCGGACGCGGAAGCTCCCGACCCCTTGCGTGGCGCCTGCGCGCCGCTCGATGGCTGCGAATCCCCTCCGCCCTGCGGAGGGCCCCTCTCCTGCACGCGTTCAGACCAGACGACGGCGCCTCGCCTCCTCGACCACCGCCTCCGCCACCTCGCCGGGCGTGAGCGCCGTGGAGTCCAGGATCCAGGCGTCCTCGGCGGGAACCAGCGGGGCGATGGCGCGATTCCGGTCGCGCTCGTCGCGATCCCGAATCTCGTGCAAAAGACGCGAAAGTGTAACCTCGACCCCCTTCTCCAGCAACTGCCTCTGCCTCCGGCGCGCGCGCTCCTCGGCGCTCGCGGTGAGGAAGACCTTGAGCGCGGCGTCGGGAAAGATCACGGTGCCCATGTCGCGGCCATCGGCCACCAGCCCCGGAGCGCGGCGGTAGCTCCGCTGCAGATCGACCAGAGCGGCGCGCACCTCGGGCAGGGCGGCGACCCGCGAGGCTGCCTGGGCGGTGCTCTCGAGCCGAAGCGCCGCGCTCACGTCCTCGCCGTCAAGGCGCAGCCGCGGTTCGCCTTCGCCCTGCGTCCTCCAGGCTGACGCTGGCCCGGCGCAGACGCTCGGCAATGCCCGGACCGTCGTCCAGCGGGATCCCGGCGCGCTCGGCGAGCAGACCGGCAGCGCGGTAGAGCAGGCCCGAATCGAGGCAGTGCCAGCCGAGCCGACCAGCGACCAGACGGGCCACCGTCCCTTTGCCGGAGCCCACCGGGCCGTCGATGGCGATCACCGGAACGCCGCTCGCCGTCCCCTCGCGCATCGCGGCTCATTCTAGCCGCCGGCCGCTCACGCCTCGCGCGAGCGGCGCCCCGAGCGCCCGCATCCGGCCGACGAAGTCGGGAAAGGAGGTGGCGACATTGTCGCAGTCCAGCACCGTGACCGGCCCATCGGCGACCAGGCCGGCGACCGCGAAGGCCATCGCGCAGCGATGGTCCCCGGCGCTGTCGACCACGCCTCCCCGCAACCGCCCGCCACGGATCACCGCCCCGTCCGGGAGCTCCTCGGCCTCGATCCCGAGCGCACGCAGGCCGCGCACCATCACGGCGATCCGGTCGGATTCCTTGACCCGCAGTTCCCCCGCCCCGCGCACCACCGTCGTCCCTTCCGCGGCGGCGGCCGCGACGAAGAGGACCGGCAGCTCGTCGATCAGCTCGGGCACCCACGCCGGCGGCAGCGAGAGACCGCGCAGACCCTGGGCGCGCACCGCGACCGAGGCCACCGGCTCGCCGCCGAGCTCCCGGACCTCCCCGAGCGCGATTTCGGCCCCCATCGCCGCCAGCGCCCTGAGCAGCCCGGTGCGGCGCGGATTGACCCCGACCGCCGGCGAGCTCGATGGCCGAGCCCTCGACCAGCAGCGCCGCGACCAGGGGGAAGGCCGCGGAAGAGAAATCGCCCGGGACCTCGAGGCGGAATGCGGGCAGACGCTCCACCGGCCCGCGCAGGCGCAGCTCCCCCTCGCCCACCCTTTCGAGCGGACAGCCCAGGGCAGCGAGCAGTCGTTCGGTGTGGTCACGCGTCGGATGCGGCTCGCGCACCGCCACCTCGCCCGCAGCGTAGAGGCCCGCGAGCAGCAGGCAGGACTTGACCTGGGCGCTCGCGACCGGGAGCTCGAAGCGGGCCCCGGCAAGCGGGCCCTGATGGCCGAGGATCCGCAGCGGCGCATGCCCGCCCTCCGCAGCCTCGATCCGCGCCCCCATCCGCGCCAGCGGCTCGAGGATCCGCCGCATCGGGCGACGCGACAGCGAGGCGTCGCCCACCAGCACGCTCGGGAAGGGCTGCGCGGCGAGGATCCCGGCGAGCAGCCGCATCGCCGTTCCCGAGTTGCCGAGATCCAGCGGGGCGAAGGGCTCCGCGAGGCCGCGCAGGCCCACGCCGCGGATCCGGAGCACGCCCGCCGCCTCGCGGCACACCGGCACGCCGAGGGCGCGGAAGGCGGCGGCGGTGCGGCGCGTGTCCTCGCCCTCGAGGAAGCCCTCGATCCGGCTCTCCCCCTCGGCGAGGGCGGCGAGCATCACCGCCCGGTGCGAGATCGACTTGTCCCCGGGCAGCGCGATGCGCCCGCTCAGCCCGCGCCGCGCGGGCATCGCCACGATCCGGCTCATCCGAGGATCTCCCGGAGGGCACCGAGCAGGCGGTCGTTTTCCGCCGGCAGGCCGACCGTGAGGCGCAGGTGCTCCTCGAGGCCGTAGGGCGCGAGCGGCCGCACCACGATCCCGCGCTCGAGCAGCGCGCGCTCGACCGCCGCGGCCCGCGTCCCGAAGCGCACCAGCAGGAAATTCGCGCGCGAGGGACGCGGCTCGAGCCCGAGCGCGGTGAGCCCGGCAGCGAGACGGGAACGCTCGGCCGCGTTCGCCGCCCGCACCCGCGCGAGGTGCGCCTCGTCGCCGAGGGCGGCGAGCGCCGCCGCCTGGGCCGGCTGGTTGACGTTAAAGGTCTCGCGGCAGCGCTCGAGCACCGCCGCGACCTCGGGATCGGCGAGAAGACAGCCCACCCGCAGCGCGGCGAGGCCGTGGATCTTGGAGAAGGTGCGGGTCACCGCGAGGTTGCGGTGGCGTGGCAGCAGCGCCACGGCGCTTTGCGGCTCGGGCTCGAGGACGTAGTCCTGGTAGGCCTCGTCCACCACCACCAGCACCCGGGGCGGGCAGTACGTGAGCAGCCTCTCGATCTCGGCGAGCTCGAGCCAGCTGCCGGTGGGGTTGTTGGGATTGGCGAGGTAGAGCAGCCGGGTGGCGGGGCCGACGCGCGCGGCGAGCGCCTCGGGGTCGTGGCCGAGCGCCCGCGGGTGGCCCTCCGGGAAGGCCGGGGCGGCGACCGGACGTCGCGCCGCACTGCAGGGCAGCGAGCGCGAAGACGGCGAAGCCGAAGCGGCTGAACAGCACCTCGTCGCCCGGCCCGGCGAAGCAGCGGGCGAGCAGCACCAGCAGCTCGTGGGAGCCGTTGCCGAGCACGACTCCTTCTTCGGGATGGCCGAGGCGCTCGGCGATCGCCCGCTTGAGCGCCCGCCCGTGGGGGTCCGGGTAGCGACAGAGCCCGGCCGCCGCCTCGCGGAAGGCGACGAGCGCCGCCGGCGAGGGGCCGTAGGGGCTCTCGTTCGCCCCCAGCTCGACCAGGCCGGGACCGAAGCGCGCCCGCAGCCGCGCGAGGTCGTGACCGGGATCGTAGGCCGGGATCGCGGCGAGATGCGGCCTCGGCCGGGGGACTGCCATCGCCTTCAGCCCTCGAGGCGCGGGCGGAGCTGCTCGAGCCGGTCCCGCAGGCGCTCGAGCTCGAGCCGGCCCGGGGCACCCGGCGAGATCCGCGCCGCCACGCTCGCCCGGGGATCCCACGCCGCGTCCCCCCCGAGCCCCCGCTTCACCTCGCGGTAGGCGTCGCGGAAGGGCTGCCCGGCGCGCACCCGCTCGAGCGCCCGGTCGGTGGCGCCGAGCGCCGGATCGGCCACCGCCGCGGCGAGCCGCTCGCGGTCCCAGTCCAGCTCGGCGGCGAGCCGCGCGAACAGCCGCAGGGCGGCGAGGCCGCGGCCGAAGGCGCGCAGCAGCGGCGCCTTGATCTCCTGCAGGTCCCGGTGGTAGCCCGAGGGCAGCGCGAGCAGGGCCTCGATCTCGGCGCGGGCGCCGGCGACCACCGCGAAGCTCGCGCGCAGGAGCTCCACCGGCATCGGGATTGCGCTTGTTGGGCATCAGCGAAGAGCCCGTGGTCCAGTGCGCCGGCAGCCTCAGGAACCCGAACTCGGCGCTGGCGAAGAGCGAGAGGTCCCAGGCCGCGCGGCGGAGGTCGAGCAGCGCCTGGGCCAGGGCCTCGAGGGCGGCGAGCTCGAACTTGCCGCGCGACAGCTGGCAGTAGTGCGGATTGAGCTGGAGCCGCGCGAAGCCGAGCGCCGCGGTGGCCCAGTCGCGGTCGAGCGGCAGGCTGACGCCGTAGCCGGCGGCCGAGCCGAGCGGGTTCGCGTCGAGGTACTCGCGGGTCTGCAGCGCGCGCCAGGCGTCGTCGATGAAGGCCTCGGCGTAGCCCGCCCACCAGTGGCCGACGGTGCTCGCCATCGCCCGCTGCAGGTGGGTATAGCCGGGCATCAGCAGCCCGGCCTCGCGGCCGGCGCGCTCGAGGGCCACCGTCGCCACCGCGAGGCCCGCACGCGCGAGCTCCGCCAGCCTGGCCCGGAGCCACAGCCGGGTCGCGACCAGGACCTGGTCGTTGCGGCTGCGCCCGGCATGGATCTTGCGTCCGAGCTCGCCGAGGCGCTCGCCGAGCCAGGCCTCGAGCGCGCTGTGCCCGTCCTCGAAGCGGGCATCGAGGGCGAGCCGCCCCGCCTCGAACTCCGCCGCGATCGCGGCGAGCTCGGCGACCAGACGCTCGCCCTCCTCCTCGCTCAGCACCCCGGCCAGCACCAGGCAGCGGGCATGGACCTGGCTCGCGCGGATGTCCTCGAGCAGGAAGGCGCGGTCGAGCTGCAGCATCCTCGCCGGCAAGGAAGGCCTGGATCTCGGGATCAGGGCGCTCGCCGCCGGCGGCCCACAGGGTCTCGCTCACGGCGCGGCCTCCAGGCCCAGGGTCTCCGGCCAGCCGAGCGCGGCATTCAGGTTCTGCATCGCCTGGCTCGCCGCGCCCTTGAGCAGGTTGTCCAGCGCACCCGACCAGCACCAGCCGGGGCGGATCGGCGGCGACCGCGACGCCGCCGAGGGCGGCCGATCGGCCGCCCCACCACGTGGCGGATCCAGGGAATCTCGCGGCCGGTCAGTGTGATCAGCGGCTCCTGGCCGTAGGCGAGGCGAAGCCGCTCCTCGGCCTCCTCGGCGGAGAGCGGCCGGCGCAAGCGGCAGGTTGCAGGTCATGGCGATGCCGCGGAAGAAGGCCGCGACGTGGGGAAAGAACTGCAGCGGGTGCCCGAGCTGGGAGGCCGCCTCGCGCTCGTGGAGATGGCCCACGAGCTGGTAGGGCATCAGGTTGTCGCGAAGCAGCTCGGGATCGTTGCGCGGCGAGGGCGCGGTGCCCGCGCCCGAGTGGCCGGAGACGCCGAAGCACTGCGGCGGACCGGCAAGCTCGCCGAGGAAGGGCCGGAGCAGGAGCTGGATCAGGGTGGCGTAGCAGCCGGGATTGGCGATCCGCCGCGCGCCGCCGAGCCGCGCCCGCTGGTGCTCGGGCAGGCCGTAGACCCACGGCGGGGTCGAAGCGGTGGTCGGCGCTGAGGTCGATGAGCAGCGGCGGCGCGGAGCCCGCCGAGAGCGCCTCCACCCAGGGAGCGGAGTGTCCGTTCGGCAGCGCCAGGAACACCGCCGCGGCCCCGCGGGCCACCGCCTCCCCGGGCTCGAGGGCCTCGAAGAGGAGCCCCGGGGCCGCCTCCCCCACCGCGACGACCCTGCCACTCGCGGGACACGGCGAAGGCGAGCTCGAGGCGCGGATGGGCGGCGAGCAGGCGCAGCAGCTCGCCGCCGACGTGCCCGCGCGCTCCGACCAGGCCGACCCGGATCCGTTCCGCGCTCATGCCTTCAGGGTCGCGGGCCGGGCGAGGCTGTGGGCGACGCAGCGCGCGATCTCCGCCCAGTCCTCGAGCCCGTACCAGTAGACGATCCACTGCGGCGTGCGGCGAAAGCCGTCGGCTTCCTCGGCGTAGAACTCGTTCACCGGGTTGCCGTGCCGGGCACGCCAGAAGAGCCGCGGGGTCTCCTCGCGCATCCGCAGCCAGGCCGCCCGGCCGAGCCCCTCGCCCTGGGCGTCCTCGGCCACCGCGAACTTGTCGAGATGGGGCACGCCCTCCTCCAGCGTGAGCACCAGGGCGGCGCGATAGTGCTCGCTCACGTAGGCCCGCCACAGCCGGGTGCGGGCGAAGTAGTCGGGCACCAGCCGCCGCCGGAAGGCGGACTCGATCAGCGCCCGCAGCCGCTCGCGGTCGAGCTGGTCCCAGCTCTGGACGCGGCGGATGCGCTCCCCCAGCCGCACGAGCGTGCCCGAGCCGCGGTGGGTGAAGAGCTCGCGGGCGAGCTCCGCGGGCCTGGTGATCGAGACCGAGGACTCGCGCGGCAGATGCCGCAGCAGATCGCGGATCTGCTCGATCTTGAGCCGCATTCCGGAATGCAGCCAGGGCTGGCGCCGGAGCTTGGCGTAGTCGGTGCTCAGGTTGATCGAGGGGATGATCCTCCCCTCGCCGTCGAGCAGGCCGCCGGTGCCGGTGAGGAAGATCACCTTGTAGGGCTGGAGCGACTTGACCAGCTCGTTCGTCGCCACGTCGGCATTGACGTTGAGGATCTGCCCGCCGCGAGTCTCGCCGAGGCTGGCCAGCACCGGGATCGAGCCCGAGCGCAGGCTCGCCTCGATCGGGGCGCGATGGACCCTCACTACCTCTCCCACCAGCCCGAGCCGACGCCGGTCGAGCAGCCTCGCCTCGAACACCCCTCCGGTCACCGCGGTCGCGCGCGCGCCGACCTGGTGCAGGGCCTCGACAAGGCGCAGGTTCTCCTCGTGCATCACCCGGCGCACGACCTCGAGCGCCCTGGCGCTGGTCACCCGCAGCCCGCCGACCGTCCGCTTGCGGATGCCGATGGCCTCGAGCTCCTGGTCGAGCTGCGGTCCCGCGCCGTGGACGACGATCGGGCTCAGGCCCACCTGCTGCAGGAAGGCGAGGGAGGAGACCAGGTTGGGCAGGTCGTCGCGCAGGATCGCCCCGCCCACCTTGATCACCGCGAAGCGCTCGGCATCGAGCTGCGAGAAGCGCTTCAGGTACTGCTGGATCTCCTTGGCGCTGCCGATGTTCGACAGCAGCCGGACGATCACGCCGCGGGTGTCGCGCTGCGGATTCATCCCCCGATCATGCGCAGGTAGTGGCGGGCTGCGGCCTCGAGCTCGGCGAGGGCCACCCACTCGTCGGCCGTGTGCGCCTGGGCGATGTCACCCGGACCGAAGACCAGCGCCGGCCAGCCCGCCTGCGAGAACAGCGAGGCCTCGGTCCAGAAGTCCACCGGGCCGCCCTCCGCGAGGCCGAGCGCGCGCGCGGCCTCCCGGGCTAGGGCGAGCGCCGAGGCCGCAGAGGCGGGATCGGCCGGCAGCGGCGGGCCGACGAAGCTCGGCTCGAAGCCGAGGAGCTCCTCCGCCTCGGCCAGGCCGCGGAACGCGGCGAGCAGGCCCTCGAGCGGCTGCCCCGGCAGGGGTCGCATGCCGAAGCGGAGGTACGCCTCGGGCGCGACCACGTTGGCCTTGATGCCGCCCTCGATGCGGCCGATGTTGAAGCGGAATCCGGTGAGGCCGTCGAAGCTCGCGCCATCGAGCGACTCGGCGAGCGCCAGAGCCCGGGAGGCCCAGGCCACGGCGCGATGGAGGGCGTTCTCCCTGCGCCCGGCCGCCTGGGACGCATGGCCGGCCCGCCCGCGGAAGCGGACGTCCACCGAGGCGATGCCGCGATGCGCCAGCACCGCGCGGCCGCCGGTGGGCTCGGCCACGACCGCGAGCTCGAAGCGATGCCCGGCGGCGAGGAAGGCGGCCACGCCGCGGGCGTCGTTGGCTTCCTCGTCGGTGGTGAAGAGCAGCGCCACGTCGCCGCGGGAATGCCCGCAGGCGGCGAGCATCGCCGCCGCCGCCCCCTTCACGTCGGCAGGCGCCGAGCCCGTAGGCGCGCTCGCCCGCGACCTCAAGCCTGAGCGGGTCGCGGCTCCAGCCGGGGGCATCGGGCACGGTGTCGAGGTGGAAGTTGAAGAGGATGCGGGGATTTCCGCGCACCGCGAAGAGCGAGACCGATCCCGCCCCGTGGTCCCGGATCTCAACCCGGAAGCCGCTGAGGACCCCGGCGACGTAGGCGATGATCCCGTCCGTGCCGATGCGCCGCGGCGGGTTGCGCGTGTCCTCGGCGACCAGCGCCGCGAGATGCTGGAGGGTGGACCGGAGCAGCGGGCCTCCGGCCTCCGCGTCGGCCGCCACGCTCATCCCCGCTCCCGGCGGCGGATCTCCGCCCAGAGGGTGCTGCTCATCCCGTAGAGGCGGATGAAGCCCTCGGCCTCCGCCGCGCCCCAGTCCGCGCCTTGGGCATAGGTGGCCTTCGGCGTCACCAGCAGCTTGGGCGACTCCACCGCCACCGCCTCGACCGAGCCGCCCGCGGTCTCGAGCAGCACCTCGCCCTCGACCTCGGCCTGCGACGAGGCGAGGAAAGCCTCGAGATCGCGGCGCAGGGGGTCGAAGTAAAAGCCCTCGTAGACGAGCTCGGTCCACTTCGCCGCGACCCACGGCTTGAAGCGGTTCTGGTGCTTGCTCAGCACCGCCTCCTCGAGGGCGCGGTGGGCGACGGCGAGCGCGGTGAGGCCGGGCGCCTCGAAGACGATGCGGCCCTTGAGGCCGATGGTGGTGTCGCCGGTGTAGATGCCCCGGCCGACCCCGTAGCGGGCGAAGTCGCGGTTCAGGCGCTCGAGGATGGCGATCCCGGGAAGCCCCTCGCCATCGAGCGCCACCGGCTCGCCGCGCGCGAAGCGCACCCGCACCCGGAGCGGCCGCTCCGGCCAGAGCGCGCGCGGCGCGCACCAGACGCGCGCCTCCTCGGAGGGCTCCTCGAAGCGGTCGATCTCGGCGCCCGAGAGGGTCACCCCGAGCACGTTCTCGTTGATCGTGTAGCGCTTCGCGCGGGGCGGCACGGAGAAGCCGCGCTCCTCCAGGAAGCACTGCTCGAAGGCTCTCACCTCGCGGTGCTCGCGCTGGATCTCCCGGATCGGGGCGTGGATCTCGAAGTCGCCAAGGGCGCGGATGGCGAGGTCGAAGCGCAGCTGGTCGTTGCCCATGCCGGTGCAGCCGTGGGCGATGTGGCGGGTGCCGAGCTCACGGCAGCGCGCGACGCAGGCCTCGACGATCGCGTAGCGGTCGGAGACGAGCAGCGGATAGCGGCCCTGGTACCACGCTCCCGCCCACAGGAAGGGCCGCACGAAGCCCTCCCAGAGGGCCGCGCGCAGGTCCACGGTGCGGTGCGAGGCCGCCCCGAGCTCCAGCGCCCGTGCCTCGATCGCCCGCCGCTCCGCCTCGCCGACGCCGCCGGTGTCGACGAACACGGTGTGGACGCGGAAGCCCTGCTCGCGCAGGTAGGGAACGCAGAAGCTGGTGTCGAGGCCGCCCGAGAAGGCGAGGACCAGGTCGGCGTGCTCAGGCACGGGCGTTCTCCGCGATCAGCCAGCTCATCATCGCCTTCTGCACGTGCAGGCGGTTCTCGGCCTCGTCGATGGCGAAGCAGTAGGGCGCGTCCATCACCGCGTCGGTGGCCTTGACGTTGCGGCGCAGCGGCAGGCAGTGGCTGAACAGCCCCCCACGGGTGAGGGCCATCTTGGCCTCGTCGACGATGAAGTGCCGGAAGCGCTCGCGCAGCGGCCGCTCCGCCTCGGGCCGGCCGTAGAACGGCAGCGCCCCCCAGCTCTTCGCGTAGACCACCGCCGCGTCGCGGTAGCCCTCCTCGATGTCGGTGGTGATGCGCAGCGAACCCCCGCTCTCCCGGCAGTTGTCCCTGGCCATCGCGAGGAAGCGCTCGTCGAGCAGGTATTCCTCGCTCGGCACGAGCAGGGTCACCTCCATCCCGAGCCGGGTCGCGATCAGCAGCGCCGAGTTCGCCACCGCGGTGTTGAGGGGGCGCGGATGCCAGGTCCAGGTGAGCAGGTACTTGCGCCCGGCGAGCTCCCCCAGCCGCTCGCGCATGGCGAGCGCATGGGCGAGCTCCTGGCAGGGGTGCAGGATGGTCTCCATGTTGAACACCGGCACCGTGGCGTGCCGGGCGAAGGCGGAGAGCACCGGATCCTCGCGGTCCTCGGCCCAGTCGCGGAACTGCGGGAAGGCGCGCACCCCGATCAGCGCCACCCAGCGGCTGAGCACCCGGGCGACCTCGGCGACGTGCTCCTCGGCCTCCCCGTCCATCACCGCCCCCTCCCGCCACTCGATGCCCCAGGCACCGCGCCCCGGCTCGAGCACGACGGCATGCCCCCCGAGCTGCCACACCCCGAGCTCGAAGCTGGTGCGGGTGCGCAGCGACGGATTGAAGAAGACCAGCGCCACCGCGCGCCCCGCGAGGGCGTGACCGAGCGGCTCGCGCTTGAAGTCGGCGGCGAGCCGGAGCAGGGCCTCGAGCTCCTCGCGCGAGAGCTGCTGGGTGCTCAGGAAATGGCGGCGCGGCATCGACTCGGGCGAGGAGGAGGACGATTCGCCGACGCGGGGGCGGCGGGGCGCAAGAGTCTGGCACAGCGCGGCGCGCCCGCAAAGCGCCGCGCGAGGCCGCGGGCCCCTACTCCGCAGGCTCGACCGTGATCCGGATCCGCAGCCGCTCGCCGGGGTCGTAGGGCAGGCGCGAGCGGAAGATCTGGCCCCGGTAGCGGTACTCCACGTCGTAGCCGACGATCCGGCGCTCCTCCTCCCAGGCCTCCACCGGCCGGCAGCGGGGCTCGCGCTCGTCGCCGGCAGGCTGATCCGCGCGCGCCGCCTGGCTGCCGATCACCGCGCCCGCGACCACGCCCGCCGCGGTCGCGGCACGCCGTCCGCGCCCGCTGCCGATCTGGCTGCCGACCGCCCCGCCGATGATCGCCCCGACCACCGCCCCGCCCGCCGCACGCCCGGGATCGTCGCGGCTCGCCGGCGGTTCCTCGCGGCACGACTCGCGCGGCCGGGAGATGCGGACGGTCTCGTACAGCGGATCGACGCGGAGCACGTCGGCGTAGGCGTAGCTGATGCTGGGCGAGGCGACCGCGGACGCGGCCGGCATGGCGGCAAGGAGGGCTGCGGCGGGGAGGCGCATCGCGCAAGGGCCGGATACCGAGTGGAAAAATTCCAGCAAACGCCCGCTGAACGGGCGCGAAAGCGCCGGCTACAATCGGGCCGGACACCACCGGCGACGCGATGGAGATCCGGCTCCACAACACGCTGAGTCGCAGCCTCGAGCGCTTCGAGCCGCTCGATCCCGGGCGCGTCACCCTCTACGTCTGCGGGCCCACCGTCTACAACTACGCGCACATCGGCAACGCCCGCCCCTACGTGGTCTTCGGGCTGCTCGCGCGGCTGCTCAGGCGCCGCTACCCGCGAGTGGTCTACGCGCGCAACATCACCGACGTCGACGACAAGATCAACGCGGCGGCCCTCGCCGCCGGGCTCCCGATCTCGGCCATCACCGAGCGCTACACCGCGACCTTCCACGAGGACATGGCCGCCCTCGGCGCCGACCCGCCGGACGTCGAGCCGCGGGCCACCCGGCACATCCCCGAGATCATCGCCATGATCCGGGCGCTGCTCGCACGCGGGCACGCCTACGAGGCCGAGGGCCACGTGCTGTTCTCGGTGGCGAGCTTCCCCGGGTACGGCCGGCTCTCCGGGCGGTCCCTCGAGGAGATGATCGCGGGCGCGCGGGTCGAGGTCGCTCCCTTCAAGCGCCATCCCGCCGACTTCGTGCTGTGGAAGCCCTCGCCCCCGGAGCTGCCCGGCTGGGACAGTCCCTGGGGCCGCGGCCGCCCGGGCTGGCACATCGAATGCTCGGCGATGAGCGCCGCCCATCTCGGCGACACCATCGACATCCACGCCGGCGGCGTGGATCTGGTGTTTCCCCATCACGAGAACGAGATCGCCCAGAGCGTCTGCGCCCACGACGGCAGGCCGTTCGTGCGCTACTGGCTGCACAACGGCTTCGTCACCGTCGAGGGGGCCAAGATGTCGAAGTCGCTCGGGAACGTCCTCCTGATCAGCGAGCTGAGGCGGCGCTGGCCCGCCGAGGCGATCCGGCTCGTGCTGCTGCGCGCACACTACCGGCAGCCGCTCGACTGGTCTGAGGCCGCGATCGAGCAGGCGCGCCGCACCCTCGACCGGCTTTACGGCATTCTGCGCGAGCTGGAGGGGATCGAGGCCGCGCCGCAGCCCTGCCCGGCGGCGGTCGAGGAGCCCCTGTGCGACGACCTCAACACGCCGCGCGCGCTCGCCGAGCTCTCCGCGCTCGCCGAGCGTGCCGCCGTGGCGCGGACCCCGGAAGCCAAGGGTGCCCTGCTCGCCGCCGGGGAGCTGCTCGGCCTGCTCCGTCTCGATCCAGAGCGCTGGTTCCGCGGCGCCGAGCTCGCCCCCGCGCTCGACGAGGCGCTGGTGACGCGGCTGGTGGCCGAGCGCGCCGAGGCCCGGCGGCGGCGCGACTTCGCTCGGGCCGACGCCATCCGCGCCGAGCTCGCCGCCCTCGGGGTCACGCTCGAGGACGCGCCCGAGGGCACCCGCTGGAGGATCGCCTCGTGAGCGCCGCCGTCCTGCCGCGGGAGCCGAGCGCCCGCGAGGCCGCGGAGGCCCTGGTCGAGGAGTTCGCGGCCCTGCCCGACTGGGCCGAGCGCTACCAGTACCTGATCGAGCTCGGCCGGACCCTGCCGCCCTTCCCCGAGGAATGGAAGACCGAGGCCAACCGCCTGCATGGCTGCCAGTCGCAGGTCTGGCTGCTCGCCGAGCGCCGCGGCGACCGGCTGCTGTTCCATGCCAGCAGCGACTCGGCGATCGTCTCCGGGCTGATCGCGCTGCTGCTCAGGGTCTACTCCGGGCGCAGCGCCGAGGAAATCCTCGCCACTCCGCCCGACTTCCTCGACCGCATCGGGCTGCGCGCCCACCTCTCGCTCACCCGCGCCAACGGGCTTGCGGCGATGCTCCGGAGGATCCGCGAGCTCGCGTCGGGATGAGGATCGGCTCGAGCGAGCTCATCTGTCTCGCGATCCTCGGCTGGTCGCTGCTCGCCTGGAGGTTTCCGGCCCTGCTCGAGCGCTCGCTGTTCTCGACGCGGGCGCTGTGCCGCGGCGAATGGTGGCGGCTGCTCGGCTACGG
Source organism: Lysobacterales bacterium (assembly GCA_033582715.1). Taxonomy (GTDB): domain Bacteria; phylum Pseudomonadota; class Gammaproteobacteria; order Xanthomonadales; family BPKI01; genus BPKI01. The sequence continues at coordinate 1,357,270 of JAVQZZ010000001.1, read as the reverse complement.
CTTCGTCCATGCCGACGCCGCCCATCTCCTGTTCAACCTGATCGCGCTCTTCAGCTTCGGCCGCGCCGTCGCCCCGTTCTTCGACCGCCACTTTCCGTTGGGCGGCTTCCTCGGCTTCTACCTCTCGGCCCTGCCCGTCGCCCTGATCCCCGCGCTCCTGCGTCACCGCCGCGGCGGGGACTACCGCGCGCTCGGCGCCTCCGGCGCGGTGAGCGCCGTGGTCTTCGCCTTCGTCCTCTTCGAGCCGCGCGCCCTGTTGCTGGTGCTGTTCGTGCCGATGCCGGCGATCCTCTTCGCCCTGCTGTTCCTCGCCTACGGACTGTGGGGCGCCCGCCGCGACCGCGGCCGGATCGCGCACGAGGTCCACCTCGCGGGCGCCTGCTGGGGCCTGCTGGTCGCCGTGCTGCTGGCCCCCGGCGCGGCGCTCGACTTCCCGCGCCGGCTGCTCGCCCCCTGAGGGCTCACATGGTGTGCGTCGGGCGGTCGGAGGTCATCAGCCCGGCGAGGATCGACTCGATCTTGGTCTTCAGCGCCTCGGCATCGGGGGTCTCGTTGAACTGGATGCCCACACCCGAGGTGCGGTTGCCCTGCGCGCGCCCCGGGGTGATCCAGACCACCTTCCCGGCGACCGGCACGCGGCCGCCCTCCTCCGGCAGCGTCACCAGCAGGAACACGCTGTCGCCGATCTGGTAGCTGCGGCTGGTCGGCACGAAGAGCCCGCCGCCCTTCACGAAGGGCATGTAGGAGAGGTAGAGCGAGTTCTTGTCGCGGAAGGCGACGCTCAGGATTCCCTGCTTGCTCGCCGCAGCACCCGGGGTCGAGACCATGGAGCGACTCCTCCAGTCACTTGCGATCGCGCTCGGCGGGCCAGGAGGCGAGCAGTCCGGCCAGCAGCACGTCCGGCCGCAGGGGGCCTCCCAGCTCCTGGCGCAGCCGCGCGGCCTGCCCGAGCCACCGGTCCAGCTTGGAGAAAAGCGCCGGATCGGTCAAGGCGCGAGCGGCGAGCCGGCGGCGCGCGAGCCGCTCGGCGAGCGCCAGCCGAAGCTGCGGCCGGTCGGCCAGCCAGCGGCGCGCGAGCTCCGCCGCGCTCCTCTCCCCCGCCTCCAGCGCCTGCAGCTCCGAACGGACCGCGCCCAGCAGACCCGCCGCCGCCTCCTCCCGGGCGAGAGCCAGCGCGCGCAGCGGCGCGCCCTCGGCGAGATCGAGCGCCTCCGCGGCGAGGGCCGGCGGCAGGCCCGAGGCGACCAGCCAGTCGAGACTGCGCTGCCGCTCCGGCAGGCCGGGCTCGAGCCGCAGGCAGCGACTGCGCACCGTCGCCAGCAGCCGTTCGGGTTCGTCGGCCACGAGCAGCAGGTGTCGCTCCGGACCCGGCTCCTCCAGGGTCTTGAGGAAGGCGTTCGCGGCCGCCGCGTTCATCCGGTCGGCGGGATCGATCAGCGCGAGGCGGCGTCCGCCGCGCTGCGCCGGCGTCGCCAGCCGCGCCGACAGGCTCCGGATCTGATCGATCAGGATCTCCTGCCGGGCCCGCCCGTCCGTCCGCTCGCCAAGCCCGACCCGGATCAGGTCGGGATGGCTCCCCGCCTCGCGCATGATGCAGTCCCGGCAGCGCCCGCAGCCGCTGCCGTCCGCCTCGGGCTGGCGGCACAGCAGCGCGGCCACCAGCCATTCGGCGAGCATCCGCTTGCCGATCCCGGCCGGCCCCGCGATCAGGATCGCGTGCGGCAGCCCGGGATCCGCGATCCGCGCGGCGAGCCGCGAGGCGAGGGGCGCGAGCCAGGGCGGAAGCGCGCTCAGCGGCATCGCCCGAGCAGCTCGAGCAGCGCCGCCTCGACGGCCGCCGTCACCGCCGCCGGCGCGGCGCCGGCGTCGATCATCCGGAAACGCTCCGGCTCGCGCGCCGCCCGCTCCCGGTAGACGCCGCGCACCCGGGCGAAGAACTCGTGGCCCTCCCGCTCGATCCGGTCCAGTGGCCGGCCGGCGAGCCGCTCGGCGGAGCGCTCGGGCGGGAGATCGAGGAGAAGGGTGAGATCCGGCTTCAGACCCACCACCCGGCGCTCGAGCTCGGCGATCCATTCCAGGGGCAGCCCGCGCCCGCCGCCCTGGTAGGCGAAGCTCGCGTCGGTGAAGCGGTCGCAGAGCACCACCGCGCCCTCGGCGAGCGCCGGCCGCAGCCGCTCGCGCAGCAGCTGCGCCCGGCTCGCGAACATCAGCAGGAGCTCGGCCTCCGGCGCGATCGCCTCGCCACGACCCTCGAGCAGGAGCCCTCGCAGGGCCTCGCCGAGGGGCGTGCCGCCCGGCTCGCGCAGGCACACCACCCGCTCGCCGCGCGCCGCCAGGAAGCGGGCGGCGGCCGCGATCACGGTGCTCTTGCCCGCCCCCTCCCCGCCCTCGAAGCTCACCAGCAGGCCCCGCCTCACCGGCAGGGCTCCGCGCAGGGCGTCTCGTCGCCGCGCCCGAGACGATAGCGGCGCACGGCGCGGTTGTGCTCCTCGAGGGTCCGGGAGAAATGATGGCTGCCGTCGCCGCGGGCGACGAAGTACAGCGCCTCGTCCGCGGCTGGCCGCAGGGCCGCCTCCAACGCGGCGCGGCCCGGCAGAGCGATCGGCGTCGGCGGCAGGCCGGACCGGGTGTAGGTGTTGTGGGGATGGTCGGTCGCAAGATGCGCCCGCGTCAGCGGTCCGCTGAAGCCCGGGCCGAGCCCGTAGGCCACGGTGGGATCGGCCTGGAGCCGCATCCCGAGCGTCAGCCGCCGCGCGAGCACGCCCGCGATCCGCCGCCGCTCCTCCGCGAGCTTCGCCTCCTTCTCGACGATCGAGGCGAGGATCAGCGCCTCGTAGGGATCGGACAGCGGAAGCGCCGGATCCCGTTCCGCCCACAGCCGCTCGAGCAGCTCGCGCATGGCGCGGTGCGCGCGGGCGAGCAGCTCGCGGTCCGTCGTGCCGCGCGGGAAGAGGTAGGTCTCGGGCAGGAACCAGCCCTCGGGGGGCAGGCCGGGCGCGCCGATCGCGGCCATCACCTCCCGGTCGTCGAGACCCTCGAGCGTCTGCCGGATCGCCTCGTGACGGGCGAGCGCCGCCCGCAGCTCGGCGAAGGTCCAGCCCTCGACGATGGTGAGACGGTGCTGGACCACCTGGCCGCTGGCGAGGCGACGCAGCACGGCGGGCGGCGTCATCCCCGGCTCGAGCGCGTACTCCCCGAAGCGAAGCCGATGGGCCAGGCCGAGCTCGTGCGCCAGCCACTGCCACTGCCAGTCGAAGCCCTCCGAGATCCCGGCGCCGCGCAGGACCGCCAGCGCGGCGGTGAAGGAGGCGCCGCGCGGGATCTCGACGACCCTGGCCTCTCCGAGCGAGGCGAGCGGGGTCTCGGTGAAGCGTCGCTGCTCGCGGAGCAGGAACTGGACCGCAGCCACCGCGACGAGCGCCAGCAGCGCCGCGAGCAGCAGGAGCCTGGGGCGCCGGAGCCGGCGGTCAGCGACACTCCTCATCGGCCGGAGGTTGCAGCAAAGGCTCGCTCGCGTGCAAGAGCGCCATCGCCCGGCGGGTCACCGGACCGATCGGGAGGCTCCGGCGACCCACGGCGCGTACCGGAACCACCCCCCGCACCGCGTTGGTCAGGAACAGCTCCTCGGCCTCCTCCACCCAGGCCGCCGGGATGGCGGCGATCCGCGTCGGCAGCCGCGCGAGCAGGAAGGCGCGCAGCGTCCCCGCCACCCCGCAGCGGTCGAGCGCCGGCGTCCAGAGCGTGCCTCCCCGGACCAGGAACACGTTCGCCGCGCAGGCGCAGACCAGGCGGTCCCCGGCATCGCGGAGCAGTCCCTCCGCGATCCGCGGGTCGCGCCACTCGCGCCGCGCCAGCACCAGCTCGAGGCGGTTGAGGTGCTTGATCCCCGCGAGCTCCGGGCGCTCGGCGAGGCGCAGCCGGCACCAGCGCACCCGGACCCCGCGTCGGTAGCGTTCCGGATCGGGCGCGGGCTCCGGCCAGGCGCAGAGGATACGCGTCGCCCTCCCCGTCGGCGCGGCCTCGCCACGAGCCGCCGCCACCCCGCGGGTCACGGTGATCCTCAGCACCGCCCGCGGCAGGTCCGCGGCGAGCCGCCGCATCTCCCTAAGCAGCCGCGGCTCCTCCGGGGGCTCGATGCCGAGCCGGCGGCAGCCACTCTCCAGACGTCGCCAGTGCTCGCGCCACAGCGTCGGCCGTCCACGTCCGCAGAGCACGGTCTCGAACAGGCCGTCCCCGTAGAGCAGTCCCCGGTCGAGCGGGGAGACGCTCGCCGCCGGGCGGCCATCGACCAGCCAGCGCGCGCTCATCCGGCACCGAGCGCCCGCAGCAGGCCGGCCGCCTTGGCGCGCGACTCGGCGAGCTCGTCGCGCGGGCGGGAGTCGGCGACGATGCCGCAGCCGGCGCGCAGCCGCGCCACCCGCGGGCCCTCGAACCACACGCTGCGGATCAGGATGTTGAAGTCCATCCGGCCGTCCCGCGAGAGGTAACCGAAGCCGCCGGTGTAGGGGCCGCGCGGCTCGCGCTCGAGCTCCGCGATGACCTCGATGGCGCGCAGCTTGGGACAGCCGGTGATGGTCCCGCCCGGGAAGAGCGCGGCGAGGGCGTCGAGCGGGCCGCGCCCGGGGGCGAGCTCCCCGCGCACGCAGGACACGAGATGATGCACGTGGCGATAGCTCTCCACCGTCATCAGCTCCTCGGCCCGCACGCTGCCCGGCCGGCAGACCCGGCCGAGGTCGTTGCGCACCAGGTCCACCAGCATGATGTGCTCCGCCCGCTCCTTGGGGTGGGCGAGCAGCTCCTCCACGCGCGCCCGGTCGGCCGCGGCATCGGCCGCTCGCGGCCGGGTGCCCGCGATCGGCCGCGACTCCGCGATCCCCCCGCAGACCCTGAGCAGCCGCTCCGGCGAGGCGCTCACGATCGCGCGCCCGCCCCACTGCAGCAGGCCGGCGAAGGGCGCCGGATTGGCGGCGCGCAGACGCGCCATGAGCGCCGCCGGCGCGGCCGGCTCGGCGAAGGTCACCTCCCAGGAGCGCGACAGGTTGGCCTGGAAGAGGTCGCCGGCCGCGAGGTAGCGGCGGGTGCGCGCGACCGCCTCGTCGAAGCGCGCCGGGTCCTCCTCGACCACCCGGACGGGGGCCGGGAGCGAGGGAGGCGCCTCGCCCTGCGCCTCCGCCCACTCGCGCCGCATCGCCTCCACCAGGGCCTCCGCCCCGGGCTCGGCGACCAGGGCGCAGGCGCCGGTGGCGCGGTCGCGCAGGAAGGCCGCCGGGCAGCGCCAGGCCAGCGCCAGCGGCCAGTCACCGCGCGGAAGCGTCGCCCGCAGCCGCGGCTCGAGCGCCGCAGCGAACTCGTAGGCTGAGGAACAGCGCATAGCCCCCGACGAAAGGGAGATCGGGGGCGGCTGGCCTCGCCGGCTGCGGTGCCTCGAGCCGCAGGCGCTCGAGGAAGGGATCGCCGGGCGAGCCCGCGAGCACCGGCCCGGCCACCGCCCGGAACAGGAGGTCGTAGCGGCCATTCGGCCCGGTCGCGCTGCTCTCGAGCAGGAGCGGGTAGCGCTCCGGCCAGCGCGCGGCGAGGCGGAGGAAGTCCCCCTCGCGCGGCCAGTCGATCAGGATCGCCGTGCTCAGAGACGCCGGAAGGCGAGGGTGGCGTTGGTCCCGCCGAAGCCGAAGCCGTTGGAGAGCGCCGCCGTCACCCGCGCCTCGCGCGCCTCGTGCGGGACGAAATCGAGATCGCAGCCTTCCCCGGGGTGCTCGAGGTTGATCGTCGGCGGAATCACCCCGTGGTGGAGCGCGAGCACGGTGAAGATCGCCTCGACGCCCCCGGCGGCACCCAAGAGGTGCCCGGTCATGGACTTGGTCGAGCTCACCATCAGCCGCTCCGCGTGGTCGCCGAAGCAGCGCCTGATCGCGAGCACCTCGGCGACGTCCCCGAGCGGCGTCGAGGTGCCGTGGGCGTTCACGTAGCCCACCTCCTCGGCACGGAGCCCGGCATCGGCCAGGGCGTTGGCCATGCACAGCGCCGCACCCTCCCCTCCCTCGCTCGGCGCGGTCATGTGGTAGGCGTCGCCGCTCATCCCGAAGCCCGCGAGCTCGGCGTAGATCCGCGCTCCGCGCCGGCGCGCGTGCTCGTACTCCTCGAGCAGCAGCACCCCTGCGCCGTCGGAGAGCACGAAGCCGTCGCGATCCCGGTCCCAGGGGCGGCTCGCGCGCTCGGGCTCCTCGTTGCGCGTCGAGAGCGCCCGCGCGGCGCAGAAGCCGCCGACCGCGATCGCGGTCGTCGCGTACTCGGCCCCGCCGGCCAGCATCACCTCGGCCTCGCCATGCTGGATCGCCCGCATGGCCAGGCCGATGTTGTGGTTCGCGGTGGCGCAGGCCGAGACCGCGGCGAAGTTCGGCCCCTTCAGGCCGAGCATGATCGAGAGATGCCCCGAGATCATGTTGATGATCGAGCCCGGCACGAAGAAGGGCGAGATCCGCCTGAGCCCCTTCTCGGCGAACTCGACCGCGGTGCGCTCGATCCAGGCGATGCCCCCGATCCCGGCACCCACCGCCACCCCGCAGCGCTCTGGACGCTCCGCCGGCTCGCCGAGTCCCGCGTCGCGCCAGGCCTGGAGCGCGGCCGCGATCCCGTAGTGGATGAAGGGGTCCATCTTCTTGACCTCCTTCGCCGGGATCCAGGCGGCGGGGTCGAAGCCGCGGACCTCCCCCGCGATCCGGGTCGGGAAGCCCGAGGCGTCGAAGTGCGTGATCGGCCCGATGCCGGAGCGCCCGGCGGTCACGCTGGCCCAGGCGCTCGCCACGTCGTTGCCGACCGGCGAGACCAGCCCGAGCCCCGTGACCACCACCCTGCGACGGCTCATGCCGGAGGCCTCCCGGGGCAGCTCACTCCTTGACGTGGGCCTTGATGTAGTCGATGGCCTGCTGGACGGTGGTGATCTTCTCGGCCTCCTCGTCCGGGATCTCGCACTCGAACTCCTCCTCGAGCGCCATCACCAGCTCGACCGTGTCCAGGGAATCGGCGCCAAGGTCGTCGACGAAGGAGGCGCTCGGCGTGACCTCCTCCTCCTTCACCCCCAGCTGCTCGACGATGATCTTCTTGACGCGTTCTTCGATGCTGCTCATGGACGAGAACCTCCCGGATGCGCAAGAGCGCGCGGATTGTAGAGGAAGCGTCGCGACGGCGTCATGCCGCCTCAGGCCATGTACATGCCGCCGTTGACGTGGAGCGTGGCGCCGGTGATGTAGGCCGCCGCCGGCGACACCAGGAAGGCGACGGCGTGGGCGACCTCGCGCGGCTCGCCGGCGCGACCGAGCGCGATCCCGGCCAGCATCGCCTGCCTCGCGCTCTCCGGCAAGTCCCGGGTCATGTCGGTCTCGATGAAGCCCGGCGCCACCACGTTGACGGTGATGCCGCGGCTTCCCACCTCGCGCGCCAGCGCCTTGGAGAAGCCGACCACCCCGGCCTTCGCCGCCGCGTAGTTGCACTGCCCGGGGTTGCCGGTGAAGCCGACCACCGAGGCGACGTTGACGATGCGCCCGCGGCGGGCGCGCATCATCGGGCGGATCGCCGCGCGGCAGATGCGGAAGATCGCGCCGAGATCGGTGTCGAGCACCCGCTCCCAGTCCTCCTCGCGCATCCGGAGCAGCAGCTGGTCGCGGGTGATCCCGGCGTTGTTGACGACGATGCTCGGGGCGCTGCCGGCGTCGCCGAGCTCCGCGAAGAGGCGCTCGACCGCGGCCCGGTCGGTGACGTCGAGCACCCGCCCCTCGCCGCCGCGCGACGCGAGCGCCCGAGCGATCGCCGCGGCGCCCTCCGCGCTGGTCGCGGTCCCGATCACCCGCGCCCCGAGCGCCGCCAGCTGCTCGGCGACGGCGCGGCCGATCCCGCGGCTGGCGCCAGTGACCAGCGCGATCTCGCCCTGCAGGGAAAAGGGATGGTCCATCGCGCGCTTCCTCCTCGCCCGAAACTCAAGCCCAGGCCGCGAGCGCCTGCTCGAAGGCCTCGCGCTCGCCGAGGGCGCGGACCTCGAGCTCGGCGCCGGATGCGGCGCACCAGTCCGGCGAGCACCCGGCCCGGACCGCACTCCCCGACCCGCCCCGCGCGCCCGGCCAGGAGCCTCGACGCACTCGCGCCAGCGCACCGGGCGGTGGAGCTGCTCGGCGAGCAGGCGCGGCAGCTCGGCCGGATCGCCCGCCGGAGCGGCCGTGGCATTGTGGATCACCGGAATCCGCGGCTGCCGCCACGCGACGCCGGCGAGGTCGGCGGCGAAGGCCTCGGCGGCCGGGCGCATCAGCGCGCAATGCGAGGGCACGCTCACCGGCAGCCGCACCGCCTTGCGGACGCCCCGCTCGGCGAGCCAGGCGAGGGCGCGCTCCACCGCCGGCCGCTCGCCGGCGATCACGATCTGTCCCGGGAGCGTTGTCGTTGGCCGCCTCGACCACCCCCTCGCCGCTCGCCTCTCGGCACGCCTCGGCGACCAGCCCGGGCTCCGCGCCGAGCACCGCCGCCATCAGGCCGGTACCCTCGCGGACCGCCTGCTGCATCAGCTCGGCCCGCCGCCGCACCAGCCGGAGCGCCTCGGGAAAGCCCAGCGCCCCGGCGCAGACCAGCGCGGTGTACTCCCCGAGGCTGTGGCCGGCCAGCGCCACCGGCTCGGGGCCGCCACGCGCGCGCCAGGCCCGCCAGACCGCCACCCCGGCGGCGAGCAGCGCGGGCTGGGTGTTCACCGTGCGGTCGAGCTCCTCCGTCGGGTCCCTCGCGGACCAGGCGGTGGAGATCCTGCTCCGAGCGCGTCGTTCGCCTCGCTCCAGGTCTGCCCGACCTCCGGGAGCGATCGCCGCGAGGTCGCCGAGCATGCCCACCGCCTGCGAGCCCTGGCCGGGGAAGACGAAGACCACGCGCCCTGTCGCGCTCCGCCACGGTCGACCCCGTCACACCTCAGTAGCGCACCAGCGCCGAGCCCCAGGTGAAGCCGCCGCCGAAGGCCTCGAGCAGCAGCAGCTCGCCCTCGCGGATCCGCCCGGAGCGCACGGCTTCGTCCAGCGCGAGCGGCACCGAGGCGGCGGAGGTGTTGCCGTGCCGGTCCACGGTCACGATCACCCGCTCCATCGGCAGCTCGAGGCGCTTGGCGGTGGCTGCGATGATCCGCAGGTTGGCCTGGTGCGGGATCAGCCAGTCGATGTCCGACTTGGCGAGGCCGTTCGCGGCCAGCGTCTCCTCGACCACGGCGTCCAGGGTCTTCACCGCCACCTTGAACACCTCGTTCCCGCTCATCAGCACGCGCACGCCGTGGTTCGGCTCGTCGCGGAAGCCGACGGAGACCCCCACCGGGTTGTAGAGCAGTTCCTTGTAGCCGCCATCCGCATGGAGATGCGTCGCCAGCACGCCAGGGCGCGAGTCGGCGCGAAGCACCACCGCCCCGGCTCCGTCGCCGAAGAGGACGCAGGTCGAACGGTCGCTCCAGTCGAGCATCCGCGACAGGGTCTCGGCCCCGACCACCAGTGCGTGGCGCGCCCCACCGCCACGGACCATCGCCTCCGCCGACCGCCAGCGCGTAGATGAAGCCGGTGCAGGCGGCATTGACGTCGAAGGCGGCGCAGCCGTTCGCGCCCAGCCGGTGCTGCAGCAGGCAGGCGGTGCTCGGGAAGATGAGGTCGGGAGTGGTGGTGCCGACGACGATCAGGTCGAGCTCGCGCGCCGAGACCCCGGCGGCCTCGAGCGCGCGCCGCGCAGCCTGTTCGGCGAGGTCGCAGGTGGTCTCGCCGGGCGCGGCGATGCGCCGCTCGCGGATGCCGGTGCGCTCGCGGATCCACTCGTCGCTGGTCTCGACCAGCCGCTCGAGATCCGCGTTGGTCAGCACCCTCTCCGGCAGATGGCTGCCGGTGCCGATCAGGCGGGCGTAGCTCAGCGTCGTGCTCCGGCGCGGAAAAGCGTGCGGGCGGGGAGCCGCTCAGTGCTCGTGCTCTTCGTCGTCGACCTCGACCGCGCGCCGCACGTCGATCATCTTGCGGCCGCGATAGAAGCCGTCCGGCGTCAGGTGGTGGCGCAGGTGGGTCTCGCCCGAGACCGGATCGACCGAGAGCGCCTTGGCCCTCAGGGCATCGTGCGCTCGGCGCATGCCGCGGCGGGACGGGGTCTTTCGGCTCTTCTGGACTGCCATCGGCGTGGACTCCAAAAGCCGCGGATTCTACGCCTTGCCGAGGCGCTTGAGAATCGCGAACGGATGCTCCCCCGCCGCCGGCGTCGGCGGCGCGACCGGCTCGCCGAGGGGCGCGACCCTCGGGTCGGCGGGAACCAGGGGCAGCGCGAGCAGCAGCTCGTCGGCGAGCAGCTCCGCGGGATCGATCTTGCCGTCGACCGGGACCAGGAGAGGCTCGTAGCCCGGAGGCAGCGCCGCCTCCTCGCGTTCGTCGCGAATCAGGCCCAGGCGGGTGCGGATCGCCACCGGCTCGCGGTAGGGCTCGAGGCTGCGCTGGCAGGTCAGGGTGAGGTGGCCGTCGATCGCGATCGCGGCGAAGGGCGTCCCGAGCTCGTCGGTGCCGAACTCGATGACGTAGCGCAGCTCGTCGTCCGCCGCGGCGAGGAGATCCCGGAGTCGGGCAAGGCCCCCGGCAAGAATGCGGCCGGAGAAGACGCGCCGCTGGACCACCATCCGCCAGAGATCCACACGGTCGGGAAGACCTTCCATGCCCGCACTGTGGCCGCTCCGCGGCCGAGCGTCAAGCCGACGCTTGGCGCGGCGGGTGGGTTGCGGCATGCTCTGCGCAGGCGCCGCCGGTGACCGCCGTTGAACCTGCCGCTCGGCCTGCTGCTCGTCTTCCTCGCCTTCCTCGCCGTGCTGTCCCTGGCCTGGATCGCTCGCCACCTGCGGCGACAGCGCCGCGCCCGCATGCTCGGCGAACTGCTCGACCGCATCGACGAGCTGGAGCAGACGCTGGGCGAGTGCCGGCAGCGCATGGGAGCGGTGAGCCAGGTGGTGCACCGCACCCCCGCCGACATCAACCAGCGCGCCCTCGCCTCTCTCGACGCGGAACCCAAGGTCCGCGCCGCGCTGCGCGACATCCTCGAGCACCGGCTTTGGATCCAGCGCCACGGCCGATCGGCCAGTGGGCGCGAGCTCCGCGCCGCGCTCGCCGCCGTCTCGCGATCGGAGACCCAGCTCCGGGCCCAGCTCGGTCGGCTCGCGGCGGCGGGGGCGGCACTCGAGGCCGCGTGCGACGCCTCCGACGCGCTTCGCGCCGGACACACCGCAAGCACGCACGGGGATCGCGCTCCCGGCGGCACCGTGCATCCTGAACTGATCCTCGCCTCCTGCCTCGCCCTACCGCCGCGCCCTGCTCGCGCGGCTCGGCCTGCCCTTCACCGCCGTCGCCCCGGCCATCGACGAGCGGCCGCTCGCCGGGGAGCGGCCGGTCGAAACCGCGGTCCGGCTGGCCGCGGCCAAGGCCGAGGCGGTCGCCGGTCGCCACCCCGACCGCCTGATCATCGGCTGCGACCAGGTCGGGGAGGTCGAGGGGCGGATCCTCGGCAAGCCCGGCGGCGCCGAGGAGGCGGCCGCGCAGCTCGCGCTCATGGCCGGCCGCGAGATCCGCTTCCACACCGCGCTCTGCGTGCTCCACCGCGAGCGCGGGCTGGTCGAGCGTGCCCTCGACTGCACCGAGGTGCGGATGCGCGCGCTCGGGGAGCAGGAGATCCGCCGCTACCTCGCCGCCGAGGAGGTCGATCGGGCTGCGCCGGGTCCTTCCGCGTCGAGGGACTCGGCATCGCCCTGCTCGAGGAGGTGCGCAGCCGCGATCCGACCGCGCTCGTCGGCCTGCCGCTGATCGCCCTCGCCCGGATCCTGCGGCGCGCGGGCATCCCCCTGCCCTAGCGCCCGGCGGCTCGCCGCGGACGACCCTCAGCTCCTGCTCGGGGAAGTCGCGCACTGACCCCGTCCCGGCCGTAGAGCCTGAGCCCGAGGCGGTGGCGGCCCGGGCTCGAGCCCGCCCAGCTCGAGCTCGACCGCGAAGCCCACGCGGGGATGGTCGGGGTCCTCGGAGAAGGGCCAGAGCGCCCGCACCCCCGGATAGGGCAGGCCCGGTGCGGGCGCGGGCCGCGCTCGGCACCGTCGATCAGCACCCCGACCGCGGCGATGCCCGCGCCCTCGTGGATCGCCCAGCCGCCGCAGGGTCAGCCTCGACCCGGCGGCCACCGGCTCGGCCGGATCGCGGTCGAGGTAGGCGAGCGGCGGGAGGCGGCAGGACGGCCCCTGCCCGTGCCGAGCTCGAAGAGGTGGAAGCGGCGCCGCCCGCGATAGAGCACCAGCTCCTCGCGCCAGGAGACCGCCGCGAAGCGCGCGCACAGCGAGCGGTAGTGCGCCAGCCGCTCGCGCAGCGGCACCGACTCGTCCTCGAGCAGCAGCCACGCCGGGCGCAGACCCGAGCGGCGGAAGGAATGCTCGTCCGCGCCCCAGCGCGCGAGCTGGGCGGCGCGGCCGTGAAAGGCATTGCGCGGGTGGTCGAGCACGAACAGCGGGCGGCTCGGGCCGCATGAAGGCGATCTGGGCGCCGAGCAGGACGTTGTCGGCGAGCAGGGCCGCGGGCGGGCCCGCCGCGAGCCGCGCCTCCAGCCAGGCGCGCAGCTCCCGGCCGCCGACGAAGCCTTCGGGGAAGGCCTTCGCGTCGGCGAGGCGCGCGGCGAGGGCGGGGGTCGCCGCCGCGAAGAGATAGCCGAAGCCGACGGCGCCGCCGAGGAGCAAGCAGGCCACGGCCAGACCCCGGCGCCAGGGACGCCCGACGGCCAGCCAGGCCACCGCCGCCGGCAGCATCACCAGGTGCGCGGCGAAGGGCCAGTGCAGCGAGCTGCGCTGCGCGTCCGCGAAGGGCGCGAGCAGGGCATAGGCGAGGGCGGGGAACGCACCCACGCCGAGCAGCGCCGCCCGCGTCGCCGCTTTCCCTCCCGCCGGCAGCCGGACGAGGCCGAGCCACAGACCCAGCCAGAGGACCGGGGTGGTGACCAGCGCCTGGATCGGAAGGTGCAGCAAGCCCTCCGGGACGAAGCGCCACGGATGCCGCTCGCCGAGCTGGAAGCGCAGGCTCGCCGCCAGCGTCTCGGGCTCGGCGAGCGCCGCCGGCAGCAGCGAGGCGAGCGCGAGCGCCCCCGCCGCCCAGGGCCAGGGCGTCGCCAGCGCCCGGCGACCCGCGGGATGCAGCAGCACGGCCAGGGCGGCCCCGGCGGCGGGCAGCAGGAAACGGGGATGGGTGTTGAGGCCGAGCGCGGCGACCGCCGCCAGCAGGAGCCAGCGCCCCGGCGCCGGGCGCTCGAGCGCCCGCGCGAGGACGAGGGCGAGGAGCAGGCTCGCCAGCACCAGCGGGGCCTCGGGCAGCGCCATCGCCCCCACCGGAAAGGCGAGCGGCAGCAGCGCGGCCAGGCTCCCCGCATGCCAGGCGCGCTCCCTCGGGAGGAGACGCCGCGCCCAGACGACGACCAGCCACGGCAGCAGGCTCCCGAGCAGGAGGAAGGGCAGCCGCAGGAACGGCGGCGCCTCCGCTCCGAGCCCTCGCCCCAGCGCGGCGAGGGCGGCGGTGACCGGCGGGAGGTCGCTGTAGGCGAGGGCCAGACGCTCGCCCTGCCAGGCGTAGAAGGCCTCGTCGTGGAACAGGTCGAGGCGCCAGGCGAGCAGGAGGCGCAGCCCCAGCGCCAGCGTCCAGACCGCGAGGAACAGCGCGCGGGCGTCCGCCATGCCCGCTCAGCGCGCCGCGGCTACACTGCCCGGGTCCCGGGCTTCGGAGCTGCGCATGGCCTTCCCCCTCGAGCGTCCGGCGGCGGCAGGCGACCTCGCGGCCGCGGTGGCGGCCGTCGAGCGCATCGTCCTCGGCAAGCCGGAGGTGGTGCGGCTCGCCTTCGTGGCGCTGCTCGCCGAGGGGCATCTCCTGATCGAGGACCTTCCCGGGGTGGGGAAGACCACGCTCGCGCACGCGATGGCGGCGGTCGCCGGGCTCCGCTTCCAGCGCATCCAGTTCACCTCGGATCTGCTGCCCTCCGACATTGTCGGGGTTTCGATCTTCGACCGGGACGCGCAGCGCTTCCGCTTCCATCCCGGACCGGTCTTCGCGGAGCTGGTGCTCGCCGACGAGATCAACCGCGGCTCGCCCAGGACCCAGAGCGCGCTGCTCGAGGCGATGGCGGAACGGCAGGTGACGGTGGACGGCGAGCGCCATCCCCTGCCCCGCCCCTTCCTGGTGATCGCCACCCAGAACCCGGTCGATCTCGCCGGCACCTTCCCCCTGCCCGACTCCCAGCTCGACCGCTTCCTGCTCTGCGTCGGTCTCGGCTACCCGGACCGCGCCGCCGAGCGGCGGATGCTGGAGGAGCCCGACCGGCGCCGGCTGCTCGAGTCGCTCGAGCCCGCGCTCTCCCCGAGGCGGCTGCTCGAGCTCGCCGAGCAGGCGCGCACGCTCAGGGCGAGCGGCGCCCTGCTCGACTACCTGCAGGATCTGCTCGCGGCCAGTCGCGACCACCCGGCCATCGCCGTCGGGCTCTCGCCGCGCGCCGGCCTCGGCCTGCTCGCCGCCGCCCGCGCCCACGCGCTGCTCGCGGGGCGGACCCACGTCCTCCCCGAGGACGTGCAGGCGGTGTTCGTGGCGGTCGCGGCGCATCGCCTCACCCCGCGCGAGGACGTCACCGCTCCCGCGGCGCGAGCTGGCGCGGCGGCTGCTCGCGGAGGTTCCGCTCGACCGCGCATGAGCGGCTGGCGGCGGCGCCTCGGCACCGCGATCCTGGCCGGGCTCGAGCGCAGGCTCCCCGCGCTCACCCGGCTCAAGGCGCCCGAGCCGCTCCCGGTGACCCTGGGGATGCGCCGGATCTACGTGCTGCCGACGCGCTTCGGGCTGTTCCTCGGACTGGTGCTGTTCGGGATGCTGCTCACCGGTCTCAACTACGACAACGCCCCGGCGCTCCTGGTCACCTTCTTCGCCGGGGCCTACGCCTTCAACGCGCAGTTCGCCACCGTCCGCAACCTCCACGGCCTCGCCGCTGCGCGGCGTCGAGGCGCGGCCGGTGTTCGCGGGCGAGGCCCTCGAGCTCGCGGCTGCGCGTGGCCGAGACCGGAGGACGGGCGCGCACCGCGCTCCGCCTGCGGCGGGGATCGGCGGAGACCGTGTTCTCGCTCGCGGCGGGCGAGGAGCGCCGGGTCTCCCTGTCGGTCCCGACCGAGCGGCGCGGCAGGCTGCCCCTCGGCCAGCTGCGGCTGAGCTCCGTCGCGCCCTACGGTCTGTTCGTCTGCTGGAGCCACCTCCACCCGCCCGGCGAGCTGATCGTCTATCCCCGACCGGAGCGCGACGGTCCGCCGCCGCCCCTCGGCGGCTTCCGCGCCCGGCCGCTCGCGACGGTCTCCGGCGAGGAGCCGCAGGGGGTGAGGACCTGGCGGCCCGGCGAGCCGGTGCGGCGCATCGCCTGGCGGGCGAGCGCGCGCACGGAGACGCTGCTCAGCAAGGAGTTCGCGGTCTGGGAGGGCGGCGAGATCACGCTCCGCTACCGGGAGCTCTCCGGTCTCGATCACGAGGCGCGGATCGCCCGTCTCGCCCGCTGGGTCCTGCTCAGCGAGCGCGCGGGCCTGCGCTACGCGCTCGAGCTTCCCGGCGCGACGATCCGGCTCGGCCGCGGCCCGGCGCAGCTCGACCGCTGCCTTCGCGCCCTCGCCCTGCTGCCGTGAGCGCCGCCTCGGCCCGCATCCCGCTCGACCGCCGCGGCCAGCTGTGCTGCGCGGGACTGGTGCTGGCCGCGCTGCTGCCCCATCTCGGGCGGCTGCACCCGGCGCTGCTCGCCACCCTCGCCGCGCTGTTCCTCGGGCCGGCTGGTCCTCGATCCTCGCCGGGCGGAGGCGGGTCGCCGCCTGGCAGCGGCTGCTGCTGCTGCTTCGCCCTGCTCGGCCTGATCGTGCTGCTGCACGGCGGCGGAGCCCCGCGCGAGGGCGGGGTGGCGCTGCTCGCGGCGATGCTGGTGCTCAAGCTCTACGAGAGCGCGCAGGTGCGGGATGGCCGCACCCTCGCCGGCTTCGTGCTGTTCACGCTGCTCGGGGCGCTGCTCTTCGACGGCTCGCTCCCGCTCACGCTCTACGCCGCCGCGGTCAGCCTCGCGACCTTCCTGGCCCTGCGCGACTTCAGCGCCCTGCTCGCCGATGGCCGCCGCGAGCAGCCCGAGGCGCTGCCGAGCGCGCTGCTCGCCGTGCTCGCCTCGGCCGCCGCCGCCCTGCCCTTCGCGGTCCTGTTGTTCCTGCTCTTTCCGCGGCTGCCGGCGCCGCTGTGGGGCGCGCCGCTCGCCGACGCCGGCCGCACCGGCCTCGGCGACAGCATGAGCCCCGGCGATCTCCGCGAGCTCCTGATCGACGATCGCACCGCGCTGCGCCTCGAGCTCCTCTCCGGCGAGATGCCGGGCGAGCAGGACCGCTACCTACGGGGGCCGGTGCTCTGGGATTACGACGGCCAGCGCTGGACCCGCCCGCGCGGGCTGCTCGCCTTCGGCGACCCCGAGGGACTGCCGCCCACCGGAGAGGAGATCCGCTACCGGCTGAGCCTGGAGCCCAGCGACCGGCCCTGGGTTCCGGCGCTGGACGCGCCGGTCGCGGCCGCCGAGGGCCTGCACCTCGACCGCGACCGGACGCTGCGCAGCCGCAACCCCCTCGATCGGCCGCTCAGCCTCGAGCTTCGCTCGCTGCGCACCGGCGGCGCCCTGCTCGGCCCGCCGCGGGCGGGCGAGCGCAGGCGCGCGCTCGCGCTCCCCGAGGGCTTCGACCCGCGGGCGCGGGCGCTGGCCGCATCCTGGTGGCGCGAGGCCGGGGGCGATCCCCGGCGTTACATCGACCGCATCCTCGCCTGGTTCGGCGCGGAGTTCCGCTACGAGCTCGCGAGCCCGCCGCTCGGCCGCCATCGGATCGACGAGTTCCTCTTCGCCACGCGCAGCGGCTACTGCGAGCATTTCGCCTCGGCCTTCGCCGTGCTCATGCGGGCGGCCGGCATCCCCTCCCGGGTGGTGACCGGCTTCCACGGCGGCTACCGCAACCCCCTCGGCGGGCACTGGGTGTTCCGCTACGCCGACGCCCACGCCTGGGTGGAGGTGCTGCTCGGCGACGCCTGGATCCGGATCGACCCGACCGCGGCCGTCGCTCCCGAGCGGCGCGCGGCCGGCCTGCTCGAGGCGGGTCTCGGGCTCGAGCGCGGCGGCGGCCTGTGGTTCGGCTGGCGCGCCCTAGGCGAGTGGATCGCCTTCCGCTGGCAGCGTCTGGTGCTCGACTTCGACCAGCTGCGCCAGCAGCGCCTGCTGGTCCCCTTCGGCATCGAGCACACTACCTGGCGCGAGCTCGGCCTGCTGCTGGCGGCGCTCTTCGCCCTCGGCGCCCTGCTCGGCCTCTGGCTCGTCGCGCACGGCGAGCGGGCCCGGCGGGCGGATCCCGCGCTCCTCGCCTGGGCGCTGCTCGACCGCAAGCTCGCCAGGCTCGGCCTCGCCCGCGGCGCGGCCGAGGGACCGCACGACTGGATCGAACGCGCGGCGCGCGCCCGCCCTGCCGACGCCGCGGCGCTGCGCCGCCTCGGGGCGGCCTTCATCGCCCAGCGCTACGGCGGCGGGATCGCGGACGGACGCGAGCTCCTCGCCGCCGTGCGGCGCTGGCGTCCCCGCTCCTGACCCCTTCTCAGCCCGGCGGCCAGTGGAGGCGCCGGCCGGCGAGGAGGTGCAGGTGCAGGTGGTAGACCGTCTGCCCCGCGTCGCCGCGGCAGTTGACGACCACCCGGTAGCCCCGCTCGGCGAGTCCCTCGCGGCGGGCGTAGTCGGCGGCGGCGAGCAGCAGGCGCCCGAGCAGGGGCGCGTCCTCCGCCCGCGCCTCGTCGAGGGTCGCGATCGGCCGCTTGGGGATGAACAGCACGTGCACCGGCGCCTGGGGGTTGATGTCGCGGAAGCCGAGGATCTCCTCGTCCTCGTAGACGATGTCGGCGGGAAGCTCCCGGCGCACGATGCGCGCGAAGATGGTGTCGCTCATCGCTCGAGCTCTCCTGCGGGACGGCGGGACTGGAAGGCGTGGGCGATGGTGCCGCGATCGGCGTACTCGAGCTCGCCGCCGACGGGCAGCCCGAAGGCGAGGCGGGTCGCGCGCACGCCGTGCCGCGCCGCGAGCTCGGCGAGAAAGTGCGCCGTGGCCTCGCCCTCGACCGTGGCATTGGTGGCGATGATCAGCTCCCGCACCTCGCCGGCGGCGAGGCGGGCGGCGAGCTCCGGGAAGCCGAGCTCCTCGGGCCCGAGCCCGTCGACCGGCGAGAGCCGCCCGTGGAGCACGAAATAGAGCCCGCGGAAGCCGGTGGCCTGCTCCAGCGAGATCAGGTCGAGCGGATGCTCGACCACGCACAGCAGCGAGGCATCGCGGGACGGCGAGGCGCAGATCGCGCAGCGCGGGCTCTCGCTCAGGTTCCGGCAGCGCTCGCAGCGCCCGACCCCCTCGACCGCGGCCTCGAGCGCGCGCGCCAGGCGCAGCGCACCCTCCCGATCGCGCTCGAGCAGATGCAGGGCCAAGCGCTGCGCGCTCTTCGGACCCACTCCGGGGAGCCGCCGCAGCGCCTCGACCAGCTCCGCGAGGGGCCGCGGCAGGCTCACCCGGGGAACCCCGCGAGCAGCCCTGGCGGCAGGCCGAGCCCGAGGCTGGCCAGCCGCTCGCGTCCGAGCGCGCGCGCCCGTTCGAGGGCATCGTTGAAGGCGGCGGCGATCAGGTCCTCGAGCAGCTCGGGCGGCCCCTCCCGCGCGGCAGCCTCGATGCGCAGGCCGCGGACCTCGAGCGAGCCGCTCATGCGGATCTCGACCATGCCGCCCCCGGCCCGGCCCACGACCTCCTCTCGCGCGAGCTGCGCCTGCACCGCCGCGAGCCGCTCCTGGAGCTCGCGCGCCTGGCGGATCAGCTCGCCGAGCTGCTGGCCGAGCATCGTCTCACCTCACTCCGGAACGATGGAATCGGGCACCAGGCGGGCATCGAGATCGCGACGCAGCGCCTCGACCAGCGGGTCGCTCTCGGCCGCCGCCAGCGCCTGCGCCCGTCGCCTGCGGTCCTCGGCACCGAGCAGCTCGGCGAGATTCGGCGCTCCCTCCGCTCCCTGCTCGCGCAGCTCGATCCGGACCGGCCTCCCGAGCGCCTCCCCGACCGCGCGCTGCAGGGCCTCGCGGCTCGCCTCGGTGCAGATCGCGCGCACTTCCGGGTCCACGGCCAGCACGATCCGGTCGCCCTCCGCCGTCACCAGCCGCGTTTCGCGGGCGAGTCCCGACGCCGGGCCGCTCAGGCCAAGGGCCGCGACGAAGCGCGGCCAGCCGGCGGCATCGGGCAGGGCGGCTCGCCGGCGCGCGCCTCGCCTCCTCCCCGGAACGGCGGAACGAGGCCGGCGGAGCCTCTCCCCGTCCGCCGCGCGGTGCCGCGGAGGCCTCCGTCGCCGGCTCCCGGGAGGCGGCCCCGATCCTCCGCTCGCCTGCCTGCTCGACCGGCGTCTCCGCGCCGAGGACCGGCATCGCCGGACGGAAGGCGAGCATCCGCCACACCGTCATCTCGAAGCCGATGCGCGCGGTCGGCGCCAGCGGCAGGTCGCGTCGCCCGAGCAGGCAGATCTGGTACCAGAGCTGGATCGTCTCGTCGTCCAGACGGTCGGCGAGCGCGGCCAGGGCGGGATCGAGCCGGGCGCGGGACTCGGGGAGCAGCCGCGCCACCTGGAGCCGGTGCAGCAGCTCCGAAAGCGCGGCGAGCAGGCTGCCGAAGTCCGGCGCGAGCCGCGCGAGCGCGGCGATCGAGCTCTCGACCTCCGCCGCGGCCCCCCCGGCGAGCGCCTCGAGCAGGGCGGGCAGGCGGTCGCGCCCGACCCAGCCCAGCATCGCCTCGACTTCGCTGCCCCGGACCTCGCCGCCCCCGAAGGCGATCGCCTGGTCGAAGAGGGAGAGCGCGTCGCGCAGGCTGCCGTCGGCCGCCTCGGCGAGCGCCGCGAGCGCCGCAGGCTCGGCCGCGATGCCCTCGGCGGCGGCGATCTCCGCAAGCCGCGCCGCGATGCGCTCGCGCTCGAGGTGCAGCAGGGAAAGCCTGAGGCAGCGCGAGAGCACGGTCGCCGGCAGCCGTTCCGGGTCGGTGGTGGCGAAGAGGAAGCGCACGTGCCCGGGCGGCTCCTCCAGGGTCTTGAGCAGGGCGTTGAAGGCCGAGCGCGAGAGCATGTGCACCTCGTCGATGAGGTACACCTTGAAGCGGCCGCGCGCCGGGGCGTACTGCGCCCGCTCGATGAGCTCCCGGACGTGGTCCACGCCGGTGTTCGAGGCGGCGTCGATCTCGATCAGGTCGGGGTGGCAGCCGGCATCGATCTCGGCGCAGGCGCGGCACTCGCCGCAGGGCTCGGCGCGCACGCCCTCCTCGCACTGGAGCGCCTTCGCGAAGATCCGCGCGACCGTGGTCTTGCCCACGCCGCGGGTGCCGGCGAAGAGGTAGGCGTGGTGGATGCGGCCGCTGTCCAGGGCGTGGCTCAGCACGCGCACCACGTGCTCCTGGCCGACCAGCTCGGCGAAGCGCCGCGGACGCCACTTGCGGGCGAGGGCGAGGTAGGACATCGCGGGCTGCGGGAAAGGCTCCGCCATTCTGCCCCCTCACCGGCCGGTCGTCACCTCTCCCCCGCGGGGCTCGTTGAGGCCGAGGCCGCGTGCTAGCCTATGGCGCCCCGGCCGGAGGCCCCGCGCGGCCCGCCGGCCCGCGGAGCGACCTCTCCACCCGGATCTCGCGAATGCGCCTGCTCGCCGCCCTGCTCCTCGCGCTCCCGCTCGCCTCGCCGGCAAAGGCCGAGCCCCCGGCCGGCGATCCCGAGCGGGGCCGTTCCAAGGCCTACACCTGCCGCGGCTGCCACGGCATCCCCGGCTACCGCAACGTCTATCCCCATTACCACGTGCCCCTGATCGCCGGCCAGAACGAGTCCTACCTGGTCGAGGCGCTCAAGGCCTACCGCGAGGGCCGGCGCCGGCACCCGACGATGCGCGCGCAGGGGCTCACCCTCTCGGACCAGGACATCGCCGACATCGCCGCCTTCCTCGCCCGCGCCGGAGAACGGCCGTGACCGCTCGCTCCCTGCTCCTCGTCCTCCTGCTCGCCTCGGCGCCGGCGTGGGCCGGCGATCCGGCCGCCGGCCGCCAGAAGTCCCAGCCCTGCCAGGCCTGTCACGGTCCCGACGGCAACCAGACCGCCGATCCGAGCTATCCCAAGATCGGCGGCCAGTACGAGGACTACCTCGTGCGCGCGATGCTCGCCTACAAGTCCGGCGAACGCGACAACGCGATCATGCAGGGCTTCATGGCGCCGCTCAGCGAGCGCGACATCCGCGACCTCGCCGCGTTCTACGCCCGCCAGCCGCGCGCGCTCGGCGATCTCAGCCGCGCCTACCGCGACTGAGCGGCCGGTCGCCGCGGGAGATAGGGGGCCGTGCCGGCCTCGTGATCGGTGGCGTCGAGCACGGCGGTGATCTCCGGAAAGCGGGCGCGGATCAGCCGTTCGATGCCCTCGCGCAGGGTGCGGTCCACCATCCCGCAGCCCTGACAGCCGCCGCCGAAGCGCAGCACCACGGCCCCGTCGGCGCGCAGCTCGCTGAGCTCGACCCGGCCGCGGTGCCGGGCGAGCTCCGGGTTGATCTCGGTCTCGATGAGGTGGCGCAGGCGCTCGACGAGCCCCGCCTCCGCCCCCGGCGGGACGCCGCGCAGGCGCGGCGCGCGGATGCTCAGGGTGAGCTCCATCCCCTCGCGGCGCAGGTCGATCTCGGCCCCCTCGAGGAAGGGCACCGCCGAACCCTCGAGCCAGAGGGTGAAGCCCTCGCAGTCCACCGCCCACTCGTCGCCCGCGAGCTCGGCGGGAGCGCAATACTCGAGACGGCACTCGGCGCGCGGCGTGCCGCCGTGGAGCACCCTGAGGCGCACGCCCAGCCCCGGCTCGCCCTGCTCGGCGATCAGGCGGCGGAAGTGCTGCTGGGCGGCGTCGGTGATCCGGATCATCGCTCGGCGTCGGGCTCGCTCCGGCGATTGTAGCGGCCTCCCCCCGCGCCCCGCCTAGAATGGGTCGTCCGCCTGCCGAGACCGCCTCCGTGGACCTCCCGACCGACCTCAAGACCGCCCGCTGCCGGCCCCGTCGCGGGGACGGCGAACGTCTGGATCGCGCCGCCGCCGAGCGCCTGCTGGCGCAGCTGCCCGGCTGGACGCTCGCCGACGGAGCCCTGGTCAAGACCTTCTCCTTCCCCGACTACCACCGCACCATGGCCTTCGTGAACGCGGTGGCCTGGATCGCGCATCGCGAGGACCATCATCCCGACCTGGTCGTGGGCTACAACCGCTGCACGGTGCGCTTTAGCACCCACGACGTGGGCGGGCTCTCGCTCAACGACTTCATCTGCGCGGCCAAGGTCGAGGACCTGCTGTGAGCCCGCGGCGCGCCTCCGCTCAGTCCTCGAGCTGCTCCCGGGCATGGGCGACGTCGAGGGCCTGCATCGCATCCTGCGGCTCGAGCGCGGCCGCCTTGCGATAGGCCCGCTCCGCCTCCGCCAGCCCGCGCTCCCCCTCGAGCAGGAGGATGCCGTTCCCGTACTCGATCCAGGCGATCGGCGCCTTGGGCGTGAGCCGGGTCGCGCGCTCGAGATGCTGCCGGGCTGCCGCGGCCTTCGCCCCGTAGGTGAGCCCCCCGACCGTCGCCCCGACCTTGGCGATGATCTCGGCGTGGTAAAGGCCCATCGCCGAGTGCGCCTCGGCGTGCTCGGGCTCGAGCCGGAGGCTTCGCTCCAGCGCCTCGCGGATCTTCCCGGCCAGCCCCTGGGCGAGGGCCCGGGCGATTGAGATGCCCTGGCCATAGCGCCCCCAGGCGAAGGCGACGAGGTAATGGAGGTTCACCGCCTCGGGCAGGGCGGCGCGCGCCTGCTCGCAACGGCGGGCGGCCGCCGCGAAGGCCTCGATCCGCTCGGCCTCGTCCTCGATCAGGTACTGGGCGTGGATGCCCTCGGCCTTGCTCGCGACGGCAGCCCCGAGGGGACCGAGACGCTCGCCGCGCTCGCAGGCCTCCCGGAAGTCGCCGCGATGGAAGGCGCGCCAGGCGGCGAGCAGCTCGGCGAGCGCCCGCTCGACCTCCCGCGGGCCATGCCGCGCCCCCGTGGCGAGCAGCGCCGCGCGGACGGCCGGGCCGCTCGGAAGCGGCTCGCAGTCGCCGCGATGCAGCTCGGGCCATGCCGCGATCAGCGCCTGCTCATCGCGATCGAAGCGCCCCTCCGGCGCGGGAAAGGGCCGCCAGCGCCTGGTCATCGTCTCCCCTCCGGCTCGCTCTCGCCGGCGCAAGCTTCGGCGAGCGCGATGCCGCGTGGCAAGCCCGCTCTAGGGTGAATGTTCTAATCCGACGCCCTAGCCTCGCCGCGTCCCCTCCCACCCCTGCACGAGGAGTCCACCATGAACGCCAAGCGTCAGTCCCATCGCGAGCCCGCGACCCGCGAGCCTCTGCTCCGGCGCATCGCCTACGCCGGGCTCGGCGCCCTCAGCCTGGTCCAGCACCGCGGCCGAGCGCTGCTCGCCGAGCTGGTCGAGGAGGGCCGCCGCTTCGGTGCCCGCGGCCAGGACGCCGCGCGCGAGCTCGGCTCCACCCTCGGCGACCGCGCCGCAGGGCTCCGCGCCCTGCTCCGCGGCCGCCTCGAGGCCGCGGGCGAGCGGATTGGGCAGGCGATCGAGGATCTGTCCTCGGGCCTGCTCGAGCGCGCCGGGATCCCCTCCCGCCGCGAGCTGAGCGAGCTCTCCCGCCGGATCGCCGAGCTCAACCGCCAGCTCGCCGAGCTCGGGCGCTGAGCGGCGCGGCGCACTAGCGCCGGTAGGCCTGCGCGAGCCGGAGCAGATGCGTCCGCTCCGGCTCGCGCAGCAGCGGCGCGATCAGCATCATCACCTGGTAGACGCCGGCGGCGAGATCGGCCCCGCGCGACGCTTCGTGGCCGTGGCGCACCGCATCGAAGCCGATCCAGAACACGGTCACCAGCAGCACGTTCTCCACGGTGGCGCGGATCTGCTCCGGCGGGGCATCGAGCGCCCCCCGCAGCGCCAGGCCGGAGAGCACACGGCCCAGGCTTTCCCGGGCCCTCCCGAGCAGCCGAGCGAAGCGCAGCCTGATCCTGCGGTTGCGCCCGAGCAGCTCCACCAGATTGCGGTAGAGGAAGCGAAACGCCCACATCCGCTCGAACAGCGTGTGCAGCCGGAACCAGAGATCCTCGAGTTCGGGCAGGGTGTCGCCGGCGACGGCGAGCACCTCGTCGAGGGCCGCCTCGTGGCGCAGGAAGAGCTGCTCGAGGATGTCGTCCTTGCTGCGGAAGTGGTAGTAGAGATTGCCCGGGCTGATGTCCAGCTCGGCGGCGATGTGGTTAGTGGTGACGCCGGGCTCGCCGCGCTCGTTGAAGAGGACGAGGCTGGTCTCGAGGATCCGCTCGCGCGTCCGCCGCCCGGACACGCGCTCAGCGTCCCGCGAGCTTCTCGACCAGGGCGATGTACTGGCGCATCGCCTCCTCCTGGCTCATGCCCTTGAGCTTCGCCCAGGCCTCGTACTTGGCCGTGCCGACGAAGTCGAAGAAGCCTGGCTTGGGCCCGCTCACGTCGCCGACGCTGCCCTGCTTGTAGAGCGCGTAGAGCTTGAGGAGCGTGTCGTTGTCCGGACGCTCCGGCAGGCTCATCGCCCGCTTGGCCGCCTCCTCGAACTTCTGCCTGAGATCGCTCATGGCCTTCTCCCCCGGGCGCTCCCGGGCGGGTTCTAGCACGCCCGCGACTCCGGGGTCAACGAAGCCAAGCCTCACTCGCCGATGTGGACCGCGGCGAGCCGCTTCGGGCTTGCGGCCACGCGGGCGCGGACCCTGGCGAGATCGGGAAGCCAGGCGCGATCGAGCCATGTCTCGGGGGGCGGCTCGCCCCAGGCGCGCTTGTCGATGCCGCGCCAGGCCTGCCACAGGGCGGGCAGCAGCCCCCGGTTGCGCGGCTCGTCGAGCGGGCGCATCCAGTCGAGCTCCCTGAGCGCCGGCAGCAGGGGGGCGAGGGCCGGGTCGCCCTCGGCGATGGCGAGCAGCGAGGCACGGGCGAAGCGGCGGCTCGAGGGATAGGGATCCTCGAGGGCCAGCAGCAGATGCGGCACCAGCTGCCGGTTCGCCGCCCGCGACCGCGCCCAGGCCAATGACCCTGCGGCCTCGAGGGCGACCGCCCGTCGCGCCGGATCGCCGCCGTAGAGCGCTGCCGCGAGCTCCGCCTCCGCGGTCGCCGCCTCCTCGGGCGCGGCGGGCGGCGCCGCTCCCCGCCAGCCGGCGAGCGCCGCCTCCGCCCAGGCCGGGCTGCGCTCGAGATGGCACTGGTTGCAGGCGTTCGGACGGTCGAGGGCGGCGTGCCGCGCCGGCCGCGGCACCTCGATGCGGTGACTGCGGTGGATGGCCATCACCCCGTAGACGATCCGCGGCATGTGGCAGGCGTAGCAGTCGCTGGCCACCGGCTCGGGATGGCGGCTGTGCCCCGCCGCCGCCGCGACCTCGGCGGCATGGCAGCCGGCGCAGGCGGCGGGACCGCGCATCGCCTCGGTGATCATTCCCCGCGGATCGCCGCCGTGCATGCTGTGGCAGGCGATGCAGTCGAGCCCGGCCTCGAGGTGCCCTCCCGACAGCAGCAGGCCCTGGTATTCGTAGGCGGTGAGCCTGGGCGTGCGGTCGGGCCAGAAACGCAGCGCGAACAGATCGGAGCCCGGTTGGCCGGGGACCTCGGTCTCGGGCCAGAGCAGGGTGACGTGGGCATGGAGATCGTCCCCCGGCCGGTAGTCGGGTCCCTCGCTCAGCCAGCGCGCGAGTGCCTCGGGATCGGGGGGCAGGCGCTGGCCGTGGCACTGGCCGCAGACTTGGGCGCTGCGCCAGGGCCCGAGCCGGGCGGGATGGACGATGGTCGGATCGTCCCAGCCGAAGAGCCGGAAGGCCAGGCGGCGCAGCGGATCGCGGCTGGCCTCGACGTGGCGCGCCCCGGGCGCGTGGCAGCTCTCGCAGGCGATGCCGAGCTCGGCGACGCTAGAGTCGTACTCGAGCTCGCGCGCGCTGTCCACCGCCTCGCCCGCGGCGATCCGGCGCCCCAGCGCCTCGAGATTCCTCACCCCGGGGCGCGGGCCGGTGTTGTGGCAGAAGATGCAGTTCTGGTTCCAGGTGCTGACGTGGTCGTCGAAGCCCTGGTGGTCCGGGCCGAGGAAGGCCGCGTTGAGGTGCACGAAGCGCTGCTCGCCCATGTGCCAGAGCCAGTGCAGGCGATGCAGATTGGGCGAGCGCTCCGGATCCTGGGTGAGGTACTGCTGGTAGCGGCGCGAGCCGACGGTCCGCACCACCCTCGCCCGGAGGATGATCTCGCCGGTCGCGGGGTCGCTGTACTCGAAGAAGAAGCGGTCGCCCTCGCGCAGCGGCCGGGTGCGCACGCCCTGGAAGTCGAGCGCGCGCCCGTCGAAGGGGGCGAGCACGCTCTCCGGGCGCGCCTCCTGGGTCATGCTGCGATGGAAGGTCCGATGCCAGCTCGCGTGCCGCCCGCGGTGGCAGGAGAAGCAGCTCTCCGAGCCAACATAGGCGACGGCGCGGAAGTCGGGGCGCTCGTCGCGAGCCTCGCGGTAGCGGACCCACAGTCCCGCGAGGGCCAGCGCGAGGACGGCGGTCCCGACGGCCAGCGCGAAGGCGAGACGGAGAACGGTCGACATTCCGCCGCATCTTGACGCAATCCGCCCCCCTCTGCGATACAGTCCGGTTCCGATGGGAGGGTGCGGAACGGGTCCGCGTCGCGGTGGGCCTCGAACTCCCCCCAGCCGAGCCCAACGCCCGCCGAGACGACCCATGGTCCAGCCCCAGATCCGCAGCACCCTGTTCCTGCTCGCGCTCGCCCTCGTGAGCCTCCCGGCCGGGATCGCAGCCCAGGCCGCGCCACGGGAGACCTACCTCGTCGAGTTCAAGGACGAGGGGCTGATCCAATACCGCGGCGGCATCGCGGGCTTGCGCGCGGTGTCGCCGCTGGTCACCGGCCGGCCCCTGGATCCGTCGGATCCGGCGGTGCAGGCCTTCCTCGCCTTCGCCGAGCAGCGCCTGGCCGGGCGCATCGCCGAGGTCGCCCAGGCGATCGGCCGGGAGCCGGAGGTGCTCGGGCGCTACACGGTGACCCAGATCGGCGCGGCCGTCCGGGTGAGCGCCGAGGAGGCCGCCGCGATCGCCCGGCTCCCCTCGGTTCGTCACGTGATGCGCGAGCCGATCGAGCAGCCGCAGACCTACAACAGCCCCCAGTTCATCGGCGCGCACACGATCTGGAACGGCAGCAGCGTTCCCGGCGGCACCCCGAACCGCGGGCAGGGGGTGCGCATCGGCATCGCCGACAGCGGGCTCCACACCCTCACCCATCCCTCCTTCTCCGACATGGGTGCCGAGTGCGGCTACGCGACGCCCCTCCCAAAGGTCCTCGCGCGCTGGGATTGCGTGTCCGGCACCTGCAGCCCGGTGACCACCGATCCTGTCGCCAATGCCAACTACGACCACGGCGTGCACGTGGCGGGCACGGCCGGCGGGCGTTCCGTGCCCGCCGACACCGGCACGCCGCCGCCCTCCTACAGCATCTCCGGCGTGGCCCCCTGCGCGCAGCTCGTCACCTACCGGGTCTGCGACAGCGGCTGCCCGGGTTCGGCGATCCTCGCCGCCATCCAGCGCATGCCGCTCGACGGCGTCCAGGTCGCCAACTTCTCCCTCGGCCCAGTCGGACCCGCCCAGTTCTCGCCTTGGGATCCGAGCGAGGGGAGTCTCCGCTACCTGCCGCTCACCCAGGCCGGGATCTTCGTCGCGGTCGCCGCCGGCAACACCCGTTCGGCGAGCCAGGGCGGCCCCGAGAACCCGACCGGGAACGTGAAGAGCACCGGCCCCTGGATCACGACCGTCGCCAACATCACCGACAGCGCGAGAGCCGCCGGCACCGCCACCGTCCAGATCCTCGGGCCCGGGAGCGTGCCGCCGAGCCTGCAGAACGTCTCGGTCAACCTGACCAGCACCTCGGGCAACCTCGCAAGCAGCCTGCTCAGCACCCCGCTCACGCACTACGAGACCAACGTGGGCGGCTGCACCGCCAACGGCGGCTTCCCGGCCAACTTCTTCCAGGGGCGGATCGCGCTCGTCGAGCGCGGCGGCTGCACCTTCGAGGAGAAGGCGAACAACGCCGCCGCCGCCGGGGCGCTGGCGGTGATCCTCTACAACAACACCACCGGCACCTTCAGCCCCCTGCTCGGCTCGGCGACCGTTCCGGTGTTCGTGATGCTCCAGGCCGACGGCCAAGCCATCCGCAGCTTCGTGAACGCCGCCGGGCAGCCGGCGAACAGCAATCTCCTGATCGATGGGCTGGTCTTCGGCAACGTGCTCTCCGCCTCGAGCCTCACCGGTCCGGCCCAGTTCACCGACGGCATCACCAAGCCCGACATCGCCGCGCCCGGGACCTCGATCTATGCCGCCACCTGGTCGAACCCCGGCTACGGCAACCTCAGCGGGACCTCGATGGCGAGCCCCCACATCGCCGGAGCGGCGGCGCTGATCCGGGCCGTCCATCCCTCCTGGACCCCCGCCGAGGTCAAGTCCGCGCTGATGCTCACCGCCTTCAACCCGGGCCTGAAGCCCAACGCCACCACGCCCTGGGATGCGGACGACGTCGGCAGCGGCCGTGTCGATCTCACCAAGGCCGCGCGTGCCGGTCTGGTCATGGACATCGACCCGGCCATCTACAACACGCCGGCGATCAATCCCCTGAACGGCGGCAACCCGACCCTGCTCAACCTGCCCTCGATGCGCACCCGTAACGCCCAGGTGTGCCGGCCCGCCTGCACCTGGACCCGAACGGTGCGGAACACCCTCTCCACTCCCGCCACCTGGAACGTCGGGGGGCAACGCGCCGCCGGGCATGGGCCTCCAGGTCACCCCGACAAGCTTCAGCTTCACCGGCAATCCCGCCCAGACCGCAGACCCTGACGATCACCGTGATCGCGAACAACGACGTGATCTTCAGCGGCTTCCGCTTCGGCGACGTGGTGCTCACCGAGGCCGGCAACCAGGCGCCGGCCGCGCGGATGACGATCGCGGTCGGGAGCGGCGAACGGCCGCGACCTGTTCGCCGACGGCTTCGAGACGCCCTGAGCGGGCGGGCGGCCTCAGGCTGAGCGAGGACCGCCTGCGGGGGTTCCTCGCCGCGGGAATCCCTCGGCGCGCCGCCGGGGACGCGACGCCACCGTTTCGCCCCCTCGCCCGGAGGCGTCGCGCCCTGTCGCTCACGGCAGCGCACCGCAGCCACGGCCCCCGCTCCGGCCGGGGACCGATCGCCGCCGCGAGCATCGTCGCCGAGCGAGCGGACGCGGCGACGTGCATGGGTTGCCCGGGCCGCCCGCCCTCGGCCGGCGTGGGGAGGCTCCCGCCGTGCACGTGCCCTTCCGCCCCGCGCCCGAGGCAGGGCCGCAAGGGTCCTGCGCGTTCCCGTCCCGGGCTGCGCGAGCCCCAAGGAGCGTCCCGCGGCCATCCGCGATCCGCGCCGGATCCCCGGCCCTCGCCACCCGTCCGCGCTCGCGGGGCGGCGGCGCGAACTCGTGGGCCGCCCCCCTTCGGGCGTCCTCAGTCGCTGGTCTCGAAGCCGTCCTTGAACAGCCCGCGGCCAAGGCGGGCGGCCGCGAAGTCGAAGTCGGCGTTGAACCACTGGCGCCAGCCGGCAAGCACGCTCCGCCCGCCGGGCTCCCGCAGCGCCGCGATCGCCCCGCCGCGCGGCCCCGGGTTGGTCGGGGCGTGGGCAAACTGGATCGTGAGCGGAAGCCCGCCGTTGAACGCCGGATCGAGCTCGAGCAGCGCCGGGGCCGCGGGATTGGCGAGGCGCAGCCCGAGCGCGCAGAACTGTGGCGACAGGGTGCTGCCGCACACCGCGCCGAGCACCAGCCGGTCCGGATCGGCGCCCGGGTGGTAGGCGGCCGCAAGCGGGAAGACGCCGCTCGGCAGGCTGGCGGTGAGGCAGCGGATGCGGAGGTTCGGCCCGCCCGCAGCGTCGTCCACGCTCGCGAACCACGCGCGCCAGACGCCCCCTACCTCCACCCCGCCGAGCATTTTGAAGGTGCCGCGCATCGGCACCAGCGCCAGCACGCGGTGGTCCGTGGCGGTGTCGCAGCCGGTCTCGCCGGCGAGGGTCTGGACGGGCCGCAGCCCGAGGGGGCCGAAGGCGGTGTCGTCGGCCAGCGCCGCGGTCATCCGCCAGAAGGCGGCGGTACCGGCACCGAGCGCCTGGTCGCGGTCGACGGCCCAGACCACACCGCCGTCGGGAAGGGCGCGCCCGGCGGCGAGGCGCCCCGCGGCCGTGGTCGAGACACCGGGGATCACCGAAAGGTCGTGGCCGTTGGCGTCCAGATGCCGCAGCGCTGGCTGCTCGAGATGCGTGGATCCCGAGCCGTCGACGTCCACGCCGCCGCCGACGAGGATCTCGCCGTTCGCGCGCAGCACGAGGGCGTAGCTCCGCTCCTCCGCGTCGGTCACCGTGGTGTAGGTGATGTTGCGCACCCCGCCACCGCTGAAGCTCGGATCCAGGGTGCCTGCAGGGGTGAGGCGGGCGAGGCGGCCGTCGACGCTGCCGGCGGTGCCGCAGGCCACGGTGTTGCCGAGGATCAGGATCCGGCCCGAGGCATCGAGGGCGGCATCGGTCACCTCGCTCATGCACAGGTCGAGGCTGAGCTTGCCGCCGGTGCCGAAGCCGCTGTCGAGCTGGCCGGTCTTGAGCAGCTGCGCCAGCGCCACGCGCACGCCCGCCGCGGCGGTGGCGGTGCCCACCGCGAGGTAGCGCCCGTCGTTTCGGCGCAGCAGGCGGATGGCGACGTCGGCATTGTTGCCGCCGAGGTCGAAGGCAACCGTGACCCTGCCCGCGCTGCCGAAGCCCCCGTCGAGCTGGTCGGGCTCGGAGGCCGCGGCGCGCGGCGCGATCGCCATCGCGGCAAGCGGGAGGAGCAGGACGCGGAGGGCGCGGGGACGCGACATTGGCAGGTCGACCGGGGCGAGCTGGACCATCTTAGGGGCTCGCCCCGGCCGGCGCGTGAAAGACAGGCCCGCCGCGGGGAGGGCGGCGCTGCACCGCTTCCGTACGGGCCGCTTTTCCTCCGGAGCGTGCGCCCGCGCCGCCGGCGGCTCAGCCCGATCCGCCCCCTGGCGCGCCGTGGATCCCGCCCTCGGTGAGCGCGAGCGGATCGAGCAGGCGGCGGAGCTCCTTCTCCGGAAGCTGGGTCTCCTCGCGCGCCACCTCGAGCACCGGCCGACCCTCGCGGTACGCGCGCTTGGCGATCGCCGCCCCCTTCTCGTAGCCGATCACGGGATTGAGCGCGGTGATCAGGATCGGGTTGCGGTCGAGGGCCTCGGCGACGCGCTCGGTCCGCACCCGGAAGCCGGCGATGGCCCGGTCGGCGAGCAGGACCGAGGCGTTGGCGAGAAGCCCGATCGACTGCAACAGGTTGTAGGCCAGGACCGGCAGCATCACGTTGAGCTGGAAGTTGCCGCTCTGGCCGGCGATGGTGATCGTGACGTGGTTGCCCATGACCTGCGCGGCGACCATGGCCACCGCCTCGGGAATCACCGGGTTCACCTTGCCCGGCATGATCGAGGAGCCCGGCTGCAGCGCCGGAAGCTCGATCTCCCCGAGGCCGGCGAGTGGACCGGAGTTCATCCAGCGGAGATCGTTGGCGATCTTCATCAGCGCGCAGGCCAGCGCGTTGAGATGGCCGGACATCTCCACCGCGTGGTCCTGCGCCGAGATGCCCTCGAAGGGGTTCTTCGCCGGCGCGAAGTCCTCGCCTGCGAGCTCCGAGATCGCGCGGGCGAAGAGCTTCGGGAACTTGGGATCGGCGTTGATGCCGGTGCCGACCGCGGTGCCGCCCTGCGGCAGGCGGCGCAGGCGCCTGAGCCCATCCTCGATCCGCGATGCCGCCGAGGCGATCTGCGCCGCCCAGCCCGAGAGCTCCTGCCCGAAGGTGACCGGCATCGCGTCCATGAGGTGCGTCCGGCCGGTCTTGACCACCCGCGCGAGCTCCTTCGCCCGCCGCGAGATGCTCTCCTCGAGCCGCTCGAGCGCGGGCAGCAGCCGTTCGCGGATCTCGAGGCAGGCGCTGACCTGGATGGCGGTGGGGATCACGTCGTTCGAGCTCTGCCCCATGTTGACGTGATCGTTGGGGTGGACCCGCGCTCCCGCGAGCTCGCTCGCGACCGTCGCGATCACCTCGTTCGCGTTCATGTTGCTCGAGGTGCCGGAGCCGGTCTGGAAAACGTCGACCGGGAAGTGAGCGTCGAGCTCGCCCGCCGCCACCTTCTCCGCCGCCTTGCGGATCGCCTTGGCTAGGGCGCGGTCGAGATGTCCGAGCTCCGCGTTGGCGATGGCGGCCGCCGCCTTGATCAGCCCGAGAGCGCGGATGAAGGGCCGCGGCATGCGCAGACCGGAGATCGGGAAGTTCTCGACCGCGCGCTGGGTCTGGGCGCCGTAGAGGGCGTCCGCGGGAACCCTCACCTCCCCCATGCTGTCGCGTTCGATGCGGCTGCGGCTCATGACCGGACTCCGGAAGGCGGAAACCGGCGGATTATAGGTCCCGCCATGCTGCGGCGCGGTCGCCGCGGCGGGCCTGGCCCCCCGGCTAAAATCCGCGCCTTCCCCTCCGCCCCGCCGCCGATGTCCGAGGACTCCGCCCTGCTCGCGCTCTCGCCGCTCGACGGCCGCTACGCGGCCGAGCTCGAGCCGCTGCGGCCGCTGCTCAGCGAGTTCGGGCTGATCCGGGAGCGGCTGCGGGTCGAGATCGCCTGGCTGCGGACGCTCCTCGAGGAGCCCGGCATCGCCGGGCCGGACGCCATCGGCAGCGAGGAACGGGAGTTCCTCGAGCGGCTCGCCGCGGGCTTCGACCTCGAGCAGGCGCGCGCCGTGAAGGCCCTCGAGCGCGGCACCCGGCACGACGTCAAGGCCCTCGAGTACTGGCTCAAGGGGCGGCTGGCCGAGCACCCGACCCTGGCCGCGCGGCAGGAGTGGGTGCACTTCGCGCTGACCTCCGAGGACGTGAACAACCTGGCCTGGGCGCGGCTGCTCGCGGCCGCGCGCGGGGAGCTGCTCCTGCCCGCGCTGCGCGCCCTCGAGGGCTCCCTGGTCGCGCTCGCCCGCGAGCACGCGGCGCTGCCGATGCTCGCCCGCACCCACGGCCAGCCCGCCTCGCCCACCACCGTGGGCAAGGAGTTCGCGGTCTTCGCCGCCCGGCTCCGGCGCCAGCGGGAGGGCCTCGGGCGCGTCGCGATCCTCGGCAAGCTCAACGGGGCGACCGGCAACTTCAACGCCCATGCCGTCGCCCTCCCGGCGATCGACTGGCCGGCCCTCGCCGAGCGCTTCGTGCGCGGCCTCGGGCTCGAGCCCAACCCGCTCACCACCCAGATCGAGCCCCACGACTGGATCGCCGAGCTCGCCCACGCCCTGCTGCGCACCGCGACCGTGCTGCTCG
The DNA here is from genome assembly GCA_033582715.1 of Lysobacterales bacterium. GTDB lineage: Bacteria > Pseudomonadota > Gammaproteobacteria > Xanthomonadales > BPKI01 > BPKI01. Next base: position 1,323,735 of record JAVQZZ010000001.1, on the reverse strand, counting down.
ATCTCGCCCGCGACCTGTGGGGCTACGTCGCGCTCGGCTACTTCCGCCAGCGCGCGGTCGCCGGCGAGGTCGGCAGCTCGACCATGCCGCACAAGGTCAATCCCATCGACTTCGAGAACGCCGAGGGCAACCTCGGCCTCGCCCGCGCCCTGCTCGGCCATCTCGCGGAGAAGCTGCCGGTCTCGCGCTGGCAGCGCGACCTCTCCGACTCCACCGTGCTGCGCAGCCTCGGCGTCGCGGTCGGGCACTTCCAGCTCGGCCTTCGCGGCATCGACCGCGGGCTCGCCAGGATCGCCCCCGACGAGGAGTGCCTCGCCGCCGACCTCGAGCGCCACTGGGAGGTGCTCGCCGAGGCGATCCAGACGGTGATGCGCCGCCACGGCCTGCCCGAGCCCTACGAGCAGCTCAAGGCCCTCACCCGCGGCCGCGCCCTCGACCGCGAAACGCTGCGCTCCTTCGTCGCCGGCCTGCCGCTGCCGACGGAGGCCCGCGAGCGGCTGCTCGCGCTCACGCCGGCCGGCTACACCGGTCTCGCCGCCGAGCTCGCACGCAGCCTCCCGCCGCCGTGACGACGCCGGTCACGATCGTCGGCGGCGGGCTGGCCGGGGCGCTGCTCGCGGTGCTGCTGAGACGCCGCGGCTTCCCGGTGACGGTCTTCGAGCGCCGCCCGGACCCGCGCCTCGCGCCGGTCGCCGGAGGCCGCTCGATCAACCTGGCCCTGGCCGAGCGCGGGCTCCACGCCCTCGCGCTCGCCGGCGTGCTCGACGCCGTGCTCGCGGAGGCGGTGCCGATGCGCGGCCGGATGATCCACGAGCGCGACGGCCGGCTCCGCTTCGAACCCTACGGACCGCACCCGGGCGACTTCATCCGCTCGGTGCATCGCGCGCGCCTGAACCTCACCCTCCTCGCCGCCGCCGAGGAGGCGGGGGCCGAGCTGCGCTTCGCGCAGGTTCTGGAGGACGGCGATCTCGCCGCCGGCCGGCTCCTGTTCCGGGGGCCCGACGGCGGGCTCCGCGAGGAGCGCGCGGCGATCGTGATCGGCGCCGACGGCGTGGCCTCGGCGGTGCGCCGGCTGATCGCGCGCGAGCGCCCGGTCCGGGAGCGCCTCGTCCCCCTCGACCACGGCTACAAGGAGATCCACCTCGCCCCGCGCGGCGGGGATTTCGCCCTCGACCCCGGCGCCCTGCACATCTGGCCCCGCGTCGGCCACATGCTGATCGCGCTGCCGAATGCCGACCGCAGCTTCACCTGCACCCTGTTCCTGCCCCATCGCGCCGCCGCCGGCCCGAGCTTCGCATGGCTCGCCGCCGCCGGCGAGGAGGAGCTCGAGGACTGGATCGCCGCGGAGTTCCCCGACGCCCGCGCCCTCGTGCCGGACTTCGCCGCGCAGCTGCGCGCCCATCCCCTGGGCGAGCTCGGCACGCTCTGGCTCGAGGGCTGGCACCTCGGCGGGCGAGCGCTGCTCGTCGGCGACGCGGCCCACGCCATCGTGCCCTTCCACGGCCAGGGGATGAATGCCGCCTTCGAGGACTGCGCCGCCCTCGCCGAGGCCCTCGATCGCGCCGGCGGCGAGCCCGACTGGGCGCGGATCTTCGCGGACTTCGAGCGCGAGCGGCGGCCCGACACCGACGCCATCGCCGCGATGGCGCTCGAGAACTACGAGGAGATGCGCGCCCGCGTCCTCGATCCGCGCTTCCTGCTCCAGCGCCAGGCGGAGCGCGAGCTCGAGCGGCGGCACCCCGGCCGCTTCCGCTCCCGCTACGCGATGGTGATGTTCACCCGTCTCCCCTACCGCGAGGCCCTGCGCCGCGGGCGGGAGCAGCAGGCCGTCTTCGACCGCGTGCTCGCCGGACGCAGCGCGCTCGGCGAGGCCGAACTGCTCGCGCTCGAGCAGGCCTTCGGCCTCGCCTGAGGGGGCGGAAAAGACGAGGGGCGCCTCGCGGCGCCCCTCGCGACCTCGCGACGAGGTCGGGTTCAGATCTTGACCACGTCCTCCGCCTGCGGGCCCTTCTGGCCGGGGACGACACGGAAGCTCACGCGCTGGCCCTCGGCGAGGGTGCGGAAGCCGGTGCCCTGGATGGCGCGGAAATGGACGAAGACGTCCGGCCCGTTGTCACGGGAGATGAAACCGAAGCCCTTGGCCTCGTTGAACCACTTGACGGTGCCGGTCTCGCGATCGGACATGGATACAACACTCCAGATGAAGCGGATGACTCGACGCATCCCGCAAGGGGATGCCCACGCACTGGTGTTGCAGGGAGGCGGCGGAAGCGGTGGAACGGATCGCGGATCGGCGACGCATTCGGCCACGGCCGCAGCGTGACCTTGCAGCAACAGCGCGCGGCATTGTAGCCGATTGCGGGCTCGCTGCCGAGCCTCAGCGCTCCCCGTCCGCGGCGCGCGGGATGCGCTCCCGCAGGAAAGCGAGCAGGAGGTCGTGGAAGGCCCGCGGATGGGTCTCCATCGGGTTGTGCCCCGCCTCCTCGATCCACGCCAGCCTCGCCTCGGGATGCCGCGCCCGGAACCGCTCGGCGACCGCCGGAGGCACCCAGCGGTCCTGCCGCCCCCAGATCAGCAGCACCTCGCGAGGCAGCCGCTCGACCCGCGCGCCGTGCGCCCCGTAGCGCAGCACCGCGGGCGTCGTTCCCGCGATCCTGAGCGGCCGCAGATAGCCCTCCACCTCCTCGGCGCTCGGCGGCCGTCCGTAGGCGCTGGCCAGCGACGCGGCGAAGCGATCGGGCGCGAGCAGACGGCGGTAGGCGAAATGCTCCACCACGCGGGAGAGCGGCGGCACGGCGAGGATCGCGAGCGGCCCCGCCGCGCCCCCCGCCTCGGCCCGGGACCCCGTCCACCAGCACCAGCGCGGGCGCACGGCTCCCGAGGCGCTCGGCCAGCGCCGCCGCGACGGCCGCCCCCATCGAATGGCCCGACCGGGATCACCGGATCCGGCCCGCCGATCCGGTCGAGCAAGCTCCACCAGGCACTCCGCGACGGGACGCCTGCGGCCGCCGGCGCTCGCTGTAGCCCCAGGGCGGGAGATCGACGGCGATCGCGTCGAAGCCGGCGTCGGCGACCGCCGGCCCGGTGAGACGCCAGGAGAAGCTCGAGCCGCCGAAGCCGTGGATCAGCACCACCCGGCCGCGGGCCGCGATCCCCGCCGGCCAGCTCCGCAGATGCCAGCGCGTTCCGCAGACCTCGACCATCCTCCCGTCCGGGAAGGGCGAGCGGCCCGGCCAGGGCTCGCGGCCGGGCAGGGGAATCACGTAGGGCAGCAGGGCGAGGCCGGCGATGGCGACGACGGAGCTCACGAGCAGGAGTCGCATGGGAGGGAAACCGGAGAACTCATGCCATACGCGGCGTGAGCGGCCCGGCAAGGAACGCCGCCACGGGGCGCCGGCCTCGAGCGGCGGGCGGCGGCCTTCACCCCGCGCCTCCCGAGGCCTGCTCGCGCAGCGGCCATGCGTCCGCCGCCAGCGCCTCCCGCGCGGCGTGGAAGGTGGCAAAGCCGAGCCAGGGAAGCACGAAGCCGAGTCCGATCAGGAGGAGGAGCATGCCGAGCAGGCTCAGGCCGAGGATCAGCGCGGCCCACAGCAGGCACACGCCGCGATTCGCGAGCACGGCGCGCGCGCTCGAAAGCACCGCGACCACCATGTCCACCCGGCGGTCGGCGACCAGCGGCAGCGAGAAGGCGGTGCCGGCGAAGACGAGCGTCGCGAACAGCGCGCCCACCGCGCCGCCGACCCCGAGAAAGGCCCAGAGGCCGCCACCGCCTGCCTCCGACTCCGCGGGCAGGAACACGTGCACCAGCGAGCCGGCGCGGATCCACAGCAGCGCCAGCACCAGCAGCAGGATCGCGAGAACCATCGCCTCGCCGAGGGTGCGGCGCGCCAGCGCCAGCGCCCCGGCGAGGCTCGGCCGCCGGCCGGCGAGCCGCGCCCGCGGCACCTCGTAGCAGGCGATCGCGAGCAGCGGCCCGGCGAAGACGAAGGCGCCGAGCCCGGCGAGCAGCGTCCAGATCCCGCCCGCCCACCAGAACAGGAGGCTGAGCGCCACGCTGAGCAGGACCACGATGGCGCCGAGGAGCAGGCCGAGCCGCGGGGCCGCCGCCCAGTCGGCGAGACCCGCCCGGAGCCATCGGAACGGCGCCGACGGCGGGAGCCGGCGGCAGGGCACGAGCCCCTCGACCGGCGCCTCGTTCCGTTCCCGCTCCGCCATGCCGCGACCGCCCGGGGAGTCCCTCCGCGACCACGGTATCCTCAGGCCGATGATTCGGGAAGCCTCCAGAGCGGCTCGGGTGCGGGTCCGCGGGCGCGGGCGGTGATCGGCGCCCGGTCGGCGGACCTTAAGGCCGCCCTCGCCGCGCTCCGTGCCGGCGAGGCGGTGGCCATCCCCACCGAGACGGTGTACGGCCTCGCCGCGGACGCCGAGAATCCCGCCGCCGTGCGCCGGGTCTTCGCCCTCAAGGGACGGCCGGCCGACCACCCGCTGATCGTGCACCTCGGCGAGGCGGCCTGGCTCGAGCGCTACGTCTGCGGCATCCCCGAGGCGGCATGGCGGCTGGCGCGAGCGCTTCTGGCCCGGTCCGCTCACCTTGGTGCTGCCCCGCCACCCGCGGATCCCGGCGGTCGTGACCGGCGGGCAGGACACCGTGGCGCTGCGCGTTCCTGACCACCCCCTGACCCTGAGCCTGCTCCGCGCCTTCGGTCGCGGCCTGGTCGCCCCCTCCGCCAACCGCTTCGGCGGCATCAGCCCCACCGCCGCGGCCCACGTGCGCGAGGAGTTCGGCGAGCGCGTGGCGGTGATCCTCGACGGCGGTCCCTGCACCGTCGGCATCGAGAGCACGATCCTCGACCTGAGCGGCGAGCCGCCCGCGATCCTGCGCCCGGGCGCGATCACGGCCGAGGCGCTCGCGGCGGTGCTCGGACAGCCGCCCGCGACCGGCGGAACCGGACGCCCGCGGGTGCCGGGGAGCCTCGCCAGGCACTACGCGCCGCGCACGCCGCTTCGCCTCGCGCCACGGCCCGAGCTCGAGGCCGCGCCGCCGGGGACGCTGCTGCTCGCCATCGGTCGGCTGCCGCCCGGCCGGCGCGGCCTCGCGCTGCCCGCCGCGCCCGAAGCCTATGCGCGCGGGCTCTACGCCGCCCTCCGCGCTCTCGACCGCGAGGGCGCGGCCCTGATCCTCGTCGAGCGTCCGCCGGAGGACCCCGCCTGGTCCGCCATCCGCGACCGCCTGCGGCGGGCGGCCGGCTGAGCGCCCCGGGCTCGGGCACCATAGTCGGCCCCATTCCCCTCCGCCGCCGCGCATGCTCGCCCTCCTGCCGCTGCTCGCCTCGCTCTCCCTCGCCGCCGTGGAGCCCGCCGAGGTGCTGGTCCTCGGGCCGCTGCCGCTCTCCGCCCACGCCCTGGCCGAGCGCAAGGAGGCGGAGGCCATGCGCCGGGCCCTGCTCAGGGCGCTGATCGCCGCGCCGCCCGCGGCGGGGCGGTCGCTCGCCTTTCCCGGCTCGCCCCTGGTCTGGCGCCCGCGATCGCCCGCGCAGGCGGGCTCCGGCAGCGAGCTCTGGGCGCTCTATCTCGACGCACCGCGGCTGCTCCGGGTCCGGCTCGAGCTCAAGGGGCTCGAGGCCCCGCTCGTGTGGCTCGAGCAGGAGCGGATCGCGCTCCAGGCCGGCTCGGCCGAGCTCGTGCTCAGGCCGGGCCGCCAGCGGCTGCTGCTCGCCCACGACGGCGCGGTCGCCGGCGAGGCCCTGGTCTTCCGCATCGCCGGCGATCCGCCGCCGCTCCCCGGCCTCGAGCCCCGGCGCCGGGTCAGCGCCGAACGCCTCAGCAACGCCGCCACCGTCGAGCGCCTCGCCGTCGATCGCGACGGCCGCTGGCTGGCCCTGGCCTTCCGCCGCCGCGACGAGCCCTCCGGCGCCGTCGAGCGCTGGCTCGAGCTCCGCGAGCTGCCCGCCGGGCGCCTGCGCCAGACCCTGCCGCTCGCGGTGGACGAGCTCGCCTTCGGGCCCGCCGGCCGGCTCGCGCTGCGCAGCGGCATGCAGCTGCACATCCTCGATCCCGAGGCGGGCTCCCTGCGCCTGATCGTTCCCGAGCGCAAGGGGCTGGCGGCACCCCGCTGGCTCGCCGACGGCAGCCTGCTCGCGCTCGCGGCGGAGCCCTTCGAGGGGCGCGAGCCCGCCGCGCTCAAGCGCTACGCCGCCCTCGAGGACCGCTGGCCGGAGTTCCGCGAGCCGCTCCAGCTCTACCGCATCGACGCGGCGAGCGGGCTCCTGCTGCCGCTCACGGCGCGGCCGCTCGGCGTGCGCCTCCTGGATGTCCATCCCCGCCGGCCGCGGGCGCTGCTCGCGGAGCGGCTGATCGACTACGCCGAGCCGCCGCACGAGCGCTTCCGCGTCTTCGAGCTCGACCTCGGGCGTGCCGAGGAGCGCGAGCTCGGCCGCTGGCGCCAGATCGAGGCCCTGCGCTACCGTCCCGGCGGCGGCCTGCTCGCCCTCGCCGGACCCGAGGCCTTCGGCGGGATCTGCCTCGAGCCGGGGCTCGCGGCCGGCAACGACTACGAACTCGAGCTGTTACGAGCTCGGCGAGGACGGCACGCCGCGACGCTGCCTCACCCGCGAGTTCCGCCCCGCGCTCGCCCGGCTGGAGCGCGCGGGCGGGACGATCCTCGCCCTCGCCCACGATGGCGACCGCATCCTCGCCTACCGGCTGGGCGCCTCCGGCCTCGAGCCCCTGCCCTTCGCCCTCGAGGTGATCGAGGACCTGGCCGCGGCGGCCGGGGGCCGGGTGATCGCCGCGGCCGGCAGCCGGGGCGACGCCCCGCAGCGGGTGGAGCTGCTCGACGGCCAGAGGCTGCGGATACCGTGGGACGGCCGTGGCGAATACCCCGATCTCGAGCTCGGCGAGCTCCGTCCCTTCCGCTTCCGCAACCGCGAGGGACTGGAGATCGACGGCCGGGTGTACCTCCCGCCCGACTTCGACCCCGGGCGCCGCTGGCCGGTGATCGTCTACTGGTACGGCGGCACCCTGCCGGTGACGCGGGCCTTCACCGGCCGCTACCCGTTCCACCTCTGGGCCGCGCACGGCTACCTCGTCTACGTGCTCCAGCCCCAGGGCACCATCGGCTACGGCCAGCGCTTCTCCGCCCGCCACCTCAACGCCTGGGGCCGCGGCACCGCCGAGGACATCCTCGAGGGCGTGGACGCCTTCCTCGCCGCCCATCCCTTCGCCGATCCCGAACGCGTGGGCGGGATCGGCGCGAGCTACGGCGGCTTCATGAGCATGTTCCTCGCCACCCGCACCGGGCGCTTCCGCGCCCTCGTCGCCCACGCCGGGATCAGCCTGCTCCCCGCCTACTGGGGCGAGGGCTTCTGGGGCTACAGCTACTCCGGCGTCGCCTCGCGCGGCAGCTTCCCCTGGAACGCCCCCGAGCTCTACGTCGGCCAGAGCCCGCTCTTCGCCGCCGACCGCATCACCACGCCGCTGCTGCTCCTCACCGGCGATCGGGACCGCAACGTGCCGCCTGGCGAGAGCCACGCGATGTTCACCGCCCTCCGGCTGCTCGGCCGCGAGGTCGAGCTGGTCGAGGTCGCCGGCGAGGACCACTGGATCCTCGATCCCGCCAAGCGCTACGCCTGGTGGGAGACGATGCTCGCCTGGTTCGACCGCCATCTCAAGGGTCAGCCGGAATGGTGGGAGCGGCTGTTCCCGGAACGGCCGGGGATCCGCCCGTGAGCGCGCCGCCCCTCGCGCTCGATCCGGCGGCGCTGCGCGCGCTCGCGGTGCTGGTCGAGAAGGAGCAGCTCACCCCGGCCCAGTACCCGCTCACCGCCAACGCGGTGATGCTCGCCTGCAACCAGCAGAGCGCCCGCGATCCGGTGATGCGGCTCGATGAGGGCGAGGTCGGCCAGGCGCTCCGCCGCCTCGAGGACCTCGGCCTGGTGCGGGTGGTCCACGGCGCGCGGGCGCTGCGCTACGCGCACCGGCTCGGCGAGGCGCTGGGGCTCACGCCGCCGCTCCGCGTCGCCTTCGCGGCGCTGGCGCTGCGCGGCCCCCAGACCCTCGCCGAGCTGCTCGCCAACTGCGAGCGCCTGCACCGCTTCGCCGGCCCCGAGGAACTCGAGGGAGTCGCTCGAGCGCCTGGCCCGCCGCGATCCGCCGCTCGCCGTCGCGCCTGCCCCGGGCTCCGGGCCAGCGCGAGGAGCGATGGGCGCCCGGCCTCGGCCACCCGAGACCATCCCCGCCTCCCGCCCCCGAGGCCCACCCTCCCCGGGAGACCGGCGAGCTGCTCGAGCGCCTGGCGACGCTCGAGCGGAGGGTCGCCGCCCTGGAGCGGCGCCTGGCTGAGAGCGGCGCGCCGGACGCGGCCGAGGCGACTTGAGGCTCCCCTCGCCCGCCCCGCGGTAACGGTGGTCCCGGACTCGCGGCCGCCCGAGAGCGGCTCAGCTCGCGCCGCCGGCCTCCCCCGGCGAGCGCAGCAGCAGCCTCAGCGCCTCGCCCGCCGCCACCAGCCCGAAGGCGGCCGTGACGTGCATCGCCGAACCCAGCGCGCCGCGGCAGTCGAGCCGGCCCGGCGCGGTTCCGGGAGTGCAGGCCGTACGCGGGGCGGGGGGCTCGCGCGAGAACACCGCCCTCATCCCGAAGCGCCGGCGGCTCCCCGGCGGCCAGCCGAGCGCCCGGCGCAGGCGGCGTCTGAGCTCCGCGAGCAGGGGGTCCTGCTCGGTGGCGGCGAGGTCGGCGACGGCGATCCGCGTCGGGTCGCGCCGCCCGCCCGCCGCCCCCGCCGTCACCAGCGCGATCCGGCGCCGCCGGCAGTGCAGGGCCAGCGCCAGCTTCGCCGGCAACTGGTCGCAGGCGTCGAGCACCAGATCCGGCGCCGGCTCGAGCAGCGCCTCGAGGTTGGCCTCGCCGAGGAAGGCGAAGCGCTCCGTGAGGATGAGCTCGGGCCGGATCGCGCGCAGGCGCTCGCCGAGCACGGCGGTCTTGGCCCGGCCGTAGCCCCCGGCGAGCGCCTGGAGCTGCCGGTTGGTGTTGCTGAGGCAGACCTCGTCGCCGTCGATCAGCGTGAGCGCCCCGACGCCGCTGCGCGCCAGCGCCTCCGCCGCCCAGCCCCCGACCCCGCCGAGGCCCACCACCGCGACCCGCAGGGCCGCGAGCCGCGCCAGCGTCCCCGGTCCGTAGAGCCGCTCGACCCCGGCCAGGCGCTCGTCGTCCACGGTCAGAGGATGGCCTTCGGGTAAGCGCCCAGCACCTTGAGCATCGAGGCGGCTGGCCCGAGCTCGGCGAGCGCTCCCCTGAGCGGCTCCTCGGCGACATGGCCCTCGACGTCGATGAAGAAGGCGTAGTCCCACTTGCCGCTGCGCGTCGGCCGCGACTCGATGCGGGTCATGCTGATGCCGCGCCGGGCCAGCGGCTCGAGCAGGTGGTAGAGCGCCCCGGGCTGGTCCTTGACCGTGAGCAGCAGCGAGCTCTTGTCGTGGCCGCTCGGTGGGAAGAGCTCCCGGCCGAGCACCAGGAAGCGGGTGGTGTTGTCCGGGCGGTCCTCGATCGGCCCGGCGAGAACCTTGAGGCCGTAGATGCGCGCGGCGATCTCCCCCGCGATCGCCGCGGCGTCGTCCGCGTTGCGTGCCCGCCGCGCCGCCTCGGCGTTGCTCGCCACCGCCACCCGCTCCGCACGCGGCAGATGCTGGCGCAGCCACTGGCGGCACTGGGCCAGCGACTGCGGGTGCGAGTAGACGCGCTCGATGGCCTCCAGGCTTGCGCTGCGCGCGAGCAGGTACTGGTGGATCCGCAGCTCCACCTCGCCGCAGATCTTGAGGGGCGAGACCAGCAGCATGTCGAGGGTGGACTGCACCGAGCCCTCGCTCGAGTTCTCCACCGGCACGATGCCGAAGTCGGCATGGCCGGACTCGACCTCCTGGAACACCTCCTCGACCGAGCCGAGCGGCAGCGCCCGCGCCGAGTGGCCGAAGTGCTTGCGCAGGGCCATCTCCGAGAAGGTCCCCTCGGGGCCGAGATAGCCGACGGCGAGCGGCTCCTGCTGGGCGAGGCAGGCGGACATGATCTCGCGGAACAGCCGCACCATCTCCTCGTCGGCGAGCGGGCCGCGGTTGCGGTCGAGCACACCCCTCAGCACCTGCGCCTCGCGCTCCGGGCGGTAGTAGTCGACCGCGCGCGCGAGCCGGCCCTTGGCCTTGCCGAGCAGGCGCGCGTAGCGCGCCCGCTCGCTGATCAGCTCCTGGATCTCGCGGTCGATGGCATCGATCCGCGCACGGATGCGCCCGACCCGCGAGGGATCGCCGGCATTCTCCTTGCTCCGGCTCACGCCAGCCTCACCGAGAGCACCCCATCGATGCGGCGAAGCTCCGCGAGCAGCCCGGGATCGGCCTCGCCCTCGATGTCGAGCAGGTTGTAGGCGAGCTCCCCGCGCGAGGCGTTGTGCATCTGGGCGATGTTGATGCCGCGCGCGCCGAGCAGCTGGGTCACCTGGGCGATCATGTTCGGCACGTTGCGGTTGGCGAGACAGATCCGCGCCTCGCCCCCGCGCTCCATGCGCACGCTCGGGAAGTTGACGGCGTTCTGGACGTTCCCGTGCTCGAGGAAGTCGCGCACCTGGTCGATCACCATCACCGCGCAGTTCTCCTCCGCCTCGTGGGTGGAGGCGCCGAGGTGCGGCAGGGCGATCACCCTCGGGTCGCGCAGCAGGTCCGGATGCGGGAAGTCGCAGACGTAGCGCGCGATCGTTCCCTCCTCGAGGCCGCACCGCAGCGCCTCCGCGTCGACCACGCCCTCGCGCGCGAAGTTGAGCAGCACCACCCCCCGGCGCACGCGGGCCAGGGCACGCGCGTCGAACATGCCGCGGGTGTGCTCGTTGAGCGGCACGTGGAAGCTGACGAAGTCGCTCGCGCCGTAGAGTTCGTCGAGGGAATGGGCCTTGCGCACCTCAGCGGAGAGCTGCCACGCCCCCTCGACGGTCATGTGCGGGTCGAAGCCGAGCACCCGCATGCCGAGCGCCAGCGCCGCGTTCGCCACCCGCACGCCGATCGCGCCGAGGCCGACCACGCCGAGCGTCCGGCCCGCGAGCTCGCTGCCCACGAAGCGCCGCTTCTCCCGCTCGACCCGCTCCTCGAGCCCGGCGTCGGGCGGCAGCGCGGCGACGAAGGCCAGCGCCTCGTGCAGATTGCGCGCGGCGATCAGCATCCCCGCGATCACCAGCTCGCGCACGGCATTGGCGTTCGCGCCCGGGGCGTTGAACACCGGGATGCCGAGCGCGCTCAGCCGCGCCACCGGGATGTTGTTCACCCCCGCCCCCGCCCGCCCCACGCACAGCAGGCTGGGCGGGATCTCGAGCCCGTGGAGGTCCGCGGAGCGCACCAGGATCGCGTGCGGGTCGGCGACCTCGCTGCCGACCAGGTACTGGCCGGACGGCAGCCGCGCCAGCCCGCGCGGCGAGATCTGGTTGTGCAGTCGGATGCGGAACATCGCGAGCCTCAGCCGTGGCGGCGGGCGAAGTCGCCCATGAAGTCGACCAGCGCCTCGACCGCGGCCGGCGGCACCGCGTTGTAGAGCGAGGCGCGCATCCCTCCCACCGAGCGGTGTCCCTTGAGGCCGATCAGGCCCGCCGCCTCGGCCTCGCGCAGGAAGGCTCCCTCGAGCGCGGGATCGGCGAGGGTGAAGGGCACGTTCATCCACGAGCGGCAGGCCGGATCGACGGGGTTGCGGTAGAAGCCGCCGGAGCCGTCGATCGCCCGGTAGAGCCGCTCCGCCTTCGCCCGGTTCCGCGCCCCCATCGCCTCGAGCCCGCCCTGGCGCTCGATCCAGGCGAACACCTTGCCGGCGAGATACCAGGCGAAGGTCGGCGGGGTGTTGAGCATCGAATGCTCCTCGGCATGGCGGCGATAGCTCAGGATGTCGGGCAGGGTCGAGGGACAGCGCTCGAGCAGATCCCGGCGCACGATCAGCACCACCAGCCCCGCCGGCCCGATGTTCTTCTGCGCGCCGGCATAGATCAGCCCGAAGCGCCGGACGTCGAGCGGCCGCGAGAGCAGGGTCGAGGACATGTCGGCGACTAGGGGGACCTCGCCGGTCGCCGGGAAATCGTGGAACTCGACGCCGTGGATGGTCTCGTTCGGCGTGAGGTGGAGGTAGGCGGCCTCGGGATCGCAGTCCCAGTCGGCCCGAGGCGGGATGCCGCGGTACCCTCCCGCCTGCGCGCTCGCCGCCACCCGCGCGCGCGCGACCCGGGCGCCCTCGCGCAGCGCCTTCTCGCCCCAGGCACCGGTCAGCACGTAGTCGGCACCGCGGCCGGCGGCGAGGTTCATCGGGATCAGCGCGAAGTGCTGCGTCGCCCCGCCCTGCAGGAACAGCACGGCATAGTCCCCGGGCACCCCGAGGATGCGCCGCAGCCGTGCCTCGGCCTCCTCCGCCATGGCGACGAAGGCCTTGCCGCGGTGGCTGAGCTCGAGCACCGAGGCTCCCTCGCCGCGCCAGTCGAGAAGCTCCTCGCGCGCCTCGAGCAGGACCTCCTCGGGCAGGGCCCCCGGGCCGGCATTGAAGTTGTGGGCGCGCGCCATCTCGCTCTCCCCCTCCGGGTCGGGCGGGGCTAGCATGTCGCAGTGCAGCAGGGCCGGCAAGCCCCGCTAGGGCGCGAGGAAGAGGAGCGCGATCGCGATCGCGAGGAGCACGGCGACGGCGAGGAGCATCCATACCCCGCCCGTGCCCTCGGCGGCGGCGGCAGGGCTCGCCGCCGGAACCGGGAGGACCTGGGTGGTCCCGGGCGACTCGCGCCCCTCCTCGACCGGCCGCGCGAGGAGTCCGGGAGCCTCGACCACGAAGCGCTGGCGTCCGCAGAGCAGCTGGTCGCCGTTGATCAGGAAGGCCTCCCGCACCGGAAAGCCGTTCACCTCGACCGGATAGTCGTCGGCGAGCACGCGCAGGCGGGCGCAGCGGCCATCGGACTCGATCGTGAGCAGCCTGCCCGGCGCGCGGCGATCCTCGAGCTGGAGCTCGCAGCTCGGATCCGATCCCGCGACCAGCCGCCCCCGCACCGGCACGACCCGGCCGCTGTGGCGCCCGGAGACCGCGCGCAGCGCCACCCGTGCAGGGCCCGACCGCTGGGCCTCGAGCCCCACCGCGTCGGGCTCCCAGCCGCTCGGCGCCTGCGGCCGGGGTTCCTCGGGCTTGAGCACGAAGGCGGCGTGTCCGATCGTGACCCGATCCCCGAGCCTGAGGAAGGCGCGCTCGCGCACCGGGCGCGCGTTGACGTAGGCCCCGGCCTCGTCGCTGAGCAGCCAGAGGATCGTGCCGCGGGCATCGACGGTGAGCACGGCATGATGCGGCTCGACCCCCGGCGCGGACAGCACCAGCTCGTTGTCGGCCGCGCTGCCGATGCGCAGCTCCCCCCCGGAGAAGCGGATTCCGGCATGCTCTCCGTTCGGAAACTCCAGTCGCATCACTGCCCCCCGGTACCCGGCGAACACTTTACCATTCCATGACTGCACCGGATCCCGGCGGCGAGGCCCTCTCCGTCACTTCGCCCGTCCCTGCCCGCCATGTCGCGCATCGCCATCCGCCGTCCCCACCGCATGGCTCCCGAGGACGCCAGACGGGCGATCGACGGCCTGGCCCGCCAGATCGCCGAGCGCTTCGCGGTGGACTACGCCTGGCGCGGCAACCGCCTGCTCTTCGAGCGCCCCGGGGTCGAGGGCAGCATCGTCGTCGGCGAGCGGGAGGTCGCGGTCGAGGCGCAGCTCAGCTTCTGGCTCTTCGCCCTGCGTCCCGAGATCGAGCGCGAGATCCGGCGCTACCTCGACCAGGCGCTCGCCTGAGCCCGCCTCAGCCTGCGGCCCGCGTCGAGGCTCCGGCAGACCGCGAGCAGCTCCTCCCGCGTGCGCCGGAAGAGCGAGATCGCCTCCACGTGCTCGTAGCGCACGATCCCGCGCTCGTCGATCAGGAACACCGCGCGCTTCATCCCGAACAGGCCCCACGCACCGTAGGCCCGCGCCACGCTTGCCGTCGCCGTCGGTGAGCAGCCGGAAGGGCAGCCCGTGCCTCGCCCGGAAGCGGCGGTGCGAGTCGGCGTCGTCCGGGGAGATCCCCACCACCTCGATGCCGAGCCCCGCGAAGGCCTCGAGACCGTCGCGGTAGTCGCAGAGCTGCGCCGTGCACACCGGCGTGTCGTCTCCGGGATAGAACACCAGCAGCAGGCGCCGGCCGCGACCGTCGCCGAGGCGGAAGGGCTGGCCGTCCTGGTCGGGGAGCGTGAAGTCGGGCGCGGGCTGGCCGAGCAGGGACATCGGGCGGATCCGTGGAGGAAGGCTCAAGTATGGCGGCACGGGATTCGAGCCTGCACTCGATCGGTGAGGGCTAAGATGACGAGCGAACCCAGCTGCGCCACCGCCATGCTCCTCCTCCACCGATCGGCTGCCCGTCGCCGCGGCGGACGCATCGGCCTCGCCGTGGCCGGCGGCGGCCCGCTCGGGGGCACCTACGAGCTCGGCGCGCTGCGCGCCCTCGAGGAGGCGGTCGAGGGGCTCGATCTCACCGCCCTCGACGTCTACGTCGGCGTGAGCTCGGGGGCCTTCATCGCCGCCGGCCTCGCCAACGGGATCACCGTCGAGCAGATGGTGCGGATCTACATCCTCGGCGATCCGGACGAGCCGCGCTTCCGCCCCGAGGGCTTCCTGCGCCCCGCCTTCGCCGAGTTCCTCCGCCGCTCGGGGCGCGTCCCGCGCATCCTCCTCGACTGGCTGCGCGAGCTGGTGCGCCATCCGGCGGGCGACGGCTTCGGCGAGATCTTCGGGCGGCTGGGCACGCTAGTGCCGGTCGGCCTCTTCGACAACGAGGCGATCGGGGCCTTCCTCTCCGAGCTGTTCTCGCGCCCGGGACGCAGCGACGACTTCCGCCGCCTCCGCCGCCTGCTCTACGTGGTCGCGGTCGAGCTCGACACCGGCGAGATCGTGCGCTTCGGCGCGCCCGGTCACGACGACGTGCCGATCTCCCGCGCCGTTCAGGCCAGCGCCGCCCTGCCGGGGCTCTACCCGCCGGTCGAGATCAAGGGCCGGCTACTACGTGGATGGCGCGCTCCGTCGCACCCTCCACGCCTCGGTGGCGATGGACGAGGGCATCGACCTGCTGATCGGACTCAATCCGCTCGTGCCCTTCGACGCCGAGCGCGCCCGCCGCCGCAGCGCGGCGATCGACGGCCGGCTCCTCGACGGCGGGCTGCCGGCGGTGCTCTCGCAGACCTTCCGCACGCTCCTGCAATCGCGGATGCAGGTCGGTCTCGCCAAGTACGACCGCGCCTACCCCCGCACCGACCGCATCATCTGCGAGGCGGATCCCGACGACGCCGAGCTCTTCTTCACGAACGTCTTCAGCTACCGCAGCCGTGCCCGGATGTGCGAGCACGCCTACCGCCGCACGCTCGCCGATCTCGCCCGCCACCGCGCCGAGCTCGCCCCGGTGCTCGCCCGGCACGGCCTCGCGCTGCGCGAGGAGCCGCTCGCCGATCCGCGGCGCAGCCTGTTCGCGGGCATTCGCCCGCGCCGCCGTGCCTCGACGCCGGCGATCGCGGAGCTCCGGCGCGCGCTCGACGAGCTTGAGCGCAGGCTCGCGCGGCGCCGTCCCCCGCTCCCGGCACGCCCGACCCGTCGCTCCGGTCGCGCCGATCCCCGGACGCGCCCCTAGTGCGAACACTCTAGGCGCGCCCGCTAGAGTGGCGGCGAGCGCTGCGGAGGGGCCGCAGCCGAACACGGAGCACGACGATGAGCAAGCTCAAGGCCCGCGTGGCCAATAACGAATCCGGCAAGAGCGGGGGACTGCTCGAGTCGGCCCAGCAGATCTGGCTGGCCGGCCTCGGTGCCTTCGCCAAGGCCCAGCAGGAGGGCACCCGCCTGTTCGAGATGCTGGTGCGCGAGGGCATGGCCCTCGAGCAGAAGACCCGCGAGCTCGCCAGCGGCAAGGCCCAGGAGCTGCGCGGTGCGGTCCAGGGCACGGTGCAGCAGGTGCGCGAGCGCGCCGCGGACACCTGGGACCGCCTCGAGAAGGTCTTCGAGGAGCGCGTGCAGCGCGCCCTCGCCCGTCTGGGCGTGCCGAACCGCGAGGAGCTCAAGGAGCTGCTCGAGCGCGTCGAGGCGCTGAACGCCGCGATCCGCGAGCTGAGCGGAGAGGCGAAGCCCGCGAAGACCGCGCGCAAGGGCGGCTCGCGCCGCGCCGCCCGCGCCGCGAGCGCCTCCGACACCAGCGGCTGAGGGTCCCACGCCCCGGCCCGACCGGTCAGCCCGTCAGCCATCCCATCCGCCGCGAGCTCCCTCCCCTCCCGGCCCGGCTGACGGGCTCCTTCCCCTCGGCGGCGCGGTGCCTGCCACCGCGCCGCCGCCTCTCACTCGAAGCCGTCGCGGAACAGGAGCGAGGGCTCGCGCGGGCCCGCCAACAGGCCGGCGAGGACCGGCGCGTCGAGCTCGTCGCGAAGCGCCACCGGATGGCGGCTGTCGTCGTCGAGCGGGCGATCGGCGATCACGCTGAAGCGATAGAGCGTGCCCCAGCGCAGCCCCTGCCCGGGCGGCGCCCGGAAGCGGAGCCCGGCCGCGTCCCGGGTGGCCGACCAGTCGTTGCCCGGATCCTGGTCGAGGTCGGAGAAGGCATCCGCCGGCACGTGCAGCGGCAGCGCCGGATCGAAGCCGAGGAGGAGCTCGCCGAGGCCGCGGTGCGCGACCACCCGCAGGTTCGGCGGGCTTCCGCTGGTCTCGACCGCGGCGAAGTCGGCGTTGAGCAGCGCGTAGTCGAAGCGCCAGCACGGCGGGCTCAGCGCGGAGTCCGGGGGGCAGGAAGACAGCGGCGTGGCGCGCACCGCGATCTTGACCCGCCCCTGGGGCCCGGAAAGCGTGAGATTGCGCGCCGGATGCGCGACCGGGTCGACCCAGCGGTCGATCACCGGGCCGAGCCGCATCGGAGAGGTCGCGGTCGGAGCTCCAGGAGAAGCCATCGAAGGCGATCGCCACCTCGCGGTGCCCCATCGTGTTCCAGATGTCGACGTCGTCCTGGATCACGTACCAGGCCTCCGCGAAGTACTGCGCTCCGGCGATCCCGAGCGCCGACTCGCGAACCCGCAGCCGGTGGTCGTAGGGCCCGTTCGGGCTGGGATGGGTCTGGCTCCCGGTGCAGCCCGGATCGAAGATCGAGCCGCAGCGCCCCCACTGCCCGGTGAAGGGGACCAGCTCGCGGCGCGGCCCGAGGTCCGGCCCGTGGTCGTTGCTGCTCTGCGGAGTAGATGTCGTAGCAGGCGCGGCCCAGGATCTGGCCGCCTCCCGCCCCGCAGGCGCCGGGCGCGCAGTACCAGTTGATGGTGTAGAACGCGTGCTTCACCCCCGAGGCGCCGATCTGCTCCAGGCGGCCATCGCGGATGCGGTACAGGTTCCACACCAGGTACGGGTGCTGGTCGTTGCCCGGGTAGGGGTAGTTCCACGGGCTCACGGTGAACTTGCGCACCCAGGGCACGTCCGCCGTGCGCTCGTCGTCGCCGTTGCGCAACGCCGCCCCGGGGGCGAAGACCACCTCGCCGTCGTCGCCCTCCGGGGCCGTCGCAGGGGCCGCCGCCGGCGGCATTGCGGCAGCGCATGACGTGCCAAGCTCAGGCTGTCGAGGAACACGTCGGTCCGGTAGCTACCGCCCGCGGGATGCGGCTCGCCATGGAAGTTGGGATCGGCGCACTTGGCGATCAGCGGCTGCTCTCCGGGCCCCTCGACGATGGGCATGGCGAGCCGCAGCTCGCCCACGGTCTTGCCGGCGAGCGCCGGCGCCGCGAGCCGGGCCGCGAGCTCCGCGGTCACGATCAGGTCCGCGGTGTGCACGCGGAACCGCCGCTCCTCCTCGATGCCGAGCATGAGCTGCGCGACCTCGAGCAGCGGCCGCCCGCGCGCATCGACCAGCTCGAGTCCGTCCGGCGGGCGCGCCCGCAGGGATAGCGGCGCGACCGCGAGACTCGTGCCGGAGCGGGGGATGATCCTGAGCGAGCCGAGCGCGGTCGCCGCCCCGCCGCGGATGGCCGCGATCCCCGCGCTCGTCGACCTCGAGATCGAGCCCGCCGCGGTCGGCGATCGGGAACAGGGCGAAGGCCGGCTCGCGGCTGTCCACCGGCGTCTTCGGCAGGCGGAACGCGACGCCATACAGGGCGAGCAGGTCGTCGTTGAGGCGCAGCCTGAGCTCGCCGCCCGCCGCCCGCCAGAGCACAGGGACCCCGGCCTCCGGTCCGGCAGCGGGAGCGGCCGCGAGCGCGGCGGTCAGCAGCCAGACGGGCCCGAGCACGGTCGACCCCCGAGAAGCCGGCTCCAGACTAGGATGGCGCCGCCGCTCAAGCAATCGTCCCGGACCGCCGTTCCGCGCCCTCCCGGAACCGTCCGGCGGCTGCGCCGGTTTGCCCCCGGCGTGCTGCGCCGCGATAATCTCGGGCTTTCCACGCCACCGAGGGGAGTCATGAGCGAGTCCGTGGTCATCGTCGGCGCGAAGCGCACTCCGATCGGCGCCATGCTCGGGCAGTTCACCGGCGTTCCCGCCACCGAGCTCGGCAGCACCGCGATCCGGGCGGCCCTGGCCGAAGCGGGCCTCGCCGCCGATGCCGTCGAGGAGGTGATCATGGGCTGCGTGCTCCCCGCCGGCCTCGGCCAGGCCCCCGCGCGCCAGGCCGCGCTCGGCGCGGGCATCCCGCCCGCCGCGGGCTGCACCACGATCAACAAGGTCTGCGGCTCGGGGATGAAGGCGATCATGCTCGGCCACGACCTGATCCGCGCCGGCTCGGCGCGCATCGTGGTCGCCGGCGGCATGGAGAGCATGACCAACGCCCCCCACCTGCTGCCGGGCGCGCGCGGCGGCTTCCGGCTCGGGGACGCCACCCTGCTCGACCACATGATGTTCGACGGCCTGCAGAACGCCTACGACCGTCAGGCGATGGGGGTCTTCGCCGAGAGCTGCGTCGCGCGCTACGCCATGACCCGCGAGGAGCAGGACGCCTTCGCCGCCGAGTCGGTCCGCCGCGCGCTCGAGGCCCAGAAGTCGGGGGCCTTCGCGCGCGAGATCGCGCCGGTGACGGTCAAGGGCCGCAAGGGCGAGGCCGTGGTCGAGCTCGACGAGGAGCCCGGCCGCATGGACATCGCCAAGATTCCGACCCTGCGCCCGGCCTTCAGGAAGGACGGCACGGTCACCGCCGCCACCTCCTCGAAGATCTCCGACGGCGCCGCCGCGGTGGTGCTGATGCCGGAGTCGGAGGCGCAAAGGCGCGGGATCGCGCCGAAGGCGCGCATCCTCGCCCATGCCACCCAGTCGCAGGAGCCGGAATGGTTCACGGTGGCCCCAGTGGGGGCGCTGCGCCGCCTCCTCGACAGGCTCGGCTGGAGCGTGGCCGATGTCGATCTGTTCGAGATCAACGAGGCCTTCGCCTGCGTGGCGATGGCGCCGATGAAGGAGCTCGGCATCCCGCACGAGAGGCTCAATGTGCTCGGCGGCGCCTGTGCGCTGGGGCATCCCATCGGCGCGACCGGGGCGCGGATCGTGGTCACCCTGCTGAACGCGCTCGCCCTGCGCGGCGGCCGGCGCGGGGTGGCGGCGCTGTGCATCGGCGGCGGCGAGGCGACCGCGCTCGCCATCGAGCGCCTCTGAGCCGGAGCGGCCCTGCGCCGCCATGCCCAGGATCGAATCCCGCATCGACCCGCGCAGCGAGGAGTTCCGCCGCAACGAGGCGCACCACCGGGCGCTGGCGGAGGAGCTGAGGCGCCTCCAAGCCGAGGCGGCGCAGGGCGGCGGGGAGGAGGCCCGGCGCAGGCACGAGGCGCGCGGCAAGCTGCTGCCGCGCGAGCGCATCCGCGCCCTGCTCGATCCCGCCTCGCCCTTCCTCGAGCTTTCGCCCCTCGCCGCCCACGGCATGTACGACGGCCAGGCGCCCTGCGCCGGAATCATCACCGGCATCGGCCGGGTGCACGGCCGCGAGGTGATGGTGGTCGCCAACGACGCCACGGTGAAGGGCGGGACCTACTTCCCGGTCACCGTGAAGAAGCATCTCCGCGCCCAGGAGATCGCGCTCGAGAACCGCCTGCCCTGCGTCTATCTCGTCGACTCCGGCGGCGCCTTCCTGCCCCTCCAGGACGAGGTCTTCCCCGACCGCGACCACTTCGGGCGGATCTTCTACAACCAGGCGCGGATGTCGGCGCGCGGCATTCCCCAGGTCGCGGTGGTGATGGGCTCCTGCACCGCGGGCGGGGCCTACGTGCCGGCGATGAGCGACGAGACGGTGATCGTGCGTAACCAGGGCACGATCTTCCTCGGCGGACCGCCGCTGGTGAAGGCCGCCACCGGCGAGCTGGTCGATGCCGAGTCCCTCGGCGGCGCCGAGGTCCACACCGCGGTCTCGGGCGTCGCCGACCACTTCGCCGAGAACGACCAGCACGCCCTCGAGATCGCGCGCGAGATCCTGCGCCATCTCGGCCCGAGTGCTGCGTCAGCCGCTGCCGCTCGGCGACGCCCGCGCGACCCGGCCTACCCGGCCGAGGAGCTCTACGGGATCATCCCGCCGGACACGCGCATCCCCTACGACGTCCGCGAAGTGATCGCCCGCCTTGTGGACGGCTCGGAGCTGCACGAGTTCAAGGCCCGCTACGGCAAGACCCTGGTCTGCGGCTTCGCCCACGTCCACGGCATCCCGGTCGGCATCGTCGCCAACAACGGGATCCTGTTCTCCGAGTCGGCGCTCAAGGGGGCGCACTTCATCGAGCTCTGCAACCAGCGCGACCTGCCGATCCTGTTCCTGCAGAACATCACCGGCTTCATGGTCGGCAAGAAGTACGAGAACGCGGGCATCGCCAAGGACGGCGCGAAGATGGTCACCGCCGTCGCCTGCTCCCACGTGCCCAAGCTCACGGTGATCATCGGCGGCAGCTTCGGGGCGGGGAACTACGCCATGTGCGGCCGCGCCTACCAGCCGCGCTTCCTGTGGACCTGGCCGAACGCGCGGATCAGCGTGATGGGCGGCGAACAGGCGGCCTCGGTGCTCGCCACCGTGCGCCGCGACGCCCTCGAGGCCCAGGGCCGGAGCTGGAGCGCGGAAGAGGAGGAGGCGTTCAAGCGGCCGATCCGCGAGCAGTACGAGCGCCAAGGCCACCCCTACTACGCCACCGCGCGACTGTGGGACGACGGCATCCTCGATCCAGTCGATACCCGCCGCGCGCTCGCCCTCGCCCTCTGGGCATGCCTGAACGCGCCGGTCGAACACGAGCGCTTCGGCGTGTTCCGCATGTGAGGGCAATCGGCCCTAACTTCTCCGCCCCGCGGCTCGGCGGCGCCACCACCAGGCGGTTGCGGCCCTCGGCCTTCGCCCGGTAAAGCGCCTCGTCGGCGATCGCCCGCAGCTTTGCCGCGCTGCAGCCGGCCGCGCTGTGCGCGAGCCCGATGCTCAACGTGACCCGGAGTTCGACGGAGCCGCCTTCGCGCCCCGTCCGTCGCAGGGCGAGGCGCTCCCGCGCGAGGCGCCGGCGCACCGCCTCGAGAGCCTCGGCCGCCCGCTCCGCGCGGCGACCGCGAAACAGCAGGCAGAACTCCTCCCCGCCGTAGCGGTAGGCCCGCGCCCCCGCCGTCCGGCGCAGCCGCTGCGCCACGAACTCGAGCACCCGGTCCCCTGCCTCGTGCCCGTGGCGATCGTTGATCCGCTTGAAGTGGTCCACGTCCGCCATCGCGACCGCGTAGCGGCCGGACAGGGCCGCGAGCGCCTCCTCGAGCGCGCGACGGTTCGGCAGGCCGGTGAGGGGGTCGCGGAAGGCCATGCCCCAGGCCGCCCCCAGCACTCCCGCCGGCGAGCAGACCGCCCGCGAGCGCCGCCCCGGCCGCGGTCGGCAGCCCGGACAGGAGCGCAGTGCGTTCCCGCGGCCGCCACGGTGAGCGCGATCGCGAGACGCAGCGCTCCCCCGGAGACCACCCACTGCCCCAGCGCCAGCAGGGCCGCCGCGCCCGCCAGCCAGGGCGCGAGGCTGCGCGCGCTCCCCGCCGGGAAGCAGCGATTCTGACTCCAGGAGAGCGATCCAGGGCGCGAAGGCGATCAGGAGCGTCCACCACTCCGGCGAGCCGTCGCTCGGGGCTGGAGAGGGCGAGCAGGGCGAGCGCCGGGAACAGCGAGGGCTCCACCCCGCCCGGCCACCCCCCGTGGGTGAGGCCGAGATGCAGCGCGAGCAGGGCCGCCCGCAGCCGGCGATAGAGCAGGGCGAGGCCGAGCGCGACCAGCGGCAGCCCCGCCGCGAGCGGCTCGAGCAGGTGCTGGGGCATCCCTCGGAATCGCGGGCGGATCCTGAGGATGCTAAACGGCTCGCCAGCCGCGGGGCACCCGAGCGGCCCGAGTGCGCCGGCCGCCGAGCGGGGCGATGCCCGGGCTGCGAACGGAGGGCACCCGGCCGGTCTCCGGCAACGGGCCGACGGTTCGCTCAGGGCCCCCTCGGCAGCACGTGTCCCGTGCCCGCTCCCGCCTCCGGTCGGGAACGGCCGCCCCTGCACCGCATCGTTCCGTTCCCCGGCGGACCTCGGGAGGGAACCGTCACCTTGCCCGACACGGGCGCGCGGGGATCGCGATTACCATGAGCCGGTCTACCGCCGGGGAGCGCGCATGTCCACGCTCAAGCTGGAACGCCATGGGCCCGTGGCCCGCCTCACCCTCGACCGGCCGCGGCTGCACAACGCTTTCGACGATGAACTGATCGCCGAGCTCACCGCCGCCCTCGAGGCCGTCGCCGCGGACGCCGAGCTGCGCTACGTGGTGCTCACCGGCGCGGGGGCGAGCTTCTCCGCCGGCGCCGACCTCGCCTGGATGCGGCGCATGGCCGAGGCGAGCGCCGAGGAGAACGAGCGCGATGCCCTCGCCCTCGCCCGGCTCATGCGCACTCTGCATTTCCTGCCCAAGCCGGTGATCGCTCGCGTCCAGGGCTCGGCCTATGGCGGCGGGGTCGGCCTCGTCGCCTGCTGCGACCTCGCCGTCGCCGCCGATCACGCCAAGTTCGCGCTCTCCGAGGTGCGCCTCGGCCTCGTGCCGGCGGTGATCTCCCCCTACGTGGTCGCCGCGATCGGTCCGCGGCACGCCAAGCGGCTGTTCCTCACCGGTGAGCCGATCGAGGCCGCCGAGGCCGAACGCATCGGGCTCGTGCACCGCGCGGTCCCTGCCCACGATCTGGATGCCGAGATCGAGCGCCTGCTGCACTGGCTCGGCAAGGCCGGGCCCATCGCCTGTCGCGAGGCCAAGGCGCTCGTCGCCCGGGTGTCGGGCCTGGACCCGGAGCGCGCCGCCGCGCTCGATGCCGAGAACGCCCGGCTGATCGCGCGCCTCCGCGCCTCGCCGGAGGGCCAGGCCGGGATCGCCGCCTTCCTCGCCCGCCAGCCCCCGCCTTGGCTGTGCTGAACGAAACGATGCCGAACGGCGTCCCCGAGGCGGCGCCGCCGCCGTTCGATCCCTCCCGGCCCTTTCCCGCCCAGCGCTATCGCCTGCGCTTCCGGCTCGGGGTCCTCTACCGGCCCCGCGCTTTCATCGGCCCTGCGCTGCGCGGCGCCTTCGGTCACACCCTGCGCGAGGCGCTGTGCCTGACCGGTGCGCCGACCTGCGACGGTTGTCTGGCGCTCGCCCGCTGCCGCTGGCCGCGGGTGTTCGAGACCAGCGTGCTCGCCTCCCTGCCTGACCGACACCAGGGCGAGGCCGGCTGGGCGATCGCCCCGCTGCTTCCCGTCGGCCGACGCATGCAACCGGGCGAGGTCTTCGACGTCGAGCTCGCCCTCTTCGGGCAGAGCCGCGCCGATTTGACGCTCCTGGCCCGACGCTTGATCGCGGCCGTGTCCCGCCTCCCCGAGCCCGCCCTCGCCGGTGCCGCCTTCGAGGGTCTGTTCCTCGGCGACGCTCTCCTGTCGCCCGATCCTCGCACGATCCCGGCCGGACACGGGCAGGAGTTCCCCCCTCCCCCACCCGCCCCGCACTCGAGCCGTTACCTCCTCGAGTGGCTCAGTCCGCTGCGCATGACCCGCGACGGCGCCGACCTGCCGATCGCGGCGTGGCGACCGCAGGACCTCGTGCACTCGCTCTGCCGCCGCATCCGCCAAGTGCTCGCCGAACATTGCGGCCAGGAGCGAGAGGTGCGCCTCCCCTGGCCCGACCTCTCGCCCCTGGGAAAGCTTCGTCTCGACGTCTCGGCGATGCGTGAGACCATCGTCCCCGCCGGGCGCAACGCCGATGGCAGGCCGCGCCGGCTGCGCGCGCACCTCGGCGTCCTCGGACTCGAGGGCCCTACCGAGCTCCTCGCCGCGCTCTGGCCGCTGCTCTGGATCGGCCAGCACCTCCAGATCGGCAAGAACCCGCGCGCCGGCTTCGGTCGTTACCGCCTCGTCGCCGCCTGAGCGGGAGACTCCCCCGCTCGCGGACGACCCGCGAATGCGGCTCGTCACCCCGCCTGCTTCCCGCGCCCGGATGTCCACCGCTGGCGCCCCGCCGTTGCTCTCTCGTCTCCCGAGCGATCGCTTCCCTCTCGCAAGCTTGCCGGTGACGCCGAGAGCGACGACTGCTCCCATCATGTCAAGGCAGGAAGCTCTCGAGCCCCCGCCGGTGACCGAGAAGCCCTATCTGTTCGGCTACGACATCCATGAGCCGCGCCGGCTCGCCCGCGCGCTCAGGCTGGTGCGTGGTGTCGCCAACGGCGGCCAGAAGTCGTTCTACGAGTGCTGGCTCGAGCCGCCCGAGCGCGACCGCCGCTTCCAGGCCCTCGCCGAGCTCATCGATCCCGCGGCCGACCGCATCGTCGCCATCGAGCTCGATCCCGCGGCGCTCGCCATCGCGCTCGGCCGCGCGACGCCCCTCGCCAACCCCGAGGTGATCCTCATCGGCTGACCCCCGACCCATGTCCCACACGCTCACCATCGACCGCGGCGGCTGCCGGCTCGACCACCAGGGCGAGGCGCTCATCGTGCGCCGGGCCGGCACCATCGAGCGCAGCGTGCCGATGCACCGCCTCGAGCGGGTGGTGCTCTACGCGAGCACGGAGCTCACCAGCGGCCTGCTCGCCCTGCTCGCGGAGCGCGGCATCGGCCTCGTCGCCTACGGCGGCCGCTTCGGCGAACGCTTCGCCCAGATCCTCGGCGTACCCCACAACGACGCCCGCATCCGCGCCGCCCAGGCCCGGCTCGCCGCCGACTGGGGCGCGGCGCGGCAGCTCGCGGCCAAGTTCGTGCTGCTCAAGGTGCGCGCCCAGCGCCGGCTGCTGGCCCGCGCCCTCGGCGAGCGCCCCGATCTGCGCAAGCCCCTGCTCGATGCCGTGGCCACCGTCGATCGCGTGCTCGCCTCGCTGCGCGAGGTGCCGGAGGACCGCGACCGGCTTCTCGGCTTCGAGGGTGCGGCCTCGGCCGCCTACTTCGCCGGCTACGCGGCCCTCTTCCCCCCGAGCCTCGGCTTCCGCAGCCGCGAGCGCCGTCCGCCGCCGGATCCGATCAACGCCGCGCTGTCTCTCGGCTACACCCTGCTCGTCCATGCCGCGGCCCGGGCAGCGCAGGCCGTGGGCCTCGATCCGATGATCGGCTTCCTCCACGCCTTCGAGCACGGCCGCCCCGCGCTCGCTTGCGATCTCGCCGAGGCCGCGCGGCCGCGCGTGGACCGGATCGTGTGGACCCTGTTCCGGGAGCGCCGGCTCACCGCCGATCACTTCCGCCGGGGCCACGACGGCTGCCTGCTCGGCAAGGCCGGCCGGGCCATCTTCTACGACGCGCTGCTGCCGCGGCTCGCCGCGATCGAGCGCCACCTGCGCGCCGAGGCGCGGCATATCGCACGACGCCTCGCGAATCCGGAGAACCCGCGATGAACGCCCCTGCCCAGTCCTGCGCGACCAGCTTCCTGCGACCGGTCTACCTCTGCCCGCGCGAGCCGCTGGAGGTCCGTCTCGGCCCGGGTCCGAGCCTCGAGCTGCACCACGGCCGGCATGCTCCCGGCCTCCTGCCGCTCGCGCGCCTCGCCCGCATCCTCGCCAACCGCCACGTGCGCTGGCAGACCGAGGCGCTCTACGCCTGCCTGGAGCATGGCATTCCCATCGTCTTCGTCGATCGCGACCGGGTGCTGGGCTGGAGCTTCGGCGAGGATGCCCGCCGCTACCGGCTGGACGAGCTCCTCGAGTTCGCCCTCGACCGGGACGACTGGGAGCACGTCCTCGGGGACTTCTTCCGCGCCCATCAGCGTCGGGCGATGATCGCCGCGGCCCGCGCCCTCGGCGTCCTCGCCGACCGATTCGAGCCCGTGCACCTGCGCGGCCTGCTCGCCAACCGCCTGCGCGATCGGCTTGGCCGGCCGGTCGGCAGCCTCCTGCGCCAGGCCGAGCTCGCGCCTCGCCTCGGTCGTCGCCGGCCTTCTCGCCGCGCAGGTGCGTCAGGCCCGCCTCCTCGCCCATGACCGGCCGTCGTGGAACCTGCCCCGCGAGATCACCGCCACCCTCGCCTGGGACCTGTTCCCGCTGCCTCCGCGCGCGACCTGCGGCGGAGCGCCTCCCCTACCGCCGAGCGCGCGTGGATCCTGCGCGAGGTCGAGTCGCCCTCCAGCGCGCTCCGCGCCTCCGCCCATCGTCTGCTCCGAGCCCTCGAGCACCATCTCATCGCGCATCCTCCTCTAGCCGGCGGCCGCCCATGGATCGCGACCGCAACCGGCTGTGGCTCCTCGCCTACGACATCGCCGATGCGCGACGCTGGCAGCGCGTCTATCGCGCTCGTCCGACCGGCGCTTTCCACCGCATCAACTGGTCGGTCTTCCTCGGCGAGGCGACCCTGCGCGAGATCGAGGACCTCGCCGCCGAGCTTAACCTCCTTATCGACCCCAAGGCACGACGACCTGCGCATCTACGCCCTCGCCCCCGACGCCCGGATCTGGACCTACGGCGCGTCGCTCACGACTCGCGGACCGGCCCGCCTGCCGCCCGGCCCGGCAGCTTCTCGAGGAGCGGTATCGGCTGTGAGACCCGCACTGGCTCAACGTCAAGACGCCCACTTGTCAGACTGTCCGTTCATCGATAGGTTGCTACCGATAGCGTGCCCAAGTCGGCACCGCCTGTTATGTGATAATAAGCCCACTTTCATGTCCGGACTAGGAATCCTCAACCGCCTTCCTAAGCCCTTGTTTTGGAAAGGACTTCAGACCTCGTAGGGGCCCGATCGACCTTCCCCGCTAAAGGGGATTAAGACGATCGCGCAGCTAGTCTGAGTAGTAGGACTGCGACGGCCCGATCGACCTTCCCCGCTAAAGGGGATTAAGACCCGATAGACTCCGAACCTTTTCTAGCCGCTAGCGGCCCGATCGACCTTCCCCGCTGAAGGGGATTAAGACAAGCGATCGCGTGGCGCCTACCGTCGCCGCCGGGCCCGATCGACCTCCCCCGCTAAAGGGGATTAAGACTGCACGCCCGCGAGCAACCCCACGCCCCAGACCAGGCCCGATCGACCTTCCCCGCTAAAGGGGATTAAGACGACCTTGCCGGTCCCGACCACCGCGTCGGTCGCCCGATCGACCTTCCCCGCTAAAGGGGATTAAGACCTGGCCGTCCTCAAGAACGACGCGAAGATCGCCGAAGAGGCCCGATCGACCTTCCCCGCTAAAGGGGATTAAGACCAGCGCTCCGCGCTGCAGGAGCGCGGATCGACCGTCCGGCCCGATCGACCTTCCCCGCTAAAGGGGATTAAGACCGCCCCCGGTCCGAGGCGCGCGTCGGCTGTGCGGGGCCCGATCGACCTTCCCCGCTAAAGGGGATTAAGACACATCGCACATCGAGCGCCGTGCTCGGCTGCGACGGGCCCGATCGACCTTCCCCGCTAAAGGGGATTAAGACGATGCTCTTATGGGTGATGGTGGGGTGATGGGGCCCGATCGACCTTCCCCGCTAAAGGGGATTAAGACCACCGCGGCAAGGTGAAGCCCGGTCCGGCCGAGGCCCGACCGACCTCCCCCGCTAAAGGGGATTAAGACCCAGGCGGGACGCACTGAGCGATCCGCCGCATCCCACGGAGGGGCCCGATCGACCTTCCCCGCTAAAGGGGATTAAGACCGTGTGTCTGCTCTAGTCTTGCAGCAGGAAGCCGGCCCGACCGACCTCCCCCGCTAAAGGGGATTAAGACCGCGTACGCGCTCCTTGATGCCCGTCCGCGCGCGACTCGGCCCGACCGACCTTCCCCGCTAAAGGGGATTAAGACCGCTGCGTCCGGTGATGCCCGGGTTCAGCGGGCCCGACCGACCTCCCCCGCTAAAGGGGATTAAGACCCGACTGGACATCCGATCTACGGCCGTGCGTCGGGGCCCGATCGACCTCCCCCGCTAAAGGGGATTAAGACCCGACGATGCCGGGTCTTCATCATCCAGCCGCGGCCCGATCGACCTTCCCCGCTAAAGGGGATTAAGACGCTCACGAGGATCGTCCAGCACCGCGGCATGGCCCGACCGACCTTCCCCGCTAAAGGGGATTAAGACGATGCAGGACCGCGGCGCACTCCGGCAGCGGCGCCGGGCCCGACCGACCTCCCCCGCTAAAGGGGATTAAGACGCGGCGTAGCGCCTTGGTACGCTCTCGCGCCGTGCGTGCCCGATCGACCTCCCCCGCTAAAGGGGATTAAGACCGCGCGTACAGCACGGCATACGCCGCGGCACCGTCGGGCCCGATCGACCTTCCCCGCTAAAGGGGATTAAGACCGCAGCAGGAGCCGGCATATCTTCCGGCTCCCGGGCCCGATCGACCTTCCCCGCTAAAGGGGATTAAGACATCGCGTGTACATCGGTGTACATCGGCGCGCATGCCGGCCCGATCGACCTTCCCCGCTAAAGGGGATTAAGACACGACGTACCGCGGTTCGTATAATCCAAGGTAGCGGCGGCCCGATCGACCTTCCCCGCTAAAGGGGATTAAGACCGCAAGAACGCGCGCGTCGTCCAGAAGCTAGCGTACGGCCCGATCGACCTTCCCCGCTAAAGGGGATTAAGACGCATCCGCCAACGGCCCGCCGGGGTCGGCGTCGCTGGCCCGATCGACCTTCCCCGCTAAAGGGGATTAAGACGCGAATCACAAGCGAGGCTGTCAGCACTCCGCGGCCCGATCGACCTTCCCCGCTAAAGGGGATTAAGACGTGGCAGCGGAGGATCGGCACGCGATCATCAGTCGGGCCCGATCGACCTTCCCCGCTAAAGGGGATTAAGACTCGTGGCGGTGATCACCAGCACTTGCGACGCCGGGCCCGATCGACCTTCCCCGCTAAAGGGGATTAAGACTCGCGCTGTTGCGAATGCTCGCACGCGTCGACAGTCGGCCCGATCGACCTTCCCCGCTAAAGGGGATTAAGACTGCCGCTCGAGCTGCCGCAGCCAGGGATGACCAGGCCCGATCGACCTTCCCCGCTAAAGGGGATTAAGACCGGGCCAGGTGGACGTACCGATTCATGGCCGGCCATGGGCCCGATCGACCTCCCCCGCTAAAGGGGATTAAGACTGTCAGTCCACGGAGGGCTGCGTCAGCCGTGCGGGGCCCGATCGACCTTCCCCGCTAAAGGGGATTAAGACCACAGCCGCGAACTGGTCGCACCGCCGCGGCTCGGGCCCGATCGACCTTCCCCGCTAAAGGGGATTAAGACGCGAGGCACGGCGCGAGCGCGACGCCGGGCACGGGCCCGATCGACCTTCCCCGCTAAAGGGGATTAAGACCGCGGACGCGCGGGGCGTGATCGGCCCGACGACGCGGCCCGATCGACCTTCCCCGCTAAAGGGGATTAAGACGCGCTAGGAGCGCCGTATGACTTCGGCGCCGGGCCCGATCGACCTTCCCCGCTAAAGGGGATTAAGACCGTGAGGGTAGGGGTACCCGCCTTCAAGGCCCGATCGACCTTCCCCGCTAAAGGGGATTAAGACGCGATGCCGCAGGTTGTTCGGCCGTGTCCCGGCCCGATCGACCTTCCCCGCTAAAGGGGATTAAGACTGCATTACGCCCCTACTGCAGCCTGCGGTACCGGGCCCGATCGACCTTCCCCGCTAAAGGGGATTAAGACCCAGCGTCGCTCAGGCGCTCGACAGCTCGAGCCCGCGGCCCGATCGACCTTCCCCGCTAAAGGGGATTAAGACCGTCGTCATGGACCGACCATGACGCCATGTCGGGGGCCCGATCGACCTTCCCCGCTAAAGGGGATTAAGACCGTCGCCGAGGCCGAGCGACTCCGCGAGGTGCAGTGCCGCGGCCCGATCGACCTTCCCCGCTAAAGGGGATTAAGACTCGATCGGAGCCGTATCGTCACTGACGCTCACGGGCCCGATCGACCTTCCCCGCTAAAGGGGATTAAGACCTTGACCGGCGCGATCGAGTCGCGCGCACGTGCGGGGCCCGATCGACCTTCCCCGCTAAAGGGGATTAAGACCTGAGTCACGGCGTTTGAGTGTCCGACGCCGGCCGGGCCCGATCGACCTTCCCCGCTAAAGGGGATTAAGACCGCAGGCGTGCCGCGGGCTCGGTCGTCGCGGCTCGGGCCCGATCGACCTTCCCCGCTAAAGGGGATTAAGACCGCACGCAGGCTGCGCATCCGGTCGACCGCCGCCGGGCCCGATCGACCTTCCCCGCTAAAGGGGATTAAGACACCGCTCGGGCCTGCTCGACAGGCAGCCGACTGCGGGCCCGATCGACCTTCCCCGCTAAAGGGGATTAAGACCGCGGCGCGGCGCGGCGCTCCAGCGCGACCGCCGCGGCCCGATCGACCTTCCCCGCTAAAGGGGATTAAGACGCGCCGACGTCGGCAAGCGTGACCGGCGGTCGACCGGGCCCGATCGACCTTCCCCGCTAAAGGGGATTAAGACCCAAGTACGGACGCATGCATCGCACAGGGACGGGCCCGATCGACCTTCCCCGCTAAAGGGGATTAAGACTCGTCGCGTCGCGGGCGCCTCACGCGAGCTGCACGGCCCGATCGACCTTCCCCGCTAAAGGGGATTAAGACGCAGCAGCGTCAGCGATCGCGCGTACGCGGCCTCGCGGCCCGATCGACCTTCCCCGCTAAAGGGGATTAAGACAGCAGTCGACGCATGTAACTGCTACCGCCGAATCGGGCCCGATCGACCTTCCCCGCTAAAGGGGATTAAGACCGATCGCGCGCTCGCTCGGGCCGCATCAGATCGTCGGGCCCGATCGACCTTCCCCGCTAAAGGGGATTAAGACGCGCCAGCGGGCGTCGATCGCAGTGCCGTGCGATCGGGCCCGATCGACCTTCCCCGCTAAAGGGGATTAAGACGCAGTGCCGCCCTGGACGGTCTCGCGCCGCGCGCGGGCCCGACCGACCTCCCCCGCTAAAGGGGATTAAGACTCGCGCGTCGCATATGGCCGCGCGCGATCCAGACGGCCCGATCGACCTCCCCCGCTAAAGGGGATTAAGACACGACTGCCAGGTAGTCCGTCGCCGGACGGTCGCGCGGCCCGATCGACCTTCCCCGCTAAAGGGGATTAAGACGCTGGCGCACCGGTGATCCCTGGTCCCCTGCTCCGGGCCCGATCGACCTTCCCCGCTAAAGGGGATTAAGACCCCGATCGGGCCGCTCGACGCTGCCTCAGCCCGCGGGCCCGATCGACCTTCCCCGCTAAAGGGGATTAAGACGAGATGCCGGCCGGCCGCGATCGACATCGAGACCGGGCCCGATCGACCTTCCCCGCTAAAGGGGATTAAGACGCCATGCGGACGGCGGCGCATCCTCGGCCGTGCCGCGGGCCCGATCGACCTTCCCCGCTAAAGGGGATTAAGACCGCCGTCACGATCGGATCGCGTAACGATCAGGGCCGGGCCCGATCGACCTTCCCCGCTAAAGGGGATTAAGACCCCTCGCGGCGCGAGCTCGGGAGTACCACGCTCGGGCCCGATCGACCTTCCCCGCTAAAGGGGATTAAGACCGCTCGATTCCGGCGATGTCGCGTGCGTCCTCGGGCCCGATCGACCTTCCCCGCTAAAGGGGATTAAGACGCGTCATGTACCGTCACAGTCGGCGCGTCCGCCATCGGGCCCGATCGACCTCCCCCGCTAAAGGGGATTAAGACGTTGGGGCGCGTGCACGCCCGCCACGGGAGGGGGCCCGATCGACCTCCCCCGCTAAAGGGGATTAAGACATGCGCGCGAGAGCGTATACGATGCGCGACACGTCGGGCCCGATCGACCTCCCCGCTAAAGGGGATTAAGACCGCGGTCGTGGTGGTGCTGCTCCGCGTACACGCGCGGGCCCGATCGACCTCCCCCGCTAAAGGGGATTAAGACACTCGCGGAACCCGGACGTCTGCAACAGTGACAGGGGCCCGATCGACCTCCCCCGCTAAAGGGGATTAAGACCGCGGCCATCGGGAGCGTCAACGTCGCGCACCGGGCCCGATCGACCTCCCCCGCTAAAGGGGATTAAGACCGGCGTCAGCACCTGACCGCCGCGACTCTGCGGGCCCGATCGACCTCCCCCGCTAAAGGGGATTAAGACACGATCAGACATGACACGACTCTCCAGTCGGCGCGGGGCCCGATCGACCTCCCCCGCTAAAGGGGATTAAGACCACGCTGCCGGCGATCTGCTCGCGGATCGCAGCTCCGGGCCCGACCGACCTCCCCCGCTAAAGGGGATTAAGACCCAGCGCCGCGCATGCTGCGCGGCGGCGATCGCCGGGCCCGACCGACCTCCCCCGCTAAAGGGGATTAAGACATCGCGTCGTTGCGCATCGCCGCGGCCGCGGCGCGGGCCCGACCGACCTCCCCCGCTAAAGGGGATCAAGACAGCGCGATCTCATCAGGGCGCGGGAAGACCCGATCCCGACCGTCGTCTCCCATCAAATGAAAAGGAGATGGAGCGACTCCTCTTCCTTCTCGCGATCTCGGGATGGTTGAAGGGCGCTCGATCACGGCGAGGAGGCGCGGACAGCGTTGGCGCGCGCGCCGGTCCTTGACGCTCCGTGACCCCCGAATCCGGCGAGCCGCAGCTGCTACAGCCGCACCTCGGGGCGTGTCCCGGCGTACCCGATCCGCTTGCCGACCAACGTTGCGCAGGCCCTTTTCACTGGCGCCTGCCGCGACGCTTGCGCTAAGCGATTAGCGCCGTCCGCGCTTGCGTGAGGCTGGGCAGCGCCCGTAACTTGTTCGGGGCCCGGCTGGCCGCTCGCCGCGGACTGCGCAGCGGACGATCCGAGGCGCAGGGCGAGCGCGGGGAGCGCGGGAAGGGGAAGCGCAGGGGTGAGGGGGGACATGACCCATCAGGGCGGCGGCACCGACTTCGCGGATGCTGCGTTTCGCACGTCCCGCGCCGACGAGCACGCGTCTGCACAGGGCGCTGAGCGGGCACGCACGCTGCTGATCTCCTTCCTCGGCACGGGCAACTACCAGTCCACGCGCTACTACCTCGAGAGCGATCCGGAGCGGGGGATCGAGACGTGCTACTGCGCCCACGCGATCGCGCAGCTCCGCTCCTGCAGTACGGTGGCGGTACTCGTCACGCCGGCGGCGGAGCAGGCGCACTGGAGGCGTCTCGAGGAACGTCTGTCGGGCCTCGCGGAACTGCGCAAGGTCCCGATCGACCTTGACGGTGGCCCGCGCGCCTTCGACCGCCTGCTTCAGAAGATGGTCGAGCTGGCCGTGGACAAGCCGGGCGAGGTGATCATCGACATCACCCACAGCTTCCGCGCCCTCCCGTTCTTCGCGGGCGCGCTGGTGGCCTATCTCCATGCCCGCAGGCCCGAGCTGCCGGTGAGCGTGCTCTATGGGGCCTACGAGGCCCGCGACGAGCACCGGACCCCGATCTGGGACCTCAGTCGCTTCGGTGAAGTCTCGGCGCTGATCGCGGCGCTCGAGGTCTTCCAGCGGACCGGCGATGCGGAGGAGCTCGCCCAGCGCATCGAAGGGGTCGGACGTGCCCTCGCCAAGTGGTGGGCAGCGAGTCGGGACGAGAGCGACGAGCGTGCGGGCGCGAGACCGCTGCTGGATCGGCTGGCCAGGAAGCTCCGCGAGTTCGACCTCGCCCTCGATGCCGTGCGCGTCGGCGGACTGCTGCTCCCCGAAGGCTCCCGAGGCTCGCTGGTCCGCCAGATCATCGAGGACCTGGATGCGAGCAGCGGATGGATCGCGCGCGAGCTGCCGCTGCTCGAGGCCCCTCTCGCCGAGCTCCGGGATCGGATCGCGAAACTAAGCCTCGATCAGGATCATCTGGGAGGCGAAAGCGGCCGCAAGGCGCTCGCCGCCCTCGCCAACCTTTACCTCCGACTGGGGGAGGCTCGCGGAGGCTGCGGTCGTCCTCCGCGAGGGATGGATCTCGCTGTTCGCCGCACCGGATGCCGCGCGGCCCGGCCCGAACTTCGACGATGAGGGTCGGGAGCGCGCCGAGGATCGCTGGCGGGAGCAGCTCGGCGACCTTGCCCGCGAGATCGCCCAGGTCCGGAACGACATCCAGCACGGCGGCTTCAACAGGCAACCACTGCCGGCCAGGAAACGCTCCGCGTGCGAGCTCGCGAACGCCTGCTCGAACGCTTCGCCGACGGCGGATGCCCCAGTCCCGTTCGAGTCCCCCGGACGCCGAGGCCGCGCCGACCGTCTGGTTCGTCTCCCGGCATCCCGGCTCGGTCGAGTGGGCGAGACGTAGGGGGATCGCGGTCTCCCGGCAGGTCGCCCATCTCGACCCCTCCGAGGTGAGGGAGGGCGACACGGTGATCGGCACGCTGCCGCTGCACCTCGCCGCGGAGGTCTGCCGGCGCGGGGCGAGGCTGCTCCATCTCGCGATCGACCTGCCGCCGGAAGCCCGAGGCATCGAGCTCGACGCGGACGCGCTCGAGCGCCTCGGCGCGCGCCTGGTCCCGGCACGGGTCGAGCTCGGGCTCGGCGGGCCGGAATGAGGTCGCAATCTTGCGGAGTCGCCCCGGCGGGGGCGGGAAGGACGACGCTAAGGCCGCCAGGATGCAAACCTGCTGAGCCCATGCCCCGGATCCTGCTCTGCGTCACCGGACTCTCCCCGCAGATCGTCACCGAGACGATCTATGCCCTCGCCGTGCGGCCACCCGCCGCGCGTGAACCGTGGGTGCCCGACGAGGTGCATCTCATCACCACCACGCGCGGCTCCGAGAACGCGCGGCTCCAGTTGTTGCGCCCGGGCGCCGGCTGGTTCCACCGCCTGATCGCGGACTACGGGCTCCCCGACATCCGCTTCGGGGAGGACCACATCCATCTCATCACCCGTCCCGACGGCACCCCGCTCGAGGACATCCGCGACGACGAGGACAACCGGCTCGCCGCCGACGCGATCGCCGACCGCGTGCGCCGGCTCACGGCCTCGGAGGCCAACGAGATCCATGCCTCGATCGCGGGCGGGCGAAAGACCATGGGCTTCTTCCTCGGCTACGCCATGAGCCTCTACGGCCGTCCGCAGGATCGTCTCAGCCACGTGCTGGTCAGCGCCCCCTTCGAGAGCTCCCCCGACTTCTTCTACCCGACGCCGCAGCCACACCTCGTGCGGCGAGGGGACCAGCCGAAGGAGGTCGCGGACGCCTCGAGGGCCCAGGTCTGGCTCGGCGACATCCCCTTCGTGCGCCTGCGGCGGGAACTCGATCCCGATTCCCTCAATCGCACCGATGGCGCCTTCGCCGACGCCGTGCGCAGCGTCCAGGAGCGCCTGGCTGAGTCGCGGATGGTGATCGACGTGGCTCGCCGGGAGGTGCGCATCGGCCGTCACGCCATCCGGCTGCCTCCAGCCGATCTCGCCCTCCTCCTCTGGGTGGCGGAGCGCGACCGCAGCGGGCGGCCCGTCGCCCCGCAGAAGAGCGAGGGGCCGGAAGCGCGCGCAGACGCCTCGGAGTACCTCGCCCAGTATGCGCGCCTCCTCGACGACCCTGACGAGCGGGAAACCCGCACCCATGCGCGGCTGAGCGGCGAAGGGCTGATCCGCTCCTTCTTCCAGGAGCGCGCGGCGCGCCTGCGCCAGGCATTCCGGCGCGAGCTCGGCGCTGGGCGTGCCCAGGCTTTCCTGGTCGTCCGCGAGGGTTCGCGCGGCCGTCCGCAGTACCGTCTCGCCGTGCCACCCGAGCGAGTCGAGGTCATCCGCTGACCAGGCGTCGGGCGATGCACACCCTGGTCACCTTCCTCGGCAGCGCCCGCCTCGACCCGACGGACGGGCTACCGCACGGCGCGCTACCGCTTCGAGAACGGAACGGAAGAGGAGACGCCGTTCTTCGGCCTCGCCCTCGCCCGCCGGATCCGACCCGACCGCGTCCTCGTTCTCGGCACCTCGGGGAGCAGCTGGCCCGCCCTAGTGGAACACGCGGTCCACGAGGGAGCGGAGGAGGCGCGACTTGCGCTGATCGAGGCGAGCGAAAGGGGACAGGTCACCCAGGCGCTGCTCGACTCGGTCCAGCCAATTGCCTCGAGCGCCCTCGCCCTCGAACTCCGGCTTCGCGTCGTCCCCTACGCCGTCGACGAGCGCGAACAGCGCGAGATCCTCGCCATCGTCGGGACGGAGATCCGGTCGGGAGAAGCGAGTTTCGATGTGACTCACGGTCTCCGCCACCTCGCCCTGCTCGGGCAGCTGTCTGCCTTCATGCTTGCGCACGCCCGGCGCCTGCGCGTGCGGAGCATCTGGTACGGCGCGCTCGAGCTGACCCGGGAAGGGATCACGCCGGTGGTGCGGCTGGATGGCCTTCTGGCGATCGAGCGCTGGCTCACCGCGTTCGTCCACTACGAGGCGAGCGGCGATCCCTCGCCCTTTGCCGAACTCCTCGAGCGCGACGGGGTGCCGTCCGAGATCGCACGCCGCCTGAAGACCGCCGGCGAGTCCCTCTCCATGAACCAGACGAGCCAGGCGGCGCGCGAGATCCGCGCCCTGCTTGATCGGCTGGCGCAGCCGCTGCGCGGTGCCTCCGAGCTCTTCCGCGAACGCCTCCGCGGCGCCCTCCGCTGGGCGGCCGCCGACCGCCTCTCCGAGCAGCAGCGGCTGCTCGCCCTGCAGAGTCTGCAGCGCCGGGACTTTCTCCGCGCCGCGATCCACGGCATAGAGGCGGTCGTCTCGCGGGAAGCGGAGTCCCTCGGCCTCGATCCGGAGGACTTTGACCAGCGCGAGCGGGCACGCGAGCGGCTGGAAGGCAGGCTCAGATTGGGCTCGACGCCAACCTCCCAAGGCCAGGCCTACTGGCTCCTCCGTAACGTCCGGAACGCGTTCGCCCACGGGACGCGGCCCACGTCCAGGCCGCACCTCGAGCTCCTCCGGAATCCGAGGGCGACCGAGAACGAGCTCGGTGCCGCCCTCAACCGGCTTCTCAACTCCTGAGACAAGAAAGCCGCAACCTGACCCTACCCGACATGGAGACGCCCGATGAGCGCAGCCCAGAACGCAAGTGAGGTCCCCAAGATGAAAACGCTCGAGCTGACCGTGACCTTCCTCACCCCTGCGTTCCTGGGCGACGCCGAGCAGAACGCGCGCTGGCGGACGCCGCCGTTCAAGGCGGAAATCCGGCGCTGGTGGCGCCTGGTGTATGCGGCATCGCGAAATTTCAATGTCGCGATCGAGGAGATGCGAAAACGGGAGGGACGGCTCTTCGGAAACGCCTGGCTGAAGCATCAAGAAGGGAACCGCGAGGTCTACGATTTCTGCAAGAGCCAAGTTCGCGTTCGCCTCAAGGGTTGGGAGAAAAGGGACCCTGAGAGATTGGCCGAGCGCGAAAGGATTCATCTTTCATCCGGAGGTTTCTCGCCAAATTGATCCGGACCTCTACCTCGGATACGGACCGCTCGTACACGCAGCGCAGCGCGTGGGACGCAACCCAAGAAAGACTTCGTGATCGACGCAAATCAAAAAGGTACTCTTCAACTCGCGTTTCCAGAAGACATCTCTTCTGAAATGCGAAAGGTGCTTTGGCTGATGGACAGGTACTCGAGCCTCGGAGGCCGGTCTCGAAACGGATGGGGATCGTATCAGTTGCAGTTTGACTCGACAGAGTCTTCCGAAGTCCAGGTGAACCCTGAAGAGTTCATTCGAGATTGGCGCGACTGCCTCAACGAGAAGTGGCCGCACGCGATCGGGAAGCGACAAGAACGGACCTCTCGTATGGAAAACCGCCGGTCACGACGATTGGAAGAGGCTGATGCGCACCTTGGCCATCATTCGGATGTCGACGAGACTTCTCTTCCCTTGGAGTAGCCAAGGAACGGCTTCAGGCATACCGCAAGACCGATTTTGGCTTGGCTATCCCGTCACTCACCAGTGACCACCAAGGATGGGATCAAAGCTTACGGTTACCTAACTCAGCTTCGTTTCAAGGTGACGCCGCGAGCCGTCGACGGGCAAGATTGGTCGGAGTGATTTATCATATGCCTCATCTGCCGCACGGGCCAGTTCTCTCCCTCTCGAGGCGACATTGAGCGCGTATGGTCCTCGGTGCATGAGTTTCTTGACAGCTCTTGTCGGAGCCGGTCGAGTTGTGGAATCTGTTAAATCGAAATTTGACTATCTTGGCCCGCAGGACTCCGAGAGATGTGTTCACCAGCTTCGCAGCGTATCGGATTGACCATCTGGAGGTGTGACATGCTTTCACTCTCGGGAGATAATTTGGCAAACCAAACTCGCCGCCCGCCTCCATGACCCGGCGGAGAAGGCGCTCGTGCTGCTCCGGGACCCGGAGGGACACGAGAACGGCACCTCGCGGGCGCTCGCGCGCCTGCTCGGCTACCACGAGCTCCCCGAGGCGCTCGACCCCGACAGTGACGATGCGCTGGTGCGGGTTCTCGTCGGCAAGGCCGGCTTCGGCTCTCAGATTCCGGCCTGGATGTACCGGCACGTGCGGCGTGCCGACTGGTGGGCGGCCGCGGCCGACCGCCCGCAGTGGCCGCTCCGGGAGCGAGCCGCCCAGCGGCCCGACGGTGCCCCCCGCAGCTTCGCGCTCGATCCGAATGCCCAGGTGCGCTGGACCGATCGTCCGGTGCTGATCCACCCGCTCACCGGCGATGAGATCGATCTCGGGAAGCTTGCCGATGTCTCGATCGCCGAGGCGAAACAGACGGCCTTCGACCACCTGAGCTCGCTTCTCGTCGATCTCGGGGCCGGCACGGAGCAGGAGCCGGACTTCCGGAAGATCCTCCTCGCCTTCTGGCGCTTCGGGCCGGAACTCCGGGGGGAGGCGGACCGCGGCGGCTTCGGCTCGCTGTGGGCCCTCCTTCCCGCGGACACCCGCGTGCCGGACCATTCGATCTGGGACCACCTAGATCTCACCTCCGCTCTCGCCGGCGCCTTCGCGGCGGATCCCGAGGGCGATGCCGCGCTGCTCGTCGTCTCCATCGGCCCCGTGCAGGGCTTCATCGCCGAGGCGCGCAAGCTCGAGGACCTCTGGGCAGGGTCGCATCTGCTCTCCCGCCTTGCCTGGGAGACGATTCGGCCGCTTGCCGACGAGCTCGGCCCGGACGCGATCCTGTTCCCTCGGCTGCGAGGGGTGGCCATCGTCGACCTCTGGCTCCTCAAGGCGATGGGCCTTCCCGACCGTCTCTTCGAGAAATGCGAGTGGCGCAGGGCCCCAGGCGATGCCA
Organism: Lysobacterales bacterium; assembly: GCA_033582715.1. Lineage (GTDB taxonomy): Bacteria > Pseudomonadota > Gammaproteobacteria > Xanthomonadales > BPKI01 > BPKI01. The sequence goes on along the minus strand of JAVQZZ010000001.1, from coordinate 1,284,180 downwards.
ATCCGCTCTTCGCCGCCTCGCTGCCGAACCGCTTCGTCGCCATCGTTCCCGCGAGCCGCGCCGCCGAGCTTGCGAGTCGCTGCGAGCAGAGCGCCCGGGAATGGATCCTTAAGCTCGGCGAGAGGACGGTCGAGCGGCTGTTGCGGGAGGCCGGAGCAGGCGCGATCCCCAACGGCAGGGAGGTTGCCCTCGCCCAGATGCGCGAGCAGCTTGCGGGATTCCCCGAGGTGCACTGGGCGGCCGTCCCCTTCTCGCTGATCCGCTGCCGCGACGAGGAGCGCCAGCGCGATCTCGACCTCTCCGCGCTGGTGCGGGCCATGGCTCCCTTCTACGGCGTCGCCGAGGACCAGGCGAGCGGCTTCCTCGCCTCCCCCGCCTGGCGGCTGCTTTCCCGGGAGATCGAGCTCGAGCTCGACGGCCAGCATTTCCTCTTCCATGCGCCGAATCCCGGTGCGCTCTATCCCGCGATCTACGAGCTCGCCGAGCGGCTGCTCGCTGCCGCCAAGGCGATCCGCCGCTTCTCGTCCCTGCGCCAGGAGGGCTGGCGAGACTCGCTGAGCGGCGAGGTCGAGTGGCTCACGGAGGATCGCTCGAAGCTCTGGCTCACGCCCGGCCAGCGGCGTCAGCCCGAAAGCTCCCTGTGGTCGCGGATCGCGGCGCGGCGGCCCGCCTGGGCCAAGGCCGGCGAGCACCTTGGCGCGCTGGGCGCGATCAAGCGCCTCTGGCCGACGCTGTTCGCCGAGGAGCTGCGCGAGGCGCTCGACACCAACGTCTCCCGGCACATGGTGAGCACCCACGCCATGGCTCTGGCCCACCACCTGGACGCTTGGCTCGAGCGCGGCAGCCGCACGCGCGAGCTCGACAAGTTGCTCGGAGCGAGCGGGTCCGCGGAAGAGGTCGAACGCGCTCCCGACGCCGAGACCGAGAGCACCGCGGGCGAGGACTGGCGCTGGGTGGTGCTGCCGCGTCGGATCCTACGGCGGCACCGCGGCCGCGACGAGCTTCGCCTCGCGCGCCAGCTCCCCGCTTTGCTCGAGGAGGCGTCCGAAACCGAGGACGAGCCGCGCGCCGAGCGGCTGCGGGAGGCGGTGCGCCGCACCCTGGCCACGGCGCTTCCGGAGGAGAAGCGGCACGGCTTCCGCCTGGAGACCTACTACGGGCTGCTGCTGATGGATGGGGACCGCATGGGGGCGCTTCTCTCGGGAGCCGAGCAGTCCGTGGATGCGACCGAACGCTCAGGCGAGCAGCCCTCCGCCATGCAATACGGACAGAGCTTCCACAAGCAGGTGCGGAGTAGGCTCGAGAGCTTGGCAAAGGACAGCCCTGCGCTGGAGGCCTACCTTAGCCAGCCGCGCCCCGTCTCTCCCGCTCGGCACGTCGCGATCTCGGCGGCGCTCAGCGACTTCTCGCAGCACGTCGCGCGCCACGTGGTCGAGGAGGAGCACTTCGGCAAGCTGATCTACTCGGGCGGCGATGACGTTCTGGCGGTGCTTCCGGCGGCCGACCTCATCTCCTGCGCGAGGCGGCTGCGGCATGCCTACTCCGGAACGCTTCCCGACGACGAGTCGGTGGACTGGAGGGAGATCGGTCGGCGCAGGGGCGAGCTGCACTGCAAGAGCGGCTTCGCCTTCCTCAACGGACGGCTGATGCGGATGATGGGCAAGGGCGTCACCGCCTCCGCCGGCCTCGTGATCGCGCACCACCAGTCGCCTCTCGGCGCGGTCCTCCGCGAGCTTCGCGCGGCCGAGGGGCGAGCGAAGGACGAGGGCGGGCGCGACGCGCTGTCGCTGACCATCCTCAAGCGCTCCGGCAGCAGGGTCACCCTCAGCCTGAAGTGGCAGGAGCTTCCGGTGCTCGAGGCGACGATCCGCTTCCTCGCCGCGCCAGAGACCTCGCGACGCGCCGTCTACCACAGCCTTGCCTGGCTCGACGACCTGCCTCCCCTCTCCGAGGCCAATGGCGAGATGCTCGAGCGTCTCCTCGCCTACCAGCTCGCGCGGCAGAGCCGGGGTCGGAAGGAGGAGGCGGCGGCGCTGGCACGGCAGCTCGCGAGCTTTGCGCTCGTCCCGGCGGGCGGGGTGGAGCGCAGCGCCGGCCGCATGCCCGCGCCGCGGGAACGGCTCGCCGCGCTGATGACCGCGGCCGAGTTCCTGGCCCGCGAGATCCGCCAGCCGGCGGCGGCGGAAACCTCGCCCGACGCCCGACGGGAGGCTGTGGCATGAGCGTGCGGAGCTGCTTCCTCGAACCTCTCGACGTGCTGTTCCTGCGCGGCAATCGCCTCTTCGGCGACCCGGGCAGCTACGGCGAGGCGCTGGTGCCGCCCTGGCCATCGGTGGCGGCGGGCGCGATCCGCTCGCACCTGCTGGTTTCCGACGGCCTCGATCCCGGCGCCTTCGCGCGCGGCGAGTGCGAGCACCCGGCCCTCGGTCATCGCGACCGTCCCGGCGCCTTCGCCGTCGTCGGCTTCCACCTGGCGCGACGCGACGGGAGGGGACGGATCGAGACGCTCTGGCCGGTGCCGGCGGATCTCGTGGTGAAGGAGGAGCGAGGGTCGCGGCGCGTCGCATGGGCGAGACCCGTGAAGCTCGCGGAATCCCTCCGGTCGAGCCTCCGTCTGCCCCTGCATCCCGTGCTCGCCGAGGCGGAACGGAGCAAGCCCGCGAAGGGGCTGTGGCTGAGGGAGGAGGGCTGGAGGCGCTACCTCGACGGCGATTCCCCCGAGCCGGAGCACCTCGTGGAGAGCTCTCGGCTCTGGAAGCTCGAGCTTCGGGTGGGTGTCGGTCTCGATCCGGCGCGGCGGGCGGCCGGGGACGGCCGCCTGTTCACGGTGCAGGCCGTGAGCCTCGCCCGCCGTGATGCGGGCGGGGAGTCCGACACAGGCTTCGACGCAGGCTTCCTCGTGCGCGTCGCAGGCTTGACCGGTCCTCTGCCGCCCGGCACGGTCCGGTTTGGCGCCGACGGGCGGGCGGCACGGCTATTCCCGATCGACTCGCTGCCCAAGCTTCCAGAGGCCGATCAGAGATTGATCGCCCGGGATCGCCGTGCGCGCCTGGTGCTGACCAGCCCGGGCATCTTCCCAGGCGGCTGGCTGCCGCCCGGGTGCGGCGGCGATCCGCGCGCCGATGGCGCGATCCGCTTCGCGCTCGGCGGCGTGAGCGGGTGGCTGGTCAGCGCGGCGGTGCCGCGCCTCGAGGTGATCTCGGGCTGGGATCTGGCCCGGTGGCGGCCCAAGGCGGCGGAGCGCGCCGTCCCCGCCGGCGCGGTCTACTGGCTCGAACTCGATGAGGGGGTCGCGGAGGACGGCCTCGCGGCGCTCGCGGCGCAGGGGCTCTGGTCCGAGCCTTGCGAAGATCCGCTGCGCCGCGCCGAAGGCTACAACCGCTTCGCGTGGGCGCGCTGGAGGATCGCATGAGCGAGCGGCCTCTTGCGATCTCCTCGGACTACGGGCCCATGACGGACCGCCCGGCGAGCCGGGAGCTCGCGCAGGCGACCCTTCGACGCCGGGCGACCCCGAGCGCGCGCCTCGCCGAGGCGGCCGCTGCGCGCCCGTCCCGCAAGCGAGCAGTCCTTCGGGAACTGCGCACCGGCCGGGAATGGTTCCTCTCCCCTTCTCGGATTCCGCGTTCTCCAACGGAGTGAATGTCCATGTATGAGAAGCAGGCAGCACTGTTCCTCTACGCCGTGAGCCCTGTCCACATGGGGGCGGGGCAGGCCATCGGCGCGATCGACAATCCCATTCAGCGCGAGCGCCACACCGGGCACCCGTGCTTCGCCGGCTCCGGCATCAAGGGCGCGGCCCGGCACGCCTGGGCGGAGCTCGGCGGCACGGCCGAACACCTCGATCGCCTGTTCGGACCGGAGGCGGGAAGCAGCGATCTCCATGCCGGCGCGGTGAGCTTCGGAGACGCGCAGCTCCTCGTGTTTCCGGTCCGCAGCCTGCGCGGCGGCTTCGTCTACGCCACCTGTCCGCAGGCCCTCGCGCGCGCCAGGCGGCTGCTCGAGCTCGTTGGCCGCAGCGTGACCTGGGGGGTTCCTTCGGTGAAAGACGGCGAGTGCGCGGTGATCAATCCGGATCTCCTGGGCGGGGACCAGCGCGACCGTCTCCACCTCGAGGTTTTCGAATACCGGCGTGACCCGGCCGCGAGCGAGAAGCTCAAGCCGGTCGCCGAGGACCTGGCCGGGCGCGTCCTCCCCTCGGGCTCCGCCTGCGACTTCTTCCGCAGCAAGCTGAAGCAGGATCTGGTGCTGCTCTCGGACGGGGACTTCGGCTACTTCGCGCAGCACGCCACCCTGGTCGAGCCACACGTGCGGATCAACGACGAGACCGGTGCGGCGGACGACGGCGGACTGTTCTATACCGAGAACCTGCCGCCCGAATCGATCCTCGTCGCCCCGCTGCTCGTCAGCCGCACGCGGACGGGCAAGGCGAACGGCGAGCTCGATGCGGATGCGGTCTACGCCCAGGTCGCCGCAGCCCTCGATGGCAAGCTGCTTCAGCTCGGGGGCGATGCGACGACGGGACGCGGGCTCGTGATGCTGAGGATGGAGGGCTGAGCGATGAGCGCAACCGGATCCCCGCAGCGACTCACCCTGGAACAGCAGCGGGCGCTGGACGCCTGGAGGAAGGCCGCGAACTACACCTCCGACCACGCCAACTTCGCCAAGTCTCTGCCCGCCCTGATCATGAACTCGGGTCTGATGCAGGTGCTCGCCTTCTGTCACGAGAAGGGCGACCCGCAGGAGAAGGTGGCGACCGATTTGCGCAAGTGGCTGGAGCAGCGCTTCCCCGAACTCGGCACGGCGGGGAGCCACCAAGCCAGCTCCGGGCAGGACGAATTCGAAAAGTTCATGGAGGCGCTGTTTCGCTGCGAGCCGCGCCAGTTCCAGGAAATCACCGCCGAGGCCTTCGCCTGGCTGCGCTGGGTGAGGCAGATGGCCTCGGCCCGTGTCTCGAGAGAGCCGCGCAACGCGTGAGGAGGAGGGAGCGATGCCGACCGCCGCCGTCCCGAGCTATCTCGGTCAGGACTTCAGCGATGCCAGCCCCGGCCAGCGATTCGGTCCCTACCTATCGATCTGGACGACGCGCGAGGACCAAAGGAGAGAAGTCGAAAATCGCGCAAGGTCACGCCGGAGCCGCGAGGCGCAAGATCTCAGCCGAGAGGTGCAACGCCATGGCATGGAAGCCACGATCGCAAAGCTCGTGGACAGCGGCAGGCTGCCCGGCCTGTGGAAGAAGAACGATTTCGGGGCTCGGGAGGCCTGGAACAACGTCCGGCGTCTCTCGACGAGAGATCGCGAACTCTGCAGAGCGCTCTCATCCCGTCAGGTCTCCCTCGGAAACGGGCTGCCGGCCGCTTCCTTGTTCCGGATCGAGGGGGTCTGCACCTCGCCCTTTGCCACCGGCCTCGGAAACGCCCACCCGCTCGAGAACGGCTTCGCGTTCCTGTGGCCCTACGGCCTGCCCTATCTTCCCGGCAGCGGCGTGAAGGGGGTGCTGCGCCGGGCGGCGGAGGAGCTCGCGAGCGGGCGCTGGGGCGGACACTCCAGCTGGGACCCGACCGCACGCTACCAGCTCCGCGACGCCTCGGGAAAGCCGATCTCCGAGGAGCGAGGGGGAGGGCCTGTCGAACTCTCCCTGATCGAACTCCTCTTCGGTCGCGAGCCGCCTCGCGGGAGTTCGGTCCATGTGCGCGGAGCGCTGACCTTCTGGGACGTCCTCCCCCAGATCGAGGGCGACAAACTCCTGGTCGAGATCATGAACCCCCACCACGGGCACTACTACCAAGAGAGGGCCGGCCATCCGCCGCCGGGCTTCGAAAGCCCCCACGACTGCGGCAACCCCATCCCCATCTACTTCCTCACCGTCCCCCCGGGCTCCCGCTTCGTCTTCCATGTGACCTGCGACCTCGCCCACCTCAGGAGACTGGGCGCGCATCGGGTCGCTGCCTCGCCCGATCCGCTCGCAGTGCAAAACGGTCAGGCGCTCTGGAAGGAGCTGCTGCAGGCGGCCTTTCAGCACGCCTTCGAGTGGCTCGGCTTCGGGGCTAAGACGGCGGTGGGCTACGGCGCGATGCGGCAGGCGCAGGAAGCCCCCGCCGCACAGGGCGCCGCACCGGGCGGCTCGCCGGCGGCGACCGCGGCCCCGGCAGGCAGCGAGGTCAGCGCGCCCGCGAAACTCGAGTTCGAGCCGGGTGCGCAGCGAATCCGGATCACGCTCCTTTCGCGGATCGCCGGGCTCAGCGATCGCCGGGTGCTACCCCTCTCGGAGGCCGAGGGTCTGCTTTCCCCGGAGCTCCTGGCGCGGCTCAGGCGCGATCGCGGGCTCGACCCCGTGCGTGTAACTTTCAGCGCCGCCCGTCCCGACGCCGCGATCCTGCGCATCGGCTAGGGGGCGCTCTCGTCGGAGCGTCGCCGCCTTTCGCAGGGCGGCCGCCCTAGGGCAACGCCGTCGGCGCAGGGTCTTGACAACGCGGGTGCGCTTACGTCGGCGGGCGGGGCGTCCGCCTTTCCGGCGGGAGCGCCCGGTCGGAGGCCGAGCGTGCTCCGCGCAGTCACGGAAAGCCCCTCGAGCCCGGTCGGCTGGCCGCGCAAGGACGGGGAGAAGGATCGCCGCGCGCAGGGGCTGATCGGGCAACCCTCATCGCAGGGCTGCCCGAGGACGGGAGTCGGTGGCGAGCCTCCCGTCGACTCCCCCCTTCCTTCGAGATCTCCGGCAAGGCATGACCGCAAGGGCGGCGCTCACCTCACGGGCTCGCCTCGAGCGAGAGGGCCCGGCGATCACGGGCGTCGCGTCGGCGCGGGGCCGCTGCGCTCGCTCGCGGCCGCGACATCGCCCGCGCGAGATCCCCCGCCCGAGGCGGAAGCCCGTTCGTTCTTCCCCTGTCGGGGCAGCCCGAGACCTTGCGAGAGAGCCGGATGGCAAGGCGGCGACCGCATCGGGCCATGCCGCCCCCTTACGCACTCGCCCGCCCGTGCTCCCCGCGCGGCCCCGGCCGGCGCCCCCCTTCACTCCGCCTCCCAGGCACCGATGCTCGGCGGGATGGCAAAGCAGCGACCGCCGAGGTCGGCGAGCGAGGGATCGTAGGGAGCCCCGGCCGCGATCGCCGGGCTTCCCGGCGCGGGCCGGTGATCGGGGCCCTCGAGCCGCGGGTCGAGGCCGATCAGGCTGCCTTCGACCGTGCCCGGCGGCGAGGGATTGGACTGGGCGGGCTGGTCCCAGGCGTAGAACAGGTTGTGCCGCCAGACGAAACTCCCCGGCTCGGTGTTCGGACCGACGTTGATCGGCGTCGCGGCGACCTGCGCCCGGCGGAACACGAAAAGGTTGTTCTGGAGCAGGCCATTCCGTGCCGGCTCAAAGACATAGCCTCCCGAGCTCACAGTCTCCTGCAGGATGCGGACGAGCCAGCGCCCGGGATCCACGATGGTGTTGTGTGCCGCCACGCAGTCGACGCAGCCGACGAAGGCGAGCGGCGTCTGCGCGCTCCCGACGAACAGGTTGGCGAGCGCGCGGATGCGGCGCGCCTCGGCGTTCGGAGTCGACACCGAGAGCGGCGGGCGGAAGAACTCGAAGCCCGTGGAGCCGCCCATGTTCAGCGCTCGCGCACCGCCGTTCTCGAATCGGTTGTTGACGATGTCGATGTCGCTGCTGCCGCCCTTGGCCTGAACCCCGCTCGCGCCCACCTCGACGAAGCGGCTGCCGTGGATGACGCCGCGATGCGCGCCCACGAGGTCGATCCCGCTGCCCCCCGCCCCGCAGCGCTCGAAGTGGCTCTGCAGCACCCAGAAGTCGCGCAGTCCCGAGATCTTGAGGCAGTCCTGGTTCCCGCCCGAGCCGATCTGGCGACTGTCGAGGCGAAGGATCGCGACGTGGTGCGCGGCGAGCGGGTTGCTGTAGTCGCCGCCGTCGTCGATGTTCACCCCGTTGGCGCTCGCTCCTCGCACCGCGAGGTCGTGGAGCACGAGGTAGGCGGGCCGGGAGAGCTGGATCGCGTTGCTCCCTCCGTGGAAGAGCGGCGCGGCCTCGCCCGGCGCGCCTCCGATCCAGATCGGTGCCGTAGCGGTGCCACGCAAGGCCGAGAGGAAGACGCCGCCGGAGTACTGGCCGGCGTGGATGACGATGGCGGTGCCCGGGGTGGCATCGAGCGCCGCCCGCCCGAGGGTCGCGTAGGGCCGTGCCGGGGAGCCATCGCCGGCCGCGTCGCTGCCGGCGGTGCTGACATGAACGCGCCGCTGCGGCGCGAGCCCGGCCGCGAAGTGCTCCGGAGCGGGACAGGCGCGCTTCGAAGTCTCGAAGCCGTCGCCGAAGATGCGCTCGGCGCGCGAGGGGAACGGAAGCGCCGCCGCGACCGCCACGCCCCAGGCGGCGAAGATCCGCACCACCGTCGGCCTCCCCTGCGCACGACCCGACGCCATGTTACGTCCACCGCGCCGCCTCCGGCCATGCCCGGGCCGGCAGCCGGCGCGCTCGCTCGCCGCGAGCCCGGGCCGGCGCGGAAGCCTCGCTCCGTGACGGAGCGCCGGGCCCCGAGCAGCCGGCATGGTGTGGAGCGATGCGCTCGCGCGGCGGGCAGACATCGGGCGAGGCAGCCCTTTCCCGATGAACCCGGCAGCTTCTTCCCCCGGCTGCCGAGAAAGGCGCGGGTCGGATGGTGATTGTTCTTTCCCGCAACGCGGATCGCCGATTCGCCTCCGGCGGCTCGAGAGGCTTTCCGCTCGACCGCTCGATCCTCTCGGCCCCTCCCCTTCCGCTGCCCCTCTTGACAGGCGATGGGACGGCTTGGCATGCTGGCAGGCAGCCTCGATGAAAATCATCATAAAACAGTGACTTAGCAAGTATTTTGAATCATTTTTTAACAAAAGATATCGTCAAAGTCCCCTGATCAAGGAGAGGAAAAAAAGATGGCAAAGCGCAAGAACTCCGAAAAGAAAAAGGATCGGAAGAAGTCCAGGAAAATGACCCAACTGGTCGACTCTTTCCTCGGGATGCACGAGGCGCCCGAATATCCGGCGCTGCCCGAAGGCTTCCGCATCGAGCCCGGTCCGCCGCCTCAGCCGCCGCCCGAGAGCCGCCGCATCCGCTGCCTCGACCCCGAGCCAGTCTTTGAGGATCGCCTGCTGGTGCTCACCGCGGAGCTGCTCGCCCGCGCCGGGCGCAAGGCGGCCAAGCGCCACCTCAAGCGGATCGCGCTCCACTCCGAGACCCGCGAGAACCTCCTCTATTGGGCGAAGGAGGATCCCGATCTCGTCGCGGAGGCCCGCAGCAGGCTGGAGAGCCTTCGCCGTGCGCGGCGCGGCGCCTCCCCAGGAGGCGAGGGCTGACGCTCAGCCCTTGACGCAGAGCACCTGGCGCAGCGCGTGCACCACCTCGACCAGATCCTGCTGCTGCGCCATCACGGTGTCGATGTCCTTGTAGGCGGCGGGGATCTCGTCGAGCACCCCGGGATCCTTGCGGCACTCCACGCCCTCGGTCTGGCGCGCGAGGTCGGCCACCGAGAAGCGGCGCTTGGCCTCCGCCCGCGAATACCGCCGTCCGGCACCGTGCGAGCAGGAGCATAGGCTCATCCGGTTGCCCTTGCCGCGCACGATGTAGGAGCGCGCCCCCATCGAGCCGGGGATGATGCCGAGCTCGCCCTCCCCCGCGCGGATCGCCCCCTTGCGGGTGACGTAGAGCCGCTCGCCGAAGTGCTCCTCGACCGCCACGTAGTTGTGGTGGCAGTTCACCGCCTCGGCGGTGAGCTCGAAGGGCGGGAGGTGGCGGCGCATCACCGCGAGGATGCGCTCGAGCATCAGCGCGCGGTTGAGCCGCGCATAGTCCTGGGCCCAGGAGACCGCCTCGACGTAATCGTCGAAGGAGACGGTGCCCTCGCGCAGGTAGGCGAGGTCCCGGTGCGGAAGCTGCCGGTCCAGACGTTCCATTTCCCGCCGAGCGACCTCGATGTAGTGGGTACCGATGGCGTTGCCGATGCCGCGCGATCCAGAGTGCAGCATCACGCCGACGTGGTCCTCCTCGTCCAGCACGAGCTCGATGAAGTGGTTGCCGCCGCCGAGCGTCCCCGCCTGACGCGCGGCGGTGCCCTCGGCATCCTTCAGCCGCTTCGCCACCGCCGGGGCCCTCTCCAGGATCGGCTCGAGTCGCCTGAGCAGCGGCGCGATCCGACGGTCCGGAAGCGGGTCGCGATGGCTCGCGAAGCCGACCGGGATCGCGTCCTCGATCGCGCCCCGGAGCGCGCGCAGCGAGTCCGGGAGCTGCTCGGCCCTGAGCGAGGTGCGGACCCAGCACATGCCGCAGCCGATGTCGACGCCCACGGCGGCCGGAATGATCGCCCCGCGCGTGGGGATCACCGCGCCCACCGTCGCCCCAATGCCGAGATGGACGTCGGGCATCACCGCGATATGCGGGTAGACGACGTCCAGCTTGGCCATCGCCCGCAGCTGGGCGAGGGTCTCCTCGTCGATGTCCTCGGTCCAGATCCGGACCGGGACCTTCTCGGTGATCGTGCGCAGGATCGGCATCGCGGTCGGCCCATCGCATCGCCTCACCGGCAGCACCACCTCGGGCGCGTCGGCGGAGGGGCAGGCGCGGCGAGCACCCGTGCTCAGCATGCGGCCGCCGCCGGCGACGCTCAAGCGCCGGGGCTCCCCCAGGGCTGGCCTCGCGACCCGGCGCCGGTCACGGTGGCTTCGGCGCCGCGGTCCTCTGCTAGGCTGAACGCCACCTCCCGACCCTGGTCCTTTCCCGCGCGAGGGTCCCCGCATGAGCCCGGATCCCGATGTCACCGCGGCCGCCCGCGTCCTCAATGAGGCGCTGCGCCGGACGATCGAGCGCTACGCGCTGTTCTACTTCGCGCAGGCCGCGCTCACCGTCGCCGCCGGCCTGATCGCGCTGCTGCTGCCGCTGCTCGCCGGCAGCCTCGGCGCGGTGGCCCTCGGCTGGCTGCTCATCGCCACCGGCCTGGTGCAGGCGATCGGACTCATCGGCATCCGCGGCCATCCCACCTTCCTGCTCAAGCTCATTTCCGCCGCGCTCGGGGTGCTCCTCGGCACCCTGCTGCTGCGGGCGAGCGGTGACCCGAACCTGCTCCTCGGGGCACTGCTGATCGTGTACCTGATCATGGAGGGCGTGGCCCGCACCGTCTTCGCGCTCTCGATCCGCCCGATGCCGGGCTGGGGACTGCTGCTCGGCGCCGGGCTGCTCGCGGTCCTGCTCGCCTTCCTGCTGTGGTCGGTGTGGCCCGTGGCCTCCGCCTTCTGGCCCGGCCTCACCCTCGGGCTGGCCCTGCTCGCCTCCGGGCTCGCCCTCGGCAAGCTGGTCCACGACCTGCGCCGCGAGCGCTGAGCGAGACCCGAGCCCCCGCGCCGCGGGCGGGAACCTGGCGCGGGCTGCCGCGACCCGCGGTCCGCGCCGACGCTTTCCCCCGATCGGCGGGGACCGGCGGAGGGCTCCGACACCCGGGCCGTACGGTGCGGCATTGACGCATCGCAACATCCGCGGCATCGTGGGCGGCGGGGACTCCCCGAGAGCCGCCGCCATGCCCGAGCCGCGATCCCTTTCCGGGCCGCCTCCGCTCCCCGCCGAGCGCGACGCCTGCGGCTTCGGCCTGATCGCGGCGCTCGGCGACCGGCCCGAGCGGCGCGTCGTCGAGCTCGGGCTCGAGGCGCTGGCGCGCATGAGCCACCGCGGCGCGGTGGCGGCGGACGGCCTCTCCGGCGACGGCTGCGGTCTGGCCCTGCGCCGGCCGCGAGCCTTCCTCGCCGGTCTGGCGGCGAGCGCGGGGCTGAGGCTCGAGGGGGAGCCGGCCGCCGGGCTGGTGTTCCTGCCGCGCGACGGGGAGCGCGCGGCGCGCTGCCGCGAGACCCTGGCCGCCACCCTCCGCGAGGAGGGCCTCCGGGTCGCGGGCTGGCGGCGGGTGCCGATCGAGCCGGCGGCCTGCGGCGAGCGCGCCCGCGCCCTGCTCCCGGGCATCGAGCAGATCTTCGTCGATCTCCCCGCGCAACGCGAGGAGCTCCTGCTCGAGCGCGACCTGTTCCGCGCCCGGCGACGGGCCGAGCGCATCCTCTGCGACGAGTCCGAGTTCTACGTCGCCAGCCTTTCGGCCGAGACCCTGGTCTACAAGGCCATGGTGGTGCCGCGGCGGCTCCCCGACTTCTTCCCCGAGCTCCGCGACCCGGAGCTCGCGAGCAGCGCGGTCCTGTTCCACCAGCGCTTCTCCACCAACACGACGCCGAACTGGCGGCTCGCCCAGCCCTTCCGGATGCTGGCGCACAACGGCGAGATCAACTCGATCCGCGGCAATCGGCTCTGGGCGCTGGCGCGCGCCCCGCGGCTGCGCTCGCCGCTGCTCGACCTCGGCGAGCTCGGCCCGATCGTGAGCCTCGAGGGCTCCGACTCCGAGAGCCTCGACAACATGCTCGAGGCCCTGGTCCGCGGCGGCATGGACGGACTGCTCGCGCTGCGCATCCTCATTCCGCCGGCGTGGCAGGCGGTGGAGGGGATGGATCCGGAACTCCGCGCCTTCTACGAGTACTTCGCCCTGCACATGGAGCCCTGGGACGGCCCTGCCGGGATCGTCGCCCTCGCCGGCCGGCACGCGCTGTGCGCGCTGGACCGCAACGGCCTGCGGCCGGCGCGCTGGCTGCTCACCCGCGATCGGCTGCTGGTCGTCGCCTCCGAGGCGGGCGTGGTCGATCTCCCGCCGCAGGAGATCGTGCGCAAGGGGCGGCTCGGACCGGGCGAGATGCTGGCCGTGGACCTGGTCTCGGGGGAGCTGCTCGAGAACGCCGCGATCGACGCGATCAACCGCGCCCGCGCCCCGTTTAAGCAGTGGCTCAAGCAGGGAGTGACCCTGCTCGAGAGCGAGCTCGTCGATCCCGCGCTCGCCGATGCGCCGATGCCGCTCGCCGAGCTCTACCGCCACGAGAAGATGTTCAACGTCTGCCGCGAGGAGCGCGACGAGGTGCTGCGGGTGCTCGCCGCCACCCGCGACGAGCCGGTCGGCTCGATGGGCGACGACACCCCGATCGCGCCCCTCTCGCGGCTGGTCCGGCCGCTCTACGACGGCTTCCGGCAGGCCTTCGCGCAGGTGACCAATCCCCCGATCGACCCGATCCGGGAGCGGCTGGTGATGAGCCTGCACACCCAGATCGGGCGCGAGGGCAACCTGTTCGAGCTCCGTCCCGAGCACGCGCGCCAGATCGCCCTCAACTCGCCGGTGCTCTCGCCGCGCAAGTTCCTTCAGATCCTCAGGCTCGTCGAGGCCGACGGCGGCCACCACCGCATCGATCTCAACGTCCCCGAGACCCGGCCCTGGGACCAGGCCATCGCCGACTTCTGCGCCGAGGCCGAGGCCGCGGTGCGCGCCGGCCGGGGCCTCGTGGTGCTGAGCGACCGCGGCATCCGCCCCGGCTGGCTGCCGGTCCACGCCCTGCTCGCCACCGGCGCGGTGCACCACCACCTGATCGCGACCGGGCTGCGCACCCAGTGCAACCTGCTGGTCGAGACCGCCACCGCGCGCGACCCGCACCACTTCGCCTGCCTGATCGGCTTCGGCGCCACCGCCGTCCACCCCTGGCTCGCCTACCACTGCCTGGAGGCGATGCTCAGCCACGGCGAGATCGAGGATCCGGAGGCGCGCCGGGAGCTCGGCCGGAACTACCGGCGCGGCGTGCGCAAGGGCCTGCTCAAGATCCTCTCGAAGATGGGGATCGCCACCGTCGCCAGCTACCGCGGCGCCCAGCTCTTCGAGATCGTGGGCCTCGCCGAAGAGGTGGTCGAGCGCTGCTTCCCCGGCACGCCCTCGCGCCTCGGGGGCATGGGCTTCGCCGAGCTGCGCGAGGAGCAGCGCCGGCTCGCCGCCCTCGCCTTCGACGAGCGCGTCCCGGTGCCCTATCTCGGACTGCACCGCTGGTCGGCCGAGGGCGAGCGCCATGCCTTCGAGCCCGCGGTGGTGGCGGCACTGCAGCGGGCGGTGCAGAGCGACGATCCCGAGGAATGGCGGCGCTACGCCGATCTGGTCAACGGAAGGGCGCCGCTCGCGCTTCGCGACCTGCTGCGCCCGCGCCCGGCGGGGCCTGCGCTGCCCCTCGCCGAAGTCGAGCCGGCGACGGCGCTCTTTCCCCGCTTCGACACCGCCGGAATGAGCCTCGGCGCGCTCTCCCCCGAGGCCCACGAGGCGCTCGCGATCGCCATGAACCGCCTCGGCGGGCGCAGCAACTCCGGCGAGGGCGGCGAGGACCCCGCGCGCTACGGCACCGAGCGGGCCTCGAAGATCAAGCAGGTCGCCTCCGGCCGCTTCGGGGTGACGCCGGCCTACCTGAGCAGCGCCGAGGTGCTGCAGATCAAGATCGCCCAGGGCGCGAAGCCCGGCGAGGGCGGGCAGCTGCCCGGCCACAAGGTCGACGAGCGCATCGCGCGCCTGCGCCACGCCCGGCCGGGCATCGGCCTGATCTCGCCGCCCCCGCACCACGACATCTATTCGATCGAGGACCTCGCCCAGCTCATCCACGACCTCAAGTCGGTCAACCCCGAGGCCTTGGTCTCGGTGAAGCTGGTCTCCCACGCCGGCGTCGGCACCATCGCCTGCGGGGTGGCCAAGGCCGGCGCCGACCTGATCACCGTCTCCGGCCACGACGGCGGCACCGGGGCGAGCCCGCTCGGCTCGATCCGCTACGCCGGCACGCCCTGGGAGCTCGGCCTCACCGAGACCCATCGCGCGCTCTGCGAACAGGGCCTGCGCGAGCGGGTGGTGCTCCAGGTGGACGGCGGCCTCAAGACCGGCCTCGACGTGCTCAAGGCCGCGCTGCTCGGCGCCGACAGCTTCGGCTTCGGCACCGCGCCGATGGTCGCCCTCGGCTGCCGCTACCTCAGGATCTGCCACCTCAACAACTGCGCGACCGGCATCGCCACCCAGCACGAACGGCTGCGCCGCGAGCGCTTCCAGGGCATCCCGGAGCTGGTCGAGCGCTTCTTCCGCCATCTCGCCGAGGAACTCCGCGGCTGGCTCGCCGGCCTCGGCCTGAGGCGTCTCGCGGAGGCCATCGGGCGGGCGGATCTGCTCGAGCCCCTGGCCACGGAGTCGCCCCGCACCCGCGGGCTCCGGCTCGAGCGGCTGCTCGCCCCGCTCCCGGTGGCCGGGCCGCTCCGACGCGCGCCCCGCGGCCCGCGGCGAGCGGCGCCCTCGAGCGCCGGCTGGCCGAGGAGCTGCTGCCCGCGATCGCCGCCAACCGCGGCTTCCGCGGCCGCTACCCGATCGCCAACACCGACCGCGCGGTCGGCGCGCGGCTCTCCGGGGCCATCGCCCGCCGCTACGGCGACCAGGGCGAGGGAATGCGGCCGATCGAACTCGAGTTCGAGGGCAGCGCCGGCCAGAGCTTCGGCGCCTTCAACGCCGGCGGCCTCCACCTCGCCCTCGTCGGCGAGGCCAACGACTACGTCGGCAAGGGCATGGCCGGCGGCCGCATCGTCGTTCGCCCGCCGCCCGCCGCGGGCTGGCTCGCGCGCGAGGCGCC
Organism: Lysobacterales bacterium; assembly: GCA_033582715.1. GTDB lineage: Bacteria > Pseudomonadota > Gammaproteobacteria > Xanthomonadales > BPKI01 > BPKI01. The sequence goes on along the minus strand of JAVQZZ010000001.1, from coordinate 1,268,676 downwards.
GATCGTCGGCAACACCTGCCTCTACGGCGCCACGGGCGGCGAGTTCTTCGCCGCCGGCCGCGCCGGCGAGCGCTTCGCGGTGCGCAACTCGGGGGCGATCGCGGTGGTCGAGGGCACTGGCGACCACTGCTGCGAGTACATGACCGGCGGCGTGGTCGCTGGTGCTCGGACGCACCGGGCTCAACTTCGGCGCCGGCATGACCGGCGGCTTCGCCTACGTCCTCGACCTCGAGCGCGACTTCGTCGACCGCTTCAACCACGAGCTGATCGACATCCACCGCATCGTCCCGGAGCAGATGGAGAACCACCTCCATCATCTCCGGCGGCTGATCGAGCGGCACCTCGAGCTCACCGGGAGCGCCTGGGCCGCCGAGCTGCTCGAGAACTTCCGCGACGCTGCTGCCGCGGGTCTGGCTGGTCAAACCCAAGGCCGCCCAGCTCGAGAGCCTGGCGCGCGAACTCAGGCGCGCGGCGTGAGCGTGCGATGAGCCGGAAGCCTTTCCAGTTCCTCGAGCTGCCGCGGCGGATGCCGCGCGAGCTTCCGGTCGCGGTGCGGCTGCGCGAGGGCGGCGAGATCTACGGCGACTTCGAGCCTGCCGAGGCGGCCGCGCAGGCCGCGCGCTGCCTCGACTGCGGCAATCCCTACTGCTCCTTCGGCTGCCCGCTGCACAACCTGATCCCGGAGTGGCTCAAGCTCGTCGAGGAGGGCCGGCTGCTCGAGGCCCTCGATCTCGCCCACCGCACCAACCCGCTGCCGGAGATCTGCGGCCGCGTCTGCCCCCAGGATCGGCTCTGCGAGGGCGCCTGCACCCTGGAGACCGGCTTCGAGGCGGTGACCATCGGCGCCATCGAGCGCCACATCGTCGACGAGGCCTGGCGCCGCGGCTGGCGGCCGGCGCCGCTCGCCCTCGCCGACGACGCCCCGCGCGTCGCGGTGGTGGGCGCGGGCCCGGCGGGGCTCGCCTGCGCCGACCGCCTGCTCCGCGAGGGGCTGCGTGCGGTGGTCTTCGACCGCCACGAGGAGATCGGCGGCCTGCTCAGCTTCGGCATCCCCCCGTTCAAGCTCGACAAGGCCGTCGTCCGCCGCCGCCGCGAGATCCTCGAGACCATGGGGGTGAGCTTCCGGCTCGGGGTGGAGATCGGCCGCGAGCTCGGCCTCGGGGATCTGCTCGCCGAGTTCGATGCGGTGTTCCTCGCCCTCGGCGCCTACCGCTACGTGGACCCCGCGCTCCCCGGCCAGGACTTGCCGGGGGTGATCTTCGCCCTGCCCTACCTCGCCGCCCGCGACCGCGAGGTGCTGGGGCTTCCGCCCGCCGGGCCGCGCCCCGATCTCGCCGGGCGGCGGGTGGTGGTGCTCGGCGGCGGCGACACGGCGATGGACTGCGTGCGCTCCGCGCTCCGCGACGGCGCCGCGAGCGTCCACTGCGTGTACCGACGGAGCGAGGAGGAGATGCCGGGATCGCGGCGCGAGGTGAGGAACGCCCGCGACGAGGGGGTGAGCTTCCTCTTCCGCCACCAGCCGGTGGCCTTCCTCGGCGGAGAGCGGCTGCGCGCCGTGCGCCTGGTCGCGACGCGCGCCGCGGCCGGCCGCGGGAGCGCTCCCGAGCCCCTCCCCGGCAGCGAGCGCGAGCTCGAGGCGGACGTGGCGATCCTCGCCCTCGGCTTCCGTCCCTCGCCTCCGGCGTGGCTCGCCGAGCACGGGATCGAGCTGGAGGCCGACGGGCGGGTCCGGGTCGAGGCGAGCACCCAGCGCACCAGCCATCCGCGCGTCTTCGCCGGAGGGCGACATGGCGCGCGGCGCCGATCTCGTGGTCACCGCGGTGCGCGACGGCCGCGAGGCGGCGCGGGCGATCGCCGCCGCGCTCCGCGCGCCCCGGCAAAGTCCTGTCGCGGCGGCGGTGCCCTAGCGCGGACGGGACGGAATCCAGGGCAATCGCGCGGTGCCCGCAGAACCCCGCCGGGGACCCGCACGCCCGGAGGCCGAGACGGGGGCGCCCGGCGTGGATTGCGATGAGCCGGGAAGAAGCGCGCGAGGGCGCGTCCCCTCCTCCGCCCCCGGCAGAAATCCGGGAAGTCCTGCGGGCGCAGGGGCTCGAGGAGCCAGGTCGCTTCCCAAGAGGTTGAGCTGTCCGTACGGCGGCAACGGCAATGCCACATCCTCCATGCGAACTGGCTCGGTCCGCAGTTCCAGGCCTGGTCGCCTTCGCAGCGGCCGCAGACGGCGGCGGGCTATGATGGTGCACCGCGTCCCCGTAGCCCAGTGGATAGAGCGTCCGCCTCCTAAGCGGAAGGTCGCAGGTTCGATTCCTGCCGGGGACGCCAGCCCGATGCGCGCCGCGCTGCTCCTGCTGCTCCTCGCGATCCTCGTGCTGCTCGGCGCGCTCCTGCCGCTGCGCGCCGCAGGCAGACCTCCGCGCCCTCCGGAGCGCGGCGCTGGCGAGAGCCTTCGGGATCGCGGCGCGGATCGCTGAGGCGCTCGCCACGGCAGCGAGGGGGACCGCCACGCATCCCGGCCGGCGCGAGCAGCGCCGGGCCGGACGCGCGGCCCTGCTAAGATGGCGGGCTGTCCCGCGTTCCCCGCTTCGAACTCTCCCCATGCATCCCGTGCTGCAAGCGCTCGGGCTGAAGCCCGAGAACCCCGGCACCTACCTCGGCGACGGCGAGTGGTCGGCGACCCCCGAGGCGGGGGTGCTGACCCCGGTCAATCCGGCGAGCGGCGAGCCGCTGGCCCGCGTCTTCGCCACCTCGGAGGCCGACTACGAACGCCTGATCGAACGGGCGGTGGCCCGCTTCCGCGAGTGGCGGGAGATCCCCGCGCCGCGGCGCGGGGAGGCGGTGCGGCTGTGCGGCGAGGCGCTGCGCCGCCACAAGGACGCCCTCGGCTCGCTCGTGAGCCTGGAGATGGGCAAGATCAAGGCCGAGGGCGACGGCGAGGTGCAGGAGATGATCGACATCGCCGACTTCGCCGTCGGCCAGTCGCGGATGCTGTATGGCCTCACCATGCACTCCGAGCGGCCCGGCCACCGCATGTACGAGCAGTGGCATCCCCTCGGGCCGGTCGGGATCATCACCGCCTTCAACTTCCCGGTCGCGGTGTGGAGCTGGAACGCCTTCCTCGCCGCGGTCTGCGGCGACGTGTGCGTCTGGAAGCCCTCGCCGCGCACGCCGCTCTCGGCGATCGCGGCCACCCGCATCTGCAACGAGGCGCTCCGCGCCGGCGGCTTCCCGGAGATCTTCTTCCTGTTCCAGGACGCGGGCACCGCCCTCGCCACCCGCCTGGTCGAGGACCGCCGCCTGCCTCTGATCAGCTTCACCGGCTCGACCGAGGTCGGCCGCCAGGTGGCCGAGCGGGTGGCGCGCAGGCTCGGCCGCAGCCTGCTCGAGCTCGGCGGCAACAACGCGATCATCCTCCACGAGAGCGCCGACCTGGGGCTTGCCATCCCCGCGATCGTCTTCGGCGCGGTGGGCACGGCCGGCCAGCGCTGCACCACCACGCGGCGGCTCATCGTCCACGAGTCGCTCCTTCCGAACGTGCTCGAGCGGCTGGCCCACGCCTACCGGCAGGTCGAGGCGCGGGTAGGTGACCCGCTCGACCCCCGCACCCTCCTCGGGCCGCTCAACAGCGAGGCCGCGGTCGAGCGCTTCCTCGCGGCGGTGGCCCGGGCGCGCGCCGACGGCGGGCGCATCGTCTACGGCGGCGGGCGGATCGGGCGCCCGGGCTTCTACGTCCAGCCGACCATCGTCGCCGGACTTCCCCCCGATCACCCGCTGGTCCAGCAGGAAACCTTCGCCCCGATCCTCTACGTGCTGCCCTACCGCGAGCTCGAGGAGGCGATCGCGATCCACAACGGCGTTCCCCAGGGCCTGAGCTCGGCGATCTTCGCCACCGATCTCCGGGCCGCCGAGCGCTTCCTCTCGGCCTCCGGCTCCGACTGCGGCATCGCCAACGTGAACATCGGCACCTCGGGAGCGGAGATCGGCGGCGCCTTCGGCGGGGAGAAGGACACCGGCGGCGGGCGCGAGTCCGGCTCGGACGCCTGGAAGGCCTACATGCGCCGCCAGACCTGCACGATCAACTTCTCGCGCGCCCTGCCCCTCGCCCAGGGCATCCGCTTCGAGCTCGAGGGCTAGGGACGCGGCCCGAAGCGGCGGGCGACGTAGGCGTCGATCACCGCGAGGAACTCCTCGGCGAGCCGCGGGCCGCGCAGGGTGCGGGTCTTGACCCCGTCCTCGAAGACCGGGGCGGCGGGCTCCTCGCCGGTGCCGGGCAGCGAGATCCCGATGTGGGCGTGGCGGCTCTCGCCGGGACCGTTCACGACGCAGCCCATCACCGCGATGGTGAGGTTCTCCACCCCGGGATGGCGCGCGCGCCATTCGGGCATCCGCTCGCGCACGTGGGCGGTGACCCGCGCCGCGAGCTCGCGGAAGAAGGCGCTGCTCGTGCGGCCGCAGCCGGGGCAGGCCGTCACCAGCGGGCTGAAGGCGCGCAGCCCCATGGTCTGGAGGATGAGCTGGGCGACCTCGACCTCGCGGGTGCGCGGCGCGCCGGGCTCCGGGGTGAGGGAGACGCGGATCGTGTCGCCGATGCCCTCCTGAAGCAGCACGGCGAGCGCCGCGGTGGAGGCGACGATGCCCTTGGTGCCCATGCCGGCCTCGGTGAGGCCGAGGTGGAGGGCGTAGCGGCAGCGGGCGGCGAGCTCGCGGTAGACGGCGATCAGGTCCTGCACCCCGCTCACCTTGCAGGAGAGCACGATGCGCTCGGGCGGCATCCCGAGCGCCTCGGCGCGGGCGGCCGAGTCCAGCGCCGAGCGGACCAGGGCCTCGCGCAGCACCCGCTGCGCGTCCCAGGGCTCGGGGCGGCGCGCGTTCTCGTCCATCAGGGCGCGGGCGAGCTCCTGGTCGAGGCTGCCCCAGTTGACCCCGATCCGGATCGGCTTGCCGTGCCGGAGCGCAGTCTCGACGATCGCCGCGAACTGGGGGTCGCGCTTGCGGCCGAAGCCGACGTTGCCGGGGTTGATGCGGTACTTGGCGAGCGCCTCGGCGCAGGCCGGCTCGCGCGCGAGCAGCTCGTGGCCGTTGTAGTGGAAGTCGCCGACCAGCGGGACGAGGCAGCCCATCGCCTCGAGGCGCTCGCGGATCCGCGGCACGGCCCGCGCGGCCTCCAGCGTGTTCACCGTGATCCGCACGATCTCCGAGCCTGCCCGCGCGAGCTCGGCGACCTGCGCCGCCGTGCGCTCGACGTCGGCGGTGTCGGTGTCGGTCATCGACTGGACCACGACCGGCGCGCCCCCGCCGACCACCACCCCTCCCACGCGCACCGCGTGGCTGCGGCGACGGGGCGCCGGCCCGTAGCCGGACTCCATCATGTTCATGCCGCGGCCTCGACCGGCTCGGCGGCCGCGGCCGCCTCGGCCGCCACCGGCTCCAGCACCAGGTAGTCGGCCAGCGCCTCCACCAGCTTCGCGCGGTGCCCGGGCGGCCAGGCGACCTCCGCCGCCGCCCCCTCGCTGCGGGCCACGACCTCGCCGCGCCCGGCGAGCACGCTCTCCGCCGTGGCCGGGACGAGCAGCTGCGGTGCCGCGGCGCCCGGCCGCAAGGGGGCGAAGAGCAGCCCGGGCGCGCTGCCCGCGCGAAGCTCGACCGCCACCGGAAAGGGTCGGAAGCTGAGCAACTCGACCCCGAACTCGAGGCGTTCCCCCGCGGCGAAGCGCAGCCAGCGCACGGTGCCGAGCATCCATTCCCGCTCGCGCTCGTCCTCGACCGGCAGCGCCAGGCCCACCACCTCGCCGACGCGCACCTTGATCGGATCCCGCGGCGTCCAGGAGAGCAGATATCCGCCGAGGCTCTGGTCGCGCACCTCGGCACTGCCGAGGGCGAGCTTCTCGCCCCGTGGCCGAGCGGCCGCCGCTCCCTGGCGCGCCGGTGCCGGCTCCTCGGCGCCGAGCGCGAGCCGCAGCTGCGACAGACCCACCACGAGATCGAGCCGGTGCCCGCCTGGCAGGCGTCGGCGGACGCGGGCGGACTCGGCTTGCCAAGACTGGAGGCAGCGCCGGGCGAGGTAGGCAGGGAGAGGCTCCCGCCCGCCGCGCAGACCGCGCGCCTCGACCAGATCGGCACCCTGCCCCAGTTCGGCCTCGAATCGGCCCGCGAGCGCGCCGAGGTCGAGGCGGTAGGCGGGACGCCCCGCCTCCTCCTCGCCCTCCGGAGGGTGCCCCGGAGGGCGGTCCTCGCCCTCGGGAATCGGGAAGCCGGTGCTCAGCCCGAGGCCGAGGCGGCACTCGGCGATCATCCAGGGCATCGCCCGGCGGAGCTGGAGCTGCTCGCGCTGACTGAAGCGGTAGGGATTGCAGAGCGCGAGAAGAACGATCTCGCCGAAGCTCTGTTCCGGCGAGCAGCGCCGCTTCTCGAGCGGGTCCTCGACCGGGAGCGAGGCGAGCCCGAGGTCGTGGGCGAGGCGGGCGAGGTCGTGGAGCGCCGCCCACTCCCCAGGCCGCGGAGCGCGGAACAGCAGGTAGGCGCCGGCGATCGCGAGGCCGCGGTGGTGGATCGCCCGCTGCAGCGCCACCCGCACCCGCCGACGCGTCCACCACGAGGGCCGGCCGCGGCGGCCGATGCTGTCCAGCACCACTTCCTGATAGCCGAGGGCAAGCTCGCCCTGCAGCTCGAGCACCCGCTGGGCGAGGGCGAGTCGCACCGGAGGCAGGGGCAGGCCGACGCTGCCGAGCTGCTTCTCCATCGTCTCGGCGAGCTGGCGCACCCCCGGACGCAGCGCCTCGAGCAGCGCGAGGCGCGCCGCAGGCCGCAGTCGCGAGCGGTTGAGATCGTCGACGGTGTCGAGCAGGCGCTGCGCGCTCTGCACCAGGTCCGCGGGCGGAAGCTCGGCGACGAAGGCCCGCGCCGCTGCCGCAGTGCGCGGGGTTCCGGAGGAGATCCGCTTGTCGCGTCGGGGAAGGGCGCCACGCAGGCGCTCGATCGCGGTCATGCCAGCCACGCCGGGCCCTGGAAAGCTTCCAGTTTACGCCTTCCGCCAAGGCGAACCGCGCGATGCGGTCCGAGCGCCGGCGATCGGCTAGCATGGTTGCAGGCGCGAGGATCGGGAATGGGCGAGCCGCTGGAGATCGCGATCATCGGCTCCGGACCTGCGGGGCTGAGTGCCGCCGCTCGCGCCGCCGAGAGCGGCGTCTCGCATCTGCTGCTCGAGGCGAGCCCCCACCTCGCCCACACCATCTACCGTTACCAGAAGGGCAAGCACGTCATGGACGAGCCCGCGCAGCTTCCCCTGCGCGCCGCGCTGCCCTTCCGCGCCGGCTCGCGCGAGCAGGTGCTGACGGCTTGGGAGGAGGGGGTGCGGCGGCTCGGCGTGCGCTTCCGCACCGGGGCGGAAGTCACCGCGCTGCGGCGGGAGGGCGACGGCTTCACGCTCACCGTCAACGGCCGCGAGCGCCTCGCCGCCCGGCGCGTGGTGCTCGCGATCGGCCTGCAGGGCAACATCCGCAAGCTCGGCGTGCCCGGCCAGGATCTCCCCTGCGTCCAGTACCAGCTCGACGATCCGGACGAGTTCCAGGGCGAGACCATCGCCGTGGTCGGGGCCGGGGACGCCGCGATCGAGAACGCGCTCGCCCTCGCCGGACGCAACCAGGTGATCCTGGTCAACCGTCGCGAGGAGTTCTCGCGCGCCAAGGAAGGCAACCTGAGGGCCGTGCTCAAGGCGATCGAGGAGGGGCGCATCGAGTGCTTCTACCGCTCGAGCCCGGAGCGGGTGGAGCAGCTTCCGGCCGGCCGGCGCCGGGCGCGGCTGGTGCTCGCCACCCCCGACGGCGAGGCGCAGATCCTCTGCGACCGGATCATCGCCCGGCTCGGAGCCTCCCCGCCGCGGGCCTTCGTCGAGGCCTGCGGGGTGGTGTTCCCCAGCGCCGACCCGAACGCGGTGCCGGTGATCAGCCCCCAGTACGAGTCCAACGTGCCGGGCCTCTACATCGTGGGCGCGCTCGCCGGCTATCCGCTGATCAAGCAGGCGATGAACCAGGGCTACGAGGTCGTGGAGACCATCCTCGGCCGCCAGGTCGAGCCTGCGGACGCCCCGCTCCTGCGGCAGAAGCTGGCGAAGCTCCCGCGTTTCCGCGATCTCGATGCGGCGATCGCCTGGATCCGGCAGCAGGCGCCGGTGCTCTCGGGGCTCTCGCCGCTGCAGGTGCGGGAGGTGCTGCTCGAGGCGGAGGTGCACGCCCCCGCGCCCGGCGCGGTCGTGTTCCGGCGCAACGACTACAGCAACAGCTTCTACGCGGTCCTCGACGGCGCGGTCGAGGCCGAGACGGCGGAGGGCCAGCGCTTCCGGCTGCGCGCGCGGGAGTTCTTCGGCGAGATGAGCCTCATCTCCGGGCGGCGACGCAACGCCACCGTCACCGCGCTCGAGGGCTGCGTGCTGCTCGAGATCCCGCGGCGGACGATGCTGCGGCTGATGCAGTCGGTGCAGGCGATCAGGGAGGCGATCGACCGCGCCTTTGCGGTGCGCGCGATCCAGACTCGGCTTGCGCCGGAGGCCACCCCGGAACAGGTCCAGGAACTCGCGCGCCAGGCCACGCTTCACCGCTATCGCGCCGGCGACGTGCTGTTCAGCGAGGGCGAGGTCGGCGACTGCCTGCATCTCGTGCGCTCGGGCTCGCTCACCGTGTCGCGCAACATCGCCGGCCGCGAGGTGGTCCTCTCCTATGTCTCCGCCGGCAACTACGTGGGGGAGATGGCCCTCCTCGGCGAGACCCGGCGCACGGCCACGGTGCGCGCCGCGATCGCCACCGAGACCCTCCGCATCGACGGCAAGGCCTTCAAGCGCGTCGTCGAGCGCAACCCGGTGCTCAGGCTGCGGCTGCAGGAGGCGATGCGCGCCCGCACCGCCGCCAACCTCGCGATGCAGGCGGACCCGCGCGGCGGCGACCTGATCTCGTTCCTGATCGCGCAGGGCGCGGGCGAGGCCACCGACATCCTGCTGATCGACGAGTCGCTGTGCATCCGCTGCGATAACTGCGAGAAGGCCTGCGCGGAGACCCACGGCGGAACCTCGCGCCTCGACCGGGAGGCCGGCCCCACCTTCGCCGAGGTGCACGTCCCCACCTCCTGCCGCCATTGCGAGCATCCCCACTGCATGAAGGACTGCCCGCCCGATGCCATCCACCGCGCCCCGAACGGCGAGGTCTACATCGCGGACAACTGCATCGGCTGCGGCAACTGCGAGCGCAACTGCCCCTACGGCGTGATCCACATGGCCGAGCGGCCGGCGCGCAAGCCGGGCCTGCTCGCCTGGCTGCTGTTCGGCCTCGGCCCCGGGCCCGGCGAGTCGCCCAAGCGCGCCGGGGCGGGAGGCGAGAAGAGTGCGGTCAAGTGCGACATGTGCCGCGACCTGGCCGGCGGCCCCGCCTGCGTGCGCTCCTGCCCGACTGGGGCCGCGATCCGCATCGCCCCGGAGGAGTTCCCGGCCTATGCCCGCGCCCGCCGCTGAGGGCGCCGCGCGGAGGGGAGCCGGCCAGGACGGCGGTCGCAGGCGCTAGCCGATGCACCAGTCCTTCCTCGACCACGGCGGCTTTCGCTATCTCTGGACCGCGCTCGGCCTGCTGCTCGCGGCCATCCTGGCCTACCTCTGGCACGACCCGCTGCCCGGGCCGAACGGCGGCACCTGGCTCGGCTACACCCTCGGCACGGTCGCCGCGGTGCTGATCCTCTGGCTCACCGCCTTCGGTCTGCGCAAGCGCAGCTACGCGAGTACCCTGGGAACGCTGCGCGGCTGGCTGAGCGCGCACGTCTACCTCGGCCTCACCGTTCCCGTGCTCTCGCTCCTCCACAGCGGGTTCCAGCTCGGCTGGAACCTCCACACCCTCCTGCTGTTCCTGGTCTTCGCGGTGGTCCTCTCCGGCCTGTTCGGGGTGTGGGCCTATGCGCGCTATCCCGCCCTCATCACCCGCAACCGGGACAGCTCGAGCCGCCAGGCGATGCTCGACGAGATCGCCGAACTCGACCGGCGCGCGCTCGAGCTCGCGGACCGCATCGATCCGAAGATCCACGCCCTGGTGCTGCGCTCGCAGCAGAACACCCGCCTCGGCGGCGGTGTCTGGCGCCAGCTCACCGCGGGCGACCGCTCCGGCGGCCGGCTGCTCAGCGCGCTGCGGCGGCTCGCCGCGCAGCGCCGGGCGCGCGGCGCGGCGCCGGGCGCCGCCCCTCCTCCCGCGGTCGGAGGCGGGACGATCCTCGCCATGGTGGACTTCCTGGCCGCCACGCCCGACCGCTCGAGCGAGACACTGCGCGAGCTGATCGACCTTGTGACCCGCAAGCGCACCCTGGTGGCGCGGATCGCCCGCGACATCCAGTACCAGGCGCTGCTCGAGATCTGGCTCTACCTGCACGTCCCCCTCACCTTCGCGCTGCTCGCGGCGCTGATCTGGCATGTGCTCAGCGTGTTCTTCTACTGGTGAGCGATGCGCTGGCTGATCCGCCGCTACCAGCGCCGCGGGCGGAGCGCGGCGCGCTTCAGCGACGACGTCCATTACGGCGAGATCCTCACCATTGGTCGCGGCAGCGACCAGTCGGTGCAGCTCGGCGATCTCGCGGTCGCCCTCGAGCACGCGCGCATCGTCGCGCTCGGCGGCGGCCGCTTCCGCGTCGAGGCGCTCACCCTCGCGGGTTTGCGGATCGACGGCGCGATGGCGCGCTCGGCCGTGGTGGGCGTCGGCGCCAGGATCGACGTCGGCGGCCACCGGCTCGAGATCGGCGAGCCGCCTCCGGACTACGACGCGGCGCTGATCGTCAGCGCCCTCGAGGAGGTGCCGAGTGCCGAGCGCCCGCGCGCGCTGCCGACCCGCCTGTCCGAGACCGGGCTGTCGAAGCGCCGCGCCTCCTGGATCCTCTTCCTGGCCGTGGGCATTCTCGGCGGCCTGCCCCGCCGCGGCCCATTTCCTGCCGGCGCTGGACCGCTTCCTCCGCGACCGGCCCTGGCTGCCGGACCGGGGGCTCTGGGACAGCGGCGAGATCGCCTCGGCCCACCGCTTCTTCGGCCAGGCCTGCGAGGTGTGCCACGAGCGTCCCTTCCGCATGGTCCGGGACGCGGCCTGCCTCCGCTGCCACGCCGCGACGCCGGCGCACGCCGATCCCGGACTGTTCGCCCTGCCCGCGCTCGGCGACACGCGCTGCGCGCACTGCCACCGCGAGCACAACGGGCCGCAGGGGCTGGTGCTCGCGCGCCAGTCGCTGTGCGCGGACTGCCACCTAGGGCTCGCCGCCCGCACCGGCGGCGTCAGCGCGCTGCCCGACTACGGCGACTTCGACACCCTCCACCCGGAGTTCCGCATCGATCTGCCGCGCACGGCGGAGGACGGCTGGACGCTGGCCAGCGAGCGCGTGACCTGGAGCCCGGGCCTGCGCGAGGGCTCGGGGCTGCGCTTCCCGCACGATCGCCATCTCGATCCCCGCGGGATCCGGGGGCCCGAGGGGACGCGGCGGCTCGGCTGCGGCGACTGCCATCAGGCCGAGCCCGGGGGAGCGCGGATGCAGCCGATCGATTTCGAGCGCCACTGTCAGGGCTGCCACCGGCTGGCCTTCGACCCCACGGCTCCGGAACTCGAGGTGCCCCACGCCCGGGTGCCCGAGATTCTCTTCACCCTCGAGGCTTTCTATGCCCGGCGCGCGCTCGAGGGCGGCGTCGGCGAGGCCGACGCGCCGGCATCGCTCCGCCTCCGGCGCCGACCCGGCCAGCCGGTCAGCCGCGAGGAGCGCGAGGAGGCGCTCGCCTGGGCGCGGGAGCGTGCGCGGCGGGTGGGCGAGAGCCTGTTCACCGGCCGCGCCTGCGCGGTCTGCCATCGCGTGGCCCCGCCGCGCGCGCCCGAGGAACCGTGGCAGGTCGCTCCGGTCCGGCTGGCCGGCGTGTGGTATCCGCGGGCGCGCTTCGATCACGGCAGCCACACCAGCTTCGCCTGCGGCGACTGCCACGCCGCCGCCGAGTCGCGCGAGAGCGCGGACCTGCTGATCCCGGGAAGCGAGAACTGCCGCGGCTGCCATGCCGGCGAGCGGCCGGCGCCGAACCGGGTGGCGAGCGCCTGCATCGCCTGCCACGACTACCACCTGAGCGGGCGCCCGCCGCTCAGGCTGTGAGCTGCCCGCCCCATGGGCGTTGGTATGATCCCTTCCCGACCGGCGGCGGACCGCATGGGGAGATGAGGTCGATGCGCGTCAGGGGAAGCTGGGGGGCGGTCCTCGTGCTCGCGAACCTGCTCGCGGCGGTCGGCTGCACGGGCCGCGGCAATGCCCCCCCCGCCACGGGCAGCGCGCCCCCGCCCGCCGGTGCCGGGAGCCAGGGCTGCACGGGAGGCTGCGCCGGGCCGGAGAGCCGGCTCACCACCGGGGAGGTGGAGCGCGTCCTGGCCCAGGCCGCCGCCGAGGCCCGCGCCCGCAGCGCGCCCGCGGTGATCGCGGTGGTGGACCGGGTCGGGAACGTGCTCGCCGTCTACCGCATGAGCGGTGCGCCGGCCACGGTGCGCGTCGGCTCGGGCCGCGGCCTGCGCGGGGGGCTCGAGGACCTCATCGTGCCCGCCGAGCTCGCGGCGATCGCCAAGGCGATCACCGGCGCCTTCCTGTCCTCGGAAGGCAACGCCTTCTCGACCCGCACCGCGAGCCAGATCGTCCAGGAGCACTTCAACCCGGGCGAGAGCGGCCAGCCCGGCGGGCCCTTGTTCGGGGTGCAGTTCAGCCAGCTGCCCTGCTCCGACGTGAACACCCGCGCGCCGCTCCCGGCGCTCGGCCCCGGCCCGCACCGCTCGCCGCTCGGCCTCAGCGCCGATCCCGGCGGCTTCCCGCTCTACAAGGGCGGCACGCCGGTGGGCGGGATCGGAGTGGCGGCGGACGGCCGCTACGGCCTCGATCCCGATCTCGGCGACCGCGACCGCGACCTCGACGAGCTGATCGCGCTCGCCGGCAGCTTCGGATTCGCCGCGCCTCCCGAACGGCGCGCGGATCGGATCACGGTCGAGGGCAAGACGCTGCGGTTCAGCGACGCGGAGTTCGCCGATCTCGGAAGCGACCCGGCCCAGGCCGCGGCGCTCGCCACCGTCGCCGGGAGTCTCGTCGCCGTGCCCGGCTACGCCCCCGCCGCGATCCGCGCCGGCACCGCCTTCGGCACCGCCGCCTCCGGGATCCGCCCCGACCGCCTCGACTACCCGGGCCTCGATGCCTTCGTGCTGGTGGATGGCGGCGACCGGGAGCGTTTCCGGCCGCAGGCGGCCGCGGACGGTCCCGGCGCGCTGAGCCAGGCCGAGGTGCGCACCCTGATGCAGCGGGCGCTCGGCCTCGCCAACCGGATGCGCGCCCAGATCCGCCAGCCGCTCGGCAGCCAGGCGCGGGTCTCGATCGCGATCACCGACCGCGAGGGCCGGATCCTTGCCCTCGCCCGCACCCGCGACGCCCCGGTCTTCGGCCTCGACGTGGCGGTGCAGAAGGCCCGCGCCGCGGCCTTCTACTCGAGCCCCGGGGCGGCCGCGACGCTCGCCGCCCTCGCCCGCACGAGCTACCTGTCGCTCCGCCTCGAGCCGGGCCGCGCGGTGCTTTCGGTGGTCGAGGAGCGCGAGCCGCAGGCAGTGGTGGGGGCGCTGCGCGGCTTCCTCGGACGGCCGACCGCCCTCGCCGACGGCGCGATCGCCTTTTCGGCGCGGGCGATCGGCAACCTCGCCCGGCCCTTCTACCCCGACGGCATCCGCGGCACCGCGCCCGGTCCCTTCAGCCGACCCTTCGAGGCCTGGAGCCCCTTCCACGTCGGCACCCAGCTCGACTTGGTCTACCCGGCGGTCGCCCTGCATCTCGCCCACCTGCTCAACCAGTCGGGCCTCGCCATCGAGCTCGGCGGGAGCGTGATCGCCCCGGCACCGAGCCCCGGGAACCCGGTGCCACTGCCCGATCCCCCGCCCGGAAGCTGCGTCGCCACGCCGCGTCTCGCCAACGGCCACCAGATCTTCCCGGGAGCGGTGCCGATCTACCGCGGGACGACGCTCGTCGGCGCGATCGGCGTCTCCGGGGACGGCATCGACCAGGACGATCTCGTGGCCTTCCTCGCCGTCCACGAGACCGGAGAGGCGCTGGGCGGCGGGCTGGGCAACGCGCCGCGGGAGCTCCGCGCCGACCAGCTCGCGCCGCAGGGCGTGCGGCTGCGCTACGTGCAGTGCCCGACCGCGCCCTTCCTTGACTCGACTGCCCAGAACGTCTGCGAGGGGCTGTGATGATCCGTCCCCGCCTTCCGTCCAGGCCCCTGCTCCTCGCCCTCCTCGCCGCCCTGGCCCCCGCCCGGGCCGAGCCTCCGCCCTGGCTCGCGGTCGAGCCGCTGCTCTGGGCCGCCGACATCCCGCCCGCGCAGGTGCCGCGCCGACGCCCCGGGCGTCCTCCGCCTCCGCCGCCGGAGCCCCCGGCGGTGATCAATCCCGGGGCGGTGATGCCGGCTCCCGTCGACGCGGTGGGCGAGTTCGTGCCGGTGCCGGACCGCTGGCGGCTGATGGAGGCGCTCGGCTTCCGCTTCCCCTGGTACGACCCCTACAACCAGAACCTGCTCAAGGGCGACAAGCCGATCCGCGACGACTGGTTCCTGAGCCTGCTCGGGATCAGCGACACGGTGATCGAGCCGAGGAGCCTTCCCACTCCCGTCGGACCCCAGGGCTCGGCGCGCCCCGGCGCGAACGATCCCTTCTCGCGGCCGAGGCAGCTCATCCTCGCCCAGACGCTGATCGCCGGGCTCGTCTACTACAAGGGCAACACCACCTTCAAGCCGCCGGAGTGGGAGTACCGCCTCACCCTCGCCGGCCAGTTCAACCGCGTCGAGACCCGGGAGCTGCGCACCACCCGCATCGACCCGCGCCGCGGCCGGAACCGCGACGATGCCCACCTCGGCGTCCAGGAGCTGTTCGTCGACCGGCATCTCCGCGACGTCTCCGCGCGCTACGACTTCGACTCGATCCGGATCGGCATCCAGCCGTTCTCGAGCGACTTCCGCGGCTTCCTGTTCCAGGACAACCAGCTCGGGATCCGGCTCTTCGGCAACCGCGACAACAACCGCTGGCAGTACAACCTCGCCTGGTTCCGCCGCCTCGAGAAGGAGATCAACTCCGGACTCAACGACGTCGGCGCGGGGCTGCGCGAGGACGACGTCGTCCTCGCCAACCTCTACCTCCAGGACTGGCCGGTACTCGGCTTCTTCAGCCAGGCCACGGTGGTGCACAACCGCAACCGCGAGGACGAGTTCCTGTTCGACGACAACGGCTTCCTCGCCCGGCCGGCGAGCCTGGGCGGGGAGCGCCCCCGCCGCTACCGCGTCACCTACCTCGGCCTGAACGGCGACGGCCACATCGGCCGGCTGAATCTCACCGCCAGCGCCTACTACGCCCACGGCCGCTCGCGGCCCGGAACCTTCGTCCCCTTCCCCACCCGGATCCGCGCCGGCTTCCTCGCCGCCGAGGGCTCGGTGGACTTCTCCTGGATCCGGCTGCGCGGCTCGCTGGCCTGGGCGAGCGGCGACCGCGATGCCTACGACGACCGGAGCACCGGCTTCGACGCGATCTTCGAGAACCCGATCTTCGCCGGCGCCGACACCAGCTACTGGATCCGCCAGAACGTGCCGCTGGTCGCGGGCGGCGGCGTGACCCTCTCGGGCCGCAACGGGATGCTGAACTCGCTGCGCAGCTCCAAGGAGCTCGGCCAGAGCAACTTCGACAATCCGGGCCTTCGCCTGCTCGGTATCGGCGGCGACTTCGACCTCGCGCCCGGAGCACCGGATCTCGGTCAATCTCAACCAGCTCTGGTTCGACCACAGCGCCACGATCGAGGCGGCCCGCCAGCAGGCGCCGATCGCCCGCAGCATCGGGCTCGATGCCTCGCTGGCCTGGATCTGGCGGCCGTTCATGACCCAGAACGTGGTGTTCCGGCTCTCCGCGGCCGGTCTGCTCCCCGGGCGCGGGTTCCGCGCCCTGTTCCCCGACGAGCGCCACTATTCGGTGCTCGCCAATCTCGTGCTCACGTACTGAGGGTTTCGCGATGGGCAGCCGCCGAGCCATTCACGCAACGATGCCGGGAGTGGCGGCACTGCTCGCGCTCGCCGCGCTCGGCATCGTGGCGCGGGCCTCGGGTGCGGCGGAGGCCTACCGGGCGGTCGACCGCGAGTACCGCACCGCCCCGCCCGCCCCGGCCGCCCAGTCGCCCGCCGAGGCCGAGGCCAAGAGTGCTGGCTGCGTGAGCTGCCACGAGGCGGTGGACCGCAAGACCATGCACGCGAGCGCCGCCGTGGTGCTCGGCTGCACCGACTGTCACGGCGGGGATGCCGCGGTCCGGCGGCCCGCGGGGAGCGCCCCGGGCGATGTCGCCTACCGGTCGGCGATGGAGCGCGCCCACGTGCTCCCCCGCCATCCCGAACTCTTCGCGACGAGCGCCACCCCCGAGCGGGTCTACGCCTGGTGGATGAAGGAGAGCCCCGAATACGTGCGCTTCGTCAATCCCGGCGACCTGCGCATCGCCGAGGAGGCCTGCGGCGCCTGCCACGGGGCGATCGTCAAGGCGCAGAAGGGCTCCCTCATGAGCACCTCGGCGATGCTCTGGGGAGGCGCCGCCTACAACAACGGCATCCTGCCCTACAAGCGCTACCTGCTCGGCGAGGTCTACGACCGCGAGGGCCGGCCGGCGATCCTCGCCAATCCGGTGCCCGTGACCCCGGAGATGCAGCGCCGCGGCGTGCTGCCGAAGCTCCATCCGCTCCCCGCCTGGGAGGTGATCCCGCCCGCCGACGTCTTCCGCGTCTTCGAGCGCGGCGGGCGCAACATCGTGACCCTGTTCCCCGAGACCGGCCTGCCCAATGCCCTCGGCCAGCTCCAGCGCCTCGAGGAGCCGGGCCGGCCGGACGTGCGGCAGTCGAACCGCGGCCCCGGCACCGGCAACCGGATCGCGGTCCCGGTGCTCAACATCCACAAGACCCGCCTCAACGACCCGCATCTGTGGTTCCCGGGCACCAGCGACCAGCCCGGCGACTACCGCCACTCGGGCTGCACCGCCTGCCACGTGGTCTATGCCAACGACCGCGACCCGCGTCACGCCGGGCCCTACGCGCCCTTCGGACATTCCGGCACCTCGGCGCAGGCCGATCCCACCATCCCGCGCGACCGCCCCGGCCATCCGCTCAAGCACCAGTTCACGCGGGCGATCCCGACCAGCCAGTGCATGGTCTGCCACATGCACCAGCCGAACATGTTCATGAACACCTACCTCGGCTACACGATGTGGGACTACGAGCCGGACGCCCCGCGGATGTGGCCGGAGAAGCAGCGTGACCCGGACCACGAGACCGCGCGCAGGGTGCTCGACCGCAACCCCGAGGGGGCGAGCCCGCGCGGGCTGTGGGCCGACGTCGGCTTCCTGCGCTCGGTGGCCGAGCGGAATCCCAAGATGCGCCACACCCAGTTCGCCGACTACCACGGCCACGGCTGGAACTTCCGCGCGGTCTTCAAGCGCGACCGCAAGGGCAACCTGCTCGATGCCGAAGGCCGCATCGTGCCGGAAGAGGATCCCGACCGCTTCGCCAAGGCGGTGCACCTGTCGAGCGTCCACGCCGATGTGGGGATGCACTGCGTGGACTGCCACTTCGCCCAGGACGCCCACTCCAACGGGCACCTGGTCGGGGAGGTCATGGCCGGAGTCGAGATCACCTGCAAGGACTGCCATGGAACGGCGGACGCCTACCCCAACCTCCGCACCTCCGGCCCGATGGCTCCCCCCCAGGGCCGCAATCTCGCGCTGCTGCGCAATCCCGACGGCAGGCGGCGGTTCGAGTGGGTGGATGGCCGCCTGATCCAGCGCTCGGCGGTGATGCCGGGCCTCGAGTGGCAGATCAGCCTGGTCAAGGACACGGTCACCCCCGGGCATCCTGCGTACAACGCCAAGGCAGCCCGCGCCAAGCTCATGTCGCGCGACACGGCGAGCCTGCGCTGGGGAGGCGATGTGCCGCCGCAGGAGCGCGCCCACCGCGACGACGAGATGCTCTGCTACACCTGCCACACCTCCTGGACCACGGCCTGCGCGGGCTGCCACCTCCCGATCGAGGCCAACTGGAAGACCGAGCGCCACCACTTCGAGGGCGGCGCCACCCGCAACTGGGCGAGCTACAACCCGCAGGTGGCGCGCGACGACATGTTCCAGCTCGGGCGCCACGGCGAGATCAAGAACGGCGCGATCGCCCCGGTGCGCTCCTCCTCCGCGCTCGTGCTCTCCTCGACCAACGCCAACCGCGAGAAGATCTACATCCAGCAGCCGCCGATCTCGGCGGCCGGCTTCAGCTCGCAGGCCTTCGCCCCGCACTACCCGCACACCGAGCGCAAGACCGAGACCAGGACCTGCACCGACTGCCATCTCGCGCGGGCCAACGACAACAATGCGATCATGGCCCAGCTGCTGCTGCTCGGCACCCGCTTCGCGGACTTCCTCGGCTACATGGCCTATGCCGGGGGCGAGGACCGCATCCACGCCATCCGGGTGACCGAGTGGGAGGAGCCGCAGGCGGTGATCGGCTCGTGGCTGCACCGCTACGCCTATCCCGACTGGCACCGCGAGCACGAGCGGCGCAGCCGGCGCCTCGCCGAGGGCTACGAGCACCGCAGCGGCCCGGTGGGCTGCCTGCAGCACCGCGGCGAGTACCTCTACGTCGCCGAGGGGCCGCGCGGGATGCGGGTCTACGACATCGCCCAGGTCGCGAACAAGGGCTTCAGCCAGCGCATCATCACCGCGCCCTTCTCGCCGCTCGGCCACGACACCCACATCCCGAGCCGCAACGCCACTTGCGTGGCGCTGCCCACCACCCAGCCCATCCACCCGGCGCGGAACCAGGGGGAGCTCATGCGCGAGATTAATCTCGAGCAGCCTTTCCACCCCCTCTACCACTACGCTTACGTGACCGACGCCGAGGAGGGGCTGATCCTGGTCGACGTCAATACCCTGGCCGACGGCGAGCCGCGCAACAACTTCCTCGAGCGCGCGCTCACCTGGAACCCGGACGGACTGCTCGACGGCGTGCGCCATCTCGCGATCGCCGGCTCCTGGTTCTACGCCGCGACCCCGCGCGGGATCGTGGTCCTCGACATGGACCGGCCGCTTAAGCCGCGACACGCCGCCACCATCGAGCTTCCCGACCCCCGCGCGAGCGTCCTCCAGTTCCGCTACCTCTTCGTCACCACCGCGCGCGGCCTCGAGGTGGTCGACGTCACCGACCCCGAGCGCCCGCGCCTGGTCCCCGGCGCCGTGGTGCCGATCGCGGATGCCCGGAAGCTCCACGTCGCCCGCACCTACGCCTACGTAGCCGCCGGCCGCGAGGGCCTGGTGATCGTGGACGTGGAGCGGCCCGAGCATCCGCGGCTGTTCCTCCGCTTCGACGCGGACGGCGCGATCGCCGACGCGAGCGACGTGATCGTCGCCGCGACCAACGCCAGCCTCTTCGCCTACGTCGCCGACGGCGCGGGCGGCCTCAAGGTGATCCAGCTCTTCTCCCCGGACTCGCAGCCGCGCTTCTACGGCTTCAGCCCGGAGCCCCGGCCCGAGCTGATCGCGCACTATCCGACCCCAAGCCCGCTGCGTGCCCTCACCCGGCCTCTCGAGCGCGACCGCGCGGTGGACGAGACCGGAAACCAGATCGCGGTGCTCGGCCGCATCGGCTCGCGTCCCTTTAACCGCGAGGAGATGCGGCGACTCTACCTCGACGACGAAGGCAGGCCGTGGTTCGTCGAGGACGAGGTCGAGGGGCCGCGCGGCATCGCCACGCCGCCCCTGCCGTACCGGCCGAACCGCATCCTGGAGCTACAGCCTGACGCTCCCCTTCTCCCGCGGCCCTTCGGCTGGGCACCCGAGGCACGGGAAGGTGCCGCGCGGGGTAGCCGCTGAGGGAACGCTTCGTCCCCGCCTTCGCCTTCAGCACGGCCCCGGCACCCTCGCGGCCGCCCAGGAAGCGGGCTCAAGTTCCGGGTGGCGCTCCCGGAGCCAGCGCTCGGCGGCGAGCGCCCGCTGGGCCTCGGCGTAGGCGATGTTCTCGAGCAGGCCCGGCCAGTAGCTGACGCGGGGGTAGAACGCACGGAAGCGGATCAGACTGTCCTCCCAGAGCCAGCTCCCGAGCCCGTAGCCCATCGGCCGCACCAGAAACTCCTCGGCGTTGAGCTCGAGCGCCACCTGCATCCCGAGTTCGGGAGGAACGTCCGGGACGGGCAGGGCATGGTCGAGGGCGAGGCCGAAGCCGAACCAGGGGTGGCGGGCGGCGCGCCACATCAGGCACTGCGAGGGGAAGTAGCTGCCGAAGGCGAGCCAGGCGGAGAAAAACTCGCGGTCGCCGTGGACGAGCAGGAAGCGCGGGTCGCCCTCGACACGGGCCGGAAGCGAGCCGAACTCCTCCTCGTCCCAGGAACTCCCCCACGCCCCATGGTAGATCACGAACAGCGCGGCATCGGCCAACACGTCGGCGGGACCCGCAGCCCGCGTGAAGGAGGGACGGGAGCGAAGCGAAGGGGGCAGGAACCCCCGCTCGGCATCCACCGCGAATCGCGCGTCCCAGATCTGCATCACCGCGGCGATCAAGAGCAGGCGCTCGACGAGCAGGCGGTTCCCGCCATGCACCGGCATCGCGCAGGCGAGACGCAGGCGACGGGTACGGCCATCAAGGACCGGCCCGTACAGTGTGGGCTGCCTCATCGGCAGCTGCCCGAGGGCCTCGCGCAACGCGGCCCCGTCCTCGACGAGGCAGACGTCGGTGGCCACGCTCACGAACTCGACCTGAAGATCCTCCCAGGCTTCGCTCCCCGGAAGCACCCGGATCTCCTGGGCCTGCCGATCCGCCCACCAGCGGAAGCCGTCGCGAAGCGGCTCCTCGCGCTCCGCCTCGACGTTCAGTATCCGCCTGAGCGCCCCGACCACCCGCACCGCCTCGCCCATCGCCTCGCCCTCTCGATCGCCTCGGCCGAAAGGGAAGACTAGCGCTCGCGCGTCTCAGCGCCTGCGACGGCTCGCGGCAAGCGCCGCCCTCCGGCGGCTTCAGCGGGGCGCCGCGCGTCGCGAGTCCGCTTCGCCGCTCCTGTCCCGAGCCTGCGTGCCCGGGTGCGAAGGGCCGTCCTCGCGGCCTCGCCCTCCCCAGGGGGAGGCCCGCATCGCGACGGTTCAGTGCGCGGCGTCGGCTCCGCCATGCCGGGGCGCGCGGTCCACTCGGGCGCTGCAGCGGGGTTCCGTCCGGCCCAAGGTCGCGCCCCCAACACCAAGAAATCGGCGATCCCCCCGGCTCGCCCCTCCGCGTCGTCGGAGCGCGCGCCTTCGCAATCGGACCGTCGTGGAAGCGATCGGCATCGACGCGGCGAGCCGAGGAGCGTCCCGCGACCGCGTCGGGGACGCCGGGAAAACTGTGATCAAATGCTATTTTTTCACGTCGCCACCGCCGCGACCTGTCGCGTCTGGCTTAGTTTTTGCGTATTTCCTCGCGGGCGTGACGGGAGGGAAGATCGACCGCTCCTCCCGGCTCGCCAGCGGGCTTCGGAAGCCGCGGCGCGGCGGAGATGCATGGCGCCGAGGCGCGGCGACCTCGGCCCGATGGGGAAAGGGGCCACATCCGGGGTATGCGATGAATCCGTTCAGTCACCGTCTCTTCCTGCTCCTGCTCGGGCTCGGCATGCTGCTGTCCGGCGCAGGCGGACGAAGGGCGCTGTGTCGTTTCCTTCGCCGCGTTGCGCTACGACGTCTGCTCTGGCAAGGCCGATCCGGTCTCGCCCGCGATCGCGGGGCTGGCCAATCCCGCCGCCTTCGCCGAGAGCCGGCTGCGCCTGGTCAAGTTCGGCGGGCCGATCGCGCCCGCGCAGCGGCGCGCGGTGGAGAACCTCGGCGCCGAGATCCTCGCCTACGCCCCCTACTACGCCTACGTGGTGCGGATGGACCGCAGCCGCGACGCCCAGGCGCGCGCGATCCCCGGGGTGGTCTGGGTGGGCCCCTTCCTCCCCGCCTTCAAGCTCGACCCGAACCTCGCGCGCGATCTCGCGGGGGCGAGGATCGCCGAGCGGGGCAACGTCGACCGCCTCGAGATCGGCCTCCAGCCGGGGAGCAGCGAGGCTGCGGTGCGAAGCGCGATCTTCTCGCTGCCGGGGATCGTCCAGCAGTTCAGCGAGGATGGCGGCGACCACCGGCGCCTCGTGGTGCGCTTCGACCGGGCGCTGCTCGCCGGTGAGCCTGCCGCAGCTCGCCGCGAACGACGAGGTGGCCTACGTCGGCTATCGCTGGCCCCACGGAACTCTTCAACTCCCAGGCCGGATGGCTCCACCAGGGGGGCTCGCCCCCGCCGAGCCCCACCCGGCCGATCTTCGCGCGCGGCCTCTTCGGCTGCGGGGAGACCGTGGCCGCCCTCGACACCGGCCTCACCGTCACCCACTGCAGCTTCAGCGACAGCGCCGCCACCGCCGGTCTCGGTGTGCAACACCGGGGCGAGCTGCCCGGCGGGCACGCCGAATCCGGCGCTGCGCAAGGTGGTGATGTACTACGAGTGGTCGGGGGGCGCGGGCCCCGATGACGGCCACGGCCACGGCACCCACGTGATGGGCTCCCTCGCCGGCAACAATGCCGGCACCGGGGGCCGTGGACTGCACGGGCTTCACCACGCCGGGCGGCAACACGGATCTCGATGGCACCGCCCCGGGCGCGAAGCTGATCGCGCAGGAGGCGGGCACTTCCCTCGAGTACCTCAACAACCTCGGCGGCACCCTCTATCACGCCGCCGACACCGCCTGGCAGAACGGCGCGCGGATCCACAGCAACTCCTGGGGCTCGAGCTGCCGCAACCTCTTCGGCTGCATCTCGGGCTGCACGGTGGATTACCGGGCGACCAGCCGGGATGGGGACCGGGTGGTCTGGGACCGACCCGATCTCGCCGTCTTCGTCGCCGCCGGCAACAGCGGCGGCGCGCCCGGAGATCCCGGCTGCGGGCCCGGGTGCCGACGTCGGCGCGCCCGGCAACGCCAAGAACATCTTCTCGATCGGCAGCAACCAGCGCGGCACCGCCGGCAACAACATGTCCGGCTTCTCCTCGCGCGGTCCGACCCAGGACCGGCGCACCAAGCCGGACCTGACGGCCCAGGGCGAAGGCATCGTCTCGGCGCGGAACAACACCGCCTGCGACACGCGCACGACCAGCGGCACCTCGATGGCCACGCCCACCGCCGCCGGCCTCGCCGCGCTGGTGCGCGAGTACCTGCGCCGCGGCTTCTACCCGACGGGGATCGATGCGGCGGAGGCATCCCGATCACGAACCCCTCCGCGGCCCTGCTCAAGGCGATCCTGATCAGCGGCGCGCACCCCATGACCGGGACCGGCACGGGCGGACCCGGCGCGGGAGATCCCCCGCCGAACACGAGCCAGGGCTGGGGGCGGATCCACCTCGAGAACGCCCTCTACTTCCAGGGCGATACGCGCAAGCTGTGGCTGGTCGACGAGACCACCGGGCTTCAGACCGGGGAGGAGCACCTCCATCAGGTGAACGTGGTCGGCAACGGCGAGCCGCTTCACCGTGGTCCTCGTCTGGCACGACTACCCGGCGGCGGTGAACGCCAATCCGACCCTGATCAACCAGCTCCGGCTCGAGGTCATCGATCCCAGCAACCAGACCTGGACCCAGAAGCTTCCCGCCACCGGCGGTCTCAACAATCCCGAATCCCTTCCAGGACACGCGCGACCGTCAACTACGACGACCGCAACAACGTCCACCGCATCCGCTTCGCCAGCCCGCAGCTCGGCACCTACACCATCAAGGTCCGCGGCATCAACGTCGCCATGGGCGGCAGTCCCCCGCGCCAGCCCTACGCCCTGGTCGCGACCGGCGACATCGCCCAGGGCACGACCCCGGACTTCTTCCTCTCCGCGGTTCCCAACCAGGCGACGATCTGCGCCGGCGACTCGCCCCAGTTCACGATCAACGCCCTCGGCATCCTTGGCTGGTCCGACGCCGGTGACCCTCTCCGCGAGCGGCGTGCCGGCCCCGGCGACCGCGAGCTTCTCGGCGAATCCGGTGACCCCGAACAACCCGGCCGCCACCAGCCAGCTCACCATCGCCAACACGGGGAGCCTCGCCACGGGGAGCCACACGGTCACCGTCACGGGCACGAGCAACGGTCCCAGCCATCCGGCGACCACCAAGACGACAACCATCCAGCTCGGCGTGGTCGCCGGCACCGCAGCCCCCGGAGGCCTGGTCAGCCCGCCCGATGCGAGCACGGTCGGCACGCTCCGGCCAGTGCTGAGCTGGAACGCCTTCCCCACGGCGACCGGCTATCGGGTGCAGATCGCGACCGATTCCGGCTTCAGCAACCTGGTCGTCGAACCAGGTGGTGAGCGCGACCAGCTTCCAGCCCGCGAGCAACCTCGCCGCGAACACCCAGCACTTCTGGCGGGTGGCCGGGATCAACGCCTGCGGCGAGGGCGCCTTCACCCCGTCGCGGAGCTTCACCACCCCGAACATGATCTGCCGCAGCCCCAACCTCGCCATCCCGGACAACAACGCGACCGGCGTCAGCGACACCCTGAACGTGCCGTCCGGAGGGCTGCTGAGCGATCTCAACGTGCTGCTCAGGGTCACCCACACCTACATCGGCGATCTTCGCTTCGTCGCTCGAGAAGGGCAGCAGCTCGGTGCAGCTCCTCAACCGGCCGAACAACGGCGCCGGCAACTGCAGCGGCGACAACTTCCGGGTGATCTTCGACGACCAGGCAAGCACCGCCGCCCAGAGCACCTGCACCGGCGGCAACCCCGCCTACCCCGACGGGGCGCTGCTGATTCCGGCGCAGGCGCTTGCTCCCTTCAACGGGCAGAGCCTCGCCGGGAACTGGACGCTTCGGGCCTTCGATCTCGCGAGCATCGACGTCGGCACGGTGGACGAATGGTGCCTGATCCCGGCCACCACCCTGCCGCCCGCGATCTTCGCCGATGGCTTCGAGAGCCCCTGAGCCTTGATCGCCCGCTCACGGGAAGGGCGGCACCCTGAGGACTCAGGCTGCCGCCCGTTTCCCCGTGCGCTGGTTCCGCGAGGCCTATTCTCCCCTCGAGGGCCCGATTCTCGCCCCGCTGCTCCTCGCCTTCCTCGCTGCCCCGCTGCTCGCGGCAGCGGTCGCCATCCTCCACGAGCTCGCGACCGGCGCCACCGGGGAGCCGCTGCCGCGGATCCTCCGCGCCTACCTGCTCTACCTCTTCCCCTTCAATCTCCAGTTCACCCTGCTGATCGGCGTGCCCCTGGCGCTGCTGTGGGATCGGCTGCTCCGCGGGCCACGGGCGCTCTTCGTCGCCGCGTCCGGTGCCGGCGCCGCCGGCTTCGGAGTGCTCGTCGGTCTGGCCAACGCCTGGCTTCCCCTCGCGCTCGCGGGAATCGCCAACGCCCTCGCCTACGTGCTCCTCGGCGACCGGCTGCGGCCGACCGCCCCGCGCCAGGCGGCGGACCGGAACTGAGCCCGCGACCTGCCGCGGAGAGGATGGGTCAGAGCGGCTGCAGGAAGCCGAGATCCGGGCCCGGAATGGCGAGGATCGGCCCGGTCATGTGGACCAGGTTGGGGAAGATCAGGTCGCGGTCGGCATCGGCAAGGCCGAACCACTTGGCCAGGGTGGCCGCGTACTGGTCCACCGAGAGGGTGGGAATGATCTGGCCCCAGCCGGCGTCGTCGGGATTGTTCTGCGCGGCGAGGCTCGGCATCCGGCCGTAGATGCGGCGGCCACGCACCGAGCCGCCGAACACGAAGTGATGGCCGCCCCAGCCGTGGTCGGTGCCGCTCGAGTTCACGGTGAGCGTGCGGCCGAACTCGGAGGCGGTGAAGGTCGTCACCCGCTCGGCGAGGCCAAGCGTATCGAGCACCTCCTGGAAGGCGCGCACCGCCTGCGAGAACTGGCGGAGCAGCGGCGGGTGCTGGCTCGCCTGCTCGCCGTGGGTGTCGAAGCCGCCGAGCTCGGCGTAGAACAGCTGCCTCAGCATCCCGAGCGTGCCGCGGGCACGGATCAGGCGCAGGATCATCAGGAGCTGCGCCGAGAGCGGCGGCAGCTCGGCGAGGTTGTCCGGGTTCCAGGGCAGCCCGGCGCGTTCCCAGAACGGGCGGTAGAGCGGATCGTTGTTCGGATACTGCGCGAGCGCCGCGAGCACCTGCTCGGTGGTGGCCATCGCCTGGCGGGTGCGCGCGGCGTAGGCGCGCTCGAAGACGTGGGCATGCGGGAGGTCGAGGATGGCGCGGAAGGTCAGGCAGCGCCGACGCTGCCAGTGGTTGCTGGGCTGGCAGTTGGGCTGGCCGGTCGCGATCGCCGAGATCTCCTCCACCCCGCGCGGGGAGACGAAGTAGGGCAGCACCAGCTCCCCGGCCTGGAAGACGTTCTCGCCCGCGAGCGAGACGTTCATCGACAGGACCTGGTTGGGGTTGGTGGCGTGGAAGATGTCGGCGAGCTTGCCGCCCCAGCCGATGCGCGCGCTGGTGTCGGCGCGCGGCGTCTGCCAGACCACGGTCTGGTCGGAATGCGAGAAGAGCTG
The DNA here is from genome assembly GCA_033582715.1 of Lysobacterales bacterium. Classification (GTDB taxonomy): domain Bacteria; phylum Pseudomonadota; class Gammaproteobacteria; order Xanthomonadales; family BPKI01; genus BPKI01. Next base: position 1,242,118 of record JAVQZZ010000001.1, on the reverse strand, counting down.
CGGCGGCAGCGGAAAGCCAGGCTGCTGGTAGAGCTGCCTGTTGGTGGGGCGCACCAGGGGGCCGACGTTGGCGATGATCGCCGCCCGCCCCTGCTGGAAGAGCTCGGCGATCCCGGAGAGCTCCGGGTGGAGCCCCCACTCGCCCCCGTTCTGCGGCCCCGAGAGCGGGTGGATCGGGATCAGCGCCGACTGCGCGACGGCGAGGAAGCTGCGGGTCTGGGCGTACTGGGCATGACCCGCGGGATCGCGCGGGATCACGGTGTTGAAGGCGTCGTTGCCTCCTGCGAGATAGATGCAGACCAGCGCCCGGTAGTCGCTGCCGAGCAGGCTGCGCTGGGAGGCGACCGCGTTCTGGGCCAGGAACAGCTTGCCGAAGGCGCTGCCGAAGGCGGCGCTGCCGACCAGGGCGTGGAGGCTCAGGCGGAGGAACTCGCGACGGTCGCTGCGGCGCATGTCACTTCTCCACCAGGTACTGCGGCGAACTGAGGATCAGCCACAGCGCGTCCTGCACCCGGCGCCGCCGCCAGTTCTCCTCTCCTCCCTGGTTCTGGGGGGTCATGTCGCGCAGGTGCTGAAGCAGCAGGTCGAACATGGCGGGGGGCATCTGCCGCGCCATGAACAGGAGGCTGTAGCGTTCGATCAGCCGCTCCGGATCGTGGGCGATCGCCATGTCGCGGCTGAGATCCACCTGGAGCGGATCCCAGTTGCCGAGCCCGGGATTGCCCCACCACGCCCAGGAGACTCGGCTCCAGGTGAAGTTGTGCATGCGGATGATGTAGGGATCGGTCGCGATCTGGAACTCGGGAGAGACCAGCCCCGCCTGCGCGATCTCGCCCGGCAGCGCGTAGTCCGGCAGGAAGAAGTTGAACACCGTGGGAGAGCGGAGCACCGCCTGCGCCCCGTAGTACTCCGGCCAGCCCTCGCGGATCCGGCCGTCGCGCGAGCGGGCGTTCAGCGCCCGCCACAGCTGGCTCATGCGCAGCAGCGGCTCGCGCAGCTTGCCGAAGTGGGCCGGGGCCTGGCCCGGCCGCCGCGCCTCCGGGTCCATCAGGATCGCCCGCACCACCGCCCGCAGATTCCCGCGCACCCCCTGGCCGTCGTTGGCGAAGACCGCCGCCACCCGGCCGACGTAGGCCGGCGAGGGATTGCTGGTGGTGAAGCGCTGGATCAGGCGCCGGGCGATGAAGGGCCCGACGTTGGGGTGCCGGAAGACGTTGTCGAGCGCGATCCCGAGGTTGCCCCGCGCGCTGCCCCCGGGACCGAGCACGCCTCCGGGCAGCGTCACGCCGGGGTAGTCGAGGAGCTGCTTGCTGCCGGCGCTGGCGTGGTAGATGTCGCCGTAGGAGCGTGCCCTCGCCCCAGGGCCTCATCGGCGTGCGCCAGCCCTGGTGCAGGCGCCAGTCCTGGGTGTTCGGACCCGAGGGACAGTAGGTCCACGACCACCAGTTGAAGCCCGGCTGACCCTCGGCGGCGCGCGGCGGCTCGCAGGTCGAGTAGTTCCAGCCGGTGAAGACGTGGGCGAAGCCGCGGATCGTCTGCTGGCCGTAGGTCGGGATCGGCTGGACTGCCGGGCCGCGCCGGATCGCCGTCGCGCAGCGTGCCGTCGGGATTGAGCTGCCACAGCCCGATCGAGAACAGCTGCATGATCTCGCGCGCGAAGTTCTCGTCGGGACGGATGTTCTGGGCCTCGTCCGGCTTGCGGTTCTTGAACATCGACAGGTAGTGACCCATCGCCGGGTGCAGGGTCACCGCCTCGAGCAGCGCGCGGTAGTTGCCGAAGGCATGCTCGGCGAGCAGGTCGTAGTAATGCGCGAGCGTGGTCGGGTTGCCCTCGAGCGCACCGTTGTCGTCCGAGACCACCAGGATCTGGCTCAGCGCGAAGGCCATCCGCTGCCTGAGCTGATCCGGCCCGGTGAGGACGTTCCGCCACCAGATCTCCTGGCGCTTGTCCTGCCAGACGTCGGTCTGGCCGGCGAGGAGCAGGCTGTCGAGGAAGGGCAGCTGGCGGGAGACCGGCGCCGAGAACTGCTGCGCGAACCAGGCCTCGTAGCCGATCCGGCAGAGTTCCTCGATGCTTTCAAGCGTGGGCCCGAAGGTCGCCTGGGTGAGGAAGCGCGCCGCCTCGGCGCGGCTGTAGGGTCCCTCGGGCGCATGGTCAAAGTCGCTCTCGAAGATCAGGCGACTGGCGCCCGCGGGCATCGTGCACGAGAGCAGCACCGAGACCGCCAGGAGCTTGCGCACGCGTGCACCGGGCATGGCTCCTCCCCGCGCTTTGCAGTCGTTTGCAATATGCCTTGCCGCTCCGTGGGCTGTCCAGCGCGGCCGGCCGAAGGCGGGAAAAAACGCGATTCAGCTCTCGAAATCGGCGATGAAGATGCCGCGCTCGAGGACCAGGAGCTCGGTGAGGCCCTGCTGATCGCGGCAGCCTCCGGGCGGCAGCCCACAGTCCTCGATCAGGAAGGCGCGGAGCACCGCCGCCGGGGACTCCCCGGGATGCCAGCGCCACTCGAGCAGGGCCTGGCCCTTGGGCAGGCCGTCGCGGTGCGAGATCGCCCACTGGCCGCAGTTCGAGGAGCCGGGCATGTATTGCCAGCGCCCGTCGGCAGGAAGCTCGAACCAGCCCGCGCCCTCGGTCGGAGCGCTCTTCGCCCAGAGCAGCACGCCGCGCACGGCCCGGCCCGGATCGGGATGCCGCAGCCGCACGCGGAGCGGGCGGCCGGCGTGATAGACCGCCGCCTCGGCGACGAGGAACCAGCCCTCCGGCGGCGGATGGGCGAGGGTCGGGCTCATCTCGACCAGGGGCAGGCTGTGCACCTCGCAGATCGGCGAGCCGGCGGAGAAGCCCGGCAGGGTCGGCGACCACGACCCGAGCAGGAGGGCGAGGAGGGCGAGGGCGGCGAGCCGACAGCGCATGCGCGCAGCATAGGCGCCCCTTCGAAGCGCGACAACCGACACGGACGCTCCCGAGGCTCTGTGGCACGCTCGGGGCGATGGCTCTCCGCCCCGTCGGCTTCCGAACCCCCGCGGCGATCCTTCTCCTTCTGCTGGCCGCCGCCGCGCTCGCCGCGGATCCGGCCACGGGCCATCCCCGGAGCGGCATCGACGCCGCCGACGGCGATGATCGCCGCATCGCCGCCTGCTCGCGCGCCTTCCTCGACTGCGCCTCGGGCGGCCGTTCGGCGATGGATCGCTGCGTGGCGACGATTCCGCCCTGCCCGGCACACGGCCGCCCCTGCTGCCCGCGCCCTTGCCTCGATCGCTACCGCCGGCTCCGGGATGCGGGCCTCGCGCATCCCCGCGCCGTGCGCGACGCCCTCTTCCCCGAGCCCGGGTCGAGCTGCGCGGACCGCCGGTGAGCGCGCCTCAGCCGCTCGCCGCGAAGGTCTCGAGGGAAAGAGCGAAGGCGCACTCCTCGTCGGGCCGGAGCGCTCCCACGCCGACCACGCGGCGCGCGACTTCACGCCCCTCGGCGTCGCGCAGCGCGATCACCAGCTGGTACTCGGCCGCCCGCCCCTCGCCGGGCTGGCGGAAGCGCCCCTCGAACCGGAACACCTCCGTGCCGGCCTGCTGCCGCGCCGCGGCCTCGCTGTCGAAGCGCAGGTGATGGCGGCACTGCGGGCAGACCACCGCGCTGGCGAGGATCTCCGCGCGGCAGTGCGGGCACTCGCGCGTCGCGCCGAGGCCGCGTCCGTTCATGGTGCCGACTTCTTCTCTCCCGGCGGTGTCGGCGGCGGGGCCGGCGCCTTCGCCCCCTCCGCCTCGAAGCCGCACTCCACCTGACCGCGGAGGCGGGAGCCGGCGGCCACCACCAGCGTGGTCGCCTTGATGTCCCCGATCACGCAGGCGGACCGGTTGAGCTCGACGCTGGAGGCCTGGACGTTGCCCTGCACCTCTCCGCTCACCTGCACCCGCTTGGCGCGCACGTTACCGGAGAGCGTCGCGCCGCCCTCCACGGCGAGATCGCCCTTGATCTCGATCTCGCCCTTGAAGCGCCCCGCCAGCCGCACGTGGCCGTCGCCGCTGATCCGGCCCTCGATGACGAGCCCCCCGGCGAGCAGCGACTCGCCCGCCGCCTCCGAGGCACCCGCCGCCCGCAGCACCTCGCCGATGCCGCCCGTGCCTACCGTCGGCTCGCTCCTCGTTCGCTCGCCCGCAGGAGCCTTTCCGCCCGAGTCTTTCCACAGCGCCATGTTCACCTCCCGAACCGAAGCAGGACCCTTGCCGGACAGCCTAGCACGCTCAGGAACGGGACGGCCCAAGCGCGCGCGAGACCTCGATCGAGTCATCGCCCTTCGGCCGGTCGCCGGTGGCCTCCCGGCCGGTGACGAGGAAGCCCACCATCTCCGCGATGTTGGTCGCGTGGTCGCCGATGCGCTCGAGGTTCTTCGCGATGAACAGCAGATGGATCCCGGCGCTGATGGTGCGCGGGTCCTCCATCATGTAGGTCAGGGTCTCGCGGAAGATCGCGGTGTAGCGCTGGTCGATCTCGCTGTCGTTGCGCCAGACCTCGGCCGCGTCCTCGAGGTCGCGGCGCGAGAGCGCGACCAGGACCCGCTCGAGCCGCCGCCCCACCTGACGCCCGAGGTCCGGCAGGCCGCCGACCGGCGGCACGAGCGGCAGCGCCTCGAGCGCCGCCGAGCGCTTGGCGATGTTCGAGGCCAGGTCCCCGATCCGCTCCAGCTCGACCGCGATCCTGAGCGCGGCCACGATCTCGCGCAGATCCACCGCCATCGGCTGGCGCAGCGCCAGGATGCGCAGCACGTCGGCGTCGATCTCCCGCTCGAGACGGTCGAGCTCGGCGTCGTCGCGCACCACCCGCGCGCAGTCCTCCTCCCGCGGCCGGGTCACGCAGCCCATCGCCCGCTCGAGCTGCTCGGAGGCGAGCCGGCCGAGCTGCTGCACCTTCGCCTTGAGATTCCTGAGGTCCTCCTCGTAGGTCTTGACCGTGTGCTCGTGGAGCATCCGCGCCTCCTCAGCCGAAGCGGCCGGTGATGTATTCCTGCGTCTGCTCGACCCGCGGCACGGTGAACACCGTCTCGGTGTCGCCGTACTCGATCAGGCGTCCGAGGTACATGAAGGCGGTGTTGTGCGACACGCGGGCCGCCTGCTGCATGTTGTGGGTGACGATCACGATCGTGAAGCGTCCCGCCAGCCGGTCGATCAGCTCCTCGATCTTCGCGGTCGCGATCGGGTCCAACGCCGAGCAGGGCTCGTCCATCAGCAGCACCTCGGGCTCGTTCGCGATCGCGCGGGCGATGCACAGCCGCTGCTGCTGGCCGCCGGAGAGGGCGAGCGCGCTGTCCTCGAGGCGGTCCTTGACCTCGTCCCACAGCGCCGCCGCGCGCAGCGAGCGCTCCACGACCTCCTCCAGCGCCGAGCGCTTCCGCACCCCGTCCACCCGCAGCGGATAGCAGACGTTGTCGAAGATCGACATCGGGAAGGGGTTGGGCTTCTGGAAGACCATGCCCATGCGCTTGCGCAGCTCGATCACGTCCGTGCCCGGCGCGTGGATGTCCTGCCCGTCGAAGACGATGCGGCCGCGGATCCGCACTCCATCCACCAGGTCGTTCATCCGGTTGAGGCAGCGCAGCAGCGTCGACTTGCCGCAGCCCGAGGGCCCGATCAGCGCCGTCACCAGGCCGCGCTCGATCCCCAGCGTGATGCCGTGGAGCGCCTGCTGAGCGCCGTACCACAGCGAGAAGTCCTGGATCTCGAGCACCGTGCCGTGGCCACCCGCGCGGGGGTGCTGCGCGGTGTTCTGGAACGAGGTCTCCGGCATCGCGTTCATGAGGCGCCATCATGCGCTCAGAAACGGCTTCCGGCGAAGCGCCGCTTCATCCGCGCCCGCACCAGGATCGCCACCAGGTTGATGGCGAAGACGAAGGCCAGCAGCAGCAGCGCGGTGACGAAGACCATCGGCTTCGCCGCCTCCGAGTTGCGGGACTGGAAGCCGAGGTCGAAGATGTGGAAGCCGAGGTGCATGAAGCTGCGGTCGAGGTGCAGGTAGGGAAACGTCCCGTCGATCGGCAGCTCCGGAGCGAGCTTCACCACCCCGACCAGCATCAGCGGCGCGACCTCACCCGCCCCGCGCGCCATGGCCAGGATCAGCCCGGTGAGGATCCCCGGCATCGCCCGCGGCAGCACGATGTGGCGGATCGTCTGCCACTTCGAGGCGCCGCAGGCGAGCGAGCCCTCGCGCATCGAGCGCGGCACCGCGGCCAGCGCCTCCTCGGTGGCGACGATCACCACCGGCACCGTCAGCAGCGCCAGGGTGAGCGAGGCCCACAGCAGCCCGCCGGTGCCGAAGGTCGGGCTCGGCAGCCGCTCCGGGAACAGCCAGGCGTCGATCGCGCCGCCCACGAAGTAGGCGAAGAAGCCGAGGCCGAAGACGCCGTAGACGATCGACGGCACCCCGGCGAGGTTGTTCACCGAGATCCGCACCAGCGAGACCATCCGACCCTGGCGGGCGTACTCGCGCAGGTAGAGTGCCGTGACCACGCCGAAGGGCGCCACCAGCACCGCGAGCAGGATGGTCATCACCGCGGTGCCGAAGATCGCCGGGAACACCCCGCCCTCGCTGTTGGCCTCCCGGGGATCGGCGCTGAGGTACTCCCACCAGCGCTCGAGGTAGATCCGGAGCCGACCGCCGAGATCGAGGCGGTTCGCCGGCACCAGCCGGACCACCTGCGACAGGGGCACGGCGATCCGCCTCCCGGCGACGTCCTCGAGCACGATCCGCTCCCGGCGATCCTCGGCGCGCAGCGCCCGCGAGCGCTCGAGCAGCTCCGCGAAGCGCGCCTCCAGCCGCTGCCGCTCCGCCGCCACCCCGGCCTCGACCTCGCGGTAGGCATCGCTGCCGCTCCCGTGCTCGAGCTCGGCCCTGCGCAGCCTGAGCCGCAGCCGCTCGAGCTCGTGGTTCACCGCCCCGATCTCGCCGCGCTCGATGCGACGGATCTCGGCGAGGCGCGCGAGGGCGATGCGATGCCGGCGCGAGAGCTCCGGCCAGTCCGCGGCCTTCCGCTCCTCGCCGAGCTCGAGGCCGGCGACGAAGCCGATGAAGGGACCCCACTCGAGCCGCTCGACCAGCACCGCCTCGCGCGGTCGCGAGCGGCTTCGGACCTCGGCCTCGGAGACCCAGCGGAAGTCGTCGCCGTAGAGGTCGAAGTTGCCCACGCGCAGCAGCAGACGATGGCCGCCGCCCCCCGGGAGCGGCTCGCGCCGCACCGCGATCCCGAGCAGGCGGCTGCCGTCGGCGAGCTCGAGCGACTCGAGCGGCCGCGGCCAGAAGGCGACGCTGCCCTGCCAGAGGATCAGGATCGAGCAGACCGGCGATCATCGCCAGCCCGAGTCCGAGTGCGCCCGCGAGGAGCCAGCGGAAGGGCTCCCCGCGCGCGACCAGGGCGGCGATCCGCGGACGCTGCTCGCTCACAGCTGCGCGGCCCTCCGGCGGAAGCGGAGGCGGATCGCCTCGGCCACGGTATTGAGCACGAAGGTCATGAGGAACAGCACCAGCGCGGCGAGGAACAGCACGCGGTAGAGCGTGCCGCCCCGCACCGCCTCGGGAAGCTCGACCGCGATGTTGGCGGAGAGGGCGCGGAAGCCGTTGAAGAGGTTCCAGTCGATGAGCGGGGTGTTGCCGGCGGCCATGACCACGATCATGGTCTCGCCCACGGCGCGGCCCATCCCGATCATCACGGCGGCGAAGATGCCGGAGAAGGCGGTGGGCAGGATCACGCGCAGCGCGGTCTGCCAGGGCGTGGCGCCGAGCGCCAGGCTGGCCGCGCGCAGGTGCTCCGGCACGGAGGAGAGGGCATCCTCGGCGATGGTGTAGATCAGCGGGATCACCGCGAAGCCCATCGCGAAGGCCACCACCAGGGTGTTGCGCTGGGTGTAGGGCCCGAAGACGCCGCCTCGCCCCTCCGCCCCGAGCGCGACTCCGAGCGCGGCGAGCAGCAGCGCGAGCACTCCCGCGGCGACCAGCACCAGCCCGAAGAACAGCAGGTTGCCGAGCACCGCTGCGGCGCATGCCCTCCGGCGCGAGGCGCGAGCCGAGCCACCACGCCGCGATCAGCGCCGCGGGGAAGAGCAGGGCCGCGAGCAGCGCGCGATCGCTGCCCGGCCCGCCATTCAGCCAGGCCCGGAAGCTGCCGCCGAAGAACAGCGCCTCGAGCCCGGGCGCGAGCCGCAGCGCGAGCCAGGCGCACGCGGCGAGGATCGCGGCGAGCAGCAATGGACGCAGCCAGCGCGCCGCGCGGGTGCGCTCGAGGGGAAGGGCCTGCCACAGGAAGCCGCCGGCAAGCAGCCCCACCGGGATCACGAGGAAGGCGAGGAGCACCGCGAGCACCGCGTTCTCGACCAGCGGCGCGAGCACGAGGGCCGCCACGAAGCCGAGCACCACCGAGGGCAGCGCCGCCATCGTCTCGATCGCCGGCTTGACCAGGTTGCGCGCCCGCGGCGAGAGGAACTCCGAGGTGTAGACCGCGGCCGCCAGCGCGAGCGGAACCGCGAACAGCAGCGCGTAGATCGTGCCCTTGAGCGTGCCGAAGATCAGCGGCACCAGCGAGAGCTTGGGCTCGAAGCCGTCGCTGCCCGAGGAGGACTGCCAGGCGTAGCCCGGCGCGCGGAAGCCCTCGTACCACACCGGCCCGAAGAGCGTGCGCCAGGTGGTCTCCGGATGCGGCACCGAGAACCGCCAGTGCTCCGCGGTGCCGTCGAGCGCGGAGCAGAAGCGCCGCATCCTCGCGGGGGGCGAGCAGAAGATCGCGCGCCGGCGCGGAGCCCGAGACCGGAAGCCGGAGCAGGAGCCGCTCGCTGGTGCCGTGCCACAGCCACACCCCGCCGTCGTCGTGGGTGCTGAGGAAGCTCTTGCCGCGGCGACCGGAGGCGAGGGCGAGGACCGGCGCCTGGCGCTCGCCGCTGGCGAAGCGCCGCGCCGCGACCAGGCCGCGTCCGTCCGCTCCCGGCCTCCACCACACCCTCGAGCAGGAACCAGCCGGTGAGGCTGCCGTCGCCACCCGCGACCAGCAGGGTCTGGTCCCCGAGCAGGAACTCGGCGGCGAGCAGCGCCACGCCCTGCGGGAGCACGCGGCGCCGCTCGACCAGGCGCGCGTCCGTCGAGATCCCGCACCAGGAAGCGCTCCACGGTGCCTTCGCGGCGCGCGACCAGGATCTGGTCGCCGCGTCCGCTCACCAGCACCGCGACCACGTCCTGCGGCGCGGCGAGCCTATCCACCTCCGCGCCATCGAGACGGAAGTCGAGCGAGCCGTCCGCAAGGTTGAGACGCGTGCGCGCCCTCGCCACCCGTAGCCGTCCCTCGGCATCCAGGCTCGCGAGATTCTGCTCCCGCCGCTCCGGCGGTGCCGCTCAGGCGCAGGGCCAGATGCCGGATCGCCACGCCCTGGGCGACCGCGGTCGGCTCCGGCGAGCCGGACCACCGCCTGGGTGCGTCGCCACTCCCCGGAGTCCAGCGCCGAGAACAGGTAGCGCCCCCCAAGCCGGTCGCGCGGGTCGAGGGCAGACGAGGTCCTCGGGCAGACGCTCCGCGGTGAGGATCGTGGTCCGGAACTGGACCTCGCCCACCGCCACCCGTCCGTCGCTGCGCGCCGAGGGCGAAGCTGCGGCCATCGGGGGCGGTCGCGACGCAACTGAGCTCGAAGCCCTCCAGCGCGGGCGCCTCCACCGGCAGCGGCTCGCCCGGTGCCGAACATGGAAGGCCGCGAAGCGCCCGGAGCCGTCCACCGTCACTGCGAAACCGTGGTACTCGTCCACGGCGAGCAGCCGACGCGGGGGCTCCGCCGGCAGCCGGTAGGCGACGTGATCCTCCACCGCGCCGTCCCGGAACAGCGGCAGCACCTCGGCGACCAGGAACACGAGGATGCCGAAGATCGCCACGATCACCAGCGTCCCGCCGACCCGGATCACCCGGTCGGCGAGACGGTCGAGGACGAGCACCCGGCGCGGCGTGGGTCGGCGGCGGGCGACGGGCGGCGCGGCGGCGGGCTCAGTCGATCGCAAGATCGAAGGCCTCGAGATCCTGGCGCGCGACGAAGCCGGTGATCGGGTAGTAGCCGTCGCGGATCACCGCCTCCTGCCCCTGCCGCGAGTAGACGTAGCGGATGAACTCGGCCCGCAGGGGATCGAGCCGCCGCGCAGGATGCTTGTTGACGTAGATGTAGAGGAAGCGCGCGATCGGGTAGCGCCCGGCGTAGGTGTTCTCGGGAGTGAGCTCGTGACACGGCTCGCCGTCCCGCTCGGCAAGAGGGACGGCGCGCACGTCCGCAGTCCGGTAGCCGACGCCGGAGTAGCCGATGCCGAAGCGGTCCGAGGCCACGCCCTGGACCACGGTCGAGGAGCCGGGCAGCTCCTTCACGCTGTCCTTGAAGTCGCCCCCGAACAGCGCGACGTCCTTGAAGTAGCCGTAGGTCCCGGAGGCCGAGTTGCGGCCATAGAGGGCGATCGGCTGGTCGGCGTACTCGCCGCCCAGTCCGAGATCGCCCCAGGTGCGAAGGTCGCGCGGGTGCCCGCCAAGCCGAGTCTTGGAGAAGATGGCGTCGACTTGCGCCAGGGTGAGGCAGGCGATCGGGTTGTCCTTGTGGACGTAGACGCCGAGCGCGTCGATCGCGCCGCGGATGGCGCTCGGCTTGTAGCCGAAGCGGCGCTCGAACTGGTCGATCTCGTCGCCCTTCATCGGTCGGGACATCGGCCCGAAATGGGCGGTGCCGGCGATCAGGGCGGGCGGGGCGGTCGAGGAGCCCTTGCCCTCGATCTCGATCGACACCGCCGGATAGCGGGCGTTGAAGCCCTCCGCCCACAGCGTCATCAGGTTGTTGAGCGTGTCCGAGCCGACCGACTTGAGCCGGCCGGAGACCCCGCTCACCGGCCGGTACTCCGGCAGCGCCGGATCGACCTCGATCGCCGCAGCCTGGGTCGCGAAGCCCAGCAGGGCCGCGAACGCACAGCGCGCGGTGGGGGTGGAGGGCACCATCGCGGAGGGAAGGCCGCCGAAAGGCCGGAAGGCTAGTTCACCTTCTTGACAGTTTCGTGGCAGCCTCAGCCCGGGACCGCGGTCGGCACGTCGGACTCGATGCGGAGCTGCAGGGTCTCGTTCTCGACGTACAGGTGGACCCGGCCACCCTCGGCCAGGCGACCGAAGAGGAGCTCGTCGGCGAGCGGCCGCTTGATGTGCTCGCGGATCACGCGCGCCATCGGCCGCGCCCCCATCTGCGGGTCGAAGCCGTGCTCGGCCAGCCACAGCCTGGCCTCGGGCGCGGCGCTCAGGCTCACGTGCCGGTCCTGGAGCTGGCTCTCGAGCTCGATCAGGAACTTGTCGACCACGCGCAGGATGTCCTCGAAGCCGAGCGGCTGGAACTGCACGATCGCGTCGAGGCGGTTGCGGAACTCCGGGCTGAAGCTGCGCCGGATCACCTCCATCGCGTCGCTGCTGTGGTCCTGGGTGACGAAGCCCATGCTGCGGCGGGCCGCCTGCGCCGCGCCGGCATTGGTGGTCATGACCAGGATCACGTTGCGGAAGTTGGCCTCGCGCCCGTTGGTATCGGTGAGCGCGCCGCGGTCCATCACCTGCAGCAGGATGTTGAAGATGTCGGGATGCGCCTTCTCGATCTCGTCGAGCAGCAGCACGCAGTGCGGGTGCTTGGTCACCTGCTCGGTGAGCAGCCCGCCTTGGTCGAAGCCGACGTAGCCCGGGGGCGCGCCAATGAGGCGGCTCACCGAATGCGCCTCCATGTACTCGGACATGTCGAAGCGGATCAGCTCGATCCCGAGCTGGATCGCGAGCTGGCGCGTCACCTCGGTCTTCCCCACTCCGGTGGGACCCGCGAGCAGGAAGCAGCCGATCGGACGATTCGGCGGCCCGAGGCCGGAGCGCGCCATCTTGATCGCGGAGACCAGCTGGTCGATCGCGGCGTCCTGCCCGAAGACCACCATCTTGAGGTTGCGGTCGAGGTTGCGCAGCACGTCGCGGTCCGAGGCGCTCACGTGCTTCGGCGGAATGCGCGCCATCCGCGCCACGATGTACTCGATGTCGGCGACCTCGACCCGGCCGGTGCGCTGCTCGGGCGGCAGCAGCCGCTGGCGCGCCCCGGCCTCGTCGATCACGTCGATCGCCTTGTCCGGGAGCAGGCGATCGCTGAGATGCCGGACCGAGAGCTCCACCGCCGCCTGCAGCGCCTCGCCGGTGTAGACCACTTGGTGGTGCTCCTCGAAGCGCGACTTGAGTCCCTTGAGGATCTCCACCGCCTCCGCCGGCGTCGGCTCGACCACGTCGATCTTCTGGAAACGGCGCGCGAGGGCGCGATCCTTCTCGAACACCGCGCGGTACTCCTGGAAGGTGGTCGAGCCGATGCAGCGCAGCTCGCCGGAGGCGAGCACCGGCTTGATCAGGTTCGATGCATCCATGGTGCCGCCCGAGGCCGAGCCGGCGCCGATGATGGTATGGATCTCGTCGATGAACAGGATCGCACCCGGGCTCCTTCTTGAGCGCCGCGAGCACGCTCTTCAGCCGCTTCTCGAAGTCGCCCCGGTACTTGGTCCCGGCCACCAGCGCCCCGAGGTCGAGGGCGTAGATCGTCGAACCCGCGAGCACCTCGGGCACCTTGCCCTCGACGATCTTCCGCGCCAGGCCCTCGGCGAGCGCGGTCTTGCCCACCCCCGCCTCGCCGACGAACAGCGGGTTGTTCTTGCGGCGGCGGCACAGCACCTGGATCGTGCGCTCGAGCTCCGCCTCGCGCCCGACCAGGGGGTCGATCTTGCCGGCCGCGGCCAGCTCGTTGAGGTTCACCGCGAACTCCTTGAGCGGGTGGCCGCGGGGCTCCTCGCCGCCGCCGGCGTCCTCGCCGCCGGGCTTGCCCTCCGCCTCCTCGCGCGAGGCGGCGGGCTCTGCTGGCGTTCTTGGTCACCCCGTGCGAGATGTAGTTCACCACGTCGAGGCGCGAGACCTCCTGCTGGCCGAGCAGGTAGACCGCGTGCGAGTCCTTTTCGCCGAAGATCGCGACCAGCACGTTCGCCCCGGTGACCTCCTTGCGACCGGAGGACTGCACGTGATACACGGCGCGCTGCAGGACCCGCTGGAAGCCGAGCGTCGGCTGGGTGTCGCGCTCGTCGTTGGGCGCCAGCACCGGCACCGTCTGGGCGATCACCGCCTTCAGCTCCCGCGCGAGCAGCTCGAGATTGACGCCCACCGCGCGCAGCACCTGCGCCGCCGAGGGGTTGTCGAGGAGGGCGAGCAGCAGGTGCTCGACGGTCATGAACTCGTGACGCTGCTCACGCGCCTGCTTGTAGCACTGACCGATGGTGATCTCGAGGTCTTTGCTGAACATGGCACGCCCTCGTCGCTCAAGCCGCTCATGCCCGCTCCATCGTGCACAGCAGGGGGTGCTGGTGGCTGCGCGCGAACTCGTTGACCTGCGCCACCTTGGTCTCGGCCACCTCGCGCGTGTAGACGCCGCACACGCCGCGCCCGCGGGTGTGCACCTGGAGCATGATCCGGGTCGCGCGTTCCCGGCTCATGCCGAAGAACAGCTCGAGCACCATGACCACGAAGTCCATCGGGGTGTAGTCGTCGTTGAGCAGGACCACCTGGTACATCGGCGGCCGGTCCGTGGCAACCTTCCCCGGCTCGACCAGGACACCCCCGCCGCGCTCCAGATCGTGACGAGGCTGCCGACTCATGAGGCGATCGCTCCTGCGGAACGATGAACTCGGCCTAGAGTATAGGCTCGCCCGACGGCTTCGATTCCGTGAACGGGGCGGCGGCGCCGGTCGTCCCGGCGGAGGCAGCGCCCTCCGCCCCCATCCGGCCCGCGGGAGGGACGGGCGTGAGCGCCTCGCCCGCCGCCCTCCAGCCACCGCGGCTGACCGTCGCCAGCCTGGTCCGGGACGGGCAGGGGCGGATGCTCTTCGTCGAGGAGGAGATCGAGGGGCGCCTGGTCCTGAACCAGCCCGCGGGCCGGCTCGAGCGCGGGGAGTCGCTGGTCGCGGCCGCCGAGCGCGAGACCCTCGAGGAGACGGGATGGGAGATCGCCGTGGAGGCCCTGGTCGGCGTCTACCAGTGGCGCGACGCCCGGCGTCACACCGTGCGCTTCGCCTTCGCCGCCCGGCCCCGCCGCCACCATCCGGGACGGCGGCTCGATGCCGCCATCCGGCGGGTGCTCTGGCTCGACGACGCCGCTTTCCGCAGCCACCCGGTCCCGCCGCGCTCGCCCCTGGTCGCGCGCTGTCTCGAGGACTTCCTCGCCGGGCACCGGCTGCCGCTCGAGGCGGTGCTTCGCGACCTGCCAGGGGGCGGACGGTGAGGATCCTGGTCGCCCTCTCCGGCGGCGTGGATTCCGCGGTCGCGGCCTGGCTGCTCCGCGAGCAGGGCCTCGAGGTCGAGGCACTCTTCATGCGCAACTGGGACGGCGACGACCCGGCGCTGCCCTGCCCCGCGGAGCAGGACGCCGCCGACGCCGAGGCGGTGGCGCGCGCCCTCGCCATCCCCTTCCACCGCCGCGACTTCTCCGGCGCCTACTGGGACGCGGTGTTCGCTCCGGCGCTGCGCGCCTTCCGCGCCGGCCGGACCCCGAATCCGGACGTCGGCTGCAACCGCGAGATCAAGTTCGGCGTGTTCCTCGCGCACGCGCGCCGGCTCGGCGCCGCGGCCATCGCCACCGGCCACTACGCGCGCATCGAGCGGCGCGGCCGCCGCCTCGCCCTGCTGCGCGGGCATCGATGCGGAGAAGGACCAGAGCTACTTCCTGCACGCGCTCGACCAGGAGCAGCTCGCGGCGGCGCGCTTCCCGCTCGGCGGCCTGCGCAAGAGCGAGGTCCGCGACCTCGCCCGCGAGGCCGGCCTCCCCGTGCATGCCAAGCGCGACTCGACCGGCCTGTGCTTCGTCGGCGAGCGCCCCTTCCGCCCCTTCCTCGAGCGCTTTCTCGGCCGACGCGAGGGCGCGATCCAGGACGAACGCGGCCGCACGCTCGGCTACCACGCCGGCACCCACCTCTACACGCTCGGCCAGCGGGCGGGGCTTGGCGGGCTGCCCGGGGCGCGCCCCGGCCCCTGGTACGTCATCGGCAAGGATCCCGAGCGCAACCTGCTCTTCGTCGCGCAGCAGCCCGAGCATCCCTGGCTGCTGTCGCGCGAGGTCGAGGTGCGGCGCATGCACTGGATCGCGGGCGAGCCCCCGGCAAGCCGCTTCCGCTGCAGCGCGCGCCTCCGCCACCGTCAGCCGGACGCCGCCTGCGAGGTCGAGCCGCGCGACGACGGCGCGGTCGTTGTCCGCTTCCCCGAGGCGCAGCGCGCCGTGACGCCCGGGCAGTACCTGGTGCTCTACGACGGGGAGCTCTGCCTCGGCGGCGGCGAGGTGAGCGCCACCGACGCGCCGGGCGCCCGTCATCTCGGCGAGCGGCGAGCCGGATGAACGCCGGAGCCTGCCTCGCCCTCGCCGGACTGACGCAGGCGGTGGGGCTCGCCGATACGGCCGCCCGGAGCGGCGAGGTGCCGGCGGAGCCGGCCCGCGACAGTCTCGCCACGCTCTTCGTCCTCGATCCGCCGGCGGTCGAGAGCGTCTTCCCGGCTCCGCCCGCCCTCGGTTGCCGGCTCCTCGCGCGGCTGCTCGCACGACCCTCCTCGGAGCCCCGGGTGCTCAGGCTGATGATCGCGGTCATGGCCGTGGAGCGGAGCTTCCGGCGTCACCCCGGGCTCGCGGAGCGCGTGCGCGCCGGGCTGCTCGCGCTCGCTCCCCTCGCGGCCGAGGCCGGGCCGGACGAGCCAAGGGTGATCGAGGCCCTCGCCCTGCTCTACCAGCGCACGATCAGCACGCTCCCGGTGCGCGTGCGGGTCTCCGGCGACCCGCGCCAGCTCGCACGACCCTCCTGCGTCGCGCTGATCCGCGCGCTGCTCTTCGCCGCGCTTCGCGCCACGGTGCTGTGGCGGCAGCTCGGCGGCAGTCGCCTCGGCCTGGTCCTCCACCGCCGCCGGATCCTCGCCTTCTGCCGCGAGCGCCTGCAGCCGCCTGCCGGCGACGAGCCGGGAGGCGGCTGAGCCGTGTCCCTCGCCGCCGTCGGCCTCGGCTATAATCGTCGGCCGCCCCGAGCACGGGATCCGGAACGCGCCATGAAGGTCCTCGCCTCCCTCAAGTCCGCGAAGACGCGCCATCGCGACTGCAAGGTCGTCCGGCGCCGCGGCAAGGTCTTCGTCATCTGCAAGAGCAACCCCCGCTTCAAGGCGCGGCAGCGCTGAGCCCGGGCCCCGGAGCGGCGTCAGGGGGCGGCGCCTCCGGTCGGATCGTCGAGAGGGATCACGCCATGCAAAGACTCGCCTTCCCCGCCCTCCTCGCCCTCGCCCTGATGCCCCTTTCCGGCGAGGCTCAGCCGCGCCGCGACGTCCTGCTGATCGAGCGCGTCCAGGCCGGCGGCGTCGAGCGCCCCGAGAACGGGCTCCGCATGGAGGAGGTCGAGCGCCGCTTCGGTGCTCCGGAGCGGCGCCTGCCGCCGGTCGGCGAGCCGCCGATCACCCGCTGGGTCTATCCGGCCTTCACGGTGTACTTCGAGCACGACCGGGTGATCTTCAGCGTCCTCAACCGTTCGCGCCCCGGGGAGAAGGGCCCGCGGCCTCCCCGCTGATGGTCGCTCCCCTCCGGCTGCCGGCGGAGTGGGAGCCGCAGGATGCGGTGCTGCTGGCCTGGCCGCACGAGGAGACCGACTGGGCCGCCACCCTCCCCGAGGCCGAGCATGCCTTCGCCGCGCTGCTGCGCGCGATCCTGCCCTTCGAGGCCTGTCTGCTGCTCGTCCCCGACGCCCGGCGCGAGGCACGGGCGCGGGCGCTGATCGGGCCGGCACCCCCGGGACGGCTGCGGACGCTCCATCTCTCCTACGACGACACTTGGCTGCGCGACAGCGGTCCGATCGCGGTGGCGACGGCCGGCGGATTCCGCCTGGCGGACTTCCGCTTCACCGGCTGGGGCGGAAGGTACCGCTGCGACCGCGACGACGCGCTGGTGGCCGGCCTGTTCGCCGCCGGCGCCTTCGCCCCCGGGGTGGAGCATCGGCGGGTGGATTTCGCCCTCGAGGGCGGCGCGATCGACGGCGACGGCAACGGCGACCTGCTCACCACGGCGCGCTGCCTGACCGCCCGCCACCCCGGCCGCAGCCGCGCCGAGATCGAGGCCGTGCTCCGCGACGAGCTCGGCGTCCGGCGCGTACTCTGGCTCGAGCACGGCGCCCTCGAGGGCGACGACACCGACGCCCACGTCGACACCCTCGCTCGCTTCGCCCCCGGCTCCACGGTGCTCTACCAGTCCTGCGACGACCCCCGCGATCCCCACTTCGAGCCGCTGGCGGCGATGGCCGAGGAACTGAGGGCGCTCCGCGACGCCGAGGGCCGGCCCTACCGTCTGCTTCCGCTGCCCTGGCCGCGGCCGGTCCGCGACCGCGACGCGGCGCCGGCTCGCCGCCGGCTACGCGAACTTCCTGGTGATCGACGGCGCGGTCATCGTCCCGGCCTTCGGCGACCCCGCCGACGAGCGCGCCGCGGCCGTGCTCGCCGCGGCCTTCCCGGGACGGCGGATCGTTCCGGTCCCGAGCCGGCCCTTCCTGGTCCAGAATGGCGGCATCCACTGCCTGACGATGCAGCTGCCGCGGGGCGTCCTGGCATGAGCGCGACCCTCGACGTGGCCCTGATCCAGGAGCGCGACCACGGCAGCCGCGAGGCCAATCTCGCGGCGATCGCGGCGCGGCTGCGCGAGGCCGCCGGGAGCGGGGCGCGCCTCGCCCTGCTCATGGAGCTCCACAACGGACCCTACTTCTGCCAGCGCGAGCGGGTCGAGGAGTTCGCGCGCGCCGAGCCGGTCCCGGGCCCCACCACGGAGTTCCTCGCCGGCCTCGCGCGCGAGCTTCGCATGGTGATCGTGGGCTCGGTCTTCGAGCGCCGCGGCCCCGGGCTGCACCACAACACGGCGGTGGTGCTCGACGCCGACGGGCGCCTCGCAGGGCGCTACCGCAAGATGCACATCCCGGAGGATCCCGGCTTCCACGAGAAGTTCTACTTCGCGCCCGGCGACCTCGGCTTCCGGCCGGTCGACAGCGCGGTCGGCCGGCTCGGGGTGCTGGTCTGCTGGGACCAGTGGTTCCCGGAGGCGGCCCGGCTCATGGCCCTGGCGGGGGCCGAGCTCCTGCTCTACCCCACCGCGATCGGCTGGGATCCGCGCGACGACGAGGACGAGCGCCGCCGCCAGCGCGAGGCCTGGATCACGGTGCAGCGCGGCCACGCCATCGCCAACGGCCTGCCGGTGCTCGCCTGCAACCGGGTCGGCCACGAGCCCGACCCCGAGGGCGGGCCTGGAATCCTGTTCTGGGGCTCGAGCTTCGCCGCCGGCCCGCAGGGCGAGCTGCTCGCCGTCGCCGACGCCGACCGTCCCGCGACCCTGACCGTTCGCCTCGACCTTCGGCGCGGGGAGGCGGTGCGGCGGATCTGGCCCTTTCTCCGCGACCGTCGGATCGACGCCTACGGCGAGCTGCTGGCGCGCTGGCGCGACGGCTGAATGCGCTTGGCACCACCCCGCTGCCCCAGCGAGGAATCAGGGCGATGGCGATCAGGCGTTTCCTCTTCGGACCGGACTGGCGGAGCCGCGACCCGGAGCGGCGCCTGCGGGCGCTTGGCGCCGCGGGCGACGCGGAGCTGCTCGCGGCCCTGCCGCGGATCGCGCGCGAGGATCCCGAGCCGCGGGTGCGGCTGGCCGCGCTCAAGCGGCTGGACGATCCGCGCCGTTACCTCGAGAGCGCCCGCGACGATCCCGACCCCGGGCTGCGCGCCGAGGCGCGCGCGCTCGCGCTGCGCCAGCTCGCGGGCGAGCGTCCCTCGGCCCTGAGCGCGGCGCAGCGCGCCGAGATCGCGGTCGAGGTGCTCGACGAGGCCGAGGCCGAGGCGCTGCTGCGGCGGGCGCGCGACCGCGAGGTGCGCGCGGCGCTGCTGGGCCGTGCGCGGCGGGAGTCGGTGCTGATTGAGATCGCGGCCGCCGATCCCGACCCCGAGCTGCGCCGGGCCGCCCTCGAACGCATCGCCAGTGCCGAGGCCCTCGAGCGCCTGCGGCGGCGGCTGCGGGGGCGCGACCGGCGCCTCGAGCGCCTCGCCGCCGAGCGGCTCGAGGCGATGCGGCTCGCGGCCGGCGATCCCGCGGCGGTCGCGGCGGTGGCCGAGCGGCTCTGCCGCCGTGCGGAAGAGGCGGTTCGCTCGCCCCCCTCCGACCCGGCGGCGCTGGCCGCGGAGCTCGAGTCGGCGTGGAAGGCCCTCGCGCTGCCCGAGGGCGATCCGCGCGTCCCCCGCCTCGCGGGCGCCCTCGCGACGCTCCGCCGCATCGCGGAGCGGCCGGCGACCAGGGAGCCCCGTCCCTGCGAGGAGCCGCGGGCCTCCGCCGGGACGACCGTGGAGGAGCCGGCGGCGGTCCCCTCCGCGCCGGAGCCCGAGGCCCACCCTGCGGATGCCGAGCCCCCGCCCGCCGAAGCCGGACAAGAGGCGCGCGAGCTGCTCGAGGAGCTGCGGCGGGCCCTCGACGAGGGAGCGCTCGAGCGCGCCGAGCGTGCCGCGGAGGCACTCCGGGGCCGGACGCTCGGACGCGAGGCTGAGCGGCGGCTCGCCGCCCTGCGCGGCCGCCTCGCGGAGCTCCGCCGCTGGAAGGCCTGGACCGTGCGCGAACACCGGGAGCGTCTGCTCGCCGAGCTCGCCGGGCTCGCCGGCGCCGGACTGCATCCCGACGCGCTCGCCGAGCGGGTGCGCGAGCTGCGCGAGCGATGGTCCGCGCTCAATGCCGAGGCCCCCGCCCCGCCCGCGCTCGAGGGGCGCTTCCGCGCCATGCTGCGCGCGACCCTCGCTCCCGCCCGTGCCTTCTTCGCCCGCCGCGAGGCCCTGCGCGCCGAGCGCGCCCGCGCCGTCAGCGAGCTGATCGACAGGGCGGAGGCCGTGCTGGCGGACACCGGGGAGTCCTCTGGCAGGAGCGCCGCCGCCGCGCTGGCGGTGCTGCGCCGAGAGCTCGCCGCCGCACTGCGCCGCCTCGACGAGCTGCCGCCGCGGGAGCGCGGCGCCCTCGCCGAGCGCCTGCGCGCCGCGCTTTCCGCGCTCGACCAGCGTCGCCGACGGCTCGCCGTCGCGGCCCTCGCCCACAAGCGCGAGCTGCTGCTCCGGCTCGAGCGCGCCGCCGAGCTGCCTCCGAGCCGCGCCAGCCAGGAGCTCGAGCGCATCGAGGAGGCTTGGCGCCGCGCCGGCCGGGCCCCGCCCGGCGACGAGCCGGGGCTCCAGGAGCGCTTCGCCGCCGTGGCCGCCCGCATCCGCGAGCAGGCGGCGGCGGCCGCCCGCGAGCGTCAGGAGCGGGAGAGGCAGCAGGTGGCGCAGGCCCAGCGCCTCCTCGAGCGACTCGAAGCCGCCGGCGATGGCCCGCCGCCGGAGGAGGTCGAGCGCATCGCGCGCGAGCTCGCCGGCCTGGACGAGCTCCCCGCGGAGATCGGCCAGCGCCTCAGGCAGGCGCTTAAGCGCGCCCGCGAGGCGGCCGCGGCGAGGGCGCGGACGGAGCTCGCCCGCGAGCTGGAGGCCCTGCTCGACGCCGAGCCGTCGGCGCCCGCGAGTGCCGGCGACGATGCGGAGGAGGCGGCGCGACGGCTGCTGGTCGGCCTCGAGGATCTCGCCGGCCTCGAGAGCGCGCCCGAGGACCGCGAGCTCAGGCTGCGCGCGCGCATGGAGCGCCTCGCGGCGCGCCTCGCCGGCGGCGGGGACGACGCGGTGGCGCGGGCGCGCGGGCTGCTCGCGAGCTGGCGCGAGCTGCCGGCTGCGGTGCGCGCGAGCCACCGCGACCGTGCCCGGCGCGCGATCGCCGCGCTCGTGCTCCGCGCCCGCCCCGACCGCGCCGGCGCCTAGCCCGGCACGCGGGCCTCGGCCGCCGACGGCGGTGCCCGGTCGCCATGCCAGGCCGCCGCGAGCAGGCGCCGCACGGCGACGGCCCGGTCGTCCACCCACTCGTAGAGCAGGGGCATGAGCAGCAGCGTGACCGCTGTCGAGAACAGCAGCCCGCCGATGATCGCCCGCGCCATTGGGAAGTAGGGAGGTCCGTCGCCGCCGAGCTGCCCCTCGCCGAAGGCCAGCGGCAGCATCCCGAGCACGGTCGTGGCCACGGTCATCAGGATCGGCCGCAGCCGCTCGCGCGCACCGAGGATCAGCGCCTCGCGCCGCGCCAGCCCCTGGCGCCTGAGCTGGTTGACGTGCTCGACCAGCACGATGCCGTTGTTGACCACCACCCCGATCAGGATCAGCACGCCGATCCAGGCCATCAGCGAGAAGGTGGTGCCGGTGAGCCAGAAGAACCAGTACACGCCGAGGATCGCGAACAGGATGCTGCTCGCGATCACCAGCGGATGGGCGAGCGATTCGAAGAGCGCGGCCATGACGATGTACACCAGGCTCACCGCCACCGCGCTGTTGAACAGCATCCGCGAGCCGGCCTCCTCGCCCTGCTCGAAGAGCCCGCCGAAGCTGAAGCGGTAGCCCTCCGGCAGGGCGAGGCCCCGCAGCGTCCGCTCGAGCCGCTGCCTGAGCTCGAAGGCCCTGGTGCCGGGCGCGAGCTCGAGCTCCAGCACGATCGCGCTCTCCCGATTCACCCTCGCCAGCGACGCGAGGCCGCGGTCGCGCGCGATCTCGACCACCGACAGCAGCGGGATGTCCTCGCCCCGCCGGTTGCGCAGGGTCAGGCCCTTCAGCCGGGCGAGCTCCAGCCGCTCGCTGTCGCGGAAGCGCAGCCACACCGGAAGCTCCCCTTCCTCGCCGCGGTACTCGCGGAGCGGCAGGCCGCGCAGGGCGATGCCGAGATAACGCGCGACCTCCTCGGCGCTGAAGCCGTGGCGCAGCGCCCGCTCGCGGTCGACACGCACGACGAGCTCTCCGGGCGCGCCCGACCGCTCGTCCCTGACCGCCGCGACCCCTGGCGTGGCGGCGAGCAGCGGGGCGAGCACCCGCTCGAGCTCCGCGAGCCGCGATCGCTCCGGGCCGCTCAGCACCAGCCTCAGCCCCTCGCGGGCGCCGACGAAGCCCTGATTGAAGCCCACCGTCCCGACCGGCAGCGGCGGGAGCTCGCGACGGATCGCCTCCATGATCTCCTGGCTCCGCGACCGCGCCGCCGGGCTCAGGCGGAACTGGACGAAGGCGAATCCCTGCTCGTTGAAGTAGCTGTAGATCTGCTCGATCCCGAAGCGCTCGCGCCGCTCGTCGAGGAAGCGCTCGATGCGCACGATGCTCTCCCGGAGCTCGTCGAGGCGGTAGCTCGCGTTGAGCTGGAGGTTGACGCGCAGCACCTCCTGCTGCTCCGGCGGGAACAGGTCGACGCGGGTGAGGCGCACGGGGAGCGCGAGGCTAAGCACCATGAGGACCGCGAGCACCAGGAGGCTTCGCCCCCGCCGCTCGAGCACCTGACGCAGCCAGCGCGCATAGCGCTCGCCGAGACGCGCGAAGGGCCCGTCAGCCGCCTCCGCCGGGGCGTGACGGATCCTGGCGGCCAGCATCGGGATCAGGGTCACCGCCACCAGCCACGAAAGCAGGAGGGTGACGCTGATCGCGACCGCCACCTGCTCAAGGTAGACGGTGATGAAGTTCTTCTCGCCGAAGATGTTCGGCGCGAAGACCACGATGCTGGTGAGGGTCCCGGCGCTGAGCGCGAGGGCCACGCCGGCGGTGCCACGCAGGGCCGCGCCCTCCGGGTCCCGGGGATGCTCCCCGCGCAGCCGGAAGATGTTCTCGCTCACCACCACCGCGTTGTCCACCAGCAGGCCGACGGCGAGCAGCAGCCCCATCATGCTGAGGACGTTCAGCGAGTAGCCGAGGAAGTAGAGGACCCCGAGGGCGACGACGAGGCAGATCGGGATCGCGAGACCGACCATCAGCGTCGATGGCCAGTGCCGGAGGAACAGGTAGAGCACCCCCACCGCGAGCAGCAGGCCGATGCCGCCGGCCGAGGCCAGGTCCGCGAGCGACTGGGTGACGCCTGCCGCCTGGTCGTCGAAGACGATGAGCTCGATCCCGGCGAAGGCCGGCGAGGCGCCGATGCGCTCGACCTCGGCCAGCGCCCTGCGTCCGACCTCGACCAGGTTGGCGTGGCTCTCCTTGTAGACCTCGACCCCGATCGCGTAGCGGCCCTCGAGGCGCCGCTCGTAGTCCCGCCGGCGCGGCGCGACGCGGATCTCCGCCACGTCGCCGAGCCGCAGGCCGCGGCCGTCGATGGGAAGCGCGCGCAGCGCCTCGAGGGAGCGCAGCTCGCCGCGCGGCTGCACGGCGAGCCGGCGGTGCCCGTCGTCGAGCGTACCGCCGGCGACCGCGAAGTTCGCCTGGCCGAGACGCTCGGCCAGGGCGTTCAGCGCGATGCCGTGGGCGGCGAGCCGCTCCGGGATCAGCTCGATCAGCACCTCGCGCGGCTCGACGCCCTGCAGCTCGACCCGCGCCACTCCGGGGATCCGCTCGAGCGGGCGCTTGAGCTCGCGCTCGAGCAGCTCGTAGGCGCCGTCGAGATCGCGGCCTCCGGAGATGCGCACGTTGAGCACCGGCGCGTCGCCGCTGTTCCAGCGGAACAGGTTGATGCGCCGCAGGTCGTCGGGCAGCTCCGAGCGGATGGCGTCGAGCCGGTCGCGGGTCTCCACCGCGCGCGCCGCGATGTCCGTGCCGAAGCGGAATAGCACGAAGACGTTCGCGCCCTCCGCGGTGGACTGGGAGCGGATCTCCTCGACCCCGCGCAGGGTGGCGAGCGCCTCCTCCACCGGCCGCGTGATGCGCTGCTCGACCTCCTCCGGCGTCGCTCCCGGGTAGGGGACCTGGACGAACAGGAAGGGCGCGGCGATCGCCGGGAAGTATTCGAGCGGCAGCCGGACCGCGGCGATCAGCCCGATCGCGAGCAGCGACAGGTAGGCCATGGCCGTGGCCACCGGCCGGCGCATGGCCAGCCGCGCCGGGTTCATGCCCCCGCCTCGGCGCCCGCGCGCAGGCGGGCGAAGGCCTCCGCGCTCTTCCGGTCGAGCAGCTCGTAGAGCGCCGGGATCACGAACAGCGTGAGCAGGGTGGCGACCGACAGCCCGCCGACCACCGCCACCGCGAGCGGCCGCCTGAGCTCGGCGCCCTCGCCCCCGGCCAGCGCCATCGGCAGGAAGCCGAGCACGGTGGTGAGCGTGGTCATCAGGATCGGCCGCAGCCGCTCCTCGGCGGCGCGCAGGATCGCGGCACGCCGCGCCGACCCCTCGATCCTCAGCTGGTTGATCCGGTCGATCAGCACGATCGCGTTGTTGACCACGATCCCGGCGAGCAGGATCAGGCCGATCATCGCCATCGCCGACAGCGGCAGGCCGACCAGGGCGAGCGAGAGCACGACCCCGATCAGCGCGAGCGGCACGGTGAGCAGGATCACGAAGGGATGGAGCAGCGACTCGAACTGCGCCGCCATCACCAGGTAGACGAGGAACACGGCGAGGGCGAGGGTGAAGACCAGCGAGTCGCGGGAGACGCCGAGCTCCGCGCTCTGCGCGCCGAGCCGCGCGCTCACCGCCGGGGCGAGCGGCTCCGCGAGCAGCAGGCGGAGCTCGGCGAGGGCGGAGGCGAGATCCCGGTGGCGGTACTGGGCGGCGACCACGGCCACCCGCTGCTGGTCCACGCGGCGGATCTCGGCCGGCGACTCGTCGATCCGCAGCCGGGCGACCTCGGCCAGCCGGACCGGGCGCGCGCTGCCCGGCACGGGCAGCCGTTCGAGGTCGGCGAGCGCGGCCCGGCGCTCCGCGGGGAGACGCACCACGATGTCGATCCGCCGGTCCTCGTTGCGCAGGCGCGTGGCCACCTCGCCGCGCACCGCGCGCACCACCTGATCCGCCACCTGGCGGCTGGTCAGCCCCAGGGCCGCCAGCCGCTCCTGGTCGAACTCGATGCTCACCTCCGGCTGGCCGCGATCGATGGAGGCGCGGAGATCGCTGAAGCGGCCCGTCGCCGCCATCCGCGCCATCAGCCGCTGCGATGCCTCCCTCAGGCGCTCGGTGTCGCTGCCGACCAGCTCCACCTCCAGCGGACGGGCGAGGTCGAAGAGCGCCGGGCGGGTGAACTCGGCCTCGACCCCCGCGCGCGTGGCGAGGCCCGCGCGCATGCGCTCCATCGCC
Organism: Lysobacterales bacterium; assembly: GCA_033582715.1. Lineage (GTDB taxonomy): Bacteria > Pseudomonadota > Gammaproteobacteria > Xanthomonadales > BPKI01 > BPKI01. The sequence continues at coordinate 1,216,962 of JAVQZZ010000001.1, read as the reverse complement.
TCGGCCTCTCCCGCCCGGCCCGCACCGGGCTCGAGGATCACGAGCAGGCGGGCGACGTTCTCCCCGGCTTCCACGGGATTGGCGTCGAGGCGGGCGCCGAGGCCGCTCACCGCATGGACCGAGGCGACCGGCGGGCGGCCGATCTCCGCCCTGGCGACCTCCGCGGCGATGGCGTCGGTGACGGCGAGCGGGGTGCCCGGAGCGAGCCTGAAGCGTGAGCTGGAAGCGGTCCTGCACGAACTGCGGCACCAGGTCGAAGCCGAGCGCCGGGAAGCGCCGCGAGCGCCGCCGCGAAGGCCAGGCCGGTCGGCGGTGAGCAGCGCGCCGCGCCGCTCGAGCGCCCGGGGCAGCGAGGCGAGATAGGCGGCGGCGATGCCGGAGGTAGCCGCGCTGCACCGCGGCCGCCAGCGGATCGAGCAGCCGGCCGAGCGCCCGCAGCGCGGCGCGCAGGGACCGGATCGCGATCCGCGAGCGCGGCGGCGGGCAGGCGGGCGAGCGCTCCGCAGTCCGCGCCGCAGCGCACCCCGCCGGCGGCGTGGGGGGAGGCGGCAGCGGCTCCGGGGCGCGCGCCGCGAGCATCGGGATCACCGCGAGGGCCACGAACAGCGAGACCAGCATCGCGAAGGCGACGGTGAGCGCCTGGTCCCGGAACAGCTGGCCGGCGACCCCCTCGACGAAGACGCAGCGGGAGGAACACCGACACCGTGGTCAGCACCGATGCCGTCACCGCCGTCGCCACCCGGCCCGCCCCCTCCTCGGCGGCCGCGGCCGGGGCGAGCCCCGCCTCGCGATGCCGGGCGATGCTCTCGAGCACCACGATCGCGCCGTCGACCACCATGCCCACCGCCAGGGCGAGCCCGCCGAGCGACATCAGGTTGAGGCCGACCCCGGCCTGCTCCATGAGGAAGAAGGCGCCCGCGATCGACAGCGGGATGCTGACGGCGATGATCGCGGTCGAGCGCGCATCGCGCAGGAACAGGCCGACCACCAGCACGGCGAGCAAACCGCCGAGCGTCGCCGCCGTCCGCACCTCGGCGAGCGCGGCGCGGATGAAGCCGGCCTGGTCGTCCACCACCCTGAGCGCCAGCCCCGGCGGCAGCTCGGCGCGCAGGCGCTCGAGCCGGGAGGCCACGGCGTCGCTGACCGCCACCGTGTTGGCGTCGCCCTCCTTGTAGAGAGCGATCTCCACGGCCTCGCGGCCATCGAGGCGGATGATCGCCTCGCGATCGCGGAAGCCGCGCGCGACGCGGGCCACGTCGCCCGACGCGCACCACTTCCCCGCCGCGAGCGCGCAGGGGCAGTGGACCGGATCTCCTCGAGGCCGAGGAACTGGTTGCGGGTACGCAGCAGGTAGCGCTCGGCACCGTCCCCCAGGCGGCCCGCGGCCAGGTTCACGTTCTCGGCCCGCAGCCGCTCGATCACCTCGGCGACCGAGAGGCCGAGCTGGCGCAGGCGCTCCGGGTCGAACGCCGACCTCGACCTCCTCCACCAGACCGCCGGCCACCCGTGCCGCGGCCACCCCGGGACGGTCTCCAGCCCGCGCCTCAGCTGCTCGTCGGCCAGCCGGCGCATCCGCATCAGCTCGGCCTCGGCGATCGCGCCCGGCACCCGGCGCGAGCAGCGCCAGCCGCAGCACCGGCTCGCTCGCGGGGTCGAAGCGCAGGAGCTGCGGGCGCCCGGCCTCGACCGGGAAGGTTGAGCAGCTCGAGCTTCTCCCGCACCTCGATGCTGGCCTGGTCCATGTCGGTGCCCCAGGCGAACTCGAGGGTGACGTCGGAGAGCCCGGCGCGGGACACCGAGCTGATCCGCCGGAGGTTCTTCACCACCCCGACCACCTCCTCGATCGGCTCGGTGACGAGGAGCTCGATCTCGGCGGGCGCCGCGCCCACGTACTCGGTGCGCACGGTAAGGGTGGGAAAGGCGAGCGGCGGGAGCAGGTCGACCCGCAGGTTGGAGAGACCGATCGCGCCAAAGAGCAGCAGGGTGACCGCGGCCATGCCCACGGTGACCCGACGGCGGCAGGCGAAGGCCGGCAGGCTCATCGCCGCTCAGCCGGGCGCGCCGTCGCCATCGTCCCGGCGCTCCTCGCCGTCGGCGGCCGCCCCGGCCGGCTCCCCCTCCCTGGCCGGAGGGCCATCGCCTCGCGACGCCTCGGGCGGGCCTCCGGATTGGGCCGGAGGAACCGCCTCGGGCGCGGCGGTCGCGGTCGCCGAGGCGTCGACCACCGCGACCTCGACGCCGTCGCGGAGCGCCTGGCGGCCGACCGTGGCGACGCGGTCGCCGAGCGCGAGACCCGCGAGCACCTGCGCCACCGATCCCTCGACCGCGCCGACCTGCACCTCGACGCGCTCCGCCCGCCCGTCGCGCACGCGGAAGGCGAAGAGACGCCCGTCCTCCTCGATCAGGGCCTCGCGGGGGACGAGCGGCACGCCCTCGAGGCGCGCATAGCGCACCCGCAGCCGTCCGAACATTCCGGCGCGCAGCCGCCCCGAGGGATCGTCGAAGACCGCGGTCACCCGGAAGGTCCCGCTGCCCGGATCGAGGGCCGGACTCACCCTCAGCACCTCGCCCGCGAAGGCCTCGCCGTCGAGGGCGTCGACCCACATGGTCACGGGCAGCCCCGGGCGCATGCGCCCGAACTCGCGCTCGGGCACGTGCAGCACCGCGAGCAGCGGCCGGAAGCTCGCGACGCGGAACAGGGGCTGGTTCGGCTGGATGAGGTTGCCCTCCTTGACCAGCCGCTCGGTGACGATGCCCGCGATCGGGCTGCGCACCTCGGTGTAGGAGAGCTCGAGCGCCGCCAGGTCGCGGGCGGCGCGGCTGACCGCGAGCTCCGAGCGGATGCGCTCGAAGGCCTCCTCGGCGAGGAGACGCTGCGCGACCAGGCCCTCCGCCCGGCGAAACTCGCTCTCCAGCCGCGCCAGGTTCGCCTCGGCGCGCGCCAGCTCCAGCCGCTGGCGCTCGTCGTCGAGCCGGGCGAGGACTTGCTCCGCCTCGACGCGATCGCCCTCCTCCGCGAGCAGGCGCACGAGGATCCCGCCGGTCTTGGCGACCACCGCCGTCTCCCGCTCCGCCTCCAGCGCCGCCGTGCCCTGGTAGCTGAGCTCGAGGGTGCCGCTGGCGACCTCGGCGACGGCGACGGCGAGGCGCGGCTGCGGCGCCGCGAGCCGTGGGTGTCGGCCATGGGACGGCCGCAGGCGGCGAGCAGCAGCGCGCCGAGCAGCGCGCACGGCATCCGCGAGAGATTGGCGGCAGACTCGGGACATGGCGCCATCGTGACCTCGCCGGCGCTGCGCCGACAGGGCCAAAGGTCATGGGGGCGCGCACTCGACGGCTCGCGCCCTTACCATGGTCAGCAGCCGAGCGCGCGGCCGCCCTTGGACGAGCCCCTCATCCACCTCCAGACCTGGCTGATCGCCGCGGCCGTGATCGCACGCGGCCACGGCCTCGGTCCTGCTCGTGGCCGTGCCCGATCCGGTACCGCTGCTGCGCGAGGCGCCCCAGGCCTGGCGCCGCGGCCTGGTGCTGCTCGCGCTCGGCTGGCTGCTGCTCACCCTCCGCGGCTCCCTCCCCGGTCTCGCCGCGATCGTCGGCGCCAACACCCTGATCGCGCTCGGCGTCGCCGAATGCGCGCGCGCTGCGGCGCCTGGCCGGCCTGCGCGAGGCGAGAACCTTGCTGCTCGGCGCCGTGGCCGCCGTGCTCGCCACCAGCATCGTGTTCGGGCTGCTCTGGCCCTCGCGCTTCGTGCGGCTCGAGGTGAACACCTCGCTGCTCGCCCTGCTGTTCCTGGGCGGGGCTGCGGCCGCCGCGCGCGCCTCGGCCGAGGGGGGCTCCGGGCGCAGCCGCCACGTCGTCGCCGCCCTGTTCGGCCTCGCCGGCCTGGCCTCGCTGCTTCGGGTCGCGGCCTTTGCCCGGCTCGGCCCCGAGCGCATCCCGCTGCCCGACCAGATGACGCCGCTGCACCTGCGGTTCTATCTGGCGACCGGGCTCGGCCCGCCCGCCGCGAGCCTCGGCTTCGTCCTGATGTGCGACGATCGCCTCACGGCGGAGCTGCGGCGCCAGGCGGGCGAGGACCCGCTGACCGGCCTCGGCAACCGCCGTCACTTCGGGGGAAGCAGGCGGCGGCGCAGTGGCGGAGCGCCTCCGCGACGCCGGTGGCGGTGCTGCTGCTCGACGTCGACCGCTTCAAGGCGATCAACGACCTTCATGGCCACGCCGCGGGCGACACCGTGCTGCGCCGCTTCGGGGCGCTGCTGCGGGCCGCGGCGCCGAAGGAGGACGCCGTCCTCGGCCGCCTCGGCGGCGAGGAGTTCGCGACCCTGCTGCGGAGCTCGGATGCCGACGCGGCGGAATCGCTCGCGACGCGCATCCCCACGCGCTGCCCGCGGCTCTCGGTCGACGGCATCCGCTTCTCGGTCTCCGTCGGCATCGCCTCCGGCCGCATCGGACACCACGCCCTCGGGGAACTCCTCGCGGCCGCCGACCGGGCGCTCTACCAGGCGAAGCGCGCCGGACGCGACCGGGCCTGCCGCTCCCCGGAACCCGCGCCGTCACCCTCGGTCCAGACCCGCGCCTTAAGCCTCGTCCCGTCCTCCCCCGCCGCAGCCCATGACCGTCCGCCTCGCGCCGCTCCTCCTCCTCGCCCTCGCCCATGCGCTCCCCGCCCCGGCCCGTGCCGAGCAGTGGTTCGCGCTCTACCTCGACGGTCGGAAGATCGGCCAGGCGCGGGCCGAGCGCGAGCTCCGCGACGGCCTGGTCCACACCCGGCAGCGCCTCGAGATCGCGCTGGAGCGCGGCGGCGTGCGCATCGGGGTGGTCACCGAGGAGGAGAGCGTGGAGACCGAGGACGGGCGCCCCGTGGCGCTGGCCGGGCTCACCGAGTTCAGCGGCCAGGCCGCCCGCCGCTACCGCGGCGAGATCCGGGACGGGCGCCTGAGCCTCGAGCTCGACCGGGCCCCTCGGCAGCGAGCGGCGCGAGCTCCCCTGGCCGGGCCAGGCGCTGCTGGCCGAGGGCCAGCGACTGGCGCTCGCGCCGCCTGCGCCCCGGCGAAAGCCTGAGCCTCGCGGTGTTCGTCGGCGACCTGCTCGAGGCGGTGACGGTCCGCTTCGAGGCCGTCGGCGAGGAGGCCGTGGAGCTTCCCGAGCTCGGTCCGGTGAGGCTGCTGCGGGTCGAGCAGACCATGGAGCTGCCGGGCCAGCGGCTCGCTTCCACGCTGTGGCTCGACGACCGCGGCCAGCCGCGTCGGATGCGCATGCCCCTGCTCGGCTCGGCGATCGACATGCTGGCCTGCTCGCGCGCCTGCGCCACCGCCCCCAATCGGGTCGAGGCCCTGTTCGACCGCGCCCTCGCCCAGGCGCCGGCGGGCACGGGTGCGCTCGACCGCCGGCGCGCGTGGCGCTACCGGGTGCAGGCCGCGGACGGCGAGGGGCTCGACTTTCCGAGCACCGCCGAGCAGCGCGCGCGGCGCGAGGGAGAGACCTGGACGATCGTCGTGCGCCCCGGGGAGAGCGCCTTCGGCGAGCCGAAGCCCACGCCCGCCGAGCGCTCGGCGAGCCGCTGGCTCGAGAGCGATCACCCGGAGCTTCGCCGCTTCGCCAAGGCCGCCGCCGGAGACGCGGTCGGCGATGCCGAGCGGATGCGCCGCCTCGAGCGAGCGGTCGCCGAGCACATCCGGGAGAAGTCGCTGGCCGTCGGCTATGCCTCGGCCCTGGAGACGCTCCGCACCCGCGCCGGGGACTGCACCGAGCACGCGCTGCTCCTCGCCGCAGCGGGACGCGCGCTGGGGATTCCCACGCGGGTGGCGACCGGCCTGGTGTACAGCCCGGCCTTCGGCGAGGCTCGCGAGGTCTTCGTTCCCCATGCCTGGACCCAGGCCTGGATCGGCGGGCGCTGGGTCAGCTTCGACGCAGCGCAGCGCGGCTTCGGCGGCGGCCACCTCCTGCTCGCGGTCGGCGACGGCGACCCGTGGCGCTTCGCCGAGGGCATCGCCCAGCTCGGCCGGCTCCGGCTGCTCGCGGTCGAGTCCCTCCCCCCTCCCGGGCGCGCCGCGACCCCGGAGGCGAAGCTGTGACCGGCTTCGCGGTCGCGCCGGAGCGCTCCCGGCAGAATGCCGAGCTCGAGGCGCGCAGTCCCCGGCGAACGCTCCCCCGTCAACCCACCGGCGGGCCGCCCGCCTCGGGCGGGCGGTGGCGCGCCGCCGCCCGCCATCTTCTCGCCGAGGAGAATCCCGGTCGCGGCGGAGGGCTCTCCCTGCGCGCCACCAAGGCGCGAGGCCGAACCGACGCGCTGTTCAACGGGATCGCGCTCCTGCTCGAGCCCGACGGGCGCGGCGGCCTCCTCTGCCGCCGCAAGCGCGGAGCCGAGCCTCTCGGGCGGGTCGTCGCGCTGGCGCCGGAGGCCCTCGTCCTGCGCGCTCTGCGTCCGCTCCTCGCCGGGGAGCGCGAGGAGCTTCGCTGGCTGCTGAGCCGCGCCTTTCCCGCCGCCCGGCGACTCGGACTGCGGGGCCGGGGCTGCGCCCGCGCTGGCTGCCGCTCCGCCCGGCCGCGCCGCCTCCCGCCACGGCCCCCGAGGCGCTGCTCGCCGCGCTCGGCGGCGATCCCGAGGAGCCGCGACGCCGCGGCCTGCCGCGACACCCGGAACCCCTCCGCCTGCTCTCGATCGGCACGGACGCGGCGGGCCGTCGGCACTGGCTGATTCCCCCGGCGGCGGCCGCCTTCCTGGCCATGCGCGCGGCGGCCGCCCGCGACGGCGTGCGCCTCGAGATCGTCTCCTCCTTCCGCAGTGCGCTGTACCAGGCCGAGCTCCTGCGCCGCAAGCTCGAGCGCGGGCTCCCGCTCGCCGCGATCCTCGCGGTCAACGCGCCTCCCGGCTACAGCGAGCACCACAGCGGCCGCGCCGTCGACCTCGGCACGCCCGGCTGCCCACCGGCCGAGGAGGACTTCGAGCGCAGCGACGCCTTCCGCTGGCTCGAGGCCAACGCCGCGCGCTTCGGCTTCGTCATGAGCTATCCCCGCGGCAACCCCTACGGCTTCGTCTACGAGCCCTGGCACTGGTGCTGGCGCGGCAGCGGACCGTAGGCCGCGAGCCGCCACAGCAGCAGGCTGGCGAGGCTGCGGAAGGGCCGCCAGCGCTGGCTCTCGCGCTCGAGCGTCGCCGGGTCGGGCAGCTCCCGCGAACCCTCGAGGTAGGCGCGGCCTCGGCGCAGGCCGAGGTCGGAGGGGGCGAAGACGTCGGGCCGGCCGAGGGTGAAGAGCAGCAGCATGCGCACCGTCCACGGGCCGACCCCGCGAAAGGCGCACAGCCGGCGCTCGAGCTCCTCGTCGGCGCAGCCTCTCCGCCTCCGCGAGGCCGGGCAGCTCCCCGCTGCGGGCAGCCTCGGCGAGCGTGCGCAGGCTTCGTGCCTTGGCGGCGGAGAGGCCGGCCGCGCGCAGCGCCTCCGGGGTAAGCGCGAGGATCGCCTCCGGGGCGAAGGGCTCGCCGGCGAGGGCGAGCAGGCGCGCCTCGATCGCGCGGGCCGCATGGCCGGAGAGCTGCTGCGCGAGCACCGCCCGCACCAGCCCGTCGAAGAGCGTGGTCTCCCGCGTCCAGCTCGCGGGCGGCTCGGGCCAGCCGAGCAGCGCGGCCGCCCGCGAAAGCCGCGGATCGCGGCGGGCGAGCGCCCGGGCGGCGGGGGCGAGCGCGAAGCCGCGCCCTCCGGCCGCCCGGCGCTCCGGCCGTTCCACCCGCCTCAGGGCGTCGGCCGGAACTGGAAGGTCACCACCGCCCCGGTAGCCGCGTTCTCGGCCCCGATCACCATCGGCTTGTAGCCATTCACCAGCCAGCGCGGCAGCTGGCTCACATAGGCCGCGCCCTCGGTGATGACACCGCTCTGGCCGCCGGGGATGACCTGGAGCGCGACCGGCGGATCGGTCATCTCGCCGATGAAGCGGCGCACCGGCCCGCCGCCGAACATGAAGCCGTTGAGGTCGATGTTGCGCGCGCTGTGGCCGGAGGCGTCCACCACCTCGAAGCCGCCGGCGCGGGCGAGCCCAGGCAGTGCGGGCGCGAGATCGGTGAAGGGGAAGGCATTCGGCCCCGGGATGTTGAAGGGCCCGCCGAGCTGATGGCGGAACACCACCCGGTGCAGCCGGCCCCAGCGGTAGTCGTCGAGGTTGGTCGAGCGGTTGAAGGCGGGCGCGAACTCGGCCGAGGCCAGCCGGTCGAGGGCATCGGCGAGGCTTCTGAGCAGCAGGAAATCGCGAGCCGCGGCCCTGGCTCGGGGCGCCCTCGACCCGGAAGAAGTCCACCCCCGAGGCGCCGATGCCCTGGCGCTGCGGAAAGAGGTCGAGGTGATGCTTGAGGGCGAGGTAGGCCTCGCGGCTGCCGGGCAGCCGCTGGCCGAGACCGACCCGGCTCAGCGTGGCGTCGATCACGTTGCGGATGGCGAAGGCCCGCCACATCGCGAAGATCGTCGCCGCGGTGCTGTTGCGGATCTCGGCCTCGGTCGGGGCCGTCCCGGGATTGCGGAAGGGATCGAAACCCTCGGCCAGCCCCGTGGGCGTGGAGAAGTCCCAAGCCGCGAGCCGCGCCATCGCCTGCTGGATCCGCGGCTGCTGGGCGAGGGCGGCGAGCTGCGGCCAGGCGCCCGGCGCCTGCGCGTTCTGGAAGGCCTGGCGCAGGAAGGGCAGCACGAGTTCGGCGTCGAGCATCCGGTTGTCGGCCTGCAGGCGGATCATGTCCTCGCGGCTGATCTTGCGGCCGCTCGCGATGTGGGCCTGGATCACCCGGTCGATGCGGCCCATGCGGTAGCCGTCGGCGTAGCCGGGGCTGAGGTAATAGATGCCGCCGCCGGGACGGAGCTGGTTGAGCGGGTTGTTGTCGAGGCTGGTGCCGACGGGATCGTTGTTGGCGTTGGCGAGATAGCCCGAGGCCGGATTCACCGCCTGGGGCAGCTCCGCGAAGGGCAGCACCTCGAAGCCGCGCACCTGGCCCGGCTGCGGATTGCGCACCGGCAGCCACTCGTGCCGCCGCGAGCCGTCGCCGCTGCGGATCAGGAACGGCGGCACGCCGCCGTCCGGGCCGCCGAGGTTCTGCAGGTCGTCGCGGACCGGCACGTCCACCGGCGCGAAGTAGGCGATGTTGCCCTCGCGGTCGGCATAGGCCCAGTTCTGCGAGCCGACGTTGAAGCCCACCAGGGCCTGCCGGAACTCGGCGAGGTTGCGCGCGCGGTTGACGCGCCGCACCGCCTCGAGCTCGCCGGTGGCGCGGAAGCCCATCCAGGCCACGGAGAGCCCGCCGGCGCCCTGGATCTGGAGCACCGGCCCGAAGTTGCGGCGAGGGACGATCACCGTCACCCCGCCGTTGGTGTAGCCGATCGAGTCGTCGCGGCGGAGATTGTTGGCGATGCGGTCGCCGACCTGATTGACGAAGAAGCTCTGGACCACCCAGAGCACCGGCTCGATCGCGTTGCCGAAGACGGTGTGGGTCGGCAGCCCGTAGGTGTTGAGGACGAAGCGCTCCTGGAAGGTGTCGGTGATGTCGATCGGATTGGTGGTGAGCCCCCAGCAGAAGCGGGTGGTGCAGCCGAGCAGCGGGAAGGGCGTGCCCGGTGCGATCAGGCCCACGGTGTCGAGCGGCTCGGGGAAGCGCGCGTCGGTGGAACGGATGTTCGCCTCCCAGAACAGGGTCGGCATCTCCAGGGAGAGGTGCGGGTCGTTGGCGATGATCGGCCGGCCCGAGACGGTGTGCTGGCCGCCCACGATCCACCAGTTGCTCCCCTCCTGGCTCTCGCGCCGATCGAGCCGAGGCGCGAGCCACGGGTTGTCGGCCACGGCGTCGCGCAGCGCCTGCGCCAGGGCCACGGTCTCCTCCGGGATGGTCTCGAGCCGCTTCCAGTAGGGCTCGCCCTCCTTGCTGGCGAGCGATCTCCGCCCCCGGCCGGAAGCCGGGCACCGTCACCCGGCCATCGCCCGGGCGCGAGCCGGAACACGTCCTCGAAGAACAGCGCGGTGCCGTTGAAGTTGCCGGCCTGGCCGGCCTGCTGATAGGCGGCGAGGTTGAGGGTGAGATCGATGTCGAGGTCGAAGGAGAGCTGGAAGGCGAGCAGCTTGCCGACCACGAAGGAGTCCACCGGCAGCCAGGGATCGACGCTGGTGATCTCGAGCGCGGCGTATTCCGGCGGCAGGGCGTTGGTGCGCAGCCAGAAGTTCACGCCGTCGGCGTAGGCCTTCAGCAGACCCGCGCGTCTCCTCGCTCGCCGCCGCCCAGGACTCCCACGCGGCGCGGCGCAGACCGAGGGTGCGCAGCTGCACGTCGTTGGCGAGGGCCGCGGGCCCGAGCAGCTCGGCGAGCGTGCCGCTGCCGACCCGCCGCAGCCGGTCCATCTGCCAGAAGCGGTCGCGGGCGTGGGCCCAGCCGGTGAGGAAGGCGGCGTCGAAGTCGTTGGCGGCCTGGATCACCGGAACGCCCTCGGCGGTGTAGGCGACGGTGCCGGGCGCCCGCATGGCGGGCGCGACGATGGTGCTGGCCGAGGCCGCGGCGCTCAGCGCGAGACCGACGGCGAGCGCGAGCGGACGGGATGGCGGGAAGAAGCGACGGCGCATGATGACCCCCCCTTGGGTGACGAGCGTGGCACGCGGGCGGCCGGCAGAGCCCTCCCCCGCCGGCCCTCCGCGACTATAGCGAGCGCCGGCGGCGGCAGCCAAGCCCGCGGCTGCGGCTTCCGAAGGGCGGCCTCGCCCCTGCTAGGCTCCATCCCTCGATGAGCCCTGCCCGGATGGCCGGATGAGCCTCCTCCCTCCCCCGCCCGCGCCGCAGGCCTTCCTGTGGTACGACCTCGAGACCTTCGGCATGGACCCGCGCCGCAGCCGGATCGCGCAGTTCGCCGCCGTGCGCACGGACCCGGAGCTCCGGCCGCTGGGCGAGCCGCTGAGCCTCCTCTGCCGCCTCCACGAGGAGGTGCTGCCCGCGCCCGAGGCCTGTCTGGTCACCGGGATCACCCCGCAGCGGGCGCTCCGCGAGGGGCTTCCGGAGCCGGAGTTCGCGCGCCAGATCGCGGCGGCGATGGGCGGCCCGGGGCTGTGCATCGTCGGCTTCAACAGCCTGCGCTTCGACGACGAGTTCCTGCGGCACCTGTTCTACCGCTGCTTCCACGATCCCTACGCGCGCGAGTGGGAGGAGGGAAACTCGCGCTGGGACCTCCTCGACCTGACGCGCCTCGCCTATTGCCTGAGGCCCGAGGGGATCCGCTGGCCGCGGCGCGAGGACGGCGTCCCCTCCTTCCGGCTCGAGGATCTCGCCCGCGAGAACGGGATCGGGCACCGCCGCCACGACGCCCTCGGCGACGTGCTCGCGCTGCTCGGGCTCGCGCGCCTGCTTCGCGAAGCGCAGCCGAGGCTCTGGGACTACTACCTCGGGCTTCGCGACCGGCGCCGCGCCGAGGCCATGATCGGCGCCGGCGAGCCCCTGTTCTACGTCTCCGGCCGCTATCCCGCGCGGCGCGGCGGGGCGGCGATCGTCCTGCCGATGCTGCGGCTCGACCGGGGCGAGCGGAGCTGGCTCGTCTTCGATCTCGCCGAGGACCCGCAGCCGCTTCTCGACGCGGGTGGTGGCGGGGAGCCCGATGCCGCGACCCTTGCCGCGGCCCTCGCCACGCTCCCGCCCCACGCCATCAAGCGCCTTCGGCCGAACCGGATCCCGGCGCTGGTGCGCCTCGCGCACGTCCGCGACGACGAGCTCGCGCGACTCGGCCTGGACCGCGCCGCCTGCCTCGCGCGGTCGGCCAGGCTCCGGCCGGCTCTCCCAAGGCTCGCGCGGGCTTTGCGCGCGCTGCACGCGCCCCAGGCGCGGGGGGAGGAGGACGCGGAGCTCGCGCTCTACCAAGGCTTCCCTCCCGACGCGGATCGGGCGCTTTTTCCCGCGATCCGCGCCGCTCCCCCGGAGCGACTGCGCGATTTCGCGGCGCGCCTCGCCGACCCGCGTCTCGGCGAGCTGCTGTTCCGCTACCGCGCCCGGCACCACCCGGAAAGCCTCGACGCTGCCGAGCGCGAGCGCTGGTCAGCCTACCGCGAGCGCCGCCTCCGGGACCCGACGCTGAGCGAGGTCACCGCGGAAGCCTTCCTCGAGCGGCTGCGCGCGCTGCGGCAGGAGCATGCCGACCCGGCGGTCAGGCGGCTGCTCGACGAGCTCGAGGCCTGGGCCGGGATGGTGGGCGCCGCCGCTGCGGCATCGCCGCCGCCAGAGTGAGCCTCGTCCTCCCGCGACCCGACCCGGCGCAGGGCTCCCGGACCACGCCCCCGCCATCGCCCCGATCCGGCGCGACCGCGGGCGGCCGCGGCTCTCGACCGCCCGCGCGCCCACGCACGGGAGCGGCGCGCCGCAGGTCCCGATGCGCCAAGCGATGCGAGGCTGCCCGTCACCTCGGCTCGGGCCCGCCTCGCCGCGACATCCGCAAGCCGGCCCTGGGACACCGGGCCGCCGGCGGTCATCGCGGCAGCGGCCCGCGGGCCTGACGCAGCGCACAAACGATCGTTTCAAACGACCGTTTGACTTTTGCCGAGATTCAGCTATCCTTCAGGCCGACCGGTCCGGGGGAGGGCCGGTGGCCTGTCCTGCCGGAGGGGTCCGGGGAGCGCGATCCCGACGGCGAGCTTGCCTCGGGAGGGGTTCGTGAAGCGCATCGCACTTCTGCTGTCGGCCGCGCTGCTGCCTGCGCCGGCGCTGGCCAACAAGGGCGTCGCCCTGGTCCACGGCACCGGTCACCAGACCAACGCCGCCGCCGACTACTGGACCTGGGACATGGTCAACTCGATCCGCCAGGGTCTGCCGAACCCGGCGAACTACGTGGTGATCAACTGCGACTTCACGCAGTACATGTGGGCCGCGGGCGCGGCCGGCTGCCTCGCCGGACAGCTCCATTCCTTCATCACCCAGCGCGGGATCACCGACCTCGTGGTGATCACCCACTCGAACGGCGGCAACGTCATGCGCTGGATCCTGTCGAATCCGACCTACGACGCGCGCTACCCGCTGATCATCCAGCGCATCCGCTGGGTCAACGCCCTCGCTCCGAGCTCCGCCGGCACCCCGCTCGCCACCGCGGTGATGAACGGCAACGTCTTCGAGCAGTCGCTCGGATGGCTGCTCGGCTACAAGAACGACGCGGTGCGGATGCAGCAGCCGAGCTGGATGGCGCACTACAACGCCAACAACCTTTACGGCACGCCCGGCCGGCCGGCGCTGCCGAAGGGCTTCTGGACCGTGGTCGGCACCAACGTCCGCTCGGCGGTCTGGAGCGGGAACTCCTACTGCGGCGGCTACGCCGAGAACGTCGGGCTCACCATCACCCAGGCCTGGCTCGCCTCCTGCAACGACGGCTTCCTCGAGTGCACCAGCCAGAGCGCGGCCGGCCGGGTGTGGTTCTACGACACCCAGCGGATGCAGAACGGCTACGTGCTCTCCCACAACCAGAGCCGCCGTCCCTGCTTCGGCCTCGACGTCATCCTGCGCAACGACCTGTGAGGAGCCCGACCATGCGCCGCATCGCCTGCTTCGCCACCCTGGCGCTGGCCTTCGCCGCCAGCGCCGAGGAGCTCAAGCTGCTTCCCGCCGCCCCGGGCGATCTCGTCCCGGAGAGGCTCGAGGCCGCGAAGATCGCCGCCGTCGAGCGTCACGGCGAGCGCGCCCTGCTGCAGTTCGCCTGGCCGCTCGACCCGCAGACCGAGCTCGACTTCCGACCGGAGCCCTTCCTCGCCGAGAGCCGCGAGTTCTGGACCCTCGTCGAGCCGGCCGAGCTCGCCGCCGGCTTCCGCTTCGTGACCACCGCCCCCGGTGCCCTGATCCGCCTCAGCCCGGCGGGGCAGGCGAAGGGCGGCCGCCTGGATCTCGCGGGGCTCGCGATCGAGGTCGACGGCCGCCGCCTCGCCGCCGAGCACGCGCTCGCCAGCCTCGCCGCCGACGCCGAACTCAAGCGCGCGGGTGCCGAGTTCCCCGAGGGCACGGTGGCCTTCCGGCTCCGTCCGGAGCTCGGCGCCGGTCCGAGCGCGCTGATCCTTCCCAAGGCCACGGGGCCGGTGCTGGTGCACGTCTTCGAGCCCGACTCGCCGGTGGTCCTCAGGCTGCGCGCCGGCGATCTCGTGCCGCAGGGCGGCCGCCTCGCGCTTGCCGGCGAGCTCCGCGCCGAGCCCTTCGCGAAGGCGGCGAGCCGGCTCGCGGGGCTGATCACCGCGCCGGACGGACGCAGCCAGGGCTTCGAGCTCGAGGCGCGGGGACCGAGCTTCCAGGGCGAGATCGCGCTCGATCCCGCCCTCGGTCCGGGCGAGGGTCTGTGGGAGCTCCACCTGTTCGCGGCCGCGGGCGAGCTGCGGCGTGACGTGCGCACCGCCTTCGCCGTCTCCCGCCCCAGCGCCCGGCTCGCGGGCACGGCCCGCCGCGACGGCCGCCGCGAGGCGGAGGAGCTTGCCCTCGAGGTGGAGGTGGCGCTTGCCGGCCGCTACGAGCTCCGCGCGACCATCACCGGCACCGCCGCCGACGGCCGCGAGCTGCCGCTCGCCGAGGCCCACGCCGCCGCCTGGCTCGAGCCCGGCCGCGGCACGATCCCCCTTCGGATCGAGCGCAGCCACCTCGTCCGTCCCGGCGTCGGCGCGCCGTGGGCGCTGCGCGATCTCCGGCTGATCCGCCAGGGCGACCAGAACCTCCAGGAGCGGCGCGACCGCGCCCTCAGCTGGCGCTGAGGCGCACGCCGCGCCTCCCCTCAAGCCGGGCGGCCACGGGGCCGCCCGGCGTTTTTCCGGCCCGCGCGCAGCCTCAGGCGAAGGGATCGATGGCGGCGAGATCCTCGCCGCCGAGCATGGCGAGCAGCAGCCGGTCGAGGCCGAGGGCAACGCCGGCGCAGTCCGGGATCCCGCGCTCGAAGGCGGCGAGGACCGCCGGATCGGGGCGGCGCTCGGGACGGCCGAGGCGACGCCGCTCGGCATTGTCGCGCTCGAAGCGCTGCCGCTGCTCCGCGGCGTCGGTCACCTCCCAGTAGCCGTTGGCCAGCTCGAGCGGCCCCACGAAGGCCTCGAAGCGGGCCGCCGTCGGCGGATCGCCGGCGAGGATCCGGGCATAGGCCGCCTGCTGCGCCGGGAAGCCGTGCACCAACACGAGCTCGTCGGGCTCGTGGCGGCGCGGCAGCACCGCGGCGGCGAGCAGCTCGAGCGCGGCCTGCCGGTCGCAGGCCTCCGGCGGCGGCACGCCGGCCGCGGCAAGGGCCTCCAGCAGCGCCTCGCGCGGGGCCGCGAAGGGATCGAGCCCGAGCGGCGCGAACCACTCGCGGTAACTCAGCCGGCGCGCCCTCAGCGCGCGGCCGACCAGGGCGAAGGCCACCGCGAGCAGCGCCTCGAGCTCCGCCATCAGCCGCCAGTGGTCGAAGCCGATGCGGTACCACTCGAGCAGGGTGAACTCCGGGCGGTGATGCGCCCCCCGCTCGCCGGCCCTGAACACCCGCGCGATCTCGAACAGGTCGCCGAAGCCGAGGGAAAGCAGCCGCTTGTGGAAGAACTCGGGGGAGGCGCGCAGGAAGCGCTCGCCCTCGGGCGCGAGCACGCGCATGCCCTCGATGTGGGGCTCGCACGGACCCATCGGATCGAGGATCGGCGTCTCGACCTCGCGCACCCCGCGGGCGGCGAAGAACTCCCGGATCGCGGCGTGGAGCCGCATCCTGAGCGCCATCGCGCGCTCGGGGCTCACCGCCCGGAGGCCTCGCCGAGCAGGGCTTCGAGGGCGCGCTCGTCGAGCACCGGAACGCCGAGCGCGCGCGCCCGCTCGAGCTTACTGCCGGGGTTTGCGCCGGCGATCACGGCGCTGGTCCGCGCAGAGACGCTGTCGCTGACCCTGGCCCCGAGCGCCTCGAGGCGCGCGCGCGCCTGCTCGCGGCTGAGGGAGGCGAAGGTGCCGGTGAGCACGAAGGTCTGCCCCGCGAGAGGGCCGGTCGCCGCCGGCGGCGGACGCTCCGGCCAGCGGACCCCGGCGGCGCGCAGCGCCGCGATCACCTCGCGGTTGTGGGGCTCGGCGAAGAAGCGCACGACATGCTCCGCCACCACCGGCCCGACCCCCGGCACCGCGGTGAGCCGTGGGCAGGCCCCGGGCGTGCCCAGGGTCGGGCGATCGGCCTCGGCGGCGGCGATCAGGGCCTCGAGCGAGCCGAAGTGGCGGGCGAGATCGCGCGCGGTGGCCTCGCCCACCTCGCGGATGCCGAGGGCGAAGAGGAAGCGCTCGAGCGAGGTCTCGCGGCTGCGCGCGATCGCCGCGAGCAGCTTCTCCGCCCAGCGCGTGGCCACCTTGCCCTTGGTGGTCGCCCCGTCGCGCGCCCGCATCCGCAGCAGGTCCTCGAGGGTGAGGCGGTAGAGGTCGGCGACGGTGGCGACCAGCCCGCTTTCCACCAGCTCATCGACCATGCGCTCGCCGAGACCCTCGATGTCCATCGCCCGCCGCGAGGCGAAGTGGCGGATCGCCTCCTTGCGCTGGGCCGGGCAGTAAAGCCCGCCGCTGCAGCGCAGGACCACCTCCCCTGCCGCGCGCTCCACCGCCGAGCCGCAGACCGGGCAGGCGGCAGGAGGCACGAAGGGTGCCGCGCCCGGCGGGCGGCGCTCGGCGAGCACCGCCACCACCTCCGGGATCACGTCCCCCGCGCGGCGCACCACCACCGTGTCGCCCACCCGCAGGTCGAGCCGCGCCACCTGGTCGAAGTTGTGCAGCGTCGCGTGGCTCACCGTCACCCCGGCGAGGGCCACGGGAGCGAGCCGCGCCACCGGGGTCAGCGCCCCGGTGCGGCCGACCTGGACCTCGATCCCCTCGACCACGGTCAGCGCCTCGCGCGCGGGGAACTTGTGCGCCACTGCGAAGCGCGGAGCGCGGCTGAGGAAGCCGAGACGCTCCTGGTCGGCCACGCGATCGAGCTTGTACACCACCCCGTCGATCTCGTAGGGCAGCTCGTCGCGGCGCGCGAGCAGGCGGCGGTAGTGGGCGAGGCAGGCCTCGGGGCCGCGCGCCACCGTCGCCTCCGGGCTCACCCGGAAGCCGAGCGCGCGCAGCCGGGCGAGGGCTTCGCTCTGGGTCGGAGGCGGCTCCGCTCCCTCGACCACGCCGAGCCCGTAGGCGAGGAAGCCGAGGGGCCGGGCGGCCGCGACCCGCGGGTCGAGCTGGCGGATCGAGCCGGCGGCGGCGTTACGCGGATTCGCGAAGACCCGCTCGCCGGCGGCGCGGAGCTGCTCGTTGAGCGCGGCGAAGGCCGCGCGCGGGATGTAGACCTCGCCCCGCACCTCGAGCCGCGGGGGAAGCCAGGAGGCCGCCGAGCGCAGGCGCAGCGGCACCGAGCGGATGGTGCGCACCGTGTGCGTCACCTCCTCGCCGCGCTCGCCGTCGCCGCGGGTCGCGGCGCGGGCGAGCCTGCCCTCCTCGTAGAGCAGCGACAGCGCGAGCCCGTCGATCTTGGGCTCGACCGACCAGTCGATCGACTCCGGCGGCCGGCCGAGCTCGCGGGCCACCCGCTCGAAGAAGGCGCGGGCCTCGCCGTCCTCGAAGACGTTCTCCAGGCTGAGCATCGGCAGCTCGTGCCGCAGCTCGGGCAGATCGCCGCGGACCGCGCCGCCGACGCGCCGGGTGGGCGAGTCGGGGGTGACGAGCTCGGGATGCCGCTCCTCGAGCGCGCGCAGCTCCGCGACCAGCCGGTCGTACTCGGCGTCGGGAATCAGCGGATCGTCGAGGACGAAGTAGCGGTAGTCGTGCTCGGCGATCTCGCGGCGCAGCTCCGCGATCCGGGCGGCGGCCTGCTGCCGGTCCATCGCCCGCGGCGTCCCAGGCGAGCGCCGACTACTCGCCGAGCTGGCGCTGCAGCAGCTCGCGCCGCTCCTGGGCGTCGAGGCTCAGGGTGGCGATCGGCCGCGCCTCGAGCCGCTCCAGCCCGATCGGCTCGCCGGTGTCCTCGCAGTAGCCGTAGCTGCCGTCCTCGATGCGGCGGAGCGCGGCGTCGATCTTGGCGATCAGCTTGCGGTAGCGGTCGCGGGTGCGCAGCTCGAGGGCGTTCTCCGACTCGCGGGTGGCGCGCTCCGCCTCGTCCCCCACGTCGCGGACCTCCGAGCGCAGGTGATCGAGGGTCTGGCGCGACTCCTCGACCAGCTCCTCCCGCCACCTGAGCAGCTTCCGCCGGAAGTACTCGAGCTGGTAGGGGCTCATGTAGGGCTCGTCCGGGCGGGGTCGATAGCCCTCCGGGAGCTCGACCCGGACCGGCGTGACTGCGGCGAGCGGCGGCGCGGGCGCCGCCACCGGAGCGCTCGCGGGACGGGCGACGGCACGCGCCGCCGCGCCGCCGGAGACGCTCGCCACCGCGCCGGGCGCGCGCTGCGGCGTTGTCGCGGCAGCCGCCTCACCCTTCCGGCCGGCCGCCTCTCGCCCGACCGCGGCCGACGCCCGGCGCGGGGAGGCGGGGGTGGGCTTGGTCCTGGCGACGCTGCCGGCGGCCGCGCCGCGCTTCGCCGCCGGTGCCTTGGACCCGCGTGCGGCGGAGGGCTTCCGCGCCGCCCCCGTGGCCGCGGAGCGTCCTCGGGCCGCGGCACGCCGCTCCTCGGCCGACGTGGCCTTCTTGGCACCACCGCGCGCGGGCCGGGCCTGCGCCTTGGCTCCCGTCTTCCCGGCGGCCGCCTTGGAAGCGGCGCGCCCGCCCGCCTTCGGGGCCGCGCCCGACTTCGTGGCCCGAGGCCCGGCCGCGCCGGAACGGGGCGAGCGCGACGGCTGCGCCGTGGCGCGACCGGACTCGCGTCCGGCACCCTTCGCCGCACCGCCGGCGCCATCGCGCGTCCCCGAGCGTTCCCTTCGCCTGGGCCACCTTGGCGGCGGCGGCGCGCAGGATCTCCCCCGCCGAACGGGTCGTGCCGGACTTCGATCGAGCCACCGGAATCCTCTCGCATGCCTTGAGCGGAGCAGTCGGCTCTTATAGCCTAAGCGCCCCGATGCGGCAAGCCGAAGACCAGCCCGAAAGTGCATGCCCGACGGGCCCGCGATCGCGCCGCGGCGCGCGGCCTCGACTCGGCTGCTCTTGGCAGCTGATCCGCGGCTACCGCTACGCGCTCGGCCCTTGGCTCGGCGGCAGCCTGCCGCTTCCATCCGAGCTGCTCGCGCTACGCCGAGGAGGCGCTCAGGCGCTTCGGACCGGCCCGCGGGCTGCTGCTCGCCGGATGGCGGCTGCTGCGCTGCCAGCCGCTGTGCGCCGGCGGAGAGGATCCGGTCCCCGAGCGCTGGCCGTGGCGCACGCTCGCTGGCGCATCGCCCTCCGCCCTCGCGCGAGGCCGCGTGAACGGCCTGATCCGCGAGGCGCTGATCGTCAACGAGGGCTCCCGCCTCCTCGGCGACCTGCGCTTCCGCGAGGGACGGATCGTCGCGCATCGCGCCGCAGTCTCGAGCCCCTGCCCGGCGAGCCGGTCTTCCCGGCCGAGGGGCGCTGGCTGCTGCCGGGGATGATCGACGACCAGGTGCACTTCCGCGAGCCCGGGCTCGAGCACAAGGGCGACCTCGCGAGCGAGTCGCGCGCCGCGGTGGCCGGCGGGGTGACGAGCTTCCTCGAGATGCCGAACACCCGCCCGCCGACCCTCGACCGCGATCGCCTAGCTCGACAAGTACCGCCGTGCCGAGGGCCGCGTGCTTCGCGAACTACGGCTTCTACATCGGCGCCGCCAACGACAACCTTCCCGAGCTGCTCGCGGTCGACCCCGGGCTCGCCTGCGGCGTGAAGATCTTCATGGGCGCCTCGACCGGCAACATGCTGGTCGACGACCCGGAGGTGCTCGAGGCGATCTTCGCCCGGGTGCGGTTGCGGCTGATCACCCACTGCGAGGACACGCCGCGGATCGAGGCCAACCTCGCGCGGCTGCGGGCCGCCCATCCCGAGGGGCTGCGGCCCGGAGCACCATCCCCAGGTGCGCGACCGGCTGGCCTGCCTCGCCTCGACCGAGAAGGCGGTCGCCCTCGCCCGCCGCCACGAGGCCCGCCTCCACGTGCTCCACATCTCGACCGCCGACGAGCTCGCCCTGTTCGCGCCCGGGCCGATCGAGGGCAAGCGCATCACCGCCGAGACCTGCGTGCACTTCCTGCACTTCGACGAGCGCGACTATCCGCGTCTCGGCAACCTGATCAAGTGCAACCCCGCGATCAAGGAGCCGCGCGACCGCGAGGCGCTGATCGCGGCCCTCGCCGAGGGGCGGATCGACGTCCTCGCCACCGATCACGCGCCGCATACCCGCGAGGAGAAGGCCCTGCCCTACGAGCAGGCGCCCTCCGGGCTGCCGCTGGTGCAGCACGTGCTGCCCTGCGCGCTCGAACGCGTGCTCGAGGGCCGGCTCAGCCTCGAGCGCCTGGTCGAGCTCGTCGCCCACGCTCCCGCCCGCCTGTTCGGCATCCGCGAGCGCGGCTTCCTCCGCGAGGGCTACTTCGCCGACCTCGTGCTGATCGATCCTTGGACGGCCGCTCACGGTGCGCCGCGAGGAGCTGCTCTATCGCTGCGGCTGGTCGCCCTTCGAGGGCGAGCGCTTCCGCTGCTCCGTGGCCGCCACCTGGGTCAACGGCCACCTCGCCTGGGACGGCGAGCGCGTCGATCCGCAGGCCCGCGGGCCGGCGGTTGAGCTGGTCGCACTAGCGCCCCCGCCGCCACGGCTCGCGCGACACAGCCGTGGCCAGCGCGCTGCCGGCCGCACGCGATCGCGGCAGTCGCGCGGATGCGGCGCCAGGCGCGCGGATCGCGCCGCGGCGCTCGCCCGCGCGGGGCTCGCCTCGCCACCGGCTCGCGCTCCGCACCACCTGACAGATCGCGCCGCTCGGCGAGACACGCCGAGCCACCGCTGGCGGCCGAGCGCACCGACCTCGGCGGCACGGGCGAACACGATGGCCGCTCCGCCGGCGACGGGATCGCCTGCGTGGCACCGCTCTGGGCCGCGGAAACCGGGGCGCCGCCCGCATGCCGGCTGATCGCGCCGGAGTGCTCGCCGCGCTCGGCTCCGCGCAGACCCCGGATGTCAGCGCCAGAGCGGCGGCCAGCGGTGGGGCGGGACCCCGCGGCAGAAGCTCATGCGCCTGAGATCGGTGAGCACGAAGCGCCCCGCCCGGTAGCGCCAGCTCGCCATCTCGCCGCAGTCGCCGAGCCCCCGGGACTTCGAGAAGCTGCCGAGTTCGCCATGCTGCGGGTCGAAGTGGGCGTTGACCAGCCGGCCGGGCTCCCCGCCCGCGAGCCCCTCCGGCCACTGCGGCCGGAGCGGCTCCGGGTTGCGCTTGCCGGGCGGGATCAGGAACCACAGCGAGACCGCGTTGTAGGCCCCGGAGAAGCAGTCGACCACGAGCAGCACGCTGCCGTCCGGATGACGGAAGCCATCCCCGGCCGAGATGACCCCGAGCCGTGCGTCGTCGCGCTCGCACTCCTCGGTCTCGGGCCGCCCGGCGAGCCGCCCGAGCAGCGCCGCCGCGCTCCTCCCGTCGAGCGCCTCCCAGGGCGCATCGGCCGGGAGGCGTCGCGTCCTCGCCGGGCGGCCTCGCCCGCTCCCGGCCCGGCTCTGCCTGCTCACGCCAGGCCAGTGCCGCCGGCGCGCCGCGCAGCGAGATCACCCCGATCGGCGCCCCGTCCGCGGTGAGCTCGAGCCGCGACCCGCCGGCGGCGAGCCTCGCGAGCAGCCGACTCGCAGCCTTCCCGCGGAGCAGGATGCCCTCGCAGAGACCGGGCGTGTCGTCATCGGGGCAGAGCATCTCGGCCGCGGCGGATCCGCAGGATCGGGTCCCCGTCGAGCACCAGCCGCCAGACCCGGTCCGGCGGCGCGCCGGCCGGGGCGTCGAGCCGGACCTCGGGATCTCCCTGCTCGGGGAAGACCAGCTCGAGGACCGCCTCGTCCTCGCCGCCGATCCACGGCAGCGCCTCGTCCTCGGGCGGGGGAAAGCCGAACAGGCGGCAGCCGCCGCGGTTGTCGCAGGCTCCGAACCAGTCGTCGCGCTCCAGCACCGCCTGCGCGCGGGCGGTGCCGACGAGCGAGCGTCGGAGGTCACGGCAGACCCCCACCAGCCGCCCGACGACGTGCCGCATCATGCCGCACCGACCTCCGAGCCGTGGCCGTCGCCTCGCCGCCCCACGGAGGAGCCGGGAGCGGGCGTGCCGTCCGTCTCCCTCGCCCTCAGCCGCGCGCGGCCGCGTCCTTGGCGGCCTGCGCCAGGTCCTCGCGGATCCGCGCCGCCTTGCCCTGCAGCTCGGCGCAGGAAGTAGAGCTTCGCGCGCCGCACCCGGCCGCGGCGCTTGATCTCGATCGACTCGATGGCCGGGCTGTGCGCCGGAAACACCCGCTCGACGCCCACCCCGTGGGAGATCTTGCGCAGGGTGAAGGAGGCATTGATGCCGCCGCCGCGCCTGGCGATGCACACCCCCTCGAAGGCCTGCACGCGCTCGCGGTTGCCCTCGCGCACGCGGACGTTGACGACGACGGTGTCGCCGGGCCCGAAGTCGGGCAGGTCCCGGCGGAGCTGGGCGCTCTCGAGCTGGCGGACGAGATCGTTCATGGCCGCGTCACCGCTGGATGCGAGCCGGGCATTATAGCCGGCATCGCGCTCAGCGCGGCAAGGACCGCTCCGCGAGGTACTCGGCCAGCAGGCTCCTGTCCTCCTCGCCGAGCGTGGTCATCGCCAGCAGGTCGGGGCGCCTGAGCCAGGTCCGCCCGAGCGCCTGCTTGCGGCGCCAGCGGCGGATGGCGCGGTGGTCGCCGGAGAGCAGCACCTCGGGAACCTTCCGGCCGCGATGCTCCGCCGGACGGGTGTAGTGGGGGCAGTCGAGCAGGCCTTCCGCGAAGGAGTCCTCGCGCGCCGAACGCTCGTCGCCGAGCGCCCCCTCCTGGAGCCGGGCGACCGCCTCGAGCAGCACCAGCGCGGGCAGCTCGCCGCCGCTCAGGACGTAGTCCCCGATCGAGAGCTCCTCATCGACCTCGGCCTCGACGAGGCGCTCATCCACGCCCTCGTAGCGCGCCGCGATCAGGATGAGATGCGGGAGCCGGGCGAGCTCCGCCACCCGCGCCTGGGTCAGCCGGGCAGCCCTGCGGGGAGAGCAGGATCACCCGGCCCGGCCCCGCCTCGCGCGCGGCGGCGAGGGCGCGCTCGAGCGGCTCGGCCCGCATCACCATTCCCGGCCCGCCGCCGAAGGGCCGGTCATCCACGCTGCGGTAGGGATCGTCGGTGAAGTCGCGGGGGTTGATCACCCGCAGCGCGATCAGGCCGCGCTCGCGGGCGCGGCCCAGCACCCCGTGACCGGCCACCGCAAGGACCAGCTCGGGGAAGAGGCTGAGGATCGAGACCCGCATCAGAAGTCGGGATCCCAGTCCACCACCAGGCGCCCGCGCTCCAGATCCACCTCGAGCACGTAGCGGCCGCGGACGAAGGGGATCAGCCGCTCGCGCTCGCCGCGCACCACCAGCACCTCGTTGGCGCCGGTGGGAAAGACGCTTCGCACCCGCCCTAGGGGGAGCCCGGCGGCGGTGAGGACCTCGAGGCCCTCGAGGTCGGCCCAGTAGTACTCGCCGTCGGGCAGCGGCGGCAGCGCCGCCGCGCGGAACCTCGACCGTGGCGCCGATCCAGCGTCGCGCGGCGTCCACGTCCTCGAGGCCGGGCAGCCGCGCGAGCAGGCCGCGGCCGTGGGGCTTGCCCTCGACCTTCTCGACGCGCCACTCGCGCCCGCCGAGGACCAGATGCCAGGGGCGGTAGCGGAAGATGCCCTCGCGCGGCTCGCACCAGGACTCGACGCGCAGCCAGCCCTCCAGGCCGTGGACGCCGGCCACCCGGCCGACGGGCAGGCGCCGCTCCACGCTCGCCGCGGTCGCCTCAGGCCGCGCGCTGCAGCCGGCGGTACTGGCGCACCAGCGCCCGGACCTTGTCGGTCATCTGCGCGCCGTGGCCGAGCCAGTGCTCGATGCGCTCGAGGTTCAGGGACAGCGGCACCTCCTGCCCGGCCGCGATCGGGTTGTAGAAACCGACGCGCTCCAGGCAGGCGCCGTCGCGCCGCGCGCGCTCGTCGCAGACCACGACGTGGTAGAAGGGCCGGCCCTTGGCCCCGGTTCTCGACAGACGGATCTTGACCATCGCTGTGCTTCGGAAGGACGACGGGACTTGCCACAGGCGAACGGCGAAGCATAGCACAGTCCCGGGGGCGGGCCCGCCTCCCGCCGCTCAGCGACCGATGCCGCCGCCGAACAGCCCGGGCATGCCGCGCAGCAGCCCGCGCAGGCCGCCCTTGCCGAGCTTCCTCATCATCTTCTCCATCTGCTGATACTGCTTCAGCAGGCGGTTGACGTCGGCGGGCTGGGTGCCCGAGCCGCGGGCGATGCGCAGGCGGCGCGAGCCGTTGAGGATCTCGGGACGGCGTCGCTCGCGCGGGGTCATCGAGTCGACGATCGCGATCATCCGCCGGATCTCGCGCTCGTCGATCCGCTGCCTCAGCTGCTCGGGAACCTGCGCGAAGCCGGGAAGCTTCTCGAGGATTCCGGCGATCCCGCCCATGCCGAGCATCTGCCGCAGCTGATCGCGGAAGTCGGCGAGGTCGAAGCGCTTGCCCGCCACCACCTTGTCGGCGATCCGCCGCGCCTGCTCCCGGTCGAGCTTGCGCTCGACCTCCTCCACCAGCGAGAGCACGTCGCCCATGTCGAGGATCCGCCCCGCCATCCGCTCCGGATGGAAGGGCTCGAGGGCGTCGAGCTTCTCGCCGGTGCCGAGAAACTTGATCGGGGCTCCGGTGACGTAGCGCACCGACAGCGCCGCGCCGCCGCGAGCGTCGGCATCCGCCTTGCTGAGGATCACGCCGCTCAAGGGGAGCGCCTGCGCGAAGGCCCTCGCGGTCTGGGCGGCATCCTGGCCGGTCATGGCATCGACCACGAACAGGGTCTCGGCCGGCCGGAGCGCCTGATGCAGGGCCCGGATCTCGGCCATCATCGCCGCGTCCACGGCGAGCCGGCCGGCGGTGTCCACGATCAGGACTTCGCTCAGGCTCCGGCGCGCCTCGGCGAGGGCGGCCTCGGCGTTGGCCAGCGCATCACGACCCGGGTCCGTGGCGAAGCAGGGCACGCCGACGCGCGCCGCGAGCTGCGCGAGCTGCTCGATCGCGGCCGGCCGGTAGACGTCGCAGCTCGCGAGCAGGACCCGCTTGCGCTGGCTCTCCCGCAGCCACCGGGCCAGCTTCGCCGCAGTGGTGGTCTTGCCCGAGCCCTGCAGGCCGCACAGCAGCACCACCGCCGGGCGGCGCGACGTTGAGCGCGAGCGCCTGGTGGGCCGAGCCCATCACCGCGGTGAGCTCGTCGCGGACCACCCGGATCAGGGCCTGGCCCGGGGTGAGGCTCTTCAGCACCTCCTGCCCCACGGCCCGGGTCTTGATCCGCTCGATCAGGGCCTGCACCACCGGCACCGCGACGTCGGCCTCGAGCAGCGCCACCCGCACCTCGCGCAGCGTCTCGCGGATGTTCTCCTCGGTGAGCCGCCCGCGGTCGCGGAGCCTGGCGACGGTCGCGGCGAGACGGCGGGTGAGTTGCTCGAACATTCGGGATCGGGGGATCGAGGGAGCGGCGAGAGCCTCCGCCACGACATGGTAGCAGCGCTGCGGGGAGCCGCCCGGCTGTGCCACACTTCCGCCGATGATGCCCTGGCTCGCCGCGCTCGCCCTGCTGGCCTACGGGCTCGCCGCCGCCGCCCTGATCCTCCGTCTCGCGCGCGAGCAGGGGCCCGCCCTCGATCGGCCGCTCGGCGTGCTCGCGGTGCTGCTGCACTTCCTGGTGGTGGCCCTGTCCGCCGAGCAGGCGGGCGGCGTGGACCTGCGCTTCTTCTCCGCGCTCTCGCTGGTCGGCATGGGGGTGGCCGCGGTGTACCGGATCGCCGGGCTCGCCCGGCCGATCGAGGCGCTCGGCGTCGTCGTCTACCCGATCGCCGCGCTCACCCTGGGCCTGCAGATGCTGCTCAGCGGCCCACCCGTGCCGCGTCCCGCCGAGTGGCAGATCCTGCTCCATGCCACGCTGGCCCTCACCGCCTTCAGCGTCCTCGCCCATGCCGCGCTCGTGGCGGTGGCGCTCGCCCTGCAGGAACGGGCGCTGCGCCGGCGCCGGCTCGGCGGCTGGATCCTCAGGCTGCCGCCGCTCACCCTGACCGAGCAGCTGCTGTTCCGGCTGATCGCCATCGGCTTCGCCCTGCTCACCCTCGCCCTGCTCAGCGGCGCGCTGTTCGTCAGCGACCTGCTCGGCCAGCACCTCGCGCACAAGACGGTGCTCAGCGTCATCGCCTGGCTGGTCTTCGGCGCCCTGCTCCTCGGCCGCCTGCGCCACGGCTGGCGGGGCCCCTTCGCGGTGCGGATGGTCCTCACCGGCATGCTGGTGCTGCTGCTCGCCTTCTTCGGCTCGAAGTTCGTGCTCGAGCTGGTGCTCGATCGCGTCTGAGCGCCGTCAGCCGAAGGCCCGTTCGAGCGCCTCGCCGATCCGCTCCACCGGAATCAGCGTGAGTCCGGAGGGCGGACGGCGCGGCAGGTTGGCCCGCGGCAGCAGCAGCGTGGCGAAGCCGTGCTGCCGCGCCTCGCGGATCCGCTCCTCGCCGTGGGCCACCGGCCGGATCTCGCCGCTCAGGCCCGCCTCGCCGAAGACTGCGAGCTCGGAGGGGAGCGCACGGTCGCGCAGGCTCGAGGCCACCGCGAGCAGCACCGCGAGGTCGGCAGCGGTCTCGCTCACCCTGAGCCCGCCGACCAGGTTCACGAAGACGTCCTGCGCGTACACCGGAAGCCCGCCGTGCCGGTGCAGCACCGCCAGCAGCATCGCGAGGCGGGCGCCGTCGAGACCGAGCGCGACCCGGCGCGGCGTGCCGAGCGGACTCTGGTCGACCAGCGCCTGGACCTCGACCAGCAGCGGCCGCGTCCCCTCCCGGGTCACGAGGACCGCGCTGCCGGGCGCGCGCGTGGCGCGCCCGGCGAGGAACAGCGCCGAGGGGTTCGGCACCTCGCGCAGGCCGCGGTCCCCCATCGCGAACACCCCGAGCTCGTTGACCGCGCCGTAGCGGTTCTTGAGTGCGCGCAGCACCCGCAGCCGGCTCCCGCTCTCGCCCTCGAAGTAGAGCACCGCGTCCACCATGTGCTCGAGCACGCGCGGGCCGGCGATGCCGCCCTCCTTGGTCACGTGGCCGACCAGGAACAGCGCGACCCGCCGGCTCTTCGCCAGCCGCACCAGCTCGGCGGCGCACTCGCGCACCTGGCTCACCGAGCCGGGAGCGGCGGAGAGACCCTCGCTCCAGAGGGTCTGGATCGAGTCGATCACGGCGAGCGCGGGGCGCTCGCGCTCCAGCGTCTCGAGGATCGCCTCGAGCCGGGTCTGGGCCAGGCAGGCGATCGCGCCGAGCGGGAGCCCGAGGCGCGCCGCCCGCGCCGCGAGCTGCGCCGGGCTCTCCTCCCCCGAGACGTAGAGCGCCGCCAGCCGCTCCGCGACCGCGGCCAGGGCCTGCATCAGCAGCGTGCTCTTGCCGATGCCGGGATCCCCGCCGACGAGCACCACCGAGCCCGGCACCAGGCCGCCGCCCAGCACCCGGTCGAGCTCACCGATGCCGAGCGCGATCCGGCTCCTCCTCCCCTGAGCGCTCCACCCGGTCGAGGCGCAGCACCGCCGCGCCATCGGCATCGGCCCAGCCGCGTCGGCCGGCTGGGGACGCGGCTCGGCTCGGACCTCGACCACCGTGTTCCACTCGCCGCAGTCGCTGCACTGCCCCTGCCACTTCGGGAAGCTCGCACCGCAGGCCTGACACTGATACGCGCTGCGCAGCCTGGTTCACCCGCCCGAGCCCTCACGCCCGACCGCCGACACGATGCCACAGCGCGCCCGCCCCCGCGCGCGCCTGCGCGATAATGCGGAGCCCGCACGGATCCGACGCAGGTCTCCGCCCGGCCTTGGAAGCCCTCCCGCTCCCGGTCCTGTTCACGGCGCTGCTCGTCCTGCTCCTGTTCTCGGCCTTCTTCTCGGGGTCGGAAACGGCGCTCATGGCGCTCAACCGCTACCGGCTGCGCCACCAGGCCAAGGCCGGCCTGCGCGGGGCGCGGCTGGCGCAGTCGCTGCTCGAGCGCCCGGACCGGCTGATCGGGCTGGTGCTGCTCGGCAACAACTTCGTCAACATCCTCGCCTCGGCGATCACCACCCTGATCTTCATGCGGCTCGCCGGCGATGCCGGGGTGCTGGTCGGGACCCTGTTCCTCACCGTGACCATCCTGATCTTCGCCGAGGTCGCCCCGAAGACGCTCGCCGCGCAGCATCCGGAACGCCTCGCCTATCCGGCCGCCTACGTCCTCTACCCCCTGCAGCGGCTGCTCTCGCCGCTGGTGCGCCTGGTGAATGCCCTGGCCGGCCTGGTCACCCGGCCGTTCCGGCGCGCGCAGGCCCCCGGCCGGGGCGACGAACTGAGCGCCGAGGAGCTGCGCACCCTGCTCGGCGAGTCGGCGGCGCTGGTCCCGCCCCGGCACCGGCGCATGCTGCTCAACATCCTCGACCTCGAGGAGGCGACGGTGGCCGAGGTGATGGTGCCGCGCAACGAGATCCAGGGCATCGACCTCAACGAGCCGATCGGCGAGATCCTCGCCAAGATCGCGCGCTTCCCCTACTCGCGGATCCCGCTCTATCGCGACTCGATCGAGCAGGTGGCGGGGATCCTCCATCCGCGCGCCCTGCTCGCCGAGCTGCCGAAGGGGATTCCGAACGCCGAGCGCCTGCTCCAGCTCGCGCGCAAGCCCTACTTCATCCCGGAGAGCACGCCGCTGATGCGCCAGCTCTCCGAGTTCCAGCGCCGTGGCCGGCGCATGGCGCTGGTGGTCGACGAGTACGGGGACATCGTCGGCCTGGTCACGATCGAGGACATCCTCGAGGAGATCGTCGGCGAGTTCACCTCGGAGCCGCTCGAGAGCAGCCGGAGGGTCGAGCGCCTCCCCGACGGCACCGTGCGCATCGATGGCCGGATCGGCCTGCGGCAGCTCAACCGCCTGATGGGCTGGGAGCTCCCCACCGACGGCGCGCGCACCCTCTCCGGCCTGATCGTCGACCACCTCGAGCGGCTGCCCAGCGAGGGCGAGCAGATCGAGATCGAGACGCTGCGCCTGCGCATCGACCGCGTCGAGGAGAGCGTGGTCCGCCAAGTGACGGTCCTTCCCGAGGCGGTGACCAAGGCCGAGGACGCGGAGGCCGCCTGAGCGCTCGGTGAGACCATCCGCGCCCGTCGGCGGGCGGGGGGCTCAGGACGAGGGCATCGCCGTCGCCCCCCGCAGCGCCCGACGGCAGCGACGGTGGCATGGTGCCGGCGAAGAGATTCGAACTCCCGACCCACGCATTACGAATGCGTTGCTCTACCAGCTGAGCTACGCCGGCACCGCGAACGCGACATGCTAGGGCGGCGAGGCGGCGGCGGCAAGACGAGACGCGTTGCCGCGCCCGCGGCGAGACCTTAGCATCCCGCCCCTTCGCCCAGCCATCCCGAGGACCCAGCGCCATGCGCAGCCATCTCTGCGGCCTCGTCGACGAGTCCCTGACCGGCAGCCGGGTCGCGCTCTGCGGCTGGGTGGAGGCGGTGCGCCACATGGGCGGCCTGTGCTTCCTCGATCTCCGCGACCACGAGGGACTGGTCCAGGTGGTGCTGGAGCCGAACACCCCGCCGCATGCGCTGGCCGCGGAGCTCCGCGCCGAGGATTGCCTCCGCGTCCAGGGCGTGGTGCGGCCGCGACTGAAGATCAACGAGAAGCTGCGCACCGGCCGCGTCGAGGTGCTCGCCGAGCGCCTCGAGCTGCTCAACCGCGCCCGCGACCTGCCCTTCGCGCTCCACGAGCAGCCCGGCGAGGAGCTGCGGCTGCGCTACCGCTGGCTCGACCTGCGCCGGCCGCGGATGCAGCGGCTCCTCCGGCTGCGGGCGCGCCTGATCTCCGCCCTGCGCCGCTGGCTCGAGGGGCGCGGCTTCGTCGAGATCGAGACGCCGATCCTCACCAAGGCCACACCCGAAGGCGCGCGCGACTTCCTGGTCCCGGCACGGCTGCACCCGGGCTGCTTCTATGCGCTCCCCCAGTCCCCGCAGCTCTTCAAGCAGATCCTGATGATCGCAGGCTTCGACCGCTACTACCAGGTCGCCCGCTGCTTCCGCGACGAGGCGCTGCGCGCCGATCGCCAGCTCGAGTTCACCCAGCTCGACCTCGAGCTGGCCTGGGTTGAGGAAGCCGACGTGCAGGCCACGGTCGAGGCCATGGTGCGGGAGGTCCTGGCCGAGGTCGCGGGGATCGCCCTGCCCGATCCCTTCCCGCGCCTCTCCTACGAAGAGGCCATGCGCCGCTTCGGCTCCGACAAGCCCGATCTCCGGGTGCCGCTCGAGCTCAGGGAGCTCACCGCCCTCCTCCGGGAGAGCGGCTTCCGCCCCTTCGCCGAGGCCGCCTCGCGCCCGGACGGGCGCATCGCCGGCCTGCCGCTGCCCGGCGGCGCGGCGCTGTCGCGCAAGCAGATCGACGGGCTCGCCGCGGAGGCGGCCAGGCACGGCCTGCGGAACCTCGGCTGGATCCGGGCCGAGGATCCGGCGCGCGGTCGCGAGGGGCTCCAGTCCCCGCTGCTCAGGCATCTCGCCGATGGCGAGCTCGCGGGGATCATCGAGGCCGCGGGGATCCGTGCCGGAGACCTGCTCCTGCTCGCGGCGGGAGGATTCGGCGAGGTCAGCCAGGCGCTCGGGGCTCTCAGGCTGCGGGCGGCCGAGACCCTGGGCCTCGTCGCGGAGGGCTGGCGGCCGCTGTGGGTCACCGACTTCCCGATGTTCGAGTTCGATGCCGCGGAGCGGCGCTGGGTGGCCGTCCATCATCCCTTCACCGCGCCGCGCTGCGAGGAGCCCGCGGAGCTGCTCCACAATCCCGCGGGGATGCTCAGCCGCGCCTACGATCTGGTGCTCAATGGCCACGAGATCGGCGGCGGCTCGATCCGCATCCACCGGCCGGAGATGCAGCAGGCCGTCTTCGCCCTGCTCGGCATCGAGCCGGAGGAGGCCGAGGCCAAGTTCGGCTTCCTGCTCGAGGCCCTGCGCCACGGCGCTCCGCCGCACGGCGGCATCGCCCTCGGCCTCGACCGCATTGCCGCCCTGATTGGCGGCGTGGACTCGATCCGCGAGGTCATCGCCTTCCCGAAGACCACCACCGCCCAGTGCCCGATGACCGGCGCGCCGAGCGCCGTCGCGCCGGAGCAGTGGGCGGAGCTCCACCTGCGGCCCGCGGGCGAGCGCTGAGGGCGGCCCCGTCTCGCGCTTGAGAAACGCCGCCCGGCCCTCAGATCGGCGAAGATGGTCGGGATCCCCCGTCGAGGCCCCCATGCAGACCCAGAGTACCGACGCGCCCCGCAGCATCGACGTCACCGCCGAGCGCTTCGAGCAGGACATCCTGCTCAAGTCGCGCGAGCTCCCCGTATTGGTGGACTTCTGGGCCTCCTGGTGCGCCCCCTGCCGCCAGCTCAAGCCGATCCTCGAGAAGCTGGCCGAGGAGTACCAGGGCAAGTTCCTGCTCGCCAAGGTGGACACCGACCAGGAGCCGGAGATCGCCGCCCTGTTCGGGGTGCGCAGCCTGCCGACCGTGATCCTGCTCAGGAATGGCCAGCCGGTGGACGGCTTCCTCGGTGCGCAGCCGGAGAGCGCGGTGCGCGCCTTCCTCGAGCGTCACGTGGGCGCGCCGCCGGCCCGGGTCGACGGGGCCGCGGCCGCGCCGGCGGTGCGCGCTCGGCGAGACCCCGCAGCAGGCCGTGGCGCGGCTGCGCAAGGCGGTCGCGGCCGAGCCCGACAAGGCCGAGCTCCGGCGCGAGCTCGCCCTCGCGCTGATGGAGGCGGGGGAACTCGACGAGGCGCAGCAGCTGCTCGACGGCCTGCCCGATGCCCTGCAGAGCGAGGACCGCACCCGCGCCGCGCGCAGTCGGCTGGGCTTCCTCTACACGCTGCGAAACGCCCCATCCCTCGAGCAGCTGCGCCAGCGCGTGGCGAGCAATCCCGACGACCTCGCCGCCCGCCACCAGCTCGGGGCGCACCTGCTGCTGCGCGGCGAGCACGAGGCGGCGCTCGAGCAGTTCCTCGCCATCCTGGCCAAGGACCGCAAGTTCGGCGAGGACCTCGGCCGCCGCAGCCTGATCGACGCCTTCCTGCTGATCGAGGATCCCGAACTCGTCTCGCGCTTCCGGCGGCGGATGGCGGCGCTGCTCTTCTGAGCGGAAGCCCGTCGGCCACGCCCGCGAACGACGCATCCGCCCTCCCGAACGGGGCACCGCCACGCCACGAGGCGTCGCCCTCCGGCGCCCGAACCGCGAGGGCGCTCCCGACGAGCGGCGGAGGAGCCTCGCGCCTCGCCCACGGACGGCCGGAGGTCGAGCCCTCGCGCCGGGCCACCGCGCCAGGACGCGCCGGCGTGCACCTTCCGCCACCCCGGCCATCGGCTCCGAGGCCGAAACGCGCGCGGCGGCTCCGCCGATCGCCTCGCGACAGGCCGCCATACGCTCAAAGGCATCGGGGCACTCGCAGTCCAGCACCGCCACTGGCACCCCCTCGGGCGCGCCGGGCGGGGGCTCGCGCCGGAGGCGGCAGCGCCGCCTCTCCCGACTCGACGTGCCCCCGAAGCCTTCCGCCGCCGCCTCGCCCGCGACCTGCACCGGCGCGATCGACAGCGTGCGCATGGAGGGGAAGGAGGTCACGTCCCTCGGCGATCAGGGCGAGCCCGATGCCGCCCAAGATCATCAGCAGGGGGGCGATCGGCGAACGCACGAAACAGGGCAAACAGCCGTCCAGCCATCGCACCTCCCATCACGAATGGCGGCGCCTCCTGGCGGAGAAGGGCGGGGTGGCGGCGCGGACGCCGCCACCCGCGCCGACGGTGCGGGCGCGCCGGGCGGATCGTTCCGCAACAGGCACCCGCCGCCGAACGGACGGCAATCCTAGCGTCCCGAGCGTGAGTTCCGAGAGCCGCGACGATGCCCCAAGGAAGCCCCGATGAGGGGAAGCGCTGCGCGGCCCGAACGCAGACCGCGGTGAAGCAGCGCACCGGCATGATGCGCCCTGCGCCCTGCCCGAGAACCACCCCGTCATGCGATCTGGCCCCCGACGACAAGGCGATACGGGTTCCGCGGTCCGCCGCCGGCCGAGAGCATCTTGCGCTGACGGGCCGCGTTTCCGCCGAGCTCCCGGCAGCACTCGCGCGGGGCTGCCTCGAGCATGAAGCTCCCACGGGGTGGTCGATCCACCCGCAGCCGTCGGCGAGGCGCACCTCGGACGTTCCCGAAGGTTCGGCGAAAGGGATCGCGGGATGCCGCATGTCCAAGCGTCTGGGACCCTCGCGGACGAAACGCGGAACCCATCCCCGGCATCCGCACGACCGGGCTCGCAGGGGGAGAGGCTCGGAGCCGGGCGTCGCTTCCCCAGCGCGCACCGCAGCCGCCGGCAGGCCGCCCAGCGCAACGTCATGGAGAGAGAGACAACACGGGTCCTGATCCATGTCGGCTCCTTGTGAACCCCGATGGGTTTCCGCCCAGCGGCCTCCGCCGCAGGTGCGCGGAGCATGCCCCAGGGCCCCAACACAGGGCAAGGGTGCGCGCTCCCGTTGGATCATCGCCTCCCGAGACGCCGACGCCCGCCACTCGCGCTCCCGGCGAGCAATCGGGCAAGGGGAAATCTGCCAAGCTCTTCTCCCGACGAAGCCATGGCTCGGGACGAGCTTCCCGGTCTACCGGAAGGCTCGATTGCCTCACGCCGCCGCGCAGAAGGCGGCGGGCTCGGAAGCCAGAGGCCGCCGGTCGGATCTCCACCGCCGTGCCAGGCGGGCGACTGGGCGGCGAGGATTCCGTCCCCGCCGGCGCGTTCCCCTGTCCTTCGGGACTCGCCGGAGGGGTAGCGCCGCGGGGAGAACTGCGAAGCCCCCGAGGACCCGCTGCCCCAGGGGCGCGCGCTCACTCAGCCTCCCTCCCAATGGGCGTGGCATCCCCTGAGCGCGGTGCGTCGGCCGGGGGCGCTGCGGAGCCGGATCCTCCCGGTGCCAAAGCCCCGCCCGAGACCCCGCCCGGCCTCCTCCTCCCCGCGGTCGCGGACTCCCGCTCCCGCAGCACGGCGCCCAAAGAACACGGGCCACGGAGACAGGGAGCGACCAGACCTGGGGCGGGCCACGCTCCGAGTGTACCGGCGCCCGCAGGCGGGGGATGGCGCCCCGCTCAGGCGGCCCCTGCCGGGAGCTCGGCGGGAGCGGGGCGCTCGGCGCCCCGCGCCGCCGCCTCGTGCCGTGCCTGGCACCAGGCGCCGAGCAGCGGGAAGCTGCCGGCGAGCCGGAGCGCCTCGCCGGCGCGGATGTCGAGCTCGAGCACCCAGCCCTCGCCCTCGGCCCGCTCCCTGCGCACCGCACCGAGGTCGTGGAGCCGCGCGCGCAGGGCGCCCGCCGAGGCGGGCAGGCGGAGCTCGCCGACCAGCCGCTCCCCGCCCAGGGCCTCGCTCACCGCCTGGCGCAGCGCCGGGAGCCCCTCGCCGGTGAGCGCGGAGACGAACAGCCGGCGCGGCCCTGCCGGGCCGACCGGCACCGGCCGCTCCGGCAGGCGGTCGATCTTGTTGAAGACGAGGAGGCGCGGCGTCTCGCCCGCGCCGATCTCGGCGAGCACCCGGTCCACCTCGGCGATCCGCCGCTCGCACTCGCCGTCGCTGGCATCGACCACCTCGAGCAGGAGGTCGGCGTCCCGGGTCTCGTCGAGGGTGGCGCGGAAGGCGGCGACGAGCTCGTGCGGCAGCTCGCGCACGAAGCCCACGGTGTCGGCGAGCACGAACGGGCCGCAGGGCCAGCCGTCGATCCGCCGCACCGTGGGATCGAGGGTCGCGAAGGGCTGGTCGGCGACGAACACGCCCGCCCTGGTGAGGGCATTGAACAGGGTGGACTTGCCGGCATTGGTGTAGCCCACGATCGCGACCAGCGGCAGCGGCCGCCGCAGGCGCGCCCGCCGCGCCTGGGCGCGCTGCCTTTCGACCTCCGCCAGCCGCTGCTCGAGGGCATGGATGCGCCGGGCGATCAGGCGCCGGTCGAGCTCGAGCTGGGTCTCGCCCGGGCCGCGCAGGCCGATCGCGCCGCCGCGCTGGCGCTCGAGGTGGGTCCAGCCGCGCACCAGCCGCGTGGCGAGGTGCCTGAGCTGCGCGAGCTCGACCTGGAGCTTGCCCTCGTGGGTGCGGGCGCGCTGGGCGAAGATGTCGAGGATCAGGCCGGTGCGGTCCACCACCCGGCAGCCGAGCTCGCGCTCGAGATTGCGTTCCTGCACCGGGCTCAGGGCATGGTTCACCAGGACCAGCTCCGCCCCGCGCTCGGCGACCAGCGCCTTGAGCTCCCCGACCTTGCCGCGGCCGATCAGCAGCCCGGGATGGATGCGGTCGATCCTGGCCCTGAGCGCCCCCGCGACCTCGGCCCCGGCGGCGCGCGCAAGCTCGTCGAACTCGGCCTCGGCCTCGGGATCGCTCCGCCCCGGCCGGTAGGGCAGGAGCAGGATCGCGCGTTCGCCGCCCCGGGCGCGCTCGAACACCTAGGCCGTCGCCTCCCCGCCGGACCCGGCGGCCTCCGCAGGCTCGGCCGGCGCCACCTGCGGCCCGCCCGGCCCCATCCGCACGTTGCGCGCCGGCACCACCGTCGAGATCGCGTGCTTGTAGACCATCTGGTTGACGTTGTTGCGGAGCACGATCACGAACTGGTCAAAGGACTCGATCGTCCCCTGCAGCTTGATCCCGTTGACCAGGTAGACCGAGACCGGGACGCGCTCGCGGCGCAGCGTATTGAGAAAGGGGTCTTGCAAGGAATGTCCCTTGGACATCGTGGCTCCTCTTGTCGCGGGGAGTTGACGCGGCCGGCGCCCCGGGCCGTTCCGCGATACTACCCCCTGACGGCCGGGGAGGAAAGCCGCGCCCAGAGCGCCTCGCCGAGATGCAGCCTGACCGCCTCCGCGACGGCCTCGACAGAAGGCGGCAGCCAGCGCACCGCGGGCTCGCCGCGCAGCCAGGTGATCTGGCGCTTGGCGAGCTGGCGAGTGGCGAAGAGCGCGCGCTCGAAGATCCGCGCCGCAGGCTCGCCCCGCTCGAGCCCCTCCCAGATCTGGCGGTAGCCCACCGCGCGCAGCGCCGGAAGGCCGAGATGCAGATCCCCGCGGGCGCGGAGTCCCGCCACCTCCTCCACGAAACCTGCCGCGAACATCGTCCGCAGGCGACGCTCGATCCGGCGATGCAGCTCCCCCGGCTCGCCGGCACCACCGCGAGGCGCAGGATCCGGAACGGCGGGCGCGGCGGCGGATCGCGCAAGCTCCGGGCGAGCGGCCTCCCGGTGAGCTGAAGCAGCTCGAGCGCGCGCAGGATGCGCTGCCGGTCGCGCGGACGGATGCGGGCCGCGCTCTCGGGGTCGAGCCGGGCAAGGCGGCGATGCAGCGCCTCCCATCCCAGCCGCTCGCCCTCGCGCGCGAGCGCCTCGCGCAACGCGGGATCGGCCGCCGGCAGCGGGGAGAGCCCGCGATCCAGGGCGCGGAAGTAGAGCCCCGTGCCGCCGACCAAGAGCGGCAGTTCCCCGCGCTCCGCCGCCGCCTGCATCTCCGCGAGCGCGTCGCTCCGGAAGTCCGCCGCCGAGTAGGGTTCACGGGGATCGCGCCGGTCGATCAGCGCGTGCCGCGCCCGCAGCGCCGGCTCGGGCTTGGCGCTGCCGATGTCGAGGCCGCGATAGACCTGCGCCGAATCGACGCTGATCAGGCGGCATCGGAGCCGATCGGCGAGCGCCAGCGCGAGCGCGGTCTTGCCGCTCGCGGTGGGGCCCATCAGGAAGACCGCCGGGGTAGCGATGCAGTCCTCGGCACGGAGATCCGACATCGCGGCGATTGTGACGAATCGTGACGACCGATCGGGGCGAAGCTTGCGGTCCCATGCCGCGGGTCAATAATGCTGCGAAGGATCCGGCGGCTCCGATCGCCCGATGCACCCGGCGGATTACCTGAGCACGATCTACCTCACCCAGGCCTTCGGCATCGGGCTGATCGCGGCAATCCTGTTCCACTACCAGCGCCTCCGCGGTCGCGGAGCGCTGCTGCTGTGGGCGATCGCGCTGCTGCTCCATGCCCTGGCCTGGCTGATGAGCGCGATCGCCCATCAGTTGAGCACGCTTGGGGCTGGCGCTCAGCAGCGCCCGTCACCTCGCCTCCTTCCTCGGCCTCGCCTTCGCCTATGGCCACGTGGCGCTGCTGTTCGCCGCCGCGCTCGCGCCCTGTCGCGTTCCCGTTGGCGCCTCGAGCTCGATCCTCGGCCCTCGGGCTCGGTCGCGGCGCTGACGCCTCGCCTTCGCTCTCCTCCTTCCTCCTCGCCCAGGCTCCCGAGCAGCAGGGCCTGCGCATCCTGCTCCGCGTCGGGCTGCGGGACACGCTGATCGGCCTCGCCTACTTCGCCGTGGCGGCGATCCTCGCCCGGCTGGACCTGTCCTCCCGCTTCGGCCGGCGGCTGCTGCTCAGCGGCTTCGGCTTCTACGGCGTCGCCCTGCTGATGAACGCCGCCGTGATCTGGGTCGACCGCTTCGCTGGAAATCGACGCCACGGTCTACGTGCCGCTGAACGCGATGCTCGTGGTCGGCCGCGCTCTATCTCGGACTCGGGCTGATCGTGTGGCTGATGGAGATGGAGCGGCTGCGCGCCGAGGCCGCCACCGTGCAGGTGCAGCAGGTGCGGCGCTTCGACGCGCTCACCGGCTTCCCCCAGCGCGAGCACTTCCGGGCCCTGCTCGCCGAGCGGCTGCGTCGGGCCGCCGAGGCGAGCCAGATCCTCGCGCTGTTCCGGATCGGGCTCGACGACTTCAAGACCGTCAACCTCGCCTACGGCAGCGAGGCCGGCGACCGGATCCTGGTCGCGCTCGGCCAGCGGCTCCGGGAGGCCGAGCCCGAGGCGCTGTGCGGGCGGCTCGAGGGCGATGAGCTGGCCCTCGCGCTGGCGGCACCCGACTCGCACGCCGTCTCCCAGAGCGCGGCGCGGCTGCTCGGGATCCTGGAGCGCCCCTACCTCGTCGGCGAACAGAGCATCGAGGCGCCGGCGAGCGTGGGCATCGCCCTCCATCCCCACGATGCGGCCGATGCCGAACACCTGCTGCTGCACGCCAAGCTCGCGCTCAAGCAGGCCAAGCGCGAGGGCGGACGGCGCGGACGCTTCTTCGACCGTGCCCTCGACCGCGAGGCACGCCAGCGCCTCGAGCAGTCGCTCGAGCTCGGGCGGGCGCTGGCGGCGGCTCGCTTCCTGCCGTATTTCCAGCCCATCGTGCGCGCCGCCGACGGGGCGCTGGTCGCCTTCGAGGCCCTCGCCCGCTGGCGGCACGAGCGTCTCGGCGTGCTGCCCGCTCGCGACTTCCTGCCGATGCTGGAGGATGCAGGGCGCGTCGCCGAGCTCGATCTTGTCGATGCTCGAGCAGTCCTGCGAGCGCCTGGCGCGTTTCCACGCCCGCCATCCCCTGGCGCCGCACTCCAGCGCTGGCTCTGAACCTCAGCGCCCTGACCCTCGAGCGGGAGAACCTGGTGGCGCTGATCGAGCAGATCCTGCAGCGGAGCGGTCTTTCCCCGCGCCATCTCGCGATCGAACTCACCGAGTCCGCGCGCCCTGGCCGATCCGGAGCGCTCGGCGCAGATCATGACCGCCCTGCGCGCCCGCGGCGTGCAGGTCTGGCTCGACGACTTCGGCACCGGCCACTCCAACCTGGCGCAGCTGCTCAGGCTCCCGCTCGACGCGATCAAGCTCGACCGAACGCTGCTCAGCGCCGCCCCGGTCGATCTCCGCCGCCGCGCGCTGATCGCCGGCGCGGTGCGCATCGCCCGCGAGCTCGGTCTGGCCACGGTCGCCGAAGGCGTGGAGACCCCCGAGGAGATCCGGTTCGCGCGCGACTGCGGCTTCGCGCTGCTCCAAGGGCACGCCATCGCCCGGCCGCAGGCGGAGATGCTCGCGCCGCCGCCGGCCGCGGAGCTGCTCGCCGCGGCCGCGGCGCGCAAGATCCTATAATCGCGCGCGTCCTCTGCGCGGAACCCGGATCATGGCCGAAACCATGCGCGCGCTGGTCAAGCGCGAGCCGGCGCCTGGCATCTGGCTCGAGGAGGTGCCGATTCCCGAGATCGGCCCCAACGAGGTCCTGGTCAAGACCATCAAGACCGCGATCTGCGGCACCGACCTGCACATCTACAAGTGGGACGACTGGGCACAGCGCACCATCCGCCCCGGCCTGATCATCGGCCATGAGTTCGTCGGCCGGATCGTCGCCACCGGCGCGGCGGTCACCGGCTACCGCGTCGGACAGCGCGTCTCGGCCGAGGGCCACGTCGTCTGCGGCGTCTGCCGCAACTGCCGCGCCGGCCGGCAGCACCTGTGTCCCCACACGGTCGGCATCGGCGTGCAGCGCCATGGCGCCTTCGCCGAGTACGTGGCGGTGCCGGCGAGCAACCTCTGGCCGATCCCGGACGCGGTGCCGTCGGAGCTCGCGGCCTTCTTCGATCCCTTCGGCAATGCCGCACACTGCGCCCTCGAGTTCGACGTGGTCGGCGAAGACGTGCTGATCACCGGCGCCGGCCCCATCGGGGTGATGGCGGCGGGCATCTGCAAGCACATCGGCGCGCGCAACGTGGTGGTGACCGACGTCAACGACTACCGCCTCAAGCTCGCCGCCGAGATGGGGGCGACGCGGGTGGTGAACGTCGCCCGCCAGTCGCTGCGCGAGGTGATGAAGGACCTGCACATGGAGGGCTTCGACATCGGCCTCGAGATGTCGGGGAATCCGGCCGCCTTCGACGACATGCTCGACTGCATGTACCACGGCGGCAGGATCGCCCTGCTCGGCCTGCTGCCGCGCGGCTCCGGCATCGACTGGGACAAGGTGATCTTCAAGGGCCTGGTGATCCACGGCATCTACGGGCGGCGCATGTACGAGACCTGGTACAAGATGACCCAGCTCGTGCTCAGCGGCTTCCCCCTGCACAAGGTGCTCACCCACCAGCTCCACATCGAGGACTACGAGCGCGGCTTCCAGCTGATGGCGAGCGGCCAGTGCGGAAAGGTGGTCTGCTCGTGGAGCTGAGCGACGAACCGCCGCGGGCCGGACGGCCGAGCAGATCGAGCGGCTGCCGCTGCGCGAGTACGCCGAGCGCGCGTACCTCGACTACTCGATGTACGTGGTGCTCGACCGCGCCCTGCCCTTCCTCGGCGACGGCCTGAAGCCGGTGCAGCGCCGGATCCTCTACGCGATGCGCGAGCTCGGCCTCGGGCCGGGGGCCAAGCCGAAGAAGTCGGCGCGTACCGTCGGCGAGGTGATCGGCAAGTTCCATCCCCACGGCGACGCGGCCTGCTACGAAGCGCTGGTGCTCATGGCCCAGCCCTTCGGCTTCCGCTACCCGCTGATCGAGGGTCAGGGCAACTTCGGGTCGCCGGACGATCCGAAGAGCTTCGCCGCGATGCGCTACACCGAGGCGAGGCTGGCGCCCTTCTCCGAGTTGCTCCTCGCCGAGCTCGACCAGGGGACGGTGGACTTCGGTCCCGAACTTCGACGGCACCCTGCGCGAGCCCTCCTGGCTTCCTGCCCGGGTTCCACACGTGCTGCTCAACGGCAGCACCGGCATCGCGGTCGGGATGGCGACCGACATCCCGCCCCACAACCTGCGCGAGGTCACCGCGGCCCTGATCCGGCTGATCGACGATCCCGAAGCGAGCGTCGCCGACCTGTGCGAGCACATCCGCGGCCCCGACTTTCCGAGCGAGGCCGAGATCGTCACCCCCCGCGCCGAGCTGATCCGGCTCTACGAGACCGGCAGCGGCACGGTTCGCGCCCGCGCCGCCTGGCGCCGCGAGGGCTCCGCGATCGTGGTCACCGCCCTGCCCTGGCAGGTCTCGCCCGCGCGCGTGCTCGAACAGATCGCCGAGCAGATGCGGGCGAAGAAGCTGCCGCTCGTCGAGGACCTGCGCGACGAAAGCGACCACCGTCATCCTTGCCGGCTGGTGATCGTGCCGCGCTCGAGCCGGGTCGACGCCGAGGCGCTGATGGGGCACCTGTTCGCGACCACCGAGCTCGAGCGCAGCTACCGGGTGAATCTCAACCTCATCGGCCTCGACGGCCGGCCACGGGTCTTCGACCTGAAGCGGCTGCTCGCCGACTGGCTCGCCTTCCGCACCGAAACCGTCACCCGCCGGCTGCGCCACCGCCTCGAGCGCGTCGGACAGCGGCTGCACCTGGTCGAGGGCCTGATGAGGGCGCTTGATGCGCTCGAGGAGGTGATCCGCATCCTGCGCGAGGCCGACGATCCCAAGGCGGCGCTGATCGAGCGTCTCGGCCTCTCCGAGACCCAGGCCGAGCACGTGCTGGAGACGCGCCTGCGCCAGCTGGCCCGTCTGGAGCAGCTCAAGCTGCGGTCGGAGCGCAGTGCCCTGCTCGACGAGCGCGCGCGGCTCGAGGGCGTGCTCGCCTCCCGCGCCCGCCTGCGCGGGCTGATCAAGGACGAGCTGCTGGCCGACGCCGAGCGCCACGGCGACCCGCGGCGCTCGCCCCTGGTCGAGCGGGCCGAGGCGCGGGCGCTCGCCGGGCACGAGCTCCTGCCCGCCGAGGCGGTGACCGTGGTGCTCTCGCGCAAGGGCTGGGTGCGGGCGGCCAAGGGGCACGATCTCGATCCCGCGGAGCTCGCCTATCGCGAGGGCGACGGCTTCCTCGCCGCCGCGCGCGGGCGCTCGAACCAGTTCGCGGTGTTCCTCGATTCCACGGGGCGCGCCTACAGCGCGCCCGCCCACGGCCTGCCCTCGGCGCGCGGCAGCGGCGAGCCGCTGACCGGGCGCTTCACGCCGCCCTCCGGTGCCGTCTTCCAGGCGGTCGCCCTCGCCGCGGAGGACAGCCTGCTGCTGCTCGCCCACAGCCACGGGCTGGGCTTCCTCGTGCCCTACCGAAGCCTGCTCGGCCGACTGCGGACCGGCAAGCAGGTGTTCCAGCTGCCGGAGGGCGCGAGCCTCCTCGCCCCCGGGGTGGTGAGCGAGATCGCCCGGGAGCGCGTCGTCGCCGCCACCTCGCGCGGCCGGCTGCTCATGTTCTCGGCGGCGGAGCTGCCGGTGAACGAGCGCGGCAAGGGCGTGCGCCTGATCGCCATCCCGCCGGCAAGGCTCGCCGCCGGCGAGGAGACCCTGGCCGCGGTCACGGTGCTGGCCGAGGGCCAGAGCCTCGAGATCCGCGCCGGACAGCGGCGGATGACCCTGCCCTGGGCCGAACTGCTCGCCTTCCAGGGGAAGCGCGCGCAGCGCGGCGGCGAGCTGCCGCGCGGCTTCCAGCGCGTGGAGGCGCTGACCGCGGCCTAGCCCATGGATCCGGCCTTCTGGCTCGAGCGCTGGGCGCGCGGCGACATCCCGTGGCACCAGCCCGAGGGCAATGCCCTCCTGCGACGCCACTGGGACGGCCTCGGGCTGCCCGCCGGCAGCCTGGTCTTCGTGCCGCTCTGCGGCAAGAGCCCGGATCTGGCCTGGCTCGCGGCGCGAGGGCACCGCATCCTCGGCATCGAGCTCTCGGCGCTCGCGATCCGGGACTTCTTCGCCGAGCGCGGGCTTGAGCCGCGACGCCGGCCGCACCGTCTCGGCTGGGCGCACGAGGCGGGCCCATATTGCCTGATCGAGGGCGATGCGTTCGCCCTCCAGCCGCAGGAGCTCGCCGAGTGCGCCGGGTTCTACGACCGCGCCGCCCTGGTCGCCCTGCCTCCCGCGATGCGCGGGCGCTACGCGCGCGAGGTGCTCGGCGCCCTCCCGCCGGGCTGCCGCGGGCTGCTGATCACGATCGAGTTCCCGGAGGCCGCGCATCCGGGTCCGCCCTTCCCGGTGGGCGAGGACGAGCTCCGGGCGCTGCTTCCCGCCTTCGCCCCCGTCCTGATCGAGCGGGTCGGGCCGCCGGAGGATGCGACCGGCGCCGGATCGCCGCGGAGCGGCAGCGCCGTCTGGCGACTGGTCCGCGGTCGCCCGCGATGACCCGGCGGCGTCTGCTCCTCGCGCTGCTGGGCGCGCTGCTCGCGCTCGGCTCGGCGCTGTTGGCGCTCGGCTGGCGCGAGCTCGAGGGCAGCCGGCCGCGGCTCGAGGGGAAGGCTTCCTTGTCCGGACTTCGCCGGCCGGTGTGGGTCGAGCGCGACGCCCTCGGGACGGTGACCCTGGAGGCGGGCAGCCGACACGACCTGGCGCGGGCGCTCGGCTTCGTGCACGCGCAGGAACGCTTCTTCGAGATGGACCTGATGCGCCGCGCCGCCGCCGGCGAGCTCGCCGAGCTCGTCGGGCGGCGCGCCCTCGCCCTCGATCGGGAGCGCCGCGCCCACCGCTTCCGCGAGCGTGCGCGGGAGGGCCTGGCCGGGCTTCCCCGCCGAGCAGCGGGAGCTGCTCGAGGCCTATGCCGAGGGGGTCCGCGCCGGCATCGCCGATCTCGCCCGCCCGCCCTTCCCCTATGGCCTGATCGGGGCCGCGGCGCAGCCCTGGCGGCCGGAGGACAGCCTCCTGGTGATCTTCTCGATGTACTTCGACCTCCAGGGACGCGAGCCGGCCTACGACCTCTGCCGCCTCCGCCTGGAGCGCGCGCTGCCCGGCCCGGTCGCGGCCTTCCTCGCCGCGCCCGCGGGGGAATGGGAGGCGCTCCTGCCGGGCGAGGCCCCGCCGCCGGCACCGCCCCCGATCCCCGGGCCGGAGCTGATCGATCTGCGCACGGTGCCGCGCGAGCCGTGGCCGGAGGCACCGATCTTCTCGAGCGGCGACTTCGCGCCCGGCAGCAACGCCTTTGCGGTCTCCGGAGCGCACACCGAGGATGGCCGCGCCCTGCTCGCCAACGACATGCACCTCGGGCTCAGGGTGCCCGAACCTCTGGTTCCGCGTTCGCCTCCGCTACCCCGGGGTCGATGCGGTGGGGCTCAGCCTGCCCGGCGTCCCGGGCCTGGTCGCCGGCAGCAACGGTCGCCTCGCCTGGGGCTTCACCAACGCCTACGGCGACTTCGCGCAGTGGGTGGCCCTGCCCGAGGCGGCCGTCGTCCGCCGGCGCGAGCGCTTCGCGCTGCGCGGCGGCGCATGGCACGAGGAGCTTCTCGAGGATTCGCCCTTCGGACCGGTGCTCGCCCGCCTGCCGGACGGCACGCCGCTCGCGCTGGCCTGGACCGCGCACCGGCCGGGCGCCGCCGATCTCGGCCTCTTCGCCCTGCTCGAGGCGGGCGCGATCGAGGAAGCGCTGACGATCGCGGCGCAGGCCGGGATGCCGGCGCAGAACCTCCTCCTCGCCGCGGCGGACGGCCGGATCGCCTGGGGCATCGCCGGGCGGCTGCCGGAGCGCCTGGGTCCGCCGGCGGCGCTGCTGGCCCATGACGATCCGCGCGCCCGCTGGCGGGGCTGGATCGAGCCGGCGCGGCAGCCCAGGCGCGTCGACCCCGCGGGCGGAAGGCTCTGGAGCGCCAATGCGCGCATGGTCGCCGGCGAGGACGGGGAGCGGATCGGGGACGGCGGCCTGGTGCTCGGCGCCCGGGCGCGGCAGATCCGCGACGCGCTCCTCGCGCGCGAGCGCCTCGACGAGCGCGGGGCGCTGACGATCCAGCTCGACGACCGTGCGCTATTCCTCCAGCGTTGGCGCGAGGTCCTGCTGACGAGCCTGGACGCCCTCGAGCACCCTCTCGCCGGGGAGGCGCGACGCCGGGTGGCACAGGAGGCCGAGCGCGCGGCGGCGGATGCGGTCGGCTACCGCCTGCTCCGCGAGTTCCGGCTCGAGGTCCACCGCCGCGTCGCGGCCGCGATCGTGGCGGCCGTCCGGCGGCACGATCCCGCC
This sequence comes from Lysobacterales bacterium, assembly GCA_033582715.1. Classification (GTDB taxonomy): domain Bacteria; phylum Pseudomonadota; class Gammaproteobacteria; order Xanthomonadales; family BPKI01; genus BPKI01. The sequence continues at coordinate 1,172,137 of JAVQZZ010000001.1, read as the reverse complement.
TTCGAGGCGCTCGAGCTGCCGCACTTCGAGGGCGCGGTGTGGCGGCTGCTGGAGGCGCGTCCCGCGCACTGGCTCGGACCGCACGATCGCGACTGGGACGGACTGCTCGCGGCGGCGGCCACCGCGGTGCTCGATCGCGCCGCGGTTGCCCGCGGCGGCCTCGAGGGCTGGACCTGGGGCGAGCGTAACCGCGCCCTCATCCGGCACCCGCTGAGTCTCGGCATGCCCTGGCTCGGTCGCTGGCTCGACGCCCCGGCCGATCCTCTCCCCGGCGACCTGCACATGCCGCGCGTGCAGGGGCCGGTCTTCGGGGCGAGCCAGCGCCTCGCGGTCCGGCCCGGTCGCGAGACCTCGGGACTGCTGCACATGCCCGGCGGCCAGAGCGGCCATCCCCGCTCGCCCTTCTATCTCGCCGGCCACGAGGACTGGGCGCGGGGACGGCCGGCGCCGCTGCTGCCGGGGGCGGCGCGCCACCGGCTCGAGCTCTCGCCCGAACCGAAGGCGTCGGCTGCGCTACCATGGGCCGGCCGCCCCGCAGGCGAAGCCGCCGATGCGCGTCCCCGAACCCGGTGAGGTCACCCGGCTGCTGCGCGCCGCCGGGCTCGACGACGAGGCCGCGCTGCGCGCGGTGATGCCGCTGGTCCACGGCGAGCTGCACCGCATCGCGGCGCGTCAGCGACGGCGGCTGCAGGCGGGCGAGACCCTGCAGACGACGGCGCTGGTCAACGAGGCCTGGTTCAAGTTCTGCGGCGGCCGCCTGGGCGAGATCGCCGACCGCCGCCACTTCTTCGCGGTGGCGGCGCGGGCGATGCGCCAGATCCTGGTCGACCAGGTCCGGCGCCGCGCCGCGCGCCGGGTCCAGGACCAGGTCACGCTCGAGCCCGCGATCGGCGAGCGCCCCGCGGAGGATGCCGATCCCGAGCGGTTGCTCGCCCTCGACGACGCGCTGCGCCGGCTCGAGGGCTTCAGCCCGAGGCTGGCCGAGGTCGTGAACTGCCTGTGGTTCGCCGGCTACACCGAGCGCGAGACCGCGGAGATTCTCGGGGTCTGCGAGCGCACCGTACGGCGCGACTGGCTCAAGGCCAAGGCCTTCCTGCGCCGGATCCTCGACGGCGATGCCATGAACGAGCGCTGGCGCCGGCTCGAGGAGCTGCTCGACCGGGCGCTCGACCTCGACGACGCGGGGCGCTCGACTTTCCTCGCCGAGCTCGCGGCCACCGAACCTGAGCTCGCCGCCGAGCTCGGGCGGATGCTCGCGGCCACCGGGGAGGACTCCCTGCTCGACCGTCCCCCCCGAGCGTGCCGCCGGCCGAGGCGGGCGAGTGCGTGGGCCCGTGGCGGCTGCCTCCGACGCATCGGGGAGGGCGGCATGGGCGCGGTCTTCCTCGCCGAGCGCGCCGACGGCGCCTACGAGCGGCGGGCGGCGCTCAAGCTGCTGCGCAGCCAGCACCACCCGGCGCTGCGCGGCTTCCTGCTCGAGCGGCGCGTGCTCGCGCGCCTCGAACACCCCGGCATCGCGCGCCTGCTCGATGCCGGAGTGGACGGCGAGGGCCGCCACTACCTGGTGATGGAATGGATCGACGGCGAGGACCTGCGGGCCTACTGCCGCCGCCGGCCGGCCGAGCTCCGACGGCGCCTCGCAGCTCTTCCTCGAGGTCTGCGAGGCGGTGGCCCACGCCCACCGCAACCTCGTGGTCCATCGCGACCTCAAGCCCGGCAACGTCATGGTCGACGCCGCCGGCCGTGCCCGCCTGCTCGACTTCGGCGTCGCCAAGCTGCTCGAGGCCGGCAGCGAGGACAGCCGCACCCTCGGCGCGCTCACGCCCGAGTACGCGGCGCCCGAGCAGCTCCGCGGCGAGCCGATCACCACCCGCACCGACGTCTACGGCCTCGGCGCCCTGCTGTTCTACCTCCTCACCGACCATCCTCCCCTACTCCCCCGGCGAGCGCGGCCTCGCCGAGCTGGTCCACGACATCTGCAACGCCCCGCCGCCGCGGCCGAGCGAGCTGGGCGCGTGCGCTCGGGGCGGCCGCGCCCTTTCCTCCCGAGCGCCTGCGAGGCGATCTCGACGCCATCGTCGCCCGCGCCATGGCCAAGCCGCCCGAGTGGCGCTACCCCTCGGTCGAGGCGCTGGCCGACGATCGTCCGCCGCCACCTCGCCCGGCGCCCCGTGCGCGCGCGCCGCCTCACCCGTCGGCTACCGCCTGCGCTGCTTCCTGCGCCGCCACGCCGCGCGCCTGGCCGCGGCCCTGGCCCTCGCCCTGCTGCTCCTCGCCGCCGGCGCTCGGCTGGCTCGCGGAGCGGCGTCAGGCGCACGAGGCGCGGCAGTCGGCGGTCTCCGAGGCCGAACGCACGCAGAGCCTGCTCGATCTGCTGCAGCTCGTGCTCCGTGACGAAGGCGTGCAGGGTGCGCCGCCGCTGCTGCGGGCGCGCGACGACATCGCCCGGATCTACGCCGACCGGCCCGTCGAACGCGCGCGCTTCCTCCTCGCGCTCGCCGCCTTCCACCTGCTGCGCAGCGAGTTCGCCGAGGCGCTCGCGATCGCCGAGGATCTCGCCGACGAAGCGGCCGGTCTGCCGCCGATCCTGGTCGCGGAGATCCACTGCACCGCGGCCCAGGCGGCGGTGCGCCTCGGTGCGCTGGATCGCTCGGCCGCGCACCAGGCCTCAGCCGCACCGCTGCTGGCGGAGTTGCCCGAGGAGGCGGCCTCGCGGATCCGAGCCGACTGCCTGCTCTCCGAGTCGATCCGGCTCAGGCTCGCAGGCCGCGCCGCCGATGCCCTCGCCGCGGCGCGCGAGGCGCTCGCCCTGCGCGCGCGCTTCGAGGGCGAGGGCGGCCTGCAGGTGAGCCTGATCAGCGGCCAATCTCGGCACCGCCCTGATGCAGCTCGGCCGCCTCGACGAGGCCGAGGCGGAGCTCGAGCGCGCCCTCGCGGGACTCGCGAGGCTCGGCCAGGACCGCGGCGCCCACGCCCTCATCATCCGCAACAACCTGGCTGCGGGGCGCCTGCTCAAGGGCGAGGTGCGCCGGGCCGAGAGCGACTTCGCCGAGCTGGCCGCGCTGCAGCGGGAGCGCGCGGGCTCGACCCCCGCCCTCGCCGCCACCCTCTCGAACCGCGGGCGCTGCCTGCTGCTGCTCGGACGGATCGAGGAGGCCGCGGCGCTCACCGAGGAGGCGCTGGGGATCGCCATCAGGCAGCTCGGCGAGGACAACATCGAGGTCGCCCATCACCGCCTGCAGCTTGCGGAGATCGCCCTGGCGCGGGGCGAGCCCGACGACGCCGAGGGCAAGCTCGACCGCGCGACCGAGGCGCTCGCCGCCCGCCTCCCCGCGGAGCACCCGGCCCGCGTGCGCGCCGAGCTGCTACGTCTGCGGCTGGCCGCCGCTCGCGGGGAACCCGACGCCGCCGCAGGGCTCCTCGCCCTCGCCGAGAGGCACGCCGACGCCCGCCAGCCGCAACTGCTCTCGACCAGCGCGAGCGCGCTGCTCGAGGTCGCGGCGCTCGAGCGCGATCCCGGGGCCGCGTCCGCCCACGCCCGGCGCGCCTACGAGCTCCTGCGTGCCGGCCGCGGCGACGGACACTGGGAGACCGCCAGGGCCGCCCTCGAGCTGGCGAGGCTGCTCGCCGCCCATGATCGCGCGAAGGCGAGGGATCTTCTCGAGTCGGCGTTGCCCGCGCTCGAGTCCCAGCTCGGGCCGGAGCACCCGTGGAGCGCGGCCGCCCGCGAGCTGCTCGCGGGGCTCAGCCGGGATGGAGCAGCTCCAGGATCCGACGATAGAGCCGCGGCAGGGCCGCGAGCTCGCTGAGCGGGACGTGCTCGTCGACCTGGTGGATGCTCGCCGCGGCGGGCCCGAGCTCCACCACCTCGGCGCCGGCAGCGGCCAGGAAGCGGCCATCCGAGGTGCCCCCGCCGGTGTCGGCCTCGGGCACCAGCCCGAGGATCTCCGCCACCGCCGCGAGCACCGCCCGCCGCAAGGGGCCCGGTGCCGAGCGGAAGGGCTCGGCCCCCAGGGTCCAGGCGAGGGCGTGGTCGGGCGCCTCGGCGGCCACGATGCCCGCCACCCGCGCGCGCAGCGCCTCGGCCCCGCCGCAGGCCGGCCCGAAGCGGAGGTTGAAGGCGGCCCGCGCCTCGCCGGGCACCACGTTGGCCGCGCCGACCCCGGCCGCGACGGCCGTCACCTGGAGCGTGGTCGGAGGGAAGTCGGCATCGCCCTCGTCCCAGCGCTCCGCCGCGAGGCGGGCGAGGATGCGGCCGAGACGGTGGATCGGGTTGTCGACCCGCTCCGGATAGGCGACGTGGCCCTGGCGCCCGCGCACCCGCAACTCGGCGGAGAGCGAGCCGCGCCGGCCGACGCGGATGCGGTCGCCGAGCCGCTCGCGACCGCTGGCCTCGCCGACGAGGGCGAAGTCGACCCGCTCGCCGCGCTCGCGCAGCCGCGCCACCACCCGCGCGGTGCCGTCGACCGCGGGGCCCTCCTCGTCGGAGGTGAGCAGCAGCCCGACCCGCCCGGCGTGACGTGGGTGGGCGGCGACGAAAGCCTCGAGGGCGACGGTGAAGGCGGCCACCGCTCCCTTCATGTCCGCGGCACCGCGCCCGTAGAGCCGGCCCTCGCGCAGCGCCGGCCGGAACGGCGGCGTCCGCCACGCTGCCTCCGGCCCCGGGGGCACCACGTCGGTGTGGCCGACCAGGAGCGTGCAGGGCGAGCCCTCGCCGTGCCAGGCGAGGAGATTCGCCACCTGCCCGAAGCGCAGTCGCTCCACGGCGAAACCGGCCGCCTCGAGCCGCCCCGCGACCAGCTCCTGGCAGCCCGCATCCTCCGGCGTGAGCGAGGGCCGCTCGATCAGCGCCGCCGCCAGCTCGAGGGTGGCCTCGGCCTCGCTCACCGGCCGCAAAGCTCGGCGAAGCGCTTCTCGCTGAAGCCGACGGCGAGCAGCTGGCCGTCGCGGGTCACCACCGGACGGCGGACCAGCGCCGGGTAGTCGCGGATCAGCGCCAGCCAGTCGCCCTCGCCACGCGGATTTTTGCGCGCCTCCGGCAGGTTGCGCCAGGTCGGCCCGGAACGGTTGACCAGCTTCTCCCACGGGACGACCCGCGCCCACGCGCGGAGCGTCTCGGGGGGCACCGGCTGCTCGCGGTAGTCGATGAAGCGGTGCGGCACGCCATGGGCCTCGAGCCAGGCGAGGGCCTTCTTGCAGGTGCCGCAGACCTTGAGTCCGTAAAGCTCGATCATCGCTCGATCTCCGAGGTTTGGCAGAGCGCCGCCGCCTCCCTGAGCAGGGCGTTCAGCCCGACCTTGGCGCGGGTCGCGGCGTCCACCCGCTTGACGATCACGGCGGCGGCGAGAGCGTAGCGGCCGTCGCGTGAAGGCAGCGCCCCCGGCACCACGACGCTGCCCGCCGGCACCCGCCCCTTGAGGATCTCCCCGCGCTCGCGGTCGTAGATCGGCGTCGACTGGCCGATGAAGCAGCCCATGGCGATGACGCTGCCTTGCTCGACCACCACGCCCTCGACGATCTCGGAGCGCGCGCCGATGAAGCAGTCGTCCTCGATGATCGTCGGGCTGGCCTGCGGCGGCTCGAGGACGCCGCCGATCCCGGCCCCGCCCGAGACGTGGCAGCGGCGCCCGACCTGGGCGCAGGAGCCGACCGTGGCCCAGGTGTCGATCATCGTGCCCTCCCCGACGTGGGCGCCCACGTTCACGAAGCAGGGCATCAGCACCGCGTCGCGCCCGATGAAGGCGCCGCGGCGCACGATCGCGCCGGGGACGATGCGCGCGCCGAGCGCGCGAAACTCGGCCTCGCCGTGGCCGGCGAAGCGCAGCTCGAGCTTGTCGAAGGCCGGCCCGCCCAGACCTGGCATCGGCCGTGGCGGGCGCATGCGGAAGTGGAGCAGGATTGCCTGCCGGACCCAGGCATTCACCCGCCAGCCCTCGGGGGTCGGCTCCGCCACCCTGAGCGTCCCTTGCTCGAGGCCCGCAAGCACCGCTTCCACCGCCGCGCCGCAGCGCTCGAGGAGGAGCTCGGGCGGGGCGCTCGCGATCTCGGCGTAGGCCGCGGCGATGGTCGCGGCCAGGCGCTCGCGTTCCCCCGGTGCCATCCTCCAGCCCTCCTCCGCCAGCGCCCGCAGCACCGCCGCGTAGGCGGGGCGGAGCTCCCCGGCGAGGCGGTGCCGGCCCTCGCTGACCACGCGCTCGCCCCCGATCCACACCTCGCGGACCACCCCGCGCTCGCCGCCGAAGACCAGCCGCTCCGCGAGATCCTGGCCGTCATGCCCGAGCAGGGCGGGAGCCTCGGGATCGAGCCGCAGCAGGTCCTCCGGACGGTCCTCGCCGACGCCGGCGAAGCCCGCCGCCCGCCAGCCGCCCGCGACCGCACGCTCGAGCAGGAAGTCGCCGACCCCGCGCGTGCCGTCGCCGAGGCGGTTGCGCCGCCCGCTGCGCAGCCGCTGTCCCCACTCCAGCCAGCGCAGCTCCTCCCAGGGCGAGCGCCCCACCTGGCTGTCGGAGCCGATGGCGATCGCCGGTCCCTGGCCGCCCTCGAGCAGCTCCGCGAGCGGGGGCAGGCCGTCGCCGAGATCGGCCTCGGTGCTGGGACAGAGGGCGAGGGTGCAGTCGGCGCCGCGCAGCACGGCGATCTCCTCGGCATCGAGGTGGGTGGCATGGACCAGGGTCCAGCGCCGGTCGGGGGCGAAGAGCCTGAACAGCCGCGCCACCGGGCGCTCGCCGTGCACGGCGAGGCAATCCTCCACCTCGCGCCGCTGCTCCGCGACGTGGATGTGGAGCGGCCGCCCGGCGCTCTCCGGCCAGGAGAGGACCTCCGCGATCTCCTCCGCCGTCACCGCCCGCAGCGAGTGGAAGGCGATCCCCACCCGCACCCTCCCGCCCTCGAGGGCGATCAGGCGCGCGAGCAGCTCGCGGAAGGCGGGGAGCTCGAGGGCGAAGCGGCGCTGCCGCTCAGCGAGCGGCGCCGCGCCGAAGCCGCCGTGGCGGTAGAGCGCCGGCAGCAGGGTGAGGCCCATCCCGGTGGCCCGCGCCGCCCGCACCAGGGCAAGCGACATCGCCTCCGGGGGCGCCAGCGGGCCCTCGGGGCCGAGGTGCAGGTAGTGGAACTCGCAGCACCAGGTGTAGCCCGCCTCGAGCAGCTCGGCGTAGAGCCCCGCGGCCAGCGCCTCGAGGGTCTCGGGCGCTGAGGCGCTCCGCGAGGCGGTACATCCCTTCGCGCCAGGAGAAGAAGCTATCCTCGCCGTCGCGCCGGCTGGTCCGCCCGAGCAGCGCGCGCTGGAAGGCGTGGCCGTGGGCGTTCGGGATCCCGGCCACCAGCGGCGCCCCGGCCGCGGCCGGCGTTCGTCGGCGGCGCGGCCGCGGCCGGCCAGCCCCATGGCGCGGCCGTCACCGGCACGCCTCCCTCGGCGCGGAGCGATCATGCGCACAGGCGACTGGGACCTCCTGATCACCGAGCTCAGACTGCTGCCGCTCGCGCCGGGGCGCGAGGGGGAGCTGATCGAGGATGGCGCGCTCGCCTTCGCCGGCGCGACCATCGCCTTCGCCGGGCCCGCCTCCGCCCTGCCCCGCGGCGCGCGGCGGCGCGCCCGCCGGCGACTGCGCGCGGAGGGCGCGCTCGCCACGCCGGCGCTGATCGACTGCCATACCCACCTGGTCTTCGCCGGCGAGCGCGCGAAGGAGTTCTTCCTCAGGCTCCAGGGGCGCGAGCTACGCCGAGATCGCTGCGCAGGGCGGAGGGATCCTGGCGACGGTCCGGGCCACCCGCGCCGCCGACGAGGAGACGCTGCTGGCGGCAGCCCTGCCGCGGGCGCTGCGCCTGATCGAGAGCGGCGTGGCGACGCCTCGAGGTCAAGTCCGGCTACGGCCTGGAGCCGGAGAGCGAGGCGAGGATGCTCCGCGTCGCGCGCCGCCTCGGCGCGATCCTCGGCCTCACGGTGCGCACCACCCTGCTCGCCGCCCATGCCCTGCCCCCCGAGTACCGCAGCCGACCGGGAGGCCTACGTCCGGCTGATCGCCGACGGGCATGATTCCCGAGCTGGCGGCAGCCTCGCCTGATCGACGCGGTGGACGCCTACCTCGAGCCGATCGCCTTCCGGGCCGAGGAGGTGGCAAGGGTGTTCGCCGCCGCCCATGCCCACGGGCTCCCGGTCCGGCTCCATGCCGACCAGCTCTCGAACGGAGGCGGTGCCGCCCTCGCCGCCCGCTTCGGCGCCCTTTCCGCCGATCACCTCGAGTACACCGACGAGGCCGGGGTCGAGGCCCTCGCCCGGGCGGGCACCGTCGCCGTGCTGCTGCCCGGCGCGTTCCAGGCGCTCAGGGAGACGCGCCCGCCGCCGGTCGCGGCGCTGCGCGCCGCCGGCGTGCCGATCGCGCTCGCCACCGATCTCAACCCCGGAACCTCGCCGCTGGCCTCCCTCACCCAGGCCATGCATCTCGGCTGCCTGCTCTTCGGTCTCGAGCCGCTCGAAGCCCTCCTCGCGGACCACCGCCCACGCCGCTCGCGCGCTCGGGACTCGCCGACCGCGGCCGGCTGCTGCCCGGCCATCGCGCCGACGTCGCGCTGTGGGCCGCGACTGGAACCGGCCGAGCTCTGCCTACTGGCTCGACGGCGCTCGAGAGCCCGCGCCGTGTTCGCCGGCGGCCGGCGGATCTGGCCGCCGCCTCAGCCGCTGCGCGCCGCCTTCTTCGGCTTGCGCGGCCGGCGCTTGCCGTAGGTGCAGCGGAACAGCTTGCCGCGGAAGGTTCGACGATCGCCCTTGCCCATCGCTTGACTCCGAGGATGCGAAGCCCGACATCGAAGCCCGACATCTTAGCGCGGCGCCGCCGGGCCGCGATGGCCGCAGCGGGCGTCGTGCACGTGCCCGTGGGCGAGGCGGAGATTGATCAGGTGTCCGACCGCGACCAAGCGTCCCGCCGACGCTGACGATCACCGTGTGCAGCGGCTCGCGCTCGTGCAGGGCCGTGAAGCTGCCGAGCGCCACCAGCGCCGCCCCGGGCAGCAGGAACCACAGCGGCGCCGGCAGCCGGTGCCGGCGGTAGCTCAGGAGCGCCGTCGCCGCCGCCAGCGCGATCGCGAAGCTGGCGAAGCCGAGCTCGAAGGCCCGCGCCGCGATCCAGCTCGCGGCCAGTCCGGGAACCGCGGCCAGCACGACAGGCAGCAGCGCGCAGTGCAGCGCGCAGAGCAGCGCGCCCGAGGCCCCGAGCCGATCGAGCCAGCGGCTCATGCGCGCGGCACGGCCGCAAGCTGCCGGCGCCGTGCGGCGGCGCAGCGGCGAGCCGGCACGCAGGCGCGCCTGCCAGCAGACCGCGCGGCGAGCGGGACTCGCGAGCCGAGGTTCCAGGCGCCGCCTGCCGCCCATCCCGCCTGCGCCGCGCGGCAGCGCCGCGAACGCCAGCGCCAGCGGGCCACGGAGCTGCCTCGCCGGACGGAGCGCGCCGAGGCGCGAGCGGCAGCGCGAGCAACCCCAGCGCCGGCGAGCGAGCGGCCGCTCGAGCGCATGGAGCGTGAGCGCCGTCCGCAGCAGGACCCGCTCGAGCATGCCCTGCGCCCGCACCACGGCGCCGCCACAGGCATCGACGCGAGCGCCAGGGCGGTGAGCGCGCACTGGACAGCAGGCAGACGCCGCGAGCCGGCGGCGAGGAGCCGCCATCGCCGAGTCGCCCGGCCGCGCGTGAGAAGGCCGTTCACCGTGTTACTTTATAACAGTCCGTTCGAATCCCTGGCGAACACGGCCGATGTCTCGACCGCGACTCTCCCGCGTCCTCCTCCCCCTCCTCGGCGTGCTCCTCGTCCTCCCGGCCGCCGGCCGCGGCCACCAGCCATCGCGAGCATCGCCGACGACGGCCGCGCTCCAGGCCCATGCCCACGGCGAGGCCGCTGCTCCGGCTGGCGCTCGACGGCGGCCTGGTCGAAGCTCGAGCTCGAGATCGCCGGGATGGACGCGGTGGGCTTCGAGCGCCCGCCACGGGACGAGGCGGAGCGTGAGGCGATTGCGGGGACGGTCGCCGCGCTTGGAGGGCGGCGCTTGGCTGCGGCCGCCGCCGGAGGCCGCGTGCACCCCCGAGAACGCGCATCCTTCCGCGCCATCGGCTTCGGCGGGGAGGCGACTACCGAGGAGGGCCGGAGGCAGCGGGAGCGGGACATGCCGGCTTTCGCGGCAGCTTCCGCCTCGCCTGCCTCGCGCCGGAGCGACTCGGCGGGCTGGAGATCGACCTGTCGGCCTTCGATCGGCACCGAGACCAGGCTCAGAGGTCGAGGCCGCCCTGCCCTCCGGACAGCGCCTGTTCGTCCTCCCCGGGCGGAAGGGGCCGCATCCCGCTCGAGCCGCGATGAGTGCGGCCGGCGGCGGCGGTCCGGATCGAGGCACTGCGCTTCGCGTGGCCGGGCGGCAGGGTGGTGCTCGACATTCCCGGCCTTCGAGATCGGCTGCGGCGAGCGCGTGCTGCTGCGCGGTCCCGAGCGGCAGCGGCAAGAGCACGCTCCTGGGGCTCATCGGGGGCGTGCTGAAGCCGACGAGCGGCCGGGTCGAGGTGCTCGGCCGCAACCTCGGCAGCCTCCGCCGCCGCCGCCCGCGATCGCTTCCGCGGCGAGCACCTCGGCTTCATCTTCCAGATGTTCAACTTGTTGCCTTTCCTCAGCGTGATCGACAACGTTCTGCTGCCCTGCCGCTTCAATCCAGGACGCGCCCACCGCGCCGGTCGACAGCGAGCAGCCGACGTCGCGCTGAGGCCGAGCGCCTGCTCGCGGCGCTCGGGCTCGAGCCGCGAGGCCTGGGCGGGCCGGCCGGTGCGGGAGCTCAGCGTCGGCCAGCAGCAGCGCGTGGCCGCCGCCCGCGCCCTGATCGGTCAGCCCGGAGCTGGTGCTGGCCGACGAGCCGACGTCCGCCCTCGATGCCCAGCACCGCGATCGTTTCCTCGAGCTGCTCGGCCGGCGAGTGCGCCCGCAGCGGCGCCGCCCTGCTCTTCGTCAGCCACGACCCCGCGCTCGCCCCGCACTTCGAGACGGGTGCTGGAGCTGGCCCGGCTCAACCGGGCCGCGCGCTGCATGAGCCTGCTCCGGCTGGCCTGGCTCAGCCTGCTCAACCGCCTCGGAGCGGCGGCGCTGGCCGCGGCCGCGATCGCGGTGAGCGTGGCCATGCTGCTCGGCGTGGAGAAGATCCGCGGGGACGCGCGCGCCAGCTTCGCCGCCACCATCTCCGGGACCGATCTGATCGTCGGCGCGCGTGGCGGCGCGGTGCAGCTTCTGCTCTACAGCGTGTTCCGGATCGGCGAGCCTACGGCCAACATCCGCTGGGAAAGCTACCGCCGCATCGCCGAGGACCCGCGCGTGGCCTGGGCGGTGCCGCTCGCGCTCGGCGATTCGCACCGCGGCTTCCGGGTGGTCGGCACCAGCGCCGAGTACTTCGAGCGCTACCGCTACGCCGGCGGCCGCGCGCTCGTCTTCGCCGCAGGGCGTCCCTACGCTGCCGTGCTCGAGGCGGTGCTCGGCGCCGAGGTCGCGGAGCGCCTCGGCTATCGGCTCGGCGACCGCATCGTGCTCAGCCACGGCGTCGGCCGCGTCGGGATTGCGCGCCACGACGGAGCACCCGTTCACCGTGGTGGGAATCCTCGAGCGCACCGGAACGCCGGTCGACCAGGCGGTCCACGTGCCCCTCGAAGGCATCACCGCGATCCACATCGGCTGGGAGAGCGGCACCCGGCTGCCGGGGCGGACGGTGCCAGCGGAGCGGCTCGCGGAGCTCGACCTCACCCCGGCGTCGGTGACCGCGGTGCTGGTCGGGGTGCGCTCGCGACTCGCGGTGTTCGCGCTCCAGCGGGAGCTGAACGAGCGCCCGGGCGAGCCGCTGCTCGCGATCCTGCCCGGCGTGGCGCTTGCAGCAGCTGTGGAGCCTGGTCGGGGTGGCGGAGAACGCGCTGCTCGCGGTCAGCGCCTGCGTCGCCCTCGCCGGGCTGCTCGGGATGCTGGCCAGCCTGCTCGCGACGCTGCGCGAGCGGCGGCGTGAGATGGCGATCCTGCGCTCGGTCGGCGCCCGCCCGCGATCGATCTTCGCGCTCCTGCTCAGCGAAGCCCTGCTGCTGACCCTGCTCGGCATCCTCGGTGGCCTGCTGCTGCTCTACGGCGGCCAGTGGCTGCTCGCCGACTGGCTGGCGCGCGACTTCGGCCTGCATCTCGCCTGGCGCCTGCCCTCCGCCTGGCAGCTCGTCGCTGCTCGCTCACCGTGCTCGGGGCCGGCCTGCTCGCGGGCGGCTTGCCGGCACTCGCCGCCTACCGCCACACTCTCGCCGACGGTCTCAGCATCCGAAGCTGATGACGCCGCCCCTCTCCGCCCTGCTCTGTCGCTCCTGCTCGCGGCTCGCCGACGCCGCAGGCCGCCGCGCGAGCTCGACTGGCTCGAGATGATGCCCAAGGACGAGGTCGAGGCGCTGATGAAGGAGCCGGTGATCGACCACTCCGGCCTCGCCCGCCCTGAGCAGACCGGCTCCTTCCGCACCATTCCCGAGCTCGACGGCCAGCTGGTGCGGCTCCCCGGCTACATCGTCCCGATCGACACCAACGAGAACGGCGAGCTCACCGAGTTCTTCTTGGTTCCGTACTTCGGCGCGTGCATCCACGTGCCGCCGCCGCCGCCCAACCAGATCGTGCTGGTGCGACCGGAGCGGCCGATCCCGATGACCGACATCTGGGAGGCCTACTGGGTCGAAGGCACCCTCAAGGTCGAGACCCAGCGCAACGACATCGCGGCCTCGGCCTACACCATGAGCGCGCGTAGCGTGACGATCTACCAGTAGCGGTCGCGCCGCGGACGAAGTCGACCGCCGCGGCCTCCTCGCGGCGGAAGCGAGCCCGCCGAGCGCCTCTCGCCGCGCACCCGCCCGCGAGTCGCCCGCGACCTCGACCTCCCCCGCTTCGGACCGATTCCCCGCGGCAGCAGGACTTCGGACCGCTGGCCACGCGCACGCCGTTGTCGACTCCGTTATTGTTACGTTATAACGTCTGCACCGCGTTGGCGAGGACCCCTGATGCCCAGCCTTTCCCTTCCGTCGTTGCTCACCCTGCTCGCTCTCTCCGGCGGTGCCGATCGTGAAGCCGCGGAACCCGCGGCGGAAAGCGAGCGTCTCGACCGTCTCGTGGTCCGCGCCTCCCCGCTCGCGCTCCCGGCGGACGCCCAGGTCCAGCCGGCCGCGGTGATCGCGGGCGAGGCACTCGACCGGGTACGCGCCGCCACCCTCGGCGAGACCGTGGCTGGGCTGCCTGGCGTGCACAGCTCCTGGCACGGGCCGGCGGTCGGGCGCCCGATCCTGCGCGGCCTCGAGGGCGGCCGCATCGGGGTGCTCGCTGGCAATCTCCCGGTGATCGACGCCTCCACCACGGCCGCCGACCACGCGGTCGCCGTCGAGCCGCTGCTCGCCGAGCGGATCGAGGTGCTCAAGGGCCCGACCACCCTGCTCTACGGCTCGGGTGCCGCGGCGGGTCTGGTGCAGCTCGGTGACGGGCGAATCGCCGAAGCGCCGAGGGAAGGCCTCGACGCCAGCGCCGAGCTCCGCGCCGACGGCGTCGCGGAGCTTCGCGCGGGGGCTGCGAGGCTACGCTTCGGCAGCGGCCGGCTGCTGCTCAGCGCCGATGCCTTCCGCCGGGAGACCGAGGATTACCGGGTTCCGGCGGGGGCGCTCGCGGCGCACACCCACGGAGCCAAGGACGAGCGCCACGAGGAGGAGCTGCGGCGCGTTCCGAACAGCGCCACCGAGGGCCACGGGGTCGGCGCCGGACTCACCTGGTTCAGGGGAGGGCATCGAGTTCGGCCTCGCCGCCGGCCGCCATCTCAGCCTCTACGGCGTGCCCGGGCACGAACACGGGGATCACGGGGGCCCCGGGCGCGCCGGCAGGCGCCACGCCAAGAACGGCGACGAGCACGAGGTGCGCATCGATCTCGCCTCCAACCGCTACGAGACCCGCCTCGGCATCGATCGTCCCCTGGATCTCATCGAGCGCGTCGACTGGCGGCTCGCGCGCGGCGACTACCGCCACGTCGAGCTCGAGGACCACGACGGCGAGACCGAGATCGGCACCCGTTTCCGTGTCGAGGGCCTCGACAGTCGCCTCGACCTGAGGCATCGCGCCTTCGGCGACTGGCAGGGAGTGCTCGGGATCCAGTTCGGCGAGCGCCGCCTGCGCAGCGCCGGCGAGGAACCCTTCGTCCCGGCCTACCGCCAACGCCAGGTGGGCGTGTTCCTGCTCGAGCGCATGACCGTCGGCGCGCTCGCGCTCGAGCTCGGTCTCCGCCACGAGAACCAGCGGGTGCATGGAGCCGGGGAGCGGCGCCGCCACCGTCCGTTCAGCCTCTCCCTCGGACTGCGCCACGCGCTCAGCGAGGCCTGGCACCTCCACGGCGCGCTCGGTCGCCATCAGCGCGCCCCCTTCCCCGAGGAGCTGCTGGCCGACGGCCCGCACGCGGCGACGCGTGCCTACGAGCGCGGCGACCCGACCCTCGGCCTCGAGACCGGGCACCACGCCGAGCTCGGGCTGCACCGGCACGGCGAGCGCCTCGAGCTCGGAGCCAGCCTCTTCCACACCGACTACCGGGGCTTCATCTACCTCGCGGACACCGGCGAGCGGGAGGCCGGGCTGCCGGTGCGCCACTGGACCCAGGCGGGCGCCCGCTTCAGCGGCCTCGAGCTCGAAGGCGCTCTCGTGCTCCATGAGGGAGATCTCGGTCGCTGGCGCCTCGTGGCCTTCGCCGACGGGGTGCGCGCGCGGCTGAAGCGCGGGGGGTGGCTGCCGCGGATCGCGCCCGCCCGCCAGAGGCTCGGCCTCGAATGGGAGGCGGGGACCATATCGGCGGCGTTGCGCGCCACCCGCCACGCGCGGCAGGAGCGCACCGCCGCGGGCGAGGAGGCGACGCCGGGCTTCACCCTGCTCGACGCCGAGCTCGGCTGGCGCCTCGGCGGGGACCGTTACCGTCTCGTCCTCGCGGGCCGCAACCTCGGCGACCGCGTGGCCCGTCTGCACCACTCCTACCTGCGCGACCAGGCGCCGCTCCCCGGCCGCAACCTGCAGCTCAGCCTGCGCGCGAGCTTCTGAGCCCGAGGACCCCGCAGAGGCGGAAGCGACGGTCGGCGCCGCGAGCAGCGCGCGGACCCGCCTGGTCGACCGCGTGGCGGGCTCGAGACCGGGCCGCGGGCGCTGCGCTCATTCTCGGGACGGCCCGGCTCCTTCGGCCGGCCCGCTCTCGGGCGGCTCCGCGTCCTCCGCTGGCCGCTCCGGCTCGCGCGGATCGCCGAGCGCCGGGTCGAGGCGATCGTGCTCCGGGGCGCTCTCCCCGCTCGCCGCCGCCTCCTCCAGCGCCGCCTCCTCGGTGCCGCCGATGCCGATGTGGAAGGCGGCGAAGCCCGGCAGCACCAGCTGGTTCTGCGCCATGCCGATGATCCGGCCGCTCGCCGGCGCGCGGATCTCGGCGCTGCGCTCGCGCAGCGGATCGATGATCAGCCCGAGGCGCTGACCCTCGCGCACCCGGTCGCCGAGACGCACGTCGGCGAGCAGCATCCCCCCGGCGGTCGCCCGTACCCAGCGCGAGGCATAGTAGATCGGCGGCGGCTCGCGCCGCAGCCCGCGACGCCGCGGCAGCATCCGCATCCGCTGCATCAGCGCCTCGATCGCGTGCACCGCGCGCTCGATCTCGGGCGGCTCGAGGCGCAGCGGCGAGCCGACCTCGAAGGTCACCGCCGCGATCCCGGCGTCGGTGGCGGCGCGACGCAGCATCCCGCGCTCGCCCGGCGTGTGCAGCACCACCACGCCGGAGAAGCCGCGGGTGAGCTCGAGCACCCCCGGGAGATTGAGATCTCCGCGCACCTGCGGCAGATTGCTGCGGTCGAAGGAGCCGGTGTGGAGGTCGATCAGCGCGTCGCAGGCGGTCACCACCTCGTGGAACAGGGAATGGGCGATGCGCGACGCGATCGATCCCGTCGGCGAACCCGGGAAGAAGCGGTTGAGATCGCGGCGGTCGGGCAGAGTAGCGCGAGCCGGAGGTGAAGCCGAAGATGTTCACCACCGGCACCGCGATCACGCTGCCGCGCACCCGCCGCGGATCGAGGCGCACCAGCAGGCGGCGGATCGACCTCGACGCCGTTGAGCTCGTCGCCGTGGACCGCCGCGGTGAGGCACAGCACCGGACCCTCGCGGGCTCCGCGCAGCACGTGCACCGCGGTGCGCAGCGCCTCCCCGGCGAAGGTCTCGCTGATCGTCCAGTCGAGCCGCAGCCGCTCGCCGGGCGCGATCTCGTGACCGAGCAGGCGCAGCGTCCGCACCGCGAGCGCGCGCGGCGGGCCGACGAAGCCCGGATCCTGCTCCCCGACCGCCCGCGGCGGGCCGACGAAGGCCGCATCCTGCTCCCCGACCGGACCGCAGCGGGCCGACGAAGGCCGCATCCTGCTCCCCGCGCGCCGGCGGCGGCGCCGGCAGCGCCACCGGCCCCGGATAGTCCTGCCCCGGCGCAAGCGGCGTCGCCAGCGAGCAGCGCGAGCGCGGCGAGACGCGGGCCGGGCGCGGAGATCACGGCCCGCCCGGCGTCGCCACGCAGGCGGCGCACAGTCCCTGCACCTCGAGCACCTGGGCGTGCGCCCGGAAGCCATGGCGCGCCGCCTGCCGCGCCAGCAGCCGACCGATGCGGTCGTCGGCGAGCTCGATCACCCGCTGGCAGCGCTGCGCAGACCAGGAAGGCGCGCGGATGCGGCTCGGTGGGATGGGGACAGCCGACGTAGCTGTTCTGCGAGGCGATGCGATGCACGAAGCCCTGCTCGAGCCAGAACTCGAGGGCGCGGTAGACCGTCGGCGGCGCCGCGCGCCCGCGCTCGCCGCGCAGGCGGTCGAGCAGCTCGTAGGCCTTGAGCGGACGGCCGGACTCCGCGATCAGCGCCAGCACCCGCCGCCGCAGCGGGGTGAGTCTGAGCCCCCGGCGCCGGCACTCGCCCTCGGCCTCGGCGAGGAACTCCCGGGCGTCGTGGTGGGCGCAGAGCCGGGTGCAGTCGCCGGGCCGCATCGCCGCCTCAGGCCATCGCCGCCGCCTCGGCTCGGGCGATGGCGCGGTCGATGCCGGGCGAGGGCCTCCTCCCGGCCGGCGAGGAACACGGTGTGGTCGATCGCGGGGCTCACCTCCCCGCCGGTGATCGCCACGCGCAGGGGCTGCGCGATCCGCCCGAGCCCGACCGCGTGCTCGGCGGCGAGGGCCTTGAGCTCGGCCTCGATCGCCGGCGGCGACCAGTCGGCGAGCGCCGCGAGCCGCGCCCGCGCCGCGCGCAGCAGGGCCGCTCCCGCCGGCGTGAGATGGCGGGCGGCGGCCTCCTCCTGGTAGCCCGCGAGCGGCTCGTACCACACCCGCGCCCGCTCCGCCATCTCGCGCAGCGTGTGGACCCGGTCGGCCAGCGCCCGCACCACCGCCGCGGGCTCGGGACCGCGGCCGGGGTCGAGACCGAGCGCCCTGAGCTGCCAGGCGAGATGGGGCGCGACCTCCGCGGGATCGAGGCGCTTCATCCAGACCTGGTTGAGCCAGCGCAGCTTTTCCGGATCGAAGCGCGCCGGCGAGCGGTGGACGCCGGCGAGCGAGAACAGCGCGATCATCTCCTCGCGGGAGAAGACCTCCTGGTCGCCATGCGACCACCCCAGCCGGAGCAGGTAGTTGAGCAGGGCCTGGGGCAGGAAGCCCTCGTCCCGGTAGGCGAGCACGCTGACCGCGCCGTGGCGCTTGCTGAGCTTGCTGCCGTCGGGTCCGAGGATCATCGGCAGGTGCGCGAAGCGCGGCGGCCGCGCGCCCGAGCGCCTCGTAGATGTTGATCTGGCGGGGGGTGTTGTTGACGTGGTCGTCGCCGCGGATGACCTCGGTGATCCCCATGTCGAGATCGTCGACCACCACCGCGAAGTTGTAGGTGGGGTAGCCGTCAGCGCGGATCAGCACCAGGTCGTCCAGCTCCTCGTTGCGCCACTCGATCCGGCCCTTGACCAGGTCGTGGAAGACGACGCTGCCCGAGAGCGGGTTCTTGAAGCGGATCACCCGGTTCGGATCCTCGCGCGGCGGCCCGCCGCGGTCGCGCCAGTAGCCGTTGTAGCGCGGCTTCTCGCCGCGGGCGAGCGCGGCCTCGCGCATCGCCTCGAGCTCCTCGCGCGTCTCGTAGGCGTAGTAGGCCTTGCCGGCCCGCACCAGCGCCTCGGCCACCTCGCGGTAGCGCGCGAGCCTCGACGACTGGAAGACCGGCCCCTCGTCCCAGTCGAGCCCGAGCCAGGCGAGACCGTCGAGGATGGCGCGGATCGCCTCCTCGGTGCTGCGCTCGCGGTCGGTGTCCTCGATCCGCAGCAGGAACCGGCCGCCGGCATGGCGGGCGGCGAGCCAGCAGTAGAGCGCGGTGCGGGCGCCCCCGATGTGGAGGTAGCCAGTCGGGCTCGGGGCGAAGCGGCTGCGCAGGGTCATGATCGCGCTCGGACGGAGGCCTCGATTCTACCCGCGCGCCCCCGCCCCGACTGCGGCGGGTGCGCGTGCTAACATCGCCCGGGTCGCGCCACCCTCCCGGAACCGATGTCCAGGCTCCCGATCCTTCTCGCGTTGACGCTCGCCGTTCCCGCCGGCGCGGAGTCGGTCGACCCGCGCGTGGTGCTGGTCACCAACCTCGGCGAGATCGTGATCGAGCTCGATCCGCACCGCGCCCCGAAGACGGTCGAGAACTTCCTCGCCTACGTCCGCGAGGGGCACTACGACGGCACCATCTTCCACCGCGTGATCGACGGCTTCATGATCCAGGGCGGAGGCTTCACCGCCGACTTCCGGCTCAAGCCCACCCGGCCGGCGATCCCCAACGAGGCCAACAACGGGCTCAGCAACCTCCGCGGCACGGTGGCCATGGCGCGCACCCGCGAGCCCCATTCCGCGACCTCCCAGTTCTTCATCAACGTCGTGGACAATCCCCGGCTCGACTACGTCAGCGACCAGAGCGGCCACACCTGGGGCTACGCGGTGTTCGGCAGGGTGGTGGCGGGCATGGACGTGGTCGACAAGATCCGCAAGGTCCCGACCGGCCCCGGGGGGCCCTTCGCCACCGACGTCCCGCAGACCCCGGTCGTGATCGAGCGCGCCTACGAGCTCGCCGCGGAGGCCCCCGCCGCGCCAGCGGCGCCGGCCGAGCCCCCTGCCGCCGAGCCCGCGCCCCCTCCGCCGGAAGAGGGCGATGGCGGCTGAGGGCGCCGTCGCCCTGATCTCCGACCTCCATCTCGCCGCCGTCGACGACCCGGTCTTCCGCCGCTTCCGCGACTGGCTCGCCGGTCCGGCGCGCCGCCTCGCCCGGCTCTACGTCCTCGGCGATCTCTTCGAGGCCTGGATCGGGGACGACGATCCGGATCCGCTGGCCGCGGCCGTCGCCGAGGGCCTGGCCGGGCTCGCTGCCGGCGGCACCGAGATCGCCTTCCAGCACGGCAATCGCGACTTCCTGCTCGGCGAGGACTACGCCCGGCGCTGCGGCATGCGGCTGATGCCCGAGCTCGAGCGGATCGAGCTCGGCGGCGAGCCGTGCCTGCTGCTCCACGGCGACCTGCTGTGCACCGGCGACCGCGCCTACCAGGCATGGCGCGCCGAGTGCCGCCGCCCGGAATGGCGGCAGGGCTTCCTCGCCCGCCCGCTCGCCGAGCGCCAGGCCGAGGCGCGGCGCGCGCGCGAGGCGAGCCGCGGGCACCAGCGTCGGCTCGATCCGGCGCTCGCCGACGTCGATCCGGCGAGCGTCGATCTCGCCTTCCGCCGCTTCGGGGTGAGGCGGATGGTCCACGGCCACACCCACCGCCCGGCGATCCACCGCGACGCCCTCGGCCGCGAGCGGATCGTGCTCGGGGAGTGGCGGGCGGAGGGCGGCAGCGTGCTGGTCGCCGAGCGCGGGGAACTCCGCCTCGAGCGCTGCTGAGCCGGGACGCCTCAGGACAGCAGCGCCTCGCTCCGTATCCGGCGGATCTCGTCGCGCAGCCGCGCCGCCTCCTCGAACTCGAGGTCGCGGGCATGGCGATACATGCGCGCCTCGAGCTCGGCGAGCAGGGCGCCGAGGCGCTCCGGCGGCAGCGCGCGATAGTCCGGCCGCGGACTCCGCGGCCTTGGCACGCCCGGGGCCGGCGCGCGCCGGCGTCGGCCGCGCCACGCGCTCCACGTCGAGCAGCTCGGTCACCGGCTTGCTGACCGAGCGCGGCACGATGCCGTGGCGCGCATTGTGCTCGAGCTGGCGCTGCCGCCGCCGCTCGGTCTCCTCGATCGCGGCGCGCATCGACTCGGTCACGCTGTCGGCGTAGAGGATGGCCTTGCCGCGCAGGTTGCGGGCGCAGCCGGCCGATGGTCTGGATCAGCGAGCGCGGTCGAGCGCAGGAACCCTTCCTTGTCGGCGTCGAGGATCGCGACCAGCGACACCTCGGGGAGGTCGAGACCCTCGCGCAGGAGGTTGATGCCGACGAGGACGTCGAAGACCCCGAGCCTGAGGTCGCGCAGGATCTCCGCCCGCTCCAGGGTCTCGACGTCGGCGTGGAGATAGCGCACCCGCACGCCGTGCTCGGCGAGGAAGTCGGTGAGGTGCTCGGCCATGCGCTTGGTGAGGGTGGTGACCAGCACCCGGTCGCCCATCGCCACCCGCTGCCGCACCTCCGCCGAGGAGATCGTCGACCTGGGTGCGGGCGGGACGCACCTCGACCGTCGGGATCCACGCAGACCGGTCGGGCGCACCACCAGCTCGATCGACCTCGCCGCCCGACCTGCTCGAGCTCGTAGGCGACCCGGGGTCGCGGAGACGAAGATCGTCGGCGGCGCGCGGCGCTCCCACTCGTCGAAGCGCAGCGGGCGATTGTCCAGCGCCGAGGGCAGCCGGAAGCCGTACTCGACCAGGGTCTCCTTGCGCGAGCGGTCCCCGCGGTACATCCCCGCCGAGCTGGGGCACGGTGACGTGCGACTCGTCCACCACCAGCAGCGCGTCCGCGGGCAGGTAGTCGAACAGGGTCGGCGGCGGCTCCCCCGGGGCGCGGCCGGTGAGATGCCGCGAGTAGTTCTCGATCCCCCGGCAGTGGCCCGATGCTCGAGCAGCATCTCGAGGTCGAACTCAGCGTGCGCTGCGCGCAGCCGCTGCCGCCTCCAGGATCCGTCCCGCCGCCAGCAGCTCCTCGCGCCGCTCCACGCAGCTCTTCGCTTGATCGACTCCACCGCCGCCAGCACCGTCGCGGCGCGGTGGTGACGTAGTGCGACTCTGGGATAGACCGGTGAGCGCTCGGAGGCTCCTCGCATCACCTCGCCGCGTCAGCGGATCGATCAGGCACGAGCCGCTCGACGATCTCGCCGTCGAAGAGCTCGATCCGGAGCGCGAGCGACCTCGGTCGTCGGCGGGGAAGATCGTCCACACGTCTCCCCGCGCACGCGGAAACTGCCCCGCGGCGCAGCTCGAACTCGCGCGGCGGACGTACTGCATGCTCCGTCAGCCGGCGCAGCAGCTCGTCGCTGCTCGCATGCGCTGCCCCGCGCACCAGGTGCAGGGCCATGTGGTAGTACTCCTCGGGGCTGCCGAGGCCGTAGATGGCCGAGACGCGTGGCCACGATCAGCGCGTCGCGCCGCTACGAGCAGGGCCTTGGTCGCCGCCAGCCTGCAGCTGCTCGACCTGCTCGTTGATCGAGGCGTCCTTCTCGATGTAGGTGTCGGTGGTGGGGACGTAGGCCTCGGGCTGGTAGTAGTCGTAGTAGCTGACGAAGTACTCGACCGCGTTCTCCGGGAAGAACTCGCGGAACTCGGCATAGAGCTGCGCCGCGAGCGTCTTGTTGGGGGCGAGCACCAGCGTCGGCCGCTGGACGCCGCGCGATGACGCTGGCGATGGTGAAGGTCTTGCCGGAGCCGGTGACCCCGAGCAGCACCTGGTGCCGCCTGCCCTCGCGATAGCCCGCGACCAGCCGCTCGATCGCCTGCGGCTGGTCCCCCGCCGGACGGTAGGGGGCGCGCAGCCGGAACGCGCCGCCCGGCTGCCGGGCCGGCGCGGATGGCGCGGCCCCCGCGGCCCGTCGGCTCGCCGGCGCTCACCGCTCGTCCCGCAGGATGGGCGGACCCTCGCCGGCGGTCTTCTCGTAGACGCCCCGGCCGATCCGGCGGTACTGGGTGAAGCCGTGGCGGGCGAGGTTGCGCTCGGCGAGCAGCGCCCCGGCGCCGCGGCGCACCGCCGGTGCCGAGATCACCCGCCGCACCGCCGCCCCGCAGCGCGGGCAACGCTCGAGATCGGGCTCCTTAAGCCCCTGCCAGTGCTCGAAGCCGCCGCCGCAGTGGCGGCAGTCGGCGGGCCCGCGGTACTCGACGATCGGCATCGGTCCTTCCTATGCCGTCGCCGCGGCGGGATTCAAGTCCCGCTCGAGGCGGACGAGGCGCTCCCAGCGGTTGACGATGTCGCAGAACAGCTCCGCCGTGCGCTGGGCGTCGTAGAGGGCCGAGTGCGCCTCGCTCGCCTTCCACTCCCGTCCCGCCGCCTCCACCGCCCGGCTGAGAACGGTCTGGCCGAAGACGAGGCCGGCGAGGCTCACCGTGTCGAAGCAGGAGAAGGGGTGGAAGGGGCTGCGCCTGTAGGCGGTGCGCCGAATCGCCGCGTTGAGGAAGGCGAGATCGAAGCTCGCGTTGTGGCCGACCAGGATCGCGCGCTGGCAGCCGTAGTCGCGCACCGCCTGGCGCACCGGCCGGAAGATCTCGGCCAGGGCCTCGCGCTCCGCGACGGCGCCGCGCAGGGGCTGCTCGGGATCGATGCCGTTGACCTCGAGCGCCCGCGGATCGATCCGCGCTCCGGGGAAGGGCGCGACGTGGACGTTGGCGGCCTCTCCCGGACGCAGGCAGCCCTCCTCGTCCATCTCCACCGGCACCACCGCGATCTCGAGCAGGGCGTCGCGCTCGGGATCGAAGCCTCCCGTCTCGACGTCGACCACCACCGGCAGGTAACCGCGGAAGCGCCGGCGCATGCGCTCGGCCGCGGACTGTCGCGACCCGATCCTCGCCGTGCTCATGGCGGCAGCTTAGCACCCCCCGCCGCCCCCGGTCTCGGCACCGCCCGGGCGCACCCCGAGGAGGACCTCGAGCTCCATCAGCCGCGCGAGCGCCGCCCTGCCCTCCGCGAGCAGCTCCCGCGCGGGGAGCGACCACGCCTCGGCGAGCGCGAGCAGGTGCTCCCGGCCGGTGGCGGGAGGCGACTCGCGCAGCCGGCAGAGCAGCGCGAAGCTGCGGGCCGAGACCTCGAGGAAGCGCACCCGGTCGTCCCTGCCGCGCAGCGCAACCAGCCAGGTCGGGGAGGGGGACGGCGGTGCATCGGCATGCTCCGGGCGCAGCCGGTGCACGGGAAAGCGGTAGGCGAGCGGCAGCGCGAGGGGATTCGGGACCGGAACCCCCTCGAAGGGATCGCCGGGCACCGCGGGCACTTCGCCGAGCTCGAGCGGGTCGTTGGCGAGCGCGAGCTCCACCCATTCGTGACGCGCGAGCTCGAGCAGCCAAGGCGGGTCCCGCGGCTCCTGCCTCGTGGCGAGAAACTGGAGGAACTCGCCGGGAAGCTCGGGGAAGTACGGCGTGCGACAGCGGTGGCGGGCGAGGAAGTCGGCCACGAGGCCGCGGAAGCGCTCCCCGCCCAGGACGCGCTCGAGCACCGGGAAGCTCGCGCCGAGCAGTCCCACGAGGTTGCGCAGCACGAGTTCGCGGTAGAGGCCGACCCGCCGCCCCGGGAGCGCCGCGGGCAGCGGCGCCGCCCCGGGCTCGCGAAGATGCGCGACCAGGGCGCGCAGGGGATCGGTCGCCTCAGGCACCGGCGCTCTCCGCGGAGGGCGCGGCCTCAGCCTCGAGGAGGATCGACCGGGCGCGCGCCGCCTCGGCGAACAGCGTCGCCGGGGGCGGAAGATTGAAGTCGCGCTCGATCACGGTGGGCCGCGGTCCGACGCGGGCCACCGTCCAGGCGAAGAGCGTCCACACCGGCTCCGGGACCGGCGCGCCATGGGTGTCGATCAGCAGCCCGGCGCCCTCCCGGAAATGCCCGGCGAGGTGATAGCCGGCGATCCGCTCCGCGGGCAGGCCGGCGATGAAGGCATAGGGGTCGTAGCCGTGGTTCGCGGCATTGACGTGGACGTTGTTGAGGTCGAGCAGCAGCTCGCAGTCCGCCTCCTCCAGCACCGCGCGCAGGAACTCGAGCTCGCTCAGCTCGCCGCCCAGCCCGAGGTAGTAGCTGATGTTCTCGACCGCGATCCGGCGCCCCAGGCAATCCTGCGCCGCGGCGATCCTGGCCGCGGCGTGTCGCACCGTCGCCTCGGCGAAGGGGACGGGGAGGAGCTCGTAGAGCTGACCCTCGACCGAGGTCGCGGCGAGGTGATCCGAATGAAGCGCGGCGCGGTGCCGATCGGCGAACTCGCGGCTTCGCGCGAGCAGCTCGCGATCGAGCGGATCCGGTCCGGCGAGCGAGAGGGAGAGCCCATGCAGCGCGACCGGCCGCCGCTCGAGCAGGGCGGCGAGCAGCCGCCCCGGAGCCCCGCCCACGCCGATCCAGTTCTCCGGCGCGAGCTCGAAGAAATCCACCGGCGGATCGGGGAGCGCGGCGAGCTCCGCGAGATGGGGCCGGCGCAGCCCGATGCCGACGGCGGTCGCCGGCAGGCGCAGGGTCACGAGGCCGCGCTCAGGCGGCGCCGCACTTCCCCTCGCCGCACTTGCCCTCGCCGCACTTCCCCTCGCCGCACTTGCCCTCCTCGCCCTTGGTCTCGGGCGTCTGCCCCTCGGACTTCTCCCCTTCGGACTTCCCGGTCTGCTCCTGTTCGCTGCGGGAGCCCTCCTCCGGGAGCAGGTAGCCGCGGGCGAGAGGCTCGACCGAGAATCCGCCCTGCGCCACGGCCTCCGGCGAGGGTGCGACGGCGCCGAGGAGGGCGAGGCCGAGCGCGGCGGTGAGGGAGCGGGTGCGCGGGTCGGACATGGTCGTTTCCTCCTTTGCGGTTCCGGCCTTGGCGGCCGGAGACGAACGGCGACACGGTACGCCGGCCGTCGCCCGCCTTCAAGACGCGCCGCGCGAGCCGCTGCCCCGGGCCGCGAGCTGGCGGCGGCGGTGGGCGCAGAGGTCGGCGACCGGACAGCGCTCGCAGGCCGGTCGGCGGGCACGGCAGACGTAGCGCCCGTGCAGCACCAGCCAGTGGTGGGCGTGGCGCCGGTAGGGCTCCGGCACCCGCCTCTCCAGCCGCTCCTCCACCTCCCGCACCGTGCGCCCGCGCGCGAGGCCGGTGCGATTGGCGACGCGGAAGACGTGGGTGTCCACCGCGACCACCGGCTCCCCGAAGAGCGTGTTGCGCAGCACGCGCGCGGTCTTGCGGCCGACGCCGGGGAGCGCCTCCAGCGCCGACGGGTCACGGGGAAGCTCGCCGCCGTGGCGGCTGAGCAGGATCTTGCAGGTCGCGATGAGATGGCGGGCCTTGCTGCGGTAGAGCCCGAGCGAGGCGATGCGGCGGGCGAGCCCCTCCTCGCCCAGCGCGAGCATGGCCTCCGGCGTCGGGGCCTCCGCGAAGAGCCGCTCGGTGACGCGGTTGACGGCGCGGTCGGTGGACTGCGCGGAGAGCACCACCGCCACCAGCAGCTCGAAGGGACTGCGGTAGCGGAGCTCGGTCCTCGGCTCGGGATCGCGTTCCGCCAGACGGCGGAAGAACTCGAGCCGCTCCGCGGCCCTCACGGGACGGTCGCGGCCCGCGCCCGCCCCTGCCGCGCGAGGGTCTGGCGCAGGGCGAGCAGGAGCGCGAGCAGGAAGAAGGCCCCGACCGGCAGCATCGCCGGCAGGAAGCCGCGGTAGCCGGGCAGCGGCCCGAGCTCGAGCCACGCCGCCCAGGCCCCGAGCAGCTCGGCGGCGTCGCGGAACAGGGTGCCGTGGGCCAGGAGCTCGCGCAGCCCGGCCAGCGCGAGCAGGGCGGCGGCGAAGCCCAGCCCCATGAACAGCCCGTCGAGGGCCGCGGCCCCGACCGGGTGGCGCGAGGCGTACGCCTCCGCCCGGCCGAGCACGATGCAGTTGGTGATGATGAGGGGCAGGAACAGCCCGAGCACCCGGTCGAGCTCGGGCAGGAAGGCCCGGATCAGCAGCTCGACCGCGGTCACCGCCGAGGCGATGAGCAGCACATAGGCCGGGAGCCTGAGCTCCGACGGGATCCATCCGCGGGAGGCGGCGACGAGGGTGTTGGTCAGGGTCAGCACGAGCACGGTCGCGAGCCCGAGGCCGAGGGCATGGGTCGCCGTTCCGCTCACCGCGAGCAGCGGACAGAGGCCGAGCAGCTGCCGCAGCGCGGGATTGCTCTCCCACAGGCCCTCCGCGGCGCTCCTGGCGAGGATCTTCGCCATGGGCGCGCAGTATAAGCCGCGCCGGCCCGCCCGCTTGCGCTATAGTGGAGGCGGCCGCAAGGCTGTGATCCAGCTCCATGGGCGAAGACGCGAACGGCAGTAGCGCCGGATCTCCCAAACGCTCCTGGTTCGGACGGCTCAGCCAGGTTCTCTCCGGCGAGCCGCGCAATCGCGAGGAAGTGCTCGAGGACCTGCGCGAGGCGGCGCGGGCCGGGCTGATCCCCCCCGACGCGCTCGCCATGATCGAGGGCGCGATCGAGATGTCCGAGCTCAAGGCCGAGGACGTCATGGTCCCGCGGCCGCAGATCGTCTCGATCCCGGTCGACGCCAGCCTCGAGGAGGTGCTGGAGATCGTGGTCGAGTCCGGCCACTCCCGCTTTCCGGTCCACGGCGAGGATCGGGACGACATCCTGGGAATCCTCCTCGCGAAGGACCTGCTGCGCTGCTTCCGCCGGGGCGCGCCGCCCTGCGACCTGCGCAGCCTGCTCAGGCCCGTGACGCGCATCCCCGAGAGCAAGCGCCTCGACCGGCTGCTCCGCGAGTTCCGCGAGACCCGCACCCATCTCGCCATCGTGGTCGACGAGTACGGCGGGGTCGCGGGGCTGGTGACCATCGAGGACGTGCTCGAGGAGATCGTGGGCGAGATCGACGACGAGCACGACGACGGCGAGGAGGGTCGCCGGCTGATCGTCCCGCGCGAGGACGGCCGGCGCTTCCTCGTCGATGCCCTGACCCCGATCGGGGTGTTCAACGAGCGCTTCGGGGCCGACTTCAGCGACGAGGACTTCGACACCGTGGGCGGACTGGTCACCGACGCGCTCGGCCATCTTCCGGAAGTCGGCGAGGAGGCGCGCATCGGCGGCTTCCTCTTCCGCGTCGCCCGCGCCGACCAGCGCCGGGTCCAGGCCCTCGAAGTCGAGCCGGCCGGGGAGTGAGGGCCCTCCTCGCCGTCCTCGGCCTGCTGCTGGCTTCTCCGCCCCGGGCCGAGGTCGAGGTGGCGCTGGTGACGATCGGGCCGGGCGCGGAGTTCTGGAGCGTCGTTCGGGCACAACGCCCTGCTGGTGCGGCGCGAGGGCGAGGCCGGAGCGGCTCTACAACTTCGGCGTCTTCGACCCCGACGAGCCCGGCTTCCTCCTCCGCTTCCTCCGCGGCGAGATGGTCTACCGCCTCGAGGCCTGGAACCCGGCGACGCTCGAGGCCTACCGGCGCGAGGGACGGCGGATCGAGCTCGACCGCCTCGCCCTGCCGCCCGCGGGCGGCGAGGCCCTGGCCGCCTTCCTCGAGCGCCAGGCCCGGCCCGAGCACGCCCGCTACCGCTACCACTACTTCCTCGACAACTGCTCGACGCGGGTGCGCGACGCGCTCGACCTCGCCCTCGACGGCGCCCTCGCGCGCGACGGTCGCGCCCGCTCGCGGGGGCTGAGCTACCGCCACCACGCCCTGCGGCTGGCCGCGGCCCAGCCGTGGCTGTGGGCCGCCATCGACCTCGGCCTCGGCCAGCCCGCCGACCGCCCGCTCTCGCGCTGGGAGGAGGCCTTCCTGCCGGAACTGCTCCGCGAGCACCTCCTCGATCTCGACCGCGGCCTCGACCGGGCCACCGGGGGAGGCGGGCCGATGGCCGAGGGGCAGGTGCTGGCCGCGGGATGGCTCCCCCCTCCTCCCCGCGAACCGCCGGACCCCCTTGTTCGCCTTCCGCGCTCGCCGGCGTGCGCCGTCGGCCCTGCTGCTCGCCTTCGCGCTCGGCCGCCGGGCCGCCACCGTCCGGTGCGGTCGCCTCGCCGTGCTCGCCCTCGCCCTGTTCTGGCTGCTCGCCGGGCTCGCCGGCGGCGCGCTCGCCCTGCTCTGGCTCGCCACCGCCCACGACTTCGCCGCCCGCAACGAGAATCTGCTGCTGCTCAACCCGCTCGCCCTGCCCCTGCTCGCCGCGCTGCCCGCGCTGTGGCACGAACGGCGGGTCTCGACCGGACTGCGCCGGCTTGCCATGCTGGTCGCCGGCCTCGCCCTGCTCGCGCCGCTCTCCAAGGGTCTGCCGATGTTCCCGCAACCGAACCTGCACTGGATCGCCCTGTTCCTGCCCCTGCATCTGGCGGCGGCCCGCGCCCTCCGTCGCTCCGGGGAGCGGCCATGAGCGAGCCCGCCCGCGGCCTGGTCAACGCCTTCGTCTACGACCGCCGGGACGGCAGCCGCCAGGCGGTCGGCCTCGAGGACATCCCGGCGGCGCTCGCCGACCCCGAGCGCTTCGCCTGGCTCGGCCTGTTCGAGCCCGACGAGGCGCAGATCGGGCGGCTGCGAGAGGTCTTCGGCCTCCACGAGCTCGCCCTCGAGGACGCGCTCAAGGCCCACCAGCGCCCGAAGGTCGAGCGCTACGGCGAGATCCTGTTCGTGGTCCTCCGCACCGTCCAGTTCGTCGACGGCGAGCCCGCCTTCGGCGAGACCCACCTCTTCGTCGGCCGCAACTTCCTGGTCAGCGTGCGCCACGGCGCGTCGCTGTCCTACAGCGCCGTCCGCGCCCGCTGCGAGGGCCAGCCGCGGATGATGCGCTTCGGCCCCGCCTTCGCGCTCTACGCGATCTGCGACTTCGTGGTCGACCAGTACCTGCCGGTCGCCGAGCGCTGCGAGGAGGAGCTCGGGCGCCTCGAGGAGAGCATCTTCCAGCAGGCCTACACGCGGGCGACGGTCGAGCGCCTCTACACCCTGAAGAAGCGGCTGGTGGAACTGCGCCTCGCGCTCTCCCCGATGCAGGACCTCCTCGCCCAGCTCGTCCGCGGCTTCCCCGAGCTGGTCCCGGGCGCGATCCAGCCCTACTTCCGCGACGTCCTCGACCATGCCCAGCGCGCCGCGGCGAGCATCGACGGCGTCTCCGACCTGCTGAGCTCGGCGCTGCAGGTCAAGCTCGCGCTGGTGGCGGTGGGCCAGAACGAGGTGGTGAAGAAGCTCGCCGGCTGGGCCGCGCTGGTGGCGGTGCCGACCCTGGTGGCGAGCTGGTACGGGATGAACTTCGAGCACATGCCGGAGTTTCCGCACCCCTGGGCCTACCCGATCCTGATCGCGGTCGTCGCCGCGATCGTGATCGCCCTCTACGTCGTCCTCCGGCGGGCGCGCTGGATCTAGGCGAAGGGGTCGCGCAGCACGATGTTGGCCTCGCGCGATCGGGCCGGTCGAGACCATCGCCAGCGGGCAGCCGACCAGCTCCTCGAGGGCGCGCAGGTAGGCGCGCGCCGCCGGCGGCAGCCGGGAGAACTCGCGCACCCCGTGCGTGGACTCCTCCCAGCCGGGGAACTCGAGATACTCCGGCTGGCACTCCGCCCAGCCGGCGAGATCGAGCGGCGGGTACTCGGTCTTCTTGCCGCGGTAGCGGTAGGCGATGCACACCTTGATCCGCGGCAGGCCGTCGAGCACGTCGAGCTTGGTGACGCACAGCCCATGCACGCCGTTGATCATCACCGCGCGCTTGAGGGCGACGAGGTCGATCCAGCCGCAGCGCCGCGGCCGGCCGGTGG
The DNA here is from genome assembly GCA_033582715.1 of Lysobacterales bacterium. GTDB lineage: Bacteria > Pseudomonadota > Gammaproteobacteria > Xanthomonadales > BPKI01 > BPKI01. Next base: position 1,142,274 of record JAVQZZ010000001.1, on the reverse strand, counting down.
TGGCGCCGTACTCGTCGCCCTGCCGCCGCAGGTAGGCCCCGGTCTCGTCCTCGAGCTCGGTCGGGAAGGGCCCGCCGCCCACGCGGGTGGCGTAGGCCTTGCAGATGCCGAGCACGTAGTCGACGTCCTGCACCCCGACCCCGGTCCCGGCCAGCGCGCCGCCCACGGTGGTGTTCGAGGAGGTGACGAAGGGATAGGTGCCGTGATCGATGTCCAGCAGCGCGCCCTGCGCGCCCTCGAAGAGGATGCGCGAGCCCTCCCGCCGCAGGCGGTGGAGCAGCCCGGCGACGTCCGTCTTCATCGGCTCCACGAACTCCCCGAAGGCCAGCGCCTCCTCGAGCACCGCCCGGTAGTCCACCGGCTCGGCGCCGTAGAGCCGGGTGAGCACGAAGTTGTGGTAGTCGAGCACCTCGCGCAGCTTCTCCGCGAGCTGGTCGGGATAGCTGAGGTCGGCCACCCGCACCCCCCGGCGCGCCACCTTGTCCTCGTAGGCGGGGCCGATGCCGCGGCCGGTGGTGCCGATCGCCCTGCCGCCCGCGGCGAGCTCGCGGGCGCGGTCGAGGGCCGACGTGATAGGGCATGATCAGCGGGGTGGCAGGGCTGATCCTCAGCCGGGAGCGAACCTCGATGCCGCGCGCCTCGAGCTCCGCGACCTCGGCCCTCAACGCCGAGGGCGAGAGCACCACCCCGTTGCCGATTAGGCACAGCACGCCCTCGCGGAGGATCCCCGAGGGGATCAGGTGCAGGACCGTCTTCTCCTCGTCGATGACCAGGGTGTGCCCGGCGTTGTGGCCGCCCTGGAAGCGCACCACCGCGCCCACCTCCTCGGTGAGCAGGTCGACGATCTTGCCCTTGCCCTCGTCGCCCCACTGCAGGCCGATCACCACCACCGACTTGCCCATCGTCCCCGCGCTCCGATCACCCGCGCCACGCACCCGCGGCGATGCCGTCGCCACCCGCCGGCCGCGCCTCGTCCCCGGAAGCCGGAACCCGACTCACGGCGCCGGGACCCCCGAGCGGACCAGATAGAGCGCCAGCAGCCCGATCGCCACCATGAAGCCGCCAAAGCGGCGCAGGGCGGCATCGGGCATGCCCCGCATCTGCTCCACCATCCGCCGCCAGGCCGCGGGGGCCGCGAACAGGAACAGCCCTTCGAGGACCAGCATCAGGGCGAGCGCCGCCCACAGGTCGCTCATCGCCGCTCAGCGCGTCGGGCGCGGGCCCTGGAAGTACTGGAACAGCTCGGAACGCGGGTCGAGCACCAGCACCGCGTCGCCGTTCTGCAGCGCCTGCCGGTAGGTCTCGAGGCTTCGGTAGAAGGCGTAGAACTCCGCGTCGCGGCCGTAGGCGTCGGCGTAGATCTCGGTGGCGCGCGCGTCGCCCTCGCCGCGGATCCGCTGCGCCTCCCGCTCGGCCTCGGCGAGGATCACCGTGCGCTGGCGATCGGCGTTGGAGCGGATGCGCTCGGAGGCCTCCTGGCCCTCGGCCCGCAGCTCGTTGGCGATCTGCTTGCGCTCCGCCCGCATCCGCTCGAAGACCGAGAGCAGCACGTCGGAGTCCTCCGGCAGCTCGATGCGCTTGATGCGGATGTCGATCAGGCTGATGCCCAGCCCGGCGGCCGGCGGGCCGGCGGCCCGCAGCAGCCGCTCGCTGAGGCCGGCGCGCTCGCTCGACACCACCTCCTGCAGGGTGCGCTCGTTGATCTCGATGCGCAGCGCGTTCTGGACGATCGGGGTGAGCCGCGACTCGGCCACGAACAGGTCGCCGCCCGTGGCCTGGTAGAAGCGCGCCACGTCGTCGATGTGCCACTTGGCGAAGAAGTCGACGCTCACGTCCTTCTTCTCCGCCGTGAGGTAGCGCTCGGGGCGGGTGTCGAGGGTCATCACCCGGCGGTCGAAGACCCGCACGTCCTGGACGAAGGGCAGCTTGAAGTGCAGCCCGGGACCGATGTCGGAGCGGACGATCCGGCCGACCTGGAACAGCAGCGCGCGCTCGTTCTCGCGCACCACGAAGATGCCGTCAAAGGCGGCGAGGACCGCCGCCGCGATCACCACCCACAGCGCGACCCGGGTCATGGCCGTCCTCCCCGCGGGCTGCGGCCCGCCTCGCGGCCGAAGTCGGAACGCGGCGGCGCCTCCTCGCGCGGCGCGACCACGGTCGCCGCCGGCAGCCGCTCGACCGCCGCCCCCGGAGCCAGCGCGCGCAGGGCAGCGCCGCGCTCGATCGGGAGATAGAGCAGGTTGCGGCCCTCGCGGTCATCGACCAGCACCTTGGGGTTGGCGGCGAGCACCGCCTCCATGGTCTCGAGGTACAGCCGGCGCCGGGTCACCTCGGGCGCCTTGCGGTACTCCTCAAGCAGCCGGACGAAGCGCGCCGCCTCGCCCTCGGCGCGGGCGATCAGCGCGTCGCGGTAGGCCTCGGCCTCCTGGAGGATGCGCGCCGCCTGGCCGCGCGCCTCGGGGATGATCTTGCTCGCGTAGGCGCGAGCCTCGTTCTCGATCCGCTGCCGGTCCTCGCGGGCGCTGATCGCGTCGTCGAAGGCCTCCCGCACCTCCGCCGGCGGACGCGCGTTCTGCAGGTTGAAGTCGGTGACCCGGAGCCCGGTGCGGTAGAGATCGAGCGCCGCCTGGGTGATATCGCGCGCCTGGCTGATCAGCTCGGCGCGCTGGCCGGAGAGCACCACCTCCATCGGGCTGGTCCCGATCACCCCGCGCACCGCGCTCTCGGCCGCCTGCTTGAGCACCTCCTCCGGATTGCGCGCGCCGAACAGGAACAGCACCGGATCGGCGACCTGATACTGCACGTTGTAGTCCACGATGACGATGTTCTCGTCGCGGGTGAGCACGCGGGATTGGCTGGTGTGGGCGCGCACGGTGGTCACGTCGACCTTGAGCACCCGCTCCACCGGCCGCGGCCAGGCGAAGTTGAGCCCCTCGGGCAGCAGCCGCTCGAACTTCCCGAAGCGCAGCACCACGCCCTTCTGGCGGGCGTCGATCATGTGCCAGGAATCGAACAGCACCCAGAGCGCGAGCAGCGCGAGCGCCAGACCGAAGATGCCGCGCGGCGACTCCTGGCGGGCCGGAGCTGCCGCCGTCGCCGCCGCCACCGCCGCGGAGGCGCGCGATGTTGGAACGCACGCGGCGCAGGAAATCCTCGATGTCCTGCCCTGCGCGGCCGCCGTCGCCCCAGGGATCGTCGTCCGGGCGCTTGCCGGGTCTTTTCCAAGCCATTCGGAGATTCGGGACGGTGAGTGCCGGAAGCCGCCCATGCGCCGGGCGCGCGATGCCACAGTGTAGGCGGCCCCGCCCTCCCGCTCTCAACCGCGGCCAGGGCCGAGCCCCATCGATCACGCGAGCAGCCCGTGGTCCAGCGCCCGCTCACGCACGAGGGCGATGGCGGTCTCGGCCAGCTCGGCGGGCGGCAGCGTGGCATCGAGGCGCCGTACCTGCTCCTCCACCGGATCGAAGCGCGCGGCCGCGGCCAGCACCGCGGCCGCGTCGCGGTCCGGCGCCGAGGCCATCCCGCGCAGACGGTCCGCGAGCACCCGCGCCTGCGCCACCGGGACGGGGCAGTCCAGCCACAGCTCCAGCGACGGCGCGCCGTAGCGCCGGAGCAGGGCGCGCAGCCGCTCGCGATCGGCGCGGCGGGCGAGGGTCAGGCCGTCGACCACCACCGGGCGGCCGAGCACCACCGACACCTCGAGGGCGAGCAGCAGCGCGCGGAAGGCGGCGCGCCGCTCGAGCGGACTCGCCTCGCCCTGCGGGAACATCGCCTCGCGCAGCCGGTCGCGAGAGAGCAGCCCGAGGCCGAAATGCGCCGCCAGCCGCGCGGCGAGCGTGGACTTGCCCGCCCCGGGCAGACCCATCAGCAGCACGGCGAGGAAACCGCGCAACGACTCGGTCACGATCCCTTCGCCAGGGCGGGTGGCTTCGACGGACCCCATGAGGCAGATCCCCCTCCGTCATCGGCGAGAATGCGCGGTCGCGCGCATCCGAAGAGGACAGGAAGCATGCGTCGTGCCCAGATTCCGGTCCAGCGCTACCTGGTGACCGGGGTGCTCACGGTGATCCCGCTCTGGCTCACCTTCGCGGTCTTCGAGTTCATCCTGGGTCTGCTGTCCCGTTTCGGCTCGCCCTGGGTGGGTGCGCTGATGCTCGCCCTCGATCGCTGGCTGCCCTCGCTCTCCGCGCTGCTCGGGCGCGACTGGCTGCAGAACCTTCTCGCCGCGGTCTTCACCCTCGGCGCCCTGGTCGGTCTCGGCTGGCTGACCACGCGGGTGCTGGGGCGGCGACTGATCCAGGGTTTCGAGGCCCTGATCGGGCGCATTCCCTTGATCCAGTCGGTGTACGGCGGCACCAAGCGCGTGCTCGAGGCGCTGCGGAGCAAGCCCGAGGGAACCCAGCGGGTGGTGCTGATCGACTTTCCCACGCCCGAGATGAAGGCCGTGGGCCTGGTCACCCGCGTGCTCAGCGACGCCGAGACCGGCGAGGAGATCGCCGCCGTCTACGTCCCCACCACGCCCAATCCGACTTCGGGGTATCTCGAGCTGGTGCCGACCCGACGTCTGGTGCCGACCGACTGGACCGTGGACCAAGCGATGAGCTTCATCATCTCCGGCGGCGCGGTGGCACCCGGAGCGCACCCGCTTCGGCTTCCGCAGCGGCTCGCGGGAATCGGAGCCACCTCCGCTCCCTCAGTGACCGTCGAGGAAGCGCCGCACCCGCCAGGCATCGAAGGGCCAGGAGAGCTCCCGGCCGCTCGGTTCCTCGCGCAGCACCGGCACCCTCGCGCCATACTCGCGCTCGAGCGAGACGTGCGGGGTGATGTCCACCGGCTCGAAGGGCAGACCGACCTCGCGCAGCACCGCATCGGCCTGCTCGCAGAGCTCGCAGCCCTCGCCGCGCACGAACAGCAGGTAGTGCGTCATCGCCGGTCCGCCTCCTCGGGCGCCCTACAATGAGCGACGCTTCAAAGGATAAACCGCGGTGGCGGTCAGCGTCTTCGACCTGTTCAAGATCGGCATCGGTCCCGTCGAGCTCGCACACCGTGGGCCCGATGCGCGCCGCCCGCCGATTCCTCGAGCGCCTTCTCGAGCGCGGGATGCTCGCGAACACGGCGAGAGTCCAGGCCGAGCTCTTCGGCTCGCTCGCCCTCACCGGCCGCGGCCACGGCACCGACAAGGCGGTGATCCTCGGGCTGCTCGGCGAGACCCCCGACGCGCGTCGATCCCGACGCGATCCCCGGCCTCGCTCGAGCGGGTGCGGAGCGCAGGGCCGGATCGCGCTGCTCGGCCGCCAGCCCGGTGCCCTTCGACGAGAGGCAGCGATCTCCTCTTCCGCAAGCGCGAGAAGCTGCCCCACCACCCGAACGGGATGCGCTTCACCGCCTTCGCCACGGACGGCAGCGCCCTGCTCGCCCGCGACTACTACTCGGTGGGCGGCGGCTTCGTGGTCAACCCCGACGAGGCCGCGGCGGACCGGATCGTCCCCGACACCACGCCGCTACCCCATCCCTTCCGCAGCGCCGAGGAGCTGCTCGCGCGCTGCGAGCAGGCGGGCCTGACCATCGCCGGGCTCATGCGGGCCAATGAACGGGTGTGGCGCAGCGACCGCGGAGATCGACGAAGGGCTCGACCGCATCTGGCAGGCGATGCAGGACTGCGTCGCGCGCGGCATCCGCAGCGAGGGGGTGCTGCCCGGGGGCCTCAAGGTCCGCCGCCGCGCCCCGCTGATGCACCGCGAGCTGCTCGCCCGGCCGGAGCGCAGCCTCAGCGACCCGCTCACCATCCTCGACTGGGTGAACCTCTACGCCCTCGCGGTGAACGAGGAGAACGCCGCCGGCGGCCGGGTGGTCACCGCGCCCACCGAACGGTGCGGCCGGGATCATTCCCGGCGGTGCTGCACTACTACGAGCGCTTCGTCCCCGGCGCGAGCGCGGCGGGGGTGCGCGACTTCCTGCTCACCGCGGGCGCCATTGGGATCCTCTACAAGGAGAACGCGAGCATCTCGGGGGCCGAGGTCGGCTGCCAGGGCGAGGTCGGCGTCGCCTGCTCGATGGCGGCGGGGGCCCTCGCCGCGGTGCTGGGCGGAACCATCCACCAGGTCGAGAACGCCGCCGAGATCGGCATGGAACACAATCTGGGCCTCACCTGCGACCCGATCGGCGGCCTGGTCCAGATTCCCTGCATCGAGCGCAACGCCATGGGCGCGGTCAAGGCGATCAACGCCGCGCGCATGGCGCTCCGCGGCGACGGCAAGCACCGGGTGAGCCTGGACAAGGTGATCCGGGTCATGCGCGAGACCGGCCGCGACATGAGCGAGAAGTACAAGGAGACCAGCCGCGGCGGGACTGGCGGTGAACGTGATCGAGTGCTGAGCCTGCGGCGGCGCAGCACGAGCCGTCCTTGCCTCGCGTTCGCCGGCGGCCCCTTAGGATGGCGCGCCTTACGCGGCCCCGATTCCTAGGGAGGAATATCTATGCGTCTCGTCCGTCGTCGGTTTTGCTCGCGCTGGCCTGCGGCTTGGGAGGCCAAGCGCCCAGACTGGCTCCCGCGCGCCGCTCCCGGCCCCGCCGGGCCGGCGTCCGGGCGCTCCCTGGACTACTTGCCCTTCGCGGTGATCACCGAGGGCTTCGACACCCTGCCGGGCAGGCAACCTCGATCTGCCCCACGGGCTGGAACTGCCAGAACCTGAGCACCCCGGTGGGAACGACCGGCTGGTACAACGGCAATCTCGGGGGTCTTCCCGCCCCAGGCGGGCGCCGGCTACATCGCCGCCAACTTCAACAACACCACCGGCGCCAACACCATCAGCAACTGGCTGATCTCCCCGGTGGTGAACTTTGGCGTCGGGGCCCAGCTCAGCTTCTGGACCCGCACCGTGACCGGAGGGCACCTTCCCCGACCGCCTCGAGGTGCGGCTCAGCACCAGCGGCGCCTCGACCAACGTCGCCGACTTCACCACCGTGCTCTTGGTGATCAACCCGAACCTCGTCCCCGGTTCCGGCCCCTGCCCCTACGCGGCCAATGCCCCCTACCCGGACACCTGGTGCCAGTTCACGATCACCAGCGGCATCCCGACGAGCGGCTCGGGCCGGATCGCCTTCCGCTACTTCGTGACCAACGGCGGGCCGGCCGGTGCCAACAGCGACTACATCGGCATCGACAGCTTCAGCTTCGACGAGGGGCTGCTCCCCACCGACCTCCAGCTCACCCTGGCCCCGGCCTCGGTCGGGCCCGATCCCGGTCGGGAGTCCGGTCACCCTCACCGCGACGGTGCGCAACGCCGGACCGCAGAACGCCGCGGGGGTCACGGCCACCTTCACCATCCCCGCAGGCCTGAGCCTACGTGAGCAACTCCTGCGGCGCGAGCTTCAGCGCCCCCACCCTCACCTGGAGCATCGGCGCGCTGGCCAACGGCGCCACCGCAGACCTGCACCATCAACCTCACGGCGGCGGCCGGGCGGCACCCACGGCGTCACCGGCAACGCCACCATGACCAACGCCGACACCAACCCGGCCAACAATAGCCGCGACCTCCTCGGTCCAGGTGATCGCCAACGCCGATCTCTCGCTCTCCCTCACCGGGCCCGCCATCGCCACCATCGGCTCCAACGTGAACTTCACGGCCACGGTGGGCAACGGCGGCCCCGGCAACGCCACCGGCGTCACCGCCACCTTCACCGTGCCGGCGGGACTTGCCTTCGTCAGCTCGAGCTGCGGGGCGACGCTCTCCGGCTCGACCCTGACCTGGAACGATCGGCGCCCTCGCGAACGGGGCGAACGCGACCTGCACCCTCACCTTCACGCTCAACGCGAGCTCGGCCACGCTCTCGGGCAGCGTCAGCGGCAACGAGAACGGACCCGACCCCGGGCAACAATGCCGCCACGCGCGCGATCGGCGGGCTCCCGGCGGCGCGGGCGATCCCGAGCCTGGATGCGATTGGGCTCGGCTGTCCTGCTCCTCGTGGTGCTCGGGATCGGGATCGCCGGGCCTGCGCGGACGCCGCGTCGCTCTGAGACGGTCCGCGCCTGGACGGCGGGGCGCTCCCGAGCGGGGGCGCCCCTTTTTCTTTTTCCCCGGAACCAGGGAATCGAGGGCCGCAGGCGGCGAGGCGCGTGCCGCCGGCCGTGGCGGGAGGCCGAGAGCCGCCCCCGGGCATGCAGCCCACCGCCTGTGCTCTCGGGCTCGCGGCACGACGCGAGCCGAGGCTCCGCGCCGCCTTCGCAGCCGCCGCAGGCCACGTCCTTCCGAGGTCCCATCACCCCCGCCCTCGCCCGTCGCCCGGCTCAGCCCGGACAAAGTGAGCGGACCGCCGTCGAGGAGCCGCGTCGCCGCCCTTGCGTTCGTTACCCCACCCCGGGCCGCGGATCGTGACCTCGCGAGCGCGCCGCCCCCCCCCCAAGTCGGCTCACCTCCCCGGGTTTCGCGCCGAGTGCGACCGGAGGCCCGCCGCTGCCCTGCGCCCGCGCGGGGGCCACGCGGGACGCCGGCACCCTGGCCTGACGCATCCCGAACCGGCACAATGCCCGCTTCCCGCCATTCGCTCCCGCGCCGCGATGCCGCCGCTGCCACCCGAGACCGCCCGCCGCCGCAGCTTCGCGATCATCTCGCATCCGGACGCGGGCAAGACGACGCTGACCGAGAAGCTGCTGCTCTATCGGCGGGGCGATCCAGCTCGCCGGCGCGGTGAAGGGCCGCAAGGCCGCGCGCCACGCCACCTCCGACTGGCTCGCGATCGAGCGGGAGCGGGGCATCTCGGTGACCAGCTCGGTGATGCAGTTCCCCTACCGGGGCTGCGTGATCAACCTGCTCGACACGCCGGGCCACGCCGACTTCGGCGAGGACACCTACCGAGTGCTCACCGCGGTCGACTCGGCGCTGATGGTGATCGACGCCGCCAAGGGCGTCGAGGAGCGCACCGCGAAGCTCATGGAGGTCTGCCGCCTGCGCGACACGCCCGTGATGAGCTTCGTCAACAAGCTCGACCGCGAGGGGCGGCCGGCGCTCGAGCTCCTCGACGAGATCGAGCAGAAGCTCAGGCATCGAGTGCGCGCCGGTGACCTGGCCGGTCGGCATGGGGCAGCGGCTCGCCGGCATCTACGACCTCGAGCGCGACGAGCTCCATCTCTACGAGCCCGGGCGCAGGCTCACCCGCCACGACTCGACCGTGGTCCGGGGTCTCGACCATCCCCTCGCCCGCGAGCGGGTCGGACGAGGCGCTGCTCGCCGAGCTTCGCGCCGAGCTCGAGCTGATCCGGGCCGCGCTGCCGCGCTTCGACCGGGAGCGCTACCTCGCCGGAGCCCAGACGCCGGTGTTCTTCGGCTCCGCGCTCAACAACTTCGGGGTGGAGCTGCTGCTCGACTTCTTCGTCGAGCACGCCCCGCCGCCGCGGCCGCGCGCCGGCCCGCGAGCGCGTGGTGCAGCCCGGCGAGGAGCGCTTCAGCGCCTTCGTGTTCAAGATCCAGGCCAACATGGATCCCGCCCACCGCGACCGGGTCGCCTTCCTGCGCATCTGTTCCGGACGCTACTGTGCCGGGGATGCGCATCGTCCAGGCGCGCACCGGACGCGAGTTCCGGCTCCAGCAGGCGCTCGTCTTCCTCGCCGCCGAGCGCGAGGCCGCCGCCGAGGCCTGGGCGGGCGACGTGATCGGCATCCACAACCACGGCACCATCGCCATCGGCGACAGCTTCACCGAGGGCGAGCCGCTCCGCTTCCTCGGCATCCCCCATTTCGCGCCCGAGCTCTTCCGCCGCGTGCGCCTCCGGGATCCGCTCAAGGGCAAGCAGCTCGCCAAGGGACTGGCGCAGCTCTCCGAGGAGGGGGCGACGCAGTTCTTCCGGCCGCTTGCTCGGCAACGAGCTGGTGCTCGGCGCGGTGGGGCCGCTCCAGTTCGAGGTGACGGCCTACCGCCTGCGCCACGAGTACGGGGTCGAGGCGGCCTTCGAGCCGGTCGCCGCCCACGCCGCGCGCTGGGTCAGCGGCGACCCGGCGGCGCTCGAGCGGCTCAGGGAGCGGGCGCTCTCCCAGCTCTACCTCGACGCCGCCGGGCGGCTCGTCTACCTCGCCCCCACCCGGGTCAACCTGGAGCTCGCGATCGAGCGCTTCCCCGAGCTCCGCTTCGCCGCGACCCAGGAGTACGGGCACCCGGAGGAGACGCTGGCCGCCGCCTGAGCCGCCCCCGGCGCCCGCCGGCGGGGCACCCGCGGAAGCTGGTCCTCGCACCGCCGTCCGAGCACCGCCGCCGCGCGCCGGATTTCGAAGGGATCCCGCCAGCGCGAGGGGGGCCGGCAGGCCGTGAGCGAGGATGGCGGGCCGCCACGCCCACCGGCCCAGCCGGGACCATTCAGTCCCCCTGCCCTTCCGCCCGTTCCTCGGCCTTGACCCGCTCCCAGATCCGGTCCTGCGCGGCGAGCGGCAGCGCGGAAAGCTCGCGTCCCTCGGCGCGGGCGAGCTCCTCCATGCGCCGGAAGCGGCGCTCGAACTTGGCGTTGGCGTGCCGGAGCGCCGCCCCCGGATCGACGCCCAGGTGGCGGGCGAGATTCACCAGCACGAAGAACAGGTCGCCGAGCTCGTCGGTGAGGCGCTCGTGCCGGGAGGCGCCATCCGCGCCGCGCTCGACCTCGCGCCGGAGCTCGGCGAGCTCCTCCTCGAGCTTGGCGAGCACGGCGAGCGGCCCCGGCCAGTCGAAGCCGACCTCGGCGGCCCGCTTCTGCAGCTTCATCGCGCGCAGCCACTCGGGGAGCCCCGGAGCGATCCCGGCGAGCGCGCTGCCGTCGCCCCCGCCGCGCTCGCGGCGCTTGTGCTCCTCCCAGGCGCGGCCCTGCTCCTCCGCGCTCCCGATCCGCGCCTCGCCGAAGACGTGCGGATGCCGGCGCACCAGCTTGTCGGCGATGCCCTCGGCGACGGCGGCGAAGTCGAAGAGCCCCCGCTCCTCGGCCATGCGCGCATGGAACACGACCTGGAGCAGGAGATCGCCGAGCTCCTCGCGCAGCGCCGCGAAGTCGCGCCGCTCGATGGCATCCGCCACCTCGTAGGCCTCCTCGATGGTGTAGGGGGCGATGCTCGGCGAAGTCCTGCTCGCGGTCCCAGGGACAGCCGCGCTCGGGATCGCGCAGCCTCGCCATGATGACGAGCAGCCGCGTGATCGCCGCCTCGGCCGCGCTCATCGCAGGAGCTCCCACCAGCGGCGCCCCGGATCGCCGCAGGCGAGGAAGGGCGGGTTCCGCAGGCTTTCCCGCCGGTTGTAGCGGAGCGGCTCGCCGGCCAGATCGACGACCGCCCCGCCCGCGGCCTCGACGATCGCCTGGCCGGCGGCGGTGTCCCATTCCGAGGTCGGCCCCTGGCGGAGGTAGAGATCCACCACGCCCTCGGCGATCCGGCACAGCTTGAGCGAGGAGCCGAGCGGCAGCCGCCGGTGCGGGCCGATCCGCGCGAGCATCTGGTGCTCGAGCGGGTCGCGATGGGAGCGGCTGCCCGCCACCACCGGCTCCGGGGGAGCGGCGCGGGTCGCGAGCCGCCGCCAGCCCTCGCCCTCCCGCAGGTGGGCGCCGCGCCCCGGCTCGCCGATCATGCCGAGGCCGAGCGCCGGCGCATGGACCACGCCCAGCACCGGCCGGCCGTCCTCGATCAGCGCCAGGTTCACCGTGAACTCGCCGTTGCGCTTGACGAACTCGCGCGTGCCGTCGAGCGGATCGACCAGGAACAGCCGCCGCCAGGCGGCGCGCTCGCGCCACGGGACCGCGGCCGACTCCTCGGAGAGCACGGGAATCGCGGGCTCGAGCTCGGCGAGCCCGGCGAGGATCACCCGGTGGGCGGCGAGATCGGCCTGGGTGAGGGGCGAGTCGTCGGCCTTGCGCTCGACCGCGAAGTCCCCCTCGTAGACCGCGAGGATCGCGCGCCCCGCGGCCTCGGCGATCGCGAGCAGGGCGCGGCCCAGCTCGGAGGGAAGGCTCACCGCCGGGCCAGCCATTCGCGGGCGATGAACAGGGCGGCGAGCGAGCGCCCCTCGGTGCAGTCCTCGCGGTCGAGGAGCTCGTGAAGCCTGGACAGCGACCAGGGCACGACCTCGAGCTCCTCGGGCTCGTCGCCGGGAAGCCTCTCCTCGTAGAGCTCCTCGGCGAGCACCACCTGGCTCACGTGGCTCATGTAGGCCGGAGCGAGGCTCAGCCGGGCGAGGCGAACGATGCGGCGCGCACCGAAGCCGATCTCCTCCTTGAGCTCGCGATCCGCGGCCTGCTCGGGACTCTCGCCCGGCTCGATCCGCCCCTTCGGCAGCCCGAGCTCGTAGCGGTGCAGTCCGGCCGCGTACTCGCGCACCAGGAGCACGGTGTCGCGATCGAGCAGCGGCACGATCACCACCGCGCCGCGGCCCGTGCCGCGCAGGCGCTCGAAGCGGCGGCGCACGCCGTTGGCGAACTCGAGCTCGAGCTCCTCGAGCACGAGACGGCCGCGGGCGTCGAGCTCGCGGGTGGCATGGACGACGGGAAGCGGCCGCTCCACGTCCCGATTCTAGCCCGGTACCCGAGCCCTCCGCCGGACTCAGTCGGCCGACAGCCGGCGCAGCAGGGCCTCATGCAGCGCCGGGCTTCCCGCCGCCAGCACCGAGTCGGTGGCGAGCGAGAGCGGCCGCCCGGCGAGATCGGTGAAGACGCCGCCGGCTTCCGAGACGATCAGCGCGAGGGCCGCCACGTCCAGCACGTGGACGTCGGATTCGATCACCGCATCGAGCGCCCCCTCGGCGAGGCGGTGGTAGTGGAAGAAGTCGCCGTAGCCGCGCACCCGCTCCACCGAAGCGACCAGTCGCGGCGAGGGCCGTCCAGCCGCGCGGGCTGGCGGCGAGCCGCCCGAGGTTGCCGAGGCTGAGGTGGGCCTCGGCGAGCGTCCGCGCGGGGCGGGTCGGAGAGCCTGCGGCCGTCGAGGAAGGCACCCCCACCCGCCACCGCCCAGGCCGTCTCCCCAAAGACCGGGGCATGCGACACCCCGAGCAGGATGCGCCCCTCGTGCATGAGCGCGATCTGCACCGAGAACATGGGCTGGGCGCGCACGAAGCTGCGCGTGCCATCGAGGGGATCGACGAGCCAGAGGAACTCGGAGTCCCCGCTCGGACCGCTCTCCTCGCCGTAGAAGGCGTGGCCGGGAAAGGCGGCGCGCAGGGTGGCGAGGATCGCCCGCTCGGCGGCGAGGTCGGCCTCGGTGACCGGGCTCTGGTCCGCCTTGCGCGAGACCGCGAGCCGCAGCCCGTAGCGCCGGAGAAGCTCCCGTCCCGCCGCCCGCGCGGCGGCGAGCGCCACCGGGAGGGCGCGCGCGACCAGGGGCTCGAGGCTGGCGTTCATCGCTGCGGAGGCAGCACCGAGCCCTCCACCCGGTAGAGCACGCTGCCGTCCGGCTGCGGCTCGCCAGCGTAGCGAAGCGCCTCGGCGACCTGCGGATCGCCGTCGCGGGCGGCGAGCCGCACCTCGCCGCGATAGCGCAGGCCGCGCAGCTCGAAGAAGCCATCGAGGGCGAGCGGGCCTCCCCCGTCTCGCAGGCGCGCGTCGATCCGTCCGAGCCCCGGCGCATCGAGCTCCCCGTGCAGGTCTCCGAGCTGGGCCTCGGCCGCCCCCGCCACCGCGGCCTGCCGCCAGGCGAGGCGCCCGCGCGCCTGCTCCAGACCGAAGCGGCTGAGCCGCACGTCCTCGAGATCGATCTCGATCGCGCCGAGCAGGACCAGGGCGGGAATGTCGAGGGCGGGCTCGACGAGCCGCGCCGGCAGGGTGAGGTGCAGGTGGGGCAGATGCAGACGGTCGCGGCTCTGTCGGACGAGCCGTGCGCTCGCGGTGACCGTCCCGCCGGCAGAGCCGGAGCCTGAGCTCCGGGGCGCCGCGCAGCAGGCTGAGCGGCGAGAGCGTCCAGTCGAGACGGCCGAGGAACTCCTCGTTCACCCATACCCGCAGCGCCCGGCCCTCCCACAGCCGACCCTCGATGCCCTCCACCCGCAGGGCGCGGTCCTTCGGGCCGAACCAGGCCCACGCCCAGCGCGCGGGGAAGGCCAGGATCATCCCCGCGAGCACCGCGAGCAGGATCAGGATCACCGAGAGCAGCCGCTGCCGCCGGCTCACTCAGGGGCGCTCCAGGGTGACGCGCAGGTCCACGATCCCCGCTCCCTCGCCGCGCCGCGCCGAGAGCTCGCGCACCACCGCGCCATGCCGCTCGGCGAGGTCCTCGAGGAAGCGGGCGGCGGCGTCGAAGGCGACCTGCTCGAAGCTGAGCCGCACCCGCCGCTCGCCGAGAGGCTCGAGGCGGCGCAGGCTCGGCCGCGAGCCCCGCCTCGCGCAGCCCGGCATCGACCAGCGCCAGCAGCGAGCGGGGATCGGCGCTCGCCGGCGGCCGGCCGACTGCGCAGCCGCGCCGCCCGCGGCCTGAGCGCCTCGAGACGCGCGAGGTCGGCGGCGAGCGCCGCGCGCGCCTCGGCGTGGGCTCGCGCCAGCGGATCCCACACCCAGGCCCAGCCGAGGAGCAGGAGCGCGAGCAGGCGCGCCGCCGCCGAGCGCCGCGCGCTCCCGTCCCGTGCGTTCCTGCCACCACCGCCTCATCCGCCCTCCCTCAGCCGCAGCCGCCCCTCGGCGCCGTCGGCACCGGGCTGCGCGGAGACGAGCTCCACCGCCACCCCGGGCAGCGTGGCGAGGCGCTCGCGCAGCATGTCGAGGCTGGCGAGGTCGGGCACGCGCAGCTCGATCTCCAGCACCCCCTCCCGATACTCGAGCGCCTCGAGGCGCTGGCTGGGACCCGCGCTCGACGACCGGCGCCAGCCGCCTGAGCAGCGGCAGCGCTCCGCCGCCCCGCCCCTCGGCCGCAGTCAGGGCGGCCTCCAGCATCGGCAGCGGATCGGGAACCGGGCCGTCGACCGCACGCAGCGCGCGGTAGAGCTCGGCGGCCTCGGCCCGCAGCGCCTCGTGCGCCCGGCGGAAGGCGGCGAGCTCTCCGGCCCGGTGGGCGAGCGCCAGGAGCAGGCAGAGCAGGGCGAGGGCGGCGACCCGGGCCAGCCCCGCGGCGATGCCTCCCGAGCGAACGGCGTAGGGCGGCGTCAGCAGCTCGGGGAGCTCCGGCAGGCCACGCCGCAGTGCGGCGGCAAGGAAGGACTCCATGCCGTCCCAGGACTCGGGGCGGAGATCGATGCCGAGGCGCTCGCCGAGCCTCGGCCACAGCGACGCCTCCACCGCGAAACCGCGGCCCGGCCCGATTCGCGCCAGGATCCGCTCGCCCACCCGCACGGCGACCGGACGCCCCTCCCATGGCAGGAGCAGGGCGTCGACGCTGAGCCGCTCCGCCCTCAGGCCGAGGGCGGCGATCCGGTCCAGCGCCTCGCGCATCGCGGCATGGGCGACGCACAGCGCCTCGATTCCCTCCGCCGTCTCCCCGACCGGCACCACGTGCACCGCCTCGACCGGCTCGGCCAGCGCAGTCCTCCGCGGCGTAGCGCACCGCCTGGCGCAGGGCCTCGCCCCGCGCCCGCAGCGGAGGCAGCGACAGCGGGAGCACCCGCTCGCCGGGCAGCAGCACGGTCACGCCCTCGCCCCGCGAGCGCAGACGCGCGAGCTCGGCGGCGGCCAGCGGACGCCCCTCCGCGCCGAGGACCAGGGGCGGATCGCGGCCGAGCCACACCAGCGCCGGGACGCTCGCGCGCTTGCTCATCGCCGACGAACGATGCCAGAAAAGCGCGGAGGCGTCACGGCGGACCGGCGCGGCGCCAGACCGGCTCCAGCCGCGCGTCGCGATGCTCGAGCAGGGCGGTGAAGACCATCGGCACGTCGTCGATGCGTACCGTGGCCCGAGCCAGCAGATAACGGCTGCGCACCGCCACGCCCGGGAGCGAGGCAAGCGCCACCCCGCGCGCGGCGAGGGCCTCCAGCACCGCCTGCTCGCTGGCGAAGGCGGCGCGTCCGTCGGCGTGGAGGGCCTCGGCGGTGGCGCGGTCGATCGCCGGGTCCAGGGCCATCAGCAGCTCGGGGCTGGCGAAGTTGACGTTGATCGGCGCCGAGGGATCGGGAAGCGCGCAGACATGCGGCCGGAGGCGCTCGAGCGCGGCCTCGTCGACGTCGGGCAGATGGATCAGCTCCCCGAGCGCGAGGAAGGGGCGGTTGGCGGCGCGGCGCGGCGGTCGCATGGCGAGATAGGCCGGATCCTCCGCCCCGCCGGGCTCGGGCAGCAGGTCGGGATCGATCCAGTCGATGGCCTGGGCCGCGATCGTGCGCGGCAGCCCGAGGAGATCGAGCAGCCGCTCGAGGCGCGCTCGCACCACGGGATCGGGCGTCTCGCCCGGCACCAGGGCGTTGAGATTGAGGCAGCCGCTGGCGTCGGCGAGCCCTCCCGAGACGGTGCCACCGGGCACCGGCAGCGGCGGCAGCGGCTGCAGCCAGGGACGGTCCCAGGCGTCGTAGTCGCCGCCCGCCTGGCGCTCGCGCCGCATCATCAGCTCGGCCCAGCGCTCGAGGCCCAGGGCGAGCTGCCAGCCCTGCTCGAGCCTGAGCAGGTGGCGCTGCCGCGCCCGAAGATCCTCTCCGCCCGCGACCAGGGCGGCGAGTACCAGGCTCGCGATCGCCACCGCGAGCACCGCGACCAGCAGCGCGATGCCGCGACCCCGCCTCATCGCTGCGCCCCCACCGCGACCACCCTCCTGAGCTCGCCGAGCCCGCGGATCTCGAGCTCGATCGCCACGGCGCGCGGCAGGCCGGACCGCCCCTCCGCCGGCCAGTCCGGCCGCCAGCGGCCCTCCTGGTCGAGGAAGCGGAAGACCAGGCCGGCCACGCCGGGGAGCAGCCGGCTCCGTTCCGGGGCGAGGCCCGGCGCGCGGTCCGCCACCGCCAGCCGCTCGCGCAGCAGCGCGCCGTCCTCGAGGCGGTAGCGAATCCGCTCGGGAAGCGCGCCGCGGCGGCCGAGCGGGGTGCCGATCCGCGTCCACTCGATCGCCGTGGGGCCGCCGACGAGGGCGGGCTCCTCGCCGCCGCCCTCGCCGCGCACCGGCACGCGGCACGGCGCTGCGCAGATCGCTCTCGAGCAGGGCGATGGCGAAGCCGGTCGCGGCCAGGAGCTCCTGCTCCGCGGCAAGCAGCCGGCGCGCCTCCACCGCGCGCGCCAGGCCGAGGTAGGCCAGGGCCGCGGCCACCGCGAACACCGCGAGCGCCACCAGGAGCTCCAGCAGGCCGAGGCCCCGACGGCGCGAGCTCGCGGTCACGGCTCCGCGAACACTCCGTGGAGCCGCACCCGCACCCCGCCGCCTCCCGCCCGGAAGGCCGTGACCTCGACCCGCCGCAGCGACGGCTCCTCGGTGCCCTCGATCGCGATCTCGAGCTCCCATTCCGTGCCTGCCATCCGCGCGCGGCCGGCGCGCCGCCCGGGCGCGGGGAACGGCTCGGCGAGCCGGAGCTCCTCGAGGGCGTTCGCGGCGACCAGCCGCGCGAGCAGCCGTTCGCGCTGGTCTCCCAGCACCCGGCTCTCAGCGACGGCGGTCTGCAGCAGCGCCGCGAGCGCGATCGCGAGCACCGCCACCGCCAGGAGCACCTCGAGGAGCAGGAAACCTCCGCGCCTCACCGCCGGTCCCCGCCGAGACGCTCGAGCCGGCCGTCGAGCGCGCCGCGGAGTCGCGGCGCTCCCTCGCCGCGCGCGGGCCGCAGCGCGAGCTCGAAGGGGCTGAGCTCGCCGCTCCCGGTGCAGGCGATCTCGGGGCGCTCGGCCCGCTCCGGCAGCGTCACCGCAATCCCCTGGCGAAGCAGCTCGGGGCGCACGCCCTCCGGCCACTCCCCCGGCGCGAGCGGCGCGTCCTCGCCGCTGCCGTAGCGCTGCCAGGCCGTGCCGTCGAAGAACGCGAAGGCGTAGCCGCCCTTGTCGATCAGCAGGCCGTGGTCGAGTCCGCCGAGGCGGGCGCGCTCGCAGGCCAGCGCCAGCCCGCGCGCCAGGCGATCGCGCGCCGCCTGCTCTGGCGATGGCCTCCGCGCCAGCCCCGCCGCGAGGCCCACCGCCCCCGCCAGCACCGCGAGGATCACGACCACCACCAGCAGCTCGAGCAGCGTGGTGCCGCGCCTTCGGCGCTCAGCGCCCATCCCAGTTGCCGATGTCGGCGGCGGCCCCGGTGCCCCCCGGCTTGCCGTCGGCCCCGAGCGAATAGAGATCGAAGGCGCCCCCGCGGGTGCCCGGCTGGAGGTAGAGATACTCGCGACCCCAGGGATCCTTCGGCAGCCGCTCGAGGTAGCCGCCCTCCCGCCAGTTGACCGCCGGCGGGTCGCCGCCGGGACGCTCCACCAGAGCGCGCAGGCCCTGCTCGGTGCTGGGGTAGTGGAAGTTGTCGAGGCGGTAGAGATGCAGCGCCTGGGAGATCGCCAGGATGTCCTGACGCGCGCGCACCGCGCGCGCCTCGTCCGGCCGGTCGAGGATGCGCGGGACGACCACGGCGGCGAGGATGGCGAGGATCACCACCACCACCAGCACCTCGATCAGGGTGAAGCCGCGCGCGCCCGCCTTCGCCGCTCATGTTCGAGGATCATAGCACCGCCTCCGCGGGCGCCTTATGCTGCTCGCCCCGCGCCTCCCGGAGCCGCCATGCAGCAGGACTGGATCCGCCGCGACCTCGCCGTGCTCTGGCACCCCTGCACGCAGATGCACGACCACGAGGAGGCGCCGCCGATCCCGATCCGCTCCGGGCGCGGGGTGTGGCTCGAGGACTACGAGGGACGCCGTTACCTCGACGCGATCAGCTCCTGGTGGACCAATCTCTTCGGCCACTGCCACCCGCACATCGCGGCGCGGATCCGGGAGCAGGCCGAGCGTCTCGAGCACGTGCTGCTCGCCGGCTTCGGTCACGCCCCCGCGATCGAGCTCGCCGAGCGCCTCGTGGCGATCGACGCCGGCGGCGCTCACCCGCGTCTTCTACGCCGACAACGGCTCGGCGGCGGTGGAGGTGGCGCTGAAGATGAGCTTCCACTACTGGCGCAACCGGGGCGAGACGCGGCCGCGCTTCGTCGCCCTCGAGCACGGCTACCACGGCGAGACGCTCGGCGCGCTCTCGGTGACCGGGCTCGGGCTGTATCGCGACGCCTACGAGCCGCTGCTGCTCAAGCCCCTCTTCGCCCCCTCCCCCGATGCGGCCCTCGCCGAGCCCGGGGAGGATCCCGAGGCCTACGCCCGACGCCGCCTGGGAGAGCTCGAGGAACTCCTCGAACGTCACGCCGGCGAGGTCAGCGCGGTGATCGTCGAGCCGCTGGTGCAGTGCGCCGGCGGCATGCGCATGCACCATCCGGCCTACCTCGCCGGCCTGCGGCGACGTCTGCGACCGCCACCGCGTGCACCTGATCGCCGACGAGATCGCGGTCGGCTTCGGCCGCACCGGGAGCCTGTTCGCGCTGCGAGCAGGCCGGGATCGCGCCGGACCTGATGTGCCTGTCGAAGGGCCTCACCGGCGGCTTCCTGCCGCTCGCCGCGGTGCTCGCCACCGAGGAGATCTACCGCGCCTTCTACGCCGAGTGGTCGGCCGGGAAGGCCTTCCTGCACTCCCACAGCTACACCGGCAATCCGCTGGCCTGCGCCGCCGCCCTCGCCACCCTCGAGCTGCTCGACCAGCGGGTGCTCGACGACAACCGCCGCAGGGCGACGCGCATGGCCGAGGCGGTGGCCGGGCTCGCGGACCATCCGCACGTCGCCGAGATCCGCCAGCGCGGGATGATCCTCGCCATCGAGCTGGTCGCCGAGCGCCGCGGGCGCCGCCCCTTCCCGCCCGCCGAGCGCCGCGGCCGCCGGGTCTACCTCGAGGCGCTGCGGCGGGGCGCGATCCTGCGGCCGCTTGGCGACGTGGTCTACTTCATGCCCCCCTACGTGATCGAGGAGGAGGAGATCCTCTGGCTCGGGCGGGTCGCGGCCGAGGCGATCTCCGCCGCCACCCGGAGCCCCTGAGCGCGATGCGCGTGCCGCGGCTCCACCTCGAGGCCCCGCTGGCGACCGGCGTGGAGCTCGAGCTGCCGCCTCCGCTCGCACACAAGCTGGCGCGCCGTGCCTACGGCTCCCCTCCGGCGCCGAGCTGGTGCTGTTCAACGGCGACGGCCTCGAGCACCGCGGGCGCCTGCGCTGGTCGGGCAGGCGCGCCGTGGTGCGGCTCGAGCGCACCGAGGACGCCCGCTGCCCGCGAGTCGCCGCTCGCCATCACCCTGCTGCAGAGCCTGCTGCGCGGCGAGAAGATGGACTTCGTGGTGCAGAAAGTCGACCGAGCTCGGCGTGGCGCGGATCAGGCCGCTGATCGCCGGACGCGGCTCGGTGCGGCTCGAGGGCGAGCGCCTCGCGCGCCGGCTCGCGCACTGGCGGGCGGTGGCGGTCGCCGCCTGCGAGCAGTGCGGCCGGGCGAGGATTCCCGCCGTGGACGCGCCGATCTGCCGGTCGCGGAGCTCGCCAGCGACCCCGCTTCCGGAGGCCCGCTGGGTGCTCGATCCGGAGGGCCTCCCGAGACGGCGGCGAGGCCGGCTCCGCCCGCCCGCCGCGCTCGCCATCGCCGTCGGGCCGGAGGGCGGCTTCTGACGCCGCCGAGCTCGAGTGCCTCGAGCGCATGCCGGCTTCCGCCGCTGGAGCCCTCGGTCCGCGGATCCTGCGCGCGGAGACCGCGGGGCCCACCGCGATCGCCGTGCTCCAGTCCTGCTGGGGCGACCTCGGACGGCCGGGGTGAGCGACGCGCGCCCGGCAGCCGCGTCCCGCTGATCCCGGGCCGCGTGGCGCGCAGCGCCTCAGGCGGCGAGGCGGATCGCCTCCACCACCCGTTCTTCGATGCCGCGCAGGTCGGGGATGAACGCCAGGTCGTCCCGCAGCAACACCTGCTGCAGCGCTCCCGGGAGGAAGCTCCTCCTCCCCGCCCTGCGGAAGCAGCACCTCCGGGGTGACCGCCACCAGGCGCGGGAAGCCCTGGGTGAGCATCGCCATGTACGACAGGCGCGGACGGCCGCCGAGCGCCTTGAGCACCGCGACCTTGGCGTTGATGTAGCCCTCCTCGCGGGCAAGCCCGGCGAGCACCGCGAAGGAGAAGAGCGGCAGGCGCCAGCCCCGCCAGCCGATCCGCCCGAGCAGCCAGGGCGGCGCGTCGGGGATCGGCTCGGCGCTGGCGAAGGTGATCACCTCGGCGACGGTGGCGTTGGGCAGCAGCAGCCGTCCGCCGGTCACCGCGATCAGCAGCGCACGGATCTCCTGTCGCTGGCTCTCGCCCATCGCCTCCCCTCAGCCGATCTCACGACGGAAATGCTGCGCGAGCGAGCCGCGGCGACCCGATGAAGGTCGCGATGCCGCGCGAGCGCACCAGCTCCGGGAGCTGGGGCGCGATGCAGGTCGAGGGATCCTGCGCCCACACCGCCGCACCACGCTGCGCCAGTCCGAGCAGGCCCTCGAAGCCGTCGCGCGTCGCTCCGCTGAAGACGATCGCCCCGACGCCCGCACCCAGCGCGGCGGCGACCGACTTGAGCAGCCCGTCGAGAGCTCCGACCCGCCGCGTCGGCTTCGGCCCGCAGGGCCTCCCGGTCGAGCTCCGCGAGCCGCAGTTCAGGCGGCAGCAGGTGCACGGATCCCTGCGTCAGCGCTCTCCCGGGCTCCCGCGGCCAGGACCCGGACCTTGAGGCCCGAGCGCCCGGCGAGACCGTTGGCGAGGACGGCGGCATGGCCCGCGATGTGGGATCGGCGAGGGCGACGATCAGGGCCGCCCGTCCCGGCGATCGCAGCTCGGCCAGGAACTGACCCACCGCCTCGCGCCGCGCCGAGGGATCCGACCAGCAGCCAGAGCTGCTCCGCGGGCTGCGGGGCCTCCGCGGCCGCCGTGCCCTCCGCCCGTCGCTCGCCGCCGCCCGCCTGCGCTCCGGCGGGAGGCGCGGCCGGCATCGTCCTCGAGCGGGGCCAGGCTCAGCCCCTCGATGCGGAAGCGAGACCAGTCCACCCCGCCCGGCTTGCCGCCCCGGGCCTGCTCCGCACCCTGCCGGCGTGGGCGCGGGCAGGTCGCCGGCGAGGGACAGGGTGCTCGGGCGCTCGGGCACCCGCGGCGCGGGGGCACCCGGAACCGACGCAGCACTCCGCCTCGGCTCGGGACGTCTGCGGGCGGGGGTGCCCGCTCGGCGGAGGGCGCGGCGCGCCGCAGCAGCTTCTCGAGCTCGTCCTCCTCGGGCGCCGACGGCGGCACGTCGAGATCGGCGAGCTCCGGCGCGAGCTCGGGGAGGCCCGGCCGCCGCCGACGAGTCGCCGATCCAGTTCGAGATCGTCGGTGAAGGACAGGCCGGCGGGCGGCGGCGCGGACTCCTCGCGGCCGGTCGCGCGAGGGGGGTCGGCCAGGCGCCTCGCCCGCCGAGCCCCGACCCTCGTCCGCCACCCCGTCGAAGGGCAGAGGCGGTGCGCCCAAGCTCCTCGCTGATCTCGTCCTCGATGTAGCGGCGTCCCGCGCGGCGCATCACCACCGCCGTCCTCCCCCTGCTCTGCCGCGTCCGCGAACGAGCGGCGCGACGGCGCAGCGGCTCCGCACCCGGCGGGCGGTCGGGCAGCTCGGGATGCCCGTCGCGAGCGAACACCTTGGCCACCAAGTGTCGCGCCCACCGCTTGAGGTCCCAGCCGCTCAGGCCCTGCGTGACCGTGGCGTCGTTGAACACGACCCGGACCTCCGGCAGCGACCAGAGCGGGGACAAGCGGGCGAGATCCGCCTCGATCGCCGGGTCCAGGTTCAGCACCACCACCGTGCCCGGGGGCTGCCCAGGGTCGAGCTGCTCGGGCTCGCCGATCCAGGCGAGGACCGCGCCGGCGCTTGCGCAGCGCCTCCTTGCAGGCAGTCCGCGGCCGCGCCCGGCCGGGTCACCAGCACGACGGCCGGCGCGCTCATTCCCTCGCCTCCTGCAGCATCTCCGCCACGGTGCGCAGCAGCTCCGCCTCCTGGTAGGGCTTGCCCAGATAACGGTTGACGCCGATCTCGAAGGCCCGCTGGCGGTGCTTCTCGCCGGTGCGCGAGGTGATCATGATGATCGGGATGTGCCGCAGGCGCGGATCATTGCGCACGTAGGTGGCGAGCTCGTAACCGTCCATCCGCGGCATCTCGATGTCGAGCAGCATCACGTCCGGCACCCGCTCCTGGAGCTTCTCCACCGCGTCGAGCCCGTCCTTGGCCGTGACCACCTCGTAGTCGTGGCGCTCGAGGGTGCGGCCGGTCACCTTGCGCATGGTGATCGAGTCGTCGACCACCATGACCAGGCGCGGCCGCTTCTCGGCCGCCGCCGGCGCCGCCTCGGACACGCTCCGGCTGGGCGAGCGGCGCGAGCGCGGCCTCGGTGGTTTCGCGCAGCGCCGCCGCGCGGCGCACCAGCGGCGCCATGTCGAGGATCACGACCACCGAGCCGTCGCCGAGGATGGTCGCGCCGAAGACGCCGGGCACGGAGCTGATCTGGGGCCCCACCGGCTTGACCACGATCTCGCGGCTGCCGAGCACCATGTCGACGCGCACCGCCGAGCGCTGGTCGCCGGTGCGCGAGAGCAGCAGCGGGTAGTGGGTCTCCTCGGCAGCTCCGCGCCACCGGCAGGTCGAGGAGCACCGACAGGTCGTGGATCACGTACTCCTCGCCCGCGTAGCTGATCGTCGGCGGCCCCTCCGTGATGCGCTTCACGTACTCGTCGCGATGGATGCGGGCGATGCCCTGCACCGACGAGATCGGCACCGCGAAGGTGGTCTCGCCGAGCTTGACCAGCACCGCCTGCGCCACCGCCAGCGTGAAGGGCAACCGGATCGTGAACTCGGTGCCGCGCCCGCGCTCCGAGGCGATCTGCAGCGAGCCGCCGAGCTGCTTGATCTCGCTCGCCACCACGTCCATGCCCACGCCGCGACCGGCGATCTGACTCACCTCGGTGGCGGTGGAGAAGCCGGACTCGAGGATGAAGCCGAACAGATCGCGGTCGGAGAGCTGGACCTCGGGTTTGAGCAGTCCGCGCTCGATCGCCTTGCGACGGATCGCCTCGCGGTCCATGCCCCGCCCGTCGTCGCTGACCTGGATCACCACCTCGGTCGCCTCGCGGCCGATGCGGATCCTCACCGTGCCTTCCTCCGGCTTGCCGGCGGCGATCCGTTCCGCCGGAGGCTCGATGCCGTGGGCCAGCGCGTTGCGCAGCATGTGTTCGAGCGGTGCGACCATGCGCTCCAGCACGCTGCGGTCCATTTCGCCCTGCGCGCCCTCGACCCTGAGCTGCGCCTTGCGACCGAGCTCGCGCGCCACCTGCCGGACCAGGCGCCTCAGCCTGGGCACGAGACCCTCGAAGGGCACCATCCGGGTCCGCATCAGGCCATCCTGCAGCTCCGAGCTCACCCGCGACTGCTGCAGCAGCAGCGTCTCCGCCTGGCGCGCGTTGTCATCCAGCAAGTTGGTCAGCGACACCAGGTCGGAGACCGACTCGGCGAGGGCGCGCGAAAGCTGCTGCAGGGTCGAGAAGCGGTCGAGCTCGAGCGGGTCGAAGATCTCCTGCTGGTCGCCCTCGCGCTGGTAGCGCGAGAGGATCTGTGCCTCGGTCTCGATCTCGAGCCGCCGCAGCTGCTCCCGCAGACGGCTCACCGTGCCCTCGAGCTCCGACAGGTTGAAGCGGAAGACGCCGACCTGCTGATCGAGACGGCCGCGATAGATCGCGACTTCGCCGGCGTAGTTGACCAGGCGGTCGAGGAGATCGGCGCGCACGCGGATGTATTCCTGGCCCGCCACCCGCGCCTCTTCCTCGGAAACCTCGGCCTCCGTCGGCGTGGGGACGGAGATCTTTCTCGGCACCGGGGCGGGCACGGGCTCCTCGGCCGGCAGCACGGGCGCAGGGGCCGGCTGCGGGGGCAGCGGACGCGCCGGCGCCGCCGCGCCCCGGGCGAGGGCCTCGAGCCGCTCGATGGTGCCCGTGGCCCGCGCCACCGCGCGCCGGTTGCGCACGCGCGTGACCTGGGCATGCAGGCGGTCGAAGGCACGCTCGAGGATCTCGACGCTCGCCCGCCCGAGCACGTGCCGGCCATCGGCGGCTGCCTCGAACAGCGATTCGAGCGCGTGACCGAGGTCGGCCACGGCGCTGAGACCGGCCATTCGCGCACCGCCCTTGAGCGTGTGCAGCTCGCGCTGCAACCCGACGATGATCTCGCGCTCGCGGGGGGCCTCGCGCAGACGGGCGAGCAGGCGGTCGGCGCTGTCGAGGATTTCCTCGGCCTCCTGGACGAAGATCTCCAGCAGATCGGGATCGAGATCGGGCAGATCGAGCGGCCCTTCGGGATCGGCCGGGTCCTCGATCGGCGGCCAGGCCGGCTGCGACTCCGCCACCGCCTCTTCGGTCACCGCCTCTTCGGTCACCGCCTCTTCGGTCACCGCCTCTTCGGTCACCGCCTCTTCGGCCACCGCCTCTTCGGTCACCGCTTCTTCGGTCACCGCTTCTTCGGTCACCGCCTCTTCGGCCACCGCCTCTTCGGCCACCGCCTCTTCGGCCACCGCCTCTTCGGCCACCGCCTCTTCGGCCACCGCCTCTTCGGCCACCGCTTCTTCGGTCACCGCCTCTTCGGTCACCGCCTCTTCGGCCACCGCCTCTTCGGTCACCGCCTCTTCGGCCACCGCCTCTTCGGCCACCAGCCTCTTCGGTCACCGCCTCTTCGGTCACCGCTTCTTCGGTCACCGCTTCTTCGGTCACCAGCCTCTTCGGTCACCGCTTCTTCGGTCACCGCTTCTTCGGTCACCGCCTCCGGTCACCGCCTCTTCGGTCACCGCCTCTTCGGCCACCGCCTCTTCGGTCACCGCCTCTTCGGCCACCGCCTCTTCGGCCACCGCCTCTTCGGCCACCGCCTCTTCGGCCACCGCCTCTTCGGTCACCGCCTCTTCGGTCACCGCTTCTTCGGTCACCGCCTCTTCGGTCACCGCTTCTTCGGTCACCGCCTCTTCGCGCCGCCGGCCTCCTCGGTCGACCGCTTCCTCGGGCTCACCGGCCTCTTCGGTCACCGCTTCTTCGGGCTCGTCAGGCACCTCCTCGGCCACCGGCTCCCCGAGCGCGAGCAGCGCGGTGTCGACCGGCGGCAGGCTGACGGCCTCGATCGGCTCCGGACCGGCGTCGACCTCCACCATGGTGGCGGCCATCTCCTCTTCGACCGCCACGCACCCTCGGCGCGGGCGCGGGGAGCTCGTCGCGCAGAGCGGCGAGCGCCCGCGCGAGCCCTTCGGTCTCGGGCATCGGCTCGTGGTACTCGAGCGCGACCACCACGGCCGCAATCGCGCCGACCGCCTCGCGCAGTGCATCGAGACCGCGGCGGTCCGGTGCGCGACCGGCCGCGAGCAGACGCTTGAGATAGCCCTCGAGCGGCGCGGCGACGGCACAGGCGGCGGGCACGTCCACCATCGCGAAGGCGCCGTTCATGGTGTGCGCCGCCCGCTGCACCGCCTCGCTCGACCGGGAGCGCGGCACCCTGCGCCTCGCAGGCTGCGAGGTAGGCGCTGATGACCTCGAGGTGGCCGTTGACTTCGGTCCTGAGGATCTCGAGCAGCACCGGATCGACCGCGATCGGACGCTCGAGCGCGGGCGCCTCCGCGGCCTCGGCCGCCGCCGGTTCGGCGGCAGCCGGGACGGACGCCTCGGAGAGCGCCTCGTGGCGGGGCTCCTCCTGCTCCACCAGCTCGGCTGCGGGCTCCTCGCCGGGAGCCTCCGCCACCGGCTCGAGCGTCGCCTCGAGCTCGGCGAGCATGCGATCGAATGCGACGGGGGCGGCCTCGGCCGACGCCACCTCGGGCGCCTCCACGGCGGGAGCGGGCGCGACCGGCTCCGGCAGCGCAGGCTCCGGCACCGGCTCGGCCAGCGGCGCGGGCTGCGGCTCCGACGGCTCGGCGAGCGGTTCCTCGAGGATTTCCGCCTCTGCGGCGGGCGGCTCCGCGCCCTCGGACGGGAAGGCAGTCTCGGCCACCGCCTCGGGGACGGCCTCCGCCATCGGCTCCGGCTCCTCCGCCGGTGCCTCGACGAAGGGGGCGGCCACCGGCGCCTCGAGCTCCGGGAGCGGAGCCGGCAGGCCCTCGGCCTCGGCGGGCGCGGCCTCCTCCACCTCCGCGGCCACCGGCGCGGGCCCGACCCACGCCTGCTCGCCCTGCGCGAGCCGGTCCGCGACCGACATGATCTCGGCGACGATGGGACCGGGCGCGCCCCGGCCCTCCAGCGCGGCAAGCATCTCGGGCAGGGCCTCGAGCGCATGCCGGACCAGGGCGATCACGCCCTCATGCGGGGTGATCGTCCGGTCGAGCACGCGATTGAGCATGTTCTCGACCTTCCAGCTGAACTCGCCGAGGGCGCGCGCCCCGACCAGCCGACCGCTGCCCTTGAGGGTGTGGAAGGAACGCCGGATCGGCTTGAGCCGCTCGAGGTCCTCGATCTGCTCGAGCCACTGCGGGAACAGCTCGTTGAGGTTCGCGATCTCCTCCCGGACCTCCTCGATGAAGACCTCCCGGATCTCCTCGTCGATCTCGTCGGAGGGCAGCAGCTCGAAGCCCATGGTCGCCGCCGGGGTCGCCTCGGCGGCACTCTCGGCGACGGCCTCGGAGGGGGCCCGCGACGGCTCGGCCGTCGCCGCCGCCGCCTGGACGCCGGGCTCGACCGCCGGCTGCGGGCCGGGCGCGGGCGTTGCCTCGTCGACCGCCGCCGGCTCCTCCTCGCCGGCGGCCGTCGGCGCCTCGGGGCGCTCCAGGGCGATCGCTCCGGCCTCCGCAGGCTTCCATCCGCTCCTCCTCCTCCACGGGCGCCTCCTCGGCCTCGACGATCATGCCGCTCCTCGATCGGCCAGTAGCCGAGCCAGCGCATGCTCTCCTTGGCGACCTCGAGGATCCGTTCCCGTCCGGCGCGATGCTCGCGGGTCGCCTCGAAGTAGTACTCGAGGCTGGCGAGGACGTCGGCCACCCGGTCCATCTGGTCGGCGGTCGGCACCCGACGCGCGCGCACCAGCTCGCGATCGACGAAGCGCGCCAGCGCGATCGCGATCAGCGCCGGTTCGCGCTGCTCCAGGATGCGCAGCGCGCCCGCGACCTGGGTGAGCATGCCGGAGGTGCCGCGCAGCTTGTCGTGATCCCAGGGAGACTCGATGAAGGCCACGAAGTCGTCCTTGACCTTCTGCAGGTTGAAGCCCGCCTCGCGCGCCACCGCCTCGATCACGCGCCGCGCCTCGCTGCGCGAGAACTGGTCGTCGCCCTCCACCTGCGCCGGACGGGAGCCCAGCATCTCGACCTGATCGTCGAGCGTCCCCTCGACGTAGAGCAGGGCGCCCGGCGATGTCGAGCAGCGCCCCCTCCTCGACGCCGCGATCGCCGCTCACCATCTCGGCGAGAGCCGTCCGCTGCTCGACCACGAGCTGGCGGGAGCTGTCGAGGCCGAGCATGGCCAGGGTGTCGGCGACGCGCGAGAGGATCTCGAGGTTGCGCTTCCAGCCCTGCCGCCGTCTTCTCGCCGCTGCGCAGGTGCACGTCGAGCGAATCCTTCACGCGCAGCAGGTCCTCCTTGATCGCCTTGGCGACGGTGTCGAGCAGCGCGCGGTTGTGGCCCGAGATCGCGCTCTGCGCGTGCTCGGCCTCGCGGCTCGCGGGCCTGAGGTCGCTCAGCCGGAAGGCGCGCCGCACCGCCTCCAGGCGCGGGGTGTCGGCGGGGAAGCGGGCGATCTGGTAGAGCAGGCCCCGCAGCAGCTCGCGCGGCGGCTCGACGCGAAAGCTGAGCTCGCCCTGGAGCGACAGACGCTTGATCTCGCGCTCCAGCTTCCCGAGCAGCAGCTTGAGGTCGTTGTCCGGGCGCCCGCCGGTCTTGGCGAGGGCGTCGACCAGCGCCGAGCCGACCCACCACAGCTTGCGCGCCGCCTCCTCGTGACCGAGCTCCGTCAGCCGGTCGAGGATCGCCGCCATGCGGTGCAGGCTGGCCTCGCCGTCGGCACCGCGGTACCAGGCGAGGAGCGCGCGCTGGAAGCCGGCGCGCAACCGCTCCGCGATCAGCCCGAGCTCCATCACCGGCGCCGGCCGCGGCGCTCCCGGAACGCTCGCCGGCAACGGCAGCGAGAGATCCGGGGAGAACAGGACCTGCTCGCCGATCTGGCCCTCGCCCTGCAGCGCCCGCAGCTCGTTGACCAGCGGCAAGAGCACCACCGGCACGTCCTTGTGGCCGCTCTGCAGCCGGTCGAGGTAGTCCGGCAGCTGCAGCAGGCCACGCATCAGGACGCTGAACGCTTCGTCGCGGTCGGCGATCTTCTCCTCGAGCAGCGCCTGGGCGACCTTCTCCATCTCCTCCACCGCCAGCGCCGGCCCCTGGAGTTCCACCATCCGCAGCGTGCCGCGGACCTGATGCAGGTAGTGCGCGCACGCGCGCATCTGGCCGCGATCGGCGGGATCGTCGACGAAGGCCTCGAGCGCCTGGCGGGCCTGCCGGAAGGTGGCGTCGAGCTCCGCCTTGACCCAGCTCAGGGTGGTGAAGTCGATGTCGTCCTGCAGCCTCATGGAAACCTCGCCGCACCAGGCGTCGGCCCGCCTGCCTCCGCCGAACCGAGTCGCGACCGCGCGGCCCGCGCCATGGCGCTCAGCCCGGCAGCTTGAAGTCGGCCACCGAGCGACGCAGGTCGGCCGCGAGCTGCGCCAGGTTGCCGATCGATTCCGCGGTCTGGCTCGCGCCCATCGCCGTCTGCGCGGTGATCTCCTGAATCACGTTCATGGTCGCGGTGATGCTGGCGGCGGCGTGGGACTGCTGGCGGGCGGCGGCCGAGATGTTCTGGATCAGGTCCGCGAGGTCGTTCGACACCTTCTCGATCTCGCCGAGCGCGAGACCCGCGTCCTCGGCCAGACGAGCGCCCGCCACCACCTCGGCGGTGGTCTGCTCCATCGAGCTCACCGCCTCGTTGGTGTCGGACTGAATCGTCTGCACCAGCGTCTCGATGCGCTTGGTCGCGTTCGACGCGCGCTCGGCGAGGCGCTGCACCTCGTCGGCGACCACCGCGAAACCACGGCCCGCCTCGCCCGCCGAGGCGGCCTGGATGGCGGCGTTCAGCGCCAGGATGTTCGTCTGCTCGGCGATGTCGTTGATCAGCTCGACGATCGAGCCGATCTCCTGCGAGGACTCGCCCAGCCGCTTGATCCGCTTCGAGGTCTCCTGGATCTGATCGCGGATGTTGTCCATGCCCTGGATCGTCTCGCGCACGATCGCCGCGCCCTTCGAGGCGATCTGCACCGAGCGCTGCGCCACGTCCGCGCTCTCGGCGGAGTTGCGCGACACTTCGTCGATCTGGGCGGCGATGTCGTTGATCGCCGCCGAGGCCGAGGTGATCTGCTGCGCCTGGTGCTCCGCCGCCTCGGCGAGGTGCATGGCCGTCGCCTGCGTCTCCTGGGCCGCCGCCGCCACCTGCACCGCGGTCTCGTTGATCGTGGTCACCAGGGTGCGCAGCGCCTCGACCGCGAAGTTGATCGAGTCCGCGATCGCCCCGGTGATGTCCTCGGTCACGGTGGCCTTCACCGTGAGATCGCCTTCGGCCAGCGAGCCCATCTCGTCGAGCAGCCTCAGGATCGCCTCCTGGTTGCGCTGGTTGAGCTCCTGCTCGGCGCGGAAGCGGCGGCGCTGGTCGCGGAAGATGGAGACGATCACCATCACGATGGCGAAGATCGCGACGCCGAGGGCCACCAAGCCCCAGACGAGCTTCGGGAAGGGGCGGAGCTCCGGGAGCTTGCCGAAGGCCGCGGCGAGCTCCCGGACCTCGTTGAGGAACTCCTCGGCATCGAGCGAGATCGCGTCGGTGGCGCGCTTCACCTCGGCGAGCTCGGCCGCGGACTCGAGGATCCGACCGACCAGCTCGTCGACCTGGCGGAACTGGTTCATCACCTCGCCGAGCTGGCGAAGCGCCTCGTCGTTGGTGACGCGGCGCACCCGCTGGCTGCCGTTGAACAGGTCGGAGAGGAGCTGCTCGATCAGCTTGACGTCGTTGCCGAGGTTGCTCGCCGCCTCCGCGGTGCGCTCGCCGCCCTGGAGGATGGTGGTCACGTTGCGCCTGAGACCGTCGGCGAGGGTCAGGGGCAGCGCCGCGTAGTAGACCTGGTCGGGCGCGCCGCCGCGCAGCACCAAGCGTGCGCGCGAACTGCTCGAGCGCACCCTGGAAGGCGATCACCGCGTCCTTGAACTCGCGGTTCACGTCGAGCAGCTCGCGGAGCACGTTCTCGCGCGATTCGATCGCCTCGGCGCTGGCGTTCATCGTAGCCCAGCGGCGCACCACCCGGTCGAGCTGGTCGGCGACGCCGGGCGCGCGCTCGTAGCCCGGCATCACGCCGTCCGCGCTGCCACGCCTGAGCTCGTCGACCAGCCTCTGGATCGAGGCTGCGCAGGTTGCGCAGCGGCTCGAAGGCCGACTCCCCGCCCTCGACGTCGAGGAAGGTGGTGGCCTCCGTCGCCGACTT
Organism: Lysobacterales bacterium; assembly: GCA_033582715.1. Classification (GTDB taxonomy): domain Bacteria; phylum Pseudomonadota; class Gammaproteobacteria; order Xanthomonadales; family BPKI01; genus BPKI01. The sequence goes on along the minus strand of JAVQZZ010000001.1, from coordinate 1,110,861 downwards.
GGCGAGCTGCTGCGAGAGCACCTGCAGCTCGGTGGTGCGGGCGATCGCCTGCCGCTCCTGCTCGTTGTAGACCGCGGTCTGATAGGCGTTGGCCGCCAGCACGATGATCGCCAGCGCCAGCAGGAGCAGCCAGAGATTGAGCCCCGCCGTGCGCTTGACCCCCGTCGATCTCGCAGTGGCACTCATGTCGTCACCTCAGCTTGCAGGTTCACCGATGACCCCGTCCACGTCCTCGCGCAGATCACCCGCTCACGCCGCCGCCTGGAGGAACTCCGGCGTCCGGATCAGGCGGCTCATGCTGAAGACACCCCACAGGTTCCCCTCGTAACGGTACACCGCGCTGATGAAGGGCATGAGCGGCCCGCCCTCGAACGAGGCCGGGTCGGCCTTCATCTCGTCCGTGAAGTTGCGCTGTCCGAGCAGCTCGTCGATCAGCAGGCCGACGTTGCCGCCGGGCTGCCGGATGACCAGCGCGCGGGTGAAGTCGTGCACCGGGGTGCGCTCCCCGAGCAGGAACAGCTTGATGTCCACCATCGCCACCAGGTTGCCGCGCACGTTGGCGATGCCGATGAGCCAAGGCTTGGTCCCGGGCACGGGCGTCACCGGCGGCAGGGTCAGGATCTCGCTGATCTCGGGGATGGCGCTCGCCAGCCGGTAAGCGGTCGAGGCGGAAGCCGATCCCGCGCCACAGGCCCGGGGCCTCGATCCGCTCGGGAACGCCGGCGACGTGCGCCAGGCTCAGCCGCTCGTACTCGAGCAACACCGCGAAGGGATCGTTCCGCTGCCTCGCCGCCGCTCGCCGCCATCCGCTCACCCTCACCCGCCGCCCAAGAGCTGGTTGATCCTGGAGATCAGCTCCCGCTCGCTGGGCGGCTTGACCAGGTAGTCCTTCGCCCCCTGCCGCAGCCCCCAGACGCGGTCGGTCTCCATGTTCTTGGTGCTGACGATGATGATCGGGATGTCGCTGGTCGCCGGATCGCGGCTCAGCATGCGCGTCGCCTGGAAGCCGTTCATGCCCGGCAGGATCACGTCCATCAGCACCAGGTCCGGACGGTCGCGGCGCGCCATCTCCAGCCCCTCCTCCGCGTTGGATGCGCTCGAGACCTGGTGGCCGTGCCGCTCGAGGAGCATCGAGAAGACCTTCACGTCGGTCGGCGAGTCGTCGATGATCAGGATTCGCGCCATCTTTCACCCCCCCTTTCCAGCCGCCCGCTCAGGCTCGCCTGCGGTCCACGTGCTTGCGGATCGCCTCGAGCAGCTCGTCGCGGGTGAACGGCTTCGTCACGTACTGCTCGGAGCCCACGATCCGCCCGCGCGCCTTGTCGAAGAGTCCGTCCTTGCTCGACAGCATGATGACCGGCGTCGACTTGAAGCTCTGGTTGTTCTTGATCAGCGCGCAGGTCTGGTAGCCGTCGAGCCGGGGCATCATGATGTCGACGAAGATGATGTCGGGATGGTGGTCGGCGATCTTGGCGAGCGCCTCGAAGCCGTCGACCGCGGTGATCACTTCGCAGCCCTCGCGCTTGAGCAGCGTTTCCGCGGTGCGGCGGATGGTCTTCGAGTCGTCGATGACCATCACCTTCAGGCCCGCCAGCGTACCCTCACGGTTGCCTTCGCTCACGTCGATCCCCCGTCACACCTCACCGGCCCGACTTCTCCCGCCCCGCGACCCCTGCGGCCGCCCCCTCGCCGGAGCTGTCGCCGGGCGCTCCATCACGCCAGTTTTCTGGAAAGCTTGCGCTCCGGTGTTTACGGAGAGGCCCTCCGGGTGTCAAGTTTTGAACCTAAATCTTTGTAAAGGCGAGCCTTGGAGGCGAAACGCCGCCGTCGCGTCCCGCTCTCGCCCGCCTAGTATAGGCGCGCCCCGCGTGCCGATTCCGCCCCGCCACGTCGCACTTTCCCCGGAGCCCGAAGTCCGTGTCGCTCGACGTGCTCGTGATCATGGACCCGATCGCGTCGATCCGCGTCGCCAAGGATTCGAGCTTCGCGATGCTGCTCGAGGGCCAGCGGCGCGGACATCGCCTGCTCTACGCCGAGGCGGGCGATCTGGCGCTCGGCGCCGACGGGCCCCTGGCCCGTGCCCGCGCGATCGAGGTCCGCGACGATCCGGCGGACTGGTTCCGGCTCGGCGAGGCGCGGCCCGTTGGCCCTGGGCGCGCTCGACGTCGTGCTGATGCGGCGCGACCCGCCGGTCGACCGCGAGTACCTCTACGACACCCTGGTCCTCGAGGAGGCCGCCCGCCGCGGCGCACTGGTGGTCAACCGTCCGGCCGCGCTCCGGGAGCTGAACGAGAAGCTCGCGCCCCTCGCCTGGCCGGAGTTCGCCCCGCCGACCCTGGCCGCGCGCGACGCCGCGAGCCTGAGGGCCTTCGCCGAAGAGCACGGCGAGGTGGTGCTCAAGCCGCTCGACGGGATGGGCGGCCGCGCGGTGTTCCGCAGCCACGCGGAGGATCCGAACCTCGGGGTGATCATCGAGACCCTCACCGGAGAGGGACGACACATGGCGCTGATCCAGCGCTATCTCCCCGCGATCCGCGAGGGCGACAAGCGGATCCTGGTGGTCGACGGCGAGCCGGTGCCCTTCGCCCTCGCCCGGATCCCGAGCGGGCGCGACCATCGCGGCAATCTCGCCCGCGGCGGCCGAGGGCGTCGCCGTGCCGCTCTCCGGCCAGGGACCGCGAGATCGCCGCCGCCGTCGGCGCCGAGCTCGCCCGGCGGGGCGTGCTCTTCGCCGGCCTCGACGTCATCGGCGAGCATCTCACCGAGGTGAACATCACCAGCCCGACCTGCATCCGCGAGCTCGACGCCCAGTGCGGGCTCAACATCGCGGGCATGCTGTTCGACGCCCTCGAGCGGCGCCTCCGGTGAGCGCGCAGGCCGCGAGCGGCGATCGGATCGGCGCGAGCCTGCTCTTCGCGGTGCTGGTCCACGCGCTGCTGATCCTCGGCATCACCTTCGTCGCGCCCCGGCCGGGCACGCTGCTGCCCACCCTCGACGTGATCCTGGTCGAGCGCCAGCTGCCGAAGGCGCCGGAACAGCCGGACTTCCTCGCCCAGGCCAACCAGGCACGGGGGCGGCGACACGCCCGAGCGCGTGCGCCCCACCGAGCCGCTCTCGGCGCCGCTGCCGCGGCCGGAGGAGGGCGTCGAGCCCCTGCCGCCGATGCCGCGCTCGGCGCCGCCGCGACCCGCCGCCGAGGAGCGCGTGATCCGCGCCGAGACCGCCCGGCCGGCTCCCCGGGTGCAGCCGCCCCAGCCGGAACGGGAACTGCCCACCGCCCCTGAACTCATCGAGCGCTCGCTGGAGATGGCCCGCCTGGCGAGCGAGCTCGAGCGCAACCGGCAGGCCTACGCGAAGCGCCCGCGGCGCAAGTTCATCTCCGCCAACACCCGGGAGTACGAGTTCGCGGCCTACATGCGCGCCTGGGTCGCGAGGGTCGAGCGCATCGGCAACCTCAACTACCCGGAGGAGGCCCGACGGCGCGGGCTGAGCGGCCAGCTCATCCTCACCGTCGCCGTCCGCCGCGACGGCTCCGTGGAGAGCGCGGAGATCGTCCAGGGCAGCGGCGAGCCGGTGCTCGACCAGGCGGCGCTGCGCATCGTCGCCCTGGCCGCGCCCTTCCAGCCGCTGCCGCAGACGCCCGAAGGGCGTCGACGTGCTGCACATCACCCGCACCTGGCAGTTCCTGCCCGGCGGGACGCTGCGCCAGCGCTGAGCCGGCAGCCGCGGCGGTGGCGCTACACTGGCGCCATGCGAGACCCGACCTGGCTCACCGGTCACCTCCTGGTCGCGATGCCCTCGCTCGAGGATCCCAACTTCGCGCGCGGGGTGACCTACCTCTGCCACCACGACGCGCAGGGCGCGCTCGGGCTGCTGATCAACCGGCCGTCGGGGATGCTGCTGCGCGACCTCCTGGCGCACCTCGACATCACGCTCGCCGAGAGCCGCGCGCGGCGAGGCCCCGGTGCTGGTCGGCGGCCCGGTCTCCCCCGAGGTGGGCTTCGTGCTGCACGAGCGCGATGGGGAGTGGGAATCCAGCCTGAGGATCGGGGATCGGCTGTGCCTCACCACCTCCCGCGACGTGCTCGCCGCCATCGCCCGCGGCGAGGGCCCGCGCCGGCACCTGGTGGCGCTCGGCTACGCCGGCTGGGCGGCGGGGCAGCTCGAGCAGGAGCTCCGGGAGAACGCCTGGCTCGCGGTGCCCGGCGACGAGCGGATCCTCTTCGAGCTGCCCCTGGAGCAGCGCTGGGAGGCGGCCGCCGCGCTGGTCGGGGTGCGGATCGGCGAGCTCGGCCAGTGGTTCGGCCACGCATGAGCGGCGAGGAGTGGGTGATCGGCTTCGACGTCGGCACGCGGCGGATCGGCGCCGCGATCGGCTCGCGCCGCCTCGGGAGCGCGCGCGCGCTCGCGGTGCTGCCGGCCCGCGGCGGCGAGCCGGACTGGTCCGCGGTCGCGCGGCTGCTCGCGGAGTGGCAGCCGCGGCAGGCGCTGGTGGGCTGGCCGCGAGCGGACGACGGCGGCGAGCAGGCGGTCGGCGCGGTGGCGCGCCGCTTCGCGGGCCGAGCTCGCCGCCCGCTTCGGGCTGACGGTGGCGCTGGTGGACGAGCGACTGAGCTCCCGGGAGGCCGCGCGCCGCTTCGCCGAGCTGAGGCGCCAGGGTCTCGCCCGGCGGCGGGACGCGCGCGCCCTCGACGCGCTCGCGGCCCGGGTCCTGGTCGAGCAGTGGCTGGCCGACGCGGCGTGATCCCCGCCCCCGCCGCCCTGGTCGAGCAGCTCGCCGCCGGACTGCCGACGCTCGTCGACGGGCCGACCGAGGCTCTGCGCCTGGTCGGCATCCGTCGCGGGGGCGTGTGGGTCGCCGAGCGGCTCCGGCTCGCCCTCGGCCTGGAGGAACCCGTCGGCGAGGTCGACGCCGGGATGTTCCGGGACGATCTCGCCCGCGGCGCGCCGCTGCGTCCGCTGCGCGCCTCCCGACTGCCCTGGGACGTCGAGGGGCGCTGCCTGGTCCTCGTGGACGACGTCTTCGCCACCGGCCGCACCGCGCGCGCGGCGATCGAGGAGCTCATGCAGTTCGGGCGCCCCGCCCGCATCCTGTTCGCGGTGCTGGTCGAGCGCAGCGATCCGGGGCTGCGGGAGCTGCCGATCCGACCCGACCTGGCCGCGGCGCGGCTCGATCTGGGCCGCGGCCGGCGGATCAAGCTCCGCGGTCCCGAACCGCTGCGCTTCGAGATCCTCGCGGAGGACGAGGCGTGAGCGGGATCCAGCTCGGCGCGGGGGGCCGGCTCCGCCATCTCCTCACCCTCGAGGGACTGCCGGCCGGGCTGCTCGGCGAGCTGCTCGACCTCGCGCAGGCCTTTCGCGACAGCCACGAGCGCGGCGTCAAGGCGATGCCGCTGCTCCGCGGCCGGACGATGGTCGGGCTGTTCTTCGAGCCCTCGACCCGCACCCGCGTCAGCTTCGAGATCGCGGCGCGGAGGCTGTCGGCCGAGGTCATCCACTTCGATCTCGCCCAGTCGAGCGCGCGCAAGGGCGAGTCGGCGCAGGACACCGTGGCCACCCTCGCCGCCCTCGGCTGCGACCTGTTCATCGTCCGCCACCACGCCGCCGGCGCCGCCGCCCATCTCGCCGAACGCCTGCCCGAGGGCTGCGCGCTGATCAACGCCGGCGACGGCGAGCACGCCCACCCCACCCAGGGTCTGCTCGACGCGCTCACCATCCGGCAGCGCAAGGGCGGCTTCGAGGGGCTCGTGGTCGCGATCCTCGGCGACATCCGCCACTCGCGGGTGGCGCGCTCCGACATCCACGCCCTGCGCACCCTCGGCGTCGCCGAGATCCGCCTCTGCGGGCCGCCGCAGCTGCTGCCGGAGCGCGTGCCCGAGGGCTGCCGCGTCGAGCCCGAGGCCGATCGCGCGGTCGCCGGCGCCGACGTGATCATCGCGCTCCGGCTGCAGAAGGAGCGGATGGAGGCCGGCCTGGTGCCCTCCGAGGCGGAGTACTTCCGCGACTACGGCATCGATGCCGCGCGGCTCCGCCGGGCGCGGCCGGACGCCATCGTGATGCATCCCGGGCCGATGAACCGCGGGATCGAGATCGCCTCCGAGGTCGCCGACGGTCCCCAGTCGGTGATCCTCGAGCAGGTCGCGAACGGCGTGTTCGTGCGCATGGCGGTCATGGCCCGTCTCGCCGGGGCGCGCTGAGCCGCCGCGCGAGCAGGCCGCGCGCCTGTCCGGCCCGGCTCTCGCGCTCGGGCACCCAGCCCGCAGGCAGCGACGGCGCGGCTCCCGGCGGCGTCTCGAGGTAGATCAGCGCTTCCGGCGCCAGCCATCCCCCGGCCTCGAGCCGCTGCGTCACCGGCTCCCACAGGCCGGCCGCGAAGGGCGGATCGACGAAGACCAGGTCGAAGCTCCGGGGAGGCGGCCCGGCAAGCAGCCGCAGCGCATCGCCCTGACGGACCTCGAGCGCCCCGGCCGGAAAGCGCCAGGCGTGGGCCGCCAGGGCGCGGCAGAGCCGAGGGTCCCGTTCCACCGCCAGCGCCAGCGCGGCGCCCCGCGAGAGCGCCTCGAGGGCGAGGACCCCGGTCCCGGCGAAGAGGTCGAGCACCGCCGCCCCCGCGAGGCGAGGCGCGAGCCAGTTGAAGAGGGTCTCGCGCAGCCGGTCCGGGGTCGGCCGGAGGCCCGGCAGCGCCGGCACGGGGAGGCGCAGGCCGCGCAGCCTGCCGCCGATGATGCGGATGCGTCCGGGAGCCGCCACCGCAGGCGATGGTAGACTGCCTCGCCTCTTCTGGCAGCCGGCGTCGGATGTTCCGCTTCCGCAAACGCGAGCCTGGCGAGGGCGGCGAGCCCGGCGTCGAGGCAGGCGCGGCCCAGCCCCCCGAGCGCCGTCCCGCGTGGCGCGAGCGGCTGGCGCGCAGCGGCATCGCCCGCGCCCTGCGCGGCCTCTTCGCCCGCGGCCCGGCGGTGGACGAGGCGCTGTTCGAGGAGCTGGAGACGATCCTGCTCGCCGCCGACGCCGGCGTGACCGCCACCGAGGAGCTCATCGCCGCCCTGCGCCGGCGGGCGCGGGAGGATGCGATCCGCGACGGCGAGGGACTGCTCGCCGCGCTGCGCGCCGAGTTGCTCGACCGGCTCCGGCCCCTCGCCCGCCCGCTGGAGGTGCCGCCCTCGCCGCGCCCCTTCGTGGTGCTGGTGGTCGGCGTCAACGGGGCGGGCAAGACCACCACCATCGGCAAGCTCGCCCACCGCTGGCGCGGCTCGGGTCTCAAGCTCCTGCTCGCCGCCGGCGACACCTACCGCGCCGCCGCGGTGGAGCAGCTCTGCGCCTGGGGCGAGCGCAACGGCGTCCCGGTGATCGCCCAGGCGCCGGGGAGTGACGCCGGGGCGGTGATCTTCGACGCGCTCCAGGCGGCGCGCGCGCGCAACGCCGACGTGGTCATCGCCGACACCGCCGGGCGACTGCACAACCAGGCGCACCTGATGGCCGAGCTCGGCAAGGTGCGGCGGGTGATCGCGCGCTTCGATCCCGCCGCGCCTCACGAGACCCTGCTGGTCCTCGACGGCACCACCGGGCAGAACGCCCTCGCGCAGCTGCGCCAGTTCGAGCAGGCGGTGGGCGTGAGCGGCCTGGTGGTGACCAAGCTCGACGGCAGCGCCAAGGGCGGAATCCTGCTCGCCATCGCCCGCGAGCGTCCCCTTCCCGTGCGCTTCGTCGGGCTCGGCGAGGGGCTCGAGGATCTCGAGCCTTTCGATCCCGAGGCCTTCGTCGACGGACTGCTCCCCGAGCGCTCCCCCCGCTGAGGCGCGATGCGCCGCCGTCTCGCGCTCGCCCTCTCGCTCGTCGCCCTGCTGCTGTTCGCCGCCTGGCGCGGCCTGCTCGCGCTGCTCGCGCCCGAACGGATCGCCGCGCTGCTCGAGCAGCAGGTCCGAGCCGAGACCGGCCTCGCGCTCGTGCTCCATCGTCCGCCCACGCTCGCGCTCTGGCCGAGTCCCCGACTCGAGCTCGGGCCCTTCAGCCTCAAGGACCGAGGCCGGACGCTCGCCCGCGCCGAGGCGCTCGACGCCATCCTGCCCTGGTCCGCGCTCCTCGGTGCCGGGACCGAGCTCGAGCGGCTGGCGATCCGCGGGCTCGCCGTCGAGCTCCCGCCGGCGTTCCCGCGCCCGCACGACACCGCCCGGCGGAGGGCGCCGCCACGGCTGCCTCGGGTTCGCTTTCCGCTCGAGCTCGACCGCGCGCGGCTCGCACTCGGCCCGGAGCGCGCGCTCGCCCTCGCCGCCCTGCAGGCGAGCCCGCTCGCCGCGGGGCGTCGCTTCCGGCTCGAGGCGAGCGGTGCGCTCGAGCTCGGCGACCGGCGTCAGCCGCTCGCCCTCGAGCTCGAGTTGCTGCCGCGCGCGGAGCCCGAGGGCCTGGCGCTGGACGGGATCGCGCTCGCGCTCGCGCTTCCCGCGGCTCGCTTGCGCGGCAGCGGCAGCGCCCGGCTCACGGCCGAGGGCGGGCGGCTCGAGCTGGGGGGCGAGGCGATCCTCGCCGGGCCGCTCGCCCCGGCCCTCGGCCTCGCGCCCGGGTCGGCGGTGCCGTGGCGCTGTCTCGGAACGAGCGACTCGCGGCATCCCCGAGCGCGCTGCACGCTCGGAGCCGAGGAGGGGACGCTCCTCGAGCTCCGCGTGGAGGGCGGGGAGCGGAACCGCCTGTGGCTGCGCGTCCCGCGGCTCGGGCACGCGGGGATCGAGGCCCGCGGGCTCGCCCTGCGGCTCGGGGGAGACGCCGGCGAATGAGCGACTTCGCCGCGCGCCTGCTCGCCTGGTTCGAGCGCCACGGCCGGCGCGGCCTGCCCTGGCAGCGGGACCGCGATCCCTATCGCATCTGGGTCGCCGAGGTGATGCTGCAGCAGACCCAGGTCGCCAAGGTCATTACCTACTACGAGCGTTTCCTTCGGCGCTTCCCCGACGTCGCCGCCCTCGCCGCGGCGAGCGAGGAGGAGCTGCTCGCCCTGTGGGCGGGCCTCGGCTACTACCGGCGCGCGCTCTCGCTGCTCGCGGCCGCGCGCCTGGTGTGCGAGCGCCACGGCGGATCGCTGCCGCGGGATCCCGCCGCGCTCCGCGCGCTGCCCGGCATCGGCCGCAACACCGCCGGGGCGATCCTCGCCCAGGCCTTCGGGCTGCGCCAGCCGATCCTCGACGGCAACGCGCGCCGGGTGCTCGCGCGGCACGCCGGACTCGCGGCTCCCGCCGAGGGAGAGCTGTGGCGTCTTGCCGAGGAGCGCCTGCCGCGCGAGCGTCTCGCCGACTACACCCAGGCGCTGATGGACCTGGGCGCGCTGCTCTGCCGCCCGCGCCGGCCGCGCTGCGAGGCCTGCCCGGTGGCCGCGGACTGCCGCGCGCGGCTTCTCGGCGATCCCTCCGCGCTGCCGCGGCGGCGTCGCCGCGCCCCGCGCCCGTTGCGCCGGGTGCGCCTGCTGCTCGAGCACGACGCCGAGGGGCGGGTGCGCCTGGTGAGGCGGCCGCCGCTCGGATACTGGCCGCGGCTGCTCAGCCTTCCCGAGTGCGACGAGCGCGAGGAGGGGCGGGAGCTGCCCGGCTTCCGCCACGACTTCACCCATTTCCGGCTCGAGGCCTCGCTCCTCGTCCGGCCGCTCCGTCCGCGCCTCGAGGACGCCGGAGCGGTGCTCGCCGGACCTGACCAGCTCGCGGGGCTCGCCCTGCCCGCCCCGCTACAATCGCGGCTGAGGCTCTTCTGGGAGCTCGAGGAGTGGCGCGGACCGTCTTCTGCGTGAAGCTCGGGCGCGAGGCCGAGGGCCTGGACTACGCGCCCTGGCCCGGCGAGCTCGGCCGTCGCATCTACGAGCAGATCTCGAAGGAGGCCTGGCGGCAGTGGCTCGCCCACCAGACCCTGCTGATCAACGAGTACCGTCTCTCGCCCCTCGATCCCGCCGCGCGCAGCTTCCTCGCCGAGCGCATGGAGCGCTTCCTCTTCGGCGGCGAGGCGGAGAGGCCGGCGGGCTACCGCCCGCCCGAAGAGGGCTGAGCGCCGCTCAGCCGCGAACGTCGCGCAGCGCGCGACGCACCACGCGGTCGTCCAGCGGCCGGATGCTCTCGATCCGGCAGCGCTGGCCCTGGACGATCACCGCGTCGAAGCGCCGACGAAGCACCGGCGCCTGGTAGTCGACACCGATGCGGTGGGCGAACTCGAGGTGGATGCACGGCTGCTGCACCCGGATCAGGAAGGCATCGTTGGCGCTCCGCCACAGCACCAGGTGCTCGCGGTCGAGCGGGCGCCAGCCGGTGAGCCGGAAGGCGCGGACCTCCTCCACCGGCTCGCCGGCGAGCGCGAGATAGGTCTCGGCCTCGGTCCGGCGGAGCTGATGCCCGCTGCAGGCGGCACTCAGCGCGGCCGCGGCGAGGATCGCGATCGCTCTCATGGCGCGAGGCTCCGCGAACATTCGGGAGCAGTCTAGGCACGCCGCGCCCGGAGAGCGTGAACCGCGACCGAACGGAAGCCGCGACGGGCGTCGCTATCATGGTCGCCGACCGACTCAGCCCCGATGCCTCCGCTCTCTCCCGCCGTCGGCGCCCTGCTCGCCGCCAACTTGCTTGCCGAGCTGCTCAAGCTCGCGCTTCCGCCCGCCCTGCTGCTGCCGCTCGCGCTCTGGCCACTCGGCGGCCCCTCCGGCCTCGGCATGGTCGCGGGGGAACCGGTGGCGCCCGGCTTCGCCCCCTGGCAGCTGCTCACCTATGGCTTTCTCCACGCCAGCGCCCCGCATCTCGCCTTCAACATGCTCGGACTGTGGATGTTCGGCACCGCGCTGGAGCGGCTGTGGGGCTCCGGGCCGCTGCTTCGCTACTACCTCGGCTGCGTCCTCGGGGCGGGCCTCGCGCAGCTCGCGGTGACCAGCCTCGCCGCCGAGTCCCATCCGACGGTCGGCGCCTCGGGAGGGATCTTCGGCCTGCTGCTCGGCTTCGCTTTGATGTTCCCGCGCGCGCGGATCCTGCTCCTGTTTCCGCCGGTGCCGCTGCCGGCAAGGCTCGCGGTGCTGCTCTTCGGCGGCCTCGAGCTCGCGCTCGGCGTGTTCGGCAGCCGCTCCGGAATCGCGCACTTCGCCCATCTCGGCGGGCTGGCCTGCGGCTGGCTGATCATCCAGTACTGGCGCGGTCGGCTCCCGCTCAGACCGCGGCGGATCCTGCTCCGCTGAGCGGCAGCCGAAGCCGCTCGCGGTAGCGCCGCCCCGCCTGGGGCACGCTCTCCCACCAGGCCAGCGCCTCGGCCCTAAAGGCGAGCGCCGGCGGCACCGGAGGCGGGGCGGCCGGCGGCGGGCCCGGCCCTCGCACCCGGGCCAGGGTGAGGTGGCCCCGGAACGGCCGTCGCTCCGGCTCGAGCCCCGCCGACCGGGCCGCCTCCTCGGCGCGGGCGGCGAGCCCGGCCAGCGCCTCCCCACCCAGCACGCGCAGCACCACGACCCGCGCCGCGCGCAGGCCAGGCCATAGCGCGAGCCTCGACACCGAGAGCGCGAGCGCCCCTGCGGAGGCGGCGAGGTGGGGGAGACGTTCCGCGAGCGCCCTCTCGACGCCCGGGGCGGGCTCGCCCAGGAAGCGTAGCGTCAGATGCAGATCCTCGGCCGCGATCCGGTCGAGCCGCCAGCCGGGAAGCCACTCGGGAAGGCGGGCCGCCGCGAAGTCGGCGAGCGCCGCCGCGACCGCCGCCGGGGGCGGCAGGCACCAGAAGCTCCGAGCCATGCCGCTATGCTAGCCGCCGTCAACCCCGGGAACGGCGATGCGGCTGAGCTTCCTCGGTGCCGCCGGCGAGGTCACCGGCTCCTGCTTCCTGCTCGAGGGGCCGCGGGGGCGGCTGCTCGTCGACTGCGGCCTGTTCCAGGGCGGTCCGGAGGAGCGCCGCCGCAATGCGGCCCGCTTCGCCTTCCCGCCGCGCGAGCTCGACGCGGTGCTGCTCACCCACGCCCACATCGACCACATCGGCCGCCTGCCCCACCTGGTGCGGGCGGGCTTTCGCGGTCCGATCCATGCCCATCGCGCCACCGCGGCCCTCGCCGCGATCCTGCTGCGCGACGCCCTCGAGCTGGAGCGCGCCGACCTCGAGCGCGAGAACCGCAGCCGCCTGCGGCGCGGCCTGGCGCCGCTGCCCCCGCTCTACGAGGCCGAGGACGTCGAGGAGGCGCTGCGGCGGATGGTGACGCACGACTACCACCAACCCTTCGCGCCGCTTCCGGGGCTCGAGGCCCGGCTGCACGATGCCGGGCACATCCTCGGCTCCGCGAGCCTGCGCCTCGCCTGGCGCGACGGCGGAGGCGAGCGGGTGCTGGCGGTGAGCGGCGACCTCGGTCCGCGCGGCCTGCCCCTGCTGCGCGACCCCGAGCCGGTGGCGGACGCCGACTGGCTGCTGCTCGAGAGCACCTACGGCGACCGCCGCCACCGCCCGCGGGCCGAGACCGTCGCCGAGCTCGGCCGGATCTTCGGCGAGGCCGGGGCGCAGGGCGGCTGCGTGCTGATTCCCGCCTTCGCGGTTGGACGCAGCCAGGAGATCCTGTGGTGGCTCGCCGCGCACCGGCGCGAGTGGGGGCTCGACCGCTTCCGCATCTTCCTCGACAGCCCGATGGCGATCGCGGTCGGCGAGGTCTACGACCGCTTCGCCGATCTGCTCGACGCCGAGGCGCGCCGGCGCTGGCAGGGACCGGAGCACCCCCTCAGGCTCCCGGGCCTCAGGCTGGTCTCCCGCCACGAGGACTCGGTCGCGCTCAACCGCCTCGCCGGCCCGCTGGTGGTCATCGCCGGCAATGGCATGTGCAACGGCGGCCGGATCGTGCACCACCTCCGACACCGGCTCTGGCGCGAGGATACCCATCTGATCTTCGTCGGCTATCAGGCCGAGGGCACGCTCGGCCGGCGGCTGGTCGACGGCGAGCCCTATCGTGCCGATCTTCGGCGAGCGGGTTCGGGTGCGGGCGCGGATCCACACCGTCGGCGGCCTCTCCGCCCACGCCGATCAGGAGGGCCTTGCCGAGTGGTACGGGGCGCTGTCCAAGCGCCCGCCGGTGTGGCTGGTCCACGGCGAGGAACGGGCCCGCGAGGGTCTCGCGCGGGCCCTCGCCGAGCGCTTCGGGGCGGTCGTGCACCGGCCCGCGGCCGGGGAGCGGATCCGGCTCGCCTAGCGGCCTCAGGAGGCGCTCATCCGCGCCCCGATCGCCACCAGCACCAGCAGGAAGCCGACGCTCCAGAGCAGCATGCTGCCCGGTGGGCCAGGTGCGGGCGAGCACGCCCTCGGCGCCGTGGCTGCTCATCAGGCGCGCGTAGAGCCGCCGCACCGCCTCGGCGGCGGCGCCCTCGGCGGCGCCGCGCAGCCGGTTCGCAAGGCGCTCGAGCAGCCGGTAGCCGCGCACCGCGGCCACCCGCCACAGCCAGTCGGTATCGAGGGTGATGGTGAGCGTGCGCCGCATCCAGGGGCAGCATGGCGAAGAAGGCGAGCCCGGCGAAGAGCAGCAGCTGGAGCTGCGAGAGCACGTGCTCGGCGGTGTAGGGAGCGATAGTCCACCGGGAAGGGGAGCAAGCCGGTAGAGCCAGCTCCGGGAAAGATCGCCGATCAGCAGGCACAGCGCCGCGAAGAGGATCATGGCGAGGCGCATGTCGACCGGCGCCTCCGGCGGCCTCAGCCCGGAATCCTTCTGGAAGAACACGAACCAGGGGAACTTGATCCCCGCGTGCAGGAACACCCCGGCCGAGGCCGCGACCAGCAGGAACCAGACCGCACCCAGGTGCTGGTCGGCGGCCGCGTCGACGATCAGCGACTTCGAGACGAAGCCCGAGGTCAGCGGGAAGGCCGAGATCGACAGCGCCCCGACCACGCCGCAGGCGGTGGTGAACGGCATGGTGCGGAACAGCCCGCCGAGCTCCGAGCACTTGCGCCGGCCGGTGACGTGGAGCACCGCGCCGGCGCTCATGAACAGCAGCGCCTTGTAGAGGATGTGGGTGAAGGCGTGGGCGGCGGCGCCGTTGAGCGCCGCCTGCGTGCCGATCCCCACCCCGCAGACCATGAAGCCGACCTGGTTCACGATCGAATAGGCGAGGATCCGGCGCATGTCGTTCTCGAGCAGCGCGTAGAGGATCCCGTAGAAGACCATCCACAGGCCGACGTAGATCAGGAGCTCGGTGCCTGGAAAGAGCAGGATCAGGGCGAGCACCGCGGTCTTGGTGGTGAAGGCCGAGAGCCACACGCCGCCGGTGGCGGTGGACTCGGGATAGGCATCCGGCAGCCATGCCGAGATCGGCGGCGCCGCGGCGTTCACCAGCAAGCCGAGCAGGATCATCCAGGTGTCGAAGCTGTCGAGCGTGAGGGCCCGGATCTCGACCGAGCCGGTGTGCACCATCAGGCCCTCGATCCCGATCTTGAGCACGATCCCGCCGACCAGGTGCATGATCGCGTAGCGGATGCCCGCCCGCCGCGCCGCCTCCGTGCCGCCGCTCCACACAACCACGGTGGAGAACAGGGCCATGAACTCCCAGAACACGAACATCACGATCAGGTCGCCGGCGAAGCTCACCCCGATCGCGCCGGCGGCGTAGGCCAGCGCCGCCGAGAGCTCCCACCACGAGGCCTGGCGCAGCGAGAAGAGCACCCCGCCGAAGGCCATCAGCGCGAAGATGGTGGCGAACAGGCGGCGCAGCGGCCCGCCCTCGACCAGCTGCACCTCGTGGCCGAGGAAGGGCATGGCGAGGCGCACCCCGTCCTCGACCTGCCAGATCGCGTAGAGGGTGAGCAGCGGGGTGAGGATCGCCACCAGCGGGCGCAGCGCCGGTCGCACGATCGCGACCAGGACCGCCCCGAAGATCATGAAGAAGGCGGGCGGCAGGACGATCTCAAACATCGCGGTCGTAGTAGTCGTCGGGACGCTTGAGCGCGAGCCCGATCAGCTTCGCGAACAGCACCATCCCCACGCAGGCGAGGAAGCCGTAGAGGGCATGGAAGCCGAACAGCCCGTCGGGACCGAAATGACCATGCACGGGGATCGAACCACTGCGCGAGCAGCGCCGCCGCGAGCAGCAGCCCGAAGATCCGCCACAGCCAGCGGATCGTGCGCGGGCGAGCGAGCCAGTGCTCCTGCCCGCTCATGCGCCGCGTCCCACGAGGCCGGCCTCGAGGCTCGACCACCGGCCCGTTGTAGAAGAAGAACAGCAGGGTGAGCAGCGCGGTGGTCGCCAGCGCCGCCACCATCGGCCAGGGCGCCTCCCCGTGCGCCTTGGCCGGAGGCCGCTCCTCCTCGCGGAAGAACGCCCGGAACACCACCGGCAGGAAGTAGGCGGCGTTGAGGCCCGTCGACAGGGTGATCACCGCGAGCACGAAGTAGTCGTCGAGCTGGAAGGCGCCGGCGATGATGTACCACTTCGAGGCAAAGCCTGCGGTCGGCGGCACGCCGATCATGCTGAGCGCACCGATCGCGAAGGCGAGCATGGTGATCGGCATCCGCCGGCCGATCCCGCCGAGCTCGCCGAGCTCGGTCTTCTTGCTGGCGACGTAGATCGCGCCCGCGGCGAAGAACAGCGTGATCTTGCCGAAGGCGTGGGCGACGATGTGCAGCGCGGCGCCGATCTCGGCGAAGGGGGTGAGCACGAGCGTCGCCAGCACCACGTAGCTGAGCTGACCCACGGTGGAGTAGGCGAGCATGCGCTTGAGGTTCTGCTGCCTGAGCGCCACCAGCGAGGCGGCGACGATGGTGAAGCCGGCGAGCCACACCAGGAGCCGTTCGGCGGGGAACCGGCCGAGCATCTCGGTGCCGAAGACGTAGAGCACCACCTTGACGATCGCGAACACCCCGGCCTTCACCACCGCCACCGCATGGAGCAGGGCCGAGACCGGGGTCGGGGCCACCATCGCCGCCGGCAGCCAGCGGTGCACCGGCATCACCGCCGCCTTGGCGGTGCCGAGCACGAACAGCGCGAGCAGCAGCACCGCCGACAGCGGCTCCACGCCGCGCGGCAGGATCCCGCCGAGGCGGAAGTCGAGCGTGCCGGCGAGCGCGTAGGTCCAGGCGATCGCCGGCAGCAGGAACAGGATCGAGGACGCCAGCAGCACCGCGAGGTAGGTGCGGGCCCCGCTTCGCGCCTCGTCGCTCTCCTTGTGCGCCACCAGCGGATAGGTGGCGAAGGTGAGCAGCTCGTAGAAGACGAAGAGCGTGAGCAGGTTGGCCGAGAAGGCCACGCCGATCGCAGCCCCGAGGGAAACGGCGAAGCAACAGTAGAAGCGGGTCTGGTGCTTTTCGCCGAGTCCGCGCATGTAGCCGATCGCGTAGACCGCGGTCACGATCCACAGGCCGCTCGCGAGCGAAGCGAACAGGATCGAGAGCGGTTCGGTGTGCAGCGCGAGCGCAAGCCCGGGGAAGAGCTCGACGAGGGCGAGGGTCATGGGCTCGCCGGCGAGCAAGCCACGCAGCGCCATCAGCACCGCGCCGAACAGCGCCACGGCGGTGGCGAGGCTCACTCCATCGCGCAGGTTCGGCCAGCGTCCGGCGAGGGCGATGAGCAGCGCGCCGGCGAAGGGCACGGCGACGGCGAGCCCGAGCCAGTGGGCGGCGATCACGGGCCGCCTCCGAGGCTCCTCGCCGCCAGCTCGGCGAGACCGACGGTGAGCCGGGTGTCGATCCCGAACCAGAAGTTCGCGATCACCAGCGCCCAGGTGGGCAGCAGCAGCGACAGCGGCGCCTCGCAGCGCTCATCGCTCTCGCCCCGCTCGAACCACGCGGTCTCGACCACCCGCCCGAGATAGACCACGGCGAGCAGCGAGCCCAGCACGATCACCGCGACCACCGGCCAGTAGCCGAGCTCCACCGCCGCCAGCACCAGGTACCACTTGCTGACGAAGCCCACGGTCAGCGGCACCCCGATCAGGCTCAGCCCGGCGGCGACGAAGGCGGCCATGGTCCAGGGCATGCGCCGGCCGATGCCGCGCCACTGGTGCAGGCGGCTGGTCCCCAGGCGGTGGACCACCGCGCCCAGGGCGAGGAACAGCGCCCCCTTCATCAGCGCGTGGTTGAACAGGTGCAGCAGCGCCGCGGCGAGGCCGAGCGCGCTGCCCATGCCGATGCCGAGCACCATGTAGCCGACCTGCGCCACCGAGGAATAGGCGAGCATGCGCTTGACCTTGTTCTGTCCGATCGCGACCAGCGAGGTGGACAGCAGCCCGACCGCGGCGAGCGGGAGCAGCAGCCAGGCAAGCGGCATCTCGCCGAAGGCAAAGCCGGCGCCGAAGACCGTGTGCACGAAGCGGATCAGCAGGTACACCGCGACCTTGGTCGAGGAGGCGGCGAGCAGCGCGGTGACCGCGCTCGGCGCGTAGGTGTAGGCGTTGGGGAGCCAGAGATGCAGCGGGAAGAGCGCGATCTTCATGCACAGCCCCACCACCACGAAGGCGAAGGCGGTGTGCACGGTGCGGGTCTCCGCCACTTCGGGGATGCGGGCGGCGAGATCGGCCATGTTGAGCGTGCCGGTCATCGCGTAGAGCAGGCCGATCCCGATCAGGTAGAAGGTCGCCCCCACGGTGCCGATCACCAGGTAGGAGAAGGCGGCGGTGAGCGCCTTGCGGTCGCGGCCGCTCGCCACCAGGGTGTAGGAGGCGAGCGACGAGATCTCGAGGAACACGAAGACGTTGAAGGCATCGCCGGTGACCGCGATCCCGAGCTGGCCGGCGAGGAACAGGAGCAGCGCGGCGTAGAACAGCGGGCTGCGCTCCTCGCCGAGCTCGCGCGCCACGCTCGGCCCGGCGAAGGGCAGGATCACCGCCGCCACCCCGCCGATCAGCACCGCGAGCAGGGCGTTGGCCGCGTCGAGCCTGAGCTCGATCCCCCACGGCGGCTCCCACCCGCCCATCGCGTAGCTCCGCACCGTCCCGCCGAGCGCGTCGAGGCCGAGGGCGAGCGCCATCGCCAGCACCGCCCAGGCGACGCCGGTGGCGAGCAGCCAGGGCGCACGCCCGGGCGGCAGCAGTACCGACACCGCCGCGGCAAGCAGCGGCAGCACCACCGGCAGGGCGGGCAGGTTGTGTTCGATCACCCCTCGGCCTCCTCCTTGAGCCGGATCTCGTCCTCCTCGACGGTGCCGTAGGCTTCGCGGATCCGGACCACCAGGGCGAGACCGAGGGCGAGGGTGGCCACGCCGACCACGATCGCGGTGAGGATCAGCACGTGCGGCAGCGGGTTGCTGTAGCGCTCCACGCCCTCGCTCAGGATCGGCACGCTGCCGCCCTCCACGTAGCCGATGCTGATGTAGAGCATGAACACCGAGACCTGGAAGATGCCGAGGCCGATCAGCTTCTTGACCAGGTTGTCGCGGGCGATGACGGTGTAGAAGCCGATCATCATCAGCACCACGACCACGATGTAGTTGTAGTGCCCGAGCAGGCTCACTGCGCCTCCGGCTTCTGGCGCCCGGCGAAGGCGTAGAAGACGAGCAGCATCACCGAGGAGACGGTGAGCAGGACCCCGAGCTCGATCAGGACGATGCCGAGGTGCTGGCCCGCGACCGGATCGGCCGCCAGCACCCCGTAGTCGAGGAACGCCCCGCCGAGCAGCATCCCCGCCACGCCGGTCCCCGCATAGAGCAGCACGCCGCAGGCGGCGAGCGCCCGCAGCGCCCCGGGCGCGGCCACCGGCCGGGTCTTCCTGAGCCCGAAAATCAGCGCGTGAAGGATGAAGGCCGAGGCCACCAGCACCCCCGCTTGGAAGCCGCCCCCGGGGCTCAGCTCGCCATGGAAGTGGACGTAGAGGGCATAGACCAGGATCAGGGGGATCAGGAACTTGGCGACCACCCTGAGGATCAGGTGATGGCTCACAGCCCCCGCTCCTTGCGCTGGCGGTGCCGCTTGCGGCCCGAGAGCAGCATCAGCACGCCGACCCCGGCGGCGAAGATCACCACCACCTCCCCCAGGGTGTCGAAGCCGCGATAGCTCGCGAGCACCGAGGCGACGACGTTGGGAATCCCGATCTCCTCGCCACTGCGCTCGAGATAGCGCGGCACCACGTGATGGTTGGCTGGCGCCGCCGGATCGCCGAAGGCCGGGAGGTCGAGGATCCCCCAGATCAGCGCCGCGCCGGTGGCGAGCACGATCAGCAGCGGCAGCGGGTTGCCGCGGCGCTTCGACCGCTCCTCGCTGCCGATCAGGGACAGCCCGGCCACGAGCAGCACGGTGGACACGCCCGCCCCCACGGCCGCCTCGGTGAAGGCGACGTCGGCGGCGTCCATGATCAGGAACAGGCCCGCCGAGAGCAGGCTGAACATGCCGAACAGCATCGCCCCCGCGAAGAGGTCGCGGCCGCGGGCGACGGCGAGGGCGACCACGAGCAGGAAGGCGAAGAGCACCACGTCGATCAGGCTATCCACGCCCGTCCTCCCCGCGCCGCCAGGGTCGGAGCCCGCCGTGCAGCGCCGCCTTGGCCAGCGCATGGCTGGCGGTGGGGCTGGTGAAGAGCATGAACAGGAAGATCAGCGCGAGCTTGAGGCTCGCCTGCCACTCCGCCATCAGACAGGCCAGGCCGGCGAGGAACAGGCCGGTGGCGAGGGTGTCGGTGACCCCTGCCGCGTGCAGCCGGCTGAAGAAGTCGGGGAAGCGCAGCACCCCGATCCCTCCGATCAGGCCGAGCCCCGCGCCCGCGAGCGCGAGCGTGACCCCGAGCCACTCGAGCGCGCTCACCGCTCCTCGCCCTCCTCGGCATGGGGATGGCCGAGGCTGCCGTACTCGAAGTACTTGAGCACCGCGATCACCCCGATGAAGTTGATCAGCGCATAGAGCAGCGCGATGTCGAGATAGTCGGTCCGCCCCGAGCGCGCCGCCAGCAACGCGATCAGCAGCACCGTCTTGGTGCCGAAGAGGTTCACGGCCAGGATGCGGTCGTAGACGGTGGGTCCGAGCAGGCCGCGCGCCAGCGCGAGGCCCATGGTGGCGAGGATCGCGAGCCCCGCCGCGAGCAGCGGGACGGTCGCGCTCACCGGCCCTCCTCCACGTCGGCGGGAATGCGGCGGTCGAGCTCGCCCGAGGCCGCACTCTCGGCGCTGGCGCGGGTGAGCCCGTGCACCCGGAAGCGCCCGCCCGCGATGTCGAGGGTCACGGTGCCCGGGGTGAGGGTGATCGCGTTGCCGAGCACCACCTTGCCGAGATCCGAGGACTGCCGGCTCTCGAACTCGACGACGGTCGGGGTGATCGCGAGCCTGGGCCTCAGAATCTCGCGCACCACCGCAACGTTGGCGAGCACGATCTCGCGCAGCAGGTAGCCCCAGAAGCGGATCAGGCCGAGGCTGAGGTGCACCGGATGGCTCTCGCGGTCGACGATGTCCATGCGCAGCGCCATCCACAGCGCGAAGCCCACCGCCACCGCCCCAAACGCCAGGAACAGCGGCGCGGTCTGGCCGGAGAGACCGAGCCAGAGCAGAGCCAGCACGAAGCCCAGGCTGATCGTGTGCCTCATCGAAACGGCGCCGCTGTCCGCGCCCCCGCCCGGGGGCGGCGCATCATAGCAGGCCCGCGCGAGGCGGTCATCCCTTATGCTTCGCCGGGGTCCGACGATGCGGCTTCGCTTCCACATCCCCGACGACGGGGCGCCGGGCACGCGCCGTCTCCTCGACGCGCTGCTCGAGCACGCGCCCGAGGAGGGCTGGCTGCTCGGGGACATCCTCGCCCACGTGCGGCAGCGCGCCTATGGCGTCGCGACGCTGATCGCCACCCTGCCCGCGTTCCTGCCGGTCCCGGTCGGGGCCGGGACCGTGGGCCTGCTGATCGCGCTCTTCGGCCTGCAGATGCTGGCCGGCCGGGAAACGCCATGGCTGCCGGCGGCGATCGCCGGTCGGCGGGTGCCCGCGGAGCGTCTCCGGGGCTTCGTCGCCGTGGCCGACCGCTGGCTCGACCGGCTGGAGAAGGTCTGCCGGCCGCGCTGGACCTTCCTCACCGCTGGGGCGGGGCTCAGGGTCTGCGGGGTGATGCTGGCGCTGATGGGGGTGCTCCTCGCCCTGCCGCTCCCCCTCACCAACTACCCCTTTGCGCTGGTGATGCTGCTCTACGCCGTGGCGCTGATCGAGCGCGACGGGCGGCTGATCGTGCTCTCCTGGGTACTGATCGCCGCGATCGCGCTCAGCCTCGCCCTCCTCGGCGGGCAGGCCTTCCAGCTGCTGCTCGGCTGGCTTTCCGGAAGCTAGGGGCGGCGCGCGAGATCGCTGTCGTCGCGGACCTTCGGCATCAGGTCCTGCTTGCTCACGCCGAGCCGGAGCAGGATCGGCACCGCGAACAGGATCGAGGAGTAGGTGCCGACGACGATGCCGATGATCAGGGTGAGCGAGAAGCCCTCGAGCGCCGGTCCTCCGACCAGGTAGAGGGCGACCACCGCGAGAAGGGTGAGCAGCGAGGTGATCAGGGTGCGCGCCAGGGTCTGGTTGGTGGCGGCGTTGACCACCTCCTCGGCGCTCTGCCTGCGGCTCGCCCGGAACAGCTCCCGGATGCGGTCGAAGACGACGATGGTGTCGTTGATCGAGTAGCCGATCACCGCGAGCAGCGCGGCGAGCACGGTGAGATCGATCTCCTTCCCGAGCAGCGCGAGCAGCCCGACGGTGATCAGGGCGTCATGCACCTCGGCGGCGACCGCGGCCACGGCGAAGCGCCACTCGAAGCGCGCCGCGATGTAGATCAAAAGGCCCACGATCACCACGAAGATCGCCACCACCCCGTCCTCGGCAAGCTCACGGCCGATCTGCGGACCGACGAACTCCACCCGCATCAGCTCCGCCGGCAGCCCGCCCTCGGCGAGCAGTCCGCGGATCTTCGCTCCCAGCTCCTGGTCGGTGGCTTCGCCCTCGCGCGGCGCGAGCCGGACCACGATGTCGTTGGGCGCGCCGAAGGTCTGGACCACGGCGTCGCCGTAGCCGGCCTCGGCGAGTCGCGCGCGGACCTCGCCGATCGCCACTCCGCGCTCGAACTTGAGCTCCACCATGGTGCCGCCGGTGAAGTCCAGACCGAAGCGCAGGCCGGGATGGACGAGGGCCAACGCCGCACCCAGCATCGCCGCGAGCGAGAGCCACAGCGTCACCCTCCCCCAGCGGGTGAAGGGGAGCCGGGTGGTGCGGGGATCGAAGATCTGCCACATCGCCGGAGCCCCTCCTCAGATCGGCAGCGAGGCCAACTTGCGCCGCCGGCCGTAGAGCAGCGACACGATCGCCTGGGAGACCGTGACCGCGGTGAACATCGAGGTGAGAATCCCGATGCACAGCACCACGGCGAAGCCGCGGATCGGGCCGGAACCGAAGGCGAAGAGCGCCAGACCCGCGATCAGGGTGGTGATGTTGGCGTCCGCGATCGTCGCCCAGGCCTTGTCGTAGCCCCCCTTGATCGCCGCGATCGGCGTGTTGCCGGCCCTGAGCTCCTCGCGGATGCGCTCGAAGATCAGCACGTTGGCGTCCACCGCCATGCCCACGGTGAGCACCACGCCGGCGATGCCGGGCATGGTGAGGGTCGCTCCGAGCACGCTGAGGGCCGCGAAGATCAGCACCACGTTGGCGAGCAGCGCCAGGTTCGCGATCAGCCCGAAGACCCGGTAGTAGGCCAGCATGAAGCCGAGCACCAGCACGAAGCCGAGAAGGATCGCGTTGATGCCGCGCGCGATGTTGTCCTGGCCGAGGGAGGGCCCCACCGTACGCTCCTCGACGATGTCGACCGGAGCCGCGAGCGAGCCGGCGCGGAGCAGCAGCGCGAGCTCGGTCGCCTCCTGCGCGCTCGACAGCCCGGTGGTCTGGAACGAGGCGCCGAAGACCCCGCGGATGGTCGCCGACGCTGATCACCTCCTCGACCACCCGGGTGGTGCGCACCTCGCGCCCCTGCTCGTCGAGGCGCACCTCGGGGATGCGCTCGATGAACACCACCGCCATCAGGTTGCCGACGTTGTCCTGGGTGAAGTCGAGCATCCGCCGCGCGCCGGCGCTGTTCAGGCGCACGAAGACCGCCGGGGTGCCGTCGTCGTGGGAGAACCCGGCCGAGGCGTCCACCAGCTGGTCGCCCGAGACGATCACCTGGCGCTTGAGCACGTAGGGGGTGCCGTCGCGGCCGCGGTAGAGACGCGAGTCGGGAGGCACGCGGCCGGTCTGCGCCGCCTCGAGCGCGTTGACCCCCATGTCGACCGCGCGGTACTCGAGGGTGGCGGTCGCACCCAGGATGCGCTTGGCGGCGGCGGTGTCCTGGACCCCGGGCAACTGCACCACGATCCGGTGCGCGCCCTGGCGCTGGATCACCGGCTCGGCCACGCCGAGCTCGTTGATCCGGTTCCGCAGGGTGGCGAGGTTCTGCTCCACCGCGTGGTCGATCGCCTCGCGTACCCGCTCCGGCCGCACCCGCGCCAGAAGCTGGAAGCCCCCCTCGGCGGCGGCGCCGGGCTCGAGCTCGAGCTCGGGGATCCGCTCCTCGATCAGGGCCCGGGCCCGATCGCGATCGGCCTCGCCCGGCAGGGCGACCACGAGGCCCGGGCCGCCGCGGACCACGGAGCGGTAGCGCACCCGGTTCTCGCGCAGCAGCAGCCGGATGTCCTCGGCGAAGCGGTTTTCGAGCTGCTCGATGGCGGCGCGCTGGTCCACCTCCATCAGGAAGTGCACGCCCCCCTGCAGGTCGAGGCCGAGCACCAGCGGCCGGCCGCCGAGCGCGGTGAGCCAGCCGGGCACGGTCGAGGCGAGGTTGAGCGCGACCGTGTAGCCGCCGCCGAGCTCGCGGCGCAGCAGCTCGGCCGCCCGCATCTGCACCTCGACGTCGGGGAAGCGCACCAGGATCCGCTCGCCCTCCCGCACCGCCGAGCGGTAACGGGAGCTTCTCGCGCTCGAGGGCGAAGCGCACCCGCTCGAGCAGGGCCTCGTCGACCTCCGCGCCGCGCCCTCCCGAGATCTGCACCGCCGGCTCCTGCGGGAACAGGTTGGGCAGCGCGTACAGGCCCGCGACGGCCAGCACCAGCGCCACCACGGCGTACTTCCAGCGCGGATAGTCGACCATGGGACTCCTCGCCTCGCGACGATCGCCGAAGGACGACCCGCCTCAGCGCGCGCCGAGCGTGCCCCGCGGGAGCACGGCGGCCACCGCGAGCTTCTGCACCCGGACCTTTACCCCCGGCGCGACCTCGAGGACGAGGAAGGCGTCGCCGAGCTCCTCGATGCGACCGGCGAGCCCGCCCTGGGTGACCACCTCGTCGCCCTTCTCCAGGCCCTCGACCATCGCGCGATGCTCGCGCTGGCGCTTGATCTGCGGCCGGATCGCGATGAAGTAGAAGATCAGGAAGAAGACCACCAGCAGCAGCAGCGGCTGGAGCAGGCTCGGCTGCGCCGGCGTCGGGCGCGGCCTGGGCGTAGGCGGGAGCGATGGGCCAGAGCATGGCGTCCTGGTGCGGCGTCGTGGACCGGGGGATGCGATGCGAACGGCCGATTATGCCACCTCGGCCGCCGCCGCGGACAGGCTCTCGCGGCGAGCGGCGGCGTAGGCGGCGAGACGACCCGCGGCGATCGCCTCCCGAAGCTCGCGCATGAGTTCGAGGTAATGGTGCAGGTTGTGGATCGTCCCCAGCACCGCGGCGAGGATCTCGCCACAGCGGTAGAGATGGCGCAGGTAGGCCCGTGTGAAGTTCCGGCAGGCGTAGCAGCCGCAGCCCTCCTCCACCGGCCCGAGATCGGAGGCGTGGCGCGCGTTGCGGATCCGCACCACCCCGCGGCGGGTGAAGAGGTGCCCGTTGCGGGCGTTGCGGGTGGGCAGCACGCAGTCGAAGAGATCGATCCCGCGCTCCACGGCGTCGAGGATGTCCTCGGGGCGCCCGACTCCCATCAGGTAGCGGGGGCGATCCTCGGGCAGGAAGGGCACCGTGGCCTCGAGCGCGAGCCTCCGTTCCGCCTCGCTCTCCCCCACCGCCAGCCCCCCGACCGCGTAGCCGTCGAAGCCGATCGCCACCAGCGCCTCCGCGGACTCGCGCCGCAGCTCGCGGATCGGTGCCGCCCTGGACGATCCCGAACAGGGCATTGGGGCTGCCGGCGAAGGCCCGCCGGCAGCGTTCGGCCCAGGCCAGGGAGCGGCGCATCGCCCGCGCGATCTCGCCCGGGCTCCCGGGGAGCGGCGGGCACTCGTCGAGCACCATGGCGACGTCCGAGTCCAGCGCGCGCTGGATCTCGATGGCCCGCTCCGGAGCTCAGGAACACCGGGCTGCCGTCCACCGGCGAGGCGAAGCGGACGCCGTCGTCGCTGACCCGGCGCAGGGCGGCGAGGGAGTAGACCTGGAAGCCGCCCGAGTCGGTGAGGATCGGCCGGCTCCAGCCCATGAAGCGGTGCAGGCCGCCGTGGGCGGCGATCAGCTCCGGCCCCGGGCGCAGCATCAGGTGGAAGGTGTTGGCGAGGACCATCTCGGCGCCGAGCTCCTCGAGCTCCCTCGGGAGCGAGCGCCTTGACCGTGCCGTAGGTGCCGACCGGCATGAACGCCGGGGTCTCGACCACCCCGCGGCGCAGCCGCAGCCGCCCGCGCCGCGCCGCGCCGTCCCGCGCCACGATCTCGAAGCCGGGCCCGCTCATGGCAGGATCAGCATCGGCATCGCCGTAGGAGTAGAAGCGGTAGCGCTGCGCCACCGCGTGCGCGTACGCGGCCAGCACCCGCTCCCGCCCGGCCAGGGCGGCGACCAGCATCAGCAGCGTCGAGCGCGGCAGGTGGAAGTTGGTGAACAGGGCGTCGATCGCCCGGAAGCGGTGGCCGGGGAGGATGAACAGCTCGGTCTCCCCCTCCCCGGCCCGCAGCTCGCCCCCGGCCGCCGCGGTCTCGAGCGCCGCGCACCACCGTGGTCCCGACCGCCACCACCCGCCCGCCCCGCGCGCGGCAGCGCGCCACCGCCTCGACCAGCGCCGGGCCGATGCGGTAGCGCTCGCGGTGCATCCGGTGGCGGCGAGGATCCTGCGCCCGCACCGGCAGGAAGGTCCCGGCGCCCACGTGCAGGGTGAGGAAGGCCTGCGCCACGCCCGCGGCCGCCAGCGCCGCCAGCAGCGGCTCGTCGAAGTGCAGCCCGGCGGTGGGCGCGGCGACCGCGCCCGGCTCGCGGGCGAAGACGGTCTGGTAGCGCTCGCGGTCGAGCGGCCGCTCGCCGCGCTCGAGGTAGGGCGGCAGCGGCAGCTGGCCGAGGCGGGCGAGGAGATCCGGCCATTCCTCGCCGCCCTCCACCGTGAGCTCCCGGAACGGCGCCTCGCCGCCGCCGACGCGCACGGCGCCGCCGTCCTCGAGCCGGAGGCGCTCGCCCTCGCGCGGCGGACGGCGCGCCCCGAGCAGGGCGAGCGCCCGCCGGCCATCGAGCACCCGCTCGAGCAGGATCTCCACCCGCCCGCCGCTCTCCCGCCGCGCCAGCAGCCGCGCGGGAATCACCCGGGTGTCGTTGAACACCAGCAGGTCGCCGGGCTGCGAGCAGCCGGGGCAGCTCCCGCACCTCGCGGTCCTCGAGCGCGCCCGAGCCTCGCCGCAGCACCAGCAGCCGGCTGGCCGAGCGCTCGGGAAGCGGCTCGCGCGCGATCAGCTCCGGCGGCAGCTGGTAGTCGAAGTCGGCGAGATCCATGGCGCGGGCTCACGCCGCACGAGGCCGCGGCCGGATGCCCCGGCTGCTCCCCGGCACGCCGCCTGATGCGGTAGCAGACCGGCGCCGCCTCCGGCGGAAAGTCGAAGGGCCTGAGCGCGGAGCCGAGATCCTCGGCCTCGATCCCCGCCTCGGCAAGGGCCTCGAGGTCGAGACGAAGCCCGCGCCGGTGATGGCTGAACCAGAGCGTTCCCCCCGGCGCGAGCAGGCGCGCGGCGGCCTGGACCAGCGCGTGCTGCTCGCGGGCGAGGTCGAAGTCGGGCGCGCGCTTCGAGTTGGAGAAGGTCGGCGGGTCGAGCCGGATCAGGTCGAAGCGCTCGCGGCAGCGCGCGAGGAAGGCGCGCACGTCGTCGCGGACCGGCCGCACCCGCGAGGGATCGAGCCCGTTGAGCCGCAGGTTCTCGAGCAGCCACTCGAGGTAGCGGCGCGAGAGATCCACCGCGGTGCAGGCGCGGGCGCCGCCGCGCAGGGCGGCGACCGTCGCGCTGCCCGTGTAGCAGAACAGGTCGAGGAAGCGCTTGCCCGCCGCCTCGGCGCCGATCCGCCGCCGCAGCTCGCGGTGGTCGAGGAACAGCCCGGTGTCGGCGTAGCGGTCGAGATCGACCAGGAAGCGCAGCTCGCCCTCCCGCACCACGATGCGCTCGCCCGCCCCCGGCTCGGCGCGGTACTGCCGGTCGGGGGACTGCGGGAAGCGCTGCTTGAGATGCATGCGCGCGAGCGGCACGCCAAGCGTCTCGCGGCAGGCGAGCAGCAGCTCGCGCAGCCGCCGCAGCGCGAGCCCCTCGGGAATCTCCGGCGGGGGCTCGTACTCGGCAAGATGCAGGTGCTCGCCGTAGCGGTCGATGACCGCGGCATACTCCGGGAGGTCGGCGTCGTAGAGCCGGTAGGCCTCGACGCCGGCGCGGCGCGCGTGGCGCGCGAGATGGCGGGCGCGGCGCGCGAGGCGGTTGGCGAGCATCTCCGCCCCCGGCGAGAGCGGCGCCGGCGAGAGCGGTCCGGTGCGCAGCAGCAGGCACTCGATCGGGCCGTTGCGCACCCGCCAGACACGCTCGGCGCGCAGCCCGGTGAGGCGCGCCCAGCGCTCCCCCGGCGCGAGAAGCGCCGCGCGGAAGCCCGTGAAGCGCGAGAGCCGCTCGCCGATCTCGACGTAGAGCGGACCGAGCCGCGAAGCGGGCAGGAGGCGCTCGCCGTAGGGCGGGTTGAGCGCGATCAGACCCGTGAGCGCCGTGGGCCAGGCTGCGGCGCGAAGCTCCGGCGAGCGTCCCCAGCTCTAGGGCGATCGGGAGACCGGCGGCCGCGGCGTTGCGCCGCGCCGACGCCACCGCCCGCGGATCCGCGTCCCGCCCCGCGAGCCGCGAGCGCAGCGCCGCCAGACCCTGCCCTTCGCCGTGCCTCCGCCTCGGCGCGCAGCGCCGGCCACGCCGCGGACGCGATGCCGGGCCAGCGCTCGGCGGCGAAGCGGCGGCCGAGACCCGGGGCGACGTCGGCGGCGATCAGCCCGCCCTCGATCAGGATCGTTCCCGAGCCGCACATCGGATCCAGCAGGCTCCCTCCCGCCGCCGCGAGCGCCGGCCACTCCGCTCGCAGCAGCATCGCCGCCGCGAGGTTGGCCTTGAGCGGGCGCGGCCACCGAGGCCACGCGCCAGCCGCGCCGGTCCAGCGATTCGCCGGCGAGATCGAGCGAGAGCACCGCCCGCGCCCCATCGAGCCAGGAGGTCGAGCGTGAGCTCGGCGTCCTCGGGAGCGCCGCTGCGGCGGGCTCGCGCCGCCGGCGCGGAAGGCGTCGCGCACCGCATCCAGTCACCCGCAGCGCGGCGAAGCCGCTGTGGGCGATCCCCTGCCCCTGACCGTGGCCCCGCACGCGCAGTTTCCCGCCTGCGGGCAGGAGCTCGCGCCAGGGCAGCGCGCGGGCCGCTTGATAGAGGTCGTCGGCGCCGGCGATGCCCTCGAACTCGCCCAGCGTCAGCAGCACCCGGCTCGCGATCCGGCTCCAGAGCAGAACGCGCGCCAGCGTTGCCGGCTCCGCGACCAGGCTCGCGCCGCCGGGCGCCTCGCGCACCTCGCGCGCGCCGAGCTCGGCGAGCTCGGCGGCGAGCAGCCCCTCGAGCCCGCCCGGGGCGCTGGCGAAGGCCCGGACCGCGCTCATCCCAGAGCCGAGAGGAAGGTGCGGAAGAGCGCCGCGATCGCCGGCGACGTGGCGGTGCAGGCGATGGTCGTCGTCGAAGAGCGCGAGGCCCGCACGCCTCTCCGCCGCGAAGCCGATCACGGCGTCGGCGGGGATCAGCTCGTCGCGCCAGCCATGGACGATCATGGTCGGCACCGGCGCCGGATCGAAGTCGAGCGCCACCCCGGGCAGGCAGACCGGCGGCGCGATCAGGAACAGGCCGGCCGGCCGCAGCCGGCGCGAGGCGAGGGCGGAGACGTAGGCACCGAGGCTCGAGCCGGCCAGCACCAGCGGCGAGGCGCCGCGGGCGTGGTCGAGCAGCCGCGCGAGGCGCGCCTCGACCGTCGGCCCGGTCGAGGCCGCGATCGTCGCCGCGGTAGTCGGGACGCACGCTCGCCCAGCCCAGGGCCTCGCAGACCTCGGCGAGGGCGGTGATCTTGCTCGCCTGCGGTCCGCTCTCGAGGCCGTGCGAGAGAATGACCAGGCCTTTCGCCTCCACGCTCGGCACCTCCGGAGGGGGCTGCACAGTGTGTCACGGCGAGCCGGTGCTACGCTCTCGCCGATGAGCGAGCGGCCCCCGATCGCGATCGAGCCCCTGCCCTACCAGTCCCGGCTCGCGCCGCGCCAGCCCGGCGAGCTCACCCTGCTCGTCATCCACTGCACGGAGACGCCCGACCTCGCCACCGCCCGCGCCCTCGGCGAGCGGATCCTCTACCCGGAGAGCGGCACCGGCGCGAGCGGGCACTACTACATCGACCGCGACGGCAGGATCGCGCAGTGGGTCGATCCGCTGCGCGTCGCCCACCACGTGCGCGGCCACAATGCGCGCAGCCTGGGCATCGAGCTGGTCAACCGCGGCCGCTTCCCGGAGTGGTTCCGCAGCGACCGCCAGGAGATGACGGAGCCCTATCCCGAGTCCCAGATCGAGGCCCTGATCGCCCTCGTCGCCCTGCTCCGCCGCCGCTTTCCCGCGCTCAGGCAGGTCGCGGGGCACGATCAGCTCGACCGCGAGTGGGTGCCCGCGAGCGACGATCCGGCGCGCCGGGTGCGGCGGCGGCTCGACCCGGGCCCGCTCTTCCCCTGGGGGCGGCTGATCGCGGCGACCGGCCTCGAGCGCCTCGCGACCGCGCCCCGCCCCCTGAGCCGGCGCTAGAATGCGCCCCCGATGAGATCTCCCTGCCTCCTCGCCGCGATCCTGTGGCTCGGCGTCCTGCCCGCGGCGCCGGCCCAGGAGGTCCTGGTCGGTTTCGAGCAGGCGAGTGGCGCGCGTCCGCCGCCTCCCTGGCAGGTCGTCGCCGGCCGGCGGCATCGTCCCCCCAGTTCGACGTGATCGAGCAGGAGGGGCGCCGGCTGCTGATGGTCTACGCCGCCGAGGCCGAGGGCCGCCTCGAGCACCCGCTCGACGTCGGCGGCAGTCCCGGCCTGCGCCTGAGCTGGCGCTGGCGGGTGGACGAGCATCCGCGCGGCGCCGAGCTCGGATCCGACGAGCGCGACGACCATGCGCTGAGACTCTGCGCCCGGATCGAGCCCGACCCGGAGCGGCCCGGCGAGCGGGCGGCTCGCGGCCTCGCGGTCCTGCTCGGCGGCGTCGGCCAGAGCCTGTGCTACCACTGGGACCCCGAGCTCCCCGCGGGTCAGCTCGCCTGGTCGGCGGACGGGAACACGCGCATCGTGGTGCTGCGCGGGAGCGAGACCGCGCCGGGGAGCTGGCAGGTCGAGACGCGCGACCTGTTCGAGGACTTCCGGACCCAGTTCGGCGGCGAGCCGCAGCGGCTGAGGATGCTCTGGGTGAGCGCACGCACCGCCGGCACCCGCGCCCGCAGCCTCGGCTACCTCGCTGACCTCAGGATCGAGCCCGGCGGGTAATCGCGGGGGCGCTCAGCCGCCCGCGGGCGGCGCGGCGCGCACCACGAAGGGCAGCTCGAGCGCCCTGCCGTCGGCGAGCCGGAGCCGGATCGTGACCGACTCGCCCTCGGCGAGCGGACGCACCGGCCGGAAGAGCATCAGGTGCAGCCCGCCGGGCCGGAGCTCCGCGCTGCCTGCCGCCGGGATCTCGAGCCGCTCGAGGCGCCGCATGCGCATCACGCCCTCGCGCTCGACCATGTCGTGGATCTCGATCGCGCCGAAGGCCGCGCTCTCGGCGGCGACGAGCGCGAGCGTCACCGTGCCCTGGTTGCGCAGAAGCACGTAGCCGGCCTGCACCCGCGCCTCCGGCGGCGCGAGCCGGATCCAGGCCCCCTCGGCCGCCAGCGGGGGCGTCTCCTCGGCGGCGAGGGCGAGGGTCAGCAGCAGCGCGAGCGAGGTGAGCATGTCTAGGTCTTCGGGGGAGCAAGCGGCACGATCGATTCTAGCGGCCCGCGGTCTTCCCGCGTCGCCGCGCCGCGGGCACACTGCGCCGCGAGTCCCCCGCCCACGCCTGCCGATGATCGAGACCCTGCGCCACGACGAGATCCTCGAGCTCCGCCTCGCCCGCCCTCCGGCCAACGCCCTCGACGGCGCCCTGATCGCGGCCCTGCTCGACGCGGTGCGCCGGGCGCCGGCGGAGGACGCCGCGGCCCTCGTGCTCTCCGGCCAGCCCGGCATGTTCTCCGCCGGCCTCGACGTCCCTGCGCTGCTCGAACTCGACCGCGCGGCGATGGCGCGGGTGTGGGAGGACTTCTCGGCCCTGATGCGGGCCATCGCCCTCTCGCCGATTCCCGTCGCCTGCGCCATCACCGGCCACAGCCCGGCGGGCGGCGCGGTGCTCGCGCTGTTCTGCGACCATCGGGTGATGGCGCGCGCGCCGGATCCGGCCCGCCCCTACCGCATCGGGCTCAACGAGGTCGCGGTGGGACTGATCGTCCCCGACCCGATCGCGCGCGCCTTGGCGCGCCTCGTCGGTCCCCACCGCGCCGAGCGGCTGCTGGTTGAGGGGCGGCTGCTGACGGCCGAGGAGGCGATGACGGTGGGCCTGGTCGACGCCCTGGCCGAGCCCGAGACCGTCGTCCCCGAGGCGATCGCCTGGTGCCGACGCCACCTCGCGCTGCCCCGGCTCGCGATGAGCGGGACGCGGCGCATCGCCCGCGCCGGGCTGGCCGAGGCCTTCGAGGATCCGAGCCTCGACACCGAGGACTTCCTCGACCACTGGTTCGGCGAGGAGGCGCAGGCGGCGCTTCGTGCCCTGGTCGCGAGGCTGCGGCAGCGCTGAGGCGCCCGGCGCCTCGGACCGAGCTGCCCCCGCCGGGTCGGAGGCTCGCGTCCGGCCTCCGCACCCGCGGATGGGCCCAAGCGCGAGGGCGCGGAGCGAAGGCGGCGCCGCCGCTTCGCAGCAAGGCCGCCGCTCAGACCGTCGCCTCATTCCGGCCCGCGCGCCACCGGCCGCGAGGGGTCGCTGATCCAGCCGCTCCAGGAATCGGCGTAGAGGCGGGAGCCCGAAAGCCCCGCGAGCTCCATCGCGAACAGGTTGTGGCAGGCGGTCACCCCCGAGCCGCACATGTGCACGACCGTCGCCGGATCGCGCTCCCCGATGAGCGCGAGGAACTCGGCGCGCAGCCGGGCGGGCTCCTTGAAGCGCCCGCCCTCGAGGTTCTCGGCGTAGGGGCGGTTCCGCGCGCCCGGGACATGGCCCGCGACCGGATCGACGGGCTCGCGCTCGCCGCGGAAGCGCTCGGGCGCGCGGGCGTCGATCAGCAGCAGCCGGCCCCGCTCCAGGCCGGCCGCGAGCTCCTCGGCGGCGATGGCCGCGCCGGCGGCATAGGACGCCCTCCAGGTCGGCACCGGCCGCGGCGGCCGCGGCGGCCCCCGCTCCAGCGGCAGCCCGGCGGCGAGCCAGGCGGCGAGACCCCCGTCGAGCATCCGCGGCGCGGGCAGGCCGAGGGCGCGGAGCATCCACCACAGCCGTCCGGCCCAGGCTCCGGCATCGGCGTCGTAGGTCACGACTTCGGTCTCCTTGCCGATGCCGAGCCCCGCGAGGAAGGCCGCGAGGCGCTCCGCCGCCGGCAGCGGATGGCGGCCGTGGCCCTGACGGGAGAGATCGGAGAGATCGCGATCGAGGTGGGCGAAGCGCGCCCCTGGGATCCGCGCCTCGCGCCAGGCGCGCTCGCCGGCACCGGGATCGGCGAGGACGTGGCGGCAGTCCACCACCACCAGGCCGGGCTCCTCGAGCCTGGCGGCGAGCTCCTCGGCGCCGATCAGCATGGCCAGTCCCGCATCGGCGCCAGGCGGCGCGCGAGATCGACGAGGATCGCCGCGGTCGCGCCCCAGATGCGGCGGCCCGCCCAGTGATAGGCCAGGACCCGCCGCTCGCGCCCGCGATGGCTCAGCCGCTCGACCGAGAGCCGCCCCGGGTCGAGGAAGAACTCCAGCGGCACCCGGAAGACCTCGGCGACCTCCTTCGGATCGGGCCGCAGGGAGAGCGGGCCGTTGGCGATGGCCACCACCGGCAGGATGCGATAGGCGCTCACCGTGACCAGGCTCGAGAGCAGGCCGAGCGGCTCGAAGTCGCCGGGCGCGCAGCCGAGCTCCTCGGCGGCCTCGCGCAGCGCCGCGGCCTCCGGACCGGCATCGCCCGGCTCGATGCTCCCGCCCGGCAGAGCGAACTGGCCCGGATGGGTGGGCAGGGTGTCGGTGCGGCGGATGAGCAGCAGCTCGGCCTCCTCCGCGGTCGGGAGCAGCGGCACCAGCACCGCGGCCGGCCGCAGGGCCTCGACCTCGGGCAGGAGATCCCGGAGCTCATCGAGGTTCCACGGCCGGTCGAAGCCGGCCCCGAGCGGCCGCAGGACCCCGCCCAGGCGCTCGCGCAGCCTCACGCCCGGCCGCAGGCGCCTTCGCGAGCCGGCAGCACCTCCTCCATGATCCGGCGCCGTTCCGCATCCGGCAGCGATGCCCACGCGGCGATCTCCTCGAGGCTGCGCAGGCACCCCGCGCACAGCCCGTCGGGCCGCAGGCGACAGATGCCGACGCAGGGCGAGAGGGGAACCGCGCTCACTTCACCTCGAGTAGGCGGATGTCGAAGATCAGCGCCTCGTTGGGCCCGATCGGCGGGTTGCCGCGCTCGCCGTAGGCCAGCTCCGGCGGCAGGAAGACCTGCCAGTAGTCGCCGACCCGCATCAGAGGCAGCACCTCCTGCCAGCCGGGCAGCACCTGGTCGACCTGGAAGGTCGCGGGCACGCCGCGGGCGAAGGAGGAATCGAACTCGAGGCCGCTCATCAGCGAGCCGCGGTAGTGCACCGTCACCTGGCTGGTGAGCGAGGGCCGCGGGCCGTCGCCTTCCTCGATCACCCGGTACTGCACGCCCGACGGCAGCACGACGATGCCCTTCTTGCGCCGGTTCTCGGCCAGGAACTGCTCGCTCTTGCGCTTGTTCTCCTCGGCGAGCTGGCGGAACTTCTCGCGCGCCTCCTCGCGCATCTTCTCCTGCATCTTGCCGATGCGCTCACGCATCACGCTCTCGGCCACCGCCGGCTCCCGCTTGGCATGGCCATCCTGGATGGCGCGGGTGAGGAGCGCGATGTCGACGTCCATCTTGCGCTCGGCGAGGTCGCGCCCGATCTCGTAGCCGATCGCGTAGCTCAGCTCCGCCCGCTCACCCTGGATGCGCTGCTGCGCCGCGCCGACGACGGGCAGCAGAAGCGTGATCGCGAGCGAGGACAGAAGCCGAATCATGCGAGCTCTCCGGGAATCGGGGACGAGGCGGCCGCGACGGGCCGTGGGCGGCGCATTCTAGCCGCCGCCGCGCTGAACCGACACTGGCTCGCGCGCGGCCGCCGGGTGCCGGGCCTCGCGCGGCCGGCGGTCTTAGAATGGCGCCCCTCACGCCCGCCGCGAGGCTCCGCGATGGCCTTCCGCAACCTCAGCGTCTCCGACGACGGCGCCGTGCGCCGCATCCTCATCGACCGCCCCGCCAAGCTCAACGCCCTGGACCGCGCCACGATCGGCGAGCTCGAGCTGGCCTTCGCCCAGGCGAAGGCCGAGCCCGCGGTCCGGGTGGTGGTGCTCGCCGGGGCCGGCGAGCGGGCCTTCGTCGCCGGCGCCGACATCGAGGAGCTCGCGCGCGCCACGCCGGCCGAGGCGCTGGCGATGGCCCGCGCCGGGCAGCGCATGATGCGCGCCGTCGAGACCCTCGGCAAGCCGGTGATCGCGCGGATCCAGGGCTTCGCCCTCGGCGGCGGTCTCGAGCTCGCGATGGCCTGCCACCTGCGCGTCGCCGGCCGTCGCGCCCGTCTGGGCCAGCCCGAGATCAAGCTCGGCCTGCTGCCGGGCTTCGGCGGCACCCAGCGCCTGCCCCGGCTCGTCGGCCGCGCCGCGGCGCTGGAGCTGCTGCTCACCGGCGAGCCGATCGATGCCGAGCGGGCGCTGGCACTCGGCCTCGTGCATCGGGTGGTCGAGGACGAGCGCCTCGACGCGGAGGTGGCGGCGCTGGCGGCGAGGCTCGCCGAGGCGGCCCCGCTGGCGCTGGCGGCGATCCTCGATGCGGTGGCGCTGGCCGCCGACGCCCCGCTCGACCTCGGCCTCGACTGGGAGGCCCAGGCCTTCGCCGCCGTCGCCGCGAGCGAGGACATGCGCGAGGGCACCCGCGCCTTCCTCGAGAAGCGAAGGCCCGTCTTCACGGGCCGCTGAGGGCCTCCTCGCCTGGGCGGTAGCGCTTCTCCCCGGCCTCGATCGCGAGGTCGAGCCGATTCTCCGGCGGCGGCAGGGGACAGGTGGCGAAGGCGGTGAAGGCACAGGGCGGGTTGAAGGCCCGGTTGAAGTCGAGCCGCACCGTGCCCTCGGCATCGGGGGGATCGGCGTAGAGGAAGCGCCCGCCGCCGTAGGTCTCGCGGCCGTTGGTGCGATCGGCGAAGACCAGGAACAGCCGTTCGCCGGGCGCCTCCTGGAAGGCCTCGAGGGTGAAGCCGCGACCGTCGATCTCGAAGCGGAGCCTGCCGGGGTTGCGCAGCCGCTGTAGGCCGCCGGTCACGTCCGGCACCTCGAGCTCGCGCACCGGATCGTGCGGCTCGAAGCGCGCGCGCACGAGCCACCAGCGCAGGCTCGGTGGGTAATGCTCGAGGCCGGCGAAATGCCGGCGCGTCGGCGCCTCCGGATCCCAGACGCGGAGCGCGTGGCGCTCCCCGCGCCGGATCACCGCGAGCCTGAGCCCGCCCTCGAGCTCGGCGTGGCCGGCGGGCTCGCCGCGCGCGTCGGTCGCGAGCCGGATCCGGCCCTCGCCGGTGACGAGGTGGAAGGCGCGGCTGCCGTCCGGCTCGGTCTCGGACCACAGGATCCCGAGCGCCTCCGGCCCGACCCCGAGCACGAGGTCGCCGGACTCCCGCCCGAGCCGCCACGGCCCCGCACCCTCGAGCCAGTGCAGGCCGACCAGGCTCAGCCAGCCGTGGGGCGCGGTGAGCCGCTCGAGGCGCTCTTCGCGCCATTCCCGCAGTTCCTCCTCGAGCTGGTACTGGGGCGGGCGCACGCAGCGGAGGGGTGCGTCTCGCCGACGGACCCGTCCCCGCTCGCCCGCAGGCGGGCGCGCAGGCCAGGGTGCCGTCCGGCGCGAGCAGCGCCAGCGTCAGGCTGAGAAGGGTGGGCCTCATCGCTGTCGGTCTTCAGCGGCCTCTCAGGAACAGGCGGTCGAGGTCCTCCCAGGCCAGTCTGGCCCAGGTCGGGCGACCGTGATTGCACTGCGCCGAGCGCGGGGTCAGCTCCATCGCCCGGAGCAAGCGCCTCCATTCCGCCCTCCGGGAGCGGGCGGCCGGAACGCCAGGCCGCGCGGCAGGCGAGGTCGGCCAGCGTGCGCTCGAGCGCCCCGCCGAGATCCGCGCCGGTGCCGAGCTCCACGAGGGCGGCGAGGGCCTGCCTGCACCGCCGGCTCCATCGCCTCGGCGGGAAGCAGCGCCGGCGCCGCGCGGAGCCGGAGCCCTGCCGGCGGCGAGCGGCTCGAGCTCGAAGCCGAGCGCGAGCAGCGCGTCGCGGTGCCGCTCCGCCGCCTCCGCCTCCGCACTCGTTCACCGCGAGCTCGGGCGGGAGCAGCAGCGGCTGCGAGGCGATCCGCCCGGAGGCGAGCTCGGACCTTGAGCCGCTCGTAGAGCAGCCGCTCGTGGGCGGCATGGGCATCGACGATCACCAGGCCCTCGCGCGCTCTCGGCCAGCACCCAGGTGTGGCGCAGCAGCGCGAGCGGGCGGCCGAGCGGCGTACGCCGCGCAGGAGGGCGGGCTGCGCCGCGCGGCCGGCGCCTGCGCCCCAGGTGTCGGCGACGAGGCGGCTCCATAGAGCGCGGCATGGGCCTCGGCGACCCGAAACGCGGGGGCGACGTCAGGCGCGGCGTGCAGCCCCCCGGACGCCACGCCGGGAACGCCGCGGCTGCGGTCGCCGGGTGCCCGCCCCGCGCCGTGGCGAGGGCCTGCTCGAGGGTGTCCCGCAGCAGGTCGTGGATCAGCGCGCCGTCGCGGAAGCGAACCTCGAGCTTGGCCGGGTGGACGTTGACGTCCACCCGCTCGGGAGCGAGCTGCAGCTCGAGCACGTGCACCGGCTGGCGCTCGTGGTGCAGGACGTCGCGGTAGGCGCTGCGCACCGCGTGGGCGAGGCGACGGTCGCGCACCGGCCGGCGGTTGACGAGGAAGAACTGCTGGTCGGAACGGCTGCCGCAGGCCGCCGGCGGGGCGACGAAGCCCCTCAGCCGCACGCCGGCGAACTCGCGCTCGAGCGGAATCAGCCGACCGCCGAGCTCCTCGCCCAGCACCGCCAGGGCCCGCTGCCGCGCATCGCCGGGAGCGAGGCGAAGGCGCTCGCGACCGTCGCAGAGCAGCCGGAACTCGACCTCGGGATGGGCGAGGGCGAGAGCCTCCAGCCACTGCCGCACGAGCGCGGTCTCGGCGCGGGCGCTGCGCAGGAAGCGCCGCCGCGCCGGCACCGAGAAGAAGAGGTCCCGGACCTCGACCGTGGTCCCGGGCGGACCGGGGGCGGGCTCCACCGGGCCGATCCGCCCCTCGGCGGCCTCAATCGCGCAGGCGTGGGCGCGGCCGGCGGGGCGGCTGACGATCCGCAGCCGCGCCACCGCCGCCAGC
Source organism: Lysobacterales bacterium (assembly GCA_033582715.1). GTDB lineage: Bacteria > Pseudomonadota > Gammaproteobacteria > Xanthomonadales > BPKI01 > BPKI01. Next base: position 1,073,085 of record JAVQZZ010000001.1, on the reverse strand, counting down.
GCCGCCAGCGCCTCGCCGCGGAAGCCGAGCGTCGCGACCCGCTCGAGATCCTCGAGCGCGCCGATCTTGCTCGTCGCGTGTCGGGCCAGCGCCAGCGGCAGGTCCTCGGGCTCGATGCCCCAGCCGTCGTCCTGCACGCGGATCCGCCGCGCCCCGCCCTCCTCGAGCTCGACCACGATGCGCGAGGCGCCCGCGTCGAGGCCGTTCTCGACCAGCTCCTTCACCGCCGAGGCCGGACGCTCCACCACCTCGCCGGCGGCGATCTGGTCGATCAGCAGCGGCGGCAGCGGCCGGATCCGCGGAACCGCGTTCATCGGCCGCATCTTAGCAGCCGAGCCCCGAGGCCGAGCCTCCCCTCAGCCGCTGCCGCTCCGCGGAATCGCCAGCACCGCCCCGGCCCGCACCCGGTCCGAGCTGAGGCCGTTCGCCGCGCGCAGCGCCGCCACGCTCACCCGGTGCTGGCGCGCGATGCCGCTCAGGGTCTCGCCGCGCTGGACGACGTGGCGGCGCGGCGGCTCCTCCTGCCGCCGGGCGAGCAGGGTTCCCGGCGGCGGCAGCTCCGCGAAGTGGCTGCGGATGCCCTCGAGCATCGCCTCGGCGAGCCGCTCCTGGTGCTGGCGCTCGCCGAGGCGCCGCTCCTCCGCCGGATTGCTGATGAAGGCGGTCTCGACCAGCACCGAGGGCACGTCGGGGGAGCGCAGCACCATGAAGGCGGCGCGCTCGACGTGACGCTTGTGGACCCGCCCCACCCGGCCGAGCGCGCGGAGCAGGTGCGAGGCCGCGCGGTGGCTGGCCTCGAGCGTCGCTCCCTGCGACAGGTCGAGCAGCACCGCGGCCAGCATCTCGTCCTTGTCGGCGAGGGAGACGCCGCCGATCAGGTCGGAGCGGTTCTCGCGCTCGGCGAGCCAGCGCGCGGCCTCGCTGCTCGCCCCGCGCGGCGAGAGCACGTAGACCGAGCTGCCGCGCGCCCGCGCGTCGTGGAAGGCGTCGGCGTGGATCGAGAGGAAGAGGTCGGCGCGCGCCTCCCGCGCGCGCATGTAGCGCTCGCGCAGGGGGATGTAGTAGTCGCCGTCGCGGATCAGCACCGCGCGCATTCCGGGCTCGGCGTCGACGCGACGGGCAAGCGCGCGGGCCACCGCCAGGGTGATGTCCTTCTCCCGGGTGCCGCCCGGCCCGATCGCGCCGGGATCCTCGCCGCCATGGCCGGCATCGATCGCGATCACCACGTCCCGGTCGGGCTCCGGCGGCGGGCGCCTCCGCCCGCCGCGGCGCGGCGGTGCGCGGATAGAGGTCCACGACCAGGCGATGGCCGGTGCCCTCGGCCGGGTCGAGGACGAAGCTCTTCACCCGGCTCGCCTCGTGCAGGTCGAGCACGAGCCTGAGGTCACGCCCATCGTGGACGCCGCTGCGCAGGCCGCGCAGCCGCCCGCGCACCGACCACCGCAGCCCAGGTCCGCGCGCAGCCGGGTCGCAGGGAAGGTCGATGACCACGCGCTCCGGTCCGCTCAGCGCGAAGACACGGTGCTCGAGCGGTCCGGAGAGGTCGAGCACCACCCGCGTGTAGTCCGGTCCGGCCCAGACGCGCACGCCGCTGACCTCGCCGGCCGGCTCCGGGCCGGGCGAGGAGCGCGAGCAGCGCGGTCAGCAGCAGACGGCAGGCGCACGGGTGCCCGCCCAAGGAAAGCTCCCGCGGCTGATTCTCTTGCCTTTTCCTCAGTTTGGCAACGGTTTCTGAGAAAGGCTCTCGCGATCCTTCGCGGGCCCTCAGGGCGCCCGCCCCGCGCGGCGGCGGAGGTGCTCGAGCACGGCCCGGCCGCGGGCACTGCCAGCGAGCAGGCGCGCCCGCCGCAGCCCGCCGCGGCCGATCGCGAGGCGGAGGTCGAGGTCGGGGACTGGCAGTCGCGCCCCGCCCCGCTCCGGCCACTCGATGACCACGATCGCGCTCGGATCGAGCAGCTCGCGCACCCCGATGGCCTCGAGCTCCTCGGGCTCCGCCACGCGGTAGAAGTCGAGGTGGTGGACGGTGCGATCGGGGAGATCGTAGCTCTCGAGCAGGGTGAAGCTCGGACTGCGCACCGGCCCGCGGTGGCCGAGCCCGCGCAGCATGCCGCGCGCGAGCGTGGTCTTGCCGGCCCCGAGCTCGCCGCGCAGGAACAGCAGGAAGGGGGGATCGACGAGCTCGGCGAGCCGGCGGCCGAGGGCGAGGGTGCTCGCCTCCTCGGGCAGCGTCAGGTAGCGGATCATGGCGAGAGCAGCGCCGGGAGCTCCCCGAGGAGCTCGGCGGCGAGCAGGCCCCGCCCCCCCGGACCGGGGGCGCGGCGCTCCCCGGCGAGGGCGTGGGCGAGCGCGCCGACGCGCGCGGCGGTCGCCGGGGCGAGCCCCTGCGCGAGCAGGCCGGCGATCACCCCGGCGAGCACGTCGCCCATGCCCGGGCCCGCCATCGCCGGGTGGCCGTGGCCGATCACCGCGCAGGAGGCGCCGTCGTCCACCAGGGTCCCGGCGCCCTTGAGCACCACGGTGCAGCCGAGGCGCTCGGCGAGGGCGCGCGCGGCCGCGAAGCGGTCGGCCTGCACGGCGCGGGCGGGGATGCCGAGCAGCCGCCCGGCCTCGCCCGGATGGGGGGTGATCACGGTCGCCGCCCCCAGCGGCCGCGGCCGCCCGGCGAGGAGATTGAGCGCATCGGCATCGAGCACCCGCGGGCCCCGGAAGGCGAGCGCGCGCTCGAGCAGCGCCTGCGCCTCGCCGCCGAGGCCGAGCCCCGGGCCGACGGCGACCACGGTGGCCTTCGGCCAGAGCTCGTCCAGCGCCTCGAAGCTGCGCGCCATGAGCTCCGGCCGTCCGGCGAGCAGCGCCGGCACGTGCTCGGCGGCGGTGGCCACGCTGACCCAGCCCGCGCCCGCGCGCAGGGCGCCCTCGCCCGCCAGACGGGCCGCCCCGCCGAAGCCGCGGGCCCCCGCGATCACCAGCACGTGGCCGAAGTCACCCTTGTGGCAGTCCCTCGGCCGCCGCGGCAGGGCCGCCGCCAGCGCCGCGCGGCCCAGCAGCTCGGCGGCAGGCGCGACCGAGGCGAGCAGCGCCTCCGGCAGCCCGAGGTCGTCCACCCACACCTCGCCCGCGTGGTCGAGGGCCGCGCCGGTGAACAGCCCGCGCTTGGCGGCGATGAAGCACACGGTGAGCGCGGCGCGCGCCGCCGGCCCCGGCACCGTCCCGCGCTCCGCGTCCACCCCGCTCGGCACGTCGAGGGCCACCACCGGCGCCGGCGCCCTCGCCAGACGCTGCAGCCAGGCGGCCGCCGCACCCTCGGGCGGGCGATCGAAGCCCACGCCGAAGAGCGCGTCGGCATAGAGCGCGGCCGGCGGCAGCTCGTCGGCCGCCGCGGCCTCGAGCAGCTCTCCGCCCGCGGCGAGGTACTCGGCACGCGCGGCTCCGGCCTCGGCGCTGCGCGGAGGGCCGAGCGGGGCCAGCACCCGCGCCTCCCGGCCGCGCGCGAGCAGCTCGCGGGCGAGGTCGTAGCCGTCGCCGCCGTTGTTTCCCGGGCCGGCGAGGACGAGCACCGGCGCGGCCGCGGGGAAGCGTTCGAGCAGGGCGGCGCAGGCGGCGCGCCCGGCGCGGCGCATCAGCTCGCGCGCCGGGATGCCGGCGGCGATCGCGCGGCGGTCGAGCTCGCGCACCGCCGCGACCGCGTGGAGTGGCCCGAGCGGACGCCGCACGCGCGGCATTCTATACGCCGATGCCGGCCCTCCCTCCGCCCGAGGTCCTCGCCCGCCGCATCCGCGAGCTCGCGGCCGGCCTCGGCTTCACCGACCTTGGCTTCGCGCGCCGGGTGCCGCCCGCCGACCGCGCGCATCTCGCGCGCTGGCTCGCCCTCGGCCGGCACGGGGAGATGGCCTACATGGCCCGCCATGGCGAGAAGCGCGTCGATCCCGAGGCCCTGGTGCCCGGCACGCTGTCGGTGATCTCGGTGCGTCTCGACTATCTCCACGCCGCCGCCCGGCCGATGGAGGAGCTGCTCGCCGACCCCGAGCGGGCGGCGATCTCGCGCTACGCGCTCGGCCGCGACTACCACAAGGTGCTGCGCGGCCGCCTGCGCGCCCTGGCGCGGGCGATCGCCGCGGAATACGGCCCCTTCGGCTACCGCGTCTTCGTCGACTCGGCGCCGGTACTGGAGAAGGCGCTCGCCCGCGAGGCCGGCCTCGGCTGGATCGGCAAGCACACCAACCTGATCCACCCCCGCGGCGGCTCGTGGTGCTTCCTCGGCGAGCTCTACACGGACCTCCCCCTCGCCCCCGACCGCCCGCCGGTCCCCGACCGCTGCGGCTCCTGCACCCGCTGCCTCGCCGCCTGCCCCACCGGGGCGATCGTCGCCCCGTACCAGCTCGACGCGCGGCTGTGCATCAGCTACCTCACCATCGAGCACCGCGGCCCGATTCCCGAACCCCTGCGTCCGAGGATCGGCAATCGCGTCTTCGGCTGCGACGACTGCCAGGTGGTCTGCCCGTGGAACCGCTTCGCGCGCCGGGTGACGCTGCCCGACTTCGCGCCCCGCCCCGGACTCGACGGCGCCCGCCTGATCGAGCTCTTCGCCTGGAGCGAGGAGGAGTTCCTGCGCCGCAGCGAGGGCTCCCCCCTGCGCCGCGCCGGCTACGAGGGCTTCCTCCGCAACCTCGCGGTCGCGCTCGGCAACGGCCCGCCGAGCGCGGAGGCGATGGCGGCGCTCGCCGCGCGCCGCAGCCACCCCTCGCCGCTGGTGCGCGAGCACGTCGCCTGGGCGCTCGCCGAGCTCAGCCGCAAGGCTCGCGGAGCCGCTCCGCGAGCAGGGGATCCGCCGGCACCGGCCCCCCGCACCGGCTGAGCGCGATCGCGCGCGCCAGCCGCTTGCCGGCCTCCACCCCCCACTGGTCGAAGGGATTGACTCCGAGCAGCCAGCCCAGGGCGAAGACCCGGTGCTCGAGGAGGGCGATCAGCGCCCCCAGGGGTGCGGGCGCGAGCCGCTCGAGCAGGATCGTCCGGCTCGGGCGGTTTCCCGTGAGGCGGCGGTGCGCGCAGGGACTGGCGGCGAGCTCGGCGGGCGGCGCGGCGAGCGCGGCGGCCTGCGCGAGCAGGTGATCGAGGCGCAGCCGCTCGAGCTCGGCGGGCCCCTCCCCGGCGGCGGGCAGGGCGGCGACGAAGTCCACCGGCACGCGCTCCGGCGCCTGGGCCAGCCACTGCAGCAGCGAGTGCTCGGCCTCGGAGCCGCCGTCGCCGAGCAGCGGGGGCCCGGCGGGGCCGGCGAGCGCCCGCCCCTCGCGGTCCACCCCCTTGCCGAGGCTCTCCATCAGGAGCTGCCGGTACCACGGCAGCACGGGCGAAAGCCGCTCGCCGTAGGGCAGCAGACAGAAGGCGGGAGCGCGAAGCGCCACCCGCTGCCAGAAGTCGGCCAGCGCGGCGAGCAGCGGCAGGTTGCCCTCGGGCGGCGCCTCCCGGAAATGCCGGTCCATCGCCGCCGCCCCGGCGAGCAGCTCGCGGAAGGGCGCGATGCCGATCGTCGCCACGGCGGCGAAGCTCGTCGCCGAGCAGGCGGAGTAGCGACCGCCGACCGCCGGCGGAAGACGAAGGATCCGCTCCGGGGCGATGCCGAAGGCCACGGCGCGCTCGGGATGGCTGGTGACGGCGATGGCGGCCGCGAGCGTCGCCTTCTCCGAGGCCCCGCGGCGAGCGCCGAGCGCCGCGAGCAGCGCGCGGGCGAGCGCGAGCGTCTCCTCGGTGGCGAAGCTCTTCGAGGCGATCACCACCGCGGTGCGCGCCGGATCGAGCGCCGCGAGGACGCGGGCGAGGGCGTGGCCGTCGGGGCTCGCGAGGAAGTGAAGCCGGAGCGGCGCGTCCCGGGCCGGCGCGAGCGCCTCGTGGATCAGCCGGACGCCGTTCAGCGAACCGCCGATCCCGACGTGGACGAGATGGCCGACCTCCTCGAGGCCGAGCGTCTCCCGTGGCCGCTCGCGCAGCGCCTCGACCAGCGCCTCCATCCGCCGGAGCTCTTCCGCGGCCGCCCTCGCCGCCTCAGGCGGGCCCTCGCCGCGCAGCGCCGGATGGAGCGCCGGCAGGCCCTCGGAGACGTTGAGCGCCTCGCCCGCGAACAGCGCCTCGACGCCGCGCGACAGCCCGCGCTCGCGGGCGAGCGAGAGCAGCGCCACCAGCGCCCGCCGGTCCAGACATTCGCGCCGAAGATCGAGCTCCAGGCCGCAGGCGCGAACGCGGAGCGCGCGGTTGCGGTCCTCGTCGCCGGCGAGACGCGCGAGCGGGATCCGGCGCAGGCGCCGCGCGTGGGCGGCGAGCGGGGCCGGCGCCATCGCCGCCTCAGGCCGCCTGCAGCGGGATCCGGCGGTTGAGGTGGGTCAGGCGGTTGCGATCGTCGACGTACACCAGCCGCGGCTCGTGGCTCGCCGCCTCGGCCGCAGGCACCGCCGCATAGGCGCAGATGATGACGAGATCGCCCGGCCGCGCGCGGTGCGCCGCGGCGCCGTTCACCGAGATCTCGCCCGAGCCCTCGGCGGCGCGGATCGCGTAGGTGACGAAGCGCTCGCCGTTGGCCACGTTGTAGACGTGGATCTGCTCGTACTCGTGGATCCCGGCGGCGTCGAGCAGCCGGCCGTCGATCGCGAGCGAGCCCTCGTAGTCGAGCTCGGCGCGGGTCACCGTGGCGCGGTGGATCTTCGCCTTGAGCATCGTGAGCTGCATCGTCACCACCCAGCTGGCGTCGGAGCGAGGGCGGCAGTATAGCCGAGCGCGCCGGGGGCATTGTGCAATGCAACAGAGCCCCGGGCGACAAAAAGCCCTTGCCGCTCTGCGGCAAGGGCTTGGAGGAGTGACGATGACCTCAACAATGCGCCCTGCTGCCGTTAAGGAGTGCTCACCTCGACGGCAGAATCATCGTCCCACGATCCGAATCGCTTTCGCAACACCTCGTTGCGTCAGCGCAACAGGCCGAGCTCCGGCGCCCCTACTCAGGGGATCGGCCAGTTGTCGATCAGTCGCGTCCTGCCCACACGGGCCGCGATCAGGGCGCGGGCCGGGCGCTCGCCGGGGGCGGGCTCGCCGAGATCCCCGGCGCGGCGCAACACGGCGTACTCGGGGGCGAGACCGGCAGCCTCGAGCCGTGCCCGCCCCTCCGCCTCGATCGCCCCCCGCTCGCCGCCGGCGAGCCAGGCCTCGGCCATCCACCGCAGCACCTCCGGAATGGCGGCCGCCCGCCGACGCTCGTCGGGCGCGAGGTAGGCATTGCGCGAGCTCATCGCCAGCCCGTCGGCCTCGCGCACGGTGGGGGCGCCGACGATCTCGATCCCGAGCCCGAGGTCGGCGACCAGGCGCCGGACCAGGAGCAGCTGCTGGTAGTCCTTCTCCCCGAACACGGCGATCTCCGGTCGCACCAGGTGGAAAAGGCGCAGCACCACGCTCGCCACCCCGTCGAAGTGGCCGGGTCGGCTCGCGCCGCAGAGGATGCCGCTCAGCCCCGGCACGTGGACGCGGACCGCGGCCGCGGTGCCGAAGGGATAGATCGCCTCCGACGCGGGCATGAACACGAGGTGGCAGGCGGTCCCGCCGAGGGCCCTGAGATCGGCCTCCGGCGTGCGCGGGTAGCGCTCGAAGTCCTCGCCCGGGGCGAACTGCGTGGGATTGACGAAAATGCTCACCACCACCCGCTCGGCGAGCTCCCCGGCGCGCGCCACCAGCGCGAGATGTCCGGCGTGGAGCGCGCCCATGGTCGGCACGAGCGCCACGCGCCCGCCGCCAGCCCGCAGCTCGGCGAGGGCGCGGGCGAGTTCGGCGCGATCGCGCGCGATCCCCGGGCTCACGCCAGGGTCTCCTCCGGCCCCGGGAAGCTCCCGTCCTTCACCGCCGCCACGTAGGCCGCCAGGGCCTCGGCGACGGAGCCGCGGCCGGCGAGGAAGTCGCGGCAGAAGCGCGGCCGCCGTCCCGGCGTCAGCCCGAGCAGGTCGTGAATGACCAGGATCTGGCCGTCGCAGTCGGGACCCGCGCCGATGCCGATGACCGGCACCGGCAGCTCGGCGCGGAGCCGCCCCGCGAGGGCGGACGGCACGCACTCGAGCACCAGCAGGCTGGCGCCCGCCGCCACGAGGCGCCGTGCCTCGGCGCACAGCCGCTCCTGCTCCTCCGGCTCGCGGCCCTGCATCCGGTAGCCGCCGAGACGCAGCACCGACTGCGGCGTCAGCCCGAGATGGGCGCAGACCGGGACCTCGCGCGCCACCAGACCCGCGACCACCTCGGCCACGTGGCCGCCGCCCTCGAGCTTGAGCATCGCCGCCCCCGCCTCGCCGATCAGCAGCCGCGCCGCCGCCAGCGCCGAGGGGAGATCGGGGTAGCTCAGGAAGGGCAGGTCGGCGACGAGCAGGGCGCGCCGCAGCCCGCGCCGCACCGCCACGGTGTGGTAGGCGACGTGCTCGAGCTTCACCGGCAGGGTGCTGGCGTGGCCCTGGATCACCATCCCGAGCGAGTCCCCCACCAGCACCAGGTCGACGCCGGCGCGGTCGGCGAGCGCGGCCAGGCTGGCGTCATAGGCCGTGAGCGCGGCGATGCGCTCGCCGCGGCGCTTCATCGCGGCGAAGCTCCGGGATCGCCAGCGGCTCGGCTCGGGAATGCTCGGCAGCCATCGCTCGGGCCTCGGAGCGCGCGATTGTCTCAGAGGATCGAGCGGCGAGGGGAGGCGCTCGGCCCGACGCTCGTGCCTCGGGCAGCGCGGCGAGCAGGCTGCGCCACCGTTCCCTCTCCCGGGACCGGCAGACTGAGGGGCGATCTCGGCGAGCGGCAGGAGCACGAAGCCCCGTTCGCGAAGCCGCGGATGGGGCACCGTGAGATCGGGTTCGGCGATCCGGCGCGTGCCGTAGAGCACGAGATCGAGATCGAGCCGCCGCGGCCCGTAGCGCGGTCCATCGCGCGTGCGTCCGAAGGCCTGCTCGATCGCGAGCAGCGCCGCCCACAGCGCCCGCGGCGGGAGCGCGGTCTCGAGCATCGCCACCGCGTTCACGAAGCTCGGCTGCGGCACCGGCCCCCACGGCGGCGTCCGAAAGAGCGGGGAGCGGGCGCTCAGGCGGGCGTCGGGAAGCGCCGCCAAGGCCCTCAGCGCCCGCTCCACCGTGACCGCGGCCTCGCCAAGGTTGGCACCGAGCGCGATCACGGCGGTTTCCGGCGCGCTCATCCTCCCGCGTCTTCCGCCTGCGACGCCGCCTCGCGCCGGCCACGCCGTCGCCGGCGCCGACGGCGCGCGCGGCGCGGCTCGGTCGCGGCCCCGCGCCCGACCGCCGCGAGCAGATCGGCCAGCTCCCGGTCGCCGGCCTGCTGGGCGGCCTCCCACCAGCGCACCAGCTCGGCGAGCTCGGCCGACTCCTCCCGTCGCAGGGCGAGGAAGTCGAAGGCAGCCCGGAAGCGCGGATGCTGCAGCAGGGCGACCACGCGGCGCCGCTGCCGGAGCGGAAAACGCCCCTGCATCGCCCAGATCTCGGTCATCGGGCCGGCGAAGCGCCGCGGCAGGGCGACGATGCGCACGTGTTCGGCGACCACCGCCGCGGCCGCCTCCTGGTGGGCGCGCTGGGGATCGAGGCCCTGCCCGAGCAGGTCGCGGTGACGGCGCCGGTAGGCCGGCCACAGCAGCGCCGCGAACAGGAACGAGGGCGTGACCGGCTTGTCCTCCCGGACCCGGGCATCGGTGTTGTGGAGCGCGCGCAGGATCAGGGCGCGCTCCGGCTCGCCCTCCGGGACCCTCGAGGGCCGGCCGCCGTCGCCGGAAACAGCACCTCGAGCAGGCGATGGCGCTCGAGGGCGAGGAAGCCGGGGACGGCATGTCCGCCGAGGAACAGCTTGAGGCACTCGTCGAACAGCCGCGCCGGCGGCACCTCCCGCAGCAGCCAGCGCATGGACGCGATCGGTCGCTCCGTGGCCGGATCGATGGTGAAGCCGAGCTTGGCCGCGAGCCGCACGGCGCGCAGCATCCGCACCGGGTCCTCGCGGTAGCGGGTCTCCGGATCGCCGATCAGCCGCAGCCGGCGGGCGCCGAGATCCTCGAAGCCGCCGACGTAGTCGCGCAGCGCGAAGTCGGCGATCCCGTAGTAGAGCGCGTTGACCGTGAAGTCCCGCCGCAGCGCGTCCTCCTCCTGCGTGCCCCAGACGTTGTCGCGGACCACCCGCCCGTCGATCACCTCGCGGTCGTCGTCGGGATCGGCGTGGATCGCGCGGAAGGTGGCGACCTCGATGATCTCGGCGCCGAACAGCACGTGGGCGAGGCGGAAGCGGCGTCCGATGAGACGGCAGTTGCGGAACAGCGCCTGCACCTGCTCCGGCGTGGCGTCGGTGGCGACGTCGAAGTCCTTGGGCGAGCCTCCGAGCAGCAGATCGCGCACCGCGCCGCCGACCAGGAAGGCCTGGTGGCCGGCCTCGGCGAGCCGGTAGAGCACCTTGAGCGCGGCCGGGGCGATCTGTCGGCGGCTGATGCCGTGCTCGGCGCGGGGGATGATGCGCAGCGCGGTAGGGCGCGGCGCCCCCGTCTCCGGAGCCGCGACGGGCGGCGATTGTTGCGTCTCCATCGCTTGCCTATACTAACAGGCTCGCCGGTTGGGCCCGCGCTCCCTTCGTCTAGCGGTCCAGGACATCGCCCTCTCAAGGCGGGAACAGGGGTTCGAGTCCCCTAGGGAGCGCCACCCCCTCCTCCTGCTCGCGTCCCCGGCCCCCATGGCCTTCGTCGTCACGGAAAACTGCATCCGCTGCAAGTACACGGACTGCGTCGAGGTCTGTCCGGTCGACTGCTTCCACGAGGGCCCCAACTTCCTGGTCATCGACCCGGACGAGTGCATCGACTGCACGCTGTGCGAGCCCGAGTGCCCGGTGCAGGCGATCTATCCGGAGGACGACGTGCCCGCAGGGCAGGAGCGCTTCATCGCCCTCAATCGCGAGCTGGCCAAGGTCTGGCCGGTGATCACCGAGCGCAAGGAGCCGCCCGCCGACGCCAAGGAGTGGGAGGGCAAGCCCGACAAGCTGCGCTTCCTGGAGCGCTAGGAGATCGCGGACAGGGGCTGCGGCTCGAGGTCGAGGAGCTCGTCGGCCTCGCTGGCCAGACGCTCGAGCAGCCGCTCCGCGGTGCGCTCGGCGGGGCTCAAGGTGGCGGGATCCTCGGCGAACCACGCCCGCGCCCGCAGCGCGCTCGCGGTGGGCGGCAGCCGCACCCCCCGAACCCGGATGCCCGCGCTCGCGAGCTCCCTGCCCAGCATCCCGACCAGCATCTCCAGCGCGCCCTTGGCGATGCCGTAGGCGCCGTAGAGCGGGCGCGAGGCGAGTCCGGAGCCCTCGAGCATGAAGGCGACCTCGCCGCCCGTGCCGCGCCTGAGCAGGGGCAGACAGGCCAGGGTGAGGAACAGCGGCGCGCTCAGGTTGACATGGAGCCCACGCAGCCACTCCACGGGCTCGGTGTGCTCGAGCGGCGCGAGCCCCCGGAAGTGGGCGGCGGCATGGAGGATCGCGTCGAGCCGACCGTACTCCCGCTCCAGGCTGGCGGCGAGCGCCTCGTAGTCGCCCGGCGAGGCCCGCTCGAGATCGAGCGGGCAGAGTCCGGGACTGCGGCCGAAGCGGGTCTCGAGCTCCCCGGCGAGCGCGGCGAGCGCCGCCGCCCGGCGCGCCAGCAGCACCGGCTCGGCACCGAGCCGCGCCAGGCTCGAGGCCAGCGAGCGCCCCAGCGCCCCGGTGGCGCCGCTCACCAGCACCACCCGGCCGCGCCAGCGCTCGGCGGCGGTCATCAGGCGCTCTCCTCGGCCTCGCGCAGCATCTTCTCGAGCTCGCCCTTCTCGTAGAGCTCCAGGGTGATGTCGCAGCCGCCGATCAGCTCGCCCTTGATGAAGAGCTGGGGAAAGGTCGGCCAGCTGGAGAAGCGCGGAAGGTTGGCGCGGATCTCCGGGTCCTCGAGCACGTTGACCGCGTGGAAGCGGGCGCCGAGCCGCTCGAGCACGGCGGCGGCGCGGGCGGAGAAGCCGCACATCGGGAACTCCGGGGTGCCCTTCATGAACAGGACCACCGGGTGGGAGGAGACGATCTGGCGGATGCGTTCGAGCGAATCCATGGGAACTCGGTTCTCGGCGCGGGATGCGGCACTAGTCTAGCTTCCGCCCGGCTTGCCCGCGGCCGGCGGCGCTCCGTAGACTCCCGGTCTCGTTCCCGCCCCCTCCATCGCGAGCTGAGCGCCCATGCCCATCAGCCTTCCGCCCCTGCCCTATCCCCGCGACGCGCTCGCGCCGCTCATCTCGGCCGAGACCATCGACTACCACTACGGCAAGCACCACCAGGCCTACGTCGACAACACCAACCGCCTGATCGCGGGCACGCCCCTCGAGAACCGCCCGCTCGAGGAGATCGTGCGCAGCGCCAGCGGCGGCCTGTTCAACAACGCGGCCCAGGTCTGGAACCACAGCTTCTACTGGAACTGCCTCAGGCCGCAGGGCGGCGGCGAGCCCTCGGGCCGGCTGGGGGCCGCGATCGCCCGCTCCTTCGGCTCCTTCGCCGCCTTCCGCGAGCAGTTCACCCAGTGCGCGCTGAGCACCTTCGGCTCCGGCTGGGCCTGGCTGGTGGAGCGCCCGGACGGCGGCCTCGCGGTGCTGAGCACCCCGAACGCCGCGACCCCGCTCACCGGCGAGGACCGCCCGCTGCTCACCTGCGACGTCTGGGAGCACGCCTACTACATCGACTACCGCAATCTCCGCGCCAAGTACGTCGAGGCCTTCTGGCAGCTCGTGAACTGGGAGTTCGCGGCCTCGCAGATGCGCTGAGTGCGGCCCCTGCTGCTCGCGCTCGAGGAGCTCTCCGTCCGCCTCGGCGACACCTGGGCGGTGCGCGGGGTCTCGCTGGAGCTGGGCGAGGGGGAGCTCGGCTGCCTGGTCGGCCCCAGCGGCTGCGGCAAGACCACCATCCTGCGCGCCATCGCCGGCCTGGAGCCGGCGGCGTCGGGCCGGGTGCGGATCGGCGGTCAGGACCAGGCGGGCCTGCCGCCGGAGCGTCGCCCGGTGGGGCTGGTGTTCCAGGATCTGGCGCTGTTCCCGCATCGCACGGTCGCCGGCAATCTCGACTTCGCCCTGCACGGCCTCCCGCGCGCCGAGCGCCGGGAGCGGATCCGCGAGCTGCTCGCCCTCACCGGTCTCGGCGATCTCGCCGAGCGCTACCCGCACGAGCTCTCCGGAGGGCAGCAGCAGCGGGTGGCGGTGGCGCGCACCCTCGCCCGCCGGCCGGCGCTGCTCCTGCTCGACGAGCCCTTCGCCGCGCTCGACGCCCCCCTGCGCCGACGCCTGCGGGAGGAGCTCGCGGCGACGTGCCGGCGGCTCGGCATCACCGCCCTCCTCGTCACCCACGACCGCGAGGAGGGCTTCGCCTTCGCCGACCGGCTCGGCGTGATGCGCGAGGGTCGGCTCGAGCAGTGGGACGGCCCTTACGAGCTCTACCACCGCCCGGCCAATCCCTTCGTCGCCGAGTTCGTCGGCGAGGGCCGGTGGCTGCCCGGCCGGATCGGGCACGACGGGGCGGTCGAGTGTCCGCTCGGCCGCTTCCCCCCGTCGCTCCCTCTCGCGCCGGGCACCGCGGTGCGGCTGCTGGTCCGCCCCGACGACGTGCTCCACGATCCCGCCTCGCCGCTCCTCGCCACGGTGCGCGGCGCCGCCTTCCGCGGGGCCGGGATGCTCTACGAGCTCGAGCTTCCCGACGGCGCGCGGATCGCGGCCCTGTTTCCAAGCCACCGCCGGCTACAGCCGGGCGAGCGCACCGGCATCCGGCCGGATCTCGCGCACGTCATCGCCTTTCCCGAGGAGGCCTTCGCCTAGCGGCTGGCGCCCGCGAGGGCGAGGGCGATCTCGCGCTCGAGGCCCTGCGAGCGGCAGCGCCGCGGCGAGGACCTCGAGCCTCGCCGCCATCCGGACGGCGATCCGCCGCCACCAGCGTCGCGTGGCCCAGCTTGCGCGCCGGCACGCGGCGCCTTGCCGTACTGGTGCCAGTGCAGTCCCGGCAGGGCGAGGAGCGGCTCGCGCGCGGGGAGGCTCGCCGACGAAGTTCAGCATCAGGGCGACGCCGCGGACCCCGGTCGCGCCGAGCGGCCACCCGAGCACCGCCCGGAGATGGTTCTCGAACTGGCTGGTCTCCGCGCCCTCGATGCTCCAGTGCCCGGAGTTGTGGACCCGCGGCGCGAACTCGTTGGCGAGCAGCTCGCCCTCCCGCTCGAACAGCTCGAGCGCGAGCACGCCGACGTAGCCCAGCTCGGCGGCGAGCCGCTCCGCCATCTCCACCGCGCGCCGGGCGAGCGCCGGCGGGACCGGCGCCGGCGCCAGGCTCGCCGCGAGCACCCCCTCGCGGTGCCAGTTCCGCACCGGCGGGTAGCAGCGCAGCTCCCCGTCGGCGCCGCGCACCGCGAGCACCGAGAGCTCGCGCTCGAAGGGGACGAAGGCCTCGAGGATCGCGGGACGCCCACCCAGCCGTCGCCACGCCGCCGGCGCATCCTCGAGGCGCGCGACACGGACCTGGCCCTTGCCGTCGTAGCCGAGACGCCGGGTCTTGAGCACGGCCGGCAGCCCCACGGCCGCGATCGCCGGCGCGAGATCCTCCTCGCCATCGACCGGCGCGAAGGCTGCGGTGGCGAAGCCGAGGCGGCGGAACAGCCGCTTCTCCTCGAGCCGGTCCTGGGCCGCGGCCAGTGCCTGCCGGCGGCGGCCGCACCGGAAGTTCCGCGGCGATCCTGCGCCGCGGTCGCCGCCGGCACGTTCTCGAAGTCGAAGGTGACCGCGGCGCAGTCGCCGAGGCGACTCGCGAGCGCCGCGCCGTCGTCGAAGGGGGCCACCAGCAGCTCGGCCAGCTCGCCGGCGCAGGCATCGGGCTGCGGATCGACGATGCGGAAGCGCAGGCCCGAGCGGCGCCCCGGCGAGCACCAGCATGCGCGCGAGCTGGCCGCCGCCGAGGACCGCCACCCGGGGACGGTCGCTCATGGCTCGCGCGGGTCGGGGTGGGCCAGGACCTCGGCCGTCTGGCGCGCGCGGAAGGCCGCGAGCGCCTCCGCGACCGCGGGGTCCTCGCGCGCCAGGATCGCGGCGGCGAAGAGGGCCGCATTGCGCGCCCCGGCGGCCCCGATCGCGAAGGTCGCGACCGGGACGCCGCCCGGCATCTGCACGATCGAGAGCAGCGCGTCGAGACCCCGCAGGGCCTCGGTCGGCACCGGCACCCCGAGCACCGGCACCGTGGTCTTGGCCGCGAGCATCCCGGGGAGGTGCGCCGCCCCGCCGGCGCCGGCGATGATCGCGGCCAGGCCGCGGCCGGCGGCGGTGGCGGCGTACTCGTAGAGCAGGTCGGGGGTGCGGTGAGCCGAGACCACCCGCACCTCGTGGGCCACCCCGAGGGTCTCGAGGACCGTCGCCGCCTCGCGCAGCACCGGCCAGTCCGAGCGCGAGCCCATGACCACCCCGACCCTCGGACCCGTCCGTTCCACCATCGCTGGCCGACCCCGGAGGAAAGCCGCTATTGTAGGCTCCTCGGGCTCGCCTCGATCACCGATGGACCCGCGCCTCCTCGAGATCCTCCGCTGTCCCGCGACCCGCCAGCCGCTGCGCCTCGCGAGCTCCGGCGAGCTCGCCGCGCTCAACAGGATGCTGGCCGAGGGCCGCGCGGTTCCCGCGACCGGGGGAGGCCCGGCCAGCACCCTTGCCGCCGCGCTCCTGACCGCCGACGGCCAGCGGGCCTACCGGATCGAGGACGGCATCCCGGTGCTGCTGCCCGAGGAGGCGATCGTGCTCCGAGAGCCGCTCGCGCGCTGAGCCGGGCCTGCCACGATCGTTTGCAATCGGGCCGCAGCGGCCGAGGTAGATTGAGCGCGGACCGCAGCTCCCGCCCGCGAAGCCACGGCATGGATCCGCCCGCCACCCCTCCGCCAGAGGCGCCGAGCCGCCTCCGCCTGTATCGTGCCCTGCAAGGCAGCTCGCGATGGTTCGCCGAGCGTTTCGCCGAGCTCAGGCAGGAGGCCGAGCGCATGCTCGCCGCCGCTGCGGCCAAGGCCACCGACCCGGTCGCGGCGCGGGCCCTCGCGGACGCGCGGGCGGTCTTCCAGCGCGAGGCCCCGCAGCTCGAGCATCGCTGGCTGGCGGCGCTCGCGCGGAGGATCGCGGCGATCGCCGGGGACGCGGCGCCCAGGCCCGAGCGCGGCCCGCTGGCCCTGGTCGAGGACGGGGAGCTCGAAGTCGCGCTCGCCATCGCGCCGCTGACGCGCCAGGCGCGCCGCCTGTGCGCCGAGGAGTGGGGAGCTGCTCGAGGAGGTCTTCGCCGCGGCCTTCCCCGTCACCGCCGCGCCGACGGCCTGTGGCCGCTCGACCCGGCGGCGGTGATCGCCGCCTTCCGCGAGGCCACCGCGGAGCTCCGGCCCTTCGACCGGGACGCCCTGCTGCTCCTGCTCGACGCGCTCGGCACGAGCGTGCTGGCGCGGCTGCCGGAGCTCTACCGCGCGCTGCTCGCCGAGCTTGCCGGCCTGCTCCCCGGCCCCGCGCCCCAAGGCCGGACAGGGGAAGGTCAGGAGCCGAGGCGCGCGCCGTCGCAGCCGCGCCCTCCGCGCTGTGGTCGCGGCTCGAGGAGCATGCTCGGACCGCCGGCCGCCGAGACCGCCGCGGACGCGCCCACCGCGGAGCTGCTCCACGCGCTCAGCCTGCTGCAGGGCGGCGAGGTCCGCGGTCTCGGCGAGGCTCCGGCGGGAGCATCGCTCAAGCCCCTCCTGCTCAAGCGCCTCGCCGGCCTGCGCGGCGGCGGCGTGCCGAGGCTCCGGCCCCGCGACGAGCGCGGCATCGACCTGGTCGGACTGGTCTTCGAGCTCCTGCTGCGCGACGAGGCGATCCCCGCAGCCGGTGCGGCTCGTCCTCGCCCGCCTGCAGATCCCCTGCGTCAAGGCGGTGCTTGATCGATCCCGGAAGCCTCGCCGACCCCGAGGCTCCGCCGCGCCGCCTGATCGACCTGCTGGCCGAAGCCGCCCTCGGCTGGTGCGAGGACGCCGACCGCGAGCGGCGCATCCTCGCCCGCATCGAGGCCGCGGTGGACGCGGTCGTGCGCGACTTCGACGAGGATCTGGCGGTCTTCGCGCGGGAGCTCGAGAGCTTCCGCGCCTTCTTCGCCGCCGAGGAGCGGCGTGCCGAGGCGGCGGCGACGCGGCAGCTCGCCGCCGTCCGCGGCCGCGAGCGGCTGCGCGCCGCCCGCGCGCGGGTGAGCGAGCGGATCGCGCGGCTGGTCGGGGAGGCCGATCTGCCGCCGCGGCTGCGCCATCTCCTCTTCGGCCCCTGGGCCCACTATCTCGTGCTCCTTTTCCTCCGCGAGGGCGAGGACAGCGCCGCCCTGCGCGAGGGCTTCGAGCTCGCCGCGCGACTGCTCGCCGCGGCGAGCGGCGAGGCGCCGGAACGGCTGCGCGGCGAGCTGCCGCGCATCGAGGCGCAGCTGCGCCACGGTCTCCACGCCGCCGCGGTGCACGACCACGAGATCGAGGCCCTGCTGGCCTGGCTCCGCGGGCTGGCCGGCCTCGCTCCGCCCACCCCCCTGGAGACTTCCCCGCCGCAGGCGGCCGCACCGCTCGCGCCGCCCTTCCGCTCGGAGACCCAGGCCGACACGGCCGCCGCCGCGCCCGACCCCGCTACGCCGTCCACGGCGCTCGAGCTCGGCTCCTGGTGGCTGTTCCGGGAGGGGGAGCGGGAACGGCGCGGAAGGCTGGTCTGGCAGAGCCCGCTCGACGGCCGCCTTCTGTTCCTGCACCAGCGGGGCGGGGTGCTCGCGGAACTCGAGGCTGCGAGCTTCGCGCAGGCCTGCCGCGAGGGCCGCGTCCATCCGCTGCCGCGGGCGGGCTCGGCGATCGAGCGCGCGCTGCGCCAGTGCGAGCAGCGGCTCGGCGGAGCCGGGGCCGGTGCGCGCGCCTGAGCCGATCGCGCCGCCCGATCCGGAGCGCGTCGCCGAGGACGTCCGGCGGGCGCTGGCGGAGGACCTCGGCACGGGCGACGCCACCGCCGAGCTGATCCCCGCCGAGCGGATCGCCGAGGCGGAGCTGTGGCTGCGGGAGCCGGCGGTGCTCTGCGGCGGGCCGTGGTTCGAGGGCTGCTTCCGCGCCCTCGATCCCGAGGTCGAGTTCCGCTGGCACCATCCCGAGGGCGCCCGGCTCGAGGACGGCCGCGCTCGTCTGCGAGCTCCGGGGTCGGGCGCGCGCCCTGGTCGCCGCCGAGCGCAGCGCGCTCAACTTCCTCCAGACCCTTTCCGGCACCGCGACCACGGTGGCGGCCTGGGTCGCCGAACTCGCCGGCAGCGGGGTCGAGCTGCTCGACACCCGCAAGACCCTGCCCGGGCTCCGCCACGCGCAGAAGTACGCGGTGCGGGTGGGCGGCGCCCGCAATCACCGGATGGGGCTCTACGACGCGATGCTCATCAAGGAGAACCACGTCGCCGCCGCGGGCGGGATCGCGGCGGCGGTGCGCGCCGCGCGCGCCGCCCACCCCGAGCTCCCGCTGCAGGTCGAGGTGGAGAGCCTGGAAGAGCTCGAGCAGGCGCTCGCCGAGGGCGTGGAGCTCGTGCTGCTCGACGACTTCGACGAAGCGGCGCTCCGCGAGGCCGCGCGCCGCGCCCGCGGCCGCGCGCGGCTGGAAGTTTCCGGCGGGGTCACGCCCAAGGATCTGCGCCGGCTGGCCGCGCTGGGCGTCGACCGGATCTCGGCCGGCGCCCTCACCAAACACCTCCGGGCGATCGACTTCTCGCTGCGGCTCAGATCCAGCCCAGCCACCTGAGCACCCCGGCGAGGAGCGCGAGCGCCAGCACCCCGCCCGCGACCCAGATCCACGGCGACACCCCGCGTCCGGGCGAGGGCACCGGCGCGCGGGCGGCCGCCGCCTTACTCGCCGTCTTGGCGGTCTTGGCGGGCTCGCTGCCGGGCTGGACCAGCAGGAAGCGCAGGGTGTCGAGCTTGAGCTCGTCGCCGGGCTTGAGCAGGGCCTTGTGGATGCGCTCGTCGTTGATGAAGGTGCCGTTCGAGCTGCCGAGGTCCTCGACCAGGATGCCCTCGGGGACGGTCTGCAGGCGGGCGTGGCGGCGCGAGATGCCCTCAAAGGGCAGCGAGATCTCGCACTCGCTCATCCGTCCCACGGTGACGGTGCCGATCAGCGGAAAGTTCTTGCCGAAGGTGGGTCCTGAGACGCCCCGGAGTACGAAGCGCGGAACCGCCATGCGGATCGCGGTGCGTCCGGACTCGTCCACCGGCGCCTGCGGCGCGCGGACGGGCGCCGCGGTCGGGCCGCGCTCCACCGCCACCACCCGGCACTGCACGCCGGCGAAGGCCAGGAGATCCCCGGGCTTGAGCGCGGCCTCGCCCGCGAGCAGGCGACCGTTGAGCAGCACCCGCGCGCCGTTGGCGATGCTGGCGATCCGCGACTGGCCGTTCGCGGTCTCGATGACGCAGTGTTCCGGCTGGATGCCCTCGGCCCCGAGGCGCAGCTCCGCCTCCTCGCCGCTGCCGACGCGCACCCTGCCCTCCCTGAGCTCGAACGGCGCGTGGTCGCCATTGGGAAAGAGAAGTTTCATCGTCCCCTCCGCCCCTCGTTCAAGGTCCGCCTGGGATCGAGCTCGCGCACGAGGCGGAAGCCGACCGTGTTGTGGGCAACGTCCGCCGGGAGCTCGCGGCGCACCCGGTCGTCCTCCTCGACCGAATGCCAGGCCGTCCCCATGGCCCAGCGCTCGCGACAGCGACCCGAGTCGTCGGCGCAGTCCGCCGTCCATTCGCGAACATTGCCGTTCATATCATAGAGACCGATTCCCGAGGCCGCAAAACGGCCCACCGGCGAGGTCGCCGCGAAGCCATCGTCGCACGGTGCCGCCCTGCCGCCGTACTGGGCGCGGAACCGCTGGTCGCCGCGATTCGCCTCCGCGCATCCCGCAGGCCCGGGATGGACGCTCAGCCATTCCTCGACCCGAGGCAGCCGGTAGCGCTGCCCCGTGCGCTGCGAGAGCCAGCGCGCGAAGGCCTCGGCCTGGGCGACGGTGACGCACACCACCGGATGGTCGTCGTCCTGCGGGAAGCCCGGATTCTGCCAGCCGCGCTGCCGCGAGCTGCGGAAAAGGGACTCGCGGTCGCGGCAGGCCACCGAGGGCACGGCCGAGCCGCCGTCCTCCCAGAAGCGGCGGAACTCTCCGCGGCGCACTGGCCCGGTCATGATCGCCAGCGTCGGCGAGGCCACCGCGAGTTCCGGCCCGTCGCCACGCCCGTCGGCGAAGCGGTCGCGGAAGCGCCAGCCGGGACGACCGACGCGCGCGGAAAGGGCGACGAGCTCCCTCGCCCGCCGGTGCTCGGGATCGATCTTGAGCACCGTCTCCGCCTCCCGGCGGGCGGCGGCACCATCCCAGCGCGCGAAGGCCTGCTCGGCGGCCTCGAGATGCGCCGCGATCTCGGAGGCCCGCGCCGCCGCGATCCGCTCCAGGGCGGCTTCGACCCCGTCCACGCCGGCGACGGCCTCGCCGGCGCGCTGCCAGAGCGCCATGCGCTCCTCGAGGGTCGGGGCGGCGGCGGCCATCTCCAGATAGGCATCGGCGATCGCGATCAGGCCCTCCCGTGCCTCGCGCGCTCCCGGATCGATGCGCAGCGCCAGGCGGAAGCTGTCGAAGGCGCTCGCCCCGGGCGGACGCATCAGCCGCTGCGCCCGCAGCAGCCGGTTGCCCTCGCGAACCAGCTCGCGCACCGGATCGAGCACCGTCGGCAGCGCCGACGGTTCGATGGGCGGCGGCTCGGCGAGGCGTTCGGGCTCGGCGGCCGGTTCCGCGACCGCCGGCGCGGCCGGGGACCCCTCCGGCTCGGGGGGCTCGGGCAGCGGCTCCGCGGCCAGCGGCGGCGGGCGACTCGGCTCCGCCACCGGTGACGGAGACGTCTCCGTCCCCTCGCCCGGCGTCGCCGTCGCGATCTCGGAGACGGCCGACGAGGGAGTGCCGGGGCGCGGGCCGAGGATCCGCCAGGCGATCACCCCGCCCACGGCGAGCAGCACGACGGCCGCGATCAGACCGAGTCTGAGCCGGCTCTCCACGCCGCTCCGGCGTTGCCCCTCCCGGCCGCCGCGCCCCTCGCGCGCCAGGCCGGCGGCGGGGGTGAGCAGGGTCGGCTCGGCTTCGGCGGCTGCGTCCGGTCGGGGGCTCTCCGGCGCGGCGCCGGCCGGACTGAGGGTGCGGATGTGCTCGAGGTGCGGCGCCCGGATCAGGGGGACCAGTCCGCTGATGTGCTCGGGCACGCAGCGCTCCACCAGCGCCGCGAAGCTCTCCGCGTCCTGGAGCCGCGCGTCCGGATGCTTGGCCATCGCCTGGTCGATGAGGGGCTGCCAGCGGGCGAGGGCCGACGGCAGGCGCGGCACCGGATTGAACATGTGGGCGTAGGCGATCTCGAAGGGATCCTCCCCCTCGAAGGGCCGCTTGCCCGTGAGCAGCTCGTAGGCGAGCACGCCGAGACTGTAGAGGTCGGCCCGATGGTCGAAGCGCGCGCCCTGCAGCAGTTCCGGGCTCATGTAGCGCAGCGCCATGGGATGGATGCCGCGCAGCCCGGAGGTCTCGAGGTCGATCGGGTAGGGATCGACGCCGAAGTCGGTGAGGCACGGCGTCTGGTCGGCGTCGAAGAGGACGTTGCGGGGGGTGACGTCGCGGTGGACCAGCCCGCGGCCGTGGATGTGGGCGAGCGCGAGGGCGAGGGCATGGAGGATCCGCGCCGCGTCGAACTGCCCGAGGGGTCCCGCGGCGAGGCGGCTCGCGAGATCGCCGCCCGGGAGGTAGCGCATCGAGAAGTAGTAGAGCCCGTCCCGACCGTCGCCGACGTCGAACACCGCGACGATGTTGGGATGCTGGAGCCCGGCGAGGCGTCGCGCCTCCTCGAGGAAACGTTGCGCCGCCTCGTGCTCGCTCGCATGGGCGGGATCGAGGACCTTGAGCGCCACCTCGCGCTCGAGCGACACCTGGATCGCTCGATACACGGTCGCCAGCCGTCCCTGGCCGATGCGCTCGAGGATCCGATAGCCAGCGATCTCGATCACCGTTCCCCCTGTCCCGCCCCGCCCCGAGACTCGCGAACAGTGTAAGGGGCCTACTTGATGACCCGAAGATGACCACGGCGCGGCCCGCCGCCCTCGCCGCCCGGAGGATCCTCGTCGCCGGAGGCGACGGCGGGACCGTCCGGTGCCGTCTCCCCGCGTTCCGCGGCGAAGGCCATGCCGACGCCGTTCTCCCGCGCGTAGATCGCGGTCACCGCGGCGACGGGGATGGAGACCGCATGGCTCACGCCCCCGAAGCGCGCCAGGAAGCTCAGCCGCTCGTTGCCCAGATCGAGCTGGTCCACCGCCCGCAGCGCGATGTTCAGCACCACCTTGCCGTCCCGCACCGCGAAGGCGGGGACCTCGACCCCGGGAACCGTGGCGTCGACCACGATGTGCGGCGTGAGGCCGTTGTCGCTGATCCAGTCGTAGAGCGCGCGCAGCAGGTAGGGACGGCTCGGGGTCATCTCGCGCTCCGCTCGGGCCGCTCCGCCGCGGCCGCGGGATCAGTGCACGTCGCGCCAGTACTCCCGCTTGAGCAGCCAGGCGAGCAGCGTGAACAGGGCCAGGTAGAGGATCACCCAGACCCCGAGCGACTCGCGCTCGAGCACCGCGGGCTCGGCCATGTAGGCCATGAATGCCGCAAGGTCGCGGATCGCGCGATCGTAGTCCGCCGGCGAGAGCAGGCCGGGCTCCACCAGCTCCAGCCGCTCGACGTGCGCCGCCTCGCCCTGGTGGCCGGCGGCGTAGATCGGGCGCTTGATCCCCTCGAGCTCCCAGAGCACGTGCGGCATGCTGGCGTTCACCAGCAGGCGATTGTTCCAGCCGAGGGGACGGCTCTCGTCGACGTAGAAGGACTTGAGGAAGGTGTAGATCCAGTCGGCGCCGCCGTACTTGGCCCGCGCGGTGAGCGAGAGGTCGGGCGGCGCCGCCCCGAACCAGCCCTCCGCCTGGTCCGGATCCATGCCGTTCAGCAGAGTCGGCAGCCCACGGGCGCGCCGGTGAAGTTGAGATGGCGCATCACCTGCTCCTCGCTCAGGCCCAGGTCGCGCGCGAGACGCTGGTAGCGCAGGAAGCGCGCCTCGTGGCAGCCGGAGCAGTAGTTCATGAACAGGCGCGCGCCGCGCTGCAGCGAGGCGCGATCGTGCACGTTGATCTGGGCCGCCTCGAGCGCTCCCCCGCCCGCGGCGAACGCCGGCGCCGAGAGCACGGCCGACAGCAGCAGCAGGGCGACTCGCTCACGCATGGGCGGGAATCCGCTCGGGCACCGGCCGGGTACGGTCGATCCGCGTCCACAGCGGCATGGTGATGAAGAAGGCGAAGTAGTAGAAGGTGAAGACCCTTGCCATCAGCGTCTGGAGCTCGCTGCCCGGCTGCATCCCGAGCCAGCCCAGACTCACGAAGGCGACCACGAACAGCGCCAGCAGGACGCGCGTGAGCGGGCCGCGGTAGCGGATCGAGCGCACCGGACTGCGGTCGAGCCAGGGCAGCAGGAACAGGATCAGCACCGCCCCGAACATCACCACCACGCCGAAGAACTTGTCGGGAATGGCGCGCAGCATCGCGTAGTAGGGCGTGAAGTACCACACCGGCTTGATGTGCTCCGGCGTCACCAGCGGGTTGGCCTCGGCGAAGTTGTCGGGCTCGAGGAACAGCCCGCCGAAGGTCGGCTCGAAGAACACCACGAAGGCGAAGAGGATCAGGAAGAAGCCGACCCCGACCAGGTCCTTGATCGTGTAGTAGGGGTGGAAGGGCACCCCGTCCAGCGGCTTCCCGTCGGGCCCCTTCACCTTCTTGATGTCGATCGCCCTCGGGATTGTTGGAGCCCACCTCGTGCAGCGCCATCAGGTGCAGGTAGACGAGGAGCAGCAGCACCAGCGGCAGCGCCACCACGTGGAGCGCGAAGAAGCGGTTGAGGGTGGCGTCCGACACCAGGTAGTCGCCCCGGATCCATTCGGTCAGCGACTCGCCGATCCCCGGGAATCGCCCCGAACAGCGAGATGATCACCTGCGCCCCCCAGTAGGACATCTGCCCCCAGGGCAGCACGTAGCCCATGAAGGCCTCGGCCATCAGCACGAGGTAGATCAGCATGCCGAGGATCCACACCAGCTCCCGCGGCTTCTGGTAGCTGCCGTAGAGCAGGGCCCGGAACATGTGCAGGTAGACCACGACGAAGAAGGCCGAGGCGCCGGTCGAGTGGAGGTAGCGGATCAGCCAGCCCCATTCGACGTCGCGCATGATGTACTCGACCGAGGCGAAGGCCTCGGCCGCGCTCGGCTTGTAGTTCATGGTCAGCCAGATGCCGGTGACGATCTGGTTGACCAGCACGAGCAGCGCGAGGGAGCCGAAGAAGTACCAGAAGTTGAAGTTCTTCGGCGCGTAGTACTGCGCGGCGTGCCGGTTCCACCAGGTCCACAGGCCCGGCGCGCGCTCATGGAGCCAGCCGAGGAGGCGGTTCGAGGGACGATCGGCGCTCACGAGCTGCCCTCCGGATGCTCGCCGATCACCAGCCGCGTGTCGCCGACGAAACGGTAGGGCGGCACGCGCAGGTTGAGCGGGGCGGGCACGCCCTGGAACACGCGCCCGGCGAGGTCGAAGCGCGAGTTGTGGCACGGACAGAAGAACCCGCCCCGCCACTCGGCGTCGAAGGGCTGAGGGCCGGACCTCCGGGAAGTAGAGCGGCGAGCAGCCGAGATGGGTGCACAGCCCCACCACCACCAGCCACTCCGGGCGCAGCGAGCGGTGGGGATTGCGGGCGTAGGGCGGCTGCTCGCTCTGCTCCGAGGCCGGATCGCGGAGCCGGCCCTCGAGCTCGGCGAGGGCCGCCAGCGCCTGCTCCGTGCGGCGCACGATCCACACCGGCTGGCCGCGCCACTGCACCCGCTGCATCTGTCCGGGCGCCAGCAGGGACAGGTCGACCTCGACCGGCGCCCCGGCCTGCTGGGCGCGCGCGCTCGGCTTCCAGGACTCGATGAAGGGAACCGCGGCGAGCAGCACACCGGCGCCCCCGACGGCCGAGGTCGTGGCCAGGAGGAACCGGCGCCGACCCGAATCGATGCCTTGCTTCGCCATCCGGCACTCCGGGACAGGGACAGAAACGCGAGCGCTCCCGCGCCCGGGAACGCCTCACGAAGCGTGCTAGTGTAAGCGAAGCCTCTCCGCGCGCGACAACGAGCCGCCTGCGCATGAAGCGGACGTTCCGCGCCCTGCTGTTCGCGCTCCAGTCCGCGGTCTTCGGGCTGGCCGTCGCCTTCCTGCTCCTGGTCTTCGCCCCGGACACGGTCGAGCGGCTGCAGGCGGGCTACGGCCGCGCCTCCGCCGGCCCGGCCGCGGGCGGCGCTGCTCGGGTCCTACAGCGAGGCGGTCGCGCGCGCCGCCCCCGCGGTGGTCAACATCTACGCCAACAAGATCGTCACCGAGCGCCCGATCCGGCTGATCCAGAACCCCTACCTCCAGCGCTTCTCGGGGATCAGCATCGGCCCGCCGCGGCAGCGCATCGAGCAGAGCCTCGGCTCCGGGCGTGATCGTCAGCCGCGAGGGGCACCTGCTCACCAACCACCACGTGATCGCGGGGGCCGACGACATCCAGGCGGTCCTGAGCGACGGCCGCATCGCCCGCGCCCGCACCATCGGCACCGACCCGGAGACCGATCTCGCCGTGCTCAAGCTCGAGGGCGAGGACTTCCCCCACCTCGCGCTCGACCCCGAGGTGCCGCTTCGCGTCGGCGACGTGGCGCTCGCCATCGGCAACCCCTTCGGCATGGGCCAGTCGGTGACCCTGGGCATCATCGGCGCCACCGGCCGCAACCAGCTCAACCTGCTGACCTACGAGGACTTCATCCAGACCGACGCGGCGATCAACACCGGCAACTCCGGCGGCGCCCTGATCAACGCCGAAGGACGCCTGATCGGGATCAACACCGCGGTGCTCGGCCGCGGCACCGGCGCCGAGGGCATCGGCTTCGCCATCCCGGTGCGGATCGCCGCGGTGGTGCTCGAGCAGATCCTCGCCCACGGCCACGTGGTGCGCGGCTGGCTCGGGATCGAGTACGTCGACGCCTCCGGATTCGTCCCGGGGGCGCGCGGGGTCGCGGTGGCCGCGGTGCACGCCGGAGGGGCCGGCGGCGCCGTCGGGGCTGCGCGTCGGCGACCTGCTGCTCACCCTCGAACGGGCGCGAGATCCTCGACCAGCACGACCTGCGCGGCCGCGAGGCCGGCCTCGCGCCCGGGACGCGGGTCGAGCTCGGCGGCATGCGGGGCGGCGTGCCCTTCCGCGCCGAGCTGGTCCTCGCCCAGCGGCCGGTGCCGCCGCGTCCGGGCTGAGCAGGGACCGCTCCGCTACTCCGAGGCGTAGCGGCGGCGGAGCTGCGCGACCCGCTCGACGTAGACCCGGGTCTCGGCGAAGGGGGGAACCCCGCCGTGGCGCTCCACGGCCTCGGGGCCCGCGTTGTACGCGGCGACGGCGAGCCGCTCGTCGCCGCCGAAGCGCTCGAGCATCTGCTTGAGGTAGGCGACGCCGCCCTCGATGTTCTCGCGCGGATCGAAGGGATCGCGCACCCCGAGCGCCTCGGCGGTGGCGGGCATGAGCTGCATCAGGCCCTGCGCGCCCTTGTGGGAGCGCGCCCCGGGCCGGAAGTTCGACTCGGCGTGCATCACCGCCCGCACCAGCGCCTCGTCCACCCCGTGGCGCTGCGCGGCCTCGGCGATCTCGGCAGCGAAGGACTCGCGGTCGAGCGGCACGCTCGACCAGTCGATCCGGGAGCGCAGCCCGCAGGCGTAGCAGCGCTCGATGTAGGTGAGCACGACCTCGTAGCCGCCGTGCCTCGGCCGGATGTTGGTGTAGTGGGTGATCCCGTTGCGCCGGAACTTGTAGATCGCCCCGCGCCGCTCCGCGGCCGCCGCCCGCTGCCCGTTGCCCTGCGCCCCGGTCCCGCCCTCGCCCCTCGTCGCGGCACCGTCGCGCCGGCCGGTGCCGGCCGGCGCGGCCGCCCCGCGCCGCGAGGCCGGCTGCGGCGCCTCGACGGTGATCGCGCGGCAGTCCCGGAAGCGCTCGGGATCGCTCGTGTAGGCGACCTCCCCGCGCGCGCCGCGGCAGCGGTAGATCCCCTCGGCGAGGGCCGAGGGGGCCGCGGCGAGCAGCGACACGGCGACGAGGATTCCCCGCATGGCGCCGAAGTGTGCGCAAGGCGGCGGGCGACTGGCAAGCGGTCCCGCCGCCGGCGCCGCGCTACAATGCGCCGCGTTCCCGCGACCGTCCGCGATGGCCGGCAAGCTCTACATCGAGACCCACGGCTGCCAGATGAACGAGTACGACTCGGCGCGCATCGCCGAGCTGCTCGCCGGGCATGGGCTGACGCCGACGGCCTCGCCGGAGGAGGCCGACGTGATCCTCCTCAACACCTGCTCGGTGCGGGAGAAGCCGCAGGAGAAGGTGTTCTCGCGGCTCGGGCAGTGGAAGGCGCTCAAGCGCGGCCGTCCGGAGCTGATCATCGGGGTGGGCGGCTGCGTCGCCAGCCAGGAGGGCGCGGCGATCCTCGAGCGCGCGCCCTTCGTCGACCTGGTCTTCGGGCCGCAGACCCTGCATCGCCTGCCGGAGCTGCTCGCGGCGCGGCGCGCCACCGGCCGGCCGCAGGTCGACGTGAGCTTTCCCGAGATCGAGAAGTTCGACCGCCTGCCCCGCGCCGCGGGCCGAGGGTCCGACCGCCTTCGTCTCGATCATGGAGGGCTGCAGCAAGTACTGCAGCTTCTGCGTCGTCCCCTACACCCGCGGCGAGGAGGTGAGCCGGCCCTTCGAGGACGTGCTGCTCGAGGTCTCCGCGCTCGCCGCGCAGGGCGTACGCGAGGTCACCCTGCTCGGCCAGAACGTCAACGCCTACCGCGGCCGGATGCCGGACGGTGACACCGCCGACCTCGCGCTGCTGATCCGCGCCGTCGCCGGCATCCCCGGGATCGGCCGCATCCGCTACACCACCTCGCATCCGCTCGAGTTCGGCGAGGCCCTGATCCGCGCCCACGCCGAGGAGGAGAAGCTCGCGCCCTTCGTGCATCTCCCGGTGCAGTCCGGCTCCGACCGGGTGCTGGCGGCGATGAAGCGCGGCTACACCGTGCTCGAGTACAAGGAC
Organism: Lysobacterales bacterium; assembly: GCA_033582715.1. GTDB lineage: Bacteria > Pseudomonadota > Gammaproteobacteria > Xanthomonadales > BPKI01 > BPKI01. The sequence goes on along the minus strand of JAVQZZ010000001.1, from coordinate 1,044,901 downwards.
CGGGTGCGCAGGCTGCGGGCGGCGGTGCCGGGGATCTCGGTGAGCTCGGACTTCATCGTCGGCTTCCCCGGCGAGAGCGAGCGCGACTTCGAGCGCACGCTCGAGCTGGTCGAGGAGATCGGCTTCGACCAGAGCTTCAGCTTCGTCTACTCGCGGCGGCCCGGCACGCCGGCGGCGAGCCTGCCCGACGACACGCCGCCCGAGCGCAAGCGCGAGCGCCTCGCCCGGCTCCAGGAGGCGCTCGAGCGCAGCGCGCGCCGGATCAGCGAGGGGATGGTCGGGACGGTGCAGACGGTGCTGGTCGAGGGCCCGAGCAAGCGCGATCCCCGCGAGCTCACCGGCCGCACCGGCAACATGCGCCACGTCAACTTCGCCGGCCCGCCGAGTCTGGTCGGCCGCTTCGTCCCGGTGCGGATCACCGCCGCCCTCGCCCACTCGCTGCGCGGGCGGCTCGCCGAGGAGGTCGCCGCGGCGGCGTGAGCGGCCCGAGCAGCATCGACTTCGTGCTCGAGCCCGAGGACCGGGAGCGCCTCGCCAACCTCTGCGGCCCGCTCGACCGGCACCTGAGGCAGATCGAGCTCGGGGTCGGGGTCGAGATCTTCAACCGCGGCCACCTGTTCCGGATCGTGGGCGAGGAGGCGGCGGTGCGCCTCGCCCGCGGCCTGCTCGAGCGGCTCTACGACGCCGCCGCCCACCAGCGCCTCGGCGCCGAGCAGGTGCACCTGCTGCTGCGCGAGGCCGGCGCGGCCCCCGAGGGCGCGCCCGAGCCGATCGAGGAGCTCGCCGTCCGGGTCAAGCGCGGGGTGATCCGCGCCCGCGGTCCGAACCAGCGCGCCTACCTCGAGCGCATCGCCCGCCACGACCTCAACTTCGGCATCGGCCCCGCCGGCACCGGCAAGACCTACCTCGCGGTGGCGAGCGCGGTGCAGGCCCTCGAGCAGCACCGCGTCGAGCGCCTGATCCTGGTGCGCCCCGCGGTCGAGGCCGGCGAGAAGCTCGGCTTCCTGCCCGGCGACCTCGCCCAGAAGGTCGATCCCTACCTCCGCCCGCTCTACGACGCGCTCTACGAGATGCTGGGCTTCGACCGGGTGGCGCGGCTGGTCGAGCGCAACGTCATCGAGATCGCCCCCCTCGCCTACATGCGCGGCCGCACCCTCAACGAGGCCTTCGTGATCCTCGACGAGGCGCAGAACACCACGGTCGAGCAGATGAAGATGTTCCTCACCCGCATCGGCTTCGGCTCGGTGGCGGTGATCACGGGCGACCTCACCCAGATCGACCTGCCGCGGCCGGTGAAGTCCGGGCTGCGCGACGCGGTGGAGGTGCTGCGCGGGGTGGAGGGAGTGAGCTTCACCTTCTTCAGCGCCCGCGACGTGGTGCGCCATCCCGCTGGTCGCGCGCATCGTCCAGGCCTACGAGGAGGCCGAGCGGGGGCGGACGTGAGCCGCGCGCCGGCGCCGCGCCGCGGCCCCCGCCTCACGCTGTGGCTGAGCGCCGACGCGCAGACTCGCGGCAGCGCGACCTTCCCGGCCGGCGCCGCCTCGCGGCCTGGATCCGCGCCGCCCTCGGCGCCCGGCGCGGCTGGTTCGCGCTCTCGCTGCGCCTCGCCGGCCGCCGCGAGGCGCGCGCGCTCAACCGCCGCTTCCGCGGCCGCGACTACGCCCCCAACGTGCTCGCCTTCCCCGCCGCGCCGGGACCCGCGCGCCCGCGCCCGCTCGGCGACCTCCTGCTCTGTCTCCCGGTGGCGCGGGCCGAGGCCAGGGCCCAGGGCAAGCCCTACGCCCACCATCTCGCGCACCTCCTGATCCACGGCACGCTGCACCTCCTCGGCCACGACCACCAGAGCGCCGGCCGCAGGCGGCGCGGATGGAGGCGCGCGAGCGGCGGCTGCTCGCGCGCTTCGGCATCCCCGATCCCTACGCCAGCGGAACGCCCCGCCGCAGCCGCCGCTCGAGCAGCAGCCGGTAGGCGGCGGGAACGGCGAGCAGGCCGAGCAGGGGGGCGCTCAGCATCCCGCCGAGCAGCGGCGCCACCAGGCGCTCGAGCATCGCCGCCCCGGTGCCCTCCCCGAGCAGCGTCGGCGTGAGCCCGGCGAGCAGGGTGAGCACGGTCATCGCCTTGGGCCTCAGCCTGAGCGCCGCCCCCTCCTCGAGGGCCGCGAGCAGCGCCTCGCCCCCGGGCCGCGCGCCGGCCGCGACCCGGGCACGCACCGCGCGCTCGAGGTAGAGCAGCATGACCACCCCGAACTCGGCCGCCACCCCGGCGAGGGCGAGCAGGCCCACCAGCGAGGCCACCGAGAGCGGCACCCCGAGCAGCCACATCGTCCAGAGCGAGCCGGCGGCCGCGAGCGGCAGCCCCCCGAGCACGATCAGCGCCTCCCCGGCGCGGGCGAAGACCAGCCGCAAAAGCAGCAGGATGGTGAGCAGCGCCAGCGGCGCCGCCCAAGCCAGCCGCTCCGCCGCGCGCTGCCAGTGCGCGTACTGGCCGGTGAGCTCCCAGGAGACGCCGGGCGGGAAGTCGATCCGTTCGGCCAGCGCCCGCCGCAGCCGCGCCGCGTAGCCGAGGAGATCCCCGGGCTCGGGCTCGACGAAGACGAAGGCCGCGAGCCGGGCGTTCTCGCTGCGTACCATCGCCGGCCCCGGCGACGATCGCGATCCGCGCCAGGCGCCCGAGCGGCGGCTCGGTCCCCGAGGGCGTGCGCAGCACCAGCCCGGCCAGGCGCTCCGGGCTGTCGCGCCACTCCGGCGGCAGCCGGAGCGCCACTGCGTAGCGCGCGCGGCCGACGTAGGCCTGGGCCAGCGGCTCGCCGCCGATCGCGCTCGGCCACCCATTCGGCGAAGTCGGCCATCGTGAGGCCGTGGCGGGCGAGCGCGATGCGGTCAGGAACGAGCTCGAGATAGCGCGCGGCGGCGCTGCGCTCGGCGAAGGCGGCGCGGGTGCCCGGCAGCTCGGCCAGCACCGCCTCGACCCGCTCGGCCAGCGCCGCGAGCTGGTCGAGGTCCGCGCCCGCTCAGCCGCACCGCGAGCGCGGTGCGCACGCCGGTCGCCTGCATCTCGATCCGGGCGCGGATCGGCTGCACCCAGGCGTTGACCAGGCCGGGCAGCCGCACCCGGCGGTCGAGCTCGGCGATCAGGGCCTCGCGGTCCATCCCCGGGCGCCATGCCGAGCGCGGCTTCAGCCGCACCACGGTCTCGATCATGGTCAGCGGCGCCGGGTCGGTGGCGCTCTCGGCGCGGCCGATCTTGCCGAAAACCCGCTCGACCTCCGGCAGCTCGCGGATCAGCCGCGAGCTCTGCTGGAGCAGCTCCGCCGCCTTGCCGGGAGCGAGCCCGGCCACCGTGCTCGGCATGTAGAGCAGCTCGCCCTCCTCGAGCTCGGGCAGGAACTCGCTGCCGAGTCGCGTACAGCGGCCACAGCGCCGACAGCGCGAGCGCCACGGCGATGGCGAGGGTCGCGCGCGGCCGGGCGAGCGCCCGCCGCAGCAGCGGCCGGTAGCCGCGGATCAGCGGCGCGGTGAGCCAATGGCGCTCCTCGACCGGCGCCGGCCGGCGGAGGCTCGCCGCGATCAGCGCCGGCCCGAGCGACAGGGCGAGCAGGGCGGCGGCCAGCATGGCGAAGGTCTTGCTCCAGGCGAGCGGCGCGAACAGCCGGCCCTCCTGGCCGGAGAGCAGCAGCACCGGCAGGAAGGAAAGCGCGACGATCAGCAGCGACACGAAGAGCGCGGGGGCGACCTCGAGGGCGGCGGCGGCGAGGGCGAGACGGCGTCGCCCGGGATCGAGCCCGGCGGGGAGAATCGCGAGCCGGCGTCCCGCGTTCTCGGTCATCACCAGCGCCGAATCGACCATCGCGCCGAGGGCGAGCGCGATGCCGGCGAGGGCCATGAGGTCGGCGGCGAGCCCGGCGAGCCGCAGCGAGGCGAAGGCGAGGAGCACGCCGAGCGGCAACAGTAGCAGCGTCGGCAGCGCGCTCCTCAGGCTGCCGAGGAAAAGCAGGCATACCAGGACCACCATCGCCAGCTCCTCGAGCAGCTTGCGGCCAAGGAAGGCAAGCGCGCGCCCGACCAGCTCGGTGCGGTCGTAGACGGTGACCACCTCGACCCCCTCCGGCAGCGACGGCGCGAGCGCGGCGAGCCGTGCCCGCACCGCGCGCGCCACGCGCGCGGGGTCGGCACCCTCCTGCGTCACCACGATGCCCCCGACCACCTCGCCCTCGCCGTCGAGCTCGGCGATCCCCTGGCGCGGCGCCGGCGCCTCGCGCACCGCGGCGACCTGGCCGAGCAGCACCGGGGTTCCGCGGTCGAGCCGCCCGGTCGGCACCGCGGCGAGATCGTCGAGGGAGCGGATCAGGCCGCGCATGGTCACGGGATGCTCGGCCTCGGCGAGCTCGATCACGCCCCCGCCGCGCTCGCGACCGGCAGCCGCCACCGCACTCGCCAGCTCCCGCCACTCGAGCCCGAGCCCGCGCAGCCGGATCGGATCGACCACCGCCTCGTAGCGGCGCAGCATCCCGCCCACCCGGGCTACCTCCGCCACCCCCGGGAGCGCCCTGAGCTCGCGGGCCAGGAACCACTCCTGCAGGTCGGTGAGCGCGGCCAGGTCGTGGCGCCCGCTGCGGTCGACGAGCGCGTACTGGAAGACCCAGCCCAGCGCGCTCGCCGGCGGGCCGAGCTCGAGGCTCGCCCCCGGCGGCAGCTCCGCCTCGGCGCGGGCCAGCGCCTCGAGCACCCGGCCGCGCGCCGCGGCGGGCGCGGTGCCTTCCTCGAACAGGACGTAGAGGAAGGCGTCGCCGAACATGGCGAAGCTCCGCACCGCGCGCGCCCCGGGGACGGCGAGCAGCCGCGAGCTCAAGGGATAGGCGAGCTGCTCCTCGACCAGCCGCGGTGCCTGGCCGGGCCAGCGGGCGCGCAGGACCACCTGGGGATCGGAGAGGTCGGGAATGGCATCGACGGGAAGCTCCCGCACCAAAGCAGCGGCGAGCGCGCCGAGCAGCAGCGCGGCGAGCAGGAAGCCTCCGCGCGCGCCGGCCGAGCACCGCGCCCAGCGGGCGCCAGGCCCGGTCCCGGCATTCGGCCAGGGTCGGCTCAGTGCTCATGGCCGCCATCTCCCCCCAGGCGCTCGAGGCCGGCCCGCAGCGCGGCCTCGGCATCAAGCAGGAACTGGGCGTTCACCACCACCGCCTGGCCCTCGGTCAGCCCTTCCCGGATCTCGAGGAAACGGCCGTAGCGCCCGCCGAGCCGCACCGGGACCGGGCGGAAGCGCCCGCTCCCCTCGGCCAGCACCACCCGCGCGCCCTCCGGCAGCCTGAGCACCGCCTCGACCGGCACCGCGAGGCGCTCCGCCGCCTCGCCGCGGAGCTCGGCCTCGAGCAGCTCGCCGGGGGCGAGCAGGCCGCGGGGGTTCGGTAAGCGATAGCGCAGGCGGTGGTTGCGCGTGGCCTCGGCGAGCATCGGCAGCCGCTCGGGATCGCTCGCCCGCCATCGCCGGCCGGGGCGGCCGGGATGGCGGAAGCGGGCCTCCAGTCGGCCGTCCCCGAGGATCCCGAGCTCCTCGGCGGTGAGCTCGACCTCGATCCAGAGCTCGTCCAGCGCGGCGATCTCCATCGCCACCGAGGCGACATCGAGGAACATGCCCTGCCGGAGCCCGAGCGCGGTGACCACCCCGGCGCGCGGCGCCCGCACCGGCACCGCGCGCAGCGAGCTTCCGGCGGCGGCGATCCGGTCGATCAGCGCCTCCTCCATCCCGAGCCGGAGCAGGCGCTCGGCGGCCGCGCGCTCGGCGCGCGAGCCCTTGCCGCTCTGCCGCAGGGCCAGCAGATAGTCCTCCTGGGCCGCCACCAGCGCCGGGGCGTAGAGCTCGAAGAGGAGCTCCCCGGCGGCGACCCGTGTGCCGACCGCGGGCACCGCCAGCCGCTCGACCCAGCCCTCGGCGCGGGTGTGGAGGTGGACGATGCGGTCCTCGGCGAGGCCGACCCGCGCCGGCGCCCGCACCCGCGCCGCGAGCGGCCGGCGGCGCACCGCCTCGGTGCGCACCGCGAGCGCCTGGATCATCCGGCCGTCGAGGACGATCGCAGGCGTCGCCGCGCGCGGCTCCGCCTCCTCGCGCCGGACCAGCGCCATCCCGCACAGCGGGCAGCGCCCCGGTTCGGGACGGCGGATCTCGGGATGCATCGGGCAGACGTAGACCGCCGCAGGCCGGGCGGCCGGGGGGGAGACGGCGTCGCCCGCGCGCTCCGCATCAGCGGGGGCGGGGGCGAGGCCGGGCAGCAGCAGGGCGAGAAACAGGGGCGCGAATCCGCGCCCGCGGGTGCAGGGGGACATGGACGGGACTCCGATCGGTCGGGAGGGGTGCGGGTCGCCGCGGCGAGGCCCCGCGGCGCGGCCACCCTCAGCCGATCGGCGGCGGCGCCTCGACCTCGGCGATCCAGCGCGGGGGCCCCGCCCCGCCCGCCGCCGCGCTCGCGAGCGGCACCGCCCTCGGCGTCGGCGGAAGGCCCGGCGCGAGCGACGGCGAGGCCGCACAGTCGCAGCAGGGCTCGCAGTCCCCCGCCCGCTCCCCGGCCACGTCCTCGGGGGCGCGCTCGGAGGCTCGCGCCCCACCGTGGCAGCCCCCGCCCGGCGCCGCGCTCCCCGCCACCGCGGGCTCGACCGGGGCCTCCTCGTCCTCCGGACAGGCGCAGCCCGTGCCGGCGGGCGGCAGGGCGAGCAGGAGGATCGAGACCCAGACGAGGAGGCGGCGCACGCGCCTATTGTAGGCTCGCCTCGGCCGTGAACTATCGCCACCGCTTCCATGCCGGCAACTTCGGCGACGTGCTCAAGCACTGGGCGCTGGTCGAGCTGCTGAGCCGGCTCGCCGACCTGGAGCGACCGCTCGCCTACCTCGAGACCCATGCCGGAGCGGGCCGCTACGCCCTCGGCGAGGGACCCGGCGATCCGGACGAGTGGCGCCGGGGCATCGGTCGGCTGTGGGAGGCGCGCGAGCCCGCCCTCGCCCGCTACCTTGAGCTCGTAAGCCAGGACTCCCCAGCGGGGGCGGGACGCCCGCTCGCCTACCCCGGCTCGCCGCTGATCGCGGCGCGCCTGCTCGGCCCGCGCGACCGGCTGCTGCTGTGCGAGCTCGAGCCCGAGGCTCACGCCGCGCTGCGCGCCCTGCTCGCGGACGACGCCCGCGCCGCCGTCCACCGCCGCGACGGCTACGAGGCGCTGGGCGCCCTCCTGCCTCCCCGCGAGCGGCGCGGCCTGGTGCTGATCGACCCGCCCTACGAGGCCCGCGCCGGGGAGTTCTTGCGGATGATGCCGGCGCTCGAGCGCGCCTGGCGGCGCTTCCCGCAGGGCTGCTACGCGATCTGGCACCCGATCAAGACCCTGCCGCCGCTCAATCCCTTCCGCCGCTTCCTGGGCGAGCGCGCGCCGGGGCCGGTGCTCGAGCTCCGGCTGCTCGTGCGCGCCCCGGACTCCCCGCTCAGGCTCAACGGCGCCGGGCTGTTCCTGGTGCGCCCGCCCTGGCGGCTCGAGGAGCGGCTCGCGCCGGGGCTCGCCCGCCTCGCCGAGGCGCTCGCCGAGGGCGCGGGCGCGGGCGCGAGCCTCGGCTGGCTGCGCGCGCCCTGAGCGCGCTTTCGAGCAGCTGCTCGGGGACGGCGACGGATACTCTTCGCCATGGAGCGACCTCGAGGGCGAGTCCGTCCACCGCGCTTCCGGGTCCTGCCCGGCCCCGGACCCTGGCAGCGCCGGATCCTGCTCGGCGAGGAGAGCTGGCTGCTGCGGCCGATCGATCCCGGGGACGCCGAGGCCCTGCGCGAGGGCTTCCGCCAGCTCTCACCGGAGGAGGTGCGGCAGCGCTTCCTCCATCCCCTCACCGAGCTCACCCCGGAGCACGCGCGCGAGCTCGCCACCATCGATCCGTCCCGGGAGTTCGCGCTCGTGCTGGCGCAGCCCGGCCCGCCCGGACGCTCGCGCATCGGCGCGGTGGCGCGGGTAGCGATCGATCCCGCGACGCGCGAGGGCGAGTTCGCGGTGGTGGTGGGCCGCCCGCTCGCCGGCCGCGGCCTCGGCGGCTACCTGGTGCGGCGGCTGATCGAATGGTGCCGCCGGCGGCGGCTGCCGGCGATCTACGGCTACGCTCTCGACGACAACGCGCCGATGCTCGCCCTCGCCGCGCGGCTCGGCTTCCGCCGGCGCAGCCTCGCCGGCGAGCCCGGCGTGGTGAAGCTGTGGCTGCCGCTCGCGGGCGCCGACGACGGCTCGCCATCCGGGGCGCTACACTCGCGCCCCCCGTGAGCCGGTCCCCTCCCGTCGCCGCGGCCCTGGCCGCGGCTCCCCCCGCGACCGCGGTGGCCCTCGCCATCGCCGAGCGGGCGCGCGCGGCCTGCGGCCCCGTCGCCTTCGTCGCCCGCGACGCGCACGCCGCGCAGCGCGCGGAGGAGGAGATCGCCGCCTTCCTCGACGGGGCGCTGCCGGTGCTGCGCTTTCCGGACCGCGAGGTGCTGCCCTACGACGCGCTCGCCCCCGATCCCGCGATCGCGGCCCGCCGGATGGAGGCGCTCTGGCGCCTGCCCCGGCTCGAGCGCGGCGTGCTGGTGGTCGCCGCGGCCACCACCCTCGAGCGCCTGCCGCCCAGGCGCTACGCCCTCGGCCAGGGGCTCAGGCTCGCGGTCGGCGAGCGGCTCGAGCTCGAGGCGGAGCGGCTCAGGCTGGCGCAGGCCGGCTACCGCGCCGTGCCGCGGGTCGAGGAGCCGGGCGAGTACGCGGTGCGCGGCGGGCTGCTCGACCTCTTCCCGCCCGGGGCGCGCGAGCCCTTCCGCATCGAGCTGTTCGACGACCGCATCGAGTCCATCCGCCGCTTCGATCCCGAGTCCCAGCGCTCGACCGCGCGGGTGGAGCGCGTCGAGCTGCTGCCGGCCCGCGAGCACCCGAGCGACCCGGGGGCGCTGCGCGCGGCGTGGGAACAGCTGGTCGAGCGGCTGCCGGTCTCGCCCCAGTCGCGCTTCGCGCAGGAGCTCAGGGCCGGCCGCGCGCCGGCCGGGCTCGAGTCCTACCTCCCGCTGTTCTTCCCCGAGCTCGAGACGCTCTTCGACTACCTGCCCGCGGGCTGCGAACTGCTGCTGGACGAGGGGGTCGAGGCCGCCGTCCAGGGCTTCCTCCGCCTCGCCGCCGAACGCGCGGCCGCGCGCCGCGACGATCCCGAGCGGCCGGCGCTGCCCCCCGAGGAGCTCTATCTGGATGCCGCCGGGCTCGCTGGGCGAATCGCCGCCCTCCCCCACCGCCCCGCGGCCGCGCTCGCCGCCGGCCTCCTCCCCGCACCGCCGCTCTCCGGCCGCGGACTCGCCGCGGAGCTCGGCGAGCGCCTCGACGCGGGCGGCCGGCTGCTGCTGGTCGCCGCCACCCCGGGGCACGCCGAGGTCCTGGCCGAGCATCTCGCCGCCGCCCGCCGCTCCCTGCAGCGGGTGTCGAAGCTACGCCGAGGCGCTGGCGAGCGAGCAGCCCCTGACGCTGTGGGTCGCGCCGCTCGCCGAGGGCTTCATCGACCCGCGCCACGGCCTCACCGTGCTCAGCGAGCAGGAGCTCTACCCCGGCCGCGCCCTGCGGCGCCGCGAGGAGCGCCAGCGGGTCCGCGACCCCGAGGCGATCCTGCGCGAGCTCGCCGGCCTCGCCGAGGGCGCGCCGGTGGTCCATGCCGAGCACGGGGTGGGCCGCTACCGCGGCCTCGTCCGGCTCGACGTGGGCGGCGCCCCCGGCGATTTCCTGGCCATCGAGTACCTCGGCGGCGATCGCCTCTACGTGCCGGTGACCCAGCTCGAGCAGGTCAGCCGCTACAGCGGCGCGAGCCCCGAGGAGGCGCCCTGGCATCGCCTCGGCAGCGAGGACTGGGAGCGGGCGCGGCGGAGGGCCGCGGAGCGCCTGCGCGACGTCGCCGCCGAGCTGCTCGCGGTGGAGGCGCGCCGGCGGGCCGGAGCCGGCCACGCCATCCCCGTCGACCGCGCCGCCCTCGCCCGCTTCGCCGAGGGCTTCCCCTTCGAGGAAACCCCCGACCAACGGGCGGCGATCGCGGCGGTGCTCGAGGACCTCGAGCGCCCGGAGCCGATGGACCGGCTGGTCTGCGGCGACGTCGGCTTCGGCAAGACCGAGGTCGCGCTGCGCGCGGCCTTCGCCGCGGCCTACGCCGGCTTCCAGGTGGCGGTGCTGGTGCCGACCACCCTGCTCGCGCAGCAGCACTTCGAGACCTTCCAGGACCGGCTCGCCGGCTGGCCGCTCCGCCTCGCCCAGCTCTCGCGGCTCGGCGGTGGCGCCGCGCAGCGGCGGGAGCTGGAGGCGATCGCGGAGGGAGCGATCGACATCGTCGTCGGCACCCATCGCCTGCTGCAGGAGGACGTGCGCTTCCGGCGCCTCGGCCTGGTCGTGGTCGACGAGGAGCAGCGCTTCGGGGTGCGCCACAAGGAGCGGCTCAAGGCCCTGCGCGCCGAGGTCAACCTCCTCACCCTCACCGCCACCCCGATCCCGCGCACCCTGAACCTCGCCTTCGCCGGCCTCAAGCAGCTCTCGCTGATCGCCACCCCGCCCCCCGACCGGCTCGCGGTCAAGACCTTCCTCGTGCCCTACGACCGCGCCCTGATCCGCGAGGCGCTCGCGCGCGAGCTCGCGCGCGGCGGCCAGGTCTACTTCGTGCACAACGACATCGAGACCCTGCCGCGGCGCGCCGCCGAGCTCGCCGAACTGGCGCCGCAGGCGGCCATCCGCATCGCCCACGGCAAGATGCCGGAGCGCGAGCTGGAGCGGATCATGGTCGACTTCCACCGCCAGCGCTTCGACGTGCTGGTGGCGACCACGATCATCGAGTCCGGCATCGACGTCCCCAATGCCAACACCATCCTCATCGATCGCGCCGACCGCTTCGGCCTCGCCCAGCTCCACCAGCTCCGCGGCCGGGTCGGGCGCAGCCACCACCGCGCCTATGCCTACCTGATCGTCCCGGAGACGGAGGCCCTCAGCGCGGACGCGCGGCGGCGGCTGGAGGCGATCGCCGCGGTCGAGGAGCTCGGCGCCGGCTTCGCCCTCGCCACCCACGACCTCGAGATCCGCGGCGCCGGCGCGCTGCTCGGCGAGGAGCAGTCCGGCCACATCGAGGAGATCGGCTTCACGCTCTACCGCCAGATGCTCGAGCGCGCGGTCGCGCAGCTGCGCCGCGGCGAGTTCGACCCCGAGGCGGTGCTGAGGCAGGATCCCGCCTGCCGCATCGAGCTCGGCCTGCCGGCCCTGCTGCCCGAGGACTACGTCGCCGACGTCCATGAGCGGCTGCGGCTCTACCAGCGGATCGCGGCGGCTGACGAGGCCGGAATCGAGGAGCTTCGCGCCGAGCTCGCCGACCGCTTCGGACCGCTGCCGCTCGAAACCCGCCAGCTCCTTGCCGTCGCCGCGCTCCGCTGCCGGGCGCGGGCGCTCGGCATCGAGCGCCTCGAGCTCGGCGCCCGCGGCGGGCGCATCGTGTTCGGGGCGGAGCCGCGGCTGGACACCGCCCGGCTGGTGGCGCTCGTGCAGCGCGAACGCGGGGCCCTGGTCCTCACCCCGCGCGAGCTCCGGATCCGGGAGGCGCCCGCCGATCCAGGCGCCCGCCTCGAGCGCGCCCGCGCCCTGCTCGAGGCGCTCGGGCCGGCGCTACACTGAGCCCAACCTTCCCCGAGGCATGAGGTCCGCCATGCGTGCCTTCCTGCTCCTCCTCCCGCTCCTCGCCCTGGGCGGCCCCGCGCAGGCCGGATCCTCCCGGTCCGACGACCCCGAACTGAGCTGGTCCGGAGCCCTGCCCGCCGCCGACGCCGCGCTCCATCTCGCCGCGGTCACGGTCGAACTCGACCCCGAGATCCTCCGCCCCACCGCCACCCGCGTCGGCATCTCCCCGCGGCGGCGCGCCGCGATCGAGGCCGAGCTGGCCGACGCGCTGCGCCGGATGGTGGCGAGCGCCCTCGCCGAGAGCGGCCGCAGGCTGGTCGCCGATCCCGCGGGCGCGGAAATCCGGCTCGAGGTGCGGGCGAGCGCCGTGCGTCTGCATCCGGTGGCCGACGACCTCGCCACCCCGATGGCGAGCTACGGTCGACGCGAGGCCAGCGCGCGCATCGAGCTGCTCGGCCTCTCGCCGATCGGCGAGCGCCTGTTCACCCTGAGCGGCAGGCTGAGTTCCGAGGACCACGGCGAGCTGCGCCCGCAGAGCGCGCTCCACGCGCGCCGCGAGCTGCTCGGCCTGTTCGGCCGCTTCGCGCGGCTGAGCGGCGAGCGGCTGCGCGGCTGAGCCGATGCCCGCGGCGGGCGCGGGCGCCCTCGCGGCGCTGCTCCTGCTCGGCGCCGCGGCGCAGGCCGCGGCGCCGACCGCCCTCTACCACGTCGAGCTGGTCGCCATCGTCCACGGCGATGCGGAGGCGCGCGGCTCGGTGCCGAGCGCGGGCCATCCGCCGCCGCCCCGCGCCAGAACGCTGCCCGAGCCCCGCCCCGAGTCGCCCCCGGGCGGGCTCGCGCGCCTCGGGCGGGAGGAGCTGCGCCTCGCCGCCCTGGTCGAGCGTGCCCCGCTTCCCGAGGGCGCGCGCCCCCTCGGCGGCTTCGGCTGGCGGCTCGGTGCCGGCGCGCTGCGCGCCGGGCGCGCGGTGCGGCTGGACGGGGAGCTGCCGGGCCTGAGCGGCATGGTGCGGCTCCGGCTCGGCACCCGGCTGGTCGCGGAGATCGATGCCCGCTGGCAGCCGGACCCGGCCACCCCCGTCGCGCACCGGCTGCGCGAGCGGCGGCCGATCCGCCTCGAGGAGGCGCACTACTTCGACCATCCCGCCTTCGGCCTGATCCTGCGGGTGCGCAGGATCGAGGGATCCCCCGCCACCTCGAGCGCGGGCGGCCTCTAGCCCGCCCGACGCCGGCTCAGGGCCGCTCGCCGGCGGCGGTGCCCTCCGCCTCGAGCACGAGCAGGAAGCTGCCGTCGGCGAGGCGGATCGCGCGCCCCCCGGGATCGGCGAGGATCCGGCTGCCCTCGGCGCGGATCGAGCGCACCCGCGACCAGTCCGCCACCGGGATCCGGATCGTGGCATCGCGACCCGCGCGCAGATCGAGCCGCTCCTCCGCCTCCTCGCAGGGCGGGCGCGCGCAGCGCACCCCGGTGTCGAGGCTCACCGTCACCGGCACCAGGCGCAGGGAACGCTCCCGCTCGCCCTCGCGGATCCGGAGCCGCACCGTGAGCTGCCCGGGCAGCACCGCCGAGCTGCCGCCGAAGGGCTGCGCCTCGGCGTCGTCGAGGGCGCAGGCCACGGCCGAGAGCAGGAGCAGAGTGACGAGCAGGCGTGACATGCCGGGTCTCGCGGCGGAAATCTGGAGCGGCAACACTATACGCGCTGGCCCTGCCGCTTCGCCGAGATGCGCCTCCCCGCGGCTCCGCTCGTCCTCCTCGCCCTCGCCTGCGCCCCGGCCCGCGCGGACTGCCTCCGCGCCGACCTGGTCCGGGCCTGGTCCGTCGCCGGACTGGACCGCATCGTGGTCGAGACCCGCGGCGGACGCTTCGCCCTGCGCCTGGCCCAGCCCTGCCCCGAGCTCGCGCGCAGCGACCGCATCCGCATCCGCGCCGCCTCCGGCGGGCGCATGGTCTGCTCGGGGAAGGCCGACCGGATCGAGCCCGAGCCGGCAGCGCTCGCGCCGCCGACCCTGCTGATGGCCGCCCAGGCCGGCCCCGAGGGCGACCGGCTCGGCGTGCTCGCCGCGCCCCCGAATCGCGACCCCGCCCGCTTCGCCTGCCTCATCGCCGAGGTCGAGCGCCTTAAGGAGTGAGCCCGAGGCCAGCCGCGTTCGCGGCGACGCTGAGCAACCCGACGGCCGGCGGCACCCAGGCCCGCCTCCCGGGGTTCCCGACGTGGCCGGGGCACCGTCCGGGAACGCGGGGCCACCGCCACCTCGCCGCCGAGCCCAGGCGCGGCTTCCGCCGTGCCGCGGGCGACCCGCGCCTCGCCCGCGCGGGCGCACCCCAGACGCTACGATGTCGGCAGCCGTCCGCCCCGCCACCGCATGCGCCGCGCCGTCGTGCTGCTCTCCGGAGGCATGGACTCGACCGTGACCCTGGCCGAGGCCCGCGCCGCCGGGTTCGCGTGCCATGCCCTCAGTCTCGACTATGGCCAGCGCCACGCGGTCGAGCTCCGGGCCGCACGGCGCGTGGCCGAAGCCCTCGGGGCCCTCGAGCACCGGGTGCTCGCCCTGGACCTGCGGGCCTTCGGCGGCTCGGCGCTCACCGCCGACCTGCCGGTCCCGGAGGCACCGACCTCAGGCATCCCCCCCACCTACGTCCCCGCGCGCAACACTGTCCTCCTCGCCCTCGCCCTCGCCTTCGCGGAGACGCTTCCCGCGCTCGACATCTTCATCGGCGTGAACGCGGTGGACTTCTCCGGCTACCCCGACTGCCGCCCGGAGTTCATCGCCGCCTTCGAGCGCCTGGCGCGGCTCGCCACCAAGGCCGGGGTGGAGGGCGCGCCCTTCCGCATCCACGCGCCCCTGATCGCCCTGCGCAAGGCCGACATCGTGCGCCGAGGCCTCGCGCTGGGCGTCGACTTCGCGCTCACGGTGTCCTGCTACCAGGCCGATGCCGAAGGCCGCGCCTGCGGCCGCTGCGACGCCTGCCGGCTGCGCGCGAGGGGCTTCGCCGAGGCCGGCGTGCCCGATCCCACGCCCTACGTCGGCGCTCCGCCGCGGCTCGCGTAGAATCGTGCGTTCCGGGTCGTTAGCTCAGCCGGTAGAGCAGCGGACTTTTAATCCGTAGGTCGCAGGTTCGACTCCTGCACGACCCACCAGCCTCGGTCGTTGCCGGGGGCGAGACAGGGTGCCCAAGGCCGCGGAACCGCGCGCCATCGCCCGGGCCTTCGTTCGGTGTGGTCGCTCACGCCCGTCGCCAATCCTTCCTCGAGCGGCGCCCAAGTCCGCGGCGCGCGCTGCGGGCCTCTTCCGCCGCGCCCAGGGGCGTCCGCCTGCAGCGCCCAATCGCGTAAACGCCCGACGTCCTTCCATGACCGAGAATCCACCCCGCATGCGTCCCGTCCTGCTCGCGCTGTTCCTCGCCCTCCCCCTGTCCGCCCCGGCCGGCGATGCGCCCGGGACCCAGGATCCGCCCGGTCTCAAGCGCATCGAGGGCTCGCGCATCGCCTTCCAGAGCCGGTCCGACCACGACCGGCTGAAACTCGCCCTCGAGAAGATCACGTGGATCCCGCACGAGGCGAGGCTTGCGCCCTTCCGCAGCGTCACCGTCGAGGGACGGCGGCTCAGCACCTACTACATCCTCCCGGAGCGGATGCTGCCCCTCGAGGCGATGCGCAACTACGAGCAGGAGCTCGAGTCCCTGGGCTTCGAGGTCCTGTTCTCGGGCAGCGGCGAGGAGGTCGAGACCGTGGGCTACAACAACCAGATCGCCCGCGAGGTGCTCGGCATGACCGGGACCTATCGCAACCCCGAGGAGCGGGCGCAGTGGCCGCTGCAGGAGGCCGACGAGCGCGGAGCGGCCTACCTCGCCGCCCGCCGCGTCGGCGAAGGGGGTGCGGAGACCTACGTGAGCGGCTACTTCGGCATCTTCAAGCACGGCTCGTGGGAGATCGCCCGCGGCATCGTGCTGCCGCAGGGGGTGGCCATGGCCAGGATCGACGTGCTCGAGGTCAAGCCGCGCGAGCAGCGCATGGTCTTCGTCTCGAGCGAGGAGATGGCCGAGCAGATCGCGCTGAACGGCCGGGTCGCGCTCTACGGCATCGAGTTCGAGTTCGACTCGGCGCGGATCACGCCCAGGGCGGGCGCGACCCTGGCCGAGATCGCGAAGCTCCTCCGCGCCAAGCCGGAATTGAAGATCCTGGTCGTCGGCCACACCGACTCGCAGGGGAGCTTCGAGTACAACCGCCGGCTCTCGCAGCAGCGCGCCGAGGCGGTGGTGGCGCGCCTCGCCGAGCTCGGCATCGCCCGCGACCGGATGTTCCCGGTGGGCGTGGGCTTCGCCGCCCCGGTCGCGACCAACGCCACCGAGGAGGGCCGCGCCCGCAACCGCCGCGTCGAGCTGGTCGATCTAGCCGGCGGGCGGGTTCCCTGAACGGCGTCCGGAATCGCCGAGTCTCCAGGCACGCGCGGCGGAAGATGGCGTGACGGCGCGGCGGGGCGACGCAAAGCCCGGCAGCGCCGTCCCGAGGCGGGGCATGCAGGCCCTGGCGCATGGCGCCGTCGTAGACTCCCGGTCCTCCGCCTGGCAGGAGACCCGGGAGATGACCACCTCCGCCCGCGGCGCCTTCGGCGGCGCCCGACTGGCTGCCGCCGCTCCTGCTGGCGAACGGCCTCACCCTCCTGATCGCCGAGCTAAAGGACTTCGGCCCGCTCGAGCTGCTGTGGCCGTTCTGGTTCCAGAACGTCTGGATCGGACTCGCCAGCGCCCAGCGCATCCGCAGCCTCCGCGACTACTCGACCGCGGGCCTCCGCATCAACGATCGCCCCGTGGCACCCTCGCCCGAGCTGCCGCGCCGCCTGGCCTGGTTCTTCCTCCTGCACTACGGATTCTTCCACCTCGGCTACCTGGTCTTCCTCGTCGCCTTGACCTATGGCAGCGCTCCGGACGGAACGATCGAGGTGACCGAGGCGGAGAGCGGCGAGCGCCACGAGGTCTTCCTCGGCCACCCCGATGGCCTCGACTGGCTGGGGGTCGGACTGCTCGCCCTGGTCTTCCGCTGGACCGCGGGCCGGGAGGCGCGAGAGCTCGGCCCCGGCCGACGCCCGCCGAACATCGGAGCGCTGATGTTCCTGCCCTATCTGCGCGTGGTGCCGATGCACCTCGCCATCATCCTCGCGCTCCTGCTGGGCGCCGGCGCCACGATCTGGCTCTTCGTCGCGCTGAAGACCGTCGCGGAGGCGGCGACCCTGCATCTCGCCCGCAAGATCGAGGGCGGCTGAGGTCGGCACCGGGGGCCGCGCGCCCCCCGCGGGTCGCGGGAGCCGGACGGAGCGGCGATCCAGGCGCGTCTCCGGCGATCGCGCCGGAAACCGCCGCCTCGAGGCGATTCGCCCACCGCCACTGGCCGCTCTCGCCACGCGCCGAGCGCCGGCGCATCCGGCCGGCGGCGGGGACACTCCCCTCGCGCAACCCTCGCGCGCCGCCGCGACCGGCGGAGCCGCGAGGCGCCCCCCTCGTCCATCAGGCGAATCTATCGCGACGAACCAATCAATCGATTTCCCTTTCGACCTCCGCCGGCGTAGCGTGAAGCTCACATTCACGACCACCCTGGAGGGGGCTTGCCATGCGACTTCGCACGCTCTTCGCCAGCCTCGCGCTGGCAGGCGCCTCGGCCGGTCTCGCGCTCGCCGAGGAACGTCCGATGAGCTTCAAGGACTGGTGGCCGAACTACCTCGA
The DNA here is from genome assembly GCA_033582715.1 of Lysobacterales bacterium. GTDB lineage: Bacteria > Pseudomonadota > Gammaproteobacteria > Xanthomonadales > BPKI01 > BPKI01. Next base: position 1,027,528 of record JAVQZZ010000001.1, on the reverse strand, counting down.
CCTCGGTCCGCTGCGCGCGCCGCCGACCGCGCAGAACCCCTACGGCGAGGATTTCGACTACGCCGCCGAGTTCGCGAAGCTCGATCTCGCCGCGGTGAAGCGCGATCTCGAGGCGCTGATGCGCGACTCGCAGTCGTGGTGGCCGGCGGACTTCGGCCACTACGGGCCGCTGTTCATCCGCCTCGCCTGGCATAGCGCCGGCACCTACCGCATTTTCGACGGACGCGGCGGCGCCGACGGCGGCCAGATCCGCTTCGAGCCGCAGAACAGCTGGCCGGACAACGCCAACCTCGATCGCGCCCGGCGCCTGCTGTGGCCGATCAAGAAGAAGTACGGCCGCAGCCTGTCGTGGGCGGACCTCATCATCCTCTCCGGCAACGTCGCCCTCGAGTCGATGGGCTTCAAGACCTTCGGCTTCGCCGGCGGCCGCCCCGACCACTGGATGGCCGACCTCACCTACTGGGGGCCCGAACGCAAGTGGCTGGAGGACCTGCGCCACGGTGCGGGGCGCTCGCTCAAGAAGCCTCTCGCCGCCACCCAGATGGGGCTGATCTACGTCAACCCCGAGGGTCCGAACGGCGTGCCCGACCCCCTCGCGGCCGCCCGCGACATCCGCGAGAGCTTCGGACGGATGGGCATGAACGACGAGGAGACGGTGGCGCTGATCGCCGGCGGGCACACCTTCGGCAAGGCCCATGGCGCCCACAAGCCCGACGATTGCGTCGGACCCGCGCCGACCGGCGCCGCGCTCGAGCACCAGGGCCTCGGCTGGGTCAACCGCTGCGGTTCGGGCAAGGGCGCGGACACGGTCACCAGCGGCCTCGAGGGCGCATGGACGGCGAACCCCATCGCCTTCACCACCAACTTCCTCGACAACCTGATGACCTTCGAGTGGGTGCAGACCCGCAGCCCCGCGGGCGCGATCCAGTGGATCCCGGCCAATGGCGCCGCCGCCAACCTGGTGCCCGACGCCCACGATCCCGGCAGGCGCCACCCGCCGATCATGCTCACCACCGACCTCGCGCTGAAGGAGGATCCCGCCTACCGCGCCATCGTCGAGCGCTTCCGCGCCAATCCCGAGCTGTTCAAGGACGCCTTCGCCCGCGCCTGGTTCAAGCTCACCCATCGCGACATGGGGCCGCACTGGCGCTACCTCGGCGCGGAGGTGCCGCGCGAGATGCTGCTGTGGCAGGACCCGGTGCCGCAGGCCTCGGCCTCCTCCGGGCTCGACGCGCGCGACCTCGAGGCGCTGAAGGCGAGGATCCGCGAGGCCGGGCTGGAGCCGGCCGACCTGGTGCGGGTCGCCTGGGGCAGCGCGGTCACCTACCGCAACTCCGACAAGCGCGGCGGCACCAACGGCGCGCGCATCCGCCTTGCCCCGCAGAAGGACTGGGAGGTCAACGATCCGCCCGCCCTCGCGCGCGTGATCGCGGCGCTCGAGAAGATCCAGGCCGACTTCAACGGCCGTGCCCGCGGCGGCAAGCGGGTGTCGCTTGCGGACCTGATCGTGCTCGCCGGCAACACCGCGATCGAGGACGCGGCCGCCCGCGCCGGCCTCCGGATCGAGGTGCCCTTCACCCCGGGGCGTGCCGACGCCGCGGCCGAGCACACGGACGCCGAGTCCTTCGCGGTGCTCGAGCCGCTCGCCGATCCCTTCCGCAACTACTACTCGAGCCGCCACTGGCTGCCGCCGCTCGAGGCGATGGTCGACCGCGCGCATCTGCTCGCGCTCGGCGTTCCCGAGCTGGTCGCGCTGGTCGGCGGGATGCGCACCCTCGGCGCCAACGCCGGCGGCAGCAGGCACGGCCTGTTCGCGAACCGGACCGGGGTGCTCGACAACTCCTGGTTCGTGAACCTGCTCGACATGGGCACCGAATGGCGCCCGTCGGCCAAGGACCCGGGGCTCTACGAGGGTTACGACCGCAAGACCGGAGAGCTGCGGTGGACCGCGACGCCGGTGGACCTGGTCTTCGGCGCCCACTCGGAGCTGCGGGCGGTTGCCGAGGCCTACGGGGCCGACGACGGCAAGGAAGAGTTCGTGCGCGACTTCGTCGCCGCCTGGGCCAAGGTCATGAACCACGGTCTCCCGCCGCGGCGAGCCGGTTACGGCCCGGTCCGCACCGCCTCGTCCGCGCCGCCGCGCGGCTGAGTCGGGGCTCGCCTTCGCAAGCTGTGGACCGGCGCCCTCCGGGCGCCGGTCTTCTTGCCTTTACGCGCAGCCCTTCGGCCCGGCCCCGGGGACGTCGCGGCCCCGGCCCGACGCGCCCGTGGCGGTGACGAGCCCGCAGAACTCCGACTCGCGAGGCCGGCTCCCTGCGGGGCGAACCCTGCCGTGATCCCCGCGGCTCCGGCAGGCAGGCGGGTTGCGCGGCGAGCGTCCAGACGCGAGCCGGAACCGGCCGCCGAGCCCGCGGACGCCCGGGCGGCGCGAACGAAGCGTCCGCGAACCGGTGCCGCCCGGTGCCGGGGCTCCCCCGCCCCATCCCCCGGTCGCGCCGGAAGACGACCGCCAAATCAGACGGGTCGGCTCGCGGCAGGCTTCCGCGCGAAGCGCCGAGGAGCTCGCTCCCTGACACCGCCCGGACCCCTGCCCGAAACCCCAGGGCCCCTCCGCAAGCGGGGGGGACCGTCGGGCTCGTCCGCCGCTCTCGCGTCGGCGCCGCCCACCCCGCGGTGACTTCCCTGCAGCCGCCCGACCCAGCCCGCGCTCCCGAAGGCACACCAACGCTTCGCCCCCCACCCGACGCGGCTTCCCGACGCTGCGCGCCTGGCCCGGCCAAGCGCGGGGCCGCCCTCTCGCCGCACCGGCGCCAGCCCTGCCCGAAGATTCTCTTCCGCCCGCTCCCGGGTCGGTCTGGGTGGCGGAACCGCCGCCGGCACACCAACACGCACGCCCCCTCGACGCCGACCCCGCGGGGCACGGCCGCGCCCACCCTCGGCGCGCGTTCCCGCGCGTCGCGGTCACGCACCGGCGCTCCATCGCCGCTTCCCGCTGCCCGCGACCGCGGCGGGCTCGGCCCAGGCGCCTGCCGAACGCTCGCGAACCGCAATCGCGAACACGGCCGACGCGGCCACGCCGCCAGCCGAGCGCGCGGCGGAGTCGGCACGGACCACAGTCTCCGCCAAAGGCGACGGCGGACGCCCGGCACGAATCACTCTCCTCGACGAAGACGCGTGGCGGACCGCCCCGAGGCCGCGTTCCCGGCCCCCATCCGAAGACCCCCGGGCCCGCCATCGCCCCTCAAGCGCGGCCCGTGTCAGCCCCGCGCGCGACGGCGTCCATCCGAGCCGTCGGAAGCCATGGGCGCGGGGACGCCAGCGTCGGCTGGGCCGCAAAAGACGAGGGCGCCCGAAGGCGCCCTCGCAAAGGAGCCGAGCGAAGCCCGACTCAGCCCAGCCGCCGCCAGGCGACGAGGCCGCCGAGCGCCAGGGTCAGCAGCCCGAGCAGGTACCAGCCCCACGGGCTGCCGGCCGGGATCGGGCGCGGGGGCGGCAGGACCGCCCCCGCCGGGCAGTTGACCGGATAATCCCTCGTCGCCATTCCGTCACGGTCAAAGATGGTGCAAGTGACGAGGCCGATGCGGTTCCCGGCACCGAGTGTGCAGCCGATGGTGAAGGGCGGAGCCGTGTTGGTACCCGGCGGCACCGTCACCGAGGCGGGACTGATGGACATGAACAGCGGAGCCGCGACGCAGTTCACGGTCGCATTCTCCGCGCCAGGCTCGCCCGGGGTGACCACGGTCACCGGCAGGGTCGTGGTCACGGTCTGGCCGACGAGGCCGCCCGGCATCGTGATCGGTGCGGCCGGCGGCAGGTCGAGATCCGCCGGCAGCGCGCGCGGACAGGTGAGGTCGTACCACTCGTCACGGGTGCCATTCCGATCCTGCACCTGGCAGCGCAGCTGCGCATTGCGGTCGCTCGGGCCGCGGTTGCACTGCACGGTGAAGTTGTCGGTGCGCGCGGTGCCCGCGGTGTAGGTGATCGGGAAGGTCACCGCCGGGTTGAAGGAGAACTGGGCGGCGTCGGGCCCCGAGAAGCTGCAGTTCTGGATCGCGCCGTTGGGCCCGCCGGGATCGCCCGGACTGCCTGCCGAGGAAGCCTGGATCGTCGTGGTCGCGATCGCGCCCGAGGCGGTGAGCGTGATCGCCGTCCCCGGCCCCGCCCCCGCCCCATCGGGCGTGAAGGCGATGACCGGGCCCTGGCCCGTGATCACCAGCGTCCCGTCGTTGGCGACGAAAGCCACCGGCTTTCCGCCCGCGTTGATGGCGGAATGATTCTGGACGTCGAGCGGATAGGAGCCGATGGTCGCGCCGCTGCGCACCACCGGGGTGACGGTGCACACATCGAGCGGACTCGTCACCGGCTGACCCGCCATCGCCATGCCCACGAGAATCCGCACCACCGCGTTCGGGGCCGGGCAGCTCGCCGTGTTCACTATGGCGGTCTGACAGGAGATCAGCACATTGGGCGCCGATCCCGGCGTCAGCGTGTAGGACTGCAGCGGACCCGGAGCCGCACCGACCGGGCCGGGAAGGCAGAGCTCCGCCTGAAAGGAGACGATGTTGTTCGGCGGATTGGGCTGCTGGAAGCGCAGCGTGAAGCTGGGCGGCGTGGTCGGCCCGCCCGAGTTCACGCCGCTGATCGTGGCCGGGCTCACCGAGATGCTCGCCTGGCCGTGAGCGAGCGCCGGCGCGAGCAGCAGGGCGGCGACGGCGAGGATGCGGTTTCGGATCATCGTCGGGGTCCTCCTCGAGGAATGACAGGTGAGGCCAGGGCATCCCCGACCGCGCGCCGGCCGGGAACGCCCGATGCTGGAGGGACGCTCGCCGCGCCCGCGGGAGCGCCATCCCTCCCCTCCGGATGGCGCCGTCGCGCCGACCTGGCCGACGCGGGCGCTCCGCGGCCCGCCGTGGGGTCCGAGACGGGACGGAGCGCCCTTCGTCTCGCCCTCGAGGCCGCGGATGCGGAGCTCGCCGGGATCAAGGAAGCCGAGGGGGGACGGCGGCAGGAGCCCCGCGCCCAGCGCGTGCAATCCCACCTGCCCGCCGTCGAACGCACAGGAGGCCCTTCTCGGGTCCGGCATCCTCGCGATGCCGCCCGAGGCCCCGACGACCCCGTCGACGCCGAAACCGACGTCGACGCGCGTTCGAGAGATCCCCACCACGAACGCCATGCTCCCCCTTCGCCGGGAGCCGCGCCTTCGCCCCGCGCCCGAGGACGAAGGAGCCGGTCGCCTCGGTTCAAGGTCAGGGCGGACGCCCCCCTTCCGCGCCCGAACCTTTCCTCCCTTTCCCGAGGCGAGGCGCGCCTCCCCGCGAGAACCGCCAACAGGGTAGACGGCCCCGCCCAGGCCGTCAAGAAAGGGGCGCCCCGCCGGGGCGCCCCCATCATGCGGACCGGCCTTGGCCGCTCAGCCGAGTCGCCGCCAGGCGACGAGGCCGCCGAGCGCCAGGGTCAGCAGCCCGAGCAGGTACCAGCCCCACGGGCTGCCGGCCGGGATCGGGCGCGGCGGCGGCACGATCGAGCCCGCCGGGCAGGTCACGTTGTAGGTGCGCGTCTCGGTGCCGCCACGGTCGTTGATCGTGCAGTTGACCGTGCCGTTCTGCACGGCGTTGGTCAGCGTGCAGCTGATCGTGAACGGCTGGGCCGTGCCCGTCTGCGGCGGCACCGTCACCGTCGCCGGGCTGATCGACAGCGGCGCGGCCGTGGTGCAGTTCACGGTGGCGTTGGCCGCCCCGGCCTCGCCCTGCGTGACCACCGTCACCGGCAGGGTCGTGGTCACCGTCTGGCCGACGACGCCGCCCGGCATGGTGATCGCCCCGCTCGGCGGCAGGTTGAGGTCCGCCGGCAGCGCGCCCGGGCAGGTGAGGTCATACCACTCGTCCCGGTTGCCGCCGCGGTCCTGCACCTGGCAGCGGAGCTGCGCGTTGCGGTTGGTCGGGCCGCGGTTGCACTGCACGGTGAAGTTGTCGGTGCGCGCGGTGCCCGCGGTGTAGGTGATCGGGAAGGTCACCGCCGGGTTGAAGGAGAAGTGGGTGGCGTCGGGCCCCGAGAAGCTGCAGTTCACGATCTGCCCGTTGGGACCGCCCGGATCCCCCGCATTGCCCGCCCCCGCCGAGGAGGCCTGGATGCTCGTGGTCGCGGTCGCGCCGGAGGCGGTGAGCGTGATCGGCGTGCCGGGCCCCGCCCCCGTCCCGTCCGGGGTGAAGACGATGTTCGGGCCCTGGAGGGCGGTGATCACCAGGTTGCCGTCGTTGGCTGCGAACTGCACCGGGTTCCCGAGGGGGTCGGAGGCGATCTGGTCGTAGACGTCGAGCGGATAGGAGCCCGCCAACGCCCCGTTACGAATGGTCAGCGTGATGGTGCAATAGTCGAAGGGGCTTTGCGCGGCCGTGAGCACCTGATTGAGAACGAGCACCCGCACCACCGCGTTCGGCGCCGGGCACGTCGTGGTGTTGCCCGGAACGGTCACGCAACTGATGAGGTAGTTCGGGATCGAGGCAGGGGTGAGGGTATAGCTTTGGATCGGACCCGGCGCAGCGCCAATCGGACCGGGAAGGCACAGATCCGCCTGGAAGCCGACGATGTTGTTGGGCGGGTTCGGCTGCTGGAAGCGCAGCGCGAAGTTCGGCGGCGTGGTTGGCCCGCCCGTCGTCACGCCGTTGATCGTGGCCGGGCTGACGGAGATGCTCGCCACCTGGCCGTGAGCGAGCGCCGGCGCGAGCAGCAGCGCCGCGACGGCGAGGATGCGGTTTCGGATCATCGTCTGGGTCCTCCTCAGGGAATGGCTGGTTGTTCTCCGATCACGACACCCCCGGCCGGGCGCTGGCCGGGGACGCCGGATCCGTGAAGCCTTCCGCCGCGATCATCGCAGCGCTTCGTGACCGGGAGTCGCGGCCGCTCCGGCCTCGCTGACGCGGGCGCTCAGCGGCTCGCCCTTGGCGTCCGAGACCACGAACTGGCCGACCTTGGCCTCGCCCTTGAGACCGCGGATGCGGATCTCGCCGAGATCGAGCAGGCCGGGCGACAGCGGACGGAGCCCCTCGGTCAGCGCGAGCACGACCACCTCCCGGCCGTTGAACACGCAGGAGGCGATCTGCAGACCTGGGATCTTCGACATGCAGCCCGAGGTGTCGACGGCGGCGGCGGGAACCTCGATCCGCACCTCGAAGCCGACCGCCGGCTCGGTGACGGAGAGATCGAGGCCGATCACCATCGCGTCGCGGGCGGCGGCCTTGGTGAGGATCAGCTCGTTGCCGGAAGCCGACGGGGCAGCGAGCAGGAGCGGCGCCGCAGCGAGCGGAGCCAGGGCGAGAAGGGAGCGCTTCATGACGGTTTCCTCCAAATGAGCTCAGCAGCCGGGCGAGGTGGAGCTGATGATCTGCTGCAGGACGGTCATGTCCAGGACGTTCACCTGACCGTCCTCGTTCACGTCCGGCTGCCCGCCGCTGAAGGTGCCATTGATGTTGTTGGCGATCTGGACGAGATCGAGGATGTTGCGGGTCGTATCCGCGTTCATGTTCCCCCGGCACAGCCGCCCGATCGGGTTGCCCGCCGAGCGGGTGGACTCGTAGGCGTCGAACTGGAGGCCGTCGCTGCCGGCGGTGGCGGAGCCGGAGACCCAGCCCAGGCGCGCGAAGTCGATCGCCGCGCCGCTGGTCACGCTCAGACTCTGGGAGGTGATGGTGTCGGTCACCCCGGTGTTCGCGCCCGACACCCGGACCACCATGGTGTTCGCCGGGATCGGATCGGTGCCGGTGGTGGCAGTGCCGGTCGCGTTCATCGCCACCTCGACCGAGTACCAGCGGCCCGCGGAGTTGATCGTGAAGTTCACCGGGCTGCCGCCGCGGTGCCGCACCTGGAGCTGGTTGCTCGCGCGGTTGACGATCACCTCGATCTCGTTGTTGTTCGTCGAGTTGCCGGCGAGGTAGGCGGTGGCGCTGCCGCCGGTGATGCCGGTGAAGACGTAGAAGCGCGCGCGGAAGATCTGGTCGTTCGCCGGATCGTCGTTCTGGACGTAGTTGCCGGAGGCGAGCGCGCGCATGCCGCACACGCCGCTGTAGCGCTTCACCGTGTTGTTGGTGTGCCCCGGCCCGCCGGGCACCAGGTTCGGCGCCGAGCCGACGATCGAGCCGTTGACCGTCCAGGCGTTGAGCGTGCAGGCCTCCGCACCCGCGGAGAAGAGCAGCGCCGCACCCACGGCGGCGGAAAGGACCGAGACTCTGTGCTTGCGCATGTTGGCGGAATCCCCTCGGGAAACGACTTTTCGGTGTGGCTTGACCGGCTCCCCGGACGGCGGCGGGCACGGCACCCGCAGCGCGCTCAGGTTACCCAATACAGACGCAACGCGCCACCGGATCCGGACACGGCCCGGGCCGGAGGCGCCGCCACGCCCCCGCACGGCCGGGGCGGACCCGGCCGGCCGTCACCCTTCCCCGTCACCCCCGCCGGTCGAGCGGCGGGAAGGGCCGCGGCTCGGGGCCGACGTAGTTGGCGCTCGGGCGGATGATCTTGCCGTCCTGCCGCTGCTCAATGACGTGCGCGCACCAGCCGCTGGTGCGGCTGATCACGAACAGCGGGGTGAACATCGGGGTGGGCACGCCCATCATGTGGTAGGCGGAGGCGCTGTACCAGTCGAGGTTCGGGAACATGCGCTTCTCCTCCCACATCAGGCGCTCGATGCGCTCGGAGATGGCGAAGAGGGTGGGGTTCCCGCCCTCCTCACAGAGCTGGCGCGAGATCTCCTTGATGATCGGGTTGCGCGGGTCGCCGGTGGTGTAGACCGGGTGGCCGAAGCCGATCACGATCTCCCTGCGGCCGAGCCGCTCGCGGATGTCGCGCTCGGCCTCCTCGGGGGTCCGGTAGCGGGCGAGGATCTCCATGGCCACCTCGTTGGCCCCGCCGTGCCTGGGGCCCCGCAGCGCGCCGATCGCGCCGGTGACGCAGGAGTAGAGGTCCGAGCCGGTGCCGGCGATGACCCGGGCGGTGAAGGTGCTGGCGTTGAACTCGTGCTCGGCGTAGAGGATGAGGGAACGGTCGAGCGCCCGCACCCAGCTCTCGCGCGGGCGGCGGCCGTGCAGCAGGTGCAGGAAGTGCCCGGCCACCGAGTCGTCCTCGGTCTCGACCTCGATGCGCCGGCCGCTGCGGGTGAAGTGCCACCAGTAGAGCAGCATCGAGCCGAAGCAGGCGATCAGCCGGTCGGCGATCTCGCGCGCCCCGGCGGGCTCGTGGCGATGGTCCTCCGGGAGCACGGTGCCGAGCAGCGAGCAGCCGGTGCGGAGCACGTCCATCGGATGCGCCGAGGCCGGCACGAGCTCGAGGCCCTCCTGCACCAGGGCGGGCAGGCCGCGCAGGCTCTTGAGCCGCTGGCGGTAGGCGCGGAGCTGGGCGGAGGTCGGCAGCTCGCCGTAGAGGAGGAGGAAGGCCACCTCCTCGAAGCTGGCGTGGTTGGCGAGGTCGGCGATGTCGTAGCCGCGGTAGTGCAGGTCGTTGCCGCTGCGGCCGACGGTGCACAGCGCGGTGTTGCCGGCGACGGTCCCGGAGAGGGCGACCGACTTCTTCGCTCGGGGCTTGTCCTCGGTCTGGGTGCTCATGGGGAGGGTCGAGGCCTGGGAGGGGAGAGGCGTCAGCGCCGCCCGCGCGCGAAGAGCTCGTCGAGGCGGCGCTCGTAGTCGTGGTAGCCGATGAGCTCGTAGAGCTCCTCGCGGGTCTGCATCATCGACAGTACCGCGCGCTGGTGGCCGTCGCGGCGGATCGCCTCGTAGACGGCCTGCGCGGCGCGGTTCATGGCGCGGAAGGCGGAGAGCGGGAAGAGCTGCATGGCCACGCCGGCCGCGGCGAGCTCCTCGCGCGAGAACAGCGGGGTGCGGCCGAACTCGGTGACGTTGGCGAGGACCGGCACCCCCACGGCGGCAGAGAAGCGGCGGTAGGTGTCGAGGTCGGTCGCCGCCTCGGCGAAGATCCCGTCCGCCCCCGCCTCGACGTAGGCGAGCGCCCGCTCGATCGCCGCCTCGACGCCCTCGCTCGCGATCGCGTCGGTGCGGGCGATCAGGAAGAACTCGGGATCGCTGCGCGCGTCCACCGCCGCCCTGATCCGGTCCGCCATCTCCTCCCGGGAGACCAGCTCCTTGCCCGGGCGGTGCCCGCAGCGCTTGGCCCCCACCTGGTCCTCGATGTGGCAGGCCGCGGCGCCGGAGCGGATCAGGGAGCGGATGGTGCGGGCGATGTTGAAGGCGCTCGGCCCGAAGCCGGTGTCGATGTCGACGAGCACCGGCAGCTCGCAGACCTCGGTGATCCGCCGCAGGTCGGTGAGCACGTCCTCGAGGGTGTTGATGCCGAGATCCGGCATCCCGAGCGAGCCCGCCGCCACCCCGCCGCCGGAGAGGTAGATGGCGCGGAAGCCGGCGCGGCGCGCGAGCAGGGCATGGTTGGCGCAGATCGCGCCGACGATCTGCAGCGGCCGCTCCGCGGCGAGGGCGGCGCGGAAGCGGGCGCCGGGCGAGTGCTGGCTCATGGTCGGCCCCGGGAGGGAGCCTTCGATTCTAGCCGCTGGCGGCGGCGCGAGGCTCAGCCGGCGCGGCGCCGGCGCTTGGCCTCGTCGCTGCGCAGCTGCCGCAGGCGCTCGAAGTAGCCCTCCTCGACCCCGGTGACGTACTCGCCGGTGAAGCAGGAGGCGTCGAAGCCGGAGAGCCGCCGCTTCGGCCCGGCGACCGCCTCCTTGAGGTCCTCGAGGTCCTGGTACACCAGCCAGTCGCAGCCGAGCAGGCGCGCCACCTCCTCCTCGCTGCGGCCGTGGGCGACCAGCTCCTCGGCGGCGGGCATGTCGATGCCGTAGATGTTCGGGTAGCGCACCGGGGGCGCGGCGGAGGCGAAGTAGACCTTGCGCGCGCCGGCCTCGCGCGCCATCTGGATGATCTGGCGGCTGGTGGTGCCACGCACGATCGAGTCGTCGACCAGCAGCACCACGCGGTCGCGGAACTCGAGCGGAATCGGGTTGAGCTTGCGCCGCACCGAGAGCTGGCGCTCGCGCTGCTCGGGCATGATGAAGGTGCGGCCGATGTAGCGATTCTTGATGAAGCCCTCGCGGTACTTGACCCCGAGCACGTTGGCGAGCTCGAGGGCGGCGCTGCGCGAGGTGTCGGGGATCGGGATCACGGTGTCGATGTCGTGCCCCGGGCGCAGGCGGCGGATCTTCTCGCCGAGCTTCTTGCCCATGCGCATCCGCGCCTTGTGCACCGAGACCTCCTCGATCATCGAGTCCGGCCGCGCGAAGTAGACGAACTCGAACAGGCAGGGGGCGTGCGGCGCGGGATCGGCGCACGCCTGATGGTGGAGTTCGCCGCGCGCGGTGATCACGATGCACTCGCCCGGGACGCACGTCGCGCTCGCGGAGGAAGCCCAGCATGTCGAGGGCCACGCTCTCGGAGGCCACCGCCCACTCCGGGCCTTGCTCGGTGTCGCGGCGCCCGAGCACCAGCGGCCGGATGCCGTGCGGGTCGCGGAAGGCGACCAGCCCGAGGCCCAGCACCAGGCAGGCCACGGCGTAGGCGCCGCGGCAGCGGCGATGCACCGCGGCCACCGCCCGGAACACGTCCTCCGGCGAGAGGCCGGGCTGGCGCGCCAGCTCGTGCGCGAAGACGTTGAGCAGGACCTCGGAGTCGGAGTCGGTGTTGACGTTGCGCCGGTCCTGCTCGAAGACCTCGCGCCGCAGGCGCTCGGTGTTGATCAGGTTGCCGTTGTGGGCGAGCGCGATGCCGTAGGGCGAGTTGACGTAGAAGGGCTGGGCCTCGTCGCCGCCCTCCGCGCCCGCCGTGGGGTAGCGGCAGTGGCCGATGCCGACCCGGCCGGAGAGCATCCGGATCTCGCGCTCGGAGAACACCTCGCGCACCAGCCCGCTGCCCTTGTGCAGGCGGATCCGCGGGCCGTCGGCGACCGCGATGCCGGCGGCGTCCTGGCCGCGGTGCTGGAGCACGGTGAGCGCGTCGTAGAGGCTCGCCGCCACCTCCGAGCGCGACACGATCCCGACCACCCCGCACATCGCCCTCCGCCCTCAGGAACCCGGCGCGGGGGCGCCGCCCGGGTCGGACCGCGGCGGGAAGCTCACCCGCCCGGCGAGCTCGGGCGGGAGGAACCCCGCCATCCACAGCGCCAGCCGCTCGAGCGGCGGCAGCAGCCGCGACTCCCGCCACCACGGATCGCGGGTGAGCGGGGTGAGCCCGGCGAGCAGCACCAGGGCCGCCGCGACCGCGATGCCGCGCACCAGGCCGAAGCCGAGGCCGAGCACGCGGTCGGTGCCGGAGAGCCCCGAGGAGCGCACCAGGCCGCGCAGCAGCCAGGCGGCGAGCGCGCCGGCGACGAGCACCGCGAGGAAGACCGCGCCATAGCCGAGCACGAGCCGCGCCGAGGGCAGGGCCACCCCCGGCTCGAACCAGGCGGCGACCTCGGGGCCGAAGCGGAGGGCGGCGAAGACCGCCGCGAGCCAGGCGAGCAGCGCGACCGCCTCGACCACCAGGCCGCGCACCAGCCCCGCGATCATCGACACCGCCAGCACGGCGAGGATCAGGGCGTCGGCGGCGTTCACGGCGGCCTAGGGGTGGGCGACGATCAGGCCCTGCAGCCCCAGCCGCTCGCGCAGCGCGCGCTGCAGCCGCTCGGCCGCGGGGCGCTCGGCCTCGGGGCCGACCCGCACCCGCCAGGCGGTGCTCTCGCCGCGCACCGTCTCCACCCAGGCGCTGAAGCCCTCGCCGCGCAGCCGGTCGCGGAGCGCGAGCGCGTTCTCCTCGCGGCTGAAGACGCCGACCTGCACCGCGAAGCCGGCGGCCGGCGCCGGCCGCAGCGCCGCGGGCAGCGGCTCGGCGAGCTCCTGGACCACCGGGCGGATCCCGGCGAGGTCGCGCGCGGCGAGCCGTACCCGCTCGGCGTCGGCGCGGAGCGCGAAGGGGCCGGCGCGCACGCGGGTGAGGGTGCGGCCCTCGCTCCCGGTCTGGTCGAGGACCGGCTCGATCCCGCGGCGGCGGAGCTCGGCCGCCACCTTCTCGGCATTCGCCCGCTGCGCGAAGCTGCCGAAGGCGACCATGAAGCGGCCATCGGCGGCGGGGGGCGCGTCCGGCGGCGGCGCGGCGGATGCCCCGGCCGTCGGCGGCGGAGCGGACTCGGTCGGGGGCGGCGGCGGCGGAGCGGTCCCGGGAGCGCCCCGCCCGGCGGTGTCCTCGCCGGTGAGCGCGTCGGGTCGGGGAGCGACCTCGAGCCGGCGGCTGGCCACCTCCTCCTCGGGCGCGGCGGGGACCGCCGGCAGCGGACCGGGATCGCGGCGGGCGTCGCGCTCCACCTCGATGACACGGGTCTCGAGGCGCCGGTCCGGCGCCTGCGGGATCTCGAGCGGGATCGTTCGCGGCTCCGGACTGCGCGGACGGTCGAGCAGCATCGGCACGAAGATCACCACCAGCGCCACCAGCACGGCGGCGCCGATCAGTCGTTGCTTGAGCGCGGGATCCATCGGCGGCGGGAGCGGAGGACGGCGAGCAGTATAGGCCCTCGCGCCCCGGGCGGATCGCGCGCCGGCGCCCGCCCGCTCGCGCTCAGCGGGCGGCGAGCGCGCGCATCACCGCCGCGACCAGGATGAAGGAGCCGAAGGCGAGGATCCGCCCCTCGCGCGGCACCTCCCGGCGCAGGGCCCGCAGCGCCGCCGCCGGGTCGCGGTGGCGCCGGACGCGCTGCCCGGCGAGGACCGGGTCGACGCGCGCGGCGAGCGCCTCGGCGTCCTGCCCGCGGGGGCTCAGGCGCTCGAGGCCGCACAGGTGCCAGGCTTCGCACCAGCCCGGCGAGCGGCGCCGCCATGCCCGCCGCGTCCTTGTCGGCGAGGGCGGCGAAGAGCGCGAAGGTGGGACGCCGGGGCGCGGCGCGGAGCCAGTCGGCGAGCACCCGCGCCGCCTGCGGGTTGTGGGCGACGTCGGCGACGATCTCCGGCTCCGCGCCGAGCCGCTCGAGACGTCCCGCGCAGGCGCACCGCGGCGAGCCCCGCGGCGGCGGCGCCGCCCGCGAGCAGCGCGCCCTCCCCCGCCGCCTCGAGCGCGGCCAGCGCCGTCGCGGCATTGGCCACCTGCGGCGGCGCGAGCGAGCGCGGGCCGGGGCAGTGCAAGCGGCCCGAGGGCGCGCCCGCGCCACCGCCAGCCCTCCGCGGCCGGCGCGAAGGCGTAGTCACGGCCGGGCAGCCAGGGATCGGCGCCGATCGCGGCGGCGTGGGCGAGGACGCTTCGGGGCGGCTCGGCCTCGCCGAGGATCGCCGGGCGTCCCGGACGGAAGACGTGCGCCTTCTCGAGGCCGATCGTCTCGCGGTCCGGGACCGAGGAACTCGCGGTGGTCGAGGTCCACCGTGGTGAGGACGGCGACGTCGGCGTCGATCAGGTTCACCGCGTCGAGACGGCCGCCCATGCCCACCTCGAGCACCGCCACCTCGAGCCCGGCCTCGGCGAAGAGCAGGAAGCAGGCCAGGGTGCCGAACTCGAAGTAGGTCAGCGGCACCGAGCCCCGCGCCCGCTCGACCGCGGCGAAGGCGCGGCACAGCGCCTCGTCGCCGGCCTCCTCGCCGGCGATCCGCACCCGCTCGTTGTAGCGCGCGAGGTGCGGCGAGAAGTAGGCGCCGGTGCGGCGCCCGCCGGCGCGCAGCACGGCCTCGATCATGGCCACGGTCGAGCCCTTGCCGTTGGTGCCGGCGACGGTGATCACGCGCCCGGCGACGGCGCGGCGCGCCCAGCCGCCGCCAGACCTCCGCGACGCGCTCGAGGCCGAGCACGATCGGCCGCGGCGCGAGCCGCTCGGCGTGGCGCAGCCAGCCGGCGAGCGTGCGAGGGCGGCCGGCCATCGCCTAGGCCGCGGGCGGCGGGCCCGGCGGCGCGATCGGCGAGCTCTCGGGGTCCTTCGCGGGCAGGGGCCGGCGCATCAGCAGGGCGATCAGGCGGGCGATGCGCTCGCGCTGCTCGCGGCGGTCGACGATCAGGTCCACCTGGCCGTGCTCGAGCAGGAACTCGGCCCGCTGGAAGCCCTCGGGCAGGGTCTCGCGCACGGTCTGCTGGATCACCCTCGGCCCGGCGAAGCCGATCAGGGCCTGCGGCTCGGCGAGGTGCACGTCGCCGAGCATGCCGAGGCTCGCCGAGACCCCGCCGGTGGTGGGATGGCCGAGCACGACGAGGTAGGGCAGGCCCGCCTCGCGCAGCGCGCCGATCGCGGCCGCGGTCTTCGCCATCTGCAGCAGCGAGAACAGGCTCTCCTGCATCCGCGCCCCGCCCGAGGCGGTGAAGCAGACGACCGGGGCGCCAAGCTCCAGCGCGCGCTCGCAGCCGAGCACGAAGCGCTCGCCCACCACCGAGCCCATCGAGCCGCCCATGAAGGCGAACTCGAAGGCCATCGCCACCACCGGCTCGCCCTTGAGCCGCCCCTGCATCGCCACCAGCGCGTCCTTCTCGCCGGTGTCCTTCTGCGCCTGCAGGAGCCGGTCCCGGTAGCGTTTGGAGTCCCGGAAGCGCAGCGGGTCGGTGGGCTCGATCGCGGCGCCGATCTCCTCGCCGCTGCCGGGATCGAGGAACCAGGCCAGGCGCTGCCGGGCCCTCACCGGCCGGTGGAAGCCGCAGCGCGGGCAGACGTTGAGGTTGCGCTCGAGCTCCGGCCGGTAGAGCACGGCGGCGCAGGCCTCGCACTTGACCCACAGCCCCTCCGGGATCGACTTCTTGCGGCCGCCCTCGGTGCGGATGCGGCCCGGCATCAGGCGGGAGAGCCAGCTCATGCGGGAAGCTCCCGCGGCCCCGCCGCCGCCCGGTCGATCGCCGCCCGCAGCGGCGCGAGGAAGCGCGCGGCCTCCGCCGCCGGATCGCCGCCGGCCCGGTGGAGACGATCGACCAGGGCCGAGCCGACGACCACCGCGTCGGCGAGGGCGGCCACCGCGGCGGCATCGTCGGGGGCCTTGATCCCGAAGCCGACCGCCACCGGGATCCCGCTCTCGCGGCGGATCGCGGCGAGGCTCGGGGCGAGCTCCGCGACCCTCAGCCGGTCCGCCCCGGTCACGCCGGCGTAGGCCACGAAGTAGAGGAAGCCGCGCGCCGCGCGGGCGATGCGCCGCAGCCGCTCGCCGCTGGTGGTGGGAGCGGCCATCAGGACCTGGATCAGTCCCTCGGCCTCGAGCGCGGCGCGATAGGGCTCGGACTCCTCGAGCGGGCAGTCCACCAGCAGCACCCCGTCCGCCCCGGCGGCCGCGGCCTCGCGGGCGAAGCGCGCCGGCCCCATCTGCTCCACCGGATTGAGATAGCCCATGAGCACGATCGGCGTCTCCCGGTCGGCGGCGCGGAACTCGCGCACCCATTCGAGCACCCGCGGCAGGGTGACGCCGCGCGCCAGCGCCCGCTCGCTCGCGCGCTGGATCACCGGGCCGTCGGCCATCGGGTCGGAGAAGGGGACGCCGAGCTCGATCAGGTCGGCGCCGGCGGCGACGAGCGCGTGGAGCAGCTCCACGCTGCGCTCGGGATCGGGATCGCCGGCGGTGACGAAGGGCAGCAGCGCCCGCCGGCCGGCGGCGGCGAGGGCGGCGAGGCGGCGCTCGATGCGGTTCACAGGGCGATGCCCTCGAGCCGGGCGAGGGTGTTCACGTCCTTGTCCCCGCGCCCGGAGAGATTGACCAGGACCCGCGCGCCGCGGCCGAGCTCGCGGGCGATCCTGAGCGCGAGCGCCACGGCATGGCTGGACTCGAGCGCGGCGAGGATGCCCTCGCAGCGCGCGAGGCGGTGGAAGGCCTCGAGCGCCTCGGCGTCGGTCACGCCGAGATAGCGCGCCCGGCCGGTGTCCTTGAGCCAGGCGTGCTCCGGCCCGACCCCCGGGTAGTCGAGGCCGGCGGAGACCGAGTGGGTCTCGGCGACCTGGCCATGCTCGTCGCAGAGCAGGTAGCTGCGGCTGCCGTGGAGGATCCCCGGGCGGCCGGCGGCGAGGGAGGCCGCGTGCCGCCCGGAGGCGAGCCCCTCCCCGGCGGCCTCCGCGCCGAAGAGCAGGACCTCGCGGTCCCCGAGGAAGGCGTGGAAGATGCCGATGGCGTTCGAGCCGCCGCCGACGCAGGCGACCACGGCCTCGGGGAGCCGGCCGAAGCGCTCCAGCATCTGCGCGCGGGCCTCGCGGCCGATCACCGCCTGGAAGTCCCGCACCATGATCGGGTAGGGATGCGGCCCGGCCACGGTGCCGATCAGGTAGAAGGTGTCGGCGACGTTGCTCACCCAGTCGCGCAGCGCCTCGTTGAGGGCGTCCTTGAGCGTGCGCGAGCCGCTCTCCACCGGCACCACCTCGGCCCCGAGCAGGCGCATCCGGTAGACGTTCGGCGCCTGCCGCGCCATGTCCACCGCGCCCATGTAGACCGCGCACCTGAGCCCCAGCCGCGCCGCCACCGTGGCCGTCGCCACCCCGTGCTGGCCGGCGCCGGTCTCGGCGATCAGCCGGGTCTTGCCCATGCGCCGCGCGAGCAGCGCCTGCCCGACCGTGTTGTTGATCTTGTGGGCGCCGGTGTGGTTGAGGTCCTCGCGCTTGAGCAGGATCTCGGCGCCGCCGTTCTCCCGCGACAGCCGGGCGGCGTGGTAGATGGGCGTCGGACGGCCGACGTAGTCGGCGAGCTCGCGCGCGAGCTCGGCCTGGAACTCGGGGTCCGCGCGGAAGCGGCGGTAGGCCTCCCACAGCTCGTCGAGGGGCCGGATCAGGGTCTCGGCCACGTAGCGGCCGCCGTAGGGGCCGAAACGCCCCGCCTCGGCGGGGGTCGGAAATCCCGGCTCAGGCGCCGGTATCGGCATCGGCACGTCGCACCTCGTCGAGGAAGGCCTGCATCCGCCGCGGGCACTTGCGCCCCGGGCGCGCTCTCGATCCCGCTCGCCACGTCCACCGCGAAGGGCCGTACCGCGCGGATCGCCGCCGCGACATTCTCGCAGCACAGCCCGCCGGCGAGAACGAGCGGCCGCGGATGCGGCGGCGCGAGCCGGCTCCAGTCGAGGGTCCGCCCGGTGCCGCCCAGCCCGCCCGGGGCGTGGCTGTCGGCGACGAAGCCCGCCGCGCGCGGGTGGGCGGCGAGCAGGCGTGCCCAGTCGATCCCCTCCCCCGCCGCCACCGCCTTGAGGTAGGGCCGGCCGAAGGCGGCGCAGAAGTCGCCCGGCTCCTCGCCGTGGAACTGGAGCCAGTCGGGGGCGAGCCGCGCCACCACCTCGGCCACCAGGGCCGGCGGCGGGTCGCGCAGCACCGCGACCAGGGCGACGAAGGGCGGCAGCGCGTGGCGGACGGCGAGCGCCTCCGCCAGCGACGCCTCCCGGGCGCTGCCCGCCACCAGCACCACCCCCACCGCGTCGGCGCCGAGCTCGGCCGCGCGGCGCGCGTCCTCGGCGGCGGTGACGCCGCAGAACTTGACCCGCGTCCTCATTCCGGAAGCTCGACCTCGGCCGGCAGACCGAAGCCCGGAGGATAGCGCGGCCCGAGGAAGACCAGTCCGCGGGCCTCCGCGGTGGGCCCGGCCCGCGACCGGTCGCCGCTCGCGAGCACCTCCGCCACCCACCGCCGGAGGACGCTCGCCGCGGCCGACCACGAGCAGGGTGCCGACGATGTTGCGCACCATGTGGTGCAGGAAGGCGTTGGCCTCGAAGTCGAAGGTCACCCGCTCGCCCTCGCGCGCGATCGCGAGCCGGTAGAGGGTGCGCCGCGGGTTGCGGGCCTGGCAGGCGAGGCTGCGGAACGCGCTGAAGTCGCGCTCGCCGAGCAGGCAGTCCGCCGCCCTCCGCATCGCCTCGACGTCGAGGGGCACCCGCTCCCAGGCGAGGTAGGCCGCGAGCAGGCCCGGCCGCACCGCCCGGTTGAGCAGCTCGTATCGATAGAGGCGGCGACGGGCCGAGCGGCGGGCGTGGAAGCCCTCCGGCACCTCGCGCGCCCAACGGATCGCGATCCCGCGCCGGCAGGCGCGCCGTGACCCCCAGCGTCCAGGCGCGCTCGCCGCGCCGCGCCGTGGTGTCGAAGTGGGCGACCTGGCAGAGGGCGTGCACCCCGGCATCGGTGCGGCCTGCGGCGATCGCGCGCACCGGATGGTCGGCGACGAAGGCGAGGGCCGCCTCGACCGCGGCCTGCACCGTGGGGCCATGCCCGAGCCGCTGCCAGCCGAGGAAGGCGCTGCCGTCGTACTCGATGCCGATCGCGATGCGCATCGCGCCGTGCGGGCGGCGCCAGCGGTTCCGGCGCCCCCTCGCGCTCAGCGGATCTGGGCGAGCAGGCGCTGCGCCTCGGCCTTCTGCGCCGGACTGCCCTCGGCGAGCACCTCCTCGAGCAGCCCGCGCGCGCCCTCGGCATCGCCGAGGTCGAGGTACTCGCGGGCGAGGTCGAGCTTGGTCGCCACCACGTCGTCCTCGCTCTCCGCCGCGAGCGGAACCCCGCTCGCCGCCGGCGTCCGGTCGGCCATGGCCCGGTCGATGTCGGCCTGGACGAGGCGCTGCGTGTCGAAGGGGCTCGGGATGCCGAGGTCGGCGCGCGCCAGCCGCTGCGTGATGCGCTCGTCCTCGTCGGCCGCCGGCGGCGTCTCGGCGGGGGCCGCAGCGAGCGGCTCGGGCTCCCAGGCGGGCAGCTCGAACGGCTCGGGCTCGGGCGGACGGGCTCCTGCGGCGGCGGTGCCGGAGCTCTCTGACCTCCTGCAGGGGCGGCGGCGCGAACGGCGGCCGGCGGCTCGGGCGGCTCGGGCTCCGGCGGCGCCGCCATCCCGCGCTCGGGCACCGCGGGCCGCGGCTCGGGGGCGCTGCGGAACAGCGGATGGACCGAGCCGAGCTCGCGGCCCATCGCCAGCACCTCCTGCCACTCCGGCGAGGGGCCCTCGCCGACGTAGCCGGCCATGCTCTCGGCGGCGATCTCGAAGCCCTCGACGTCCTCCTGGTTGTAGAGGAAGCGAAGCAGCGCGAGATGGGCAGCGAGGTCGGTGGGATTCGCCTCGACCGCCGCCCGCAGCTCCTGCCGCCGATCCGCGGCCGAGGGCGAGCGCGGGCGCGGCCGTGGCGGTCACCAGGCGGCTCGCCAGCGAGCCGCCGTTCGCGGCCTCGGCGGCCGCGCGGCGGCGCCGCGCGAGGACCGCGAGCCCCAGCGCCAGCCGCCAGGCCGAGGCCGCCCGCGCCGAGCACCCTCGGGTCGAGATACCACGGACGCTCCTCGGCGGGCGGCGTCCGGCGACCGGGGGAGCTGCGCGGCGGCGGGTGCGACGCGCGCCGGCGGCGGCGCGGCCTCGGCCACTGCCGGCGCCGGCGGCGGCTCCGCGGGAGCGGGCTCGACCGACGGCGGCCGACCGGCTCGGCCGGGGCCGGAGCGGACTTCGGCCAGCGGCCGCCCGCCCCTCCGCCCGACGCAGCCGCTCCTCGAGTCTCGGCGAGCCGCTCGCGCAGCGCCGCCAGCTCGCGATCCTTGAGCGCGATGAGCCGCTGCTGGTCGGCCTCGATCGCCCTCGAGCTCGCGCACCCGGCTGCGCAGCTCGCCGAGCTCCTGCTCGGCGGCGGCGAGGCTCTCGCGGCTGCGCTGGAGGTCCGCGCGCAGCGCCTCGATCTCCGCGTCGCGCGTCGGCAGGCCGCCGGCCGCCGCCCGCGGCGGCCGGTCCTCGCCGGCCGGCGGCAGGATGGCGAGACGGTCCTCGCGCGGCGGAGGCGGGGGTGCCGACCGGGCCTCGCGCTCGGCGATCAGCGGCGGAGGCTCCGCGGTAGCGGCCATCGCCACCGGCCGCGCGGCGCCGCGGCGCGCCGCCAGGGCCTCGGCGTGCTCGGCGAGGACGCGTCGCGCCTCGTCGCGATCGATCGCGCGCACGCGCTCGGCGTCGGGGATGCGCAGCACCGCGCCGCGCCGGAGCAGATTGACGTTGCCGTCGATGAAAGCCTCGGGATTGGCCTCGAACAGCGCCAGCAGCATCTGCTGCACGGCGATGTCATCGGCGGGGCGGGTGCCGAGCGCGATCTGCCACAGGGTCTCCCCCGCCGCCACCGGACCGTACTCGGCGGGCGCGAGGGCCGGCGCGGGAGGCGGCGCGACCGCCTCGGGCTGCGGCGCCGGCTCGGGCGCGGGCGCCTCCTCCGGACGCGGCCCGGCACCCTCCGGCTCCGGCGCGGGAGCCTGCTCCGGAGGCACCCCGGCCGGCTCCGGTCCGGCGACGGGGGGCGGCGCGGGCTCCGGGACCGGCTCCGGGGCGGGTTCGGGCCGCGGCTCGGGAGCGGGCGCCGCGATCGGCTCGGAGCGCGCCGGCGGCACCTCCTCGACGCGGGCCGGCTCGGCCCGCACGATCGCGGGCACGGTCAGCGGCGGATCGAGCAGGACCACGAACTCGCGCAGCATCCGGCCCCGGCTCCACTGCGCCTCGACCAGGAGCGGCAGCAGCGGCTCGCGCACGGGCTGGCGGGAGCGCACCCGCACCACCGCCTCGCCGCGCTCGTCGCGCTCGACGAGGAAGTCGAGCGCCACCGCGACCGCCTGGCGCCGCAGCCCGAGCCGCGCGAACTCCTCCGCCGCCGCGAGACGGACCGAGAGCGAGGCGAGCTCCTCCGCATCGCCCGAGACCCGGATCGTCGCGTCGAGCGGCTCGTTGAGCCGCGAGCGGACCTCGATCTCCCCGAAGCCCAGCGCCGCGACCTCGGCTCCGGAGAGCGCCAGCGCGAGCGCGGTGACAAGTTGTCGCATGCGCATCGTGGTCATCCCCTGCCTGCGAACCTCGATCCCCCTCGCGAGCTTCCCCCCGGCAAAAGCTCACAATGGTTCTGACGATTCGTCAACAACTATATTTCACCAGTGATTTTTCACCAAGACCTCGGCAATCTGCACGGCATTGAGGGCGGCGCCCTTGCGGAGATTGTCCGCCACCACCCACAGCAGCAGCCCGCGCGGGTGGGAGAGATCGCGGCGGATGCGCCCGACGTAGACCGGATCGCGCCCCGAGGCGTGGGTCACCGGCGTCGGATAGCCGCGCTCCCGGGTCTCGTCGATCACCTCGACCCCCGGGGCGCGCGACAACAGCGCGCGCGCCGCCTCCGGGGCGAGCGGCTCGCGGGTCTCGATCGCCACCGCCTCGGAATGGCCGTAGAAAACGGGAACCCGGACGCAGGTGGCGCTGACCCGCAGGCCGGGCTCGCCGAGGATCTTGCGCGATTCCCACACCAGCTTCATTTCCTCCCGGGTGTAGCCCTCGTCGAGGAAGGCATCGATGTGGGGGATGAGATTGAAGGCGATCTGCACCGGGAAACGCCGCGGCGCGATCTCGCGGAAATTGAGCAGCTGCGCGGTCTGGCGGCCGAGCTCGTCGAGGGCCGAACGGCCGGCGCCGGAGACCGACTGGTAGGTGGCGACCACGATCCGCTCGATGCCGACCGCACGATGGATCGGCGCCAGCGCCACCATGAGCTGTGCGGTGGAGCAGTTGGGATTGGCGATGATGCGGCGGCGGCTTCCAGCCCGCCAGGGCCTCGGGATTGACCTCCGGCACCACCAGCGGGACCTCGGGGTCGAGCCGGAATTGCGAGGTGTTGTCGATCACCGCCGCACCGGCAGCGGCGGCCCGGGGCGCATGCTCGGCGGAGACCGCGCCGCCGGCGGAGAAGAAGGCGATGTCGATCCCGGCGAAGTCGAAGTCCTCGAGCGCCTCGACCTGGACCTCGCCCGCCCGCGAACCGCAGCCGCTTGCCGCGCGAGGCGCGGCTCGCCAGGGGCACCAGCCGGCGCACCGGGAAACGCCGCTCCTCGAGGACCGAGAGCAGCACCTCGCCCACCGCGCCGGTGGCGCCGACCACGGCCACGTCGAAGCCCGACTTCATCCGCCCTCCTCCGTCTCGATCATTTCTCCGGGAATGCGCGGGGAGACGACCGCGACGTCCCCGCACTGGGCACGGTGGCGCAGGGCCTGGTCGATCAGGACCAGCGCCACCATCGCCTCGGCGATCGGCACCGCGCGGATGCCGACGCAGGGGTCGTGGCGACCGGTGACCCGAACCTCGACCGGCTCGCCGCGCAGGTTCACGCTCGCCACGGGCAGGCGGATGCTCGAGGTCGGCTTGAGCGCGATCCGCGCCACGATCGGCTGTCCGGTGGAGATGCCGCCGAGGATGCCCCCGGCGTGGTTCGAGGCGAAGCCGCGCGGGGTCATCGGATCGCGATGCTCGCTGCCGCGCTGGCGCACCACCGCGAAGCCGTCGCCGATCTCCACGCCCTTGACCGCGTTGATCCCCATCAGCGCCGCCGCGAGCTCGGCGTCGAGCTTGCCGTAGACCGGCTCGCCCCAGCCCGGCGGCACCCCCTCGGCGACCACCGTGACCTCGGCGCCGATCGAGTCCCCCTCCTTGCGCAGCCGGTCGAGGAAGGCCTCGAGCTCGGGCACCATCGCCGGATCGGGCCAGAACAGCGGATTCTCCTCGACCGCGGACCACTCGAGCCGCGCCGGCCGGAAGGGGCCGAGCGCGGACAGGTAGCCCCGCACCCTGACCCCGTGGCGGGCGGCGAGCCATTTCCGCGCCACCACCGCCGCCGCCACCCGCATCGCGGTCTCCCGCGCCGAGGCCCTGCCGCCGCCGCGCGGGTCGCGGATCCCGTACTTCGCGTGGTAGGCGTAGTCCGCGTGGCCGGGACGGAAGACCTCCGCGAGCGCCTCGTAGTCGCGGCTGCGGGCATCGACGTTGCGGATCAGGAGCGCGATCGGGGTGCCGGTGGTCAGCCCCTCGTGGACCCCGGAAAGAATCTCCACGAGCTCCGGTTCCCGGCGCTGCGAGACGTGGCGGCTGCGGCCGGTGGCGCGGCGCGCCAGGTCGCGGACGAAGTCCTCGGGGGCGAGCGGGATCCCGGGCGGACAGCCGTCGATGACGCAGCCGATCGCCGGGCCATGGCTCTCCCCGAAGGTGGTGACGGCGAACAGGCGGCCGAAGGTGTTGGCGCCCATCTCAGGCTCCGGCTGCGCGACGCGCCGCGGCCCAGGCGCTCAGTCGGGGGCCCCAGGCGAGCAGCTCCTCGCGGCGCGCCAGGAGCACGCCCATGTCCCCGTCCTCGAGCTCGGCCCAGGTGAAGGGGAGATCCGGCAGCTGCCGGCGGAGCTCGCCGGCGCTGTCGCCGAGCTCGAGCACGAGGAGCCCGCCCGGCGCGAGCCGCGACGGCGCCGCGCACAGGACGCGCGCCGCGTGGTCGAGCCCGTCCGCGCCGCCATCCAGGCCCGCCTCGGGCTCGTGGCGGTACTCCGGGGGCAGGGCCGCCACCGCGGCGCTCGGCACGTAGGGCGGGTTGCAGACGATCAGGTCGTAGTCGCGGCGCAGGGCCTGGGCATCGAGCAGGTCCGAGCGCAGCACCCGCACGCGCTCCCCGAGCTCGTGCCGCTCGACGTTGCGCCGCGCCACCGCGAGCGCCGCCTCGCTCAGGTCGGCGAGATCGACCTCGGCGCCGGGGAAGTTGACCGCGATCGCGATCCCGATGCAGCCCGAACCGCAGCAGAGATCGAGCGCGCGCTCGAGCGTCCGCCCGCCGAGCCACGGCTCGAAGCCTTCGCGAATCAGCTCGGCGATCGGCGAGCGCGGGATCAGCACCGCCGGGATCGACCGCGAAGGGCAGGCCGCAGAACCAGGCCTCGCCGATGAGGTAGGCAGTGGGGATCCGCTCGCGGATGCGCCGCCCGATCAGCGCCGCGAGCTCGGCGCGCTCACGGCGGGTGAGACGCGCCCCGGCGTAGGCCGGGGGCAGCTCGCTCGGCAGCCCGAGATGCGCGAGCACCAGATGCGCCGCCTCGTCGAGCGGGCTCGCGTAACCGTGCCCGTAGACCAGCCCCGCGCGCTCGAAGGCGCTCGCCGCCCAGCGCACGACGTCGGCGATGCTCGCGAGCTCGTCGATCTCCGCGGGGTCGAAGCCGTCGCTCATGGGCGCGGAACTATAATCAATCCCCGCATGAACCCGAGGACCACCGCCCTCGTCCTGCTGCTGGCCGCCGCCGCCGCGACCGGCTTCTTCCTCGCGGGCGGCGGGCGCCTCGAGGGGCCGGCGGCCGGATCCGCTCGCGACCGTGCGGCTCTACCCCGCGCCGCGTCCCGTTCCCGACTTCGCCCTCGAGCGGCCGGACGGCACGGCCGCTCACCCTCGCCGACGTGGCGCGGGCGCTGGAACCTGGTGTTCTTCGGCTTCACCCACTGCCCCGACGTGTGTCCGACCACGCTCGGCGTGCTGCGCGAGGTCGAGCGCCGCTTCCCGGCGGAGCGCGCGCCGCAGGTGACCTTCG
Organism: Lysobacterales bacterium; assembly: GCA_033582715.1. Lineage (GTDB taxonomy): Bacteria > Pseudomonadota > Gammaproteobacteria > Xanthomonadales > BPKI01 > BPKI01. The sequence continues at coordinate 1,002,276 of JAVQZZ010000001.1, read as the reverse complement.
TCTCGGTCGATCCCGAGCGCGACCGCGGCACCCAGCTCGCCGGCTACGTCGGCTTCTTCAGCCCGCGCTTCCTCGCCGCCACCGGCCGACCACGAGCGGCTGCGGAGCCCTCGGTCGGGCCCTCGGCCTGGTCTACTTCCACCGCCCGGTCGAGGGCGGCTACGAGGTCGACCACTCGGCGAGCATCGTGGTCGTGGATCCCGCCGGACGGCTCGTCGGGCAGATCCCTCCGCCCCACGATCCGGCGGCGATCGCCGCCGACCTCGCCCGCCTCATGGGCGGCTGAGCGCGTGTCCGCGCGCTGGCAGGCGCTGCTGCCGCAGCGGGCGCTCTCGGCGCTCGCCGGACGGATCGCCGGAAGCCGGCGGCCCTGGCTGAAGGACCGGCTGATCCGGCTCGCCATCCGCCGCTTCGGCATCGACCTCGCCGAGGCCGAGAGCGCCGATCCGGCGCACTACCCGAGCTTCGACGCCTTCTTCACCCGCGCCCTCGCGCCCGGCGCGCGCCGCCCCGATCCCGATCCCTCCGCCTGGCTCGCCCCGGCCGACGGCCTGCTGCTGAGCGCGGGACGCGGTCGGACTCCGGAGCGGAGGATCCGCGCCAAGGGCCACGACTACCCCCTCGACCGGCTCCTCGCCTCGCGCGAGCTCGCCGCCGCCTTCGAGGGCGGGCTCGAGCTCACGATCTACCTCTGCGCCGCGGGACTACCACCGCGTGCACATGCCGGCCGACGGCCGTCTCCTCGGCGCCGTGCACCTGCCGGGGCGGCTGTTCTCGGTCGCCCCCGCGGCCGTGGCCTCGATCCCCGGCCTGCTCGCCCGCAACGAGCGCCTGGTCTGCCACTTCGAGGGGCCGCTCGGCCGCTTCGCGGTGGTGATGGTCGCCGCGCTCCTGGTCGGCGGGATCGAGACCGTCTTCGCCGGCCGCATCGTGCCGCCGCATCCGCGCCGCCCGCGCGAGCTCGCCCCGGCGCCCCCGCCCGTTCTCGAGCGCTTCGCCGAGCTCGGCCGCTTCCACTACGGCTCGACGGTGATCCTGCTCCTCCCCCCGGGGGCCGATGGCCCTGCCCGCCGCCAGCGTCGGCCGACGCTGCCGCGTGGGCGAGGCCCTCGCCCGCGCCCCGGCGGCATCTCGGCGTCCCCGCTCCGCATTCCCGCCCCGGCCCATGAGCTCTCGCCTCGCCTCCCTCGGCCTGCTCGCGGCGACGCTCGCCCGAGCCGACGAGCGGGCCGCCGACCCTCGCCGAGCTCGCCGCGGCCGCCGACCTCGTCGCCGTCGTGCGGCTCCGGCACACCGAGTATCGGCCGCAGCAGGGTCCGCCGCGAGCGGGCTTCGCCCTGCTCGAGATCCTCATCCCCTACAAGCGGCCAGAGCCGGCCGACACGGTCGCCGTGTACGCCGAGGCCGGGCAGCCGCAGGGCCTGTTTCTACCCCACCGCCCCGGACGCCGAGGAGCGCTACCTCGTGTTCCTGCGCCGCCGCGGCGACGGTCAGTACGAGGGCGAGCCGCCCTACTGCCGATTGCCGGTGCACGTGGTCGCCGAGGACGGACAGTACGCCCTGCGCTGGCCGATCGAGGGGGTGCGCCCGCCGCCGCTCGCCGGGCGGGAGTTGGTCTTCGCCGACCGCGCAGCCTACCTCGATCCCGCACGGCTGACGAGCGAGGAGATCGCGGACCTCAGCGCACGCTGGCCCACCGTCGCCCTCCCCGACGGCCGGCTGCGCTTCGCGCGAGGCATCCCGCTGGCCGAGCTCCGGCCGCAGCTCTTCCCGGAGGGCCTGCCGCCACGCCAGGCCGAGGATCGCCCCGCGCCGCGCGAGCGGGAGTAGAATCGCCTCGATCCTCAGCGCAGGAGGTCGTCATGGGGCGTCGCGCGTGGCTGTTCGCGCTCGCGTTCGCCGTGGCGAAGGGGGCGCCGGCGATCGAGCCCGAGACCGGGCTGTGGTGGCGGGCCGCCTCCCCGGAATGGATGCTCTTCCTCGATCGCAGCGGCCGCGACGTGGTCGCGGTGGTGATCGACCGCGATGCCGCGGGGGCGCCGCGCTGGCGGCTCGCGAGCGGGGCACTGAGCGGCGCGGGCTTCAGCGCCCCGCTCCTCGCCTTCCGCAACGGCAGCTGCCTCACCTGTCCGCACCGCCCGCCGGAGGTCCTGGCCACCGGGCTCGTGCTCAGCTTCGAGGCGGTCTCGCCGGTGCGGGGCTTCCTGCGCATCGGTGACGGGCCGGTCGAGCAGGTCGAGCGGCTGGCCTTCGCCGGCAGCCATCGCGGCCCGCGGCTCCTCGCCGGGCGGGGCCTCGATCCCGCGCTGCTGCCCGACCCGGCCGGCGCCTGGGTGGTGGCGGGGCTCGAGTGGCGCTTCGGCCTGCCGCGCTGGTACGGCGATCTCGTGCTCTTCGCCGCCCCGGCGGTCGCCGAGGACGGGTTCGGCGCCGAGGGCGAGGGCCGCATCGACCGCCCGCGCTGGTCCTTCGCCGGGCCCGACCCCGATCCGCCGAAGCCCTACCGCTACCGCTTCGGCTGCCGGGCGCAGCCCGGGGGCGCGCTCTGCGACCTGGTGCGCTGGAGCGAGGAGACCCCGGCGGAGACCGTGTTCCGCTGGCTCTCGCCGCTCGACTTCGGCACCCAAGCGGCCCGGCTTCCGCTCGCGGCGCTGCCCCCGGGCGTGGCCCTGCACCGGCTGCCGACGCCGGCTGCTCGCCCCCGAGCCGGGGCTCTGGCTCGATCCGGCGCGGCCCGGTAGCGGCTGGCTGATCGACCGCGGCGGCGACTGGCTGCGGGTGATCGAGCTCGGCTACGACGCCGCGGGGCGCCCCGCCTGGTGGGTGGCCTGCGGCCGGATCGACGCCACGCTGCGCTTCCGCGCGCCGCGCGGCGAGGCCCTGCCCGGCGCCGACCCCGCCTGCGCGACGGTCAAGGAGGCGGGCTCCGCCGGCGAGCTCGTCCTCGACTTCCGCGGCAGCCGCGCGGCGCGGCTCGCCCCGGGAGTCCTGGAGCGCGGACTCGAGCGCTTCGCCTTCGGGCAGGGTTACTGCGGGCTGTCGCTGCCGCACGGGGGGCGCCTGCTCCCGGTGCCCGAGCTCTCCGGCCGCCATCTCCTCCTGCTCGCCGAGGAGGGCCCCGAGGGGCTGCGGCTGAACGACTGGCCGCGGGTGGTGCGGCTCGAGCCGCAGCGGCGGCGGGCGAGTGGCGTCGCGCCCTGCGAGTGGCGGGTGCTGCGCGAGGACGGTCCGGCCGGCGCCCAGCCCCCCGGCGTGCTGCGCTGCCCGGGCGCCCCGGGAGAGGATTCCTGCCGGCTGGTCCTCCCGGCCACCCCGCCGTGGGGGAGCTTCGCCGGCGTGCTCGACCCGGTGCCGACCGTCGAGGCGCGGCTGCTGCCCGTCGATCTCGGTCCCGGCGGCGCCGTGTCTCACGGGAGCGCGGCCTGCTGCTGCTGCGCCTGCCGCCCTGAGACGAGGGCCGCTCAGGACCGGCAGCCGCTGAGGCTGAGGCGCTGTCCGGGACGGATCAGGTAGCGCGGCGGCGCGATGCCGTTCGCGCGCGCGAGCGCGAGCGGATCGCGACAGCCGTGGCGGCGCGCGATGCTCGCCAGGGTATCCCCCCGCTGCACGACGTAGCTCGCCCCGACCGTCATCGCCTCGCCACCCGCCCCCGGCCGCCGCGCGGCGTAGAGCTCCGCCGCCAGCGCGCCGAGCTCGCCCTCGACGCAGCGATCGCGGTACGCGCCGAGCAGCGTCCGCGGCAGGGCGAGCTCGGTCCCCGCCGGCAGCCGGCGATGCGGATCGTGGCGGGGATTGAGGTTGCGCAGCACCCGGAACCAGCCGTTGCGGCTGCCCTCCTGGCCGAGGCAGATGGCGAGCTCGCTCAGGCTCGCCGGGCGCTCGAGGCGCACCCGCTCCTCGCCGCCCGCCGCCGGCGCGAACTCGAGCCCGTAGCGCTCGGGATGCATGAACAGCCACGCCGCGGCGAGCACGTAGGGGACGTACTCGCGGGTCTCGCGCGGCAGGCGGTGGAAGATCTCCGGGCTCCAGAAGCGCTTGTCCCTCGCCTGCCGCACCAGCCGCTGCACCCGCCCCTCGCCGCCGTTGTAGGCGGCGAGCGCGAGCTCGAGGTTGCGGTTGAGCAGCGCGAACTGCTCGTTGAGGTAGGCGACGTTGGCCCGCGCCGCGGCGGCGGGATCGAAGCGCAGGTCGAAGCCCTGCTCCACGCCGAGGCCGAAGCGCCGGCCGGTGTGCGGCATGAACTGCAGCGGCCCCGCCGCGCCGGCACGGGAGACCGCGTGCACCCGTCCGCCCGACTCCTTCGCCAGGATCCCGAACAGCAGCGCCTCGGGCAGCCCCGCCTCCTCGTAGGCCGGCCACATCAGGTGCCGCATGTGCTGGTAGTTCTCCCAGGCCTCGAGCAGCAGGGGCCGCATCCAGGTCAGCCAGTCGAAGAGGGCGGCCTTGACCGGTCCGTTGAGCTCGATGATCTCCGCCAGCGACCTGCCGTCCAGCAGCTGGATGGTGCGACCGGCCTCGGGGAGATGGGCGACGATCGGAGACTCGGCGCTCACCGCGGGCTCGACCTCGACGAAGCCCTCCTGCTCCCCGATCAGCACCTCGGCGCGCAGCGTGAGCAGGTTCCCGTAGGCGGCGAAGAAGCGCTGCGGCTCGCAGCCGAGGGTCTCGGCGCAGGCGCTACCCGCGCGCCGGAGCTCCTCGACCGCGGCCTCCATCTCGGCGCGGCCGCCCTCGCCGTCCCCCTCGCGCAGGCGGGCGAGGCCGGCCTCGTAGCGCGCGACCGCCGGCTCGATCAGGCCGTAGAGCCGGTTGATCGCGGCCTCGTCGGGACGCGGCGGCGCCGGCGGCGGCGTGCTCGCGCAGGCGGCGAGCAGCGCGGCGACCAGCAGTGCCGGAAGCCTCCCCCCTGGGCGTCGTCGCGGCGGCATGGGCGGCAGGGTAGCCGCTCCCCGCCACCGGCACAACCGGCCCGGACGGAAGCGCGGCTATCATGGGCGCTCTCGCCTTCCTCCGCGACCGCGATGGCAGCCATCCCGATCGGCATGGGCCTCGACGGCCCGGTGACGCTCGATCCGCGCTACGGCAACCGCCACGGGCTGGTCGCGGGTGCGACCGGCACCGGCAAGAGCGTGAGCCTGATGGTGCTCGCCGAGGGCTTCTCCCGCCTCGGCGTGCCGGTGTTCCTCGCCGACGTCAAGGGCGACATGGCGGGCCTGGCGCTGCCGGGGGAGCCGCTGCCGCGGATCCGCGAGCGGGTCGAGCGGCTCGGCCTCTCCGACTTCCGCCACGAGGGCAATCCGGTGGTGCTGTGGGACCTGTGGGGCGAGGCGGGCCATCCGCTCCGGGTCACGGTGAGCGAGATCGGACCGCTCCTGCTCGCGCGGATCCTCGAGCTCAGCGACGCCCAGGCGGGGGTGCTCGACGTCGTCTTCCGCTACGCCGACGACCACGGCCTGCTGCTGCTCGACCTCAAGGACCTGAAGGCCCTGCTCGCCCACGCCGGCGAGGAGCGCCAGGCCATCAGCCAGCGCTACGGCCTGATCAGCCCGGCGAGCCTCGCTGCGGTGCAGCGCGCGCTGCTCCGGCTCGAGAGCCAGGGCGGCGAGCTGTTCTTCGGCGAGCCGAGCCTCCGGCTCGAGGACCTTCTCCTGCGGGCCCCGGACGGGCGGGGGCCGATCCATGTGCTGGCCGCCGAGCGGCTGATCCTCAAGCCGCGGCTCTACTCGAGCTTCCTGCTCTGGCTGCTCTCCGAGCTCTTCGAGCAGCTTCCGGAGGTCGGCGACCTGCCGCTGCCGAAGCTGATCTTCGTCTTCGACGAGGCGCACCTGCTCTTCGGCGATGCCCCGCCGGCGCTGCGCCAGCGCATCGAGCAGGTGGTGCGGCTGATCCGCTCCAAGGGCGTGGGCGTGTACTTCTGCTCCCAGCTCCCGGACGACGTGCCCGACGAGATCCTGGCCCAGCTGGGGCTCCGCATCCAGCACGCGCTGCGCGCCTTCACCCCCCGCGACCACAAGGCGCTCAAGCTCGCCGCCGAGACCTTCGTCCCGAATCCGCGGATCGACGTCCGGGAGGCGCTGACCACGCTCGGCATCGGCGAGGCGCTGGTGACCACGCTCGGGGAGCGCGCCGTGCCGCGCCCCGTCGATCGGGTGCTGATGGCCCCGCCGCGCTGCCGGATCGGCCCGCTCGCGCCCCCCGAGCGCGTGGCGCTGCGGGCCGCGAGCCCCCTCGGCTCGCGCTACGACCGGGCCATCGACCGGGAGTCGGCCTACGAGGTCCTCGCCCGCCGCGCCGCACCCCCGGTCGCGGCCGCGCCGCCGCCGCCGACGCCGGCGCCTGCGCCGCGCAGCGCCCGCGCCTCCCGGCCGGGGCCGGCCTCGACGCTGATGCAGTCGGCGCTGCGCTCGATCGGCAGCGCCCTCGGGCGCAGCCTGGTGCGGGGCCTGCTCGGATCGCTCCGGGGAGGAGGTCGCTGAACCGCTCGCCATGGGCCGCTGGCGTCCGCCGCCGCCGAAGAGCACCGCCCTCATCACCCGCGCGGGCTACGAGGCGCTGAAGCGCGAGCTCGAGGAGCTCTGGCACCGGCGCCGGCACGAGGTGGTGCCGGCGCTGGCCGCGGCGGCCGCCGAGGGCGACCGCTCCGAGAACGCCGAGTACATCTACCGCAAGAAGCAGCTCGCCGAGATCGACCGCCGCATCCGCTACCTCGACAAGCGGCTCGGCGAGCTTCGCATCGCCGAGGGCCCCCCGCCCGACCGCGAGGCGGTCTACTTCGGCGCCTGGGTGACGCTCGAGTACGAGGACGGCAGCGAGCGCCAGCACCGCATCGTCGGCCCCGACGAGACCGACCCCAGGCTCGGCTGGATCAGCGTCGACTCGCCGCTCGCCCGCGCCCTGCTGTCGCGGCGGATCGACGAGGAGCTCGAGGTCGAGCTGCCGGCCGGGCGGGTGCGCGTCGTGATCGTCGACGTCCGCTACGAGCCTTAAGCCGCAGGCGGCGCGAACAGGGCCGCGAGCAGCAGGTGGCTGGGGGCGACGACCAGCAGGAAGTAGCCCGGGATCCAGCAGGCCAGCCAGGCCCCCCGGCCGATGCGGCCGGCGAGCGCTCCCGGCGGGCGCGTCCAGTTGAGATTCTCCTCGGCGCTCCCGAAGCGGGCGCTGGCGGCGAGCACCGCGAGCGCGAGCGGCAGCCACAGCCAGGGCGCCCGCGGGTCGTAGCCGAGGCTCGCGAGCAGATGGAGCAGGAGCGGCGGCAGCAGCAGGTGGAAGAGCGAGAGCAGCCGCAGCCAGCGCGGCCGCCGGGCGTCGAAGAGGTAGTCGGTGAGCCCACCCGGACTGCGTCCGAGGACCAGGCGGAGCGTCAGGGAGATCGCCCAGAACAGCTCCGGGAGCAGGACCCCCACCGCGACCATGCTCGCGAGCAGCGCCGACTCGAGCCACCAGGCGAGGGTCCCGAGGAACAGGGCGAGATCGGAGAACCAGAGGAAGTTGCGGGCGCCGTAGTGACGGAGATAGGCCGCCGCCACGACCACGGCGAGCAGCGTGATCCCGATCTTGCCCGGCAGCTCGCTCACCGCGGCGCCCCGCGGAGCGCGGGAAGGACGGCGAGGAAGGCCAGCGCGAAGAGCGCCGCGCAGAACAGGATCGCGTCGGCCAGCCCGAGCCAGGCCTGGAGCAGGCCGAGTCCGAGCAGCCCGACGATCGAGGCGAGCTTGACCATGAGCCCCCAGAAGCCGAAGAGCTCGGCCGCCCGGCCCGCGGGGGCGAGCATCCCGACCAGCGCCCGGCCGGCGGACTGGGTGGCCCCGAGGCAGGAGCCGGCGAGCACCCCCACGGCGAGGAACAGCTCCTGCGCCGCGATCGCCGCTCCGAGCCGCGCCGAGAGCCAGGCGGCGAGCGCCGGCGTGGCCCAGACCGCGAGCACCGCGGCGATCCAGAGCAGCAGCGTCGCCGCATAGACCCGCCAGGGGCCGAGCCGGTCCTGCACCCAGCCGAAGCCGATCGCCCCCAGCGCGGCCGAGACCTGCACCGTAACGAACATCGCGGTGCGAGCGCCCTCGTCCCAGCGGATCACCTGCGCGCCGTAGACGAAGGTGAAGGAGACCACGATGGCGATCCCGCTCATCGAGAAGAACACCGAGGCGAGCAGCGCCGGCCAGGGCCCGCCGCCCAGCATCCCGCGGAGCGTCCGGAGCGCCCGCCGGAGTCCGAAGCGGAGCCCCGCGCCCGTCGGCAGCCGCCGCCTCCGCCCGCGGTCGCGGAGCCAGAGGAAGGTGGGCAGCGCGCCGAGCGCGAAGAAGGCGGCGGCGAAGGGTCCCACCCAGCGGATGCGCTCGACGTTCTCGGCGCTCACCGCGCCGAGGAAGGCGAGCGCGAAGGCGGTGGCGACGAGCCCCCCCACATAGCCGAGTCCCCAGCCGAAGCCGGAGATCCGGCCCATCCGCTCCCGGGTGGCGAGCTGGGGCAGGAAGGCGGCGACGAAGCTCTCGCCAAGGGCGTAGGCGGCATTCGAGACCACGATCAGCAGGAAGCCGAGCGCCACCGCGCCCGGAGTCACCAGCCAGAGCAGCGCCGTCCCCGCCACCGTGACCAGGAAGGCGGCGAACAGGAAGCGCTTGCGCGCGGCGCGGGCGTCCATGATCGCCCCGAGCACCGGCGCGGCGAGCGCGGCGAGCAGGTAGCCGAGGGCGAGCGCGCCGCTCCACAGCAGGTTGCCGAGCCGGTAGCCGGCCTCGGCGTCGGCGACCACCAGGCGGGTGTAGTAGTCGCCGAAGATCACGGTGACGATGAGCAGGGTGTAGGCCTGCCCGGCGAAGTCGTACATCGCCCAGCCGACGATTTCCCGTCGCCGTCCGGGGGCCGTGGCTGCGGAGCGGTCCTCAGCGCGCATCTGCGCCCAGCAGCGCGAGCATTCCCGCCTGCGGCCGCGGGCGGGCGAGCCAGTAGCCCTGACCCAGCTCGCAGCCGCGCTCGAGCAGCGCGAGCACGTGACCCTCGCTCTCCACGCCCTCCGCGATCACGCCGAGGTCGAGGGCGCGCGTCATGGCGACGATCGCCTCGGTGATCCCGCGGTCGTCATCGTCGGCGAGCAGGTCGACGATGAAGCTGCGGTCGATCTTGACGCCGTCGAGGGGCAGCTGCCGCAGCCTCGCCAGGCCGGAGTAGCCGGTGCCGAAGTCGTCGAGCCAGACGCCGACGCCGAGCTCGCGCAGGCTGCGGAACTGTCCGTGCAGCCGCGGCTCGTCGGCGATCAGCCCGCGCTCGGAGATCTCCAGGTGCAGACGCGAGGGCTCGAGTCCGCTCGCGGCGATCGCGGCCCCGACCTGACCGGCCAGCTCGCCCGAGAGGATCTGCCAGGCCGAGACGTTGACCGCGACGAAGGGCGCAGGCAGGCCGGGGCGGGCGTTCCAGTCGCGGGCCGCGCGGCACGCACGCTCGAGGATCCAGGGCGCGACCCGGCGCAGGATCACGCTGTCCTCGACCACGCCCCAGAACTGGTCGGCCGGCAGCAGGCCCCGGGTGGGATGGTTCCAGCGCAGCAGGGCCTCGGCCCCGAGCAGCGTCCGGTCGCGCAGGCGCACGATCGGCTGGAAGTAGAGCTCGAGCTCGCCCCGCTCGAAGGCAGCCGCGAGTTCGCTCTCGAGACCGATGCGCCCCTCCGCCGCCAGCCGCAGGCGCAGGCTGTAGCGCCGCACGCCGTTCTTGCCGGCCGCCTTGGCCTCGTACATCGCGAGATCGGCGCAGCGCAGCAGCTCGCGCAGGCTCGCCGCGTCGTCGGGCTGGATCGCGATCCCGATCGAGGCCCCGAGCAGCAGCAGGCGCTCCCCCACCGCGAACGGCGTCGCGATCGCGTCGCGCAGCCGCTCGGCGAGGCGCGTCGCGACGAGCGGCGCATCCTCCCCGGCGACCACGGCGACGAACTCGTCGCCGCCGAGACGCGCGGCGAAGCCCTCGGCCGCGCCGCCCGCGGCCAGCGTCTCGACCTCGCGCACGATCCGCCGGGCGCACTCGGCGAGCACCGCGTCGCCGGTCTCGTGGCCGTGGGAGTCGTTGATCCGCTTGAAGCCGTCGAGATCGATCATGAGCAGCGCGAGCGGCTCGCCGCGCGCCGCGCTCGCGGCGAGCAGCCGCTCCGCGCGCTCGACGAAGCCGAGGCGATTGGGCAGGCCGCTCAGCTGGTCGGTCACCGCGAGCCGGCGGATCGCCTCCTGCTGGCGCTCGATGCCGAGGCGCATCGCCTCGAAGGCGTCCGCGAGGATCCCGAGCTCTCCCGGCGGGCGGCTGCCCCCATCGGCGGAACGGGCTGACCCCGCTCGACCGAGCGGGCGCGCTCGGCGAGCCGCCGGATCGGCGCCACCAGCCGCCGCGACACCCACAGCAGCGCCACCAGGCCCAGTCCCGCGAGGGCGCCGAGACCGGCGAGCGCCACCGCGCGCTGGCGCGCGCGCGCCCGCTCGAGAGTGCTGCGCGAGCGCGGCGCCGCTGTCCGCGACCGCCCGTGAGAAGGCGGTCTCGCCGAGCTCGACGCGAATCCCGCCGAGCAGGGTGTCGCCGAGCCGCACGCCGCGGACCCAGACCAGGCCTGCCTTCGTTCCACGCCGAGGCGGTCTCCGCCCCGGCCATGATCGCCTCGGTGAGCGCATCCACCATCCGCTCGCCGAAGGCGGGGATGGCGTCGGAGCCGTCGTGGAGCAGCATGCCCTCGCCGTCGAACACCCAGACGCCCGATGCACGTCCGGACGCGACAGCGCCGAGCGCGCCAGGTCGCGGATCGCCTTGAGGTCGAGATGGTAGAGGGGATTCGCAAGCGCCTCGGCGAGCGTCGCGGTGAGCTGGTCGGCCCGCTCCTCGAGGGCGTGACGCCCCAGCCGCTCGAGCGACGCCTCGCTCTGCGCGATCAGCGCCCGACCGTCGCGCTCGAGGAGCGCGAGGGTCCCGGCGACGATCGCGCCCATCAGCCCGAGGAGCAGGACGCCGATGATGCAGGATCCGCCGACCGAGTCCGGGACCGTGGCGCCATCCCGCTCACTGGCGTCAGCCCGCGCAGCGCGCGCACCCACGGTCGCAGGCGGTCCAGCTCGAGCCGCGTCGCGGCGTCGAGCTCGTGGAAGCGGGTCGTGTGCCCGAAGGCCTCGAGCGCTCCCGCGGCCTCGGGATCGTCCGCGGCGGCGAGCAGGATCGCGCGCAGCCGATCACGGACCGGCGCTGGACAGGTCCTCGCGCACCAGCTCGATGGCCCGCGGGAACGGCTCGCTGCGCGCGAAGACGACGAGATCCTCGCGCAGCGCCGCCGGCATCCGCTCGAGATCCTCGAAGTCGTGGTCGCTGAAGGCTCCGGCGTCGGCGAGACCCTTGTGGACCCAGACCGCGATGTTGTGCTCGCTTCCGGCGAGCAGCAGCCCGACCGCCCCGGGCGGCGCGGGGACGCGCGGCGACGGCAGCAGCGTCGGCGCGAGCCCGCGATCCATGAGCATTCCGAGCGGGACCAGGAAGGCGCTGGTCGAGGCCGGGCTCTGCACCGCGAGCCTGCGGCCGACGAGCCCGTCGAGATCGACGATCCCGGTATCGCGCCGGGCGAAGAACACGGTGCGATAGCGGAGCCGGCCGCGACGCTCGGCGAGCAGCAGCGGCCGGGCACCGGCCGGCTCGAGACGCAGCGCCTGCGCCGGCGTCTCGCTGATCCAGTCCACCAGCTTCGCCCGGAGGTAGGACTGCATCACCGCGGTGTTCTGCGCCATCAGCACCTCGCCGCGGCGGATGCCGAGATCCGCCATCCTCGCCACCACGTAGTCGAGCAGGGGCCTGAGATTGGCATAGTGGCTTCGCGGATCGTCGCTGATCCGCCCGAGCACGAGCACGCCTGCGATCCCGCGCCTCGGCCGGAGGCGGCAGCGACGGCGGGAAGACCGCGCAGCAGGCGAGCAGGGCGGCGGCGAGGCGGCGCAAGGCGCGGGACCGACGAGAGGCGGGGCTCATTGTAGGCCGGACGTCCAGGGCCGACACGGAACCAGGGCTGCCCCCGCGCCCGCCGCTAGAATCGGCCCCGCCACCTCGCAAGCGAAGCGCCGCGACCGATGTGCTCGATCCTCGCCATCCTCGAAATGCGCCGCGAGCGCGACGCGATGCGCCGCCTGGCGCTCGAGCTCTCCCGCCGGATGCGCCACCGCGGCCCCGACTGGTCGGGCATCTGGGTCGGGGAGCGGGCGATCCTCGCCCACGAGCGGCTCGCGATCGTCGGCGTCGAGGACGGGGCGCAGCCGCTCATCAGCCCTGATGGCCGTCACGTCGCTCGCGGTCAACGGCGAGATCTACAACCACCAGCAGTTCCGCCGCCAGTTCGCCGGCCGCTATGCCTTCCGCACCGGCTCCGACTGCGAGGTCATCCTGCCGCTCTTCCGCGAGCGCGGCGTGGAGTTCCTGAACGAGCTCGCCGGCATGTTCGCCTTCGTCGCGGTCGATGCCGAAACCGGCGACTGGCTGATCGCCCGCGACCCGATCGGGATCATCCCCCTCTACTATGGCCACGACGAGCACGGGCAGCTCCTGGTCGCCTCGGAGCTCAAGGGGCTCGCCGGCGTCTGCGTCGAGGCCCAGGCCTTTCCGCCAGGCCACTACTGGCGGCGCGGCGATCCGGCGCCGCGCCGCTACTACGAGCCGCGCTGGCGCGACTACGAGGCGGTGGCCGGCAATCCCGCCGACCCGGAGGCGCTGCGCCATGCCCTCGAGCGCGCGGTGCGCTCCCACCTGATGTGCGACGTGCCCTACGGGGTACTGCTCTCCGGCGGCCTCGACTCCTCGCTGGTCGCCGCGATCGCCCGCAAGTACGCGGCGCGCCGGGTCGAGGACGAGGGCTACAGCGAGGCCTGGTGGCCGAGGCTGCACAGCTTCGCGGTGGGCCTGGAGGGCTCGCCCGACCTCGCCGCCGCGCGCGAGGTGGCGCGCCATCTCGACACCGTGCACCACGAGCTGCGCTTCACCGTCGAGGAGGGGATCGATGCCCTTCCCGACGTCGTCTGGCACCTCGAGACCTACGACGTGACCACCGTGCGCGCCGCGACCCCGATGTACCTCATGGCGCGCCGCATCCGGGCGATGGGGATCAAGATGGTGCTGTCCGGCGAGGGCTCGGACGAGCTGTTCGGCGGCTATCTCTACTTCCACAAGGCGCCCGACGCCCGCGCCCTGCACGAGGAGACGGTGCGCAAGCTCGAGCTCCTCCACCTCTACGACTGCCTGCGCGCCAACAAGGCGATGGCCGCCTGGGGCGTCGAGGCGCGGGTGCCCTTCCTCGACCGCCACTTCATCGACGCGGCGATGTCGATCGACCCCGCCGCCAAGCTCTGCCGCGATGGGCGGATGGAGAAGCAGATCCTGCGCGAGGCCTTCCGCGGCCTGATCCCCGAGGCCATCCTCTGGCGGCAGAAGGAGCAGTTCTCCGACGGCGTGGGCTACGGCTGGATCGACGCCCTCAAGGCCCACGCCGAGCGGGTGGTGAGCGACGAGCAGATGGCGACGGCGCGCTTCCGCTTCCCCTACAACACGCCGGCGAGCAAGGAGGCCTACCTCTACCGCGAGCTCTTCGCCCGCCATTTCCCCCAGGAGTGGGCGGCACGCACCGTGCCGGGGGGGCCCTCGGTGGCCTGCTCCACCCCGGCCGCGCTCGAGTGGGACCCGGCCCTGCGCAGCGTCATCGACCCCTCGGGGCGGGCGGTGCGCGAGGTGCACCGCGCCGCCCTCCTAGGCCGACGTCAGGAGCCCGCCTCCAGGCCCCGCCGCTTGAGCAGGTGGCGGATGTCGGGGTCGCGCCCGGTGAGCGCGCGGTAGAGGTCCATCGCCTCGGCGGTGGCGCCGCGGCTGAGCAGCCGCTCCCGGAAGCGCTGGCCGTTCTCGCGGCTCAGGCCGCCGTTCTCCTTGAACCAGGCCACGGTGTCGGCGTCCAGCACCTCGCTCCAGACGTAGCTGTAGTAGCCCGCCGAGTAGCCGCCGCCGAAGATGTGGCTGAAGTAGGGGTAGCGGTAGCGCGGCGGCACCGGCGGGAAGTCGAGGCCCCAGGCGGCGAGGGTCCTGGCCTCGAAGTCCATCACGTCGCCCGGCGTCTGGCCGGGACCAAGGGCATGGATCGCGAGGTCGGTGACCGAGGAGGCGAGGTACTCGGTGGTGGCGAAGCCCTGGTTGAAGGTCTCGGCGGCGAGCACCTTGTCGATCAGCTCCTGCGGGATCGGCTCGCCGGTCTGGTGGTGGCGGGCGTAGTTGGCGAGCACCTCCGGCCAGGTCGCCCACATCTCGTAGACCTGGGAGGGGTACTCGACGAAGTCGCGCGGCACCGCCGTCCCGCTGAGCAGCGGGTAGCGGACCGCCGAGAACAGGCCGTGGAGGGCGTGGCCGAACTCGTGGAACAGGGTCGTCACCTCGTCGAAGGTGAGCAGGGTCGGCTGCCCCTCCGGCGGCTTGGGGACGTTGAGGTGGTTGCCGACCACGGCCAGGCGGTTGCGGAGCCCGTCCTGGGGCACGTAGGCGTTCATCCACGCGCCGCCGCGCTTCGAGGGCCGGGCGTAGAAGTCGCCGATGAAGATCCCGAGCGGCCGCCCGTCCTCCTCGAAGACCTCCCACACCCGCACGTCGGGGTGGTAGACGGGCAGATCCTTGCGCTCCTGGAAGCGGATCCCGAAGAGCCGCTCGGCGGAGTAGAACACCCCCTTCTCGAGGACCTGGTTGAGCTCGAAGTAGGGCCTGAGCGCCTCGCCGTCGAAGGCGAACTTCCGCTGCCGCACCTTCTCAGCGTAGTAGCTCCAGTCCCAGGGGGCGAGCTCGAAGTCGCCGCCCTCGGCGCGGATCATGGCCTGGATCTCCTCGGCCTCGCGGCGGGCGTTGGCCACGGCCGCGGGGGCGAGACGGCGCAGCATGGTCTCGACGGCCTCCGGGGTCCTGGCCGTGGCCACCTCGAGCTGATAGGCCGCATGGTTCGGATAGCCGAGCAGCGCCGCGCGCTCGGCGCGAAGCGCCGCCATCTTCGCCACCACCTCGCGGTTGTCGTAGTCGCCGCCGCGGCTGCCGCGGGCGACGGAGGCCTCGTGGATGCGCTGCCGGCTCTCGCGCCGCTTGAGCTTGGCGAGCGGCGGCTGGCCGGTGGTGTTCTGGAGCGCGATCAGCCACTTGCCGGGATGGCCGGCCTCCGCCGCGCGCTTCGCGGCGGCCTCGAGCTCGGCGGGCTCGAGGCCCTCGAGCGCCTCGGCGCTATCGAAGAGCACCGCCGAGGCGTTGACCTCGTTCAGCACGTTCTGGCTGAAGCGGGTCTGGAGCGCGGCGAGCTCGGCGTTGATCGCCTTCAGCCGCTCCTTCTGCTCGGCGGAGAGCCGCGCCCCGGCGCGCACGAAGTCGCGGTGGTAGCGCTCGAGCAGGCGCAGCGACTCGGCATCCAGCCCGAGCTGCTCGCGCTTCGCGAACAGCTCCTCGATCCGCCGGAACAGGCCCTCATCGAGCAGGATCGCGTCGAGATGCGCGGCGAGCCGCGGCGCGTAGTCGGCCTGGATCTTCTCGAGCTCCGGGCTGGTGTGCGCGGCGGTGAGGTTGCCGAAGATGCGCTGCACCCGCTGCAGGGTCTCGCCGGCGAGCTCGAGCGCCACGATCGTGTTCTCGAAGCTCGGCGGGTCCTCGTTGGCGACGATCGCCGCCACCTCCTCGCGGTGCTCGGCCATGCCGCGGTCGAAGCCCTCGCGGAAGTGCTCCGGGCGGATCCTGTCGAAGGGCGGGTAGCCGTAGGGCAGCGGACTCGGGGCGAGCAGCGGGTTCTCCACGGTCGGTGCAGGGCTCGGTCGGGGCGGCGACGGAGCGCAGCCGGAGCTTCGGTCTCGCGCTGGCAGGCACCCAGCGCGGCCAGGAGGGCAAGGGTCGGGAGCAGCGGGCGCTGGCGCATCGTTCCGGACTCCAGCGGGTTTCGGGAGGCCCGCGATTGTAAACCGGCCCTGCCGCCGGGTCTTCCGGTCCCGGCGCTCAGCGCCGCCCGCGGCCGAAGAGCTCCTCGAGCCGCGCGAGCCCCAAGCGGCTTGCGCAGCGGGCCCTTCGAGACCGGCCGCTCGGCAGCGCGCCTCCTCGTCGCCGACGCGGCGCGCGGTGATCGCCACCAGTCGCGGCGGCGGGCGCGCCCTCCCGATCCGCCCGCTCCCTCAGCAGGCGCGCGCACTCGAAGCCGTCCACGCCCGGGAGGTCGAGGTCGATCAGCGCCGCGTCGAAGGCGGCCCGCTCGCTCTCGGCGAGGGCGGCGAGGGCGTGCTCCGCCCCGACCGCCTCGATGCCGAGCTCGGCGAGCATCGCGAGCAGGGTCTGGCGCACCACCGGATCGTCCTCGACCAGCAGGACCCTGCCTCGCGGCGGGGACGACGGGTGGCCGGTGCCGAGGGCCGTGCCGGCCGGCATCGAGCGGCAGCAGCAGGCTGAACTCGGAGCCCCGGCCCGGCTCGGTCTCGAGGGCGATCTCCCCGCCCATGCATTCCGCGAGCTCCCTGGCGATCGCCAGGCCGAGGCCATAGCCGGGCGCGGTCGGCGGCGCGAGCCCGCGCTCGAAGCGCCGGAACAGCCGCTCGCGGGTCTCGGGCGCGATCCCGGGACCGGTGTCGCGCACCCGGATCGCGAGCCGCTCGCCGGACCGTTCCGCCGCGCAGCGCCACCTCGCCGCGCTCGGTGAACTTGACCGCGTTGTGCACCAGGTTGAGGAGGATCTGCTCGATGCGCAGCCCGTCGCCGAGGATGAAGGGGGGCAGGCCGGGCTCGAGCTCGGCGCGGAGCTCGAGGCCCTTGCGCGCCGCGAGTGGTCGCTCGATGGCGAGAACGTTCGCGATCAGCGCGGCGAGCTCCACGGGACGGCGCTCGACCTCGAGCCGACCGGCCTCGAGCCGCGACCAGACCAGCAGGTCCTCGATCAGCCGCAGCAGCAGCTCGCCGCCGTGGCGGATCGCCTCCGCGAAGCGGCGGCCTTCCGCGCCGAGCGGCTGGCGCACGAGCAGCTCGGCCATCCCGAGCACGCCGGTGAGCGGGGTGCGGATCTCGTGGCTGACCATGGCCAGGAAATCGCTCTTGGCCTGGCTCGCGCGCTCGGCCAGCTCGCGCCGCTGGCGCTCGAGCGCCAGGGCATGGGCCCTCCTCAGCCGGCGCCGCCAGCCGAGGTGGGCGAGCGCGAGCAAGAGCAGCGACCGCGAGGCCGTAGAGGAGCAGGGCGAGGGGCGAGCGCCACCACGGGGGCAGCACCCGCAGCGGAATCGCGAGCCGCTCCGCGCTGCGCACGCCATAGGGCGTGACCGCCTCGACCTCGAGCCGCCAGCGTCCCGGCGGCAGCCGCGGGTAGAGCTGTTCGCCCCGACCCACGGTCTCGATCCAGTCCTGGTCGAGGCCGGCGAGGCGGAAGCGGTAGCGGTTGGCGGCGGCATCGGCGATAGGACAGCGCGCGCACCCCCACCTTGAGCTCCCGATCCTCCGCCTGCAGCACGGCGCCGCCGGGGTCGAGGGCCACCCGCCGACCGCCGCGCTGGACGCTGAGCTCGACCAGACGCAGCGGCGGCGGCACCTCGGGGCGGCGCAGCGCGCCGGGACGGAAGCCGACGAGTCCGTCCTGGGTCGGCAGCCACAGCGAGCCATCCTGCGCCCGAAATCCCGGCCGCGCGGAGAGTTCGAGGGTCGGCAGCCCGTCGCCGAGACCGTAGCGGGTAAAGCGGCCGTCCCGCGGATCGAGGGCGAGCAGGCCGCGCGGGGTGGCGACCCAGACCCGGCCATCCTCGCCGACGAACAGCGAGCCGGCGCGCACCGCCTCGTAGCCGGTCGCATCGCCGAAGGCCTTCTCGCCCTCCGCGCCCAGGCGGACGATGCGGTCCTCGAGCGCGAGCCAGAGACGGCCGTCGGCGGCGAAGTCGAAGGCGAAGACCCGTTCCCCGGCGAAGACCTGGTGCGCCTCGAGGCCGCGACCGGGCTCGGCGAGCCGGACCAGGCCGTGCGCCCCGGCCACCCACAGCCCGCCCTCCGGCCCGCGCGCGAGCTGCTCGAAATCCGCTCCGGGCAGACCCTGCGGGCCGCCCGGACGCACCTCCTCGCGCAGCGCGAAGCCCGGACCGATCCGGAACAGACCGATGCCATAGGCCGCGGCCCATACCTCGCCGGGCGCCGAGGCCAGCAGCAGCGAATAGGCGCCGCGCGGCAGCCCGCCGGGCTCCCCGAGCCGGGCGAGCTCGAGCCGACCCGTCGCCGGATCCAGGCGCGCGAGCCCGTGGTGGAAGCCGATCCACAGCCCGCCCGCCGGATCGGCGGCGAGCGAAAGCTGCGGGAGATCCGGCCAGCCTTCAGGCAGCACCCGCTCGCCCCTGCCGCTTTCCCGGTCGAGCCGCCACAGCCCGCCGCGCGCCGCCAGCGCCCAGAGCGCGCCCGAGGCATCCTCGACGACGGCGTGGACCGCGGCCGCCGGCAGGCTCGCGGGGTCGCCGGCGCGATGACGGAAGACGGCGAAGTTGCGCCACCCCGGCCGCAGCCTCGCCAGCCCCCCGCCGCGGGTGGCGAACCACAGCCCGCCCTCGTGGTCCTCGAGCAGCTGCACCACGCCCGCCCGCGGCAGCGCGAAGCGCCGCTCCTCCTCGCCGCGATGCCAGGCAAGGCCCTCCGGGCCGAGACGGGCCACGCCGTCCTGGGTGCCGAGCCAGAGGGTGCCGTCGCCGCTGCGCAGGAAGCCCTGCGCGCGCAGCGGCGGCAGCGCGGCCAGCGGGTGGCCGGGATCGCCCTGACGCAGCAGACGGCCGCCGCGAAGCAGATCCACGCCCGCGCTGGTGCCGATCCAGAGGCTGCCGTCGGCATCCTCGTGGACGCCGATCACCATCGGCGCGGCCAGGCCCTGCCCCGGCTCGGGACCGTGCCTGAGGACCTCGAAGCGCCCGCGCCCGGGATCGCGCAGGCGCGCGAAGCCCTCGGCGGTGGCGACGAGGAGCTCGCCGCCCCGCCCGCGGGCGAGCTGGATCACGACGTCGGAGGGCAGACTCTCGGGGTCCCCGGGCCGATGCCGGTGCTCGGCGAGCCGTCCGCGCTCGGGATGGAAGCGGATCAGCCCTTCCTGCCAGGTGCCGAGCCAGACGGCGCCTTCCCGATCCTCGAGGATCGCCCAGACATCGTTCGCCGGCGCCCCGCCCCGGCCCGGCGGGAAGTGCCGCAGCCGCCGAGCCGCCGGATCGAGCCGGGCGATGCCGCGGTCCTCGAAGGCCAGCCAAAGGAAGCCCTCGGCGGTGGCGGCGAGGGCCTGGACCTCGTTGCCGGGGAGCGGCGGCTCGCCGGCGCCGGCCCGCCACAGCTCGAAGCCGAGGCCGTCGAAGCGCGCGAGCCCGTCGCTGGTCGCGATCCAGAGATAGCCGTCGCGGTCCTGGGCGATCGCATTCACTGCGCTCGAGGGCAGGCCCTGCTCGATGCCGAGACGCTGGAACAGGGGCTCGCCCGGCGGGAGCGCGCCCGGGCCGAGGCCCGCGGCGAGCGCCAGGCCGGTGATCGCAGTGATCGCAGCTCCCACGTTCCCTCGCTCCCCGCCGGCGCATCCCGCCGGCGAGACGCTAAGCTAGCCGAGACCGCCAGACGAAGGCCAGCGATGCTCTACTTCGCCCACGAGGCCGTGCGCGCCATGCTCGCCCCGCTCGCCCACTACGCGGAGGCGAACGCGCGCTGGCTCACCAGTCCGCGCAACCCCCTCGCCCAGTGGCCCGGCGTGGAGCGCGTCGCCGCGGCTTGGGAGCTCCTCCACCGCATCGGGAAGGACTACGAAAAGCCCGAGTTCGGCATCCGCCAGATCATCGCCCACGGGCACACCGTTCCCGTGGTCGAGACCGTGGTCGCCGAGCGCCCCTTCTGCCGCCTGCTGCGCTTCAAGCGCTACAGCGACGACCCGGCGACGGTGAGGGACCTCAAGGACGACCCGACCGTGCTCGTGGTCGCGCCGCTCTCCGGCCACCACGCCACGCTGCTGCGGGACACGGTGACCACCCTGCTCCCCGAGCACAAGGTCTACATCACCGACTGGATCGACGCGCGCACGGTGCCCGTCTCCGCCGGGCCCTTCCACCTCGAGGACTACGTGCGCTACGTCGAGGACTTCATCCGCCTGATCGGGCCGGAGCGGCTGCACGTGATCAGCGTCTGCCAGCCCACGGTGCCGGTGCTGGCGGCGGTGAGCCTAATGGCGGCGCGCGGGGAACCGACGCCGAGGAGCCTGGTGATGATGGGCGGACCGATCGACGCGCGGCGCAGTCCCACCCGGGTCAACGACCTCGCCCGCACCCGCTCTCTCGCCTGGTTCGAGGCCCACCTGATCCACACCGTGCCTCCGCCCTACCCGGGCGCCGGCCGCCGAGTCTACCCGGGCTTCCTGCAGCACGCCGGCTTCGTCGCCATGAACCCGAGCCGGCACTTCCGCTCGCACTGGGACTTCTACGAGCACCTGGTGCAGGGCGATCTCGAGGACGCGGAGGCCCACCGCCGCTTCTACGACGAGTACAACGCGGTGCTCGATCTCCCCGCCGAGTACTACCTCGACACGGTGCGGATCGTGTTCCAGGAGCACCTGCTGCCGCGCGGCGAGTGGTGGATCGGGGCGGAACGGGTGGATCCGGGCGCGATCCGGGAGACCGCGCTGCTCACCATCGAGGGGCAGCTCGACGACATCTCCGGTCTCGGCCAGACCGAGGCGGCCCACGGCCTGTGCCGCAACGTGCCCAAGGAACGCAGTCGTCACCTCACCGTGGCCGGCGCCGGCCACTACGGCATCTTCAGCGGCCGGCGCTGGCGGGAGCAGGTCTACCCGGAGGTCCGCGACTTCATCCGCCGCTTCGACCGGGAGCGATGAGCGCGCTGCCGCTGGTGGTCGACCACCGCCTCGCGGTCAACGCGCCGCGGGGCGCGCTGCCGCGGCTCGACCGGGCCCAGCTCTGGCGCGGGCTGATGCTCAGGATGCGCTGCCCCGACGCCTTCCTGCCCGGCCTCGACGACTGCCTGATCGAGGACGAGGGCGACGGCGCGCTGCGACGGCGGCTGCGCTTCGGCCGCGAGGAGGTGCTCGACCGCGTGGTGTTCCTCGCCGAGGGCGCCATCGAGGTGGAGATCCTCGTGCGGCCGGGAGGCGGCAGCTTCCGCCAGCGGATCGCGATCGAGGAGGGCGAGGACGGCGAGCTGTGGCTGCACTTCCGCTACGAGGCGCTCTCCCCCGACCATTGCGCGGGGGCCGCGGTCGAGCCCCTGCTGCGCGCCGCCTACGAGCAGGCCGACCGGGCGCTGGTCCTGCGCCTGCGCGAGCTCGCCGCCGCCGGCCTGCTCGACTGAGTGGATTGCGAGCTGCGCTCAGCGCAGGCGATCGCGGAGCGCCGAACCGAGCCGGCCGATCGCGGCCAGGGCGTTGACGACGTCGATCACCCGCGCCATCGGCCGGGCGCTGCGGGCGGCGATCTCGTTCAGCCGCAGCGGCTCGGCCATCGCCGCCAGGATCGCCGTCTCGTCGGGCAGCGAGGGATCGAGCGGAAGCTCGCCCGCGCGCCAGAAGCGGCCACCGGGATCGAGCTCCGGGCGGAGCCTGCCGTCGGAGGCCACCAGCGCGCAGAGGAAGGCGAGCTGGTCGAAGGCGAGGGTCGCCCACTGCCGGCGCAGCTCGGCGAGCCGCGGGGTGGTGAGGGTGCGGAAGTCCCGGCGCGACAGCCTCGCGCGGCAGAGCGGGCGGAAGGCCGCGAGCGGCGCCGCCGAGAGCAGCTCGCGGGTCTTCGGGACCACCGCGAAACGCGGGCCGTCGGCGCGCTGGCACTCGCTCGGCGCGAAGAGGATGCCGCCGGCGAGGAGCTCGCCGAGGGTGAAGCGTCCGGCCTCCTCCGCCGGCTCGGCGGCCACCCGCCGCAGCGCCAGCGGCGCCCCGGGGAGGAACCCGCCACCCGACTCGATCGCGCGCTGCTCGTGACGCGCCGTCGGCGCCGACCCCCCGTCGATCGCGAGGTCGCTGGGCAATCGCACCGACCGGAGCACCGCCACCGAGGGGCTCAGCGGATCGCGGCGGAACAGCGCCTCGGCATCCTCCGGCTGGAGCGCGGCCGCGGCCCGCCGCGGCGGGGGCAGGGACTCCTCTTGGAGAGGCGCGGCCACGGCACCGGGGCCACCCTCGAGGTCCAGATCGTAGAAGTTTTCGTCGGCGGCGCTGATCACCGGCAGCGCGGTCACCTCGCGCACCGGCAGGTTGTTGAGCACCCGCGCGACCTCCGTCGGCGGTGAGCGGCCGCCGGATCGTCCACCGCGCCTCCCCGGCGCGCGGCCGCTCCGCGATCACCAGGTAGGGGATGCCGCGGCGCTTGGCGGTCGCGATCGCCACGTTGCCGGCGATGCTCGCCGGATCGACCAGCAAGGCGTCCGCCCGCGCCTCGTCGCCGCCCACGACCCAGGGCTCGCGCAGCTCGCCCTGGATGCGCTTGAGCAGGAGACGGAAGAGCGCCTCCTCGCGCTCCTCAAGCCCGCAGAGGACGACCTGACGCGGCTCGGACATCGCTCGAGTCCCGGATTCCCGCCGTGCCGGCCCGCCCGGCCGGCGCGTGACCATCTTCGCAAAATCCCGGACCCAGTTTCGGCCGCGCCCCGCGGCGGGCTGTGAACTTTTGTGACGGAGCCTCAGGGCGCGGCGAAGCGCTCGCGGAGGAACAGCTCCATGATTGCGAAGGCGCGGGAGGCCGCGCGCGGATCGTGGCGGCAGGCCTCGCCGCCCTCGGCACCGGGCTCGGCGAAACAGTGCACGGCGCCGCCGAGCTGGACCAGCGGTCCAGTCGGCGCCGACCGCGCGCATCTCCTCCTCGAATGCCCGGAGCTGCTCCGCCGGAACCAGGGGATCGTCGGCGCCGTTGAGCACGAGGATCGACGCCTCCGGGCGCCGGGTCGCCGGCTCAGCGGTCGCGAGCCGCGCGTGGAAGGCCACCGCTGCCGCGATCGGCGCGCCGTCACGGGCCAGCTCGAGGACCGCCGCGCCGCCGAAGCAGAAGCCGACCGCGGCCACCCGCGCGGGGTCCAGCGGCAGCCCCTCGCCGGCGAGCTCGGGGATCCGCTCGAGCGCCTGGCGGAGCCGCGCCCGGATCCGCCCCGGCTGCGCATAGAGGGCGCGGGTCGCGGCCTGGGCCTCGGCGCGGTCGCGCGGCCGCCCGCGGACCCCGAAGACGTCGGCGAGGAGTACCGCGTAGCCGCGCGCCGCCAGCGCCCGCGCCCGCTCGAGGTTGTCCGCCCGGATCCCCATCCAGTTGGGCACCGTGAGCAGCACGGGCAGGGGCGCCGGTGCGGCGCCGGGCAGGATCAGGACATCGGCGAAGGACTCGCCCTCGAGCGTCGCCGGCAGCTCGCGCTCGAGCGGCTCCGCGCCGCGCCCCTCTCCGGCGAACGCCACGAGCAGCGCGAGCCATATCCGGGAGCCAGGGATGGGTGAGTCGCCAGGGCATCGCGCGCATCCGAGGACGACGAAGCCGACGGGGTTTCCGGGAGGACCCTGCGGGTCCCGTCGAGGGCGGGCGTGCTCCCCAGCCGCCCCGCCCCGACCCGGAAACCTGGCAGCGCCAAGCCCACCCCGCCCGTCGCCAGCCATGACCCGTCGGCTGAGCCTTTCCTAACGAAAGCTTCAGGCCTTGTCAACGCGAGCGCCGGATCACGGGGCGATGCCGAGGGTCACCCCTCCGGACTCGCTCGTGGCGGGATCCAGGCCCGCCAACGCGGCGAAGGCACGGCCGCGCTCGGCGTAATCGCGGAAGGCGGGGAAGCTCGGCGCGCCCGGGGAGAGCAGGACCACGCCGTCGGGGGCGGCGAGCCGGGCCGCGAGCGTCACCGCCGCGGCGAGATCCGCAGCCTCGACGACCTCGCCGGCCACCGCCGCCGCGCGCAGGACGGCGGCGATCCGCGCCCCGTTCATGCCCTGGCAGACGAAGGCGCATTCCGATCGCCCCTGCACGGCCTCGGCGAAGGGGCGCCAGTCGAGCCCGCGCTCGAAGCCGCCAAGGATCAGCGCGACGCGCTCCCCGGGGAAGCAGTCCAGCGCGGCGAGGCTCGCCTGCGGGGTGGTGGCGATCGAATCATCGACGAAGCGGATCCCGCCGCGCTCGCCGAGCGGCCGCAGGCGGTGCGGCAGCGGCCGGAAGCTCGGGAGCGCGGGCAGCGCCCGTTCCGGATCCTCGCCCGCGAGCTCGAGCGCGGCGAGGGCCGCCGCAGAGGTTGAGCCGGTTGTGCGCCCCCGGCACCGCGAAGCCGGGGATCGCGAAGCGGCGATCGCCGCGCGCGAGGCCCTCGGTCTCGGGCCGCCACTGCGGCGCCACCCCGTAGCGCAGGGCGTCGGCGCGCGCGACCCGCCGCGCGATCTCGGGATCGCGGCCATTGACCGCGACCCGCGCCGCGCCCTCGACCAGGGCCAGCTTGTCGGCGTAGTAGCGCTCGACGCTGCCGTGCCAGTCGAGGTGTTCCGGGAACAGCGCGGTCAGCACCGCGACCGCCACCGGGGTCGCATCCCGGGTCTGGAAGCTCGAGAGCTCGAGCACCCACCAGTCGGGCGCGGGCTCCGGCCGCCACAGCTCGGTGAGCGGGAGCCCGATGTTCCCGGCCAGCGCGACCCGCCGACCGAGCGCGCGCAGCAGGTGCGCGATCAGGCTCACCGTGGTGCTCTTGCCCTTGGTGCCGGTGACCGCGATCACCCGCTCGCCGCCGTGCTCGGCGAACCACAGCGCGGTGGCGCTGGCGATGCGCACGCCCGCGGCCCGCGCCGCCTCGAGCTCCGGACGGTAGACGCTGATCCCCGGCGACTTGAGCAGCACCTCGAAGCCGCGAAGCCGCTCCGCGGGCGGCAGCTCCGCGACCGCCTCGGCCGGCACCGGCGGCGGATCCGCCTCGAGCTCCTCGCGCCGGGCGAAGAGCACGAGCTCGCGCGGGGCCGCGCGCGCCAGGAGCAGCCTGCAGCAGCGAGCGGATCTCGCGGCCGTAGCCGAGCAGGGCCACGCGCCGCCCGGCGAGCTCAGCCAGCCGCATCCGCCACCCGCCGCAGCCGCGCGGGAACGTGGTCGGGCCCCTCCGCCGCCGAGCAGTGACCGCGAGCGGCGGCAGCTCGCCCCACTCCCGGCGCCAGGCCGCGGCCGCGGCCGGCACCGCGTCCTCGCGCCACTCCGCGCGCCCCGCGAGCTCGGCGAGCGCGACCCGCACCTCGAGGATCCCGCCCACGCACTCGAAGGGGCGCTCGCCGGCCACGCCCGCGAGCGCGGCATAACGGGCTGATCAAGGCCTCCTCGTCGAGCAGGTTGCGGCCGAAGATGGCGCACAGCGTCGGCTTCGGCAGGAAAGGCGCCAGCGCGAGGAAGACGAAATGGCACTTCGGGCACTCGCCGCACCAGCGGCTGGCCGGGCGGGTGCCGAGGATCCGGAAGTTGCGGTTGCAGCTCGAGAACACCTCGAAATACTGCGGCAGCCGCGCGAAGCGCCGCGCCACGGCGAGCTCGGTCCAGCCGCGCAGCAGCGAGAAGTACTCGAGCTCCCCCGCCACCCGCCGCCGGAGCAGCTCCCGGAACAGGGTCTCGAAGCGCAGGCTCTTGCTCCACTGGTGGTTGACCGCCCGCCCCCCGGCCACCCGGGTCGGCAGGTCGGCCGAGCGCTCGTTGGCGAAGACGATCGCGTCCGCCCCGTAGAGCAGGGCCGCGACCGTCAGGATCGCGGAATGGATCGCGGTCACCGGGACGTGGCCGTTGAGCGCCCCCTGGCGGTTGAGCTCGAACAGCTCCGGCGCCAGCTCGCGCTCGATCGCGAGCGCCGGGACCCCCGCCCGCTCCGCGCAGGCGGCGATCAGCGCCGAGCGGCCGACCCACACCGCGAGCAGCGGCTCGCCCGCGGCCTTGAGCAGCTCGAGGGCGACCAGCGAATCCTTGCCGCCGCCGAGCGGCACCAGCGCCCGCCTCGGCAGCGGGCAGGGCGGCGGCGGCGCGGGCACCGCCCCCGAGGCGGGGAAGCGCACCGCGCCGGCCAGCTCGATGCCGTTGCGGAAGGCGAACTCGGCGAGGCCCTCGACGTAGATCTCCTCGAGCGCCGCCGCCAGCGCCGGATCCGGCGGCTGCCCCGCCACCTCGATCCGCGCCGGCGCGAAGGCCTTGTAGTAGCTCACGCCGGCGATCAGGTGCAGGAGGCGCAGCGCGGCGGCGAAGGCCGGCGCCCGCTCCGGTGCCGGCCGCGGGGCGTCCGGGAAGCGCAGCCGCTCGACCAGATCGGGACCGCCGTCGAAGGCGTAGCCGAGGCGGAGCTCGCCGTCTCGGTACTCGGCCTCGAGGAAGCGGAAGGTCCTCACCGCACCACCTCGCGCGGCCATGGGAAGAGGTTGTAGCGCGAGGCCATCGCCGCGCCGTAGGCCCCGGCCACGCCGATCAGCAGCACGTCGCCCGGCGCGCATTCCGGCAGCCGGCGGTGACGGGCCAGCACGTCGCCGGACTCGCAGACCGGCCCCACGACGTGGGCGCGGATCGCCGGCGGCCGCTCCAGCCGGCTCAGGTTCCAGACCGGATGGAAGGCATCGTAGAGCGCGGGGCGGAGCAGCGTGTGCATCCCGGCGTCGATGCCGACGAAGATCTCCCCATCCTTGCGCTTGACCTGGCTCACCCTGGCCAGCAGCACCCCGGCCTCGGCGACCAGGAAGCGGCCCGGCTCGAGCCAGAGCTCGTGGCGCGGATAGAGGCGGCGAAGCTCCGCGAGCGCCGCGCCGAGGCCGCCGAGGTCGAGGGCCGGTTCCTCCTCCCTGGCGGGGACGCCGAGCCCTCCGCCGAGATCGAGGATCCTCGCCGCCGGCAGCGCCTCGGCGAGGGCGGCGAGCGCCGCCCCGACCTCCTGCCAGTGGGCCGGGTCGAAGACCCCGCTGCCGAGGTGCGCATGCAGCCCCTCGATCACCGCGCCGCTGCCGCGGCACAGCCGCTCGGCCTCGGCCAGCTCGGACGGAGCGATCCCGAACTTAGAGCCGGCGCCGCCGGTGCGCACCTTCTCGTGGTGGCCGACGCCGCGGCCGACATCGATGCGGAGCAGCAGCGGGCGGCCACGGAACAGCTCCGGCCACTGCCGGAGCGGGGCGAGGTCGTCGAGGGTCAGGCGCACGCCGCGGGCAAGCGCCGCCTCGTAGTCCTCGCGGCGGGCGAAGTTCGGGGTGAACAGCACCCGTTCCGGGTCGAGGCCGGGGCAGGCCTCGAGGACGCGCGCGAGCTCGCCGACCGACACGCACTCGAAGCCGATCCCCTCCTCGGCGAGCGCGGCCAGCAGCTCGGGATGCGGGTTCGCCTTGACCGCATAGAGCACCCGGCCGAGCCCGGGCAGGGCACGCAGGGCGCGGGCGCGCTCGCGGAGCGTGCGCAGGTCGTAGACATAGACCGGTGTGCCGCGCCCGGCCTCGGCGAGCAGCGCCTCGCGCGCCTCCCGCCACCACGGCGCCGGGCGCGAGCGCGCGCTCGCCTCGCCGTAGAGCTCGCGCCAGGCGGGACCGAAGACCGCGCCGTCGTCCTCGAGCAGCCCGTAGCGGAGCAGGAGCTCGTGCAGCCTCGGCACCAGGTCGGCGGCATCGGCCTCGTCGACCACGAAGGTGAGGTTGAGATCGTTCGAGGACTGGCTGACGAGATGCACGCGGCGCTGCCCGACGAGCCGCATCGCCTCCGAGAGCCGGTGCATCAGGGAGCGCATCCCGCGGCCGACCAGGCTGATCGCGGCGCAGGGGGCGATCACCTTGACCCGGCAGACCGCAGAGAGATCGGCGCACAGCGCCTCGATCACGCCCGGCTCGAGCAGGTTCTCGGTGGGATCGAGCGAGACCGTGACGTTGGTCTCCGCCGAGCCGATCAGGTCCACGGAGAGGCCGTGGCGGCGGAAGATCTCGAACACCGAGGCGAGGAAGCCGACCTGCTGCCACATGCCGATGGTCTCCATCGACACCAGCGTCACCCGACGCCGCGCCGAGATCGCCTTCACCCCGGGGCGGGGCGCGACGGCGCCGATCCGCGTCCCGGGAAGCTCCGGACGCGCGGTGTCGTAGACGTGCAGCGGCACCCCCGCCTCGCGCAGCGGCTGCAGGCAGCGCGGATGCAGGACCTTGGCGCCGGTGGTCGCGATCTCCTGCGCCTCCTCGTAGTCGAGCTCGCGCAGCAGCCGCGCCTCGGGGACCTCGCGCGGATCGGCGCTGAACATGCCGGCAACGTCGGTCCAGATCTCGACCCGCCGCGCGCCGAGGAGCGCCCCGAGCAGGCTCGCCGAGGTGTCCGAGCCGCCGCGGCCGAGCAGCGCGCTGCCGCCCTCGGGATGGGCGACCACGAAGCCCTGCGTGATGGCGAGCGGCGGCTCGCCGAAGAGCTCCCGGGCCAGCTCCGGCCGCGGCTCGACCTCGCACAGCGCGGAGAGCCGCACGGCGCGCGCGCTCTGGTTGGGAAATGGCCGGGCGCGGAGCAGGGTCCGCGCGTCGAGGAAGCGGCAGCCCCCGAGCGCGAGGGCGAGGTGATCGGCGCCGATTCGGCTGGCGAGGAGCTCGCCCTGCGCCAGCCACTCGGCCTGCCAGGCGGGATCCTCGGCATCCCCGTCGGCCAGACCGAGCGCAGCCTGGACCCGCTCGCGCCAGTCCGGGCTCGCGGGCAGCCCCAGCTCTTCCCGGAGCCGCTCGTGGCGTTCGAGGATCGGGCGCAGGGCCGCGCGCCGATCGCGATCGCCGACCGCCGCGAGCAGCGCATTCGTCACCCCGGCGAGCGCCGAGACCACCACCAGCACCGGCGCCGGCTCGTCGAGGCGCCGCCGGGCGAGCTCGGCGATCCGCCGCCAGCGCTCGGCCGAGGCCACGCTGGTGCCGCCGAACTTGAGGACGATCGGCGCGTCGGCCGCGCCGCTTCCCGCTTCCACCTCCGTCCGCCGCGTCAGCCGAGCCGCTGGCGCAGCACCGCCAGCACCCGTCGCGCCGCCTCGCCGCCGCTCGGCCGGCCGCCGCTGTCGAGGAGCACAACCCGGGCCGCGCTCTCGCCCTCCGGCTCCACCCGGACCACGAGCCGTTCGCGCTCGATCCGCGCGCGGCCGAGCCAGCGGCGCAGGAAGTTGCCCTCCGGCTCGCGCACGATGAGCACCTCGACCTCGAGGCTGCGCTCCGCCTCGGCCTGACCGACGACCGTGACCTCGCCGGCGCGATCGAGGGCGGTCAGCACGCGACGGAAGGCATGGTCGGGATTGTCCTCGAGGCGGAGCGTGGCGCCAGGGAGCGCGGCCGGAGCCCGGGTAGCGCCCGCGACCGGCTCGGGGATCCGCGTCGCGCCCTGCCAGTCGGGCCGGCCGAGCGGCGGGGGCACCTCGAGCGGGGGCGTCTCGGTCGCGCTCCGGTAGTCCTCTCGCGTCCCGAACCATGCGCAGCCGCCGGCGAGCAGGACCGCGGCGATCAGCGAAGGGAGGACGAGACGATGGGGATGGCGCATGGCTTCAGGTCGGCGATACGGGAGATGCGAGGGCGCGCGCCTCGAGTCCGGCGAGCCCGGCGAGGAGCGACTCGCCCTGCTCGCGCCAGGCCGGAGCGAGCTCGACCAGCGGCAGCCGGGGAGCGGCCGACTCCCAGCCCAGCTGGCGGGCGAGCAGCCATTGTACCGGGATCGGATTGGGCTCCACGGCGAGGAAGCGATAGAGATCGCGCATGGCGCCATCCCGCGCGCGCACCGCGGCGGCGTCGCCGCGCCGGGCATCCTCGCACAGTCGCCGCACGCTCGCCGGCGCCACGTTGGCGGCCACCGAGACCACGCCATCGGCGCCGGCTAGCAGCGCCTCGGCCATGGTCGGATCGTCGCCGCTCAGCACCGCGAAGTCCGGACCGCGCAGCGCGAGCAGGGCCTCGAGGCGCTCGCGCTCCGGCCGCGACTCCTTGATGCCCACGACCAGCGGGTGCCTCGCGAGGCGAGCGACGGTCTCCGGCAGCAGGTCGCAGGCGGTGCGGCTGGGGACGTTGTAGAGCACGATCGGCAGTCCGCCCTGGTCGGCGACGGCCATGAAATGCCGGTAGAGGCCCTCCTGGTTCGGCCGCACGTAGTAGGGAGCGACCACCAGCGCGGCCTCGGCGCCGAGGGCCGCGGCGCGCCGGGTGCGGGCGATGGCCTGGGCGGTGGCCGCCGCGCCGGTGCCGGCGACGAGCAGCGGACGCGGCCCGGGAAGCGCGAGGACCTCCTCGATCAGCGCCGCCGACTCGGCATCCGAGAGCAGCGCCCCCTGCCCGGTCGAGCCGCCCACCACCAGGCCATCGGTGCCCGCCGCGAGCTGCCGCGCGAGCAGCGCGCGGAAGCCACGGCGATCGAGCTCGCCGTGGCGATCGAGGGGCGTGGCGAGGGCGCAGAGGCTGCCGCGGAGGCGCATCGCTGCGGAGAGACGACGGGGGAGCGCGATGCTACGCCATCGCCGCGCGCGGCGCACCATCCGCGGTTGCGGCCTACCGGCCCCGGCGCTATCCTCACGCGTTCCCATGCGCCGCTCTGCGCCGGACTCCCCGAGAACGCCCGGATCTTCCCGCGTGCCGCGCCCCGCCCCGAACGAGAACTTTCTCCTGGTCAGCGCCTCCGCCCACCTGCCGGCCTCGCCGCTGGTGCCGGTGGCGCGCCGCATCGCCGACGCCGGCTGCAACCTGGTCGACGCGCGGCTGGCGACGATCGGCGGCGAGAGCACCCTGATCGCCCTCGCCAGCGGCAGCTGGGACGCCATCGCCAAGCTCGAGTCGGCGCTCGCCCGACTCGAGCGCGAGGACACGCTGCGGGTGCAGCACTTCCGCACCTCCGCAAAACCGCAGCAGCCCACCCTGCTGCCCTACCTGGTCGAGATCGTGGCCGCGGACAAGCCCGGCATCGTCTCCGAGGTCGCCGAGTTCTTCGCCCAGCAGGGCATCACCATCGACAGCCTGAGCTGCACCCGCTACCGCGCCATCCAGACCGGCGCGGAGATGTTCCAGGCCCAGCTCACGGTGGGGATCCCGGCCGATCTCCACATCGCCGCGCTGCGCGACGACTTCCTCGACTTCTGTGACCAGCTCAACCTCGACGCGATCATCGACCCGATCAAGTACTGACCGCTCGGGTGCGGTCGCCATCGGCGAGGCGGCGCCGCCCTTCGCCGGACGCACCGCCGAGGGCACGACCCTCGCCCTTAAGGACTTCGCCGGCCGGATCCTAGCGCTCTACTTCTACCCGCGCGACCACACGCCGGGCTGCACCCGCGAGGCCTGCGACTTCCGCGACGCCCACCCCGAGCTGGCGCGGATCGGGGTCGCGGTGGTCGGGGTCTCCCGCGACGACGAGGCCTCGCACCGCCGCTTCGTCGCCCGCCACGCCCTGCCCTTCCCGCTGATCGCCGACACCGAGGGCGCGATCTGCCGCGCCTATGGCGTCCTCCGCGAGAAGTCGCTCTACGGGCGGCGGGTGCTCGGCATCGAGCGCAGCACCTTCCTCATCGACCGCGGCGGCATCGTGCGCGCAGTCTGGCGGCGGGTTCGCGTGCCCGGCCACGTCGGGCAGGTCCTCGCCGCGGCCGCCGCGCTCGCCTGAGCGACGCCCTTCCATCGCCCCCACGCACCGCCATGAGCAAGGGCAAGCGCACCTACGTCCTCGACACCAGCGTCCTGATGCACGACCCGACGGCGCTGTTCCGCTTCGCCGAGCACGACGTCTTCATCCCGATGGTGGTGCTCGAGGAGCTCGACGCCGCGAAGAAGGGAAGCTCCGAGGTCGCGCGCAACGCGCGCCAGGTCAGCCGCTTCATCAACGAGCTGATCGAGGGCGACGGCGCGGACCTCCACGCCGGAATCCCGCTGCGGCTGCCCGGCAGCATCCAGCTCGGCGGCCGTCCGGCGACCGGCCGACTGATTTTCCAGGCCGGGCGGCCCTCCGCCGAGACCCGCAGCGCGACCGGCGACAACGCGATCCTGGCCAGTATCCTCGAGCTGGCGAGAACCGGTGCGCCGCAGGCGGTGCTGGTCTCCAAGGACATCAACCTGCGAATCAAGGCCAGCATCTGCGGCATCCCCGCCGAGGACTACGAGAGCGACCGCGCCCTCGACGACTTCAGCCTGCTCTACCGCGGACATGCCGAGCTGCCGGAGG
Source organism: Lysobacterales bacterium (assembly GCA_033582715.1). Classification (GTDB taxonomy): domain Bacteria; phylum Pseudomonadota; class Gammaproteobacteria; order Xanthomonadales; family BPKI01; genus BPKI01. The sequence continues at coordinate 970,165 of JAVQZZ010000001.1, read as the reverse complement.
ACTTCTGGCAGCGCCACGAGCGCGATCTCCGCTCGTGGAGCGAGCGCGGCCGCAACTTCTACGAGGTCGTCCGCCAGCCCGGCGAGGACTGGCATCCCCACCAGTTCCTGTACTTCCCCGGCAGCGAGGACCTCGAGCTGCGCGTGCTGCGGATCGAGGGCGACCGCGTCCTGCTCGAGATGATCGACGACTTCCGCAGCGGTCACCACTCGGTGTGGGGCGTGACCGCCCGCAACCGGGAGCAGAACTTCGCGCTCAACGCGCTGATGGACCCCGAGGTCGACTTCGTCACCCTGCTTGGCACCGCGGGCACGGGCAAGACCCTGCTCGCGCTGGCCGCGGGGCTCGCCCAGACGCTCGATCAGCAGCGCTACCGGGAGATCATCATGACCCGCGCCACGGTGAGCGTGGGCGAGGACATCGGCTTCCTCCCCGGCACCGAGGAGGAGAAGATGACGCCGTGGATGGGTGCGCTCACCGACAACCTCGAGGTCCTGACCGCCCCGCAGGACGGCGGGCCGTGGGCCAGGGCCGCCACCCAGGACCTGCTCGCGAGCAGGATCAAGATCCGCTCGATGAACTTCATGCGCGGGCGGACCTTCCTCAACCGCTACGTGATCATCGACGAGGCGCAGAACCTCACGCCGAAGCAGATGAAGACGCTGCTCACCCGGGCCGGACCGGGCACGAAGATGGTCTGCCTCGGCAACGTCGAGCAGATCGACACGCCCTACCTGACCGAGACCACCTCCGGCCTGACCTACGCCGTCGACCGCTTCAAGAGCTGGCCGCACAGCGCCCACGTGACGCTCCGCCGCGGCGAGCGCTCAAGGCTCGCCGACTTCGCCTCGGAATGCCTCTAGGCTGACGCGGCCCCGCCCGCGCGGGAAGGCGCGCTCAGAAGCCGAGCGACCAGACCAGATCGAGCTCGCGCTGGCGGCGCGCGGGATCGACCCGATTCTGGAACGGCCCGAGCGCCGGGAAGCCCTGGCGGGGCGCGTAGCCGAACAGCGCAGCGAACCGTCCCCACGGGCCGAGATCCCGCTCGTAGCCCAGACGCAGGTGGTACGACGGCGCCTCGGCGGCGAGGGCCTCGCGCAGCACCGGAGCGCTCGGCAGTGGGATCTGGCGGCTGCTCACGGCGAGCCGCCACTGGCCGCCGTCGGCGGCAGCCAGGCGGAGCTCCGCCGCGACCAGGTTGAGGTCCTGCCAAGCGAAGCGCGGCGCCGAGGCATCGCCGAGCAGCGCCAGCAGCCGCACCGGCAGGGCGGCGCTGGTGAAGGGACGGACGCCGCTGAAGAACACGCGCTCGGCCCTGAGCGAGAGCGCGACGCCGGGGAGAAGCTCGGAGCGCAGCGTCACGCCCACCGCCGCCGGCAGATCGAAGTCGCCGGCATCGGAGTAGACGCCACGAAAGTTCTTGAAAGCCTCCATGTCGATCCGCGACTGGGCGTGCAGCCCGAGCTCCCGCCCGTCCGCGAGCCCGCGCCGGTAGGCGAGGCGCACGCCATAGCCGTGGGCACTCTCCGCGACCCCCCGCTCCACGCCGCCGCGCCGCCCGTCTTCGGCCCCATGCATCGCCGGACCCAGCCCGAACTCGTGGGCCGCGAAGCGCTGGTGGGCGACGATCGTGGTCAGCTCGAGGCGGTCGCCAGAGCCCGGCGAGAGCGCGAGCGTCGCGTCGAACCACTGGAACGACGCCGGCAGCGTCTGGGCCCGCCGGAGCTCGAGCGTTATGCCCGACGGCGAAGGCCACCCGAGGGCCGCGACACGGCTCCCGGCCTCGCCGGCAGCGAGCCGCAGCCGCATCGTCGCGCGCCCGGCGGCGCGCGCCGCGATCTCCCGACCCCACGGCGTGCGCGCCGACGCCGCCTCCCGATGCCCAGCGAGCACCGCCTCCCGCGCCCACTCGTAGCGCGGGACGATCACCCGCAGCGCCACGGCGCGCCAGCGCTCCGCGAGCGCCCCCTCGCCGCCGGTCGGGGCGGCCTCGGCGCGCTGGGCGGTCGCAAAGAACAGGGCGAGCGCCCCTGCGCCCGCCCCCACCAGCCCAGCGATCAGCCGTCGGAACACGTTCGCCCGATCCCCCAAGCGAAGCCTGCACGGCAGTTTTGCAGAAACGCCACAGGCTGTCAAAGGGGCGCGACAGCGCGCCCCACCGCCGTCGCGCTACCCTAGCGCCACCCTGCGCCTCGCTCGTGCCGCGACCTTCCCCCATGCGCGATCCGCGACGCCCCTCCGCTGAAGGCCACGCTCCTGTCGCTTCCACGCAACAGCCGCTGGGCACGCCGCGGACCCCACCGCCCTCGGTGCTCACCGTCGCCGGCTCGGACAGCGGGGGCGGGGCCGGGATCCAGGCCGACCTCAAGGCCTTCGCCGCCCACGGGGTGCACGGGCTCAGCGTGGTGACCGCGGTCACCGCGCAGAACACCCGGGCGGTGCCGGCCGTGCATCCGGTCCCCCTCGCGATCGTGCGCGCCCAGCTCGAGGCGGTTTTCGACGACTTCTCGATTCGAGCCGCGAAGACCGGCATGCTCGCCTCGCCCGCCCTCGTCCGCCTGCTGGGCCGGTGGTTCTCGGCGCGGCCGGAGGTCCCGCTGGTCGTCGACCCGGTGATGGTCGCGAGCTCCGGTGCCCGCCTGATCTCGTCCCGGGCCGCGGCCGCCATCCGTCGCCACCTCCTGCCGCAGGCCACGCTGATCACCCCCAACCTCCCGGAGGCTGCGGCCCTGCTCGGTCGCCCGCTCGGGGCGGACCTCGATGCCGCGGCGCGCGCGCTCGGAGCGCTCGGCCCGCGCGCGGTGCTGCTCAAGGGCGGCCATGCGCCGGGCGAGGCGGTCATCGACCGTCTCTGGCATCGGGGCGCGATCGAACGCTTCGAGCATCCGCGCCTGCCGGCCGAGGGACACGGCACCGGCTGCGCCCTCGCGGCGGCGATCGCCGCCCGCCTGGCCCGCGGAGAGGAGCTCGCCGAGGCCGTGCGCGGCGCGATCGACTACGTGCACGGTGCCCTCGCGCGCGGGGCGCCTCCCGGCCTCGGTCGGGTGAGCGTCCTCGACCTGGTCGCGCGCTCCGCCTGAGCCGCGCGCCGCGCCGGCGGTCGCAAGGGGCGGGCGGCGAAAGGCTTCCTCGGGCACAATAGCGTTGCGAGAGCCGCAATCCCCGAGGAGACCGGCGCCCATGAAGCCTCCCGGCATCCTTCCCCTCCTGATCCTCGGCCTCGCCGCGGCGGGGGCGGACGCTCCCCGGGTCGCGGTCGAGGCCTATCCGCTCGCCGCGGGCTCGGCGAAGGCCGTCGGCGGGAGCACGACCCACGAGCTGGGCTACGCTGTCGAAACCGAGACCCGCTACCGGATCCTCCCCGACGGTCGGGTCGAGGTCCACTGCGCGCAGAACGCGCGCCCGACCTTCCAGGGCGCGGTCCGCGAGCGCCGTCTGGCTTCGAAGACGCAGCGGGAGCAGCCGTGATGGCGTCCCTCCGCGCCACCGCCTTCGTCGCCCTGTTCGCCGCCCCCGCGGGGGCGCAGACGCTCCTTCCCAACGACGCCTGGGTGAGCTTCGAGATCCCTCGTCAGAGCGTGGCGGCGAGCCTTGCCTTCGACGCCCCGCCCGGCACCCGCGCCCTCGAGTTCCGGCTCGAGGCGGCATCGCCGGGCCCCGACCTCGATCTCCTCGTGCGCAGCGGGAGCCCCTTCCGCTTCCTCGCCCCCGACTTCGACATGCTGCTCGCGCAGTCGCAGTACCACGCGATCAGCCCGAGCGACCAGGAACTGATCGCGATCGGCGACTCCAACCTGTGGCCGGCGCGCGAGGGGCGCTGGCACATCGCGGTGGTCAGCTTCGCGGACACCACGGTGACCGCGCGCCTGCGGGTGCGCGCCAGCTCGACGCCGCCCGCCTCGGGCTGGCTTCGCGATCGACTATGCGAGCCCGGGCGCCAACTGCAGCGTGGCCGAGTGGGACCAGAACCCGCAGCGGCGCGCGGCCTTCGACCACGCCGTGAGCCGCCTGGCGAACCTTCTCCCGAGCCCGGTGCCGATCCGGATCCGCGCCTGCTGGCGCGACTACGGCCCGGATTCCGGCACCCTCGCCTCCGCCGGCCCCAACGGCTTCTACCGCGACTTCCCGGGCGCCCTGCGCCGCAACACCTTCTACTCCCGCGCGGCCACCGCGCGCCTGGCCGGGACGGAGCTGTGCCGGCTCGGGGCCGGCTCGTGCGGCGCGGCCGACCTCACCATCACCTTCAACTCGCGGGTCGACGACCCCTCACGCCCCCCGACCCAGCGCTGGCACTACGGCACCGGCAGCGAGCCGGTGGTCGGCTTCGACTTCGTGTCGGTGGCGATGCACGAGCTGCTGCACGGCCTCGGCTTCATCGGTCTGGTCGACCTCGAGAACGGCCGCCTGCTGACGGGGACTCGCGACGACATCTACGCCTACCACGCCTTCCGCTCGCCGGAGTTTCCGCCGGTGGTCGGCCCCGGGCGGCGGCTCACCGAGATGGGCGACGCCGAGCGCCTGGCGGCGATCACCTCGGAGAACGAGCTCTACTTCGACGCGCTCGGGGTGGTCTTCCCCAACACCGCCCCCGGCCAGCTCTTTCCGATCAACCTGCACGCTCCGGCCTCGGTGCAGCGCGGCTCGTCCTTCTCCCACATCGGTTTCTACGTGGGCACCAGCGAGGAGCTGATGTTCCCCTCGGTGCCCCCCAACCGGCAGCGGCGCGCGCTTGGCCTCTCGGAGCCGATCATGCGCAAGCTGGGCTGGGACCTCGCCGCACGCAGCGCGCCGAGCTACCCCACGCCGCGCAACGGCATCTGGTTCGACCCCGCGCGCGACGGCCACGGCTATGAGCTCAGCAGCGTCGGCAGCTCCCACCTCCAGGTGCTCTACACCTACGGCGCGGACCGCGCGCCCGAGTACTTCTTCGCCGTCGGGCGCGTGGTCGATGGCCGCTTCGTCCCCGACGTCAACGACCAAGGCAACGGCCTGATCGCCTACCTCTACGATCCCTCGCGTCGGCCGCCGCAGTACGCGAACCCCGACCGCAGCGCGAGCGGGGACGCCCTGCTCGACTCCGTCCAGCCCGAGACCAATCCGAGCTGCCGCGCCAACACCAGCCTCCGCGCCGACGCCGAGGAGCTGCAGGTGTTCGAGTGGCGACTGCCCGGCGGCGAGGCGACGTGGTGCATGCGCCCGCTGCTGCCCTATGCCTGGCGCACCGGGACCGACTTCACCGGGCACTGGTACGCGGGCGAGGACGATCCGGGCTGGGGCCTGTCGATCGCCACCGCCCGTCGCGAGGGACGGCTCTTCCTGTTCGCCGTGCTCTACTACCCGGATCCGCGCGGGGTCGGGCGCTGGGTCTACGCCCAGAAGGACGGCTTCGTCTCCGGCGAGGTCCTGCCGCTGGTGCAGCGCACCGGCTACTGCCGAAGCTGCGCGGCGGAGCCCTTCACCGACCGCGTCGTCGGGCAGATGCGCCTGGTGCTGCAGCGGCCCTCGCGCAACGCCGCCGACGGCAACCAGATCGAGGTCCAGATCAACGTTCCCGACGGACCGGCCGCCGGAAGCTTCCAGCGCAGCCTGCGGCCGCTCGTGATGCTCTCGGACCCCCTCCCCTGAGCGCATGGGCGCCACCGCCCGCTTGCGTCGGAGAACCGCGGCGCCCGCCTGCGGCTCGCCGCGCGCGATCGTCGCGACGGCCGCGCCTCAGCTCTCCTCGCGCTTGAAGTCGACGCGGAACACGCCGTTCCGGACCGCCTGGCCCGAGGGCTCGAACTGCCACTGCAGCACCGCCCGCAGCGCCGCGCGCTCGAACACCCCGCGCGGCTCGCTGGCCACGACGCGCGCATCGACGACCCGCCCGTCCGCGCCGATCGAGAGCGCGACCTCGACCCAGCCCTCGAGGCCCCGCCTCCAGGCTTCCCGCGGATACTCGGGAGGCACGTAGGCCCGGTAGGTGAGCGCGCTCTCGACCTGCGGCGGCGAGACGTGGATGGTGAGGAGCAGGCGCTCGTCGTCGGTCACGCTCTCGGCGCGCGCCCCAAACGCCGCGAGCAGGACGAGGACGTTGAGCTTCATGCCGGGAGAAGCTAGCCCGGTCGTGTTGCGCCCGCATAACAGCACCCTCCTTCACTTCGCTTCGAGGACGCGGATCGCAGATTGGATCGCGGTTTCCGTGGGCGTCCCGAGACCGCCGCCACAATGCCTGACCGCCCGCGCAACGTCGGCGCCTCGCTCGCCGGGGAGGGACCCTCCTCCGCGCGCCGTGCGAGGCCCGCCCCGTCACCGGCAGGCGCGGCGTCCCTCGCCACCACCCGCTCCGCGACGAGCGGCAGCGGGCAGGGCGAGCTCCGCGCCTGGATCCTGTTCTCCCTCGAGGGTCTGGACGAGGTGGCGCTCGCTCTCGGCGAGGCCGCGGCCCGTGCCATGCTCGCCCTCGCGCGCCGCCGTCTCCGCGCCGAGCTCGGCGCCGGCGCGACGACCGCGCGGGCGGGCGACGGCCGGCTGTTCGCGATTGCGAGCTGCGGCGGGGAGGATGCGGCCCTCGCCCTTGCCGCGAGGCTGCTCGGGGCGCTGAGCGCGCCGTTCCCCTGGCAGGGGCTGCGGCTCCGCTCCGAGCCGGTGGCGGGCGTGGCGCTCGATGCCGCGGCTGGCGAGAACGGGGCGGAGCCGCTGCGGCGCGCCGGCCTCGCCCTCGCCGAGGCGCGGGCCCTTCCCGAGCGGCTCGCGGCCTACCGCCCGGGCCGCGAGCCCGAGCTGCGGCGGCACCTGCTGCTCGCTGCGGCGCTCGAGCGCGCCCTCGCCCGGGGCTCCCTCGCGCTGCACTTCCAGCCGCTGCTCAGGCTTCCCGACGGGGCTCTGCTCGGCGCCGAGGCGCTGCTGCGCTGGCGGGACCCCGAGCTCGGCACGATCGCGCCCGCCGAGTTCGTGCCCCTCGCCGAGCGCACGGGCCTCGTGCACCGCCTCACCCGCCTCGCCCTCGCGCGGGCGCTGGCCGTCGCCGCGCGCTGCCGCCGCCACCACCGGGACCTCGAGATCGCGGTGAATCTCTCGGCGCGCGACCTCCTCGACCACACGCTGCCGGCGCGCCTGCGCGCGCTCCTCGCCCGTCATCGCCTCCCCGCGAGCGCGCTGAGCCTGGAGCTAACCGAAAGCGCCGCGCTCGAGGCCCCCGAGCGATCCCTGCGCACCCTCGCCCACCTCCGCGAGCTCGGCTGCCGCATCGCCCTCGACGACTTCGGCACCGGCCGCGCCTCGCTTACCCTGCTCCACGACCTGCCGATCGACACCCTCAAGCTCGACGCCTCCTTCGTACGGCGCATCGCGGACTCCGCTCGCGACCGGGAGATCGTCGCCGCCACCATCGCGCTCGCGCGCCGCCTGCGACTGCGCACGATCGCCGAGGGCGTCGAGAGCCCCGCCGTGCTCGAGCGCCTGCGCGTGCTGCGATGCGACGCGGCGCAGGGGCACTGGCTCGGCGCCCCCGCTCCGGCGGCGGCGCTGCTGGCGCTGGCGAAGTCCGCCGTCCCGCCGCATCGAGGCCGGGAATGACCGGTCCCGGACCGGCTCAGATCCAGCCGAGCTCGATCGCGCGGAGCACGGCGCGGGTGCGGTCGCGCACCCCGAGCTTGGAGAGGATGTTCGAGACGTGGTTCTTGACCGTGCCCTCGGCGACCTTCAGCAGCCGCGCGATCTCCTTGTTGCTGAAGCCCGAGGCCATCAGGCGCAGGATCTCGGCCTCGCGCTCGGTGAGCTCGTCGGGGCGCTCGAGGCCCGCGAAGGCGCGACCGACCCCGGCCAGACGCTCGCGCAGACCCCGGGTGCTGAGCGGCCGGAGCGCGCTTCCTCCGGCCGCCACGGTGCGGATCGCCGCGACCAGCTCCTCGAGGCTGGTGTCCTTGAGCAGGTAGCCGCGCGCCCCGGCGGCGATGCCGGCGAGCACGAGCTCCTCGTCGTCGAAGGTGGTGAGGATCACCGTCGGCGGCACGGCGCCCCGCGCCGCGAGCGCGCGCAACACGGCGATCCCGTCCATGCGCGGCATCCTGAGATCGAGCAGCACCACGTCCGGCGCGAGCGCCGCGATCGCCGCCAGCGCCTCCTCCCCGTCGGCGGCCTCGCCCACCACCTCGATGTCCTCGGCGAGGGCGAGCAGGCCGCGGATCCCCTGGCGCACCAGGGTCTGGTCGTCGACCAGGAGCACCCGGATCGGCTTCACGGCAGCGTCCGCTCCGCGGGGATCGACACGCTGAGCGCGAAGCCGCGGCCCGGCGCGGTGTCGATCGCGAGCTGCCCGCCCAGCCGGCGCACCCGCTCGATCATCCCGGTGAGCCCGTGGCCGGGGCGGACCGCCTCGGCGCCGCGGCCGTCGTCCTCGGCGCGGTAGCGCAGGCTGCCGTCCTCCTCGCGGGCGAGGGCGACCCGCAGCCGCGTCGCCCCGCCGTGCCGGATGGCATTCGTGATCGCCTCCTGGGTGCAGCGCAGCAGGGCGAAGGCCAGCTCGGGATCGTCGAGCCGCAGCGCCTCGGGATAGTCGATCTCGACCGCGAGACCGGGAACGCCCTCGCAGAGCGCGGCCAGCGCGCGCCGCAGATCGATCGCCGCGCCCTCGCGCATCCGGCTCACCACGCTGCGGACCTCGGCGAGCAGCCCGCGCGCGATCTCGCGGGCCTCGAGCAGTTGCGTCCGCGCCGCGCCATCGACGCGGTGACTCGCGGTCTCGAGGTGCAGGCTGAGCGCGGTGAGGCGGTGACCGAGCACGTCGTGGAGCTCGCGCGCGATCCGCAGCCGCTCGTTGAGCCGGCTGGACTCGGCGAGCAGCGCGCGGGTGGCGCGGAGCTCGGCGTTGAGCCGGCGCTGCAGCTCGCGCGCCTGCGCCTGGCGGCGGGCGACCAGACTGGTGACGAAGACGAAGGCGGAGAAGCCGACGTAGAGCAGGGCCTGGAGCACCGCCTCGAAGGCGCTGAAGCCCGGCTGAGCGGCGAAGACCGGGATCAGCACCAGGTGCTGCGCCGCCAGCCAGGCGAGCCCGGCGGCCAGGGGCAGCAGCCAGGGCAGCAGGCCGGCAAGCACCATCAGCAGCACGCTGCCGAGTCCCGAGCGGCTGAAGTGGCTCACCGCGATCGCGGCGAGCGCCGCCGCCATCAGCAGCGCAAGCCGCCCCGCCCCCGCGCCCCCGCGCTCGATCCCGCGCGAGGCGGCCACGAACAGCAGGCCGAAGGCGAGCCAGGACAGGCCGGAGGCGAGCGGCGCCCCGCGCAGCTCGATCGGCCCGCTCGCGAGCAGCGCGTCGAGGAGCAGGGGAAGGCCGGCGCAGGCCCAGGTCAGGACTCCCGCGAGGCGCAGCAGTCGGAGGTCGGTCCAGCTCGCGGCCGCCATGCGCGGTCATCCTACGGCAGCCGGTGGCGGGGGCGACGCCGTGCGATAATCCCGACCCTCGCCGTCCCGGTCCCGGGCGGCGGACATGGCTTCGGGAGGGTGCGCGATGGCGCTCGCGCTGCGCGAAATCGGCGAGCATGAGCTGGATGCGGTGCTGGCGCTCAACAACGCCGCCGGCCCGGCAATCGTGCCGATCGACGCGCGAAGGCTCGCGCAGCTCTTCGAGCACGCGGCCTACTTCCGGGGCGCCTTCATCGACGGCCACCTCGCCGCCTTCCTGATCGCGCTCACCCCCGAGGCGGCCTACGACAGCCCCAATTTCCGCTGGTTCCTCGAGCGCTACGAGAACTTCGTCTACATCGACCGCGTGGTGGTGGCCGCGGCCTATCGCCGCCACGGTCTCGGGCGGCTGCTCTATGCCGACGTCACCAGCTTCGCCGAGCCGCGCGCGCCGCTGCTCGCCTGCGAGGTGTTCATCGAGCCCCCCGACGACGTGGTGCTGCTGTTCCACGGCACCTACGGCTTCCACGAGGTCGGCCAGCAGACCGTGGGCGGGCGGCGGGTGGCGATGCTGGTCAAGGAGCTCTGCAGCCATCCCTGGATCCGCGAGACCTACCTCGCCGAGGGCCGGCCGGGTCTTCCCGAGCTGCCCTGGCTCGCGGGCCGGGAGCGCCCCGCCCGCCCCCAACGGCGGGCGTCCGCGCGGGGCCGGGATGGCCGTCCCTAGCCCGGTGGCGGCCCTCCTGCGCGCCACCGGAGCGGCCGCTCGCACTCGCGTGCACCGCGCCCGCGACCGGCGGCACGGCCGGTCGCCGCATCGCGCCCGGGGGAGTCCCGACGCCGCGGGGCTTCCTCCCGGCGCCTCCCGCCGCAACGACCTGGGCGCGGGCGGCGGCCGGGAGGCGATCCGCCCGCTCGCGAGGCGCGCACCGCTGTCCGTTCGCTCGCAGCCGCCGCAGCCGGATCGCGGCGGACGCCGGCACGAGGATCGGGCGGTCGGTGGGCAGCCTCCGAAGCGCCGGAGGAGACCCCTCGCCGGCGCAACGGGTCCCCGGCCACCCGCCCTCGCGCTGAAGGTGCCCCCATGCGTCGGGTCGGCGATGCCCGCCGCGAGGACCTCGAGGCCCTGCTCGGGCGCTTCGGGCTCGGCCTCGAGCTGCTCCCCGCCAGGTGCGCCGATCCCGGGCAGCTACTGGGGCGCGCCCGAGGCCGGCGTGATCGGCTGCCGGGTCTACGCCCGGCCCGACACGCCCGCTCCATTCCCTGCTCCACGAGGCCTGCCACCTGATCGTCGCCCCGGCCGCGCGGCGGCCCCGGATCCACACCGACGCCGGCGGCTGCCTGCTCGAGGAGGACGCCGCCTGCTACCTCCAGATCCTGCTCGCCGACTGCCCTGCCCGCCTTCGGGGCGGCGCGCATGATGGCGGACATGGACGCCTGGGGCTACAGCTTCCGCCTCGGCTCGGCGCAGGGCCTGGTTCGAGCGGGATGCCGAGGACGCCCGCGGCCATCTCCAGCGCTGGGGCATCCTCGACCGCGACGGCCGGCTGCTCGGGCCGCGGCCCTAGGGAAGTTTCGCGGGCGCGGCGTGCAGCCTCGGCACGGCTCTTCCGGTCGCGGCAGCCCGCAAAATCGCCTCCGTTCGGCAGACTTCCGCGGCCGGCACCGATCCGGAGGCTTCCTGCCCGCCGGCACCGTCGAGGGCGGCCTAGAATCCGCGTCCTTCTGCGAAAATTCAGGCCATTCCGAGGGACGCGCAGGATGAGAGCGGACTGGCCCGAGCTCCCTGGCTACGAGCTGACCGAGCTGCTCGGGACGGGCGGGATGGCCAGCGTCTATCTCGCCAACCAGCTCGCCCTCGGGCGCAAGGTGGCGATCAAGGTCATGTCCCAGCAGCGCCAGCTTTCCCCGCAGGAGCTGGCGCGCTTCGAGCGCGAGGCGAGGCTCCTCGCCTCGCTCGAGCACCCCCACATCGTGAGCGTCTTCGAGGTCGGGCGGACCGCGGACGGTCGGCTGTTCTACGTCATGCCCCACATGCCGGGCGGCGATCTCTCGCAGGCCGGGATCACCGGCAACGAGATCGCGATCGCCGAGGTCCTGGACAAGATCCTCTCCGCCCTCGAGTACGCCCACGCCCGGGGCGTGATCCATCGCGACCTCAAGCCCGGCAACATCCTCTTCGACGCCCTCGGGCAGCCGCGGCTCGCCGACTTCGGCGTCGCCCGGCCCTTGGATTCCAAGGCGACGCGGCTGACCTCCGAGGGCATGGTGGTCGGCTCGGCGAGCTACATGGCCCCAGAGCAGGCCCGAGGCGACAGCCGGTGGACGGGCGCGCGGATCTCTACAGCCTGGGCGTCACCGCCTTCGAGCTGCTCACCGGACGCCTGCCCTACCGCGGGCCGGATGCGGTCTCGGTGCTCGCCCAGCACATCTCGGCGCCGATCCCGATCCTGCCGCGCCGTTTCCGGCACTGGCAGCCTTTCCTGCAGAAGGCTCTCGCCAAGGACCCCCGGCACCGCTTCGCGAGCGCGACCGAGATGCGCAAGGCGCTGCGCGCGCTGCGCACCGCGAGGCGAAGGCGCCGCGCCGTCGTCGTGCGGATTGCCGTCTGGAGCCTGGTGGCCGTGCTGGTCGCGCTCACCGTGGCCGGCCTGGAGTGGCTGAAGCGCTCCGACTCGCCCGCTCTCGTCGGCTGAGCCGGCTGCCGACCGTCTCTCGCTCCCGAGCGAGAAGCTGCACGCCGGCCACCGAGGACGGAGAGCCGACGCTGCCCGGTCGAGGTGCCGGCGAACGAGGAACTGGCGCGATCCGCGTCTCGCGCTGCTTGCCCGGGCGCGGGGTCACCTGAACGCGGGCGCGCTCAGCCGGCCGCCCGGCGACAACGCCACCGCCCTGGCCCTCGAGGTCTTGCGCTACTGGCCGGAGGACGCCGATGCCCTGCTGATGCTCGCCGAGATCGTCGACACCCTCGTCCGGAGGGCGGAACGCGCCCTGGCCGAGGGCGACCGCGACGCCCTTCGCGACGCGCTCGCCGAGGCGCGCGGCTATGCCGCCCTGCGCGGCGAAGAGGGACAGCGCTTCCTGGCCGACCTCGCGGGCCGGCTCCGCGCCCAGGGGAGCGGCCGCCTGCGCCGGGCCGAGCTCGCGGCGCTGCTCCGCGAGTACGGGCTTGCCGTCGGCGTCGGTCGCCGTCGCCCGCCGCTTCCCCGCCCGAGCCGGAACGCGCCGCCGCCGCGACCGCGATCCCGGCGGCGCGCGTGCCGCCGCCCCCGCTCGCGGGCGCCGAGCCCCCGCCGCCGCCACCGCCGCCGGACCCCTTCGTGGTGGTGCCAGTGCGGCTGTCCTTCGAGCACGCCTCCTCCCTCGCGCCCCGCCACATCGCCGCCCTGCCGGAGCCGGTGACCCATGCGAGGAGTACGCGGCCTTCGTCGCGGCCACCGGGCGCGGCGCGCCGACCTGCCCCGAGGCCACGCCCGCGCTCGGACCGGCCGATCCCGCGCTCTGCGTCGAGCGTCGCCGATGCGGAGGCCTACGCTGTCCTGGGTCGGCGAGCGCCTGCAGTCGGCGGGCGCGTCTGCCCACCGCGGACGAGCTCCAGCACGTCGTGCTCCACCAGGTGAACGGCCTCGGCCGACCGCTCCTGGTGCGCGAGTGGACGCTGGACTGCGCCGAGCCGCCGGAGGGCTGTGCGCGCCGCCTGGTGCTCGTGCCCGCCGCCGACCCCCTCTACTGGCCTCTCCGGCTCCAGGGGCGTGATCCCGCGCGGGGGCACCGCGACGTCGGCTTCCGCCTGGTGCTGGAGTGACGCTCACCGCTCTGACGGGGCTTGCGGAAGCCGCCTGGAGCGCCGAACCGCTCGCGCCCAGGCCGATCCACAAGGGCGCCCGGGTCTCGCCGGCGGCGGCGAACGGAAGGGGCGCGATCGCCAACCTCGGCCTCGCCGGTGAGCCGCTGAAGCCCACCCCCGGGGGCCGCGGCGGGTGTCGCGGTCGCCGGCCCCGAGCGCGCTCTGCTCGCGCGTCGCCTTGCCCTCGCGCGCTGGCTCATCGACGAGGCGAGCGCCGCCGAAGGCGCCGGCGGGGGCAAAGGCCGAAGGCCGCCCGACTCCGCTCACGCCGGGAGCTCCAGGCCGGAGGACACGGCGCTGCCACCGCGGGCGGGCGGCATGGAGGCTCCGCGATCAGCGCGGACCCGGCCTGGCGAGCGGCCACCCACCGCCGTGACCCGAACGCGCGACCTCGATCGCGTCGCCTCCGGACCGACCGTGCTCGCCGGTCCGAAGCCCGCGCCTCGCGCGATGCAAGGCAGCACTCTGCCGGTTGCGGCGTCCGTCCCCGTCGCGCTCGGCCAGGACCTCGGACCGAGCGTGCCCAGGATCGTCCCCGCCCAGCGGCTGGCGGCAGCGATCGGGGCGGCCCTGTGCGCGCGGCCGCCGCGAGCCCGCGCGCGAGGAGCGGCTGCCATCGTCGGCGGCGACGATGCCCGCGCCAGCGGGCGGAACCCGGGACGCGCAGGCCGCGGGCGCGCGATCGCCTCCCGGCGCGCGCGGCGCGAGCAGCCCAGCTCGGCAAGGAAATGGACACGCGCAGATCACCTCCAGGCGCGCGCGGCGCAAGCCCGCGCGCCGCGCGCGCGGACCGCCGTCGTGCCCGAGCTCGCTGCGGGCGGGAGCGAGACCGCCATCCTTCGGGACATCCAGCGCGCGGGCGAGCTCGAACCATCCGCCCGGCCCCGGCATCCGGAAGCCGGGCGGCCTCCCACGGGGCGTCCCCGGGGCGCCGCCGGGTGCGATCCCGCGCCGTCGGCCAGGGCGCTCGCCCGCTGCGCGGGAGCCGGCCTCGGGGCGAGGCGACGCCGAAGGAGGGGCGTGCCTCGGCGGGCAGGCGCCCTAAGCACCGCGGCCCCGCCCCGGCCGCCGGCGGCGGCTGGCATCGCCGCGCGCGAAGGCAGGGAATCATCGACGCCAGGCGCTTTCCTGGGAAAATGAGCGGTCATCCCGAACCGTTCTCCCGATGAGCGCCGATCTGCCCGAGATTCCCGGCTACCGGATCGAGCGCGTCCTCGGCGAGGGCGGCATGGCCACCGTCTACCTCGCCACGCAGCTGTCGCTCGAGCGGCCGGTCGCGATCAAGGTGCTCACCGCCGGCGACGCCGGCGGCCAGCAGGCGCTGCGCTTCGAGCGCGAGGCGCGGATGCTCGCCGCCCTCGAGCACCCGCACATCGTGGGCATCTTCGAGGTGGGGCGCACCGGGACGGGGCGGCCCTTCTACGTGATGCCCTACCTGCCGAACGGCGATCTGGCCGCCCGCCGCCTGACCGGGGACGAGGCGGCGATCGCCGCCGTGCTCGACGCCGTGCTCGCGGCCCTTGAGCATGCCCACGCTCACGGCATCGTCCACCGCGACGTCAAGCCCGCCAACGTCCTCTTCGACGCCTTCGACCAGCCCCGGCTCGCCGACTTCGGCATCGCCCGCCCGGCCGCGCCCGACGCCGGCCGCCTCACCGCCGAGGGCATGGCCGTGGGCTCCGGCTGGTACATGGCGCCCGAGCAGGCGCGCGGCGACGAGACCGACGCGCGGGCGGACCTGTACAGCGTCGGGGTGATGGCCTACGAGCTCCTCACCGGCGAGCCGCCCTTCCGCGGGCCCGATGCCCTCGCCGTCGCGCTGCAGCACCTCACCGCCGAGGTGCCGCGCCTGCCCGCCTCGCTCGGGCACTGGCAGGGCTTCATCGATCGCGCCCTCGCCAAGCGCCCCGAGGACCGCTTTCCCGACGCCCGCGCGATGCGGGCGGCCCTCGCCGAGCTTCGCCGCGCCGCCCCCGCGCGCCCCCGTCGCCTTCGCCCGTGGCTCGCCGTCGCCGCGGGAGCGGCCCTGCTGGCGGCGATCGCGCTGCTCGCGCTGCGGCCAAGGCCCGGCTCGAGCCCCGAGTTCTTCGTCCACGAGGCCGAGCCGACCGCCGAGGCCGCACCGCCCGCGGCGGAGCCGGTCGATCCCGGGGCGGCGGTCGCCGCGCTGCTGGCCGAGGCCCGGTCGCTGATCGACGAGGAGCGCCTGGCCGCGCCGCCGGAACGCAATGCCGCGACCCTGATCCTCGCGGCGCTCCGCGTCGCACCGGAGAGCGCCGAGGCCAAGGCGCTGCTCGCGGAGGTCGAGCGGCGGCTGCTGCTGCGGGCCGAGGAGGCACTCGCCGCCGGCGCGGCCGAGACGTTGCGCAAGGCTCTCGGCGAGCTCGACGAGCTCGCGGCGATGCTCGGCGAGACCGAGGGCGGGAGGCTTCGCGCCACCCTCCGCGCGCGGCTGGGGTCCAATCCCGCCACCGCAGGCCGTGCCCCGGCGCTGACAGCGGTGCTCGCCGACTTCGGGCTGGCAGCCGCGGCACCGCCCGTGCCCGAGGCCCATCCCCCGCCCGTCGACCGGCGCGAAGCGGCCTCTCCCCCGCCCGCGCCCTTCCTCACGGTTCCGTCGGAGCTCGGCGACGCGAGGGCGCGCTCGCACCGGCTGCGACCGCTCGCCGCGCTGCCGCGGCCGGTGAGCCGCAGCGAGTTCGAGCGCTTCGTGCGCGAAACCGGACACCGCCCGGCGCCCTGCCGAGGCGAGGGACCGCTCGGCCTGCTCGGGCGTCGCAGCTGGCGGGACCCCGGCTTCGACCAGGCGGCCGACGATCCCGTGGTCTGTGTTTCCTATGCCGATGCCACCGCCTACGCCAGCTGGCTCGGCCGGCGGCTGGGCCGCGTCGTCCGCCTGCCCTCGGCCGAGGAGCTGCAGCATGTGGCGCTGCATCAGCTGGCGCGGGGCGGCGCCCTCAGCCTGCGCGAGTGGAGCGCCGACTGCGCCGGGCGCGCCTGCCGCCGCCGGCTCGTGCTCGACCCGGGCCTCGACGGCCGCGCCTGGCCGCTGGTATCCAGCCCCGCCGAGGCCGGCCGCGGGCACCCGGACGTCGGCTTCCGGCTGGTGCTCGACTGAGGCTCAGTCGCCCTCCCTCGGCGGCGTCCTGGCCGCGGCGAGGGTGCCGCCCCGCCAGGCGGCATAGCCCGCCAGGGTCAACGGCGCCGAGCCGAGGGCGAGGGCGGCGAGATCGTGGAACAGCAGCGGCGCGAGCAGTCCGGCCACCGCCGCCATGAAGCCGAGGCTGAGCGCAGTCTGGAGGGAGGAGGCGGTGCCGCGGCGACCGGGTGCGCGATCGAGCATCGCCACGGTGATCACCGGAAAGGCGGCGGCGATCCCCGCGGCGAGCGGGAGCAGCGGCAGCACCGCGATCGGCCAGCCCGGCGCCGGCCCGAGCGCGAGCGCGAGATTGCCGACCTGGGCGAGGGCCATGGCCGCGTAGGCTCCGGCGACCACGCGCGCCCCGGGCACGCGGCCGGCGAGCCTCGCGGCCAGGCCCGCGCCGGCCATGAGACCCGCCACCATCGGCACGAACAGGCCCGGGAAGCCCAGGATGCCGAGCCTGAGCCGGTCGAGCACCACCGCCGGCGCCGAGGCGATGTAGAGGAACAGGGCGGCGAAGTTGAAGGTCGTCGCGAAGGCCAGCAGCAGGAAGGCCGGATCGGCGAGCAGGCCGCGGTAGCCGGCGAGCAGCGCGGCGAGGGCCAGCGGCTGGCGCCGCTCCGGCGGGTGGGTCTCGGGCAGCAGCCGCCACACCAGCACGGCCAGGACCAGCCCCAGCAGCGCCAGCGCGAGGAAGATCGCGCGCCAGCCGAAGCCCGCGAGCAGCAGGCCGCCGAGCACCGGCGCGAGGGCCGGGCCGAGGCCGAAGATCAGGCCGATCACCGCCATCGCCCGCTCCGCCCGCGCCCCCTCGAAGACATCGCGCACCACCGCGCGGCCGACGATGATCCCGGCGCCGGCCACCGCGCCCATCAGCACGCGGAAGGCGAGCAGCGCGCCGAAGCTGTCCGCGAGCGCGCAGCCGAAGCCGGAGAGCGCGTAGAGCAGCGTTCCGGCAAGGATCACCCGGCGGCGGCCGAGCGCGTCCGAGAGCGGGCCGTGGAGCAGCGCCATCACCGTGTAGCTCAGCAGGTACAGGCTGAGGAGCTGCTGCAGCGCCGGCGCCGAGACCGCGAACTCGCCGCCGATCGCGGGGAAGCCCGGGAACATGGCGTCGATGCTGAAGGGGCCGAGCATCGCCAGCCCGGCGAGCAGCGCGACCAGCCCCTGGGCAGGGGCGCGGGTGGCGCTCATCGCTGCGCCCCGCGGCGGGCGCTCATTCGAAGCCGTTCCAGAACACCCAGCCCTCCAGTTCCTGCCAGGCCGCCCAGGCGTCGACGATGCCATGCCCGTAGACCGCGTTCGGCACCGCCCCGCCCGGGTAGGGGCCGCAGTCCTGCGCCGCGGTCTGCGGCGCCGCCGTGGCCTTGAGCAGCCGCTCGACTCGCTCGGGATCGCCCTTGAGTGCCGGACGCGCGCTCATGAGCAGGGCGGCGACGCCGGCGACGTGCGGCGCCGCCATCGAGGTGCCGCTGGAGAGCCCGTAGCCGCCGTGGCGCAGCGCCGAGCGGATCGACACGCCCGGCGCGGCGAGCTCGGGCTTGAGCCGCCCGCTGCCGTCGGCGAGCACCGGTCCCCGGCTCGAGAAGCCGGCGATGGCGTCGCCGGCGTCGGTGGCGCCGACCGCGAGGCTCGCGGCGTGGATCGCGGGCGGATGCTGCACCGTGGCGCAGCCGGGGCCGGAGTTCCCCGCCGCGGCCACCACCAGGATCCCGGCGGCGCGCACGTTCTCCACCGCCTCGCGGAGCGCGTCGGGGAGGGTGCAGCCCTCGCTCGGCGGGCAGGCCCAGGAGTTGTTGATCACGTGCGGCGCGAGCGCCGGGCTGGGGTTGTTGCCGGCGAGGTCGGTGGGAGCCAGGAACCACTGGAAGCACTCGAGGTAGGTGGCGGGGGTGCCCACCCCGCGCTCCATGTTGCGGCAGCCGATCCAGCGCGCCTGCGGCGCGACCCCGATCTGGTTGCCGAGGCCGTCGTCCCCGACCATCGTCCCCATGGTGTGGCTGCCGTGGTTGTGGTCGTCGCAGGGCGCCGGCAGCGCGAGCCCGCAGGGATTGCTGCCGGGGCCGAGCAGGCTGCGGATGGCGTCGTGCCAGTGGTGGTCGTGGCTGGCGCTGACCCCGTTCCAGCCGCGGTAGCTGGCCCGCAGCGCGGGGTGGTCCCAGCGGTAGCCGGTGTCCTGGCCGCCGATCACCACGCCCTGGCCGAGGAAGCCGAGACTCCAGAGCAGGGGCGCCTTCACCCGCGCCACCCCCCATTCCACCGCCTTGGCCCGCTCGCCGACCGGCAGCGCCTTCGGCAGTGCCGTCGCGAAGGGTCGATTGGGCTCGAGCGAGCGCACGCCGGGCAGCCCGAGGAGCTCGCCCCGCCGGCCGGGCGCGGCGCGCACCAGCACCGCGTTCGCCACCCAGAAGGGGCGGTGGGCGAGCCCGCGCCGCCGAAGCGCCTCGCGCAGCGGCGCCTGGCTGGCCTCGGCGTGGGCCCTCAGCGCCGCCACGGTCGCCGCCACCCGGCGCTCGAAGTCCCCCGCCGGCGGCGGCCGGGGCGCGGGCTCGAGGCGGAGCAGCCACTCCTCCCCGCCCGCGCACGCGGGCAGCAGCAGGGCGAGAAGGACGGGGAGCCGGCTCACCGCGACTCCTCGACCACCGCCAGCGCGCGGGCGAGCAGCCGCCGCAGGAGCTCCGCCAGCGGCGCCGCCCGCGGCGGGTCGTAACGGGGATCGTCCTCGTCGAGGAAGCAGCCCTGGCGCAGCTCGAGCTGCACCGCCTCGACGCCGACCGCGGGGCGACCGTAGTGGCGCGTGATCCAGCCGCCCTTGAAGCGGCCGTTGACGACGTGGGAGAACTCGCGCTGCTGGCCGAGCTCGGCGCGGAGCGCCGTCTCGAGGTCCGGCCCGCAGCTCTCGCCGTCGGCGGTGCCGAGGTTGAGATCGGGCAGCTCGCCCTCGAACAGCCGCGGCAGCCGGCCGCGGATCGAGTGCGCCTCCCAGACCAGCACCCGGCGGTGGCGCTGGCGCAGGCGGTCGATCTCCCCGCGCAGCGCGTCGTGGTAGGGCCGCCAGTAGCGCTCGCGGCGCTGCGCCACCTCCTCGGCGTCGGGTTCCATGCCCGTCCTCCACACCGGTTCGCCGGCGAAGGTGAAGAGCGGGACCAGGCCGGTCTCGAAGCGGCCGGGGTAGAGGGCGGCGCCGTCCGGCGCGCGGTTGAGGTCGATCACGTAACGGGAGAACTCGGCGCGGAGGAAGGACACCCCCGCGGGCAGGGCGTCGCGGTAGAGCTCGGTCACCCCGAAGTCGGTGTCGGGCAGGCGGCGCGCCGCGTCGCTGAGGCGCTCGGCCATGCCCGGGGGCAGCGCCAGGCCCACGTGCGGCGCGCTCACGATCAGCGGCCGTTCGCCGTGCTCGAGCCGGAACAGCGGTGGCTCGCCCATGGCCGGATGCTAGCCGAAGCGCGCGGGCGAGAGCGGCGCGGGATCGACCGGCGGCTCGCGGCCGAGGACCAGCGCCGCCACCAGCTCGGCGGTCACCGCGGCGAGGCTCACCCCGAGCATGCCGTGGCCGGTGGCGAGCAGCAGGTTGCGCAGCCCCGGCGCGCGGCCGATGACCGGCAGCTCGTCCGGGGTCATCGGCCGGAAGCCGTACCAGGACTCCGCGGGCGCCCCGAGCGCGGGCAGCGCGAGGTGTTCGGCGGCCCCCCGCTCGAGCGCCCGCAGCCGCCGCTCGTCGAGGCGCTCGGAGAAGCCGGAGAACTCCATCGTGCTGCCGAGCCTGAGCCCCTCCGCCCAGGGGGTCACGCAGACGCTGCGGTCGGCGAGCACCAGCGGGCGCCGCGGCATCGCCGCGGGCGGCGGAAAGGTGAGCGAGTAGCCCTTGCCGGGCTGGATCGGGAGGCGGATGCCGAGGGGGCCGAGCAGCGCCGGCGCGCGCGCGCCGGTGGCGAGCAGCACGAGCTCGGCGCGCCGCGTCGCGGCGGTACCGCGCACCACCGCCTCGCCATCGCGGTCGCGTTCGAGCCAGGCGGCCTCGCCGGCGTGCAGCCTCACGCCCGCCCGCACCGCCGCCTCGGCCAGGCCCGCGACCAGCCGCTCCGGCCGCAGGCAGGCGTCCCCGGGGAACAGCACCGCACCGGCGATGGCGGGCCTGAGCAGCGGCTCCTCGGCGCGGGCGCGCTCCGCCTCCCAGCACTCCGCAGCGATGCCGAGCGCGGCGAAGCGTTCCGGCCAGCGCCGGGCGCGCCGGAAGGACGCGGGCTCGCGGAACACGTAGAGCACCCCGCTCTCGCGAAAGCCGCAGTCGATCCCGGCGTCGGCGAGGAGCCGCGGCAGCGCCCGCCGCGAGGCGAGGAGCAGGGCCGCGCGCAGCCGCTCCACCGCAGCGCGCCGCCGCGAGGACAGCGCCTGGCGGGCGAAGGCGGCGAGCCACCGCCACAGCGGCGGATCGAAGCGCGGCGCGATCCGGAGCGGCGCATCGGGGCGGAACAGCCACTTGAGGCCCTTCCACAGCGTGCGCGGCTCGGTGAGCGGCGGCGCGTGGCTCGGGGTGATGGTGCCGCAGTTGCCGTGGCTCGCCCCGCTGCCGGGGCGCGCGGCCTCGAGCAGCGTCACCTCGCGGCCCGCGCGCGCGAGCGCGTGGGCGCAGGCGAGACCGATCACGCCGGCGCCGATGACCAGGCAATCATGGCGAGTCTCGGGCATGGGGCGCGATTCTAGACTGCGGCACGCCGTACCCTCGGCGCAGGCCGGGCCGGGCGTGGCACCGCGACCGGCCAGCGCCCGGTGAGACCGCGGGACGCCCGCCGACCGCGCCTCGACCCAGGCGTGTCGCGGGTCGCGCCGACAGTCGCGCGACGGACCCGCTGCGCGCGCCGCGACCGAAGCGCTCGCGGCGGCCCCGGACCGGGCCTCCCGACCGGACCGACCTTGGCTGCGAAGCCGCGGCGGTCGGCGAAGGTCGAGGCCGCCCGTGGCGGTCCCGGTCTTTTCCCGCAGCCGCCTCAGCCGACCGCGCCCGCCGGCGCGTCGCCCACCGGTGGGGGTGCCGAGCGGCACCCGTCCGGCGCGGTGCCCGAGACGCTCTCAGGCGGCGCGCGGGAAATCGGCGACCCCGGAGCCACGCCGCGGGCGCGGTGGCCTCCGCGCGCGAATCCCTCGGCGCCGCCGGCCTCGGACTCGGGACGCCCCGCGCCGAGCCGCCGCCACAGCGTCGGGAGCCGGCCTCCACCCCGAGCGGGATCGCGGCCGCGATCGCCGCGGGCGGTGAGCGGAGCGCGAGATCTCCAATAGGAACCGACGATCGTAGTGGAAAAAGAAATCGTCTTGAACAATCGCTGTGAGTCATTATCATCCGCATCGGAGGCGAGACCCATGCGCAAGACCCTGAGCTTCGCCGTCGTCCATTTCACCGTGGCCTTCACCCTGACCTGGCTGCTCACCGGGAGCGTGGCCCTCGGCGGGCTCGTGGCCCTCATCGAGCCACTGGCCAACACCATTGCCTATCATTGGCACGAGAAGGCCTGGGCCCGCTTCGGCCGCCCGCCCCGGGCCCCCGCGACCGGTTGAACGCGGCGGCCGCCTCTCTCCTGAACCGACCATGCAGGACATCGCCACCTTCGACGAGACCGCCCGGCAGACCGTCGAGCTCGCCAACCGCATCGCCGACGAGCAGCCGGAGGCCGACGTCCGCGAGATCGCCGACGGCCTGCTCTCGGGCGCGGTCCACTACTGGCTGTACGCCTACCAGCCCTGCGGCGAGCCCGGCTGCGAGGATTGCGGGCCGCTCGCCACCGCCGAGCAGCGCCTCGCCCGCCTGATCGAGCTGGTCCGGGAGTACGCGGTCGAGAGCGAGTACTTCCACAGTCCGAACGACCGCAACGCCGGCCGGGCATGAGCCCCGCGGCCGGCCGTCGTCCGCCCGCCGCCGCCCTGCTCGGCACCTTCCTCGCCCTGCCGGCGGCCCTCGCCGCGCGCCCGGCGGTCTACCGCATCGACCCCGTCCATACCCAGATCACCTTCTTCGTCGACCACCTCGGCTTCTCGCGCTCGAGCGGCCGCGCCTACGGCAGCGAAGGCGCGCTCGTCTTCGACCCCGAGGACTGGTCGCGGAGCTGCGCGAGCGTCCGCATCCCCGCCGCCCGCATCGGCTTCGGCGATCCGCGCTGGGACCGGCGGATGCAGCAGCGCGACTTCTTCGACGGTCCCCGCCACCCCTGGATCCTCTTCGAGGGGCTCCGCCTCGAGCGCACCGGCGCGCGCGAGGGGCGGCTGCACGGGAGGCTCCGCCTGCGCGGGATCGAGCGGCCGGTCACCCTCGCCTTGCGGCTCAACCGCATCGGGCTCAACCCCCTGGTCGGCCGTCGGGCGGTGGGCTTCTCGGCCCGGACCACGCTCTCGCGCCGGGACTTCGGCATGGACGCGCTCGCCCGCCAGGTCGGGGACGAGGTCGAGCTGCTGATCGAAGTCGAGGCGCACCGCGAGCCGCCGCGCGCGATGCGCGATCCCCCCTGCCGACCCGCCACGTCCGAGGAATCCCCCGATGCCGCCGCTCCGTGACCGCCGCGAGCGCTGGGGCCTGGTCAGCGTCGCCATCCACTGGCTCACCGTCGCCGGCATCCTGTTCATGGGCGTCCTCGGGCTGTACATGAAGGCCCTGCCGATCGGCGCGGAGAAGGTGCGGCTCTACGCCCTGCACAAGTCGATCGGAATCTCCCTGCTCGCGCTCACCCTGCTGCGGCTGCTGTGGCGCGTGCTCAATCCCCGACCCTCGCTGCCGCCGATGCCGCGCTGGCAGCGCCTCGCCGCCCACGCCTCGCACGGGCTGCTCTACCTCCTGCTGCTCGCCGTGCCGCTCGCCGGCTGGGTGATGAACTCGGCGGCGAACTTCCCGCTGGTGTGGTTCGGGATCCTCGAGCTCCCCGCGATCGCCGCGCCGAGCCAGCCGCTGCGCGCACTCGCCGGGCAGCTCCACGAGGCCCTGTTCTGGAGCCTGGTGCTGCTGGCCCTGCTCCACGCCGCCGCCGCCTTCAAGCATCACCTCGTCGACCGCGACGAGGTGCTGAGGCGGATGCTGGGCCTCGGCCCGCGCCACGGCCGGCGATGAGCGTCCGCGGAGCAGGCCGCAGCTGCGCCGGCCGCGCCCCTCCCCGCCCCTGGCCTCCGCCACCTCGTCCCTCGCACACCGACCGCCCATGACGCGCCTCGCCCTCCTCCTGCTGCTCCTCCCTCTGCACGCCGGCGCCCTCGCCTGGCAGGCCTTGCCCGGTCCCGACAGCCTGCGCTTCGTCGGCACCCAGCAGGGCGCCGACTTCGAGGGCCGCTTCGGTCGCTTTCGCGCCGACGTCCGCTTCGATCCCGAGGCACCCGCCGAAGGCCGCCTCGAGGTCGAGATCGAGCTCGCCTCCGCCGACACCCAGAACAGCCGAGCGCGACGAGGTCCTGCACGGGCCGGCCTTCTTCGACGTCGCCCGCCATCCGGTCGCCCGCTTCGTCGCCGCCGACATCCGCCCGCAGGGCGGGGACCGCTACCTCGCCGCGGCGGCGCTGACGCTCCGCGGGCGAAGCCTCCCCTTCGCCTTCCCCTTCCGCTTCCTGCGCGAGAGCGAGCGGCGCGCTCGGATCCTCGCCGAGGTCGAGCTCGACCGCCTCGCCTTCGGGCTCGGCGAGGACCCCGAATGGCGCGACGAGTCGCTGGTCGGCCGCCGCGTGCGGGTGCTCGTCGATCTTCCCCTCGAGCGCCTCGCGCCGCCGGATCCGCCCGTGCCCTGAGCCGCGCCTCCCGCGCCTCCGGCGGCCGCGGTCGCGGTCGCACGGACGCGCCCACGGTCGCGAGGCTTGACAGTCGCCATGCCACGGCGTTTCAATCGCGCGCTCCCCACGCCGCCCGCCCGCGGCGACCGCGTGGCCAGGTAGCTCAGTTGGTAGAGCAGCGGACTGAAAATCCGCGTGTCGGCGGTTCGATTCCGTCCCTGGCCACCATCACTCAGCGCCCAACCTCTACCAAATTGGAGATTTGTATTTCTCGGCGGTGTTCCACGGCGTTCGTCGCGGGCCTGTATCCGCCGGTCCTAGGTCCTTAACTTCTTTATAGGCAACTTCTTCACGGAAATCCGTGCACACTACGCCTTGTGGTCAGAACTCGCGCGTTCACCACTACGGTAAGCGATTGCCCATCTCGCTTGGATGCCCAAGACATGAGGCCAAATCCTCAGCTCCAACCCGCGTTCAGAAGGACCGAAAGATCGCGTCTCGACAAAACCTCCGTGCAGTCGCGCCAGTCCTTGTCCGTGGGTGCTATTGTTTCCGTGTAGCGAAGATCAAATCCTGTCGCCTTGCGCTGCGCGTTGATATACGCATCCAACTTTTCACTTAGGGACTCAATGTCCTCAATCCATTCATCTTTAATAGTGTCGGGCAGCGAGCCGAAAATGTCGTAGCGGTCTTTCATCCGCTCGGACAAGCGCTCGTAGATCTTCTCGTCCACAGTCTGCTCGAACACCAGGTTGAGCATGTCCACTGTCGCGCGCCTCTGGCCATAACGTTTGATCCGCCCAAGGCGCTGTTCAAGACGCGTCGGGTTCCAGGGCAGGTCCACGTTGATCAGCGTGCCCAAAGTCTGGAGGTTGAGGCCTTCGCACGCGGCATCCGTGGCTACCATGACGCGTATCTGGTGCTCGGCCACCATGCGCTTGAGGGTCTCGCGCTCCACTGCGACGCTGTCACCGCGCTGACAGAGGCGGCTGCGGCCCGCGCCGGCGTATAGACCGATGGCCTCGTCGGGGTAACGGGCGGCCAGTTCATCCGCAAGCCATTTCGCTGTGTCGTAGTACTGGCTGAAAAGGATCACGCCCAGTTCGCGCCAGGCTTCCTTCTCGAGGTAGAAGGTAATGGCCTCCATCTTGGGATCGCTGCGAACCCGTTGAAGACGCTCGACAAGGCGTGCGAGAGCCTCGCGTTCTTCCTGGGTTTCCACGGTCAGGTCGACCTCGTATTCGTCCTCCTCCTCGTGGATCGCATCGCCCTTGAGTAACCTTTGCGCCGTCGAAAGCCCAGCATGGATGCTGGAGCAGATGCGCTGTTCCATCAGGTTCTTCATGAAGCCGCTGCCCTTGCACCGCTTGGCCAGCGCCCTGCCGAAAGCGCGCGCGTGATCATAGGCTACGCGAAAGTCTTCGGTCGTCCGCAGCGCCCTGCCCTCGAACAGGGCATCGAAGAGCCGTGGCTCGGCTACTTTGGAACGATCCGGATGGAGGTCCACGCCTACCCGTGTGAGCAAGCCAGCCTCTTCCAGTTGCTGTCGCTTGCGCAGGACGACATGCCTGACAATGGGGTTTTCGCGCTGAAATAGCGTTGCGCCGGCGATACGTCGCTCAAGTTCCTCTTGCAATATTTCGCGCGTCTCTTCGGCGAGGTCGGCGAGTGGACGCTGGGTCTGCCATTCTCCGTTGGTGAGTCCCAAGTCCAGCCGGATCGCCGAGAACAGTCGGCGGGCGCGTGGCTCACTGGTCGATTCGATGTGCGGCAGGGGCGAGCGCAGCAGCTCCCACGCATGTTCAGGATTCGTCACCTCTTGCCGACCGGCCAGGATGTCAAGCACTTTCTCTGGTCGATGCCATGCCGCCAGGTCGTGCCCTAGAACGAAGCGCCCCCGACCCTGGTGCAGAATGCCCAACAGGTCCCAAAGGTCACGCGGATCAGTCTGTATGGGGGTAGCTGTGCCGAGCAGCACATGGTCCGCGCGGGCAGCAATTTCACGCATGAACGCCAAAAGCTCGTTCGGTGTTCCAGCGTCCCTGCCAGAGCCCTGACGTGTGCGCGCCTTGTGTGCCTCATCCAGGACGACGACGCCGAAGCGCAACCCCAGTAAGTGCTGCTTCTCCAACGAGTCGCGCACCATCAGTCCGGTCGAGACGATACCGATGCGCACAGGGCAGCGCGCGATCTGCTCGCGACCTGCCGGTGAAATGGCGCGTTCGTCCGTATCCAGCCACACCTTGTGCAGGGTGTCCCACCGCGCCGATGGAATGCCGAGCTTGTCCATGAGCTCGGTCTGCCATTGTTCTGTAAGCGTCGCCGGCGCGAAGATCACGACCGGACGACGCGGCGTGTTTTCCTTGTCCGCCAGCAGGCAAAGCGTCAGCGCGGCGGTAGCGAGCGACAGCGTCTTGCCCAGCCCCACCTCGTCGGCCAGCAGCAGCCGCACCACCCCGTACAGGCGGTAGTGACGTAGGCACTCGGTCAAGAAGCCCTGCTGCCAAGGTTGCAGCTGCTGCCCCTCGCGGTAGAGCGGCGACTCAATGAGCACAGCCGGGGCGAGGTCCTCGTCCTCGTCGATTTCGTTGAAGATCACTTCGCGGCGATAGCCACGGCGGTGCACTTCCCGGATGACCGCCTGCGGCAGCGGCTTGGCCGCGTTCCAAAGGAAGTCAAACTCCGCCTCGATCCAGGCCACGCCCTCGGGGGACTCATCCTCCCACAGGATTTCGTAATGCCGCTGCCAGCCGCTCTTCGTCTCGTTCATCGAGCCGATGAACCCCAGCTTGCGGCCATCGGCGAGCGTGATCACCCCCGCCTTGCCATGCACGAAGCCACAGATGTCGTCGGGCGCCACCCGTACCGCCTGGCCATGCCGCTGCAGGAAGGCATCCAAGCGGCGGTAGCGGTCGCGGTAGCAGCAGCGCCTCGGCCTCCAGCGCGCGCTCGTTCCACCGCCCCAGCATCTTGGCTTCGCGCAGCTGAGCGACTTTCAGGTCGTCCGGATGGATATCGACGTTGCAGACGATCTTGACCTCAGGAATGTCCTCCAGCACCTCGCCGGCCACCTCGAACAGGGAGCTGGTGAAGTAGCCGGCAATGCGCTTGTAGCTTCTTGCGCCTTTGAGATGCCGCAGCAGGAAACTGGCGTCCAGCCGGTGGGTGCGGGAGGAGAGGCGGCGAATATGCATCGAGCCTTTCTCAGTTTCTAGGTTTGACGCCACCTTTACGGCCCAGGCCAAATCCCACGCGATACAAATCAGGCATATCGATACGCCCGTCCTTTTTGGTTTCGATCAGCCCCAAGCGTTGCAGGTCTTCCCGCAGCCCCTCCCAACCCCTCTCCGCGTGCTGAGCCGGAAGACGATCCGAAGGAATGCTCATGGGCCCATCGCGAAACTTCCCTGTCCAACGCGTTACTACCGCATCAAAATCACAAGGAACATTCATCCCCTTTAGTGCGGAGAGGACCTCGGGCACCCAGGGATAGTCCTCAGCTATTTCCTGCACACGAATTTCCGAAGCTTTTTGAATGCCTCGCTTGATACTTTCGTAATGCAGAGCCAAATCATGATTTGGATAGCGTTCGGCACAATCCTCAGCGGCATGACGGATCGCGGCCAAAAACGAGCGTGGTGAGGTTCGGCCGTGGCCATCAGCCAAGTGACTGACCGACCATGTGTACGGTACGCCACGACGCTTGTCCCGCCCCATCCAAGGGCCTGCCAGGCGCTCAAACGCCTTGCGCTGCGCTTCCGACTCGATCTTCATCTCATCAGCCACCCGCCAGATGCCGGCCTGATCGCTGTGCGGACAGACGGCGCGCATGCGCTCGCCATGAGGCGATGGCGCATTAATTAGACGCTGCCAAAGCAACCCGTGCAGGTCATGTCGCGCCCATGTCAATTCCGCTTTGGTGGCCGTGAGTTTGGATGCATCGGGAAAGTTGAATACCGTGCGCTCGGCCTGGTCTTCCCGCAGGAAGACCTTGGCGGACAGGCCAGAAAATGTCTTGAGCCATAGCACGGCCCGCAACAGACCACGCACGATGTCATCCATGCGCTGCCAGACGTTGCTGGCGCGGTCCAGCGCGTCGAACACAATCAGGCCTCGCCAGCTCCTCGGCTGCTGCATCAGTCGCGACGCCTCCTCAGGCTTGGACTTGAGCCACGCAACCGTCTCTAGCCAACTCTGGCGGGGAATCTCCTGCGCGGACATTTCCGCGACCCAGCGTAAAACCACGGCGCGCCACAAGTCGTACGGGTCGCCGCCTGTGTCGAGGAAGGCTGCGAAAAGGTCGGCATCTCGGGTAGTGGGCAATGTTTTCTGCGTTGGCAAAGCCAAGCCGCACGTGAACGCCGGCCAGTTCGGCGGCGGCGCTCCCCAGAAGCTTGCGCAATGCTTCTTTCTGCAGCACCGCCGTCCAGAATGATTTTCCGACACCCCGACCGCCCACGACGACATGCGCATCCAGGCGTAGCGCCTTGAGATGCGAAGGCGGCACATAAAGCACCCCTGCGTACGGTATCTCGCCGAAATTGCTTGTTTCGAGCGGTGCGGCGAGAATGGCCGCCCGCAGAGCTTGCGCCTCGGCCACGGCAGATTCATCGCTCAAAACGCACCTCCATCGATCACCTTGGGATAACCGTCGCCCCACCCCAAGTAACGCAGGATCCGACCGATCAAGTCGCCAAACACATGCCGGATCTCATCGTCATCGATCTGCTCAAGCCTTCCATGCAGTGTGCGCAAGGCAGCAAAACCACGATGCCAGCGCACAGGCCCAGGGCTGATGCGGCGCCAGTTCGTTAGCCAAATCAAAACTCCACCCCTCGGCATCTGGAGAGGCTAGCTCGTCGTAAAGCTTTTCTAAAAAGAGATCGTACGCTCGCTCGCGTAAATCCTTCAGATAGGCCGACGGGTCGAGTTCCGGCACGAGGGCTGCGACCATTTGCAGTCGTTCTCGAATATCCTCGGCAACGCGGGCTCTTTGCCAGTGGTTAAACAAGATCCGGTAACCACTCCATGTCTGACTGCCATCCAGTGCAAAAAGCAAGATCAGATTGGCTCCAAGATCGGTAACGCAGCTGGACGCCACCTCGTCAATGCCAGCTCGCGAATCGATGAGAACGATATCGGGCTTGATGCGCGCCTCCAGCGTCCGCAAAAGCCTATGCGAGCGGGCCGACCACGGCTCACGCGTGCCATCGTCTCCGACCTTAGGCATCCACACCCGTCCCAGCTTGGCGATGTACTCGCCCGCATCCGAGCCGTGAGCGGGCACCACATAAATTTCTCCGTCCCGAGCCAGTTCGCTCGTGGCGATCATGCCATCGAGAATCGGTTCCCCGTTATCGACCAGATCTTCCACCAGCCAGTCGGTGATGCCATACATAGGCTGGCGGTCCGTAGGCAACAAACTAGACGACAGCCCAGGTGATTCCAGGTCCAAGTCGAGCACCAGCACCCGCTTGCCCAGCTGGGCAAGCTTCCAGGCGCAGGCCGCGAGCGCGGTAGAGCGCCCGACGCCCCCTTTGATGGAGAAGAAAACAATACGCGGCGCCCCGTCGGTTTCTGGGGCGATGTTTGCCCAGTTGCCCTCCGTGGCCAACCGATCCACCAGCCAGACCTTATCAAAATCGTCCAGCGGGTAGCTTGTCCCACCCGCACAAGCCTCATCGCGGGTTGCCTCGTACAGAATGCCAGTCTGCACTGGATATGCATGCGGCGCGATGCGCGCCGCAAGCACCTCATAGATCGCCTCGCACTGCTTACGCCGCTCCACATCGGGTTCGACACTTTCTGGCAGGATAATGCGCACGCGCGCGTTCAAATCGCGATTGATTACCAACCATTCGAGTTGTGACACGATGGCACGATGTTCCCGCAGCACCTCAGACGCAATGGGCAGGATCCGGTCGAAGACCGTCATATCAGTCCCTCCTTTTGCGCCTTATTGACCAGCTGCCGAACGGCATTTGCCCCCGACCTGTGCTCGAGTGCGCGAGCCTGATCGAAATGCAATTGATGGGCATAGCGTTGCGAGACTTCCCAGTTCTGGAAGGGGTTGCTGCTGGGCAAGGCATAGCCAGCGCCTTGATGGTGTCCACAACGATAGGTCTCATAGCGCGACCAAATTCTGTTTGCGTGTTGACGGTCGTTGCCGTGGGCTGGACGGTTCTTGTTCGTGTCGTAAGGCATGCCAAAGGCTAGCATCAACCGCTTCAAACCACATTCCGCCGATAAGCCATACAGATGATCCGCATTGGCCCAGCGCTGCGCCTGGAAAAGCCGCTCCGCATCCTCCCAATGCCGCGCGTGCGCGTCTAGAAAATCCGCCTGCATTTCCTCTTCCTCACGCCCCGAAGCGTAGATTCTTCAGCCGCGCCCCCAGCACCTCGGCCGCCGTGCGCACCGCCGGCTCTGGCGACTTGCGCTCGATGAAGGCCAGGCACGTCTACGAGTAGCGGTCGGACTTCAAGGAAGTCGGCCATCTCGTTCTTGAGTCTGATCGACGATGACCTGGGGTTCGACATCCTTGAGCATTTGCTGCAGCGCGATGACGAGACGGCCCAAGACGGGTGCGACCGAGCTCGCTGGCCTCCGTCAGATCGCGCGAGGCGAACTCCGTCACGCGCTTGAGGCGTGCGTGATTGGGGCGCATGTCGCCCATCACGCGGGCGTAGTCCTCCACGCGGAAGGCCTTGGCAAAGTTCTGGTAGTTGTCCAGCTTGTGCGCGCCGGCCGCCTCCATGTCCCACATGCGCAGCATGAAGCGCTCGATGCCGACAAGGCGCGCCCAGGTGTCCGCCGCCAGGCCCTCAGGCACGAGGAGGCTGGAGGCCGTCTCGGCCGCCTGTTGCACGATCTCGTCCACCACGGTCGCTTCCCCACGGGAACGCGGGCGCAGGGCGAAGGTCGTCACATCCTCGCCGCCGATGTGCGTGTAGGTCGTGAGCACCTTGAGCGCCGCCGCGTAGCCCGCCATTTGCAAGTCGGCGTCGCTCCACACCGGCTCGCCATGATGCGCGGCCACGGTGTCGTTCAGGTGCAGCATGGTCTCGATCTGGCGCTGCACCTCCTGCCGCACGGCCGGGAGGATGCGCTGCTTGAAGCCGGGCCGCTCGCCGGGCGCGCGTTTCTTGAGCATCAGGATCACCGTGCCCTGCACATAGCCGCCTTTCTTGAGTTCCGAGGTGGTCTCGGTGGCGATGTACCAGGCCGCCACCACCTGGAGTCCTGCGGCCCAGAAGATACCGATCAGATCGCTCCACACCCCGGTGTCCTGGTGCGTGAACATCACGCATTGCAGGCCGTTGTCGGGCATGTGATCACGCATGGCTTTATAGGCCGCCACCATGCCGCGGCGGAACTCCTCGCCCGAGCCCTTGATGGCGAGCGCCCGGCGCGAATCCCACACCCACTCATCGAAGGGCTTGGGCGGGTTCTTGCGCAGCCAGGCGATGAAGAATTCCGTGATCTCGTGGTAATTGATGGCGTCGGCGTAAGGGGGATCGGTGATCCAGAATTCGCAGTCCTGCTGGCGGCTGGTCTGCCGTAGCGGAGGCGATATTCTCTGAATACTGCAGCATACAGGAGCGACCGCTGGCGTCGATGATGTATGACTTGGGAGCCAGTGCGAACGAGCTCCTGGTTGCGTAATTCAGAAGTGTATTAAGGGCTTGGTTGTGAAAAATGTAGTTAGGTGACCCTAATCCGCCGCCTTGACTAGACTCCCACTGCGCACAGCTCGAGAATTGTAGTCTGAAGCATCTTAGCAAAAAGAATCCAGCCCAAGCTCGGCGTGCATCGGACTCGCGAATTGCCTTCGATCATCAGTGAAAGCAACAAGCAACTGCCTTGCATTGAACAAATGATGCCAATACGTCCAGCCGCGCTCGCGAGAATAGGCGCGTCGTTTCATCCCCCGGCTCGATGGGCATGTCGGGCACCAGCCCTTCTTCCTGCCAGCGGGCGAGGTTCTCGGCGACGATCGCCTCCACCTTGCGCTCGCGTGCGAGGTCGGCTTCGGTTGGTGCGGCAAAGAAGGTCTCCTGTCGCGCGGATTCGAGCGTTTCTTTTTTGATCCACTGGATGCAGTAGAGCCGTTCCTGGAAGATGTCGTCCGGGCGCGGCTTGAAGTCGAGCTTCTCCCAGCGGCGCAGGCGGTTGGCGGTGGTGCCGTCGGGGGCGCGATAGTCGCCGCGCAGGGTCTTGATGGGCGTGCGGTAGGTCTTGCCGTTAAGCGTATAGACCATGTCGCCGTCCTGCACCGTGCCCTGTTCGGCCGCCTTCAGCTCGGCTTCGCTCACGCCGCTTAGAATCTCGATGTCGAAGCGTCGGTTCGTGGGGTCGGGCTTGAGGCACGCAATTTGGCGATGACTCCGTGTCTTGGCGAGATCACCCAACTGAGGGCGCCAGCGGCACCCTCCAACCTGTTTCTGGGCAGCGCGCCTCCAGGCAGTAGAGGTAAGCCTTGGCGCGGTTGCCGTGCTCGTCATGCTCGATGCCGAGGCGCGTGATCTCGGCATCCACCGCCGCGGCCACCGCGCGCTGCGCCTGCTCGATCTCGGCGCGGCGCTTTGGCGGCGCGCCGATGATGTGGAGCGCCCCCCAGGTGAGCATGCAGGCGATGGGGTTCAAGTCCGAGGCATAGACATCGCAGCCCAGCCGCGCCGCCTCGAAGGGGATGGAGCCGCCGCCGCAGAAGGTGTCGCCCACGCGCGGGCGATGGCCGTAGCGCAGGATGCCCAGCTGTTCGATGAGCTCGGGGAACGAGTGGGCATCGAGCCCCAAATGCGCGTAGTGGCGGTTGACTTTGGGCCACACCGGCGCGTAGAGCCAGTCCTGATCGACCTCCTCGGGGCGCTTGGCGAGGCTCGCTTTCTCTTCGTAGCTCCGAAGGGTGGCGAGCGCAAGGCGATAGAGTGTGAGTTTGTCCTCCTCGTCGAGGTCGCGCCGCCAGCGGGGCTTGCCCTCTTTCCCAGCCCCTTTCCCGGTGGAAGAGGGAAGGATGAAGTAACGCTCGGGCGCGTCGATCTGCACGCGCGCGAGAATCTCCGCCGGCGAGAAAGCGTTGGCTGCCAACAGGCGGCGCGCGAGCCCCTCGTCATCAAAAGCCATCAGCGCTTCGAAGAGCGCCAGATCGGCCTCGGGGTCATCGGTGGGCGGCAAGAGGCTGCCCAAGACGATGGCGCGCACCAGGATCAAGGGCTTGCGGCCCTTCCAGTAGGAGCCCAGGCCGGTCAGGGTCTGCGCCGCGACCAGCCTTGCGCTCGGCCTTTGCGCCTCGAACGAGACCTTTTGCGCCGGAAACACCGTTTCGATCAGCGCGGGGGCGTCTTGGAGTGCGAGCGGAACAAGGGGGGCCATGGTCACCGGAGAGCGCCCTGTTCGATGAGGCGAATAACCGCCTGTCGTACTTCACGGAATTTTTCGTCACGGAGGCTTCCAACGCTGCATAGAAAGAGGGATTCGTGCGCTGTGAAAATCTTGCCTGGGCGAATGAAGCTTTGACGCTGCAACGAGCCTTGGGCGAAATCGTGTTCCAAGAGACAGATCGCCGCTTGGTCGGCATAAGGCTTGCTGGTGATCTGCAAACAGACCCAGTCATTGTGGCCGACATTCGCAAGCACCAAAGCCGGCCGTTTTTTGTTCTGCGACAAATCGGAAAAGGGAAATGGAACCACGACGACGTTGCCTACTGCAAATGTGACCACGCTTCGTCCTCCTCGGGACGCAGCCAATCCTCGGCAAGGCTTTTTTCCGCGAGAAGGCTTGCGGCACCCACAGAGCCATGTGCGAAACGTTCATCATCGGATTGATCAACCGTATTTTGCGGAGTGGTTGTCAGCGCGCTGCCGGCCCTATAGGGAACAACCCAAGGGGCTTTACGCCAGATTTCCTCAGACCAAGCGACAGCCGCATGCCGGTATGCGATAACCGGTTCAATCAACAAAGGCTCATCCAATGCGTAAGCCAGCATCGTTAATACTCCGGTTCGAGCTTTCGGATTGTTTCCTCTGTCAGGATCTGATGGAAGAACAACGCCTTCGAACGGTCGTGCAGCGTATCGAGCTGCGCGCGCAAGGCGTCCCAGTTCTCCGGCGCATCTGCCGGCAGCGTCTCGATGTCGACGACGGCACCCGTGAACCGCTGGCCGTCAAGGTGAACCTGCGCGGGAGACGGCCAGTTGCACGATGTGTCGGCAATCTTTGTCGTCCATTTCGATGCGCATCTGAACGCGGCTACCTACCGGGCGATCGCCCAGTTTGAGAACTAGTTTGAGCGGCGACAGATCGGCGGCCAACTCGTCCGTGAGCAAGTCGATATAGCGCAGAGAGTGTCGTTGAGGGCTGGGAATGAGCCCGCTGCTTTCGAATCATTTGCGTCAGAGACTCCACGGCTCTTTTGAATCTTTCCCAGCCCAGGTAGGGCTTGCGGCAGTTGAGGGTGACGACCCGATCCCCCAGCTGCCAAATCAGTGGGCCAGAGGGTTCCTCCATCAACGTCTTCGCCGCGAACCGCAGAATGGGGTCGGCCTGCGCGATCGGGGCCGGGATGTCGGCAGGAGGCAGGCGCCGCCAGCTGAAGACCGGCATGGCTTTTCCTTAGCTCGGCAAATAAGATGCCCAGCAGCACATCGCCTACCCCTTTATCGCCATCGAACTGCACTTGCCAAACCACTTCGATGAGAGGCTCTTTCTTCAGCCGCTTGGGTAGCGGATTCATTGGGTTGCTCCAATTCATGACAAGCGTTCCTAGGGTCTATCGCTTTCGAACAAATCCAGGGTCAGCCCGATTTCGCCGCGATCGGCGCGACTATGGCGCGGTCGGCTGCCCAGCAAGTCGCTTTGCGCAACATCACCCAACGCGTGCTTGAGCGCCTTGCGCCAGCCCTTGCCGCCATGCGCGACGCCACCCGTGCTCATCGCGGTCATACCAAACAGCCACCAGCGTTCCTCGGGCCGAAGCGCCAGCCAGTTCCGCACGGCGACGGGAATCTTTTCCATCTCCAGCTGTTCGACGGCCCAGGCCAAGACGCATAACTCCTTGCCCAACAGGCGATCGACGGGGTTGTCGCCCACCTTCCAGCTGCTCGTCTTCAAGCCATGCGCGGCCAGGCGGGCGTTGAAGGCGCGCTGCACCTCGGCGCGGATGGCCGTCCAGCGCGGCCTATCGAGCAGCACGCGGTCGATCACCGCCGTGTCATTCGAGGTGGATTGCAGCCCGAGGTATTCACTGATGCGGACCTTGCCCGTAGTGCTTTTGGGAATGATCACCTTGAAGTGATGCGGGTCGGAGGTGGCCGGCACCCCGAAGCCCAACGTATGCGGCGCTTGTGCCCCCGCGTCGGCGGGTCGGGTCGTGACGGCCTTGGTCTGTATCATCTTCAGTCCTCTTGGCTCACGTCGCCCGGCTTAAGCTCAACACCAGCAATCTTCGCGAACTCCTTGAGCGCAAAGCCCGTGTCGAACTGAATGCCATCAGCGATGGCGATGTTGACCATGGCATCGGGTTCGTTGAGGATTTCCCGAATGCTGTTGACGACGCCTTCGATCATGGCAGCGGTGATTTCGCGTTCCTGAAAGCGCACGGTGACGGTGTTTTCGCCTTCGCCGATCTCGATGCGCACGCCCTTGAAACGCGTTCCGGGCTGATCGCGGAAGCGGTTGATGACCCCGAACACGCGCTCCGTCGTGTCCAAAGACACGCGCTTGCTCTGCAGTCGGGCCGGCTTCGCATCGATGATCTGGACGGTCTTGTCGCTGCTGGCCGGGATCTGGAAATCGGCCGTCTTGTTGGCTTCGCCCGCCCGGGCAAACACCAGCAGGCGATAAGGGCCAGGGCCAATCTCGAAGGGGCCGTCGTAGCGCGTACCGTCCTTAGGGTTGGACCCGTCCAGGGTGTAGTAGAGCTCTGCCCGCGGAGTGGCCTCAAGCCGCACACGGCGCTTGTCAGCCGCCGGTTCGACTTGGTGCCGGATCTTCAGATCGGCCAGCCAGCGCACGGGCGGGGCGCTTTCATGCTGCCCGGTGGTGTCCTTCACCCAAAAGTAGAGCGTTCCAAGCGTCGTCGTGAAGTTGTCGGGGTCATCGACCTTTGGGTCTTTATCCGTGACCTCGGGTCGGGTTGACCAATAGATGACAGGACTTTCGCCCGCGTGACGAGGCGTCAGGCTGAGCACGGTTTCGCCTGTTTCTGGCCTGACCGCCACGACCGATACATTGACTGTGGCCTTGTCTTTGGGGAAAGGGCCCTTCTCGATATAACCGTCTTCACCGAGACGCCAGCGGCCTTGTTTCAACGCCTCTGTCTTGAGGGCGTCGAGGCCACCAGCACCCGGCATCCAGGGCCAGATAGGCATGCACTTGGCGCGCTTGACGACGTCTTTCCACGGCGTGCGACGGTTGTCCTTGCCGGGAGGCCAAAGATATAACTCGGCCTGCGCGAAGTATTCTTCC
Source organism: Lysobacterales bacterium (assembly GCA_033582715.1). Lineage (GTDB taxonomy): Bacteria > Pseudomonadota > Gammaproteobacteria > Xanthomonadales > BPKI01 > BPKI01. The sequence continues at coordinate 933,591 of JAVQZZ010000001.1, read as the reverse complement.
AGGTTGTCCTTGGTGAGCTCCCGCACGAGCTTGTAGTCCGCCTTGGGGCTTGCGAGCAAGCTCTCGATCTGCGCTTCGGCGGACTGATCTCCTTGGCCGATCTTGAGCCCCAGGTCTAGGGTCACCCCCGCCAGGACGCCGCGATCGCGATCGTTGGCTGGGTCGTTAACAGGGAAGTAGATGCGGTTGTATGCGGCCGACAGCGCCTTGCCGAAGCGGTCTTCTGCTTCTTCCAGTCGGTCGCGCGCCTCTTCGAACAGCGTGTCGCCGGGGCGAAGCCGCTTGTAAATCTGCTCGATGGCGTAAAGCTCACGCAGACGGTCTTCGACCGCGTCGGCCAGCAGGCTGTCCTCACCCGAGAGGACCAGGAAGTTGTTCTTTTCCTGCTGGTGGTGGAAGAAGTTTTGCAACTCGTTGGGCGGAACCTTGCCATCAGGCTTGATCACGATGAGCGTTCTGTGGCCTCCGAGCTTCAGTTCATCGAGCTTGGGTAGGACCTGCACATCCTGGTATGCAATCTTGCGCACGGGCTCAAGGATGGCGGTGAGCCGATTGATCAGTGCCTGATCGATCTTGGGTTGCGGGACCTCCTTGGCGTTGCGCTCGATCTGACGCGAGAGGTTTTCCGTTTCTTTGATGAAGAAGCGTTGCTCTTCACGGTGCAGGTACCATGCGGCCTCCCGCAGCCGCTGCATGGCCTGAAGGAATTCGTCTCGGCTTGCGCTGCGGGGCGGCAAGGAACTCAATGATCTCGCTCTCGGACAGGCCGATCCGACCGCCAACGGTGCGCGATAGGCTAGAAGCTAATAGCAGGGTCATCACCTGCCTTGCGGCGTCCGATCCCAGCTCGGCGTCGATGAGTTCTGCTATGGAGTTGCCATGGTCAGCGATGTCGTGAGCGATGGCCGGCATCAGCCTCGGGGCAATGCGTTCGATCTCGTCCTTGACCTGATCGTCATTGAGGTTGAGATGCTGCGTGCCGATCAAGAAGACGTCATCCGTCTCGCGCTCCTCCACGCTCTTGAGGAGTCGGGCGGTAAACTGCATGAGACCGCGTGTCTGGCGGAAGCCTTCGTTCTCCTTGAACAAGGCGACCAAGTGCTTGAACGAGGGGTGGAAGGGGTAGGTCTCGCGCACCTGCTCGGCGATTTGCTCAATGCTGCGGGCAATAATGTAGCCGCCGTCTTCGGCCTTCTTAATCTGCTGGGCGTATTCTTCGGCCACCTCCGCGATGACGCGCTCGTCGGGCAGCTCGTCGATGAGCCGCTTCTTGAGGATCTCGTAGATCTCGTTTCCAGCCAACTGCACCGGCGTGATGGTCATCGCCTGACGGCGAGTTTCTTGCTGCAAGTTGGATATCGCTTCGCGCAAAGCCCTGGTGGATGCCTGGTAGCTGCCTGACAAGTTGGCGAGTACGACAGCGCATCTCGGCAACTCTAACGCCGCACTCATCAGATTGGAGAGGCTGTAGACCACCATGTTGGCCAGCGTGCCCTGGCCGAGTTGTTGCGTGCTGGCATAGTCAAGGTAGGGGGGGAGCTCATCCAGCAGGATCAACGTTGGCTCATCGCCAATGATTTCCTTCCACTTGCGTTGATCGACAGCCTTGGGACCGTTGGCCCAGTAGGGCTTAATGGCATCTTCGGCGCCCAGCTGGGTTGCGATCTCACCCCAGATGTAGTTGTCCGGGTTGTTGCGACCGTTGAAGGCGGCGATGCGTGCAGTGTCGAAGTCCACACGGGCAGCGAGCTCAGGGGGGAGGACATCGGGACGCAGATGCGGGTGGCGCGCCAGCAGGCCGAGCGCGATCATCATGTGCGTCTTACCGCCACCCATGGCTTGGGTGAGCTCGAAGACCGCCTGGTCTGACTTGCCCGACAAGCGCAGCAGCCCCTCGCGGAACAGCTGCTCCATGCCGTGCGTGACATAGTTGCGCGCGAAAAACTCCCGCCCGTCGCCTTCATTGTTGATAAGCTGCGCCAGGTTCTCGATGCCTTGGCTCATCCGGTAGTCCCGGATGATCGGATTGAACCGACAGGCTTGCTTGACCGTCTTGATCACGAGCGCACTCCGCTATTGTTCAAAGAGTTGGCGGGGGAGCAATTTTTGTACGCCGCGCCGCTCGCAGTTCTGGAAAATCAGGGCGTCAAGCACTTTGCAAGGGACCGACCTTCGAGACTCTCACTTGATCGTGACCCCGGCGACCAGCGGCCGGACGAGCTGAGCGAGCTCAGGACGCAGCGCCTTGCGCCACTCGGGACCTGCGGCTAGGTCGAGGGCATGGCGGCTGAAGAAGGATGGCAAGGCGAATCATCGCCCTCGCCGGAGGCGGCGCACGTGAGCACCGCCGTCCCTTGGAACGGATCGCGTGCCGGATCCGTCGCTCTTGCCGAGCTTCAGCGCCTGGCGGACCGGCTTCGTACGGTCTGTAAGCGCTCGTTCGGCGATGATTCATCTTCCAGGCTCACCCATATCCCCCACCGGAAGCATCTCCCATGCTGAGAGTACTACCGTTGCATGGTAAGGTCCATCCGGAAGCGATCACCGACTGAGATAGCCGAACCTTAACCTCACCTCACCGTGCCGGCCCGCATACCTTGCTGCCCGGGAAGCACCGCATCGCACCTAGCCTTGACGCGGTACGGCGACAAAGAGCGAAGGGCAGCGGTCCGCCGCTTCCCACCGGCTCACACCCTCGAGGCGACCCCCTTGGCGCTGCCCTCTCGACCGCAAACGCTCTTCCTCGGCCCCCGCTCGCGGCTCCGCGACCATCACGCGGTCGGCGGAGAGGCTCCGGCGACGGTGCGAGATCCTCGATGGAGGACACCGCGCCCTCCGTGCGAACGCGGCCGGAATCCGCGCCCCGACCCACCCAGCGGTCTTGCGAAGCCCGCGGAGCGCCGCTGACGCGACGACCCGCAACGGCGTCTCTGCTCTCCTTCGGGGAGCGAGGACCCGCGGCGGCGAGCCTCCTTGCGCCGCCCCGAGTCCGACCCGCCTCAGAACAGCCCGAGCCCGCCTGCGCGGCGCGTCCGGAGGTCCTGGACCACGGGAGCCGGGTCGACGCCGGGGAAGCGGGCGAGGATCACCTCCTCGAGCACCTGGCGGTAGTCGATGGTGACGCGCAGGTCGCCGCGGTCGAGCTCGCGCTCGGCGAGGCCCGGCCAGTCGGCGATGATCCTCCCGCCCTTCACCCCGCCGCCGAGCACCAGCACCACATTGCCGGCACCATGGTCGGTGCCGCCGGAGCCGTTCTGCGCGGCGCGGCGGCCGAACTCGCTCATCACCACCACGGTGACCCGGCCGAAGGCCTCGCCGAGATGGGCGCGGAAGGCGGCGAGGCCTTTGGCGAGCTCGTCGAGCCGGCCGGGCAGGATCGCGTTCTCGTTGGCGTGGTGATCCCAGTTGCCGATGTCCACCGCCGCCGCCCGCACGCCCACGTCGGCGAGCACCAGGCGCGCGAGCTCGCGCAGCGCGGTGCCGAAGGGGCGTGGCGGGATAGCTCACCCCCGAGGGCGGGGCGAGCCGGGCGAGGTCGAGCGCGGCGACCCGGTCGAGGGCGGCGAAGAGCAGGGCCGCCGTGTCCTCGAGCATCGGATCCCCGGCGTAGAGCGAGGCGAGGGCCGGCCTCAGCCACGGCGCCTTGCCGCCGGCGATGGCAAGACTCTCCAGCGTCTCGAGGTTCATCGCCGGAACCTCGCCGAGCAGGCTGCGCGCCACGGAGCTTCCCAGCGAGACCGCCTGGAAGACCTCGCCGCCGGCCCCGGGGAGCTGCTCGACCAGGCGGCCGAGCCAGCCGCTCTGCGGCAGGCCGCCGTCCGCCACCCCGCGCTCCATCAGCGCCTGGGCGTCGAAGTGGGAGCGCGAGCCGTGCACCGCGCCGCAGGCATGCAGGATCGCGAGCTCCCCAGCCCGGAACAGGGGCAGGAGCGGCTCGGCCGAAGGGTGGAGACCGAAGCCGCCGCCGAGGTCGATCGCCGCCCCCTCGCCCCCGCCGGGCCGCGGCACGGCGAGGGTCGGCCGCAGGCGGTAGTACTCGGGGTCGGCATGGGGCACGACGATGTTCAGCCCATCCGCCCCGCCGCGCAGGAACAGGCTGACCAGCACGCTCGGGGCGGTGCCCGCCGAGCGGGGGGCGATGGCGAGGCTGACCCGCGGCAGGAGCAGGCCGGCCGCGGCGAGCGCCTGGAGCTTCAGGAAATCACGGCGACGCATGGCAGCACACCTCAGCGGAGCTGGAGCGGGGGACTGGCGAGCATGGCGAGCGCGAGCTTGCGCGCGAGCTCGTCGCGCTTCGCGCCGACGAGGGTCCCCGAGCCGCCGAGCTCGGCGGCCAGCCGGTGCCAGCCCTCGCGACCGCCGCTCGCCCCGAGCGCCGCGGGGAAGACCTCGAGCAGCGCATCGGCAACCGGCGCCGCCCGATTCGCGCCCCCGAGCAGACCCGACCAGGAGATCGAAAGCCGCCCGGACAGCTCGCCGAGCAGCAGCTCGTGCAGCGTGTTCCAGCGGGCGAGCAGGCCCCGCGGGGTGTTCCAGTAGCCCGCGACGTCGGGGAAGCCGTTCGGCGCCGGCCAGGCGTAGGGCCGGTGCCCGAGGGCGGCGAGCTGGTCGACGAGCCCCCGGGTCAGACCCTCGCGCACCTGGGCCTCGAGCGCACGCAGCGCTCCGACCACGAGCTCGAAGGGGCGCTTGAGCTTGCTCGGCGGCGTGGCGCGGGTGATCGGGTGGAGGAGCAGCGCGCGCAGCGTGGCCTTGAGGTCGCCGCCGGTCCCGGCGAACACCGCCGCCACGTCCTCGACCAGTTCCGCAGGCGGCCGGTCGGCGACGAAGCGGCGCGCGAGGCGGGTGCAGACGTGGCGGGCGGTCGAGGGATGGGCGGCGAGCAGGTCCAGCACGATCTCGCCATCCTCGATCCCGCCTCCGGCCGGAATGCTGCGGCCGAGGACCTGCTTCGCTCCGCGGTCGTGCCAGGAGGCCCGGAACTGGAAGCGCAGCGTGTTGCGGTCGTAGGTCCAGCCGCTGAAGCAGCGCGCGACCTCGACCACGTCGCGCTCGTCGTAGCCGCCATCCACCCCCAGGGTGTGCAGCTCGAGCAGCTCGCGGGCGTAGTTCTCGTTGATGCCGTCGCGGCCGTTCTGGGCATTGTCGAGGTAGACGAGCATCGCTGGCGAGCGCGCGCTCGCCCCGAGCAGCTCGCGGAAGCGGCCGAAGGCATGCGCCCGGATCACCTCGCGGTCGTCGAGGATCTTGAGCGTGCCGAGCCGCGCGTCGGAGGCCGCGACATAGACCAGCTCGCCCACGAACTCGACCATGCGCTGGAAGAGCTGGCGCTTGGAGAACCAGGCGCGGAGCACCACGCCCGCCAGGAACTCGTTGAGCGCCTGCGTGCGCAGCCGGACCTCCCCGCTCGCGATCGCCCCGAGGTCGCTGGGGCTCGCGAAGAGCAGCGGCAGGCTGCGGGCGAGCTCGGCCTCGAGATCGGCGTCTGCGCTCGCCGGCAGGGCGAGCTGGTGATCGACCCAGCCCTCGTAGCCGAGCTCGTGCGCCTGCGCCCGCTCCGCGCGGGTGAAGCCGTAGCCGGTGCGCTCGAGCAGCGCCTCGATCTCGCCGCCGGCCGCGGCGGCGGCCGCCGGATGCGCCGGAAGGGGGATCGCGTTCATCGGCATTCCTCGCTGGCTCTCATGGTCAGACAACGGACAGGGGCCACGGCGGTTGACCGCTCAGGGCGGCTCCGCGAGCGCCTCGCGCAGCGCCGCCTCGTCGCCCGCGATCCAGCGCCGCACCCAGGCCAGCCGCTCGGGCGGCGCAAGCGCCGAGCAGCCATTGCCGCAGGCGCAGGCGCTCGATCCGCGGCAGGGCACGCAGCCGCTCGAGCAGCGCCCGCCGCTCCTGGGGGTCGAGGGTGGCCAGCAGCTCGGCGAAGGGCGCGGGCCGTCCGGCCAGCGCCGCGCCGCCGCGCCGCAGGTGCCCGCGCAGACGCAGGCGCTCCTCGGGGGTGAGCCGCTCCCAGATCTCGAGCCGACGGGCCGCCAGCCGGCGCTGCTCGGCCCCGAGCTCGAGCCAGACCTCGGCGGCGCGGGCGAGCGCCTCGCGCCGTTCCGGCGGCAGCCCGGCCCAGCCATCACGGAAGGGAGCGAGCACCCGCTGCGCCGGGACCGGCAGCTCCTCGAAGCGCGCCGGCGCGGCGGCGAGCAGGCACGGCGGCAGGCCCCCGAGCAGCGCGGCGAGCACCGCGCCCAGCCTCGGCCGGAGCCGCTCAGGAGCGCGGCGGCTCGCCATCGTCGGGCTCCTCGAGCAGCGAGTAGAGCTCGGCGGCCTCGAGCAGCTCGCGTCCGGCGGCATCGCCGAGCAGCACGAAGGTCTCGTCGCTCACCGGCGGCGGCAGCGCGCGCCGCTCCGGAAGCAGCGCCGCCGCCGCGAGGGCCGCGGCCGCGGCGAGCGCGAGCCAGGGGGAGAGGCGCGGCGCGACGCGAGGGTGGCGCAGGCCGGCGAGCGCGCGCCCACGCGCGGCCGCGAGCCGCGCCTCGGCGCTCGCCCCGAGGGCCTCGGCCCGGCGGTCGAGACCGGCGCGCAGCGCCGCCAGCCAGGTTTCGTCCCGAGATTCACGCGTGTTCATGGAGTCGCTCCCGGAGGCGGGCGAGCGCCCGCGAGAGATGGGTCTTGATGCTGCCCTCGCCGATGCCGAGCGCACGGGCGGTGGCCGCGACGTCGAGCCCCTCCCAGACCCGCAGCAGGAACACCTGCCTCTGCCTGAGCGGCAGCTCGGCGAGCGCGCGGGCGAGATGGGCCGCGAGCTCCGCCCCCGCGGCCGATCCCTCGGGGGAGGGCTCGGCCGCCGGCAGGCCGGCCTCGCCGGGGAGCGCGGCCCCTCTCCGACCGAGCAGCGCGAGCCACGCCGCCCGGACCCGCTGCCGTGCGGCTCCAGTCGACCAGGGCGTTGTGGAGCACGCGATGGAACAGCGGCGGCCACTCCCCGCTCGGCCGGAGCGCGTAGCGCCGGACGAAGCGCAGCATCGCCTCCTGCACCAGGTCGAGCGCCTCCTCGCGGTCGCGGGTGGTGAGCTCGGCGATCACCAGGGCGCGGCGCTCGACCCCGCGCAGGAAGCGGTCGAGCGAGTCGCGGCGGGCGACCGCGCCCTCCGCCGCCGCGGCTTCGCTCTGCGGCGCGGGCGACCAGGATCCGATGGCGAGGACGGCGTGCATGGCGCGCTCTTGCCTTGACGATAGCCCCCAACGCGCCGAGCGCGGCGGAGGTTCGACGCCCCGCTCAGCCCAGCAGCGGGCCGCCATCCTCCCGCTCGACCGCGACCACCGCCGAACGCGGTCGCCGGGGCGGCCCGTCGGGCCAGTGCGAGCGAAAGCGCCCGGCCGCGACCTCTGCCGCCGACGTCGGCTCGCCCGGATGCTGGACGTTCACGAACAGGGTCCTGCCGTCCGGCGTGAAGCAGGCGCCCGAGAGCTCGCAGCCGCGCGGCCCGACCAGGAAGCGGCGCAGCGTGCCCGATTCCGGATCCGCGACCAGCAGCTGGTTGTTGCCGAGCCGGTCGAGCCCCGGCGCGCGATCCTCCCTCGTCGGCATGTCGGTGTGGATCCACAGCCGGCCCGCCGGATCGAAGACCAGCCCGTCGGGGCAGGCGAAGGCGTCCTCCCTGCCGAGCGTCCGGCCGCCGAGCCGGCCCTCGCCCGGTGGACCGGCGAGCAGGAACAGCGACCAGCGGAAGCGCCGCGCGCCGGGGCTGGCGTCGTCCGCCGGCAGCGGCTCCTCCTCGCGGATGCGGAGGATGTGGCCGAAGGGATTGGGGGCGCGCGGGCTGCCGGGCTCGCGGCGCAGGCGCTGCGTGTTGCTGGTCAGGGTGACGAAGAGCTCGCGGCTGGCGGGGTGCACCGCGACCCACTCCGGCCGGTCGAGCGGCGTGGCTCCGAGCAGGCTCGCCGCGAGCCTCGCGAAGACCAGCACCTCCGCCTGGTCGCGGAAGCCGGCCGCGGCGTCGAGCCCGCCCTCGCCGTGGCGCAGCGGCAGCCACTCGCCGCTGCCGTCGGCGTGGAAGCGGGCCGCGAACAGGGTGCCCTCGTCGAGCAGCTCGCCTCCGCGGCCGGGCGCGAAGGGACGGCGGCTGACGAACTTGTAGAGGTGCTCGAAGGGCGCATCGTCGCCGAGGTAGCAGACCACCGCCCGTCCCTCCTCCGCGGGCTGGAAGGTGGCTCCCTCGTGGGCGAAGCGGCCGAGCGCGGTGCGCTTGACCGGCACGGCGCCCGGATCCGCGGGATCGATCTCCACCACCCAGCCGAAGTGGTGCGCCTCGTGCCGGAAGTCCTCCTCGGCCGAGCCGCCCGTGGGCGTGAGGTCGAAGCGCCGGGCGAGGAACTCCGGATCCTCCGCGGCCTCGACGGTGTGCCAGCCGAGCGCGCTCAGCCAGCCCTCCCGTCGCGCGGCCTGGGGAATGCCGTAGCGCGAGAGCCGCGGATCCTCCCGCGCGGTGAAGCAGGCGAAGTAGCCCGCCCAGTTCTCCTCGCAGCTGAGGTAGGTGCCCCAGGGGGTGACCCCGTGCGCGCAGTTGTGCATGGTGCCGCGGCCGCGCCGACCGTCCGGGCTCGAAGCGCGTGGCGAGCAGCGGATGGCCGGCCGCCGGCCCGGAGAAGCGCCAGCGGGGTCGCGGCATGGATGCGGCGGTTGCGGGGATCGGCGAGGAGGCGCCAGCGACCCTCGGCGTCCCGGCCGACACTGGCCACGCTCACCCCGTGCGCGTGCATCTCCTTGAGCACCTCCTCGAGGGAGCGTGGCGTGCGGGGGCTCCAGCCGGCGGGATGGAGCAGACGCGGATCGACGTACTCGTGGTTGATCGCGAGCAGGCCGCGGTCGCTGCGCCCGCGCCCGCCGTCGGGCTCGGGGAAGAAGTGCATCCCGTCGTGGTGCATGCCGACCTGCTCCGCCTGCTCCGCGGCACTGCCGCGGCCGTCGGGGCGAAACGGCGGCATCCGCCCGCACAGGGGCTCGCCCCACGCGAGCAGCACCTGGTGCCGGTAGCCGGGCGGCAGGGTGATCCGGTCGGCCCGGGTGATGGGGACGGCCGGGAAGTCCCACGCCCCCCGCGCTCCGCCCGCCGGCCGCCGCGCGGCGGCCCCGACGCCGCCCGGCGCGAGCCAGGCCAGCAGGCCGAGGCTCAGGCTGCCGGCGAGGAAGCGGCGGCGACCGAGGGCGAGCTCGAGCGGCGTCGGCGCCGCGGGACGGGGGCGCGGCGGCTCGTCGAAGGAGCCGCCGTCGGGGCACGGTCGGCGAAGGCGCATCGGCGACGGCGAATCCGGGACCGCGGCCAGTGTGCCCGAAAATGCGTGACAAGCGCCTCACGCCTTCCCCATGGCCGATCCGATCCTCGCGATCAAGCTCGGCGCCTTCGGCGACCTGCTGCTCGCCCTGGGCGCGCTGGCCGACATCCGCGCCGCGCATCGCGGCGCCGCTTGCGGTGCTGACGCGCCGCCCCTACGCCGCGCTCCTCGCACGCTGCCCCTGGGTGGACGAGGTGCTCGTGGACCCCGCGCTTCCGCGCTGGCGGCCGGACGGCTGGTGGCGGCTCCAGCGCCAGCTCCGCGGACGGCGCTTCGCCCGGGTCTACGACCTCCAGAACTCCCGCCGCAGCCGCGCCTACCGCCGCTGGCTCCTGCGCGGGATCCCGGCCTCCGCGCTCGATCCGGCGTGCGAATTTCCGGCCGATCCGGCGCTGCGCCGACGGCCGCTCCCCGAGCGCCTCGCCGCCCAGCTCCTCGCCGCCGGCGTGCCGCCGCGCCAGGCCTCCGCCCCGGATCTCTCGTGGATGCCCGTGCCGGTGGCGCGGACTGCTCGCCGCGGCCGGTGTCGGCGGCTCCTTCGTGGCGCTGCTGCCCGGCGCCTCCCGACGCCATCCGGACAAGCGCTGGCCGCACTTCCCGTCCCTCGCCGCCCGCCTGGCTCGCCGCCGGCGTCACTCGCGGTCACCATCCCGGGGCCCGAGGAGCCGGAGATCGGAGCGGGCTGGCCCGGCATCGTGCTCCGCGCCGCCGGCGGCCGCCCGCTGGATCCCTTCGAGCTCGCCGGGAGCGCTGGCACGGGCGGCGGCGGTGGTGGGCAACGACAGCGGGCCGACCCACCTCGCCGCCCTGCTCGGGCGGCCCGGCGTCGCGCTCTTCGGGGCCGCGAGTCCCCCGCCCGAGCTCACCGGCCTCGACCGGCGCCTCGCGGTGCTGCGCGCGCGGACGCTGGCCGAGCTCGCTCCCGAGGCGGTGGCCGCGGCCCTGTTCGCTCAGCTCGCGTGCGCCGCGCCGTAGAGGCCACTGCTCCCGGATCGCCCTCTCCACCTCCGGCGTGAGCAGGTCGCCGACGGGCTCGCCGCGCCGCAGGCGCTCGCGGACCAGGGAGGAGGAGACCGGCAGCGGCGGGATGGCGAAGGGGAGGATCCGTCCCGCCGGGAGCGGCGCGAAGCGTCCTCGGGGCTCGCGGCCGAGCGCGCGGCCGCGGCGGAGCGCGACGCCCGGCAGGACTCCGTCCGGCACCGTCGCCGGGACGGGTGAGCACCAGCAGGTGGGCGAGCTTGAGGATCCGGTCCGGGCTCGCGCCAGCGACTCGAAGCCGGCGAAGGCATCCGCGCCGAGCACGAAGACCAGGGGCCGCGCCGCGCCGAGCTCGGCACGCATCTCGGCCAGGCTGTCCACGGTCCAGCTCGGCCCCGGGCGGGCGAGCTCGCGCGGGTCCACCCTGAGCCAGGGCCGTTTCCGGCAGGCCGCCTCGATCAGCGCGAGCCGCGCCTCGGCGGGCGCGTGGGGCGGCGGGCGGTGCGGCGGACGCCCCGCCGGCAGCAGGGTGACCGGCTCGCGAAAGCTCCGCGCCACCGCCTCGGCCGCGGCGAGATGCCCGCGGTGCAGCGGATCGAAGGTGCCGCCGAGGACCAGGTGCGGGCTCACGTGCAGCAGCCCCGACCCGCGGCGCAGGCCCGAGGGCGACGGCGAGCAGCAGGCGCTCGAGCGCGATCCAGGCGTCCCGGGGATCGGGCGGAGGGTCGTCCGGCTCGCCTCGGCCCTTGGCGAGGCGCTCCGCCCGCGCGAGCGCCACCAGGCACCGCTCCCAGTACGGCGGCGGAGGCGCGCCGGCGTGCGGCGGCGAAGGCGCGGGCGCGCTCCCCGAAGCGGGGCTGCTGCGGCGCCGCCGCGGGAGGCCTCGGCGAGCGCGAGCAGCTCGCGCGCCAGCCACGGGATCAGGGCGGCCGGGGCCTCGCCCTCGCGCCGCAACCGGTCGAGGATCGCGAGCACCCGCGCCCCCTCGCCGGCGAGCGCCGCGTCGGCGAGATCGAACACCCGGAAGCGGGCGTCCTCCGCGATCAGCCGCTCGAGCCCCCGCGGCTCGAGCTCGCGGCCGGCGGCGAGGATCGCGAGCTTCTCGATCTCCTGCGCGCAGGCCAGGAGGTTCCCCTCGGTGCGCTCCGCGAGCAGCGCCACCAGCGCCGGGAGCGCCGGCAGGCCGCGGCTCGCCAGCCGCTCCCCGATCCACGCCGCGAGCTCGCGCGGCCCGCGCGGCGGGGGCAGCACCACCACCCGTCCGACCTCGGCCACCGCCCGGCTCCACGGCCCCTCGTGGCGGCGGCTCCAGGCGCCGGCGAGGATCAGCAGCACGGTCTCCGGCGGCGGGCGCGCGCACCAGCCGACGATCGCGCGCGCCCCCTCGGCACTGGGCTCGCCCTCGGGCAGCCTGAGCTCCACCAGCCGCCGCGCGGCGAACAGGGACCCTCCATGGGCGGCCGCGGCGAAGGCGTTCCAGTCCACGCCCTCGGCGAGGTCGAAGACCTCGCGCTCGGCGTAGCCCCTCGGCGCGCAGCCGGGCGCGCAGGCGGTCGGCGTGCTCGACCAGCAGCAGCGGCTCCTCGGAGGCGAGCAGCCAGACCGGGGCCAGGCTGCCGGCGAGCGGATCCGAGCCCGCGCTCCGCCCGCGCATCACCGCCGTGCGGCGCGGCTCGAGCCGGCGCAGGATCGCGGCCAGCATGTCGCGCTCGAGCTCCTCGCGGAGCTGCTCGGCCTCGAGCTCCGCGCCGAGGGCGCTGCGCTCGTCGAAGTTGTAGTCGCGGCTGAGCTCGATCGCCTGCCGCGGCAGCACGCGGCGTGCCGTCGCCGGCTGCGGGCCTCGAGCTCCACCCGGCGGCGGATGCGGAACTCGCGGATCCGCGCCCCGCCGCCGATCGACAGCACCTCGGTGCGCAGCTCGTCGGCGTGGACCACGAGCAGCACGGCGGCGTCCTCGCGGCGCTCCACCCGCCGCGCGCCGGCGCGCTCCAGCGCCCGCGCGAGCGGCTCTGCGATCCGGCTCTCGGGCGGAGCCTCGAGCCACAGCCGCTCGAAGCCGGCCGGCAGCGTGGCCTCCCCGCGCAGGCGGAAGCCGCAGCCCGCGGCGAGCAGGGCGCCCAGCAGCAGGATGGCCGGCCGCAGCGGGGAGGCCGGGCTCACGAGGCGACCACGTTGACCAGCTTGCCCGGCACGACCACCACCCGCCGCGGCTGCGCGCCCCTCGAGATGCCGCTGCACGGCGGGATGGGCGAGGGCGAGGCGCTCGATGGTTTCGCGGTCGGCATCCGCCGGGGTCTCGAGATGGCCGCGCAGGCGACCGTCGACCTGGATCACGAGGCTCAGGGTGGCGCGCTCCAGCGCCTGCTCGTCGGCCTGGGGCCAGCCGAGGTCCTCGATCAGGGTCTCCGGATGGCCAAGCGCCTGCCACAGGGCGTGGGCGACGTGGGGGGTCACGGGATTCAGCATCCGCACCACCAGCTCCAGCGCCTCCTGCATCACCGCGCGCCCCTGGGGCGACTCGTCCTCGAAGCGCGCGAGGGCGTTGACCAGCTCCATCACCGCCGCGATCGCGGTGTTGAAGGCATGGCGGCGGCCGTAGTCGTCGCCGACCTTGAGCAGGGTCTCGTGCACCCGCCGCCTGAGCTCGCGCTGGGTGCGGGTCCAGGGCGGCGCGCTCGAGGGCCGGAGCGGGACCGCGCGCGACGTGCCGACGCACGAGCTGCCAGAGCCGGCGCAGGAAGCGCGCCATGCCCTCGACGCCGGCCTCGCTCCACTCCAGGCTCTGCTCCGGGGGGGCGGCGAACATCGAGAACAGGCGCACCGTGTCCGCGCCGTAGCGCTCGATCAGCAGCTGCGGATCGACGCCGTTGTTCTTCGACTTCGACATCTTCTCCACCGGCCCGATGGTGACCGGCTGGCCGTCGGCCCGCAGCCTCGCGCCGACGATCTTGCCGCGCTCGTCGCGCTCGACCTCGACCTCGGCGGGGTTGATCCAGCGCCGCCCCTCGGGGCCGTCGCGGTAGAAGGTCTCGGCCACGACCATCCCCTGGCACATGAGGTTGAGCGCCGGCTCGTCGCTCGCGACCAGGCCGGCATCGCGCATCAGCTTGTGCCAGAAGCGGAAGTAGAGCAGGTGCATCACCGCGTGCTCGATGCCGCCGATGTACTGGTCGATCGGCAGCCAGTAGTCCGCGCGGCGGTCGAGGATGTCCTGCGCGTCGGGACAGCAGTAGCGCGCGTAGTACCAGCTGGACTCGACGAAGGTGTCGAGGGTGTCGGTCTCCCGCTCCGCGGGTTCGCCGCACTGCGGGCAGCGGCAGCGCCGCCACTCAGGGTCGGCCTTGATCGGCGACTGCACGCCCATGAAGCGCACCTCCTCGGGCAGCACCACCGGCAGCTCCTCCTCCGGCACCGGGACGGCACCGCAGCCGGGGCAGTGGACGATGGGGATCGGGCAGCCCCAGTAGCGCTGGCGGGAGACGCCCCAGTCGCGCAGCCGCCAGTTCACCCTGCGCCGCGCGCGCGGGCCGAGCAGCTCCGCCACCCGCGCGAAGGCCCCGCGGTAGTCGAGCCCGTCGAGCGGCCCCGAGTGCACCACCCGCAGCCGGGGATGCTCGCGATCGGCATACCAGTCCTGCCAGCGGCCGGGATCGTAGGTCTCCCCCTCGACCGCGATCACCTGCCGGATCGGCAGGCCGTAGCGGCGGGCGAACTCGAAGTCGCGCTGGTCGTGGCCGGGCACCGCCATCACCGCGCCGGTGCCGTAGCTCATCAGCACGAAGTTCGCCACCCAGACCGGAATCCGCTCCCCCGAGAGCGGGTGCAGGGCGACGAAGCCGGTGGGCATGCCGCGCTTCTCCTGGGACTCGATCACCGCCTCGGAGACGCTGGCGTGGGTGCACTCGGCGACGAAGGCGGCGACGGCCGGGTCGCGCCCGGCGGCGGCGCGCGCCAGCGGATGCTCGGGGGCCACCGCCATGTAGGTCGCCCCCATCAGCGTGTCCGGCCTGGTGGTGAAGACGGTGAGCGGCTCGGGCCAGCCCTCGACCTCGAAGTCGATCTCGAGGCCCTCGGAGCGGCCGAGCCAGTGGCGCTGCATGGTCTTCACCGATTCCGGCCAGCCCGGCAGCCGGTCGAGACCGGCGAGCAGTTCCTCGGCATAGTCGGTGATCCTGAGGAACCACATCGGGATCTCGCGCCGCTCCACCGGCGCTCCCGAGCGCCAGCCGCGGCCGTCGATCACCTGCTCGTTGGCGAGCACGGTCTGGTCCACCGGATCCCAGTTGACCAGGGCGCTCTTGCGGTAGACCAGGCCCTTCCGGAACAGGCGCACGAAGAACAGCTGCTCCCAGCGGTAGTACTCCGGCCGGCAGGTGGTGAGCTCGCGCGACCAGTCGATGGCGTAGCCGAGCGCCTTGAGCTGGCGCCGCATGTGCGCGATGTTGCGGTAGGTCCACGCCGCCGGCGGGACGCCGTGCTGGATCGCCGCGTTCTCGGCCGGGAGCCCGAAGGCGTCCCAGCCCATCGGCTGCAGCACGTTGTAGCCCTGCATGCGGCGGTAGCGGCTGATCACGTCGCCGATCGTGTAGTTGCGCACGTGACCCATGTGCAGCGCGCCCGAGGGATAGGGCAGCATCGACAGGCAGTAGTACTTCGGGCGCGAGGGGTCCTCCCGCACCTCGAAGGCGCGGGTGCGCTCCCAGAAGTCCTGGGCGGCGCGCTCGACGGCCTGCGGCGAGTAGTGCTCCTGCATCGGCGGCGGAACTCGCGAAGTGAGCCGCAAAGCCTAGCGCAGCGGCTCCTTGGCGGGAAACCGCGGAGGCGCGCGGCGCGGCGGCTCGGGCATGATGGAGCGCCCCCGCACCCCAAGCCTACGATGCGCGCCTGGCTGCTGCTCGCCGCCGCGATCCTCGCCGAGGTGGTCGCGACCTCGGCGCTCAAGGCCGCCGACGGCTTCCGCCACCCCCTGCCGACCGCCCTCTCGCTCGGCGGCTACCTCGTCGCCTTCTGGTGCCTCTCGCTCGCCCTGCGCAGCATCCCGGTGGGGGTGGCCTACGCGGTGTGGTCCGGCGTGGGGATCGCGCTGATCTCGCTGGTCGGGTGGTGGCTCTACGGCCAGCGCCTGGACACCGCGGCCCTGGCCGGAATCGCGCTGATCGTCGCCGGGGTCGCGGTGCTGGGGCTGGGCTCGCGCAGCTTCGCCGCTTGAGCGCCGCCTCTCGCCAAGGGCGCGGTCAGGCCCTAGCATCGCCGCGAGCCCCCTCGGAAGCCCGCCCATGACCCCGCTCGTCCTCCTGCCCCTGCTCCTCGCCCCGGAGAGCGCCGCCCCGCTGCTCGTCGAGTGCGGCGCGCTCTTCGATCCCGAGCGCCGGCGGATGGAGCCGCGCCGGTGGGTGGTGGTCGAGGGCGAGCGCATCCGCGAGGTCGCGGCCGCGCCCCCCGCCGACTTCGCCGGCCGGCGGGTGGACCTCTCGGCCTTCGTCTGCCTCCCCGGCCTGATCGATCTCCACACCCACCTCGCCTTCGAGCCCTCCCCGCAGTCCCACGGCGAGGGCTTCCGCCTCAATGCCGCCGACCTGGCGCTCCGCGCCGCCGACAACGCGCGCAAGACCCTCCACGCCGGCTTCACCACGGTGCGCGATCTCGGCGATCGCGACAACGTCACCGTGGCCCTGCGCGAGGCGATCGCCCAGGGCCGGGCCGAGGGACCGCGGATCCTCACCGCCGCCAAGTCGATCGCCTCCACCGGCGGTCACGCCGATCCGACCAACGGCTGGCGCGCCGACCTGATGGGCGATCCCGGACCGCGCGAGGGCGTGGTGAACGACCCCGGCGAGGCGCGCAAGGCCGTGCGCCAGCGCTACAAGGACGGGGCCGACTGGATCAAGATCACCGCCACCGGCGGGGTCCTGAGCTACGCCCGCAGCCCCGACAACCCGCAGTTCACCGACGAGGAGCTGGCGGCGCTGGTGGCCGCCGCCCGCGACTACGGCTTCCGGGTCGCGGCCCACGCCCACGGCCGCGAGGGGGCGAGGCGCGCGATCCTCGCCGGGGTGGACACCCTCGAGCACGGGACCTTCCTCGACGAGGAGCTGTTCGCGCTGATGAAGAAGCGCGGCACGGTCTACGTGCCGACCCTCACCGCGGGCGTCTACGTCGGGGAGATGGCGCGCGTCGAGGGTCACTACCCCGCGATCGTCCGTCCGAAGGCGCTGCTGGTGGCGGAGCGCATCCGCCGGACCTTCGCCGCCGCCTGGCGCGCCGGCGTCCCGATCGCCTTCGGCAGCGACGCCGGAGTCTTTCCGCATGGCGAGAACGCCCGCGAGTTCGAGCTGATGGCCGAGGCGGGGATGCCGATGGCCGAGGCGCTCGCCGCCGCCACCCTGCGCGCGGCGCGGGTGCTCGGGCTCGAGGCAGAGATCGGCTCCCTCGAAGCCGGCAAGCGCGCCGACCTGGTCGCGGTGGCGGGCGACCCCCTCGCCGACCCGCGGCGGATGCGGGAGGTGGTGTTCGTGATGCGGGACGGCCGGATCGCGCGCGAGCCGCGCTGAGCCCGGAGGCGGCCCTAGCCGAGGCTGCCCTTCTCGAGCAGCAGCCGCGCGATCCAGGCGTCGCCCTTCTCGAGCAGCTCGAGCGGGGTGTGCTGCCAGCCGGTGAGGCACATGGCTTCGGTCACGCACCACTCGCGCTCGGCGTCGGTGAACTTGCGGCGGCCGGCCGCCACCGCCTCGGCGACGATCCGCGAGGGCACCGAGCCCTCCGGCGCGGACTCGCTGCGCGCCTCGCGCGTCGCCGCCGCGGCAGGGCTGCGGCGAGGTGCCCGCGTCAGCGATTCGAGACAGCGCCGCGCCCGCTCGCGAGGATCCCGCCCCTCGACCTCGGGCGCCGCCCGGAACAGCGCCGAGCGCAGCTCGTCGAGTTCGGCCTCCCGCTCGCGCAGGGTCTCGCGGCAGCGCGCGTACTCCTCCTCCTGCCAGGCGAGCTCGCGCAGCAGGCGCTCGCGCTCGCCGCGCAGGGCCTCGATCTCGTCCGCCGGGTCGCGCAGCTCGCTGGTCTCGAGCAGCTCGAGCACCCGCCGGTTGAGCTCGGCGTAGACCGCGGGCTGGCTGAACTTGAGCTGGCGCGCCGCGGTCTGCCAGGCGAGCGCCACCCGGTGCGCCGAGGGCACGCGCTGGGGGTCGCCGCCCTCGGCCAGGGACTGCTGGATCGCCGCCTCGAGCTGCTCGAGGAGCTGCGGCTGGGCCACCCCCGCCTGGCGGAGGGCGATGCGGCAGTCGATCAGGAGTTTCCGCAGGGAGACGTGCATCGCCGCAGAGCGGAGCTCGATGCCGGGCAGCTTAGCGCGTTCCCGACGACACCGTCAGCACGCCCGCGGCGAAGCGCTCGCGCCCCGCGAGATCGCGGTGGGTCCTCACCTCGACGAAGCCGGCGCGGGCGAGCAGCGCCCGGACCGCGGGTCCCTGATCCGCGCCGTGCTCGACGACGAGCGAGCCCTGCGCCGCGAGATGCGCGGGTGCGCCGTCCACCACCGCCCGCAGCGACGCCAGCCCGTCCGCGCCACCCGCGAGCGCGAGCCTCGGCTCGTGGCGGAGCTCGCCGGCGACGAGGGCCGGATCCCCCGCCGCGACGTAGGGGGGGTTGGCGACGATGAGATCGAAGCGCTCGCCCGCCACCGGCCGGTACCAGTCGCCGCAGCGGAAGTCGATGCGGCCCGGTGCCAGGCGGGCGGCGTTGCGCCGGGCCACCGCCAGCGCCCGGGGGCAGAGCTCGGTGGCCACGATCCGCGCATCCGCTCGCTCGCGAGCCAGCGCCACGGCCACCGCCCCGCTCCCGGTACCGAGCTCGAGCACCCGCGGCGCCCGGCGCCCGGCCAGCATCGCCAGCGCCAGGTCCACCAGCTCCTCGGTCTCGGGCCGCGGGATCAGCACCGCGGGGCCGACCGCGATCGGCAGGCCCCGGAAGGGCTGCATGCCGAGCAGGTAGGCGAGCGGCTCGCCGCGCCCGCGACGGGCGATCCAGCGCGCCAGGCAACGGCCGGCGGCACCCGACGGGACGGCCTCCGGGTGCGCGTACAGCCAGGCGCGGTCCCGACCGAGGGCGGCGGCAAGCAGCGTCTCCGCCTCGAAGCGCTCGAGCCCCCGCGCCTCCGCGCGCCGCAGCCAATCGGCGACCGCCGGTGCGGCACCCCGGGCGCGAGCGGGCCTCAGCGGAGCAGGGTCCATGCCTGCACGACGCACGCGAGCAGGAAGCCGGCGAGCAGGAACAGGTAGGCGAGGCGCAGGTAGGGATACTTGTGCTGGGCGAGGTATCGGCCCTGGCCGTAGAGGTCGCGCGCCTGCGTCTCGTACACCGAGCCGTCCGCGCGCAGGGCGCGCCCGAGCCGCTCGAGGAAGTCCTCGAGCTCGAGATTCGCGAAGTGGCCGAAGAAGAGCAGGTTGAACTGCGGCGGAAGCGGCTCGCCGGGCCGGACCTTGAGCGGCCGGTACTTGGGCAGCACCGCCAGGATCGCGAGTAGCAGCGCGATGAGGGAGAAGGCGGCCAGGGTGATCGCCCCCGCCCTCAGGTCGGGGTCGGAGAGACGCGCGAGGCTGAGGGTCAGCACGATCGAGGAGACGGTGATGATGATGTTGGCCTTGGTGTCGGCCATCATGCTGAGCTGGGTCTGGATCTGCTGCGCGGTGCGCAGCAGGTTGTCTCCCGTGTTGCGCTCGGGAATCGGCGCGAAGGCCGGATGCGGATCGCCGGAGGTCATCGGAGGACGTGCGGAGGCGGGAGGGAGGCCGGGCTTCTCTTACCGCGCGGACTGTCATAGTATGACAAGGTTGTGAAACTCCCTCCGGGAGGGGCGGCGGGTGGCGCGGATCGTCGTCACCGAGGCCTCACAGACGCGGCGGCGCGCGCTCGCGTCCCTGTTCGTGCAGCAGGGCCACGCGGTGACCGCCCTCGCCGGCATCGACCAGGTCTATGCCCTGCTGCGCCGGATGCACACCAGCGTCAGCCAGTGCGACGTGCTGGTGCTGGGCTGGCCGGAGCACCCCGACGGCAGCGTAGAGGACGTGCTCGGGATGCTCTACGGCGAGCGCTTCGAGCATCTGCCGGTGCTGCTGGTGGCCGACGAGGCGTGGCCGGCGGTGCTCAACTGGAAGATGACCCGCCCGCGCACCTCGGTGCTGCTGTGGCGCGACTTCCGCGCCGCGCCCGAGGCGGTCGCCGACCTGCTCCGGCCGCCGGAGAGCGCGCGCGCGCGGGCCGAGAGCGAGGAGCGCGAGCAACCGCTGAGCGTGCTGCTTGGTGGACGATTCGGCGACGGTGCGCGCGGCCTACGCCAAGCTGCTCGCCCGCCACGGCTACACCGTGGACACGGCCGGGAGCGTGGCCGAGGGCCGCGAGCGGATCCGCGCCCGCGCCTACGACATCGCAGTGGTCGACTACTACATGCCCGGCGAGAACGGTCCGGCGCTGCTGCGCGCGATGCGCGAGGAGCCGAACACCCGCCACACGCTTGGCGACGATCCTCACCGGCACCTACTCCGACGCGGTGATCGCCGAGTCCCTCGCCGCCGGCGCGGTCGACTGCCTGTTCAAGAGCGAGGCCCAGGAGCTCTTCCTCACCCGGCTCAAGTCACTCGCCCGCACCGTGCGCGACCGCAAGGCGATCGACGCCGAGCGCCGCCAGTTCGAGGGCATCCTCCACTCGGTCGGCGACGGGGTCTACGGCGTCGACCCCGGCGGCGTGATCCGCTTCGTCAACCCGGCGGCGCTCAAGCTGCTCGGCTTCGCCGAGCCCTCGGAGCTGATCGGCCGCGACGCCTACGCGGCCTTCCACTCACCGCGACGAGGACGGCGCGATCATCCCGCGTCCCGAATGCTTCCTCTGCCGCTGCTACGAGGAGGGCCTCCAGGTCACCGCCCACCCCACCGTGTTCTGGACCCCAAGCGGGCGCAAGGTGCCGGTGGAGTGCACGGTGTATCCCCTGGTCATCGAAGGCACCCGGACCGGCTCGGTGGTCGCCTTCCGCGACGTCTCCGAGCGGCGCCTGCTCGAGGAGGAGCTGCGCTGGCAGGCGGAGCACGACGCCCTCACCCAGCTGCCGAACCGTGCGGCATTCGAGCAGCAGCTCGCCAAGGAGATCGAGCGGCTGCGGCGCGGGCAGCAGAGCTCGCTGCTCCTGTTCATCGACCTCGACCGCTTCAAGTACGTCAACGACACCGCCGGCCACAGCGCCGGCGACGAGATGCTGAAGGAGGTCGGGCGCAGGCTCCGCGCCCGCCTGCGCGGCTCGGACGTGCTCGCCCGCATGGGCGGCGACGAGTACGCGGTGATCCTGCGCAACGTGCGCCTCGAGGACGTGCACGCGCTGGTCGAGGGCTTCCGCCGCGCCCTCACCGGGGCTCCCTTCGTCCACGGCGGGCGCAGCTATCGGATCACGCTCTCGATCGGCGTCACCCTGCTCGACCGCAACACCGCCTCGCCCGGAGAGGCGATGGCCCAGGCCGACGTGGCCTGCCATCTCGCCAAGCGCAGCGGCCGCGACCAGGTGCGGATCTACGAGCCCGGCTCCAACGAGCGCGCGGGAATGGAGCGCGAGCTGGGCTGGTCGGCGCGGCTCGAGGAGGCGCTGCGCGGCGAGGGCTTCGTGCTGTGCTTCCAGCCGATCGTGGCCCTCGCCGAGCTCCCGGAGGGCGCGAGCCCGGCCGAGGCCGCGGAATGGGCGGCGCGGGCGGCCGCGGGCGCGCGCTTCTTCGAGGTGCTGCTGCGCTTCCGAGAGCCGAGCGGCGAGCTGGTCTCGCCCCACGCCTTCCTCTCCGCGGCCGAGCGCTTCGGCCTGCTGCGCGACATCGACGCCTGGGTGATCGAGCACGCACTGCCGCTGCTCGCCGAGCGCGGCCGCGAGCGTCCGATCGCGCTCAGCATCAACCTCTCGGCGGACTCGCTGGCCTCGGAGCAGCTCGTCGAGCGGGTGGCGGCGGCGATCGCGCGCCACGCGGTGGAGCCGCGGCAGCTCGTGTTCGAGATCAGCGAGGCCCACTCGGTGGGCGATCTCGCCGGCGTGGAGCGCGCCATCGCCGGACTGCGCGCGCTGGGCTGCCGGATCGCGGTGGACGACTTCGGCACCGGCTTCAGCACCTTCAGCTACATCAAGCGCCTGGAGGCCGACTTCCTCAAGATCGACGGCTCCCTGCTCGGCGGCCTGCCCGAGGACCGCCTCGACCGCACGGTGATCTCCTCGCTGGTCGCGATCGCCACCGCCGCCGGCAAGCGCACGGTCGCGGAGTGCGTGGAAAACGGCCGCGGCGCTCCCGGTGCTGAGGCGCTGCGGCGTCGACTTCGTGCAGGGTCAGGCGCTCGCGGCGCCGCGTCTCGGGCTGGCCGCGGCGCGTCCGCAGCTGCTGCGCGGCGACGGGCTGCGCGTGCCCGGCTCCGTGCCACCCTCCTGAGCGCCTCTCAGGTCGCTGCCCGGAGCGGCGGCTCGGACTTCGCCCCATCGAGCGTCACCGCCACCGCGTGGATCACCGCAGCGATGCGCGCCGCGCTCTGGATCGCCTCCTGGCCGAGGCCGTGGGTGCGCAGCGCCGCCTCGTGCGCCGCCACGCAGGCGCCGCAGCCGTGGATCGCGGAGACCGCGAGGCTACCGAGCTCAAAGCTGACCCGATCGACGCCCGGATTGGCGATCGCGCTCATCCGCAGGCGTGCCGGAAGCGCGCGGTAGCTCTCGTCGGCGACGAGGTGGGTGAAGCGGTAGTAGACGTTGTTCATGGCCATCAGCGCAGCGCAGGTGCGCGCCGCTTCCAGCTCCGCGGCGGTGAGCCGCTCGGCGGCGGCGGCGAGCACGGCCTCGCGCAGCATCGGCTGACGGCAGGCGAGGGCGCAGGCGGCTGGCGACAAAGGCGATCCGGCGGGCATCGAGCCCGGGCGCGCCGGCCTCGCTCAGCACCAGGTCGAGGTTGAGGCGCAGGTCGCGCGCGCTGTCGGGAAGCCGGTCGCGAATGGCGGAGAGGTTCATGGCGAGGGTCTCGTGGAAGGAGAAGCCCGGCCGGCGCGAGCGCCGGCCGGGCAGGCTCCGGGCGCCAGGCGTTTGGGGGAGCGGGTGCGCCCGGAAGTGTGGCGGCTCAGGCCGCCTTGAGCGTGGCCCGTGCCCGGCTGCCAGTTGCAGGGGCACAGCTCCTCCGTCTGCAGCGCGTCGAGAACCCGCAGCACTTCCTGCGGGCTGCGGCCGACGTTGAGGTCGGTGACGTAGACGAAGCGCACCACCCCCGCGGGGTCGACGAGGAAGGTCGCGCGCTGCGCCACGCCCTCCGCCGGATCGAGGATCCCGAGGGCCACGCTCAGTTCGCGACGGAGGTCCGAGAGCATCGGGAACGGCAGCTCTCGCAGGTGCTCATGGCTGCGCCGCCAGGCGAGGTGCACGAACTCGGAGTCGGTCGAGCAGGCGAGGAGCTGGCAGCCCCGCTCGCGGAACTGCCCTTCGAGCTCCGCGAACCCCTTGAGTTCGGTCGGACAAACGAAGGTGAAATCCTTGGGGTAGAACAGCAGGCACAGCCACTGGCCGGGATAACTGTCATGGCCGATCTCGGCGAAGGCACGGGCCGGTTCGCTGTCGATCACGGCCTTGAGACGGAACGGGGGAAGCTTCTCGCCGATCTGGATCATGTCTGGCGTTTCGGTGCGACGGTTGGGGGAGCCGGATGATGCAGCGCAGCGCACGATCTTTCCAATCGATTGTCGTTGACCTTCCAATAGCCTTGCACTATCGTTCGGCTGCCGTGAACCTTCGGGATCTCCAGTACCTGGTCGCCCTCGACGAGCACCGCCACTTCGGTCGCGCGGCGGCGGCCAGCTTCGTCAGCCAGCCCACGCTCTCGACCCAGATCCGCAAGCTCGAGGACGAGCTCGGGGTCGTCCTGATCGAGCGCGCGCCGCGGCGGGTGATGCTCACCCGTGCCGGCGAGCTGGCCGTCGCCCACGCGCGGCGGATCCTCGCCGAGGTGCAGGCGCTCAAGGAGCAGGCGCGGCGGCTCAGCGACCCCGAGGCCGGCACCCTGCGTCTGGGCATCTTCCCGACGCTCGGCCCGTACCTGCTGCCGCACGTCGTCCCGGTCCTGCATCGGCGCTTCCCGCGGCTCGAGCTGCTGCTGGTCGAGGAGAAGACGGCGGAGATCCTCGCCCAGCTCGTCGAGGGCCGGCTCGACGCCGGCCTGCTCGCGCTGCCGGTCGAGCACGAGTCGCTGCACTGCGAGTACCTCTTCACCGAGCCCTTCCTGCTCGCGGTGCCGGAGCGGCACGGCCTCGCCCAGCCGGGAGCGGCTGAGCGTGGAGGAGCTCAAGGGCGAGAGCCTGCTGCTGCTCGAGGACGGGCACTGCCTGCGCGACCAGGCGCTCGATCGTCTGCGCCCTCGGCCGGAGCCTCGGAGCGCGCGGGCTTCCGCGCCACCAGCCTCGAGACCCTGCGCCAGATGGTCGCGGCCGAGGTCGGGATCACCCTGCTCCCGGCGCTCGCCACCACCCCGCCAGTGCCGCCGACCCCAGGGATCCGGCTGATTCCCTTCACCGATCCCCCGCCCTCGCGGCGGATCGCCCTGGTGTGGCGCCGCTCGAGCCCCATCGCCGATTTCCTGCAGCGCCTGGCCGACGCGCTCCGGGCGCTCCCCGCCGCCGCTGCTCACGCCCTCCCCGCAGCACGATCCCCGGCCGTGACCGACCTCCGCCGCCCGCTCGGCAGCCCTCCTCGCCGCCCTGCTGCTCGCCGGCTGCGCCCGTCCCCTCGCTCCCGACCCCGGCCTGCTCGCCGACCCGGCCTTCGCCACCCTCGGCGGCGCGGGATCCCCGTGGCGCCCGATGCAGCACGCGGGCTCGGACTCCTACCGCATCGGCGCCCGCGATGGCGTGCTCAGGATCGAGCGGCACGGCCCGGAGCCTTGGGGCAAGGTCGTCCAGGCCATTCCCGCCGCCGCCCTCGTCGGGCGCACGCTCGAGTTCTCGGCCGAGCTGCGCGGCGAGCTCGCGCCGCCCGGCGAGCGTTTCGTCACCCCGTCGGGCCTGGTGGCGGTGGTCCACGGCGCCCCGCCCGGGGCTCCTGCGATCCTCGGCGAGACCGTGCTCGGGCAACGGCTCGGCGAACCCGAGCTGGGCGAGGGCCGACACGGCTGGAAGGTGCAGCGCCTGCGCCTCGAGGTGCCGGAGGGGGCGAGCCGGATCGAACTCGGGCTGATCCTCGGCCACCAGGGCTGGATCGAGCTCAGGCACCCGGCGCTGCGCCCGCTGCCCTGAGCCTAGCCGCGCCCTCGCCATCCGGGCTGCGAAATGCGAAGGAGGCCTCACCTCGGTCATGGATAGATCGGGACAATCGATCCAATCCTTTTGATTGACTTCTCTTTGCCGCGTCGCCGTCGTAGCATCAGAGCGTCGGATCCGGCTCCGGATCCTTTGCCAGCCACATGCCAGCAGGAGGTTCCCCATGCAGCTCAAGGGTTCCAAGACCGAAGCCAACCTCAAGTACGCCTTCGCCGGCGAGTCGCAGGCGAACCGGCGCTACCTGTACTTCGCCCAGAAGGCCGACGTCGAGGGCTACAACGACGTCGCCGCGCGTGTTCCGCTCCACCGCCGAAGGCGAGACCGGCCACGCCCACGGCCATCTCGAGTACCTCGAGAGCTGCGGCGATCCGGCCACCGGCCTGCCCTTCGGCGACACGGTGAACAACCTCAAGTCGGCGATCGCCGGCGAGACGCACGAGTACACCGACATGTACCCGGGGATGGCGAAGACGGCCCGCGAGGAGGGCTTCGACGAGATCGCCGACTGGTTCGAGACCCTGGCCAAGGCGGAGCGCTCGCACGCCAACCGCTTCCAGAAGGCGCTCGACGAGATCGCCCGCTGAGGGCGAGCATCCCGCGCCGGACGGGAGGGCGCATCCTCCCGTCCGGCGGCCTCTTCCTCCGGTTCTCCCGATACCGGTCCCGTCCCGATGAGTGGAGTCCCGCCCGTCCGCGAGGGGAGCCTCGACGCGCCCACCCGCCATCCGCTCGCCTGGCGCGAACCCGAGTTCTGGGATCCCGACGCGCTGGCGCGCGAGATGGAGCGCGTCTTCGAACTCTGCCACGGCTGCCGCCGCTGCGTGAGCCTGTGCCAGGCCTTTCCCACCCTCTTCGACCTGGTGGACAGCGGCCCGACCGGAGAGATCGACGGCGTGGCCAAGGCCGACTACGGCAAGGTGGTCGAGCAGTGCTACCTCTGCGACCTCTGCTACCAGACCAAGTGCCCGTACATCCCGCCGCATCCCTGGAACATCGACTTCCCACACCTGATGCTGCGGGCCAAGGCGCAGCACTTCCGGCGGCACGGTGCCCCGCTCGCGGCGCGGATCCTGTCGAATACCCGCGTCGTCGGCCGCCTGGCCTCGATCCCGGTGGTCGCCGAGACCGTGAACTGGGCGAACCGCCGGCCTCCGGTGCGGGCGCTGCTCGAGCGCACGCTCGGCGTCCACCGCGAGGCGCGGGTGCCCGAGTACCATGCCCGCACCGCTGAGCGGCGGGTGCCGCGAGGACGACCGTCTCGCCGATCCGGCCACCCCCGCCGGACCGACCCGCGGGCGGGTGGCGGTCTTCGTCACCTGTTACGGTCGCTTCAACCAGCCGCAGATGGTCGAGGACCTCGTGGCGGTGCTGCGCCACAACCGCATCCCGACGCGGCTGGTGCGCGCCAACCACTGCTGCGGCATGCCCAAGCTCGAGCTCGGCGACCTCGAGAGCGTCGACCGCTACCGCCGCGCCCACACGCCCCTTGCTCGCGCGCGCTGGTCGAGGAAGGCTGGGACCTCATCGCCCCGGTGCCCTCCTGCGTGCTGATGTTCAAGCAGGAGCTCCCGCTGATGTATCCCGGACGATGCCGAGATCGGCGGCCATCCGCAAGGCCTTCTTCGATCCCTTCGAGTATCTCTTCCACCGCCACCAGGCCGGGCTGCTCGACACCGCCTTCCGCCAGCCTCTGGGGCGCATCGCCTGGCAGGCCGCCTGCCACCAGCGGGTGCAGAACATCGGCCCGAAGACCCGGCAGATCCTCGAGCTCGTGCCCGGGACCGAGGTGGTGCCGATCGAGCGCTGCTCGGGTCATGACGGCACCTACGGGGTGAAGCGCGCGACCTACGCGCACGCCCGGAAGATCGCGAAGCCGGTGGAGAGCCGCGTCCGGCAGCTCGGCGCCGACCATTTCGTCAGCGACTGCGTGATGGCCGGCGCCCACATCGCCCACGGCCTCGACCAGCCGCCGCCCGCCCACCCGATCAGCCTGCTGCGCCGCGCCTACGGCATCTGAGCCGAGAGAGGACACGCCCCGATGGACAAGCTCACCCCGTGCCGACCTGCTCAGCCTCGAGGCCTACGCGCGCGAGCGCAAGGCCTTCCGCGCCCGCGCGCTCGCCCACAAGCGGCGGCGCACGGTCGCCCTCGGTCCCAACGTCACGCTCTTCTTCGAGGACCGCCTCACCGTGCAGTACCAGATCCAGGAGATGCTGCGCATCGAGCGGATCTTCGAGCCCGAGGGGATCGAGGACGAGCTCGAGGCCTACAACCCCCTGATCCCCGACGGCAGCAACCTCAAGGCGACGATGATGCTCGAGTTCCCCGAGCCCGAGGAGCGGCGGCGGATGCTGGCCCGCCTGGTCGGGCATCGAGGACCGCGTCGTACCTCGAGGTGGCCGGCTTCCCCCCGATCTTCGCAATCGCCGACGAGGATCTCGAGCGCAGCACGGCCGACAAGACCGCGGCCGTCCATTTCCTCCGCTTCGAGCTCGACCGGCCGCGGATCGACGCCCTGCGCGCGGGGGCGACGCTCGCCCTCGGCATCGACGATCCGCGGATGCCGCTGCGCGTCGCCCTCGCCCCCGAGCAGCGCGAGGCGCTGCTCGCCGATCTCGCCCCCTAGGCGGCGGGCAGCGGCGGACAGGCGACACCGGTCCCGCCGAGACCGCAGTCGCCGCGGGGGTGCCGCGCCAGGTACTGCTGGTGCTCCGGCTCCGCGTACCAGAAGCGCGGCGCGGGAAACAGGATCTCGGTGGTGATCGGGCCGTAGCCGGCCGCCGTCAGCGCCTCCTGGTAGCGGAGGAGGCTGAGTCGCGCGAGACGGTGCTGCGCCTCGTCGGCGCAGGCGATCAGGGAACGGTACTGCGGCCCGACGTCCGCGCCCTGGCGCAGGCCCTGGGTGGGATCGTGACCCTCCCAGAAGCGACGGAGCAGTTCCGCGTAGCCGATTCGCCCCGGGTCATAGACCACCTGCACCGTCTCGGCATGGCCGGTGAGGCCGGTGCACACCGTCCGGTAGTCCGGATTCGGAAGCTGCCCGCCGAGGTAGCCCACCGCCGTGGCGATCACGCCCGGCAGCACCCAGAAGCGCCGCTCCGCGCCCCAGAAGCAGCCCATCGCGAACCACGCCAGCCTCGCGCCCTCCGGCCAGGGGCCGGCGAGGGGCGTGCCGAGCACGGCATGGACGGCGGACTCGGCGGCGGCCGGACCGTGATCCATTCGCTTCACCGCTCCGGTCCCTCAGTACAACCCCGGCACCGGTCGGAGCGGCGCCGGTCCCTGCGCCGCGGTCACGATCCGGTTGCGACCGAGCTCCTTGGCCCGGAGCAGCGCGCTCTCGGCCCGCTGCAGCAGGGAGCCCTCGCTGTCCTCGGCCTGGCGCTGGGCGACCCCGATGCTCACCGTCACCTGGATCCGGCGCCCCTCGCCCTCCACCGGGGCGCCCTCGATCGCCGCGCGCAGGTTCTCGAGCAGCTCCCGCGCCTGCACCAGGTTGCGGCCCGGCATCAGCACCAGGAACTCCTCGCCGCCATAGCGCGCGACCGCGTCGTCGCGCGAGAGATGGGCGGCGATCAGCTCGGCCACCGCGGCGAGGCAACGGTCGCCGGCGGCGTGGCCGTGCAGCTCATTGATCGCCCGCAGGTGGTCGAGGTCGACCAGCGCCACAGTCAGCGGCAGACGCCCGCTCGCGGTGCGGCGGAAGGTCTCCGCCAGCGCGGCATCGCCCGCGCGGCGGTTGAGGACGCCGGTCAGCGGGTCGGTGTCGGCCTCGCGCTTGAGCGCCACCTGGGAGCGGATCTCGCCGAGCAGCTCCACCGCCAGCGACGCGAACTCCTGGATCGAGGCGAGCTCCTCCCGGGTGAAGGACTCGCCGACCTCCCGTTCGACCAGCACCACCCCCCAGGCGGGGCGCCGGAGCGGAAGCGGCACCGCGGCGTACTGGAAGGGCGTCTCCGCCTCCTCCCCGGCGACCCTCCGCTCGAGGCGTGCCTCGACCGGCGCGCGGGCGCGGCCGATCGCGCGCAGCTTCTCGCCGCGGGCGCGGACCAGCTCGCGAAAGCTCGCCTGCTCCTGCTGCGGGTCGCACACCAGGAGCTCCGCGCCGTCCCCGCCCACCACGTAGACCACGAGCGCGCGCTGGGTCAACAACCCCCGGAGCTCCGCGAGCAGCCGATGGTAGGCGAGCCACTCGGCATCGCCGGCCGCGGCCTGCAGGAGCTGCGCGCGAGTCGACTCCCGGTAGCGGCGCAGCGCCACCTCGCGCCGCAGGCTCGCGCCCAGGCGCGCGCTCTCCTCGCGCGCGCGCGCGGTCTCGATCCGGAACTCGATCACTCGTTCCACCAGCGCCACCGAGAACAGCAGCACGCCGAGCGCGAACACCAGCGGAGCCGCGAGGTCGAGGGTGAGCACCGCGCTCAGCCGGCTGGACACGCTCACCGCCGAGACCGCGGCGAAGGGCGTGAGCATGAGCAGGATGGCCAGGGCGATGCGGCCCCGACGGTAGCCGCGCCGCCACATCTGGGCGGTGACGGCGACGAGGGCGAGGTGGCTGCCGATCAGGGCGAAGTCCCCCAGCACCGGAAGGATCGCGCCGAGCAGCCCGGGGACCACCAGCCCGACCGCGGACAGGGCGAGCAGCGCCACGATCCCGGCCAGCAGCGCGCGATCCACCTCGCTCCCCAGCCTGCGGGGATCGGTGTAGCCCCGAACGAAGAACAGCGCCGCGGCGGCGAGGAGCAGGGCCGCGACCGCGAGCGCCGAGGCGCCCCACCAGCCGAGCAGCCCGAGGCCAGGCAGCTCGAAGAGGTGCCCGCTGCGCGCGAGCAGCCAGACCAGCACCGCCAGCGCCCACAGGCCGAGATCGCGGTAGCTGCGCTCGCGCAGGGCGACGAAGAGCATGAGATTGATCAGCACCAGCACCACGAGCGCGGTGTAGGCGACGGTGTAGGCCATCGCCCCGGCGCGATCGAGCCGGATCGCGACATCGGCCGGCAGCAGACGCGGCGCGATGCGCACCGGCAGCGAGCTCGCGACCTTGAGATAGACCGTGCGCGGGCCCTCCTCGAGGCTCCCGAGCGGGAACATGAGCACGGCACCGAAAAGCGGTGCGAAGCGCCCCTGGCCATAAAAGCCGTGCCGCAGGCGGCGGACCGAGCCGCCGGGCTCCGGGATCAGCAGCTCGATCGCCTCCGCCGGGACCCGCCTGAGGACCAGGAACCACTCGCGGTCGGGGCCGGCCGCGGGGACCAGCGTGAGACGAAGCCACCGCTCGCGCGCGCTGCCCGGCAGCCTCAGCTCCGCCTCCGCGAGCTCCTCGAAGTCGGCGCCGTGCTCCCCCGCCAGCAGGCGCCGTTCCTCCACCGCCTCGATCTCGGGATCCAGGCGGGCGAGGGCGACGCCGCCCTCCGCCGCCGTGGCGAGCCACGGCAGCAGCGCGAGCAGCACGACGACCAGCGCTGCGCTCGCCCCGCGCTCAGGCCTCGAGCGTCGCCTCATCGCCCCCGCCCCGCCACTGCGCGAGGAGCGCGAGGGCGCGCGCCTCGTCGCGTTCGGCGACCGCGAGCCTGAACAGCCCGGTCGCCGGCAGCTCGCCGACGGCGCCGCTCAGACTCTCGCCGAGCAGCCGGCACTCGATGCCCGCACCCTCCAGCAGCCCCCGGGCGATGTGGGCCTCCACCCAGTCGTCGGCAACCATGACCACGCGCATCGCGCTCCTCCGGGTCGGCTGCATGTTCGCGCAGCGCGACCGCGCTGGCAACGCCTCGCCCACAGGCTACACTTCGGCCGCCATGAGCGCCGCCCCTCAGGACTTCATCCGCGAGCTGATCCGCGCCGACCTCGCGGCGGGCCGCCACCAGCGGGTCCACACCCGCTTTCCGCCCGAGCCCAACGGCTACCTCCACATCGGGCACGCCCGCTCGATCTGCCTCAACTTCGGCGTCGCCCAGGAGTTCGGCGGCCGCTGCAACCTGCGCTACGACGACACCAACCCCGCCAAGGAGGAGCGGGAGTACATCGAGGCGATCCGCGAGGACGTGGCCTGGCTCGGCTACCGCTGGGACGCGCTCCGCCACGCCTCGGACTACTTCGAGGTGTTCTATCTCGCCGCGGAGCGGCTGATCCTCGAGGGCAAGGCCTACGTGTGCGACCTGAGCCAGGAGGAGATGCGGGCGCTGCGCGGCACCCTCACCGAGCCGGGCCGCGACTCCCCTTACCGCGACCGGCCGGTGGCCGAGAACCTCGAGCTCTTCCGCCGCATGCGCGCCGGCGAGTTTCCGGACGGCAGCCGCACGCTCCGCGCCCGCATCGACATGCGCTCGGGGAACCTCAATCTGCGCGACCCCGCGCTCTACCGGATCAAGCACCTCCCGCATCCGCATACCGGCGAGGCCTGGTGCATCTATCCGATGTACGACTTCGCGCACGCGCTCTCGGACGCGATCGAGGGCATCACCCACTCCCTGTGCACACTCGAGTTCGAGGACCATCGCCCGCTCTACGACTGGTGCATCGACAACGTGCGGCTGCACGAGCGCCCGGAGCTCCTGGCGCCGCTTCGGGCGCGCGGCATCCTCGACCAGCCCAGCCGCCCGCGCCAGATCGAGTTCGCCAGGCTCAACCTCAGCCACACGCTGCTCAGCAAGCGCAAGCTGCTCAGGCTGGTGCAGGAGGGGCTGGTCGAGGGCTGGGACGATCCCCGGCTCCCGACGCTTCGCGGCCTGCGGCGCCGGGGCGTCCCGCCGGAGGCGATCCGGCTGTTCGTGGAGCGGCTCGGGATCAGCAAGCAGAATGCGCTCATCGACCACGGGGTGCTCGAGGGCGCGGTGCGCGAGGTGCTGGATCGGGCCGCCGAGCGGAGGTTCGCGGTGCTGCGGCCGCTGCGCCTGGTCCTCGAGAACTGGCCGGAGGGCCATGTCGAGGAGGTGACCCTGCCCAACCACCCCAAGGACCCGACGCGTGGCGAGCGGCGGCTTCCCGTCGGCCGCGAGCTGTGGATCGAGCGCGAGGACTTCGCGGTCCGCCCCCCGCCCGGCTTCCACCGCCTCGTGCCCGGCGGGGAGGTGCGGCTGCGGGGTCTCGGCATCGCCCGCTGCACCGGCTTCCACGAGGACAGAACGGGCGGCGTGGCGGCGGTCAGCGTCGTGCTGGACCCCGCAAGCCGGCCGGGGGCGCCGGGCGCGGAGCGCAAGGTCCGGGGCACCATCCACTGGCTGAGCGCGCGCCATGCCTGCGCGGCCCGCTTCCGCCTCTACGACCGTCTCTTCGCGGAGGCCGATCCCGAGACCGCGGGCGAGGAGCCGCCGGCGCTCAATCCGCGCTCGCTCGAGGAGCTCGAGGGCTTCATCGAGCCCGGCCTCGCGTCAGTCTCCCCGGAGTCGCGCTTCCAGTTCGAGCGCCTGGGCTACTTCGTCGCCGACCGCGTGCTCCACCGCCCCGCGCGGCCGGTCTTCAACCGGATCGTGACCCTGCGCGACGGCTGGGGCGGAGGCCATGGCTGAGGCGCCCGCCCTCGGCTTCGCCCTCGCGCTCCCGGAGTGGGCGGCCGGGCTCCCCTTCGACGCCGCCTTTCCTGGGGCCGAGCCCAAGGTCGAGCTCGCGATCCGGCTCGCAGAGGAGAACGTGCGGCGCGGCAGCGGGGGGCCGTTCGGCGCCGCGATCTTCGACGAGCGCGACCGCCTGGTGGCGGTCGGGGTCAACCGGGTGCTGCCCTCCGGGATCTCGCTCGCCCACGCCGAGATCATGGCCATCGGCTGCGCCCAGCGCCGGCTGGGGCGCTTCCGCCTCGACCAGGGCGGCGGCCGCTTCCTGCTCGCCACCTCCGCCCAGCCCTGCTGCCAGTGCTACGGCGCCCTGTTCTGGGCCGGGCTCGCGGAGGTGCTGGTCGGCGCCCGCGCCGAGGACGTCGAGCGCCTCACCGAGTTCGACGAGGGTCCGCTGCCAGAGGACTGGATCGGGGCGCTCGCCGCCCGCGGCATCCTCGTCACCCGCGACCTGCTCCGCGAGCGCGCCTGCCGCGCCCTCGCCGAGTACGCCGCCCGCGGCGGCCCCTTCTACTGAGGCGGCGGCAGCAGCGGGCTCTTCAGGCCCTTCTCGCGGGCGCAGGCGAGCGCCTCGGGATAGCCGGCGTCGGCGTGGCGCATCACCCCCGTGCCGGGATCGTTCCACAGCACCCGGGCAAGTCTGAGGTCCGCCGCCGGGCTGCCGTCGCAGACCACCACCATCCCCGCGTGCTGGCTGTAGCCCATCCCCACCCCGCCGCCGTGGTGGAAGCTCACCCAGGTCGCGCCGCTCGCGACGTTGAGCATGGCGTTGAGCAGCGGCCAGTCGGAGACGGCGTCGGAGCCGTCCCGCATCGCCTCGGTCTCGCGGTTCGGGCTCGCCACCGAGCCGCTGTCGAGGTGATCGCGACCGATCACGATCGGCGCCGAGACCTCGCCTTTGCGCACCATCTCGTTGAAGGCCAGTCCCACGCGGTGACGGTCCCCGAGGCCGAGCCAGCAGATCCGCGCCGGCAGCCCCTGGAAGCGGATCCTCGAGCCCGCGAGCTCGAGCCAGCGGTGGAGCATGGGGTCGTCGGGCACCAGCTCGCGCACCCTCTCGTCCGTGCGCCGGATGTCATCGGGATCCCCCGAGAGCGCGACCCAGCGGAAGGGGCCCTTGCCGCGGCAGAACAGCGGCCGGATGTAGGCGGGGACGAAGCCGGGGAAGTCGAAGGCCCGCTCGAGCCCCTCGTCCTTCGCCATCTGGCGGATGTTGTTGCCGTAGTCGAAGACCGGGATCCCCCGGTCGTGGAAGGCGAGCATCGCCTCGACGTGCACGCGCATCGAGCGCTTCGCCGCGGCCGCCGTCCCGCGCGGGTCGCGCTGGCGCCGCTCGAACCACTCCTCCACCGTCCAGCCGATCGGCAGATAGCCGTTCACCGGATCGTGGGCGCTGGTCTGGTCGGTGACCGCGTCCGGGCGCACGCCGCGCCGCACCAGCTCGGGCAGGATCTCGGCGGCGTTGCCGCGAAGCGCCACCGACCGCGCCAGCCCGCGCTCGCAGTAGTGGCGGATCCGCGCCAAGGCGTCGTCCAGGTCGGCGGCCTGCTCGTCGAGATAGCCGGTGCGCAGACGGAAGTCGATCCGGCTCTGCTGGCATTCGATCGCGAGCAGCGAGGCCCCGGCCATGGTCGCCGCGAGCGGCTGCGCGCCGCCCATCCCGCCGAGACCGGCGGTGAGGATCCAGCGTCCGCGGAGGTCGCCGCCGTAGTGCCGGCGACCCATCTCGGCGAAGGTCTCGTAGGTGCCCTGCACGATCCCCTGGGAGCCGATGTAGATCCACGAGCCCGCCGTCATCTGGCCGAACATCATCAGCCCCTTGCGGTCGAGGGCGTGGAACTGCTCCCAGCTCGCCCAGGCCGGCACCAGGTTGGAGTTGGCGATCAGCACCCGCGGCGCGTCGGGGTGGGTGGGGAAGATCCCCACCGGCTTCCCGGACTGGACGAGCAGCGTCTCGTCCTCGGCGAGCCCGCGCAGGGCCTCGAGGATCGCGTCGAAGCAGGCCCAGTCGCGCGCCGCCCGGCCGATGCCGCCATAGACCACGAGGCGCTCGGGATCCTCCGCCACCTCGGGATCGAGGTTGTTCTGGATCATGCGGAAGGCGGCCTCGGTCTGCCAGCTTCGGCAGTGGAGGCGGCTGCCGCGCGGCGCCCGGACCACGCGGCCGGGAGCGTGGCGGGGGTCGTTCATCGTCGCGTCCCTCCCTGAGGCCGCGGGATTATAGGCGCGCGGGCACCGCGCCGCGGCCCGCGCTCTCCTCCCACTGCTCGCCGAGACCCTCCGACGAGCCGGGCGGCGAGCCCCGCCTCGGCCTCGGCCGCGAGCGGCCGGCCCTCCCGATCGCTGATCAGGAAGATGTCCTCGGCGCGCTCCCCGAGGGTCGCGATCCGCGCCTCGTGCACCCTGAGCCCCTCGTCGCGCAGGATCCGCGCCACCGTCGCGAGCAGGCCGGGTCGGTCGGTGCAGACGAGCAAGAGCTCGGTGAGCCCGCCGCGCGCCGTGAGCTCGATCCGCGGCGGGCGCGCGAAGTGGCGCTGCCGGCGCGGCAGCACTCGCCGCACCGGCTCCGCCCGCAGGGGCCGCTCCGCGAGCGCGCGGCGCAGGGTCTCGGCAATGGCCCGCTCGCGCGCCGGATCGCGGACCGCCCCGCCGTCGCGCTCGTGGACGAGGAAGGTGTCGAAGGCGAGCCCCCGGGGCGTGGTCGCGATCCGCGCCGCGAGCACGTCGAGCTCCAGCCGGTCGAGGGTGGCCGCGATCGCGGCGAAGAGGCCGTCCATGTCCGGGCAGAGCACGAACACCTCGGTGGCCGCCCGCGCCGCCGGCGAGCGCACGGCGACCAGGGGCGCCGCATCGCCGCCGCGCTCGGCGAGCAGCACGGTCTGCCAGGCGAGCTGGTCGGGCTCGTAGCGCAGGAAGGCATCCTCCGGGAACTCCGCCCAGATCGCCTCGAGCCGCGCGCCCTCGAGCCCCGCGCCGGCCAGCAGCGCGGCGGTCGCGGCGCGCCGCTCGGCGATGCGCTCGGCCCGCCGCGGCGAGCTCGCGAGGCCCCGCCGCAGCGCGAGCCGGGCCGCGTCGTAGAGCTCGGCGAGGAGCTGCGCCTTCCAGCGGTTCCACAGCTTCGGGTGGGTGGCGGCGATGTCGGCCACGGTGAGCAGATAGAGCAGATCCAGCCGCTCGCGGTCGCCCACCGCCGAGGCGAAGCGCGCGACCACGGCGGGATCCTGGATGTCCTCGCGCTGGGCGGTGCGCGACATGAGCAGGTGCGCCTCGACCAGCCAGGCGATCAGCTCCGCCTCCCCCGCGCCGAGGCCGAGACGGGCGGCGAAGCGACGCGCCTCCGCGGCGCCGAGCTCGGAGTGGTCGCCGCCCCGGCCCTTGGCGATGTCGTGGAAGAGCGCCGCGAGATAGAGCGGCGCCGGCCGCCGCAGCTGCGCGGCCACCGCCCGCGGTAGCGCCTCGCCGTCGGCCTCGCCGGCGTCGAAGAGCCGGTCGAGCTCGCGGAGCACGAACAGGGTGTGCTGGTCGACCGTGTAGGCGTGGAACAGGTCGTACTGCATCCGCCCGGTCACCGCGGCGAAGGGCGGCAGCAGCGCGCCGAGCACGCCGTGGCGATGCATCCGCGACAGCGCCCGGAACACCCCACCGGGCCGGCCGAGGATGTCGAGGAAGGCGCGCAGCGCCCGCGCATCCTCCGGCAGCCGCGCGGCGACGAGCGGCAGGGCCGCGGCCAGGGCGAGCGCGGTGGGTGCCGCGATCGCGGTCGCCTCGCGGTGCTCGGCGAAGGCTCCGAACAGCTCGACCATCGCGGCCGGACGGCTGAGGAAGATCCCGGCATCGACCGCCTCGATGCGCGCGCCGACCAGGCGGAAATCGAGACTGAGCCGCAGCGCGGGCTGCCGCTCGGGTTCTTCGAGCTGCTCGGCGAGGCGCTCGAGCAGGATCTCGCCGAGGCGGTCCACGGCGTGGGCGGCGCGGTAGTAGGTCTGCATGAACTGCTCCACCGCCAGGTTCTCGGCATGCTCGTCGCGGTAGCCGAAGCGCCGGGCGAGTTCGCGCTGGTGGTCGAACAGCAGCCGCTCCTCCGCGC
The DNA here is from genome assembly GCA_033582715.1 of Lysobacterales bacterium. Classification (GTDB taxonomy): domain Bacteria; phylum Pseudomonadota; class Gammaproteobacteria; order Xanthomonadales; family BPKI01; genus BPKI01. The sequence continues at coordinate 897,365 of JAVQZZ010000001.1, read as the reverse complement.
GCCCCGCGAGCAGGTGCAGGGCGAAGCGCAGGCCGGTGAGCGTCGCCCGGGCGGCGGCGAGCTCCTGCCACTCGCCCTCCGACAGCTCTCCCGGCCGTCCGCATCCGCGCGAGGCCGCCCGCGGCCGTGGATTCGCGCCGCGATCCACTCCAGGGTCTGCAGGTCGCGCAGCCCCCCGGGGCCGTCCTTCAGGTTCGGCTCGAGGTTGTAGGCGGTGTCGTGGAAGCGGCGGTGACGTGCGGCGCGCTCGGCCATCTTCGCCCGGAAGTAGGCCGCGGCCGGCCAGAATCCGGGATCGGCGAGCGCCGCGAACAGCCGCTCCCGCCAGCGCCCCGTCCCCGGCGATCCGGCGGGCCTCGAGCAGCGCGGTGGCAGTCGCCACCTCGCCGCGCGCGAGCTCGAGCGTCTGCTCGGGCGTGCGCACCGCCCAGCCGGGACGCAGGCCGAGGTCCCAGAGCGCGGCCTTGAGCGCGGCGAGGCGTGCCGCCGAGGCCCCCTCGGGATCCTCGGCGACCAGGACCAGGAGGTCCACGTCCGAGCGCGGGAACAGCTCGCCGCGCCCGTAGCCGCCGGTGGCGAGGAGGGCTCCGGGCAGGTCGGGCGGCCACAGCGCGAGCAGCAACCGGTCGATCAGCCGCGCGCGCTCACGGACGAGGAGCTCGGCCGGGACGCGGTTGGCGAAGGCCTCGGCGATGCGCCGCTCGCCAAGCTCGAGGCAGGCCCGCAGTGCGGCGGGCGGGGCCCCCGCCGCCGGCCAGGGCAGTTCCCCCAGCCAGTCCGCGGCCGGCGCGCCGACGCTCACGCCGGCACCCGCTCGCCGGGGCGCAGCGTGAGCACCTCGAAGCCCTCCTCGGTGACCAGCACCGTGTGCTCCCACTGCGCCGAGAGGCTGCGGTCGCGGGTCACCACCGTCCAGCCGTCGGGCAGCAGCCGGGTGTTGCGGGCGCCCGCGTTGACCATCGGCTCGACGGTGAAGGTCATGCCCCGGACGGAGCTCGATGCCCTCCCCCGGACGGCCGTAGTGGAGGATGCTCGGCTCCTCGTGGAAGCGCTCGCCGATGCCGTGGCCGCAATACTCGCGGACCACCGAGAAGCGCTCCGCCTCGACGAAGCTCTGGATGGCGTGGCCGATGTCGCCGGTGCGGGCTCCCGGGCGCACCGCGCGGATTCCGCGCCACATCGCCTCGTGGGCGACCTCGCACAGCCGCCGCGCCAGCACCGAAGGCTCGCCGACGTAGAACATGCGGCTGGTGTCGCCGTGGAAGCCGTCCTTGATGACGGTGACGTCGATGTTGATGATGTCGCCCTCCTTCAGCCGCTTGGTCGGGCTCGGGATGCCGTGGCAGACCACGTGGTTGACCGAGGTGCAGATCGACTTGGGGAAGCCCTTGTAGCCGAGGCAGGCGGGGATCACCCCGAGCTCCTCCACCATGTAGGCGTGGCAGATGCGGTCGAGCTCCTCGGTGGTCACGCCGGGACGCACGTGGGGCTCGATCATCACCAGCACCTGCGCCGCGAGGCGACCGGCCTCGCGCATGCGCTCGATCTGCTCGGGAGTCTTGATGACGATCGCCACCGCCGGCGCTTGTCGGGGAAACCCCGGCAAGCGTATCATCCGGCGGATTTGCCGACCGCCCCCGGCGGCGGCGATCGCAGCGGCGGCGCGGCCGCGAGGCCCGCCGCGAATCCACACACGCGCCGCAACCGGCGGCGGGGTGTCCGCGGGCGAATCCGCGGATCGCCGACCGGGGCGCGTGGAGGCGACAACCCCACGGGCGGCCGCGCCGCCCCGTCAGCAAGAGGTCCGCAGATGCCACAGATCACCATGCGCCAGATGCTGGAGGCCGGGGTCCACTTCGGCCACCAGACCCGCTACTGGAACCCGCGGATGGCGCCCTACATCTTCGGGGCGCGAGGCCGCATCCACATCATCAACCTCGAGAAGACCCTGCCGCTGTTCAACGCGGCGATGCAGTTCCTCACCGAGGTCGCCAAGCGCCGCGGCACCGTGCTCTTCGTCGGCACCAAGCGTCCGGCGCGCGAGGCGGTGCGCGAGGAGGCGAGCCGCTGCGGAATGCCCTTCGTCGCCCATCGCTGGCTCGGCGGGATGCTCACCAACTTCCGCACCGTCCGCCAGTCCGTCGCGCGGCTGAAGGAGCTCGAGGCAATGTCCGGCGACGGCAGTCTCGACCGGCTGCCCAAGCACGAGGTGCTCGCGCTCATGCGCGAGCGCGAGAAGCTCGAGAACTCGCTCGGCGGCATCAAGGAGATGGCCAGTCTCCCCGACGCCCTGTTCGTCATCGACATCGGCCACGAGCGGATCGCGGTCGCCGAGGCGCGCAAGCTCGGCATCCCGGTGGTCGGCATCGTCGACACCAACTACGACCCGCGCCTGGTCGACCATCCGATCCCCGGCAACGACGATGCGATCCGGGCCATCCAGCTCTACGCCCGCGCCGCCGCCGACGCCGTGCTCGAGGGCAAGGCCGCCGCACCCGAGGTCGCGCTCGCCGGCGACGACGAGTTCGTCGAGCTCGATGCCACCGGCAAGCCGGTGGTCACGCGCCGAGGAGGCGCCCGCCGCCCGCCGCGCGCCCGCCCGGCGGCGCAACGACAACGGCCGGCGCGCGGCGCGGCCCCCGCCGGACGCGGCCGCCGCGCCGCCGAGAGCCGGGAGGCCGAGACCGAGGCCGACGAAGAGTGATTCCCACGAGGTTTCCCGAAGCCATGAACATCTCCGCTCAACTGGTCAAGGAACTGCGCGAGCGCTCCGGCGCCGGCATGATGGAGTGCAAGAAGGCGCTGGCCGAGGCCGGCGGCGATCTCGAGGCGGCGATCGAGGTGCTGCGCAAGCAGGGTCTCGCCAAGGCCGACAAGAAGGCCGCCCGCACCGCCGCCGAGGGCCGCATCGCCCTCGCCGAGTCTCCCGACGGCCGGCGCGCGGTGCTGGTCGAGGTCAACTGCGAGACCGACTTCGTGGGCAAGGACGAGAGCTTCGTCCGCTTCGCGGAGGCCGTGGCGCGGGCCGCGCTCGCCGCGGAGACCGCCGAGATCGAGCGCATCCGCGAGCTGCCGCTCGACGATGCGAGCGGTCGAGCAGGCGCGCCAGGCGCTGGTGGCGCGCATCGGCGAGAACATCCAGGTGCGGCGCGCCGCCATGCTCGCGGGCGAGCGGCTCGGGCCGGTACCTCCACGGCAGCCGCATCGGCGTGCTCCTGGCGCTCGAAGGCGGCGACGAGACCCTCGCCCGGGAGCTGGCGATGCACGTGGCGGCGCTCCGCCCTGCCTGGCTGTCGCTCGAGACCGTGCCCGGCGAGGTTCTCGCCAAGGAGCGCGAGATCGCGCTCGCCCAGGTGAAGGACAGCGGCAAGCCTCCCGAGATCCTCGAGAAGATGGTCGAGGGCAAGGTGCGCAAGGCCCTCGCCGAGCAGACCCTGCTCGGCCAGCCGTTCGTGAAGGGCGACGGCAAGGAGACCGTGGGCGACGTGCTGCGCCGGCGCGGCGCCAGGATCGCCGCCTTCGTCCGGCTCGAGGTCGGCGAGGGCATCGAGAAGCGCGCCGAGAACTTCGCCGCCGAGGTCATGCGGCAGGCGGGCCTGGCCTGACCGGAAGGGCGCCCGGCCGGCACGCGGCCGGGCGCGCGCCGCGCTTCGCCCATGTCGCCCGCCCCGCGCTACCGTCGCATCCTGCTCAAGCTCTCCGGCGAGGCGCTCCTCGGCGGCGCCGAGTACGGCATCGATCCCGCCGTCCTGGCCAGGATCGCGGGCGAGATCCGCGACGTCACCGCCGATCGGGGTGCAGACCGGGGTGGTGATCGGCGGCGGCAACATCTTCCGCGGCGCCGGACTCGCGGCGGCGGGCATGGACCGGGTCACCGCGGACCACATGGGGATGCTGGCCACGGTGATGAACGCGCTCGCGATGCAGGATGCCCTCGAGCGCATCGGGGTCGCGGCGCGGGTGATGAGCGCGATCAAGATCAACGAGGTCTGCGAGGACTACATCCGCCGCCGCGCGATCCGCCATCTCGAGAAGGGCCGGGTCACGATCTTCGCCGCCGGCACCGGCAACCCCTTCTTCACCACCGACTCCGCCGCCGCGCTGCGGGCGATCGAGATCGGCGCCGAGATCCTGATCAAGGCCACCAAGGTCGACGGCGTCTACGACGCCGATCCCGGCCGCAACCCGCAGGCGCGGCGCTACGCGCGGGTGAGCTACGAGGAGGTGATCCACAACGACCTCAGGGTGATGGACACCGCCGCGATCGCCCTGTGCCGGGACTACGCGCTGCCGCTCAGGATCTACGACATGCACCGCGAGGGCGCGCTGATGCGGCTGGTGCTCGGCGAGGACATCGGCACCCTGGTCGCCCGCCATCCCGCCTGAGCGCCGCGCTCCGGCGACGCACGCTCTCGCTACAATGCCCGCTTCCGCTCCGGGAGCTTCGGGCCGATGATCCAGAACATCCTCAAGGATGCGGGCGCCCGCATGGGCAAGAGCGTCGAGGCGCTCCGCCACGAGCTCGCCCGGCTGCGCACCGGGCGCGCCAGCGCCGCGCTGCTCGACCACGTCAAGGTCTCCTACTACGGCAACGAGGTGCCGATCAGCCAGGCCGCGACGGTGAGCGTGAGCGACGCCCGGACGCTCACCATCACCCCGTGGGACAAGAGCATGGTGGGCCCGATCGAGAAGGCGATCCTCGCCTCCGACCTCGGACTGACGCCGAACACCGCGGGCCACGTGATCCGGATCGTGCTCCCTCCGCTCACCGAGGAGCGGCGCCGGGAGCTCGGCAAGGTGGTGCACCACGAGGGCGAGAACGCCAAGGTGGCGATCCGCAACATCCGCCGCGACGCGATCCACCACATCAAGGAACTGCTCAAGGAGCGCAAGATCTCCGAGGACGAGGAGCGCCGCGCCGAGGAGGAGGTGCAGAAGCTCACCGACCGTCACGTGCGCGAGGTGGACGAGCTGGTGCGGCAGAAGGAGGCCGAGCTGCTCGCGCTCTGATGGCTGCGCCGGAGGTCCCGCGCCTGCCGCCGGGCACGCGTCTGCCGCGCCACCTCGCGGTGGTGATGGACGGCAACGGCCGCTGGGCACGGCAGCGCAACCGTCCGCGCAGCTTCGGCCACCGCGCCGGAGCCAACGCCGCGCGCGCCGCTGTGGCCTTCTGCCTGCGCGAGGGCATCCCCTTCCTCACCCTGTTCGCCTTCTCCAGCGAGAACTGGAACCGCCCCCGCGAGGAGGTCTCCGGGCTGATGCGCATGCTGCTCCGGGCGCTCCGGCGCGAGATCGGCGAGCTCGAGCGGCACGGCGTGCGGCTCCGCTTCTTCGGCGAGCGCGAGGCCGCTGCCCCCGGGCGTGCGCCGGGCGATGGCGGAGGCCGAGGCGCGCACCGCCGGCAACGAGCGCCTGATCCTCGCGGTCGCGCTCAACTACGGGGGACGCTGGGACATCGCCCAGGCGGCCCGCGCGCTCGCCCGCCGCGCCGCCCGCGGCGCGCTCGACCCCGAGGCGATCGACGAGGCGCTCTTCGCCTCCGCGCTCGCCACCGCCGGTCTGCCCGATCCCGATCTCCTGATCCGCACCGGGGGCGAGCTCCGGCTCAGCAACTTCCTGCTCTGGCAGTCGGCCTATGCCGAGCTGTTCTTCACCGACCGGCTATGGCCGGACGTCGACGACGAGCTGCTCTGTGCCGCCGTCCTCGACTACGCCCGCCGCGAACGGCGCTTCGGGCGGGTCGCGGCGGAGAAGCCGGCGTGACCGGCTCGCTCGCCGCCCGCGTCGGCACCGCCGCCGTGCTGCTGCCGCCGGTGCTGGCGGTGGTGCTGCTCGCCGGGCCCCTCGCCTTCGCCGTTGCCCTCGGCGCCTTCCTGCTCCTCGCCGGCTGGGAGTGGCTGCGGCTCTCCAGCCTGCGCTCGCGGCCGCTGCGGCTGCTGTGGCTCGCCGCCCTCGCCCTACTCGCTGCGGCCAGCCACCGTCTCCTCCCGCCCGCCGCGCAGGAGGGCCTGGTGCTGGCGGGCGCGGTGTTCTGGGTCGCGACCCTGCTGTGGCTGCGGCACCCCGGCTTCGCCGCCGGCCCGGGGCTCGCCGGGTGCCTGCTCAAGGCCGCCAGCGGCAGCTTCGCCCTGCTCGTCGCCTGGCTCGCGCTGGTACTGCTGCGCGAGCGCCTCGGAGGCCCGGCCTGGGTGCTCTACCTCCTCGGCCTCGTGTGGGCGGCCGACATCGGCGCCTTCTTCGCCGGACGCGCGCTCGGCGGCGCCCGCCTCGCCCCCAGGATCAGCCCCGGCAAGACCTGGGCGGGATTCCTCGGTGGCATGGGGGCGGCGCTGCTCCTCGCCGCGCTCTCCGGGCCGCTGGTCTTCGCCCTCGAGGGCCGCGCGCTCGCCGGCTTCCTCGGGGTGAGCCTGCTCAGCGCGCTGGCCTCGGTGATCGGCGACCTCTTCGAGAGCCTGATCAAGCGCCAGGTCGCCGAGAAGGACTCCGGCCGGCTGCTGCCCGGCCACGGCGGGATGTCGGACCGCGTGGACTCGCTGCTCGCCGCTGCGCCGGTGTTCACCGGCGGCCTGATCTGGCTCGCGCGATGAGGCGGATCGCGCTGCTCGGCGCCACGGGCTCGATCGGCCGCAGCGCCCTCGATCGTCGTCGCCCGCCATCCCGATCGCTTCCGGCTGGTCGCCGCGGCCGCGCGCAGCGACGTCGACGGCGATGCGCGAGCTCCTCCGCCGCTTCCGGCCGGAGCGGGTCGCGCCTGGCCGACCCGGAGGCGGCCCGGCCGACTTCGCGCCGAGGCGGATCGCGGGACCGAGGTGCTCGCCGGCAGCCGAGGGGATCCGCGAGCTCGCCGCCGCCCCGGACAGCGACACCGTGATCGCCGCGATCGTCGGCGTCGCCGGGCTCGAGGCCACCCTGGCCGCGGCCGCCGCCGGCAAGCGCGTGCTGCTCGCCAACAAGGAGAGCGCGGTGGTCGCGGGAAGGCTCCTGCTCGCGACCTGCGAGCGCGCCGGCGCCGAGCTGATCCCGATCGACAGCGAGCACAACGCCGTCTTCCAGTGCCTGCCGCCCGCGCCCCGCCGGCTCGAGGGCGTGGAGCGCATCACCCTCACCGCCTCCGGCGGGCCCTTCCGGGGACGAGGCCGCGCCGAGCTCGCCGGCGTCACCCCGGAGGAGGCCCTCGCCCACCCGAAGTGGCGGATGGGCCCGAAGATCTCGGTGGACTCGGCGACCCTGATGAACAAGGGGCTCGAGGTGATCGAGGCCCACGTCCTGTTCGGGCTGCCCGCGGCGAGGATCGGGGTGGTCGTCCATCCGCAGAGCGTGGTCCATGCGCTGGTCGGCCTACCGCGACGGCGCGGTGCTGGCCGAGCTCGGGCAGCCCGACATGCGCACCGCGATCGCGCACGCGCTGGCCTGGCCCGAGCGGGTGGAGGCGGGGGTGCCGCCGCTCGACCTCGTCGCCCTCGGCCGGCTCGACTTCGAGGCGCCGGATCTCGCCACCTTCCGCTGCCTCGCGCCTGGGCTACCAGGCCCTCGCCGCCGGGGGCTCGGCGCCGCTCGTGCTCAACGCCGCCAACGAGGTCGCGGTGCGCGCGCTTCCTCGCCGGCCGCCTGCCCTTCCTTGCCATCCCCGAGGTGGTGGCCGAGACCCTCGCCGCCTTCCAGCCGCCCGCCGCGGCCTCGGCGGCGGAGCTGGTGGCACAGGACCGGGACGCGCGGCTGCGCGCCGAGGCGGTGGCCCGGCGTCTCGGGGGCGAGGGGCGGCGCGGCTAGAATCGGGCCATGCTCGAGTTCCTCGGCGCCTTCTGGTGGCTGATCGTCACCCTCGGCATCCTCGTCACCTTCCACGAGCTCGGGCACTTCTGGGTGGCGCGCCGCAGCGGGGTGCGGGTGCTGCGCTTCTCCGTGGGCTTCGGTCCGCCGCTGTGGCGCCGCGCCGGCGCCGACGGCACCGAGTACGCGATCGGCGCCATCCCCCTCGGCGGCTACGTGAGCATGCTCGACGAGCGCGAGAGCGGGCACCCGCTCTCCCCGGAGGAGCGCGCGCGGGCCTTCAACACCCAGCCGGTGCGCACCAGGATGGCGATCGTCGCGGCCGGCCCGCTCTTCAACCTGGTCCTCGCCGTGCTCGCGTTCTGGGCCATGTTCGTGGTCGGCAAGCCCGACCATGCCCCGGTGGTCGGCCGGGCCGAGGGGCTCGCCGCGGAGGCGGGGCTTCGGGCCGGCGACCGCCTGCGCGCGGTCGACGGGGCGGAGAGCGAGACCTGGACGCACATCGTGCTCAGCCTCACCCGCGCCGCGCTCGACCGGCGCGACGTCGAGCTTCGGGTCGAGGACGGCGAGGGCCGCGAGCCGTGAGCTGCGGCTGCCGCTCTCGCGACTGCGCGAGTTCCGCGACGACGGCAGCACCCTGAGCCAGCTCGGCATCCATCCGCGCCATCTGATCGCCGGGACCCGCATCGGACGGGTGAGCGCGGGCAGCCCCGCCGCCGAGGCCGGTCTCCGGCCCGGCGACCGCGTGCTCGCGGTCGACGGGGAGACGGTGGCGGACTTCGAGGCGCTCTCCGAGCGCCTCCAGCGGGTCGGCGGCGAGGGCGAGCTGCGGCTCCTGCTCGAGCGGGACGGCCAGCGGCTGACGGTGCCCGTCCGGCCGCGCCTCGATCCGGAGCGCGGCCGCTTCCTGATCGGCATCAGCCCGGCCCCAGCAGAGTACGACGCGCTGCTCCGGCTCGGGCCGCTCGCCGCGGTCCCCGCGGCGCTCACCGAGACCTGGCACCTGACCGAGGCCACGCTCGGAATGCTGTGGCGGATGGTCGCCGGCGTCGCCTCGACGGGTCACCTCTCGGGGCCGATCACCATCGCCCAGCTCGCGCACAGCTCGGCCCGGCTCGGCCTCGGCTGGTTCCTGTTCTTCCTCGGCCTGGTCAGCCTCTCGCTCGCGATCCTCAACCTGCTCCCGATCCCGCTGCTCGACGGCGGCCATCTGCTGTTCCTCGCCATCGAGGGCCTCAGGGGCCGGCCGCTCAGCGAGCGGGTCCTCGCCGCCGGACAGTACCTCGGCCTGCTGGTGATCGCCGGGCTGATCGCCCTCGCGCTGTACAACGACATCATGCGGCTCCTGTCCTGAGGATGCCTTCGGGTATCCTTGGCGGGCCCCTGCCAGAGGCGCGGCAGGCCGACCGCGCCCGCCCCGGCTGCCGACCGACGCCCCTTGACGGACGTGACGATGAAGACCCTCCCTCGCCTCCTGCTGTGCCTCTCGTGCGCCGTGCCCTGGATCGGCGCCCGCGGCTTCGAGGCCTTCGTGGTCGAGGACATCCGCGTCGAGGGCGCCGAGCGCATCGCCATCGGCACCGTCTTCACCTACCTCCCGATCGAGCGCGGGGACCGGGTCGACCGCGGCCGCGTGGCGGAGGCGATCCGCGCGCTCTACGCCACCGGCTTCTTCGACGACGTGAGCATTGCCCGCGACGGCGGGATCCTCGTGGTCACGCTGCGCGAGCGGCCGGCGATCGCGAAGATCACCCTGGTCGGCAACAAGGACATCAAGACCGAGGACCTGCTCAAGGGCCTGAAGGAGATCGGGCTCGCCGAGGGCGAGACCTTCGACCGCCTCGCCCTCGACCGGGTGACCCAGGAGCTCACCCGCCAGTACAACAACCGCGGCAAGTACAACGTCGCCGTCCGTCCCCAGGTGCGGACCCTCGACCGCAACCGGGTCGAGATCACCATCGACATCCGCGAAGGCAAGGCGGCGCGGATCAAGCACATCAACATCGTCGGGAATCGGGTGTTCTCCGACGAGGAGCTGCGCGACGGCCTTCGAGCTCGACGAGACCAACTGGCTGTCCTGGTACCGGCGCGACGACCAATACTCCCGGGAGAAGCTCTCGGGAGACCTCGAGAAGCTCGCCTCGTACTACTTCGACCGCGGCTACGTCGACTTCAACGTCGAGTCCACGCAGGTCACGATCAGCCCCGACCGGCGCGAGATGGCGATCGTCATCAACGTGCGCGAGGGTGAGCTCTACCGCTTCGGCGAGATCCGGCTCACCGGCGAGCTGGTGCTGCCCGAGGAGGATCTCCGGCTGCTCGTGATCCCGAAGACCGGCGAGATCTTCTCGCGTCAGCAGACCGAGGCCACCGCCGAGGCGATCGAAATCGTGCTCGCCAACATCGGCTACGCCTTCGCCGAGGTGACGCCGATACCCGAGGTGGACCGCGAGCGGCGGACGGTGGACATGACCTTCCTGGTCCAGCCCGGCAAGCGGGTCTACGTGCGGCGCATCGTGTTCCGCGGCAACCAGCGCACCGACAGCGAGGTGCTGCGCCGCGAGCTCCGCCAGTACGAGGGCGCGTGGTACTCGCAGGCGGCGGTGGACCGCTCCAAGACCCGGCTGCTGCTCACCGGCTTCTTCAGCGAGGTCGAGATCGAGACCCCGCGGGTGCCCGGCACCGAGGACCAGGTGGATCTCGAGATCGTGGTCGAGGAGCGCCAGTCCGGCCAGTTCCAGATCGCGGCCGGCTACTCGCAGTTCGCGGGCGCGATCCTGAGCTTCTCGATCAGCCAGAACAACTTTCTCGGCACCGGCAAGCGGGTCGCGCTCACCGCCCAGACCAACCGCTACGTCAAGCGCCTGGACGCGGTCTACGTCGATCCCTACTTCACCGAGGACGGGGTGAGTCTCGGCCACCGCGTCAACTACCGCGAGCTCGACGAGTCGCAGCGCAACCTCGCCGCCTACACCTCGGACATCGCCGAGTACCGGCTGCTGTGGGGCATCCCCTTCACCGAGTACGACACGGTGAGTCTGAACTTCGGCATCGACAAGCGCTTCATCGAGGCCCAGCGCGGGATCGCCCCCGACGTGATCGTCGACTACATCGAGCGCATCGGCCGCAAGACCTTCAATGCCTGGCGCGCCGAGCTCGGCTGGGAGCGCGACAGCCGCAACCGCCGCTTCAACCCGACGCGCGGCGGCTACCAGCGCCTCGCCGTCGACGTCACCCTCCCGGGCTCCACGGTCGAGTACTACCGCCTCAACTACGAGATCTCCCGCTTCTTCCCGCTCACCGAAAGCCTCACCTTCTACACCCGGCTCGAGATCGGCTATGGCGACGGCTACGGCGAGAGCGACGAGCTGCCCTTCTTCGAGAACTTCGTCGCCGGCGGAGTGCGCTCGGTGCGCGGGTTCGAGGACAACACCCTCGGCCCCGTCGCCTTCTCGCGAGCTCACGCCCGACATCCCGCAGCCGATCGGCGGCGCCTTCCTCACCACCGCCACCGCCGAAATCATCTTCCCCCCGCCCTTCGGTGCCGCCGCCGACGTGGTGCGCTTCTCCGCCTTCCTCGACGTCGGCAACGTGTTCCGGGACTACGAGGCCTGGAGCGCGGACGAGCTTCGCGCCTCGACCGGCCTGTCGCTGCAGTGGCAGGCCCCGGTCGGGCCGATCATCATCAACGTCGCGCGTCCGCTCAGGAAGAAGCCCGGCGACCGCACCGAGACCATCCAGTTCGCCTTCGGCGACTTCTTCTGAGGCCGGTGCGCGCGGATGGCGCCATCGCGGGCGGCTTCCTCCGGAGGCGACGCGGGCCGCTCCTTGGCCTGCTCGCGCTGCTGGCGGTGCCGCTGGCCGCGCAGGAGCCGCCGCTGCGCATCGGCTACGTCGACATGCAGCGCCTGATCGAGGAGGCTCCCCAGCCTCGAGCCGCGCGCGCGCGGCTCGAGGCCGAGTTCGCCGAGCGCGACCGGCTGCTCGGCGAACGCGAGCGGCAGCTCGAGGCCCTGCGCGAGCGACAGCGGCGCGAGGCGCCGCTGCTCCCCGCGGCCGAGGCGGAGGCGCTCGGGCGCGAAATCGCCGCCCTCGAACGCAGCCTGCGCCAGGGCCGGGAGCGGCTGCAGGCGGAACTGGTCGAGCGCGCCGACGCCGAGTATCAGCGGCTGTTCCGCGAGCTCACCGAGGAGGTCATCGCCTTCGCCCGCGAGGAGGGCTACGACCTGATCCTCCCCGGCCCGGCGCTCCACGCCGGGCCGCGCGCCGACCTCACCGAGCGCATCCTCGCGCGGCTGCGCGCAGCGGGGCGAGGCGGCGCCATGAAGCTCGCGGAGATCGCCGAGCGCTTCGGGCTGCGGCTGGCGGGCGATGGCGGTCGCGAGATCCGCGGCGTCGCCTCGCTCGCCGCCGCGGGACCGGGAGAGCTGAGCTTCCTCGCCAACCCGGCCTATCGCCGCCAGCTCCCCTTGACCCGCGCCGGGGCGGTGGTGCTCGCCGCCGAGGAGCTGCCGCGCTGCCCCACCGCCGCCCTGGTCTCGGAGAATCCCTACGCCGATTTCGCCCGCATCGCCGCCCTCTTCGCTCCGCGGCGGGAGGCCGAGCCCGGCATCCACCCCAGCGCGGTGATCGAGCCCGGCGCGGCGCTCGGCCCGGGGGTGAGCGTCGGCCCCTTCTGCCACGTCGCCGCCTCGGCGCGGCTCGGCGCCGGCAGCGTGCTCGGCCCGCACTGCATCGTGGGCCCGGAATGCGAGCTCGGCGAGGAATGCCGGCTGGTGGCGCGGGTCACCCTGGTCGAGCGGGTGCGGCTCGGGCGGCGGGTGCTGATCCATCCCGGCGCGGTGCTCGGCGCCGACGGCTTCGGGCTGGCCCTCGACCGCGGACGCTGGCTCAAGGTGCCGCAGCTCGCCGGCGTAGTCGTGGGCGACGACTGCGAGATCGGCGCCAACACCACCATCGATCGCGGCGCGCTCGAGGACACGGTGCTCGAGGAGGACGTGCGCCTCGACAACCAGATCCAGATCGGGCATGGCGTGCGCATCGGCGCGCACAGCGCGCTCGCCGGCTGCGCCGCGGTCGCCGGCTCGGCGCGGATCGGCAGGCACTGCCTGATCGGCGGCGGAGCCGGGATCGTCGGCCACATCGAGATCTGCGACCGGGTGGTGATCACCGCCCGCAGCCTGGTCACCCACTCGATCCGCGAGCCCGGGGAATACTCCTCGGGAACGCCGCTGCAGGAGAATCGCCTCTGGCGGCGGAACGCGGCGCGCTTCGCGCAGCTCGACCGGCTCGCCCGCCGCCTCCTCGCCCTGCTCAAGGAATCCCGCGATGAGTGAAGCGATCCGCCTTCCGCTCGACGTCCCTGCCATCGAAGCCCTGCTGCCGCACCGGCACCCCTTCCTGCTCATCGACCGGGTGCTCGCCGCTCGAGCCCGGGCGGCGCATCCTGGCCCGCAAGTGCGTGAGCTTCAACGAGCCCTTCTTTCCCGGACACTTTCCCGGTCACCCGGTGATGCCGGGCGTGCTCGTGGTCGAGGCCATGGCCCAGGCCGGCGGGCTGCTCAGCCAGCTCTCGCTGCCCGGCGAGCTCGCCCGCGCGCGCCGCCGCTTCTACCTGGTGCGCATCGACAAGGCGCGCTTCTCGCGGATGGTGGTGCCAGGAGACTGCCTCGAGCTCGAGGTCGAGCTGCGCCGCAACATCCGTGGCATGGCGCTGTACTTCGGCCGCGCCCTGGTGCAGGGCGAGGAGGCGGCCTCGGCCGAGCTCCTGTGCGCGGAAGGCCGGGAATGAGCGGCATCCATCCCACGGCGGTGATCGATCCGGGCGCGCGGCTCGCTCCGGGCGTCGACCGTCGGCCCCTACGCGGTCATCGGTCCCGAGGTCGAGATCGGCGAGGGGACGGTGGTCGGGGCGCACGTGGTGATCCAGGGCCCCACCCGCATCGGCCGCGGCAACCGCATCCACGGGCCGGCGGCGATCGGGGGCGATGCCCAGGACATGAAGTACCGCGGCGAGCCGGCGCGGCTCGAGATCGGGGACGGCAACACGATCCGCGAGTTCGTCACCATCAACCGCGGCACCGCCGGCGGCGGGGGCGTGACCCGCATCGGCGACGACAACTGGATCCAGGCCTACGCCCACATCGCCCACGACTGCCGCGTCGGCAGCCACTGCATCCTCTCGAACAACGCCACCCTCGCCGGGCACGTCACCATCGAGGACCACGCGATCCTCTCCGGCTTCGCCGGCGTGCACCAGTTCTGCCGCGTGGGCGCGCACGCCTTCGTCGGCATGGGCTGTCTGGTGAACGCCGACGTGCCGCCCTTCGTGCTGGTGGCCACCGACTATGGCCGACCCTGCGGGATCAACAGCGAGGGGCTCCGGCGCCGGGGCTTCGCCCCGGAGCGGATCGCCGCGATCAAGCGCGCCTACCGCCTGCTCTACCGCGGCGGCCGCCCGTTCCAGGAGGCCCTCGCCGAGCTCGAGCGGCTCGCCCGCGAACAGGCCGACGTCGCGGTCCTGCTGGAATTCGTGCGCGCGAGCGAACGCGGCATCCTGCGCTGAGCCTTGCCGTGGACCGCGCGCCCGCCACCGCCCTCGGCCGGCCGCCGCGGATCGCCCTGGTCGCGGGCGAGACCTCGGGCGACCGCCTCGGCGCGGGCCTGATCCGGGCGCTGGCCGCACGCGCCCCCGGCGCGCGCTTCGCCGGCATCGGCGGCGAGGCGATGCGCGCGGCCGGGCTGGAGGCCTGGTTCGACTGCTCCGAGCTCGCGGTGATGGGCCTGTTCGAGGTGCTGGGCGAACTCCCCCGGCTGCTCAGGCTGCGCGCCCGCCTGCTCGCGCGCCTCGCCGCGTGGGCCCCGGACCTCTACGTCGGCATCGACGCCCCCGACTTCAATCTCGGCATCGAGCGCCGGCTGCGGCGCGCGGGAGTGCACACCGCGCACTACGTGAGCCCCGCGGTGTGGGCCTGGAGGCCGGGACGGATCGCGCGCGTCGGCGCCGCCGCCGAGCTGGTGCTCTGCCTGTTTCCGATGGAGCCCCCGCTCTATGCCGCCCGCGGCCACCGCGCCCTCTTCGTCGGCCACCCGCTCGCCGCGGCGCTGCCGCCCGTCCCGGATCGCGCCGCCGCCCGCCATGCCCTCGGGCTGGCGGAGGAGGCCACCGTGGTCGCCGTCCTGCCGGGCTCGCGCCGCGGCGAGATCCGGCGCCTCGCCCGTCCCTTCCTCGCCGCGCTCGCCGAGCTCGCCCGCGGGCGGCCGGGCATGGTCGCGCTGCTGCCGCTCGCGCGTCCCGAGGCGCGGGCCTGGCTCGAGCCGGCCCTGGCGGCGGTCGATCCCGGCTGCGAGCTCCGCCTCCTTCCGGGCCGCGCGCTCGAGGCGATGACGGCCGCCGACGCGGTGCTGCTCGCCTCCGGCACCGCCGCCCTGGAGGCGATGCTCTGCCAGCGGCCGATGGTCGTAGGCTACCGGATCCATCCCCTGAGCCACCTCCTCGTGCGCGCGCTGGGTCTGCTGCGCAGCCCCTTCGTGAGCCTGCCGAACCTGCTCGCGGGCGAGCGCCTCGTGCCCGAGCTGCTCCAGGGCGAATGCCGGCCCGCGGCGCTGGCCAGGGCCCTCGGCGAGCAGCTCGCCGCCGACCCGGCACCGCTCGCGGCGCGCTTCCGCGAGCTCCACGAGCGGCTGCGCGGTCCGGGGAGGAGGCCGCGGCCGAGGCCCTGCTCGGGCTCCTCGCATGAGCGGCCTGGTCGCCGGAGTGGACGAGGCCGGGCGCGGCCCGCTCGCCGGACCGGTGCTCGCCGCCGCCGTGATCCTCGATCCCGCGCGGCCGATCCCCGGCCTCGGCGACAGCAAGACGATCCCGCCGGCGCGGCGTGCGCGGCTCGCCGCCCGCATCCGCGCCGAGGCGCTCGCCTACGCCCTGGCCGCGGCCGAGGCGGAGGAGATCGACCGCCTCGGGATCCTCGAGGCCACCTTCCGCGCCATGCGCCGGGCGCTCGCCGCCCTGGTGCCGAGGCCGGGCCTCGCGCGGATCGACGGCCCGCTGCTGCCTCCGGAGCTTCCCTGCGCCGCCGAGGCCATCGTCCGCGGCGACGCCCGCGATCCCGCGATCGGCGCCGCCTCGATCCTGGCCAAGGTCGAGCGCGACCGGCGCATGGCGGAGCTCGATCGCCGCTATCCGGGCTACGGCTTCGCGCGGCACAAGGGCTACCCCACCGCGCTGCATCTCGAGCGCCTCGCCCGCCTCGGGCCCTGCCCCGAGCATCGTCTGAGCTTCGCCCCGGTGGCGCGCCTGCGCTCCGCGATCGCCCCCTGAGCTTCGCCGATGAGCGCGCCCTTCGCGCATCTCCGCCTGCACAGCGAGTACTCCCTGGTCGACGGCATCGTCCGCCTCGACGCCCTGGTCGCGGCCGCGGCGGAGCGCGGGATCCCGGCCCTCGCCCTCACCGACACCATGAACCTCTTCGGCGCGCCGCGCTTCTACCGCGCCGCCGAGGCCGCCGGGATCAAGCCGATCCTCGGCGCGGACCTCTGGGTCGCGGGCGACGCTGGCGAGCCGCCGTGGCGCGCCACCGCGCTCTGCCTCGACGAGGGGGGCTACCGCGACCTCGCCCGGCTGCTCTCCCGCGCCTACCTCGAGGAGGCGGCCCGCGACCCGGCCCGGATCCGCCCCGAATGGCTGAACGAGGTCGGTCCGGGCCTCGTGCTGCTGCTCGGGGAGGACAGCCGGGTCGGGCAGCTCCTCGAGCGCGAGCGCGCCGCCGAGGCCGAGGCGGCCCTGACCGCGCTCGCGCGCCGCTTCCCCGACCGGCTCTACCTCGCCATCGCCCGCACCGGCGACCGGCGCGCCGCCGCCTTCGAGCCCGTGGCGCTCGCCCTCTCCCGCCGGCTCGGACTGCCGGCGGTGGCCCACAACGAAGTGCGCTTCCTCGACCCCGGCGATCACGAGGCGCACGAGGTACGGGTGGCGATCGCGCGCGGCGAGACCCTCGCCGAGCGGCGGCGCAGCCCGGCCGCGACCCGGGAGCAGTACCTCAAGGACGCGGCGGCGATGCGCGCGCTCTTCGCCGATCTGCCCGAGGTGCTCGAGAACACGCTCGAGCTCGCCGTGCGCCTGAACCCGGAGCTGCGCTTCGGCGGGCAGGCGCTGCCCCGCTTCCCGGTCCCCGACGGCGAAAGCGAGGTCAGCGTGCTGCGGCGGCAGGCCGAGGCCGGGCTCGAGGCGCGCCTCGCCGTCGTCCCGCTCGCCGCTCCCCCGGAGCGCTACCGCGAGCGTCTGGGGGAGGAGCTGGCGGTGATCGAGCGCATGGGCTTCTCCGGCTACTTCCTGATCGTCGCCGAGTTCATCGGCTGGGCGCGCGCGCAGCGGATTCCGGTCGGCCCCGGCCGCGGCTCGGGAGCGGGATCGCTGGTGGCCTGGGCGCTCCGGATCACCGACCTCGATCCCCTGCGCTTCGACCTGCTGTTCGAGCGCTTCCTCAATCCCGAACGGGTCTCGCTGCCCGACTTCGACATCGACTTCTGCATGGAGCGGCGGGACGAGGTCATCGCCCACGTGGTCGAGCGCTACGGCCGCGACCGGGTGTGCCAGATCATCACCTTCGGCTCGATGGCGGCGCGCGCGGTGGTGCGCGACGTGGGCCGGGCGCTCGGCCTGAGCTACGGCATGTGCGACGCCATCGCCAAGCTGATCCCGAACCGGCTCGGCATCACCCTGGCGGATGCCCTCGGCCAAGGCTCCGATCCGGCGCTCGCGAGCCCCGAGCTGATCGCGCAATACCGCGAGGACGAGGCGGTGCGGAACCTGATCGATCTCGCGCTCCGCCTCGAAGGGCTGGTGCGCAACCCCGGCCGGCATGCCGGCGGCGTGGTGATCGCGCCGGGACCGCTGACCGAGTCGATCCCGCTCTACGCGGAGGCTCCAGGGACGGGTGCGGTGAGCCAGTACGACAAGGACGACCTCGAGCGCATCGGGCTGGTCAAGTTCGACTTCCTCGGGCTGCGCACCCTCACCATCCTCGACTGGGCGGCGGCGGCGGTGAACGCGGCCCGCCCCCCGGGCACGCCGCCGCTCGAGCTCGACCGGCTCCCGCTCGACGATCCCGACACCTACCGCCTGATCCAGGAGGGACGCACCACCGCGGTGTTCCAGCTCGAGTCGGCGGGCATGCGTCGCCTGGCGATGCAGCTCAAGCCCGACCGCTTCGAGGACCTGATCGCGCTGGTGGCGCTGTTCCGTCCCGGGCCGCTCGAGTCGGGCATGGCCGAGGACTTCATCGCCCGCAAGCACGGCCGGGTGCCGATCCGCTACCCGCATCCGGCGCTCGAGCCGATCCTCGGTCCCACCTACGGCACGATCGTCTACCAGGAGCAGGTGATGCAGATCGCGCGCGTGCTGGCGGGCTACACGCTGGGCGGCGCCGACCTGCTGCGCCGCGCGATGGGCAAGAAGGACGCGGAGGAGATGGCGAGGCAGCGCGAGGGCTTCCTCGCCGGCGCCGAGCGTCGCGGCGTGCCGCGGGCGCTGGCGACCGAGATCTTCGACCAGGTGGAGAAGTTCGCCAAGTACGGCTTCAACAAGTCGCATTCCGCCGCCTACGCCCTGCTCGCCTACCACACCGCCTGGCTCAAGGCCCACCACCCGGCTCCCGTTCATGGCGGCGGTGCTGTCCGCGGAGATGGACGACAGCGACGCGGTGATGACCCTGGTGGCCGAGGCGCGGAGCCTCGGCCTCACCGTCGAGCCCCCCGACGTCAACCGGTCCGGCTACCGCTTCGAGGTGGTCGGCGAGCGGGCGATCCGCTTCGGCCTCGGCGCCATCAAGGGCGTCGGCCGCGCCCTGGCCGAGGAGATCGAGCGCGAGCGCGCCGCGCGCGGGCCCTTCTCCGGCCTCGCCGAGCTCGCCGCGCGACTCGATCCCGCGCGGCTCAACCGCCGCGCCCTCGAGGTGCTGATCAAGGCCGGGGCGCTGAGCGCCTTCGGTCCGCGCGGCGCCCTGCTCGCGGGACTCGGGGCCGGCCCTCGAGGAGGCGGAGCGCCGCCGCGAGGAGCGCGCTGAGCGGCCAGGGCAGCCTGTTCGCCCTCGCCGCGGATGCCGAGGCCGCGCCCGTCCCCGCCGCCGCTGCGGCCGAATCGCTGCGAGGAACGGCTGGAGGGGGAGCGGGAGGCCCTCGGCTTCTACCTCAGCGCCCACCCCCTCGATCTCCACCGCGAGCTGATCGCGCCGCTCGTCACCCACGCCATCGCCGACCTGCGTGCGCGGCGATGGCCGAGTCCGCCCCGCCAGCCGCGCGCCGTGCTGCTCGCGGGCCTGGTGTGCGAGCTGCGCCGCCGCGCCGACGGCAGCGTCTTCTTCCGCCTCGAGGACGGTCACGCCCGCATCGAGGCGAGCGCCTTCCGCGAGCGGGCGCAGGAGTGGGGCGCGCGCCTGCACCGCGACGCGATCGTGGTGGTCGAGGGCGAGCCCAGGCTCGACGAGCTCGGCGGGGTCGCGTCGCTGCGCGTGCAGCGCCTGTGGACACTGGCCGAGCTCTGCGAGCTGCAGGCGCGCGCGCTCAGGATCGAGCTCGCCGGGGCCTCGCCCGAGCTCGTGCCGCGGCTGAAGGCCCTGCTCGCCCGCTACGGCGAGGGTCGCACGCCGGTCAGCATCACGGTGGTGCGCCCGGGGTTCCGAGCCACTCCTCGAAGCGGGCGCGGGCTTCCGGGTCCGGGCGAGACCCGAGCTGCTCGCCGAGCTGCGCGCCCTGCCCGGGGTGGGCGCGGCCTCGCTCGAGCCTCAAGCGTCCGGCGGCGGGAGGTCGAGCGGGCTATACTGCCGGGCTCCGCCGCCGCGGCCAGCTCGATGACCCGCGTCTTCCTCGACTTCGAACAGCCGATCGCCGAGCTCGAGGCCAAGATCCAGGAGCTGCGCCACGCGAGCAGCGGCAGCGCGGTGGACATCGAGGAGGAGATCGGCCGGCTCAAGGAGAAGATCCGCCTGCGCACGGAGCAGATCTTCGCCTCGCTCAGCGCCTGGCAGATCGCGCAGCTCGCCCGCCACCCCGAGCGTCCCCACACCCTGGAGTTCGCGGAGCGGCTGTGCGAGGCCTTCGAGCCGCTGGCCGGCGACCGGATGTTCGCCGAGGATCCCTCGATCGTCGGCGGGCCGGCACGGCTTGCTCGGGCGCCCGGTGATGCTGATCGGCCACGAGAAGGGCCGCGAGACCCGGGAGAAGATCCGCCGCAACTTCGGCATGCCGCGGCCGGAGGCCTATCGCAAGGCGCTGCGCCTCTTCGAGATGGCGGCGCGCTTCCGCCTGCCGGTGGTGACCCTGATCGACACCCCGGGCGCCTATCCCGGCGTGGGGGCGGAGGAACGCGGACAGAGCGAGGCCATCGCCCGCAACCTGCTGGCGATGAGCCGCCTCCCGGTGCCGGTCGTGTGCTGCGTCATCGGCGAGGGTGGCTCGGGCGGCGCGCTCGCGGTGGGCGTCGGCGACCGCCTGCTGATGCTCCAGTACGCCACCTATTCGGTGATCTCCCCCGAGGGCTGCGCCTCGATCCTGTGGAAGAGCGCCGAGCGCGCGCCGGAGGCGGCGGAGAGCCTGGCGCTCACCGCGCCGCGGCTCAAGGAGCTCGGCCTCGTCGACCGCATCGTGCCGGAGCCCCCGGGCGGGGCGCACCGCGATCCGGCGGCCGCCGCCCGGCTGCTCGGCGAGGCCCTCGTCGCCGAGCTCGACGCCCTCGCCGGCATCGATCCCGCGGAGCTCGTGCGCCGGCGGCTGCGGCGGCTGCGCGGGGTCGGGGCGGCGCGAAGCGGCTGAGGCCATGGCCCCCGGCGCGGAGGCGGTGGCGCGCGCGCTGCGCGACTGGCTCGCCGCGCACCCGGAAGGCGCGCTCGCGGTGGGCTTCAGCGGCGGTCCCGACTCCACCGCCCTGCTCGCGGTCGCCGCCGGCCTGCCGGAGGCGCGCGCCCGAGGCCTGCGCGCGCTCCACGTCGACCACGGCCTCCACCCGCAAAGCCGCGACTGGGCGCGGCACTGCGAGCGGGTGGCGGCGAGGCTCGGCCTGCGCTGCGCCGTGCTCGGGGTCGCGGTGCGACCGGGCGGCTCGGGCCTCGAGGCCGCCGCCCGGCGCGCGCGCTACGAGGCGCTCGCCGCGGCGCTCGGGGCGGGCGAGTGGCTGCTGACCGCCCACCACGCCGAGGATCAGGCGGAGACTGTGCTGCTCCGGCTGCTGCGCGGCGCCCCGCCTCCCCTGCTCGCGGGGATGCCGCCGCGGCGGCCGCTCGGCCGCGGCTTCCTCGCCCGCCCGCTGCTCGCCCTGCCGCGGAGCGCCCTCGCCGCCGCCCTGGCCGCGAGCGGGCTGCCGGCGCTCGCCGACCCCGCGAACCTCGATCGCCGCCTCGACCGGGGCTGGCTGCGCAGCCGGGTGATTCCCGCCCTCGCCGAGCGCTGGCCCCGCTGGGCCGAGGGAGTGACGGCGAGCGCCGCCGAGCTCGGCACGGCTCTGGAGCGCAGCCGCGGCATCGCTGGCCGCCTCCCTGGGCGACGACCGGGAGAGCCTCGAGCTCGCCCCGCTACTTCGCCTCGAGCCCGCAGAGCGCCTGCTCGGGCTCCGCGCCTGGCTGCACCGCCTCGGGCTCGGCCAGCCGCCCCGGCGGCGGCTCGAGGAGTTCCTGCGCCAGCTCGGGGACGCCGCCCGCGACCGTGCGCCCGAGCTCGCCGCCCCCGGCTACCGGCTGCGCCGCCATCGCGACCGCTTGTGGGCCGTTCCCGATCCGCTCCCGCGGCTGCCGCCCGCGCTCGAGCTGGCCTGGAGCGGGCAGGGTCCGCTGCCGCTGCCGGACGGGGGCGAGCTGGCCCTCCTCGGCGAGGTGCCCACGGGATGGTCCTTCCGGGTCCGGGCGCGGCGCGGCGGCGAGCGCATCCGGCTCGCCGGCGCGGGGCGGCGGCGCAGCGTCAAGGAGCTGCTGCGGGCCGCGGGCCTGCCGCCCTGGAGCCGCGACCGCCTGCCCCTGCTGTGGCGGGGCGAGCGCCTGTGCGCGGTCGGCGACCGCTGGCTCGACGCGGACTTCGCCGCCGAGCTCGCCGCGCACGGACTCGCGCTCCGCCACCGCCCAGCACCCTTGCCCGCCCGCGGCGCGCTCCGCTAGGGTGAGTCCATGAGCACTCCCGAAGAGTCCCCGGTCGCGCGCTTCGAGCAGGATCTGGCCGAGCTCGAGGCGATCGTGGCGCGGATGGAGCGCGGCGATCTCGCGCTCGAGGAATCGCTGCGGCTGTTCGAGCAGGGAATGCGGCTCTACCGCCGCTGCCGGCAGGCGCTCGAGACCGCCGAGCAGCGCATCCAGACCATCCTCGCCCAGGCCGAGGCCGCCGAGCCGCCCGAGGCCTTCCCCGGCGGCATCGAGCGCGGGCCGCCGCGCCCCGCCCGGACGCGGGCGGAGGCCCCTCGCGACGCCGTGCCGGGCGACGATGAGCTCCCCTTCTGAGGCACCCGCCGCGCTGGGCGCCTGGGCGGCGCGGATCGAGGCGGTGCTGGAGGCGCTGCTTCCGCCCGAGTCGGCGGAGCCGGCCCGGCTGCACCGGGCGATGCGCTACGCCACGCTCGGCGGCGGCAAGCGGCTGCGGCCCGCCCTGGTCTACGCAACCGGCGGCGCGCTCGGCGCCGTGCCCGAGGCTCTCGATGCCCCGGCCGCCGCGGTCGAGCTGATCCACGTCTACTCGCTGATCCACGACGACCTGCCGGCGATGGACGACGACGACCTGCGGCGCGGCCGGCCGAGCTGCCACCGCGCCTTCGACGAGGCCACCGCGATCCTCGCCGGCGATGCGCTGCAGGCCCTGGCCTTCGCCACCCTGGCCGCCGCCCCGCTGCCCGCGGAGCGCGCGCTCGCGATGTGCCGGGTCCTCGCCGAGGCGGCCGGGACCGCCGGCATGGCGGGCGGCCAGGCGCTCGATCTCGCCGCCAGCGCCCGCGCCGACCTCGGCCTCGCCGCGCTCGAGCGCCTGCACCGGCTCAAGACCGGGGCGCTGATCCGGGCGGCGCTGGCCCTCGGCGCCCTGGCCGCCGGTGCGGTTCCCGAGCGCCTGCCGGCGCTCGCCGCCTTCGGCGAGGCCCTCGGCCTCGCCTTCCAGATCCGGGACGACCTCCTCGACGAGGAGGGCGATCCGCGCCGCACCGGCAAGAGCGCTCGGCAAGGACCGCGCCGCAGGCAAGCTCACCTTCCTGACCCTCCTCGGCCCCGAGGGGGCGCAGGCGGCGCCTCGAGGCCGAGCTCGGGCGCATGGAGGAGGCCCTCGCCGCGCTCCCACCGCCCCCTCGCCGCCGCGCTCCGGCCGCTCGGCCGCTACGCGGCGGCACGCGACCGCTGAGCCGGCGCGCGCGTCGTCGGCGATGCCCGGGTCCCGGTGTGCTAGGCTGCGCGCCGCGGCCGGAGCCCGGCCGCCATGCCGCAGACTGATGGGGAGGAAGCACGATGTCCTTCGACGCCCGCGATCTGCTCAGCCTCGAGCGCCCGGCCGCGCGCACGCTGATGCCGATCTTCTACTACCTGCTGGTGACGCTCGCGGTGATCATGGGGCTCACCATGATGTACCTCGCGATCCGCTTCAACTCGCTGCAGGGCTTCTTCTCGGGCCTCTTCACGATCGTCCTCGGAGTGGTCGGGGCGCGCGTCGGCTGCGAGGTGCTGCTCGCCATCCTCGACATCCGCGACCGGCGCTGAAGGCGCTCAGCGCGGCGGCTCGACCTCGGCGGCGAGCACCCCGATCCGGCGGGTGCCATCGGGCCCGACGCAGGCCCGGTACATCCCGGCGGTGGTGAAGGGCATGGCGATCTCGCCGGCTGGCGTCGATCGCGATCAGGCCGCCCTCGCCGCCATGCGCGGGGAGCTCGGCCAGCACCTCCCTGCGCGGCGACCGCGAGCGGCTCGCCGAGGAAGCGCATTCGCGCGTAGAGCGCATGGGCGCTCACCGCGCGCATGAAGCCCTCGCCGAGGCCGGTGAGGGAGACCGCCACCCAGCCATCGCGGGCAAAGGTGCCGCAGCCCGGCAGCGGGGAATCCCCCACCCGGCCGGGCAGCTTGCCGGTGAGGCCCCCGGTCGAGGTGGCGGCGGCGAGGTGGCCGGCCCGATCGAGCGCCACCGCGCCCACGGTGTCGCAGCCCGCCACGGAGCCGGAGCCGCGGCGCTCGTCGAAGTCGATGCCGCAGAGCCCCGCGGAACGGGCCAGCGCGAGCTGCTCGACCCGCTCAGGGAGCCGGAGCCAGTCCTCCGCCGCCGGCTCCGCGCCCCGCGCCAGGGCGAAGCGGCGCGCGCCCTCGCCCACCAGGAGCACGTGCCGCCCGTCCTCGAGCACGCGCCGGGCCGCCCGCACCGGGTTGCGCAGCCCGCGCACCGCCGCCACCGCGCCGAAGCGCCGGCTGCGGCCGCAGGCGATCGCGGCATCCATCTCGATCTCGCCGTCGGCATTGAGCACCGAGCCGCGGCCGGCGTTGAACAGCGGGCAGTCCTCGAGCGCCGCCACCGCCTCCTCGACCGCCTCGAGGGCGCTCGCGCCCGCTCGGAGGCGCGCGTAGCCATCCTCGAGGATCGCGGCGAGCGCCGCGACGGCGACCCGGATCCGCTCCGGCGACAGTTCCGCGGCGTCGCGGATCCCGGCCCCGCCGTGGATCGCGAGCGCCGGCCTCATCCGCCGAGCCGCTCCGCCACGGCATCGGCGAAGTCCAGGGTGCTGCCGCGTCCCCCGAGGTCCGGCGTGGTGCGGTCGCCCGCCGCGAGCGCCTCGCGGATCGCCTGCCGCAGCCGCCCAGCCGCGCCCTCCTGCCCGAGATGCTCGAGCATCATCGCTGCCGCCAGCAGCAGGGCCGTGGGATTGGCGATGCCGCGCCCCGCGATGTCGGGGGCCGAGCCATGCACCGCCTCGAAGATCGCGGCCTCGCTGCCGATGTTCGCCGCCGGGGCCAGGCCGAGCCCGCCGACCAGGCCGGCGCAGAGATCGGAGAGGATGTCGCCGAAGAGGTTGGTGGTGAGGATCACGTCGAACTGACCGGGGTCGAGCACCAGCTGCATGCAGGCGTTGTCCACGATCAGCTCGCGGCACTCGATCTCGGGATACTCGGAGGCCACCTCGCGGGCCACGCGCAGGAACAGCCCCGAGGTGGTCTTGAGGATGTTGGCCTTGTGCACCACCGTGACCCGGCGGCGGCCGGTGCGGCGCGCGAGGTCGAAGGCGTAGCGGGCGATCCGCTGCGAGCCGCGCCGGGTCACCCGGATCAGCGACTGGGCGGTCTCGCCGTCCGCGGAGAGCGTCTGCCCCTCGCTCAGGTACGCGCCCTCGGTGTTCTCCCGCACGGTGACGATGTCCACGCCCTGGTAGCGCGCGCGCGTGCCGGGCAGGCTCACCGCGGGCCGCACGTTCGCGTAGAGGTCGAAGCGGCGGCGCAGCTCCACGTTGATCGAGGCGAAACCCTCGCCCACCGGGGTGGTCAGCGGACCCTTGAGCGCGACCCGGTGGCGGGCGATCGCGGCTCAGGGTGCTCTCCGGCAGCAGCTCCCCGCAGCGCTCGAACGCGGCGAGCCCGGCCTCGTGGCGCTCGAAGCGCAGATCGAGGCCGAGCGCCTCGAGCACGCGCAGGGAGGCCTCGACGATCTCCGGCCCGATGCCGTCGCCAGGGATCACCACGATGGTGCGGCTCATCTCGATCCTCGCCCGGGAGCGGGAAAAGCCGCATATTGTGCCGCGCCCGCCGCGCCCGCGCCAGAAGCCTGCCGGAGCGGCTATGCTGGCCGCCGCATGACCCTTCGCGCCCTGACCGCGCTCGGCCTGCTCCTCGCCGCGACCGGCGCATCGGCCGCGGCCCTGCTCGTCGGCGCGGCCGGCGAGGGCTGCCTCGTGCTCGAGGATCTGTTCCTCGCGGACGGGGAGCGGCACGAGATCCGCGCCCGCGCGCGCCTCCAGCCCGCCGCCCGCTGCCCCCACCCGGGGATCGTGGGCGAGCCCAAGCGGCTGCCCGGTGGCGCGACGCGGCTGCAGCATCCACGACGCCGCGCACCCGCAGCGACTGCTCGCCTTCGCCCTGCGCGATCCCGGCCCGCCGCCCGCAGTGGCAGCCTGAGAGCGGGATGTGGTGGACGCCTGGCCGCCGAGGGCGGACCCGGGGTGCCGGGCAGCGGCCTGTTCCTCGAGGTGCAGCAGGGCGTGCTCGCGGCCTGGATCGCCACCTACGACGGCAGCGGCGGTGCGGACTGGTGGATGACCGCCGGGCCGCTCGAGGGGCGCGTGTTCCACGGCGAGCTGCTGGCCTTCCATGGCGGGCCGCCCGCCTTCGCCGCGAGCGAGGCACCGCGCGAGCTGCGCTCCCCGGGGCAGATCGCGATCCTCTTCCACGGCCCGGCACGGGGCGAGGCATGGCTGGCGGAGGAGCGGGACGGCGCGCTGGCGCTCAGGAGCTCTCGCCATCGCCCGCTTCGTCTTCGGCGGCGAGCCGGGCATCCCCGCCCTCGCCGGCGAGTGGCGCTGGGACATCGCCGGCGAGCCGAGCCAGGGGCTCCGGCTCGCCCCGGTGCCGGTCGGAGGTGGGCGTGCTGCTCGCCGATCTCGGCCGCCGGATCTACCTCGACTGCGATCCGGCCGGCGAGGAGCTGCCGCGCGCCTGCCGCCTGCGCGGCATCGGCGGCACGCTGCCGCTGGCGGTGCTCGACACGGTCGGCTACCACCGGCTGCTCGGGCGCGATGCCGAGGGGCGGCCGGTGGAACTCAGGCGGCTTCCGGGCCCGCCTCGAGGCGATCGAGGAAGTCCACGGCCCTCCGCAGGTGGGGAATGACGATCGAGCCGCCCACCACCAGCCCGATGGCGAAGGTCTCGAAAAGCTCGGCCCGGTCCGCTCCCGCCTCGCGGGCGCGGATCAGGTGGTAGCGGACGCAGTCGTCGCAGCGCAGCACCAGCGAGGCGACCAGGCCGAGCAGCTCCTTGACCTTCGCCGACAGGGCGCCCTCCCGATACGCCTGACCGTCGAGCGCGAAGAAGCGGCGGACGACCTGGTTGTCCTCGGCCAGAATCCGCTCGTTGAGCCGGGCGCGGAACTCGGCGAAGGATTCGGGGGACTCGCTCATGGCGCCTCCCCCAGCAGCTCGGCGAGCCGCCCCGAGCGGTGGCAGGCGACGAGGTCGTCGTAGCCGCCGACGTGGACGCCGCCGATGAAGATCTGCGGCACGGTGCGCCGGCCCCCGCTTCGCTCCAGCATCTCGCCGAGGCGCGAGGCGTCGAGGTCGACGCGGTACTCGGCGGGCGCGATCCCGCGCTCGGCGAGGAAGCGCTTGGCGAGCTCGCAGTAGGGACAGTGAGGCCTTGCTGTAGATCTCGACGGGCTTCATCGGCTTCGCCTCGGGGGCTTGCGGGGCGGCGCCCCGCCACGCGCTTCCGGCCGCGGGGCGCCGCGGGTGACGGGAGGATGATCGCAGAGCCGCGCTCCCGGCCGCCAGGGGAGAGGCGGGCAGCCTGGGGTCCTCGCGGTCGGTGCCCATTGTCCGCGGGTTCACGCCGGGGGGCGATCCCTGCGCTAGGCTTGCCGCATGCGCCGGTTCCTCGCCGCGGCCTGGCTCCTCGCCGTCGCTGCCGCCCACGCCCAGACGCCGAGGCTCGAGCTTCCCGACATGGGCAGCTCGGCCGGCAGCGTGCTCGCGCCTGGGGAGGAGCGGCGCATCCGCGAGGAGCTGCGGCGCGAGCTGCACCGACTCGGGCTGGTGATCGAGGATCCGCTGGTCGAGGAATACCTCGCCGGCCTCGGCTTCCGCCTGGTGGCGGCGAGCGACGCGGGCTCCGGCGAGTTTCTGTTCCTGCCGCTCAGGCTTCGCAGCATCAACGCCTTCGCCGCGCCCGGGGGGCTGATCGCCGCCCACGCCGGGCTCGTCCTCGCCGCCGAGCGCGAGGACGAGCTCGCCGCCGTGCTCGCCCACGAGGTGGCCCACGTCACCCAGCGCCACATCCTGCGACGCCAGGAGAGCATGCAGCGGGTCTCGCTGCCGATCCTGCTCGGGATGCTCGGCGCGCTCGCGGCCAGCGCCGGGCGCACCGACGACGCGGCCGAGTCGGCGATCGTCGGCGGCCTCGCCCTGCTCGAGCAGCAGGCGATCAACTACACCCGGCAGAACGAGTACGAGGCCGACCGGGTGGGCATCCAGATCCTGGCCCGCGCGGGCTTCGATCCGCTGGCGATGGCGGGGATCTTCCAGCGGCTGGCGCGCGCCTCCCGCGGTCCCGAGCAGAGCGTCCCCGAGTACCTCCGCACCCACCCGGTCACCACCACCCGCATCGCCGAGGCGAGGACGCGCGCCGAGGCCCAGGTGCGGCCGGCGAGCGGCGAGCCCCTCGTCACGCGCCCGCTCCACCCGGCGCTGCCGACGCGGGGCGCGGCGGCGCTGCCGCCCGCCGCCGCGGCCGATCCCCTGCGCTTCAGGCTAACGCGCGAGCGGCTGCGGGTGCTCACCGCCGCCCGCGCCGAGGACGCGCTCGCCTACTACCGCGCGCTCCGGCCCGAGGATCGCGACGCGGATCCGGCGCGGCGCTACGGCGAGGCCCTCGCGGCCCTCGCGTCGGGGCGCGCCGCCGAGGCGAAGGCGCTCGCGCACGCGCTCCTCGCCGCCGATCCCGGGCGGCTGGAGTTCCGGCTGCTCGCGGCGGAGGCGCTCGCGCGCCTCGGCGACCCCGGGGCGCGCGCGCGCTTGGCCGAACTCGCCGCCGACCATCCGGCCCATCCCGCGGTGCTCCTCGCCTTCGCCGAGCACCTGCTCGAGAGCGGCGAGCGCGAGGCCGCGCTCGAGGCCCAGGGGCGGCTGCGCCCGCTGCTGCAGCGCTCCCCCGCGCCGCGCCTCTACCGCGTCTTCGCGCGCGCCGCCGAGCTCGCCGGCGACGAGATCCGCGCCGCCGAGGCCCACGCCGAGGCCGCCTTCCTCGCCGGCGAGCTCGAGGACGCGCTGCGCATCCTCCAGCAGCTCGCGCGGCGCGACGACCTCGACCGCTACCAGCGCGCCCGCATCGATGCCCGCATCGCCGATCTCACGCCGCTGGTGCTCGACCTGCGGCGCCGCCTCGTGCGCGCACCCGACGACCAGGCGGGCTGACCGGGCGGGCGGCGTCATTGCCGTGCAACAATTCCGTTATCCAATCTTGGCATACGTCGCCGCCCCGCCCCCGTGCAGAAGCGGATCCTGATCGTCGACGACGAGCCCGCCATCCGCGAGATGGTCGCCTTCGCGGTGCGCCGCTCGGGCTGGGAGCCGGTGCACGCGGCCGACGCCCAAGCGGCCGAGCTCGCCATCGCCGAGCGGGTGCCCGACCTCATCCTCCTCGACTGGATGCTGCCCGGGCAAAGCGGCATCGACTACGCGCGGCGGCTGCGCCGCGACCGCCTCACCCGCGAGATCCCGATCATCATGCTCACCGCGAAGGGCGAGGAGGCCGACCGGGTCAACGGCCTCGAGGCGGGCGTCGACGACTACGTGGTCAAGCCCTTCTCGACCCGCGAGCTGGTGGCGCGGATCAAGGCGGTGCTGCGGCGCAGCCAGGGCGAGAGCGAGGAGGGCGCGGTCACCGTGGGCGAGCTCAGGATCGACACCGCGGCGCACCGGGTCTTCGCCGGCGAGCGCCCGGTGCCGATCGGGCCCACCGAGTACCGCCTGCTGCACTTCTTCATGACCCATCCCGAGCGGGTCTACACCCGCGGCCAGCTGCTCGATCACGTCTGGGGCGGCACGGTCTACGTCGAGGAGCGCACCGTCGACGTGCACATCCGCCGGCTGCGCAAGACCCTCGAACCCTTCGGCCTCGAGGGCATGGTGCAGACCGTGCGCGGCGTCGGCTACCGCTTCTCCGTCAAGACCTGAAAACACTGTTGCGCTAGGCTTCCGGCGATGATCGCCCTGCCGCGCCTGGTGCTTCGCGCGCTGGCCGTGTCGCTGTGGGCCCTGGCCGGAGCCGCGGCCGTCGGGACCCTGGTCGGACTGGCGGCCGGCGTTCCCTGGACCGGTCTGACGCTCGGCCTGCTCGCCTGGATCCTCTACGCCCTGATCCGCCTCGGGAGGCTCGCGGCGCGGCTGCGCTCGCGCCGCCGGAGCGCGCCTCCCGAGGGCTGGGGAGTGTGGGGCGAGATCGACCGCGCCCTGTGGCGCCGGGAGCGCGACGCGCGCGCCCGGCAGCGTCGGCTGCTCGCGGCGCTGCGGGCCTTCCGCGACGGCGCGCGGATGCTGCCCGACGGGGTCGTGGTCA
Organism: Lysobacterales bacterium; assembly: GCA_033582715.1. Lineage (GTDB taxonomy): Bacteria > Pseudomonadota > Gammaproteobacteria > Xanthomonadales > BPKI01 > BPKI01. Next base: position 867,348 of record JAVQZZ010000001.1, on the reverse strand, counting down.
TCGATCGCGAGGACCGCATCCTCTGGTGCAACCGTGCCGCGCAGCGCCTGCTCGGGCTCCGGGACCCGGCCGACCGTGGGCGCCTGCTCACCGATCTGGTCCGGGCGCCGCGCCTCGCGCGCTGGCTCGGCGGCGAGCGCGGCGAGGAGCCGCTGCTCGACCTGCCCTCGCCCGCCGACGAGCAGCTCCGCTTGGGGCTGCGCCAGGTCCCGCTCGGCGATGGCCGCCGCATGCTGATCGCGCGCGACATCACCCAGCTCATGCGCCTGGAGCAGGTCCGGCGCGACTTCGTCGCCAACGTCTCGCACGAGCTGCGCACGCCGCTCACCGTGATCCACGGCTACCTCGACCTGATCGATCCCGAGGAACACGCCGAGCTGAGCGAGGTGCTGCGGGAGCTCCGGCAGCAGTCGCGGCGCATGACCCAGCTGGTCGAGGACCTGCTCACCCTCTCGCGGCTCGAGAGCGAGCAGCAGCTGCCGGAAGCCCCGATCCCGATCCCGGCCCTGATCGAGGCGCTGCGGCGGGAGGCCGACGCGCTGAGCCAGGGCCGCCACCGGATCGAGACCGAGATCGCCTGCGCCCACGACCTGATCGGCTCGCCGAAGGACATCCACAGCGCCTTCTCGAACCTGATCAGCAATGCCGTGCGCTACACGCCTCCTGGCGGCCGCATCTCGATCCGCTGGCGCGAGGAGGGGCCGGAGGCGCGCTTCGAGGTCGAGGACACCGGCGTCGGGATCCCGCCGGAGCACCTTCCGCGCATCACCGAGCGCTTCTACCGCGTCTCCACCAGCCGCTCCCGCGAGACCGGCGGCACCGGCCTCGGTCTCTCGATCGTCAAGCACGTGCTCAATCTCCACCAGGCGCGGCTGGCGATCCGCAGCGAGCCCGGCCGCGGCAGCGTCTTCGCCTGTATCTTCTCGCGCGAACGGCTCTGCCCGCGGCCGGCGCCCAAGGAGAACCTCCCATGAACGATCGCGCCCGCACCGCGCCCGCCGCCGAGACCGCGCTCGCGCCCTACCTCGACCGCGAGCTCAGCCAGCTCGCCTTCATCGACCGGGTGGTGGACCTGGCGCGCGATCCGGCGGTCCCGATCCTCGAGCGGCTGCGCTTCCTCGGCATCTCCTGCGCGATCCTCGACGAGTTCTTCGAGATCCGGGTGGCCGCGGTGCTACAGCGCCGCGCCTACGCCCGCGCGCCCGCCTCCGAGGTGCCCGACGTCGGCGAGAAGCTCGCCGCGATCCGCGCCCGCACCCTGGCGCTGGTGGACCGCCAGTACCGGGTATGGAACGAGGAGCTGATCCCGGAGCTCGCCGCGGCGGGCATCCACATCCTCCGCCGCGACCAGTGGACGCCGGCGCAGCGCCGCTGGCTGCACCGCTACTTCGAGGAGCAGGTCCAGCCCGTGCTGAGCCCGCTCGGCCTCGACCCGGCGCATCCCTTCCCGCGCATCCTCAACAAGAGCCTCAACCTCGCGATCCAGCTCTCCGGTCACGATGCCTTCGGGCGCCGCGCACCGCTCGCGATCCTGCGCGCGCCGCGCGCGCTGCCGCGGGTGATCCGCCTGCCGCGCGAGGTGGCTCCCGACGGCGACAGCTTCGTCTTCCTCTCCGGCGTCCTCGCCGCCTTCGCCGCCGAGCTCTTTCCGGGCATGGAGGTCGCGGGCTGCTGGCAGTTCCGGGTCACCCGCAACTCCGATCTGGTGGTCGACGAGGAGGAGGTGGAGAACCTCGCCCGTGCGCTCCAGGGCGAGCTCGCCATGCGCGGCTTCGCCCAGGCGGTGCGGCTCGAGATCGCGGAGGGCATGCCCGAGGAGCTGGTGCGCCAGCTCGCCCACCACTTCGAGCTCGACGCCGATGCGGTCTACCCCTGCGCCGGGCCGGTCAACCTCAACCGGGTGGTGGCGGTCTACGACATGCTCGACCGCCCCGAGCTCAAGTATCCGCCCTTCGCCCCCCGACTGCCCGCCGCCTTCGAGCGCGAGCAGAGCATCTTCGAGGTGATCCGCGGCGGCGACCGGCTGCTGCACCACCCCTTCGACAGCTTCCAGCCGGTGATCGAGCTGGTCCGCCAGGCGGCGCGCGATCCCGACGTGCTCGCCATCAAGCAGACGCTCTACCGCACCGGCCGCGACTCGCCCTTCGTCGAGGCCCTGATCGAGGCTGCGCGCGCGGGGAAGGAGGTGACCGCGGTCGTCGAGCTCCGCGCCCGCTTCGACGAGGAGGCCAACATCCAGCTCGCCAACCGGCTGCAGGAGGTCGGCGTGCAGGTGGTCTACGGGGTCGTGGGCTACAAGACCCACGCCAAGATGCTGCTCGTGGTGCGGCGCGAGGAGGGGCAGCTCCGCCGCTACGTCCACCTCGGCACCGGCAACTACCATCCCGGCACCGCGCGCGCCTATACCGACCTCTCGCTGCTGACCGCGCACCCCGAGATCGGCGAGGACGTGCACCGCATCTTCCTCCAGCTCTCGGGGCTGGCCCCGGCCCTCGAGCTCAGGCGCCTGGTCGAGGCGCCCTTCGCCCTGCACGGGGCGCTGCTCTCCCGCATCGACCGCGAGATCGCCCACGCCCGCGCCGGACGCGGCGGCCGCGTGATCGCCAAGATCAACGCCCTCACCGAGCGCGGGATCATCGACAAGCTCTACGAGGCCTCGCAGGCCGGCGTCGAGATCGACCTGATCGTGCGCGGCGCCTGCTGTCTGCGGCCGGGCGTCCCCGGGCTCTCGGAGCGCATCCGCGTGCGCTCGATCGTCGGCCGCTTCCTCGAGCACAGCCGGGTCTACTGGTTCGGCAACGGCGGCGCGCCCGAGGTGTTCGCCTCGAGCGCGGACTGGATGGAGCGGAACCTGCTGTGGCGCGTCGAGACCTGCTTCCCGCTGCTCGAGCCGGCGATCGCCGAGCGCGTGCGGCAGGAGTGCCTCGACAACTACCTCGCCGACCGGCGCCAGGCCTGGCTGCTCGGCCCCGACGGCGGCTACCGGCGGCTCGACGAGGGCGCCGGGGCGCACGCCGCCCAGGAGGCCCTGCTCGCGCGGGCCGCGAATGACTGAGCGCGAGCCGATCCCCGAGGGCGCCGAGCTCGCCGCCGTCGATCTCGGCTCCAACAGCTTCCACATGGTGGTGGCGCGCTGGCACCGGGGGCGGGCCGAGATCGTCGACCGGCTGCGCGAGACGGTGCGGCTCGGCGCCGGAGTGGACGCCGAGGGCCGGCTCGACGGTGCGGTCCGCCTCGGCGCGCTGTCCTGCCTCGCCCGCTTCGGGCAGCGGCTGCGCGGCCTCGACTCGCGCCACGTCCGCGCGCTGGCCACCAACGCCGCGCGCCAGCTCAAGGCCCCGCGCGCCTTCCTGCTCGCCGCCGAAACCGCGCTCGGGCACCCCATCGAGATCGTCTCGGGGCGCGAGGAGGCGCGTCTGATCTACCTCGGCGTGACCCGCGACCTGCCGGCCCGCCGCGAGCGCCGCCTGGTGATCGACGTCGGCGGCGGCTCCACCGAGTTCATCATCGGCGTGGGCCGCGAGCCGGAGCACATGGAGAGCGTGCAGATGGGCTGCATCGCCACCACCCGGCGCTTCTTCGCCGACGGGGCGATCAGCCGCCGGCGCTGGCGCGAGGCGCAGATCGAGCTGCTGCTGGTGCTGCAGCAGTTCGCGGCCGACTTCCGCCAGCTCGGCTGGACGCGGGCGATCGGCTCCTCGGGCACGGTCAAGGCGGCGGCGGAGATGATCGCCGCCCGCGATTCCCGCGCCGACGGCATCGACCGCGAGCGTCTCGAGGAGCTGATCGAGCGCGTGCTGCGCCACGACCGCGTCGAGGAGCTCAGGCTGCGCGGCCTCGCCGAAGACCGCAGGCCGGTGATCCTCGGCGGGCTCGCCGTGCTCGCGGCGGCCTTCGAGGCGCTCGGCATCGAGCGCATGGAGGTGAGCCAGAGCGCCATGCGCGAGGGCATCCTGCTCGACCTCGTCGGCCGCCTGGCCCACGCCGACCCCCGCGCCGCGACGGTCGAGGCCCTGGCTCAGCGCTTCGGCATCGACCCGGCCCAGGCCGAGCGGGTGCGGCGGGCCGCGCGAAGCCTGTTCGCCGCCGCGCGCGGCCGCTGGCAGCTCGAGGAGGAGCACGGCGAGTGGCTGGACTGGGCGGCGCGACTGCACGAGCTCGGGCTCGCCATCGCCCACAGCCAGCACCAGGTCCACGGCGCCTACGTGCTCGAGAACGCCGACCTTCCCGGCTTCAGCCGCGAGGAGCAGCGGCTGCTCGCGATCCTGGTGCGGTCCCACCGCCGCGCCATCCCGGTCGCCCTGATCGGCAGCCTGCCCGAGCGCCTCGCCGCGACGGCGCGCCGCCTGATCGTGCTGCTCAGGCTCGCCGTGCTCCTCTGCCGCACGCGCCAGGACGAGCCGCTGCCGCCGCTCGAACTCAGGGTGGATTCCGACCGCATCCGGCTCGCCTTTCCGAAGGGCTGGCTCGCCGGCCGCAGCCTCACCCGCGCCGACCTCGCCATCGAGCGGGAGGAGCTCGCCGCCCTCGGCATCCGGCTCGAGATCGGCGGGGACTGAGGCGCCGTCATCGAATCGTCCCGGGAGCGTCAAGCCCCGGTCACCGCGGCGTCGCATCGTGCCCCCGGTCCCCGCCCGGACCGCCGATGCACGTCGCGCTGGTCACCGAGACCTACCCGCCCGAGATCAACGGCGTCGCCCTCACCGTGCAGCACCTCGCCGAGGGACTGCGCGCGCTCGGCCACCGGGTGGAGCTGGTGCGCCCGCGGCGCCCCGAGGAGAGCGACGGCGAGACGCCCGATCTCCTGCTCGCCCCGAGCCTGCCGCTGCCGCGCTACCGCGAGCTCCGCTTCGGGCTGCCGATCCGCCGCCGGCTGCTCGCGCGCTGGCGCCGGGAGCGCCCGGAGGCGATCTACATCGCCACCGAGGGGCCGCTCGGCTGGTCGGCGCTGCGCGCCGCGCGACGGCTGGGGATTCCGGTGGCGACCGGCTACCACACGCGCTTCCCGGAGTTCATGCGCCACTACCGGCTGGGCCTCCTCTCCCCGCTCGCCGAGCGCTGGCTCCGGCGCTTCCACAACCGCGCCCAGGCGACCCTGGTGCCCACCGAGGAGCTGCGCGAGGAGCTCGCCGGCCGCCGCTACGCCGCTCCGCGGCTGCTCAGCCGGGGCGTCGACGCGCGACTGTTCCATCCTGAGCGGCGCGACCCGGCGCTGCGCGCCGAGCTCGGCGTCGGCGAGCGCGGGCTGCTCGTGCTCTACCTCGGCCGGATCGCGCCGGAGAAGAACCTCGAGCTCGCCGTGCGCGGCTTCCGCGCCCTCCAGACCCTCCGCCCCGAGGCGCGCTATCTCTGGGTGGGCGACGGGCCGGCGCGCGCCGCCCTGGCCGCGGCCAACCCCGATTTCCGCTTCGTCGGGATGCGCCGGGGGGAGGAGCTCGCGCGTCACGTGGCGAGCGCCGACCTGTTCCTGTTCCCGAGTCTCACCGAGACCTTCGGCAACGTGGTGCTCGAGGCCATGGCCTCCGGCGTGGCCACGGTCGCGTTCGACTACGGCGCGGCCCGCCAGCACCTCGAGCCGGGCACCGGCCTGCGCGTGCCCTGCGGCGACGAGGAGGGCTTCGTCGCGGCCGCCCTGCGCCTCGCCGGGGACGACGGGCTCCGCCAGCAGATGGCCTTCGCCGCGCGCCGCGCCGCCGAGCGCCTGGACCTCGGCCGCGTGGCCCGGGACTTCGCCGCGCTGCTCGCCGGCCTCGCGCATCGGGAGGCGGCATGAGCGCGCTCGCTCGCTGGCAGGAGCGGGACCTGTCGCTGGCGCGGCGGATGAACGCGCTCGCCCGCGCGCCGCTGTGGCGGACCCTGCTCGTCGCCGTGAGCCGCCTCGGCGACGGCCCGCTGTGGTACGCGCTGATCCTCGGGCTCGCCCTCGCCGGCGAGCTCCGCGCCGCGCTCGCGATGGCTTCGAGCGGCCTCGCCGGGCTGCTGCTCTATCGCGCCCTCAAGCGCCGCACGCGCCGCCCGCGGCCCTGCGCCGCCTGCCCCGGGATCGTGGCCCTCACCGCCCCGCTCGACGAGCACAGCTTCCCCTCCGGCCACACCATGCACGCGGTCGCCTTCGCGGCGATCGCCGCCGCCCTCGTGCCCGCGCTCGCCTGGTGGCTGATCCCCTTCGCCCTGCTCACCGCGCTCTCGCGCCCCCTGCTCGGCCTCCACTACCCGAGCGACGTGCTCGCCGGCGCCGCGCTCGGCCTCGGCCTGGGCCTCGCCGCCACCCTGCTCGTCGCCTGAGCGCTGCGGGCCTACAGGCGGCGCAGCCAGAAGGCGAGCGTGTTCTCCTGCTCTCCAGGTCGAGAAACCTCCTTCCACCCGAGCCGCATCCGAAGCTCCGGACGCTTCTCGTAGCCGAGCCGGCGCCAGAAGGGCTCGAGCGGCCGGTGATCGGGCGGGCGCCGCGGGTCCTCGGGATCGCGCTCGACCGCGGCGAAGGCGATCCACTCGAACCGGCCGAGGGCGCGGGCATGCGCCTCGCGGGCCGCGAACAGCTGGCGATAGATCCCGCGCCCGCGGTAGCGCGGATCGAGCACCGACTCGCCGCAGTAGAACACCGAGCCGGGCGGGATGCCGGCGGCGCGGAAGGGGGCCTGGAAGGGCTCGGTCTCATCCTCGAGCGGCAGGCCGGTCGAGGCGCCGACCACGCGGCCGCCGGCCCGGACCAGCACCAGCACCCCGTCGTCGCTTCGCGCGTAGGCCTCGAGATAGCGCGCCTCGTAGCCCTCGTCGCCGTCGTAGAGGTAGGGCCACTCGCGGAACACCGCGATCCGCAGCCGCGCCACCTCATTCAGCCAGGGGCGGATCGCCGCGCCCCGGAGCACTTCGATCGCAAGCTCGTCCGTCATCGTCCTCCCCCACGCGCGAGGACCCTCCCTCGCCCTCAGGAGCCGGCCAGCCGCCCCTGCTGGCGGAGCGCCTCGTAGAGCGCCACACCCGCCGCCACGGAGACGTTGAGGCTCTCGACCCGGCCGAGCATCGGCAGGCGGGCGAGGAAGTCGCAGTGCTCGCGGGTGAGCCGCCGCAACCCCTCGGCCTCCCCGCCCAGCACGAGCGCGATCCGGCCGCGGAGATCGAGCCCGTGCAGGACGGCGGGCGCCTCGTCGTCGAGCCCGACCAGGAAGAAGCCGCCCTCGCGCAGGGCGCGCAGGGCGCGGGCGAGGTTGGTGACCCGAAGGATCGGCAGGTGCTCCGCGGCCCCGGCGGCCGCGCGCCGCGCGACCGGCGAGAGCGGGGCCGAGCCGTCGCGGGGCAGGATCGCCGCGAGGCAGCCCGCGGCCTCGGCGCTGCGCAGGCAGGCGCCGAGGTTGTGCGGATCCTGCACGCCGTCGAGGACGAGCAGCAGCGCCTGCTCGCCGGCTCGCGCGAGCAGCCCGGGCAGGGCGTGCTCGTCCTGCTCCGGCTCCGCCGCGGCGCGGGCGGCGACGCCCTGGTGGCGCAGCCCCTCGGCGATCCGCTCAAGCGTCGCGGCGGGCACCTCCCGCACCGGCACGCCGTGGCGCGCGGCCTCCGCCCGGAGCTCCTCGAGGCGCCGGTTGCGGCTGCCGGCCTGGATCAGCAGCTCGCGCACCCCCGGCCGCTCGCGCTTCAGCCGCGCGCGCACGGCCTGGATCCCGAGCAGCCACGTCTCGCTCACCGCCGCGCCGCCTTCCGTTCCGTCCTTCGCCTCGCCGGCCGCTCCTCGACGAGGCGCAGGTCGATCTTGCGCTCCTCGAGGCTCGCCCGCAGCACCTGCACGGTGACCTCCTCGCCGAGGCGGAACACCCGCCCCGAGCGCGCGCCGGTCAGGGTGTGGCGCACCGGGTCGAAGCGGTAGAAGTCGGCAGGAAGCTGGGTGACGTGGACCAGCCCCGAGACGCCGGTGTCGGCGAGCTCGACGAACAGCCCGAAGCTCGCCACCCCGCTCACCACGCCGGCAAAGACCTCGCCCACCCGCTCGCTGAGCCAGGCCACGCGATAGCGCTCGTCCACCTCGCGCTCGGCCTCCTCCGCGATCCGCTCCTGGCGCGAGCAGTGGGCGGCGAGACGGGCGAGGGCCTCCTCCGGGTGGGGCGGCTCGCCCTTCGCGCCGGCGAGCGCGAAGGCGAGTTGGCGGTGCAGCATCAGGTCCGGGTAGCGCCGGATCGGCGAGGTGAAGTGGGCGTAGGCGGGCAGCGCCAGGCCGAAGTGCCCAATGTTCTCGGTCTGGTAGACGGCGAGCGCCTGGGCGCGCAGGACCACGGTCTCGATCAACCGCGCCTCGAGCGGCGGCATCCGCCGCGCGCGCTCGAGCAGGCGGGCGAGCTGGGCCGGCTCGAGACGCTCGCGCGCCGGCAGCCGCAGGTGGAACTCGCGCAGGAACTCGAGCAGCGCCTCGTACTTCGCGGCCGGCGGCCGGTCGTGGACCCGGTAGGGGGCGGGCACCCGTCGGCGGGCGAGGAAGCGGGCAGCCTCGACGTTGGCCGCGATCATGCACTCCTCGATCAGCCGGTGGGCGTCGTTGCGCTCCTCCCAGCCGAGCGCCTCCACCCTGCCGCCGGGATCGAGCCGGAAGCGCATCTCGCGGGACTCGAAGTCGAGCGCGCCGCGGGCATGGCGGCGCTCGGCGAGCAGGCGATAGAGCGCGAAGGCGTCCTCAAGCCGCGCCAGCAGCGCCGGTCCCAGCGCGCGCCGCGCCCCCGGCTCACCCTGGCCGATCGCCGCCCACACCTGCGTGTAGCTGAGGCGCGCCCGCGAGCGCATGACGCCGCGGAAGAAGCGCGAGCGGCGCGCCGCGCCCTCGGCGTCGAAGGCGATCTCGCAGGCGAAGCAGAGCCGGTCGACCTCCGGGTTGAGCGAGCAGATGCCGTTGGACAGCGGCTCGGGCAGCATCGGCACCACGAAGCCCGGGAAGTAGACCGAGGTGCCGCGCCGGCGCGCCTCCTCGTCGATCGCGCTCCCCGGCCGCACGTAGCGCGAGACGTCGGCGATCGCCACCAGCAGCCGGAAGCCGCCGTCGCGGCGCCGGGTGACCAGGATCGCGTCGTCGAAGTCCTTGGCGTCCTCGCCGTCGATGGTGACGAGATCGAGTCCCCGCAGGTCCTCGCGCCCGGCGCGGTCCTCCTCCCCGACCTCATGGGGGACGGCCGCGAGCTCGGCCAGCACTTCGGGCGGCCACTCGTGGCGCAGCCCGTGGTTGTGGATCGCGGCCTCGACCGCGAGGCTCGGCGTGAGCCTCGGCCCGAGCACCGCCTGGACCTCGCCGATCGCCGGCACCCAGGGGGTGGGCGGCTCGCGGATCAGGCAGACGACGAGCTCGCCGGGGCGCGCGCCGCGGCTCGCGTCCGGCGGGATCAGCACCTCGCCCGGCAGCCGGCGGTCGTCGGGGACCACCACCCCGACGCCGCGCCGCTCCTCGTAGCGCCCGAGCAGCCGCGGCGGGCGGCGCTCGAGCACCTCCGTGACCATGCCCTCCGGCCGGCCGCGCGGGTCGACCCCGGCGATGCACACCGCCACGCGGTCGCCGTGCATCACGAGGCGCGCCTGCGAGGGCGGGAGGAAGACGTCGTCGCCGCCGCGGTCGGGGCGGACGAAGGCGAAGCCGTCGGGATGCCCGAGCACGACGCCGGTGAGGATGTCGAGCTTGCGGGTGGGCGCGTAGCCGCCGCGGCGGTTGCGGTGGAGCTGGCCGTCGCGGACCATCGCCTCGAGGCGCCGCCCGAGGATCTCCCGCGCCGCGGGCGCGGCGACGCCGAGCCCCGCGGCGAGCTCCTCGAGCTTGAGCGGGCGCGCGGCCCGGTCGAGGAAGGCGAGGATCGCGGCCCGACCGGGCACTTGAGGCGGGAGCTGGGGCGCTTCGCCGGACATGGTCGCGGCATCCTACCGGAGCCTGAACGCCCGCGCCTCATTCCTGAACGCCGCCCCTCCGCGCCGGCGGCGGAGGCCTTCCCCGGTCGCCGACGCGACGCGAAGGGCCCCTAGAATCCGCGCCGCGCACCGCGAGGTGCGCCCAGCAGACCACCCAACGGAACGAAGGAGACGAACATGCTGAAGCGCAGCGTCCTGGCCCTGGCCCTGCTCGCCGCCCTGCCCGCGGCCCAGGCCTCCGAGCTGTCCTACAACTTTCTCGAGATCGGCCTCGGCCGCATCGACCCCGAGGGCGCCGGCAGCAGCGACACCTGGGGCCTCGAGGGCTCGCTCGGTGTCACCGAGAACTTCTTCCTGCGCGCCCGCTACGAGCAGCTCGACGCCCCCGGAAGCAATCCCGACGGTTGGAGCATCGGTGCCGGGGTCAACCTCGCCATCGGCGACAGCACCGACTTCGTGCTCGCGGCCGACTACGGCGACAGCGAGGGCCTCGACTTCTGGAACGTCGACGGCGGCGTGCGCACCGCCTTCGGCGAGAGCTTCGAGGGCTGGTTCGGTGTCGGCTACACCGACCCCGAGGGCGGCTCCGGTGACTTCTACGGCTTCGGCCGACTCCACCTCCGCTTCAACGAGGCCCTCGGCGCGACCCTCAATCTCCAGCTCGGGGACGACGCCACCAGCTACGGGGTGGGTCTGCGCGTGACCTTCTGAGCGATCCGTCCTCGCCCCGTCGGGAAGCCCGGCCTCGGCCGGGCTTCCCCTTCTCCGGCTCCGCGAGGAGGCCCGACCGGAAGGCGATGCCGCCCCGGCCCCGCGCCTCGCGCGCGGCCGACCGTGGGCGATCCGGCGCAGCCTCGCGACCCGCCCGCGCGGCCCCTGGCGAGCCTCCATGGCAGGCGAGCCGCTGCATTGACTTCGCCGGAACGGCGGCCGAGAATCGCAGGCTCGCGTCCGCGCCGTGCCCAGGTGGCGGAATTGGTAGACGCGCTAGATTCAGGTTCTAGTGCCGCGAGGCGTGGAGGTTCGAGTCCTCTCCTGGGCACCAGCCTTCGTGACCCCGCTCGGCGAGGTCGTGCCGCGAGCTCGCGGCGGCGAGCCCGTGCGGGTCGGAGGCCCTCCGGCGCCGAGTCCTCGCCGCCTGCGGGAGCGGGGCGGCGGCTGGGATGATCACCGCCTCCGCGCGCGCCACCCAGGCGCGAAGCCGGTCCGCCGATCGTCGGCGACGACGCGCTGTCGCCGGCCACGTTGAGGCGCCGTCTCCTCCCCATCCGCCACCTTTCGCCCCCGCCGAATCCCGAGGCGCAAACGCTCCCGACGGGCCATGGCGCCCCGCTCCCGGGCCGACCCCCGTCGCCCGCCCGCGATGCCGGCGGCTTCCCGCAGACTCCGGGTGCCGATCGGGGCCGGCGTCCTCCCTCGCCGTGCTCAGCGGGCACCGGTCTCGATCCAGACGAGGCTCGCGATCCTCCCGGTGCGCGGCCCGTCCCGGCGGTGGGAGTAGAACAGCTCCGGCTCGCGATCGGTGAAGCGTCGCGAGTGCCGCACGGCCCCCACGCCGGCGGCCCGCAGTGCGGTCTCGGCGGCGAGGGCGAGGTCGAGCTGGAAGCGCCCGCGCGCGTTGGCGCGGAAGGCCACGCCGAGCCGGGGCTCGCGCGCGCACAGGGCTTCCCGCACCTCCGGCCCGACCTCGTAGCCTTCGGCCGAGATCGCGGGGCCGATCCAGGCGACCAGCGCGGCGGGCGGCACCGGCAGCGCGGCGACCAGCGCCTCGAGCACCCCGCAGGCGAGGCCCCGCCAGCCGGCATGGGCCGCGGCCACCAGATCGCCGCCCCGCTCGGCGAGCAGCACCGGCACGCAGTCCGCCGAGAGGATCGCCAGCACCACGCCCGGACGAGCGGTCCAGGCCGCATCGGCCTCCGGCTCGCTTCCCGGCGCCGGGGCCTCCGGATGGTCCCAGGCGATCACGCCGCAGCCATGCACTTGGCGAAGCCAGCATGGTGCCGTCGGGAGACCGAAGACCTGCTCGAGCTCGCGCCGGTTGGCCTCGACGGCGGCTGGGTCATCCCCCACCCCCATCCCTAGGTTGCACCGGGCAAAGGCCCCCTGCGAGAAGCCTGGCGCGGCCCGGGTGACCGCAAGGGCGCGAACCCGGGGCGCAAGCGGCTCTCCGGGGCCGATGGCCGAGGGCAGCCCGCTCAGGGCGGTGCCTCCGCTCCGCCTCCGCTCAGGTGCCGCGCAGCCTCCACCAGACCGCCCAAGGCCAAGCGTAGAGCATCGCAAGCAGGCCCGAGCCGAAGGCCAGCAGGGTGAGGGAACCCCAATCGAGCCATCCAGAAAGGGCCGAGAAGTCCGCCTGGGTGAAGCCCGGAGTCAAGAGGAAGACGGCCAGGGCGACGAGCAGGCCGACCACCGCCGCGGGCGCGATGCCGCGGATGATTGGCAATGGACGGGGGGCAGTCCACAGGCGAAGAAGGATCGCGACCTCGAGTACGAGGAGTCCTGCGAACGGCCAGGCGAGGGGACGGAGATTTTCGAGCAGGATGGCGAGGAGCGAGCTCCAGGGCATGTTCATGGCCGGCCCCTCACGCGCGCCCGCGCAGCATGGCGTCGTACGCTCCGTGGAGCAGCCGCTCCTTCATGACCCACGGCACCCAGTGGATCTCGTAGGGGCTGATGAAGGAGAAGGAGGGCACCATCTTGAGCTCGTAGTCGAACTCGACCAGGATGGCGCGGCCTCGTCCGACCAAAAGCGGACAGGAGGTATAGCCACCGAAGCGGGCCGGCTGTTCGCGATCGGCGATCGCGGCGAGCAAGTTCTCGACCACCACCGGCACATGCGCCTTCACCGTCGCCGCCGTCTTGCCGATCGGCGTGCCGACGCAATCCCCCGCGCCGAAGACGTTCGGGTAGCGCGGATGGCGGAGCGTGTGCCGGTCCACCTCCAGCCAGCGGCCGTCGTCCGCGAACTCGCCACTCTGCCAGGCGAGGGGGCTGTTCGCCAAAGCATCGGGGGCGCGCATCTTCGGCACTACGTGGAGGAAGTCGTAGGCCATCTCCACCTCCCCGCTCGGGGTCGCGAACCGGGCCACCTTCTGAACGGGATCGATCGCGATGAGGCGATGCTCCCAGTGGACCTCGATCCCACGCTCGGGGAAGTGCTTCTTCAGGAACTCATTGATGTTCGGTTGTGAGAACAACGCCTTTCCCGCCACCGCGTAGTGGAAGCTGGCGCGGTCGCGGCTGCCCTCGCGGCGCATCCGGTCCTCGACCAGCATCGTCATCTTGAGCGGCGCCCCGGCGCACTTGATGCCGCCGGGGGGACGGGTGAAGATCAGCCGGCCTCCCTTCTCCACCGCGACCCGAATCGCCTCCCAGGTCCTTGTCGCGTGCTCGGGGGTGTCGTAGACGCAACCGATCCCGTCTCGGCCGATCCGCTCTGGCGCCATGCCCTGGATCGAGCCGTAATCCACCTTGAGCCCCGTCGCGACGCACAGGAAATCGTAGGGAATGGCCTCGCCTCGATCGGTGACGATGCGGTTCGCATCCGGGTCAAACTCAGCGACCGCCGCCTTCACCCACCGCACGGTCGCGGGAAGAAAGCGCTCATTGCGATCGATCACCCGCTCCGGACTCCAATAGCCATTCGCAACCAACGTGAGACCCGGCTGGTACAAATGCCGCTCGCGGGCATCGACGATCGTGATCGAGGCCCCCTCGAGCGCACGGCTCAGGCGGTTGGCGAGGGCGATGCCGGCCGCACCCGCCCCGGCGATCACGATCCGCGCCGTGGTCCGAAGAGGCGCGCTCGCCGCCGCTGCTCCTGAGAACGGAGCGGCGGCCCACCAGGCGAGGCTCCCGCCGAGCAGCCTCAGAAACTGCCGGCGAGACGGGAAGAACGTCGAGGGCTTGGCAGGGAGGCGCACAGACATCGCCGCATCATCGAAGGATGACTTATATCAGAATAAGCTGAAGTTTCCACGGGCACAATCTGCGGCGCAACATCGGCTCGTTTCCCGTTCGATCCCCGCGCTACCGGACGGCGGCGGCCCAGCGCCCCAGGCAGGAGTCGGCCCGCCCCCGAGGCGAAGGGGAGTGGCTCGTCCGTGAGCGCGCGCTCCTCACGCAGCGCCACTCAGGGCCAGGCCTCGAAGCCGTCGGCGAAGATCAGGTCCGGATTCGGGGGCGGGGGCAGCCCGGCCGGGAACTGCGGATGGAAGAAGCAGTGGGCGCGCCCGCTCGCGGGCGCGAAGCCGCTGCCGCAGCCGACGGTCAGGGCGCTGTCGGCGCCTTGGCTCTGGATCCCCACCGTGAGGCCCGCCGCCGCGGCCGGCGTCAGCGTTCCGTACTGCACGACGATCTCCCGGCGGCCGTGGTAGAGCACGACCTGCGCGTTCAGCGCCGGCCCGACGCCGCGCCGGCTCCATCCGCTCCACTCGATCACGGTGCAGGTGTCGCTGCCGTAGGAGGGCGGCCGCGGGCAGCTCGCGAAGAACTGGGCGCGCGCGACCCCGCTGCCCGCCTCGAGATCGCCGCCGAGCGCATAGATGCGCCCGAAGGCGGCCGCCGCGTTGTCCGGGATCGCCGGCAGCGGACAGTCGGCGCGCCAGTGTCCGCCGTCGTCCGCGGGGAAGCCCGCCGGGGCGAAGGCGAGGTAGCCGTTGCTCGACACGGTGAGCGCCGAGTGCAGGAGGTCGTAGAACCGGAAGGGCTGGCTGAGCGTCACCTGGGCCCCCCCGTCGTCCCCCGCCGGGTGGCTGCCCGCGGGCGTGAAGACGAGGGGCGGGGCCGCGCTGAGGTCGATCCACTGCACCGGGCAGAGGGGGTGCGGGTCCTCGAGCAGCTGGTAGCCGTAGGCGTCGGCGCCGGCGGGAGGGGTCCGTCCCCCGGCGAGCGCCAGGGGGAGCAGCAGCAGGCTGGTCAGGCTGGCCGGGATCATGGCGGTCACTCCACGCGCACCGAGTAGAGCTCGTTGTTGAGATCGGCATTCTGGTTGATCAGGTCGCCCGCGGTGATGAACTGCACCACCGGCACGCCGGCGTCGAAGCCCGCTCCGAGCGCGAGCACGCCGTTCTGCAGGGCGAGGATCTGCTCCGCCGCGCTCGAGGTGCCCGCCTGGTAGCCGACCTGGGTGATGCCGCTTGCCAGCTCGATGCGCTCGAAGGCGAAGCGGGTCACGGTCGCGGTGCTGCCTGCCGCCGGCTCGAAGGGCACCCGGAAGCCGTAGAGCAGGTGCGCTGCGGGGTTGAGCTGCGTCCACTGGAAGAAGCCGTTCACGCCGCCGGAGAACGACGGGCAGTTCGCATCGTTGTCGCATTGGAAGCGGAACAGCTGCACCGCTCCGGCCGCATTGGTCCCCGCGTAGTTGCCGTTGGAGAGGAAGTACACGTTCCGTCCGTTGTCGTCGCGGTCGATCTGCGGGCTGAAGTTGGTCACCGGATTCGTGCTGCTGGTGATCTGGCGGCGGACGTTGGTGGCGCGGTTGAAGCGGAAGATCTCGAAGTTTCCGTCCGCGTTACCGCCCCCGTGGTTGCAGTTCGCCTCGTAGACCACGTAGCGGCCGTCGCGCCCGCCGCTGTCGGCGTGATGGTTGAGCCACGGATTGCGGGCGGTGCAGGCCGCCGACGGGGGCTGTGCCCGCGGTGACGATGTTGGTCGTGATCGTTCGTGGCACCGCCCGCCCACACCAGCACGTGCCGGTGGCCCGCGGCCACCCCGAGCGCGGTGCAGTCGCTGTCGAAGGCGATCACGTCGCCGCCGCGGTTGATCGCCGGGTTGCGGTTCTGGCAGCCGCTCGTCGCCGTGATCGTGGTCAGGGTGTTGGTGACCCGGTCCCAGCGGTAGATCTCGGTGTTGTCGGTGGGGCCGACCTGGGCCGCGATCGCGAGGTAGCGACCCGGCACCCCGCTGACCTCGCCCGAGAAGGCGAGCCCCTGGATCGACCCGTCGAGGAGCATCGGCAGCGGCGTCACCCGCTGCCAGCCGCCGAGCCCGACGCGCACGAAGACCTGGGCCACGAGGTTCGGGTTGGTTCCGTCGAGGTTGGCGTTCGAGGCCACCGCCCGCACCGTCCCGCTCGGATCGACCGCGGCCCGGGTCTGGGTGATCGTGCGCAGGATCAGCCCCCCGTCCTTGGCCGCGACCTGCCCGCCCGCGGTCTGGGTGATCTGGGTCACCCGCGACAGGGGCGTGGCGTCGCAGGCGGCGCGGATCTCCACCCGGTCGAGGAACAGCGCCGAATCGAAGGCGTTGTCGCCCTGGTCCGCGACCCGGAAGCGGATGGTGCGGGTGAAGGGCGGCGCAGTGTCCGGCAGGGGGATCGGCACGCAGGCGTGACGCCAGGGCAGGGATCCCGAAGCGGAGCTGGGTGCCCGTGATCGGCGCGCTGCCCGCGCCGGTGATCGACCAGTTGACCACCGTGGTGCCGAGGATGTGGGTGTCGGGGAAGTTGGAGATGCTGGTGCCGCTGTTCCGCGGCGAGGAGCCGGAAAAGACCCGGCCCGTGGTCGTCGGGTCGGTCGGTGGCGTCCCCTGGTAGATCATCACGTCGAAGAGGTCGTCGTACTGCGCCGCCTGGTCCTGCTCGCTCGAGGCGAAGCTCCACTCGAAGGCCAGCACCGCCGGGCGGAAGGGGATGTTCACGGTGACCGCGAGGGTGGCGGCGTCGAACTCGTCGGTCGTGTTCCCGTCGATCCGGACCGCCCCGCCGCCCGCGTTCCCCGGGCCGGTGGAGAGCGCGGCGAAGAAGCTGCCCTGGAAGGCGGAGAAGCTGCCGCCGGTGATGTCGCTGCCCTGGATCGCCGCCACCCTGCCGGTGCCGCCCACGGTCCAGCCGGCGAGCCCGGACTCGAAGCCGCCGTTCGGAATCACCTGGGCGGGAAGGCCCGGAGGGGCCGTCGCCGCCAGCAGCGCGGCGAGCACCCGCACGCGGAGACCCGCCCGCCTCGCCCGCCGGTCGAGAATGATCACGCTCATCGCGACTCTCCTCGCCCCGCGCCGGGGTCGTCCAGACCTTCCCCGGCGCGAAGCTCGATGCCTGTGAGATACCGGTCCCGAAGCTCCAGATCGCGCGCCGCGCGCAGCCTCCCCGAGGCGTCGAGCCACTCGAGGCGGTAGCGACCGGGAGGGAGACCGTCGACGCGGAAGACCCCGTCCGGCCCGAGCTCCGCCTCCGCCCGGACCGGCCCCTCCGCGTCGCGGATCCGCACCCGCCCGGCCGCCGCCGCGCCCGACACCGAGCCCACCACCCCGAGCCTGAGCGCGGTGCGGAACTCGACCTCCGTCACCGCCCCGTCCGCGACCTCGACCCAGAAGCCGCGGTCCACGGCGGAGAGCTCGAGCGGCAGCCCCTCCTCGTCGAGCTCGACGCGGTGCACGCCGGGCGCCAGGTCCGGGATCCGGACCCGGCCGGCCGCGTCGCTGCGCCCGCGAAGCTGTCCGCCGACCCGGAGCCCCACGCCCTCGGGCGGAGGGAAGCCCTCGGGCACCACGATCCGCGCCGCCACCGCCCCCCGCCCGCCGAGCCCGAGTCCCGCGCGGGTGAAGCCCCCCGGCGCGCGGCCCAGGTCCCAGGCCAGGGCGAGGAGGTAGCGCTCGCCCGGATCCCCCGCGGTGGGGGCGTAGAAGGGATCGGAGAGCGCCTCCGCGCGGAGGCGCAGCCCCGGGAGCAGCTCGCGCCCCGCCCGGAACAGCCAGCCGCTTTGGCTCCGGCCCGCGAGCAGCCCGAGGTCGGCATACCAGCCGAAGACGTCGCCCGGATCCTGGTAGCTCGCCACCAGCGCGAGGCGCTCGGCTCCGCCCCGCCGCTCGCGCTGGGCGCTGGCCGCGAGGAACCAGGAGTCGGAGAGCCGCCGCTCGAGCCCGAGCTGGTCGATGAAGGCGTCGCGGCGGGCGTAGAGGCGGCTTCGGGCATCGATCTGCCAGGCGAGATCGTGCACGTACTCGCCGAGGAAGTCGGGACGGCTCCCGAGGGCGAGCCCGGGTCGCGGCTGGAAGCGGAGGGCCGGGCGCAGGAAGCGCGCGTCGTTGCCGAGACCCGCCCGCTCGCGCCCGATCAGGCTGATCTCGAGGCGCGGCAGGCGGCGGAGCCCGAGCTCGAGATAGTGGTCGCGGGCGTCGCCGGGGAACCCCGGCCCCTCGCGGAAACCGGCCTCCTCCTCGCGCAGGAACAGCCGCCAGAACCAGCTGCCGCGCTCGCCCTCGAGGGTGGCGAGCCAGGCCGCGGCCCCGTCGGCGGCGGCGAGGGAGAGCGAGCCGACGCCGAGCGCGCCGAGCTTCCCGACCGCCCCCACCGCGCCCTCGCTCCGCCCGGAGCGGTGGAGCAGCGCGCCCTCGAGCGTCAGTCCGGGGCCGAAGGCCCGGCGCGCGCGCGCGAAGCCCGCCGCACCGCGGGTCTCGGCCAGCCCGTCGAGCGGGTTGCCCTCCTCGCCGATCCCGCCGTGGATCAGGAAGCCGCCCTCCGGGAGCAGCGCCGGGCTCGCCATGCCGCTCAGGTCGAGCACCGCCGCCGGCACCCCGTCGCCGAAGGGCGGATAGAGCAGGATCTCGAGCCGCACGTAGCCCGGCGGCAGCCGCACGTCGAGGAACTCGAAGCGGCCGTCGAGCGGGATGCGCAGCCTGGCCACCGTGCGCCCGTCGATGCGAAGCTCGGCGATGCCCCCGGGCGGTCCTTCCCCGCGCAGGTTCTCGACCGCATAGACCGCATCGCCCACCAGCCGCGTGGGATCCGCGGGGGCGAGCAGCTCGGGCGCGCCCTCCACCCACGCCCCCTGCACGCCGGTGAGTTCCAGTCCGCCGAGCAGCGGATGGACGCCGAGGAGCTGGTGGCCGAGCAGCAGTCCCCGCCCGTCGGCGCGCTGCTGCCACTGCCAGTCGCGCAGCCGCCGGGCGCCCTGGGCGTCGCGCTCGAGTCGCGCATGCCAGCGGCCCGGGCCGAGCGTGCCCCGGGCCGCGGCGAACAGCGACTCGCGCAGCTCCCCTCCGGCCCGCTCCACCGCCGCCTCGCCGCGGAGCTCGGTGAGTGCGGCGCGGGCCGGAAGGCGCTCCGGGCGCACCGGCGCCTCGGGACTCGCTCCCGGCGGCGGGCTCGGATCCCAGGGGAGATCGATCCGCAGCGCGAAATCGGCTTCCTCGAAGGCGACCCGCGCCGCGAGCCGCTCGGCGAGCAGGGGAAGCGCCACGTAGCGCTCGCCGCCGAAGCGCCGAAGCTCCGGCTCCTCGAAGCGGGCGCTGCCGAGCGGCGTGGCGAGCCAGGGCCCGCGCGGCGTCTCGCGCAGCTCGAGGCCGAGCGCCCGCGCCACCGCGGCGAGCGGCGCGTGGCGCAGGCCCTCGGCATCGCGCACCAGCACCACGCCTTCGGGAAGCTCGCGGCCGTTGACCACCAGGCCCGCGAGTTCGCTGGTGTGCCCCGCCACCGCACGGCCGCCGCCGCTCGCGAAGGCGGGCAGCGCCGCGAAGGCGTCCTCGCTCTCCGCCTCGCGCGCCCACGCACCGGTGGCGGTCGTTGCAAGGGGGAGCGTGAGGGCGAGCATGATCGGCAGCCACCCGTTCACCGGCTCCTTCCGTCCCCGGCCCCCGGCTCCGCCTCGAGCGAGACTTCGAGGCTCGCCGCAAGCGGGCTCTCGCCGAGTGTACCCTCGAGGCGCACCCGGTACCGGCCAGGCTCGAGCCGGAAGTCGGGAAAGGCATGGGGCACCCAGCGCCGCTCGCCGGGCAGCACCGGCAGGCCGCTCAGCGGGAGCTCCCGCGCCTCGCCGCCGGCGAGCGGCTCGATCCGCGCCGTGCCGCGCGGCCTCAGGTGCGCCTCGCCGGTGGCGGCGATCCGGGTGAGCAGCCGATCGGGCTCGAGCCGCACCGCCTCGAGCGCGCCCCGCCGTGTCGGCTCGCCCACCGTGGCGTAGACCGCGCTCACGATCCGCACCTGGGTGCGCAGCGTGATCCCGGTGCCCTCCGCGGGCGGCGGGGCCTCTCCCGGCTCCGGGATCTGCTCGAAGACCATCGCCAGCCGGTGCTCCCCCGGCGGCGGCAGGGCCGGCGGGCGCACCGCGAAGCGCACCGCCTGCGAACTCCCAGGGGCGAGGGCGAACTCGACCGGGTTGAACACCGTGTGCGCGGCGAGCCCGGGATCGGCCTCGTCGAGCTCGATGGTGTAGTCCTCCCGGAGCCGGAAGCCGCTCGCCCGCACCCGGAGGCGGATCGGCAGGGTGCCGAGGTTCTCCAGCCGGTAGGCGTGGGTCTGCGGCCCGCGGTCGAGGGCGATGAAGTGGTTGTGCGGGCTGATCGCCACCGCCCCGGGAAGCGGCGGCGCGGCCTCGCCGCCCGCGGGGGCGGCGAGCGCGAGGAGCAGGGGAAGCGGCGCGAGCATCCTCAGGGCTCCCTGCGGATCTCGAGTCGCCCTGCGAGGCGGCCCGGGCGGGTGAGCGCGGCGAGCGGGACCTCGAGCCGGAGCCGGCCCTCGTAGACCACCCCGCGCTCGTCGCGCGCCACCGGGAAGGGGCCCTCGACCCAGGCCCGCACCGGCGCCCCCGGCTGGCGGCGGCCATCGACGGTGAGGCTGTGCGGCTCCCCGTCCTCGCCGTACCAGGTGACGGCAAGCCGCGGCGGGAAGCCCTCCTCCCCGCGCAGCCGGAGCCGGATCGGGAGCTCGCGGAGCAGCGCCGCCGGGAGCGGCGGCAGCTCGAAGCCGAGCCCCCGGGCCTCGATCCGCCCGCCCGCCGCCTGCGCCTCGAGGGTCACTGCGGCGAGCCCCCGCTCCCGCCCGCCGCCGAGCTCGGCGAGGGAAAGCGGCTCCGCCTCGACCACCGGGCGGCGCGCTCCCGCCCCAGGGATCGAGCAGCTCCAGCGCCCCCGCCGCCGGAGCGGCGAGGGCGCCGATCGCCAGCCACAGCGCCCGCATCGCCGGACCCTCCCCGGGCGTGCCGCCCGGAGCCGGAACCCTGCCCGGCTCAGGGCAGGGCCAGGGTCAGGATGTAGGTCGGATCGGGATCGCTGTGGTTGCCGGGCGTGATCGCGAACGTGAGATCGAGGCCCAGAGTGACGTCGCCGACCTGGGCATTCACCATGCCGGGAGCCGGGAAGCTTCCCGGGGTCGCGGTGGCGCTCACGATCCCGATGCTCGAGCCGCCGTTGATCAGCGGCGTGCCGGCCGCGTTCACCGCCGCGGTCACGGTCACGTTGTTGTTGTGGATCGCCCGCACCGCCCAGACGTCGTCCAGCACCAGCGGGATGTTGTTGGGGACGGCCGGCGTCGGGTTGAGCGGGCTCGGCAGCCCGACGGTGGCGACGATGTTCGGCGCCGTGTAGGTCACGCTGGCCGGAGGCACCGTCACCGCGCCCTGCGGGCAGCCGGTGTTCGGCCCCACGCCCGCGTTGTTCGGGCAGGCGGTGGCGTTCGAGTAGAGCGGCGCGAGCGCCGTGGTCGGGATGTTCACCGTGATCTGCTGCCGGTAGTAGAGGATCCCGATGCTCGGCAGGTTGATGATCACGTGGACCCCGACCTGGGCCTGGGCCGGCTCGGCGCCGCCGAGGGCGGCCCCGACCGCCGCGGCGAGGGCAAAGGTCCGGACAAAGCGCGGTGCGCGCGCGAGGAGCTTGGACTTGCGGTGCGTCATGGATGGGTTCTCCGGAAGGACGAGGATTCCCGGTTGTCCGCTCCCGGCCCGATCCTCGGGACGGAAGATCAGTGAATCCTCATATTCACGATACGCCCCGAGTTCGCGGCTCCGCAAGCAAATTTTTGTGACGCTCGCACGCTTGTGACGCCTCGCCACGCCGCGGCCCGGGACGGGTGGCGCCGGCCGGCCCACCCGCCCCTGCGGCGAGCGCCGCGCGGACATCGACCGACCCCCTCTCCCCGCCGCCGCCCTCAGCCCTCGCGGTTCCGCGCCGCCCCTGCCGCCCGGACGGCGCCCTCACCCGCCGCATGCGCGCGCAGCCGCGCCAGCAGCGCGGCGAGATCGGCGGGCGGCGGCGCCTCGAAGCGCAGCCGCTCGCCGCTTCGCGGATGCTCGAGCTCGAGCCGCGCCGCGTGCAGCGCCTGGCGGGCGAAGCCGCCGAGGGCGGCGGCGAGGTCGGCGTCGCAGCCCCGCGGCAGCCGCGGCCGCCCGCCGTAGAGGGGATCGCCCACCAGCGGGTAGCCCGCGTGCGCGAGGTGCACCCGGATCTGGTGGGTGCGCCCGGTCTCGAGGCGCACCGCGAGCAGCGCGTGCGCGGCGAAGCGCTCGAGCACGCGGAAGTGGCTCACCGCCGGCCGCCCGCCCTCGACCACCGCCATCCGCAGCCGGTCGCGCGGATGACGGCCGATCGGGGCCGCGATCGTGCCCCCTGCCACCGGCACCCCCTGCACCAGGGCGAGGTACTCGCGCAGCAGGCGGCGCTCGGCGAGCGCGCGGGTGAGCGCGGCATGCGCCTCGAGGCTGCGCGCCACCGCGAGCAGGCCGCTCGTGTCCTTGTCGAGGCGGTGCACGATCCCGGCGCGCGGCAGCCTCGCGAGCCCGGGGTCGTGGTGGAGGAGCGCGTTCTGCAGCGTCCCCGCGGGCTGCCCCGCGCCCGGGTGCACGGTGAGCCCGGCAGGCTTGCACAGCACGATCAGGTCCGGGTCCTGGTGGAGCAGCTCGATCGGGATCGGCTCCGGCAGCACCCGCCGGTCCGGCTCCGCCTCCGGCTCGAGCTCCACCCGCTCGCCGCCCAGCACCCGCGCCGCTGGCCGCGCCGTCTCGCCCTCGAGCCGCGCCCGGCCGGCGCGGATCCAGGCCGCGAGCCGGCTGCGCGAGTACTCCGGGAAGAGCTCCGCCAGCGCCCGGTCGAAGCGCTCGCCCCCGAGCTCGGGGGGGATCTCGGCGGTGAGCAGCGGCCGCATGGCAGGCACGCCGGCGGCTCCTCAGGGCACCGCCCGCTCGCCGTCGAGAAGGGTGCCGAGCACCCGAAGCCCCGGCAGCGCCTCCGGCGGCAGGCCGAAGGGATCGTCCTCGAGCAGGGTGAGGTCGGCGCGGAAGCCCGGGGCGAGCCGCCCGAGTTCCCCCTCGGCGAAGGCCGCGTAGGCCGCGCCGCGGGTGTAGGCGGCAATCGCCTCGGCGAGGCCGAGCCGCTCCTCGGGCAGCCAGCCGCCGGGCGGCCTGCCCTCGCGGTCGGTGCGGGTGAGCGCGGCATGGAGGCCGAGGATCGGACTCTCCGGCTCGACCGGGAAGTCCGAGCCGAAGGCCAGCACCGCCCCGCCCGCGAGCAGGCTGCGCCAGGCATAGGCCCCGCGCAGCCGCGCCGCGCCGAGGCGCTGCTCCGCCCAGCGCATGTCGCTGGTGGCATGGATCGGCTGCATCGAGGCGATCACGCCGAGGGCCGCAAAGCGCGGCAGGTCGCGGGGGTGCACCACCTGCGCGTGCTCGATGCGCGGGCGCAGCGCCCGCCGCTCCTCCGGCGCGAGCTCCCGGGCGTAGAGGTCGAGGACCAGACGGTTCGCGCGGTCGCCGATCGCGTGCACCGCGGGCTGGAGACCGCAGTCCCGGGCGCGGCGGATCGCCCGCCGGAGCCGCTCCTCCGGCGTCACCAGCAGCCCGCGATGGCCGCGCTCGTCGGCGTAGTCGCGGAGCAGCGCCGCGCCGCGGCTGCCGAGGGCGCCGTCGGCATAGAGCTTCACCGCGCGCATCGCCAGCCGCCCGGAGGGGTGGCGATAGGGACCCTCGCGGCAGAGCAACTCAAGCGTCGGCCCCTCGCCGTCGGCCATGGCGTGGACCCTGAGCGGCAGCTCGCCGCGATCGGCGAGCGCCGCGAGCAGCTCGAGGCTCTCGCGGTCCATCCCGGCGTCGTGCACGCCGGTGAGCCCCGCCGCCGCGGCGGACCGCACCGCGCGCGCGAGCGCCTCGGCCCGCGTCGCCCGGTCCGGCGGGGGCACCCGCACCAGGGCCATCGCCGCGTCGATCAGCACCCCGGTCGGCCGGCCCGCCCCGTCGCGGAGAATCCGCCCGCCCTCCGGCTGCCAGTCGCCCGCGAGCTCGCGCACCGCGTGGGCGAGCGCCGCCGAGTTGGCCCAGGCCGCGTGACCGTCCACCCGCACGAGCCACACCGGGCGCGTCGGGAACAGCGCGTCGAGCATCGCCGCGGTCGGAAACTCCGGCGGCTCCCAGCGCGTCTGGTCCCAGCCCCGGCCGATCAGCCAGGCGCCCTCCGGCAGCCCCTCGGCGGAGGCGCGGAGCCGCTCGAGGACCTCGGCCACGCTGCGCGCCCCCGAGAGATCGACCCTGAGCCGCGCGAGCCCTAGGCCGAGCAGGTGCCCGTGGGCATCGACCAGCCCCGGCAGCGCCACCCCGCCGCCGAGATCGATCCGCCGCGCCGCCGGGAAGCGCGCCGCCAGCGTCTCCTCCTCCCCCAGCGCCACGATCCGCCCGTCCGCCCCCACGGCCAGCGCCTCCGCCAGCGGCCGCTCCGGATCGAGCGTGCGGAAGCGCGCGCCGAGGAGGAGCCTGAGCCCCTCGCCCCGGCTGCGGGACGACGGCTCCGGCGTCGCGGCGGAAGACGCGGCCGCGGTCGGGCTCGCACTCGCACCGCGCTTCGCCGGCGCGGCGGCGATCGCCGGCCCTGGCGGAGGATCCGCGCGGGCCGCCGCCCCCGCGCGGGGATCGGCGGAGGAGGCGCTCGGCGCGGGATCGACGGGCGAGGCCGCGAGCGCCCCCGCCAGGACAAGGAGCAGCGCCGGGAGCGCCGCGCCCTGCGTCCGCCCCGCCATGCCTTCGTCCGCCCGAGGCGCCCGCGCCCGCGCGGCCTCGATGATCCGCCCGCCCATCGGCGACCTCGCCCCGACCATCGCGCCAAAGCGTAGCGCCGCGCACGGCCGGGCGCAGGAGCGCCGGCGGCCGGTCCCGGCCATGCGATGCCGGCGGACACCGCCGCGGCGGGAACGATATGGGCCCGGAGGCCGGGCGCGGCCCGCGCGACCTCGTGATGGCGGAGCCGCCCGCACCGCCCTCCCTCCTGCTCCCTCCGCGAGCGCGCGTCGCGGTCGCGGACCCGCGCCCCGGGGGCGGATCGAGGCGCGGCGACCGCGTGTCGCGGGCGATCCCCTGCCGCAAACGGAATCCCGAGGTGCGGCAGGGGGAGCCTTCCCTCGCGCTCCGCGCCTCAGTCAGCGGACCGCCGGACCCCGACGCCGGACGGCTTCCCGCGTGTCCCTGCGGCGTCGTCCGAGGATGCCGACTCCCGGCGGAGGCACCGGCGCCGGGAGGGGCATCGGACGAGCGCCGTCTCCCCGCCCGGGTTCTCGCCGCGCGCGGCCGCGTTGCCGGCACTCCGACACCGCGCCTTTCGCGGCGAGCTGCAGCACTTCCGCACGCGAAGGCAGTCCGGCTCCTCGCCTTGCAGGTTCGCGGGAGTTGCGAGACGGCGTGCTTTCCGGGTGCGCGTCCAAGACGATCGACTGCCGTATCGCGAAGCCCCATTTGCTTTGGGAGTTCGCCAGACACTGGGCGAAGGCCGTCGAGGACCGTACACAGGCTGGAACAGGCCTTGCCGCGGCTCGAGCGCGAGCGGCCGCGGCTGTGGACGGCCGACGGCGCGGCGCTCGCGCTGCCGACCGTGGGACGGACGCGGCTGGGGTGAAGGAGGAAACGTTGGCGCGGGGGGAGCGGCCCGTTCGCGCTGCCGCCGCGGCGGGCGAGCACGCTGCGGTCGCCGGTGGGAGAGAGAAAGTGGTGTCGCTCCGCGCGCCGAGCGGCGTGATCGGCCTGCCGTCGGCGCTGGGCGTGCGCCACATCGGCTCGCAGGACCCGCTCGAGGCGTGGCTCGCGCTGCCGCCAGGTGTCCCGCTGCCGCGCCGCGGGTCGCCGAGACGGCGCGCTCGGGCGGATCGGTCCCCCGTGTGCGGTGTCCGACCCGCCGGAGGACGGTGCATGGCGCGATCGGATCGCGTCGATCGAGAAGGCGCGGGCCGGAGCACTTGCCGCGGCGCTGCACGGGAGGAACCGCTCGACGCCGCGCAAGCTCGGGGAACGCGCCGCGCGCTCGGGCACGAACAGCTCCCGCGAGCGCGTCGAACGGGGCGCTCGGGATCGTCGCTTTTGCCTTGCATTTATGGAGTGGCACTCCACAATTGCAAGCGTGATCCCCCGCCGCCTCCTCGTCCAGCTCGATGCCGCTCTCTCCGAAGCGCCGGCGGTGGCGCTGCTCGGGCCGCGGCAGGTCGGCAAGACCACGCTGGCGCTGGAGCTGGCCAAGACACGGCCCGCGCTCTATCTAGACCTCGAATCCGAACGCGACCGCGCCAAGCTCGCCGACGCGGAGCTCTACCTGGCGCAGCATGACGACAAGCTGGTCATCCTCGACGAGATCCACCGTACCCCGGAGCTGTTCCGCAGCCTCCGGGGGCTGATCGACAAAGGCCGCCGCAGCGGCCAGGGCCGGGGGCGGTTCTTGGTCCTCGGCTCGGCGTCGATCGATTTGCTCAGGCAGTCCGGCGAGTCGCTCGCGGGGCGGATTCGTTACCTGGAGCTCGGCCCGCTCGACGCCGGGGAGGTGGGCGGTGAGCGGCTCGACGCGCTCTGGCTGCGCGGCGGCTTTCCGGAGAGCCTGCTCGCCGACTCCGATGCGGCCAGCCTGCGCTGGCGGCTCGATTTCATCCGCACCTACCTCGAGCGCGACATCCCCCAGCTCGGGCCGCGCATCCCGGCCGAGACGCTCAAGCGCTTCTGGACCATGCTGGCGCATCAGCAGGGAGGCCTGCTGAACGCCGCGGCCCTCGCGCGGGCGCTGGCCGTGGACGGCAAGACGGTCGCTCGCTACCTGGACCTGCTGGTCGACCTGCTCCTCGTGCGCCGCCTGACGCCCTGGCACGGCAACGTGGGGAAGCGCCTGGTCAAGTCCCCCAAGGTGTACGTGCGCGACAGCGGGCTCACGCATGCGCTGCTCGGCATCGGCGACCGCGAGGCGCTGCTGTCGCATCCGGTGGCGGGGGCAAGCTGGGAAGGACTCGCGATCGAATCGCTGATCGCCGCGGCGCCGGCGGGCACCGAGCCGAGCTTCTTCCGCACGGCGGCCGGGGCCGAGATCGACCTGCTGCTCAAGCTCCCCGGAAGACGCCACCCATGGGCGGTGGAGGTGAAGCGGGGCCTCGCGCCGCGCGTCGAGCGCGGCTTTCATGCCGCGTGCGACACGGTCCGCCCGGAACGGCGCCTCGTGGTCTATAGCGGCAGCGAACGCTTCCCCTTGGGCGATGGCGTCGAAGCGATCTCGCTTGTGGAGTTGACCCGGGAGCTCGCGGCGGCATGAGCCACTTCGCCTTCCTTGCGCGCGAATGGCCCGCGGTCTTCGAGGCGGCCCCCAAGGCCGAGGCCGCCGTGCGCGCCGGCCCGCGCACGGCGTGCCTCTACGCGCGGCGGGCGCTCGAGCTCGCGGTCCGGTGGGCGTACAGGCACGACGCGGCGCTGACGACGCCCGCCACCGGCCGCACCGCGTGCGGGGGTTCCGCACCAAGGACGAGCTCGAGCCGCCGATCCAGCGGTGCCCCAACGCGCCGGCGTTCGCGACCGGAGCCCCCGCTACCCCGCCCACCACCGGCGCAGCCAGACGACGGTGTCGTCGATGGGGAGGGCCTCGGCGAAGCGCCCGAGCTCCGGCAGGCGCCGGATCTCGTCCATGCCGATGCGCAGTCCCGGCGGGAAGGCGGGAGCGAGGCGGTGATAGCGCTCGCCGAGCAGCTGCCGGCACTGGTAGTCGGCGATGCCGACGGTGCCGTCCAGCATCAGGCTGATCAGCGGCCGCGCCCACTGGGCGAAGCCCCAGTCGTGGCGGCGCCCGCGCAGGTACTCGAGGTTGCGCCCGGTGCCGAGCGAGAGCAGCGCGACCGAGTCCAGCGGCGGGCGCACGGCGTTGCGCGGGTCCTGGCTCTGCGCGAGGGCACACATCGCCGGGTTGTTGGCGTACACGCCGCCGTCGATGTAGCCCTCGGCCGAGGGGAAGTAGGTGGGCGCGGCGGTGGCGTAGAGCGCGAGCCCGGCGAGCGGCACCGCGCGGTCGGCGTCGGTGCCGGGCACGTTGTGGAAGAGCTTGGGTTTCCAGCTCCGGCGCCTGGGGTCGGGATCCTCGTTGTCGAGGTCGAAGGTCGGCACCAGCACCGCCTTCGGCAGATCGCCGAGCGTCGCCTCGCCGAACCACTCGCGGGCGATGCGCCGAAGGCCGCGGTTCGAGTACTCCGCGCCCGCGAGCCGGCCGAGGTCGCGCAGATCGTCGAGCCAGGAGTCGTCGAAGACCTCCCGCGCCCGCCGCAGGTAGAGCTCGCGCAGGGTGGCGAGCGGGATGCCGCGGGCCAGCGCGAGCGCGATGAGCGCCCCGGTCGAGGTGCCGGCGAGAAGGTCGGCCCGGGCGACCAGCCCGGGAGGCGGGAGCGCGGCCTCGAGGCGCTCGAGCAGGATCACGGTGAGCAGGCCGCGCACGCCGCCGCCGTCGAGCGCCAGGATCCGGTACATCGCGCGAGCCTCCCCGCCCCGCGGCGGCCAGTTCTCCTCGGCCGCATGATCGCCGATCCGCCCGGGGCCCGGCCACGGGGCCGCCGCGAGCAGAGCCGGCGCCAGGTCTCCCGTCCCGCATCGCCGCTCCCTCGCGCTGCGCGGACTCAGGGCATGAGGCTGGGGGCTCCGCGCGATCGGGCTCGAGTCCGCATCGAGCCTCGTCTGCGGCGGCAGCTCCCGAACCCCGTCGGCAGCGCGGGCGACGCGATGCCTGAGCCCCGGGCCGAGCTCCATAAGGTCCCCATCGGCGAAGCGTCACAGCGCCCGCGGCGCCTCGGCCGCCAAGATTCCGTCACCCGGCGAGCGCCCCGGGGGAACGGCGAGCGGAACCGAAACTCCGGCCATGGCGGAAAGCAAAGGGGCCGCCTCGCGGCGGCCCCTGCGCGCGGCCCGAAGGCCCGCCGCTCACCAGTCGGCCGGCCTCACGTCAGCGACCACCCGGATCCGGCTGCCCGGATGATGACTGGTCCGGGTGGTGTACAGGCGGCCGTTGTAGCGGTAGGTCACGTCGTAGCCGACGATGCGCTCCTCGAGCTCGTAGGTCGTCTCGTAGCTGCAGACGTCGCGGTGCTCCACGTAGCGGACGCCGCCGCCGTAGTAGCGGTCGGCGCGGCGCTGGGAGTCGCGCACGGCGTGGTAGCCGAGCAGCGCGCCCGCGGCGGTCGCGGCGTCGCGGCCGTCGCCGCGGCCGAACTGGTTGCCGATCACGCCGCCGATGATCGCGCCCAGGATCGCCGCCGCACGCTCGTCGCTGCGCCGGCGCTCGACCACCGTCACCGGCTCGCTGCGGCAGACCTGCTCGCTCACCGGCACCCGCTCGCGCACGACCACCGGCTCGACCCGGACCACCGGCGCCCAGTCGTAGCTCCTCGCCATCGCGGGCGGGACCAGGACACTGGCAAGCATCAGGGAACTCAGCACGGTACGCATGTCGATCTCCTCCACGTCAGACGACCGCTCGCGCGATCGTGGCCCTGATGCTCGGCTCCGCGCCATGAATCGCTTCTGAAAAAATCCGCCCGTCGCCGCGCGCGTTCAGCCCCGAGCCATGTCCCGGATCCTGCCCCTGCTCGCGCTCGCCTTCGCCCTCGGGCTCGGTCTCGCGCTGCTCCGGCCGCGCGAGCCGACGTTCGTCCTGCGGACGCAGGCGGGGGAGGCGCTCGCCCCGCGCTTCGCCGCCGATCCGGCGGGCGGCCTGCTCCTCTCCTGGCTCGAGACGGGCGGCGAGGAGGCGGAGCTCCGCTTCGCCGCGATCGGCGCGGACGGTCCCGCGGCCCCGCGCGTGGCGGCACGCGGCCGGGGCTGGTTCGTCAACTTCGCCGATGTGCCGACGGTGCTGCCGCTCGGCGGCGGGCGGCTCGTGGCGCACTACCTCGAGCGCACCGCCGATCTTCCCTTCGCCTACGCGATCCGACTGATCGCCTCCGCCGACGGCGGCCGCAGCTTCGGACCGCCCTTCAGCCCGCACCCGGAGCTTCCCACCGAGTTCGGCTTCGTGAGCCACTTCGCCTGGCCCGACGGCAGCCCGGCGCTGGTCTGGCTCGACGGCCGCGAGATGCCCGGCGGCGGCCCGATGCAGCTGCGCCACGCTCGGCACGACGGGGCCGGGCGGGTCCTCGAGGAGCGCCTGCTCGATCCGATGGTCTGCGAATGCTGCCTCACCGCCGTCGCCCTCGCCGCGCGCGGGCCGGTGGTGGTCTACCGCGGCCGCGAGCCCGGCGAGCTGCGCGACATCCGCGCGGTGCGCTGGCTCGGCGAACGCTGGAGCAGCCCCGCGCCGGTCCACCCCGATCGCTGGCGGATGCCGGGCTGCCCGATCAACGGCCCCGCGGCGGTGGCCATCGGCGAGCGCGTCGCGGTGGCCTGGTACACCGGCGCCGACGGCACCCCGAGCCTGCGCCTCGCGATCTCCGAGGACGGCGGGGCCCACTTCGCGCCGCCGCGGGAACTCGCGCGGGGCGAGGCGCTGCTCGGCCGCGTGGCCTTGGCGGCCGCCCCCGACGGACGCCTTTGGCTGCTCCACCTGCTCGCGGACGCCGAGGGTTCCGCCGTGGAGCTGCTGGCCCTGGACCCCGACGGCTCCCCGCGTGCACGGCGGATCGTCGGCAGGGCCGCACCGGGCCGGCAGGGCGGCTTCCCCCGCCTCGCCCACAGCCCGCGGCTCGGCCTGTGGGCGGCCTGGACCACGCTCGCCGAGGGCCGGCGCGCGGTGACCGTGGCGCGCCTCGCCCCGCCGTAGGGCGATCCATCGCCCCGGGACGGTGCCGACGCCGCGCCGGCCCCGTGGCCAGGGCTGGGGGTGCGCGGCGCTCAGCCGCTCCCGCCCCGGCCGAGATGGCGCTTCGCGATCTGCTCGCCGAGATCGTCCGGCGCGACGCAGAGCAGGCGCAGGTGCAGCCGCGCCCGGCTGAAGCCGCGGCGCGGGGCGTAGATCGTGCCGCCGAGACTCGCATCGACCGTGAGCCGCAGCCGGTCGCGAGCCTCGGCGGCCGCGAGCCGCTCGAGGCTCCGCTGCCGCTCCATCTCGAGGCCGGCGTCGAGCTCGGCCGGTGCCGGACGGGGGAGCAGGGCGCGCACGCCGGCATAGGCGCGCTCGATGCGCTCGCGGTAGCGCTCGACGAAGTCGCCCGCGACCCGGCTGACGTGATGGCTGCCGTTGCTCTGGCCGAGCACCTCCACCCGATGCCCGAGGATCACCTCGCCCTCGCCGGGCTCGGCGACGCAGCTCCGCGGGCAGGTCGAGCCGTCGCGGCTCGCAACGCAGTTGACCTCGCAGCCCACCGCCCAGCGCTCCTGGCCGAAGACGCAGGCCGACGCCGTCGAGGGCAGCAGGAGCGCGACCATCGCCAGCAGCATTCCGCTCTTCATGAGTCCTGACCCTCTGCAATCCCCCGTTCCTTCTCCAGCCGTGCGCGGCACGGCAAGCCTCAATTTACCCTTCGACCCAACTGCAAAACCGTGGTCCTGATTGCATTCTCACTGCGTAGAGCGTCCGGCCCTCCGGCCGCGCCCCCGCGCTCGCCCCGCGATCCCCCTGGTCGAGCCGTGATCAAGGCCACCGGCCAGGGAGAGCGGCGCGACCCACGGCGACTTCCCAAAGGATCGGCGTGGCGCATCGACCTCCGGAGCCCCGTCGACCCATCCCAGGGCCCGCCGGATCCGCCCCACCCCACGGCTCGCCCGACGGCAGCGGCCTGCGAAGGGGGGCGACGGACTTGCGGATTTTGGCCTCGAACCCGGCCCGCCGTATGATCGACCCGCGTTAGGTGAGGCAACGCAGCGATGCCACGACGCCCAAAATCCCTGGCCGGCACCCCCGCCCGAGGCGCGGTCCCCAGCTGCGAGGCCGAGCCTTGGAGCAGATCGGACTACGTAGCGCGGATCCGTGGATGCCGCCGAACCTAGCACGTCATTCTTTCCACCCGAAACGCGCTGGGCGACAAGGCCGCGCGACGCGGTTGAACTTCATCTCGAAAAATAGACCGTTGTCGTGTGAACCAGATGAGGGAACGAATACCGATATCCCATGCGCCCCGAGATCTTTTGGCCTGCACGACTAGAGGGCAGCTCCGGGCGGAGCCTGTTCCGAATCCCGAAAGTCAACGCGAAGGAGGCGAGCTGTTGAGGGAAGCGCTGTCCCATATGATCCAAGCGCTCGGCCGGGAGATCGCCGCCATCCGCGAGAGAGGCGGGGCAGCCCGGATCGAGTTATTTGCCGGCGAACGAGTCCGGCAGGTCGAGCGCATGTGGCTCTACCGTTTTCAGGTGCTCGAGGAAGTCAACCTGCGCGATGATACTCCAGTCCGAGTCACGGTCGGACAGGAGGACGTCACGGGCTTTTTTGCCTCATTTCGGGACGGAGTGCTCCTGATTGCGCTGGAGAAGGATCTCGGGCCGGAAATCGCGGCCGCTCAGCTGGTCGCGAACGACTCCTTCCTCCTAGAGCGGCTTAAGGAGCGCCTGGAGAAGGTAAGAGGCGGCGAGCCACATTTCAGTCGGATTGCGGCGGACCGCGTGCTGGGCCAAGAGCAGCGCTCGATCGCCGACGCGGATCCGCACGCGTTGGTCAACCAAGGCCTGAAGGCGAACGAGGACCAGACCCGCGCTCTCCGCCGCTCACTCGGCAGCGACACGACCTTCATCTGGGGGCCGCCCGGAACGGGCAAGACCTACACCCTCGCCCTCATCGTGGAGGCTCACTACCGGGCTGGCCGATCCGTGCTGCTCGTATCGAACACGAACATCGCCGTGGACACGGCCTTGGAACGCGTGGCCGAGCGCCTTCAAGGCGAACCCGGCTTCAACGAGGGGCTCGTGATCCGCCAAGGCCCGGTTGTCAAGGAGGAGCTTCGCCAGCGCTTCGGTCCGTATGTGATCCTCGAGGAGATCGTTGCGCGGCTCGGCGAACGCCCGCAGCGGGAGAAAAACAACCTTCTTCGTGAGGCGGCACTCCTCGAAGCGGAGGAGCGCTCGCTCGCCGAGGCCCTGGAGGATCTGGAACGGCTCGCCTTCGTGCGGGAGGAACTCGCCGCCCGCCAGAACTTGCTGCAAGACGCGAAAAGCTCCATCGCTGCGCATCGCGAACAAGCGAAGCGCCACCACGTTCGCGCCGCGAAGGCGCGGTCCGATCTGGAGCGCGCGCGAGCCACGGGCGCGTTTCGACGCCTGTTCCTCGGTCTCGAGCCCGAGCGCCTGCTGCGAGACGCGACGGAAGCCGATCATGCCGCGCAGAAGGCGTCCGAGGCGGCCCAAGAGCTCGCCGCCCGCCTGCCCAAGCTCGAGGCCGAGATCGCGGCCCTGCGCGGAGAGGAGGACCGGCTCATCGAGAAAACCCGTGGTCGTCCGTCGGCAAGCGAGATCCAAGGTCGCCTCGACTCGCTGGGCAGCCGGCTAGACCAGATCCGCGAACGGATCCGCGCCATCGAGCGCGAGCTCGCCGACCTTGAACGTCGGCTTCTCGCTGGCTGCAAGATCCTCGCGACCACGGTCTACCGCACCTATCTCGGAAATATCGGGGCTCGCCTGTTCGACGTCGTCGTCATTGACGAAGCGTCCATGCTCATGCTGCCGCTCGTCTACCACGCAGCAGGACTCGCGAAGCGATCGGTGACGGTGGCTGGCGACTTCCGGCAGCTTCCGCCAATCGTCCTGTCCCGCGATCCGCTCGCCGCCGAGTGGCTCAAGCGCGACATCTTCGAGAAGGACGGAATCCCCGAAAAAATCGCCAAGCGGCAGCCAATTCCCCATCTCGTCGCGCTCGGCACCCAATACCGGATGCAGCAGAAAATCTGCGAACTCGTGAACGAGCTTTTCTACAGCGATTGCCGCTTGCGTTCCGAGTCGAGCGTGTATCGCGAAATTGGCAACTTTCCCTTCCCGAAAACGCCCCTCCTTTACGTGAATACCGGCCCGTTTCACCCAAGGGCCGCGCGCCGCGCCAGAACGTACTCGCGTTACAACATTTTCCACGCGCTCCTTGCGCGAAATATCGTCTCGCGTCTCGCCGACGCAGGCTTCCTGCCGCATTCGGCAAAGCCGAATGACGCGATTGGCGTCGTCGCGCCGTATGCCGCGCAGGCGCGGCTGATACAAACTCTGCTGAATGACTGCCTCGGCGCCCGCGCGGCAGGAATTGCGGCCACGGCTCACAGGTTCCAAGGCAATGAAAAGGACATCATCGTGCTCGATCTCACCGACTCCTACGGAGTGCCGCTAGGGCGCTTCCTCCGGGCGAACCGAATTGAGGAGGATGGGGCGCGCCTAATGAATGTCGCAGTAAGCCGCGCGCGAAAGCATCTGATCGTTCTCGGCAACTTCGAGTACCTGCGCAAGACGCGCGATGCCGCTTTCGTCCTTCGATTGTTGGATTACCTAGAGCGCCATGGCGAGCCGCTCGATCTCGACATGCTCCTGCCGCTCGCCGACCGCGACTGGGTCGACGGGCTCCGTCGCGCGCTTCCGGCGACGTTTGACCTTCCGGAGGGAGCGGCTGGCGCATTCACGGAGAGAACCTTCTACCCGGCGTTTCTTCAGGACCTGAACCGCGCGCGCAAGTCCATCGTGATCTTCTCGCCTTTCGCGACCGAAAACGGCACGGCGCGCTGGATCGGCTCGCTTCGTGCGGCAGTCGCCCGCAAGGTGGAGGTGCGTCTCGTCATTTCTGCTCCAAAAGTAGCCGACCACCGCGCCACCTCGAAAGCGACCGAACTGGCACGCATGCTGCGCGAGCTGGGCATCGCCGTCGACTTTCGCGAGAATATGCACGAGAAGATCGCGATGATCGACGGGCGCATCCTGTGGCACGGCTCGTTGAATATTCTCTCCCACCGTGGCACCCGCGAGAGCATGCTGCGCCTAGACAGCGAGGCTGCTTGTCGGCAGCTCAGCCGCTACCTTGGCGACTTCGGCGAGTGAGTAGGATGCCGCCTCGTCTCCGGGAGGCGCCCGGGAGCCTCCTGTGCCCGAACCGCGGCTGGCCGACTCGCCCGGATGCTGACGCGCGCGGAATTTGCTTCGGAGGTTGCGCCCGGCGCCGAGCGAGAGCAGCGCGACCGAGTCCAGCGGCGGGCACACGGCGTTGCGCGGGTCTTGGCTCTGCGCGAGGGCGCACATCGCCGGGTTGTTGGTGTACACGCCGCCGCCGATGTAGCCCTCGGCCGAGGGGAAGTAGGTGGGCGCGGCCGTGGCGTAGAGCGCGAGCCCAGCGAGCGCACCGCCCGGTCGGCGTCGGTGCCGGACACGTTCTTCGGCAGATCGCCGAGCGTCGCCTCGCCGGAACCACTCGCGGGCCAAGCGCCACCCGAGATTATCGCCCCGCCCTCGAGTCCGGTGCGGCCTTCCAAGTGTTGCCGATAACGCGGCCGCCCCCGGAGCGGAAGCGGCAGGCACAACGGTCGGAACCCACTCCGCGTATCATGCTTCCCCGTTGCCGCAGCCTTGCCTCTCTCGGGAGGGATGTTCTCCGGAAATCCGCTTTCTGGTTCTTCCCCGCCGAGGCCGCGACTGCCTGCAGCAACGCCCCGCACTCCGCAACCAAGGCCACCTCGCCGACTTCTCCCGGAAGCCGAGCATCCAAGTGATGGAAGCGCCGATCTCCGCAGCCCAGTTTTCCCGTTCCCGGCTTCGCCGAGCTCGCTCATGTCGTCGTTTCGCGGGAGTTCGTCGCGATCTGGTGCGCCCTGACCGTGCTCTATTTCGCGATCGCCCTCGCCCTGTTCTCTGTTCGCGCCGTCCGTCTGATCGTCGGCCTCCGCCGCGTCACGCGGCCGCTTCTCGGTCTCGATCAAGCCGCCTTCGCTGAGGAGTACAAACACTACAACGCCCTCCTGCAGCGGCAACGAATCCTAAGCCACGCCTGGCGAGAGTTTGATGAGAGCCTGATCAAGCCCGACGACGAGCACCCCTTCATCCGCAACCCCCACGAGCCCCGCGCCTACTTCAATGACCAGACCATCATCGAGCCGGTACTTCACACGCGCTTCTTCGACTCCGTTCCGAATCACCTCACCGGCTTTGGCATTCTCGGCACCTTCGTTGGCCTTGCCGGCGGCGTTGGTCTTGCGAGCGGAAGCCTCCAATCTCTGCAACCCGAAGAGATCCAGGGGGCGTTGTCGCATCTCCTGAGCGGAGCCGCGCTCGCCTTCCTCACCTCGATCGCCGGCCTCGGCTGCTCGCTCGCGTTCCTCGTCTTCGAGCGCACCCTCCTCGGGACCGTGCGGAGGAGCATCGCACGGTGGACGGATCGTCTAGAAGCCTGCGTGGAGCTGATCACTCCGGAAATGATCTCCCTCGCCCAGGTGAGAGAGGCAAAAAGGCAAACACACCTTCTCCACCGCTTCAACACCGACCTCGCGGTCCTCATTGGCCAGGAGATGCGCAGCGCCCTCGATGATGTCGTCCACAAACCCCTCCACGACCGCCTAGGCCAGGTCATTGATGCGATCGACCGCCTTCAGAGCAACCAGCAGCAAATCTTTCACGACACCATCCAAAGGCTCGCGGACCGGTTCGAGCGGCAGCTCACGCAATCGGTCGCGAGCGGCTTCGACCAGTTCGTCAACCGCCTGAACGAGACGGCGCTGCGCATGCAAAACGTCTTTCTCGAGTTCGAAAGCTCCCAGCGCGGCGCGCAGGAGCTGCTGTCCAGCGCCGTGGATTCCGTCCGCCAGGCTCTTGCGCAGGCGGCCGAGCAGTCCGCGCAGGCGATCTCCACGACCATGAGCGGCAGCCTCGAGCGCATCGAGGAAGCCGCCCGTCGGCTTAGCGCCGACGTCGATCACGCGAGCCAGAGGCTGCGCGAGTCCGGAAACGCCCTGATCGAGCGGCTCGACGTCACGCTCCAAAGCCTGCGCGATGACCTCGCCTTGTTCAGGGAGGTGACGGCCGCGCAGCAGAAGCTCGCCGAGCGTTTTCAGCTCCTTCTCGGCGAACTCGGATCCCTGCACGAGCGGCAGGCCGAGATGCGAAACGAGATCGTCACCAGCCTTCAGCAGCTGCGAGCCGCCGCCGAGCAGCTCGGGACGGCCCACGCCCGTCTTGCGGAAATCGTCGACCGGGCGACGGCCAGCGTGGGCGAGGCGGCGAAGGTGGCCCAGCTCCTCCAGCAGGAGGTCGCGCGGGTGTCGCAGGAAAGCCACAGCATGGCGGCGCTCTGGCAGCGCCAGGAACAGGGCCTCCGCCAGATCGACGTGGCGCTCAACCGGATCTTCGACCAGCTTGTCGACGGGCTTGACGAGTACACTAGAAAGGTGCGGGAGTTCCATTCGCAACTGGATTCCCTCTACAGCAAGGCGATGGAAGGGTTACAGGCAACCATCGAACGCCACATCGAGAAACTCGACGATCTTGTTGACCGGCTTGACCGCCCGACGAGGGCGAAGTCGTGAGAACCCGCACTCCCGACCGGCCTGAGCGCACGGTGCCTGACTACCTTTCCTCCGTGAGCGACCTCATGTCGGCCCTCCTGTTCATCTTCATCATCACGCTGGCGGTCTTCGCCCTGCGCCTGGCGGAGGCGCGCCGGAACATGGAGCAGGCGGAAGCTGCCCTCACCAGCGCGACCTCGGTCCGGATCCTGCTCCTTGAGGCGATCCGCCGCGAGCTCGCGAAACGGGGCATCGACGTTGAGATTGAGTTCGAGCACGGCATTCTCCGCCTGACTGACCGGGCGATCCGCTTCCCCCGGGGAGAGGCGGTTCCCTACCCTGACCATCACGCACACGTGGGGGCGGTCGCGCGGGTCCTCCGCGATGTCCTCTCCTGCTACGCTCACGGGCGGTCAACCCCCGCCCTCGATGGCCTTCCACCGCCTCCTGCTGCCCCCTTCTGCCTCCCACCTGCCCCGTTCCCTGACCCGCCCCGCTGCGAGGAGGCCATCCCGGGGGTGCGCGTGGACACCGTGCTCATCGAGGGTCACACCGACAACGTTCCGCTCGTCGCCAACCCCAGGTACAAGGACAACCTCGACCTCTCGGCCGGGCGCGCCGCCGAGGTGTACCGTATGATGACGAGCTGCGAGCCAGACCTCGCAAGCCTGGTCAACAAGCAGGGCGCACCGATCTTGAACGTGGCCGGCTACGGCGAGAGCCGACCTCTTGATCCGAAGCGGCCGGACGCCGACGTGAACCGCAGGATCGATCTCCGCTTCCTCATGGAGAGCCCGCGACCGAGAAAGCGCGACGCGCCTCCGGTTCCGCAAAGAGTGCTGAAAGCCACCGAACGCGCGGTCAATGAACGGTAGCCCCCAAGACCAGCCCCTCTTCTCCGAATGCTCAGACAGGCCTGCGACAGAGGATTGCCGAAATTCTGCGGGCGCTGCAGCGCCGAGAGTGGCGTCCGAAAGCCCTTCCCGCGCTCATCGCACGGCTCGGCGAACACGAGGCCAAAGCCGCTCAGCGAACCCCACCCAGCGACGCCCTCGATCAGGCCGCGCAGGCCCTCCACGAGTGCTGGGCACTTCATCGCGACCTCACGCCGCTCGAGGCGCGGCACGCACGCAACCTGCCCTGGTTGTTCTTCCACCCCGGCGACTCGCCCCATCTTTGGGCCAGCAAGGATCCACACCTCGCCAAGGCCATGCTCGCGACGGTCGCCGAAGATGGGCGCCCGCGGCGGGTGCTCGCGACCTTCCGCGAGTTCCTCCGGGTTTGGCCGGCCGATCTCCCCGCCTTCGATAGCCTCCTCGCCCGCCTCGATGCCATCGTTGCTGCCTTGCCATCGCCCGCCTACGACCCATGGCGGGAGCGCCGCGCGCGATACCGCTTGCTCAAGAGCGACGGACCGACCCAGGTCGCGAGGCTCTGGGTGCGGTCCGAGCAGGACTACGACTCCTTTGTCGAAGCGGTGCTCGGACCCGAGCGACATCTTGCGAATGGTAACTTCTGGGGGGAGGTGGCGAAGGCCGTATCGGCGGAGCTCCGGACCGCCCTCCGTTCCCGGCCGGATTCCGCTCTCCCGCGTCTTCGCGTGGTTCGCCGATCCGCAAGGGTCGCTTCGCTTCTCGAGCTGGAAGAGGCTCCTCGCCACGGCGGCACTCGAGCCGTTCCTGAACCTCAATCCCTCGGACGAGACAAAACGAGCGCTCGCCGCTTTCCTTTGCCGAACCATCGGCCATCCCATCCTGCACTCCAGTGCATGGTATGACATCGACTCGCAGCTCCGCGATGTCCTGCTGCGCTGGCTGGTCCAGACCTCGTTCGAGGATTTCTTCCGGCTCGTCGACCGAACCGCGGGCAATCCGGAACACTGGGTCGCCCGCCGTAACTTTTGGTACTCCTACCTCAAGAACAATCTCATCGACGACGCCTGGCTGATCCTCGGGCCGGCCGCCTCCGCCAGGCTCGACCCTAGAGGGCGCGCAAACCTCAACGCCGGAAGCCTGCGGAGAGGTGCGGGCACAGACTCGACCCACTCCGCCCTCCTCCTCAAGATCCGCGGGATCACGATCGCCGAGTTCAGCCACAACCGCAAGTGCCGGATCTGGCTCCGCGGAAATCGGGCGGCACCGAAGCTGTACGAGCGGGAATACGACTATGCCTCGCTGACCGATGGCTGCAACGAGGAGATCCCCCATTACGGCTCCCAGAACTACCGATGGCAGGCGAGGATTTCCTCGATCATTGAGGAGCACACCGGCATCGCTGACCCCGGCAGAAGAGGGAAATAAATGCCCTTCGCTCTGTTCCGGAGCCCGGAGCTGCGCACGGATCGCGTTGCCGAGGGCGTTGAGTTCCGCGTCGTCGACAGACGCGATCTGCCCGTCGAGGAGTGGGCTAGCGCTAGGCCGGCAAGGCTGCCTTCGGGGGGACGGGCAGGCATCGGCATCCTGCTTCGCTTGCTGCAGGATGAAAGAGCCGAGCGGCGCGAACTCACCCGCGTCTTTCTCGGCCACGCGGGCATCGCCTCGTTGGAGCCCGACGAGCTCCTCGCCCTGGGCCTGCCGCCGGCCGCCGGTGTCGGAGTGGAGCTTAAGGCCTTCGGCAGCCTGCGGGATCCGGACTTCCGCATTGATCTCTCTCTGCGGCGGCCGCGCGGAAACAGGGTCGTCTCCTTCTCCCGCGAGGGATGCTTCCTCACCATCGACGGTGAGCAATTCACGCTACGCGATCCGCTCTACTCGATCTGCGAAGCGCTGGATCGCTTCAATCGCGATTGCCGGGATCTCGACTCCCGATTGCGCGCTTGGGGGGAGATCCGCCAGATCCTCCCCGAGGGAGTCCAGATCGACCACATCCTTGGCGGCATCGAGGTCGCCGTCGCCTCCGCCTTCAGCATCGAGCGCTTCGTCAATGAACTTGGCGAACCGGACTTCAACCCGGTTCTCGGCACCATGGCGATGGAGAGGGAGGAGCTCGGCTCCGCCTCTCCCGGCCGGCGGTTCGTCCGGACCCTTCCTCCCGCACGGCACCAGAACTTCGCGCGGTATTTCCGCCAGCTCACTCCCGTGCGCGACAAGTATCCGGTGGGGGAGGGCTTCTATGTTTTCCTGACTCCGACGCTTCAGCGGATCCTGTCCGCCGTTCGCAGGATCCAGGCCGCCGACCCGGGGACGCGACTTCAGTTCATCCGTCAGCCCGCCCCCTTTCTTCGCTCAGAGCTCT
This sequence comes from Lysobacterales bacterium, assembly GCA_033582715.1. GTDB lineage: Bacteria > Pseudomonadota > Gammaproteobacteria > Xanthomonadales > BPKI01 > BPKI01. Next base: position 826,895 of record JAVQZZ010000001.1, on the reverse strand, counting down.
CCAACGAGGAGGAGGGAGAGCCGGCCGAGGCAGCAGAGCAGGAGCCGGAATCCCTAGCGGACCCTCTCGAATCTCTGTTTTCCGACGAAGGCTACAGCGAGCGGGTCAAGGGAATCGGTCTCTGGCAGCCTCGCGTGCTGCCATGGCTCAAGAGGCCCAGCGAGCCTTGGCTTCCTGCGGAACAAGGCCTGCTGATCGGGGACGAGAGCCTGTCCCTCCCCCACGACCAGGCCAGAGAACTTCTCCGCCTCGTGGAGCAGGCGCTGCGGAACGGCTCCCCTGCCGTGCAATGGGGCTCCCAGCGGGTTCCTGTATCGGAGGACACTGTGCGCGCCCTCCGGGAACTCTGCAGGAGCGAGGTCCCCGCAACCCCCACGACCCGACCGGAGGATACGCGGGAGCAAGACCCCGCTCCCATCGCCCTCCTGATCTTTGACAATTTGGAGTCGCTCGAGTATCGGGTCACGAGGCGCCGCCAAACACCGACGAGCGGTGAAGTGCCGGAGAGACTCGCCACGGCACTATTGCCCCATCAGCGCGAGGCGCTGCGCTGGCTGCAGCGGCACTGGTCCGAGGGGAGCCCTGGGGCGCTTCTCGCGGACGACATGGGCCTCGGGAAAACGCTGGTCACCCTCGCCTTTCTCGCCTGGCTCCAGGAAGTCGCGGCGGGGGAAGAAGGGCCGAATCGTGGCAACGGCTCCTTCCTCGTCGTCGCCCCGACCGGCCTCATTCGGAACTGGCTGGACGAGCACGCGAGGCACCTGCGGCAACCCGGTCTCGGGAGGATCGCTCAAGCCTGCGGGAGAGGCCTTCGCGAGCTGCGCGGCGCGAGCAGCGGGCGGGAGACGGCACACGGCTTCGCGACCCTCGACCAAGGAGCCTTGGAGCGGGCGAACCTGGTGCTCACGACCTACGAGACGCTGCGCGACTACCAGTACAGCTTCGGGCGCGTCCGCTGGAGCGTCGCCGTCTTCGACGAGGCGCAGAAGATCAAGAATCCCGCAATTCTCCTCACGGACGCTGCGAAGGCCCTGAAGCACGACTTCGCTCTTGCCGTCACCGGCACCCCCGTGGAGAACCGGATTGAGGATCTGTGGTCCATCGTCGACTGCGTCCGGCCCGGGGAGCTTGGGACGCTTCGGGATTTCTCGTCCGCCTACGGCAGTACGGAAGCCCAAGAAGAGCGTCTCCCGGAACTTTACGAGAGGCTGAGCGCGGGCTCGACGCCGCCGATCATGCTGCGTCGCACCAAGGAAAAGTGCTTGGAAGGCCTGCCCGATAAGCGCGTCCACCGCCTGGAACGGGAGATGCCCCCGCGGCAGGCGGACGCCTACGACCTAGTGGTGAGGCAGGCGGAGAAGACGGGAATGCTGCAAACCCTTCAGCTCCTCCGCCGCGTGTCCCTGCACCCCTCTCCCCTCGCGCTGCACGGCGACGACGGGTACATCGAAGCCTCCGCCCGGCTGCAGCTGGCGATCGAGATCCTAGACGACATCCGGCGCACAGGCGAGAAGGCCCTCCTCTTCGTGGACGATCGCCCCGTGCAAAGCGCCCTGCTCGAGATCCTGCAACGGCGCTATCGCCTAGGCGAACCGATCCTAGTCATCAACGGGGAAGTGGCGGGGGCCGCACGCAAGCAGCGGGTGAACGAGTTTCAGGCGCGCAAGGGATTCGACGTCATGATCCTCTCGCCCCGCGCCGGAGGCCTCGGCCTGACGCTGACCGCGGCCAATCACGTGATCCACCTCGGCCGATGGTGGAACCCGGCGGTCGAGGATCAGTGCACCGATCGCGTGTACCGCATCGGTCAGGAGAAGACGGTCCACGTGTACTGCTGTCTCGGCCGTTCACCCTCGCTACCGCCAGCGCAGTTTCGACCTCGTCCTCGATGGCCTGCTCGAACGGAAGACGGGAGCTCTATCGCCGCGTGCTCATGCCGACCGAGCTCTCCCGATCCGACCTGGAGGCGCTGTACCGCGAGACGGTGGGAGTGCGGCGGGGCTGAGGGGATCCTCTCCCGAGGCCGCAAGCGGCCGCCCCTACCCTTCAACGCCCTCCGCCGCCCGCCGGCGGCCGGCCTCCCGCACCCACTCCGCCACCCGTGCGGCGACCGCCGGAGCGGAGCGGCCGAGCAGCGGCGAGAGGTGTCCGCAGCCGGGAAGCTCGAGGTACTCGGCGTCCCAGGCATGGGCGAGGGCGGCGGCGATGGCGGGCGGGAGGTCGCGGTCCTCCGCCCCCGCGATCACCAGCAGCGCAGCTTGGGGCCGCCCGACCCGCCGGCCGGCCCAGGCCTCGGCGAGCACCCGGCCGGACTCGTCGCGCCAGCGACGGGCCGCCTCCCGGACGGTCTCCTCGGTGGCATCGGGAAGGGCCTCGCGAGTGCCCTCGAGGGTGGACGTGCTCGCCCAGGGCACGACCTTGGGCCAGGCGCGCTCCGGGAGCAGCCGATGCCAAGGCGCGGGCGGGACGGGATTGACCAGGGCCAGGGCGCGCACGCCGAGAGGCGAGGCGGCCTCGGCGGCGAGCAGTCCCCCGAGGCTTGCCCCCACCAGCGCCTCGCAGCCGCGCCCCGCCTCGAGCACCTGCGCGAGGTAGTCCGCGTAGCCGGTGGCGGCGAGTCCACCCGGAGCAGGCTCGAGCTCGATCGCCTCCGCGGCGATGCCGGCCGCCTCGAGCACCGGCCGCCATGCCTGCCACTCCCAGGCCCCGCCCCCGGCGCCGTGCACGAGCAGGGCGCGCATCGCGGCTCAGCCGCCGAGGCGGTAGTAGGTCGGCGCCCCCGGCCCCACCGGCAGCCCGAGCACGAAGACGAAGAGGTAGAAGAAGGCCAGCCAGCCGGCGAGGAAGACCAGCGAGTAGGGCAGCATGGTCGCGATCAGGGTGCCGAGGCCGAGATCCCTCACGTAGCGCGCGGCGAAGGCCAGGATCAGGCCGAAGTAGCTCATCATCGGGGTGATGATGTTGGTCACCGAGTCGCCGATGCGGTAGGCGGCCTGGGTGAGCTCGGGGCTGTAGCCGAGCAGCATCAGCATCGGCACGAAGATCGGCGCGAGCACCGCCCACTTCGCCGAGGAGGAGCCGATGAAGAGGTTGAGGAAGGCGCAGAGCACGATGAAGGGCAGCAGCAGCAGCGGCCCGGTGAGCCCGATCGCGGTCAGCGCCTTGGCGCCCGACACGGCGAGGATCGGCCCGAGCTGCGTCCAGCCGAAGAAGGCCACGAACTGGGCGGCGAAGAAGGTGAGCACGATGTACAGGCCGAGGGTCTCCATGGTCTTCGCCATGGCCTCGATCACCTCCTTCTCGCCGCGGAACACCCCGGTGCGGAAGCCGTAGACCATCCCCGGGATGCCGAAGAAGAGCACCACCAGCACCACGATCGAGTGGAAGAAGGGCTTGAGCGACTCCAGCAGATCCTTCGCGCCCGGCTGGCGCAGCGCGCCGCCCTCGGGCACCGTCAGCACGAGGACCAGGGCCAGCACCGCGAGGCAGGCGAGCCCGGCATCCCGCAGCCCCTTCCGCTCCTCGGGCGCGAGCGGCTTGAGCTCGACCGCCGGCGGGGGCGCCTCGGCGCCGCCGCCACCGTAGGGCCCGAGCCGCGGCTCGACGATGCGCTCGGTGACCAGCACCCCGAGCGCGGTGATGACGAAGGTGCTCGCCGCCATGAAGTACCAGTTGACGGCGGCATGCACCTCGTAGCCCGGATCGATCAGGCGCGCCGCCTCCTGGGTGAGGCCGGCGAGCAGGGGATCGATGGTGCCGAGCAGCAGGTTGGCGCTGTAGCCGCCCGAGACGCCGGCGAAGGCGGCCGCGAGCCCGGCCAGCGGATGCCGGCCGAGGGCATGGAAGATCGCCGCCGCGAGCGGGATCAGCACCACGTAGCCCATCTCCGAGGCGGTGTTCGACAGCACCCCGGCGAACACGACGATGGTGGTCACCCAGCGCCGGGGGGCGGCCAGCACCAGGGCGCGGGTGGCGGCGGCGAGCAGGCCCGAGCGCTCGGCGATGCCGACGCCGAGCATCGCCACCAGCACCACCCCGAGCGGCACGAAGCCGGTGAAGTTGGTGACCAGGTTGGCGAAGATGCGGCGCAACCCCTCGGCGTCGAGCAGGCTCACGGCGCGGATCATCCCGTCCGCGGCCCGCCCCGGCGCGCCCGCGGGACGCGGGTCCTCGACCGCGAGCCCCATCCAGCCGAAGAGCCCGCTCAGCAGCACCACGAGGACCGCGAGGAGGGCGAACAGGGTCACCGGGTTGGGCAGCAGGTTGCCGGCCCACTCCACGCCGTCGAGGAAGCGCTGGAAGGCGCCGCGCCGCGGCACCGCGCCCGCCTCCGGGGACGCCCCCCGTCCTTCCGGGTTCTCGCTCATCTCGCCACCCCTCGCCGCAGAGGGCGCATTGTAGCCGCGCCACGCGCAGGCTCCGCCCCGCCGTCGTTCCGCGGGCGCGGCCACGGCGGGCGGGCCGACCCTGGCCGTGCGCTATCATCCCCTCCCCCGCCGGCTTCCGCTGCCGATGTCCAAGGTCCCCGCCTGGTCCCTGCTCCTCGCGGCGCTCGCGCTGCTTCCCGCCTGCGCGCTGTTCCGCGAGGACGACCGCCTCGAGAACGCCCCGGTCGAGGAGCTCTACGCGCTCGCCAAGCGCTCCCTCGACCGCGGCAACTACGCCCGCGCCGAGGAGGACTACAAGCGCCTCATCGCCCGCTTCCCCTTCGGGCCCTACAGCGAGCAGGCGCAGCTCGAGCTGGCCTATGCCCAGCACAAGATGCGCAAGGCGGAGGAGGCGCTCTCGACCATCAACCGCTTCATCCGCACCTACCCGCGGCACGAGAAGATCGCCTATGCCCACTACCTCAGGGCACTGATCAGCTTCGAGCGCGAGCTCAGCTTCATCGACCGCTGGCTCGGCCGGCCGCCCCAGACGCGCGACCTCGAGCACCTGCGCCAGGCCTTCAGCGACTTCGGCGAGGTGATCCAGCGCTTTCCCGACACCGAGTACGCCGCGGACGCCCGGCAGCGGATGGTCTACCTCCGCAACGTGCTCGCGCAGTCGGAGATCGACGTGGCGAGCTTCTACCTGCGCCGCCAGGCCTGGGTGGCGGCGGCCAACCGCGCGCGCTTCGTGATCGAGAACTATCCGCGCGCGCCGCAGAACGCCGACGCCCTCGCCATCCTCGCCTACTGCTACGAGCGCATGGGGGAGCGCCAGCTCGCGGAGGACACCCGGCGCGTGCTCGAGCGCAACTTCCCCGAGCATCCCTACCTCAAGGGCGGCTGGCCGCGCGAGCGCAGCCTCTGGCAGCGGATCCTGCCCTTCGGCTGAGCCTCGCGCCCTAGCCCGTCCCGCCGCCCGCGAGCGCGCGATAGCGGCGGTCGAGCTCGGCGACCCGGGCGGCAAGCGCCTCCCTCGGGCCGCTGTTGTCGATGGTCTCGTCGGCGAGCTTGAGGCGCGCCTCGCGGCTCGCCTGCGCCGCGAGCATCCGGGCGGCGAGCGTGGCGTCGATACCGTCCCGCGCCATCAGCCGCTCGCGCTGCGCCGCCTCGGGCAGGTCCACGACCAGCACCCGGTCGATCCACGGATAGCGGCCGACCTCGGCGAGCAGCGGGATCACCGCCACGACGTAGCTCGGCGGCGCCGGACGCCCGGCAAGGGCGGCGAGCGCCTCGCGCAGATGGCGCTCGATGCGCGGATGGAGGATCGCCTCCAGCCGCCGCCGCTCCCGCTCGTCGGCGAACACCCGGCGCCGCAGCGCCGCCCGGTCGAGAGCGCCGTCGGCGGCAAGCACTCCGGGCCCGAAGGCCGCGACCACCGCCTCGAGGCCCTCGCTCCCCGGCGCCACCACGGCCCGTGCCGCCTCGTCCGCATCGAGCACGGGAGCGCCCAGCCGCGCGAACTCGGCGGCCACCGTGCTCTTGCCCGAGGCCACCCCGCCGGTGAGGGCCACCACCAGCGGCCTGCGCGGGCTCACCTCGGCGAGCCCTCGAGCAGGTAGGCGAGCACCCGCTCCGCCAGCCGCTCCGGCGGCTCCTCGGCCGCCGGCAGCCGGATCTCGGGCGCCTCCGGCGGCTCGTAGGGCGCGTTGACCCCGGTGAAGTTCGGGATCAGCCCGGCGCGGGCCTTGGCGTAGAGCCCCTTCGGATCGCGCGCCGCCGCGACCTCGGGCGGGACGTCGACGAAGACCTCGACGAACTCGCCCGCGCGGAACAGCGAGCGTGCCATCGCCCGGTCCGCGCGGTAGGGCGAGACCAGCGAGACCAGCACGATCAGACCCGCCTCGCACATCAGGCGCGCGACCTCGGCGACGCGGCGGATGTTCTCGACGCGGTCCTCGGGGGTGAAGCCGAGGTCCCGGTTGAGGCCGTGGCGGAGGTTGTCGCCGTCGAGCAGCATCGTGTGGTAGCCGAGCGCATGGAGCCGCTGCTCGAGCAGGTCGGCGACCGTGGACTTGCCCGCCGCCGGCAGGCCGGTGAACCACAGGCAGCGCGGGCGCTGGCCCTTGATCCGCGCCCGCGCCTCGGCGCCGAGCGCGACCGGCTGCCAGTGCACGTTGGTCGCCCGGCGCAGCGCATATTCGATCGCCCCCGCGGCGACCGTGGCGCCCCGCTCCCGATCCACGAGCAGGAAGGCGCCGAAGGGGCGCTCCTCGGCGAAGGGCGCGAAGGGAATCGGGCGATCCGCCGCGAGGTGCAGATGCGCGATCTCGCCCGCCTCGAGGCGGCGCGCCGCGAGTCGCTGCCCCGACTCGATCTCGATGCGGTGGCGGATCTCGGTGACCTGCGCGCCGACCTCGAGCGTGGCCAGCCGCAGCCAGTAGCGACGCCCGGGCAGCAGCGGCTCCTCGTCCAGCCACAGCAGCTGGGCCGCGAACTGGTCGGCGACCGCGAGAGGGGCGCGTGCGGCGGCGATCACGTCGCCGCGGCCCACGTCGCGCTCGTCGGCGAGCCTGAGCACCACCGCATCCCCCGCCCCCGCCCGCGGCACCGCGGCGAAGCCGCGGCGGATCTCGGCCACGCGGCTGCGCTGCCCCGAAGGCAGCACCACCACCTCATCCCCGAGCGCGATCCCGCCGCCGGCGAGCGTCCCCGCATAGCCCCGGAACTCCGGTTCGGCGCGGAGCACCAGGCTCACCGCGAGGCGCGCCGCCTCCCGCGCCGGGGGCGGCACCCGGTAGGACTCGAGGAAGGCGAGGAGACTCGGGCCGCCGTGCCAGGGCAGGCGCGCGCTCGGCCGCAGCAGGTTCTCGCCCTCGCGGGCGGCGATCGGGATCGCCTCGAGGCGCGGGATGCGAAGCTCGCGCGCGAGGGCCGCGAGGGGTGCCACGAGCTCCTCGAAGCGCTCGCGCGAGAAGCCGACCCGGTCCATCTTGTTGACGGCGAGCAGCACCCCCGGCACGCCGAAGAGCGCCGCGATCCGCAGGTGCCGCAGCGTCTGGCGGGTGACGCCGCGACTCGCGTCGATCAGCAGCACCGCGAGCTCGGCGCGGGAGAGGCCGCTCGCCATGTTGCGGGTGTACTGCTCGTGCCCGGGGCAGTCGGCGACGATGAACACCCGCCGCGCCGTGCGGAAGTAGCGCCAGGCCACGTCGATGGTGATGCCCTGCTCCCGCTCCGCCTCGAGCCCGTCGTTGAGCCAGGCGTACTCGATCTCGCCCTCGGGCAGCCCCCGGCGACGGCACTCGGCGAGCAGGGCCTGCCACTGGTCCTCGGGCACCAGCCCGCAGTCGGCCAGCAGCCGCCCGAGCAGCGTGCTCTTGCCGTCGTCCACCGAGCCGATGATCGCGAGGCGGAGCGGCGGCAGGGCGGGGGCAGGGGGCGAAGCGGGGACGGCGCTCATGTTCAGAAGTAGCCCTCGCGCTTCTTGCGCTCCATGCTCGCGGCCTCGTCGTGGTCGATCAGGCGGCCCTGGCGCTCGGAATGGCGGCTCGCGAACTGCTCGGCGATCAGGGCGTCGAGCGTGTCGGCGTCGGAGCGGATCGCGCCGGAGAGCGGCCAGCAGCCGAGGCTGCGGAAGCGCACCCGCTCGAGCCGAACCGGCCCGAAGCGGTCGGCGAAGCGCGGGTCGTCGAGGACGATGAGCGCGCCCTGGTGCTCCACCACCGGCCGTTCCTTCGCGAAGTAGAGCGGGACCACCTCGATCCCCTCGCGGCGGACGTAGAGCCAGACGTCGAGCTCGGTCCAGTCGGAGAGGGGGAACACGCGCATGGTCTCGCCCGGCCCGAGGCGGCCGTTGAGCAGCTCCCAGAACTCCGGGCGCTGGCGGCGCGGATCCCAGCGCTGACCGGCGTGGCGCACCGAGAACACCCGCTCCTTCGCGCGCGAGCGCTCCTCGTCGCGCCGGGCCCCGCCGATCGCCGCGTCGAAGCCGTGGAGGGCGAGGGCCTGGCGGAGCGCCTCGGTCTTCATCACCTCGGTGTGCAGCGCCGCGCCATGATCGAGCGGGTTGATGCCCCGCGCCCGGCCCTCCTCGTTTACGTGCACGATCAGCCGGAGCCCGAGCTCCCGCGCCACGCGGTCGCGGAAGGCGTACATCTCGCGGAACTTCCAGCCGGTGTCGATGTGGAGCAGCGGGAAGGGGATCCGCGCCGGGTGGAAGGCCTTGCGCGCGAGGTGGAGCAGCACCGAGGAATCCTTGCCGATCGAGTAGAGCAGCACCGGCTGCCGGAACTGCGCGGCGGCCTCGCGGAACACGTGGATCGCCTCGGCCTCGAGGCGGTCGAGATGGGCGTCGTCGGCCTTCATCGCGGCGGGGATGGTAGCCGTGCCCGGCTCCCGCCGCGCATCGCCCGCGCTCATGCCGCCATGCCCCGCCTCCAGCGGAGGAACCACTCGGCGAAGCGCCGCACGCCCTCCTCGACCGGCGTCTCCGGCGCGGTCCCCACCAGCGCCGCGAGCGCCGAGGGATCGGCCTCGGTCTCCTCGATGTCTCCGGGCTGCGCAGGGAGCAGCTCGCGCTCGGCGCGGATCCCGAGCGCCTCCTCGAGCAGCTCGAGGTAGCGGGTGAGCTCCACCGCCCGCGCGCAGCCGAGATTGAGCACGCGGTAGGGCGCGACCCCGCTGCTCGCGGGGCCCGGGGCGCGCGCATCCCAGGCGGGATCGGGAGCCGCCGGGCGGGCGGCGACCCGCAGCAGGCCCTCGATCACGTCATCGACGTAGGTGAAGCTGCGGCGATGGCGGCCGTGGTTGTAGAGCGGCACCGGCCGCCCGGCGAGCATCGCCTCGGCGAAGCGGAACAGCGCCATGTCGGGCCGTCCCCAGGGGCCGTAGACGGTGAAGAAGCGCAGCACCGTGGTCGGGATCGCGAACAGGTGCGCGTAGGCGTGGGCCATCGCCTCGGCCGCCCTTCTTGCTCGCGGCGTAGAGCGTCAGGGGATGGTCGGTGGAGTGGTCCTCCCGGAACGGCAGCCGGCGGCTTGCGCCGTACACGCTGCTCGTGCTCGCGAGCAGGAGGTGCTCGACCGGATGGCGGCGGCAGCCCTCGAGCAGATGCAGGGTGCCGACCAGGTTGCTGTGCACGTAGGCGCCGGGGTTCTCCGCGGCGTAGCGCACCCCCGCCTGGGCGGCGAGGTGGAAGACGATCTGTGGCCGCGCCTCCGCGAAGCAGCGGGCGACCTCCGCCGCGTCGCCGAGATCGGCCTCCACGTGGCGGAAGGTCCCTGCCTGCGCGACCCAGGCGAGACGGGCGCGCTTGAGCGCGGGGTCGTAGTACGGGTTGAGGTTGTCGAAGCCGGTGAGCTCGGCGCCCAGGGCGATGAGCCGGCGGGCGAGATGGGCACCGATGAACCCGGCGTGGCCGGTGACCAGCACCCTGCGGCCGCGCCAGAACGCGCCCTCAGAGCCGGTCATCGACCGCCTCGCGGGGCAGCAGCCCCTTGACGTCGAAGAGCACGCCCCCGGGGCGCAGCAGGGCCCGGATCCGCCCCGCCCCCCACGCCGCGTAGGCGCGGTGCGCGACCGCGAGCACCACCGCATCGAAGGCTCCCTCGGGGGGATCGGGCAGGAGCTCGAGGCCGTACTCGCGCCGCGCCTCCTCGGGATCGGCAAGCGGGTCGTGCACCGCCACCGTCATCCGGTAGCCCGCAAGCCCGCGGACGATGTCGGGCACCCGGCTGTTGCGCAGGTCGCGCACGTTCTCCTTGAAGCTCAGGCCCAGGACCAGCGCCCTGGCCCCGATCGGGCTGATGCCCGCGCGCGAGCACCAGGCGCAGCACCCGCTCCGCGACGTAGGTGCCCATCCCGTCGTTGATCCGCCGCCCGGCGAGGATCAGCTGCGGATGGTGGCCGACGGTCTGGGCCTTGTGGGTCAGGTAGTAGGGATCGACGCCGATGCAGTGCCCGCCCACGAGGCCCGGGCGGAAGGGCAGGAAGTTCCACTTTGTGCCGGCGGCCTCGAGCACCTCGAGGGTGTCGAGGCCGAGCTTGTGGAAGAGGATCGCGAGCTCGTTGACCAGGGCGATGTTGAGGTCGCGCTGGGTGTTCTCGATCACCTTGGCCGCCTCGGCGACCCGGATGCTCGAGCAGCGGTGCACCCCGGCCCGCACCACGGCGGCGTAGAGCGCGGCCACCCGCTCCAGCGTCGCGGGGCTGGAGCCCGCGACCAGCTTGACCACGCTCTCGAGGCCGTGCGCGCGGTCGCCGGGGTTGATCCGCTCGGGGCTGTAGCCCACGGCGAAGCTCGGCCCGGAACCGGGACGGGCCTCGTAACGGAGCCCCGAGGCCCGCTCGAGCACCGGCACGCATTCCTCCTCGATGCAGCCGGGATACACCGTGCTCTCGAAGACCACGAGATCGCCGGGCTTGAGCGCCCCGCCCACCGTCCGCGCCGCGGCGAGCAGCGCTCCGAGGTCCGGCCGCTTCGCGGCGTCCACCGGGGTGGGCACCGCGACCACGAAGGCGCGGCAGCCGGCGAGCCGCGAGGGATCGTCGCTGAGCTCGAGCCGGGATGCGGCGGCGATCTCCTCCGCGGCGAGCTCGCCGCTGCGATCGAGCCCGCGTCGCAGCTCGGCCACGCGCTGCGGGTCGGCGTCGTAGCCAAGCGTGGGACGGATCCGGCCGAAGGCCACCGCGAGCGGCAGCCCCACGTAGCCGAGTCCCACGACCGCGATCCGCGCCTCGTCCATCGCCTGCCCGTGCCGAAGCCGGCGCACAGTTTGGCCGATTTCCGGCGCAGGCGACCGCCGCTTAGACTTCCCGACCGTCATGAGCGACGCCCGGTCCCGCGAGCGCGAGCGCCTCGCCTTCCTCCGCCGCTGCCTCGGCAGCCGCCACTTCGCGGTGCGCTCCGCCTCGGCCGACGCGAGCTTCCGCCGCTACTTCCGGGTGCTGCTCGCGGAGGGCAGCCTGATCCTGATGGACGCCCCGCCGGAGCGCGAGGACTGCCGGCCGTGGCTCGAGGTCGCCGCGCGGCTGCGCGCCGCCGGCCTGCGCGCCCCCGCGGTCCACGAGGCCGACCTGGAGGCCGGCCTGCTCCTGATCGAGGACTTCGGCGACACCCTCTACCTCGACCGGCTTCGCCCCGACACGGCGGAGGCGCTCTACGGCGAGGCCCTCGAGGCCCTCGCGGTCATGCAGACCCGGGCCGACGAGCGCGGGGCTGCCGCCCTACGACGAGGGGCGGTTGCGCGCCGAGCTCGATCTCCTCCCCGAGTGGTTCCTCGGGCGCCATCTCGGCTACGCGCCGGGCGCGGAGGAGCGGGAGGTGCTGGAGTCGAGCTTCGCCAGCCCTGATCGCCTCGGCGCTCGCCGAGCCGCGCGTCTTCGTGCACCGCGACTACCACAGCCGGAACCTCCTCGTGCTGCCCGAGCGCGGCCCCGGCATCCTCGACTTCCAGGACGCGGTGGCCGGGCCGGTGAGCTACGACCTGGTCTCGCTGCTCCGCGACTGCTACGTCGTCTGGGAGCCGGAGGCGGTGCGGCGCTGGGCCGAGGCCCACCGCCGGCGCCTCGCGGCCGAGGGGCTGCCGGTGCCCGAGCGCGCCGAGTTCGAGCGCGCCTTCGACTGGATGGGCCTGCAGCGGCACCTCAAGGTGCTCGGCATCTTCTGCCGCCTCTGGTACCGCGACGGCAAGCCCGCCTACCTCGGCGACCTGCCGCGGGTCTTCGCCTACGTCGAGGCGGTCGCCGGGCGCTATGCCGAGTTCGCGCCGCTGCTCGCCCTGCTTCGCCGCGCCGTCGGCGAGCGCGATCTCACCGTGCCGTGCGCGCCCTGATCCTCGCCGCCGGCCGCGGCACGCGGATGGGCGCGCTCGCAGCGGCCACCCCGAAGCCCCTGCTCGAGGCCGGCGGGCGGCCGCTCATCGCCTGGCAGATCCTGCGCCTCGCGGCTGCCGGAATCCGCGAGCTCGTGGTGAACGTCGCGGAGCACGCGGCGCTGTTCCGGGAGCGGCTCGGCGACGGGAGCTCGCTCGGAGTCGCGATCGCCTGGAGCGAGGAGGGCCCGGAGCCGCTCGAGACCGGGGGCGGGATGCTGCGCGCCCTGCCGCTGCTCGGACCGGGGCCCTTCCTCGCCGTGAACGCCGACGTCTTCTGCGACCTCGACTACCGGGCGCTGCCCCCGGCGCCGCGCGGGCTCGCCCACCTCGTGCTCGTCCCCAACCCGCCCCATCACCCCGAGGGCGACTTCGCCCTCACCGCCGACGGCCGCCTGTCCGTCGCGGGCGCCGCCCGCCACACCTTCGCCGGGATCGGCCTCTACCGCCCGGAGCTCCTCGAAGGCTGGGAGGAGGCGACCGGCCCCGTGCCGCGCAGCCCGCTCGGCGACCCCGTCTTCCCGCTCGCGCCTCTGCTGCGCCGCGCCGCCTCGCAAGGCCTCCTGCACGGCGAGCTGCATCGCGGCCTCTGGCTCGACGTGGGAACCCCCGAGCGCCTCGCCGCCCTCCGCGCGCGGCTGGCCGCGGCCTCGCGCTGAGGCGGCGTTTACCCTGCCCCGATCCTGTCGAAGTACTCCTTCGCGTAGTGCCAGGGATGGAGCGAGGGGAAGCGGCCGATGTTGTCGATGAGCGTCAGGACCTCGCAGCGCTCGGTGCCGCCGTTTTTTGGACCGCGCAGTCCGCGCCCGACCATCTGCATGTAGCGCACCCGGCTGAAGACCAGGCGGGAGATCACCACCAGCTCGACCTGCGGTGCGTCGAAGCCGACGGAGAGGAGCTGGTAGTTGCAGAGCACGCGGAGTTCCCCGGCGCGGAACCGCTCGATGTGGTAGCGGCGAGTCCCGCGGTCGGTCTCGCCGTGCACCGCCGCTGCGGGAATGCCGGCGAGCGTCAGCCTGGCCGCGAGCCGCTCCGCGTGCTCAAGGGAGTTGGCGAAGAGGAGCACCGAACGCGCGCGATGTTCGCGGATGCGCTCGATGAGCATGCGGTTCCGCCGCTCATCGAGCGCGAGACACTGATTTCCCCCTTCGAGGAGCTGTTCGAGCTCGATGCCGATCCGCTCGCGATCTGCCGCCGTCTCCCCCTCTTGCCCCGACCCCTCGGCGGCGCGGCCCAGCCGCTCGTACATCTCGAGGAGCTCGAGGAACCGTTCCTGCTCCGGCCAGTCGGCGCGGAAGGGAACCTCGGCCGCAGTGAGCTCGGCCTGCGCAAGCACCCCGCGCTTGACAAGCTCCTTCGGGAGGCTCTCCTGCGTCTCTGGAGCAGGCAGCACCCGGCGGTCATAGCGGGCGCTCAGCCGCCGGCTCTCCTCGTCGTCGGCCCGGAAGGGGGTGGCGCTCAGCCCGACCAGCATCGGCTCCTCCGCGCGTCGCTCGGAACCCACAGCGGCGCCGACGAAGCGCAGCAGCTCGGTGTAGCTCGGCGCGACCGAGTGGTGGCACTCGTCGATGACCACCAGCGCCGGACGGCGGAGCCAGGCGAGCGCCTCGAGCTCGCGCCGCATCGCGAGGGTCTGGATGGTCGCGACCACCAGGGTCGGATCGGCGTTGTCGCGGGGGCTCGGCGAGGGATGGCCGCCCCACAGCCGGAGCACGCGAAGCGGCCTCGCTGCCCGGCCCCGATGCGCCCAGACCGCACGGAAGGTCTCGATCGCCTGCTCGCAGAGCTCCTCCGCCTGGGCCACCCACAGCACGAGCGGCGCACGACCGTCGGGGCGAGCGTCCGGCGCGAGCACGAGCTGCACCGCCGCCTCGGCCACCGCTCGGGTCTTGCCGGCGCCGGTCGGCAGCGAGACCACCGCGCGCCGACGCCCCCGCCCCTGCCTTTGCAGGTCCGAAAGCCCCTCGATCACCTCCCGCTGGAAGTCGTGCAGCTTCGGCAAGGGGCGGGAGGGCGGGGCACCGCTCCTCGGACGGGGCGCGCTCCCGCGATCCCGCGGCGAAGGCCGCTGGGAAGCCGAGTTCGGCGACGAAGCGACGGGCCTCCTCGGTCCCCCAGCGCAGCGGAGGCGCCAGACCCTGCTGGGCCATCGCTTCGCGCAGCCTCCGCAAGCGCCGCCGGCCCGAGCAGGGTCAGGAGCAGACTCCGCGAAGACCCCGCTCGTCGCGCTCCCTCGAGCTCCGCGCAGGTCCCGAACCGACTCCGGAAGCGCTCCTTCCAGCGCCCTCCGGTCCCCGTTCACGGCCGCGAGCAGCCGGGCGGCGAGGTCGGGCTGCTCGGCGACACGCCTCCGCCGCGCCGTTACGGTGGATGCCGAGCGGCGATCTTCTGCCGCGCCTTCATCAAGCGGCACCGCAAGCACTCCGGCTCCCGCGAGGGCGTAGGCGAGGTCGAGGACCTGCTGCTCGCGCCGTCCCTGCTCCGCGAAGCCTTCCGCGAGTTCGAGCTCGCCGCCGCGGCCGAACACGGGAGGCGCGAGGGTCGCCTGCCCGTCCTCGAGCCACAGCGGGATCGGCGGATGCGCACCGACCTGCAGCGCCTCGGGCTTCACGAGATCGGCGAGCTCCGGCCATTCCCGGAGCCAGAGCGAGGGCGAGGGCTGAGCGCAGGATCTCCCCGCTCACCGTCCAGCCGGACTCCGCCGCCATCGCGCCTCGTTTCGAGGTAGAGGTCGAGAGCCTCCTCCCCCAGCGCCAGCGCGGGCAAACCTGCCGCCTGGAGGGCCCTCACGAGAGGCGCCTGCTCGCTCACCCGCACCTTCTCAAGAGGAATCCGCTCCCCTTGCCAGGGAAGCTCCGCAGGGACATAGCCGAGGCGACGGGCGATCGTGTCCCAAGGCTGCGCAGGAAAGACAACGATCCCGCTGTTCTCCACGTGTTCCGCAAGGGCATCCCACAACACCGCCTCGCCCTCGGCACTTCCCTCGAAGTGGGGTTGCGCCTGCGCGAGAAAACCGCGAAGTTCGGCAACGAGCGGCCGCCAATCCGGAGCCGAAAGGGAGGGACAGCGGCGAAACACCTCCTCAAGCGCATCGAACCCGCTGACGACCGACGCGAGCGAAACGTCGCGACGACCGAGTTCCACCCGTCCCTCCTTCCAGAGCATCCAGGCCACCGGGCTGAGCAGCTCGCGTCGGCGGATAATCGGTGTCCCCGAGTGGCATGCCCCACCGTGACCGTCCAGAAGCGGGCCCCTGCGCTCTGGCCGCATGCTCGAGCAGCAGCCGCGTCAGCTCCACCCTCGCGCGCCCCGTGACCCTCGGCAGCCAGTGGAGGGCGAGCGGCACCCCCCCTTCGAGAGGCTCGATATGTGTCTGTCTGGGGCCGGTAACCCGACCTTGCGCGCAAAGCTTCCCTCGCCATCTCCAACCAATCGGCGAAGGTCACGCGCGAAAGAGCGCGTCGAGTCTCGAATCCCGAAACGGATATTCGAAGCTCCCGCTCGGTGCCGAGGCTTCGCTGAAGCGGCAGCAGGGCAAGGAGGGGATGGTCGCGTGCGTAGATGTCGGGGTCGGGGCCGACCGCGCTGATCTCCTCCGTCGGGGTAGGAGCCTGGCGGCGGAAGCAGCACGAGCGCGGGCGGAACCACCTGGCCGTCCGGCCATCGCATCGGCACCTGCCCCCCATGCTCGCGGAGGAAACGCTCCGCCACCTCCCGCGGCGCCGAGCGCAGCCCAAGGCCCAAGCGCGCGCCAGGATCGGTCCAAGGGCCGATCTCGCGACGAAGCCGCTCGAGCCACCATCCCTGCGATTGGGGGCCACGGCCCCGAGCCGCGACGGCGAGGTCGCGGATCTCGGCATCCTCGAGGAGCTCCGCCGCCACCGGAACACGGTCGAGGATGGGACGACTCGGCGAGCACCGCTCGGCCAATGGAGCGACGAAGGATCCGTTCCTCTGCGGGCAAGAGCCTGAGCCTCGCTGCCTGAATCTCGGATCCTGGCACGCTCCCCGGCAGTTCTTCGATCCACTCGCGACAGCCACTCCAGGAGCGAGGCGCAGCAACTCTCCGCTCTCGGCCGTCGCCAGCGCCTCGACCCAGTCGACGAGCGCTCCTGCAGCGCAGGCCGGGAAGCCGCTCGCAGCCTCGTCCGAGGCGTCAAGCTTCGCCGATAGCTCCTGCAGGCGTGGCGGCGCGCTCCCGTGCTGAGGCATTTGCGGGTGGACGAAGGTCGCGAGCAGCTCGGGCTGGATGCCGCGCGCGAGCTCGATCCATGCGCTCGACGAACCGCGTACCGCATCCTTGCAGCTTCACGGCTTCCTCCGGCGGACGCCACAGCTCCGCCGGCCGCCGCCAGCGAGCCATCCGGCGGCGCGGAAGGCACCCGCGCTCGGCGAAGGAACGACCACAGTGCCTCGCGCAGCGGCTCCGTGCGCTCATCGCGCGCATCGAGCTGACGGGGGAGGAGATCGACGAGGCGGCCGGGATCCCCTTTTTCCGCGGCCAGCACCTCGGCGAAGGCGGCGGCGTGCTCGGCCACCATCTGTCCAGCCTCCTTCATCAGCAGCGAGTTCCACGGCCCCGGCACGACCGCCGTGCGGTCGTTGTTGAGCTTCCAGGGCCCGTGGAGCTGCCCGCCGACGTGGCTTTCGCTGTCGGTCCGAAACCACGCCCAAAGGCGTCCGGCCATCGAGGCCCCGGAGAGCGGCATCGCCCAGCACAAGCCGCGCCGAATCGCGGTAGTGGAGCTCGGTCGCGTCCTCCCTGGCGACTCCGGGTCCTCGATCCTCACCGAGCGCTCGGCGAGGAAGTACCGCCGGACCGAGGGCGACTCGCCCTCCTCGCGTTCGACGACGTCCGCGCGAGCCATTTGCCGAGATCCCGCCGATCGGTAGCCGAGGAGCCGCTCACCCTCCCGAAACTCCAGCGCTCACCGGGCAGCGTACGAAAAGCAGGGTTTCCTGGAGAAAACCGCCGCCACTCCTCGAGGAGCTCGGCGCGATGCCGCTCCGGATCGGCGAGCCGCACCCGCACCACCGTGGTCGCCCAACCGAAGGAGCTCCGCGAGAATCGGATCTTCCTGGCACTCGCCGCTCGGGGTCCAGCGGCCAGGCGAGCCGCATGGCCGGGCAGTCCGCCTCGCTTCGGGGCGTGAAAGGCGGCGATCCGGACTCCGCTGCCGGGCCGTCAGCGATCGTCCAGAGCCGCCACAGTTCCCGTCGGCAACGCGCGGGCGCGAAGCGAAGCCCGCCCGCAGGCTCGCTGAACACGTCGATCTCCCGCCCGATCCGGATCAGCGACTTGAAGCCGAGGCCGAACCGCCCGATCTCCTCGCCGCGCTTCGCCGAGAGATCGCTCGCGAGCAGGGATCCATAGCCCGCGCGATCGAAAGGTCGGCCGTCGTTCGCCACGTAGAGCCGCTCGCCCGCGATGCGGACGGCGACCCGCCCCTCCTCGCGGTCACCCGCTCCGACCGCATCGAAGGCGTTCTGGAGGAGCTCGAGCAGCTGCCTGCGGCTGTAGCCGCCGGCGAGCACCTCCCACTCCCGCCGGGCATCCTCGATCAGTCGGCGCGGCTGTGTCGCGGTAGACGTCGATCGTCGTTCTCGCTGCTCACGGCGCAAATCGTCCTCCAAGTTCCAGCGTTCGCGCTGCCATCGTTCCCTCCATGCCACAGACGCGCCAAGAGATCCTCGGCCATCGCCTCCGCCGCGGCAAGAGGTCAGGCGCACCTAGTCCTCGTCCTCGCCCGCCCCCCGCTGCCCCAGCAGCTCCCGCAGCAGCGCGACCGTGACCGGGCGCTGGCGGGCGAGGGTCTCGCGGTCGAGGCGGGCGAGCAGGGCCATCAGGCTCTTGAGGTCGCGGGCATGGCGGCGGAACAGGTACTCGATCGCCGGGGGCTCGAGGCGCAGCCCGAGCGCCCGCGCCCGCGCCTCGAGCAGCCGCCGGCGGGACGTTTCGGGAAGCGGCCTCAGCCGCAGGCGCAGCCCGGCGAGCAGGCGCGAGCGGAGATCGGGAAGCAGCGCGGGAAGCTCGTCGGGATGGATCCGGCTCGCCACCAGGAGTCCTCCGCCGCGATCCTGCTGGCGGTTGGCGAGGGCGAAGAGCGCGAGCTCGACGGGACGGCAGCCGGCGGCGTGCTCGAGCCCGTCGAGGGCGAGGAGCTCCGCATCCCCGAGCGCGGCGAGCGCGGCCGCCCGCTCCGCGTCCCATTCGGCGAGGGCGAGATAGCGGGCCTCGCCCCCCCGGCGCGCGCGCTCGCGGCAGGCGGCGGCGAGGAGATGGGTCTTGCCGCTGCCGCTCGGGCCGAGCAGCAGCAGCACGCCGCGCGGTTCGGCGGCGAAGGCGGCGACCGCAGCCGGGACTGCGGGATCCTCGCCGGGATCGAAGTCGGCGAAGTCGACCGGCGGCGGGAGCGCGATCGGCAGCGGCAGTTGGGCCGGGCTCACGGCCCTGCGCCCTGCGGCTCCGCGGGCGGCGCGCGCCCGGGCCCGAGCAGGCGGCGGGCGAGCGCCGCGATCACCGCCGCCGCCGGCAGGGCGAGGAGCACGCCGAGGAAGCCGAAGAGCTGGCCGCCCGCCAGCACCGCGAAGATCACCATCAGCGGATGCAGGCCCACCCGCGAGCCCACCAGCCGCGGGGTCAGCCAGAGGCTGTCGAGCATCTGGATCCCGGCGAAGGCGACCAGCACCCAGAGGAGCGGCGCGAGCCCGCCGAGCTCCACCCAGGCGGCGAGGAGGGCGGCCACCAGGCCGACGACGAGACCGAGGTAGGGCACGAAGCTGAGCAGCCCGGCGAGCAGCCCGATCGGCACCGCCGAGCTCAGGCCGATCAGGGCGAGGGCCGCGGCATGGAGCACGGCGAGGGCGAGCATTACCGCAAGCTGCCCGCGCAGGAAGGCACCGAGCGCCTCGTCCGCCTCGCGGGCGAGCTCGCGGACGCGCTCGCGCCGGGCCTCGGGGATCAGGGCGTCGATGGCGGCGATGAGCCGCGGCCAGTCGAGCAGCAGGTAGAACACGACCACCGGGATCAGCAGCACGGTGGCGAGCGCGCCGAGGAGCGCCGCCCCGGTGCGCGCGGCACCCGCAAGCCCGGTCCCGAGCCAGCTTCCGGCCTGCCGCCAGTTCTCCCGCAGCCAGGCCAGGGCCCGCTCGGGGTCGGGCTCGGGAAGGACGATCCCCAGCCGCTCCCTGAGCCACGGCAGGGCGCTCTGCTCGAGCCAGGCGAGGTAGCCGGGCAGCGCCGCGAGGAAGCGCTCGAGCTGCCGCTCGAGCAGCGGCAGGGCGAGGAGCAGGGCGAGCAGGGAGAGGACCAGCCCGGCGGCGAACACCAGGCTCACCGCGAGCGCGCGCGAGAGTCCGAGGCGGCAGAGCCGCTCGACGGGGGGATCGAGCAGGTAGGCGACGAGCGCCCCGACCAGGAAGGGCGTGAGCACCGGCGCGAGCCGCCACAGCAGCCAGCCGACGAGCAGCGCGAGCGCGAGCCCGAACCAGGCGCGGCCGCTCATGCCGGGCGCTCCCGCAGCGCGCGGCGGGCGCGGCCCGACCACAGCCAGACGTAGTGCACTCCGCTCAGC
Organism: Lysobacterales bacterium; assembly: GCA_033582715.1. Classification (GTDB taxonomy): domain Bacteria; phylum Pseudomonadota; class Gammaproteobacteria; order Xanthomonadales; family BPKI01; genus BPKI01. The sequence continues at coordinate 807,080 of JAVQZZ010000001.1, read as the reverse complement.
GCGGTCAGGGCCGCGGTGAGCCAGGTGAGCACGGCGGTGCCGGCACCCGGGAGCTCGAGCAGGGCCGCATCGCACAGGATCCAGAGCAGCAGCCCGAGCTGGGCGAAGGTGGTGATCTTGCCCGGCACCGTGGGCTCGGGCTCGAAGGGGCCGATCAGGAGGCGGTAGGCGGCGGCCCCGGCGACGATCACCAGGTCGCGCCCCACCACGATCACGAGCAGCCACAGCGGCACCAGGCCGGCGCCGTGGAGGCCGAGGAAGGCGCTCATCACCAGCGCCTTGTCGGCGATCGGGTCGAGCATCCCGCCGAGGCGGGTGACCCAGCCCATGCGCTTGGCGAGCCAGCCGTCCAGGGCGTCGCTCGCGGCGGCGATCGCGGCGAGCCCGGCGGCGAGGGCGAAGCGGCCCGCCTCGAGCGCCTGGTAGAGCGGCCAGGCGAGGAGCAGCCGCCCGAGGGTGATCAGGTTCGGAAGCCACCGCCAGGCGTCGCGGCTCATGGCAGCCAGAGGAGCTGGAGTTCGGGCGGCAGCCCCGGGCGCGGGCGCGGGTCGCGGGCCAGGCGCGGCTCGAGCAGCAGCGACTCGACGACGCGGAAGCGCCGGGCGCGGGCCTCGACCGCGAGCTCGAGCCTGTCGCCCTCGGCCTGCTCCGGCGTCGCGCCCTCGATCAGGCCGTGGGCCCGAAGCCAGGCCATCAGGGTGAGGTAGTCGGCGGCGCCGCGGAGCCCGGCGACCGCGAGCGGGAAGCGGTCCGGAACGCGCTCGGACGGCGGCAGTGCGTAGCGTTCCGCGAGCCAGCCGTGCAGCGCCTCGAAGGCCCGTGCCGGCTGCTCCCCCAGGGGGGCGAGCAGGGCGCGGCTCGCGCCGCGGTCCGGCTGCCAGAAGACCCATTCCCCCTCCCCGATCTCGCCCCGATCGACGATCCGGCCGGCGAGCACCACGCCGAGGCCATAGCGGCGGCCGAGGGCGGCCAGGGTCCGCGCCTCCAGCGGCGCCGTCGCGAGCTCGTGGCGCTCGACCGGGTCGAGCAGCGGGAGCTCCACGCGGAAGGCGAGCGCCCGTGCCGCCCGCCGCCAGCTCGCCGCCTCCGCGTCCTCCGCGGCCAGGAAGCGGCCGCCCTCCTCCGGCGCGTCCGGGCGCTCGACCAGCAGCAGGACCGTGGGCCGCGGCCCGAGCCAGAGCGGCAGCTCCGCGTCGTCGAGCAGCCGCAGCAGCTCCGCGGAGCGGAAGGCGGCCCGCAGCGCGAGGCCGGCGGGACGGCCATCGGGACCGGGCTCCTCCTGGTACGCGAAGCGCTCGAGCAGCCCCTCCGGACGGGCGAGCGCGGCACGAAGCAGCGGATGGCGGAGCGCCGCCTCCTGCCCGACCAGGCGAAAGACCACCTGGGCCAGGCCGGCGGCGATCGCCGCCGGGCGGCTCGCGGGCTCGCGGTCGGCGATGGCGATCTCGGCCTCGAAGAGGCCGAGCGGCGCGGGCACGGAGGCCGCCGGGGCCGCCTCCGCCAGGAGCAGCAGGCACGCCAGGGGATGCATCGGCGCCTCCAGTCTGCCCAAGCCCCGAGGGGCCGTCTATCATCGGCGGGCCCCGCCGCCGCCGCAGACGCATGCCCGAGAAGGCCCCACTGAGCTATCGCGAGGCCGGCGTCGACATCGACGCCGGCAACGCGCTGGTCGAGCGGATCCGACCGGCGGCCCGCAGCACCGCCCGCCCCGGCGTGCTCGCGGGGCTCGGCGGCTTCGGCGCGCTGTTCGCGCTGCCGAGGGACCGCTACCGCGAGCCGGTGCTGGTCGCCGGCACCGACGGCGTCGGCACCAAGCTCAAGCTGCTCGCCCGCTTCGGCCGCCACGAGACCGCGGGCATCGACCTGGTGGCGATGAACGTCAACGACGTCCTGGTCCAGGGCGCCGAGCCGCTGTTCTTCCTCGACTACTTCGCCACCGGCCGGCTCGAGGTCGAGGTCGCGGCGCGGGTGATCGAGGGCATCGCCGCCGGCTGCCGCGAGGCCGGCTGCGCGCTGATCGGCGGGGAGACCGCGGAGATGCCCGACTTCTACGCGCCCGGCGACTACGACCTCGCCGGCTTCTGCGTCGGGGCGGTCGAGCGCGAGGCGCTCATCGACGGACGCGCGATCCGCGCCGGCGACCTGCTGCTCGGCCTCGCCTCGAGCGGACCCCACGCCAACGGCTTCTCGCTGATCCGCAGGATCCTCGAGCGCGCCGGCGAGCCCTTCGAACTCGAGCTCGACGGCCGGCCGCTGCGCGAGGCCCTGCTCGCACCGCACCCGGATCTACGTCCGCCCGGTGCTGGAGCTGCTCGCGCGGGTCGAGATCCGCGGCATGGCCCACGTCACCGGCGGCGGCCTGGTCGAGAACATCGTGCGCGTGGTGCCGCCGGGGCTCGCCCTCGAGATCGAGGCCTCGGCCTGGCCGCTGCCGCCGGTCTTCGCCTGGCTCGCCGAGGCCGGCCCGGTGCGCCGCGAGGAGATGTGGCGCACCTTCAACTGCGGCATCGGCTTCGTCCTGATCCTGCCCGAGGGGGAGGCCGGGGCGGCGGCGCGGGCGCTGGCCGCGCAGGGCATCCCGAGCTGGCCGATCGGCCGGGTGGTGGCGGCGCGCGAGGGCGCGCCGCGCGTGCGCATCGGATGAGCGCGCCGCTCCGCCTCGCCGTCCTCGCCTCGGGCCGCGGCAGCAACCTCCAGGCGCTGATCGAGGGCTGCGCCTGCGGGAAGGCTCGGGGCGAGGATCGTCGGTGTGCTCTCCGACCGCATCGAGGCTCCGGCGCTGCGCCGCGCCGAGGCCGCCGGGCTGCCGACCGTGGCGCTCGATCCGGCGCGGCCATCCGACGCGGGCCGACTACGACCGGGCGCTGTTCGCGCGCGTCGCCGCCCTCGAGCCCGAGCTCGTGGTGCTCGCCGGCTTCATGCGGGTGATCAGCGCGGAAACGGTGCGGGCCTGGCACGGGCGGATGATCAACATCCATCCCTCGCTGCTGCCCAAGTATCCCGGCCTCGGCACCCACGCGCGGGCGCTCGCCGCCGGGGACCGCGAGCATGGCGCCTCGGTGCACTTCGTCACCCCCGAGGTCGACGGCGGGCCGGTGATCGCGCAGACCCGGATCGCGATCGAGCGCGACGACGACCCGGAGCGGCTCGCGGCACGGCTGCTGCCGCGGGAGCACGCCCTGCTCGGCGCCGTGGTTGCGCTCTTCGCCGAACGTCGCCTGGCGCTGGCGCCAGCGGGGGTTCAGCTCGACGGCCGCATCCTCGCCGCACCCCTCGAGCTCGCCGCCGACGACCGATGGCTGCCGCCCCGCTTCTCGCCCTCCTGAGCCTCGCCGCCGCGGAGGCGCCGCTCCCGCCCTTCGCGGGCGAGTACCTCCTGCTGCGCAATGGCCGCGAGGTCGGGGAGGCGCGGATCGCCTACGGACCGACGGCGGACGGCTGGCGGATCGAGAGCGCGCTCGACGCCGGGCTGCTCGGCGGGATGCTTTCCTTCCGCAGCCGGGAGCACTCGCGCCTGGCCTGGCGCGAGGGCCTGCCGGCGAGCGAGCGCTTCCACGCGCGCCGCGAGCAGCCGCTGCGGAGCCGCGAGCAGGAGATCCTGGTCGATCCCGCGGCGGGCACGGTGACGGTGCGCGACAGCCGCCGCGGCGAGAGCCGGCACCCTCTCCCGGGGCCGGCGCTCGACCCGCTGGCGGCGCTGCTTCGCGCCGCCCTCGCCGCGAAGCGCGAGGAGCGGCGCTTCGCGTACCTCGAGGTCAACCGCGGCGCGCCGCGCGAGCGCGCGGGCCGGATCGCCGGCTCGCTCAGGCTGCGGGTCGGCGAGCGCGAGCTCGAGTGCATCCGGGTGGAGCGCCTGAGCGAGGACCCGGACCGGCTCAGCGCGAGCTGCCACGCCCCGGCGCTCGGCTACGCGCCGGTGCTGATCGAGCACGCCGACGACGGCGAGCGTCTGGAGCTCAGGCTGCGCGCCCTGCCGGCCCCGGCGCCCTAGGAGACGCGCCGGATCCTCGCGCCCAGCCGGGCGAGCTTCTCCTCGAGGCGCTCGTAGCCGCGGTCGAGGTGGTAGATGCGGTCGACCACGGTGCGCCCCTCGGCCACCAGACCGGCGAGCACCAGGCTCGCCGAGGCCCTGAGGTCGGTCGCCATGATCGGCGCCCCCGACAGCCGGGGCACACCGCGGATCACCGCGGCGTTGCCCTCGATGGTGATGTCGGCGCCGAGGCGCCTGAGTTCCTGGACGTGCATGAAGCGGTTCTCGAAGACCGTCTCGCGGATCACGCCCACCCCCTCCGCGATCGCATCCAGCGCGCAGAACTGGGCCTGCATGTCGGTGGGGAAGCCGGGATAGGGCGCGGTGGTCAGGTCCACCGCCCGCGGCCGCCGACCGCCCATGTCGAGCTCGACCCAGTCGGGGCCGCTCGCGAGGCGGGCCCCGGCCTCGGCGAGCTTGACCAGCACCGCGTCGAGGTTCTCCGGCCGCACCGCGCTCACCCTCACCCGGCCGCCGGTGATCGCCCCGGCGACCAGGAAGGTCCCGGCCTCGATCCGGTCGGGCAGCACTTCGTGGGCCCCGCCCGAGAGCCGCTCGACGCCCTCGATCACGATGGTGTTGGTCCCCGCACCCTCGATGCGCGCGCCGAGGCCGACGAGGAAGCGCGCGAGGTCCACCACCTCGGGCTCCTGCGCGGCGTTCTCGATCACCGTGGTGCCGCGCGCCAGGGTGGCCGCCATCATCAGGTTCTCGGTGCCGGTGACCGTCACCAGGTCCATCACGATGCGGGTGCCGCGCAGCCGCTCCGCGCGGGCCTCGATGTAGCCGCCCGAGAGCTCCACCTCGGCGCCGAGGGCGCGCAGGCCCTTGATGTGCAGGTCCACCGGCCGCTCGCCGATCGCGCAGCCGCCGGGGAGCGAGACCACCGCCCGGCCGTGGCGGGCGAGCAGCGGCCCGAGCACCAGGATCGAGGCGCGCATCGTGCGCACGAGCTCGTAGGGGGCCACGTGCTCGCGCACCGGCCGGGGATCGAGGTCGATGTGCATGCTCTCGTCCAGGCTGAACTCGGCCCCCATCCGCCCGAGCAGCTGGAGCATCGTGGTCACGTCGTCGAGGTGCGGAACCCGGCCGATCCGCACCGGCGCATCGGCGAGCAGCGAGGCGGCGAGGATCGGCAGCACCGCGTTCTTGGCGCCCGAGATCGGCACCTCGCCGTGGAGGGGGACCCCGCCCTCGATCTCGAGCCGCGCCACGCCCGCGAGGCCGCTTCCCGGCGCTCAGCTCCCGCCGCCGGCTTCCTCCGGCGTCAGGGTCCTGAGCGAGAGGGCGTGGATCGCGCCGCCGAGCAGGGGACCGAGCGCGTCGTAGACCATGCGGTGCCGGGCGAGCAGGGAACGGCCGGCGAAGGCCGGGCTCACCACCCGCGCCTCGAAGTGCACGCCGTCGGCGGTCGCCACCTCGGCGCGCGCGCCGGGCACCCGGGTCTCGATCAGCAGCCTGATCTCCTCCGCCTGCATCGTTCAGGGAGCTCTCAGCGGGTGGCCAGCCGGCAGCGCGGGAAGGGCGTAGAATGCGGGACCGGCTCATGGTAAGCCAGCGTCGGCGCTCGGGCCAGACGCGAAGTCCGGACCTTCCACGCCCATGAATGCCCGCCTCCACGCGACCGCCCCGGCCCAGCCCCCCCTCGACGAGCGGCGCCTCCGCGAGAGCGCGCGGCGCGTGATCGACACCGAGGCGCGCGCGCTGCAGGTGCTGCGCGAGCGGGTGGACGGGAGCTTCATCCGCGCCTGCGCGCTGATCCTCGGCTCCCCGGGCCGGGTGGTGGTCACCGGCATGGGCAAGTCCGGGCACGTCGGCCGCAAGATCGCGGCCACGCTCGCCAGCACCGGGACGCCCGCCTTCTTCGTCCACCCCGGCGAGGCCAGCCACGGCGACCTCGGGATGATCACCGACCAGGACCTGGTGCTCGCGATCTCCAACTCGGGCGAGACCGAGGAGATCCTGACCATCGTCCCGGTGATCCGCCGCCAGGGCAATCCGCTGATCGCGATGACCGGGCGCCCCCAGTCCACCCTGGCCCGGCTCGCCGACATCCACCTCGACGTGAGCGTGCCGGCGGAGGCCTGCCCGCTGGGGCTCGCGCCGACGGCGAGCACCACCGCCACCCTGGTGATGGGCGACGCCCTCGCCATCGCCCTGCTCGAGGCGCGCGGCTTCACCGCCGAGGACTTCGCGCGCTCCCATCCCGCCGGCACCCTGGGTCGGCGCCTGCTGCTGCGCATCGCCGACGTGATGCACGTGGGCGAGGGCGTGCCGCGGGTCGGCCGCGAGGCCAGCATCTCCGACGCCCTGGTCGAGATGACGCGCAAGGGCCTCGGGATGACCGCGATCGTCGACGAGGGCGGCCGGCTGCTCGGGGTGTTCACCGACGGCGACCTGCGCCGCACCCTGGACGACGCCGAGATCGACCTCCGCTCGACCCCGGTCACCGCGGTGATGACCGCGAGCCCGCGCACGATCGGCGCCGACCGGCTCGCGGTCGAGGCGGCGCGGATGATGGAGGCGCACAAGATCAACGCCCTGCTGGTGGTGGACGAGGAGGGCGTGCTGGTCGGCGCGCTCAACATCCACGACCTGCTGCGCGCCCGGGTGGTCTGAGCGGCGGCGGTGGCGCGGAGCGGCGCGGAGGGAGAGCTGCCGGCGGAGCTGCGGGCGCGGGCGGCGCGGCTGCGGCTGATGGCCTTCGACGTCGACGGGGTGCTCACCGACGGCCGCCTGTGGTTCGCCGAGGACGGCCGCGAGCTCAAGGTGTTCCACGTCCACGACGGGCTGGGACTCAAGCGTCTGCGCGAGGCGGGGATCGAGGTCGCGGTGATCAGCGCGCGCTCGAGCCCGGTGGTGGCCGCGCGGCTCGCCGAGCTCGGCATCGCCCAGGTGCATCAGGGGCAGCAGGACAAGCTCGGCTGCTTCCGCCGCCTGCTCGCCGCCTGCGGTCTCGCCCCCGAGCAGGCCGGCTTCATGGGCGACGACCTCCCCGACCTCGAGGCCATGCGCCTCGCCGGGCTCGCCGTGGCCCCCGCCAACGCGGTGGCGGCGGTGCGGGCCGTCGCCCACTGGATCACCGCCCGGCGCGGCGGCGAGGGCGCCGTGCGCGAGCTCTGCGACGCGCTGATCGCGACCCGCCCCCGCGACGCCGCGATCGCCGTGAACGCCCTCGCCGAGCGGCTGTCGATCGCGGTCCTCGCCCTCCTCGCCATCCTCACCGGCTGGTGGCTGTGGCGACTCCAGCAGCGCGCCGCGCCCGCGCCGGCCGCCGAGCGGCCGGCGGTGGACTACCGGCTCGAGGACTTCGACCTCGCGGCCTACAACCAGCGCGGGATCCGGAGCTTCTCGGTGCGCGCCCCGCGGCTCGAGCGCGAGACCGGGGAGGGGCGGCTGCGCATCGAGCGGCCGCGGATCGAGCTCATGGACGCCCGCGAGCGGCGCTGGCGGGTCGCGGCGGGGCGCGCGAGGGTCACGCCCGACGGCGAGCGGCTCGACCTCGAGGGGGGCGTGGAGCTCGAGCGCGCCGACGGCGGCGAGGCGGCGCTGCGGCTGGCCACCGACAGCCCTCGCCGTGTGGCCGGAGTCGCAGCGCCTCGCCGCGCCCGGCTGGGTGACCATCGAGCAGCCCGGTTCTATACTCCGCGGGCGGGGACTCGAGGCCGACCTCTCCGCCGACCGCTTCCAGCTGCTCGCCGAGACCCATGCCACCTTCCGCAGCCCCGCTCGCTAGGCTCGCGCTCGCCTCGCTGCTCGCGGCCGCGGGCGCGGTCGCGGCGGAGCGCGGGCTGCCGATCGAGATCACCGCCGACCGCAGCGACGGCAACCTCCGCGAGCCCGGGGTCACCGTGCTCTCCGGCAACGTCCGCATCCAGCAGGGCGAGCTCCTGGTCGTCGCCGACCGCGCCGAGATCCATCGCGACGGCGCCCGCGTCGGCCGGGTGGTGCTCGAGGGCTCCCCGGTCCGGCTCGAGCAGCCGCTCGCCGACCGCCCCGGGCGGCTGGTGGCCGAGGCGCGGCGGATCGACTACGACCCGGAGACGCGGCGCATGGTCCTGCGCGACGAGGTGCGGATCGCCGAGCCCCGCGGCGAGCTTTCCGGCTCCCTGGTCGAGTACGACATCGCCACCGGGCGCGTCCGGGCCGACGGCAGCGGCGAGACGCCGGTGCGCATCCGCATCGAGCCGGACGCGAACCGGGGCTGACCCGGAATGCTCTCCGCGCAGGGGCTCAGCAAGCGCTACCGCTCGCGGATGGTGGTGCGCGACTTCTCCTTCGAGCTCGGCCCGGGCGAGGTCGTGGGTCTGCTCGGGCCGAACGGCGCGGGCAAGACCACCTGCTTCTACCTCATCGTCGGCCTGATCCCGGCCGACGCCGGGGTGATCCGGATCGACCGCACCGACCTCACCTTCCGGCCGATGCACGAGCGCGCCCGCCTCGGCCTCGGCTATCTGCCGCAGGAGCCTTCCGTGTTCCGGCGGCTGACCGTCGCCGAGAACGTGCTCGCGGTCCTCGAGCTGCGGCGCGACCTCGACGCGCGCGGGCGGCGCGAGGAGCTCGAGCGGCTGCTCGAGGAGCTGCAGATCGCCCATCTCGCCCGCCAGCCCGCGGTCTCCCTTTCGGGAGGCGAGCGGCGCCGTACGGAGATCGCGCGGGCGCTGGCCGCCCGCCCCCGCTACATGCTGCTGGACGAGCCCTTCGCCGGGGTCGATCCGATCTCGGTCGGCGACATCCAGCGCATCGTGCGCCAGCTCAAGGCGCGCGGCATCGGCATCCTGATCACCGATCACAACGTGCGCGAGACGCTCGGCATCTGCGACCGCGCCTACATCCTCAACGCGGGCGAGCTGCTCACCAGCGGCCCGCCGGAGCAGCTGCTCGCCGACGAGCGCGTGCGGGAGGTCTACCTGGGCCGCGAGTTCCGGCTCTAGGGCGGGCGATGCGCTAGCATCGCGCCCGAGAGAGGAGCGCCGGCATCCGGGGGCCGCGGGCCCATGGCGAAGACCGAACTGCGCGCCGTCCAGACCCAGCGCCAGCAGCTGTCGCAGCAGATGCGGCAGGCGCTCCGTCTGCTCGCCCTCGCCCAGCCCGAGCTCGAGGCCGAGCTGCGCGAGGCCGCGCTCGCCAATCCGGTGCTCGAGCTCGAGGAGCTCGGGCCGGGCGCGCAGCCCGGCGAGGACGCCGGCGGGCGCGGAGCCGGCGCCGGTCGCCGAGGCCGCCGGCGAGGACTGTCGACGCCGGGCCGGGCGCCGAGGAAGCGGCGCTGCTGCCGTGGCCGGAGCCCGGTGCCGGCGAGGAGGAGGATCCGCCCGAGCGCGAGATCGCCGATCCCTCCGGACAGGATCTCAAGGCGCACCTCCGCTGGCAGCTGTCGCTCAGCCGCCTCGACGCGCGCGAGCGCCTGATCGCCGAGGTGCTGATCGACGCCGTGGACGCGAACGGCTATCTCGGCGTGCCGCTCGAGGAGATCGAGGCCACAGTGCGGGCGCGGATGCCGGTGGCGCGCGCCGAGATCGAGGTGGTGCGGGCGGCCCTGCGCCAGTTCGAGCCGGTCGGCTGCGCCTCCCGCGACCTCGGCGAGTGCCTCGACGCCCAGCTCCTGGCCATGGATCCGGCGCTCCCCGGGCGCGACACGGCGCGGCGCATCGTCCGCGGGCACCTCGAGCTGCTCGCCGCCGGCGCGCACGAGCGGATCGCGCGCCGGCTCGGGGTGGCAGTCGAGGAGGTCCAGCGCGCCGCCGCCCTGATCCGCAGCCTCGAGCCACGGCCCGGGGCGCGCTTCCCGCAGGAGACGGCGCCCGGCGTGGTCCCCGACGTGATCGTGCGCCGCCAGGGCCGGAGTTGGTCGGTCCTGCCCAATCCCGAGCTCAGCCTGCGCCTGACGCTCAATCGCGACTACCTGGCGCTGGCCACGCGCTCGCGCGGCGAGGATCGCGCCTATCTCCGCGAGCGGCTGCGGGAGGCACGCTGGCTGATGCGCTGTCTCGCCGCCCGCCAGCAGACCGTGCTGCGCGTGGCCACCGCGATCTTCGAGCGGCAGCGCGGCTTCCTCGAGCACGGCCCGATGGCCCTGGTGCCGCTGGCCATGCGCGAGATCGCGGAGAAGCTCGGCGTCCACGAGTCCACGGTCTCCCGCGCCGTGGCCGGCAAGCACGCGCTCACCCCCCGCGGCACCTTCGCCCTCGGCTACTTCTTCGCCTCGGGCGTCGGCACCGTGGAGGGCGGGGCGGCCTCCTCCACCGCGGTGCAGGAGATGATCCGGCGGCTGATCGCCGAGGAGGATCCCGCGCCGACCGCTCTCCGATCTCGCCATCGCCGAGACCCTGCGCCGGCGCGGCATCGCCGTCGCCCGCCGGACCGTGGCAAAATATCGCGAGATGATGAAAATCCCCTCCTCCCACGCGCGGCAGCGCCCGGCTTGAGCCCGCTCCCCCTGGCGGGCGGGGTGCGGCGACGGCGCTCCCCGGCGACCGCCGGCGCGAGGCGCGGGTCCGGATCGCGGCCTTCCGAGGTGCCTCCATGCAGATCCAGATCACCGGACACCAGATGGAACTCACCCCCGCCCTGCGCGAGTACGTGCAGAGCAAGATGGAGAGGATCCTCCGCCACTTCGATCACCTGACGGACGCCCACTTCATCCTTTCGGTGGACAAGCTCACCCACAAGGCCGAAGGGGTGCTCAATGCCGCCGGGAAGCGGCTCTTCGCCGACGCGATCGCGGAGGACATGTACGCCGCGATCGACGCCCTCTCCGACAAGCTCGACCGGCAGGTCCGGCGGCACAAGGAGAAGCTCACCGACCACCGCGGCTGAGGGCCCGCCCCGATGGACTTCGTCGATCTCCTCGCCCTCGAGCGCGTCGCGCTGCGACGAGCGGGCGAACAGCAAGAAACGGCTGCTCGAGCGCCTCGCCCAGCTCCTCACCGACGACGGCGATCCCGAGCGCGAGCGCGCGATCTACGACAGCCTCTGTGCCCGGGAGCGTCTGGGATCCACCGCCCTCGGCCACGGCGTCGCGATTCCGCACGGGCGCTGTCCGGCGGTGTCGACGGCGGTCGGCGCCTTCGTGCGGCTCGACCAGCCGATCGATTTCCAGGCCGCCGACCAGCAGCCGGTCGACCTGATCTTCGGCTTGGTGGTCCCCGAGCACTTCACCGACCAGCACCTGCTGCTGCTGTCGCAGCTCGCCGAGATGCTGAGCGAGCCGGGTTTCGCGGAGCGCCTGCGCCGGGCGAGCGACCGGCGGGCCGTGCTCGCCCTGCTCGCCGAGCGGCCGGCACCGCCGCGGAAGGCGGTGGCCGCGGGCTGACCGGCCCCGTCGTGGACCGGAGGATCACCGCGGGGCGCCTGTTCGAGGACCTCGCCGAGCGGCTGGGTCTGCGCTGGATCGCCGGGGAGCCGGGCCGCGAGCGGGCGCTCAGCGCCGACCCCAGCCAGCGGCGGCGGCCGTCGCTCGCCGGCTACCTCAACATCATCTATCCCAATCGGGTGCAGATCGTCGGCCAGGAGGAGCTGGCCTATCTCGACGGTCTCGACGCCCGCCAGCGCTGGGAGACCATCGCCAAGATCATCGATCACCGGCCGCTGGCGCTGATCATCACCCGCAACCAGCCGGTTCCCGGCGACCTCGCCCAGGCCTGCCGCGAGTCCGAGACGCCGCTGTGGCACGCCGCGCGGCCCGGGCACGAGGTGCTGGCCTACATGCAGTACCACCTCACCCGTGCCCTCGCCCCGCGGATCACGCTGCACGGCGTGTTCATGGAGATCTACTCGATCGGGGTGCTGATCACCGGCGAGGCCGGCGCCGGCAAGAGCGAGCTCGCGCTCGAGCTCATCACCCGCGGCCACCGGCTGATCGCCGACGACGCGCCCGAGTTCACCCAGATCGCGCCCGACATCCTCGACGGCACCTGCCCGGAAATGCTGCAGGACCTGCTCGAGGTGCGCGGACTCGGCGTGCTCGACGTGCGCGAGATGTTCGGCGACACCGCGATCAAACGAAACAAGTACCTGCGCCTGATCGTCCACCTCGAGCCCTTCGATCCGCGCCGCGCCGATCCCGACGACGGCATGCGCCGGATCTTCGGCGACACCGCGACCCTGGAGGTGCTCGGCGTCCCGATCCCGAAGCTCTGCATTCCGGTGGCGCCGGGGCGCAACCTCGCCGTCCTGGTGGAGGCCGCGGCCCGCAGCTACATCCTCAAGAGCAAGGGGATCGATCCCGCGAAGACCTTCGTCGATCGCCAGGCGCACCAGCTGAGGCGTCAGCGGCCATGGTGAGCGCCGAGGGCTCGATGCCGACCCGGCTGGTGGTGGTCTCGGGGATGTCCGGGGCCGGCAAGTCGGTGGCGCTGCGCACCCTCGAGGACCTCGACTACTACTGCGTCGACAACCTCCCCGCCGACCTCCTGCCGCAGCTGGTCGATAGCCTCGGCGGTCTCCATCCCCGGGTCGGCGTCGGCATCGACGCCCGCAACCGCCCGGGGGCGCTGCTGCTGCTGCCGCAGGCCCTCGCCGAGCTCGGCCGCCGCGGGGTGAGCCACGAACTGGTCTTCCTCGACACCCGCGACGAGGTGCTGCTCAAGCGCTACGGCGAGACCCGGAGGCGGCACCCGCTCTCCGGAGAGGGGCTGCCGCTCCGGGACGCGATCGCGCTCGAGCGCAAGCTCCTGCGGCCGCTGCTGTCGATCGCCGACCGCAGCTACGACACCAGCGAGCTCAACGTGCACCAGCTCCGGCGGCTGATCGCGACCGAGGTCGCGGGCGGCCAGGGCGAGCTCAGCCTGCTGTTCGAGTCCTTCGCCTACCGGCGCGGGCTGCCGCCGGATGCGGACTTCGTGTTCGACGCGCGCGCCCTGCCCAATCCGCACTGGGACGCGGCGCTGCGGCCGCTCTCCGGCAGGGATCCGCAGGTCCGCGCCTTCCTCGACGCCAGCCCCGAGGTCCAGTCCTATCTCGCCGGGATCCGCGATTTCCTCGAGGCCTGGCTGCCGCGGGTCGAGGCCGAGAACCGGCGCTACCTGACGGTGGCGATCGGCTGCACCGGGGGGCGGCACCGCTCGGTCTACCTCGCCGAGCGGCTGGCCGAGCACTTCCGCGCCAGCCGCGAGGCGGTGCTCACCTTCCACCGCGAGCTCGACTGATGCCGGTCGCGGTCCTGCTCGTGACCCACGAGGGCGTGGGCGCCGCGCTCCGGCACGTCGCCGAGCGGCTCCTCGGCGGCCTGCCGCTGCCGGTGGAGCTGCTCGAGGTCCCCTTCGAGCAGGATCCGCGCGGCCTGTGCGCCCAGGCCGCGGAGCGGCTGCGGGAGCTCGACCGTGGCGACGGGGTGCTGATGCTCTGCGACCTCTACGGCGCGAGTCCCGAGCGCCTGGCCGGGAGCCTGTGCTGCGCGCCCGGGAACGGCGGGTGCGGAAGGTGAGCGGCCTCAATCTGCCGATGCTGCTGCGCGTGCTCAACTACCCGGATCGCTCCCTCGACGAGCTGGCCGAGATCGCCGCCGGAGGCGCCCATGGCGGAATCGTCCTCGATCAGCCTTGAGCTGGTCGTCCCCAACCGGCTCGGCCTGCACGCCCGCGCGGCGGCGCGGCTGGTGCAGACGCTCGCGCCCTTCCGCGCGCGGGTGCTGGCGGCGGCCAACGGGCGCGAGGTCAATGCCAAGAGCATCCTCGGCGTGATGACCCTCGCCGCCGCCCAGGGGACGGCGATGCGCTTCGTCGCCGAGGGCGAGGAGGCCGAGGCGGCGCTCGCCGCGGTGCGCGAGCTCTTCGCCCGCCGCTTCGACGAGGACGAGCTGAGCAGCCGCGCGCTGGCCCGGTGGCCGCCGGCCCTTGCCGCGTCGCTCAGAAGTCGTAGCGCAGCCCGAGCTGCAGGTGGCGCGGCATCCCGGTCTGGATGCCGCGGGTGCGGTCCACGATGTAGACCTTGTCGAACAGGTTCTTGACCGCGAGGAAGGCGCCGACGCGCGGCGTCAGCTCGGCGTGGAGCGTGGCGTGGTAGACCGTGGTGCCCGGGATCTCGCCGCGCTGTCCGTCCGCCGTCGGCACGCCGGGTGTTGGCGAAGTCGGTGACGTGCCGACCCACGAACTGCGCCTCGAGGTGGCCCTCGAGGGCGCCGAGGCGCTTGAACACCGAGAGCGTGGCGAGGTGACGCGGCGCGTAGGGCTGGCGCAGGCCGGCGGCGCTGCCCGCGACGGGCTGCCCGCGTGGCGACGTTGACGAAGGGCGTCTCCTGGCGCGCCGTCGGCAGCCAGGTGGCGGCGAGATGCAGTCCGGCCTCCTGCTCGGGCCACAGCCAGGCGAGCCCGAGCTCGAGTCCCGAGAAGCGGGCCTCGCCCTGCGACAGCGGGGTCCCCCCGCCGGCGATCGAGCCGACCGCGATCAGGTTGTCGAAGTCGTTGCGGAACCAGGAGAGCTCGTAGCGCAGCCGCCCGCCGAAGGCGCCGCGCAGGCCGAGCTCGAGGTTGCGCGAGTCCTCGGGATCGACTTCGGTGACGGTGCCGTTGTTGCCGATCAGGTCCTCGACCCGCGGCGGCGCGAAGCCGCGGTGCCAGCTCGCGAACAGCTCGTGCTCGCCGCCGAGCGGATGGCGCAGCCCGAGGCCGAACAGGCTGCGCCCGACCGTCGTCGCCCCGCGCTGCCCGGTGAGCCGGTTCAGCCGCTCCGCCGTCCACCCGCTCGCGCCGCAGCACCGGCATCAGCTCCGCCTCGCCGAGGGCGAAGCGGTAGCCGAGGAAGGCGCTGAGCGCCTCGGTATCGCGGCGGTTGTCCTCGACCGTGGCGCCGCTCCGGGCAAGGGGACTGGAGCCGTTCACCTGGAGCCGATCCTGCCGCTCCCGGTGCCAGCGCAGCCCGGCCAGCCACTCCCCGCGCGCGGTGGGCAGCCTGAGCCTCGGCTCGATTCCATAGGTGTCGTACTCGCGCAGCCGCCCCTGGGTGCAGGGAAACTGGGTGCTCGGATCCACGCGACGGCCGGCGAGCCGGTGCTGGGTGAAGGTGGCGCTGACGCCGTCGATGACCAGCGTCTGGTTGCAGCCTGCGTGCTGGCCGTCCTGGCTGTTGCTCGACTGCCGCCACCAGTCGCGCTCGAAGCGCGCGCGATAGAGGCTCGTGAGCAGCTCGCCGTCGCCGAAGCCGAGGCGATGCGTGGCCGAGGCTCCCGTCCGCTGGACCTCGAAGCGGTCATTGCGGAAGGGGTTGTAGCGGGGTCCGAGGCGCTCGAACTCGGCCTGGGTGAGCCCCGAATAGGTCACCATCGAATCCTCCCGGTGGAGGCTGGCGCGCAGGATCAGCGCCTGCTCCGACCCAAACTCGAGGAGCGCCTTGAGCCCGAGGTCGCGGACGTCGTGCTCGAGATTCTCCCGCGCCCCCGCGCCGCGCTTGGCGAAGGCGTCGAGCGCGAGGCCCGCACCCCCGAGCCGCGCCTCCAGCTCGCGGAAGCTGCGGTTTCCACCGGCTGCGACGGTGCGTCCCTCGAACTCGCGAAGCGGATCGGAGGTGAGGTAGTTGATCACCCCGCCGATGGTCTGCGGGCCGAACAGCAGGGTCTCGACCCCCTTCAGCACTTCGACCTGGCGATAGCGCTCGATCTGGGGATGGAAGTAGCTGGCATTGTCGCCGTAGGGGGCATAGGCCAGGGGCAGGCCATCCTCGAGCAGCGTGACCTTGGTCGAACGCGTCGGATTGAGACCGCGGATCGCGATGTTCGGCCTCAGCCCGAAGCCCTCCTCGTCGCGCACCATCACGCCGGGCAGCCGCCGCAGCAGCTCGTTGACCGTGAGCGGGCGGATCCGCGCGATCTCCTCCGCCCCCACCGTCGCGGCCCCCCCGAAGCGGCGCGCGCCCCGCTCGGGCGTGCCCACCACCTCGATCCGCGGCAGGCTGGCGAGCCTCAGCGCCGGCTGCACCGAAGCCTCCCCCGCCGATTCGCGTTCCACCGCGACGACCTCGGCGGCCTGCCGCGGAGGGGGCGCGGCCTTCTGCGCCGCCAGAAGGACAAGGAGCGACAGCGTCTCGATCATGGCGATCCCCGATTCGTCGAAACCAAGGGCAAACGGCGCGCAGCCTAGCCGAGCCGCGACAGAAATGCAAGCGTTTCGCATTTAGTTTGGCATTCGCGCCTTGCCCTGGGGCGGGGCCTCCTGCCGCGCGCCCGCGCCCGCGGCGCTCAGCCCCCGGACGCCCCCGAGCTCGCCGCGGGCGCGGTCTCGGGCAGCAGCAGCCGGAAGCGGCTACCGCGGCCCGCCTCGGTCTCGAGCTCGACCGTGCCTCCCAGGACGCCGGTGACCAGCGTGTAGACGAGGTGCAGACCGAGCCCCGAGCCGCCGTCCTCGCGCCGCGTGGTGAAGAAGGGCTCGAAGGCCCGGGCGGCCACCTCCGGGCTCATGCCGACCCCGTCATCCTCGACCGTGAGCCGGACCACGCCCTCCCCGCGCGTGGCGCGGATCGTGACGGTGCCGGACCGTCCCTCCGGGAAGGCGTGGCGCTCGGCGTTCTCGATCAGATTGCTCAGGACCTGGAACAGCGCCCCCGGATAGCTGTCGAGCTCGAGCCCCGCCTCGGCCTCGATCCGCAGCCGGTGGGGGCTGCGCTTGAGTCGGGGGTCAAAGGTCATCCGTAGCTCCTCGAGGAACTCGGCGAGCGGGAAGCGTCGGCGCCGTTCGGCGATCTGGTCCACCGAGACCCGCTTCAGGCTCGCGACCAGCCGCGCCGCCCGCTCCAGGCTGCCGCGGATCAGTCTCGTGCCCTCCCCGCTCTCCGCCTGCCAGGCCTCGAGCTCGCTGCGCCGCATCCGCCCTGCCGCGAGCTCGGCGAAGCGCTGGCGCTGGATCTCCTCGAGTCGCGAGGCCGCGGTCAGGGCGATCCCGAGCGGCGTGTTGATCTCGTGCGCGAGACCCGCGACCATGCGCCCGAGGGAGGCCATCTTCTCGGTGCGGATCAGCTGGTCCTGCGCCTGCCTGAGCTCGGCGACGGCCCGCTCGGCGCGATCGCGCGCGGCCGCGAGCTCAGCGGTACGCTCGGCCACCCGTTGCTCGAGTGCGGCCGCCCGGGCGTGGAGCGCGCGGCTGCGCAGTCGCCAGGCGAGAACCAGCGCCAGCGCCAGCCCGGTGACCGCGACGACCCACGCGCCGGTGCGCTCCCACCAGCGGGGCAGCACGGTCACCGCGATCTCGAGCGGCTCGCTCCAGCGACCGCGATCCCCCGCCGCCACTTCGAAGCGGTACTCGCCCGGAGGCAGACTGCGGTAGGCGGCCAGACGCTGCGCGGCGTCGACCTCGGTCCATTCCTCCTCGCTCCCGCCGCGCAGCCGGAAGCGGTAGGCGAGTCGCGGGGCCCGGCGCACGTCGGGGCTGGCGAAGCGCAGGCTGAGGGAGCGCGCCCCCGGCGGCAGCGCGAGCGGGCTGCTCACCGCGGTCTCCTGGCCGGCGATCAGCACCTCGGTGAGCACGGGGCGGGGCAGCGGTGGCGGCGGACGGTGCCCCTCGGGATCCACCACCAGCACGCCCCGGCTGCCCCCGAACAGCAGCCGGCCATCGGGGAGCGCGGCGTAGGCGCGGAACCAGCCGGTGCCGAAATCGAGCTCGAGGTCGAAGGGCAGCGGTTCGGCCCGGCCCGCGCTCGCGTCGAGGACGTGGCGGTGACTCCAGATCCGCCCCCGGCGATCGGCGAGGAGGTTGGCGCCGAAGGCGGTCCGCGTCAGGCCGAAGCTCCTCCGCCAGCGTCTCGATGACGCCATCGGGGCGGCGGCGGAAGAGCCCTCGTTGGTGTCGATCCACAGCGTTCCCGAGGGATCCCGAAGCAGCCCCACGACCACCGGGAAGCTCCCCGCCAACGGCGATCCGCGCGAAGGGCGCTCCCGGACGACCGCGGAAGAGTCCCGCCGCGGCACCGATCCAGATGGTGCCGTCCTCCTCCTCGGCGAAGGCGTTGACCTCTCCGCCGAGCGACTGCGGCGTCGGCCACCGCCACCGCGCTCCACGCGCAGCGCGGGCCCGTCCCGCTCCAGCCAGAAGGCCCCGTTGCCGGTGCCGGCCCAGATCCGCCCGTCGGCGGCGGCATGGAGCCGGCGCACGTAGCGGCCCATCGCCGCCTCGCCCGCCGCGACGAGCGGCTGCGGTGCGCCCTCGGCGGGACGCCATCGGAACAGTCCGTCGCGGGTGCCCACGTAGACCACGCCCTCGGCGTCCTCGGCGAGCGCCGTGACCCAGTGCCAGGGACGTGGGCGCCCTCCCTCCCGGCCGTCCCAGTGCGCGAGCGCCCGCAGCTGCGGATCGAGCAGCACCAGGCCCTGGCCGCGCAGCCCGAGCAGGACCCGGCCGTCGGCCCGGACCAGGATCGCGCCGATGTTGGGCCGCTCGAGGGTCACGCCTCCGCCCTCGAGGCGGTCGAGCACCGCGAGCCAGCCGCCCTCCGGATCGTGCCACTGCACGCCGCCGCCGAAGCCCCCGATCCAGATCAGGCCGGTGCCGTCGCGGGCGAGCGCCCGCAGATCCGGGGCGCGCAGTCCGGCCGCGCGTCCGGCTCCGGGCGGATGCGGCGAAGGAGGCGGCCGTCGGCGAGGGCGCGCAGCTCGAGTCCGGTGGCTCGGGCGACCCACAGCTCGCCGGCCTCGGGGAGCGCGAGCAGCCGGTAGATCGTGTCGCGCAGCCCCGCGGTCTCCGGCGAGGGCTCCTCGACCACCACCACGCGCCCGCCCTCCCGGTAGAGGAGCCGCCCGTTCAGCGTTCCCGCCCAGAGTCGCGCGCCGCTCCAGAGCAGGCTGTAGACCGGATCGGGCTTGCCCTCGTCGCGCGCCGTCCAGGCGAGCGCCAGCCGGTCCTCCCCGTCGAGCGTGAGCAGGCCGGCGTCGGCGCCGATCCACACCGTGCCCTCCGGCCCGGCGGCGACGGCGTGCGCCAGATCCTCGGGCGCCGGCGGCTCCGCCGCCCGCGCCAGGCGGATCACGCGGACCCGCGGCCCCTCGGGCCGTTCCTCGACGATGCCGATCCCCGCCCCGCGGAGCGCGACCAGGATCCGGCCGCGGCCGTCGTCGGCGAGGGCCATCGCCGAGGCGCCGGCGAAGCGCGGATCCTCGAGCGGGCCTAGGCGGTAGCTGGCGAAGCGCCCCTCCTCGGGGTCGAGGACGCTCACCACCGAACGATCGAAGCCGATCCACAGCCGACCGTCCCGGCCCACGTGCAGGGCGCGCACCAGATTGCCCCCGGGGCCGCGGCCAGGATCGCGCTCGTCGCTCACGAAGCGCCGGAAATCGTAGCCGTCGAAGCGCACCAGGCCCTGGGTGGTGCCGATCCAGAGGAAGCCCCGCGGATCCGCCGCGAGGTCGGTGACCACGCCGTCGGGGACGGAGCGCTGGTCGCCGATCGGAACCAGCCGCGGCCCGCCGATCTCCCCCATCCCGCCCGGCGCACCGAGGACCGTCGCGAGCAGGAGCCAGGGAGCCATGCGCTAGCGCCCGAGCCTGGCCACCAGCTCCTCGACCGGCATGGGCGGGCCGTAGAGGTAGCCCTGCGCCTCGTCGCAGCCGAGCTCGCGCAGCAGCGCGTCCTGCGCCGGCCGTTCCACGCCCTCGGCGATCACCTTGAGCCCCAGGGCATGGCCGAGCTTGACCACGAGCTCGCAGATCACGCGGCTCTCCTGGCGCTGGTCGAGATCGACCACGAAGGCGCGGTCGATCTTGAGCCGGTCGATGGGCAGCTCGCGCAGACGGCTGAGCGAGGAGTGGCCGGTCCCGAAGTCGTCGACGGCGATCCTCACCCCGCGTCGCCGCAGCTCATGGAACACCGCGGGCGCTCCGTGGACTCCGAGCAGCAGCGACTCGGTGACCTCGAGCTCGAGCCGCTCCGCGGGGGTCCCCGTCCGCTCGAGGGCGCGTCCCACGATCTCGGCGAAAGCCGCGTCGGCGAGCTGGCGCGCCGACACGTTGACGCTCACCGGCAGGTCGAGCCCCGCCGCCGCCAGCCGCCGCTGCTGGCGGCAGGCCTCCTCGAGGACGAAGGCGCCGATCGCGACGATCTGTCCGCTCTCCTCGGCGGCGGGGATGAACTCGCTCGCCGAGACCAGCTCGCCGCCGCGCCGCCAGCGCAGCAGCGCCTCGAGGCCCACCGGCGACGCCATCGGCGAGCCGCCACTGCGGCTGGAACACGAGCAGCAGCCGCCCCTCGGCGAGCGCCGAGCGCAGCGCGCCCACCATCTCGAGCCTCCGCTCGAGCTCGTCCTCGAAGCGCCGGTCGAAGCGCTCGAGCGTGCCCCGCGCGCGGCGCTTGGCCTGCTTGAGGGCGATTCCGGCGTGGCGCAGCAGCGTCGCGGCGTCGTCGCCGTCCTCGGGGGCGCGCGCGCTGCCGAAGGTCATGCCGATCGGCACCCGGTGGCCGAGGATCTCGAGGTTCGGGCGCAGCCGGGCACGCAGGCGCTCGACGCCCGACGGCGGCGTCCCCGGGCACCGCGACCGCGAAGGTGTCGGCGGAGAGCCTCGCCACCACCAGCGCCTCGGGGAAGCACTCCCGGAGCAGCGCGGCCACGCCCCTCAGCGTGTGGTCGCCGACCTGGTGGCCGAGACCGTCGTTCACCGCCTGGAAGTTGTCGATGTCGGCGAAGAGCAGCTCCAGCCGAGCGCCGGCGGCGAGGCGCTCGGCGAGCCGCCGCTCGAGCGCGGCGCGGTTGGGCAGGCCGGTGAGCGGGTCGGTGAAGGCCTGGTGCTCGAGCTCCTCGAACAGGTGGGCGTTGTCGAGCCCCACCATCACCTGGATGGCGTAGAGGGAGAGCAGGCGCTGGGTGAGGCCGCTGATCTTTGCCGGCACCGCCACGTCGACCGCGAAGCGCGGCAGCCGCGGCGTCTCGAGGAACAGGCACAGGTGGTCGTCGCCGAACTCGTCCCTCCCCTCCGCCAGCACGCGGCGGATCCGCGCCTCGCGCGCGGGGTCGAGCGGCGCGCGGCCGGTCTCCCTCGAGGTCGGCACCGAGCGCGGCCAGCACCCGCGGCGGGAGCTCGCCGCCCTCGCTCACGCAGAGCACGCCCTGGGGCGGCAGCTCGAGGATGCGGCAGACCTGGGCGAGCACGCCGCTCGCGAGCTCCGGGACGGTGCGCAGCCGCAGCAGCTCCGAGGATGCGCCGAGCACGGTCTCGAGCCGCCTGCGGTGCTCCTCGATGGCGCAGATCTGCTGGTAGGCGCGCAGCGCCGCCGTGAGCGAGGTGATCAGCCGCTCGGTGGTGAGCTCCGACTTGGCGCGGTAGTCGTTGATGTCGTAGTTCTGGATCACCTCGAGCTCGGGCGCGAAGCCCGGCTGGCCGGTGCGCAGCACGATGCGCACCGCCGGATCCTCGAAGCGCTCGCGGATCTCGCCCACCAGCCTGAGGCCGGCGTCCTCGCTCTCCATGACCACGTCGAGCAGGATCAGGCTGTAGCGGCGCCGCGCCAGCAGCTCGCGCGCCTCGCTCGCGCTGTAGGCGCTGTCGAACTCGAGCCGGCGGCCGAGGATGCGGGTGCCGCGGAGCGCGTAGCGGGTGACCAGATGCACCTGCTCGTCGTCATCGACGATCAGGATCCGCCACGGCGGCGGCTCGCCGCTCTCGCGGGCATGCAGCGGCCGGTCGTCCTCCTCGAGCCGGATCAGGTCATTGGCTGCCACCGCCCGACGGTTCCCCCTGACACCCGCGAAGGAAAGCGACCCTGCGATGATAGCGGCCGGACCGGCGCCCGCATAATGCGGTCGTGGAACGCAGGATCCTGCGAGGCGTGGCTGTCTCCGCCGGGCTCGCCCACGGCCGCGCGCGCCTCTATGGCGCGCCCCGGCTCGAGCCGGCGATCGAGAGCGTCGCCGAGGAGACGGTCCCCGCCGAGATCGCGCGCCTGCGAGCAGGCGCTCGCCGCGGCCCGCGGCGAGCTCCTCGCCCTCCGCGAGCGGCTCTCGGGAGCGCTCCACCACGAGCTCGGCGACTTCTTCGACGCCCATGCCCTGCTGCTCGAGGACCCGGAGCTGCATCAGGGTCTGGTCGAGCTGATCCGCAAGGGGCGCATGAGCGCGCGCTCGGCGCTCCGCGTGCAGCGCGACCGGCTCGCCGGGGTCTTCGCGGAGATGGAGGATCCCTACCTCCGCAGCCGCTTCGAGGACGTCGAGCACGCCATCGCCCGGGTCGCGGCCTGTCTGCACCGCGCCGAGCTCGGCGAGGGCGCGGGCGTGGCCGGCGGGGAGGGAACGATCCTGGTGGCCGAGACCGTGCCGCCCGCCGAGCTCGCGCATCTCGCCGAACGCGGTCTCAAGGCGGTGGTCACCGAGCAGGGCAGCCCGCTCTCCCACACCGCCATCCTGGCGCGCGGCCTGGGCCTGCCGATGATCGTCCAGGTCCGCGGGGCGCTCGCCGCCATCGGCGAGGAGGACCCGCTGCTGGTCGATGCCGAGCGCGGCCTCGTGGTGGTGCACCCCGCCCCCGCGGACCTCGCCCGCCTCTCGCGCCGGCGGCCGGTCCCCGGCGGCGCGGCCGCGGCGGCGCGAGCTCGCTCCCCATGCCTGCCGGAGCCGGGACGGGGTCGAGATCGGGCTGCAGGGCAACGCCGAATCGATCGCCGAGCTCGATGCCGCGATCGCGCGGGGAGCGGCGGGAATCGGGCTCTACCGCACCGAGTTCCTGTTCCTCCGCGAGACCCAGTCTCCCGACGAGGAGAGCCAGCACGAGGCCTACGCCGCCGCGGTGCGGGCCGCCGACGGCCGGCCGGTGACCTTCCGCACCCTCGACCTCGGCGCCGACAAGCTGCCGGCGCGGACCCGCGGAGCTTCCGCGGGAGGAGAACCCGGCCCTCGGGCTCCGCGGCATCCGTCGCTCGCTCGCCGATCCGGAGGGCTTCCTTGCGCAGCTCCGTGCCATCCTGCGGGCCGGCGCCCACGGGCCGGTGCGGGTGCTGCTGCCGATGGTCACCACGGCGCGGGAACTCGAAGCGGCCCGCGCCCTGCTCGCGACGCGCGGCGGGGCAGCTGCGCCGCGCGCGCCGACCCTTCGCCGCGGGCTGCCCGCTCGGGGCGATGATCGAGGTGCCGGCCGCCGCCCTCGCGCCCGAGCCGATCCTGGCCCGGGCCGACTTCGTCGCCATCGGCAGCAACGACCTGATGCAGTACCTGCTCGCCGCCGATCGCGGGCACGACCGCCTCGCCGGACTCTTCGATCCGACTGCACCCGGCGGTGGTGCGGATCCTCGCCCGCCTGATCGCCGCCTGCGACCGCGCCAGGCGGCCGGTCACGCTGTGCGGGGAGCTCGCCGCCGAGACCCGCCACACGCCTCTCCTCCTCGCCCTCGGCCTCCGCGCCTTCAGCGTGCGCCCCGAGGCGATCCCGCGGCTCAGGGCGCGGATCGCGAGGCTCGAGGTGCGCGCCCTGCGCGCGCTGCGCCCCGCCCTGCTCGCCGCCACGCGATCGCGACACCGTGGCGCGGCTGCTGCGCCAGGCCGGCCGGCGGCTAGTCGCCAGCGCCGCTTCGCCTGGAGCTCGCAGGCCCGCCGCCGTCCGCGAGGACGGGCACGCGCTCCAGGCCCTCGCCCCGGCAGGGCCCGCCGAGGCAGGCCCCGTCGGCGAGGGCGAAGCGCGCCCCGTGGGCCGGACACACCAGCTCGCCGCCGCGGGCCATGAACTTCCCCGGCGCGTAGTCGAGCCGTCGGCCAGCGTGGGGGCAGCGGTTGGCGTAGACCGCGATCGCCCCGCCGCTGCGCACCACCACCAGCCCGGAGGGCTCGAGACCCCGCGGGTCCTCGACCAGCCGGGCGGCGCCCTCGGCGAGCGCCGCGGGATCGATGGGAATCAGGGACACTCGGGACGCGGGGGGAGACCGAAGCCCCTTCTAGCAGAGCGGGATGCGCCTCGCCACCGCCTGCGGGCCCGCGCCACCCCTCCCCCACCGCGAGCCCGGCCCTGCCCTTATCATCCGCGACGATGGCGAAGGCGATCCTGCTGCTGCTCCTCGCGCTGCTGCTGCTCCTGCTCGCGGCCTCGGCGCGCGCCGCCCTGGGCCGCGCGCGGAACGAGGCGCGGGCCTCGAGGAGGGGCGCGTGATCGACGCCCCCTACCGCGTGCTCCGGCCCCGCGACGCGCGGACCGGAGTCCCCGTCCCGGGAGCCCCGCGGCCGATGAGCGCCGCCCCGCCGGCCGGCGCGCCGCGCCCCGTCTTCCCGCCGCCCGGGCCGGTGCTGCTGCCGCTGCTCGGCGAGCCGCTCGCCCTGCCCGTGCGGCGGGTGTTCTGCGTCGGCCGCAACTTCGCCGAGCACGCCCGCGAGATGGGCATGACCGTGGAGCGGGCACGGCCGGTGTTCTTCATGAAGCCCCCCGAGGCGCTGGTGCCCGGCGGCGGCGAGATCCCCTACCCGCCCGCCACCGCCGAGCTGCACCACGAGGTCGAGCTGGTCGCGGCCCTCGCCGGCGGCGGCCGCGAGCTCGCGCCCGAGGAGGCGCTCGACCGGGTCCTCGGCTACGCCGTGGGCCTCGACCTCACGCGGCGCGACCTCCAGGCGGAGCTCAAGGCCAAGGGCCTGCCCTGGGAGCTCGCCAAGGGCTTCGAGCACTCCGCACCGATCTCGGCACTGCGGCGGTGGCGCGGCCCTCCTCCGGCCGGCCGGATCCGGCTCGAGGTCGACGGCGAGCTCCGCCAGGAGGCGAGCCTCGCCGAGATGATCTTCGGCGTCGGCGAGGTGCTGATGTGGCTCTCGCGCTTCTTCACCCTCGCCCCCGGGGACCTCGTCTTCCTCGGCACCCCCGCCGGGGTCGGTCCGCTCAGGCCGGGACAGCGCTTCCGCGCCGAGGTGGAGGGGGTGGCGACGCTCGAGGGCCGGATCGCCGGCTGAGCCGCCGGCCTGCGGCGCCAGGGGCTAGAGTATGGCTCCCCCGTCGCGGATCCCCGCCATGCGCAAGTTTCCTTGAGGAGTTCAAGACCTTCGCCCTGCGCGGCAACGTCATCGACCTCGCCGTCGGCATCGTCATCGGCGCCGCCTTCGGCAGGATCGTCTCGGCCGCGGTCGATCACCTGATCATGCCGCCCCTCGGCCTGCTGGTCGGCGGCATCGACTTCTCCGACATCGCGATCACGCTGCGCGCGGCGAGCGAAGGCCGACCCGCCGTCACCCTCGGCATCGGCCAGTTCCTCAACGCGGTGCTTCAGTTCCTGATCATCGCCTTCGCCATCTTCGTGGTGGTGAGGCTGATCAACCGCCTGCACCGGGAGCAGGCCGCCGCGCCGCCGCCGCCTCCGCCGCCGAGCCCGGAGGAGCGCCTGCTCGCCGAGATCCGCGACCTGCTCGCGGCGCAGTCCCGGCGATGAGCGCGTCCGCCCTCGGCGCGCTCGTCCTCGCCGGCATCCTCGCCGCCGCGGAGGAGACTCGCATTCCGGAGGCCGAGCGCGCGATCGCCGCGGAGCTGCGCGACCGGGCGCTCCAGGGATCGCGGGCCTACGCGATCGCCGAATCGCTGGTGCGCGAGGTCGGGCACCGCCTGGCCGGCAGCCCGAACGACGCCCGGGGCGTGGCCTGGGCGCTCCGCACCATGCGCGAGCTCGGCTTCGACCGGGTGTGGACCGAGCCCGTCGAGTACCCGGTGTGGAGCCGGGAGGAGGAGCGGGCGCGGGTCCTCGCCCCCGAGCCGCTCGAGCTCGCGATCGCCGCCCTCGGGGGCAGCGTGGCGACGCCCCGCGAGGGGCTCGAGGCCGAGGTGCGGCTGTTCCCGGATCTCGCCGCGCTGCGCGCCGCCGAGCCCGGATCGCTTACCGGCCGGATCGCCTACGTCGCCCGCCGCATGGAGCGCGCCCGCGACGGCTCCGGCTACGGTCCGGTGGTCGCCGCGCGCGTCGCCGGCGCCTCGGTGGCCGCCGAGAAGGGCGCGGTGGCTTTCCTCATGCGCTCGGCCGGCACCCGCGACTCCGACCGGCCGCACACCGGCAACCTGCGCTATGGGGAGGGCATCACCCGCATCCCGGCGGCGGCCGCTGGCCAACGCCCATGCGGACCGGCTCGAGGCCCTGCTCGCGCGGGGGCCGGTGCGGCTCGAGCTCCGCATCGCCGCCCGGCGAGCGCGGCCGCTACCGGGGCGCGAACGTGATCGGCGAGCTCACCGGCCGCGAGCGACCCGAGGAGCTGGTGGCGATGGGCGCGCACCTCGACTCCTGGGATCTCGGCGAGGGGGCGCTCGACGATGCCGCCGGGGTCGGCATCGTCCTCGCCGCGGCGCGGCTGATCGCGGAGCTGTCCGCAGCGCCCGCGCCGCAGTCGTGCGAGTGGTGCTGTTCGCCGCCGAGGAGATCGGGCTGTATGGCGCCCGTGCCTACGCCGAGTCCCATCAGGGCGCGCGTCGCCGCCCACGTGCTGGCCGGCGAGAGCGACTTCGGCGGCGGACGCGTCTACCGGCTCGACGCCGCGGTGAAGCCCGGGGCGCGGGCCGCGATCGCGCAGATGCTCGAGGTGCTCGCCCCGCTCGGCATCGCCCCCGGCCGCGAGGAGGCCGGCGGCGGTCCGGACTTCGGCCCGATGCGTCGGCTGGGCATGGCCGCCGTGGACCTCCGCCAGGACGGCACCCACTACTTCGACTACCACCACACCGTGGACGATACCCTGGACAAGCTGGTCCCCGCGGATCTCGACCAGAACGTCGCCGCCTGGGCGGCGGTGACGTGGATGGCGGCGAACGCCGAGGGCGACTTCGGCTCCGGCAAGCCTGCTGCCGCCCGAGCCCGAGCGCCCGGCCACGCCCGAGGGGCCGGGCGCCCGATCGCCCTCGGAAACCCGCCTCCGGCGGCCGCTAGCGGCCTCGGGACGCAGCCGGACTCGCGCTCGAGGTGGATCCCGCACTCGCGCTTCAGCCCGAAGAAGCGGGTGTCCTCCGGGCGCTGGCCGGGCGCCAGCGGGGCGCTGGTGTGGTGGTCGCCGACCGAGACGTAACCGCGCTCGGCGAGCGGGTGCCGCGGCAGATCGTGCTCGACGAAGTAGTCCTCGACCTGCCGGTCGCTCCAGTCGGCGATCGGGTGGAGCTTGAGGCGCCCGCCCTGGACCGCGAGGATCGGCACCGCCCGCCGCGACTCCGACTGCTGGCGCCGAAGCCCCGCCAACCAGGTGCCCACCCCCAGCTCGGCGAAGCAGCGCTCGAGCGGGTCGATCTTCATCAGCCGGTGGTAGGCGTCGAGGCCGGGCAGGCCCTTCTCCCACAGCCGGCCGTGACGCGCCTCGAACCAGGCCGGGCTGAGCTGCGGCCGCGCCACCACGAGCCGCAGCCGCAGCCGCTCCGCGAGCAGATCGGCGTAGCGGTAGGTCTCGGGAAAGAGGTAGCCGGTGTCGACGAAGACCACCGGCAGCTCGGGACTGATCCGGGTGGCGAGATGCAGCAGCACCGCCGCCTGGATGCCGAAGCTCGAGGTCAGCACGTGTCGCCCCGGAAGCCGCTCGAGCGCCCAGGCGATGCGGCTCGCCGCGTCCTGGCGAGCGAGCCAGCGCTCGGCCTCGGCGCGGGCGGCGGGGTCCTCGATCAGACTCTGCGCGGAAACGGGCTTCATGGTGTGGGCTCCTCGAGAGGCGCGGCCGCCGGGAGCACCCAGGCGCGCCGGACGAAGTCGCCGAAGGGCTCCCCGGCGCGGCGCTCGCTCGCGTAGCGGGCGAGCAGCCGGTCGAGCCGAGCGAAGATCTCCTCGACCTCGAGGTTCTCCCCCGCCAGGTCGTTGAGCCGTTCGCCGCGGCGGTCGCCGCCCAGCCTGAGGTCGTAGCGGCCGGGGGCGCGGCCGACGAAGGCGATCTCGGCGAGGTAGGGCCGGGAGCAGCCGTTCGGGCAGCCCGAGATCCGGAACCCGATCGGCACCTCGGCCAGGCCGTGGCGCTCGAGCAGCCGCTCGAGCCGGGCGCCGAGCTCCGGCAGCGCGCGCTCCGCCTCGGCCATCGCCAGCGGGCAGCTCGGCAGGGCGACGCAGGCCACCGCCTCGCGCCGGAGCGGTCGCAGCCGTTCGTGGAGGTCGAGGCCGTGCTCGCGGACCAGCGCCGCGATCCCCTCGCGCTCGCCCGGCGCGACTCCGCGCACGATCAGGTTCTGGTTCGGGGTGAGCAGGAAGCCGCCGGCGTGGCGCTCGGCGATCGCGCGCAGCCCGCTGCGGAAGCGCGCCTCGGCGCGGTCGGCGACCCGCCCTCCGGGGACCCACAGCCCGAGCGACCACGCGCCCTCCGGCTCGCGGATCCAGCCGAAGGCGTCGCCGCTGCCGGCGAAGCCAAAGGGCCGCGGCGGCGCGAGGACGAAGCCGGCGCGGCGCTCGACCTCGGCGCGGAAGGCCTTGAGGCCCATGGTCTCGAGGGTGTACTTGAGCCGCGCCCGCTTGCGCTCCCGCCGCTCGCCGAAGTCGCGCTGCACCGTGAGCACCGCGGCGGCGAGGGGAATCACCTGCTCCGGGGCGACGAAGCCGAGATCCACCGCGAGCCGGGGATAGGTGCGCGGGTCGCCGGCGCTCATCCCCATCCCCCCGCCCACGGTGACGGTGAAGCCCTGAAGCTGCCCTTCCGCGGCGATCGCCACGAAGCCGAGGTCCTGCGCCCGCACCTCGACGTCGTTGCGGGGCGGGATGGCGAAGGCGATCTTGAACTTGCGCGGCAGGTAGCTCGGCCCGTAGATCGGCTCCTCCTCCTCGCCGCTGTCGGCGAGGCGCTCGCCGTCCAGCCAGATCTCGAGGTAGGCGCGGCTTCGCGGCAGCAGCGCCTCGGAGAGCCGCGCCGCGAGGGCGAGGACCTCGCGATGGAGCGCCCCGGCCTCGGGGCAGGCCGAGACGGAGATCGTGCGGTTGACGTCGCCGCAGGCCGCGATCGTGTCCAGCCGCGCCTCCCGCAGCAGCGCCTGCATCGCCGGCTTGAGGTCCTCCTTGAGCACGCCGTGGAGCTGCACCGCCTGGCGGGTGGTGAGCCGGAGGGTGCCGTTGGCGAAGCGCTCGGCGATCGCGTCCAGCGCCAGCCACTGCGCGGAGGACAGCGCCCCGCCCGGGGTGCGGGTGCGGATCATGAACTGGTAGGCCGGCTCGAGGAAGGCGGCCTGGCGCGCCTCGCGCCGGTCGCGATCGTCCTGCTGGTAGCTGCCGTGGAACTTGAGGATCACCTGGTCGGCCTCGGCCAGCGCGCCGCTCGCGCGGTCGGCCAGGCTCTCCGCCAGCGTGCCCCTCAGCCGCCGGCTCTCGCGCTTGATCCGCTCGACCTCGGTCCCGTCCATCGCCTTCCGCTCAGTAGAGATCGCGCCGGTAGCGCCCCTCGGCGCGCCACGCCTGGAGCCGCGCCGCCGCCTCCTCGGGCGAAAGCCCGCGCAGCCGGATGAGGAGCTCGCCGAGCGCCGCCTCCACCCCCTCGCCCATCGCCGTGCCGCCGCAGACGTAGAGCGCCGCGCCGCCCTCGATCCAGGCCAGCAGCTCCGCGCCCTCCTCGCGCAGACGATCCTGCACGTAGGCGCGATCCCCGCGCTGGCGGGAGAAGGCGAGACTGAGGCGGTGGAGCAGGCCGCGCCGGCGCCAGCGCAGCCAGTCGAGCTGATAGAGGAAATCCTCGCCGCGGCGACGTGCGCCGTAGAGCAGCCAGTGCCGCCCGCGCGCCCCGCGTGCCGCCCGCTCCTGGAGGAAGGCGCGAAACGGCGCGATGCCGGTGCCGGCGCCGACCATCACCAAGTCGCGCTCGTCCTCCGCGGGCAGCCGGAAGCGGGGGTTCGGCTCCCAGAACACCCTGAGCCGCGCGCCCTCGGCGAGCGCCGCGAGATGGCCCGAGCCCGCGCCGTCGCGGGGCCCCTCCGGCGTCGCCGTCCGCACCAGGGCCACCGCGAGCGCGGCGACCTCCCCCTCCTCGAGCCGGCTCGAGGCGATCGAGTAGAGCCGTGGGGCGAGAGGCGCGAGCGCCGCCGCGAGCTCCTCCGCGACGCCAGGCCCGTGGCCAGCGCCGGAGCGCCTCCGCCACCTGCAGACCCGCGACCAGCCGCCGCCAGGCACCGCCGTCGACGAGGGCCTCCGCGAGCGCCGGATCGTCGTGGGCCGCGGCCAGGGCCTCGACCAGCCGCCGCGAGAGCCGGGTGAGCTCGCAGCGCTCGGCGAGCCAGACCCTGAGCGGCACGTGCCCGCCTTCGCGTTCGAGCGGACTGTCGCCATCCAGCCCGGCGGCTTCCAGGACCCGCTCGACGCGCTCGGCGGGATGCGCGAACAGCACCCCGAGCGCGTCGCCCGGCTCGTAGGGCGGGGCGCTGCCGCCGAAGCCGAGCACGAGATGGCGCACCTCGCGCTCGGCGGCATCGGTGATCCGGCGCTGCTCGAGGAGCTCGGCGGCGAGCGGATGCTCGCGTCCGGAGGGCGGCGGGCGGCGCAGCGGCGTGACCTGCGCCCGGGCGGGCGCCTGGGCTGCGCCGAGCCGCTCGAGCAGCCGGGCCTGCCAGGGCAGCGCCACCGCATCGATCTCGAGATCCGCCTCCGCGAGCGGCAGGATGCGCTCCCCGCCGAGCTCGGCGAGCCGCCGGTCCAGCCAGCGCCCCGCGGCGCAGAAGCGGGGATAGCTCGAGTCGCCGAGCGCGAGCACCGCATAGCGCAGCCCCTCGAGCCGCGGCGCCCGCGCCCCGGCGAGCTCCGCGAACAGGCCCCGGGCAGCGTCCGGCGGATCGCCGTCGCCGTGGGTGCTGACCGCGACCAGGAGCTCCCGGAAGCCGGCGAGCTTCCGCGCCGGGAGCTCGGCCGCGTCGAGCAGCGCGGGCGCGTGGCCGCGCGCCTCGAGCTCGCGGGCGAGCCGCTCGGCGACCCGCCGCGCGTTGCCGGTCTGGCTGGCATGGACCACCGCGAGCGCCGGGGCGGCGCGCGGCTGGGGCGACGGCACCGGCTGCGCCGCGGCTGGACGGGCCAGGGCGGCGAGATAGCCGCCGAGCCACCACAGCGCGGGCGCCTCGAGCGCGGCCAGCCGCTTGAGCAGGGACTCGTCGATGCCTTCCGGCGGCGACCAGGGCTGCGGTTGGGGCAGCGCGCTCACGGGTGCACGGGGCAGGGACCGGGGGCGATTCTCGGCCGCCCTTCTCCGGCGCGCCAAGGACGCCCCGGCATGGCGCCATGACCTCGCCCTTGCCGGGCGCGCCGGCCATGCCCGAGCATCCCGGGCGATGACCAAGCCCCTGCCTCCCGCCGACCCCGACCGGGTGATCGCGCCGGGCACCGTGCCCCGCCGGGGGGTCGCCGGCGACGCCAACGCGCTCTGGCGCTACCAGCGCCAGCGCCGCCGCGCCCTGCTCGCCCGCCCCGGCCCGCACCCGGTGGTGCTGGTCCTCGACCGCCTGCGGCCGGACTACAACGTCGCCAAGATCTACCGCTCCGCCCACGCCTTCGGCGCCCGCGAGGTCCATCAGATCGCGATCGGTCCCTTCGACCCGGCACCGGCGAAGGGCGGCTTCAAGCACGTCCCCACCCGCTACTGGGAGTCCTTCGCTCCCTGCCGGGCGGCCCTCGAGGCCGAGGGCTACGCGCTGATCCTGCTCGACCCGGCGGCCCCGACGCTCCTGCCCGGCTTCCCGCTGCCGGAGCGCAGCGCCTTCGTCCTCGGCAGCGAGCGCGACGGCCTGAGCGGCGAGGCTCGCCAGACCCCCCTGCCGCGGCTGCGGATTCCCCAGTTCGGGCCGGTCGAGAGCCTGAACGTCGCGGTCGCCGCCGCGATCGCGCTCTACGAGTGGCTGCGCCAGCACGCTGTCAAATCTCGTTGATCCGGCGGTCACGACCCCTTGACCGCGATGCCTTGACCATCGTCAAGGTCCGGAGCCGCTCCGGGCGACCTCCATCCCGCAAAGGAGTCCGCTCATGCGTCACCATGCCCTGAACCTCGCCCTGGCCGCCGCCCTGGCGCTCGGCGCGCAGGCCGAACCCGCGCTCGCCCGCGAGGGCGGCTTCACCGTGCGCGCCGGAATCCACAACGTCGATCCCAAGTCCGACACCGGCACCCTCGCCAACGGCACCATCCGCACCACCATCGACAGCGACGCCGCCTTCGACCTCGGCCTCGGGTACTTCTTCACCGAGAACCTCGCGGTCGACCTCTCGGTCGCCGTCCAGCGCTACGAGCACACCGTAAGCGCGAACGGCGCCGCCGCCCTCGACATCCGCCACCGCCCGGTGATCCTCACCGGCCAGTGGCACTTCGGCACCGAAGGCTTCTCGCCCTTCCTCGCCGCCGGCTGGCACTGGACCTCGGTGGGCGGCGAGCGGCCCTTCGGTCCCCTCGCCGGCAACAGGGTCAGCGTCGGCAACGGCGACGGCTTCGTCCTCGGCGGCGGCTTCGACCTCCATTTCTCCGAGAGCCTCTTCCTGCGCGTCGATGCCCACTACCTCGACTGGAAGAGCAACGTCGCCGTGGGCGGCGCCAGCGTCGGGCGGGTCAAGGTCAATCCCTGGGTGCTGGGACTCAGTCTCGGCCTCGGCTTCTGAAACCCGGGACACCGACGGTGCGCGACGGGGGGCCGTGGGAAGGCGGCCCCTCGTTCTTTTCGGTCGCGCGGCGGCGGCTCAGGGCGCCGCGACCGGCACGAAACGGAGCGTCACCGCGGCGGGCGGCGGCTCGAGGTAGTGGTCCGCGAGCAGGAAGGCGAAAAGCGCGAACAGGTAGAGCACGGAATAGCGGAAGAGCTCCAGCGCGTCGGCCGGATCGCCCCGCCGCCACAGGCGGAGCGCCCAGTAGAGGAACACCGCCCCCAGCACCAGCGCGCCGCCGAGGTAGAAGTTCCCGCTCATCCGCAGTGCCCAGGGCAGCGCGCTCACCGCGAGCAGCAGCAGCGCGTAGAGCAGGATCTGCAGCCTCGTGTGGCGCTCGCCATGGGTCACCGGCAGCATCGGGATCCCCGCCTGGCGGTAGTCCTCGAGGCGGTAGAGGGCGAGCGCCCAGAAGTGCGGCGGGGTCCAGACGAAGATGATCAGGAACAGCAGCAGCGAGAGCGGATCGATCTCGCCGGTCACCGCGGTCCAGCCGAGCACCGGCGGAGCCGCCCCCGCCGCGCCCCCGATCACGATGTTCTGCGGCGTGGCGCGCTTGAGGTACACCGTGTAGACCAGCGCGTAGCCGATGATCGAGGCGAAGGTGAGGGCCGCGGTCAGCCAGTTCACGAAGACCGCGAGCACGAACATCGAGGCCGCGGCGAGGAAGGAGGCGAAGGGCACCACCTGCTCGGAGCTCAGCCTGCCGCTCGGCAGCGGCCGGTCCATGGTGCGCGCCATGCGCGCATCGATGCGCTGGTCGAGCAGGTGATTGAAGGCCGCGGCCGAGGCCGCGGCGAGACCGATTCCGACCGTCCCCCAGAGCAGCACCCCCGGCGGCGGGAGGGCCGGACTGGCGAGGAACATCCCCACCACGGCGGTGAACACGATGAGCGCCACCACCTTGGGCTTGGTGAGCTGGTAGTACTGGCCGAGGGTGGCGGTCATCCGGGCGCGGGATCGCGGGCCGCGAGCACCGCAGCCGGGGGGCGCGGTCTCGCCGGCCGACATCATAGGGCGGCGGCACCCTGAGCGCGCCTCGAAGGCGCGCCCGGCAGGGACACGGGCTCGACCTCCTCGAGCGCTGGTCGGAGCGTCCGCCGTCGCGACGGCGATGGACTCGGCATCACCGCTGCCCTCCGTGCCCCGACCGCCCGGCGCACCGCCCGCGCGGGCTCCGCCGACGCCGCCGCCCACGCGCTGCGGTCCGGTCCCGAAGGCGAGGGGCGGGCACTCGGCATGGCGCCGACCATGACTTCCGCCACGACCGCGGATCGCTCGCCGGCCGCAGGCCCCGGCCTAGCCGCACCCGGTCATGGCGCTCTTCCCGGGGCCGCTTGTCGCCCGCCGACGCCGGCCCCGGCGGCCGTGTCACTCGCCACCCTGAGCCTCATCCACAGGAGCCACCCCGCCAGCAGGAAGGCGCCGGCGTGGTGGGCGACCGCGACCGGCAGCGGGAGTCCGGCGAGGACGTTGGCGATGCCGAGGGCGATCTGCGCCGCGAGCAGCAGGAGAAGGATCGCGGCCTCGCGCCGAAGACCGCCGCCCCAGAGCCGGAGCGCGAGCGCGCCGAGCACCAGCAGCACCAGGACGGCACCGATGCGGTGCGCGAGATGGATGGCGGTGCGCGCCGGGGCGTCGAGCACCCCGCCCTCGTAGTCGACGCCGATGCCGCGCCACAGCACGAAGCCCTCCCGAAAGTCGGCCTCGGGCCACCACCGGCCCTGGCAGGTCGGGAAATCGGAGCAGGCGAGCGCCGCGTAGTTGGCGCTCACCCAGCCGCCGAGGGCGATCTGCAGGAGGAGCACGCAGAGCCCGCCGGCGATCCACGGCTTGAGCGCCGCGGGGAGTGCGGCAGGCCTGTCGCCCAGCCGTAGCGCGTGCCACAGCAGGAGCGCGAAGACCGCGACGCCGCCCATCAGGTGCGCCAGGACCACGATCGGCTTGAGCAGCCAGGTCACGGTCCACATGCCGAGCATCGCCTGCACGATGACCACGGCGAGGACGACGACCGGCAGGGGGCCGGGACGGAGCCCGGAGAGCCGCCACGCCACGGCCAGCAGCAGGAGCAGGGCGAGCGCCACGGCGAGGCCGGAGAGCAGGTGCCACCCTCCCACGTAGGCGGCGATCGCACCGAGCACGAGCAGGACGGCACCGAGCACCATCGGCACCGCGCCCCTTCTTGCCTTCGCGCTGGCCACGGCGAGGACGAGCACGACCAGGCCCAGGGTCGCCGCGAGATGGCGGTGGAGCTGCTCCCGCCAGGCCTTGCCGACCTCCACCGGGCGCTCGGGAAAGCGCTCGTTCGCCTGCGCGATCTGCGCCTCGGATTGCGGCCAGGTGATCTTGCCGTAGCACACCGGCCAGTCGGGGCACCCGAGCCCGGCGTGGCTCAGGCGCACGTAGGCGCCGAAGCTGGCCACCACGAAGGTGAGCACGCACGGCGAGCCAGGCGAGGCGGCGATAGGCGATGGCGAGTTCATGGGCTTCAGCGGATCAGGCGGGCGAGGTCGCGGCGCAGCCCCGAGGGATCGAAGCCGGGCCGGTAGAGGACGGCGAGATGGCCGTCGGGATCGGCGAGCAGTAGCGGCAGCGCGTTGCCCGCAAGTGAGCAGCTCGCCGCGCGGAGCGAGGTCGAGACCCGCGATGACCGAGCCATCCGCGAGCCGCACCGCGGCGAAGCCGGGGAGGCGGGCGAGCCGCTCGCGGCTGGCGCGGTCGGGCTCGCCGAGCCAGCG
This sequence comes from Lysobacterales bacterium, assembly GCA_033582715.1. Classification (GTDB taxonomy): domain Bacteria; phylum Pseudomonadota; class Gammaproteobacteria; order Xanthomonadales; family BPKI01; genus BPKI01. Next base: position 771,858 of record JAVQZZ010000001.1, on the reverse strand, counting down.
GATGCGGAGCCGCCGCGCGTCGCGATGGAGCGCCACCCACACCCGCGAGAGCAGCTCGGCGGTCTCGGCGCAGCGCGGATCGCAGCGCTCGGGGCCGAGCACGATCAGGTGCCAGGAGGCCTCCGCGCCGCGCCAGTCCAGCGGCGCCCCGCGCTCGTCGAGCAGGGCCCCGAGCGGCCTCGCCGGGCTCAGCAGCTCGCCGTGGGCACGGCTCGCCGACGGCCGCCAGCCGATGGCGACGAGGAGCATCGCCGCCAGCAGGGGCAGCGCGAAGAGAGCCATCAGCGAGAGCAGCTTGAGGCGGCTAGGCATGCGCTCCCCTCCTGGCGAGCACTGCGGTCACCACCGCGACCGTCGCGGCGAGACCGAACCATTGCAGCGCGTAGCCGCGATGCCGCTCGGGCGGCAGGGTGTTCGGCAGCGCCCGCCAGCGCCGCTCGAGGCCGAAGGGATGCTCCGGATCCAGCAGCAGCACCGCCGGGGCGAGCGCGATCCCGAGCTGCCCCTCGAGCGCGGGGAGATCGAGGTGGACGAGGCGCGGCGGTGCAGCGCCCTCGCGCCAGGCGGGATTCTCGAGCTTCAGGCCGACCCCCGGCGGCGCCACCAGCAGGCCGGAGATCACCGTGACGATCTCCGGGAAGGGCGGGAGGAGCCGGCACGGGCGAGCCGGGCGGGCTCGCCACCCAGCCGAGATTGACCAGCAGCGCGCGCCTCCCGCCCTCCGGGACGGAAGACGGCGAGCGCGTGCAGGCCCGGACGCCCCTCCTCCACGCGATGGTCGTGGTAGACGCATCCGGGCCGCATCGAAGCGCCCCGCGAGCCAGCGTCCGCAGCGGCAGCGCCGCCTCGCCGTCGGCGGCGAGCCTCGCTCTCCGCCTCGGCCCAGGGGAGCGGCGGCGCCGCGCGGGCGGCGGCGAAGCGGGCGAGGAGCTGCTCCTTGACCCGCGCCCGCTCGAGCTGCCACAGCCCGAGACCGGAAAACAGCAGAGAAACCCGCCGCCGCCAGGACGAGCCAGCCGGCACGGAGCGCCCCTCGGGCCCTCATCCGACGCCAGCCCGCGCCCGCCCTATACTGCGACGCGATTCCCATCCGCTCCGCTCATGTCCTGGGCCAAGCTGCTGATCCTCGCCGCCTTCGCCGCGGTGCTCTACAACCTCGCCGCCGCGCTCTGGTACATGCTGCGCGACCGCGGCGAGAGCCGGCGGATGGTCCAGGCCCTCACCTGGCGGATCGGGCTCTCGGTGGGCCTGATCGCGCTGGTGATGCTGATGGTCGCGCTCGGCTGGATCGAGCCGCACGGCCTGCGGCCGCCGCGCTAGGCGCCGCTCACAGGACGTAGACGAAGAGGAACAGCCCGAGCCAGACCACGTCGACGAAGTGCCAGTACCAGGCCACCGCCTCGAAGCCGAAGTGGTTCTCGGGCGTGAAGTGGCCCGCCGCCACCCGGAGCCAGATCACGCTCAGCATGATCGCCCCCAGGGTGACGTGCAGGCCGTGGAAGCCGGTCAGCATGAAGAAGGTGGAGCCGTAGATCCCGGTGTCGAGGCGAAGGTTGAGATCCTGGTACGCGTGGACGTACTCGTAGGCCTGGAAGCCGAGGAAGATCGCGCCGAGCAGGATCGTGGCGGCGAGCCAGAACAGCACCCGGCCGCGCTGGTTGGCCTTGAGGGCATGGTGGGCGATGGTGATCGTCACCCCCGAGGAGAGCAGCAGGAGGGTATTGAGCAGCGGCACGCCCCAGGCCGGGATGATCTGGAACTCGCCGCCGATCGCCGCCGGCCCGTTGGTCGGCCAGGTCGCGTCATAGTCCGGCCAGAGCAGCGCCTGCGTCGCCGCGCCGGTCCCCTCGCCGCCGAGCCACGGCACCGCGAACAGCCGGGCGTAGAACAGCGCGCCGAAGAAGGCGGCGAAGAACATCACCTCCGAGAAGATGAACCACAGCATCCCCATCCGGAAGGAGACGTCCACCTGGCGGTTGTAGAGCCCCTGGAGATTCTCCCGAATCACCTCCCCGAACCAGCCGAACATCATCACCAGCAGGAGCACCACGCCGAGCGCGGCGCTGAGCGGCCCGAGCGGCACCTGCCCGTTCATCCAGTTGGCGAGACCGAAGACGGTGAAGAACAGCCCGAAGGAGCCGATGATCGGCCAGTGCGAGCCGTGGGGGACGTAGTAGCGGTCGGGGCTGTGGGCGTGCACCATGGCGGAGGCTCGTCGGGGATCAGGGGGCGGCGGCGAGCGCGGCCTGGCGCTCGCGCGCGGTGGCGAGGTCGTTGAGGAAGAACTGGTAGGAGAGCGTCACCGTGCGCACCGAGGCCGGGAGCGCCGGATCGATGACGAAGCGCACCGGCATCTCCCGCGACTCGCCGGGCGCGAGGAGCTGCTCGGTGAAGCAGAAGCACTCGGTCTTGAGGAAGTAGAGGTTGGCGGCGTTCGGCGCCACGCTCGGCACCGCGTTCCCGACCGTGCTCTCGCCGGCGAGGTTGGTCGCCAGGTAGCGCGCCTCGTAGAGCCTCCCGGGATGCACCGCCATGCGCCGGACCAGGGGCCGGAAGGCCCAGGGCAGCCTCGAGTTCACCGTCGCGTCGAACTCGACGATCACCGTGCGCGACTCGTCGGGCTCGAAGTCGGCGATCCGCTCCGCCTCGGCGGCCGCGCTCGCCCAGCCGGATGCCGAGCAGCTCGCAGGCGACGCGGTAGAGCGGCGGCAGGGCGAAGAAGCCGAGCGCGAAGGAGGCCGCGCAGGCGACGAGGAGCCGCCGCACCAGGCCGCGATGGCGCGGCGCGGCGGCGCTCACGGCCCGCCCCCGAGGAGCCCGCGCAGCAAAAAGGCCGAGGTAGACGGCCAGCGCCACCAGCGCGAGCAGCAGCGCCGTGCGCCGGGCCTGCGCCCGCCGCGGCCCGAGATCCTCCGGCTCAGTGCGTGACATCGCCATGCGCGAGCTTGCTGTCATCGATCACGGGCGGCGTCTCGAAGGTGTGGTGCGGCGCCGGGCTCGGCACCGTCCACTCCAGACCCCTCGCGCCCTCCCACACCTGGTCGGTGGCCCGGACGCCGCCGCGCACGCACTTCCAGACCACGTAGACGAACAGCAGCTGGGCCAGCCCGAAGCCGAAGCCGCCGATGCTCGAGATCATGTTGAAGTCGGCGAAGGCGGTGTTGTAGTCCGGGATGCGCCGCGGCATTCCCGCGAGCCCCAGGAAGTGCTGCGGGAAGAAGAGCACGTTGACGAAGATCGTCGACAGCCAGAAGTGCCACTTGCCGAGCCGCTCGTCGTACATGTGGCCGGTCCACTTCGGCAGCCAGTAGTACACCCCGGCCATGATCGCGAAGACGGCGCCGGTGACCAGCACGTAGTGGAAGTGCGCGACCACGAAGTAGGTGTCGTGGTACTGGAAGTCGGCCGGGGCGATGGCCAGCATCAGCCCGGAGAAGCCGCCGATGGTGAACAGGATCACGAAGCCGATCGCGAACAGCATCGGCGTCTCGAAGGTGAGCGACCCCCGCCACATGGTGGTCACCCAGTTGAACACCTTCACCCCGGTCGGGATCGCGATCAGCATCGTCGCGTACATGAAGAACAGCTCGCCGCCGAGCGGCATCCCCACCGTGAACATGTGGTGCGCCCAGACGATGAAGCTCAGGAACGCGATCGAGGCCGTGGCGTAGACCATCGCCTGGTAGCCGAACAGCGGCTTGCGCGAGAAGGTGGGGATGATCTCCGAGATCACCCCGAAGGCCGGCAGGATCATGATGTAGACCTCGGGATGGCCGAAGAACCAGAAGATGTGCTGGAACATGACCGGGTCGCCGCCGCCGGCCGCGTTGAAGAAGCTGGTGCCGAAGAACTTGTCGGTGAGCAGCATGGTCACCGCGCCCGCCAGCACCGGCATCACCGCGATCAGCAGGAAGGCGGTGATCAGCCAGGTCCACACGAAAAGGGGCATCTTGAGCAGGTCCATGCCCGGGGCCCGGAGGTTGAGGATGGTGGCGATGATGTTGATCGCCCCCATGATCGAGCTGATGCCCATCAGGTGGATGGCGAAGATGGTGAAGGCCACCGAGTTGCCGCCCTGGATGGACAGCGGCGGGTAGAGCGTCCAGCCCGCGGCCGGCCCGCCGCCCTCCATGAACAGCGTCGAGAGCAGCATCAGGAAGGCGAAGGGCAGGATCCAGAACGACCAGTTGTTCATCCGCGGCAGCGCCATGTCCGGGGCGCCGATCTGCAGCGGGATCATCCAGTTCGCCAGCCCCACGAAGGCCGGCATCACCGCGCCGAAGATCATCACCAGCGCGTGCATCGTGGTCATCTGGTTGAAGAAGTCCGGATGCACGAGCTGCAGCCCCGGCTGGAACAGCTCGGCCCGGATCACCAGCGCCATCGCCCCGCCGACCAGGAACATGACCAGCGAGAACACCAGGTACAGGGTCCCGATGTCCTTGTGGTTGGTGGTGGTGATCCAGCGCAGGATCCCGCTCGGGGCGTGGTGGTGGACGTCGTGGGCGGCGTGCGTGGCCATGGTGGGCATCGTCCGGTTCGGAAAGCTTCTCACTCGGCGGCGGCGACCAGCCGCCCGGCGCGCTCGCGGGCCATGGCGGCGAGCGCCTGGCGCGGGATCGGCAGGCCCTGCTCCGCGGCGGGCAGCGACTTCTGCCGCTCGAGCCAGGCCGCGAACTCCTCCTTGCTCACCGCCTCGACCACGATCGGCATGAAGCCGTGGTCCTTGCCGCACAGCTCGGCGCACTGCCCGCGGTAGGTGCCCGGGGTCTTGATCTTCGTCCAGGCCTCGTTGATCAGGCCGGGGATCGCGTCCTGCTTCCAGCCGAAGGCGGGAACCCACCAGGCGTGGATCACGTCGTCGGCGGTGAGCACGAAGCGGATCTTCGTGTCCACCGGCAGCACCAGCGGCCGGTCGACGTTGAGCAGGTAGTGCGGAACCTCCCAGGGGCTCAGGGTCGAGCCGAGCTGGCGGGCATAGTTGCTGTCGCGGTCGAGCAGCGAGGGATAGGAGACGCCCTCGCCGAGGTACTCGTAGTGCCAGAGCCACTGGTAGCCGGTGATCTTGACGGTGAGCTCCGCGTCCGAGGCGTCGTACATCCTGACCAGCGTGGTCGTCGCCGGCGCCGCCATCGCGACCAGGATCAGGATCGGGATCGCCGTCCACAGCGCCTCGAGCCGCGTGCTGTGGGTGAAGTTCACGTCCGGGACCGCGCCCCGCGACTTGCGGAACTTCCACATCGCCACCGCCATCGCGCCGAACACCACCACCCCGATGGCGACGCAGATCCACAGGATCAGCATGTGCAGGTCGTAGACCTGCTCGCTGACCGAGCGTCACCCCGCGGGTCATGTTGAGCTGCCACGGCTCGGGGGCGCCTGCGGCGAGGACAGGGCCCGCCGGCGGCGAGGGCGACCGCGGCGGTGGAGCAGACGGCTCGGAAGAGGCATTCGGGGACACGGACGTCGAGGACTCAGTCGGGAACGGTACCGCTCCGGAAGGGCCTGGAGAAGCTCGCGCAGCCGCTGCGCCAGGCGGTCGCGCTCTTCGACGCCGAGGAAGGTGCCGACTTCGGCGAAACGCCCATGGGAGCCGATCGCCAGCCGAGCGCCGCCCCGGCCCTCCGGAATCCGCCGTATTCTCGCCCAGAACGGATGGCACTGGAAGCGTTCGTCGCCGGGCAGGCGCCGGATCTCGACCATCCCCGGCTGGATCGCGATCCGCTCCTCGCGCTCGCCGGCCCGCCACACCAGCCACAGGCAGAGGGCGAGCAGGGAGAGCTCGGCGAGGGCGAACAGCGGGGCGAACACGTTGCCCTGGGCGAAGCTCGAGGCCGCCACCGACGAGCGAGCAGCCCGCGATCAGCAGGTAGCAGCCGGCCAGGCCGCGCGCCGAGAGCGCGCGGTTCGGACGCAGCGTGAGCTCGACGCCGCCGCCGTCCAGGGGGTGCTCGACGAACATCGTCCGGCGCCAGGGCCAATCGGACACCGTGATCGTGATTATGCCCCGCGGCGCCTGGAGCGCTTGTCAAGACCGCGCCGACGGCGCCCCGCCTCGCCCTCAGCGTGGCAGCAGGCCCTCCTCGGTGATCGCCATCAGCGACTCCCTGCCGGCGCCGATCGCGGCCCGATGCATGTCGCAACGCGGCAGGAGTCGCGCAAAGTAGAAGCGCGCCGTGGCCCGCTGGCCGGCCCGCCACGGCTCGGGAGCGGCGGGATCCAGCGCCGAGAGTCGCCTGAGCCAGAAGTAGCCGACGGCGAGGTAACCCGAGTAAAACAGGTAATCCACGGCGGCGGCGCCGATCTCCTCCGGCTCGCGCTCGGCCGCGCTCGGCGAGGGCCTGGGTGAGTTCGAGCCACTCGCCGCAGCCTCGCCGCAAGCGCGGCAGCGGAGCTCGGCGAGTGCCGGGTCGCGCACTCCTTGCAGGAACGCCTCGACCTCCGAGGCGAATAGGCGCAGTCCCTCGCCCTTGAGCTGCAGGATCTTGCGGCCGAGAAGATCGAGGGCCTGGATCTGAGTCGTGCCCTCGTAGATGGTCGTGATCCGCGCGTCGCGGGCGAGCTGTTCCATGCCCCACTCGCGGATGTAGCCGTGGCCGCCGAAGCACTGCAGGGCGTGATGGCAGCATTCCACCGCCCACTCGGTGAGGCAGCCCTTGACGATCGGGGTGAGGAAGGAGAGCAGCGCCTCGGCTCGCGCGCGCGCGGCGGCTTCGGGATGGCGGGCGCGCAGATCGGCCTGGAGATAGGCGTGGTAGGCGAGCGCGCGCCCGCCCTCGATCAGCGCCTTCTGGGTGAGCAGCATGCGGCGCACGTCGGGATGGACCACGATCGGGTCGGCGGGGCGATCCGGAAAGCGTGGCCCACCGAGGGCGCGCATCTGCAGCCGCTCGCGGGCGTAGGCGAGGGCGTTCTGGTAGGCCCGCTCCATCAGCCCGAGCCCTTGGACGCCGACGCCGAGGCGCGCGGTGTTCATCATCGTGAACATGGCCCGCAGCCCCTGATGCGGCTCGCCGACGAGATGGCCGGCCGCGCCTTCGAAGTTCATCACGCAGGTGGCCGAGCCCTTGAGCCCCATCTTGTGCTCCAAGCCGGTCGCGAACACGCGGTTGCGCTCGCCCGGGATGCCATCGCGCCCGACGCGGAACTTGGGGACGATGAACAGCGAGATGCCGCGGGTCCCGGGCGGCGCGTCGGGCAGGCGCGCGAGCACCAGGTGGACGATGTTCTCGGCGAGGTCGTGCTCTCCCGCGGTGATGAAGATCTTGGTGCCGTGAATGGCGAAGCCGCCCTCGCCGTCGGGCTCGGCGCGGGTCCTGAGCAGCCCGAGGTCGGACCCGGCCTGGGGCTCGGTGAGGCACATCGTGCCGGTCCAGCGCCCGGCGACGATCGGCCGCAGGAAGACCTCCTTCTGCCATTCCTCGCCGTGGTGGAGGAGAGCCTCCTTGGCGCCGTGCGAGAGCAGGGGATAGGTGCTCCAGGCGAGGTTGGCCGCATCCAGCATCTCCTCGACCGCCGCGCCGAGCACCAGGGGGAGATCCTGGCCGCCGTACTCGGCGGGCGCGGTGAGCCCGGTCCAGCCGCCCTCGACGAAGCGCGCATAGGCCTCGCGGAAGCCCCGCGGGGTGCTGACCGCGGCCGCCGCGCGGTCGAGGCGGCAGCCCTCCTCGTCGCCCGGCTGGTTGGTCGGGGCGAGCACCTGCTCGGCGAAGCGCCCGGCCTCCTCGAGGACCGCATCGAAGACATCCTCGCCGAGCCCCTCGCCGCGCGGCAGGGGCGAGAGCGCCCGGGTCGCGCCGAGCACCCGGTGGAGCACGAAGCGCATGTCGCCGAGCGGCGGAGCGTAGCGGTTCATGGCGGTTCTCCTAGCGATAGAGGCGCGGCCGACCGGGTACCGGATCGAGCCGGCCCTCGGCCTCGAGCGGGAAGCGCCGCCCCTCGACGGTGATCGTGCCCAGCAGCCGCCAGCGCCGCGACGCCGACTCATCCCTCGCAGGCCGGGCCGGTGCCGGCAGGCTGAAGCGGTAGAGCTCCACCGACCGCGGCGGGATCTCGCGCGCCTCGGCGCTCTCGATCCGCCCGAGCGGTCGCCCGTCGAGCTCCACCTCGAGGCCCAGCGCATCGAAGCGCGCCGCGCCGCGAGCCGGTGTTGTGGAGCCTGAGCAGCAGGGCGACGGTCCCGTCCTCGGCGAAGCGCGAGCTCCTGGACCCGCGCCTGCGGCGGATGGAGCAGCCCGCGCCCCCCGGCACAGGCGGCGAGGGCGGCGAGGAGGAGCAGCGGAGCGGCAGGCCGGCGGCGGGAAGGCACGGCGGCACCATACTCAAGCGCGCGGTGGCGACACAAGGGCGGAGGCGCGCGCCCCCGCGACGATCCGCCAGGAGCGCCCGCGCCCGCTCACCGAGGCCGTCCGGGTCATCGGCAAGTCATGCGCTTTCCGCTATGCTGCGCCCAGCCTTCGCCTGGAGCAGCGCCCCCGGGACGCCGTGATGCAGCCCGACATCCACTCCACCCGCCTCCTGTCCCTCGATGCGAGCGGCCGGATCCTCGACTGGATCTCGTGGCAGGAGGCGGTCTGCCTCTACGTCCGCGACGCCGTGCTCTGGACGCTCGGCGAGCCCTGCCTCAGGGTGCGCGGCGGCATCTGCCGCGCCACCGGCCGCCAGAGCGTGATCGAGCTCCACCCGATCGTCGCCGCGCGCGGACACTGCCACGGCCGTCGCCACAACCCGACGCCGGCGCTGTGCAACGCCACCCTGTTCGCCCGGGACCGCAACGTCTGCCTCTACTGCGGCGGCCAGTTCCCGCGCCACGAGCTCACCCGGGAGCACGTGATCCCGCTCTCGCGCGGCGGCAGGGACGAGTGGGAGAACGTGGTCACCGCCTGCATCCCCTGCAACGTCCGCAAGGGCGGGCGAACCCCGCAGGAGGCCGGGATGCCGCTGCTCGCCGTGCCCTACCGCCCGAGCTGGATCGAGCACCTGATCCTCTCCAACCGCAACATCCTCGCCGACCAGATGGAGTTCCTGCTCAGCCATCTGCCGCGCGAGCGGCGGCCGAGCTGAGCCGTCGCGGCGGCTTGCCGCCCTCCGCCTGAGCGGCGCCGATAATCCGGGCGAATCCTCAAGGATTCCGCGATGTTCGATCCCGAGCGCTACCCGCGCCTCGCCCGCATCGACTCCCCCGCCGATCTCCGGCGCCTCCCGGAGAGCGAGCTGCCGGCCGTGGCCGGGGAGCTGCGCGCCTACCTCATCGAGTCGGTGGCGCGCGCGGGCGGCCACTTCGGCGCCGGCCTCGGGGTGATCGAGCTCACCGTCGCGCTCCACTGGCTCTACGACACCCCGCGCGACCTCATCGTCTGGGACGTCGGCCACCAGTGCTACCCGCACAAGATCCTGACCGGCCGACGTGACCGGATCGAGACGATCAAGCGGCGCGGCGGCCTCGCTCCGTTCCCGCGGCGCGAGGAGAGCGAGTACGACACCTTCGGCGTCGGCCACTCCTCGACCTCGATCTCGGCGGCGCTCGGCATGGCGGTGGCGCTCGCCCGCCGCGGCGAGCGGCGCAAGGTGGTGGCGGTGATCGGCGACGGCGCGATGACCGCCGGCATGGCCTTCGAGGCGCTGAACCACGGCGGCGGCCTCGAGCCGGAGCCCGACCTGCTGGTGATCCTCAACGACAATCGCATGTCGATCAGCGAGAACGTCGGCGCGATCACCCGCATGTACGCGCGGCTCCTCGCCGGACGCGGCTACCTCACCCTGCGCGAGCGCGGCAAGCGGATCTTTCCGCGCTCGACCGCCTTCGGGCGCTTCCTCAAGCGCTGGGAGGAGTCTTGGAAGCGGCTGATGGCCCTGCCTTCGGTGCTCTACGAGGAGATGGGCTTCCACTACACGGGGCCCATCGACGGCCACGACCTGCCGCAACTGCTCCGCACTCTCGGCACCCTCAAGGAGCAGCGGGGGCGCAAGCTGCTGCACATCGTGACCGTCAAGGGCAAGGGCTACCCCTTCGCCGAGCAGGACCAGATCGAATACCACGCGGTCGGCCCCTTCGATCCGGCGCGGGGCGTGGCCAAGGGCGGCGCCGGCAAGCTCACCTACACCCAGGTGTTCTCGGACTGGCTGTGCGACATGGCGGCCGCCGAGCCGCGGCTGGTCGGGATCACCCCCGCGATGCGCGAAGGCTCGGGGCTGGTCCGCTTCTCGCGCGAATACCCCGAGCGCTACTTCGACGCCGGGATCGCCGAGCAGCACGCGGTGACCTTCGCCGCCGGGCTGGCCTGCGAGGGCCTGAAGCCGGTGGTCGCGATCTACTCCACGTTCCTGCAGCGCGCCTACGACCAGCTGATCCACGACGTGGCGCTGCAGAACCTCGACGTGCTGTTCGCGATCGACCGCGCCGGCGTCGTCGGTCCCGACGGCCCCACCCACGCCGGAGCCTTCGACCTGTCCTATCTGCGCTGCGTGCCCAACCTCGTGGTGATGGCGCCCGCGGACGAGGCCGAATGCCGGCGGATGCTGACCACCGGCTTTCTCCACCCAGGGACCGGCCGCGGTGCGCTACCCGCGCGGCAGCGGCCCCGGCGTCAGGCCCGCGCCGGGGCTGGAACCCTTGCCGATCGGCAAGGCCGAGCTGCGCCGCCGCGGCCGGGGCGTCGCCCTGCTCGCCTTCGGGGCCATGGTCGCCCCGGCCGAGCGGGTGGCGGCCGAGCTCGACCTCACCGTGGTCAACATGCGCTTCGTGAAGCCCCTCGACGAGGGCCTGCTCGAGGAGCTCGCCGCCGGCCACGAGGCCTTCGTCACGGTCGAGGACAACGTAGTCGCCGGCGGCGCCGGCAGCGCGGTGGCCGAATGGCTGGCGGCGCGCGGGATCGCCCTGCCGCTCCTCCAGCTCGGCCTTCCCGACCGCTTCCTCGAACACGGCAGCCGCGAGGAGCTGCTCGCCGAGGCCGGGCTCGACGAGGCCGGGATCCGGAGCGCCGTGCTCGAGCGCTTCGGGGCGCTGCTCGCCGCCGCGACCGAGGACCGCCGTCGCGCCTCGGCCTGAGCGGCCGAGCCCTCGCCCCCCGGCGCCTCCGCGTTTGCCCGCCCGCGAGGCGCGGGCGCAGAATGGATCCCGCCTCGTGGACGGGTGATCGTGTCCCCAGTCCCCAAGCCGTCGCCGCTCACCCGCGAACAGCGCCGCGCCCTGCTCGCCAGGCTCTCCCCCCTCGCCAACCTCCGCCGGATCCTCGGCGAGGTGCCGCGGGGGAGCCCGCTCGGCCAGGAAGCGCTCGCGGTGCTCGGCGCCAACGCCCTCGTGCTGCTGCTCGCGCTCCTGATGCAGGGGCTGCTCGGCGAGCTGGTCTGGGCCTTCTTCTGGCAGAGCGCGATCGGCTGGACGCTCATGCTCCGCCGGATCCGCCGGCTGGAGCGCGCCGACCTCGCGGGCCTCACGCTGCCCGCCGGCCACGCGCCGGAGCAGTTCCTCCGCGGACTGCGGGCGGTCATGCCCTTCATCCTCGGGTTCACCGGCCTCGCGGTCCACCTCTTCTACGCCCTGATGCTGCTCGCGGTCGGCGCGCGCTGGCCGGAGGGCAGCGGCTGGCTGTGGCTGGCGGTGGCGCTGCTCGCGCTCCGCGCCTGGCTCGCGCACCGCGGCCAGCTCGAGCAGGATCGCCGCGAGCCGCCGGTGCTCCTCGCCGCGGCCTACACGCCCTTCCTCGCGCTCCCCGTGATCCACCTGCTGCCGCTGCTCGCCGTGCTGCTCGGGGACTCGCGGCTCCTGCTGGCGGCCTTCGTGACGCTGCGCGCAGCCTTCGAGCTGATCTGCCTCGACTATGAGCGCCAGTTCGCGGCGGTGCTGCGCGAGGCGGAGCGGCTCGAGCGCCGCTGAGCGCCCGCCGTGGCCGGAGCGCCCTCGCGGACGGTCGTGCTGCTCCCCGGCATCTGGCTGCCGCGCGCCACCCTTGTCGTCCTTGCCCGCCGGCTGAAGAGCAGGGGCTACGCGGTCCGGCTGTTCCGCTACGGCACGCTGAGCGAGGACAGCGGCCAGGCCGCCGCCCGCCTCGCCGCCCGGTGCCGGGCGGAGCCGCCCCTGGCCGTCGTGGGGCACAGCCTCGGCGGGCTGCTCGCGGTGGCGGCCGCCCTTCGGCACGGGCTCGCGGCGCGCCGCATCGTCTGCCTCGGCTCGCCGCTCCGCGGCAGCGCCCTCGCCCGCGCCGTCGCGGCGCAGCGGCTGACCCGCCCCGGCCTCGGTCGTCACCGGCGGCTGCTGATCGAGGGCCTGCCGGGCGCGCCTCCCGAGCCGCCCGTGGGGGTGATCGCCGGCACTCTCCCGGTCGGCATCGGCGCCCTCTTCGCCGGGCTCGCCCTGCCCCACGACGGGGTGGTCTCGGTCGCGGAGACCGAGCTGCCCGGGCTCGCCGCCCACCGCTGCCTGCACGTCAACCACGCCGGTCTCTTGATCGCGCCCTCGGCCGCGCACGCCCTGCTCGAGTTCCTCGAGCACGGCCGCTTCGGCGATGGCCCGCCGGAGAAGCGAGGCGCACCTGTCGGCCGTGACCCGAGCTGCTAAGCTGTCGGGTTCGGTATCACCGCCGTTCCGAGCAGCATGGCCGGTCACAGCAAGTGGGCCAACATCCAGCACCGCAAGAACGCGCAGGACGCCCGCCGCGGCCGCATCTTCACCAAGCTGATCCGCGAGATCACCGTCGCCGCGCGCCAGGGGGGCGGCGATCCCGGGGCCAACCCGAGGCTCCGGCTCGCGATCGACCGGGCGCTCGCTGCCAACATGCCCAAGGACAACATCGAGCGCGCGATCCGCAAGGCGACCGGAGGCCTCGAGGGGGCGGACTACGAGGAGGTGCGCTACGAGGGCTACGCGCCGGGCGGCGTCGCGGTGCTGGTCGAGTGCATGACCGACAACCGCAACCGCACCGTCTCCGAAGTCCGTCACGCCTTCGCCAAGCACGGGGGCAACCTCGGCACCGAAGGCTCGGTCGCCTACCTGTTCCGCAAGGTCGGGGTGCTGAGCTTCGCCCCGGGTGCCGACGAGGGCCGGATCCTGGAGGTCGCGCTCGAGGCGGGCGCGGAGGACGTGGTCGGCTTTCCCGAGGACGGCTCGGTCGAGGTGCTCACCGCCCCGGAGCGCTTCGAGGCGGTGCGCGAGGCCCTGGTCCGGGCGGGGCTCCGGCCCGACGAGGCCGAGGTCACCCTGCGGGCGGCGACCGAGGTGCCGGTGAGCGGCGACACCGCCCGAGCCGTGGTCAGGCTGCTCGACCACCTCGAGGAGCTCGACGACGTGCAGCGCGTGCACAGCAACGCCGACCTCCCGCGCGAGGCCTTCGGCTGAGGGAGGCGGGTCTGCGCTAGAGTGGGCACGGCTCCCCGCGACCGCCGCGACGTGCCCGATCTCCGAACGCTGCGCATCCTCGGCGTCGATCCCGGGTCGCTGCGCACCGGCATCGGCATCGTCGACCTCCTGCCGGGAGGCTCCCTGCGGCACGTGCATCACGAGACCGTGCGCCTCGCCGGCGAGCGCGACTTCCTCGAGCGGCTGCGGCGCATCCTGCAGAGCCTTGAGGCGGCGATCGACCGCCACCGCCCGACGGAGGCCGCGATCGAGCGCGTCTTCCTCGCCCGCAATCCCGACGCCGCGCTCAAGCTCGGCCAGGCACGGGGGGCGGCGCTGTGCGCGCTGGTCGCGCGCGCCGTGCCGGTCCACGAGTACGCGCCGATGCAGATCAAGGGCGCGGTGGTCGGCGCCGGCGCCGCCGAGAAGCATCAGGTGCAGCACATGGTGAGCCGGCTGCTCGCGCTCCCCGAGCCGCCCGAGAGCGACGCCGCCGACGCGCTCGCCGTCGCCATCACCCACGCCCACGCCCGCGCGCTCGCGCAGCGCACGGGCCTCCCGCCCGCGCGCCTGCTCCGGCGGCGCGGCGGGCGCGGCCTGCGACTCCCATGATCGGCCGGCTGCGCGGCCCGCTGATCGCGAAGCAGCCGCCGCTGCTGGTGGTGGAGGTGCTCGGCATCGGCTTCGAGCTCGAGGCGCCGCTCGCGGTATTCGCCGCTCTTCCCGAGGTCGGCCGCGAGGTCCAGCTCCTCACCCACCTCGCGCTCCGGGACGAGCAGCCCGTGCTCTACGGCTTCCTCCGCGAGGCCGAGCGCCGACTCTTCCGCGAGCTCATCCGGGTGAGCGGCATCGGCGCGCGCACCGCGCTCGCGGTGCTCTCCGCCGCGAGCCCTGAGGAGTGCGCGCGCTGGATCGAGGGCGCCGACATCGCCGCCCTGACGAGGATCCCCGGCATCGGGCGCAAGACCGCGGAGCGCATCGTGGTCGAGCTCCGCGAGCGCGCCGGCGACTGGCTGGCCGGCGCGGCGCGGCCGGAGGCGGCGGCCGCGCCGGGGGACGCGCTCGGCGAGGCGGTCCTCGCGATGCGCCGGCTCGGCTTCGGCCCGCGCGAGGCGGAGGAGCTGGTGCGCGCGGTGGCGGGCGATGGCGAGTCGACCGAGGCCATCGTGCGCAAGGCGCTGCGCCAGGCCACGCGGGGCTGAGGGCCGGGGCTGCTACACTGCGCCCGCGATGAGGCCGCCGACACCGCGCCGATGCAGCGCCTGAGCTCGCCCCGCGCCGACGACGAGGAGGCGCGCTTCGAGGCAAGCCTTCGTCCGAAGCGGCTCGCCGAGTACCTCGGCCAGCCCCGGCTGCGCGAGCAGCTCGGCATCGCCATCGAGGCCGCCCGGAGGCGCGGCGAGGCGCTCGACCACGTGCTGATCTTCGGGCCGCCCGGCCTCGGCAAGACCACCCTCGCCCAGGTGATCGCGAACGAGCTCGGGGTCGGCTTCCGCCACACCTCGGGACCGGTGCTCGAGCGCCCGGGCGATCTCGCCGCGCTGCTCACCAACCTCGAGCCGCGCGACGTGCTCTTCGTCGACGAGATCCATCGCCTGGCGCCGATCGTCGAGGAGATCCTCTACCCGGCGATGGAGGACTTCCAGATCGACATCCTCATCGGCGAGGGGCCCGCCGCGCGCTCGATCCGCCTCGACCTGCCCCGCTTCACCCTGGTCGGGGCGACCACCCGCGCCGGGCTGCTCACCGCGCCGCTGCGCGACCGCTTCGGCATCGTGCAGCGGCTCCAGTACTACGAGGTGGCGGAGCTCGCGGCCATCGTGCGGCGCTCGGCCGCGATCCTCGGCGTCAGCTGCGACGAGGGGGGCGCGGAGGAGATCGCCCGGCGCGCCCGCGGCACGCCGAGGATCGCCAATCGCCTGCTGCGGCGGGTGCGCGACTTCGCCGAGATCCGCGGCGAGGGGCGCGTCACCCGCGCCGTCGCCGACCAGGCGCTGGCCATGCTCGGGGTGGATCAGGAGGGGCTCGATGCCCTCGACCGGCGGCTGCTGTCGCTGGTGATCGAGCAGTTCGGCGGCGGGCCGGTCGGCATCGAGAGCCTCGCCGCCGCGCTCGCCGAGGAGCGCGGCACCCTCGAGGACGTGGTCGAGCCCTACCTGATCCAGCAGGGCTTCCTCGCCCGGACCGCGCGCGGGCGCACCGCCACCGCGAAGGGCTGGCGCCACCTCGGCCTGGAGCCGCCCCGGCCGGCGATCGGCGACCTCTTCGATCCCTCCGCCCCATGAGCGCCGCGGGCGGGTTCCGCTGGCCGCTCAGGGTCTACTGGGAGGACACCGACGGCGGCGGCGTCGTCTATCATGCCGCCTACCTCCGCTTCCTCGAGCGCGGCCGCACCGAGCTGCTGCGCGCCCTCGGCATCGGCCAGCGGGAACTCGCGGCGCGCGAAGGCATCGTCTTCGCCATCCGGCGCGTCGCGCTCGACTACCTCCGGCCGGCGCGGCTCGACGACCGCCTCGAGGTCCTCACCCGGCTGATCCGCCTCGGGCGGGCCTCGTGCCGCTTCGCGCAGCGGATCGAGCGCGAGGGCGCGCCGGTCGCCGAGGCGGTGGTGGACGCCGCCTGCCTGCGCGCCGATGATTTCCGCCCCACGCCCCTGCCGGACCCGATCCGCGCCCTGCTCGCCACCGTCCTCAGCCCGGAATGACCAGCGAACTCGACGTCATCCAACTCATCCTCGCGGCCAGCATCCCGGTGAAGCTGGTCATGGCCCTGCTGCTGATCGCCTCGCTCGTCTCGTGGATGGTGATCTTCCGCAAGAAGTTCCTGCTCGACCGCGCGGAGGCCGAGGCCGAGGCCTTCGCCGAGCGCTTCTGGTCGGGCGGCGAGCTCGAGACGCTCTACGCCGAGCTCGGCCACGAGCCCGGCGAGGCCGAGGGGCTGGCCGCGATCTTCGAGGCCGGCTTCAGGGAGTACCAGCGCCTCCGGCAGAAGCGAGGGCTCGATGCGCGCACCCGGATCGAGGGCACCCAGCGCGCGATGCGCGTCGCCCTCAGCCGCCAGCTCGACCGCCTGGAGCACAACCTCGAGTTCCTCGCCACCGTCGGCTCGACCAGCCCCTACGTGGGCCTGTTCGGGACGGTGTGGGGGATCATGCTCGCCTTCCACGGCCTCGCCAACGTCAAGGAGGCGACGATCGCGATGGTCGCCCCCGGCATCTCCGAGGCCCTGATCGCCACCGCCATGGGCCTGTTCGCCGCCATCCCGGCGGTGATCGCCTACAACCGCTTCTCGCACCGGGTGGAGCGTCTCCACTCGCGCTACCACTCCTTCAGCGAGGAGTTCTCGACCATCCTCCAGCGCCAGGCCGGCCTCGACTGAGGGAACCGCCCGATGCCCGCCCCGATCCAACGCCGGCGACGCGCCATGATGGCGGAGATCAACGTCGTTCCCTACATCGACGTGATGCTGGTGCTGCTGATCATCTTCATGGTCACCGCCCCGCTGCTCACCCTCGGCGTCGACATCCAGCTGCCGCAGGCCGACGCCAAGGCGCTCGAGCGCGACAAGGAGCCGGCGCTGGTCGAGGTCGATCGCGAGGGCCGGGTCTACCTCCGGCTCGCGGGGGAGAAGCCGGAGCCGGTCGAGCTGCCGGCACTCCAGGCGAGGATCGCCGCCTTCGTGCGCAACAACCCGGAGCTGCCGGTGCTGATCGGCGGCGACGAGCGGGTGAGCTACGGGACGATCTACCAGGTCATGGTCGTGCTGCAGCAGGCGGGCGTGCCGAAGGTCGGGCTGATGAGCCAGCCGCCGCCCCGGGAGCCGGGGCGCTAGCCGCGATGGGCCAGGCGCTCGCCATCGACCGCCTCGGCGACCGGCTCTATGCCGGGCTGCTCTCCCTCGGCGTCCACCTGATCGCCCTCGGCCTCATCCTGCTCGGCGCCTGGTGGCAGGAACGCAGCCCGACCCTCTCGGTCGCCGGCGAGCCGATCGAGGCGGTGATCTGGACCGGCCCGGTGCCGGGCCAGGCGCCCCCGCCGCCTGCGGCGGCGCGCCCGCGGCCGGCACCCCCGCCGCCCCCCGAGCGACGCCCCGACACGCGTGACCAGGAGAAGGCGGCCGCCCTCACCCCCGCGCCCACCCCGGAGCGCGCCCGCCAGGAGCAGCGCGAGCGGCGCGCCCAGCCGCGGCAGGCCGACCTCGACGCCGCCCGGCGTGCGCTCGAGGAGGACCGGCGCCGACAGGAGGAGCTCGCCCGGCTGCGCGCCGAGCGAGAGCACGCCGAGCGCCAGGCCCGCCTCGAGCAGGAGCGGCTGCGCCAGCTCGCCGATCTCGCGGCGGCGGCACCGCAGCCGGCTCCCGAGAGCCGGCCCGCGCCGCTGCCGGGCAACCAGGGCCGGGACGAGTCGCTCGCCGCGCGTTACGCGCTGGCCATCCAGCAGCTCGTCACCAGCAACTGGCTCCGGCCCGAGCACGTGCGGCCGGGACTGTCCTGCCGCCTGCGGATCATCCAGATCCCCGGCGGCGAGGTGATCAGCGCCGAGGTGCTCGCGCCCTGCAACGCCGACGAGATCACCCGCCGCTCGATCGAGGCGGCGGTGCTGCGCGCCCAGCCGCTGCCCTACCGCGGCTTCGAGTCGGTCTTCCAGCGCGAGATCGTGTTCAACTTCCGTTACGAGGGCTGACCATGCCCCTGCGCCTCCCCGCCCTGCTGCTCCTCGTGATGCTGCCGCTGCCTGAACCGGTCGCGGCGCAGCGTCTCACCATCGACATCGTCGACGGCGTGCCGACGGCGCTGCCGATCGCGGTGGTGCCCTTCGCCTACGAGGCCAGTCTCCCGCCGCCCGAGCACGACGTCGCCGACATCATCCGCGCGAACCTCAACCGCTCGGGGCAGTTCCGCGCCCTGCCGCCCGAGGACATGGTCGAGCGGCCGGTCCGCCACGGCGAGGTCCGCTTCGCCACCTGGCGACTGCTCAAGCAGGACTTCCTCCTGATCGGCCGGATCCTCGACGGCGGGCCCGGCGAGTACCGGATCGAGTTCGAGCTCTTCGACGTCGCCAAGCAGGTGCGGATGCTGGGTCAGGCGATGATCGGCCGGGCGGGGGAGATCCGCTCGATCGCCCACCAGATCTCCGACGTGGTCTACGAGGCGATCCTCGGGGTGCCGGGGGCCTTCTGGACCCGGATCGCCTACGTCACCGCCGTGCGCCGTCCCGAGGGCATGCTCTATGCGCTCATGGTGGCCGACGCCGACGGCCACGGTCCCGCGCGAGGTGGTGGCCTCGCGCGAGCCGCTGCTCAGCCCGGCGTGGTCGCCCGACGGACGCAGCCTCGCCTACGTCAGCTTCGAGCGCGGCAACTCCTCGATCTGGCTCCAGGAGCTCGCCACCGGGCGGCGTGAGCTGCTCAGCAGCTTTCCGGGGATCAACGGCGCGCCGAGCTTTTCCCCGGACGGGCGCCACCTCGCCCTCACCCTGTCCAAGGACGGCAACCCCGAGATCTACCGGCTCGACCTCGCCACCCGGGAGTTCACCCGCCTGACCCGGCACTTCGCGATCGACACCGAGCCGGTGTGGACCCCCGACGGGCGGGAGATCGTGTTCACCTCGGACCGCGCCGGCAAGCCGCAGCTCTACCGGATGCCCGCAGAAGGCGGCGAGGCGGTGCGGCTCACCTTCCAGGGCGAGTACAACGCCCGCGCCAGCATCGCCTACGACGGCCGGCGGATCGCTATGGCGCAGGGAAACGGAAACGTGTATCGTATCGCCGTTTTGGACCGATCGCTCGGCCCGCCGGGGGACCTCCGGGTGATCTCGCTCGGGCCCCTCGACGAGTCGCCGAGTTTCGCTCCGAACGGAAGCATGGTGATCTACGCGTCGCGCGAAGGTGGGCGCGGGGTGCTCCATGCGGTCTCGGCCGACGGCCGCGTCCGCCAGCGGCTGGTGCTGGCGGACGGCGACGTGCGCGAGCCCGCATGGTCGCCGTTGCGTCCGCGCTGAGCGGCGTCGCGAGCCGCCAGGCTGCTGCTGTTCCCCTGTCCTGTTTCCCGTGCCCCTGTGAGTGCAACCGACATGAGCCCGACGATTCGCCTGATCGCCGTCCTCCTCGCCAGCGTGCTGCTGGCCGCCTGCGCCACCCGGAAGCCCGCGCCCGAGCCGGCGGCGCCGGTCACCGACCGTCCGGCGCCCGCCGTGACGCCGCAGCCGAGCGACGGCCGCTACACGCCGGAAGACCTCGACCGCGACAGCTGCCTGCGCCAGCGGCAGGTCTACTTCGACTTCGACAAGAGCAACATCCGCCCCGAGTTCGAGTCGATCATCGCCTGCCACGCGAAGTACCTCCGCGACCGTCCCTCGGCCCGCATCACCCTCGAGGGGCATGCCGACGAGCGCGGGACGCGGGAGTACAACCTCGGCCTCGGGGAGCGCCGCGCCAACTCGGTGGCCTCCGCGCTGCGCGCCCAGGGTGGCGGCGCCGAGCAGCTGAGCACCGTGAGCTACGGCGAGGAGCGGCCGGTGTGCACCGAGTCCAACGAGGACTGCTGGTGGCGCAACCGCCGGGTGGAGATCATCTACACCGCGCGCTGATGGCCCGGCGCGAGCCGATGCTCGCAAGCGCCGCGGCGGGCCTGCTGCTCGCCGCGGCGCTTCCCGTTCTCGCCCAGGGCACGAGCGGCACTCGGCTGAGTCTCGCCGAGCGCGTCCAGCGGCTCGAGCAGCAGGTCCAGGGCGGAAGCGGGCAGTCGACCCGCGAGCTCCTCAGCCGAATCGAGGAGCTCGAGAACGAGCTGCGCGCGCTGCGCGGGCTGATCGAGCAGCAGACCTTCGAGCTCGAGAACCTCCGGCGCCGCCAGCGCGACCAGTACGTCGATCTCGACGCCCGCCTCGTCCGCCTCGAGGGCGGGGCGGCTCCGTCCGGCTCGGCACCGTCCCCGACCGAGCCGCCGGCGGCGGGCGGCGCCTCTCCCGGACAGCTCAGCGCGGCGCCGATCGAGATCCTTTCCCCCGCCTCCGGGGCTGGCGAGGCCGCATCCCCCTGCCGGCCCCTCGCCCTCCGCGGAAGCATCGGCGCCTGCGCACGAGGCTGCCCGCCGCCGACGAGAGGACAGCCTACGAGGAGGCCTTCCAGACGCTGCGCGACGGGCGCTACGCGGAGGCCGCCCGCCGCTTCCAGGAGTTCCTGCGCCGCTTCCCGCAGGGCGAGTTCACGGACAACGCGAAATACTGGCTGGGGGAGTCCTACTACGTCACCCAGAACTACCGCGTCGCCCTTGCCACCTTCCAGGAGCTGCTTCGCGACCACCCGGCGAGCGCGAAGATCCCCGACGCGATGCTGAAGATCGGCTACTGCCACTTCGAGCTGCGCGAGTGGGAGGAGGCGGAGAAGGTGCTCGGCGAGGTGGTGCGGCGCTACCCGGACACTCCGGTCGCGCGGCTCGCCCAGGGCCGCCTGCGGGCCCTGCGCCTCGAGGCGCGGCGCCCCTGAGCCCATGAGGGCGACGAGGGGAGCCGGGCAGCCGCGAGCGCCCGGCTCCGGATCACCGAGATCTTCCTCTCGATCCAGGGCGAGGCCGAGCAGGTCGGCTGGCCCACGGTCTTCGTGCGGCTCACCGGCTGCCCCCTGCGCTGCCGGTACTGCGACACCGCCTACGCCTTCCACGGGGGCCGGCTGATGGGCCGGGAGGAGATCCTCGCCGCGGTGCGTGACCACGGCGTGCGCCACGTCTGCGTTACCGGGGGCGAGCCCCTCGCCCAGAGGGGATGCCTCGAGCTCCTCGCCGCCCTGTGCGATGAGGGCTACGCGGTCTCGCTCGAGACCAGCGGCGCCCTCGACATCGCCGCGGTCGATCCCCGCGTGATCCGGGTGGTGGACCTCAAGACACCGGGTTCGGGAGAGGTGGCGCGCAACCGCTGGGGCAACCTCGAGCACCTCCGTCCCGGCGACCAGCTCAAGTTCGTGCTGCGCGACCGGGCCGACTTCGACTGGGCGGCGGCGCAGGTCCGGGAGCGCGATCTCGCCTCGCGCTGTACCGTGCTGTTCTCGCCGAGCTGGGGCGAGCTTCCGGCGGCGACGCTCGCCGAGTGGATCCTCGCCGAGCGTCTGCCGGTGCGCCTCCAGGTGCAGCTCCACAAGCTGCTCTGGGGCGACGTCCCCGGCCGCTAGGGGCACGAGGGGGAGATGCCGGTCGCCTTGCTCCGATCGATCGCCGCTCCCCTCGGCGTGGGGGCAGCACGCCGGCGCCCCCACGCGCTCGCCTCGCCGCGACGAGGCTAGGGGAAGAAGTTCGCGCAGCCCGCCGGGACCGGAGTCAGCCTGGCCAGCGGGAAGCTCTGCGCCGGCTGTCCGTCGAGCTGGATCTGGACTTCGGCCTGGGTACAGCTTAGGAAGCGGATCGAGCCGGAGCCGATCGCGTGGTTGGTGACCGGTCGCGGATCGAGGAACAGGCCATCTCTGGTCTCGAAGACCGAGAAGGAAACCCGGTCGGCTCTCACCTGCCCCTGCACCGTCCACCAGTTGCGCTGACCGGGCGTGGTGGTCCAGGTGAACCAGCCGCCGAAGAAGACCGGGAGATCGAAGGCCCGGGTCGTGTTCGCCAGGTCCAGGAAGAAGCCCTGGCCGTTCCACGCCGGGTTGTACCACGAGCCCGACAGGTGGTGCCCGGCCTGCGCGGTCTCGAGCAGCGAGAGCTCGTCGAGAAACACCGAGACCGCGCCGCTGCCCACCGCCGCCGGCTTGGCGACCGCGAGCTGCACCTTGATCGAGCGGACGGTGTCGAAGGCGTTGAGTGCCGCCTCGAAGGCGCTCACCCAGGGTCCGCCCGCCGTGATCCCGGGGAAATCGACCGAGAGATGGCCGAAGGGCCCGGTGGTACAGTTGTTGGAGCCGTAAGAGAGAAAGGAACACGATGGGCCTCACTCCGGAAGGGGTTCCGGCCGGAACGCGGCCGCGGGCCGAGAACCGGTATCCGCGGCTGGCGGTCGTGGTGAGGCACTGTTCCAGTCCCCCGAAACCGACCCCGTCCTGGCCTGGCCCGGTGTGGGTGAGCAGCACCGAGCCCGAGGCCGGGTTGCCGGAGGCGTCGGCAGGATTCCAGCTGGCCGAGACCCCGTGGAAAGTGAACGCCGTCCAGCCCGCCAGGTTGCTGTTGAAGCCGGGATTGTTCAGGCGCTGGACCTGGGCCGAGAGCAGGCCGGGCAGGCCGCTCGCCACGACCAGCAGGACATGAAGAAGACGAGGTGCAGGCATGAAAGCGGTTCTCCGGAGGTTCACGTGGTGAGAACGTAGAGCGCCGCGCGAAGCGGACAGGTTCGCCTCCCGTGGCACCGGTCGGGCACCTAGGCCGCCCCGCAGCGCCTCAGCCGTCGCGCTCGAAGTCGCTACGGAACACCCGCGACACCGCCCGCTCCGCCGGGACGTGCATCACGATGCAGTGCAGGGCCCCCGCATAAGTGATCAGGGTCGAGCAGTCGACGCTGCGAACCGCCCGCCCCGGGAAGGCCTGCTCGAACACCGCCCGCGCCTGCTCGTTGCGGGGCTCGTGCCCCGCGAACCGGCAGATCAGCACCAGATCGTCGAGGATGACGGCGTTCGTGTAGGTGTAGTGCGTGCTCCCCGAGCGCCAGCCGGGGGTGCGGAGCACCTCGATCCCGCGGGCGGCGAGGGCGGCGGCCGTGGCCTCGGTCACCGCCCGCGGCACCCCGCCGCCCTCGCCCGGCGCGTACTCCCCGACGATCGCGCGGGTTTCCGAGACCGGCAGCAGCCACATGTCGATGTGCTGGGTGCTGTCGTAGCTCGCCGGGCAGGGCCTGGGTGATGCCCACCGCGAGTCCCTGGTAGGCGGCGAAGGCGGCGGCGATGTCGCCTGCGGTGCTGCCGGGGTTCTCGGCGAGGATGAGCTCGGTCAGGCGCGCCCACTGGCCCGCCCAGAGATGGAAGTTGCCGCCGCCGTGCACCAGCGGCAACTCGTAGCGCGGCTCGCCGAAGGCCGCCGCCACCGCCTGGGGGATCGGCGTCGTCGAGCGGTCGCGGCCGGTTGTAGACGTGGTCCACGATCGCCCGCCGGCCATCGACGCCGATGAAGCGCGGCCCGTAGTCGCGGATCCAGATCGAGTTGCTCGGGGCGTGCAGGAACAGGAGGCGGGCGGGATCGGCCCCGGCCGCGACCAGGCTCGAGCGCGCGCTCGCCTCCTGGGCGGCGTCCGCGACCACGATCCAGACGCGCGACTGCCGGCTGTGCTGGCTGACCGCGACCACGAGCTCCGTGAGCACGGCGTTCAGCGCCCCCCAGCGGATCAGGATGCCCTCGTTCTCCTCGTACTCGGCGGGGCTGCGCACCCGCCCGCCCGGAGGGGCGAGCAAGGCCTTTCCCCAGGGGAGGCGGACGGGCAGCTCGTGCGCCGCAAGCCCGCGCGGAAGCACCGGCCCGGACTCGCTCGGGAGCGGGCTCGACGCGGCCGGACGGGCGGCCCCTCGCCCAGGGCGGCGGCCAAGCAGCAGGGAGCAGGACGATGGCTCACGCGTAGGGCCGGCGGGCGACGGGGGCGTGCGGATTGTAGGCCGGATCGGGGCTATGCTGAGCGGGTCGTTCCCCCGTCGCCGATGGATCCGCGCCTCGCCGCCCTCCTCGCCGATGCCCTGCTGGTGCTGCACGCGCTGGTGGTGCTCTTCGTGGTCGGCGGGCTGCTCGCCGTGCTCGTCGGCGGGGATCCGCGGCTGGCGCTGGGTGCGCGACCCGGTCTTCCGCCTCGCCCACCTCGCCACCATCGGCTTCGTCGTGGCGCAGACCTGGCTCGGCGAGCTCTGCCCGCTCACGGTGTGGGAGCAGGATCTGCGGCGAATCGCGGGCCAGGAGACCTACGAGGGCAGCTTCGTCGCGCACTGGCTCGGGCGGCTGCTCTACGTCGAGGCACCGTGGTGGGCCTTCCTGTGGGCCTACTCCCTGTTCGGGCTGGCGGTGCTCCTCGCCTTCCTGCTCGTCCCGCCGAGGAGGGCTCCGGCGCTGAACCCGATCGTGCTCGCCACCGGCGGCGGGAAGGACAGCATCCTCGCCCTGGACGCGCTGCTCGGCAGCGGCCGGTGGCATGTCTCCGCCCTGCTGGTCACGGTCTGGGAAGGCGCGGACGGCAGCGAGCGGGTCGCCGGGCATGGCATCCCGCTCGCCGCGGTACGGGCCCAGGCGCGTGCCCTCGGGCTGCCGCTGCGGATCATGCGGATCCCCGCCGGCGGCGGCGATCGCCGCTACCGCGAGGCACTCGCGGAGGCCCTCGAGCAGCTCGCGTGGCTCGAGCCGAGGCTGGCCCATCTCGCCTTCGGCGATCTCTTCCTCGCCGACATCCGCCGCTACCGCGAGGATCTCCTCGCCTCGCTCGGCTTCGAGGCGGTCTTCCCCCTCTGGGGCCGGCCCACCCGCGAGCTCGCCGGGAGCTTCCTCGCCGCCGGCTGGCGGGCGCGGGTCGTCGCCGTGGATCGCCGACGCCTGCCGCCGGCGCTGCTCGGCCGCGAGTACGACGAGAGACTGCTCGCCGAGCTCCCGCCGGACTGCGATCCCTGCGGGGAGAACGGCGAGTTCCACACCTTCGTCTACGGCGGACCCCGCTTCCGCGACCTCCTGACGCTTCGCCTCGGCGCCACGCGGGAGGAGGGCGATCTCGCTTTCCTCGAGCTCAGCGCCGAGACTTCGGCCTAAGCAGCGTGCCGGTGCAGGCCGGGGCGCCGCAGCGGCAGGCCCAGATCCGCCTCAGCTCGCGCGTGTGAGGCACCGGCAGCACGATCCCGTAGTCGTAGGTCAGCTCCTCGCCAGCGCGGATGGGGCGGATGGTCTCGATGATCACCCGGTCGCGCCGGGGATCGCCGCTCGGATGCTCGACGACCACCGCGCGGCAGTTCGGCTCGCAGCCGTGGTTGATGAAGCGCGCCCAGTTCCCGCCCACGTTGGCGTCGATCACGTAGCGGTCGTTGAGGGTAAAGAGCATGGTGTGGCCGCTGCGACAGCCGTCGCCGTAGAGCCGGTCGGCCTCGGCGTGGGTGCGGCGCAGGCCCCGGTACTCGATCAGCGGCAGCCCGGCGGGGAGATCGACGGCCGCGAACACCCCGCGACCGTGGATCGGGGAGCGGCGCAGGACCAGGCGGCGAGGCATCGCCTCAGCAGCAGCCATGTCCCTCGGGCAGCACCGCGCCCCGCCGCAAGGCCGCCTGGCGCGTGAGCCCGGCCCGGCTGGCCTCGGCATGGGCCGCGAGCACCTCGGCGACGACCCGCGTCAGTCGCTTGGCGGTGGCGAGCTCGAGGAACTCGTTCGGTCCGTGCGCGTTGGAGTGCGGGCCGAGCACCCCGGTGATCAGGAACTGGGCCTCGGGGAAGCGGGTGCCGAGCATCGCCATGAAGGGAATGGTTCCGCCCTCGCCCATGAAGGCGGGCGGCTCGCC
This sequence comes from Lysobacterales bacterium, assembly GCA_033582715.1. GTDB lineage: Bacteria > Pseudomonadota > Gammaproteobacteria > Xanthomonadales > BPKI01 > BPKI01. Next base: position 746,102 of record JAVQZZ010000001.1, on the reverse strand, counting down.
GAAGGCTCGGCGGGAGGCCTCCGCGACCGCCTCGGCCAGCCAGGGTGCCAGCGCGGGCGCGTTCCAGCCCGTCGCCGCCTGGTCGCCGCGGAAGCGGACGCGGGCGCCATGCGGCGGATCGGCGAGCAGCAGCTCGCGCAGCAGCTCGGCGGCACGCTCGCCGTCGAGGGTGGGCGGCAGCCGGAGCGAGAGCTTGAGCGCCGTGCGCGGCCTGAGCACGTTGCCCGCCTGGGCGATCGGCGGCAAGCCGTCGGCCCCCGTCACCTCGAGAGCCGGGCGCCAGGTCCGATTGAGCACGAGCTCGGCGAGCTCCTCTTCGGCCGGGCGCATCCCGGGCACGAAGGGGAACTTGGTGTAGACGGCCTTGCCGAGCACCGTCGCGGCCTCGAGCGCCTGCGCCCGCCTCTCCGCGGGAATCTCGACGTGCAGCCCTTGGGGACGGATCGCCCCGGTGGCGGCGTCCTCGAGGCGCTCGAGCAGCAGCCGCGCGATGCGGAAGCTCGAGGGCACGATGCCTCCCGCGTCGCCGGAATGCACCCCCTCCTCGAGCACCTCCACCTCGAGGATGCCGCCGACCAGGCCGCGCAGGCTGGTGGTGAGCCACAGGCGCCGGTAGTCCCCGCAGCCGGAGTCGAGGCAGACCACGAGCGAGGGATGGCCGATCCGGCCGGCCAGGTGATCGATGTAGTACGGCAGATCGTAGCTTCCGCTCTCCTCGCAGCCCTCGATCAGGACCACGCAGCGCGCGTGCGGGATGCGCTCCCGCGCCAGCGCGAGCAGGGCCCCGACCGAGGCGAAGCAAGCGTAGCCGTCGTCGGCGCCGCCGCGTCCGTAGAGCCGACCGTCCCGGAGCACCGGCGTCCAGGGGCCGAGTCCCTCCGCCCACCCGCTCATCTCGGGCTGCTTGTCGAGATGGCCGTAGAGCAGGACGGTATCCTCGATCCCCGGCGCGCCGGGAACCTCCGCGAAGAGCAGCGGCGTGCGTCCGGGCAGTCGCACGATCTCCGCCTCGAGCCCGGGCACCGGCTGCGCCCGCACCCAGCGCAGCATCAGCTCCGCGGCCTCGTCCATGTGGCCGTGGCGCTCCCAGTCGGGGTCGAACATCGGCGACTTGTTGGGGATGCGGATGTACTCGCACAGCAGGGGGGTGATCTCCTCGTCCCACTGACGGTCGATCTCGACGCTCCGGTTCAGCGCCACGGCCCGGTCCTCGCAGTCGGAAGAACCGCATTCTAGCGGTCCGCGCCCCTGCCCCCCAGAAGCCCCGTCGGCGCTTTCCGACGGCCGCCTCCGTCGCCTTCCGACGGGAGATCGGGAATCGCGCTCTCAGCGCCTGAGACGGCGATCGCCGAGCATGGACCCCGCCGCCGACGAACGGCGGCCGAACGGGGCGGTCCGGCCCCGTCTCGCGAACCCCACGCCACACACCGCATCGCAGGGAGAACAGCCATGACCAAGGGAATCCGTACCGCCCTCCTCGCCCTCGCTCTCGCCATCGCCGCCCCCGCCTTCGCGGACCGGGCGGTGGACATCAACCGCGCGGACGCCTCCGAGCTCGCCGCGGCGCTGGTCGGGGTGGGGATGAAGAAGGCCGAGGCGATCGTCGCCCATCGCGAACAGCACGGCCCCTTCAAGAGCGCCGACGAACTGGTGAAGGTCAAGGGCATTGGCCTCGCCACCGTGGAGCGCAACCGCGACCGCATTCTTGTCGGCCCCGCGCCCGAGCGCACGGAGCCGGCACCCTGAATCCGGCCCCGGACCGGGGAAGGGCTCCGGAAGGACGAGAGGGGTAGGCGGCAGTGCGATCCTCCGCCAGACCCCCGCCAGGGAAGGACGGCGGGCGGGCCAGGGACGGCCCCTCGCCCTCCGATTCGGGAGCCGAAGAACCCCGTCCCCGATCCGGGTGCCATCCGCGAGTTGCTGCGGCCCTTCCCCCAGACACCCCGAGCAAGGCCGCAGCGTTTCGACCCTCCGCCAGGAGGGTCTCTTTTTTTGCCGACCGCAACGACGGCGACGGAGGGCGGTCCGGGCGAGCGCGCCGGCCCGCCTCGCCGCCCCGCCTGGCCCCCGCTACCGTGCCGACTCCGAGGCGCCGCCCCTGCCGATGGAGGACCTCAAGCGCTTGGCCAGGATCGCGAAGGCGAGGTCGTCCCGCCGCGGGATGCCGAAGCGCGGGTCACCGTAGGGAAAGGGCGCGAGCCCGCCGGTCGGCCGGTAGCCGCGGCGCCGGTACCAGGCGATCAGCTCGGCACGCTGGACGATCACCTTCATCCTGAGCTCGCGACACCTCCACACCGAGCGCGCATGGTCCTCGGCCGCAGCGAGCAGCAGGCTCCCCAGACCGCTCCGCTGCCGCTCGGGACGCACCGCGAACATCCCGAACCAGGCGTGGGATCGCTCGCGCCGCAGATGCGCGCAACCGAGCAGCCCCTCCGCGGAGCTCACGACCAGGATCCGCCCCTCCGGATCGTCGAGCATCTCCTCGACCATCGCCAGGTCGGTGCGCTGGCCGTCGAGCAGCTCCGCCTCGGTGGTCCAGCCCCGTCGGCTGCGCTCGCCGCGATAGGCGCCCTCGACCAGATCCACGAGCGCCGGCGCGTCCGCACGGCAGGCTGCGCGCAGCGTCAGGGCGCGATCCGTGACCGGCTCGGGCCCCGCCGCGGGCGCGAGCGCGGCGGCGAGCAGTCGCCACGGCAGCCGGACACAGGGCAGCGCACCCGGATCCGCGGCGAGGGCAACGGCGAAGGGCTCCGGCCAGAGCGCGGCCTCCGCGAGGCACCGCACCCTGGCGAGGGCGAGAGCCTCCGCTTCCGTACGACCGAGGGTCGCCGCGCACATCGCCGCCGCGCTGGCGCGGGCCAGGAGGCAGCCAGAGGCCTCGGCGCCGAGCGCGGCGAGCCGCCCGGCGAGCGCCTCGATCCCGAGCGCGATCCGGTCGCGGCAGTCGGGATTCTCCCCGCTCGCGACGAGACTCGCGCGGCCAGGAGGCGACGGGAGGCGCGAGGCGAGGGCGGCCAGCCGGCGTCGCGCCCGCGGCAGCGTCAGCCCCGACTCAGCGCGGGAACAGCCCGCCCCACGAGACAACCCGCCGGCGAGGAGACCCTTCCGGCCCCCGCCCGCCCCCGGCGGTACACCGCCCCCGCTGCCAGCCATGCGCGCGATTGTGCCGCGGCACCCGCCGTCGCGGCGGCCTCAGGCGGTGGCGCGGCGCAGCCGCCTCAGGCTGCGCCCGAGCGCCAGCGCGAAGCGCTCGACCTCCTCCACGGTGTTGTAGAGCGCGAGCGAGGCGCGGCAGCTCGCGGCCACGCCGAAGCGGCGATGCAGCGGGTGAGCGCAGTGATGTCCGCTGCGCACGGCCACCCCCTCGAGATCGAGGAAGGTCGCGAGATCCTGGGCGTGGATCCCCTCGACGACGAAACTCGCGATCGCTAGCTTTCCGGGCGCCTCGCCGAGGAGGCGCAGGCCGGGAACCTCGCGCAGCCGATGCTCCAGCGCCGCGCCGAGCTCGCGCTCGTGCCGGGCGAGGCTCTCCGCGTCGATCGCGCCGAGGAAGTCGCAGGCGGCCATCCAGCCCACCGCCCCGGCGATGTTGGGCGTGCCCGCCTCGAAGCGCAGCGGCGGCTCCGCGAAGCGGCTCTCGGCGAAGTCCACCTCGAGCACCATTTCCCCGCCGCCCTGCCAGGGCACCATCGCCTCCAGCCGCTCTCGGCGCGCGAGCAGGGCGCCGATCCCGGTGGGGCCGTACATCTTGTGCGCCGAGAGCACGTAGAAGTCGCAGCCCAGCTCGTCGAAGCGGATCGGCAGGTGCGCCGCCGCCTGCGCGCCGTCGACCAGGGTCGGGATGCCGCGTGCCCGCGCCATCGCGACCAGCTCGGCGACGGGGTTGACCGTGCCCAGCACGTTCGAGACGTGGGCGAAGGCGAAGAGCCGCACGCGGCCGTCGAGGAGTCGCTCCGCGCCCTCGAGGTCGAGCACGCCGCGCCCGTCCACCGGCACCACCGCCAGCTCCGCGCCTCGCGCCCGGCAGAGGAGCTGCCAAGGCACGATGTTGCTGTGGTGCTCCATCGCGGTGAGCAGCACCCGGTCGCCGGCGGCGAGGCGCGGCGCGAGGAAGGCGTGGGCGACCAGGTTCACCGCCTCGGTCGCTCCCCGGGTGAAGACGACGCCGGAGGGATCGGCGAGGCCGGCGAAGCGTGCGATCCGCGACCGCGCCCGCTCGTAGAGCTCGGTCGCCTCGACGCTCAGCGCGTGCACGCCGCGGTGGACGTTGGCGTTCGCCTCGCGATAGAAGCGCTCCATCGCCTCGAGCACCTCGAGCGGCTTCTGGCTGGTGGCCGCGTTGTCGAAGTAGATCAGCGGCCTGCCATGCACCTCGCGCCCGAGCAGCGGGAAGCGCGCGCGCAGCGCGGCCAGCGCCGCGGCCGCCGGGCGGACCAGGACCTCGGCGCTCATTCGCGGTCCTCGGAGCCCGGCGTCGCCCCGACCGAACCCAGCTCGGCGGCGAGCTGCGCGGCGAGCTCGGGATCGGTCACGCCGGCGAGCAGCTCGCCGAGGAAGGCCTCGATCAGCAGGGCGCGGGCCGCGGCCTCCGGGATGCCGCGAGAGCGCAGGTAGAACAGCGCCTCGGGATCGAGCTGGCCGACCGTCGCGCCGTGCCCGGCGACCACCTCGTCGTTGTGGATCTCGAGCACCGGGCGGGTGTCGATCTCGGCCTGCGGCGACAGCAGCAGGTTGCGGCTCGAGAGCCTGGTCTCGGTGCCGTCCGCGCCGGGGGCGACGTAGAGGGTGCCGGTGAAGACTGCGCGCCCGCGGTCCTCGGCGACGCCGCGGAAGCGGACCTCGGCGGCGGTGGCCGGCGCGAGATGGCGGACCTCCAGCGCATGCTCGAGGTGGCGAGCCCCGGTGACCCGCGCCACGCCCGAGACCATGCAGCGCGCCTCCCGGCCGCGCAGCGCGGCGCGCCACTCGCCGCGCACCAGCTCGCCGCCGCGGTCCAGCGCGAGGAGCTCGAGCGCGCTGCCCCGCTCGAGCTGCAGCGTCGAGCGGCTGAGCGCGACGCTGCCGTCGCCGAGGCGCTGCAGCCTCAGCCACGCGAGCCCGGAATCCTCCCCCAGCTGGAGCTGGCCCACCGCGGTCGCGAGCTCGGCGCCATCGCCCGCGGTCCGCCAGTGCTCCACCACCCTGCAGCCTCGCCCCGGCCTCGAGCTCGACCAGGAAGCGCAGATGCCAGGCCAGGCCGCGCTCCGCGGCCGAGCCGCAGAAGACCAGGTGCAGGGGATGCGCGGGCGAGGCACCGGCCGCGACCCTGAGCAGGAAACCGTCGGTGGCGAGCGCCGCATTGAGATGGTCGAGCGCGTCTTCGCCCGAGGACATCAGCCGCGAGAGGCGAAAGCGCGTCCCCTCCTCGGCCTGGCGGAGAGCCTCGGCGAGCGGCAGCAGCTCGATCCCCGGCAGCCCGGGATCGCGGCCATGCTCGGGCGCGAGGCGACCGTCCACGAAGACCAGCCGCCAGGGCGCCTCCGGCAGCGCCGGAAGCCGCCCCTCGGCGCCCCGCGGCAGCGCGAAGGCGCGCCCCTCGAGGCCCTTGAGCGGCGTGTAGCGCCAGGCCTCGTCGCGGCGCGCGGGGAGGCCGGAGGCGACGAAGGCGTCGAGCCGGTCGCGGCGCAGCTGCCGAAGCCAGGCGTGCTCGTAGCCTGGCATCGTGGCCTCCAGCCGCTCGAACTCGTCGAGGAAGGCCTGGATGAGCGGTACCGCGCTCATCGCATCGCCTCCGCCGCGCGCCGCCGCTCGGCAAGCCAGCCGTAGCCCTCGCGCTCGAGACGTTCGGCCAGGTCGCTTCCGCCGGAGGCGACGATCCGTCCCTCGGCCAGCACGTGCACGAAGTCGGGCACGATGTGCTCGAGCAGCCGCTGGTAGTGGGTGATCACCAGGAAGGCGCGCTCCGGAGAACGGAGGGCGTTGACGCCGGCGGCGACCATCTTCAGGGCGTCGATGTCGAGACCGGAGTCGGTCTCGTCGAGGATCGCGAGGCTGGGCCTCAGCACCAGCATCTGCAGGATCTCGTTGCGCTTCTTCTCGCCGCCCGAGAAGCCCTCGTTGAGGCCCCGTTGCAGCAGCGCGTCGCCGCTGCCGAGCAGCGCGAGCTGCTCGCGCGCCAGCCTGAGGAAGGCGACCGCATCGAGCTCCGGCTCGCCGCGCGCGCGCCGCTGGGCGTTGAGCGCCGCGCGCAGGAAATAGGCGTTGTTCACCCCGGGGATCTCGACCGGGTACTGGAAGGCGAGGAACACGCCCGCGACCGCCCGCTCCTCGGGCGAGAGCGAGAGCAGGTCGCGACCGTCCCAGCGCACCTCCCCGCGCAGGACCTCGTAGCCCTCCTTCCCGGCCAGCACGTGGCCGAGCGTCGACTTGCCGGCGCCGTTGGGACCCATCAGGGCGTGCACCTCCCCGCGGCGGACGGTGAGGTCGACGCCCCTCAGGATCGCCTTGCCGGCGACCGCCACGTGCAGATCGCGAATCTCGAGCATGCGCGCTCCTCGTGCTCCCGCTCAGCCAACCGCGCCCTCGAGGCTGAGCTCGAGCAGCTTCTTGGCCTCGACCGCGAACTCCATCGGCAGCTCCCGGAACACCTGCTTGCAGAAGCCATCGACGATCAGCGCCACCGCGTTCTCCTCGTCGAGTCCGCGGCTCCGGCAGTAGAACAGCTGCTCCTCGGAAATGCGCGAGGTGGTGGCCTCGTGCTCGACGATCGCGCTCGGATGGCGGACCTCGATGTAGGGGAAGGTGTGGGCGCCGCAGTGCTTGCCGATCAGCAGGCTGTCGCACTGGGTGAAGTTGCGCGCCCCCTCGGCGGTCGGAAGCACCCGCACCAGCCCGCGGTAGCTGTTCTGGCCGTGACCGGCGCTGATCCCCTTGGCGATGATCTTGCTGCGCGTCCGGCGGCCGATGTGGATCATCTTCGTGCCGGTGTCGGCCTGCTGGCGGTGATGGGTGAGCGCCACCGAGTAGAACTCGCCGCTGGACTCCTCGCCCCTGAGGATGCAGCTCGGATATTTCCAGGTGATGGCCGAGCCGGTCTCGACCTGGGTCCAGACGATGCGGCTGCGGCGGCCGCGGCAGTCGCCGCGCTTGGTGACGAAGTTGTAGATGCCGCCGCGCCCCTCCTCGTCGCCGGGGTACCAGTTCTGCACCGTCGAGTAGCGGATCTCGGCGCCCTCGAGCGCCACGAGCTCCACCACCGCGGCATGGAGCTGGTTCTCGTCGCGCATCGGCGCCGTGCAGCCCTCGAGGTAGGAGACCGAGGCGCCCTCCTCGCAGACGATCAGGGTGCGCTCGAACTGCCCGGTGTCGCGCGCGTTGATCCGGAAGTAGGTCGAGAGCTCGAGCGGGCAGCGCACGCCGCGCGGGACGTAGACGAAGCTGCCGTCCGAGAACACCGCCGAGTTGAGCGCGGCGAAGAAGTTGTCGGTGGGGGGCACGACCGTGCCGAGATAGCGCCGCACCAGCTCCGGATGCTCGCGCACCGCCTCCGAGAGGCTGCAGAAGATCACCCCCGCCGCCGCGAGCTCCTCCCTGAAGGTGGTCGCGACCGAGACCGAGTCGAAGACGGCGTCGACCGCCACCCCCGCGAGCCGCGCCCGCTCGTGCAGGGGCACGCCCAGGCGCTCGAAGGTCTCGAGCAGCTTCGGATCGACCTCGGCCAGGGACTTCGGGCGCTCCTTCTGCCGCGGCGCGGCGTAGTAGGAGATCGCCTGATAGTCGATCGGCGCGATCCGCAGCTTCGCCCAGCGCGGCTCGCTCATGGTCAGCCAGTGCCGGTAGGCCCGCAGCCGCCACTCGGTGAGCCACTCCGGCTCGCCCTTCTTCGCCGAGATCAGCCGGATCACGCTCTCGTCGAGGCCGGGCGGGACGATCTCGGCCTCGATCGGGGTCTCGAAGCCGTGCTCGTAGCGACGCGCCAGCCGCTCGTGGATCTCGCGGTTGCTCATCGGCGAGGCCTCCTCAGGGCAGGGTCCGGATCGGGATGCAGCGCGCGGGCGCGAGCTCGGCGATGCTCGTGCCGCGCAGGGCGAGCTCGATGCTGCGGCTGATCCGCCGCCAGGGCTCGCGCACCGTGCAGTAGCGCTCCCGTTCGCAGGCCGGCTCGTGCCGCGCGCAGTCGGTCATCGCGATCGGACCGTCGATCGCCTCGACCACCTCGGCCAGGCTGATCGCGCGCGGATCGCGCCCGAGCCGGTAGCCGCCGTGGGCTCCGCGGAAGGACTCGACCAGACCCGCCCGCGCCAGCCGCTTGAGCAGCTTGCTCACCGTCGGCAGCTCGAGATGCGCCCGTTCCGCGATCTCGGCCGCGCTCAGGATCCGCTGCGGCTCGCCGGCGAGACAGGCCATCACCGCCGTCGCGTAGTCGGAAAGCCGGCTCAGTCGGAGCATGGAGAATCAATCCGTACCTTTACGGTCCATTTTACGCTCGTTGGCCGCGGCCGGCCAACTGGATCGTCGGGGTGCTCTAAGCTGCTCGCTCGCGTGCCCGTTCCCGGGAAACCTCGTCCTTGCGTCCGCTCCGCCTGCTCAGGCTCTGGGTCGCGATCGAGCGGCTGCTCTGGATCGCGCTGGCGCTGGTCCTGGTCGGCCCGGCGATGCCCGTGCCGCTGGCCAGGGCGGCCGGGGACAAGCTGGTGCATGCGCTCGGCTTCGCCACCCTCGCCGCCTGGGCGGCGCTGCTGCGCGAGCGGCGCCGCGCGCTGCTGCAGGCGCTGATCGCGCTCGCCATCTTCGGCGCCGCCCTCGAAGGCGTGCAGGTGCGTGCTGCCCTGGCGTTCCGGCGAGATCCGGGATCTGCTCGCGAACCTGCTGGGAATCGCCGCCGGCGGCAGTCGTCGCCCTCACCCCCTTCGCCGAAGCCCTGCTCCGGCTCGAACGATGGCTGGCTGCCCCGGTGCCCGGCGCTCAGGGACCAGCGAGCCACGCGCCCCACAGGGCGCGCAGTCGATACCCCACCATGAGGTAGCTCCAGCCGGCGAGCGCGAGGAACGGGCCGAACGGGATCGGTGTCGCTCGGTCCTTACGGCACAGCGCAAGGTACACGGAGCCGACGACGGCGCCGAGCAGGCTCGAGATCAGCACGATGGGGAGGATGCCCTGCCAGCCGGCGAAGGCGCCGAGCGCCGCGAGCAGCTTGAAGTCACCGTAGCCCATGCCCTCCTTGCCCGTGAGCAGCCGGAACGCCCAGTACACCGACCACAGGCTGAGGTAGCCCACCGCCGCCCCGAGGATCGCCTCCCGCGGGCCGACGAACAGCCCGGCGGCTGCCGACAGCAGGCCGAGCCAGAGCGCCGGCAGGGTGAGCTCGTCCGGCAGCCAGGTCGTGCGCAGGTCGATCACCGCCATCGCGATCAGCAGCCAGCTGAGCAGCAGCATCGCCGTGGCCTCGGCGCTCGGGCCGAAGCGCATCACCACGGCGAGGGTGACCAGCGCGGTGAGGCCCTCGACCAGCGGATAGCGAAGCGGAATCGGCGCACGGCAGCTGCGGCAGCGGCCGCGGAGCGCCAGCCACGAGAGCAGCGGCACGTTGTCGTACCAGGCGATCACCGCGCCGCAGGCGGGGCAGCGGGAGCGTTCGAAAAGGAGCCCCGGGGGCGGCGGCTCCTCCGCGGGCTGGCCTAGGAACTCGCGCGCCTGCCGCCGCCACGCCCACTCGAGCCGCGCCGGGAGGCGCACGATCACCACGTTCAGGAAGCTGCCGACGAGGAGCCCCAGCACCGTGGCCATCACCGGCAGCGCCCACGGCGCCGCGGCCAGGAGCTCGCTCATCGCGCGCCTGGGGCGGAGCTCAGACCACCGCCGCCAGCTTGAAGATCGGCAGGTACATGCCGATCACCATCGAGCCCACCAGCACGCCGATGATCACCATCACCAGCGGCTCGATCATGCTCGAGAGCGCATCCACCGCGTTGTTGACCTCCTCCTCGTAGTACTCGGCCACCTTCATGCAGCATGGTGTCGAGGGCGCCCGCCTCCTCGCCGATCGCCGCCATCTGCACCACCATGTGCGGGAACAGATTCACCTGCCGCATCGCGGTGCTCATCGAGTAGCCCACCGAGACGTCGTCGCGGATGCGGCGCACCGCGTCGCTGTACACGATGTTGCCGGTGGCCCCCGCCACCGAATCGAGGGCCTCGACCAGCGGGACGCCGGCGCGGAAGGTGACGGCGGTGGTGCGGGCGAAGCGGGCGATCGCGGAGTTGTGCAGGATCTGGCCGATCACCGGGATCCTCAGCGACAGCCGGTCGAGCAGGCGGCGGAAGTTCTCGGAGCGCTTGTAGACGACGATGAAGCCGCCGATCGCTCCGACCAGCGACCACCAGCATGAAGCCACCAGTTGATTCTGCAGGAACTCCGACAGCCCGATCAGCATCAGGGTGAAGCCCGGGAGGTCGGCGCCGAAGGAGCTGGAACACCTCCTGGAACTGCGGCACCACGAAAATGAGCAGGATCGCGCTCACCAGGATCGCCACCGCGATGATGATCGCGGGGTAGAACATGGCCTTCTTGATCTTGCCCTTGATGCTCTCGATCCGCTCCTTGTAGGTGGCGATGGTGTCGAGCACCGTGTCGAGTACGCCCGCCTTCTCGCCCGCCCGGACCAGGTTGCGGTAGAGATCGTCGAAGTGCAGCGGGTGACGGGAGAGCGCCTCGTAGAGCGAGGAGCCGCTCTCGATGCTCTGTTTGATGTCGGTGATCATGTCCTTGAAGCGGGGATTCTTCTGCCCGCCGGCGAGGATCTCGAGCGACATCACCATCGGCACGCCCGACTTCATCATCGTGGCGATCTGGCGGCTGAAGAAGGCGATGTCGCGCGGCGTCACCCGCTTGCCGGCGCCGCCGAACAGCGGCCGCGCCTTCTCCTTGACGGTGATCGGCTGGATGCCCTGGCGGCGCAGCTCGGCCTTGAGGATCGCGTCGCTCTTGGCGAGCTGCTCCCCCCGCATCACGACGCCACGCTTGTCCTTGCCCTCCCAGACGAAGACCTTGAGGCCGCTGTCGATCGGCTTGGTTCGTGCTGCGGTGGTGGCCATGGTCGCTCTCAGTCCTTCGTCACCCGGTTCGCCTCGGCGAGGCTGATGATACCGTGCTTGACCTTGAGCAGGGCCGACTGCCGCAGGCTCGCCACGCCGGCGCGGCGCGCCGCGTGCGCGATCTGGATCGCGTTGGCCCCGCTCAGGATGATCTGCGCGATCTCCTCGCTCATCGGCATCACCTCGTAGATGCCGACCCGCCCCTTGTAGCCCTCGTTGCAGCCCGCGCAGCCCACCGGCTCGTAGATCTGCAGACCCTCGGCGATCTCCTCTTCGGTGAAGCCCTCGGCGAGGAGCGCGTGCTTGGGCAGGGTGACCAGGCGCTTGCAGTCATGGAGGCGGCGCGCGAGACGCTGCGCCGTGACCAGGGTCACCGAGGAGGTGATGTTGAACGGCGCGATCCCCATGTTCATGAGGCGCGCGATCGTCTGGGGCGCGTCGTTGGTGTGCAGCGTCGAGAGCACCATGTGGCCGGTCTGCGCCGCCTTCACCGCGATCTCGGCGGTCTCGAGATCCCGGATCTCGCCGACCATGATCACGTCCGGATCCTGGCGCAGGAAGGCGCGGAGCGCCGCGGCGAAGGTCATGCCGGTCTTCGGGTTCATCTGGACCTGGTTGATGCCGGGCACCCGGATCTCCACCGGATCCTCGACCGTGGAGATGTTCCGCCCCTCCTCGTTGAGGATGTTGAGGGCGGTGTAGAGCGACACGGTCTTGCCGGAGCCGGTCGGACCGGTGACCAGCACCATGCCCCACGGCTTCTGGATCGCCTCGAGGAACAGCCGCTGCTGCTCGGGCTCGTAGCCCAGCTTCTCGATGCCGAGCTTGGCCGCGCTGCCGTCGAGGATGCGCAGCACGATCTTCTCGCCGAACAGCGTGGGGCAGGTGTTGACGCGGAAGTCGACGCTCTTGTTGCGCGAGAGGTTGAGCTTGATGCGACCGTCCTGGGGAATCCGCTTCTCAGCGATGTCCAGGCTCGCCATCACCTTGAGCCGGGCCGAGATGCGCTCCTTCATGTTGATCGGCGGGCTCGCCACCTTGCGCAGGATGCCGTCGAGGCGGAAGCGCACCCGGTAGAAGCTCTCGTAGGGCTCGAAGTGGATGTCGGAGGCGCCGCGTCGGATCGCGTCCATCAGCATCTTGTTGACGAAGCGCACCACCGGGGCATCGTCGGCCCCGCCGACGTCGACGCCGCCCGACTGGGTCTCGGCCTCGGCGGTCTCGTCGAACTCGATGTTCTCGAGCCCTTCGTCCTCCAGACCCTCGATCTTGGTCTCGGCCTCGCTCAGGGCCTGCTCGAGCACCCGGCGCAGCTGGTCGTCGCTGACCAGCACCGGCTCGACCATGAGGTTGGTCGCGAACTTGATCTGGTCGAGCGCCTGGATGTTGGTCGGGTCGGAGACGCCGACGAAGAGCCGCGAGCCGCGCTTGAACAGCGGCAGGACGCCCAGCTTGCGCAGCATCTCCTCCTTGACCAGCCGGATCGGGGCCGCCGCGAGATCGATGGCCTCCGCGTCCACCAGCGGCACTCCGAACTCCTGGGAGGCGGCGACCGCGATGTCGGCCGCGCCGACCAGCGCGTTCTCCACCAGGTAGGTCACCAGCGACTGCTTGGCCTTCGCTGCCGCCTGGATCGCGCGCCGCATCTCCGCCTCGCCGATCAGCCGCGCCTGCACCAGGCGCCCAGGCAGACCGGAGAGATCGGATTGCGACGGAGTGGTGACGCTCATGACCGTTCGGCCCCCGTCGAGCCGAGGACTCCCGACACGCCCGGAGCTCACTTTAGCGCAAGGCCGCGGCCTTGCGAAGCTGCGCGCCGCGCGGCGAGCGCCTCTTGGCGGGGCGCGCTCCGCCGGGATACTGTCAGCGCGAAGCGCGAGCGCATTCCGCCATGAGCCTCTCCATCATCCTGCCGGCACGGAACGAGGCCGAAGGGCTTGCAGCGCTGCTGCCTCGGCTGCGCGCCCGCTTCCCGGACGCCGAGCTGATCGTCGCCGACGACGGCTCGAGCGATGCCACGGCCGCCGTCGCCGCGGCGTACGGGGCGCGGGTCCTGAGCAGCCCCTACCCGATGGGCAACGGCGCCGCGATCAAGCGCGGGGCGAGGGCCGCCTCGGGCGAGACGCTGGTCTTCCTCGACGCCGACGGCCAGCATCCGCCCGAGGCGATCCCGGAGCTGCTCGCCCGGCTCGAGGCGGGCTACGACATGGCGGTCGGCGCCAGGATCCGGGGCGGCCAAGCGAGCGCCGGACGCAGCCTCGCCAACCGGCTCTACAACCGCCTGGCGAGCTACGTGACCGGCCACCCGATCCTCGACCTGACCTCGGGCTTCCGCGCCGTCCGGGCAGAGAAGTTCCGCGAGTTCCTGCACCTCCTGCCGAACGGCTTCAGCTATCCCACGACGATCACCATGGCCTTCCTGCGCAGCGCCTACCCCGTCGCCTACGTGCCGGTCGGCTTCCGCCCGCGGATGGGCTCGACCCCGAGCCACATCCGGCCGCTACGGGACGGGCTGCGCTTCCTCGCCATCATCTTCAAGATCGCGACGCTGTATGCGCCGCTCCGGGTCTTCGCACCGGTGGCGGCGCTGTTCTTCCTCACCGGCGTCGGCTACTACCTCTACACCTTCCTCACCCAGGGCCGCTTCACCAACATGAGCCTGCTCCTCCTCAGCGCCTCGGTGATCGTGTTCCTGATCGGCCTGGTGAGCGAGCAGATCACCGCCCTCACCTACGCCCGCGCGCGCCCGTAGCGGCAATGCCCCGCCACTCGCCACGGGCTCGGCTCGCCGACCGGCGCCTCCCGGCACGGTGCCCGTGAGCCGGCCTGCCCTCGTGCTGCTCACCACCTCCTATCCCCGCGCCGCCGACGGCAGCGAGGCGGCCGGCTCCTTCGTCGCCGAGCTGGCCGAGGAGCTCGCGCACCACGTCCCGGTGCGGGTGGTCGCGCCCGGCGCGCTGCGCCGCCGATCGAGGGCGATCGCCAAAGCGCTCTGCGTGTTCCGCTATCCCGCGCCGAAGGCCGCCGCTCTCGACGCTGCGGCCTTGGCATCCGGGCGAGGCTTTGGCGATCCTGCGCGTGCTTCGCGCCGGGGAAGCGGCGACAGAGGCGGCCCTCGGTCGCCGGGCCCGCGGCCCACCTGCTCGCCCTCTGGGCGCTGCCCTCGGGACACTGGGCCGCGCGCTGCGGCCGCCGGCATGGCGTGCCCTACTCGGTGTGGGCGCTCGGCAGCGACGTCTGGAGTCTGGGGCGTCTGCCGCTGGTGCGCGGGACGGCTGCGCCGGGTGCTGCGCGGCGCGAGCCACCGCTTCGCCGACGGCATGGCCCTGGCACGGAACAGGTCGCGAGGCTCGCGGGGCGGCCCGCCGAGTTCCTGCCGAGTGCCGGCCGGGCCGCCGCGCTTGCCTTCACCCCGCCGCGCGCGGAGCCGCCCTATCGCCTGCTCTACCTCGCCCGCCTCCACCCCAACAAGGGCCCGGATCTGCTGCTCGCGGCGCTCGAGCGCCTCGCGGACTCCGACTGGGCGCGGATCGAGCATCTCACCCTGATCGGCGATGGCCCCCTGGGCGCAGGCGCTCGCCCCCCGGATCGCTGCGCTGACCGCGGCGGGACGGCCGGTTCGGGCGCTCGGCTTCCGTCCCAAGACCGAGGCGCTCGCCGAGCTCGCGGCGAGCGACTGGCTGCTCATCCCCTCGCGGATCGAGAGCATCCCCCTCGTCTACTCCGATGCCCTCCGCCTCGGCCGCCCGGTGATCGCCGCTCCCGGTCGGCGACCTGCCGCGCCTGGTCGCCGCGCAGGGCACGGGCCTCTCTGCCGCGGCCGCGGCGACGCCCGAGTCCTTCGCGGCGGCCCTCGCCCGGGCCCTCGGCGAGTCCGCCCGCGCCTTCCACGAGGCGGCGCTCGCGGGCGGCGCGCGCCTTCGATCCGGCCGCGGTCGCGGCGCGCCTGCTCGATCGTCTCGTCGCTCCAGGCGATGAGCTGGCGGATCGGCGAGCAGCCCGAGCCGGGCCATCTCCAGGCGGTGCGCGACGCACCGCTGCTCTTCGCCGATCCCGCCTGGAGCGTCCCCCTCGCCGCACTCGGCGCGCGCAGCCTCTACGGATGGCACGAGCCCACGGGCACGCCGATGCTCGATCCCCGTATTCCGCCTCGCGCGCCTGGATCCCGGTCGGCTTTCTCGGCTTTCCGGTCACCGGCGAGCCCTTCGACCGCCTGCCCGCCCCCGAGCGCGAACGCCTCGCCGCCGCGATCCTCGCCCGCGGCCTCAAGCTTCTTCGCCTCACCCGAAGCGCCGTGCCCACCCTCGATCCCGAGGCCGACGGCGTCCGCCCCGACGTCTGGATCGAGGATCCCAAGGAAGCTGGTCGCCCGACCGCAGGCTGCGACGGGACCTGCAGTTCGCCCGCAAGGCCCTGGCCGAGTTCGAGATGGTCGAGGGGGTTCTCGACGGCGCGGCCTGCCACCGGCTCTATCAAGCCGCCCTGGCGCGCCACGCCGCCGAGCCGACCTACGGCGAGCCCTACTTCCGGGCGCTCGCCGCCCTCCTCGCCACCCATCCCGCCGCCGCCGGCTTCGGGCTCCGCGACCGCGACGGCGAATCCTCCGCGCCTTCGCCGTGCTCGCGGTCCACGGTGGCATCCGGCTACTACCTGCACGCCGCCGCCGACGAGCGGGCGCGGCGACTCGGCGGCGGGAGATCTCCTGCTCGCCCGGATCGTGGAGGAGGCGGCGCGGCGCGGGCTCAAGCGCCTCGTGCTCATGGCCTCGCCCTGGTCGCAGCCGGGGCTGCTGCGGTTCAAGCGCAAGTGGGGGAATCGCCTCGGCTGGTCGCTCACCTGGCACCGCGCGCAGGGCGCACTCGGGGTCCTGCTGCGAGCCTTGGCGCGGCTGCGGCTTTCCGCCGACCGCCGGGCGGCGGGCCGAGGCCCATCCCCCGGACCGGCCGCCTAGGCTGCCGTCCCGCGTCGGAGACGCGCGACGATCAGCCGCGAAAGTCGCCGCGAGTCGGCCCGGATTCCCCTTGAGATACCGGCTGCGGAAGTCGCGGAGCTGATCGAAGCCAAGCAGGAACACGCCCGGCAGGCCGCGAACTTCGAAGCCGTCGCAGGCGGGCAGACCCGTGCTCTCCGCGAGCGGCACATGCGCGCGGAGCAGATCGAGCGCCGGGCGGTAGCCGGTGGCGAGCAGCACGGCATCGACCGCGAGGCTGTCACCGTCCGCGGTGATGGCCCGGCCTTCGCGGATGGCCGCAAGCGGCCCCACCACCCGGACCACGCCGTCGCGCACCAGCCGCTCGGTCTCGCCCCCATCCATCACCGGAAAAGAGTTCGCGCGCAGGCCCGGCTGGACGAGCAGCCGGAGCGGCTCCCAGAAGTAGTAGATCTGGTCGCGAAGGCGCCCGATCAGGCCTGCCCGGCGATAGGCCAGCGGGGGGGTGACGGACAGCAGGAGCCGCACTCCCCGTCGCGCGAGCTCCACCATGAACTGCCCGGCGCTCACCCGCTTGCCCGCCAAAAGCAGCCGCCGCCCGGCCCAGGCCGCGGCGAAGCGGTCGTAATCCGTGACCTCGGCGACGTGGATCCGCGGCAGCGAGCCATCGTCGACGATCGGCGGCCGCGGCGGCCGCGGGGCGGCGAAGTAGCCGGTGGCGAGGACCACGAGGGGCGAGCGCCAGCTGCGGCCCTCGGCCTCCTCAAGGACCCATTCCGCCCCCGCGCGGCGCAGCCGCTCGACCCTGGCGCCCCGCTCCACCCGGAGCCCCTCGCGCCGCGCGAAGTCCGCGAGATACTCGGCATAGCTCGATACCGTGATCTTCGCGAAGGGGCGATGGCGGGCGAGGTCGCGCACCGGCGAGCACATTCGTCCACCACGGACTGAGCACCCGCATGGTCGGGGGCGAGCGACGCCAGGTCGAGCCCACCTCGCTCGCCTCGAGCAGGAGCGGCTCGAAGCCCCGGCGCCGCAGCCTTGCGGCGAGACAGAGGCCGGCGGGACCCGCACCGACGATCACCGGCACGTTCATCGCGGCTCGAGCACAAAGCGGAGATCGGCGTAGTCGCCGGGCCAGGGCGCGCTTGCGGCCGAGACGACGCTCCCAGGCGGCGAGCCGGGCGTAGCAGCGTTCCGGGACGAGGCCGAAGCGGACCGCGTAGATCCAGGGGGCATGGCCGATGCGCACCACCGTCGCCTCCCGCAGGCGGAACCCCGCCTCGGCGAACAGCCTGCGGTAGTCCTCCGCCGTGCGGTAGCGCTTGAACTCCTCGCGGCGATACGCGGGGCGCGGCGCCGCACCTGCTCGATGGCGACCATCCGCCCGCCGGGTGCGAGCACCCGCCGGCATTCCCCGAGCAGGCCGCGGAGCTCGCCCTCCTCGACCACGTGCGTGAGGACGACGTAGGTGGTGATCGCGTCGACGGCCGCCATCGGCGACCGGGAGGCGCAGTCCGTCGTAACGCGCGAAGAGCGCGCGCGGGCCGGGCTCGCGGCGCCCGGCGGCGCGCAGCATGCCGGGGGCGATGTCGAGGCCGAGCAGCAGCGCCTCCGTCCCCGCAAGCAGCGCCCGGCTCAGGCTCCCCGTCCCGCAGCCGAGGTCGAGGATCACCCTCCCGGCGATGCCGGGAGGCAGGGCCTCGAGCACCGCCCGGTCGCGCAGCCTCGCGATGTAGGCGTTCTTGCGCCCGCGCCGGTCGGCGGGATCGATCACCGCCGCCTCGGGAGAAAGCGTGGCGGCGCGCCGATCCCAGTGCCGACGCTCGGCCTCGCCGCTCATCCCCGCGCCTCCGCGCGCCTCGCCGGCGCGCCCAGGCCGAGGACCAGGACCAGGGCGATCTCGCCGCTCCAGAGCAGCGCCCGCAGCAGCGCCGCATAGGCGACGAGCGCCCCCGCCCCCTCGCCACTGCCCATCCCGCCCAAGGCCACGAACAGCGCCTCGCGCACCGCCAACCCCCCGGGCACCACCACCACGAGGATCGCAAGCAGCGACGCGGCGGCATACCACGTCGAGAGCAGCAGCCACTCCGCGGCCGGCATCCTCGGCCCGAACAGCAGCCACCACATCAGGTAGTAGGCCAGCCACTCGAGGACCAGGATCGCGGTGGCGATCCAGCGGTCGGCGGGGATCTCGGTCCAGGCCAGGGGCCGCCGCCGCAGCCTCGCCCAGAGCGCGAGCAGAAGGCGCTCGAGGGCAGGCCAACGATGGAGCAGCTCGACGACGGCGGCGAGCAGCAGCGTGGCGGCGAGCGCCCAGGGCGCGCCCAGCCAGACGATCCCGAGGGTGCCGAGGATGATCCCGCTCGCCATCAGATTCGTTTGCAGCATCTGCAAGGCGTTCGCGAGCAGCACCCGCGAGGGCGGAAGCCAGGCGCTGAGGCGTTCGGCCTGATAGACGAGACCCCAGACCTTGCCTGGGAGGTATCGCACGACCTGGGCCACCGCATAGGCGCGAAGCAGCGACACCTTGGCCTCGCGCGGCGCCCCGAGGCGCAGGCACAGCCGCAGATGGTAGAGCGCCTTGAGCGCCTGCATGGCGAGCGCGGCCAGCGCCGCGAGCAGCAGCTCCGCCGGCCGGAACTCCCGAACGGCGCGGAGGAAAGCCTCCGACTCGCGCGCCGCCAGCACCGCGAGATAGACGAGACCGGCGCCGACGATCAGCGCCGCCAGGAGCGGACGCCAGCGGGGTCTAGGCTCGGCCACCGAGCACCTCGCGCACGGCGGCGATCACCCGCGCGATCTCCTCCTCGCCGAGGCGGGCGGAGAAAGGCAGGCTGAGCGTCTGCCGCCCGATCCGCATCGCCTGCGGCCACTGCTCCGGCCGCCAGCCAAGGCGCTCCTGATAGTAGGGATGCTCGGGCAACGACAGGTAGTGCACGCCGGTGCCGATGCCCCGCTCGTGCAGCGCCTGCATGACCGCATCGCGCTCCCATCCCGTCTCGGCGGGATCGATGCGCAGCTGATAGAGGTGATAGGCATGGCGCATCCTTGCGCTCGGCTCGTCGGGACGGCGCACGGGGAGATCGGCGAAGGCCTGCTGGTAACGCTCCCACAGCGCGCGGCGCCGTTGCCAGTTGGCCTCGATCCGCGCCAGCTGGTGCAGGCCCAGCGCGGCCTGCAGATCGGTCATGTTGTACTTGAAGCCGCACTCGACCACCTGGTAGTGGCGGTAGCCGCGGTCGCTGAAGCGGTGCCAGGCATCGCGGCTGAGCCCATGCAGCGCCAGCACTCGCGCGCGGCCGATCGCTTCCGACCGGCGCGCGAGGATCATCCCGCCCTCGGCGGTGGTGAGGTTCTTGGTGGCGTAGAAGCTGAAGCAGCCGAAGTCCCCGAAGGTACCCGCCTTGCGGCCGTGGAGCTCGGTCTCGATCGCGTGGGCGCAGTCCTCGATCACCGCGAGCCCGTGGCGATGCGCGATCGCCAGCAGCCGCTCCATGTCGCAGGGGAAGCCGGCGAGGTGCACCGGGAGGATGGCCTCGGTGCGCGGCGTCACCGCCGCTTCGACCGCCGCCGGGTCGAGGCACTGGGTTTCGGGATCGACGTCGGCGAGCACCGGCGTGAGGCCGGCGTGGAGGATCGCATTCACCGTCGCGCAGAAGGTGAGCGGGGTGGTGATCACCTCCGCGCCCGGACGCAAGCCCGCCGCGATCAGGCTGACGTGGAGCGCGGCGGTACAAGAATGCACCGCCGCGACCTGTTCGGGCCGCACGCCCTTGTAGGCCGCGAAGGCCGCCTCGAAGCGCTGCACCCGGGGCCCGGTCCCGATCCAGCCCGAGCGCAGGCAGGCGACCACCTCCTCGATCTCCTCCTCGCCGATCAGCGGCGCACCGAAGACGATGTAAGGCCGGGCGGTCACGGCGGAGGATGCCCCCCGCCCTGATCCGGGCTCGGCTCCACGGCAGCTGGTAACACCCAGACCGCCATCCGGAAACCCTCGAGGGCGACGTAGGGAACCCCGTGGCGCTCAAGAAGGGCCCGCGCGGCGGCCTCATCCCCAAGCCGCACGAGCGCATCGGCGAGCGCGAGACGCGAGTTGGGGTCGAGTCCGCCCTCCGCCTCGGCGCGCTCAAGCTGCATCGCCGCCGCCTCCCAGTCCTGAAGAACCCGATAGGCGATCCAGCCGAGCAGGAGGGCGTCGTCACGCACCCAGGGCCCCGTGCCGAGCCGCACGCGCACCAGACGCGCGAGGCCGGGGTCGTCGGCGGCACAGCGGCGCTCGAAGACGCACTTGGCCAGATCCGCCACCGCCCGATTCTGGCTGACCGCCACGCCCCGTCCCGAGAGCCTCCTCGCGAGGGAGTCCCACCACCAGGCTTCGGTGGGCTCGCCGTGGCGGCCAGCGTCGCCGATCAGCGCGACCTCGGCGAGCCCGGTGCCGCTCGGAAGCCTCGCCGCGAGGAGCAGGGCCTCGCGCATCTCGCGTCGCGGCGAGGCCTCCGGCGCGAGACCCTCGGAGGCCGGATAGAGCAGTCGCGCGAACTCGTAATGCGCACGGGCCGATTCCGGCGCACGCTGGCGGCAGGCCTCGGCATGGACCAGCGGATCGCGCCAGTCGAGGGCCAGGGTCGCGGCCACCGCCGCCTGCCACAGCGTCCAGGCGGCGAGCGCGCCGGCAGCGACGAGGGGTCGATTTAGGGTTGCCGCCGCGAGCGCGAGGAGGTCGGCCAGGGCCACCACCAGACCGAAAGAGGGCAGGTAGTTGCGGTGCTCGAAGGCGAGCTCGAGCGGCAGCGGTGCCGCGGTGATGGCATGGCCGAGGAAGAACCAGCCGATCCCGAAGGCAAGCCAGGGACGGCGGCACCGCAGCATCACCGCGCCCGTCCCCAAGGCAAGGAGCAGCAGCCAGGCGAGGGCCGTCCGCGGGCGGCTCGAGCAGCCCGCGCGGGGCTTCGAGGTAGTCGTAGTAGAAGGGGAACAGGCCAGGGCGGGGCAGGAGCGTCTGCTCGAGGTGGTGGAGCAGGACGGGGCCCTGCGCGAGCAGCCGCTCCCAGGCGCCGAAGCTCCGCGCCTCGAAGGGTGCGAGCGCAAGCCCCCAGGCCACGAGTCCGAGGTAGCCGAGCAGGAAGGGGATGACCACGAGTCCCAGTGCCGCCTGCCGCAGCCTGCGCGCCGCCTCGGGGGGGAGGCCATGGCCGCGGAGCAGCACGAGCTCGGCGAGGGCGCAGAATACCGGCAGGAGCAGGGCGTGCTCCTTCGCCAGCGCGCCGGCGACGGCGATCACGCCAAGGGTCGCGCCCAGCCCCAGGAGCCGCGGCCAGGAGGAGGAAAGCGGAGCGCGCAGCCGGAGATAGGCCCAGAGCCCGAGGACCACCGCGGCCGCGGCGAGCATCTCCATCCGCTGGACCACGTAGAGCACCGTGCTCACCTGGCCCGCGGCGAGCAGCCAGGCGGCGACCGTGAGCCCCTCGAGGGCCTCGGGCCATTGGTGCGCTGGAGGAAGCGCGGCCCGCAGGCGGCGGAGCACGAGCAGGAGCAGAAGGCCGATGACGAGGTGCAGGATCAGGTTGCCGAGCTTGAGCGGGCCGGGCTCGAGGCTGCCGGTCAGCCACACCTGGAGCGCGAAGCTCGCCATCGAGAGCGGGCGACCGGTGGCGCTCGCCGGGCTGGAACCGAGCGCCTGCATGGGACTCCCGCCCGCGGCGATTTCCTGAAGGACCCCGGGCTCGACGAGGTTCGGAAAATCGTCGAAGACGAAGCCGCCCGCGAGTCCGGGCCGGTAGAGCAGGACCGCGACCAGCGCGGCGACGCCGAGGACTGCCCAGGGCAGCCACCGCTCCACGGGCAGTGGGTGGGCATCAGCCACTGGACTCTCCCCGCGGTGAGGCGCCATCGGCCCTTCGGGTGGAAGGAAGGAACAGCTTAGCTACACGCGTCCGATGACTGCCAGCGTCGCCGGATGGGGCGCGATGCAGGTCGACAGTCGGCCCTCGGAACGCGTGGAGAAGAAAGGGGCGCCCGAAGGCGCCCCCGCGAGACGCTCCGTTCGCTGCGCAATCAGCGGCAGGCCGCCGGCAGGTAACGCGCCGCGATCGTCGAGGAGGAGCAGGTCCACTTGGTCGAACCGCCCGTGTCCTGCGGCGTGAGCAGCAGGGTCTTGCCCGCGATCTTCGAGTTGGCCTTGTTGCCGTAGGTCACGGTGATCACACCGCCGGGCCCGATCGCGACCGAGGTCACGTACTGGCCGGTGATGCTGCCCGCCGGAGGCACACCCGCCGAGGCGTTGGACGCGGGGAAGGTACCCCAGTTGCTGTAGTGCTCGGACACCGCGCTCTTCGGGCCGGCGGCCAGCGACAGGCCGTCGGAGACCTGGGCGCGGATGGTGTAGTCCTGATAGGCCGGAATCGCGATGGCCGCCAGGATGGCGATGATGGCCACCACGATCATCAGCTCGATCAGGGTGAAGCCGTAGGACTTCTTGACGTTCATGGAGGGACTCCTCTTGGTTGCGCTACGTAGCTTGGATGACCGCGCGGCACCCTCGACGGGGCGACCGCGCACCCAACTTAAGCACAAACGATGCCAACCGCAAGGCGCTTCGGAACGCGCGAATCCCTCCGATGGACGAGCCACGGCGCGCATCGTGTGCGGTCGACCCCGGACAGACATCGCCTGGGGGCCTGTCGCGAAGCGTCAGATCCTGACGCGAACGGCCGCCCACTTCGTCTGCGCTCGCCGAGGTTTCCGACCGAGACTCGGCTGCGCCTGCCCGAGCGCGGGAGGCAGGACCCGCGCCGCTCTCAGGGCCGGCAGGCGCTCGGCAGGTAGCGCGGTGCCACCGAGGCGGTGCAGCTCCAGCGGATGCTGCCCGCCTGCGGATCGGGCTCCAGCCAGAGCTTCTGCCCCGAGACAGCGTGGCGTGGGCGGCGTGGCCGAAGACGATCTCGATCTTGCCCGAGGTGACCGAGACCTGGCTCACGTAGCGCCCGGTGATCGAAGTCGGAGAAGGCAGACCGGCCGAGGCGTTGGTGCTCGGCATGAAGCCTGCCAGTGTTGGCGTAGTAGTCCCACACCGCGTTCTTGGCACCGCTGGCGAGGCTCAAGCCTTCCGACACCTGGGCGCGGATGGCGTAGTCCTGGTACGCGGGAATCGCGATTGCCGCCAGGATCGCCACGATCGCGACGACGATCATCAGCTCGATCAGGGTGAAGCCGCGGCGCCGCATCTCTGCACCTCCCGCCTGCCATCAAGGGCAAGCATGCACGAATCATGCCAGCGCCCGGCTTGCGGCCGCTGCGCTTTCCGGGCACCTTGGGCCGGCCTTCCGCGACGCCCGACCATGGCCGCCAGCCCCTCCCCCGCCATCCGCACCGCCCTGCTCGCGATCTTCGTCCTCTCGGGACTCGCAGGGCCTGATCTACCAGTCGATCTGGTCGCACTACCTCGGGCTCTTCGTCGGTCATGCCGCCTATGCCCAGGCCCTGGTCCTCGCCATCTTCATGGGCGGCATGGCGCTCGGCGCGGCGTTGGTCGCACGCGTCGGCGAAGGCTGGCGGAACCTGGTGCGGGGCTATGCGCTGGTCGAGGGCCTGATCGGCCTCGCCGGCCTCGCCTTCCACGCCGTGTTCGTCTTCGCCGTCGAGGGCTCCTACGACGCGGTCATCCCGGCCCTGGGCCACCCAGCGCTGATCGCCGCCTGGAAATGGGGTCTCGCCGCGCTGCTGATCCTGCCCCAGTCGATCCTGCTCGGGATGACCTTCCCCCTGATGAGCGGGGGCATCATCCGCCGCTGGCCGGGCACGGACGGCGACACCCTCGGCGGACTGTACTTCACCAACTCGATCGGCGCCGCCGCCGGGGCGCTCATCAGCACCTTCGTGCTGCTCCCGCGCATCGGTCTCGACGGTGCGGTGTTCACAGCCGGCCTGCTCAACCTCGCCGTCGCCGCGCTCGCCTGGCTGCTCGGGAGCGGCCGCGAGGCGCCGCGGCCGCCCGCACCCGAGCTCCAGCGCGATCCGGCGGGAGGAAGGCCCCTGCTCGTCCTCGTGCTCGGGGCCACGGCGCTCTCCGGCGCCGCCTCCTTCGTCTACGAGATCGCCTTCGTGCGCATGCTCTCGCTCGCGGTCGGGAACACCCTGCACGCCTTCGAGATCATGCTCGCCTCCTTCATCGCCGGCATCGCCTTCGGCGGGCTGTGGGTGCGCCGGCGCGCCGACCGGAGCCGCAACCCGCTGATCCTGGTCGGCTGGATGCAGGTGCTCATGGGTCTCGCCGCCCTCCTCTCGCTCCTGTTCTACGCCCACTCCTTCGAGTGGGTGGGGGCGTTGATGAATGCGCTCGCCAAGAGCGACGGCGGCTACACCCTGTTCAACTTCGGCACCGCCGCGCTCGCGATCCTGATCATGCTGCCGCCGGCCTTCTTCGCGGGCACCACGCTGCCCCTCTTCACCGTGGCCCTGCTCCGGGCGGGCTTCGGCGAGGGCGCGATCGGCAGGGTGTATGCCTGGAACACGCTCGGCGCGATCCTCGGCGTCGCCGCCGCGGTGCATGTGCTGATCCCAGGCCTCGGCCTGAAGCTCGCCCTCTGCTTCGCCGCCTTCGTGGACATGCTGATCGGCCTCGTCCTTGCTCCGCCGGGCGGTGGACAGCGAGCGGGCGATGCTGCGCTTCGCCACCGCCGGCGGCATGGTGACCGCGGGCCTGATCTACGCCCTGACCCAGGTGCCCTTCGACCCGATGCGGCTCGCCTCGGGGGTCTACCGCACCGGCCAGGCGGCGCTGCATCCGGACAGCGAGATCCTGTTCTACCGCGACGGCAAGACCGCGAGCATCAGCGTCTACCGCAATCCCAACGGCGCGATCTCGATCGCCACCAACGGCAAGACCGACGCCTCGATCCAGCCCGATCCCGAGCCAGACGCCGCAGCTCGACGAGCCGACCATGGTGCTCGCCGCCGCCCTGCCGCTCGCCTACTTCGAACGACCGCGTCAAGCGCGGCGGTGATCGGCTTCGGCTCCGGGCCTGACCACCCACACCCTGCTCGCGGAACCGTCCCTCGAGCGCGTCGACACCATCGAGATCGAGCAGGCGATGGTAACCGGGGCCCGCCTCTTCCGGGAGCGGGTCGAGCGCGCCTACCGCGATCCGCGCTCGCGCATCGTCATCGACGACGCCAAGAGCTACTTCTCCGGGCAGCTCGAACGCTACGACCTGATCGTCTCCGAGCCCTCCAACCCCTGGATCAGCGGGGTGGGGGCGCTGTTCTCGCAGGAGTTCTACGCCTTCATCGGGCGGCATCTGACCGAGGACGGGCTCTTCGTCCAGTGGCTCCAGCTCTACGAGATCGACGATGCCCTAGTCGGCAGCATGCTCGCCGCCCTGGTCCCCAACTTCGAGGACTTCGCCGCCTACCTCGCGAACCCCGCCGACCTGCTGATCGTCGCCAAGCCGCGCGGCCGGCTCGGCGAGCCGGACTTCGCCAGGGTTCTCGCCTCGCCGGTGGGCGCGGAGCTCGCCCGCATCCGCATCGAGCATCCCGAGCAGCTCGCGCTGCGGCAGATCGCCGACGCGCGGCTGCTCCGGGCCATCGAGCGGCTCTGGTCCCGGCCTCCGAACTCCGACTTCTGGCCGATCCTGAGCCTCGAGGCTCCGCGCACCCGCTTTCTCGGGGTGAGCGCCTTCAACCTGGCCCAGCTCGCCTACCCCGACGTCGACCACCGGGCGGTCTTCGACCTGCCGGGCGCGCCGCCGGCACACGTCCCCCTGGCGGCCTACGCGATCTATCCCGGTGAGGAGGTGGTGGCGATCGCCCGCCGCCTCGTGTCTCGCCTTCTCGAGGAGAGCAGCGAGCCGGCCGTCTTCGCCCAAGAGGGGGAGGCCCTGCTGCTCCGCAGCCTCGCCGCCGACTGCGAGGCGCTGGGGCGAAGCTTCGAGCAGGAGCGCTTCCTCGAGAAGCTCGGCTTGGTGGGCAGCTTCGTGGCCAGCCAGCTGCCGCCCGATGAGGCGGTGCCGGTCTTCTCCGAGCCGCGCTGGCTGCGCTGCGAGCCGGTCCCGGAGCGGATCGCGCGGACGCTCGCGCTGCTCGCCGCGCTCGCCAGCCGCGACCCGGAAGCGATCCGCGACCGGGCGCGCAGCTGGCTTCAGGCCGAGCTCGCGCTGCCCCCCGAGCGGCGAGACCTGCGTCTCGAGCAGATGGCCTTCGTCGGCCTCCAGTTCGCCCACCTCGCCCTCGGCGAGCGCGAGGCGGTCGCCGCCGAGGAGCGCGAACTCGGTCCGCGCGTCCGCGCCGACGGCCATCTCGGCTTCCTGCGCGCGCTGGTGCAGGCCGCCACGGAACTCTAGCGCGGAGGAGCTCCCCGGCGGCGGGAAGGACGGCCGCGGACCGCGCGCCGCGCCCGGGCAGGGCGCGGCAGGGGCGGCGGATGCGGCACTCTCAGCGCCCCGCCGCGATCGCGCGGCGCAGGGTCTCCACCACCCGTTCGGGCGTGAATCCGAAGTGCTGGAACAGCTCCTCGCCCGGGGCGGAGGCGCCGAAGCTCTGGAGACCGATCACAAACGCGACGTCGCCGACGTAGCGGCACCACCCGTCCGGGACCCCCGCCTCGACCGCGACCCGCGCCCGGCACCAGGAGGGCAGCACGCTCTCGCGGTACTCCAGCGGCTGCGCCTCGAAGCGCTGCGGGCAGGGCATCGACACCACCCGCACGCCCACCCCCTCGCGGTAGAGGCGCCGGGCGGCCTCCATCGCCAGCTCGACCTCGGAGCCGGTGGCGATGACGAGCGCCCGGAAGGCGGCCTCGGGCGGATCCCAGAGCACGTAGCCGCCGCGCGCGATCATCGCGAGCTGCGACTCGCTTCGCGGCTGCGGCACCACGTTCTGGCGGGTGAGGGCGAGGGCGGTCGGTCCCTCGCGGCGGAGAATCGCCTCCCTCCAGGCCACCAGAGTCTCCACCGCATCGCAGGGCCGCCAGAGCTCGAGCCCGGGGATCAGGCGCAGGCTCGCGAGATGCTCGACCGGCTGGTGGCGTGGGGCCGTCCTCGCCGAGGCCGATCGAGTCGTGGGTGTAGACGTGGATCACCGGCGCGGGGATGAGCGCGCTCATTCGCACCGCGTTGCGCGCGTAGTCGGAGAAGACCAGGAAGGTGCCGGCGTAGGGGATGAAGCCGCCGTGCAGGGCGAGTCCGGAGGCGATCGCCGTCATCGCGAACTCGCGCACTCCGAAGAACACGTAGTTGCCTCGGGCCGAATCCTCGCGGACGTCGACCGACCCGCGCCACCAGGTCAGGTTGGAATGGGTGAGGTCGGCCGAGCCTCCGATCAGCTCGGGAAGCATCGGCGCGAGGCGGTCGAGCGCCTGCTGCGAGGCCTTGCGGGTGGCGATGCGCGCCGGTTGCCGCTGGATCTCGCGCGCGGCGCGCTCGGCCTCTTCGGCGAAACCCTCCGGCAGCCGCCCAATCATCCGCCGCTCGAGCTCGGCAGCGAGCTCGGGATGGTCGCTCGCGGTAGGCTTCGAAGAGCTCGAGCCACGCCGCCTCCGCCGCCGCCCCGCGCGCGGTCGCGTCCCAGGCGGCGCGGATCTCCTCGGGGATCTCGAAGGGCGGATGGGGCCAGCCGAGGAAGGCGCGCGCGGCCGCCACCTCCTCCGCCCCCAGGGGTGCACCGTGGCAGACCTCCTTGCCCTGCTTGTTCGGAGCGCCGTAGCCGATGATCGGTCCGGCACATGATCAGGCTCGGCCGCTCGCCATCGGCCTGGGCGGTCACGATCGCGGCCTTGATCGCCTCCGGGTTGTGGCCGTCCACCTCGGGGATCACCTGCCAGCCGTAGGCCTCGAAGCGCCTGGCGGTGTCGTCGGTGAACCAGCCCCGCACCGGCCCGTCGATCGAGATGCCGTTGTCGTCGTAGAACACGATCAGCTTGCCGAGGCCGAGGGTCCCGGCGAGCGAGCAGGCCTCGTGGGAGATGCCCTCCATCAGGCAGCCGTCGCCGACGAACACGTAGGTGTAGTGGTCGATCACCGGGAATCCCGGCCGGTTGAAGCGGGCGGCGAGGAGCTTCTCGGCGAGCGCCATGCCGACGGCATTGGCGAGCCCCTGGCCGAGCGGGCCGGTGGTGGTCTCGACCCCAGGGGTCAGGTGGGCCTCGGGGTGGCCCGGGGTGCGCGAGTGGAGCTGGCGGAAACGGCGGAGCTCCCGCATCGGCAGGTCGTAGCCCGTGAGGTGGAGCAGGGCGTAGAGCAGCATCGAGCCGTGCCCGTTCGAGAGCACGAAGCGGTCCCGGTCCCACCACCGCGGGTTGCGCGGGTTGTGGCGCAGGAAGTCGTTCCACAGCACCTCGGCGACGTCGGCCATGCCCATCGGGCATCCCCGGATGGCCGGAGTTCGCGGCCTGCACGGCATCCATCGCGAGCGCACGCAGCGCGTTGGCGAGGCTTCGACGGTCGGGCATGGCTCAGGCGCGGGTGGCGGGGGCGGCGCATTGTCGCCCAAACCGCGGCGTCCGTCGCCTGCTCGCCCGACGGGGCGGCGCTTTCCACATCGGCTGCGCAGCCGGGGCGACGAGGGAGGCGGGACCCTCGCCGCTCCGCAGCCTGGCTTCGTCTGTGGCCCTGGCGATCGGGAGACCCGGGGTGATCGTTCCGGGGGCGGGAGACCGCCAGCCGTTCGCGGGCGCGCCGGCGGCGGTGCGAGGGGCCCGGACAGGTCTTCCGACGCGCCCGGGCTGCCCCCTGCGGCACGGCCCGAGGCGCCTGCGTTCGGCGAGAGACGGTCGAGCCTGCCGCGTTCTCCTAGCGGGGGCGGGTGCCGACCCCGCGTCGAGCCCCCCGGGGCCGTCCCCCGAGGGACCGGCGCGGGTTCGGGGTGCCCGTTTCAGGGAGCTTGGCATCGACGAGGGGTCGAGGTCCAAACGCCGGGCTCGCCAGAGTGAAGCGGGACCCTCGACGAGCCGCCGAGAGCCGGCGAACCCGACATTCACGTTTCATTCAAGTCTGATGGATCAGACTCACGCCCGTGGTCGCGATGCCGGGGGGCTCCCCTCTCTCCCTCTCCCCGACCCCCGGCGATCTGAGTCGCGCCACCCAAGGGCCCGTTCCCCCCGGGCCCTTTCTCTTTTCGGATCTTCCGGGCCGCGGCAGCGGCTCAAACGAGGCTGCGCAGCGGTCGCGGGCGTCCGATCAGGTAGCCCTGCGCGTAACGCACCCCGAGCGCACGGACGCGCTCGAGCTCCTCCTCGCTCTCGATCCCCTCGGCGACGGTGTCCGCCCCGAGCGCCCGGGCCACACCCACCACCGCCTCCGCCACCGCCGCGGCGCGCGGGTCCGCGAGCATCGCCCGCACGAAGCTGCGGTCGAGCTTCACGGTGTCGAAGTGCAGGCGGTGCAGATGCGAGAGGTTCGAGAAGCCGGTCCCGAAGTCGTCGAGCACGATCTTGAGTCCGAGGCCGCGCAGCGCATCGATCCGCCTCGCGACCTCGTCGTAGTCGAGCTGCTGGCTCTCCGTGATCTCGATCTTGAGGCCCGCGCGATCGATCGCGGTCTCCGCGAGCACCCGCCGCACGCCCTCGAGGAAGCCTTCCGCCGCGAGCTGGCGCGCGGACACGTTGACCGCCACGAAGGCCTCCTCGCCTCGCCGGCGCAGGATCGTCAGGGCGCGGCAGCCCTCGCGCAGGGCAAACTCGCCGACCGCGGAGATCAGCGAGGTCTCCTCCGCGAGGCGGATGAAGCGGTCCGGCGGGATCGCCCCGCGTTCGGGATGATTCCAGCGGATCAGCGCCTCGTAGCCCGCCACGCGACCGCTTGAGATCTCGAGGAGCGGCTGCAGGCTGAGTTCGAGCTGGTCGGGCGCGGTGAGGGCGGCGCGCAGCGCGGCCTCGAGGCTGATCTTCGCCGCCGCCGAATCGTCCTCGGTCGCGGCGGGGCCGCCGCCGGTTGGCGTTCCCTCGCCGCGGAGCGCGGCGACGGTGGTGCGATACCGCCGCAGCAGCTTCCGGATCAGTTGCCGCAGGATGGGATCGCTCTGCTCGAGCCGTTCGAGGAGCTGGTCGCACTCGATCGGAACCAGGCGCACGTCGGTGAGTGCCCGTGCCGTGGCGGTCCGCCGCTCGGCGTCGAGCACCGCGATCTCGCCGAACACCTCGCCGGGCCCGAGCGTGTCGTACACGACCGGCTCGGGTCCGCGCTCGCTCAGGATCTGCACCCGCCCCTCGGCGATCAGGTACGCGCGATCCGGGGGATCTCCCTCGCGGAAGATCAGCGCCCCCGCGGGCAGGCTGCGCTCGCTCACCCGCGTCCCCCCGAAAGACACAGGGCTGCCCGAAGGCAGCCCTGCATCCCGCGATATCGCGAAGCCCGGCCCGGCCGCTCACGGGCATCCTGCCGGCGGCGGGCTGAAGCCGAGCGTGCAGAGGTCCACGCCCTGGAAGGTCACCACGGTGCTCGGCTGCCCGGTGGCGGTCGAGAAGGTGCAGGTCCCGCTGCCCGCGGAGCCGATGCCATCGAGGCACATGTACACCGAGGTCGTGGTCTCGCCGTTGGCGTTGGTGATGCCCGGCGGGATCAGGATGTAGAGCGTGCCGCCGGTGGCCTGACACTGGCCGACCAGCTGGACCCCCGAAACCGGCGCCCCGCTCGAGTTCGTGAGCCGCAGCGTGATCTGCCGCGAGCCGCAACCGGCGAAGAAGCCACCGGGGAAGGCCTGGAGCACGAGCGCTCCGGTCACGATTTCCACGTCGTCGGTGGCGCCGCCCGCGCTGAAGACGATGCGCGGCCCCTGGCCACCCGTGGCCGCGAGGATTCCGCTGGTGGTCACCGAGGCCACCGTGCAGCCATCGACGCCCGTCGGCGTGGCGACGGTCCCCGCGAGCCCCTGCCCGTCCACCGAGCCGGTGCCGGTCTGCAGCCCCACGAAGGAGAAGCCGATCCTGACGCCTCGCACGGGGTTGGAGGTGGCATCGAGGACGCACAGCAACACCGAGGTCGTGGTGTTGCCCGGGATCTTTTCCGGGGTGGCGATCAGCCGCAGCGGCGCCATCGCGAAGAAGGCCGAGCCGACCACGTCGGCCACCGTGCGCAGGCCGCCGCCCGCGGGCGGCACGCCGGTGCCCTGCGCCCAGATGATCACGCGCTTCCCGAGGTACTCGACGGGGTAGTTCATGAAGGTCGTCACCACCCCCCGGGCATCCGTCGTCCCCACCGACTGGATGTTCCCGTCGCGCGCCCGACCCACGACATAGGGCAGGACCGCACCGGAGTCGACGCTGGTGCCGGTGGTATCGTTCGGATTGAAGCGCTGGGTCACGCGGAGCTGGGTGTTGGAGTCGATGGCCTGCACCGTGCGCGCGCTCTCGTGATCGGTGTTGCCGACCACCGACTTCCCGAACAGCACCAGGATGTCGCCGGGCCCGCCTCCGCCGCCGGCGGTCTGGAAGGCCCCGGTCGGCGCCCGGAAGATGAAGCCGCTTTCCTGCGGGTCGCCATCCGTGCCGGCAATCGCGAAGGAGCCATCACCGGGGAAGACCAGGTTCCGCTGCGGCTCGTCGATCAGCCCGAAGCCGACCGAGGTGCCCGGCAGCGGCGGATTGCCGCCGCGGTCGGTGGCCACCGCCGAGACGGTGAGGCGATAGGTCCCGTCGTAGGGCAGTTCGGCCGGATCGCCCGGATTCGGGGTCGGCGATCCCACTGGGTTCTGGACGGTGCCGGGGAAGATCGCCCGCTCGGCCGGCGAGGTGATGGTGAGCGCGAACAGCCGCCCGTCCGAGACCGTGATCGCGCGATCCGCCGCGAGGGGATCCTGCAGCCCATTGTCGACGTTGTTGTCCGCGCGGTCGACGATGGCGCGGACCGCCGTGGTTCCCAGCCGGGTTCCGCTCTGGAACACGCCGCCGGCGAAGCCGTTCACCGTGCGCACCGCGATCGCCGTGCCCTGCACGTTCTGGCCGGCCGCATTGATGCCGGACAGACCGCTCGCCGAAGTTCGCGCCCTCGCCGACGAGCTCGAGGCGCACGTTGTTCCACGCCGTGCTGCCCGACACCGGATCCGGCACCACCTGGCCCGAGCCGTCGCTCACCTGCACCTGGAGCTCAAGCGTGGTCGGTCCTCCGGCGCCCTGCACGTAGACCGGCTGGCTCGCCGCGTTGATCTGCACCCGCGCAGGCAGGTCGGGCGCCGTATTGTTGATCGTGAAGACTAGGGTGCGGCTCAGGGTCTCGTTGGTGTCCGGGTCGACCGCCGTGACCGTCATGGTCGACTGCGTCGCGAAGTTGACGGCGTGGAAGAAGATCGTCGCCCGGCCCGCCACCACGTTCACCGGGCCCTGGCCGAGCCGCACGAAGAACTCGTTCACGTCCGTGGTGCTCGGATCGTCCAGCGTCGAGAAGCCGCCCGTCTGGCCTACGGGATTGACGCTGACGCTCACCCGCCGCCCGTCCACCAGCTCGCCGTTCGCCCGCCGCCAGGTCACGGTGACCTCGGCGATGTAGGGCGAGCCGAAGAAGATGGGCACGTTCAGGGAGTTGGCCGGCAGCGTGGTTCTCGTCGCGGCCAGCGAGAGCCGGGTGTCGGTGCTCGGCCCGCTGACCGTGACCGCGACCGTGCGGTTGATCTCGCGCCCCTGCGTGTAGGGATCGCGCACCGAGATGGCGAGCGAGCCCGTGCCGGGGTTGCCCGCGGAGGTGAAGCGGAACACGGCGCGGGAGGCCACCGTGCCGGTGCTCACGGAGGGCTGCGGCGCGCCCCCCGGTCCCTCGCTGCCTCCCCCACTGCCCTGGCCGGCGACCGCCACGCCCCCGAGCGTCGCCGGCACCACCTGGATCGAGACCCGGGTACCGTCCGGCACCGGCTGGCCGTTGGCCTGGGTCACCGTGACCGTGATGTCGGTGAAGCTCGACACGCCGATGGAGAGCGTGCTCGGCGCGACGGTCACGTTGATGCCTTGCGGATTGAAGGCCGAATCGTTGCTCGGCCCACCGCCACCGCCGCAGCCGGTGACGGCGACGGAGGCGAGCACGACAGGGAGCGACTTGAGCAAGCCTTTCATCGAGCGACTCCAGTAATGGGCCGGACGGCGCGGCGCGAATCCGTCGCGGGTGGTACCGCGCCGCTCACCGAGTTCCACCTTCGCAGGCCGGGACATGGCTCACCTCGCCGAGGCCGGGATGATGCGCGGCGTGACGAAGATCAGCAGCTCCGCCTTCTCGTCGCCGCGCGTCCGCTTCTTGAACAGGTTGCCCACCGCGGGCAGGTCGGCGAGGAAGGGTACCTTGCTCAGGTCCTGCCGCGACGCGAACTCGTAGACACCACCGAGCACCACCGTCTCGCCGTCGTTGACCAGCACCGCGGTGTTGATCTCGCGGGTGTCCACCTGCGGCACCTGCCCGATCGAGGTATCGATGAAGCCGCTCACCTCGTCCTTGCGCACCTGCATGTTGAGGAACACGCGGCGGTCCTGGGTGATGGTCGGGGTGACCTGCAGCACGAGAGCCACCTCCTTGAACTGCACGTTCGGGATCGGGATCTGACCCGGGCCCTGGGTCGGCGCGATCGTGACATAGCCCACCTCCTGGCCCTGCTTGATGCCCGCGGGCTGCTGGTTCGCCGCGATCACCCGCGGCTGCGAGATCACCTCGCCCTTGCCCTCGGCCTGCAGCGCCGAGAGCTCGAGG
Source organism: Lysobacterales bacterium (assembly GCA_033582715.1). Classification (GTDB taxonomy): domain Bacteria; phylum Pseudomonadota; class Gammaproteobacteria; order Xanthomonadales; family BPKI01; genus BPKI01. Next base: position 712,442 of record JAVQZZ010000001.1, on the reverse strand, counting down.
TCGAGCAGGTAATCCTGACCGAGGATTGCAAGCGCGATGGAGCCGGCGGGATTGGTCACCGGAAGGTTCACGTTCAGACGCTCGTTCAGGCTGGGAACGAGCACGCCCTCGCCGGGGCCGAGCCCGGGCTGGGTCACGGGCAGGCCGGTGCCGCGGCCGGCGAAGCGGTTGCGAAGCGCGATGTTGCTCATGCGATCGGCCCCGGCCGCCGTGCCCGTGCTCGTGAACACGTTGCCGTGACGATCCTCGTAGCCTGCGCTGATCCCGAAGCGCGTGCCGAGCTCGCGGCGGAAGGAGTCGCTCGCGATCACGATCCGCGCCTCGATCAGCACCTGGTCCACCGCGCGATCGAGGATCTTGATCAGCTCCTTGATCTCGCGGACCTTGTCGGGGGTGTCGTTGACGAGCAGGGTGTTGGTGCGCCGGTCGAAGCTGACGCTGCCGCGCTGCGAGAGGAAACCGCGCTGGTCGCGGTAGTCCTGACCGCCGCCGATCCGGCCCGTCTTCGCCTCCTCGGTCAGCAGCTTGGCGATCTCCTCGGCGTTCGCGTAGTTGATCTGGATGTACTCGGATACCAGGTCGACCCGCTCCTCGATCGCCCGCCTCGCGTCCAGCAGCGCCTGCTCGTAGTCGGCGATCTCCTTCTGGGGCGCGACCCAGATCACGTTGCCGTCTCGGCGCTGGTCGAGTCCGCGCGCGCGCAGGATGATGTCGAGCGCCTGGTCCCAAGGCACGTCGATCAGCCGCAGCGTGATGTTGCCCTGAACGCTGTCGGCGGCGACGATGTTGATCCCGGCCTGGTCGGCGATCACCTGCAGGACCGTGCGCACCGCGATGTCCTGGAAGTTGAAGGTGATCCGCTCCCCGACGTACTGCTTCGGCTGGTCCGGTCGCGCGACGCCGTCCTCGACCTTCTCCTCGCGCTTCGGCGCGATCTCGACCACGAACTCGCGCCCGGTCTGGTAGGCCATCTGCTCAAAGTCGCCCTGCACCGCGATCTCCATCCGCGCCCCGGTCGCGGTGGGACGGGTCTCGATGCTCTGCACCGGCGTCGCGAAGTCGGTGACGTCGAGCCGCTCGGCGAAATGGTCGGGAAGCGTCACGCCGGAGAACTCGACCACGACCCGCTGGCCCGTGCGCCGGAGATCGGCGCCCGCGCCCTCTGCCGTGAAGCTCACCACCACCCGACCCTCGCCGTTCGGCCCGCGGCGGAAGTCGATGTTGCCGACCGCGGCCGCCGCCGTGCCGACGGCCTTCGCGGGATCGTCCCCGCCGAGGCCGACGGTCGCCGCTCCCGCGGAGGCGATCGACACCACCACGCGGTTGTCCTCGATCCGCGTCTCGAAGCCGGCCGGCGCCATCAGGTCGATCACCACGCGGGTCCGGCCTCCGGCCTCGACCGGCGAGGCCGCGATCGCCAGGCCGGCGCCGATCCCGACCCGGCGCTCGCGGATCCGCGTTGCGGGTCTCGGGGAGATCGACGACCACCGTCGGCGGATCGTCCGTGGCGAAGGCGCGGGCATCCTGGACCGGGCCCGCGAGCTGCAGGACGACCTCGGTGCGACCGCCGGCGCTGGTATGCGAGATCGCCTCGAGCACGTTCTCGGCGACGAGCGGGCGAGGGAAGCCACGACCCGGCCACGGCGAACAGTGCGGCACCGACCCAGGGGAAGACGGCCTGGCGTCCGTGGAGAGAGTTGGCAGTCGACTTCATGAATGCACCCCCAGTGGGCTCATTGTTCGCGCAGGGGCACGGCCACCTTGCGCTCGCGCCAGCCGCCCGCGCCATCCGAAATCAGTTCGACCAGCTCGATCTCCGTCTCGGAGATCCGAGTGATCCGGCCGTGATCCCGGCCCAGGTAGTTGCCCGTCGAGACCACGTGCACCACCTTGTCGGGCGCCTGGATCAGCGCGCGGATCGACTCCCCGCCCCCGATGGTGCCCACCATCGCCAGGGAATCCAGCGGGAACTCCTCCAGCGGCTCGCGACGACGATCGGGGTCGGGCCGCGGCCCGGTCTCGGCCTGCTGGGTCTCCTCGACCACGTTGAGGGCGAAGGGATCGCGACGCGGGCGCATCACTCCATCCACCAGCTCCTCGGCGTCGTAGATGAAGGGCTGGTACACGCGCCGCGTCGGGGGAGGAGGGATCTCGCCCCCGCGGCGCGACTTCACTTCGGCCACCCACTGCTCGAGGTCCGCCGTGCCCTTGGCGCAGGCCCCGACGAGGAGCAGGAGCGGCGCACAGCGCGAGCAGGCGCGCGCCGGAGCGGGCGAAGACGGAACGTCCCGGTGCCGCGGTCATCTCACGGTCCTCCCTTGGTCCCGGCGGCGGGCGCCGCCGCAGCGATCTCGGAGGCATCGAGGTAGCGGTAGGTCTTGATCGTGCCCTCCATCACGAGCTGCGCCGGCGCCCGCTGCCCGCCACCCGCGCGCGCCGCCGCGGCCTCCGGCGAGGGCTGGTGGGGACGGAGCTGGATGTCGTGCATGGTCAGGATCACCACGCGGGGCAGCGTGGCCACTCCCGACATGAACTTCCCGAACTGGTGGTAGGTAGCCGATCATGCGCAGCTGGATCGGCTGCTCGGCGTAGAAAGTCCTTGGGCTCCTCGGGCCTTCGGTTCGAACAGCTCGTTCTCGATCCCCGAATCGATCGCGGTCTTGGCGATGTCGTTGATCAGCTCCGGCATCTGGGTCTTGCTCGGCAGCTGCTCGACCAGCTCGCTGGAGCATCGCGTTCAGGCTGGTCGAGCTGCGCGCGGTAGGCCTCGAAGTTGGCCGCCTTGCGCTGCTTGCGCTCGAACTCCTCCTTGAGCGGAATCTCCTCGGCCCGCGCCGCCTCGAGCGCCTCCTGCTGCTGGGTGATGAAGAAGTACCAGCCGCCGCCGATCACCGCCGCGGCGAGGATCGCCGCGAGGCCGATCTTCGCCGGGAGCGGCCAGCCACCGAGGTTCTGGAAGTCGAGGTTGCGGATGTCCTGAAGCCTCATGGCGCCGCTCCCGCCTCAGCCGAGGCCCCCGGCGCGGACGTTGGCGGCGGGTTGCTGCCCGCCCTCCGCCTCCGGGATTGCCGAGCTTGACCATCAGCGCGAACTCGAAGGGCGCGAAGGGATCGTTCCCGCGCGCCTGGATGATGCGAAGCTCCGGTGACACCAGCCACTTCGACTGCTCGAGACGGCTCATGTAGGCGGAGACCGCCTGATTGGACTGCGCGAAGCCCTCGAGGGTGAGCTGGTCGCCGCTCTGCTTGATCGCGGTCAGCCGCACGCCGTCGGTGATCGTCCGCACCAGCTCGTCGAACACCCGCACCATCTGCCAGCGCCGCGACTGCAGCTCGTCGATCACCCGGATGCGCGCCGTGACCTGCTCCCTGAGCGCCTCGAGGCGCTCGATCTCCTTGATCTTCTGGTCGACCTTGCGGATCTCCTCGCGCAGGTAGTCGTTGCGGGCCTGCTGGTCCGCGATCAGCCCGTCGAAGTGGCGATGGATGAGGAACACCACGCCGACCGCGAACAGGGCCACGATCACGAGCGTGAGCTGGAACTCCTGGGTGCGGCGCTTGCGGCGCTCCTCGCGCCACGGCAAGAGGTCGATGCGGGTCATGGATCGAAGCTCCTCAGGGCCAGACCGCAGGCCACCATCAGCGCCGGAGCGTCCTGCGCCAGCGCCTGGGCCTGCACGCGCGGCGAGAAGCTCATCTTCGCCAGCGGATTGGCCGATCGCCGCCGGGATGCCGAGATACTCCTCCGCCATCTCGGCGATGCCCGCGATCGAGGCGCAGCCGCCGGCGAGCACCACCTGATCGACGCGGCTGTACTCGCTGCCGGCGTAGAAGAACTGCAGCAGGCGGGAGACCTGCTGCACCAGCGACTCCTTGAAGGGCTCGAGCACCTCGATCTCGTAGCTGTCCGGCAGCCCGCCCTGGCGCTTGGCCAGGCCGGCCTCCTCGTAGGAGAGCCCGTAGCGGCGCATGACCTCGTCGGTGAGCTGCTTGCCGCCGAAGACCTGGTCGCGGGTGTAGATGGTGCGCTGGTTGCGCAGCACCGACATGCTGGTCATCGTCGCGCCGATGTCGAACACCGCGATCAGCGCATCGGGCGGGACGCTGAGCTGGTCCTGGATCAGGCTCACCGCGTTCTCGAGGGCGAAGGTCTCGACGTCGATCTTCTTCGCCGTGAGGCCGCCGACCTGCAGCGCGCCCACGCGCAGGTCGACGTTCTCCTTGCGCGAGGCGACGAGCAGCACCTGCACCATCTCCGGGTTGTCGCGCACCGGCCCCAGGATCTCGAAGTCGAAGGCCACCTCCTCCATCGGGTAGGGGATGTACTGCGCCGCCTCGACCTGGATCTGCGCCTCGAGCTCGTCCTCCGAGAGCCCGGCCTGCATCGGGATCACCTTGGTGATCACCGCATTGCCAGGCACCGCCGCCACCGCGTTGCGGACCCGGCTGCCGGAACGGGTCACGGCCCTCCGGATCGCCTCGCCGACGGCCTCCACCTCGACGATCTTCTTCTCCACCACCGCGTTCGGGGGGAGAGGCTCCACCGCGTAATGCTCGACCCGGTAGCGCCCCCCTCCGGAGCTCAGCTGGAGCACCTTCACCGCCGTCGAGCTGATATCGATCCCCAGCAGCGGCGTCGACCTGGAAGCGAACAGTGCCACGCTTTTTCTCTCCCCATGCACCCTTACGAGGCAAAGGTGCGCGACGACATTACATACCGACCGGACCGGCTTTTGGCAACTCCCGTCGCAGCCTGCGGCGCTGCCCCGGAGCGGTGCCGCCAATGGCTCAGAGCCTATACTTTTCTCGGGCCCCTTGCCCGGAGCGCCGGCCCACTTCGATGCGCGTGCTCGCGCGCCTGCTGCGCCTCCTGCTGATCCTCCTCGCGCTGGGAGCCTTCCTCGGCGCGGCGGGGATCCTCACCGCCTACTGGGCGATCGCGCCGCGTCTCCCCGACATCTCGACGCTTCGCGAGGTGCGCCTGCAGCAGCCGCTCCGGGTCTACACCGCCGACGGGCGGCTGATGGGCCTGTTCGGCGAGATGCGGCGCACCCCGGTGCCGATCGACCGCATTCCCGCGCACGTCCGCCAGGCCTTCATCGCCGTCGAGGACGCCCGCTTCTACGAGCATCCCGGCATCGACCTCAAGGGCATCCTGCGGGCGGTCTGGCTGCTGCTCACCACCGACCTGCCGCGCGTGCCCGGCGGCAGCACCATCACCCAGCAGGTCGCCCGGCAGTTCTTCCTGAGTCCGGAGTATTCCTTCACGCGCAAGCTCACCGAGATCTTCCTCGCGCTGCGCATCGAGCGCACGCTCAGCAAGGACGAGATCCTCGAGCTCTATCTCAACAAGACCTTCTTCGGCAACCGCGCCTACGGCGTGGTCGCCGCGGCCGACTTCTACTACGGCAAGACCCTGGAGGAGCTCACCATCGCCGAGGCCGCGATGCTGGCCGCGATCCCGAAGTTCCCCTCGACCGGCAATCCCCTCGCCAACCGCGAGCGCGCGCTCGCCAGGCGCGACTACGTGCTGGAGCGCATGGCCGAGGTCGGCTTCATCGACCAGGCCACCCTCGCCGGCGGCGCGGGCCGAGCCCGACCGGGCGCATCCCCACGAGCCGGTCATCGAGGTCGAGGCCCCCTGGGCGGCGGAGATGGCCCGGCTCAGCGCCATCGAGCTGCTCGGCGAGGAGGCGACCCAGGGCGGCTTCCGGCTGCACACGACCATCGACGCTCGGCTGCAGGCCGCTGCCGTCGAGGCGGTGCGCCGCGGCCTCCTCGCCTACGATCGGCGCCACGGCTACCGCGGCCCGGAGCGGCGCCTCGAGCCGTCGCTCCTCGGCGATGCCGCCGAGCGTCGCCGGCGTCTGCGCGAACTGCGCCCCGTCGCCGGCCTGGTGCCCGCCCTCGCCCTCGAGGTCGATGGCGAGTGGCGCGCTGCTCGAGCTCGCCGACGGCCAGTCGGTGTGGCTGCCCTTCGAGTCCATGCGCTGGGCGCGGCCCTGGCTCGACCCCGACCGGCGGGGGCCGGCGCCCAAGGACGCGCGCGAGGTGCTGGCTCCCGGGGACGTGGTGCGGATCGCGCGCACCGCCGAGGGCGAATGGGAGCTCTCGCAGCTCCCGGCGGCCGAGGGGGCCCTGGTCGCGATCGAGGATGGCCGACGGCGCGATCCGCGCGCTGGTCGGCGGCTTCGGCTTCGCCCAGAGCCAGTTCAACCGCGCGGTCCAGAGCCAGCGCCAGCCGGGCTCGAGCTTCAAGCCGCTGCTGTATGCCGCCGCCTTCGAGCGCGGCTTCGGGCCCGCCTCGATCGTGCTCGACGCCCCGATCGTGCACCACGAGGCCGGCATGGAGGCGGTGTGGCGGCCGCAGAACGACAACCAGGCCTTCAACGGCCCGATGCGCCTGCGCGAGGCGATGGTCTCCTCCCGCAACCTGGTCTCGGTGCGGCTGCTGGACGCGATCGGGGTGGACTACGCGCGCCAGTACGCCATGCGCTTCGGCCTTCCCGCCGAAGCCCTGCCGCCGAACCTGACCCTCGCGCTCGGCAGCACCGCCGCCTCGCCGCTCGCGATGGCGCGCGCCTACGCCGCCTTCAGCAACGGCGGCTTCCTGGTCGAGCCCTATCTCGTGCGCCGGATCGAGCGGGAGGACGGCGAGGTCGTGCACGAGGCGCGCCCGCCCCGGGCCTGCCGCGACTGCGCGGGCAACGGCGCGGAGCCGCTGGCTCCCCGCATCATCGAGGAACGCACCGCCTTCCTGGTGCGCTCGCTGCTCCTCGACGTGGTCCGGCGCGGCACCGGTCGCGCCGCGCGCTCGCTCGAGCGGCCCGATGTCGGCGGCAAGACCGGAACCACCAACGACTATCGCGACGCTTGGTTCACCGGCTTCGGCGGCGGTCTGGTGGTGTCGAGCTGGGTCGGTCGCGACGATTTCACCACCCTCGGCCGCAACGAGTTCGGCTCGCGGGCCGCCTTGCCGGCCTGGATCGACTTCATGCGGGTGGCGCTCGCCGACCGGCCGGTGCGCGACGCGCCCCTGCCCCCTGGACTCGTCAGCGTGCCGATCGATCCCGAGAGCGGCCGTCCGGTGCCGCCAGGTCATCCCGGAGCGATCGAGGAGTGGTTCCCGGTCGAGCTGCTCGAGCGCCTGCAGCAGCTTGCGCCCGAGCGCGATGGCGCCGAGAGCGAGCCCCGGCCGGAGGAGATCTTCTGAGCATGGCCGAGCGCCAGAGCTCCCGCCGGCGCGAAGCGATGCGGGCGACGCTCGCCGCCGAGGCGGCGCGCCTGATCGTCGACCAGGGCGTCCGCAGTCCGCTGCTCGCGCGGCGCAAGGCCGCCGAGCGGCTCGGGCTGCGCGATCCCCTGATCCAGCCCGCGCTCGCCGAGATCGAGGCCGCGGTCCGCGAGCGGCTTCGTCTCTTCGCGCCGCCGGAGCGCGGGCGCTGGCTCGCGGAGCGCCGCCGCGCCGCGCTCGACGCGATGCGCTTCTTCGCGCCCTTCGAGCCGCGACTGGTGGGCGCCGTGCTCGATGGCAGCGCCGACCGCCACAGCGCCATCTGCCTGCACCTGTTCACCGACGACCCGCTCGCCGTGGTCGAGCTCCTCTGGCGTCACGGCATCCCCTTCGAGGAGGACGGCAGGCGCCTGCGCCTCGACCGCGAGCGCGAGGCGGTGTTCCCGGTGCTGCGCTTCGTCGCTGGCGAGGATCCGATCGACCTCACCGTGCTGCCCTTGGCCATGCTGCGCCAGCCGCCCCTGGAGCGGGGCGGCGAGAGACCCATGGCGCGCGCCAGCCGCGCGGCGCTCGAGCGCCTGCTGGCCGAGGAGTCCCGCTAGCGCTGCTCGATCGGGACGTAGTCGCGCCGGAGCGGTCCGGTGTAGACCTGCCGGGGACGCCCGATCTTGGCTTCCGGATCGGTCTGCTGCTCGAGCCAGTGCGAGACCCACCCGGCGGTGCGGGCGATCGCGAACATCACCGTGAACATCTCGGTCGGGATGCCGAGCGCCTTGTAGATGATCCCGGAGTAGAAATCGACGTTCGGGTAGAGCCGGCGCTCGATGAAGTAGTCGTCCTTGAGCGCGACCTCCTCGAGGGCGAGGGCGACCTCGAGGAGCGGATCGCTCACCCCGAGCTCGCCGAGCACCCGGTGGGTCATCTCCCGGATGATCGCGGCGCGGGGGTCGTAGTTCTTGTAGATCCGGTGGCCGAAGCCCATCAGGCGGAAGCCGGACTTCTTGTCCTTGGCGCGGGCCACCGCCTCGCCCACCCGCTTGGGGTCGCCGATCTCCTGGAGCATGCGCAGCACCGCCTCGTTCGCCCCGCCGTGGGCGGGCCCCCACAGCGCGGCGATTCCGGCGGCGACGCAGGCGTAGGGATTGGCCCCGGTGGAGCCCGACCAGCCGCACCGTGGAGGTGCTCGCGTTCTGCTCGTGGTCGGCGTGGAGGATGAAGAGCAGGTCGAGCGCCTTGGCCGCGACCGGGTTCAGGGCGAGCGGCTCCGCCGGCACCTCGAACATCATGTGCAGGAAACGGGTGCAGTAGTCGAGGTGGTTGCGCGGGTAGGCGATCGGCCACCCGATCGAGTAGCGGTAGCAGGCCGCGGCGATGGTCGGCATCTTCGCGATCAGGCGGATCGCCGCGAGCTTGCGCTGGGCCGGGTCGTGGACGTCGAGCTGGTAGTGGTAGAAGGCGGAGAGCGAGGCGATGACGCCGCACAGCATCGCCATCGGATGGGCGTCGTAGTGGAAGCCGTTGAGGAAGTTCTTCAACGACTCGTGGATCATGGTGTGGATCGCCACCTCGCGCTCGAACTCGGCGAGCTGGCGCGCGTCGGGCAGCTCGCCGTGCATCAGCAGGTAGGCGACCTCGAGGAAGCTCGAATGCCGCGCCAGCTGCTCGATCGGATAGCCGCGGTAGAGCAGCACGCCGGCCTCGCCGTCGATGAAGGTGATGGCGCTGCGGCAGCTCGCCGTGGCCATGAAGCCCGGATCGTAGGTGAACAGCCCGGTCTCCCGCGGCAGCCTGGCGATGTCCACCGCCCGGGGCCCGAGGGAGCCCCCGATCACCGGCAGCTCGGCGGTGCGGGACTCTCCGCCTTCGGAGAAGGAAACCTGCATCGACGACACCTTGGCCTCCGCGGTCAACGCCGGCATGCCGCATACGCCTTCCCCGCCGCCCCGCCCGACCGGGCCCGAAGCGCAGGGAAGGCGCGGCGGGCGGCGCCCCCATCGGCTTTGTCGCGGCTCGAGCCGAGCCGTTCACTTGCCCGACTTGGTCGCGCCGTAACGGCGGCGGAACTTGTCGACCCGGCCGCCGCTCTCCACGATCTTGTGCTTGCCGGTGTAGAAGGGATGCGAAGCGCTGGAGACCTCGACCTTGATCACCGGATACTCGTTGCCGTCCTCCCAGCGGATGGTCTCCTTGCTGGTCTTGGTCGAGCGGGTCAGGAACGCGAAGTCGCAGGACACGTCCAGGAAGACCACCGGACGGTACTCGGGATGGATGTTGGGCTTCATCGGCGGGAGCTTCTGGAGAAGCGCACTAGATTAGGCTGCGGGGAGCGTGTCGCACAAGCGGGAGCGGCGCGCGGAGGGTCGAGCCGCCATCGCGCCCGGCAGCGCCCATGCGACCCCGTCACCGCCCCCAAACCGCCGCAGAGCCTGCCCGTGAGGGCGAAAGGCAGCGCGCGGAAGCGTCCAATCCCTCGCTCGGCTCGCGCTCAGGGCCCCTCGTAGCCGTCCGCGAAGACGTGCCCCGGACCCCAGCAGATCGGCGGCGTCGCCTTCGGCTGAAGCACCGCCGAAAGCTCGAAGCGCGCCGAGACGAGCGGCGAGCGGTCCGCCCGCCGCTCGAGCACCGAACGGAGCTCCAGACCCCCCGCCGACACCGCGGGCGGCGAGGTCTCCAGCTCCGCGCGGACCAGCTCCCGCTCCCCCGCCACCGACCCGAGGACGAGGAGCAGCGACAACCCCGACCCGACCGCCATCTCAGCGCCCTCCCGTCGCCGCCGCCGGCGGCGCCACCAGCTCCCGCAGCAGCGCCAGCTCCCCGCGCAGCGCCTCGAGCTCCCGCGCCTGCCGCGCCTCGGACTCGGCCAGACGCCGCTCCGCCTCGGCCAGACGCCGCTCCGACCGCTCCGCGCGATGCTCGGCCTCCTCGAGCCTCGCCCGCAGCGCCGCGTTCTCCGCCTGGAGCGCCGCCACCCGCTCCCCATGCTCCGCCCGCAGCTCCCGCAGCGCCTCCACCGCCAGCGCCTCGAATCCCTGCACCCCCACCGTCTTCCAGCCCTCCTCCGTCTCCCCCACCCACTCCGGGAAGACCCGCTCCACCTCCTCCGCCAGAAAACCCACACGCCGCCCCGGCAGATACATCCCCGCCGGCGTCACCTCACGCCGATACTCGAAGCTCACCCCGCGCAAGGCCAGCAGACGCTCCAGCGCCCCCGACAGCGTCTCCACCCCCTCCTTCAGCCGACCGTCCGAAGGCACCGCCCACGAACCCCCGCCCGGCTTGAAGGCCTGCGCGAACACCTCGAAGTCCCGGTCCGGCTCCACCTCGAGCACCCGCGTCTGTCCCGACCCGTTGAACTGATCGACGTAGAAGCCCGAGTCGTTCGCCGCCGTCGAGCTCGCGTCCCCGGCCGAGATCAGCACCCCCGCCTGCGTCGCCCGGGGCCGCAGGAACACACTCGCGTAGTCCGATCCATCCGAATCCGCCACCACCGTCAGCTCGATGTCGTCCTTGATCGGCACGCCATTGACCGCCACGCCTCCCGTCGCCCGCACCAGGTACTGGTTCGGGCCGCTGCTGACGAAGTCCGCATTCTGCGCATCGGCCCACACGTAGCTGCCCTCGTCCCCGTTCGCATCGCCGGACAGGGGGACGCCCGAACAGCCGAAGCCCGCCGCCCCCGAGCCGCTCCCCGGCCGCACCTTGGCCCGCAAGCCGCCCGCGGCGGAATGGTCCCCACCCGCGCAGTTCGACCCGCCACCCGCGACCGTGCTCCTCAAGCCGCTCGCGGTGTTGTCCCAGCCACCGCCGACGGTGCTCACCTGATCGCTCGCGGTGTTCAGGAAGCCGCCGCCGACGGTGCTCGCGACGAGCGCTCGCCGCTTCTGAGCGCCCCCGCCGACGGTGGTCCACGGCGCTCGCGGTGTTGCTATCACCCGCCACCGATGCGTGGCCCGCGACGTTTGCAGTGTCGCCCCTGCCCCCGCCGACGGTGCTGGCAATGCCGCTCGCGGTGTTCAAGGTGCCCCCGCCGACGGTCGCAAAGGGCGTGTCTGACACAGTCCCTGCATCGTCCCCGGCACGGTTTCCATAGCCACCCCCCACCGTCCCGTAATGGTCCGTCACCCGGTTGGGGGCCTCCGAGGAGTAATTCGGATCGCTGTCCCCCGCCGGCACCCCGCCCCCCGCGATCGTCGCCCCCCGCACCCCCGCGGTCACCCCGTTCGCATGACTCCCACCGATCCAGTTCACCGTGATCGGCAGACCACCGAACAGCACCGCCGCAGGCTCGATCCGAAGACTCCGCACGTTCGCCGTGCGCAGCACCAGCGGCTGACTGTCCGTGGTCCCAAGAAAGTTCACCGCCGGATTCGTGCTCCCGTTCCCCAGCAAAGCCCAGCTCTCCGGACAGATCTGCGCCTTCGCCTCCACCGCCACCCGCCCCGGCAGCTTCACCCAGCCGCCCTCCCCAGAACCCCGCAGCTCCACCTCCAGCCACAGCCGCTCCAGGGACTCAGGCAGCTCCGGCCAGTCCAGACCCACCGCAAAACGACCCCCCGCCACCCTCACCCCAGACAGCTCCCGCGGCAGACCCAAAGGCATCCGCCCCTCCGCATCGCCATAGGCCCGCACCCGGAAGTCGTAGCTCCCCTCCGCAGGCTCCCCGCCGTCCTTCAGCTCCCCACGCCAGGTGAAGGACGCCGCCGACAGAAGACCCGGCAGCAGCACACCGGCCACCACCGGCCACGCACGCTTGACGACCATGACACGCTCCCCGATCGATGGACGGAAATTCCCGCGTCCGCCAGGCGGTCGCGGCAAGACCGGGAAGCACAAGGGCGCGAGGCCTAAGTCCGCCCGGGAAAAGTCGGACAGTCCGGACGTACGCGACCGGAAGCCTACTCCCCCCCCCCGGGAGGCGTCAACGCCCGCAAAGCTTCACTCGACCACCCTCCACGGAGGGGGGCCGGCTGCGGCAGGAAAAGCTCAGGACCGCCGCCCGCCGCGGAGCGGCTGCCCGAGACTCGCGACCGGCGCATTTGGGATCCCGGGTCCGGCTGCCGCCCCCCCCCCCGCCGGAACGGCGGAAGGCTCGCGGCGCGGTCGCTCGCCCGGAGAAGGCGCCGGCCCCGGCGGCGAGTCTCCCCCCGTGCCCGCGCACCAGGTACCTCTGAGGAACGCCCGCGGTTTGCTCCGCGGTCAGGCCCCCAGCGCCGCGGCAAGGCGGGCGCGAAGGCGCGGCATGGCCACCCGCTCGATGATCGTCGCATTCGCCCGTCGACCGCTGAGGCCGGTGAGGTCGACGACGCTCATGCCGCGGGTGTCCGCCCCGCCGAGCTCCACCCAGACCGCGGCCTCGCTCGTCGCCTCGACCGCCTCGGGCTCGAGCGCCACGCACATCGCGAGGGCGTCGGCGGCATGCACCAGCCCGGGATGCAGGCGCTGCTGGAAGGCGATGGCGCGGCGCGCGATGGCGCGGAAAAAGATCGCCCTCCGGTCGCCGCGCCCGAGCCAGGCCTCGAGCTCGGCGAGCGGAATCAGGTGGGCGAGGGTGGCGCGCCAGTCGACGAGCTCGACCCGCGGAAAGGCCGCGAGCACCGCCGCCGCGGCCTCCGGATCGGCACCGAAGTTGAACTCCACGGCCCGGCGCTCGAGGTTGCCGGCGGCATCCGCCGCCCCGCCCATCACCACCAGCCTCGCGACCCGCTCCGGCAGGCCCGGATCGAGGGCGAGCGCGAGGGCGAGATTGGTGAGCGGCCCGAGGGCGACCACGGTGAGCCGGCCGGCATGGGCGCGCGCCAGACGGACGATGGCGAGGGCGGCAGGCTCGGCCTCGGGCCGCTTGGCGGGAGGCAGGTAGCCGGTATCGCCGAAGCCATCCCGACCGTGGACGAAACCGGCGCGCTCGATCGCTCCGGCGAGCGCCCGCTGCGCGCCCGGATGGACCGGGATCTCCGTCCGCTCCGCGACCTCGAGCAGCTTGCAGGCGTTTTGCAGACACGCGGCAAGCCCCACGTTCCCCGCGGTAACGGTGAGCGCCAACACCTCGGCCTCCGGTGCGGCGAGCGCCATCAGGATCGCCCAGGCGTCGTCGACGCCGGGGTCGGTGTCGATCAGCAGCCTCATCGCCCCGCCATGCTCGCACGCGACCCGGCGCTCGGCCAGCGCTCAGGCCTCACCGTAGCGCTCCGCCCCGCCCAGCCAGGAGGCCACCAGCCGCGCAGCCGCCTCGGGGTGCTCGAGCAGCAGCCGCTCCGCCACGCGCGCCACCGCCGGCAGCAGCTCGCGGTCGCGGGCGAGATCGGCGATGCGGAACTCTGCCGTTCCCGCCTGGCGGGTGCCGAGCAGCTCGCCCGGACCGCGGAGCTCCAGGTCCTGTTCCGCGAGCCGGAAGCCGTCCTCGGTGCCGCGCAGCGCGAGGAGGCGGGCGCGGGCGGTCGCGGAGAGCGGCTCGCGATGGAGCAGCACGCAGAAAGAGCGCTCGGCGCCGCGGCCGACGCGCCCGCGGAGCTGGTGGAGCTGGGCGAGACCGAGGCGCTCGGCGTCCTCGATCACCATCAGCGTCGCCGCCGGCACGTCGAGTCCGACCTCGACCACCGTGGTCGCGACCAGCAGCGCGAGCCTGCCGGCGGCGAAGTCGGCCATCGCCGCCGCCTTCTCCGCGGGACGCATGCGGCCGTGGACCAGGCCGATCCGGAGATCCGGCAGCGCCTCGGCGAGCTCCGCCCGCACGGTCGCGGCGGCCTGGGCCGCGAGCTGCTCGGATTCCTCCACCAGGGTACAGATCCAGTAGCCCTGGCGGCCCTCGCGACAGTAGCGGCCGACCCGAGCCACCAGCTCGTCGCGCCGGCGCATCGGCCAGAGCACGGTCTGGACCGGCCGGCGCCCCGGCGGCTTCTCGTCCAGCGCCGAGAGATCGAGATCCGCGAAGCGGGTCATGGCTAGGGTGCGCGGGATCGGCGTCGCGGTCATCACCAGCTGGTGCGGCAGCCGCTCGCCCTCGCGACCCTTCTCCCGCAGCATCAGGCGCTGGTGCACGCCGAAGCGGTGCTGCTCGTCGATGATCACCAGGCCGAGCGCGCGGAACCGCACCCCCTCCTGGATCAGCGCGTGGGTGCCGATCACCAGCGGCGCTCCCTCGGCGATCGCGGCCAGCGCCTCCCTTCGGGCTCGGCCCTGGACCCTGCCGGCGAGCCATACCGGGGCGTGGCCGAGCGGCTCGAGCCAGCGGCGGAAGGTGGCGAGGTGCTGCTCCGCCAGCAGCTCGGTGGGCGCGAGCAGCGCCGCCTGGTGTCCGCTCAGGATCGCCTGCAACGCGGCGTGGGCGGCGACCACGGTCTTGCCCGCCCCGACGTCGCCGTGCAGCAGCCGGAGCATCGGCATCGGCTGGACGAGGTCGGCCGCGATCTCGGCGATCGCGCGGCGCTGGGCGCCGGTGAGAGCGAACGGGAGCACGCGGGCCAGCGCCGCCGCGGCCGCGGCCGCGGCGGGGAGCGGCGGCGCGGTCCGCTCGCGGACGCGACGGCGGCGGAGCAGCATCCCCAGCCGCTGCGCGAGCAGCTCCTCGAAGGCGAGCCGGCGCAGCGCCGGGTGCCTCCCCTCCGCAAGCGCGGCGAGCGAGGTGCCGGGCGGGGGATGATGGACGAAGCGCAGCGCCTCGGCGAGCGGCGGAAAGCCGAGCTCGCGGCAGAGCGCGGCCGGCAGCGCCTCGCCGGACCCGTCCCGAGGCAGCAGCTCGAGGGCGCGCGCGATGATCGCCCGCAGCCGTCCCTGCGGCACGCCCTCGACCGCCGGGTAGACCGGCGTGAGCCGGTCGGGGAGCGGCACCGGCGCCCCCTTGCGGAGGCGGGCGATCTCGGGATGGATCATCTCGAGGCCGTGCGGTCCCCCGCGCACCACCCCGAAGCAGCGCAGGCGCTCTCCCGGCCGCAGCGCCGCGAGCAACCCACTGGACCGATGGAAGAAGCGCAGCGCACAGGCTCCCCCCGCGGCCATCGCCGAGGACCAGGCGGAGCTGTGGACGGAAGCGGAAGCCGGGCTCGATCAGCAGCAGCTCGCCCTCGACCAAGGCGCTCTGTCCCGGCTGGAGCGCGGCGAGGGGCACGAGCCGGGTGCGGTCCTCCCAGCGCAGGGGGAGGTGGAACCAGAGGTCGCGGAGGCGCTCGAGACCGCGCTGGGCGAGGCGGGCGGCGAGCACCGGACCCACCCCGGAAAGGCCCGCCGTGGGCCGCTCGCCGAGCTCCTCGGTGGCGCCGCTCACTCCCTGAGCACGAGCACCGCGTCCATCTCGACCCTGGCGCCGCGCGGCAGGGCGGCCACCCCGACCGCGGCCCGCGCCGGATAGGGCGGCTCGAAGTACTCGCCCATGATCCGGTTGAGCACCGGGAAATGCGCGAGATCGGTGAGATAGACGTTGAGCTTGACGATCTCGCCCAGGGAGCCGCCGGCCGCCTCGCAGATCGCCTCGAGGTTGTCGAAGACGCGGCGGATCTCGGCCTCGATGTCGCCGCTGACGAGCTCGCCGGAGACCGGATCGAGCGGGATCTGCCCCGAGAGATAGACCGTCGCTCCCACCCGGACCGCCTGGGAGTAAGTGCCGATCGCCGCCGGCGCCTCCTCGCTGCGAATCGCCTGCCTGTTCATCGCCGCCTCCGCCGCTCCCGACCGTGAGCGCGCCGATCTTAGCTCATCACCCGTTCGATGCCGTGGAGCGAGGGCAGGTGGCGAAGCGCGCGCATCACGTCGGCGAGGTGGCGGCGGTCGCGCACCTCGATCACCAGCAGGATGGTGGCCACCGCCTGGTCCCGCTCCTGGTACTCGACGTTCTCGATGTTCGAGCCGCGGTCGGCGATCGCCGCCGCGACCTGGGCGAGGACGCCGGGCCGGTTGTCCACCGCCACCCTCAGCCCGACGCGATAGTCGCCGGCGACCTTGCGGTCCCAGTCGATCGCCACCAGGCGCTCGGGGTGCCGGGCGAGCTCCGCCAGATTCGCGCATTCGCGGCGATGGACGACGATCCCCTTGCCCAGCGAGAGATAGCCGGCGATCGGATCGCCGGGCAGCGGATAGCAGCACTGGGCAAAGCTGAGCACGCCGCGCTCGGTTCCCGGTGATCAGCAGCTTCTCCGGCTCCGCCGCGACCGCCGGGCGGGCGCGGGCGGCGGCGCGATCCGCGCTTGAGCTCCTCGGCCACCTGCTGCGGCAGGCGATTGCCCTGGGCGAGGTCGGCCAGCAGCTCCTCGAGGCGGCGGTAGCCGTGCTTGGCGAGGAAGGCGTCGAGCGCGCCCTGGGGAACGTTGTCCAGCGACTCCTCGACCGCCGCCAGCGCCGCGTCGAGCATGCGATGGCCGATCTCGACCGCGTCCTCGTGCTGGAGGCGCTTGAGGAAGTGCCGGATCGCGGTGCGCGCCTTGGCGGTGACCACCCACTCGAGCCAGGCCGGGTTCGGCTGCGCGCTGCGCGCGGTGATGATCTCGACCGTCTGACCGCTCTGCAGCCGCGCGCGCAGCGGCGCCAGCCGGCCGTCGACTCCTGGCGGCCACCGCGTGGTTGCCGAGGTCGGTGTGCACCGCATAGGCGAAGTCGAGCGCGGTGGCATTGCGGGGCAGCGCGAGGATGTCCCCGCGCGGGGTGAACAGGTAGACCTCGTCCGGGAACAGGTCCACCTTGACGTTCTCGAGGAACTCGACCGAACTGCCGGCGCTGCGCTCGTGCTCGACCAGCCGCTCGAGCCACTCGCGCGCGCGCAGCTGGGCGTTGCTGACCGAGGTCGAGGCGGTCTTGTAGATCCAGTGCGCCGCCACCCCGCGCTCCGCCACCGTGTCCATGTCCTCGGTGCGGATCTGGATCTCGAGCGGGATCCCGCCGGGACCGAAGAGCACGGTATGCAGCGACTGGTAGCCGTTGGCCTTGGGGATGGCGATGAAGTCCTTGAAGCGGCCCTCCACCGGCTTGAACAGGCCGTGCATCAGGCCCAGCGCGAGATAGCACTGCAACGGCTCCCCGACCACGATGCGGAAGCCGTAGACGTCGGTGACCTCGGCGAAGCTCTTCTGCTCCTGCCGCATCTTGCGGTAGATGCCGTAGGGCGACTTGATCCGGCTCACCACGCGCGCCCGGAGGCCGGCGCGGGCGACGGTCTCCGCGATCTGGGCCTCGATCCGCGCCACGGTCTCGCGCCGCAAGCCGTACACCGCGCGCAAGCGGTGCTCGATGACGCGGTGCCGGCAGGGGATGGAGCGCGCGGAAGCCGAGCTCCTGCAGCTCGGCCTTGAAGCGGTTCATCCCGAGCCGCTGCGCGATCGGGGCGTAGACCTCGAGGGTCTCGCGCGCGATCCGCCGCCTGGCCTCGGGCTCCATCGCGTCCAGGGTGCGCATGTTGTGGAGGCGGTCCGCGAGCTTGACCAGGATGACGCGCAGATCCCGCGCCATCGCCAGCACCATCTTGCGGAAGCTCTCGGCGTCAGCCTCCTGCCGGCTGCGAAAGCGCACGCGGTCGAGCTTGGTCACCCCCTCGACCAGATCGGCGACGGTCTCGCCGAACTGGGCGACCAGCTCCTTGCGGGTGAGCGGCGTGTCCTCGAGGGTGTCGTGGAGCAGCGCCGCGCACAGGGTCTCGCCATCGAGCCCGAGGTCGGCGAGGATCTGCGCCACCGCCACCGGATGGGTGATGTAGGGCTCGCCCGAGCGGCGGCACTGGCCGGCGTGGGCGGCGGCGCCGAGCTCGTAGGCGCGGAGCACCCGCGCCGCCGCGTCCTCGCCGAGATAGCCGCGCACCTTCTCCACCAGCGCCGCGACGTCCCCGGGCAGAGTCCCGGAGACGGGGCGGGGGCCGGTCTCGACCGCAGGCATGGCCATCCCCCGAGGACCCGGGGTGGGAAGCTCAGTCGTCGCCCTTGCCGAGATCGTCCTCGACTTCGGCCTCGGCCCACGCCATCGCCTCGCGCTCGGCCCGCTCGCGCTCGGCGCGATCGACGGCATCGAGCAGCTCCTCGCTCACCGGCGCCGGCCGCGATCTCGCGCAAGGCGAGCACCGTCGGCTTGTCGTCGTCGAACTCGACGAGGGGCTGCGAGCCCTTGCTGATCTGGCGAGCGCGTCGCGCCGCCATCAGCACCAGCTCGAAGCGGTTCGGCACCACCTCGAGACAGTCCTCCACCGTGATCCTGGCCATGACCTTCGACCTCGAACGGACTTTTCGCCTCGCTACGGATTCTAGGCCCGCGATTGTGCGACGCGCAACGCGAGACCCTGCCGGCGCTCCCCGGCCGGCCGCCGTCAGTCGGCCAGCAACTCGGCGATGAGCGCAGCCTGGCGCCGGCGCTGGACCCGCAGCGAGAGGCGCGCCGCGCGGACGATGGCGGCGAGATCCTCGACCGCGTCCTCGAAGCGGTCGTTCACCACCAGATGGTCGTACTCGGCATGGTGGGCGAGCTCCGCCCGCGCCCCCGCCATGCGCCGGGCGATGGTCTCGGGACTGTCCTCGGCGCGCCGCCGGAGCCGCTCCAGCAGCACCGCGCGCGACGGGGGGAGGACGAAGATCGCGACCGCCTGCGGGCGCCGCGCCCGCACCTGGCGCGCCCCCTGCCAGTCGATGTCGAGGAACACGTCGATGCCGCGCTCGAGCCAGGGATCGACCTCGGCGACGGAGGTCCCGTAGCGCGCCCCGAAGACCTCGGCGTGCTCGAGGAAGGCGCCGGCGCGCGCGAGCTCCTCGAAGCGCTCCGGGCTCACGAAGTGGTAGTCGATCCCGTCCCGCTCGCTCGGCCGCGGCGCGCGCGTGGTGTGCGACGACCGAGAGCCGCAGCGCCGGGTCGCGGCCGATCAGCGCCCGCACCAGGCTGGTCTTGCCCGCGCCGGAGGGCGCCGAGATGATGAACAGCGAACCGCTCACCGCTCCTCCTCACTCCAGGTTCTCTCACTCCAGGTTCTGCGCCTGCTCGCGCATCTGCTCGATCAGCACCCGCGCCTCGAGGGCGAAGCGGCTGAGCCCGAGATCGGGGGCCTTCGCGGCCAGGGTCCCGGCCTCGCGCCCGAGCTCCTGCAGCAGGAAGTCGAGCCTGCGTCCGACCGGCTCGCCCTCGCGATCCAGCAGACGCAGCGCCTCGGCGCCGTGGACCGCGAGACGCTCGAGCTCCTCGGCGACGTCGCCGCGGGCGAGCAGCAGCGCGAGCTCCTGCGCGAGCCTCGCCTCGTCCACCGTCACGCCCTGAGCTCCGCGAGCCGGGCGGCGAGGCGCTCGCGCGCCGCGGCGGCGAGCTCGAGGCAGCCGCGCGCTGCTCGCGCGCCACCCCCGCCGCGAGCTGCTCCAGCCGCTCGCGGATCGCCCTCCCGAGCTCGCTCCCCTCCCGCGCCCGCTCGGCCTTGAGCGCGGCGACCAGCTCGGCGAGCAGCGCCCCGGCCTCGGCCTCGAGGCGCTCGCGGTCCGGCTCGGCCTCGCGCACCAGCCCGGGCCAGGCGATGAGCTCGGCCGGCGCTGCCCGCCGCCAGCCCCGGGACCGCCTCGCGCAGCTCCGCGACCAGCGCGGCTAGGCGCCGGACGAGGCCGCGGTCGAGGCTCAGCGGCGGCTCGCCCTCGGCCTCGCGCCCGAGCCTGAGCGCGATCTCGACCCGGCCGCGGGCGAAGGCTCCCGCCAGCCGCGCGCGAAGCCTCGGCTCGAGCCAGCGCAGCGCCTCCGGCAGCCTGAGCTGCAGGTCGAGCTGGCGATGGTTGAGGCAGCGCCCCTCGCCCTCCAGCCACAGCCCGTCGCCGATCGGGCGGCGGAGCGCGGCGAATGCGGTCATGCTGCTCGGCATGGCTCGGGCGTCGGCGAGCGGGAGGGCCGAATGGTAAACTCCGCGCTCCGCTCCACCCAAGCGAGATGAGCCTTCCCGTCCGGCCCAGCGGGCGCGCCCCCGACGCGCTGCGCCCGATCCGCTTCGAGCGCGGCTACACCCGCCACGCCGAGGGCTCGGTGCTGGCCTGCTTCGGCGACACCAAGGTCCTGTGCACCGCGAGCGTCGAGGACAAGGTCCCGCCCTTCCTGCGCGGCAGCGGCGAGGGCTGGGTCACCGCCGAGTACGGGATGCTGCCGCGCAGCACGCACGAGCGCACGCCGCAGCGAGGCCACCCGCGGCAGCCAGAGCGGGCGCAGCATGGAGATCCAGCGCCTGATCGGCCGCGCGCTGCGCGCGGTGGTCGACCGCGCGGCGCTCGGCGAGCGCACCATCACCCTCGACTGCGACGTCCTCCAGGCCGATGGCGGCACCCGCACGGTGGCGATCAGCGGGGCCTACGTCGCGCTGGTCGAGGCCTGCCGCAAGCTGCTCGCGCGCGGGGTGATCAGCCCGCGACCCGATCCACGGCCAGGTCGGCCGCGGTCTCGGTCGGGCTCTACCGCGGCGTCCCGATCCTCGACCTCGAGTACGCTCGAGGACGCGGAGTGCGACACCGACATGAACGTGGTGATGAACGACGGCGGCGGCATCGTCGAGCTGCAGGGCACCGCCGAGGGCCACGCCTTCCGGCGCGGCGAGCTCGACCGGATGCTCGATCTCGCCGCCGCCGGCATCGCCGAGATCCTCGCCCGCCAGCGCGAGGCCCTCGCCCGGCCGTGATCGCGCTGGTCGCGGCGACCGGCAATCCCGGCAAGCTCGCCGAGCTGCGCCGGATGCTGGGCGATCTCCCGCTGCGGCTGCTCGGCCTCGGCGAGCTTGGGCTGCTCCGCGCCGGCGGAGGATGCGCCGAGCTTCGCCGAGAACGCCCTGCTCAAGGCCCGCGCCGCGGCCCGCGCGACCGGCCTGCCCGCCCTCGCCGACGACTCGGGCCTGCTGGTCGAGGCGCTCGACGGCCGCCCGGGCTTGCTCAGCGCCCGCTATGGCGGGCCCGGGCTGAGCGACGGCGAGCGGGTGGCCAGGCTCCTCGCCGAGCTCGAGGGCCTCCCCGAGACCCAGCCGCGGCGCCCGCTTCCACTGCGCCCTCGCCTTCGTCGCCGAGCGCCGAGGATCCGGCGCCCCTCCTCGCGACGGGCGAGTGGCAAGGCCGGATCCTCGAGCGGCCGCGGGGCAGCGGCGGCTTCGGCTACGACCCGGTGTTCCTCGATCCCGACGCTCGGCCTCGCCGCCGCCGAGCTGCCGCCCGCGGAGAAGGACCGCCTGAGCCACCGCGGCCGGGCGCTGGCGCGGCTCCGCGAGTCGCTGCGCGAGCGCCTGCTTCGCCCCTGAGCGCGATGGCCGCCCTCGGCCTCCCGCCGCTCGCGCTCTACGCGCACCTGCCGTGGTGCCTGCGCAAGTGCCCCTACTGCGACTTCAACTCGCACCGCGCGCCGGCGGCACCGCCCTTCGACGCCTACGTCGAGGCCCTGCTCGCCGACCTCGCCCTCGACGCCGAGCTCGTCCAGCGGGCGCACGCTGCGACTCGATCTTCCTCGGCGGCGGCACGCCCAGCCTGTTCCCGCCGGAGGCGATCGCCCGCCTGATCGCGGGAATCCGCGAGCGGCTCCCGGTCGCCGAGGACGCCGAAATCACCCTCGAGGCGAACCCCGGCACGGTCGAGCGCGGCCGCTTCCTCGCCTACCGCGAGGCGGGGGTCAACCGCATCAGCCTCGGGGTGCAGAGCCTCGACCGCGCCGCGCTCGCGGCGCTCGGCCGGATCCACGGTCCCGAAGAGGCGGAGACGGCGCTCCGCGGAGCTCGCCGCGGCCGGGCTGCGCAGCTGGAACGTCGACCTGATGTACGGCCTGCCGGGCCAGGATGTCGAGGCCGCGCTCGCCGACCTCGAGGCGGTTCTCGCCCATCGGCCGCCGCATCTTTCCCACTATCAGCTCACCCTCGAGCCGGGAACGCCCTTCGCCCGCCGTCCGCCGCCGCTCCCCGACGAGGACACGGTCGCGGCGATCGAGGCCGCCTGCCGCGAGCCGGCTGGCCGCGGCCGGGCTGACGCGCTACGAGGTCTCGGCCTTCGCGCGGCCGGGAGCCGCCTCGCGCCACAACCTCAACTACTGGCGGTTCGGGGACTACCTCGGGATCGGCGCCGGGGCCCACGGCAAGCTGAGCTTCCCGGGGCAGGACCGGATCCTGCGCCTGGTCAAGCAGCCGCATCCCGGACGCTACCTCGAGACCGCGGCCGGCGAGGAGCGCCTCGCCGAACGTCGCGAGGTGACGCGCCGCGAGCGGATCTTCGAGTTCCTACTCAACGCCCTGCGGCTGACCGAGGGCTTCCCGCTCGCGCTGTTCGAGGAGCGCACCGGCCTCGCCCGCGGGGCCCTGCTCGAGCGCGCGGCGCCGCTCGCCGGGCGCGGCCTGCTCGAGCTCGAGGGCGAGCGCCTGCGTCCGAGCGCCCGCGGTCTCGAGGTGCTCAACGAGCTGCTCGCCGCCTTCCTCGACTAAGCGGCTAGACTTCGGGCATGGAGCCCTTCGCCTTCCTGCTCGCCCGACGCTCGGTGCCCGCCCGCCTGCTCGCCGAGCCCGGTCCGGACGAGGCCACCCTCGCACGGCTGATTGCGCTCGCGGTGCGCGTTCCCGACCACGGCGCGCTCGCGCCCTGGCGCTTCCTCGTGATCCGCGGCGAGGCGAGGACGGCGCTCGGCGAGTTCCTCGCCCGAAGGCGCCTCGCGATCGAGCCCGCCGCCCCCGCGGCCGAGCTCGAGAAGGACCGCCGGCGGCTGGCCCGCGCCCCGGTGGTGGTCGCGGTCGTCGCCAGGCTCCGCGCCGGCGAGCGGATCCCCGAGCAGGAGCAGCTGCTCTCCGCGGGGCTCGCCGCCTACAACCTGCTGCTCGGCGCCCAGGCGCTCGGCTTCGGCGGGCAGTGGACCACCGGCTGGCCGGCCTACGACGCCGAGGTGGCGCGCCACCTCGGGCTCGGCGAGGGCGAGCGGATCGTGGCCTTCGTCCATCTCGGGACGGTGCGCGAGGAGCCGCCGGCGCGGCCGCGGCCGGACCCGGCGGCGCTCTGCCGGGAGTGGCGGCCCTGAGGGTCTGCCTGGTCGACGCCAGCGTCTACCTCTACCGCGCCTGGTTCGGCGCCCCGCCGCGCCACGATGCCGCCGGGCGCCCCGTCCAGGCGCTGGCGGGCTTCCTCGAGTTCCTGGCCGAGCTGCTCGCCGCGCTGCGGCCGCCGCTCCTCGCCCTCGCCTTCGACGCCGAGCGCGAGCGCTCCTTCCGCCGGCGGATCGCCCCCGACTACAAGGCCAACCGCCCTCCCGCGCCGCCCGAGCTCGCGCGCCAGTTCGGCCTCGCCCGCGAGGCGGCGGCGCTGCTCGGCATCGCCCTGCTCGCCGATCCCGAGCTCGAGGCCGACGATCTCATCGGCAGCGCGCGCGAGGCGCTGCTTCCGGCCGGCATCGGCGCGGACCTGATCTCCTCCGACAAGGACCTCGGCCAGGTCCTCGAGCCCGGCGATCGCCTGTGGGACTTCGGCCGGCGTCCCCCGCTCGGGCCCGAGGGGCTCCGCGCCCGCTTCGGCGTCGCGCCGCATCAGCTCGCCGACTTTCTGGCCCTGTGCGGCGACCGCAGCGACAATGTGCGCGGCGTTCCCGGTGTCGGTCCGCGCACCGCCGCCGCGCTCCTTCGGGCCTTCGGCGACCTCGAGACGCTCTGCGCCGATCCGTCGCGCGTGGCGCAGCTGCCGCTGCGCGGTGCCGCGCGGCTCGCGGAACGTCTCGACCGGCACCGCGCCGAGCTTGAGCGCGCCCGGCGGCTCACCGCGATCCGCCGCGACGCGGAGGTGCCGCGACTGCCCGCGCGCTACCGGCCACGCCCGACGGAGCGGTCCTCGCTCGCCGCCTTCGCGCGCGAGCACGGCCTGCGCCCCGAGACGTTGGCCCGGGTCGAGGGCGCGCTCAGCGCCTGCGCAGCGGTTGCGGCGCCACCGGCAGCAGGCTGCGGCCGGTGAGATCGCTGCGCAGGATCACCCGGGTCTCGCCCTCCTCGATCCTCGGCGCGGGCTCGCCGGCGTCGGCGCGCCGGCTGTTGGCGATCACAAACAGGCGGTCGCCGGCCAGGGCGGCGGAGCCGGGCCGGACGAGCGCCGGATGGTTGGCCTCGAGCGGCTGCACCTGGGTCACGGCCGCGCCCTGCTCGTCGAGGGCGAGGCGCATCACCCGCATCGCCGGCGCGGTCCCGGACTGCACGAGCACGAGGTGCCCCTGCCACCAGGCGAGGCTCTCGATGCCGTCGAGGCTGAGATGGGCAGGGCACCCTCAGCGCCTCGGCGCGCCCCGCCACCAGGTCCACCAGCCCACACCCCGGCATCGTAGTCGGCCACGTAGAGCCGACGGCCGTCGCCGGAGACGGCAAGCCCGCGCAGGTCGCGCCATTCACGCGCCGCCGACGTAGGGCCGCATCCCGGCGCCGTCGATCAGGTAGATCGGTGCCGTTGGGGCCGTCGGCGGCGTAGACCTCGCCGCGCGCCCCGACCGCGAGCGCGGTGATCGCGGCTCCCGCCTGCGGCGGCAGCAGGAAGCGGCGCTCGAAGCGCCCGCCCTCGAGGTCGAAACGGAACACGCCGCTGATGCCGGCATGCTCCGGCCGACCGCCGGGCGAAGACCGGCAGCGCGGTCGAGGCCGCCCAGAGCTTGCCGATTGGCGGCATCCACCGCGAGCGCCGCGACCGACCACAGTCCCGCCCGCTCCGGCTCGGCGAGGAAGCTCTCCGGGCGACCGTCCTCGCCGAGGAAGACGATCGAGCCGTCGCGCAGCGCGCCGAGCAGCAGCCGGCTCCCGGGTCGGATCCCAGGCGATGGCCTCGAAGAGCCGGCCCCCGTCGGTGACCCGATAGGCGACCTCGCCGGTGCCGAAGGGCTTGCGGTTGGCCTGGAAGTGGCCCACCACGTAGTCCCAGACCTGGGTGCCGTGCACCGCGCGGAAGCGCTCGTCCCGCTCGATCTCGAAGGCATAGCCCTGGCCGGTGAGGCGCACGAGGGCGTCGTAGGCGTTGCGCTTGTCCCCGGCCTCGGCGTGCGCCGCCGCGAGCTCATAGCGCAACCGGCCGACGTGGGGCCTGAGGGCGACCAGCCGCCCGAGGATCGCGACGCGGCGCTCGCGCTGCTCCCTGCCCTGCGCCGAGGCGAGCATGCGCTCGAGCTCCGCGACCGACTCCACGGCGGCGAGCTCGCGCTCGAGCTGCCGGAGGGCGGCGGCGCTTCGCCGAGGAGCTGGGCCTGGGCGACGGGGGCGAGGGCGAGGCAGGCGAGGAGCGGCGAGCGCTTCATCGGCGGCGGGGCTTTGGGGGCAGGGTCTCGGACCGCAGCCGGCGCGTCCGGGTTCCGTCAGGACGCCGCTGCTAGGATGCGGGCCGCGGAATTCTACCCCGGGGACGGCCCCATGAGCGAGCTCGAGATCCTCCACGAGGCACGCTACCTCAGGTTGCTGCGGCGAGGCGGCTGGGAGTATGTGGAGCGCACCAACAGCAGCATCGCGGTGATCATCGTCGCGGTGACGCCGGAGGACCGGGTGCTGTTCGTCGAGCAGTTCCGCTGGTCGATCATGCGCGACACGATCGAGATGCCCGCCGGCCTGGTCGGCGACCTCGAGGAGCTCAAGGGCGAGGACATGTTCGAGGCGGCGCGGCGCGAGCTCGAGGAGGAGACCGGCTGGACCGCGGAGGGCTTCGAGTTCGTGATGTCCGGGCCGACCTCCTCCGGCCTCAGCAACGAGGTCATCGCCTTCGTCCGCGCGCGCGGGCTGAGGCGGGTGGGCCCGGGCGGGGGCGATCCGAGCGAGTCGATCCGGGTGCACGAGGTCCCGCGCGCGGAGGCCGCCGCCTGGCTGCACGCGCGGATGCGGGAGGGCTACTCGATCGATCCCAAGCTCTACGCCGGGCTCTACTTCATCGACCACGCCGCCGACGGCAGCCCGGTAGGCCGGCCCGCGCCCGTCGGCCGAGCCGCGGTAGCGGACCGCCCGGCGCGGCCAGCGCGGCAGTTCGCGACCCGCCACCGCGGAGGCCACCGCGAGCACCTCCGCCGGGCTCACCGCCGCCCCCGCGCGCGCGGCGAGCCGCCGGGTGACCTCGTCGATGCCTGGACCGTCTGGGGCCGCACGGCGCAGGCTGCGCTCGAGGGTGCGCAGCTCCACCGCCGCTGCCGCAACGCAGCTGCCGCTGCAGCGCCGTCCCGAGAGCTCGGCCACGTCGCGCGCCCGGCGCTCGAGGCCGCGCCAGATGCGCTGGCGGCGCGCCTCGCCGATCAGCCCCGCGCGATGGATCAGCTCCACGGCGTAGTACTCGGCGAAGGCCTCGGCGATCCAGCGCTCGCCGGGCACGCCGCGGATGCGGGTGAGCGAGTGGACGAGCTCGTGCGCGAGCGGGCTCGTGCCGTCCTCCTGGATCAGCGGGCGGTCGACGTGGAGGTAGAGCGAGCGCGGGGCCGGACAGCCCCCCGCGCCAGAAGCCGTCGCCGGCGCCGACGATCAGGAACTTGTCGGGGAGGCTCGCCGAAGTCAGTTCGAGCAGATGGGGGTGCAGGATGCGAAGCAGGGCCAGCAGGTCCTGGCGGCGCATCCGCTCACCGCGCGGCGCGGCCACCACCCACTGCGTGCCGTCGATGTACTCGCGCCGCACCCCGAGGTCGCCGGCGATGATCCAGCCCGACCGGCCGGGCCAGGCGGCGCCGCGGCCACTCGACCACGAAAGCGGTCCTCGCCCTCGCGCGGATAGGGGGTCTCCACGCTCCAGCCCGGGGGCAGCCGGAAGGCCACCGTCGTCCGCGAGCGCGCGCCCCGGGTCGCGCGCAGCCGTGCCGGCGGGAACAGGCGATCCCCGCGCACGAGGGCGAAGCGATCGTCGATGACGGGCATCCATCGCGGCCACCGCGGCGACGGTCGATGCGGTAGCGGTAGACGAGCTCGCCGCCAGCGCTCGGGAGGGACCAGCGCAGGCGCGACCGGGAGCGCCTCGGTCTCGCCCTCCGCCGCGACCAGCGCATAGCGCCGCTCCGGCATCGCCAGATCGAGCCAGCGCACCCGCGCGCCGCTGATCGGAACGGATCCTCATGCGCACCTCGGCCACGTCCTCCTCGGGCAGGAAGCGCACCTCGTAGTGGAGCCCGAAGCGCGGCGTCGCGGCGGCAGGACGCCGCGAGCAGCAGTCCCGGCGAGCAGCAGCGCCCGCCGCATCACCCTCGGGGACCGCGGCCCGCGAGCGCCCCGACCACCCGCGCGACCAGGTACCAGACCGCCCCGGCGGTCATCACGTAGAGGCTGAGCGGGGGATCCGCGAGCCGCAGCGCAAGGCCCCCGGTCTGCCAGTAGTAGGCACCGGCCCCGAGGAGCGCGAGGAGCATGGCGAGGTAGCTCTGCGTCCGCCAGCGGGCGGCGCGGTCGCGACGCACGCGCCCCCGCGCCCGCTCAAGGCTGAGGCCGGCGCCGCTGCCGCGGAAGTCGTACTGGCAGTGCGGGCAGGCCGGATGCTTGTTCGAGATGCGCTGGCCGCAGGCGGCGCAGGTGATCAGCATCGGGAGGCTCAGCGGCGCTGGCGGAAGTCGAGGACCGCGCGCGCGCCGCCGCCGTCCCGCGGCTCGAGCCGCACGCGCCAGCCGTAAAGATCGCAGAGGCGGCGCACGATCGCAAGGCCGATCCCCGCGCCCGCGCCGGTCGCCGCGCTGCCCCGGTAGTGCCGCTCGAAGGCGCGCCGCGCGTCCTCCTCGGTGAGCCCGGGCCCGGTGTCCTCCACCTCCACCAGGCCCGCCGCGATGCGCACCACCACCTCGCCCGCCCGCGTGTACTTGAAGGCGTTGGCGACGAGGTTGCCGAGGGCGACCGCGACCGCCGCCTCCGGCGCCTGCACCTCGAGCCGCTCCTCGCCGTCGATGCGCACCGCCACGCTCTTGCCGGCGAGATGATGGCGGTTCGCCTCGACCAGCTGCTCCGCCAGCCGCCGCACCTCGCAGTACTGCCCGGTGTCGACCTCGCGCTCGCCGCGCGAGAGCAGAAGCAGCGCCTGGGTCAGGTCGCTGCACTGCTGCACCGCCCGCTGGATGCGCTGCAGCCGCCCGCGCGTGCGCTCGTCGAGACCGCTCTGCGAGAGCAGGAGCTCCACCGCACCCTGGATCACCGCGAGCGGGGTGCGCAGCTCGTGGCTGACGTCGGCGTTGAACTGCCGGTCGCGCTCGACCAGCTCGGTCAGCCGCGCGGCGTACTCGTCGAGCGCCTGGGCGAGCTGGCCGACCTCGTCGTCGGCGAAGTGCGGAGCGAGCGGGGCCAGACCGCCGCCGCTTCCGGCCTCGCGCAGCCGTCGCGCGAGATCGACCACCGGACGCATGACGCGCCCCGCCGACCAGTAGCCGATCAGCAGCGAGAGCGCGCTGAAGGCGACCAGCGCCAGGCCGGCGGCGACCATCATCTGCCGGCGGCCGAGCATCTCCTGGGTGTACTCGTACCAGAGGAAGCCCCAGAGGTCGGGGTCGCGGCGCACCGCGAGCTTGTAGTAGCGCGGCTGCCCGTCGGGTCCCGGCTCCTCGAAGGTGTGGACGCCGTTGTCGAGCTCGCGCCAGCGGAAGGGCACGTTCGCGCGGCGCGCCGGCGTGACCACCTGGATCTCGATGTGGCGGGAGAAGTGGAAGGGGGCCTGGGGATCGGGATTCTCGCGCTTGAACTGCACGAAGCGGTCCACCTCGCGCTGGAGCGTGTCCTCGATGAGCTGGTTCTCGAGCAGCTGGCGCATGGCGAGGGTGGCCAGCGCGAACAGCGCCGAGAGCAGGGTGCCGAACAGCGCGAAGGAGACGATGATGCGGCTGCGGAGCCTACGGCGATAGCGCATCGGGATCGACCAGCCGGTAGCCGATGCCGTGGCGGGTCTGCAGCAGCGGCTTCCCGAAGGGCTTGTCGATCGCGGCGCGCAGCCCGTGGATGTGCACCCTGAGCGCGTCGCTGTCCGGGCAGCTCCTCGCCCCACACCCGGTGCTCGAGCTCCCGCCTAGTGACCACCGCCGGCGAGGCCTCCATCAGCGCCTGCAGGATCTTGAGCCCGGTGGGGTTGAGGGTGATCGCGCGGCCTCCGCGACGAACCTCGAGCGTGTCCAGGTTGAACTCCAGATCGGCCACCCGCAGCACCCGCGAGGCTGCGCCCCGGCCGCGCTTGAGCAGCGCCTGGATCCGTGCCTCGAGCTCCTGCATCGCGAAGGGCTTGACCAGGTAGTCGTCGGCGCCCGCCTCGAAGCCCGCCAGCTTGTGCTCCAGCTGGTCGCGCGCGGTGAGCATGATCACCGGCGTGGCGCGGTGCGCCTCCCGCCGCAGCTTGCGGCACAGCTCCACCCCGTCGAGCCCGGGAAGGCCGAGATCGAGCACGATCACGTCGTAGTCGTGCACCACGGCGAGATGCAGCCCGGTGACGCCGTCGGCGGCGAAGTCGACGCTGTGGCCGCGCTCGGAGAGATAGTCGCCGAGGTTGGCCGCGATGTCGGGGTTGTCCTCGATCACCAGGACGCGCATGGGGCCGCAGGATTGCGACGGCGCGGCGCGCCGTCAAGGCGCGGTCAGGACAAAAAAAGCCCGGAGGGATGGCCATGGGGGAACCCCATCCGCTCCGGGCTCGAAGCCACTGCCCCGATTACCGTTCGCCGTTGCAGAAGGACCGTTCGCCAAGGAGTGCGGTCGATCCGACGGCGCGAAGACGTAAGCGGCTGCGGATTAAGGCCTCGGTTAAGCCCGGCTTCGCGCGCGGTTAAGGGCCGTCGCCCGGGCCCGGGCCTCGAGCAGGGCCAGGATCGCCCCGGCGACATCGACCCCGGTGGCGCTCTCGATGCCTTCGAGCCCCGGCGAGGCGTTGACCTCGAGCACCAGCGGGCCGCGCCGCGAGCGCAGCAGGTCCACGCCGGCGACCTCGAGTCCGATCAGCTCGGCCGCGCGCAGCGCGACCTCGCGCTCCTCCGCGCTGGGCTCGACCGGCGAGGCCTGGCCGCCGCGATGGAGGTTGGCGCGGAACTCGCCCACCGCCGCCTGCCGGCGCATCGCCGCCACCACCCGCCCCCCGACCACGAAGCAGCGCAGGTCGCCGCCGCCGGCCTCGGCGATGTACTCCTGCACCAGGAAGTTGGCGCGCAGGCCACGCAGCGCCTCGACCACGCTGCGCGAGGAGGAGATGCGCTCGGCGAGGATCACGCCCGGCCCCCTGCGCCCCCTCGTTCAGCTTGATCACGTGCGGCGGCGGGCCGAGCATGGCGAGCAGGTCGTCGGTGTCGTCGGGGCTGTCGCCGCAGACCGAGATCGGCAGCCCGAGCCCGGCCCGGGCCAGCAGCTGCAGCGCCCGGAACTTGTCGCGGGCGCGAAGGATGGCGTCCGAGGGATTGGGCGAGTAGGCCCCCATCGAGCTCGAGCTGCCGCAGCACCGCGGTGCCGTAGAAGGTGACCGAGGCGCCGATGCGCGGGATCACCGCATCGAAGCCCGGGAGCGCCCGGCCCCGGTAGTGGATCTCGAAGCAGCCCGGGGCGATGCGCAGGTAGCAGCGCAGCGGATCGAGCACGCGCACGCGGTGGCCGCGGCCGCGCGCGGCCTCCACCAGGCGGCGGGTGGAGTAGAGCGCGCGGTTGCGCGAGAGGATGGCGATCCTCACGGCGCCGCGGGCTCGCCGAGAAGGAAGGAGGCCGAGGGGTCCACCAGCATCCGGCCCGCCATCGCGGTGCGGCCGAGCAGCATCGGGAACAGCATGTGGGTGCGCCGGGTGAGGTTGATCTCGATCGGCCAGCTCTGCCCGGCGACGGCGAGCAGGGTGCGGATGAAGGGGCGCTCGGTGGTGCGCCCGCCGGAATCGGTCACCGGCCGCACGTCGATGATCTCGGCCTCGCAGCTCACCGTTCGCTCGGCATCGCGCGCCGGCAGCACGGTGAAGCGCACCCACTCGCGATCACCCGCCCGGAAGCGCTCGAGCGCCTCGACGTGGAGCGCGGAGCTGCGCGCGCCGGTGTCGATCTTGGCCCGGATCGCGGCGATGCCGAGCGCGGGCAGGGCCAGCCACTCGCGCCAGCCCACGGTGAGCAGCGCCCGCGCCGGGCTCACGGGAGGGGAGGATGGAGCGGGTGATGGGAATCGAACCCACGTCAATGGCTTGGGAAGCCACCGCTCTACCATTGAGCTACACCCGCTCGGCCTTGGCCACGACAGGGGCCGGAGCGCCCCGCTGCCGAGCCGGATTATCGGCCGAAGCCTCCCGCCACGCAATCGGGCACGGCCCGGCGCCGCGCCGCCGCTCCGCTAGAATGCGGCCGATGCAGGTGCTGCTCGAACGGTCAGCCGCGCGAGCTCCCGGAGGGATGGACCGTGGCCGAGCTGCTCGCGAGCGAGGGCTGGCTCGGCCGGAGGATCGCGGTCGAGATCAACCTCGAGGTGGTGCCGCGCAGCGGCTACGCCTCCCGCCGCCTCGCGCGAGGGCGATCGGATCGAGATCGTCCACGCGCTCGGCGGCGGCTGAGCGCAGGCGGTGCGCCGCGATGCCGATCCTCAGCGCCAGCGAGAGCGTCTCCCATCTCGCCGGACCCCCTGGTCATCGCCGGCCGGCGCTACCGCTCGCGGCTGCTCACCGGGACCGGCAAGTTCCGCGACCTCGAGCAGACGAGGCTCGCCACCGAGGCCGCGGGCGCCGAGATCGTGACCGTCGCCATCCGGCGCGTGCCGCTCCGCGGCAGCGGCGGGGAGCCCGGCCTGCTCGACGTGCTCCCGCCCGAGCGCTACACCATCCTTCCCAACACCGCCGGCTGCCACACCGCCGAGGAGGCGGTGCGCACCGCCCGCCTGGCCCGCGAGCTCCTCGACGGCCAGGCGCTGGTCAAGCTCGAGGTGCTGGCCGACCCCGAGACCCTGCTGCCGGAGCCGATCGAGACGCTGCGCGCCTGCGAGATCCTGGTGCGCGAGGGCTTCGAGGTGATGGTCTACACCAACGACGATCCGGTGCTGGCGAAGCGCCTCGAGGAGCTCGGCTGCGTCGCGGTGATGCCGCTCGCCGCGCCCATCGGCTCCGGGCTCGGCATCCAGAACCGGCTCAGCCTGCTCACCATCGTCGAGCGCGCCAAGGTGCCGATCCTGGTCGACGCGGGCGTGGGCACCGCCTCCGATGCCGCGATCGCGATGGAGCTCGGCTGCGACGGCGTGCTGATGAACACGGCGATCGCCTGCGCCCGCGACCCGGTGCTGATGGCGAGCGCCATGCGCAAGGCGGTGGAGGCCGGACGCGAGGCCTTCCTCGCCGGGCGCATCCCCCGGCGGCGCTTCGGCTCGGCCTCCTCGCCCGCCGAGGGGATGTTCCTCTGAGCATGGACGGCGGCCTCGAGCGGGAGCCTCCCCGACCGCCGCGCCGGGTGCGCAGCTTCGTGCTGCGCGAGGGACGGCTGCACTCCGGCGCAGCGGCGCGCGCTCGAGTCGCTCTGGCCCCGCTACGGGCTGGAGCCGGGAGCGCTCGCCGATCTCGGTGCCGTCTTCGGACGCGAGGCCGAGCGGGTCCTCGAGATCGGCTTCGGCGACGGCGAGGCGCTGCTCGCCGCCGCCGCCGCCGAGCCGGGGCGCGACTTCCTCGGCATCGAGGTGCACCGTCCCGGGATCGGGCGCCTGCTCAACGCCGCGGCGCGGGCGGGCGTCGGCAACCTCCGCGTGCTCCGCATGGACGCCGCCGAGGCGGTGCCGCTCCTTCCCTCCGGCTCCCTCGCCGAGGTGCGGATCTTCTTTCCCGATCCCTGGCCCAAGAAGCGCCACCGCAAGCGGCGGCTGGTCCAGCCCCCCTTCCTCGAGGCGCTGGCGCGCGCGGTCGCCGACGGCGGGCGGCTGCTGATCGCCACCGACTGGGAGGACTACGCCCTCGCGATGCGCGAGGCCCTCGAGGCCAGCGAGTCCTGGACCAACGCCATCGGTCCGGGGCGCTTCGCGCCCCGCCCTCCCGAGCGCCCGCCCACCCGCTTCGAGCGCCGCGGCCTGGACCGCGGCCATCCGGTCTTCGATCTCCTCTACCTCCGCCGCCCGCGGTGATGGACACGGCGCTCGCCTTCTCCCGGGACATGGCGCTGGCGCTCATGCTCACCGGCTTCGTGATCGCGATGCTGCTGGTGGAGCGGGTGCGGGTGGACGTGACCGCGGTGCTGGTGCTGGTGATCCTCGGCCTCACCGAGCTCGTGCCGCTCGACCACCTCTTCGACGGCTTCTCCGGGCACGCGGTGATCTCGATCATCGCGGTGATGATCATGGGCGCCGGCCTCGACCGCACCGGCGTGCTCACCCGCGCCGCCGGCTGGATCCTGCGCATCTCCGGCGACTCCGAGCGGCGGGTGATCGCGGCGCTCTGCCTGCTGTCCGGCCTGATCTCGGCGGTGATGCAGAACTCTGCCGTGGTGGCGCTGTTCCTGCCGGTCGCGGCCCGTCTCGCCGCGCGCACCGGCATCCCGCTCGCCCGCCTGCTGCTGCCGATGGCCTGCTGCGTGATCCTCGGCGGCACGATCACCATGGTCGGCAGCTCGCAGCTGATCCTGCTCAACGACCTGATCCAGACCGCCAACCGCAACCTGCCACCCGGCGTGGCGACGCTGCCGACGCTGCCGATGTTCGCGGTCGCCCCGATCGGGCTCGCGGCGCTCGCGCTCGGCGTGCTCTACTTCGCCGGTCCCGCGCAGCGCTGGCTGCCGACGCGCGAGGACCGGCCGGGTGCGACCCCGGCCAGCACCGAGAGCTACTTCGAGAGCGCCTACGGCATCCGCGGCGACGTCCACGAGCTGGTGGTGACGGCGGAGAGCCCGCTGGTCGGGATGCGGATCGGCGAGGCCGAGGCCCTGCCCGGAGCGCCGATCGTGCTCGCGCTGCGCACCGACCGAGGAGGCGCGCCTCGCGCCGCCCGCGGACGAGCTGCTGTGGGTGGGCAGCGTGCTCGGGGTCCTCGGCCGCCGCGAGGAGGTGCAGCGCTTCGCCGAGTCCCAGGGACTGCGCGTGCTGCCGCGCCTGCGTCACTTCGAGGAGCTGTTCAACCCGGCGCGCGCGGGGATCGCCGAGGCGGTGGTCCCGCCGACCTCGCGCTTCGTCGGAAAGCGGCTGGGTGACCTCAAGCTGCGCCGCAGCCTCGGCATCAGCGTGCTCGCGATCCACCGCGGCGACGAGGTGATCCGCGAGGAGGTGCGCGAGACGGTGCTCAGGCCGGGCGACCTCATGGTGCTGCACAGCCGGTGGCGCGACCTCGCCCAGGCGGCGCAGGACCGCGACTTCGTGCTGGTCACCGACATCCCGAAGGAGGAGGCGCGGCCGCACAAGGTCCCGCACGCGCTGTTCTTCTTCGCCCTCGCCATCGCCCTGGCGCTGAGCGGCGACGTCAAGCTCCCGGTCGCCCTCCTGGCCGGCGCCGCCGGGATGCTGCTCACCGGCGTGCTGACCATGGACGAGGCCTACGCCGCGATCGGCTGGAAGACCGTGTTCCTGCTCGCCGGCCTGATCCCGCTCGGCTTCGCCCTCGACGCCACCGGCGCGGCGGCCTGGCTCGCCCAGAGGCTGCTCGGCCTGACCGGCGAGGTGCCGGTCTGGCTGCTCCAGGCCGCGGTGGCGCTGCTCACCGCCCTGCTCGCCCTCGGCGTCACCCATCTCGGCGCGGCGGTGGTGATGGTCCCGGTGGCGATCAACCTCGCCGTGGCCGCCGGCGGCAACGGCACCGCCTTCGCCCTCACTGCGGCGCTCGCCGCCTCCGCGAACCTCTTCTCCGCCTCGAACCCGATCCTCGCCCTGGTCACCGGGCCCGGCGGCTACGGCCCCCGCGAAATGTGGCGGGCCGGTGGGCTCCTCGCCCTGGCCTACCTCGTGCTCGTGCTGCTGATCGTGAACCTCCTCTGGTGAGTGCCGAGCCCTCGGCAGACGCCCGGATCACGGATTCGGATGCGATGCGTTATCATTCGCATTCGGCGGCTTCCCCCGCGCTGAGTGAATGAACGCACAGATGAGTTCTCCGTTACCGCCTCCTGCTCGCGCTCCCCGTCCTCCTCGCCGCCTGCCAGCGTCAGAGCGAGTCCACCGCCGGCAGGGGCGCCGGCGGCGGCGCCCGCCGCCAGCCTGCTCGTCTATTCGGAGCGGCGCGAGCCGCTGATCGAGCCGATCTTCGAGCGCTACCGTCGGGAGACCGGGATCACGGTGCGCTTCGTGACCGACACCGGCGCCGCCCTGATCGAGCGTCTGGCCGCCGAGGGCCGATCGCAGCCCGGCCGACCTGTTCCTGGCCGTCGATGCCGGCACCCTGTGGCAGGCGGCCGAGCGGGGGCTCTCTGCGGCCGATCCGCTCCGCGACGCTGGAGGCGGCGATCCCGGCACGGCTCCGTGACCGCGAGGGCCGCTGGTTCGCGCTCTCGCAGCGCGCCCGCACCCTGGTCTACGCGAGCGGGAGGGTCGATCCCGCGCCAGCTCTACGGGCTACGAGAGCCTCGGCGACCCGCGGTTCCGCGGGCGGGTGTGCCTGCGCACCAGCCGGAAGGTCTACAACCAGTCGCTCGTGGCGATGATGATCGAGCGCCTGGGCGCCGAGGTCACCGAGAGCCGGGTCCGCGACTGGGTGGCGAACCTGGCCGCGCCGCCCTTCGCCGACGACACCCAGCTCATCCTCGCGGTGGCCGCCGGCCAGTGCGACCTCGGCCTGGTGAACACCTACTACCTCGGCCGGCTCCATGCCGAGGGCCAGGCGACCGAGGTGCGGCCCTTCTTCCCGCCCGCCGGCGTGCACGTCAACGTCTCCGGCGCGGGCGTCACCGCCCACGCTCCGAACGCCGGGCAGGCGCAGGCCTTCCTCGAGTGGCTCGCGAGCCCCGCGGTCCAGTCCGACTTCGCCGGGCTCAACCATGAGTACCCGGTGCGGCCGGGCGTGGCCCCGAGCGCCGTGGTCGCCGCCTGGGGCGAGTTCCTGCCCGAGCCGGTTCATGTCGAGGTGGCCGGGAGGCGTCAGGCCGAGGCGGTGGCGCTGATGGACCGCGCCGGCTGGCGGTGAGCGCGGCGAGCCGGCGCCACGATCGCCGCCAGGCTCCCCTGGCCCGCCCTGCTCGCCTGGACGCTGGCCGCGGCCCCGCTCGCGCTGCTCCTTGCGCTGCTCGCGGCTTGGCTCGAGCCGCGGCCCGAGATCTGGCGCCACCTCCTCGCCCACCGGCTGGCGGACTATCTCGGGAACACGCTCGCCCTCGCCGTGGGAACCGGGCTGGTGGCGAGCGCGCTCGGCATCGGCCTCGCCTGGCTGGTCGCGCGCCACGACTTCCCGGGCCGGCGCTGGTGCGAGCCGCTGCTCGCGCTGCCGCTCGCGCTCCCCAGCTACGTCGCCGCCTTCGTCTATGCCGGCCTTCTCGACTACGCGAGCCCCCTCGCCGCCCAGGCCCGCGCCCTGGGCCTCGCCCTGCCCTCGCCGCGCGGCCTGGTCGGCGCCAGCCTGATCCTCGGCCTGCTGTTCTATCCCTACGTGTACCTGCTCTGCCGCGCCGCCCTGCGCGGCGGGAGGCCTGCGCTGCTACGAGGCCGCGCGCACCCTCGGCGCCGGACCGTGGCGCGGCTTCCTCGCCGCGGTGCTGCCGGCGCTGCGCCCGGCCTGGATCGCGGGCCTGATCCTGGTGCTGATGGAGACGCTCGCCGACTACGGGGCGGTGAGCGTGCTCGGCGTCGAGACCCTGACCGTCGGCATCTTCCGCGTCTGGCACGGCATGCAGAGCCTCGAGGCGGCGGCCCAGCTCGCCACCCTCCTGCTGCTGCCGGTGGCGATGCTGCTCTTCGCCGAACGCCGCCTCGGCCGCGCGGTGCCGGGCGGCGGCGAGGATGGCGGACGCCGCATTCCGCTGCCGCGGGCCGGGGCTGCCCTCGCCCTCGGCGCGGTCCTCGCCGTGCTCGCGGCGGCGCTGCTGATCCCGCTCCTCGCCATGATCGCCTGGGCGAGGGCCCATCCCTGGCCGATCGCGCGCCTCCTCGCGCTCGCCACGGACACCGTCCTGCTCGGCGCGGCCGTGGCCGCGGCGGTCACCTCGCTCGGGCTGGCGCTCGCCCTCTGCGAGCGCGCGGGTCGGCAGGCGGCGTCGCTGCGCCTCGCGGTCGCGCTCGCCGGCCTGGGCTACGCCCTGCCGGGAGCGGTGCTCGCGGTCGGCATGCTCGCCCTCGCCGCACCGCTC
This sequence comes from Lysobacterales bacterium, assembly GCA_033582715.1. Lineage (GTDB taxonomy): Bacteria > Pseudomonadota > Gammaproteobacteria > Xanthomonadales > BPKI01 > BPKI01. The sequence continues at coordinate 675,160 of JAVQZZ010000001.1, read as the reverse complement.
GCCCATGCCCCGGGCCTGAGTTTCCTCGGCATCGGCTCGCTCGCGCTGCTGCTCGTCGCGCTCAGCCTGCGCTTCCTGCGCCTAGGCCACGGGACCGCCGCCGCGGGGCTGGCGCGGATCCGCCCCAGTCTCGGCGAGGCGGCGCGCACCCTCGGCGCCTCGCGGCGGCGCCGCCTTCTCGCGCTCTATCTGCCGATGCTTCGCCCGAGCCTCGCCGCCGCGGCGCTGCTCGCCCTGCTCGAGACGATGAAGGAGCTGCCGGCCACCCTGCTGCTTCGCCCCTTCGGCTGGGACACGCTCGCGGTGCGGATCCACGCCTACGCCGCCGAGGGCATGTGGCGGGAGGCGGCGATGCCCGGGTCTCGTCCTCGTCGGCCTGGCGCTTCCCGCCGCCGCCTGGCTGCTGCGGCCAGCGCTAGACACTCGCCCGCGCCGCAGGGAAGCCGCGATAATGCCGCCGGCCCTCCCGGACCCCGATCATGACCCGACGCACCCCTCTCCATGCGGCCCACCTCGCGGCCGGCGCCCGCATGGTGCCCTTCGCCGGCTGGGAGATGCCCCTGCACTACGGCTCGCAGATCGCCGAGCATCACGCGGTGCGCCAGGCGGCCGGCGTCTTCGACGTGTCGCACATGGGCGTGGTCGAGGTCGCCGGCGCGGAGAGCGAGCGTTTCCTGAGACGGCTGCTGGCCAACGACGTCGCCCGGCTCGCCGTCGCCCGGGCGAGCGCTCTACACGGTGATGCTCGACGAGCGCGGCGGGGTCCTCGACGACCTGATCGTGTATCGCCTCGACGAGGGGCGCTTCCGGATCGTGGTCAACGCCGCCACCCGCGAGCGCGATCTGAGCGTGGCTCTCGCGCCATGGCCGCGGCTTCGGCGTCGAGCCCCGGCTCCGCGAGGACCTGGCGATGCTCGCCGTCCAGGGCCCGGCGGCGCGCGAGCGCGTCGCCGCGATCCTCGGCGACCGCCTCGATGCCGAGGCGCTCCTCGCGCTGCCGCGCTTCGCCGCGCTCGAGGCCGGCGACTGGCTGATCGCCCGCACCGGCTACACCGGGGAGGATGGCTTCGAGCTGATCCTCCCGGCCGACGAGGCCCTGCCGACCTGGCGCCGCCTGCTCGCCGCGGAGGTGCGCCCCTGCGGCCTCGGCGCGCGCGACACCCTGAGGCTCGAGGCCGGGCTCCTGCTCTACGGCCAGGACATGGACGAGAACGTCACCCCGCTCGAGTGCGGGCTCGGCTGGACGGTCGCCCTCGAGCCGCCGGAGCGCGACTTCATCGGCCGCGCCGCGCTCGAGCGCCAGCGCGAGGAGGGCCTCCGGCGCGAGCTGGTCGGCGTGCTGCTGCCCCGCGGCGGCATCCTGAGATCCGGCACCCCGATCCGCACCCCGGTCGGCGACGGCGTGGTGACGAGCGGCGGCTTCGGCCCCACGGTCGGTGCCTCGCTCGGGCTCGCCCGCGTGCCGACCGGCGCCGGGGAGACGCTGCGTCGCGGTGCTGCGCGAGCGCGAGCTGCCGCTCAGGCGGGTCAAGCTCGCCCTTCGTGCGCCAGGGCAAGGTCCTGGTCCTGCCCTGAGCGCGATGCTCCGCTACAATCTCGCCGCCCCACCGAGCGACCCGCGACCATGAACGAGATTCCCGGCGATCTCAGGTTCCTGCGCAGCCACGAGTGGGTCCGGCGGGACGAGGGCCGGCGCGCCGTGATCGGGATCTCCGACTACGCCCAGGCGCAGCTCGGCGACCTCGTCTACGTCGAGCTGCCGCGGGTGGGCGAGCGGGTCCGCGCCGGCGACGCCTGTGCCGTGGTCGAGTCGGTCAAGGCCGCCTCCGACGTCTACAGCCCGGTCAGCGGCACGGTGGTGGCGGTGAACGAGAGCCTCGGCGACAAGCCGGAGACGATCAACGAGGACGCCTACGGCGAGGGCTGGCTGTTCGTGGTCGAGATGGAGGATCCCTCGGAACTCGACGAGCTGCTCGACGCCGACGGCTACGCCGCCCTGCTCGAGGAGCAGTCCCACTGAGCGGAACCCGGCCGCGCGCGCCGGATCCCGCGCTCCGCAGCTCGCCGTCCCGATGCCCTTCATTCCCCACACCGAGGAGGAGATCCGCGCCATGCTCGAGGCGATCGGGGTCTCGAGCATCGGCGAGCTGTTCGACGAGATCCCGCCGACGCTGCGCTGCGGCGAGCTCGCCGGCCTGCCCCCGGGGATGAGCGAGGCGGCGGTGGCGCGGCTGATGCGCGAACGCGCCGAAGCCGACCGGATCGAGCTCAATTTCGCCGGCGCCGGCGCCTACGAGCACCACATCCCGGCGGCGGTGTGGCAGATCGCCACCCGCGGCGAGTTCTACTCCGCCTACACGCCCTACCAGGCCGAGGCCAGCCAGGGCACGCTCCAGGTGATCTACGAGTTCCAGTCGATGATCACCGCGCTGCTCGGCACCGAGGTCGCCAACGCCTCGCTCTACGACGGTGCCTCGGCCCTCGCCGAGGCGGTGCTGATGGCCGAGCGCGCCCATCGCCAACCCCGCGGCCGCGTCCTGGTCCCGCGCAGCGTCCATCCCGCCTATCGCAAGACCCTCGCCACCATCCTCGCCACCCACCCGATCGAGATCGAGGAGCTGCCCTTCGGCCACGGCTCCGGGCGAACCCTGGTCGAGGCCGTGGAGCGGGCCGAGCCCTTCACCGCGCTGGTGGTGCCGCAGCCCAACTTCTTCGGCGTGCTCGAGGAGAGCGACCGCCTCACCGACGCCGCTCATGCCCGCGGCGCGCTGGTGATCGCGCTGGTCAACCCGCTGGCCATGGCGATCCTCAAGCCGCCCGGGCGCTGGGGCGCGCGCGGCGCCGACATCGTCTGCGGCGACGGCCAGCCGCTCGGCTGCCCACTCTCCTCGGGCGGTCCCTACTACGGCTTCCTGAGCTGCCGCAAGGAGCTGGTGCGACAGATGCCGGGACGGATCGTCGGCCGCACCGTCGATCTCGAGGGCCGACCCGGCTTCACCCTCACCCTGCAGGCGCGCGAGCAGCACATCCGCCGCGCCAAGGCCAACTCCAACATCTGCACCAACCAGGGGCTGCTGGTCACCGCCTCGACCATCCACATGGCTCTGCTCGGCCCCGAGGGATTGGCGCGCGCCGCGCGGCGTTCCTGCCACAACGCCCGCCTCGCTGTGCGCCCGGCTGCTGACGCTGCCCGGCGCGAGCAAGACCTTCGCTGCGCCCTTCTTCCACGAGTTCGCGCTCGCCCTGCCGCGGCCGGCGAGCGAGCTGATCGAGGCGCTGGCGCGGCGGCGGGTGGTGGCCGGGGTCGCGCTGGGGGAGGAGTACCCCGAGCTCGGCGACGCGCTGCTCGTCTGCGCGACCGAGACCAAGAGCGAGCGCGACCTCGATCGGCTGCGCGAGCTGCTCGCCGAGGCGCTCTGAACGCGCCGCGCGTCGGTCTCGCTCCGCGACGCGCGCGAGAAACGCGCGCAGCGATTGACAGTTCGCGTGCTCGTGATTAGTTTTCCGCAAACTGTCAAGTGGCCGACACGCGCATGCTTGATCTCCACTTCGTCGCTGGCCCGCAGGCCGCGTCCCGCGTCGTGGAGCATCGTCCGGTCACCGCAGTCCCCTTCGCTTTCTTGTCTCCGTCGCGACGGTCGGTGCGCGCGCGGCGGAGTTTCGCTGACGAGGAGTCATCGCGCACCGGTCTGGGCATCCCAACCCACCGAGTGAGGAGCTGAGACACCCATGGCGACCACCAAGAAGTCCACTGCGAAGAAGGCCCCGGCCAAGAAGGCCGCGGCGAAGAAGACCACCGCGAAGAAGCCGGCGGCCAAGAAGGCCGCGGCGAAGAAGGCCCCGGCCAAGAAGGCGGCGGCCAAGAAGGCGACGAAGAAGGCCCCGGCCAAGAAGGCGGCGGCCAAGAAGGCCCCGGCGAAGAAGGCCGCCAGGCGACCCGCCGCCCGCAAGGCGGCGAAGCCGGTCGCGCCGGCGCCCACCACGGCGGAAGCGACGATGGCACCGCCCGCCTCCGCTCCGGCGAAGGCGAAGACCCCCACCAGGGTCGCCAACAAGTAAGCCGTCGAACGCCGATGCCCCTCCCGCCGTTCGCCCAGGCGGCGGGAGGGGTTCTTGTTGCGGCACGCGGCGCCGCGAAGCGCGCCCTCAGAGCTCCTCGAGCCAGCGCCAGGCCGGACCGAGGTCCACCGGGCGCGTCCGGCACGGTGCCCGAAGAAGGCTTCGTCGAAGCCGGCCGCCCGCAGGCCGCGGCGCAGGTCGTCCCAGCCACCGAGCCGCAGGAACAGATGCGCGAGCACCGCCTCCGCGCTGGGCTCGGTCGTGCGCGCGCCCGCACGCAACGCCTCGGCCGCCTCGTTGCGCGGCTGACGGGAGCGCAGCGGATAGAGCCGCGCCGGCCGCCAGCCGCACCAGCCCCAGCGGCGATGCAGAAGGTCGCGCCGGAACATGCCGTCGAGCAGCCAGGCGCGCAGGCCGGGGAGTGCTCGCGCGCTCCGCGCCAGAGCCTGGCCTCGCGGTCAGCGGCGCGAGCGGGAGCAGCCGCAGGCGCAGTCTCTCGAGCAGCGGATGGGCGATCGGCAGCGACGGTCCGGCCAGCAGCCGCCCCGTCGCCGCATCGAGACGGAGCCGGCCGGCGAGGATCAGCTCGGCCAGCATTGCCGCGGACAGCGTGGCGTGCGCGCCGCGACGCGCCGGCGGGACCAGGGTCCCGCGCAGTGGCTCGAGCGCGAGGAGGAGTAGGCGTTCGGCGATCAGCATGCCCTGATGCGCGCGCGCTCGCCTCACCCCCGGGCGCGTCTCCGCGACGACGCCGACGGCAGCTCGATCCAGTCGCGTCGCGGCAGGCCCAGCACCCGATCGAGGAAGTTGGGAAACAGCCCGGCCGGCGCCGGGCTCTCGCAGTTCCAGAGCAGCGCCAGCCCGAGGTCGCGCCCGGGCAGCAGCCCCATCATCGCCCGGTAGCCCTGTACCGCGCCGCCATGGAACAGCAGGCGCTCGCCGGCGTAGTCGAAGACCCGCCAGCCGCGCGCATAGTGGGCACTCCGCAGTCGCTCGCGGCGCCAGGGGGCGACCGAGAGCTCGCGCTCGGTCGCGATCTGGGGTTCGTGGACGGCGGCGAGCAGCCCGGCATCGAGCACCTCCGGCCGATGCCCGAGGTGAGCCAGCATCCACCGCCCCAGGTCGGCCGCGCTCGCGTTGACTCCCGCCGCGGGCTGGACCCGATAGTAGGTCTCCTTGGGTCGGACCGCGATCCAGTGGCGGCCGCGGCGCACGTGGGGCCGCGCCCAGGAGGCGCTCCGCTCCAGCGCCTCGCGCCCGAAGCTCGCGTCCTCCATGCCGAGCGGCGCGAACAGTCGCCGCTCGACCTCGCGGAAATAGAACTCGCCGGTGAGATGAAAGGCGATGTCCCCGATCAGGCTGAAGGCCACGTTCTGGTAGCCGTAGCACTGCCCGACCGGACACTCGAGCGGCGTGTTCGCGAGACGTTCGATCAGCAGCGGGTAGGGCTGATCGCCCTCGAGATCGAGGTCGAAGGTGTGACGCGGCAGCCCGGAGCGGTGCGCGAGCAGATCCGTGACCGTGAGCTGGGCGGTCTGAGCGGGGTCGGCGAGCGCGAAGCCGGGGAGCAGGGCCGCCACCGCCGTGTCCCAGCGCAGCCGTTCCTCCGCGACCAGCAGGCCGGCGTAGGTGCCGGCCACGGTCTTGGAGAGCGAGGCGATGCGGAACACCGTGCGCTCCCCCACGGGGGGCGCACCGCGCCTCGCCTCCACCCGTCCGAAGCCGCGAAGCAGCGCGATCTCGCCGTCCGCCACCACGGCCACCGCGAGCCCGACCGCCTCGCCGCTCCCGACGACCCGCTCCGCCTCCCGCTCCAGTGCCCGCAGCGCGCCCGCCAGCTCGTCGCTGCCGGCCGCCGGCGCCTGAGCCGCGGCCAAGGCCAGGCCGAGGGCCATCGCCGATCGGCGGGCGAGGTGCCGGATAGTCCGCCCGATGCCGTGGTAGGCTGAAGAGGCCGGTCTGCCGACGAGTCGGGGGTCACCGCACATGAGCTGGATCATTCTAGGACTCCTCGCCGCGCTCGCGATCTGGGCCGCGAGCGCCTACAACGGGCTGGTCGCGGCGCGCAACGCCTACAAGAACGCCTTCGCCCAGATCGACGTCCAGCTCCAGCGCCGCCATGACCTGATCCCGAACCTGGTCGAGGCGGTCAAGGGCTACATGAACTTCGAGCGCGAGACCCTGCAGCGGGTGATCGAGGCGCGCGCGCTGGCGGTCTCGGGACTCGGCGCCGCCCGCGCCAACCCGGGCGACCCGGCGGCGATGCAGCAGCTCGCCGGCGCCGAGAACATGCTCACCCAGGCGCTCGGCCGCCTGTTCGCCGTGGCCGAGGCCTATCCCGACCTCAAGGCGAACCAGAACGTCCTCGCCCTCCAGGAGGAGCTGACCTCCACCGAGAACCGGGTGGCCTTCGCGCGGCAGGCCTACAACGACGCGGTGATGAGCTACAACAACCGTCGCGAGATGTTCCCGGGCAACCTGATCGCCGGCTTCTTCGGCTTCGGGCCGGGCGCGCAGCTCGAGGTGGCCACGCCCGAGGCGCGCGAGGCGCCGCGCGTCTCGCTCGGCTGATCCCGTCGCCGCGACGGGGGTCGGCCGATGGGCGATTTCTTCGCCCGCCAGGAGCTCGCCCGTCGGCGGACGCGGTGGCTGGTCCTCCTGTTCCTCGCCGCCGTGGCCGCGATCGTCGGCGCCGTCGCGCTGCTCATGTACCTCCTCTTCGCCGGCGATCTCCCTCCCGGCGAGCTGCGGGCGCTGCTCGGAGGCAGCGCCCTCGCCACGCTGCTGGTGATCGCCGTGGCGAGCCTGGTCAAGATCGCGAGCCTCCGCTCCGGCGGTCCGGCGGTCGCCCTCAGCGTCGGCGCGGTGCCGGTCGATCCCACCACGCAGGATCCGCGGCTGCGGCGCCTGATCAACACCGTGGAGGAGATGGCGATCGCCTCGGGAAGCCCGGTGCCAGCGATCTTCGTGCTCGAGGGCGAGGAGGGGATCAACGCCTTCGCCGCCGGCTACGGGCCGGGCGACGCCGCGGTGGCGGTCACGCGCGGCGCGCTCGAGCGCCTCACCCGCGACGAGCTGCAGGGCGTGATCGCGCACGAGTTCAGCCACATCGCCCACGGCGACATGCGGCTCAACGTGCGCCTGATCGGACTGCTCGCCGGCATCCTCGCGGTGGCCGCGATCGGCCGCGCGATGGTCCGCGGCGCCTCGCGCTCCTCGGGCAGCGGACGCCGCAACGGCGGCAACGCGTTCCTGGTCCTGGTGATCGGGGCGAGCCTGTGGCTGATCGGCTCGATCGGACAGTTCTTCGGCCGGCTGATCAAGGCCGCGGTCTCGCGGCAGCGCGAGTTCCTCGCCGACGCCTCGGCGGTGCAGTTCACCCGCCAGCCGGCGGGGATCCTCGGGGCGCTGGTCAAGATCGCCGCCGCCCCTCGCCAGGCGCGGCTGCAGGACGGCGGCGCCGAGGAGCTCAGCCATATGCTCTTCGGCGACGGCTTCGGCCTGCGCGGGCTGTTCGCCACGCACCCGCCGCTCGAGTCGCGCATCCGCGCCATCGACCCGCGCTTCGACGCCGAGCGGATCGCGAAGCTCTCCGCCCAGCTCCCGGCGGTCGGCGCGGCCTGGGACGAGCTGCCGGCCCTCGGCCTCGCCGCGGCCCCCGCCGAGGCACCGGCGGCGGAAGGCTCGGCGCAGCCGCGTGCGGACCGGCATCGCTCCCGAGCAGCTGCGCGCGCGGGTCGGGCAGATCGACGCCCCGGCGATCGCCGAGGCCCGCCGCCTGCTCGCGCAGATTCCGCCGGCGCTGAGGCAGGCGGCACGCCTGCGGGACGAGGCGCCCCTCGTCGTCCTGGCCCTTATCGTGGCCCGCAGCGACCCGGGCCGGCGCGCCGAGCAGCTGGCCGCCGTCGCCGCCCGGCTGCCTGGTGCCGCGCAGCGCCTCGAGCCGCTGCTCGAGGCGGTGGCGATGCTCCATCCCCTCCAGCACCTGCCGCTCGCGACGCTCGCCCTCGCCCCCCTGCGCTCGCTGCCGCGCGACCGCGTGGTCGAGCTGCTCGGGCTGATGGATGAGCTGATCCGCAGCGACGAGCGGATCGAGCTCTTCGAGTACTGCCTCGCCCGGCTGGCCGCCACCAAGCTCGCCGACGTCCTCGACCCTCAAGGCCGCCCCCCCTTCGGCCGAGCCCGGCTCGGCGAGCGCCGCGAGAGCGCGCTCGCCCTGCTCTCGGTGCTCGCCGCGCACGGGCACGAGGGCGAGGAGGCGGCGCGCCGCGCCTTCCAGGCCGGCGCGCGGATCGCCTTCGGCGACGAGCCGGTCGGCTACGCCCCGCCCGCGGACTGGATCGCCGCGCTCGATCGCGCCCTGCCGTCCCTCGACGAGCTCAAGCCGGAAGCCAAGGAGCTCCTGCTCGAGGCGATGGCGGCGATCGTCGCCCACGACGGGCGCATCGCCGTGGTCGAGGCCGAGCTCCTGCGCACCATCGCCGCCTGCCTGCACCTGCCGATCCCGCCGCTCGCCGGCGGGGCCGAGGCGGCCTAGCGTCGGCCGCGGATCAGCGCCGCCGCCCGCTCCGCGATCATGATCACCGGCGCGTTGGTGTTGCCACCGACCAGGCGCGGCATCACCGAGGCATCGACCACGCGCAGGCCCTCGACGCCCCGCACCCGAAGCTCGGGGTCGAGCACCGCCGAGGCGTCGCTGCCCATCCGGCAGGTGCCGACCGGGTGGTAGATGGTCTCCGCCTTGCGCCGGATGAACTCCACCAGCCCGGCCTCGTCGCGCACCTCCGCCCCGGGAAAGATCTCGGCGCCGGCGAAGGGACGCAGCGGCGCCTGCGCCAGGATCTCGCGCGCGATCCGCACGCCTTCGAGCAACACTCTGAGATCGCGACCCTCGGGGTCGCTGAGATAGTTGGCGAAGATGCGCGGCGGGAGCCGCGGGTCGGCGCCGGCGAGCGCGATCCGGCCGCGGCTGAGGGGACGCAGTCCACAGACATGCAGGGTGAAGCCGTCTCCCGGCAGCCGGTGGCGCCCGTGGTCGTCGAGCATCGCCGGCACGAAGTGGAACTGGAGGTCCGGGCGGGCGTCGGGCGCGAACGGGCTGCGCACGAAGCCGCCGGACTCGGCGATGTTGCTGGTGCCGATCCCGCGCCGGGTGAGGAGGTATTCGAGGGCGAGGGCGACGTCGCTCACCCGGTCGTAGGTGATGCGCTGGGTGCAGCGCCGGAGCACGCAGACGTCGAGGTGATCCTGCAGGTTGGCGCCCACCTCGGGGGCGTCGACCTCCACGCCGATGCCGTGGCGACGGAGCTCCTCGGCCGGCCCGATTCCCGAGAGCATCAGCAGCTGCGGCGAGTTGACGGCCCCCGCAGCGAGCAGGATCTCGCGCTCCGCCTCGACCCGGTGACGCCGGCCGAAGCGGCGGTAGATCACCGCGGTCGCGCGCCCGCGGCTGAGCTCGATGCGCTCCGCCAGCGCCCGCGTCAGCACGACCAGATTGGGACGCGACCGCGCCGGGGCGAGGTAGGCTCGCGCGGTGCTCGCCCTCCGGCCGGCCCGCTGGGTGACCTGGTACAGCCCGAAGCCCTCCTGGGAGGGGCCGTTGAAGTCCGCGCACCTCCCCAAGCCCGCCGCCACCGCCGCCTCCACCGCGAGCTGGCTCAGCGGATTCACGTAGCGCAGATCCTCCACCGAGAGCGGCCCGTCCGCGCCGTGGTAGTCGTCCGCGCCTCGGGCGTTGCGCTCGGCTCGCCGGAAGAAGGGCAGCACCTCGGCGAAGGACCAGCCGGGACAGCCGAGCGCGGCCCACTCGTCGTAGTCCGCGGGGTGGCCGCGCACGTAGCACATGGCGTTGATCGAGCTCGAGCCGCCGAGCACCTTGCCCCGCGGCCACCACAGCCGCCTGCCCGCGAGCGCCGGCTCGGGCTCGGTGTAGTAGTCCCAGTTGATGCCCTTGCGACCGACGAGGCGCGCGAGGCCCGCCGGCATGTGGATGAACGGATGCCAGTCCCGCCCCCCGGCCTCGAGCAGCAGCACGCGCACCGCCGGATCCTCGCTCAGCCGCGCGGCGAGCACGCAGCCGGCCGAGCCGGCGCCGACGATCACGTAGTCGTACACGAGCGCGGTCCAGGTCAGGACGCCGTGCGCAGGCTAAGCGCGCCATCCTAGAGCATTCGCTCCAGCCGCGGCCGGGGCCCTGTGCTAGCATCGCCCGCGCCGGCGAGCGAAGAGCGCCCATGGCAAGCCTGAGATCGAGCCCTGCCGCAATCCCCCGGAGCGCCTCGCGGCGGTGAGCAGCCTCGATCTCGTCGCGCGCCCGACGCCGCTCGACCGCCTGCTCGCCGCGGCCGGGGCCCGCCCCGGCGAGGGCGCGGCGCTCGGCTGGGCCTTCCTCTACTTCTTCGCCCTGCTCTGCGGCTACTACACCATCCGGCCGGTGCGCGACGCGATGGGGGCGCTGCACGCCCTGGAGTGGCTGTTCACCGCGACCTTCGTGGTGATGCTGCTGCTGCAGCCCATCTACGGCGCGCTCGTCGGCCGCTATCCGCGGCGGGTCTTCCTCCCCGTGGTCTACGGCTTCTTCGCCCTCTGCCTGGTCGGCTTCTGGCTCCTGCTCGCGGCGGAGGGCGGCGCGGGGTGGCGCAGCGGCGCGTTCTTCGTCTGGGTCGCGGTGTTCAACCTGTTCGCGGTCTCGGTGTTCTGGAGCTTCATGTCCGACATCTTCGACGACGACCAGGCACGCCGGCTCTACGGCGCGATCGCCGCGGGCGGCACCCTCGGCGCCCTGGTCGGGCCGCTGCTCACCCAGTGGCTCGTGACCCGGATCGGCGTGCCGTCGCTGCTGCTGGTCGCCGCCGCCCTGATCGGGGTCTGCCTGCTCGCGATCTCCCGGCTCATCCCCTGGGCGCGCGCCCGCGAGCGGCGCGGGGGGCTGCCGGACCGCGACCGCGAGGCCATCGGCGGCGGGATCCTCGAGGGTGCCTGGCGCATCGGGCGCTCGCGATTCCTGCTCGCCCTCGCGCTGCTCATGTTCCTCGGCGTGGCGGTCGGCACCCTGCTCTACAACGAGATGGCGGCCTACACCCGCCGCGCCTTCCCCGACGCCGCCGACCGCACCGCCTGGTACGCGCGCATCGACTTCGCGATCAACGTGATCACGGTGAGCGTGCAGCTTCTGCTCACGCGGCGACTCCTCACCCGGCTCGGGGCGGGTCCCCTGCTCGTGCTGCCGACCTCGGCGCTCTGCCTCGCCCTGCTCGCCCTCGCGCTGGTGCCGGGCGTCGCGCTGCTGCTCGCGCTCGCCCAGATCGTGGCCCGCAGCGGCAACTTCGCCCTGCTCCAGCCGGCGCGCGAGAGCCTGTTCACCCGCGTCGACCGGATCGTCCGCTACAAGACCAAGAACTTCATCGACACCGTGGTCTACCGCGGGGGCGATCTCAGCTTCGCCTGGCTGCACAAGGGGCTCACCCTCGCCGGGGCCGGCGCCGCGGGCATCGCCTGGGTCGCGCTCGGCTGCGGGCTCGCGCTCACCGCCACCGCCCTGTGGGCGAGCCGCCTCGCCCGGGCGGAGCCTGCCCCGCGGACGCCCCCATGAGCCGGGTCCTCGCCCTCCTGCTGCTCTGTGCGGCCGCCGGCCCGCGGGCGGGGCCGGCACCGTTCGAGATCGCGCTGCTCGCCGCCGTCGCCGAGGACCGCGAGACGCGAGGTGGCGCGCTGGCCCTGCGCTGGCAGCGGAGCCCGGAGCACGCGCTCGGCCTCGAGCTGCTCGGGCTGGAGGAGGATCCCGGCGGCCGGCGTCGCACGCTCGCGCTGCGCTGGATCGCGATCAACCCGGAACCGCTGTGGCGCCCGTCCCTCGAGCTCGGCCTCGGCCGCGCGACCGGCGCCGGCCGCCCCGCCGGCTGGGTGGCCAGCGCCGGGATCGGCGGGCGCTGGGAGCTCGCTGCCGCAGCGCCTCGACCTGGCGCTCGAGCTCCGCTACCGCCTCGAGGAGGGACGTCCCGGAGACGAGGGCCACGCGCTGCTGCTGGTCGGCCTGGGGCTGCCCCTCGGACCCCCCTGAGCCCGGCGGCGGATTCCCTCAGCCAGAGCCGGCCGGCTCCCGCCCGCGGGCGAGGAAGCGCGCGGCGTAGTCGAGCAGCAGGGGATCGCCGTCCCCCGCGCGGCGCAGCGCCTCCGCGAGCCGGGCGGCGCCCTCCGGGTCCCCGTCCTCGGCCAGCGCCCGGCGCAGCACCAGCAGCAGCACCCGCTCCAGCCGGCGACGCTCGCTCTCGGGCGGGGTCTCGCGCAGGACGCGCAGGTCATCCTCGATGCGCGACGCGAGCTCGGCCGTGCTCAGCCGCGGCGATGCCAGCAGCGCCTCCAGCGCGGCGATCCGCCCGAACAGGGCCTCGCGCCGGCTGCGCTCCTCGCTCAGCCGCGCCACCTCGGCGACGAAGGGAAACTCGCCGAGCCGGTCGGGGAAGACGCGGCGCACGTCGGCGGCGAGCGCGCGCGCCCGCTCGAGGTCCCCGCGCGCCAGGGCCTCCTCGGCCTCGCGGGACACCCGCTGCGGGAGCTCGCGCAGCAGACCTTCGGCCTCGGCATTGCCGGGATCGATCAGCAGCACGCTGCGCAGGTAGAAGCGGGCGCTCTCGAACTCGGGGCTCAGCAGACGCCCCTCGGCGAGCGCGAGCCGCGCATCCTCCAGCGAGCGCAGGACCCGGGCGCGCCCGCTGCCGAGGCTGCCCTCGATGCGCGCCTCGAGCGCGCGCAGGGCGCGGTCGCCGGGCCGCAGACGCAGCGCGTGAAGCGCGGCCAGCAGCGCGCGCTCCGCCTCTCCGCGGCGAAAAGCGGTCTCCGCCTCGCGGGCGAGCGCGGTCGCGACCTGTGCCACGAGCGGCGCGATCGCCGGATCGGAGTCCAGCCCGAGCCGGCGGAGCTCGACCAGGGTGGTGACCGCGGCATCCTCCGCCGGCTCCCGCCACCGCCCCGCCGCGATCTGCCGGCGCAGCTGCTCGACCAGACCGGCCACCCGCTCGGCCCGCGACCTCGCCTCCCGCGCCGCCCGCAGCCGTTCCGCCAGCTCGCGGTAGGTCCGGGACTCGACGACCGGAGCGCGCGCCGCCTCAAGCCGGCCGAGCGCCGCCGCCTCGTCGCCGGCGGCGATCGCCTCCTCGACCGGGACGAGCGCCTGCCTCGCGGCCTGCTCCAGCAGCGCCGGCGCGCGCGGATCCTCGGGCAGCAGTCGCATGGCTTCGGCGATGCCCGCGAGCGCGCCGTCGAGATCGCGGAGCGCGAGCGCCTCCTCCGCCTCGCCCAGATGCTCGAGGTAGCGGCGCTCCCGCGCCGCGCGCTCCCTGCCCTCGGCGATCGCCTGACGCAGGGAGGCGAGCAGCTCGGCCGCGGGCTCGAGGCTGGCGAGGCGCTGGAGCAGCATCTCCGCGCGCTCGGTCTCTCCCGCCCCGGCGAGCGCGCGCACCCGCTGCCCGAGCAGCTCCGCGATCCGCGCGCGGCGCTCGGCGAGCGCCGGGTGATCGGGCGCGAGGCGGGCGACGGTCTCGAGCTCGGCGAGGGCGTTCTGCTCCGCAGGCTCGACCAGCCGGCCCTCCGCGATCCACTGGTCCGCCCGTGCGATCGCGCGCTCGACCAGGGCCAGCACCTCGGGAGCGAGACCGCCGCCTCGCAGCAGCCACCACAGGCCGAGCCCGGCCAGCCCCGCCACCAGCGCGCCGCCCGCGATCCAGCCGCCGCGGCCCGCCAGCCGGCGCCACCAGGGCGCCGCCCCGCCGCCGCGCACCGCGCGCTTGGCGTCGGCCGCCGCCCGCTCGACGTCGGTGATCGCGGGATGGCTGATCGAGAAGCCGAGCGCCCTCAGCTGCTCCGAGGCGGTGAGATCCGGATCGGCCGCGAGGGTCGCCATCAGCGTCTGCGAGTTGAGCACGATGCTCTTCAGCGCCCGCACGAACTCGCGCACGCTGGAGTAGCGCTCGTCGGGCTGCTTCGCGAGGCAGCGGTCGATGACCGGCTGGAAGGCCGCGAAGCGCTCCGGCAGCGGCGGGGGCTTCTGGGTGAGGTGGGCCATGAGCACGCTCACCGGCGTGTCGCCGCGGAAGGGCGGCTGCCCGGTGAGCAGCTCGTAGAACATCACCCCGAGGCTGTAGAGGTCGGAGCGGCCGTCGACCTCGTGGCCGTTGATCTGCTCCGGGCTCATGTAGGTCGGGGTGCCGATCAGCATCCCGGTCTGGGTGAGCCTGAGCGCCTCGACGTCGCGCTGACGGGCGATCCCGAAGTCGGTGAGCACCGGCGTCTGGGGATCGCGGAACATCACGTTGCTCGGCTTGAGGTCGCGGTGGATCACCCCGTGGTCGTGGGCGAACTGCAGCGCCTGGGCCAGCTGCACGGTGATCGACACCGCCTCGGCGAGCGAGAGCCCCCCGCGCATCCGGTCGCTCAGGGTGCCGCCCTCGAGGAACTCCATCGCGATGTAGGTCGCGTCCGGCCGCTGGACGATGTCGTAGATCGCCGCGATGTTGCGGTGCGGCAGGCGGGCCATCGTCCGGCCCTCCTGAAGGAAGCGCTTCTCGACCTGCTCGCGGTCGTCGCCGGTGGCCCGCATCAGCTTGATCGCGACCAGACGGCCGAGCGACTTCTGGCGGGCGAGGAACACGCGCGACATCCCGCCCACGCCGAGCTCGCGCAGGACCTCGTAGCCAGGGAACTCGGGGATGTCGGCGACCGCCATCGGCGCTGCGCTCCCGGAGGCGCCATCATAGCGCCTCGCTTCCGGGCCGCACCGACTTCACGCTTTCGACGTCCGACGAGGTCGCCGCGGTCGAGGGGCGGAAGCCGGCTCGTAAGCCGGGTTCTGTTTCTCGACGGTCATTCATCTGGGCCCTGCGTCGCCGCAGGGCTCGAGCGACCTACCCGGACGCGGCGCGGGCCACGCCATGGCGTCCCTATTCGGTCTTGCTCCGGGTGGGGTTTACCGTGCCGCGGCGTGTTGCCACCCGCGCGGTGCGCTCTTACCGCACCTTTTCACCCTTGCCTGAGCCCTCGCGGGCCATCGGCGGTCTGTTCTCTGTGGCACTTTCCGTCGGCTCGCGCCGCCCAGGCGTTACCTGGCACCCTGCCCTGTGGAGCCCGGACTTTCCTCCCCGCGCTCGCGCGCGCAGCGACCGTCCGGCCGGCTTCCGCGCTCCAGTGTGCGGGCGCAGGCGCCGCCGCTCAAGCCCCGCTGGCGAGCGACAGCCTGCCAGAGCGCGAAGCCGAGAGTAGCCGGCGATCAGCACCAGCCCCGCTGCGGCGGCTGACGCGCGACGCGCCGCGCCATCATCACCCACAGCGCGACCGCGAAGCCGACCATCACCGGAAGCTGCTGGTAGACCATCTCGGCCGGCGCCGGCAGGGGCCGGATCAGGGCGGTGACGCCGAGGATCAGGAGGATGTTGAACAGGTTGGAGCCGATGATGTTGCCGAGCACCACGTCGTTGAAGCCGCGCCAGGCGGCGACCAGCGACGAGGCGAGCTCGGGCAGCGAGGTGCCGACGGCGACGATGGTGAGACCGATCAGCAGCTCGCTCACCCCGACGGCGCGCGCGAGCGCGATGGCCGCGCTCACCATCAGCTCCGCGCCGCCGATCAGCGCCGCGAGGCCTGCAGCGAGCAGCAGCAGCCCGAGCGGCAGACCGCGCGCCATCGCCGGGTTGGCGGAGAGCTCCGAGCGCACCTCTTCGGGCTCGTCGCCCGCCTTGATCCCGATCACCACGCTCATCGCCGCGAAGCCCGCGAGCAGCAGCGCCCCCTCGACCCGCCCCACCCCGCCGTCGAAGCACAGCCACCACAGCAGCAGCGAGGCCAGGATCATCACCGGCGTCTCGATGCGCAGCAGCCGCATCTGCACCGCAAGCGGGCGGAGCAGTGCCGACAGGCCAAGGATCAGACCGACGTTGGCGATGTTGCTCCCGACCACGTTGCCGAGCGCCATGTCGGTCGAGCCCTTGAGCGCCGCCGAGACGTTGACCGCGAGCTCCGGCGCGGAGGTGCCGAAGCCGACGATCACCACCCCGATCATGAACGGGCTCATGCCGAGCCGGAAGCCGACCGCGACCGCGCCGCGCAGGAACAGCTCGGCGCCGACCACCAGCACCAGCAGACCGCAGACGAAGAGGAGCAGGGAGAGCAGCATCGATCGCCGCAGCGCCGCCTGGGGGCGCCCATCCTAGACCAGGCCGCCGGCTCGTCGCCGGTGCCGGGCCCTCAGCCGCGCCGCGGGAGGTAGAGGTCGGTCACCGTCCCCTCGAAGACCTCGGCCGCCATCGCCACCGACTCCGAAAGCGTCGGGTGCGGATGGATGGTGAGCCCAACGTCGGCCGCCTCCGCGCCCATCTCGATGGCGAGCGCCACCTCGGCGATCAGGTCGCCCGCGTTCGGCCCGACGATGCCGCCGCCGAGCAGGCGATGGCTCTCCGGATCGAAGAGCAGCTTGGTGAAGCCCTCGGTGCGGCCGATGCCGATCGCGCGGCCCGAGGCCGCGAGCGGGAACCTGCCGACGCCGACCTTGAGCCCCTTCGCCTTCGCCTCGCTCTCGGTGACGCCGACCCAGGCCACCTCCGGGTCGGTGTAGGCGACCGAGGGGATCACCCGCGCCACGAACTCGCTCTTCTGGCCGCAGGCCACCTCGGCGGCGACCTTGCCCTCGTGGGTGGCCTTGTGGGCGAGCATCGGCGGACCGACCGCATCGCCGATGGCGAAGATGTGCGGGACCCGGGTGCGCAGCTGCCGGTCGACGGGAATGAAGCCGCGCTCGTCCAGCGCGATCCCGGCGCGCTCGGGGGCGATGCGCGCGGCCGTTCGGGCGTGCGACCCACCGCCACCAGCACCCGGTCGAAGACCGCCTCCGCCGGCGCGCCCTCCCCTTCGAGGCGCACGCGGATGCCCTCGGCCACGGCCTCGGCGGCGACCACGCGGGTGCGGAGATGGATCGCGCCGTAGCGGCGGCGGATGCGCTCGTGGAGCGGCCGCACCAGGTCGGGATCGGTGCCCGGCATCAGCTGCTCGAGCAGCTCGACCACGGTGATCTCGCTGCCGAGCGCCGCGTACACGCAGGCCATCTCAAGGCCGATGATGCCGCCGCCGACCACCAGCAGGCGCCGCGGGATCGCCTCGAGCCTGAGCGCGTCGGTGGAGTCCATCACCCGAGGGTCGCCCCAGGGGAGGATCGGTAGCTTCACCGCCCGCGAGCCGACGGCGATGATCGCCCGCTCGAAGCGCACGATCCTCGTGCCCTCCGCGGTCTCGACCTCGAGATGGTTGGGGATCGGCGAAGCGCGCGGTGCCGGTGAGGCGCTCGACCCGGCGCTGCTTCGCCATCCCGGCGAGCCCGCGGTTGAGCTGCGCGACCACCCCGTCCTTGAACGCGCGCAGCCGCTCGAGGTCGATCGCGGGGGCGCCGAAGCGAATGCCGTGCTCGGCAAAGGCAGCCGACCTCATCGATCAGCCGCGCCGCATGGAGCAGCGCCTTCGACGGGATGCAGCCGACGTTGAGGCACACCCCGCCGAGCTCCGGATAGCGCTCGACCAGCAGCACCCGCGCCCCGAGGTCGGCGGCGCGGAAGGCCGCGGTGTAGCCCCCGGGTCCGGCACCGATCACCACGACCTCGCAGCTGACGTCGGCCGCCCTCGCCGCCGCTCCCGCCGGTACGGGCGCCGCCGGAGGCGGCGGCGCGCCGGGCGGGGGCCGGGTCGGCGCCTCCGCCCATGGTCCTCCGGTCGTCGCTTCGCGAGGCGGCGGCGCGCCACCCGCGGTCCCGGCCGTCGCCCCCTCGGCGGCGGCGAGCGCGGGCTCCTCGCTCTCGATCGACCGCGATCGGGCTGCCCTCCGAGACCCGGTCCCCGACCCGGACCTTGAGCTCGCGCAGGACCCCAGCCACCGGCGAGGGCACCTCCATCGTCGCCTTCTCCGACTCCAGGGTGAGCAGGCCCTGGTCCTTGCGCACCCGCTCGCCGGGTGCGACCAGGATCTCGATCACCGGCACGTCGCGGAAGTCGCCGAGATCGGGGACGGTCACTTCGATGCGCTGGGGCATGGCTCAGAGCTCCATCGTTGCCGCGAGGGGGGCGGGGAGCGGCGGCGGGAACAGGTCGCGGCGGCGGTCGGCGAGCTGGCGCACGGTGCCGCCGCGGCGCGCGCGCTCGAGCAGCGCCCAGTCGAGCTCGGCGACCAGCACCCTGGCCTCGCCGGGCTCGGCCTCGGCGAGCACGCCCTCCGGCGGGAAGCCGAGGTCGGAGGGGGCGAGCACCGCGCTCCGGGCGTAGTGCTGCTCGAAGCCCGCCACGCCCTCGAGCCGGCCGACGTTGCCCGCCAGCGCCACGTAGCACTGGTTCTCCACCGCCCGCGCGGCCGCGCAGAGGCGCACCCTGAGGTAGCCGGCGCGGTCCTCGGTGGCGAAGGGCACGAGCAGGAGGCGGCAGTCGGCCTCGGCCAGCGCCCGCGCCGCCTCGGGAAACTCGCAGTCGTAGCAGATCAGCACCCCGAAGCGGGCGAAGCCGGCGTCGAAGCAGGCCAGCCGATCGCCGCCGCCAGCCCCCCAGCGTTCGCGCTCCTCGGGGGTGAGATGCAGCTTGTCTTGGGCGAAGAGCCGGCCGTCGGGAGCCGCCACCAGGCAGCGGTTGCGCACGCCGGCAGGGGTGTCCTGCAGATGGCTGCCGCCGACCAGCCACAGCCGGTGGCGCCTGGCGAGCTCGCGGAACAGCGCGGCGAGGGCATCGCTGCTGGCGGTGAGCAGCTCGAGGGCGCGATCGCGCGGCAGCCCGGGCACCGCCGAGAGCAGCTGCAGGGTGAAGAGCTCGGGGAGCAGCATCAGCTCGGCACCGGCCTCGGCGGCCAGCCGCGCCGCCGCCTCCAGCCGCGCGGCGAGGGCGTCGAGGCCCGGCACCGGTTCCTGCCGGTACTGCACCGCCGCGATCCGCGTCCGCTCCCGGGCGAGGCTCACAGCAGCAGCCGTCTCAGGTCGCCGAGCACCCGCGCGAGGAAGCCGGTGAAGCGGGCCGCGTCCGCCCCGTCGATCACGCGGTGGTCGTAGGACAGCGACAGGGGAAGCATCAGCCGGGGGACGAAGCGCTCCCCGTCCCAGACCGGCCGGTGGCTGCTGCGCGAGACGCCGAGGATCGCCACCTCGGGGGCATTCACGATCGGGGTGAAGGCCGGTGCCGCCGATGCCGCCGAGGGAGCTGATCGAGAAGCAGCCGCCGGCGAGCTCCGCCGGCGTGAGCTTGCCCGCGCGGGCCTTGGCCGAGAGCTCGCCGAGCTCGCGGGCGAGCTCGAGCAGGCCCTTGCGGTCGCAGTCGCGCAGCACCGGCACCACGAGCCCCTCGGGCGTGTCCACGGCCACCCCGATGTGGTAGTAGCGCTTCAGCACCAGGTTCTCGCCGCTCTCGTCGAGCGAGGCGTTGAAGTGCGGGAAGGCCTTGAGCGCCGCGACGCAGGCCTTGATCAGGAACACGAGGGGGGTGATCCTGAGCTCCTTGTGCTCCTCGGCGAGGCGCCGGCGGAACGCCTCGAGCTCGGTGATGTCCGCCTCGTCGTGCTGGGTGACGTGCGGGATCATCGCCCAGTTGCGGGCGAGGTTCGCCCCCGAGATCCGCCGGATGCGCGACAGCGGCCTGGTCTCGACCGGGCCGTACTTGGCGAAGTCGACCTTCGGCCAGGGGAGCAGGCGCAGCCCTCCCGTCTCGGCCGCAGGGGCGGCGGGCGGCTGCCGCGCACCCTGCATCACGCCGCGCACGAAGGCCTCGACGTCCTCGCGCAGGATCCGACCCTTGCGGCCGCTGCCGCGGACCTGGCGGAGGTCCACCCCGAGGCTGCGGGCGAAGGCGCGCACCGCCGGACTGGCGTAGGGCGCACCGCCGGGCAGCAGCGCCTCCGCCGCGAAGGGCGGCGCCGGTGCCGCGGCGGCGGTGGCCGGAGCCGCCTCGGCGGGCGGCGGGGGCGGGGCCGGGACGGCGGCGGGGGCCGCAACCGCCTCGGCCGGCGGCGGGGGCGGGGGCGCGACGGCGGGGGCGGGGGCGGCCTGGGGCGCGGCGTTCGTCGCCCCCTCCTCGAGCGGCTCGATCAGCGCGATCAGGTGCCCCTCGCTCACCGTCTCCCCGAGCCGCACCTTGAGCGCCCGGACCACGCCCGCGAAGGGCGAGGGCACCTCCATCGTCGCCTTCTCCGACTCGAGGGTGACCAGCCCCTGGTCCCGCGCCACGCTCTGGCCCTCGGCGACCAGGATCTCGATCACCGGCACGTCGCGGAAATCGCCGATGTCGGGCACGCGCACCTCTTGCAGAGCCGCCATGAGCGCCTCGCTCGCTCCCCTGGAAATGCCGCCTATTGTGACCGCCCGCCCTCGGCCCGCGCCACCGCCGCCGAGTCTCGCGCTCGGTGATCGAGCGGACCCCGTCGCAGCGTCGCCAGCAGCCGCTCGCGCCGCCCCGAGGGCAGCTCGATGTCGAGCCGGAAGACGATCTCGGTCCACTGCGGGCGATCCTCGAGGCCCGCCGGCGGCGGCCACTCGAGGCTGGGGAAGTCGGCGAGCGCCGGGCAGGGATCCGTGGGGCAGAGGCGGAGCGCTGCCCGCGCCGCATAGCGCGCGCCGCGCAGGCCGGCCTCGGCGACCAGCGACTCGAGCGCGGGCGCGGCGGGCGGCGGAGGCTCGCCGTAGGGGCGCGCCCGCTGCTCCTCGACCCTGGACACCAGCCAGGCCGTGGCCAGGGTGCGCGCCAGCGCGTCCTCGGCGAGCCAGCGCAGCCGCACCTGCGCCGCGGCGGCGAGCAGCAGCGCGAGCGCGAGCAGGAGCAGCCCGGCCAGCGCCTCGACCGGCCCGAAGCGCCTGCGCTCAGCGTCCATCGCCGCGCTCCGCGGGGAGCCGCAGCACCCGCGAGCCGAGGCGGTCGAGCACGGCGGCATCGGGATCGAGCGCGAGCTCGCCCCGCAGCTCGAGTCCCTCGGCCGCGAGCAGCCCCGTGACCGCGAGCCGGCCGGCGATGGTGAGGGCCGGGCCGCCCGCGCCCGTCCGGCGCGCGAGGAGCACCCCGTGCACCGCCAGCGCCGCGTCCGCGGGGATCGTCACCGGGCCGTCGAGCACCAGCACCACCGGCCGCTCGGCGCTGCCGATCCCAAGCTCGCCGCGGCAGCCCGGCGGCCACCCGCCGCGGAGATGGAGCAGGAGGGCGGCGGGATCCGGGCGCGGACAGCCCTCGCCTGCGCCCGCGAGGGGCGCGGCGAGGGCCGCCAGCACGGCCGCATCGCCATCATCGGGCGCCGCCGGGCAGGCGGTGGCGGCGTCGCGCAGGCCGAGGATCCGCCCGCTCGGATCGCAGCCCGGCTCGTCCCCCTCGCCGCTCGCAGCCTCGGCGAGCCACGGCCCGCCCATGGGGGAGAGCCGCGGCGCCCGCCACAGCGCGAGGGCGAGCTCGGCCTCGCCGGCGGGCGAGCGGGCGCGAAGCCGCACCACCGGCAGCCGCGAGCCACAGCTCGCGGCGGCCGGCGCGCACAGCAGCAGCGCCGCCTCCACCCCCGGCAGGACGGGCGGCTCCGGCCGCAGCACCCGCCAGGCCGCCCCCTCCGCCTCGCAGGGCCAGCGGCCGTCGCAGGGGCGCCACGGCGCCGGCGGCGGCTCGGCCGGACGGGGGACCCACTCGGGACGGGCGGCGAGCAGCGCCGCGAGCAGGGCCAGCGCCTCGCGCGGGCGGTGGGCCGCGAGCAGCGACTCGAGCAGCGCCTCGCTCTCCGCCGCCTCCCGCAGCACCGGCCGCAGCGGCAGCAGCAGCGCCCCCAGCAGGCCGAGGGCGAGCAGGCCGAGGAGCAGCGCCCCGCGGAGCCTCATGGCGCCGGCTCGAGCCGGGCCATCGCCAGCTCGACGCGCGCCTCGCGATCACCCTGCCCGACCCGCAGCACGATGCGGCGCAGCCCCTCGCCCGCCTCCCCGGGGGCCACCTCGACCCGCAGTCCCGGACGCGCGATCGCCATCGCGCAGCGCCCGCCGGCGTCCGCGGGGGCGCAGAGCGGTTCGCCACGGCGCGAGGCCTGCACCGCCGCGTCCAGCCCCTCGCGCAGCCCGGCGGCGAGGGCCGCCGCGCGCAGCGCCTCGGCGGTCGCGCGGAGCGCGCCCAGCGCGAACAGGCTGAGCGCGCCGCCCAGCACCAGCGCGGCGACGATCGCCACGCTCAGCGGACCCAGGGAGAAGCCGCGGGCGGCGAGCTCGCCCGGCGGCCGCGAGGCCGGCCCTAGGGCGGCCAGCCGCCCCGGCGAGGCGTGCGCGTCCGGACGTGGCAGCTCGAAGGGCATGGCTCAGCTCGCTCGCCGGGGTCGGTATGCGAGCCAGAGCAGCACCGCTCCCGTCGCGATCATCGGCAGCGAGAGCAGCTGGCCCATGGTCAGCCAGCCGAAGGCCAGGTAGCCGAGGTGGGCGTCGGGCTCGCGCAGCAGCTCGACCGCGAAGCGGAACAGGCCGTAGAGCAGCGCGAACAGGCCCGAGACCGCGTAGCGCGGCCGGCGCCGCCGTGCGAACAGCCACAGCACGACGAAGAGCAGGAGCCCCTCGAGCGCGGCCTGATAGAGCTGCGACGGGATGACGCGCCGGCGGCGTCGAGCAGTCCCTGCTCCCAGAGGCTGCGCGCCTGCTCCCGGTCGAGGCCCAGCGCGCGCGGAAAGACCACGCCCCAGGGCAGCGCGGTGGGCCGTCCCCACAGCTCGCCGCCGATGAAGTTCCCGAGCCGGCCGAGGGCGAGGCCGGGCGGCACCAGCGGAGCGACGAAGTCGAGCACGTCGAAGAGGCGCAGTCCCTGCCGCCGCGCCCACAGCGCCACGGCGAGGATCACCCCGAGCAGCCCGCCGTGGAAGCTCATTCCGCCCTCCTGGATGCGGAGGAGCATCAGCGGATCGCGGAGGAACTCGCCGGGGACGTAGAACAGCAGGTAGCCGAGGCGGCCGCCCGCCAGCACCCCGACCATGCCCCAGAACAGCAGATCCTCGAAGCGGGCGCGGTCGAGCTCCGGCCAGTCGCCGCGTCGCCAGCCGCCGCCGTCCCAGCCACCAGGCGGCGAGGAAGCCGAGCACGTACATGATCCCGTACCAGTGGATCGCCACCGGGCCGAGGTCGAGCGCCACCGGATCGAGATCGTGCAGCCAGGGGCGGCTCATCGGCGGCGCGCGCTCAGGGAAGGGCCACGTGGCAGAGGTAGCCCTTGAGATAGTCGCTCTCCTCGATCGCCGGATGCACCGGGTGGTCGAGGTCCTGCTGCAGCTGAGCCAGCACCCGTACGTGCCGGTCGACGTGGCGCGCCGCCTGGTGCAGCGCCGCGAGCAGGTCGGCGCGCTTGAAGTGGAAGGAGCAGGAGCAGCTCACGAGGATGCCGCCGGGGGCGAGCACCTGCAGCGCGAGCTCGTTGAGCCGCCGGTAGGCCAGCGCGCCCTCGCGGAAGTCCTTGCGCCGCTTGATGAACGCGGGCGGATCGAGGATCACCACGTCGAAGCGCTGGCGCTCGGCGCGCAGCGTCCTCAGCGCCTCGAAGGCCTCCGCCCGCTCGGCCGCGACCACGCCGGCGAGACCGTTGCGCAGGGCGTTGTCGATCGCGGCCTCCACGGCGTAGGCCGAGTCGTCGAGGCACAGCACCTGGCGGGCCCCGTGGCGCGCCGCAACCAGCCCCCAGGCACCGACGTAGCTGAAGAGGTCGAGGACCCGGCAGCCCTCCACCAGCTGCGCGAGCCGCCGCCGATTGTCGCGCTGGTCGTAGTACCAGCCGGTCTTCTGCCCGCGCTCGGGGTCGATGGCGAAGCACAGCCCGTGCTCCTCGACGAGCAGCGGACTGGGCAGGGTGCCGAAGGCCAGCTCGACGCGCTCGGGCAATCCCTCGAGCGCCCGCACCCCGCTGTCGTTCTTCCACAGCAGCGCCCGCGGGCGGAGCAGCTCGACCAGCGCGGCCTCGAGCTCCGGCCGCAGCCGCTCCATGCCGGCGGTGCCGATCTGGCCCACCAGTACCTCCCCGAAGCGGTCGAGGACCAGCCCGGGCAGGCCGTCGGCCTCGCCGTGGACCAGGCGGTAGTAGGGCGCGGCGAAGACCCGCTCGCGCAGGGCCAGGGCGCGGGCGAGGCGCTCGGCGATGAGCGCGCGGTCGAGGGGCCGGCGCGCGCCACGGACCATCAGCCGCGCGCAGATCAGGCTGTTGGGGTTGGCGTAGCCGAGCCCGATCACCTCGCCGTCCGCGTCGCAGACCGCGACCGCCTCGCCGGGCTCGAAGCCGCTGAGCGGCGTGC
Organism: Lysobacterales bacterium; assembly: GCA_033582715.1. Classification (GTDB taxonomy): domain Bacteria; phylum Pseudomonadota; class Gammaproteobacteria; order Xanthomonadales; family BPKI01; genus BPKI01. The sequence goes on along the minus strand of JAVQZZ010000001.1, from coordinate 650,826 downwards.
GCTCGACGTCGACCTCGTTCGAGAAGATCCACGGGTGCCCGGCGCGGACCCGCCGCTCCTCGCCCCGTCGCAGCGCCAGCACCGGATATTCGACCGCGCTCATGGGCGGCGAAGTTAGCAGAAGACGACGCTCAGGCGAGCACGAGCAGCCACACCGCGAGCGCGTTGAGCATGAGCACGAAGACCGCGGCCGAGCCCATGTCCTTGGCGCGGCCGGCGAGCTCGTGGCGCTCGGGGCCGATGCGCTCGAGCACGGTCTCGAGCGCCGAGTTGAGCAGCTCGGCGGCGAGCACCAGCAGCAGGCTGCCGAGCAGCAGGGCGCGCTCCACGCCATCCTCCCCGAGCCAGAGGGCGAGCGGCAGGAGCGGCAGCAGCAGCCACACCTCGAGCCGGAACGAGGACTCGTGCCGCCAGGCCGCGGCGAGACCCGCGAGCGAACAGCGCAGCGCCCGCCACACCTCCCGCGGACCGCGCGGCCAGGGGCCGGTGCGCCCGTCGGGCATCGCCGCTCAGCTCCGCGGCCGCCAGGCGAGATCGAGCTCGCGCGCCGCCCGCACCTCGTCGAGGCGCCGCACCGGGGTGCGCTCGGGAGCGCGGCGACAGCGCCTCGGGATCGCGCTCGGCGAGGGCGAGCAGCTCGCCCATCACCTCGGCGAAATGGTCGAGGGTGGCCTTGCTCTCGGTCTCGGTGGGCTCGATCAGCAGGCACTCCGGGACCAGCAGCGGGAAAGTAGTTGGTCGGGGCGTGGATGCCGCGGTCGAGCAGCGCCTTGGAGAAGTCCAGGGCCGTGACGCCGCGGGCCTTCTTCTGCGGCGCGAGCGTGAGGATGAACTCGTGGCTCGCGCGCCGGTTCGGGGTAGGCGAGCTGGAAGCCCTTCTCGGCGAGCCGCCGCGCGAGGTAGTTCGCGTTGAGGGTGGCGAACTCGGCCACCCGCGGCATGCCCTCGCGGCCGAGCATCCGCGCGTAGACGAAGGCGCGGAGCAGCACGCCCGCGTTGCCCGCGAAGGCGGAGAGCCGGCCGATGCTGAGCGGCCGGTCCTTCTTGCGCAGGAAGCGGAAGCGGCCGTCCGGCTGGCGCTCGACGAGGGGGATCGGGAGGAAGGGCGCGAGCCGCTCCGAGACCCCCACCGCGCCGGCTCCCGGCCCCCCGCCGCCGTGGGGCGTGGAGAAGGTCTTGTGGAGGTTCATGTGGATGGCGTCGAAGCCCATGTCGCCCGGCCGCACCTTGCCGAGGATGGCGTTGAGGTTCGCGCCGTCGTAGTAGAGCAGCCCCCCGGCCTCGTGGACCAGGCGCGCGATCTCCTCGATCCGCCGCTCGAAGACGCCGAGCGTGCTCGGGTTGGTGAGCATGATCCCGGCGGTGCGCGGCCCGAGCACGCGGCGCAGCGCCTCGAGGTCGACGTCGCCGTCCGGTCCGGTCGGGATCTCGCGCACCTCGCAGCCGCACATCACCGCGGTGGCCGGGTTGGTGCCGTGGGCCGCGTCCGGGACGATGATCTCCCGGCGCTCGCGGTCGCCGCGATGGCGATGGTAGGCCATGATCATCGCCACCCCGGCGAGCTCGCCCTGGGCGCCGGCCATCGGCGTGAGCGAAACCCCGCCGCGCATGCCGGTGACCTCGGCCAGGATCTGCTGCAGCTCCCACATGCAGGCGAGGAAGCCCTGGCTCAGCGCCTCGGGGGCGTAGGGATGCCGCTCGAGGAAGCCCGGCAGCATCGCCAGCGCGTTGGCCGCCCGCGGGTTGTACTTCATGGTGCAGGAGCCGAGCGGGTAGAAGTGGGTGTCGATCGAGAAGTTTCGCTCGGCTGAGCCGGGTGTAGTGGCGCACGACGTCGAGCTCGGAGCACTCCGGGAGGGCCGGCGGCGTCTCGCGGCGGAGCTCGGCCGGGAGATCCTCCGGCATGGGCGCGTCCTCGACGAGCTGGGCGCGGGCGCTGCGTCCCGGCCGGGAGAGGTCGAAGATCAGCATAGGCGGCGGCGATGAAGGAAAATCCCATCATGCCAAAGCGTCCGATCCCGGGACAGGCCCGGTGCCGCGTGGCGCGCCTCCTCGGCGCGGTGCTCCTGCTTGGCGCCTCCCATGCCTCGGCCTGGCAGCTCGAGCTGGGCGCCGGGCCGGTCGACGAGATCGACGGCGTCCGGAGCCGGAGCGCGGCGCTGCTCCTGCTCAGCGAGGGGCGGCATCCGTGGGAGCTCTCGGCGGGCTGGATCGCCCCCCGCCGTGCGCGCGCCCTGCGCACGCCCTCCACCCGCTTCCTCGCCGTCGGCCGCCGCTTCAGCCACGGCCGCTTCTTCCTCAGCAGCGGGATCGCGGTGGTCGACCGGCGCAGCGAGGCCCTGTCCTCGCATCACCAGTTCATGACCGGCCTCGGCTGGCGGCTCGGGCGTCTCACGATCGGGATCCGGCACCTGTCCAACGCCAACACCGCCGGCCGCAACCGCGGCGAGAACCTGCTCTGGATCGCGCTTCCGGCTGCGCTGAGCCGTCTCAGGGGCCGGCGGCTCTCGTCGGCGTAGAGCCCGAGGAACTCGCTTTCCGGACCGCGCCAGGCCCGCGCCATGCCGGCGCTGGTGAAGGGTGCCGCGATCCGCCCCTCGCGGTCGATGGCGATCACCCCGCCCTCGCCGCCGAGCGCGCGGATCTCGGCCAGCACCGCTTCGGCGGCCTCGCGCAGGTCCCTCCCCCCGCCAGGCGCGCCGCAGGCAGATCACGCGGGCCGCGGTGGCGCGGATGAAGTACTCGCCGTGCCCGGTGGCCGAGACCGCGCAGTCGCGGTCGGCCCAGGTGCCCGCGCCGATCAGCGGCGCGTCGCCGACCCGGCCGGGAAGCTTGAGGGTCATGCCCGCCGGTCGAGGTGGCGGCGGCGAGCCGTCCGGCGCGGTCGAGGGCCACCGCCCCCACGGTGCCGCCACCCGCGGCCCGCGCCCGCTCCCGTGCCTGCTCGTAGGCGCGGATCCGCCGCTCGGTGCGGAACCATTCCGGTCCCGCAGGCTCCAGCCCCTGCGCGCGGGCGAAGGCCTCGGCGCCGGGCCCGACCAGCAGCACGTGGGCGCTCCGCTCCATCACCGCCAGCGCCGCGAGCACGGGATTCCTCACCCCTTTCAGCGCCGCCACCGCGCCAGCGCGCCCGCTCGCCCCGTCCATCACCGCCGCGTCCAGCTCGTGCTCGCCCTCGGCGTTCAGCACCGCGCCGCGCCCGGCGTTGAAGTGCGGCGAGTCCTCGAGCAGGCGCACCGCGAGCACCACTGCCTCGAGCGCGCTGCCACCGGCCAGCGAGCAGCTCGTGCGCGCGGTCGCGGGCGGCGGCGAGATCCGACCGCGCCGCGTCTTCCTCCTCCGGTGCGAGCGCTCCCCCGCTGCCAACTCCCCGCGCCGCCGTGGACCACGATCGCCACCGGCGCCACGGCGAGGGCCGGCGCGGCGAGCAGCGCGGCGAGGGTCAGGACGGCCAGTCTCATCATCGCGGCCTCCACGATCGACGGGCGGGGATGATGCCACGCCCCGGGCCGACCCCTCAGGCCGGCCGGGCGTCGGGAAACTCGATCCGGGCCACCGTCCCCTCGCCCGGCCGACTCGACAGGCTCACCGTCCAGCCGAAGCGATCGGCGAGGCGCTTGACGATGGTCAGCCCGATGCCGTGGCCGCGCACGCCCTCGCGGCCGCCCCGGTAGAAGGGGTCGAAGGCCCGCGCCAGCTGTTCCTCGCTCATGCCGCAGCCGCTGTCTTCCACCGCCAGCCAGTCGCGGCCCACCCGGAGCACGATCCGCCCGCGCTCGGTGTAGAGCGCGGCGTTGCGCAGCAGGTTGCCGAGCATCACGCTCAGCACGCGTGGCGAGGCATGGAGCGCAAAGCGCCCCTCCTCGACGAGCTCGAGGCGCACGGGCTTCTCCGCGAGCAGCGGCCGCACCTTGTCGAGTTCCTCGGCGGCGAGCTCGTTGACCACGAAGTCCTCCTCCGGCAGCCCGCGGTAGTCCTCGCGGGCGAGGATCAGGAAGGCCTCGATCAGCGCCTCCATCTCCCGCACCGCGCCACGGATGCGGGCCAGGGCGCGCCGCTGGTAGTCGCCGAGCTCCCCCTCCTCCTCCATCAGGTCGGCCGCGACCCGGACCACGGTCAGCGGCGAGCGCAGCTCGTGGCTGGCGTCGCGCGTGAAGTTGCGCTCGCGCTCGACGAAGGCCTCGATGCGGCTCGCGAAGCCGTGGAGGGCGCGCGCCAGCACCTGGACGTCGCCGTCGAGATCCGGGCGGCAGCTTCTCCGGGCGCAGCGCCTCGAGGTCCGGCCGCTTCGGATCCCAGCGCCGCACCACGTTGGCGAGCCAGATCACCGGCGAGACCGCGCGCCGCGAGAGCCGGTAGGTGAACCACGCGGTGAGGTAGAGGATCAGCAGCACCACGGTGAGCGGCACGAAGCCGAAGAAGAAGGCGAGCCGGTCCACCTGGTCCTGCTTGAACACCAGCCACAGCCGGCCGGCGACGCCGTCCTCGACGTACACCAGGGCCCCGCCGCAGCGCCCGCGGCAGGGCATGGAAGCCCGGCGCAAGGCTCCTGAGCTCCTCCGGCACCGGCTCGCCGCCCGGCGGCGCCGGCTCGAGGTAGCCCTTCATGTTGTAGGTGTCCGGGAGCTCGGCGCCCGGGTCGCGGGCGAGACGGCCCCAGAAGTGCCCGGCCTCGTCGGTGAGCGCGCGGCGGATGAGCACGTCCTTGAGGACGGTCGAGGCGGCATGGACCCCGAGCACGGTGGCGAGGCTGATCGCCACCACCTGCAGGACGAAGGCGACCCAGATCTTGCGCCTGAGCCCCCGATCCGGCTCGGCGGAGGCCGCCGCCATCGCTCAGTCGGCGACCGCCCGGCTGCCGGCCACCTCCGCCTCGAGGTCGGCGATGCGGTAGCCGGCGCCGTGGATCGTGTGCAGCAGCGGACGCTCGAAGGGGCGGTCGATCGCCTTGCGCAGGTTGTAGAGGTGGCTGCGCAGGGTGTCGGAGTCGGGCAGGGCGTCGCCCCAGATCTCGCGCTCGATGTCCCGGCGCGAGACCACCCGCGGCGACTCGCGCATCAGGATGGTGAGCAGCTTGAGCGCGATCGGCGAGAGCTGCAGCTCGCGCCCTGCGCGGGTGACGCGCAGCGTGGCGGTGTCGAGCACCAGGTCGCCGACCTTGAGCACCTCGGTGCTGACCTGGCGGCGGTCGCGCCGGATCAGCGCCCGGATGCGGGCCTCGAGCTCCTGGATCGCGAAGGGCTTGACCAGGTAGTCGTCGGCGCCCGCGTCCAGGCCCTTCACCTTGTCGTCGAGGGTGTCGCGGGCGGTGAGCATGAGGACCGGCGTCGCCCGCTTGCCCTCCTGGCGCAGCTTGCGGCACAGCTCGAGTCCGTCGAGGCCGGGGAGCATCAGGTCGAGCACGATCACGTCGTAGCTGTTGGTCACGGCGAGATGGAGCCCGGTGACGCCGTCGGCCGCATAGTCGACGCCGTAGCCGCGGCGCTCCAGGTATTCCCCCACCATCTCGGCGATGTTGCGGTTGTCCTCGATCAGCAGGATGAGGCCCGCGTGCTCGTCGCGGCTGGGCATGGCGGCGGCTCCGGAGCGAAGTCCTTCACGATAGTGAAGCCCAGGGAGTGAGGGCGGAGTGAAGCCGCCTCGCCGCGGCTCAGGGCCCGCCGCCGGCTCCGCTGGCGAGCAGGGGCTCGAGCAGCGGCCAGACCGCCTCGAGCATCGCCGCCTGGGCGGCGGCGGTGGGATGCAGCCCATCGGGCTGCATCATCCCCGGCGCCAGCGCCACGCCCTCGAGGAAGAAGGGGTGGAAGGGGAGCCGATGCCGCTCCGCGACGCCGCGGAAGACCGCCCGCACCCGCTCGCGGTAGGGCTCGCCGAGATTCGGCGGCAGCTCGACCCCGAGCAGCAGCACCTTGGCGTCGGCTTCACGGCTCGCCCTCACCATGGCCTCGAGGTTGGCCTCGAGGGCCGCGGGGGACAGCCCCCGCAGCCCGTCGTTGCCGCCGAGCTGCAGGACCACCACCGTCGGGACGGTGGCGGGCGAGGAGCCCGGGCAGCCGGGCGCGACCGCCGGCGCTGGTCTCGCCGCTCAGGCTGGCGTTGACCACCCGGTAGCCGAGCGGCGCAAGGCGGTCGGCGAGCAGGGCGACCCAGCCCGCCTCGGCGGGGATGCCGTAGGCGGCACTGAGGCTGTCACCGAGGACGAGGATGCTACGCTCCGCGCCGCCCGCGGCGAGCGCGGAGGACAGGGCGAGCAGGCCGGCGAGCATGAGCGAGCGCATTCCTCGTGATCATGGCGAGCGGGCTCGGCAAGTGGGTGAAGGGCCCGGAGGGCGAGATCCGGATCCTGGACCGGCTCGAGCTTGCCGTGTTCCCGGGCGAGACGGTGGCCGTGGTCGGTGCCTCGGGCTCCGGCAAGACCACCCTGCTCGCCCTGCTCGCCGGACTCGACCAGCCGAGCGCCGGGCGGGTCGAGCTCTGCGGCCGTCGCCTGGACACGCTCGACGAGGAGCAGCGGGCCGCGCTCCGGCTGCGCGAGCTCGGCTTCGTCTTCCAGGCCTTCCATCTCCTGCCCCACCTCAGCGCCCTCGAGAACGTGGCACTGCCGCTCGAGCTGCGCGGCGAGCGCGACCCGGCGCGGGTGCTCGAGGCGCTCGAGGCGGTGGGCCTGGGCGAGCGCCGCCACCACCTGCCGCGCACGCTTTCCGGCGGCGAGCAGCAGCGGGTGGCGATCGCGCGCGCCTTCGTGACCCGCCCGCGCCTGCTGTTCGCCGACGAGCCCACCGGCAACCTCGACCGAGCGCACCGGGGAGCGGATCGGCGAGCTGCTGCTCCGCCTCAACCGCGAGCGTGGCACCACCCTGCTGCTCGCCACCCACGACCGCGGGCTGGCCGCGCGCTGCGGGCGGGTGCTCCGGCTCGAGGGCGGCCGGCTCCATCCCGCCGCCGAGCCGTGAGCGCCCTCGCGCTGGCCCGTCTCGGACTCGCGCGCGAGCTGCGCGGCGACGGGCTCCTCCCGCTGCTCGCCGCCCTCGCCCTCGGGGTTGCGGCGATGGGCGCGGTGCGGCTGCTCGCCCAGCGCATCGACGCCGCCTTCGTCGCCGACGGGGCCGCCTGGCTCGGCGGCGACCTCGGGGTCGCCGGGCGCACGCCGGTCGCTCCGGCATGGCTCGACGAGGCGCGCCGCCGCGGCCTCGCCGCCACCCGCATCGTCCAGTTCCCGACCGTGCTGTTCCACGGCGAGCGCAGCGTGCTCGCCGAGGTCAAGGCGGTCGACGAGGCCTATCCGCTGCGCGGCCGCCTCAGCCTGGCCGGAGGGGTGGCCGCGGCCCCCGCCCGCGCCCCGCCGCCCGGCACGGCCTACGCCGAGGCGCGGCTGCTCGAGGCGCTCGGGCTCGCCCCCGGCGACCGGATCGAGCTCGGCGGGCGCGCGCTGGCGATCGGCGGGGTCCTGGTCGCGGAGCCCGATCTCGGCGGCGAGCTCTTCCAGCTCGCCCCGCGCCTGCTCGTCCGGCTCGAGGATCTCGCCGGCTCCGGTCTGCTCGGGCCGGGCAGCCGCGCTGCCTGGCGGCTCCTGGTGGCCGGGGACGGAGAAGTCCGGTCCGGGGGTTCCGCGAGTGGCTGGAGCCGAGGCTCGAGGAGCACCGCCTGCTCGGCCCCGAGGACGTCCAGCGCCTCGCCCGCGAGGCCATCGACCGCGCGCGCCGCTTCCTCGGCCTCGCGGCCCTGCTCACGGTGCTGATCGCGGGAGCGGCCATCGCCTTCGCCGCCGCGCGATTCGCCGCCGGGCGGCTCGACGAGGTCGCGCTCCTGCGCTGCCTCGGCGCCACCCCGCCGCCGGGTGCTCGCCGCCCTCGCCCTGCGCCTCCTGCTCGCCGCCCTGCCGGCGGTCGGCGCCGGACTGCTGCTCGCGATCGGGATCGAGCGACTGCTCGCCGGCTGCCCTCGCCGGGCTCCTTCCCGCCTCGGTGCCGCCGCTGCCCGACGCCGCCTCCCTGCTCGTGGCCGTGGCGACCGCGCTGCTGCTGCTCCTCGGCTTCGCCGGCCCGCCGCTCCTCGCGCCTCGGGCGGATCCCGCCGGCGCGGATCCTCAAGCGCGAGCTCGGCGGCCTGCCGCGCGCCCCGCTGCTGCTCGCCGGCGGCCGCCGGCGACCGGCCGCGCTCCTGCTCCTACTCCTCGCCGCCGGGTGGGAGTCGCCGCGGCTCCTCCTCCTCGCCGGCGCCGGCCTGGCCGGGCTCGGCGCGAGCGCGGCCGCGGCCGGCTGGCTCGCGCTGCGCCTCGCCCGCCGCGCCGCGCGCGGCCTGCGGGGCGGGCTCGCCGCTCGGCCTGCTCGCCCTCGACGCGCCAGCCCTCGCTCGCCCTCGCCCAGCTCGCCGCCCTGGCCCTGGCGTTCTTCGGGCTGCTCCTGCTGGCCGCGATCGGGCCGGCGCTGCTTCGCCAGTGGCGCGCGGCGCTGCCCCCCGACACCCCCAACTGGTTCCTGCTCAACATCCAGGACGAGCAGGCCGCCGCGGTGCGGGCGGCGCTCGCCGAGGCCGGTGCCGCAGCGCTCAGCCTCGAGCCCTTCGCCACCGGCCGCCTGCTCGCGATCAACGGCCGTCCGCCGCGTGCCGGAGGATTTTCCGGACCCGCGCGCCGCCGCCTGGGTCCACGGGCCGCTCAACCTCTCCTGGCGCGAGGGCTTCCCGCCGGCGAACCGGCTGCTCGCCGGCCGCTTCTGGAGCACCCGGGAGCGGCGCGGGCGAGGCCTCGGTCGAGCGCACCTGGGCCGAGATCTTCGGCACCCGCCTCGGCGACCGCTACCGCGTGGCGATCGCGGACCGCGAGTACGAGTTCACCGTGACCAGCCTGCGCGAGGCGGAGTGGAGCAGCTTCCGGGTGAACTTCTTCATCCTGCTTCACCCCGCCGCCGTCGCGCGAGGCGCCCCACCAGTGGGTGGCGAGCTTCCACCTGCCCGACCGACCGGCGCGCCGCCCTGCGAGCGCTCGTCGAGCGCTTCCCCAACCTCAGCCTGATCGAGGTCGGCCCCTTGCTCGAGCGGCTTCGCGCCACCCTGACCCAGGTCATGCGCGCGGTCGAGCTCCTGCTCGCCTCGAGTCTGGCCGCGGGCCTCGCCCTGATGCTCGCCGCGCTCGCCGCCAGCGGCGCCGAGCGCCGGCGGGAGGCGGCGCTGATGCGCACCCTCGGCGCCTCCCGCCGTCAGCTCGCGCTCGCCGCCCTCGCCGAGTTCGGGCTGCTCGGGCTGCTCGCGGCGCTGATCGCCGCTGGCGGCGCGCTGCTCGCGGGCGAGCTGCTCGCCCGCCACGCCTTCGACTCTCCGGCACTTCGCGCCGCCCTGGGACGCCCTCGCCGGCGTGCTCGCCCTCGGTCTCGACGCTCGGCCTGGCCGCGGGATGGCTGGCGCGGCGCCAGCTCCTCGGCGCACGGCCGCTGCATGCTGCTGCGGCGCGCGGAGTGAGCGCCGTCCGCCGAGGACCGGCCGCCTAGAATGCGGCCGCCCGCCCGCCGCCCGGAGGCCGCCATGTCGCTCGCCCAGCTCGTCAATCCCCACGTCCTGCCGATCGCGCTACTGATCCTCTCGAACGTCTTCATGACCTTCGCCTGGTACGGCCACCTCAAGTTCAAGGACGCGCCCGCTGCTTCCCGTGATCCTCGTGAGCTGGCTGATCGCGCTGCCCGAATACTTCCTCGCCGTTCCCGCCAACCGCCTCGGGCACCAGGTCTACTCCGCCGCCCAGCTCAAGGGCATGCAGGAGGTGATCACGCTCTCGGTGTTCGCGCTGTTCTCGATCTCCTACCTCGGCGAGCCGGTGCGCTGGAACCACCTCGCCGGCTTCCTGCTGATCGTCGCCGCCGCCTACCTCATCTTCATGGACTAGCGGCGGATGCTCACCCGGCCGGTGAGGATCTGCCAGAACATCACCCAGTCGCCGAGGAAGGACCACAGCGGATGGCGGAAGGTGGCGGGGCGGTTGCGCTCGAAGGCGAAGTGCCCGATCCAGGCGCAGCCGTAGCCGACGACCGGCGCCAGCGAGCAGCCACCAGGGCGAGAGGACGCCCGCCAGCACCAGCGCCAGCAGCAGCAGCGCCAGCGCCGACCCGAGGAAATGCATCCGCCGGCAGTTCACGTCCCGATGCTCGCCGAGGTAGTGGGGGTAGAACTCGCGGAAGGACGCGTAGCGCTCGCTCATCGGTGACCTCCTCCCGCCCCCAGCTTAGCGCGCCGCTCGGGAAACGAGGCTGCCGCCCCGCCGCGATTTGCGGTCGGCACGTGATCGGCCTCACACTTATCCAGACACAGAGGAGCGAGCCTCGTCCGTCATGCAACCGCTCGGCTTTCTGCGCCGCCTCTTCGCCCGCGAGCCCGCGGTGACCGAACGCCGCAAGGGGGAGCGGATCTATGCCCCCGAGGGCATCAAGGTCCTGATCATCGACGACTCGGCCACGATCGTCGCGATCCTCTCCAAGATGATGCGCCAGAACGGCTACGAGCCGATCGGCGCGAGCGACGCCGAGTCGGGCATCGAGATCGCCCGGCGCGAGCGCCCGGCGCTTGATCTTCCTCGACATCGTGCTGCCGGGAATGAACGGCTTCGCCGCGCTGCGCGCGCTCCGCCGCGAAGTCCGAGACCCGGGAGATCCCGGTGATCATGATCAGCGGCAACGCCCAGGCCACCGAGCAGTTCTATGCGCAGCGCATCGGCGCGGACGATTTCATGAAGAAGCCCTTCGGCCGCGCCGAGGTGTTCTCGCGGATCGAGCAGCTGATCCTGAAGGGCCGGCTGCCGCGGCGCGCGGCCGGCGCCGCCGAGCCTCCGCCCGAGGCGAGCGCGCCCTCGGAGGCCACGGGCGATCTCGGCCCGGTCGGCGAGGCGGCCGGGAGCAGCCGCGAGGAGGAACTCGCCCGCGGCGACCCCGTCGTCCCCGCCGCCGGGAGCGGCGCGCGAGGCCTGACGTCCGCCTCTCAGGCCGCGCCGGCCGCGCTCGCCTGCCGGGGGCGCCGGCGGAAGAGGAGCTCGCCGCCGGCCGCGTCGACCTCGATGGTGTCGCCCGGCCCGAACTCGCCGGAGAGCACCCGCTTCGCCAGCGGGTTCTCGAGGTGCTGCTGGATCGCGCGCTTGAGCGGCCGCGCGCCATAGACCGGATCGAAGCCGACGTTGGCGAGGAGCTCGAGCGCCCGCTCGCTGAGCTCGAGGCCGATCTGGCGCTCGGCGAGACGCTGCCGCAGCCTTTCGAGCTGGATCCGCGCGATCTCGCGGATGTGCCGCTGCTCGAGGGGGTGGAAGACCACGATCTCGTCAAGGCGGTTCAGGAACTCGGGACGGAAGTGCGCCCTGACCACCTCCATCACCGCGCTGCGGATCCGCGGGTAGTCGCCCGCCGCGGCGAGCTCCTGGATCAGCTGCGAGCCGAGGTTCGAGGTCATCACCACGATGGTGTTGCGGAAGTCCACGGTGCGCCCCTGGCCGTCCGTGAGCCGGCCGTCGTCCAGCACCTGCAGCAGCACGTTGAACACGTCCGGGTGGGCCTTCTCCACCTCGTCGAGCAGGATCACGCTGTAGGGCCGGCGGCGCACCGCCTCGGTAAGGTAGCCGCCCTCCTCGTAGCCGACGTAGCCGGGCGGGGCGCCGATCAGGCGCGCCACCGAGTGCTTCTCCATGAACTCGCTCATGTCGAGGCGCACCATCGCCTCCTCGGTGTCGAAGAGGAACTCGGCCAGCGCCTTGCACAGCTCGGTCTTGCCGACCCCGGTGGGCCCGAGGAAGAGGAAGGAGCCGTAGGGCCGGCGCGGATCCGAGAGCCCCGCGCGCGAGCGGCGGATGGCGTCCGCCACCGCGCGCACCGCCTCGTCCTGCCCGACCACGCGCCGGTGGAGCTGCTCCTCCATCCTGAGCAGCTTCTCGCGCTCGCCCTCGAGCATCTTGGCCACCGGGATCCCCGTCCAGCGCGAGACCACCTCGGCGATCTCCTCGGCCGTCACCCTGGTCTTGAGCAGCCGCAGGCCCTGCCGCTCGGCCCGCTGCGCCTCCTCGAGACGCCGCCTGAGCTGCGGGATGGTCGCGTACTGGAGCTCGCCCGCGCGCTGGAGATCGCCCTCGCGCAGCGCGCGCTCGAGCCTGAGCTGCGCCTCCTCGAGCTCCTCCTTGATCCGGGTCACGCCCAGCAGCGAGGCCTTCTCGGCCTTCCACACCTCCTCGAGGTCGGCGTACTCGCGCTCGAGGCGCGAGACCTCCTCCTCGAGCTCGGCGAGCCGGCGCCGCGACTCCTCGTCCTTCTCCTTGCGCAGCGCCTCGCGCTGGATCTTGAGCTGGATCAGCCGCCGCTCGAGGCGGTCGAGCTCCTCGGGCTTGGAGTCGATCTCCATCCGGATCCGGCTCGCCGCCTCGTCCATCAGGTCGATGGCCTTGTCGGGCAGCTGGCGGTCGCTGATATAGCGGTGGCTCAGGGTCGCCGCGGCGACGATCGCGGGATCGGTGATCTCGACGCCGTGGTGCAGCGCGTAGCGCTCCTTGAGGCCGCGCAGGATGGCGATGGTGTCCTCCACCGAGGGCTCGCCGACGAACACCGGCTGGAAGCGGCGCTCGAGGGCCGCGTCCTTCTCGATGTGCTTGCGGTATTCATCGAGCGTGGTGGCGCCGATGCAGCGCAGCTCGCCCCGGGCGAGCGCGGGCTTGAGCATGTTGCCGGCGTCCATCGCGCCCTCGGCCTTGCCCGCCCCGACCAGGGTGTGGAGCTCGTCGATGAACAGGATGACCCGCCCCTCCTGGCGGCCGATCTCCTGCAGCAGCGCCTTGAGCCGCTCCTCGAACTCGCCGCGGAACTTGGCCCCGGCGATCAGCGCGCCGAGGTCGAGGGCGAGCACCCGCTTGTCGCGCAGCCCCTCCGGCACCTCGCCCTTGACGATGCGCTGCGCCAGACCCTCGACGATCGCGGTCTTGCCCACCCCGGGCTCCCCGATCAGCACCGGGTTGTTCTTGGTGCGGCGGAGCAGCACCTGGACGATGCGGCGGATCTCCTCGTCGCGCCCGATCACCGGGTCGAGCTTGCCGGCCTCGGCACGCGCGGTGAGGTCCACCGTGTACTTCTCGAGCGCCTGGCGCTGCTCCTCGGCGTTGGGATCCGAGACCCGCTCGCCGCCGCGCAGGGCCTTGATCGCCTCCTCGAGACGCGGCCGGGTGAGGCCGGCGGCCTTGAGCGCCTGACCCGGCCGGACCGGGATCGTCCAGGCAGGCGAGCACGAAGAGCTCGCTCGCGACGTACTGGTCGCCGCGCTGCTGGGCGAGCTTGTCGGCGACGTTGAGCAGGCGGGCGAGGTCGTTGCCCACGCTCACCTGGCCCTCCTGGCCGCGCACCCGCGGCAGGCGCTCGAGGGCTGCGAGCAGCTGCTGCCGCAGCCGCCCGACGTCGGCGCCGGCGCGGGCGAGCAGCGGCACCGTGCCGCCGCCCTGCTGATCGAGGAGGGCGAGCAGCAGATGCACCGGCTCGATCACCGCGTGGTCGCGGCCGACGGCGAGCGACTGGGCGTCGGCGAGCGCCTGCTGGAAGCGGGTGGTCAGTCGTTCGAGGCGCATGGGCTTGTCCCGAGGCGAGTTCCGGCTCGAAGATTGCGTCGCGCCACGACCGGCTTCAAGCGCCGCGGGCGCACCATGGAGACGCGCCAGCTCCTACGCTCCGGCGGGTCCTTCCGCCGCCGCGCCCGTCCGCCGCCGCGCTCCGCCCGGGCGACGAGCTCGACGGCTTCACCCTGCATCCGCCCGCTCGGCGAGGGCGGCATGGGTCGTGTCTTCCTTGCCTACCAGCACCGACCCCCCGCGCTCCGTCGCCGATCAAGTTCCTCCGCCCCGATCCCTGCCCTCGCTGGCCGCGAGCGCTTCGCGATCGAGGCCGAGGCCCTCGCCAGGCTTTCCCATCCCGGGCATCGCCGCCCTCTACGGCACCGGGCGCTACCCGCGGGAGGACGGGCGATCCCTACCTCGTCCTCGAGTACGTCGAGGGCGCGGCGCTCCGCGACTGGGCGCGGCCCCGCGCGGGTGCGCGGAGAAGCTCGCCCTCCTCGCCGAGCTCTGCGAGGCGGTGGAGCATGCCGCACCAGCGCGGGCGTGATCCACCGCGACCTCAAGCCCGACAACATCCTCGTCACCGAGGAGGGACGGCCGAAAATCCTCGACTTCGGCATCGCCCGGCTCGCCGGCCCGGGCCTCGCCCGCGAACAGCGGCCGGCTCACCGTCCGCAGGCTTCGTCGATCGGCACGCTCAGCTTACATGAGTCCCGGAGCAGACCTGTGAGCGACCGCGACGAGGTCGATACCCGCAGCGACGTCTACGCCCTCGGTCTGATCGGCTACGAGCTGCTCGTCGGGCTGCCTGCCTTACGACCTCCCCCGCGACACCCACCAGGCGATCGAGACCATCCGCAGGGCGGAGCCCGTCCCCCTCGGACGTCACGACCGGCGGCTGCGCGGCGACCTCGAGGCGATCTTCGCGATGGCCCTGGCGAAGGACAAGGAGCGCCGATATCCGAGCGCCCTCGCCCTGGCCGAGGACCTGCAGCAGCTTCCTCGAGCACCGCCCGGTGCGCGCGCGCCGTCCCGCCGCCTGGCAGAGGCTCGCCAAGTTCGCCCGCCGCAACCCCGCGCTCAGCGCCAGCCTGCTCGCGCTCGCGGCGCTGGCGCTGGGGAGCGTCGGCGGCCATCCTCGCGCTCGCCCGCAGCGAGCAGCTCGCGCGCCGTGCCGCCGAACGCGAGGCGGAGCGCGCCGGCGCGAGTCTTGCGATGCTCGAGCAAGTCCTGACCGCGGCGAGTCCCTTTCGTCTCGGGCAGCAGCGACCAGCCGGTCGGGGCCGTCCTCGGCCAGGCTGCCGCCCGGCTCCGCGCGGACACCGTCGACCGATCCCGATGACCCGCCTCGACCTCTGGCTGCTGCTGGCGCGGGTCCACGCCAGTCGCGGCGACTGGCGCGAAGCCGAGGGCGCGGTCGGCGAGGCGGAGCGCCTCGCGGCCGAGGCCGACGCCTCGCAGACGGCTCCGCCTGCACGCGGTCGCGGCGATCCTCGACTGGGCCCGTGACGCCTCGCGCGCAGCCGGAGAGCGCATCGAGGCCCTGCTGCCGGCGCTGGCTGCCGAGCGCTCGGCCGGGCCCCTCCTCTTCGAGGCGGGACTGGCCGTGGCGCGCTTCCACGCCGACAACGGGCGGGTGGACGCGGCGCGGACGGTGATCGACCGCCTCGAGGCGGTGGCCAGCGACGCGCTCGCGCGCGGGCGGCTGGAGCACATGCGCGCCGAGTTCGCCTTTCCGCGAAGGCCGCGTGCGGGAGGCCCTCGCCATCCTCGAGCGGGCGATGGCCCTGCCCTTGCCCGAGGGGCCGGGCAGCACCCTGCTGCGCCTGCGGTGGCGCGCCGATCAGGCGCTGCTTCTCGAGACCCTGGGCGAGCGCGACGCCGCGCGCGCGAGCTACCGCGAGGCGCTGGCCGGCCTGCTGCCCGCCTTGGGCACGGCGCATCCGCTGGTCACCAGCCTGCGCCTCAACTACGCGAGCTTCCTCCTCGACGAGGGAAGGCTCGAGGATGCCGAAGCGGAGCTCAGCGCCCTCGACGGCGCGCTCCCGCCGGAGAATCCCGACCGGATCGCGGTCGCGGAGCGGCTGGCGACGATCGCCAGCGAACGCGGCCTTCATGAAGAGGCGGTGAGGCGCTCGCGCGCGGCCGTGGCGCGGGCAGAGCAGATCTATGGACCGGCCCACGAGGAGACGGTGAGCGCGCTGCTCAACCTGGCGACGAGGCTGGAGCGCCTGCCTGCCCTGGACGAGGCCTGGCAGGTGCTCGAGCGCGCGAGCGAGCGCGCCCGCGCGGCCTACGCGGAGGACCATCCGTTGCGGTTCCGCGTCGACCGTGAACGGGCGGCCGCCCTGCGGGTCCGCGGTCGCCTCGCCGAGGCCGAGGCGGAGCTCGATGCGCTCAGCCTGCGGGCGCGCGAGCGCTTCGGCCCGCAGTCTCCCGAGGCGCTCGCGATCGAGATCGAGCTGCTCGAGCTGCGCTTCGAAAGCGGCGAGCGCGACGCGCTTCTCGCCGCCCTCGACGAGGCCCTCCCGCGCGCCGAGGCGGTCTTCGGGCCAGGCCACGCGCGGGTCTTCCGCCTGCGCCTGATCGCCGCCCTGGCCGCGCTGCGCCGCGATCACCGGGCGCGCCCTCGTCCGAGCTCGAGCGGCTATGGCAGGAGAGCGTCGCAGGCGGCCTTTCGCGCCGCGCCCGAGCAGCTCGCCGTCTCGGCCGCCGCGGAGCTCGCCGCCCTCGAGCGACCCGAGGCCGCGCGCTGGGCCAAGCAGGGCGACATCGCCTGGAACGGAGCCGTGACCGGAGCCGACCATCGTCACCACGATCCCGTCGCCGCTCACACCGAGCGAGCGAGCCACGGAGCCGGCATCGCCTGCCCTCGGTCCAGACCGCCACGGAGCCCCAGGGCTTCCGTCCCGCGCCCGGCGCAAACCTCGGCGAGTTCGAGCTGGTGCGGCTGCTCGGCCGCGGAGGGATGGGCGAGGTTTACCTCGCGCGCCAGCGGCATCCGGAGCGCGAGGTCGCGGTCAAGCTGATCTCCGGGCGGGTCGCCGATCCCGGCCTGCGGGCGCGCTTCGCCCTCGAGGTCAAGGCCCTCGCCCGCCTTCGCCACCCCGGGATCGCCCAGATCTTCAGCGCCGGGATGGTCGCCGTGGGAGGGGACAGCATCCCCTACCTGGTGATGGAGTACGTCGATGGCCTGCCGCTGCGCGAGGCCGTCACGCGGATGCCGCTCGAGGAGCGGGTGCGCCTGCTCGCCGCGATCGCTCGCGCCGTCGAGCACGCCCATCGCTGCGGCGTCATCCACCGCGACCTGAAGCCCGCCAACATCCTGGTCACCGCCGAGGGCCAGCCGAAGATCCTCGACTTCGGCGTCGCGCGCGTGATCGCCGAGGAGGGCGAGCCGCTCGTCGACTCCAAGCTCACCCATGCCGGCTTCATGGTCGGCACGCTGGCCTACATGAGCCCGGAGCAGACCCGCACCGACCGCGACGAGGTGGACACCCGCAGCGACGTCTACGCGCTCGGCCTGCTCGGCTACGAGATCCTGGCCGGCCGCCTTCCCTACGAGCTGCCGCCCGACCAGTACGGGATGGTGCAGGTGATCCGCGAGCAGCCCCCGATTCCGCTGGCCCGGCTGCTGCCGCGCGCCCCGCGCGACCTCGCCACCATCCTCGAGAAGGCGCTCGCCAAGGACCGCGAGCAGCGCTACGCCAGCGCCGGCGCGATGGCCGAGGATCTCGAGCGCTTCCTCGCCCGGCAGCCGATCGCTGCCCGCCCGGCCTCGACCTGGTACCGCCTGCGCAAGTTCGCCGAGCGCAATCCGCTGGCCACCGCCGCCCTGGCCGGCGCGGGGCTGTCGCTGCTGCTCAGCGTCGCCGCGATCCTCGCCTTCGCGCTGCGCGAGCAGGCCGCCCGCCTCGCGGCCGAAGAGGCGCACCGCCGCGCCAACGCGCACCTCGACTTCGTCCGCGGCGTGCTCTCGCAGGCCAACCCGGCGCTGGCCGACTCGGTCAACGTCACCGTCGGCGAGGCCCTCAAGGCCGCCTCGCGCATGGTCGCGGAGTCCTACGCCGACACCCCGGAGCTGGAGGTCGAACTGCGCGTGCTGCTCGGCAACCTCTGGCTCAGCCTCGACCGGTGGTCGGACGCCATCCCGGAGTTCGAGGCCGCGCTCGCCCGCGGACGCGAGCACTTCGCGCCGGACGACCGCCAACTGCTCATCGCCCGCTCCGAGCGCGCCCAGGCGATCGGCCTGCTCGGGGACCTCCGGACGGCGCGTCGCGAGCTCGCCGAGACGCTGGTCGCGATGAGCAGGACGATGGCGCCGGACGATCCCGCGCTGCTCGATGCCCGTCGGGCGATGGTCCGCCTCCGCTTCGACCTCGACGACACCGCCGGCCTCAAGGAAGAGCTCGCCGACCTGGTGGCCAGGCTCGGCACGCCGCGCGATCGCGCGTCACGCGAGCTGGCGGTCGAGCTCGACAATCTGCGCGCCCTGCGGGCGATGCGCGACGGCGAGCTCGAGGAGGGCCTCGCCCTGCGGCTCCAGGCGCTCGAACGCGCCAAGGCCTACTTCGGTCCCGACGGCATGCCCACCCTGCTCGCGACCGAGAACCTGGCGGCCGCCTACGACCGCCTCGGCCGCACCGAGGAGGCGATCGCCCTGCTCGAAGGGCTCGCCGAGGAGATGCGAAAAAGGCTCGGCGAGAACCACCAGGTCACGCTGCGGGTGCGCAACATGCTCGCGGTGCAGTGGCTCAAGCGCGGCGAACTCGAGCGCGCCGGGCGCGAGGCCGAGGCGCTGCTCGCCGCCCTCGATCGCGCGGGCGTCCAGGGCCGGGTCCGCGGCGGCGTGCTCAGCCTGCTCACCAACGTCCATTACTCGCGCGGCGAGTACGAGCGTGCCCTCCTGTTCTCGGAGCAGGCCGTCTCGCTCGCCCTCTCCGAGTACGGCGAGGAGCACGAGGAGACGATCCGCGCCATGATCAGTCACGCCAACGTCCTGCTCGGGGCGAGGCGGACCGACGAGGCCGCGACCTGGTTCGAGCGGATGCTCGCTGCCACCCGCCGGCGCTACGGTCCGGAGCACCCGGGAAGCCTGGCGGCAAGCGGCGAGTACGCCGCCTTCCTCAGGGATCAGGGACGCCTCGAGGAGGCGATCGCCCTGTTCGCGGAGACGCTTCCCGTGAGCGAGCGGCGGCTCGGTCCGCGCCACGAGCAGACGCTGCTGCTCAAGTACCAGTACGCGGGCGCGCTCCAGCGCGCGGGACGCTTCGCCGAGGCCGAGAAGCTGAGTGCCGAGGTCCTCGCCGGCGCCCCGGCGCTCGGCGAGGCCAGCGCCCTCGCCCTCCTCGCCCCGAACCGCCACGCCCGCTCGCTCCTCGGCCTCGGGCGCCTCGCGGAAGCGGAGCGGCTGCTGCGCGCGAGCTGGAAGACGATGGCCGATCGCGGCGCCCCCGCCGAATGGCGAAGCTGGGTCGCCGACAGCCTCGCCGAGGTCGCCGGCAGGAAGGGCGACGAGGAGGCGGCGGAGCGCTGGCGCCGGCGCGCGCGGGCGCTGCGCGAGGGTCGCTGAAGGCGGGCGGAGAATGGGCCGCCTTCTTCCGTAGGGGAACTCGGGAGGCCGAACCCGGCCTCCCGCCAACCCGGACGGAAGGAGGAACCCTCGCCATGAGCACGCTCGTCGCATTCGCCGCCCTGCTGTGGACCGCCGCCTCGCTCTCGCCGAGCGGCAACATCCTGATCCAGGGCGACCCCGAGGAGTGGGTCATCGCCAGCCACGAGGAGAATGAGCGCGTGGCGACCACCGTGCTGCTGCGCCCCGGGGCGTCGCTGGCGAGCTGGCGGGAGATGCTCACCTTCATGGAGATCCGGGGGAGCGAGTTGCCGCGGGCGGTCGCGGGCGGCCTCCGTGACCGCCTCCTCGCCCACTGTCCCGACAGCCGCTTCGAGTTCCTCCGCGACCGGGCGGAGGATGTGCTCTACGAGTTCAGGAGCGGAGGCTGCGGCATCGAGTACGGCCATGCCCGCCAGCACGAGATCGGGCGGGTCGCGCGGACCGCGGGCGGCGCCCTCAGGGTCGCCTATGCGGTGAACGCCCCCGAGATGGCCCCCGAGCTCCGGCGCCGCTTCGTCACCCTGATCGACGGCCGGCTCGGCGATCCCCGGACCGCGCCGGTGCGCAGCCTTCCCGCGCTCGCCGGGCGCGGCGGCCCGGAGCCGGATCTCGGGGCCGAGACCCCCGCAGGCGGTCCGGCGGCCGTCGTCCGGGAGGCCAGCCGCGAGCTCGAGCGTCTGCACGCCGAACAGGAGGCCCTGCTCGCGGAGCTCGACCGTCTCGGCGCGGAGGCCCGCGAGGATGCCGCACGCGATGCGGGGCGGCGCGCGCGGCCGGAGGCGCCAGGAGAGCTCGCCACCGTCCGCCTGCACGAACTCCGCGGCGACGGCTCGCCCGGCGCGGTCACGAGCGAGTTCAAGAGCACCGACGGAGGCATGTGGGCGCTGATGCCGCTCTCCGCGCGCTCCGGCGCCGACGTGCGGGTGCGCTGGATCTACGAGGGCGGGGAGGCCGGCGGCGAGCGGCTCCTGCGCGAGTTCCCGGTGGTCTGGGAGCACGGCTTCGACACCGTGCGCTCGCTGCTGCAGTTCACCGGCTTCGCCCCGGTCGGCGCCTACCGTGTGGAGGTGCTGGTCGACGGCCGGCTGGTCGGTGTCGGCCGCTTCCGGGTCCGCCGCGCCGGTCAGTTCGGCTGAGCGGGGCGCGGGGCGCAGCCGCCGAGCACCGGCCTGAGTCGCTCCCGGCGCCATCCGGCGTAGGGTTGCGGCCGCCAGGCGGCGAGCCGCCGCTCGGCGGCCGCCCGGCCCTCCGCGTCGGGCTCGAGGCAGTAGGCGACCAGGGCATCGAGCGCGGCCGCCTCGGGGTGCTCGGCGCGCAGTGCCGCCGGCAGCCGGGCGAGCGCCTGCGTCGCCTCCTCGAGCCGTCCGGCGAAGAGCAGCGCGGCGATGCGCGCGAGACCCGCCTCGAGGCGCAGATCCCCGGCGAGCGCGGTCTCCGGGAGTCCGTCGAGGAGCTCAAGCGCCAGCTCCGGTCGGCTGGCGGTCACCGCGTACTGCGCATAGGCCAGGTGCGCGGCGCTGTGCCGCCGATGGCCGGGGGCCAGGGTCGCCCCGGCGATCGCGCGCGCGGCGGCGAGATCCTCGCCCGCCCCGCGCAGGTCGTCCCGGGCGAGCCGACACAGCCCGCGGCGCTCGAGCAGCGCGATCCGGCGCAGGGCATCGTCCTCCCCCTGAAGCAGGGCGAGGGCCTCGTCCGCCCGCTCGAGGCAGCCGGCGATGTCCCCGGAGAGCATCGCGTGGCTGGCGAGATTGGCGAGCAGCCCGGCGAACTCGCGCGCGCCCTTGGGCAGCAGCGCCCGGTAGAGTGTCTCCGCCTCGGTGAAAGTCGCCCGCGCCCGCTCGCGCTCGCCCGCGAGGTCGAGGAGGATGGCGCGGGAGTTGAGCAGGTTCGCGTAGCGCAGACTGCGCTCGTCGCCGAGCTCGCGGCGCAGCGCGAGCGCCTCCCCGACCAGGGCCTCGGCCTCCCCGTACGCGCCGCGCCGCTGCAGGGCGACGGCCAGCCCGTTCAGGGCCAGAGCGAGGCCCTCCCGCTCGGCCGCCGGGCCGCGCCGCAGCCGCACCGCCTCGCGGAAGACGCGCTCGGCCTCGCGGTTGAGATCGAGCCGCGTGTAGATCGCCCCCACCGCCTGCAGCAGCTCGGCGCGGACCGCGGGGTTAAAATCGTTCCGTTCCGCGCCGAGCAGGCGCCCGGCGCCGCGCTCGAGCAGTTGGCGCGCGGAGAGCTCGCCGGCGATCTCCGCCGGATCGACGGCCTCGAAGAGCTCGACGAAGAAGCCGGCGAGCGCCTCGGCGCGCGCCCGCTCCGCCTCGACCCGGGCGAGCTGCGCGGCGAGGCTGTGCAGGTGGTAGAGCACCCCGGCCACGGCGAGGGCCAGCGCTGAGGCTAGACCGGCGGCGAGCCAGCGCCGGCGCCAGAGCCAGCGCACCGCCCGTTCGCCGAGGCCGGCATGGCGCGCGCGCACCGGCCGGCCCGCGAGAAAGGCGCGCACGTCGGTGGCGAAGGCCTCGACCGTGGGGTAGCGGTCGGCAGGCGTCTTGGCGAGGGCGCGCGCGCAGACGGCGGCGAGATCGCGCGGCGTGCCGCGCGGCAGCGGACGCGGCGGACGTTCGAGGATCGCCCGCATCTGCGCCAGCGGCTCCTGCTCGTCGCCGAAGGGCCATTGCCCGGCGACGAGTTCGTAGAGGATCACCCCGAGGGCGAAGACGTCGGCCGCGGTGCCGACCGGCTCGCCGCGGAGCTGCTCGGGACTGGCGTAACGGACCGTGAGCGGCAGGCCGTGCCGTCCGGTGAGCGCGCCGCCGTCCCCGCCCTCGAGCAGCGCGGCCACGCCGAAGTCGAGCAGGTGGGGTTCCCCGGCCGCGTCGACCAGCACGTTGGCCGGCTTGAGGTCGCGGTGCACCACCAGCGCGGCGTGGGCGTGGGCCACCGCCTCGGCGATCTTCAGCCACAGCTCGAGCCGCCGGCGCCGGTCGAGGCCGGCGACGGCACGATCGAGTGGCTCGCCCTCGACGTACTCCATCGCCAGCCACGGGCGCCCGTCCTCGCCGGTGCCGCCGTCGAGCAGCCGGGCGATGCGCGGGTGCCGGAGCCGGGCGAGCACCCGCCGCTCGTGGGCGAGCCTCGCCTCGCTCGCCGGATCCGCGAGGTACGGCAGGCACTTGAGCGCCACCCGCGGCGCGAAGTCGGCGTCCATGCGCTCGGCGAGGTAGACCACCCCCATCCCGCCCCGCCCGAGCTCGCGGAGCAGGCGATAGCGCCCGAGCCGCCGCGGCAGCCCCTCGCCCGCCGCCGGCACGAGGAACTCCGTATCGTCGGCGGCGAGGAGCGCCCGCAGCCGCGAGGCGAGCGGCGGATCGGCGGCGGCGAGCTCCTCGAGGCGCCGCTCCCGAGCGTCGCTCGGCAGCTCGCGGAGCTCGAGGAACAGCGCTTTCACGCTCACCGCGCGCCGAGCTCGTTCCTGAGGAAGGCGCAGGCGTAGGCCCAGTCGCGGTTGACCGCCGAGGGATGGCGCGCCTGCAGCGCCGCGGTCTCGGCGATGGTCAGGCCGGCGAAGCAGCGCAGCTCGACCACCTCGGCGGCGAGCGGATCCTCGGCGGCGAGCCGGCCGAGCGCCTGGTCGAGCGCCAGCAGCTCGACCCCGTCGGGCAGCGCCAGCCCGAGCGCGGCCTCCAGGGGTTCGGCCTCCTCTCCGCCGCCGCGCTTCAAGGCCTGACGCTCGCGCCGCGCGTCGACCACGAGCTGGCGCATCGCGCGCGCGGCGATGCGCAGGAAATGGGCTCGGTCGTGGGCGATGGCCGGACTCGCGGCCGCGAGCTTGAGCCAGAGCTCGTGCACCAGCGCCGTGGGGGAGAGCGTGGGCGGCGCCGGAGGCAGAGGCGAGAATCGAGCGCGCCAGCCGCCGCAGCTCGGCGTAGAGCGCCGGCACCAGCCGATCGAGCGCCTCGCGCTCGCCCTCCGCCCAGCGCCGCAGCAGCCCTGTCAGCTCGCCCGCCGCCGGGATCCGCTCGCCAGCCACGCGCAGGACGCCCTTCAGCCGCTCGGCGCCGCCCCGGCGCCCGAATCGGCGCGCGCGCACAGCGCCGCCACCGCCGGCAGGCTCCGGCCCTCGAGGAACTCGAGGAAGGCCCCGCCGCCGGTCGAGAGGTAGCCGAGCCGATCGGCGACGCCGAAGGCGGCCACCGCGGCCAGGGTGTCCCCGCCCCCCGCGATCGAGAAGGCCGGGCTGGCCGCGATCGCCTCGGCGAGCCGCCGCGTCCCCGCGGCGAAGGGCTCGAGCTCGAACAGCCCGAGCGGTCCGTTCCACACCACGGTGCCGGCGCGGGCGATCCACTCGGCGTGGCGCGCCGCGGTCGCCGGACCGACGTCGAGGATCCGGTCCTCGGCGCCGACCTCCGTGACCGGCACCACCCGCGTGGCGGCGTCGGCGCGGGCCTCGGCGGCCACCACCGCATCCTCGGGGAGGCCGATCTCCACCCCGAGCTCGGCGGCGCGGCCGAGGATCCGAGCGGCGGTGGGGATGAGCTCCGGCTCGTAAAGCGAGCGCCCCACCGGCAGCCCGCGGGCGGCGAGGAAGGTGTTGGCGATGCCGCCGCCGACGATCAGCGCGTCCACCCTGCCGAGCAGGTGCTCGAGGACGCCGAGCTTGCTCGAGACCTTGGCCCCGCCCACCACCGCGAGCAACGGCCGGGCGGGACGCTCGAGCGCCCGCCCGAGCGCATCGAGCTCGGCGGCGAGCAGCGGTCCGGCGCAGGCCACGGGGGCGAAGCGGATCACGCCGTGGGTCGAGGCCTCGGCGCGGTGGGCGGTGGCGAAGGCGTCCATCACGAAGACGTCGCAGAGCGCGGCGTAGCGCCGCGCCAGCGCCGGGTCGTCGCGCCTCTCGCCGGGATTGAAGCGTACGTTCTCGAGCAGCGCGAGCGCCCCGGGCACGATCTCGGGCACGGCCTCGAGGGAGCCGACCAGCGGCACCTCCCGCCCGAGGGCCGCGGCCAGCCAGCGCGCGACCGGAGCGAGCGAGAGCGCCGGATCGAAGCGCCCCTCCTCGGGCCGGCCGAGATGCGACATCACCAGCACCCGCGCCCCGGCCGCGAGCGCCTGGCGAAGCGTCGGCAGCGCCGCCTCGAGACGCTCGGCCGAGCGGATCCGGCCCTCCTCGACCGGCACGTTGAGATCCTCGCGGATCAGCACCCGTCGGCCGCCGAGCGCCACCTCTGCCATGCGCAGGAAACGCATCGTGATCCCGCTCCGCGAATCGAGCCCGGGATTACAGCCGAGCGAGGCCGCGCCGGCAAGCGCCGCCCCTTGACCGAAGTCAAGCCCGCCCGCGCCCATGCCGAGCAGCATGACGCCCGGGGCCTCCGGGAACCCGGACCGATGGACGCCGCGTCGACGATCTTCGATGCCGAGCTGGTACGGCGCTACGACCTCGCCGCACCCCGCTACACCTCCTATCCCGCCGCCCCGCACTTCCGGCAGGGTTTCCCCGAGGCGCTCTACCGCGAGCAGGCGGCGCTGGGCAACGGCGATCCCATCCCGCGGCCGCTCGCGATCTATGTCCACGTGCCCTTCTGCCTGAGTCCCTGCCTCTATTGCGGCTGCCACCGGGTGATCGTCCACCCGCGCCTGGCCCGGGAGCGCGGCGCCGCCTACCTCGAGCGCCTGCGCGCCGAGCTCGCGCTCCAGGCCGCGCTCTTCGACCCCGGTCGCGAGCTGCTTCAGGTCCATCTCGGCGGCGGCACGCCGAGCGTCCTCGGAGACGACATGCTGGAGGCGCTGGTCGAGGCGCTGGACCGGCGCTTCCGCATCGACTGGGAGGGAGAGCGCGAGTTCGCGATCGAACTCGACCCGCGGACCGTCGATCCCGATCGCATCGCCCGCCTCGCCGCCATCGGCTTCAACCGGATCAGCCTCGGCGTGCAGGACCTCGATCCCGAGGTGCAGCGGGCGGTCAACCGCGTCCAGTCCGAGGCGCACATCGCGGAGCTGGTCGCCGCGGCACGCGCGGCGGGCTTCCTCTCGGTCAACCTCGACCTGATCTACGGACTCCCTCGCCAGAGCCCGCGGAGCTTTGCGCGCGACCCTCGAGCGTATCCTCGCCCTCGCGCCCGACCGGCTCGCGATCTACAGCTACGCCCACCTCCCCGAGCGCTTTCCCGCCCAGCGCCGGATCGATGCCCGCGCCCTGCCCTCGGCGGAGGACAAGCTCGCCATGCTCGGCCTCGCGGTCGAGCGGCTGACCGCCGCCGGCTACCGTCACATCGGGATGGACCATTTCGCCCGCCCGAGCGACGAGCTCGCGAGGGCGCAGGCCGCGGGCCGGCTGCACCGCAACTTCAACGGCTACTCCACCCATCCCGAATGCGAGCTGATCGGCGTCGGCGTCTCGAGCATCGGCCTCGTGGGCGACGCCTACGTGCAGAACAGCCGCGCGCTGGCGGATTACGAGCGGGCGATCGACGCCGGGCGGCTGGCCATCGAGCGCGGCTGGCTGATGTCGCCGGACGACCGGCTGCGCGCCGCCGTGATCCAGGCAATCATGTGCCGTGACCGGGTCCTCTTCGCCGAGATCGAGGCGCGCTTCGAGATCGACTTCGCCCGCCACTTCGCGGCTGAGCTCGACCGGCTGCGGCCGCTCGAGGAGGACGGCCTGCTCAGGATCGCGGAGGACGGCCTCGAGATCCTCCCGCGCGGTCGGCTGCTGCGGCGGGCGATCGCGATGCGCTTCGACGCCTATCTCGGCGGGCGGAGCGCGGGCGGGGCGGGACACTACTCCCGCATCGTCTGAGGAACGTCCCGGCGAGCCGCCTGCGCGCCCTCGCCCCCCGGGAGACCGTCGCCGGGCACGACGAGGAGCCCTCCTCCTGCGCGAGCTGCGTCTTCTCCGCGCTGTGCACGATCGCCGACACCGACCGCGAGAGCCTGCGCCGCCTGGGCATGCTGATCCGCCACAGCGGGCCGCTGCCCAGAGGCACGGTGCCGTTCCGCACCGGCGACCCCTTCCGGGTGATCCGCGCGGTGCGCTCGGGTGCGGTGAAGTCCAGCGTCGTCGACGAGCAGGGCCGCGAGCAGATCCTCGGCCTCTTCCTGCCCGGGGAGCTCGTCGGCCTCGACGCGATCGCCAGCGGCCGCCACAGCACCAGCGGCGAGACGCCGGAGACGACGGAGCTGTGCAGCTTCTCCTTTCCCGAGGTCGCCGCGCCGCTCTCCCGGCTTCCCCAGCTGGCCCGCCGCCCGCTCGAACTGACGAGCGAGGCGATCCTGCGCGCCCCGATGTATCGGGGTGAGGCCTCGGCCGAGGAGCGGATCGCGGCCTTCCTGCTCGAAATCCGCCGACGCGACCCGGCGTCGGCGGCGACCCCCGATTGCGTCCGACTGCGCATGGGGAGGCGCGACATCGCGAGCGAGCTCCGCCTCGCTCCCGAGACCGTGAGCCGGGTCCTCCACCGCCTCGCCGATCAGGGTCTGATCGCGATCGAGCGGCGCGCGGTGCATCTGCCCGATCCGGCGCGGCTCGCCCGCCTCGCCGCCCCGGTGCTGCGCGAATGAGGCGCTTGCGCGCCGCAGCATGACGATTCCTTCATGGCGCGATAACGCGCTGTCACTTGACTTCGCTGAACGCGCCGTTCAGGGTGCACACGCGTCCCCGAGGGGGACGCCACGGCGGCCGGACGGCCGCCGCGCGGGAGGGGCGCCGACGGCCGGGAGGGGGTCGCGGCGCCGATTCGTTTCACCACGCATCGGGGGTCGACAACTCATGCCATCACCGTACGCTCACCCTGGCCGTGCTCGCCGGCCTCGCCTTCGCCACCCACGCCTCGGAGCTCCGGCGCGCCGAGTTTCCCATCGAGGGGCGCTACATCGCCGTCCTCAAGACGCCGGAGCTCTCCTCGCGGCTGAGCCCGGCGCAGGCCGAGCAGGAGCTCGCCCGCTTCGCCGAGAACACCACGGTCGAGCTCGCCGCCCGTCTCGGGCTCGGCGTCGACCACGTCTACACCCATGCCGTGCAGGGCTTCTCCTTCAGCGTCGGCAAGGGCAAGGATGCGATCGAGGCGCTGCTCAAGGACCCGCGGGTGGCCTACGTCGAGGAGGACGGCGAGGTGTTCCTCAGCGCCACCCAGACCGGCGCCCCCTGGGGCCTCGACCGCATCGACCAGCGGGACCTGCCCCTCAACGGGAGCTACGTCTACGACTACACCGCGAGCAACGTCCGGGTCTACGTGATCGACAGCGGCATCCGCTCGACCCACAGTCAGTTCGGCGGACGGGTCCTGTCGGGGGTGAGCTACATCAACGACGGCCGCGGCACCGGCGACTGCAACGGCCACGGCACCCACGTGGCGGGCACCGTCGGCGGCTCGACCTATGGCGTCGCGAAGGCGGCGCGCCTGGTGCCGGTGCGCGTCTTCGGCTGCAGCGGGGGAAGCAGCAACTCGACCATCGTCGCCGGCATCGACTGGGTGGCGGCGAACCGGGTGCTGCCCGCGGTGGCCAACATGAGCCTCGGCGGCGGCGCCTCCTCGACCATCGACAGCGCCACCAACAACCTGATTAGCCGCGGCGTGACCGTGGTGGTGGCGGCCGGCAACGAGAACCAGAACGCCTGCAACGTCTCGCCGGCACGGGTCGCGGCGGCGATCACGGTGGGTTCCACCACGAGCTCCGATGCCCGCTCGTCCTTCTCCAACTGGGGCAGCTGCGTGAACATCTTCGCGCCCGGCAGCTCGATCGCCTCCGCCTGGCACACCAGCGACACCGCGACCAACACCATCAGCGGGACCTCGATGGCCTCCCCGCACGTGGCCGGAGTGGCGGCGCTGTGGCTCGCGGCCTATCCCTCGTGGACGCCTTCGCAGGTGCGTAGCCAGATCTACAACCGCGCCACCCCGAACCGCCTGACCGGCATCGGCTCCGGCTCGCCCAACCTGCTGCTCTACTCGCGCTGAGCGGAGCGCCGCCACCTCCGGGGGCGGGGATGCTCCCCGCCCCCTTCTTTTTTCGCGACCGCGGCCCGGCGGCGGATGGCGAGGGCCAGGCTCGGGCTGCGGCCCGGCGCCGCGTGGAAGTCGAGGTCCGGGGCGTTCGCCGGCAGGCCGCGTACCGACGCCCACGGCCAGTGGCGGCGGTCGCCGAGGTTGTGACCGGCGACCGTGAGCTCCCCGCGCCCGCCGAGACGCCAGCGGAGCGAAGGCGTCGAGCAGGGCATGACCTGGTGGCCGGAATAGCGCGCCGTGGCGTCTCGTCGAGCCGCCGTTTGCGCGCCACGCCGGTGGCGAGCGGCTCGAGCTCGAACCGGTCGTCCGCGGCGCGGTCGCCGAGGCCGACGACCATCCGCTCCGGCTCGAACGCATGGAGCGGCACGCCCCGGACCGCCGATCCTCGCCCCGGCCTGCGCTCGCAGCGAGCCTCAGGCTCCAGCCGCGCCAGCTCCCGGTCAGCGCCTCGAGCTCGAGCGCGAACTCGGCCTCGATCCCATTGATCCGCGCGCGCTCGCGGTTGACCGACGGGAGGATCCGGGCGCCGGTCGCGGGATCCACGCCCAGATCCGCCCGCGACTCGATCAGGTCGCGAAAGTCGCCGCGCTGGACGGTCAGCGTCCCGCTCGCCGCCGGCCCGGCGAGACGCAGCCCGAGGTCCAGCCCCCGGCTGCGTTCGGGACGAGCCCCCGGATTCGGACGGATCTTGTCGTCGAGGGTCGGCAGCCCCAGGCCGATGTTGAGACCGGAGAAGGGAGGCGCACGGAAGCCCTCGGAATACGGCGCGAACAGGAAGAGCCCCTCGCCCACCTCGAGAAGCAGGCCGGGCTTCCGCGTCAGGCCGTCGGTGCAGACCTTGCCCCCGGATCGCGCCGAGCTTGGCGGTGTTCGACATCGGCGATCCTCGAGTCCGGCTACCAGGTGCTGCCGATCGCCGAGTGGGCGAAGCTCGGCGAGGGCCCGAAGCGCGTGGTCCAGCCCGAGTACAGCAGGGACGGCAGCGAGATGTGGTTCTCGGTGTGGAACGGCACGGACCAGCGCTCGGCGATCGTGGTGGCGGACGACCGCAGCCCGCACCCTCAGGGCGGTGACCGACGACCCCCGCATCGTCACTCCCACCGGGAGGTTCAACGTGCACGACACCGTGCACGGCGTCGACGGAGCCGGGGGCGCGAGTCCCAGCGGCCGCGGCCGCGCTACTCGATGCCGAGCTTCTTGAGACGGTAGCGCAGGGCGCGGAAGGTGAGTCCCAGCCTCGCTGCCGCCTTGGTCTTGTTGTAGCGGCATTCCTCGAGCGCCTTGAGGATCGCCTCGCGCTCGATGCGCTCCACGTAGTCCTCGAGCGGCTGCTCCCCGGGGTGGTAGGACTGCGGCGCCTCCGCCGGAGCGCGGCCGCCCACGGCGCCCACCCGGGGCGCGAGCGGCACCGTGCCGTAGCTCAGGCGCAGGTCCTCGGCAGTGATCTTCCGGCCGTCGCACAGCGCCACCGCGCGCTCCAGGATGTTCTCGAGCTCCCGCACGTTGCCGGGAAAGGCGTAGTGCTGGAGGGCGACGATCGCGTGGCCGGTGAGCTCGGGCGGCTGGATCCCCTGCTGCCTGGCGATGCGGGCGAGGATGTGCCGGGCGAGCAGCGGGATGTCCTCGCGCCGCTCCCTGAGCGGCGGCATCCTGAGCTCGATCACGTTGATGCGGTAGAAGAGGTCGTGGCGGAAGCTGCCCTGCGCGACGAGGGCGCCGAGGTCCTTGTGGGTGGCCGACAGGATGCGCACATCGACCGGCACCTCGCTCTGCGCGCCGACCGGTCTCACCTTGCGCTCCTGGATCGCGCGCAGCAGCTTCACCTGCATCGGGATCGGCAGCTCGGCGATCTCGTCGAGGAACAGGGTGCCGCCGTCCGCGGCCTGGAACAGCCCGATCTTGTCGCTGTGCGCGCCCGTGAAGCTGCCCTTGCGGTGGCCGAAGAGCTCGCTCTCCATGAGCTCCGGCGGGATGGCTCCGCAGTTCACCGGGACGAAGGGGCCCGAGGCACGCGGCCCCTGCTCGTGGATCAGCCGTGCGGCGAGCTCCTTGCCGGTGCCGGATTCGCCCGCTGATGTGCACCGGAGCCTGGCTGCGGGCGAGCTTGGCGATGGTCTCGCGCACCTGGCGGATCGCGGCCGAGTCCCCCTGCAGCCGCTCCGCGGCCGCGCTCGCGACCGCCCGCCGCTCCGCGGAGAGCTTGAGGGCGGTCTCGACCATGCGCCGCAGCGCCGCGAGATCCACCGGCTTGCTCACGAAGTCGAAGGCTCCGGCCTTGAGCGCGCTGACCGCGGCCTCGACGTTGCCGTAGGCAGTGATCATCGCGATCGGCAGGTCGGGGTACTCCCCGGCCACGTGCACGATCAGCTCCTGGCCGCTGCCGTCCGGCAGCCGCATGTCGGTGAAGCACAGGTCGTAGCGACGCGCCGCGAGCTTCGCCTTGGCCTCGCCCAGGGTCGCCGCGGTGTCGGCGGCGATCTCCATCCGCGAGAGGGTCAGCGCGATCAGCTCGCGGATGTCGCGCTCGTCGTCGACGATCAGGGCGACCGGCGTGGTCATGGACGCTGCCTCGCTCCCTCGCGCCGCCCAAGGGGCGGCCTCGGACATTCTACGGCGCCGGAGGCGGCGAAGGAGGCGACGGGCCGCGAGTCCCTACTCCGCGGCCGGTGGCCGCCTCGCGAAGCGGATGCGGAAGCAGCTCCCGCCGCCCGGAACCGGCAGGTAGGCGAGCTCGGCGCCGGACGCGGCGCAGAGCTCGGCCGCGATGTAGAGGCCGAGCCCGGTGCCGAACTCGCTGGTGGTGAAGAAGGGCTCGAAGATGCGGGCAGCGACCTGCGGCGGAATGCCGGGGCCGCGGTCGCGGACCTCGAGGACCGGAGCGCGCCGTCGTCGTCCTCCCGCGCGACGACCAGGATCCGCGCCGGCTCGCCGGGGAGCCGCCCGTGGCGTCGCGCGTTGTCGAGCAGGTTCCACAGCACCTGCCGCAGGTGGTCGGGATCGGCACGCACCGGCAGCGGCCGCTCCGCCGCCCGCAGCGTGAGCTCGTCGCCGGCGAGATCGTGCAGCGCCTGGTACTCCGCGACCAGCTCGCGGGCGAGACGGTTCAGGTCGAGCTCGAGGAGGCGCGCCGGCTGGCGCCGCGCCAGCTGGAGCACGCTCTCGACGATGCCATTCATGCGCTGACTCTGGCTCACCGCGATCGCGACCAGCGCCCGATCGCTCTCCGAGAGCTGCGGCGGACTCGGCCAGGAGCTGCGCCGCGTGGCTGATCGCGGCCAGCGGATTGCGGATCTCGTGCGCGATGCTCGCCGCGAGCCGGCCGAGCGAGCTCAGCGTGAGCTCCTGCGCGCGGCGCGCGAGCTGGCTCTGGTCCTCGAGGAAGATCGCATGGAGGCCGCCCTCGGGGCTCACCGCGCTGAAGTGCACCGCGAGCGGCACGCCACGGGCCGAGGGGATCACCGGCTGTCTCCTCCCCAAGCCACCCTGGCGCCACTGCCGCAGCAGCCGCGAGAGCTCGGCGGACCAGGCACGCAGTCGCGGCTCGCCCTCCCCGCCCCCCTCCACGCCGAGCAGCCGGCGCGCCACGGCATTGGCCAGCACGATCCGCTCGGTGCCATCCACCGCGATCACGCCGGTGCGCAGCCGGCGCACGATCAGCTCGTTGAGCTGGGCGAGCGAGGCCGCCTGCTCGCCGCGCCGCTCGGCGAGCGCCTGGCTCTGGCGCAGGCGCTCGGCGAGCAGATTGGCGAGCGCCGCCAGACCGAGGTAGGCGATCGACGAGCAGCGATCGCCTCGTGCGCTCGGACGCTCCAGCGCCGCCGCGGCGCCCGGCAGCAGCGGCTCGGCGAGCAGGGCGGCAGCGGCGGCGGCGGCCAGGGCGAGCGCGAGGCGCGGCGGCAGCAGCACGGCACCGGCGCCCACGCTGACCAGGAGCAGGAAGGCGATGCCGTTCGCCGCCTCCGGCAGCGCATGCTGGGCGAGCGCCGCCACCACCGCGTCGCTGAGCACCGCCGCGACGGTCATGGCCCGCCGCGGCTCCGCCGGGCGCCGCGCCAGCCACCAGATCGGAGCCTGCCGCCACCAGGTACAGGCCACCGCCGCGAGCTGGATCAGCCACGGCCGCCGCAGCGCACTCTCCTCCGCGAGCAGCGGGCTGAAGGCCAGGCCCAGCAGGAGGAAGCCGAGCAGCACGCGCCACAGGGCGTAGAAGTAGTGCTCGCGGCGCAGCCGGACGGACGAGCGCCGGCGCGCTCGCCTGACCAGGAGCCGAGCTCGCGGATGCCGCCGCGCGCCGCGGAGCCCGGGTCAGGGGCCGCCATCGCCCCTCCAGGTGGTGCTGATCGGGAAGCGCCGCTCGCGTCCGAAGGCGCGCGGCCCGAGCTTCGGGCCGGGGGGCGCCTGGCGGCGCTTGTACTCGCTGGCGAAGACCATCCGCACCACCCGGGCCACGGTCGCCGCCGGGGCGATCCCCGCCGCCACGATCTCCTCCGGCGCGAGATCGCGATCGACGAAGGCGGCGAGGATGGCGTCGAGCTCCGGATAGGGCGGCAGCGAGTCCTGGTCGGTCTGGCCGGGGCGGAGCTCGGCGGTGGGGGCGCGCGCGATCACCTCCTCCGGGATCACCTCCCGCTCGCGGTTGCGCCAGCGCGCGAGCGCGTAGACCTCGGTCTTGTAGAGGTCCTTGAGCGGCGCGAAGCCGCCCGCCATGTCGCCGTAGAGGGTGGCGTAGCCGGTGGCGAGCTCGCTCTTGTTGCCGGTGGCGATCAGCAGCCGACCGCTCAGGTTGGAGAGCGCCATCAGCAACGTGCCGCGGCAGCGCGACTGCAGGTTCTCCTCGGTCACGTCCGGCGGGCGCCGTCCCAGCCGGTCGGCGAGGGTGGCGAGGAAGGCGGCGTAGGGCTCCTCGATGCCGATACTCGAGGAGCTCGACGCCGAGACGGCGGCATTGCTCGCGGGCGAGGCGGCGGCTGAGCTCGGAGGTGTGGCGCGAGGGAAGGCTCACCGCCCACACCCGCTCCGGGCCGAGGGCGTCCGCCGCGAGGGTCAGGGCGAGCGCCGAGTCGATGCCGCCGGAGAGCCCGAGCAGCGCCCCGGCGAAGCCGTTCTTGCGCGCATAGTCGCGGAGCGCCCTGACCACCGCGGCGTAGGCCAGCGCCTCGGGGGCGGTCTCGGGAGACGGCCAGTCGGCGCGGAAGCGCCGCGTCACGGGATCGAAGTCCGCCGGGAGCAGGAGGTCGGCGAAGGCGGGGGCGCGGGCCGCGATCCGCCCGTCGCCGTCCGCGAGCAGGCTCGCGCCATCGAAGACCAGGTCATCCTGGCCGCCGACCAGGTTGAGGTAGGCGATCGCCACCCCGTGGCGGCGCGCGAGCTCGGCGAGCAGCGCCTCGCGCCGCTCGGCCTTGCCGCGCTCAAAGGGCGAGGCATTGAGCGCGAGCACAAGCTCCGCACCGGCCGCCGCCGCCTGCGCCACCGGCTCGCGTGCCCACAGGTCCTCGCACACCACCACCCCGATGCGGCACCCGCCGATCTCCCACACCGCCGCCGGCGCGCTGCCGGGACGGAAGTAGCGGCGCTCGTCGAAGACCGCGTAGTTGGGCAGGTGCTGCTTGAGGTAGCTACCGGCAAGGACCCCGTCCCGGGCCAGGCAGGCGCCATTGCCGAGCCCGGACGGGATCCGCGAGCGGGGCACCGAAGACCAGCGCCGGTCCGCCTCAGGCTGGCGGCGGCGGCGCGCCCCAGCGCGCGCGGCGCAGGCCGCGCGATAGTCCGGGCGCAAGAGCAGGTCCTCGGGCGGGATAGCCGCTCAGCGCAAGCTCGGGGAAGAGCACGAGCCCCGCCCCATGCCCGGCGGCGCGGCCCGCGTGCTCGGCGATGCGCGCCGCGTTCGCCGCCGGATCCCCGACCGGGAAGTCGAACTGGGCGAGCGCGAGCCGGAGCATCGCTCGCCGTCCGCGCTCAGCGTCCGAGTCGCGCCTTCACCGCGCGGCCGAGACCGGCCGGAGAGCGCACCGTGGTCACCCCCGCAGCCTCGAGGGCGGCGAACTTGGCGGCGGCGGTGCCGCGGCCGCCGGCGACGATCGCGCCCGCGTGGCCCATGCGCTTGCCCGGGCGGCGCGGTGGCGCCGGCGATGTAGGCCACCACCGGCTTGGTCATCCGGCGGCGGATGAACTCCGCCGCCTCCTCCTCGGCGCTGCCGCCGATCTCGCCGACCAGGATCACCGCCTCGGTCTGCGGATCCTGCTCGAAGAGCTCGAGGCAGTCGACGAAGCTGGTGCCCTGCACCGGGTCGCCGCCGATGCCGACGCAGGTGCTCTGGCCGAGACCCGCCTCGGTGGTCTGGAACACCGCCTCGTAGGTCAGCGTGCCGGAGCGGCTCACGATCCCGACGCAGCCGGGCCGGTGGATGTAGCCGGGCATGATCCCGATCTTGCAGGCGCCGGGCGTGATCACGCCCGGGGCAGTTCGGCCCGATCAGCCGTGTCTGCGGATGGCGCAGCTCCAGCGCGTGCCGGACCCTGAGCATGTCGAGCACCGGGATGCCCTCGGTGATGCACACGATCACGCGGATGCCGGCGTCCGCCGCCTCGAGGATGGCGTCGGCGGCATGGGCGCGGCGGGACGAAGATCATGCTCGCCTCGGCCCCGGTGGCCGCCACCGCCTCGTGCGCGGTGTCGAAGACCGGAAGGCCGAGATGGCGGCTGCCGCCCTTGCCCGGGGTCACGCCCCCGACCAGGCGGGTGCCGTACTCGAGCGCCTGCTGGGAATGGAAGCTGCCCTGCTGGCCGGTGAAGCCCTGGCAGATCACCCGGGTGTCGCGATCGACGAGGATGCTCATGGCGCCCGACCTCCTACTGGCCGCCCCGGGCGAGGGCCACCGCCTTGCGCGCCGCGTCGTCGAGATCGAGCGCCGGGGTGAGCGCGAGACCGGAGGCGGCGAGCATCCGCCGCCCCTCCTCCGCGTGGGTACCCTCGAGGCGCACCACCACCGGCAGCGGGCAGCCGACCTCGCGCACCGCCGCGATGATGCCCTCGGCGATCAGGTCGCAGCGCACGATGCCGCCGAAGATGTTGACCAGGATCGCGCGCACCCGCGGATTGCGGAGGATCAGCTTGAAGGCCGCCGCCACCCGCGCGGCGTTGGTGCCGCCGCCGACGTCGAGGAAGTTGGCCGGCTCGCCGCCGGCCAGCTTGATCACGTCCATGGTCGCCATCGCCAGGCCGGCGCCGTTGACCATGCAGGCGATGTCGCCGTCCATGCTGACGTAGTTGAGCTGGTGGGCGCTGGCCTCGAGCTCGAGCGGATCCTCCTGGCTCGGATCGCGCATCGCCGCGAGCTCGGGCTGCCGGAACAGGGCGTTGTCGTCGGCGCTGACCTTGCCGTCGAGGGCGAGGAGCTCGCCCTGCGGCCCGATCGCGAGCGGGTTGAGCTCGATCAGCGACAGGTCGCGCTCGAGGAACAGCCGCCACATGCCGAGCAGGATCGCGGTGAAGGACCCCACCTGGCGGAAGTCGAGACCGAGCGCGAAGCCGAGGCGGCGGCAC
The DNA here is from genome assembly GCA_033582715.1 of Lysobacterales bacterium. Classification (GTDB taxonomy): domain Bacteria; phylum Pseudomonadota; class Gammaproteobacteria; order Xanthomonadales; family BPKI01; genus BPKI01. The sequence goes on along the minus strand of JAVQZZ010000001.1, from coordinate 615,123 downwards.
TGGAAGGGCTGCAGCCCGGCCACCGGGTCGACGTGGATGCGGTGGATCGCCTCCGGCCGGGTCGCGGCCACCTGCTCGATCTCGACCCCGCCCTCGCCGCTCGCCACGAAGCACAGCCGGCGGCTCGCCCGATCGAGGAGCAGCGAGACGTAGAGCTCGCGCACGATCTCCGTCGCCTGCGCCACCGGCACCCGGCCGACCGGCAGCGCGCGTCCGCCCGACTGGTAGGTGCGGAGGGCGCGTCCCGAGCATCGCGGCCGCCGCCTCGCCCGCCGCCTCCGGCGAGTCGACCACCTTCACCCCGCCGGCCTTGCCGCGGCCGCCGGCGTGGATCTGGGCCTTGACCACGTAGCGCGGCCCGGGCAGGCCGCGAGCGATTTCGACCGCCTGCGCCGGGGTCTCCGCCACCCCGTCCGGGGGCACCGGGATGCCGTAGCGGCGGAACAGCGCTTTCGCCTGGTACTCGTGGAAGTTCATGGCGTCGGGCGAGCCGGGGCGGCGGCGCGCGGAAGGGGCGCGCTATTGTGCGACCTCGGCCGCGCGATGAGAAGTCAGCACCCGCGGCAGTTCGCCGGCCCAGAAGGCGCGGATGCCGGCGACGCCCTGGGCACCGTGTCGGCGCGCGGTCTCGAAGTGCTCCGGACCGAGACCGCCCAGGGCATAGACCGGCAGCGGCAGCCCCTCGCGCAGCGCCGCGAAGCCTTCCCAGCCGAGACCCTCGCGCTCCGGATGGGAAGGAGTCCTCAGCACCGGCGCGAGCAGGGCGAAATCGGCGCCGATCGCGACCGCGCGCTCGAGCGACTGGCGGTCATGACACGAGACGCCGAGCCACATGTCCGCGGGGACCGGGCGGCACGCGGTCGCCGCCAGGCGCGCCCGGTTGAGGTGCGCGCCATCGAGCGCCCACTCGAGCGCGAGCTCCGGCGGCCCGTTGAGCAGCAGTGCGGCGCCCGCGCGGCGGCACAGGGCCAGCGCCTCTAGCGCCAACGCGCGCAGCCGCTCCCCGGGCCGATCGCCGACCCGCAGCTGGACCATGCGGATCCCGCGCGCCAGCGTCGCCTCGAGCCCGGCCAGGAAGCGCGCCGGCTCCCCCGCATCGGGAGTGATCGCGAGCAGCGGCGGCAGGCGGAGCGCCCGCACCACCGGGCGGTCGGCCGGCGGCATCGGGATCGTGTCCAGGGCCTCCGGAGCCAGCCAGCGCAGGGCCTGACCCTCGCGACCGACCGGCTCCCCCCGGTACTCGAGCACCTCGAAGACCTCGAGACGGACGCTCCGGGCCGGGTACTCGTGCACGACCGCGATCAGCGGTCGGACACCGAGGGCCTCCACCCCGAGCTCCTCCCGGAGCTCGCGCCGCAGCGCGGCCTCGGCGCTCTCGCCCGGGTCGATCTTGCCGCCCGGGAACTCCCACAGCCCCGCCAGGTGCCGTCCTTCCCCGCGCTGGGCGAGCAGCACCCGCCCGTGCCCGTCGCGCAGCACCCCGGCCGCGACCCGCACCGTCGCCCGCTGTGCGCGCGGCCGCGTCCATCAGCCGAGCCTTCCGCAGCAGTGCTTGTACTTGCGGCCCGAACCGCAGGGACAGGGCTCGTTGCGTCCGATCTTGGGCTGCTCGCGCACCACCGTGCGCGGCCGCACCGGCTCCGGCGGGCGCCGCCGCCTCGCCGCCGAAGCCCACGCTCTCGTGCCGGTAGGCGAGCGGCGCGCGCTGCCGGGCGCGGCGCTGCTCGGCCTCGGCCTGCGCGATCTCCTCCTCGCTGCGCACCCTGACCCGGGAGAGCAGCATGACGAAGTCGCGCTTGATGCGCTCGAGCAGCTCCGAGAACATCAGGAAAGCCTCGCGCTTGAACTCCTGCTTCGGCTGCTTCTGGGCATAGCCGCGCAGGTGGATCCCCTGCCGCAGGTAGTCCATCTGCGCGAGATGGTCCTTCCAGTGGCTGTCGAGCACCGTGAGCATCAGGTGCTTCTCGATCGCGCGCATCAGCTCCGCGCCGTAGAGCTCCTCCTTGGCGCGGTAGGCGCGATCCGCCTCCTCCTGCACCCGGCGCACGATGCCTCCGGCGTCGAGCTCCGGGCTCTCCTCCACCCAGCGCCGGATGGGGCACTCGAGCCCGAAGTCCGAGGCCAGCATCCGCTCCGCGCCCTCGAGGTCCCACTGCTCGTCGATCGAGTTCGGCGGCACGTAGCGCGCGAGCGCGTCGGCCAGCACGTCGTCGCGGATGCGCTGCACGTTCTCCGCGATCGAGTCGGCCTCGAGCAGCTCGTTGCGCTGCTGGTAGATGACCTTGCGCTGGTCGTTGGCGACGTCGTCGTACTCGAGGAGATGCTTGCGGATGTCGAAGTTGTGCGCCTCGACCTTGCGCTGCGCCCGCTCGATCTGGCGCGTCACCAGCCGGTCCTCGATCGCCTCGTCCTCCTTCATGCCGAAGATCTGCATCCAGCGCGCCACCCAGTCGGGGGCGAAGATGCGCATCAGCGGATCCTCGAGCGAGAGGTAGAAGCGGCTCGATCCCGGGTCGCCCTGGCGGCCGGCCCGGCCGCGGAGCTGGTTGTCGATGCGCCGCGACTCGTGCCGCTCGGTGCCGATGATGTGCAGTCCGCCGGCCGCGATCACCCGGTCGTGGCGCTCCTGCCAGTCGCGACGCAGGGCCTCGACCGCGGCGGGATCGGGGTTCGGTCCGAGGGCCGCGATCTCGGCCTCGAGATTGCCGCCGAGCACGATGTCGGTGCCGCGGCCGGCCATGTTGGTCGCGATCGTCACCGCCCCGGGGCGCCCCGCCTGGGCCACGATCTGCGCCTCGCGCTCGTGGTGCTTGGCATTGAGCACCTCGTGCGGGATGCCGCGCTTCCTGAGCTCGGCCGAGAGCAGCTCGGAGTTCTCGATCGAGGTGGTGCCGACCAGAACCGGCTGGCCGCGGGCGTGGCGCTCCTTGATGTCCGCGATGATCGCCTCCCACTTGGCCTTCTTGGTGAGGAACACGAGATCCGGGTGATCGACGCGGATCATCGGCTTGTGGGTCGGGATGACGATCACCTCGAGGCCGTAGATCTGCTGGAACTCGTAGGCCTCGGTGTCGGCGGTGCCGGTCATCCCGGCGAGCTTCTCGTAGAGCCGGAAGTAGTTCTGGAAGGTGATCGAGGCCAGCGTCTGGTTCTCGCGCTGGATCGGCACCCCTTCCTTGGCCTCGATCGCCTGGTGGAGCCCGTCCGACCAGCGCCGGCCCGGCAGCGCGCGTCCGGTGAACTCGTCGATGATCAGGACCTCGCCGTCGCGCACCCAGTAGTGCACGTCACGCTGGAACAGGTGGTGGGCGCGCAGCGCGGCGTTGAGGTGATGGACCAGGTTGAGGTGCTTGGTGTCGTACAGGCTCTCGCCCTCGCCGATCAGGCCCTCCTTGCGCAGCAGCTCCTCCGCGTGCTCCATCCCCCGCTCGGAGAGATGGACCTGGCGCTGCTTCTCGTCCACCCAGAAGTCGCCCTCTCCGTCCTCGCGCTCCTGCCGCACGCAGCTTCGGCACCAGACGGTTGATCCGCACGTAGAGCGGACCGGTGTCCTCCGCCGGCCCGGAGATGATGAGCGGGGTTCGCGCCTCGTCGATCAGGATCGAGTCGACCTCGTCCACGATCGCGTAGTGCAGCCCGCGCTGGACGCGCTCGGCCTTGGCGAGAGCCATGTTGTCGCGGAGGTAGTCGAAGCCGAGCTCGTTGTTGGTGGCGTAGGTGACGTCGCAGCGATAGGCCTCGCGCTTCTCCGCCGCGGGCTGACCGCGGCACCACCACGCCGACGCTCATGCCGAGGGCCGGCATAGACCGGGCCCATCCAGCGCGCGTCGCGCCTGGCCAGGTAATCGTTCACCGTCACCACGTGGACGCCCCGGCCGGTGAGCGCGTTCAGATACACCGGCAGCGTCGCGACCAGCGTCTTGCCCTCGCCCGTGCGCATCTCGGCGATCTTGCCCATGGTGCAGCACGATCCCGCCGACCAGCTGCACGTCGAAGTGCCGGAGCCCGATGGTGCGGCGCGCCGCCTCCCGGACCGCCGCGAAGGCCTCGGGGAGCAGGTCGTCGAGGGTGGCTCCCGCCTCGAGCCGCCGCCGGAATTCCTCGGTCTTGGCCCGCAGGGCGCCGTCGTCGAGGCGCTGGAACTCCGGCTCGAGCGCGTTGATTCGCGCCACCGTCGGCTGGAGGCTTCTCAGCACGCGCTCGTTGCGCGAGCCGAAGATGCGGGTAAGCAGGGCGTTGAGCATGGCTGGGCCGCGGCAGGGGCGAAGAAAGCGCCGCGCGGGCGCGCGGCAGCGAGCGCTCCATTATCGAGCAAAAGGCTTCGCGCCTGCCGGTGCGGATCAGCCGCCGCGCGAGGCCAGCCGCAGCGAGCGCTCGCCGCGCAGGTACGGCGAGGGATCGACCGGCCGCCCGTGCCGCCAGATCTCGAAGTGCAGGTGCACGCCGGTGGTGCGTCCGGAGCGGCCCATCGTCGCGATCATGTCCCCGGCACGCACCCGGTCCCCGACCTTGACGAGATTCCGGTCGTTGTGCGCATAGCGCGTGCGGTAGCCATTGCCGTGATCGAGCTCGACCGTGTTGCCGTAGCCCGGACGCCGCCCGGAGAACACCACCACCCCGTCGGCGACGGCGTGGATCGCGGTGCCGCGCGGCCCGTTGAAGTCGATGCCGGCGTGGAACTCCTCGTGGCCGGTGATGGGGTCGATGCGCCGCCCGAAACCGGAGGAGCGGTACCCGGCGCGGACCGGCAGGCCGGCGGGAACCGTCTGGGCCGCGAGCTCGCGGTCGAGAAGCAGATCGCCGAGCAGTTCCAGCTGCCGGCCACGCTCGTCGAGCAGCCGCTCGAGCTGATCCAGGCGGCTGGCGAGGCCCTCGCCGCTGAGGGCCTCGGCGGACTCCCCGGGACCGCCGGTGGCCGGCGCCTCACGGAAGTCGAACTCGCCCTGGTCGAGGCGGGCGGTCTGCACCAGGCGCTCGCCGAGCGCGTTGAGCCGCGCCGCGTGGGCGTGGAGCTCGGCCAGCCGCACCGCCAGCGCGTCGAGATCGCGCCGGGACTGACCCCTCAGCGCCGCCAGCTCCTCGCGCAGCGTTCCGAGCTCGGCCTCGAAGGCCGCCAGCTCCCCGAGGGCGGCGCGGCGCGGGTCCGCGAGCAGCCGGCCGAAGAGCACGCCTGCCCCGAACAGGAGCAGGAAGAGACCGAGGCCGCAGGCGGCAAGCAGGAGGCGCACGCGGGTGTCGCCGAGCTGGATGCGTCTCGGTCCCGCCGCCGACTGTCCTACGATGATGACGTTCATGTCCCTCCGTCCGCGAGTCGATCGGGATGCCCAGCCCGCCCGGTGATGCGCGATCCCTCGGCCGAGATCCTCGCGGATCCGGCCTCGGGCGTGCTCGCGCGGGCCGGACGCCTCGGCGAGCTCGACGCGCAGCTCAGGCGCGCACTCCCGGCACCCCTCTCCGACCACGTCCTCTTGGCGGACGTGCGCGACGACGGGTGCCTGGTCTTCCTGGCCGACCACCCGGTCTGGGCTGCCCGCCTCCGGGCCGAACAGGGATCCCTCCTGTCCGCGGCCCGCGCAGCCGGCACCGCCGCCGAGCGGATGACCGTGAAGGTGGCCCCGTTGCCCGCCGTTCCCCGAGGCGCGACAAGCGGGATTCCCCTCTCCGCGGCCGCCCGCGCCCACCTGCGGGAGGCCGCCCGGTCCCTCGAAGACCCGGAACTCCGGGCGATCTTCCTTCGTCTGGCCGACCTGGCCTGATCCTCGTTCCCTCGACCCCCCGCCCCTGCGGGGCGGAGCGAGTCGCACAATCTAGCTCAAAAACCGGCGGCGCTGGCAAGAGGCGGAGCAGCAAGGCCAGCTGCCGCCTCGCCGCTGCCGGCGACCCGCGACACGACCCGGCCCTCGCCCTCGAGCACCGCCCGCAGCAGCCGATGGTTGAGGGCGTGGCCAGCCTTGCGGCCCAGGTAGCGGCCCCGGATTGGCAGGCCGAGCAGCGCCAGGTCGCCGATCGCGTCGAGGATCTTGTGGCGCACCAGCTCGTCCGGCCAGCGCAGGCCCTCGGGATTGACCACGCCCCGATCATCGAGCAGCAGCGCCCGGCCGAGGGTGCCGCCGCGGATCAGCCGCGCGGCGCGTAGCGTTTCGAGCTCGTGGGCGAAGCCAAAGGTGCGGGCGCGGGCGATCTCGGCGACGAAGGCCGGCGGCGCCACCACGACCGCGGCGCGGGCGCGCTCGCCCCGCGCCAACGGGTGGTCGTACTCGATTTCGAAGACGATCTCGAGGCCGGGGCCGGGCTCGAGGCGGGCGAGGCGGTCGCCGTCCCGCACCTCCACCGGCTCGCGGATCTCGAGCACGCGGCGAGGGACCGCTTGCTCGACGATCCCCGCCGCCTGGAGCAGGAAGACGAAGGCACCGGCCGAGCCGTCCATGATCGGCACCTCCGGGCCGAAGACCTCGACCAGGGCATTGTCGACCCCGAGACCGACGAAGGCCGCGAGCAGGTGCTCGACGGTTCCGACCCGCTGCCCCTCGCGCTCCAGGGTCGTCGCTCGCGAGGATCCGGCGACGTAGTCGATCCGCGCCGGAATGTCGTGGGGCGCGGCGAGGTCCCCGCGGCGGAAGACGATCCCGGTGTCGGGCGGGGCCGGGGCGATGCGGATTCGCACCGGCTCGCCGGTGTGAAGCCCGGTGCCCGTGGCCTGTACGGGCTGTCGCAGCGTGCGCTGACGGTCGGGGGACACGCGCGGGGATCGCGAAGGAAGGGGGCGGCAGCATAGCAGCCTGGTGGCCGCGCTGGCCGCAGCCGTCCGGCCGCCCCCAGCGCTCAATCGGCCTGCTTGCGCAGGAAGGCGGGGAGGTCGAGATATTTCATCGCCAGGCGTTCGCGCGGGGCCGGTGCCGCCGGCGCCCCCGCGGCGGGGCGCGACCGTTCCGGGATCGCGCCGGGCGCTTCGTCACCCGCCCCCGGACGGGGCGCCCGCTGCGGAACGACCCGGGCGAAGGCGCTCTCGGGCGTCCGCGTCCCCGCCGCCCGCACCTGCGCGCGATCGAGCCCGGTGGCCACGACGGTGACCCGGAGCTCGTCGCCGATCTCGGTGTCGAGCACGGTCCCGAGCACCACCGTGCGCGTCCTCGCTGGCGAAGCTTTCGATCGCGCGTCCGATCTCGTCGAACTCGCGCATCGCGAAATCCGGGCCGGCGGTGATGTTGACCAGGATGCCGAGCGCTCCCGCGAGATTGACGTCCTCGAGCAGCGGGTTGTTGATCGCCGCCTCGGCCGCCTTCTGCGCCCGGTTGTCGCCGCGGGCGGAGCCGGTGCCGATGATCGCCATCCCCATCTCGCTCATCACCGTGCGCACGTCGGCGAAGTCGACGTTGATCAGCCCCGGGCGCACGATCAGGTCGGCGATGCCGCGCACCGCCCCCGCCAGCACCTCGTTGGCGGCGCGGAAGGCTTGCGGCAGGGTGACGTCGCGACCGAGCACCGTGAGCAGCTTCTCGTTGGGGATGATGATCAGGGAGTCGCAGTGGTTGGCGAGCTCCTCGATGCCCTTGATCGCGGCCTGCATCCGCCGCCGCATCTCGAAGGGAAAGGGCTTGGTCACCACCGCCACGGTGAGGATCCCCATCTCCTTGGCGAGCTGGGCGAAGACCGGCGCCGCCCCGGTGCCGGTGCCGCCGCCCATGCCCGCGGTGATGAACACCATGTCCGCACCGCGCAGGAGCTCGACGATGCGCTCGCGGTCCTCGAGCGCCGCCTGGCGCCCGACCTCCGGGTTGGCGCCCGCGCCCAGCCCCTTGGTGACGTTGGCGCCGATCTGCAGCACCTGGCGCACGCCGCAGTGCCTGAGCGCCTGGGCGTCGGTGTTGACGCAGACGAACTCGACGCCCGGCATCTCGGCCTGGCGCCATGTAGCTCACGGCGTTGCCGCCGCCCCCGCCGACGCCGATCACCTTGATCACTGCACCCTCGGGTGCCTGCTCGACCATCTGGAAGTTCATCGACCGACCTCCTCTGCGAATCTCATGGAATGAGGGAATGCCCCGAAGACCTCTGCGCCGCGCCCCTCGCCACCGCGCCGCTCACAGCGTCCTCCTCCACCACTCGCGCAACCGCTGCCACAGGCGACCGACGCCGCCCGCCGCCGCGGTCGCCGGCCCGCGCCCGCCCGGGCCGCGCGCGCCGTAGAGCAGGAGCCCGACACCGGTGGCGTGGATCGGATCGCCGACCACCTCGCCGAGGCCGCGCACGAACTGCGGCTGGCCGATCCGCACCGGCATGTGCAGGATCTCCTCGGCGAGCTCGACCAGACCCTCCATCTTCGCCGCGCGCCTCCGGTGAGCACCACCCCGGCGGCGACCAGGCTCTCGTAGCCGGAGCGGCGAAGCTCGGCCTGGACCATCGCGAGCAGTTCCTCGTAGCGCGGCTGCACCACGTGGGCGAGGGTCTGCCGCGCCATCCGGCGCGGCGGGCGGTCGCCGACGCTCGCCACCTGGATCGTCTCCTCGGCGGTGGCGAGCTGCGCCAGCGCGCAGGCGTAGCGGATCTTGATCTCCTCGGCGTGCGGCGTCGGGGTGCGCAGCGCCAGCGCGATGTCGTTGGTCACCTGGTCGCCGGCGACCGGCAGGCTCGCGGTGTGGCGCAGCGCGCCCTGCGCGAACACCGCGACGTCGGTGGTGCCCGCGCCGATGTCGACCAGGCAGACGCCGAGCTCGCGCTCGTCCTGGGTGAGGACGGCGAGGCTCGAGGCCACCGGCTGCGGCACCAGGTCGTCGACCGCGAGCCCGCAGCGCCCGACGCACTTGGCGATGTTGAGCGCCGCCGAGCTCGCCCCGGTGACCAGGTGCACCTTGGCCTCGAGCCGCACCCCGCTCATCCCGACCGGATGGCGGATGCCCTCCTGGCCGTCGATCACGAACTCCTGCGGCTCGAGGTAGAGCAGCCGCTGGTCCGCGGGGATCGGCAGAGCCCGCGCCGCCTCCAGCACGCGCTCGACGTCCCCGGCGCTCACCTCCTGGTCGCGGATCGCGACGGTGCCGTCGGAGTTGTGGCAGCGCAGGTGGCTTCCGGAGATGCCGGCGAACACCGAGCGGATCTCGCAGCCGGCCATGCTCTCCGCCTCCTCCACCGCGCGCTGGATCGACTGCACCGTGGCGTCGATGTCCACCACCACCCCGCGCTTGAGCCCGCGCGAGGCGTGGGTGCCGAGGCCGATCACCTCGATCGGCTCCCCCGCGGCCGAGCTCGCCGACCAGCGCCGCCACCTTGCTGGTGCCGATGTCGAGGCCGACGATCAGCCGCTTGTCCTGCCGGCGGTTCACGCGTCCTCCGGACGACTCGGGGGACGGAGTCGGCGGCGCGCCGCAGCGCGAAGCCGTGGCCGTAGCGGAGATCGGCGGCGACGAAGGGTCCCGGCCGGGTGCCTGAGCAGCCGCGGGCGCAGGCGCGCGAAGCGCGCGAGGCGCTCCCGGGGCTGCTCGCGGCCGAGCTCGATGCGGAAGCCGTCGGCGAGGGTGAGATGCCAGCCGCCGTGGCCGCGCCGCCCGAGCGCGCGCACGCTGCCGGCGCCGCCGAACAGCGGACTCGGCGAAGCGCAGGAACTCGAGCAGTTCGGCACGATCGCGCGGCTCGCCCTCGAGCTGCGGGAGATCGAGCGCCTCGGCCGCGGCCGGGGTCGAGAACACCGCTCCGGTGGCCGACAGCAGCCGCCCCCCGCCGAGGCGCGCCACCGCGCGGTGCTCCTCGAGCCTGATCTCGAGCGCGTCGGGCCAGCGCTTGCGCACCTCCGCCCGCGCCACCCAAGGCAGGCCCTCGAGGCTGCGGCGCACCGCGGCGAGATCGATGGCGAAGAACCCGGCCTCGAGATGCTCGGCCACCGCGCCCTCGATCTGGGCCGCGCTCACTCGCTCGAACTCGGCGTGCAGCACCAGCCGGCGCACCGGCCAGCGCTCGGCGCCGAGCCGCCCGGTGAGCAGGGCGGCAGCCGGCAGGGCGAGCAGCGCGAGGGCGATCACCCAGGCCAGCGGGACGCAGCAGGGCGGTCGCGCTCACCGCTCACGCCTCCCTCCGCCTCGAGGCTGGTCTCGAGGATCCGCAGCACCAGCCCGAGCGAAGTCGATCCCGACCGCCGCCGCCGCCTTCGGCACCAGGCTGTGGTCGGTCATGCCCGGGACGGTATTGACTTCGAGCACGAAGGGCTGGCCGCGATCGATCGAGCATCAGGTCCACGCGGCCCCAGCCGCGGCAGCCGAGCGCCGCGAAGGCCTCGAGCGCGATGCGCTGCAGCCGCTCCTCCTCCGCGGACGGGAGGCCGCAGGGGATCAGGTAGCCGGTGTCCGCGGCGTGGTACTTGGCGTGGTAGTCATAGAAGCCGGAGGCGGGGACGATGCGGATCGCGGGCAGCGCCTCGCCGCCGAGGATCCCCACCGTGTACTCGCCGCCGACGAGCAGGCGCTCGACGAAGACCGCGGGATCGTGACGCCGCGCCTCGTCGAGGGCGCGCGCGAGGCCCGGCAGGTCCCGGGCGATGCCGATGCCGACGGTCGAGCCCTCGTGCACCGGCTTGACCACGCAGGGCAGGCCGAAACGCAGCGCGACCGCCTCCGCCGTCTCCTCCGGCGCGACCTCGGCGAACTCGGCGGTGGGAATTCCCAGCGCCTGCCAGAGGCGCTTCGCCCGCACCTTGTCGAGCGCGAGCGCCGAGGCCAGCGGCCCGGAGCCGGTGTAGGGCACGCCGAGAAGCTCCAGCGCGCCCTGCAGCCGGCCGTCCTCGCCGTCGCGGCCGTGGAGCATCACGAACACCCGCTCGATGCGGCCGGCGAGCGCGCCCTCGATGACCGCGCGCGCGCCCTCCACCGGCTCGGCCTCGATGCCGAGACCGCGCAGCGCGGCCAGCACCGCACGCCCGCCGGCGCGCGAGACCTCGGCCTCGCTGCCGCCGGCCGCCCATCGCCACCGCCACCCGCCCGTAGCGCCCGGCATCGCTCATGTCCGTCCCTCCTCGAGCAGGGCCCGAATCCACTGCCCGACGTCGCCGGCTCCGGCCACCAGCAGCAGGTCGCCGTCCGCGAGCAGGTCGGCGAGCAGCGCCCCGAGCTGCCCGCGCTCGGCGACGAACACCGGTTCGATCCGGCCCCGGCCCCGGACCGCCCGTGCCAGCGCGCGGCCGTCGGCGTTCGGCAGCGGGGTCTCGCCCGGCGGGGTAGACCTCGGTGAGCAGCAGCAGCTCGACCGTGCTCAGGACCTCGGCGAAGTCATCGAGCAGCTCGCGGGTGCGGCTGAAGCGGTGGGGCTGGAAGAGCAGCGCCAACCGCCGCCCCGGCCAGCCGGCGCGCGCAGCGGCGATGATCGCGGCGAGCTCGCGGGGGTGATGGGCGTAGTCGTCGATCGACCAACGCCCGGCCGCGCGGGAGCGCTGAGCTCGCCGAGGCGCTCGAAGCGTCGGCCGACGCCGGCGAAGTCCGCGAAGGCGGCGAGCATCGCCTCCGCCGGCACGCCGAGCTGCCAGCCGACGGCGGCGGCCGCGAGCGCGTTCTGCACGTTGTGCCGCCCCGGCAGGTTGAGCACCGCCTCGAGCCCCTGGGTGCGGTCCGGGAGGTGGAGGCGGAAGCGCATCCGTCCGCCCTCGGCGACCAGGGCGGTGGCGGTGAGGTCGGCGCCCGGATCGAGGCCGTAGCTGATCGTCCGGCGCGGCGAGCGCGCGATCAGCTCCGCGGTCGGCGGATCGTCGCGGCAGAGCACCGCGAGGCCGTAGAAGGGCAGGCGATGGAGGAAGGCCTCGAAGGCCTCGTGCAGCCGGCGGAAGTCGCCGCCGAAGTTGGCGAGATGGTCGCGGTCGATGTTGGTGACGATCGCGATCACCGGCAGCAGCTTGAGGAAGCTGCCGTCCGACTCGTCGGCCTCGGCGACCAGCCACTCGCCCTCGCCGAGCGCGGCGTGGGAGCCGTGGGCGAGCAGGCGGCCGCCGATGACGAAGGTCGGATCGAGCCCGCCCTGGCCGAGCACGCTCGCCACCAAGCTGGTGGTGGTGGTCTTGCCGTGGGTGCCGGCGACCGCGATGCCGCGCCGGAAGCGCATCAGCTCCCCGAGCATCTCGGCCCGCGGCACCACCGGGATGCGCCGCCGCCGAGCCTCCTCCAGCTCCGGATTGTCCGGCGGGATCGCGGTGCTCACGACCACCACGTCGGCGTCGGCGACGTGCTCCGGGCGGTGGCCGAGGAAGCAGCGCACCCCGAGCGCCTCCAGCCGCCGGACCGCCTCCGAGCGCACCAGATCGGAGCCGCTCACGCGGTAGCCGAGCCGCTTCAGGACCTCGGCGATGCCGCTCATCCCGGCGCCGCCGATGCCGACGAAGTGCACGCGGCGGAAGGCCTCCATGAAGTCGTCCCGCGGATCGAGGCGCTTGAGGCTCATCGCGCCTCCTCGAGGCAGGCGAGCGCCACCTGGCGAGCCGCGTCCGGGCGCGCCAGCGCGCGCGCGGCCCTGGCTCATCGCGAGCAGGCGGGCGCGGTCGCCGAGCAGGACCGACAGCCACTCGGCCGAGGATGTCGGCGTCGAGCCCCGCCTGCGGCAGCCGGATCGCGGCGCCGTGCTCGACCAGGAACTCGGCGTTCCGGGTCTGGTGGTCGTCCACGGCGTGGGGGAAGGGGACCAGGATCGCCGCCGCCCCCGCCGCCGCGAGCTCGGCCACCGTGGAGGCGCCGGCCCGGGACAGCACCAGGTCCGCCCAGCCGTAGGCCGCGGCCATGTCGTCGACGAAGGGGACGATCTCGGCCCGGACGCCCGCCGCGGCGTAGGCGGCGCGGCAGCCCTCGAGCTGCGTGCTGCCGCACTGGTGGAGGACCTCCGGACGGCGCGCCTCCGGCAGCCGGGCGAGGGCCTCGGGAACGGCGCGGTTGAGGAAGGCCGCGCCCTGACTGCCGCCGAGCACCAGCAGGCGGCCCGGGGCCCTCGCGGCCGGCGAGCCGCTGCTCCGGCGGCGGCAGCGCGGCGATCGCCGCCCGCACCGGATTGCCCGTCCATTCCGCGCGCCGCGCCGCGGGGAAGGCGTCGGGGAAGCCGCTCAGCACCCGGCGCGCGAGCCGGGCCAGGATCCGGTTGGTGAGTCCGGGCACCCGGTTCTGCTCGTGGACGAGCAACGGCACGCCGGCGAGCCGGCAGGCGATCCCGCCCGGACCGGCGGCGAAGCCGCCGAAGCTCACGGCCGCCAGCGGGCGGAGCGAACGGATCCGCCACCACGCCGCCAGCAGGGCACGGCCGAGCCGGAAGGGCGCGGCGAGCCAGGCGAGCGGGCCACGGCCCCGCAGGCCGGCGACGGGGAGGCCGTGGAAGGGGATGCCGCGGGCCGGCACCACCCGGCTCTCGAGCCGCTCCCGGGCGCCGATCCAGGCCACGGCGACGCCGAGGGCGAGCAGCTCCTCCGCCACCGCCAGGGCCGGGAACACGTGGCCTCCGGTCCCCCCCGCGAGGATCAGCACCGGCGCCGACCTCATCGCCTAGGCTCCGCCGGCGCCGCGCTCGGCATCCAGCCTGACGGCTCGCCGCGAACAGCAGGCCCAGCGCCGCCAGGGTGGCGACCAGGCTCGAGCCGCCGGCGCTCACCAGCGGCAGGGTGAGTCCCTTCGTCGGCAGCACCCCGAGGTTGACGCCGATCGAGACCAGGGCCTGGAGCCCGATCCACAAGGCCGATGCCGAAGCAGAGCTGCGCGGCGAAGAGCGCGGCCCGCGAGGTGCAGCCGGATGCCGAGCACGAAGGCGCGGCCGACCAGCATGGCGAAGAGCAGGATCACCGCGAGCCAGTCCGACGAAGCCGAACTCCTCCGCCAGCACGGCGACGATGAAGTCGTTGTGGGCCTCCGGCAGGTAGAACAGCTTCTGCACCGAGGCGCCGAGGCCCACCCCGAGCCACTCCCCGCGCCCCACCGCGATCAGGGCCTGGGTGAGCTGGAAGCCGTCGCGGAAGGGATCGGCCCAGGGATCGAGGAAGGCGGTGAGCCGTCGCAGCCGGTAGCCCTCGCTCAGCGCCGCCCAGGCCAGCACCGGCAGCGCCAGCAGCGCCGGCGCCAGCAGGAAGCGCGCCCGGGCGCCGCCGAGCCAGAGCATTCCCGCCACCAGGGCGGCGAGCAGGACCGCGGAGCCGAAGTCCGGCTGCAGCAGCAGCAGCGCCGACCAGCGCTCCGCCCGCGGCGAGCGGCAGCAGGCTGGGGGCGAGGCGGGTGGCGAACGCCGGCTGCTGCCGCGCCACGTGCGCGGCGAGGAAGATCACCAGCAGCAGCTTGACCGGCTCGACCACCTGCAGCTGCACCCCGCCCAGCCGGATCCAGCGCGCCGCGCCGTTGACCTCGTGGCCGAGACCGGGGACGAAGACCAGCGGCAGCAGCAACAGCGCGGCGAGCAGCGCCAGGCCGCCGCGGCGCTCGAGCGCGCCGAGGTCGATCCGCAGCATGGCCGCGGCCGCCGCGGTCCCGGCGGCGACGAAGACCAGGTGCTTGAGGAAGGGCGCGAGCGGAGGCAGGCCGCGAGCCTCGGCCATCGGCAGCGAGGCCGAGGCGACCATCACCAACCCGATGCAGGCGAGAGCGACGGTCGGGCGCCAGCAGCCAGCGGTCCACCGGCGCAGGGGAGTCGGGACGGACCGGGATCGGAGCCGCCATCAGCGCACCTTGAGCGTCGCCAGGCCCACGAGCACCAGCACCACGCTGATGATCCAGAAGCGGACGATCACCCGCGGCTCGGGCCAGCCCTTGAGCTCGAAGTGGTGGTGGAGCGGGGCCATGCGGAACACGCGCCGCCCGGTGAGCTTGAAGGAGAGCACCTGGATCATCACCGAGAGCGTCTCGAGCACGAAGATCCCGCCCATGATCACGAGCACCAGCTCCTGGCGGACGATCACGGCGATGCAGCCGAGCACCGCCCCGATCGCCAGCGCGCCGATGTCGCCCATGAACACCTGCGCGGGGTAGGCGTTGAACCACAGGAAGCCGAGCCCCGCGCCCACCATCGCCGCGCACAGGATCGCGAGCTCGCCCGCCCCCGGCACCGCCGGGATCTGCAGGTAGCTCGCGAACACGGCATGGCCGGCGGCGTAGGCGAAGATGCCGAGCCCGCCCGCCACCAGCACCGCGGGCATGATGGCGAGCCCGTCGAGGCCGTCGGTGAGGTTGACGGCATTCGAGAAGCCGACGATCCACAGGTAGGCGACCAGCACGAACATCGCCCCGAGCGGCACCGCCACCGACTTGAAGAAGGGCACGTAGAACTGCGTCGCCGCCGCGACGTCGGCGGTGGCGTAGAGCGCGAGCGCCGCCCCCAGCCCCGCCAGGGACTGCCAGAAGTACTTCCAGCGCGCCGGCAGGCCGCGCGGGTCGCGCAGGATCAGCTTGCGGTAGTCGTCGACGAAGCCGATCGCGGCGAAGGCGAGCAGCACCGCGAGGCAGATCCACACGTAGCGGTTGCCGAGCTCCGCCCAGAGCAGGGTCGCCGCCAGCACCGCGAGGATGATCAGCGCCCCGCCCATGGTCGGGGTGCCGGCCTTGGCGAGGTGCGTCCTCGGGCCGTCGTCGCGCACCGTCTGCCCGATCTGGCGCGCGCTCAGCATGCGGATCATCGTCGGGCCCGCGAGCAGCGAGATCGCGAGCGCGGTGAGCGCGGCGAGGATCGCCCGCACCGTGATGTACTGGAACAGGTTGAAGCCCGAATGGAGCTCCCTCAGCCACAGCGCGAGCTCAAGCAGCATGGGAGCGCCCCTCCGGCGTGAGCAGCGCCGCCGCCACCCGCTCCATCCCGCTCGCCCGCGAGCCCTTGACCAGCACGGTCGCCGCCGCGGGGAGCTCGGCCCTGAGTGCGGCCACCAGCTCCTCCTGGCCGCCGAAGTGCCGGGCTCCGCTGCCGAAGCCCTGCGCCGCGAGCCGGCTGAGCGTCCCCACCGCGTAGAGCGCCTCGATGCCGCGGGCGCGGGCCAGACGCCCGACCGCGCGGTGGGCCTCCTCGGCCTCCGCACCGAGCTCGGCCATGTCGCCGAGCACCAGGATCCGCGGCGGCGGGCTGGAGCGCAAGGGTCTCGATCGCGGCCGCCACCGAGGCGGGATTGGCGTTGTAGCTGTCGTCGATCAGCAGGCCGCCCCCGGGGAGCGGCCGACGCTCGAGGCGTCCCGGCGGCGCCCTGCACCGCGGCCAGCGCCTCCGCGCAGCGCGCGGGCGGCACGCCGAGGCCGATCGCCGCGGCGCAGGCGGCGAGCGCGTTGCGGACGTTGTGCAGGCCGGGCAGCCGGAGCTCGACGGCGACCTCCCCGAACGCACCGGCGAGGCGGAAGCGGCTGCCCTCCGGCCCGAGCGCGATCGCCTCGGCGCGGAGATCGGCCTCCGCCTCCAGCCCGAAGCGGATCCTGCGTGCCCGCCCGACAGTCGCGCAGCAGCCGTGGCGTGTGGGGATCCTCCGCCGGCACCACCGCGATCCCGTCCTCCGGCAGCGCGGCGGGCAGGGCGGCTAGGGTGTCCGCGACCCCGTCGAGCGAGCCGAGGAACTGGAGATGCGCCGGGCCGACATTGGTGAGGACGGCGACCCGCGGCGCGAGCGATCCAGGCCAGCCAGCCGATGTCTCCGGGCAGCCGCTCGCCCATCTCGAGCACCGCGAAGCGCGCCTCCTCCGGTGCCGCGAGCAGGGCGAGGGGGAGACCGACCTCGGTGTTCAGATTGCCGGCGCTGGCATGGGTCGGCGCCTGCGCCGCAAGGATCGCGGCGAGCATGTTCTTGACCGTGGTCTTGCCCGAGGACCCCGCGACCGCGAGCACCTCGAGCGTCGGCCCGCTCGCGCCAGGCCCGGGCGAGCAGCCCGAGCGCGAGCCGCGGCTGGCGGTGCAGGAGCAGCACCGGACAGCCCGCCACCCGCCGCTCGGCCAGCACCGCCGCGGCTCCCCGCGCGACCGCGGCGGCCGCGAAGTCATGGCCGTCGGCACGCGCCCCCGCCAGGGCGACGAAGAGCTCGCCCGGCCTGAGCGTCCGGCTGTCGGCGGAGACGCCGGCGACGGCGACGTCGGGACCGCTCAGCTCGGCGCCGATCCAGCGCGCGATCTCGCTCGCCGCCGCCCTCAGCATGCCGCCTCCGCGCGCCGCCGCAGCGCCGCCTCGACCTCGGCGCGATCATCGAAGGGCCGGCGCTCGCCGCCGGCCTCCTGGAAGCGCTCGTGACCCTTGCCCGCCACCAGCACGCAGTCGCCGGGCCCGGCCCCGGCGAGGGCGAGGGCGATCGCGCGCCGCCGGTCGCGCTCGACCATCGACCGCCTCCGGCCGGGCCATGCCGGCGAGGATGTCGGCGATGATCGCGTCCCCGTCCTCGCCGCGCGGATTGTCGTCGGTGAGGATCACGCGGTCCGCCAGGCGCTCGGCGATCGCCCCCATCTCCGGGCGCTTGCCGCGGTCGCGCTCGCCGCCGCAGCCGAACACGACGATGAGCCTGCCGGCGACGTGCGCGCGCAGCGCGGTCAGCGCCTTCGCCAGGGCGTCGGGGGTGTGGGCGTAGTCCACCACCGCGAGCGGCTGCCCCTCGCCGCCGCCGACGCGGTTCATCCGCCCCGCGACCGGACCGAGGGCCGCCAGCGCCCGTCCCACCTCCGCGAGCGGCTCGCCGAGGGCGAGCAGCACCGCGGCGACCGCGAGCAGGTTGGCGACGTTGAACGTCCCCGAGCAGCGGACTGCGCAGCGCGATCGCGCCCGCCGGCGCGTGCAGCCGGAAGGACAGGCCCGCGGCGTCGGCCGCGACCTCCTCGGCGCGGACCTCGGCGGACGGATCGCGGCCGTAGCCGATCACCCGCGCCGGGCAGGAGCCGGCGAGCTCGCGGCCGAAGGGATCGTCGAGGCAGATCGCGGCGAAGCGAAGCCCCGGCCAGCGGAACAGCCGCGCCTTGGCCTCGCCGTAGCGGCGCATGTCGCCGTGGTAGTCGAGGTGGTCGCGGCTGAGGTTGGTGAAGACCGCGCCGGCGAAGCGCACGCCCTGCACCCGGCCCTGGTCGAGCGCGTGCGAGGACACCTCCATCGCCACGTGGCTGGCGCCCTCGCCGCGGAAGCGGGCGAGCCAGCGCTGCACCCGCACCAGATCCGGGGTGGTGAGCGCGGTGCGGCGCCAGCGCCCCCGGCGGGCCGGCCCCGAGCGTGCCCAGGCTCGCGGCGCGGCGACCGAGCGCCTGCCAGGCCGAGGCGAGGAACTGCACCACCGAGGTCTTGCCGTTGGTGCCGGTGACCCCGATCACGGTCAGCGCCGCCGAGGGCGAGCCGTAGAAGCGGTCGACCAGCTCCGGCAGGCGTTCGCCGCAGGCCGGGCAGGAGCACGGTCCCCGGCGGCGGCTCGCCGTCGTGGCCCTCCGGATCGGCGAGCACGGCGAGCGCGCCGCGCGCCAGCGCCTCCGCCGCGTGCCGGAGGCCATGCCCCGCCCGTCCGGGGAGGGCGAGGAACAGCATCCCGGGCGCGATCTCCCGGCTGTCGAGGCTCAGCTCCGCGGGCCGGCAGCCGGCGAGCGCCGTCGGGCCAGGGCGCGTCGGGGAGCCATTCGCCGAGCGTCGGCCTCATGGGGGGCCCTCGAGCGGCGCCTCGACCACGCTCTCCTGCGCCGCCTCCCCGGCGGCAGGCGGCGCCGCCAGCAGGCCGGGCGCGTCGGGCGGGATCGCGAACAGGCGCACCGCCTCGGCCATGACCCGCCCGAAGACCGGCGCCGCCACCAGCCCGGCGTAGTAGTGCCGCCCGCGCGGATCGTGGATCACCACCACCCCGACCAGGCGCGGGCGCGAGGCCGGGACCATGCCGGCGAAGACGCTGATGTAGCGCGACTCGTAGCCGCCCGCCGCGGCGCGGCGCGAGGTGCCGGTCTTGCCCGCGACCCGGTAGCCGGGGATGGCGGCGAGCTGGGCGGTGCCTCCCGGGCTGGGTCACCGCCTCGAGCATCCGCACGCACCGCGGCCGCGAGCTCGGGATCGATCACCGCGCGCGGCGGGTTGTGCCTGCCGCGGAGGAAGGTCGGGGCGCGCAGGCGCCCGTCCGCGGCGAGGGCGGCGTAGGCCTGGGCCACCTGCAGCGCGGTCGCGGAGAGGCCGTAGCCGTAGGACAGCGTCGCCTTCTCGAGCCCGTGCCACTCGCGCGCGGGGTTGAGGATCCCGCGCGACTCGCCCGGGAAAGCCGGAGCCGGTGGGCTGGCCGAAGCCGAAGCGGTGCAGCAGGTGATGGAAGTCCTCGTCCGGCACGGCGAGGGCGATCCGCACCGCGCCGACGTTGCTCGACTTCGCGAGCAGCCCGGTGAGGTCGAGGGGCCCGAAGTTGCGGATGTCGCGCACCAGGTGGCGCGCGACCGCGAGCCTGCCCGGGCTGGTGTCGATCACGCTCTCGGGGCGGAAGCGCCCGCTCTCGAGTCCGGCGAGCACGGTGAAGGGCTTGATCACCGAGCCCGGCTCGAAGACGTCGGTCACCGCCCGGTTGCGCCGCGCCGCCGACCGGCTGCGGCTGCCGGCTGTTCGGGTTGTGGCTCGGCAGGTTGACCATCGCCAGCACCTCGCCGGTTGCCGCGTCCAGGATCACGATCGATCCCGAGGCCGCCGCATGCTCGGCGAGCGCGATCTTCAGCTCGCGGTAGGCGAGGTACTGCAGCCGCCGATCGAGGCTCAGGACGAGATCGCGTCCCGGCTCCGGGGCGCGCGTCCGCTCGATCACCTCGACCACCCGTCCGCGGCGGTCCCTGAGCACCCGCTGCGCGCCGGGCTTGCCGGCGAGCCAGCCGTCGTAGGCGAGTTCGAGACCCTCCTTGCCGCGGTCGTCGAGGTCGGTGCTGCCGATGACGTGGGCGAAGACCTCGCCGGCCGGGTAGAAGCGCCGGAACTCGCGCTGCGCGGCGACGCCCGGGATGCCCCGCGCCAGGATCGCCTCCGCCTCGTGCGGGGCGAGATGGCGCCTGAGCCACAGGAACTCGCGATCGGCGCGCGCCCGCAGCAGATCCTCGAGCTCGGCGGCCGGCATCGACAGGGCCGCCGCGAGCTCGCCGATCCGCGCCGGCTCGGCGAGCAGGGTGCGGGGATGGGCCCAGAGCGAGTCGACCGGGCTCGACATCGCGAGCGGCTCCCCGTTGCGGTCGTAGATCGCCCCGCGCGAGACCGGGATCGCGATCTCCCGCAGGTGGCGGGCCTCGCCCTGGCTCTGGTAGAAGTCGCGGCGCAGCAGCTGGACGTCGATCGCCCGCACGGTGAGCAGGCTCGCGCCGAGCGCGAGCAGCATCATCACCGCGTGGACCCGGCGCTCGATCCGCACCGCGCGCAGGCGGACGCCGTTCATGGCCCGATCACCTCGCGCGCCCGGGGGTCCGCCGGCCCGAGGCCGAGGCGCTCCCGCGCCAGCCGCTCGATCCGACCGACCTCGGCCAGGGTGGCGCGCTCGATCTGCAGCCTGCCGAACTCGATCTCGAGCTGGTCGCGGACGCGCTCAAGCCGGCGCAGCTCGACGAACAGCGCGCGGCTCTGGTGCCTCGCCCAGGCCACCGCGACCGCGCTGCCGACCACCGCCGCGATCAGCGCGAGCAGGATGGCGAGGCGGAGACGGCTCACGGCAGCCGCTCCGCGACGCGCATCACCGCGCTGCGCGCCCGCGGGTTCTCCGCGACCTCCTCGGCCGAGGGCCGCACCGGCCGTCCGATCGGCCGCAGCGGCGGGATCGTCGGCGGGCGGCGGCGGCAGGCCCCGGCGCGGGCTCCCCGCCCGACCGGACATCGCCCGCTTGCAGATCCGGTCCTCCAGCGAGTGGAAGGCGATGGTCACCAGCCGTCCTCCCGGCCGCAGCCGCGGGATCACCGCGGCGAGCGCGCGCTCGAGCGCGCCGAGCTCGTCGTTGGTGAGGATCCGGAGCGCCTGGAAGGTCCGGGTGGCGGGATGCGCGCCGCCGGCCCGCCGCGGCACCGTGCGCGCCACCAGCGCCGCGAGCTCGCCGGTCGTGGCGATCGGAGCCTTCGGCGCGCGCGCTCACGATCGCCCGCGCGATGCGGCGCGCATGGGGCTCCTCGCCGTACTCGCGCAGCACCCGGGCGATGCTCTCGGCGTCGGCGCGCGCCAGGAAGACCGACGCCGGCTCGCCCGCGCCCGGATCCATGCGCATGTCGAGCGGGCCGTCGCGGCGGAAGCCGAAGCCGCGCCCGGGATCCTCGAGCTGCGGCGAGGAGACGCCGAGGTCGAAGAGCGCGCCGTCGAGCCCCCGCGCGAGCTCGGCCCACTCGCCGATCGTGGCGAAGTCGCCGTGCCGGATGGCGACCCTCGGGATCGCCGCCGAACTCGGCGCGCGCCGCCGCCACCGCCGCCGGGTCGCGGTCGTTGAGCAGCAGCCGCCCCTCCGGACCGAGCCCGGCGAGGATCGCGCGCGCGTGTCCGCCGCGGCCGAAGGTGGCGTCGAGGTAGATCCCGTCGGGCCGCAGCGCGAGCGCCGCGACCGCCTCGCGGAGCAGGACCGGGAGATGACTCGTGCGCGAGCATCCCCCCGCCCTCAGAAGCGAAGCGCCAGCATGTCGGTGCGTGACCAGCTCGGGCGCGACCGGCACCCCGATCTGCTCGCGGTGCGCCGCTTCGCTCCAGAGCTCGAGCTTGGTGCCGAGCCCGATCAGCACCCCCCGGCGCTCGATGCCGCAGGTCTGCCGCGCGCTGGCGGGAAGGAGGATCCGCCACTGCGCATCGGGCTCGACCTCGACCGCCGCGCCGATCAGCTTGCGCTGCAGCAGGCGATGGCCGGGCTGGAAGCTGGACAGTCCGTTGACCTGCTCCCGCACCCGCTCCCACTCGCCGCGGGGAAAGATCCAGAGACAGCCGGCGTCGAAGGGGTTGTAGGCGATGACGAGACGGTTGCGGCAGAGCGCGGTGATCGTCTCGCGGTACATCGCCGGAAGGGCGACGCGGCCCTTCTCGTCGATGCTGACGATCGTCTCGCCCTGGAACACCGCCGGGCTCCCCACAAAAACCCACGCTTTCCCACCAGTCGCCCACCTTAGAACTGCGGTCGCGCACTGTCAAGGAAATGGCAAGCACCGGAGCAGGTTCGGCGGAAGCGCGAGCAGCATCCCGGCTCGACGCCCGCGCCGATCCGCCCAGGCGGGCGTCGACCCGCTCCGCCCCCTCGCTGGAGCTGCTGGACGCCGACGATCGGCGAGGCATGGTCGTAGTCCCCGCGCTGCCGCGCGTTCCTGTTCGCCGCCAGGCTCTTTGCCTACAATCGGTCGGCCCGAAACCCGGGGTTCCCGTCTTGACCGCCTCCCGCGGATCCGCCCCGTCCCTCCGGCGACGCGCGTGCCCTCGCCGCAGTTCGCCGCGGAGCACCCGCCGCGGGTGCGGAAGCTCCTGGCGGCGCTTTGCGACCTGGCGGTGGGTCGGCTCGAGCCGCTGATCGCTCAGGCGATCGAGGAGTTCGAGCGCGACCTGTTCCGGATCGCGGACCAGCCGCGCGACAGCGCGGAGCAGCAGCGCTGCTTCGAGACGCTGCGGGAGTTCAAGCGCCACCGCGCGGACCTCTCGCCGCGCTTCTTCGCGGCGCTGGAGGAGGCGATCGTCCGCCTCGGCCGCGAGCCTGACCCCGGGTCCGCGGCCACCGCCGCCCGCGGCGAGCTCACCCTGGTCTCCGAGGCGCAGATGGAGATGGAGACCGCGATCGCGGAGACGGCCGGCCGCGCCGAAGTCCGCGCCAGCCTCCCGCTCTACCTGCTCGGCCAGCGCCTCGCGGTGCTCGCGGCGGCGCCCGCCTTCGACGCCGCGCGCATCCCCATCGGTCCCCGCACCCTGGCGCGGCTCCTGATCAGCGCCTCCAAGCCGATCGCGATGGCCGAGGAGCACCGCGCGCTGCTGCTGCGTCACTTCGAGCGCCAGTTCCTCCCCGCGTGCGCCGCCTTCTACGAGGCGGCCAACCGCCTGCTGGTCGAGGACCGCATCCTCCCCCATCTCAGCTTCGCGGCCGGACGCCGTAGCCCCGCCCCTGGCCCGGAGGCTGCGCCCCGCGAGGAACGGGGCAGGCCGGCGGCGGTTCCGCGCGGGGCGGCGGGCGCGCAGGGCGCCCCGGGCACGGTCACGCCCGCGCCGACCGTGAGCCCGCCTCCCGGCGTGGCGACGGGCGCGTTCCGGATGCCGCCCGCGGTGCCGGCGCCCTCCGAGGAGACCTCGCGGCGCGGAGGCCCCGCGCCGAGGCCGGCCGCGCCCGGCTGAGCCGCCCCGTCCGCCGGGGGTGCCGTGGCTCGGCGTCCCGATCCCCGAGGCGGAGCATCCGCACGAGCGGGGAGGTCTTCGAGACCGTCCGCGAGCTGCTCGCCGCGCGGCGTCAGCTCCTCGATCGCTTCGGCGGCCGCGAGGCCGCACTCGGCCATCCGGTCTCGGAGAGCGACCTCGAGGAGGTGCTGCGCCAGCTACAGCGCCGTCCGCTCACCCCGGTCTACGCCAACGGCAAGCTGCAGGTGCCCGGCGTCCAGCACCTGAAGCAGGATCTGCTCGCCCAGCTCCGCAGCCGAGTCCCGGAGGGCCGCGTGCCGCGGCTCGCCGAGGAGCATGCCGACACCATCGACCTGGTCGGGATGCTCTTCGAGCAGATCATGCGCGAGCTCAAGCCGAGCGGCGTCTCGCAGCTGCTGCTCGCCAAGCTCCAGACGCCGGTGCTGCGCACCGCGCTCAGGGACCGCGGCTTCTTCACCCATCGCGGCCATCCCGCCCGGCGCCTGCTCAACAGCATCGCCGAGACCGGGATGTACTGGCTCGACGCCGAGGAATGCGACCGCGAGCTGGTCGACAAGATGCACCACCTCGTCGACCGCGTCACCTCCGACTTCGAGGGCGATCTCGCCCTGATGGAGGGGCTGCTCGAGGACCTGAGCGGCTACATGCAGACGATCGCCAAGCGCGCGGAAGTGGCCGAGCGCCGGCACGTCGAGGCCGCCCGCGGCAAGGAGCGTCTCGAGCTCGCGCGCGAGCGCGCGGCGAGCGAGATCGCGGCACGGGTCCGCGACCGCAGCCTGCCGCCGATCGTCACCCAGGTGCTCGAGCAGACCTGGACCGACGTCCTCGCCCTCACCGAGCTTCGTCAGGGCGAGGACTCTCCCGCCTACCGCCGCCGCCTGGAGATCGCCGAGCGGCTGATCCGGGCCTCGGAGCGCGGCGCGCCAGGCTGCCGAACGGGCCCTCGACGATGCCCTGCGCGCCGAGGTCGAACAGGGGCTCGCCCTGGTCGGGCTCACCCCCGCCGACGCCCGCTCGGTGACCCAGGCCCTGTTCAGCGCCGCCGCGGAGCGGGAGAGCGGTGCCTCGCCCACCGAGCTCGCGGTGCGCCTCAAGACCCACGGTCTCGGGGCGCGCGAGGGCGGCACCCCGAAGCGGGAGGAGCGCCCGCCCAACGCCGAGGAGAAGGCGATGATCGAGCGGATCAAGACCCTGCCCTTCGGCACCTGGGTGGAGTTCGTGGTCAACCAGCAGGGCGACCGGGTGCGCCGCCGCCTGTCGTGGTTCAGCCCGGTCACCGGCCGCTGCCTGTTCGTCAACCAGCGCGGGCAGAAGGTCGACGAGCGCACCCTCGTGTCCTTCGCCCGCGAGCTGGTGCGGGGCAACGCCAAGGTCATCGAGGAGCGCAGGGAGAGCCTGATCGACCGCGCCTGGCGCGGCGTGCTCGAGGCGCTGCGCCAGTTCGCCGGCCGCCGCGAGGCGCCGCAGCCCGAGGAAGCGCGCTGAGCCATGGGGGCCGAGCAGCGCCGCCATCCGCGCCGCCGGGTCGAGGAGGACATCCCGGTGGTCGACGTGATCCGCGAGCGCGTGGTCGGACGGCTCGGCGATCTCTCGGTCGGAGGGCTGATGCTGATCGCCGATCGCGTGCTCGGCGACGATGCGCTGTTCCAGTTCCGCTTCGAGCTGAACGACGCTCGGGGACGGCCGCATCCGATCGAGGTCGGGGTCCATGAGCTCTGGTCGGCGCCGCTCGCCGGCGGGGCGGTGCTCTGCGGCTTCCGCATCATCGACATCGCGCCCGAGGACGAGCCGCGGATCGCCCACTGGGTGAAGCACGGCCATCTCGATGCGCGCTGAGGCACGGCGGGCGGCCGTCCTGCTCGCCCTCGCGCTCGCCGCCTGCGCCCCTCCCCCGCCGCTCCTCCTCGAGAGCCGCTGGCCGCTCTTCGGCACCTTCGCGACGGCTCGCGTCGCGGTACCTCCGGAGCGGCGCGAGGCGGGCGAGCGCGCGCTCGCCGAGCTCGCCGCGCTGTGGCAGGGCTTCCACCGCGACTGGCATCCCTGGGAGGAAGGCGCGCTCACCCGGCTCAACCGCGAGCTCGCGGAGGGCGGCCCGGCCGAGCCCGCGCCCTCGCTCGGCCCGCTGCTTGCCGAGGCGCGGCGCATCGAGCGCCTGAGCGGCGGGCGGGTGGCTCCGGCGCTCGGCCGGCTCTATGCCGCCTGGGGCTTCCACCGCTCCGACCCCGAGGCCGCCCCGCCCCCCGACCCGGCCCTGCTCGCCCGGCTGCTCGCGGCACCGCCGCGGCTCGACGACCTGCTCGAGGAACGGGGGCGCTTGCGCAGCCGCCATCCCCTGCTGTGGCTCGATCTCTCGGCGCTGGCCGAGGGCATGGCGCTCGCCGAGGGCGCCCGGCTGCTCGCGCGGCATGGCATCCGCGACGCCCTGCTCAGCCTCGGCGGGGAGACCCTGGCGCTCGGTCGCCATCCCTCCGGCCGTCCATGGCGGGTGGCGCTGCGCCACCCCGTGGCCGGGCTGCTCGGCGAGCTGGAGCTCGGCGACGGCGAGGGCCTGTTCGCCTCCGGCAGCTACGCGCGCTTCCGCGACGCCGGGGGACGCCGCCTGGCGCACGTCATCGACCCGCGCAACGGCCAGCCGCTCGAGCGCGTCGCCACCGCCGCCGTGCTGCACCGCGATCCGGCGCGCGCCGACGGCGGCGCCACCGCGCTCCTGGTCGGTGGCGCCTGCCGACTTCGCCACGCTGAGCTCGGCGCTGGGCCTCGGCTGCGCTCTCTACTACGAGCCCGGCAAGGGACTGTGGATCACCGCGGCGCTGCGCGCCCGCCTGCGCCTCGCCCCGGTGCCGGAGCCGCTCGCGGTGTACGATGCGGGCGCGACCTGCGATCCTCCCCTGCCCGAGCCCCGCTGATGTCCGAACTCGCCGCCGCCTACCGTGAGCACCTCGCGCGCCGCCAGCGCGAGACCGCCGCCGCCCTCGCCGAGCTCGGGCTCGAGGCGCTCGCCATCGCCTCGGGACGACCCAGACTGCGCTTCCTCGACGACCAGCACGATCCGTTCCGCGCCAATCCCCACTTCCTCGCCTGGGTCCCCCTCCCGGAGCTCAGCGACAGCTGGCTCCTGATTCGCCCGGGGCAGCGGCCGCGCCTCGTCTACCACCAGCCGGTGGACTACTGGCACCAGCCGCCCCCCGACCCGGGCGGCTTCTGGGCCGAGCACTTCGAGATCGCGGTCATCCGCCGACCCGAGGAGGCGCTTGCGCCACCTGCCCCCGCCTGGCACCAGGCTTGCGGTGATCGGCGAGCCCGCCGCCGCCCTCGGGCACCTGGTTCCCGACAACCCTCCCGCCCTCCTCGCCGCCCTCGACTTCCACCGTTCGCGCAAGAGCGCCTACGAGCTCGCCTGCCATCGCGAGGCGAGCCTGCGCGCCGCGCGCGGCCACCTCGCGGCCGAGCGCGCGTTCCGCGAGGGCGCCGGCGAGCTCGCGATCGCCCAGGCCTTCCTCGCCGGCAGCGAGCAGGCCGAGCAGGACCCGCCCTACCACGGCATCGTCGCCCTCGACGAGCACGGCGCGGTGCTCCACTACCAGCACCGCGAGCGCCGCGCCGCCCGCGCGTGTCGCGGAGTCTCCTGATCGACGCCGGCGCCCAGGTCCGCGGCTACGCCGCCGACATCACCCGTACCCACGTCCGCGACGGACACGGCCCCTTCGCCGAGCTGCTGGCGGGCATGGAGCGTCTCCAGCAGCGGCTCGTCGCCGGGGTGCGCCCGGGCCGCTCCTTCGTCGAGCTTCACCTCGAGGCGCATCGGGAGATCGCCTCGCTGCTCGCCGACTCCGGACTGGTCCGCGGCATGGCGGCGGAGGCGGTGGTCGAGAGCGGCATCAGCCGCGCCTTCTTCCCCCACGGCCTCGGGCACCTGCTCGGCCTCCAGGTGCACGACGTCGCCGGCCACCAGCAGGACGCGCACGGCACGCCCACGCGGCGCCCGCCCGAGCATCCCTTCCTCCGCCTCACCCGGATCCTCGAGGAGGACATGGTGCTCACCATCGAGCCGGGTCTCTACTTCATTCCGGCGCTGCTCGCCGAGCTCGCGGCCTCGCCCGCGGGGCGCGCGGTGGACTGGGCTCTGGTCGAGCGCCTGCGTCCCTACGGCGGGATCCGCATCGAGGACGACGTGCGGGTCACGGCCTCGGGCTGCGAGAACCTCACGCGCGCCGCCTTCGCGGCGCTGGCCGGCGCGCCCTAGGGCGGTTCCCCCTTCGCCGCGGCGAGCAGCCCCTCAATCTCCTCCGGCGTCTTGGGCAGGGCACGGGTGAGCACCTCCGCGCCATTCCGGGTGACGAGGACGTCGTCCTCGATGCGGATGCCGATGCCGCGCCAGCAGGGATCCACCTCGCGGTCGTCGTCGGGCACGTAGACGCCCGGCTCGACCGTGAGCACCATCCCCGGCTCGAGCAGCCGCCACTCGCCGTCCACGCGATAGTCGCCGACGTCGTGCACGTCGAGACCGAGCCAGTGCCCGGTCTTGTGCATGAAGAAGCGCCGGTAGCGTTCCTCGCGAAGATTCCGCTCGAGGCTCCCGGAGAGCAGGCCGAGGCGGATCAGCCCCTGCGTGATCACCCGCACCGCCGCCTGGTGCGGCTCGATCCAGCTCGCGCCGGGGCGGACCGCGGCGATCGCCTCGCGCTGGGCCTCGAGGACGAGCTCGTAGAGCGCGCGCTGCGGCGGGGAGAACATCCCGTCCACGGGGAAGGTGCGGGTGATGTCGGCGGCGTAGCCGCGGACCTCCGCCCCGGCGTCGATCAGCACCAGCTCGCCCGCTCTGGCCTCCCGCTCTCCCGGAGCGGTGGTGCAGGACGCAGGCGTTGGGACCCGAGGCGACGATCGGCGGGTAGGCCGCCTCGGCGCCGTGACGCCGGAACTCGTAGAGCAGCTCGGCCTCGAGCGCGTGCTCGGACACCCCGGCGCGCGCCGCCGCCATCGCCCGGCGGTGCGCGGCGACGCTGATCGCGGCGGCCCGGCGCATGAGGGCGAGCTCGGCGCGGCTCTTGATCAGCCGCTGCTCGGCGAGCAGGTGCGAGAGCGCGACCAGCTCCTGCGGCGGCGCCGCGCCCTGCCGCGCCCGCTCGCGGAGCCGCTTGAGCCAGGCGAGGATCCGCTGGTCGAACTCGCCGTCGCGTCCGAGCGGGTAGTAGATCTTGCTCCGGCCTTCGATCAGCCCCGGCAGGATTTCGTCGATGTCGCTGCTGGGGAAGGCGTCGTCGAGGCCCAGCCGTGCCTGCCGGCCTCCTCGACGCCGAGCCGCGGCCCGTCCCAGCGCTCGCGCTCGGGATCGCGCCCGCGGCAGAACAGCACGGCCTCCCCTTGCGGGCGCCCCGGCACCAGCACCAGTACCGCATCGGGCTCGTCGAAGCCGGTGAGGTAGAGGAAATCGCTGTCCTGCCGGAAGGGGTAGTGGGTGTCGTGGCTGCGGATCCGCTCCCGCGCCGCCGGCACCACCACCGCCCCCTCCGGCCCGCAGCTGCGCATCAGGATGCGGCGGCGGCGCTGGTACTCGGCGAGGGGCAAGCGCCGGCAGACTCACGCCCGCTTCCCCTCCGCGTGCCCGAGCCGGCTCCGGCGTGCAGGTAGAGCGCCGCAATCCGCACGTACTCGACCAGCTCGGCGAAGGCGACCTCGTCCTCCTCCCGCTCGTCCTCGTCCCCGCTCCCGGGCTCCGCGGCACGCGCGATGGCCGCGAGATCGGCCAGGATCCCGGCGCGCTCCGGATCCCCGCCGGCAGCCTGCGCCCGCCGCGACGCCGTAGGCGCCGAGGAAGGCGTCGCACCAGCCGGCGAGGGCGCGGACGCGCGCCGGCAGCGGCGCCTCGTCCTCCGGCAGCAGCGGCACGAAGCCGAGCTCGCCGTCGCCGAGCGCCTCCGCGACCGCTTCGGCGGTCGCCGCGAGCCAGCCCGGCGGCAGGGCGGCGAGCTCCTCCGCCGAGGCGAGCATCCCGGCGGCGACCCGCTCGGCGCGGCCGTCCGGGACCGCGCAGAGCGAGCCGCACAGCGCGCCATGGAAGGCCGCGGGGCCCATCGCCAGCCCGGCGGCGCGCAGCACCTGCTCGACGTGGCCGTATTCGAGGACGCTCACCTCGGCTCCGGTCGGCTCCCGGGGACTAGTCTAGAGCCTGCATCCCCGCGCTTGTGGCCCGAGGCATCCCCCTCCTACACTCGGCCCCTGTCCCTCGTTCCGCGCATCCGGCGGGTTTTCCTCCGATGTCCGAGAGCGCCGCAGGCGCGGTCGTGTCGCTCCTCGCGCTGTCGATGGGGGAGCCGTCCCCGATGGCCGGAGACGGAGACCTCGGCGCTCATCGTGCGCGAGTACGCCTTCGACGTCCCCGAGGGGCCGGGACGCTCGCTCGCCCAGCACACGGTCACGGCCCTCCTCGAGGATCCGGAGGGCTTCCTCTGGATCGCGACCCAGGGCGGGCTCCACCGCTTCGACGGCGAGTCGCTGCCGCCTGTGGCGCGCCGACGACGGGCTGCCCGAATCCTTCGTCACCGCGCTCGCCCTCGGCGCGGGCGGCCTGCTCTGGGTCGGCGGCAGCGCGGCGACGCTGGCGCGCATCGAGCTCGCGAGCGGCCGCGTGCTCCCCGCGCCGGAGACGCTGACGCGCGTCCTCGAGACCACGGCCACGGGACCGGTGACGGCGCTCCACGAGGACCCCGACGGGGCGCTGTGGGTCGCCCTGGGCGATCGCGTGCTCCTCCACCGGCCCGAGGCCGACACGCGGGAGCTTCTCGACTTAAGCGAGCGCCATCCCCGCGCGCTCCCGATCCGCGAACTCGCCCCGTCCCGGCGCGGCGTGCTGCTCGCCGTCGCCGACGGCCTGCTCGAGCTCGACCGCGAGGGGCGCGTCCGGCGCCTCGGCCAGGTGCTCGAGCGGCCCGCGCGCTGCATCCTCGCGCGGCGTGACGGCTCCCTGCTGCTCGGTACCCAGTCCGGCGTCCTCGTCCTCAACGACGGGGTCTGGCAGCCGATCCCCGGCCTGCCGACGGCGCCGGTGAGCGATCTCGTCGAGGACGCGGACGGCGGCGTGTGGATCGCGAGCCCGGGAGCCGGCCTCTGGCTCTGGCGCGAGGGCGAGCTCTGGCGCTTCCGCCGCGAATCGCACCTCCGCGGCCTGCACGACGACGTCGTTGCAGCGGCTGCTCGTCTCCCGCCAGGGCGTGCTCTGGATCGGCAGCGCGACGCGCGGCGTCGCCCACACCGACCCCCGCGGCACGGCCTTCGCCTGGCTGGCCGATGCGGGATCGTCGGCCCGGGACCCGACGGCGGGCAACGTGAGGGCGATCGCCGAGGATGCGCTCGGCGGCCTGTGGATCGGCTTCGACGGCGCCGGGCTCAAGCGCTTCGATCTCGCCGCGGGAACCGTCGAGGACCACGGCGGACGGCTCAGGCAGGCGCTCGCCCTCGACGGGGAGCTGCCGCTAAGGGTCAGCGCGCTCCAGCTCGATGGCGACGGCCGCCTCTGGATCGCCACGCCCGAGGCGCTGCTGCGGCGCGAGCCCGACGGGTCGGCTCGCGCGACTGCAGGAATCGGGCCCGCCGACCGATCCGCGCGCGCTGCTGCTCGCCGCCGACGGCAGCCTGTGGGTCGGCTTCCGCGAGGGCGGGCTGCGGCGCTACGCTCCGCGACGGTCGCGTGCGGCCGGTCGGCTTCGCCGGCGCCAAGCCGCCGCTCAGGCGCCAGCCGATGGTGCTCGCGCTCTTCGAGGACCGCGACCGCAGCCTGTGGGTCGGCACCGCCGCCGGTCTCGCGCGCCTCGCGCCGGACGGCGAGGCCGCCGTGTTCGTGACCCTCGAAGTCGACGGCCGGGAGGCGAACCCGGGCGAGGCGCTGGTGCGTGACTTCCTCCTCGACCGCGAGGAGCGGCTGTGGCTCGCGACGCACGGCGGCCTGCTCCGCGTCGAACGGCGCGATCCGCAACGGGCTCCAGGCCAGGCGCCTTCGCGCCGCCCGCGCGAGCGCATGGCGATCCCACCGTCTACTCCCTGCTCGAGGCGAGGGACGGCGCGCTGTGGCTCGCCGGCAACGCCGGGCTTTGGCGCTTCGATCCCACGGCCGGATCGTGGCGGCACTTCGACCGGCGGCACGGCCTCGAGGCGCTCGAGTTCAACGGCCGCGCCGCGCTCAGGCTGCGCGACGGCCGGCTGGTGTTCGGCAGCATCGGCGGCCCGGTCCTCGAACGCGCGCGGCGCGCCGCGGGAGGTCGGCAAGCCGCCGATCCGGATCTCGGCGGTCGAGCTGGTCGAGGAGGCGGGGCGCCGGCTCCGCCTCGAGCCGGCCCCCGCCCACCTCGAGCTGCGCTCCGGCCACAGCGTGATCGGCTTCCACTTCGGCGCCGTCGATCCCGCCGCGCTCGCCGCCTACCGCTTCGCCTGGCGCCTGGCCGGCCTCGAGTCCGCCTGGACCCCGGCCGGGGCGGCGCGCTCGGCCACCTTCAGCCATCTCCCGCCCGGGCGGTACCGCTTCGAGCTGATCGCGGAGAGCGACGAGTTCGGGGAGTCCAAGACCTCGGTGGCGCTCACGGTGCACCCGCCCGTGGTGGGCGAGCTGGACCGCGATCAGCGCCTACGCCGCCGGCGCGCTGGCGCTGCTCGCCTCCCTGTTCGCGGTCCAGCGTCGGCGGCGCCTGGCGCGGGCGGCCCACGAGCGCGCGCTGGCCGAGCGCGAGCAGAGGCTGCGCCTCGCGCTGTGGGGCTCGGGCGACGAGTACTGGGACTGGGACATCGTCGCGTGGCCGCTTCTACCGGCTCGGCGCCGACCTGCTGCTCGGCTTCCGCGAGTCCGAGCAGGTGATGGACAGCGACGAGTGGCGCCACCGCGCGATCCATCCCGAGGACCGCGAGCGCGTCGAGCGTCTCCTCGCCGAGCACCTCGCCGGCAGCACCGCCCACTTCGAGTCCGAGCACCGCATCCGGGGCGCCGACGGCCGCTGGGTCTGGGTGCGCTCGCGCGGCAAGGTGGTCGAGCGCGACGCCGAGGGCCGACCCGTGCGCATGGCCGGCACCGCGCGCGACGTCACCGAGGTCCGGCGCAGCGAGCGCGACCGCCGCATCGCCGCCGAGGTGATCCGCTGCATGAGCGAGGGGGTGGCGGTGCTCGACCCCTCCTTCCGCTTCCTGTCGGTCAATCCCGCCTTCACCCGCATCACCGGCTACGCCCCCGAGGAGCTGCTCGGCGAGGATGCGGGCATCCTCGACGGCCCGATGTACCCCGCCGAGGAACGGCGCCGGCTGCGCGAGCAGCTGAGTGCCGAGGGCCACTGGCACGGCGAGATCTGGCAGCGCCGACGGGACGGCACGGAGATCCTGTGCGAGATCGAGGCGCACGAGGTGCTCGACGCCGACGGCAAGCGCGCCTTCTTCGTCGCCGTGCTCTCCGACGTCACCGACCGCCGGCGCACCGAGCAGGAGCTTCGCTACCTCGCCAACTACGACACCCTGACCGGCCTGCCCAACCGCACCCTGCTCGGCGAGCGGCTGGCCCACGCCATCCTCCGCGCGCGGCGGCGCGGCACGCGGGTCGCGGTGCTGTTCCTCGATCTCGACCGCTTCAAGCACATCAACGATTCGCTTGGCCACGCGGTGGGCGACCGGCTGCTCCGCGCCGCCGGCGAGCGGCTGCGGCGGCTGGTGCGCGAGTCCGACACCGTCGCCCGCCTCGGCGGGGACGAGTTCACCGTCCTGCTCGAGGACGTGCAGGATCTCGCCCAGGTGGAGCAGACCGCCGAACGGCTGCTGGAGGCCTTTCGCGAGCCGCTCGTCCTCGATGGCGGGCAGGAGGTGATCATCTCGCCGTCCATCGGGATCGCGCTCTATCCCGACCACGGCGACGTGCCCTCGGACCTGCTCAAGTTCGCCGACAACGCCATGTACCAGGCCAAGGAGCGGGGCCGCAACACCTTCCAGTTCTACGTCGAGGCCATGGGCCTCGAGGCCCGGCGGCGCGCGCTGATGGGCGCCGCGCTCCGCCGTGCGCTCGAGCGCAACGAGTTCAGCCTCGCCTTCCAGCCCAAGCTGGACCTGCGCCGGCAGCGGATCTGCGGCCTGGAGGCGCTGCTGCGGTGGCGGAGTGCGGACTTCGGCTCGGTCCCCCCGGCGAGCTTCGTGCCGCTGGCCGAGGAGTCCGGGCTGATCGTGCCGATCGGCGAATGGGTGCTGCGCGAGGCCGCGAGCCAGCTCCGGCGCTTCGACGCCATCGTCCGCGACCGCCTGTCGATGGCGGTGAACGTCTCGGTAATGCAGCTGTTCCGCGGCGACCTCGACCGGCGTCTGTCGCGGCTGCTCGCCGAGACCCGCACGCCGCCCGAGCGGATCGAGCTCGAGCTGACCGAGAGCATGGTCATGGCCAACCCCGAGCAGTCGATCCGCACCCTGCGCGCGCTTAAGAGCATCGGGGTCCGGCTCGCGATCGACGACTTCGGCACCGGCTACTCCTCGCTGGCCTACCTCAAGCGCCTGCCGCTCGACACGCTCAAGATCGACAGGACCTTCGTCAGCGACCTGATCGCCGATCCCGAGGACGAGGCGATCACCGCCACCATCATCGCCATGGCCCACGCGCTCGAGCTCGAGGTGGTCGCGGAGGGAGTGGAGAGCGCCGAGCAGCTGGACTACCTGCGCAGCCAGGGCTGCGACATTGCCCAGGGATTCCACATCGGCGAGCCGATGCCGGCGGAGGCCTGCGCCGAGTGGCTGCGCGAGCGCAGCGGCGTCGGGGCGCGGCCCTGAGCGCTCAGACGGGCTCGTCCGCGATCCGGTCCGGCTCGCTCCGCTCCGCTTCCTCGAGCTCCCTCGCCACCGCTCCCGGCGCGCGGGTGAAGGGAGCCAGCAGCGCGTAGGCGCTCGGCACCACGAACAGGGTGAAGACGGTCGAGAAGGCCACGCCCGCCACGATCACCAGGCCGATCGTCGCCCGGCTCGCCGAGCCGGCACCGGTCGCGAGCAGGAGCGGCAGCGCCCCGATCGCCGTGGCGAGGCTGGTCATCAGGATCGGCCGCAGCCGCACCGCGCTCGCCTCGAGGATCGCCTCGCGCACGGCGAGGCCGCGGTCGCGGAGCTGGTTCGCGAACTCGACGATCAGCACGCCGTTCTTGGCGGCGAGGCCGATCAGCATCACGATCCCGATCTGGCTGTAGAGGTTCAGGGTGTCCCCGGCGAGCCAGAGGCCGGCGAGCGCCCCGAGCACCGCGAGCGGCACCGTGAGCATGATCGCGAGCGGATGGAGGAAGCTCTCGAACTGCGCGGCGAGCACCAGGAACACGATCAGCAGCGCCAGCCCGAAGGTGAAGGCCGCCTCGCGCCCGGCCCTGAGGTAGTCTCGAGCCTCGCCCGCCCAGTCGATCTGGGCCGCCGCCGGCAGGAGCTCGCGGGCGAGGGCGGCGAGATCCTCGATCGCCTCGCCGAGCCGGTAGCCGGGCGCGAGGTTGGCGCTGATCGTGATCGCGCGCATCCGGTTGAAGCGGTGATATTGGCTGGGCTCGGCCTGCTCGCGCACCGTCACCAGGTTGGCGAGCGGCACGAGCTCCCCCGAGCGCTGCGAGCGCACGAAGAAGGCCCCCAGCGCCGCCGGCGTCGCCCGGCTCTCGCCCGGCGCCTGCACGATCACGTCGTACTCCTCGCCGTCCATGACGAAACGGGTCGCGCGCCGACCCCCCATCAGCGCGTCCAGGGTGAGCCCGATCTCCTCGACCGAGACCCCGAGATCGGCGGCGCGCGCGCGGTCGATGCTGAGCTGAAGCTGCGGCTCGGTCTCCTTGTAGTCGCTGTCGACGTTGACCAGCCTCGGCAGCCGCTCCTCGATCGCCGCGAGTAGCCGGTCGCGCCACTCCGCCAGCTGCGCATAGGTGGGGCCCCCGAGCACGAGCTGGAGCGGCGGCCCGCCGCCACGCCCGAGACCGCGGCGCACGGTGGGGATCGCGCGGATCCCGGGAATCTGGTCCAGCTCGCCCCGCACCCGCTCGACCAGCTCGTCGGTGGTGACCGTGCGCTGCTCCCAGGGCACCAGGTTGACCACGGCCGTGCCGCTGTTGAAGCGCTCGCCGCCGCCCCCGCCCCCGCCGCCGAAGCCAGGAATGCGCACCAGCACCCGTTGCACCAGACCCTCCTCGAGCAGCGGCAGCAGCCGCCTTTCGACCTCAAGCATCTTGCCCAGGGTGTAGTCGAAGCCCGCGCCCTCGGGCGCGACCACCCGCACGAAGAAGGCCCCGCGATCCTCGTTCGGGGTGAGCTCGCGCGGCACCCGCGGGTAGAGCCACAGGCTCCCGAGCACGGTCGCCGCCAGGCCGAGCATCACCAGCGCCGGCCGCGCGATCGCCTGCTCCAGCCCGCGCCGGTAGCGGGCCGCGAGGGCCTCGAAGAGCGCGCCGACGCGGCGCGCCAGCCCGCCCTCGCGGGCCCGCGGGGTGAGCAGCTTCGAGCACAGCATCGGCGTCAGCGAGAGCGCCACCAGCGAGGAGATCGCCACCGCCGCCGCCACCGTGATCGCGAGCTCGCGGAACAGGCGGCCGAGGTCGCCCTCGAGGAAGGCGACCGGCACGAAGACCGCGACCAGGACCACGGTGGTCGCGATCACCGCGAAGGCCACCTGGCGCGAGCCGCGGTAGGCGGCGAGCAGCCGCGGCTCGCCGAGGTCGAGGCGCCGCTGGCAGTTCTCGAGCACCACGATCGCGTCGTCGACCACGAGGCCGATCGAGAGCACGAGCGCGAGCAGCGTGAGCAGGTTGATCGAGAAGCCGAAGAGGTCGAGGGCGGAGAAGGCCGCGACCACGCAGATCGGCACCGTGAGCGCGGGAATCAGCGCCGCCCTGAGCCGCCCCAGGAACAGCCAGATCACGGCCACCACCAGCGCCACCGCGAGCAGCAGGGTCTTGTAGACCTCGCGGATCGCGGTGTCGATGAAGACCGAGCTGTCGAAGGCCGGGAGGAACGCGCATCCCGGGCGGCAGCGCGGCCTCGATCCGCTTCACCTCCGCCCGGATCGCGCGCGCCACCTCGACCGTGTTGGCGGTCGAGGTCTTGATCACACCCATGCCGAGGAAGCCCTGGCCGTTGCCGCGGAACAGGCTGCGCCGCTCCACCGCCCCGAGCTCGACCCGCGCCACCTCGCCGAGCCGGATCACGTGCCCCTCCGCGCCGCGCGCGATCGGCAGCGCGGCGAAGTCCTCGGGGGTGCCGTAGGGTCGCAGCAGCCGGACCTGGAAGTCGCGCGCCGCCGACTCCACCCGCCCGGCCGGCAGCTCGACGTTCTCCCGCCGCAGCGCGGCGAAGACGTCGTTGACCGTGAGCCCGCGCGCGGCCAGCGCGGTCGGGTCGAGCCACACCCGCATCGCGTAGCGCTGCGCCCCGCCGAGCTGGATCCGGGCCACGCCCGGCACGCTCGCCAGCCGGTCGAGCACGTAGCGCTCCGCGTAGTCGGTGAGCTCCAGCGTGCTCAGCCGGTCGGAGGCCAGCCCGAGCCACATGATCACCTCGCCGTCGGCCTGCGCCTTGGCGATCCGCGGCGCCTCGGCCTCGCTCGGCAGCAGGGGCAGCGCCCGGGCGACGGCATCCCGCACATCGTTGGCCGCGGCGTCGATGTCGCGGCCGAGCGCGAACTCGATGGTGATCGAGGAGCGCCCCGCCTCGCTCGCGGAGCGGATCAGCACGATCCCCTCGATGCCGCTCACCGCGTCCTCGAGCGGCTGGGTGATGCGGCTCTCGACCACCGCCGCCGCCGCGCCCCGGTACTCGGTGTCGATCGAGACCACCGGGCGGTCGATATCGGGGAACTCGCGCACCGAGAGCCGCCCGAAGGAGATCGCCCCCAGCACCACGAGCAGCAGCGAGAGCACGGCCGCGAACACCGGCCGGCGCACCGAGAGGTCGGAGAGCCTCATGGCTGCCCCTCCCCGGTCGTCGTCCCGGAGGGCGGCGCGGCCAGGCGCACCGGGCTGCCCGTGCGCAGCCTGAGCGCCCCCTCGACCACCACCAGATCGCCCTCGGCGAGCCCCTCCCGCACCTCGACCTCCCCGGAGCGCCGCCCACCGATCTCGAGCTCGCGCTGCTCGGCGCGCATCGTCTCCTCGTCGATCCGGAAGGCGTAGTGGCGCGAGCCGATCTGGAAGACCGCGAGCTCCGGCAAGACCAGGGCCCGCCGCGGCGGTCCCAGCAGCTCGACGACGAGCAGCATCCCCGGCCGCAGCAGCCGCTCGGGATTGGGTAGCTCGGCGCGCACGGTGATGGTGCGGGTCACCGGATCGACCCGCGAGTCGATCGCCCGCACCGTCCCACGGAACGCGCGATCGGGATAGGCCGCCGAGCGGGCACGGATCTCCTGGCCCACCGCAAGGGCGGCGAGGAAGGTCTCGGGGATCGAGAAGTCGAGCTTGATCCGCGACACGTCGTCGAGGGTGGTGATCGGCGTGCCCGGGGCTACCAGGCTTCCCGGCGAGACCCGGCGCAGACCGAGCACCCCCGCGAAGGGGGCGGTGATCACCCGGTCCGCGAGCCTGGCGCGGAGGGCCTCGACCCGGGCGCGGGCGGCATCCCGCAGGGCGGTCTGCTGGTCCAGCGCCGAGGCATTCAGCATTCCGGCCTGGACCAGCTCACGGGTGCGGGCGTGCTGGCGCTCGGCATCGACCAGCGCCGCCTGGGCCTCCTCGAGCTGCGCCACCTCGGCGCGGTCGCTCAGCGCCACCAGGAGCTGCCCGGCGGCGACTTCCTCCCCGTCGCGGAAGGCGACCCTGGTCACCACGTCCGCGACCTTGGCGGTGATGGTCACCGACTCGTTGGCCTGCGCGGTGCCGAGCGCCTGCACGCTGTCCTGCCAGGACACCGCCGTCACCCGGGTCGCGACCACCGGCACCGCGCCCTCGCCGCGCCCGCCGCCGGGCGGCCCCTCGGCGGCGCAGGCGGCGAGCAGCGCGACGACGAGCGGGAGCGCGAGCGCCGCGCGCATCACTACGTCCCGCGGTGGCTGCCGTCGCAGCGGGGCGCGTGCCGCGTCCGCTTGCACTGGCACAGCCACAGCTCCTCGTCGCGCTCGGCGACGAAGGCCACCGGCCGGAACTCGGTGCCGCGGTGGCTGCCGTCGCAGAATGGCTGCCGCGCCGAAAGTCCGCAGGCACACCACCAGTAGCTGCGGCCGGCTTCCACGCGCACCGCCACCGGCCCGTCGCCCGCCCGCTTGGGATCGCTCATCGTCGACCTCGTCTCGCTGCCCACGGATCCGAAGCTTAGCCAAGGCCGGCGCAGGCGCACCGTGCCGGTCGGCAGGGGGGATTGCCCGCGATGGTTGCACGGCGTGTTGCCCGAAGTTGCGCAACCGCTCGCGGCAGGCGAGCCTCCGGCGATGCTGCGGCGCCCGCCCGCGGCTCAGTCCCGACCCTCGTAAAGGGCCGCCTTCGGGACCCCGGCGAGCTCGGCGGCGAGCCGGGCGGCGCGGCCCGGAGGCAGCTCGCGCGCCAGCAGCGCGTAGAGCCGCCGGCCCTCCGCCAGCCTCGCTCCCGCCTCATCGGGGGCGCCGGCCACCACCAGCGTCATCTCGCCGCGCCGCTGCTCGGGATCGGCCGCCAGCCGGGCAGCGATGGCCGCGAGATCGGGGCCGAGCAGGGTCTCGTGCCGCTTGCTGAGCTCGCGGGCGAGGCAAGCCGCGCGGCCGCCGCCGAAGCGCTCGATCAGGTCGGCGAGCGTCGCCTCGATGCGCTGGGGGGTCTCGAAGAAGACCATCGTGCGCCGCTCGGCGGCGAGCTCGGCCAGGCGCTCCCGCCGCGCCGCCGGGCGCGCCGGCAGGAAGCCCTCGAAGCAGAAGCGCTCGCAGGGCAGGCCGGCGGCGCTGAGGGCGGCGAGCAGCGCGCTCGGCCCCGGCACCGGGCTCACCGCGATCCCGGCCGCCCGCGCCGCGCGCACCAGCCGAAAGCCGGGATCGGAGAGCAGCGGGGTGCCGGCGTCGCTGACCAGCGCCAGCCGCTCGCCGGCACTGAGCCGCGCGAGCAGCTCCGGCACCCGCCCGGCCTCGTTGTGCTCGTGCAGCGAGAGCAGCGGCCGACGCTAGGCCGAGCGCGGCGAGCAGGGCGCGGGTGCGGCGCGTGTCCTCGGCCAGCACCAGGTCACACTCGCCGAGGATCCGCCGCGCGCGCGGGGAGAGATCCTCGAGGTTGCCGATGGGGGTGGCCACCACCCAGAGCACACCGCCCAAGGCCGGGGCCCTCGCGAGGGTGTCGGCTATGATCTTAGCGCCGACGTCGCGCCGGAACCCCTTGGCCCTCCGCACCCTCCTGGTCCTCCTGCTGCTGCTCGCGGCCTGCCAGGGCGTGCCGCGGCGCGGCCCGCCGCCGAGCCCTCCCGAGGCCGATCCGGCCGCGCTCGCCGCCCGCGGCGACTACGCGGCGGCGGCGCTCGCCCTCGAGGCGCTGGCGCGGCGCGAGCCGCGGCAGGCGCGGCGTCACCTCCTCGCCGCCGCGGAGGCCTGGCGCGAGGAGGGCGATCGCGAGGCGATGCGTGCCGCCCTCGCCGCGCTCGAGGCCGCCCCGGGCCCGGCGCTCGGCGAGCGGGAGCAGCGCCGGCTCGAGCTGCTCCTGGCGGAGCTCGCGCTGGCCGATGGCGACGCGTCGCGGGCGCTGCTCCTGCTCGCCGCCCCGGCCGCCGACTACGGGCGTCGCCTCCGCCCGCGCTATCACGAGCTCCGCGCCCGCGCCCTCGAGGCCTCCGGCGAGTGGCTCGCCGCCGCCCGCGAGCGCGCGCGGCTGCTCCCGCTGCTCGCGGGAGACGAGCGCGAGCAGCAGCGCGAGCTCGTCCTCGCGCTCCTCGACCGGCTGCCTGCCGCCGAGCGCCGCGAGCGCCTCGCGAGCCTGCCCGCCGGCGACCCGCTGCGGATGATCCTCGGCGAGACGCCGCGCATCGCGGCCGGCGGATCGGGCGCGGTGCTGTTCCTGCTCCACGACCGCGGACCGCTGGCCCCTGCCTCGCGCCTGGTGCTGGACGGCTTCCTCGCCGCCCGCTTCGCCTCGGCCACCCCGCTGCCGGTTCGGGTGCGGCCGGCGGGCGCCAGCCCCGAGGAGGCGGTCGCCGCCTACCGCCGCGCCGTCGCCGAGAGCGCGCTGGCGGTCGGGCCGCTGGCGCGCGAGGCGGTCGAGGCGCTGTGGGCCGAGGCCCGTCTGCCCCTGCCCGTGCTCGCGCTCAACGATGCCGGTCCGGCGCCGCCGGGGCACCTGAGCTACGCCCTCGCGCCCGAGCAGGAGGGCGCGGCGCTCGCCCTCGAGCTGCTCGCCCGCGGGCTCGACGACGCCGCCCTGCTCGTGGCCGAAGAGGACGCGGCACTGCGCAGCGCCCGGGCCTTCGCCGAGAGCTTCCGCCTCGGCGGCGGGCGGCTGCGCGGCGAGGCGACGCTCGATGCCCGCGCCACCGACCATCGCGCGACGATTGCCCGCGCCCTCGACGCCGGGCTCGGCGAGCGCCGGGCGCGGGAGCTCGGCTGCGGCGCTCGGGCTGCCGCTGCGCGCCGCCGCGCGCCATCGCGCCGACCTCGACGTCGCGGTGCTGATCGCCCGGCCGGAGCTCGCGCGGCTGGTCGCCACCCAGGTGCGGCTCTACACCGACGGCGAGCTCGAGCTCGCCGGCACCGCTCTCCTCCACGGCGGGATTCCCGAGCCGGCCGACCGCGACCTCGAGGGGCTCAGCTTCTGCGATGCGCCGTGGCTGCTCGGGCTCGAGACGCCCCTGCCCGCGCGAGCGGAGCTGCCGGGACTCCCGGCTTCGGGCGCGGGGCAGCGGCTCTTCGCCTTCGGCATGGACGCCTACCGCCTGGCCGAGGCCTGGCTCGCCGCCGGCTCGCCGCCGGAGGCGCTCGCGAGCGCCGGCGGCTGGCTCTCGGCGCGGGCCGACGGGCGCATCGAGCGCCGCCTCGCCTGCGCCCGCTTCAGCGGCGGGCGACCCGCGCCGCTGCAGGCGCGCCCATGAACCGCGGCGCGGCCCTGGAGAGCGCGGCCGAGCGCTGGCTGGCCGCCCGGGGGCTCGAGCCGATCGCGCGCAATCTCCGCTATCGTGTAGGCGAGCTCGATCTGGTGATGCGCGAGGCGGCCACGGTGGTCCTGGTCGAGGTCCGCTTCCGGCGCGACGACGCTTTCGGCGGCGCGGTGGCCTCGCTCGACCCCGCCAAGCAGCGACGCCTGCGCGCGGCGGCGGCGGTCTTCCTGCAGCGCCATCCCGAGTACCGGGGGATGCCGCTGCGCTTCGATCTGCTCGCGGGCAGCGGCGATCCGGCGGCGCCGCGCTGGCGGTGGATCCGCAATGCGATCGAGGACGCCCCGTGAGGCCCCTCTCCGCGCTCGCCCTGCTGCTGGCCGCGGCGCTCGCCGCCGGCTGCGCCCCGCTGCTCATCGGCGCCGCCACGGTGACCGCGCTCGCGGTCCACGACCGCCGGCCGGCCGCCACCGTGATCGACGACCAGCGCATCGAGTCGGCGGCCTACCGCCGCTTCGCCCGCGACCCCGAGCTTTCCCGCGCCGAGCGCCGCCTTGGCGTGGTCGCCCACAACGGCATCGTCCT
Organism: Lysobacterales bacterium; assembly: GCA_033582715.1. Taxonomy (GTDB): domain Bacteria; phylum Pseudomonadota; class Gammaproteobacteria; order Xanthomonadales; family BPKI01; genus BPKI01. The sequence continues at coordinate 573,332 of JAVQZZ010000001.1, read as the reverse complement.
GCTGTACGGCGAGGTCGGCGTCGCGGCACACGCCGCCCGGGCGGAGCAACTCGCCGCCGGCATCGATGGCGTGCGCCAGGTGGTCAACGCGATCGAGACCGGCCCGCCCGCCGACGGCTGGCGCCTTGCCCGCGATGCCGCCCTCACCGCCCGGGTCAAGGCCGCGCTGCTCGACATCACCTCCCTGCCCGGCTTCGACCCGACCCGGGTCAACGTCACCAGCTCGCGGGGCGTCGTGTACCTGATGGGCCTGCTCCGCCGCGAGGAGGCCGAGGCGGTGGTGGAGGTGGCGCGCCACGTGCGCGGCGTGCGGCGGGTGGTGACGGTCTTCGAGTACCTCGAGGGCGGATGAGCCGCGAGCCCTTCCTCGCGGCGCTCACGGCGCTGCTCGGGGCCGGGCGGGCGCTGACCGCGGAGGCCGACCGCATCGTGTACGGCGCCGACAACTCCCGCCGCTTCGCCCTGCCCCTGGCGGTGGCCCTGCCCGAGGCGCCGGAGGAGGTGGCGGAGCTCGTCCGCCTCGCCCGCGCCCACCGCGTGCCGATCACCGCCCGGGGCCGCGCCACCGCCACCACCGGCGCGGCGGTTCCCGCTCCCGACGGGCTCGTGATCTCCTTCGAGCGGATGAACGCCACGCTCGCGATCGACCCTGCGGAGCGGCTCGCCGTGGTCGCCCCCGGGGTGCTCAATGCCGAGCTCCAGACCGCCGCCGCTCGCCACGGGCTGTTCTGGCCCCCCGATCCGAGCAGCGCCGGCTACGCCACCGTCGGCGGCAACCTCGCCTGCAACGCCGGCGGCCCGCGCACCCTGCGCTACGGCCAGGCCCGCGAGCACACCCTCGCCCTCGCCGCGGTCGACGGCCAGGGCCGCGCCTTCCGCTGCGGGGCACCGGTGCGCAAGCGCGCGAGCGGCTACGAGCTCGCCCGGCTGCTGGTGGGCTCCGAGGGCACCCTCGCCCTGTTCACCGAGGCGACCCTGGCGCTGAGCCCGCTGCCGGAGGCGAGGCGGCCCCTCGCCGCCCTCTATCGCGACCCGGCGGCGGCGGTGGCGGCCGTGATCCGGGTGCTGGCCGCGCCGGCGCGGCCGGCGGCCCTCGAGTTCCTCGATCCCGAGGCCCTCGCCCTGGCCCGCGCCCACGGCGGCGCCGCGCCCGGCCCGCCGGGCGCCCTGCTGCTGCTCGAGGCCGAGGGCAGCGCCACCGCGATCGGCGCGGAGTGCGAAGCGCTCGCCCGCGCCCTCGCCGGCGAGGGCCTGCTCGCCCTCGCGCGCGACGCCGAGGCGGAGGAGCTCTGGGACGCGCGCCGCCGGCTGTCCCCGGCGCTGCGCCATGCCGCCAGCGGCAAGATCAATGAGGACGTGGTGCTGCCGCTTCGCGAACTGCCGGGCTTCATCGAGTTCCTCGCCTCGCTCGGCGCGCGCCACGGGCTCAGAGTGGTCGTCTTCGGCCACGTCGGCGACGGCAACCTGCACGTGAACCTGCTCTACGAGGCCGAGGACCCCGCGGCCTGCGCCCGCGCCGAGGCCGCCGCCGCGGAGCTGATGGCGGAGGTGCCGCGGCGGCGCGGGGCGCTCTCCGGCGAGCACGGCATCGGCCTGGCCAAGCGCCCCTTCCTCGCCGCCGCCCTCGATCCGGTGACCCTGGAGCTCTGGCGCGGGCTCAAGCGCCTCTTCGACCCCGATGGCCTGCTCAACCCCGGCAAGCTCCTGCCCGACTGAGGGCGAGCGGCTCGCCGCGCTGCTCGCCGAGGTGCGCGCCTGCCGCCGGTGCGCCGCCGTGCTCCCGCTCGGCCCGCGGCCGGTGCTGAGCCTCGGCCTCGGGGCACGGCTGCTGATCGTCGGCCAGGCCCCCGGCACGCGGGTCCATGCCACCGGCATTCCCTGGAACGATCCCTCCGGCGACCGCCTGCGCGCCTGGCTCGGCCTCGAGCGCGAGCAGTTCTACGACGAGCGCCGGATCGCGATCGTGCCGGTGGGCCTGTGCTACCCCGGCCGGGACCGCCGCGGCGGCGATCTCCCGCCGCGCCCGGAGTGCGCCCCGACCTGGTTCCCGCGGCTGCGACCCTTCCTCGCCGCGGTGCGGCTCACGCTGCTGGTCGGCGCCCACGCCCAGGCCTACCACCTCGGCGAGGCGCGCAAGCGCGATCTCGCCGCCACCGTGCGCGCCTTCCGCGAGTATCTCCCGGCCTGCTTTCCCCTGCCTCACCCGAGCCCGCGCAACCTCGGGTGGCTGCGGCGCCATCCCTGGTTCGAGGCCGAGGTCCTGCCCGCGCTCCGCGCCGAGCTCGCCCGCGCCCTCGCCGACTGAGGCCCTAGCCGGGTCCCGGAAGCCACGCGAGCAGGGCGAGCGCGAGCCCGGCGGCGAGGCCCGCCGCGAGGTCATCGGCGAGCACGCCGGTCGCCCCCGGCAGCCGCTCGAGGCGGGCGATCGGCCAGGGCTTGGCGATGTCGAGCACGCGGAACAGCACGAAGGCGGCCGCCTGCCAGCCCGTCCCGGCTGGGGCGAGGGCGAGCGCCAGCCACATGCCGAGCCACTCGTCGGCCACCACGCACCCGGGGTCGGCGGCCGCGAGCCGGCGCAGCGCGTGGCGCGTCGCGGCCCAGGCGAGGAGGGCGGCCAGCCCGAGGGCGAGGAGCTCGGACGCCAGCGAGCCCGGCGCGAGGGCGAGCCAGCCGAGCCAGGCGAGCGCGCTGGCCGCGGTGCCCGGGAGCCGCGGCAGCAGGCCGGCACCGAAGCCGAGCGCGAGCCAGCCCAGGGGGTGGGCGAGCAGCGCCCGGGCCTCGACGCCCCACCCGCTCACCCCGCCTCCGGGAAATGCTCGAAGGCGGGCGGCGGCAGGGGCAGCGTCCGGCCCTCCCCGTCCTCGAGGCGGATCCCCGGCGTGGCGAGGATCTCGCCGATCGCGGTCACGGCCAGTCCCGGGGGCAGCAGCGGGCGGGGATCGAGGTCGGGATCGGCGGCGAAGAGCAGCTCGTAGTCCTCGCCGCCGGCGAGGGCGAGCGCGAGCGCCTGCCGCGGCCAGCGCTGCGCGAGCCCGGGCGCGAGCGGCAAGGCGGGCGCGACGATCCTCGCCCCCACCACGCTCGCGCGGCAGAGTCGCTCGAGATCCGGCAGCAGCCCGTCGGAGAGGTCGATCGCCGCCTGCGCCCGCCCGGCGAGGGCGAGGCCGGCCTCGACCCGCGGCTCGGGGCGATCCAGCCGCTCCGCCCAGGCCGGCTCGGGGACCTCGCCGGCGCGGCGCGCGGCCAGGGCGGCGGCGGCGGCGCCGAGCGCGCCGGTCACCCACAGCCGCTGCCCCGGCCGGGCACCGTCGCGGCGCAGCGCCGCCTCCGCGGCGACCAGCCCGAGCACGGTCACGGTGACGGCGAGCGGCCCGCGCGCCAGGTTGCCGCCGGCGAGCGTGACCCGGTGGCGCGCCGCGAGCGCCGCGAAGCCCTCGAGGAAGGCCGCGAGCCAGGCCTCCTCGGCCGCGGGCAGCTGGAGCGCGAGCAGCGCCCAGCGCGGACGCGCTCCCATCGCCGCGAGATCCGAGAGGTTGACCGCGAGCGCCTTGAAGCCGAGGTCCGCGGGGTCGGCGCCAGGCGCGAAGTGGGTGCCCTCGATCAGGGCGTCGCAGCTCGCGGCGAGCCTCGCCCCCGCGGGGACCGCGAGCAGCGCCGCATCGTCGCCGATCCCGAGCGGCGTCTCCGGGTCGGCGGGGAAGCGGCGGGCGATCAGCCCGATCAGGCGGTCCTCAGTCCTCACGCGCCGGCACCGAGCGCGTCTCCTGCGGCCGGAGCTCGCGGGCGAGCCGGTCGAGCACCCCGTTGACGTAGGCGTAGCCGTAGTCGGCGCCGAACTGGCGGGCCGCCTGCACCGCCTCGTCGATCACCACCTTGAAGGGCAGCTCGGCGCGGAACAGCAGCTCGTAGACGCCGATCCGCAGCGCGCAGCGCTCGACCGGGTCGACGCGCGCGATCGGGCGGTCGAGCACGGGGGCGAGCGCCGCGTCGATCCGCTCCCGCTCCCGGCACACGCCGCGCACCAGCTCCTCGAAATAGGCGACGTCGGCCTTCTCCGGATCGCGCTCCTCGGCGAACTCCGCCAGCACCTGGCCGACCGGATTCCCCGAGAGCTCGAGCGCGTAGAGCGCCTGGAGCGCGCGGCGCCGGGCGCGGGTGCGGCGGGCGGGATCGACGTCGCCGCGCCTCATCGCGCCGCCTCCAGAAGGTCCGCAAGCTCGAGCGCGGCGAGGGCGGCCTCCGCCCCGCGGTTGGCCGGGTCCGGGGGCGGCGCGGGCGAGCGCCTGCTCGCGGGAGTGCACCGCGAGCAGCCCGTTGCCGACCGGCTTCCCGGTCGCCAGCGCGACCTCGAGCAGGCCCCGGCTCGCCTGCTCCGCGACCAGACGGAAATGCTCGGTCTCGCCGCGAAGCACGCAGCCCAGGGCCACGGCCAGGGCGGCATCCGGACGCGCCAGCCAGGCCCGGGCCGCGAGCGGCAGCTCCCAGGCCCCCGGGACCCGGATCAGCAGGATCGCCTCGTCCGGCACCCCGTGCCGGCGGAGGGCGGCGAGCGCGCCCTCGAGCAGGCCATCGACGATCTCGGCGTTGTAGCGCGCCGCGAGCAGCAGCGCCCGGCGGCCCGCGGCCAGCCGCAGCCGCCCCTCGATCCGCTCAGGGGCCATGCGCCTCCTCGCCCAGGGGGAGGTGCTCCGCGACCTCGAGGCCGAAGCCGGCGAGCGCCGGGAAGCTCCGCGCATGGCCGAGCAGGCGGATCCGGCCCACCCCGAGGTCTCTCAGGATCTGGGCGCCGAGCCCGTGCCGCCGCCACTCCCCGCCCGCGGCCGGCGGCTCCGGGCGCTGGGCGAGGAGCGCCAGCAGCCGGTGCGGATCGACCCGCTCGCGCACCAGCACCAGCACCGCCGGTTCCTCCTCCCGGGCCAGGCGCTCGATCGCCGCCACCAGCGGCGGCGGCAGGTCCGGCCGCCGCAGCAGCAGCAGGTCGGAGAGCGGCTGCACCACGTGCACCCGCACCAGGGTCGGACGCTCCGGCCGCGGCTCGCCGCGCAGCAGGGCGAAATGCAGCTCGCCGGCGATGAGGTCACGGTAGGCGAGCAGCCGGAACGGGCCGAAGCGCGTGCTCACCGGATAGTCGGCGACCCGCTCCACGGTCTTCTCGGTGAGCAGCCGCCAGCGGATCAGGTCGGCGATGGTGCCCATGCGCAGGCCATGGCGGGCCGCGAAGTCCTCGAGCTCGGGGCGGCGCGCCATGCGCCCGTCCTCGGCCATGATCTCGCAGAGCACGCCCGCAGGCTCGAGCCCGGCGAGCCGGGCGAGATCCACCGCCGCCTCGGTGTGGCCGGCGCGGACCAGCACCCCGCCGGGCTGGGCCATCAGCGGGAAGACGTGGCCCGGCTGCACCAGGTCCTCCGGGCGGGCGTCGGGGGCCACCGCGGTGCGGATGGTGTGGGCGCGATCGTAGGCCGAGATCCCGGTGCTCACGCCCTCCCGCGCCTCGATCGACACGGTGAAGGCCGTGCCGCTGCGGTTGCCGCCCTCCGGCACCATCAGCGGCAGCTTGAGCTGGCGGCAGCGCTCGCGGGTGAGGGCGAGGCAGATCAGCCCGCGGGCATGGGTGGCCATGAAGTTCACGTCCTCCGGCCGCACCTTGCCCGCGGCCATGATCAGGTCGCCCTCGTTCTCGCGGTCCTCGTCGTCGAGCAGGATCACCATCCGCCCCTGGCGGATCTCCTCGAGCAGTTCCGGAACCGTGGCGAAGGCCATGGGCGCTGCTGCGGCGGGGAGCCGGCATCTTAGCGCCGCCCCGGGGCGCGCGGGGAGGCGCGGCTCAGCCGCGCAGCGCAAGCCAGCGCGCCACGTGGCGCGCGATCAGGTCGGCCTCGAGGTTCACCGGATCGCCGGGACCGCGCTCGGCGAAGCTGGTGACGGCGAGGGTGTGCGGGATCAGCCGCACCTCGAAGCTCTCCCCGTCCACGGCGTTGACGGTGAGGCTCACCCCATCCACCGCGATCGAGCCCTTGACCGCGACCAGGGGCGCGATCGCGGAGGGCAGCGAGAAGCGCCAGCGCTGGCAGCCGCCCTCGCGCTCGACCGCGAGCACCTCGCCGACCGCGTCGACGTGGCCGGTGACCAGGTGGCCGTCCAGCGGATCGCCGAGGCGGAGCGCGCGCTCCAGGTTGACGGCGGCGCCGGGCGCCAGACGGCCGAGCGTGGTGCGGGCGAGGGTCTCGGCCGACAGCGCGGCGCGAAAGCCGTCCGGCCGCAGCTCAAGGGCGGTCAGGCAGACGCCGGCCACCGCGACGCTGCTCCCCTCCGCCAGACCCGCGGTCCAGCCGGGCGGGGTGCGCAGCAGGAGTCGCGCCTCGCCACCGCGGCGAGCGCCTCGCGCCCGACGATCCGCCCCGTCGCCGACACCAGCCCGGTGAACATCACTGCGGCCGCAGCAGGAGCCTGAGATCCTCGCCCACCGGCACCGCCTCGAGCAGGCGGAAGCGCGGCCGCGCGGAGAGCTCGCTCGGCGAGGGCAGGCGGGCGAGCGGGAGCGCCTCGACGCCGAGCAGCGAGGGGCTCTGGTAGATGAGCAGCTCGTCGACCAGTCCCGCGGCGAGCAGCGAGCCGCTGAGGCGGGGCCCCGCCTCCACCTGGACCTCGTTGATCTCGCGCGCGGCGAGCGCGGCGAGCAGGGCGCCGAGATCGAGCCCGCCCGCGGCGCGGGGCACGCCGAGGATCCCCGGCTCCCGCTCGAGGCGGCGGTCGCGCACCACGTGCTCGTCGGCGACGAGCAGCGTCGGCGCGCTGCCGTCGAGCACCCGGGCGCGCGCCGGGATGCGGAGGCCGCTGTCGAGCACCACCCGCAGCGGCGCGAGGACGGGCTCGGGCGGAGCGAGGCGCACGGTGAGCCGGGGATCGTCCGCGAGCACCGTGCCGCGGCCGGTGAGGAGCGCGCCGCTGCGCGCGCGGAAGCGCATGTTGTCGGCGCGCGCGGCCTCGCCGGTGAGCCACTGGCTGCGGCCGTCGGCCAGCGCCACCCGGCCATCCAGGGTCGCCGCCAGCTTGAGCCGCAGCCACGGCCGCCCGCGCTCGTGCCGGGCGAAGAAGCCGCGGTTCGAGCTCGCGCGCCTCGGCCGCGAGCAGCCCGACCTCGACCTCGATGCCCGCCGCCCGCAGCCGCGCGAGTCCCCGGCCCGCGACCTTCGGGAAGGGGTCCTGCGCCGCGGCCACCACCCGCGCGACGCCGGCGGCGATCAGCGCCTCGGTGCAGGGAGGCGTGCGGCCATGGTGGGCGCAGGGCTCGAGCGTGACGTAGGCGGTCGCCCCCCGGGCGCGCTCGCCCGCGGCGCGCAGCGCCTCGATCTCGGCGTGCGGCCCGCCGGCGCGGGCGTGGAAGCCCTCGCCCACCGGCTCGCCGTCCCGGACCAGCACGCAGCCCACGCAGGGATTGGGCCGCGCCGTGAACAGCCCGCGCGCGGCGAGGCCGAGCGCCCGCCGCATCCACGACTCGTCGCTCATGAGCCGTCGTCGAGCAGCGGCAGCTGGCGGTCGCCGAGCTCGCCGAGGTCGTTCTCCAGCCGCTCGACCTCCTCGCGGAAGTCGCGCAGATCGGCGAAGCGCCGGTAGACCGAGGCGAAGCGCACGTAGGCCACCTGGTCGACGCGCTTGAGCTCCTGCATCACCCACTCCCCGATCCGGCGCGAGGCGACCTCGCGCTCGCCGGCGGAGCGCAGCCGGTGCTTGACCCGCTCGACGATGGCATCGATGTCGCGGGCGCCGAAGGGCCGCTTCTGCATCGCGCGCTCGATGCCGCCGCGCAGCTTGCCTTCGTCGAAGGGCTCGCGGCGGCCGTCGTTCTTGACCACCTGCGGCATCTTCAGCTCGGCGCTCTCGAAGGTGCTGAAGCGCGCGTGGCACTGCGGACACTCCCGCCGCCGGCGCACCACCAGCCCCTCGTCGGCGAGGCGGGTGTCGATCACCCGGGTGTCGGGATGGCCGCAGAAGGGGCAGCGCATCGCCGCCTCAGGAGCGGCCGTAGACCGGAAAGGCCCGGCACTGGGCGATCACCCGCTCCCTGACCGCCGCCTCCACCGCCGGCGTCTCCCAGGTGGTCGAGCAGGTCGCAGATCCAGCCGGCGAGCTCGCGGGCCTCGGCCTCGCGGTAGCCGCGGGTGGTGATGGCCGGGGTGCCGAGGCGCAGTCCCGAGGTCAGGAAGGGGCTGCGCGGATCGCCGGGAACCGCGTTCTTGTTGACCGTGACGTGGGCGCGGCCGAGCGCCTCCTCGGCGTCCTTGCCGGTGTAGGGCTTGCCGATCAGGTCCACCAGGAACAGGTGGTTGTCGGTGCCGCCCGAGACCACCTTGTAGCCGCGTTCCAGGAACACCGCCGCCATCGCCCGGGCGTTCGCGACCACCTGCCGCTGGTACTCGCGGAAGGAGGGCTCGAGCGCCTCCCGGAAGGCCACCGCCTTGGCGGCGATCACGTGCATCAGGGGTCCGCCCTGGATGCCGGGGAAGACCAGCGAGGAGAGCCTCTTCTCGAGCTCGGGGTTGGCGCGCGCGAGGATCAGGCCGCCGCGCGGGCCGCGCAGGGTCTTGTGGGTGGTCGAGGTGACGACGTCGGCGTGCGGCACCGGATTCGGATAGAGCCCCGCCGCCACCAGCCCCGCGACATGGGCCATGTCGACCACGAACCAGGCCCCGACCTCGCGGGCGATCGCCGCCATCCGCTCCCAGTCCACCACCCGCGAGTAGGCCGAGAAGCCGCCGATCAGCATCTTCGGCCGGTGCTCGCGCGCGAGCCGCGCCAGCTCCTCGTAGTCGATCAGGCCGCGCTCGTCCACGCCGTAGTGGACGGCGCGGAACAGCCGCCCGGAGAAGTTCACCTTCGCCCCGTGGGTGAGATGCCCGCCGTGGGCGAGGCTCATGCCGAGGATCGTGTCCCCGGGCTCGAGCAGGGCGAGGTAGACCGCGGCGTTGGCCTGGGAGCCCGAGTGCGGCTGGACGTTGGCGTAGTCGGCGCCGAACAGCCGTTTCGCCCGCTCGATGGCCAGCCGCTCGGCGACGTCGACGTGCTCGCAGCCGCCGTAGTAGCGCTTGCCGGGATAGCCCTCGGCGTACTTGTTGGTGAGCACCGAGCCCTGCGCCTCGAGCACGCGGGGACTGGCGTAGTTTTCCGAGGCGATCAGCTCGACGTGCTCCTCCTGCCGCCGTCGCTCGCCCTCGAGGGCGGCGGCGAGCTCGGGATCGAAATCGGCGATGCGACCGGCGGCGAAGCACATGGCTCATGACCCGGGGGTCCAGCCGCGCATCTTAGCCGGAGCCGCGCCCGCAGCGCGCCGTGTCGCCGCCGATCGCCCCGGCCACGCCGGACGGGGCCGACGCGCGACGCTCACCGCCGCCGGGAGCGATAAAGCACCGGCCAGGCGTCGGGTCCGACCCCCCGGCACTCCGGGAGCGCACGCAGTCCGAGCAGCACGAAGCGCTCCCCGTCCCAAGCCCACGCGCCATGCTCCCCGCAGTCGCCGAGGGCCCTCCCCTCGGCGAAGCTCTCGATCATCCCGGCGTCGGATTCGAAGCGGGCGTCGACGAGCTCGCCGGGGGATTCGCCCCCGTGCCGGCCAGGCCGGGAGAAATCCGCCTCTTGCCTGGCGCCCGACGGCGAGCGGAGGAACCACAGACTCAAGACTCACCGCGCTGTCGGCCCCGGCGTAGCAGAACACGCGGGCCGGGACGCGCCCGTCCCGGTCCTCCGAGGCCTCGTCGCCCTGCCCGGGGAACGACTCCTCGGCGGAGCGCTCCCCGCCGCGGTCGCAACGGTCGGCGGCGAAGAGCGACTCGGTCTCGGCCGCCATCACCCGCGCCCGCTCCTCGCCGAGCGGACGCCACGCGCCGCCGGGGACGTGCACGAGCGGCGGAGGCGCGCCGAGCGCCGCGGTTCGCCGGGATCCGCGGCGCACCAGGGCGGTCTCGCTGCCCACCCGCCCCTGGCAATCGTCCACCCACAGCATCGCCGCGCTGGCCCCGTCGAGCGAGATCCCGGCCACGACCCGCGCGTCGTCCCCGGCCACGGTCCGGGCATCGGCCCTGCCGAGCCGCTCGAGCACCTGCCGCTTCTTGTCCTCGGCGTCGAGGACGATCGCGACGCACGCCCCCCGCCCTCCGCTTCGCCGCAGCGCCGCTTGTCCTCGACGATGCGAAAGAGCCGGTTCTCGTCGGACCACGGCGACCAGCGCCCCTCGGCGGCGACCGGCTCCGCGAACTCGACGATCATCGGCCCGGTCCTGGCCCCGGGATCACCGGAGCGCTCGCGGCGGAGACGCGCCCAGCGCTCGGCGTCGACGAAGCTGAGGCCGATGAGGGTGCAGGAGCCGGGGTTGTCGCAGCTCGCCGCCCAGTCGCGGAAGAGCCGCTGCTCCTGGCCGGTCGCCGCGAGGCTCAGGCTCGACAGGAGGATGAGGATCGAGGATCGCGTGATCGGCCGCACGGGGGTCGGGCTCGCGGGCGGCCTCGCCGCTCGGCGGCGCCCGAGGCGCCCCGCACAGGCGCGGCCGCCCCCTCCGGTAGAAGCCCGCTGCAGCGTCCCTTTGGGGCGGGGCACGCCGCTGCGCGGCCCGAGCCGCGCCGACCGCTCCCGGTCGCGCTGGTCGCGCGCCGGCGCCGCGCGCAAGCAGGCACACCGGCGTCGACGCCCGCGGGCCGGGCGACGAGCGGGTCGCGGAGTGCTGACGATGCGGCGCTCGCGGCGCCTTCGTGACCGACTCGCGCAGGGCCGAGTTCAATGGCCGGGCGTGCGTCCCGCCGCGGAGCCCGGCGAGGCGCGATCGGCGCCCGCCGCGGGCAGTGCCGATGCTCGCCGCCGGGCGTCGCCGTTCGCCAAGGCGCGGATGCCGGCGTGGACGGCCACCGCTCGCGCCCTGCTGGCACCGCGTCGCCACCGACCAAGGCAAGGGCTGCGCAGCGCGGCTCGCCACCTCCGCGCGCCGCCCGCCTCGCCGAGCGACGCGACCGTCGCCCGGACGCGCGCCGGGATCGTGGCGCGGGCGGCTGGGCCGGCCGGGAACATGAGGCGACGGGCCATGGTCCCGGAGCCCTCCGATCTGCCATGATGTCGAGTTCCCCGGAGCGCCTACCGCCATGCAGTACATCTACACCATGATCGGCGTGAGCAAGGTCGTTCCGCCGAACCGCACCATCATTCGGGACATCTCGCTGTCGTTCTTTCCCGGGGCGAAGATCGGCCTGCTCGGCCTCAACGGCTCGGGCAAGTCCACGGTGCTCCGGATCATGGCCGGGGTGGACAAGGATCACCTCGGCGAGGCCCGGCCACAGCCGGGGATCAAGATCGGCTACCTGCCCCAGGAGCCCGAGCTCGATCCGGCCAAGACGGTGCGCGAGACGGTCGAGGAGGGCGTGGCGGACGTGCTCAAGGCGAGGGAGCGCCTGGAGGCGGTCTATGCCGCCTACGCCGAGCCGGACGCCGACTTCGAGAAGCTGGCCGAGGAGCAGGCCCGGCTCGAGGCCCTGCTCGCGAGCGTCGACGCCCACGCCCTCGAGCGCCAGCTCGAGGTGGCGGCCGATGCGCTGAACCTGCCGCCGTGGGAGGCGAGGATCGGCCATCTCTCGGGAGGCGAGAGGCGCCGGGTGGCGCTCTGCCGCCTGCTCCTCTCCAGGCCGGACATGCTGCTCCTCGACGAACCCACCAACCACCTCGATGCCGAGGCCGTGGCCTGGCTCGAGCAGTACCTCAAGCAGTTTCCCGGCACCGTGGTGGCCGTCACCCACGACCGCTACTTCCTCGACAATGCCGCCGAATGGATCCTCGAGCTCGACCGCGGCCACGGCATCCCCTGGAAGGGCAACTACAGCTCCTGGCTCGAGCAGAAGGAGCAGCGGCTGCGGCAGGAGGAGGCGGCGGAGAGGGCTCGCCGCAAGGCGATCGAGCGCGAGCTCGAGTGGGCCCGGCAGAAGGGGCGGCGCGGCCGCACCAAGGCGAGGCTGGCGCGTCTCGAGGAACTGCAGTCGGTCGAGTTCCAGAAGCGCAACGAGACCAACGAGATCTACATCCCGCCCGGCGAGCGCCTCGGCGACAAGGTGATCGAGTTCCGCGGGGTGACCAAGGGTTACGGCGACCGGGTGCTGATCGACGAGCTGAGCTTCAGCGTCCCGCCGGGCGCGATCGTCGGCATCATCGGCCCCAACGGCGCCGGCAAGTCGACGCTGTTCCGGCTGATCACCGGCGCCGAGCGCCCGGACGCCGGCGAGATCGTGATCGGGCCCACGGTGAAGCTCGCCTACGTCGAGCAGCAGCGCGCCTTCGCCGATCCCGATCGCACGGTCTGGGAGGAGATCTCGGGTGGTGCCGACTTCATCACCGTCGGCAGCTACCAGACGCCCTCGCGCGCCTACGTCGGGCGCTTCAACTTCAAGGGCCCCGACCAGCAGAAGCGGGTGGGCCAGCTCTCCGGAGGCGAGCGCGGGCGGCTGCACCTCGCCAAGACCCTGATGCAGGGCGGCAACGTGCTGCTGCTCGACGAGCCCTCCAACGATCTCGACGTCGAGACCCTGCGCGCCCTCGAGGAGGCCCTGCTCGCCTTCCCGGGCTCGGTGCTGGTGATCTCGCACGACCGCTGGTTCCTCGACCGCATCGCCACCCACATCCTCGCCTTCGAGGGCGAGGGCCGGGTGGTGTTCTTTCCGGGCAACTTCAGCGAGTACGAGGAGGACAAGCTGCGCCGGCTCGGCGAAGAAGGCGCGCGTCCGCGGCGCTTCCGTTTCAAGCGTCTGGCCTGAACCGATCCTGGAGCTCGCGCAGCAGCAGCGCCGGCAGCCGCAGCAGGAACCCCCCCCAGATCGCGAGCGGCACCGTCCAGCGGGTGCCGAGGGGCATCCGCTCGCGCTCGAAGCGCCGGAAGTAGCGCAGCATCCCCCGGTGCTTGTGCCAGGCGACGAACAGCCGCCGCCGGCGGCTCGAGGTTCCGCGCAGGTGCACCGCCTTGACGTCGGCGGCCAGCGCCACCCGCAGGCCGGCCCGCCGCAGCCGGCGGCAGAGGTCGAGATCCTCGCCGTGGAGGAAGTAGTCCTCGTCGAAGCCGCCGACCGCCGCGAAGGCCCGGCGCGGCATCAGCATCAGCGCGCCGGAGACCGCGTCCGGATACTCGAGGTCCTCGGGCATCGGCACCGGGTCGGCCTCGATGCCGGCGAGCGCGGGGAAGCGGCGGCGCAGTCGGCTCAGGCCCGTCAGCGTCATCAGCGCCCGCCACGGCGTCGGGTCGTGGCGTCGGCAGGCGGGATCGGCTCGCCCCTCGCCGTCGACGAGCATCGCGCCTACGAGGCCGATCTCGCGGCGCCCCCGGATCTTGGCGAGCAGGCGGGCGAGGGTGTCGCGTTCCACCAGCGCGTCCGGATTCACGAAGGCAAGGAAAGGGGCCGTGCTCGCCTGCGCGCCGAGATTGCAGGCCGCGGCGAAGCCCAGGTTGCGCGCGCTGCGGAGCAGCCGCACGCCCGGCGGCAGGCGCTCGATGCTGCCGTCTCGGGAGGCATTGTCGACGACCAGCACCTCCACCGCCGGCTCGCTCGCCAGCAGCCGGCGGACGCACTCCGCGAGCCACGGCCCGCTGTCGCAGGCCACGACCACGGCCGCGATCTCGGGTGCCTCGCTCATGCTCCCGCGAGCAGGCGGGCGAGCGGCCTGCGCTCGAGCGCACGCTCGTGCGCCCGGCGCTGCGCCGCGAGCGCACGCGCGTAGCGACGGAGCAGCGCGCGCGCCGCCTCGGGCTCGATCCACGCCGCGGGCAGCAGGCAGCGGTCGCTCTCCAGCAGGGCCTGACTGACGCGCCGCAGCACGGCCTCCAGCCCCTCGCGCCAGGGACCTCCCTTCGGCGTCGCGAGCAGCCGCGCCGTGATCGCCGGCAGCGGCCGGGTGAGACGCTGCAGCCGGAACTCCTCGAGCTCCCGCCGCAGCCTCGCCTCCGCCATCGCCGCCGAGCCCTCGAGGAGCTCGCCGAGCAACGCGGCGCGATCCGCGGGCCGCTCGGGATGGAGCGCCTCGCCCGCCCGCCGCACCCAGGCGGCGAGCAGCTCCTCCTCGCGCCCGAGCGGCTCGGTGACCAGCCAGTTGCTGGGCGTCCGCTCCGGCCGGGCCAGGGTCCACGGGAACTCGAAGGCGCAGAGTTCCGGGTTGAGCGCGGCCGCAGCGAGCCCGAACAGGCGGCCGGCGGCACGGCCACGGCCGAAGACCGGAGGCGGCATCAGCAGCGCGAGATCGAAGGCGACTGCACCGTGCGCCCAGGGCAGGCTCGCGCTCGGCCGCGGGCGACCGGTGATCGCCCGGGGATGCTGCAGCCAGTCGGCGTAGGCCTGGAAATCCTCCCGCACCGCCGGCGGCGGCTCGGGCACGAACTGCCACGGTCCGGGCTCGAAAGCGCCGCGCTCGCCGAGGCGCGCCATCGCCACCCGGCGGCGAAGGTGGGAGGCCCCGAGGCTCGCGGCCTCGAAGCCGCGCAGACCCTCGGCGAGCGCCGCCTGCGTCGGTCTCCGCGAGGATGGCACCGAGACGGCGACCGAGCACACCGAGCAGCTCGCCGAGGGTGGGCGGCGGTTCCGGCTGCAGCTCTCCGCTCCCCTCGGGCGGGGGCCACCACAGCCGCTCCTCCTCGGGATCCAGGCCCACGCCGGCGATGATCTCGGGGCAGCGCCGCAGCGGCGGCGCCAGCCGCGCGTCGAGGCACAGCACCCGCTCGCCCGCCGCGAGCAGCAGCGCCGCTCCGAGGCGCCGCGCCGCCGCGTCGCCGGCCGCCGGCGAGGGCCTCCTCGGCCTCGGGAAGCCGCGCCAGCAGCTCGCGCTCGCGAGATCGCGCGACAGGGGTGCGCCGCCGACCCGCTCGGGCAGCGCCGGGACCGCCTCCTCGCCAAGGACCACCACCGGCAGCCCCAGGGCCGCCTCCTCCAGCAGCCCGATCCAGGCCCCCTCGCCGCCCCTGCCGTCCGCGAGCAGCAGGATCGCCGCCGGCGGTCGCGGCGGGGGCTCCGGCTCGGCCGCGGCATCGGCCAGCCACTGCCCGAGGTGGCGCAGCAGCCCGAGACCGACCAGGCGATCGAGGATCGCGCGCAGCGCCGCCGGTCCGCCCGGAAGCTCGCGCGCGAGACTCTCGAGATGCTCGCCGAGGGTGGCGAAGCGGCGGGTCCGCGCCATCACCTCGAGCAGCAGCTCGCCAAGCACCACCGGCTTGCGCAGGTGCTCGGCGAGGAAGGCGAAGTCCTGCGGGCCGACGCGCGCCGCGGTTCCCCCGACCGAGGCATAGAGCTGCTCGGGACTCACGGCGCCTTGTCCCCGCGCAGCGCGGCGAGCTCGGCCTCGAGCTCGCGGATGCGCAGCCCGGCCCGGATGTGCTTGCCGACCTCCTCGTTGTAGTGGCGATAGACCGACTCCTCCGCGTCGCCGAAGAGGGCGAGCCGCGGCAGCGCCGGCAGCAGCGCGGGCGCCCGCGCGCACACCGCGAGGTAGTACACCGCCTGATAGCGCGGGCCGTCGCGGAGCTCGCGCCCCTCGGCGAGGGTCTGCGCGAGCGCTCCCGATCCCTCCTCCGCGAGCGACCAGAGCGCGGAGAGGAACAGCAGCTTCTGGCCGTAGAGCCGCACCGCCGGGAAGTGCGCGCGGAGCAGCGCCTCGAGCTCCGCGCGGTCGAGCTCGCGCACGTGGAACGGGATTGCGGTGGCCGGCCTGCTCGCTGTAGACGCGCCGTTCCGGCGAGGAGACCAGCAGCAGCCCGTCCTCGGCTCAGGAGCCGGGCGAAGCCGGCGAGCATCCGCTCCTGCTCGGCGACGTGCTCGAGGGTCTCGAAGGAGACGATCAGGTCGAAGCGGCCGAGGGTCTCGGGCAGGGCGGTGACGTCGGCCACCGCGAAGCGGAGGTTGGGCAGGTCCGCCGTAGCGGGCCCGGGCATGGGCGATGGTCTCCGCGGAGAGGTCCACGCCGAGCACGCTCGCCGCCCGCCGCGCGAGCAGGGCGCTGCCGTAGCCTTCGCCGCAGGCGGCGTCGAGCACGCGGCGGCCCGACGGCCAGCGACGCGGCGAAGGCGTAGCGGTGCCAGTGCTCGTACCAGATCTCGCGCACGCATTCCGGCGTGAAGCGTTCGCCGGTGAAGGGAAGGATCGGTTCGCTCATCGCGGGCTCCGCGGGAACCGACGCAGTGTAAGCCCAAGCGCCGCCCTGCGGCCGCCGCGACTCGCGCCGCGCTTCCGGCGGCAGGCGGCCTCCGCTCGCGAGCCCGGCCTCAGCCGCCGAGGCGGGCAGTGCGCCGCGACCACCGCCTCGCGCAGCGGCCGCAGCGGATCGGCGGCGATGAACTCGGCGACCAGCCGCTGGTAGTGCGGGTAGCGCGCGCTCAGACGCTCGAGCGCCACGCCTCCGGGCGCCTCGCCGGTCGCGGCGAAGGAGGCGCCGCCCTGGTGCACCACGTAGGCGTCGTCGCAGAGCACGTTGCGCCAGCCGAAGCCGCGGGCGCGCATGCAGAAGTCGTTCTCCTCGCCGTAGCCGCGCCCGAAGGTCGCCTCGTCGAAGTCCCCGAGCTCCTCGAGCGCCCGGCGGCGGATCGCCATGCAGAAGCCGACCGCGGTCGGGATCTCGGGGTAGCGCGGCGCTGCCCTTGGCCCGCGCCGCCGCGGCCCAGCTCTCGGGGTCCTCGGGTTCGGGGTTGGGCTCGAGGAAGCGCGGCAGCGAGCAGATCGTGGCGTTGTTCGACCAGGGCGTGGCGGTCGCGATGGAGGGATCGGCATCGAGGCAGGCCCGCAGCCGCTCGAGCCAGCCCCGCGTGAGCACGGTGTCGGAGTTGAGCAGAACGACATCGCGCCCCGAGGCCGCCATGCCGCGGTTCACGCTGTGGACGAAGCCGCGGTTCTGCGGATTGACCAGCAGCCGCCGGCGGTCGGGATCGCGGGCGACGAAGTCCCTGAGCAGCGGGGGCACGGCCGGGTCGCGGGAGGCGTCGTCGACCACGATCACGCCGGCCTCCCGGGGAAGCCGGGGCTCGAGGCTCGCCAGACAGCGGGCGAGCGCCTCGCGGGCATCGTGCACCGGAAGGACGACGTCGAACACCGATCACTCCCAGCGGTGCGGAAGCCTCACCAGCCCGAACTCGCGGCTGGCGCCGCGCACGGTGAAGGCCCACTCGGCGGTCTCGAACAGCCGCAGCGCCTCGGGGTCGAGGGGATGGACCCGCACCGTGTAGCCGCCGGGAAGCAGCGGCAGCGCCACGAAGCGCAAGCGGAAGCGGTAGCGCTGCGGCGCGATCCGCTCCGGTCGCGCCCCGTCCATGTCCGAGCTCAGACCGTAGACCGGCGTGCCGTCGAGGCGCACGATCCCGGCGGCGAGCGCCGGCGGCCGGTCGTCGGGGGAATGCACCTCCGCCTCGAGGGCGAGCTCCGCCCCCTGCTCCAGCACCAGACCGTCGCGCGCCGGCGCGCCGTTGAGCCGGACCGCGAGGAGGCGGTAGATCTCCCCCGAGGCGGGCGGGGCGGCACCGGCCTCCGTCCTCGGCGCGCGCTTGCGCTCGTGGTAGGCGAGGTAGGCCTGGGTCACCTCGAAGACCTCGCCGCTCGCCGCGACCGCGCCGTCCTTGAGCCAGATCGCGCGCCGGCACAGCTTCTGCACGTGGTACATGCTGTGCGAGACGAGCAGCAGGGTACCGTCGGCGGCGACGTAGTCCTCGAGCCAAGCGATGCACTTCTTCTGGAAGGACTCGTCCCCCACCGCGAGCACCTCGTCGGTGATGAGCAGCTCCGGACGCAGCGCCGTGACCACGGCGAAGCCGAGCCGCACCACCATCCCCGAGGAATAGTGCTTGACCGGCTCGTCCACCGCGCGGCCGATGTCGGCGAAGTCCAGGATCGCCGCCATGCGCTCCTCGATCTCCGCCGCCCCCAGCCCGTGGAGCAGGGCGCTCGCGCGCACGTTTTCCCGGCCCGTGAGCTCGGGGTGGAAGCCGGCGCCGAGCTCGAGCAGCGCGCCGATCCGCCCGTGCACCCGCACCTCTCCCGAGGAAGGCGCGAGCACGCCGGTGATCAGCTTGAGCAGGGTGGACTTGCCGGCGCCGTTCTCGCCGATCACGGCCAGGGATTCGCCCCGCCGGACCTCGAGGTCGAGCGGCTTGAGCACTTCCACCGCGTCCCGCTCGGGCAGGCCGCGCAGCAAATGCCAGAGGGCGCGCAGCCGCTGCCGCCCGGTCGCGGTGCGCGGATAGCGCTTGCCGAGCCCCTTGGCCTCGAGGAGGATCGCGCCGCTCACAGGAAGTCGTGGAAATGCCGCGAGGTGCGGCGGAACACCAGGCTGCCCAGCCAGAGCAGCACGAGCGCGGCGACGATCGACACCGCGAGCGCGCGCGGCGACGGCGGTGGCACGCCGAGCCAGGCGTGGCGCAGGCCCTCCACGAGCCCGGTCAGGGGATTGAGGTCCAGCCAGGGGCGCCACGACTCCGGGAGCATCGTTCTGGCATAGAAGATCGGGGTGAGGAAGAAGGCGAGGAGCAGCAGCTGCTGCACCACCTGCGCGAGGTCCCGGAGAAACACCGAAAGCGCCGAGACTAGCAGGGCGAGGCCGAGGGCGAGGGCGAACCAGAGCGCCAGCAGCGGCAGCGCCAGCGCGATCCCGAGCGGGGCGAGCGGGATTCCGGCGAGCGCGAGGGCAAGCAGCACCGCGAGGTAGCCACTCCCGTGCAGGAGGAAGCTCGCCACCACCGCCGCCGCCGGCAGCAGCGGCAGCGGCAGCGGGACCTTGCCGATCAGCGGCGCCTGCTCGTGGATCACCCCGGCCGCCCGCTGCAGGGCCTCCGAGAAGGCGAGCCATGGCCAGAAGGCGACCGCGAGCCAGGCGGCGAAGGGCAGCTCGGGTGCCTCCGGCATCCGCGCGGCGAAGATCACCGAGAACACCGTGGCATAGACGGCGAGCTGGATGAGCGGGTGGAGCAGCGCCCAGCCGCCCGCGGCGAGGGTGCCGAGGTAGCGCCGCCGCAGCTCCTGGCGGACGAAGTGGCCGAACAGCTCGGCGCGCGCGTTCATCGGCCCGCCAGTCTAGCCCAGGGATCCGTCCGGGCCGGCACCGGTCGCGCGTGCGGGCGCGGCGCCAGCCTGCGGGCGGCGGCGCACCCCTGCCGGTTCCTCACTCCCCCTGGCCGCGCTTCAGGGCCTGGTACTCGGCCTCGCGCCGCCTCGCGATCTCCGGGGGCAGGTAGCGCCAGCGCAGCGAGGCCACCAGATCGGGATCGGCCTGGATCGGCTTGCTCTGCACCTCGTCGATCACCCGGCGCCGGAGGTTTGCCAGCCATTCCTTCTCGAGTTGCATGATCAGGCCGGCCTTGGCCTCCTCGAAGCCGAGCCGACGGGCGGGCTCGAGGCGATCGAGGCGGATCAGGTGGTAGCCGAAGTTGGTCCGCACCGGCTCGCTGATCTCGCCGACGCGGGTGAGGCGTCTTGCGGCCTCCTTGAACTCCTCGACGAACTCCTCCCGCAGCGCGCCGAGCCGACCGCGGTTCTGCCGTGCGGAGGGATCGTCCGACTCGGCCTCGGCGATGGCCTCGAAGTTCTGCGGCTCCGCGAGCAGCCTTGCGCGCAGCAGCCGTGCCTTCGCCAGCGCCTCGGCGTCGGAGCGCCGCTCGGTGGAGATGAGGATGTGCGAGACCTCCCGCGCCTCCGGGGGCTTCGCCGACGCCTGGTCGGCGAGGAAGCGCTCGCGCGCCGCCTGCTCGAAGTCCGGCCGCGGCGTGGTGCGCTCGACGTGTTCCAGATAGCGCCGCGCGAGGATCTCGTTGGCGTAGACCGCGAGTTCGGCCTCGAAGGCGGGGTCCCGGTCGAGGCCCGCCGCTCGGGCTCGAGCCGCGAGCTGCTTGTGCGTGAGCAGCTGCCGCAGCAGCTCCTCGATGCGGCGCGGATTGTCCATGAAGGTCCCGCGGTCCTCGGAGGGAATGCGGGCCACCCTGGCGTCGATCTCGGCCAAGCCGAGAGCGGCATCGTCGGTCCAGACCACGCGCTCCTCGCCGGAGACCGCGAGGGCCAGGGGCAGGATCAGGGCGAGCAGGGAAAGGACGTGCATCGGATGGGCGCGGGTGCGAGCGGACTGGAGTCGTGATGGCGACACGCGAGGGGCAGCCGCGCCCGTGGGCAGGGTCCTGCCCACGGGCGCCGACCGCGCTCAGCCGCTTTGCGACGGCCTCACTGGTAGGCGAGCGAGCGGATCGCGATGCTGCACTGCGAGGTGCCCGTGCACCCCGGCTCGCCCGGATTCGCCGGGTTCCAGTGCGCGAGGTTGAGATAGTAGGTCTGACCCTTCTCCACCGGGCAGCGGCTGCCGGTGTAGCCGGAGGCGCTGGCGACCACATCCATCGACCAGGAGCCGGGCGCGGCGGGCCACACGCAGTTCGGGTGTACCGCGTTCGGCCCGGAGGTGTTGAAGTTGCCCGGGCAGCGCGAGATGGTCGCGTAGGGCAGGAGCTGCGGCACCGAGCCGCCGTCCGGGTCGCCCTGGACCTCGAAGGACAGGTCCCACCGGATCACGGTGGTGGCCGACGGCACCTGGAACTCCGCCGCAATGTGACCGTTCTTGGCGATGCGCACCGCGCGCGGCGTGCTCTGGCCAGGCCAGGGCACGGGGCTGCCGCCTGCGGCCGAGGACTGCCGGAAGATGTCCGCGAAGGAGGTGGCGTTCACGGTCATCATCGGCGGCACGAAGTTCACGAAGATCGTGGTGCTGGTCACCCGATTCGCCACGGGGGCCGGCGCGTTCACCCCGTCGCAGCCCGGCACCGAGGTGCCGGTGTTGAAGGTGGCCGTCACGCTCTGGTTGCTGCTCATCGTCACCACGCAGGAGCCCGTGCCGCTGCAGCCCGCTCCGCTCCAGCCGGCGAAGCTGGAGCCCGAGTCCGGCACCGCGGTGAGGGTCACCGTCGAGCCCTGGTTGAAGTTCCCGGTGCAGGTGCTGCCGCAGCTGATGCCGGAGGGACTGCTGCTCACGGTGCCCGTTCCGGTGCCGGCCTTGGTCACCGTGAGCTGGTAGGTCGGCGCGGCGTCGAAGGTGGCGGTCACCGAGCGCGCCGCGGACATCACGACGGTGCAGGCTCCGGTGCCGGTGCAGTCTCCCGACCAGCCAGCGAAGCTCGAGCCCGCGGCGGCGCTCGCGGTCAGGGTCACGCTGGAGCCGGCCGGGAACTGCGCCGAGCAGGTGGCGCCGCAGCTGATGCCGGGCGGCGAGCTGGTCACGGTGCCCGCGCCGCTCCCGGTCTTGGTCACCGTCAGCGGCGCGTTGCCCGCGAGCTGCGGGCAGCTCGCCCCGCTGGCGACGCTCGCCAGCACGTTGCCGGTGTTGGGATCGATGGTCACGTTGCTGCCCGGGGTGAGCGGCATCGTGCAGGGCCCGTTCGCGGTGCTGAGGATCAGGTCCACGGCACGGCCGTCGGCGGCGAGGAGCAGCGCCGCGCCCAGGGCAACACCGGTCAGGCTGCGGATGGATTGCGTCGTCACGTGAGGGATCTCTCCAATCGCGCTGATCTTGCGGCTGCTTCCGCAGCGGCTTCGGCCCCAAGCATAGCGGAGCCGCCGGGACGGCGAAAGCGCCGAGGCGCTCGCCCGTCCGCGAGGGATGCTAGCGATTCGCGAGGAAGGAATGTGCGCTCCGCTCCGAGCGCGCCGACGACCGGAGCTGGCGACGCGACCGGCGGGCCCGAGGCGCCGGGCGCGCGCCCGCGGCAGGGTCAGGAAGGGGGAGGCGACGCGGAGGCTCCGACCGCGTCGCCACCCTGCTCCCGCACCGACCACAGGCGCCGACGCTCTCGCGATCGAGCGAGCCCGCTCCGGCGCTACCCGGGGCGAGGGCCCGCCAAAAAAGAACCCCCGCTTGCGCGGGGGTTCCGAAGGCTTCGGAGAGCTCCGATCACGGAGTGACGATCAGGCGCTCGCCACGGTGCTTCCACAGCCCAGAGTAGTTGGCCAGCAGACCCGGCGCGGCGTTCGCGTTGACGTAGCGCGAGACCGAGAAGCCGGTCGCCGGCAAGCCGCGGAAGGACAGGCCCGCGGGCGTGGCCGCCGGGCGCAGGGCGTGAGCAGCCACAGTGGTGAAGTCGAGCTCCACCCAGCCGTTCTCGAAGCCGAAGTCCGCGGCCTGGATGTTGGTGTAGAGGATCGAGCCGAGCAGCCTCGAACGCAGGTTCGCGGACACCCGGTCGGCCTGGTTGAAGGAGATCACCTGGGCCTCCCAGCAGAGCTGCGGACCGACGGCACCCGGAGGCGGCGGCGAGAAGTCGATCCCGCCCGGACCCGGACGGCGCTCCTCGCGGTCGAAGATCTGGATGCCGATGTCCACGCAGGCGCGGCCGGGGGCCGGGGTCGTAAAGCCCGCTGCCGGGAAGCGGCGGGTGAAGGGCGCGATCGGGGCCGCAGCGCCCAGGGTCGCCTGGTCGACGTAGAAGCGCTTGGTCGGGAAGGTGACCACCCACTCGGTGTCGGCGCGCAGCACGGTGTCGAGCGAGTACTCGTTCGCCAGCGCGCTGTGCATGAACACCGAGGAGGTCGCGTCGATCGCCTGACCGGCCGGCCACTGCGCGGTCACCGCCACACCGTTGTAGAACACGATGCTCGAACGCGGGTTCGGGGCGGTGTCATTGTCCGCCAGCGAGGGGAACACGCTGCCCGGATCGGTGTGGTTGGCGGTGGCGCGGAAGGCGTCGATGGCGTCGGCGTTGTAGGAGTACATCACGCCGTTGGCGACGTCGACGATCGCCGCCGAACCGAACAGGCCGCCGGTGGGCGCGGTGATGCCGAGCAGCGGATTCGTGGTCCACTGGCCACCCGGCGACCAGGCCGCGCGGATGTTCGCGCAGTTGGCCGGCGTGCCCGAGACGTGGGTGATCCAGGTCAGCGCCGGGAAGCCCGGGGCGTTGTTCACCGTGCCCATCTCGATCATCTCGATGTGGCCCTCGCGGGTGCGGGCCAGCGTGCCGGGACCGGAGTCGGGCGAGGTGAGCGCATAGACGAAGTTACGGAAGTCGACGCCGCCCGAGGGGATCGCCGGCGCGGTGCACGAGCGGTCGAAGGAGATCAGGCGGCCCGGACCGGAGGTGTCGGCGGAGGCGGAGATGATCGCCGCCGTCCACACGTCGAACTCCGAGAGGTACAGGTTGAAGTCGAGGACTTCCTTACTGTTGTAGCCCTCGAGGAACCGGACCTTCACCGCCTTGCCCCGATCCGTGGTATTGACGATCGAGATCAGGGTCTGGAGGTTGTTGTTGACCGTGTAGTAGGGATAGATCAGCACCTGGCCGGTGCCGTCCGGGTTGATGTAGAGCGCGGCGTTGCCGGTAGCGGCGATGCCCGCCACGCCCGCGATGCCGGCGAAGATCGCCGTGCTCAGCTTGTTTCTTCTCATGGCAACACTCCTAACGGAACGATCACAGGGCTTCCGTCTGCCGAGACGGCCGGAAAGCCCCCTGCTCCCGGCATGACGGTGCTCGGATGATACGGCGGCCGCCACGGGCTTGCAATCCCCCGCGCGAGCCGCTCTCCGCCGCTCCCGCTCACGGATCGGGGACCAGGTACCAGGTCCCGCCGTCGCGCACCCAGCGCTCCCTGAGGAAGGACCACGCCGGCACCATGCCGGCGAAGGGCAGTGGGGCCTGGGTGTGGACCTTGAGCTCGGCGGTGCAGGCCTCCTGCTCGCAGCGCACCTCCAGCACCTCGACCCCGGTGTACATCACCGGGGCGTTGCGCTTCTGCGCGACGTAGGACTCGCGATCGATCAGCGCCCGCGATCCAGGAGCGATGTAGCCCAGGGCCTCGTCGATCCGGCCCTTCATCAGGTGCTCCCAGCGCTCCTTGGCGCGCTGCGCGACCGCCTCCTCGGGGCTCGAGGACGCCTTGCGCGGCGCGCCGGCGCAGGCCGCGAGCAGGGCGGCGAGGAGGACGGCGGCAAGGATGAACGGGTGTCGGCTCATGGCAGCGGCTCTCCGTCAGGGGACGCGGGCGGCTCGTCCGCCTCGCCGCGGGGCGCCCCGCGCAGCGGCTCGAGGCCCACGAAGCGGCGGCGGTACTCGTCGGTGAGCTGCTCCGCGTCCTCCACGGAGCCGATCACCGTCGGCGTGATCATGACCAGCAGCTCCTGCCGGTCGGCGGTGCGGCTCTGGCGGCCGAAGATCCCGCCGAGCACCGGGATCCGGCTCAGGCCCGGCGCCCCAGCGCGGGCCTGGCCCTCGGTCTGCTTGATCAGGCCGCCGAGCAGCACGGTCTGGCCACTCTGCACCGCGACCTCGGTCTCGATCGAGCGGCGGCTGACCGGGACGTTGCCGGTGGGGTCCGGTGTCTCCTCGGGGGTCGAGTCCTCCTGCTTGATCTCCATGAAGACCAGCCCGCCCGGGTTCACGCGCGGGGTGACGTTGAGGATCACCCCCGTGTCGCGGAACTGCACCAGGCCGCGCTGGAAGCCCGTCCCGGGGTTGCCGCCGATGCCGCCGATCGGGTCGATGAAGGTGCTGACCACCGGGATCTGGCGGCCCACGTTGATGTTGGCCGACTTGTTGTTGAGCACCACCACCGAGGGCGCCGAGATCACCCGGGTCTCGGAGACCGAGTCGAGGGTCTCGAGGATCGAGGCCCAGTCGCTGGTGACGAAGCTCCAGGTGAGCCCCTGCTGGTTCAGGGTGCCGCCGCGCGCGCGCGGCGCGCCCTGCTGGTTGCGCGCGTTCTCGAAGAACCACTGCACGCCGAAGCGCAGCTGGTCGTTGAGCGCCACCTCGATGATCCGGGTCTCGATGTGCACCTGCAGGGGCACCCGGTCGAGCCGGCGGATCGCGGCCAGCACCGCCTCGTACTGCGAGGGCGTGGCGCGGATGAGCAGCGAGTTCGACTCCTCGATCGCGGTGATCCGGATGTCCTCGGTGTCCCCGATCGCGATCCCCTGGCCGGGCGTCGGCGGCGGGGGTTCGGCCTTGACCTCCGTCGGCTGCACCGCGGGACCGCGGGGATCGTTGATCGCGCGGATCTCGACCGGCTGCAGCCCCGGGGCCACCGTGCCCCCCGGGGTGGCGCGGGCGGCGCCGCCTCCGCCGCCGAAGACCTCGTTCAGGTAGTTCGCGAGATCCGCGGCCTTGACGTTCTTGACGTCATAGACGTAGAGCCGGGCCCCGCTCGCGGTGCCGCCCCGGTCGAGGCGGCGGATCCACTTCTCGGCCTCCTCGAGATAGCGCGGCTGGGTGGTGATCACCAGGATCGCGTTCAGCCGCTCGATCGGCATGAAGCGGAACAGCCCGGCGAGCGGGGTGTTGGCACCCTCGCCGAAGACCGCCTCGAGCTCGGGCAGGAGCTTCGCCACCTCGACCGACTCGATCGGGAAGATCGCCACCGACATCCCGGCGAGCCAGTCGACGTCGAAGACCTCGACGGTCTGGAGGTAGGTCGCGAGCTCGCGCGCCGTTCCGGCCAGCACCAGCATGTTGCGCAGGTTGTCGGTGCGCACGATCGCGCCCGGCCGGATGTAGGGCTGGAGCAGCTTCTCCATCTCGGTGGCCGAGATGTAGCGCAGCGGCACCGCGCGCAGCTCGTAGCCCTTGGCCGCCTCCGGGGCGCCGATGCGCGGCGCGAGGTTGCCGGGAATCGCCTGGGCGATCGGCAGGACCACGTAGCGCCCGTCCTGCCAGACCAGGGTGGCGTTGTTCCAGGCGAGCAGCATCTCGAGGATCGGCATCGCCTGCTCGATGCGGATGGGCCGCGCCGTGGAGAAGGTCACGGTGCCGCCCACCCCCGGCGCGATCACGTAGTTCTGCTGCAGCAGGTCGCCGAGGATCGCCTTGACCACCGCCTGGATCGACTCGTTCTCGAAGTTGAGCACGAGCTCTCCGTCGGCGGGGGGCGGCGGCGACGGCCGCGAGGCGGCGCGCTCGTCGATGAAGCTGCCGGTGCCGGGCTCGATGATCGGCTCCTCCCGCGCGCTCGCCTCGGCGGCTCCCGGCGAGGCCTCCGCCTGCTCCTGGAGGGCCTCGCGGGTCGAACGGCCGCTGGTGAGGGGCTCGGGCGCCGCCAGCCTCGGCACCGCGCAGCCGCCGGCGAGCGCCAGTCCCAGGGCCAGCAGGAGCCGCAGCGGCGACGGCAGGGAGGGAACGGTCGTGATCATTGCTTTTCGGGGCCTCCGAGTCGGGCGGCTTCCTCGCGCAGCTGACGCCGGCGCTCCTCGATGCGGCGGCGGATTTCCTCGGCGCGCCGCTGGACCTCGAGATCGGGGTTCTGCGCCGGCACCACCTCGCCGACGGTCGCCGTCGCCAGCCCCGGCGCGGACGCTCGGACCGTGCGGTCCACCTCGAGTTCCACGGTGGCCGGAGGCCCGCCGGCCGCCCCCTCGAACTCGACCCGGCGCGGCAGGATGCGGGCGATCCGCCACGCCGCGAAATCGCCGGGAAGCGGTGCGCCCTCGCGCAGCACCACCGAGTCCTGGGCCCCCGCGGGACGCAGCATCGCCAGCCGGAGCGCAGGGGTGACGAGGATCCCGGTCACCCGCACATCGAGCGGCGGCACCGCCGGCTGCGCCTCGGGCGGGGGCGTCTCCGCCGCCTGGACGGGCGCCGGCGGACGGCGGGAGGGCTCGAACACCGGACGCTCGGTGATCGCCGCGAGCTCGGACGCCGCCGGAAGGTCGAGAGGCTCGCGCCCGGCCTCGAGGCCAGGGAGCGGCGCGGGGGGCGCGGGATCGGGCAGCCGGTAGGAACGGCCCAGCCCCGCGAGCTCGGCGAGCACCAGCAGGCCGAGGAGCCCGACCAGCGCCGCCAGGAACAGCGTGACCGCCTGCCGAGGATCAGCGAGCATCGGCTCCTCCGGGCTGTCGCAGATAGCCGTAGAGCGCGAAGTTGTACTCGATGAAGTCCTGCGGCTGGTGGGGCAGCGCCACCCCCCCGACCGGTCGCCCGAAGCGGCGCGCGAAGATGCTGAGCTCGTCGACGAACAGCATCGGCGAGCCGCCCTCGAGCTCCCGCAGCACCGCGGCGAAGGCCTCGAGTCCGCAGCGCATCTGCACGTTGAGGGTCACCCGCAGGAAGACCTCGGCCTCGCGGCTGCGGATGGGCTGATTGCTGAGCACCATGCAGCCCTGCGGACTCAGCCCCGCATGGCGCTCGGTCGCCTGGCGCAGCCGGGTGATCAGGGTGGCGCTGGCCTGGTCGAAGCTCGGATCCTGGAGGAATCCCGGATTCGCGGCATCGAGCGCCTCGACCTCGGCCAGCCGGGCCTCGATCTCCGGACGCTGCGCGATCAGTCCCCGGAAGCGCGCGGCCTGCTCGCCGAGATCGGCCAGCTCGCGCGCGAGCGCGCGGTGTCCGGCCACGAACCACCAGTGGACGCCGAGCAGGTAGACCAGGCCGAGCGCCGCGAGCAGCAGCAGGACCGCGAGCAGCCGGTCGCGACTCATGCGCCCTCCTCCCCGTGCGGGGCGCGCGCCGAGCATCCGTGTCGCGGCCTTCAGCTCGAAGCGCTCCTTCCCGTAGCGGGGATCGGGGCGGATCGCCCCCTGGAACGAGGGCTCCGCCAGATGGCGCGCCTCCCTGAGCGCGCCGATCAGCCCCGCCGCCGACGAGCTGAAGCCATGCAGCACGAGCTCCCCCTTGCTCAGGTTCAGGTGCTCGAGGAAGGTGTCGTCCGGAAGCAGCCGCGAGAGCTCGTCGAGCAGCAGCACCACCGGCGGCTGCGCCGCCCGCCGCTCGGCGAGGAAGCCCGCCGCCGCGACCGCCCGCTCCAGCCGCTCCCGCAGCGCCGCCACCTCGCGCGCCTCGCGGTGCAGCCTCTCGACCTCGGCACGCAGGGCGCGCACCGCCTCGGCGCGGTTGGCGAGCGAGAGCTGCATCGCGAGCAGCGCGAGCGCGATCGCCGCCGCCCCCAGCGCGAGATTCACCTTCCGGCGCGGATCGGGGGGACGCACCCGTTCGCCGCGGGGCAGGAGGTTGAAGCCGCGCGGCCTTCCCTCCTCGTCGAGGGCATCGAGGCCGAAGAGCGGAAGCCCGGCCTCGCGCGCCGCGGCGAGCGCCGGCGCGGCGAAGGCGCGCGGCACCACGATCATCTCGACCGCGATCTGGCGCGCGGCCTCGTCCCGCTCGAGCACGCGGGCGTCGAGGTAGACCTCCTCGGCGCGGAACGGCGTCTGGCGGTCGATCTCGTAGACCAGCGCCTGCTCGAGGTTCTCCTCGACCGCGAGCGGGAAGCCGAGACGCCGGCACAGCGCACGCGCCTCGGGGACGCAGAGGATCAGCGGGGGCGGATCGGTGCCGAGGGCAGCTAGGCGCTCCGCCGCCACCAGCCGCCGCTCCGCGGGCGGCAGCTCGAGGGCGATGGCGCCGAGCTCGCGCCCGTCGGGATGCCGCA
The DNA here is from genome assembly GCA_033582715.1 of Lysobacterales bacterium. Classification (GTDB taxonomy): domain Bacteria; phylum Pseudomonadota; class Gammaproteobacteria; order Xanthomonadales; family BPKI01; genus BPKI01. Next base: position 544,971 of record JAVQZZ010000001.1, on the reverse strand, counting down.
GCACCAGGGTCCTCCTCCTCGACCACGAGGTACAGCGCCCGTGGCCTCCGCTCGAGCGCCTCGCGCCAGCGCCTCGGGAGCAGCCCCCTGAGCTCGCCGAGCCACCAGGCGAGGAAGCGGGGCAGGGGCGAGCGCAGGTAGCGCACCCGGAGGCGCGCGGTGAGACGCTCGATGTCCTCGGCGATCGCCATGGCTCAGATGTCGCCCTCGCGGAAGCGCAGCACGTGGAAGGGGCGCCCGGCTCGCGCCTGCATGCCGAGCCGGATGGTGGCGTGGAACTCGCGGGAGGCGCCGGTCGGGAGAACCGCGCGGACGCGGATACTATACGTGAGCCCTCCGACCTGGGCGATCACCGCGGTGCCGTCCGGAAGCTGGGCCACCGCCTGTCCGAGCATCTCCGGCCCCGCCTGCTGGCGCTGCGCGATGATGGCGCGCGCGAGCTCCTCGGTCATTCCGGGATAGACCATCAGGGCCTCGAGGGGCGCCGCGGCGGGATTGGGCTGCCCCATCCCCGAGTGCACCGTGAGCGCCGGCTCGATCCTCCGGAAGAGCTCGTAGCTCATTCCCAGCACCTGCAGCAGCTCCTCTTCGGTGGCAAAGGCGCGGTTGCTCGGGCGGTACGGGAGCCCGGCCGCGCGGTAGTCGTCGCGCTCCGCCCCGTTCGCGCGCACCAGATCGTCCTCGTCGCGCCAGTCGAGGACGGCGTCCGCGAGCGCCGCGGCCTCGTCCTCGGGCAGTCCTCCCGTGCGCGCGAACAGCGACTTGAGGACGACCTCGTCGGCGGTGTTGAGGTCGATCTTTCCGCTCTCGTCGGTGAGCGCGATCTCGAGCCTGATGCCGTCGAAGTCGAGCGCGTACTCGCGGCCGTCCCCGATCCAGCGCGCCCTGCGGCTCGAGCTGCGACAGCATGTAGACGGCATGGTGGAGTCCCGCCTCGGCCGCCAGCCGGGCGCGCACCGTGTCGAGATGATGCCGCGCGAGCAGGCCCTCGGTGCGCGCGAGCAGCACGAAGCCGCCGAGCGCCACCGCCAGCAGCGCGGTGGCGAAGACCACCACGAACAGCGCGACGCCGCGCGCGCGCCGAGGAGGGCTCACGGCGCCCCTCCCCCGCCCGGTCGCGGACCGAAGTCGACGCCGCCCGGGCTCGGACCGAAGAGGAAGAGGCCGCCCACCACCCCGTCGACCTGGAGCGCCACCACCAGCTCCGGCCAGGACACCGGCTCCTCCTCGGCCAGCTCGAGCTCGACCGCCACCCACAGCGGGGGCCGGGCGTGATCCTGCCACTCCTCGCTCCACTCGCCGGGCTCCAGCCCATCGTCCAGGCCGCGGTAGCGGAACCGCCCGCCGCGCAGGCCGGCGAGGAGCACCACCGGCTCCTCGTCCTCGATCTCCTTCGAGGGGTCGAGCGGCGTCAGCGGCATGAAGCGAAAGGTGAGCGCCAGCCCGCGGCCCACCCGCTCGAGCGCGAGCCGCTGCCGGCGCGGGCCGCCCTCCCCGAGGTGCCCCGGCATCTGGGCGACGAACTCCATCGCCTCCCGATCGCCCCGGAAGACGATCGGCGAGCCGGTCGCGGCATCGGCGGCGAAGGGCAGCGGCAGCGCAAATCCGATCTGCCGGCGCAGGAACTGCTGCGTCACCCGGACGCGCTCGCTGGCCGCGGCGAGCCGCTCGCCGCCGGCGGCGGCGCGCACCGCGCCGCCCATGGTGCCGAAGGCGATCGCGGCGAGCAGCGCGAACAGGGTCAGCGCCGCGACCAGCTCGACCAGCGTGAAGCCGCGCGCGCTCATGAGCGCCTCGGCGCCACGCGCAGGGTCTCGAACACCGCCCCCGCCCCCGTGCGGGGCGAGAGCTCGAGGCGGACCCGGAGCAGCACCAGGGGATGGGCGGCGACCTCTCCCCCTCCGGGCGGCGTCTCCTCCCGCATCTCCAGCCGGTAGCGCAGGCTCTCGCCGAGCTCGCCCCTCAGCTCCCCGGGCTCGAGCGGGAAGTCCGCGCCGAGCCGGTCGAGCAGGCTCTGGGCGACCAGGGCGAGCTCGCTCTCCTCGGCCCCGCGCCGGGCGAGGGCGAGCCCCGCCGCCAGGGTCTGGAGGAGGAGACCGAAGCCGAGCGCGAGCAGGAACAGCGCGGCGACGATCTCGATCAGGGTGAAGCCGCGCTCCCTCACCGCGCCGTCTCCCGCAGCGTCACCTCGCCGGTCAGCCAGGCAACCTCGATGCGCCACTCGCGCTCGCCGTGGATCAGGCCGATGTTGCCGCCCGTCGAGCTGCCGTCGCGGTAGAAGCGGATCCGCCCGCGCTCGCGGTCGATCTGCTCGCTGCGCGCGGTGAGCATCCTGAGCTCCATCCCCTCGGGCAGGGCCACCGGCTCGCGCCCCGGCACGCGGTAGCGGCGCGCCCCGAGGTCGAGCTCCAGCGCCAGCGACTCGCCGCGATGGATCGCCTGGGCGCGGGTGTGACGCAGCGCGGCGACCAGCTCCTGGGCCGCGGCGCGCACGCGGCGACCCTCGAGCTGGCCGGCGAGCCCCCAGGCCACGGTCGCGAAGCCGATCGCCACCAGGAGCAGCACGGCGACCAGCTCGACCAGGGTGAAGCCCCGGCTACTCCCAGTTGCCGAGATCGCGGGCATGACCCTCTCCGCCGGCGCGGCCGTCGGCCCCGAGGGAGCTCAGGTCGAAGGGTCCGCGCTCGCCGGGGACGCGATAGACGAACTCGTTGCCCCAGGGGTCGCGCAGATCGGACTCACGGGCGTAGGGGCCGTTCCAGTTGCGCGCCTGCGGCGGCCGCCGCACCAGGTCCTCGAGGCGCTCGGGCGGGCGACCGTTGTCGAGCGCATAGGCCTCGATCTTCATCGACAGCGACTGCAGCTGGGCCTTGGCGGCGTTGAACTTGCCGGTCTCCACCCGCTGGAAGACCTGCTGCGCCACCACCGCCATCACGATCCCGATCAGCACGATCACCGCCAGGATCTCGATCAGGGTCATGCCGGTGGCCCGGCCGGGAGGACGCACCTTGCGGGACATGGGATTGCTCATCCGAAGTTCGCCGAGAGGTTCAGGATCGGAATCAGGATCGCCATCATGATCAGCGCCACGACCAGCGTCATCGCCACCGTGAGGGCGGGCACCAGGGCGGCGATCAGCCGGTCGATCTCGGTGCGCGCCTGCTGCTCGAAGGTGTCGGCGAGGCGCTCCAGCATCGGCGGCAGCTCGCCGGACTCCTCGCCGACCTGGATCATCTGCACCGCGAGCCGCGGGAACAGGCGGGTCCGGCCGAGGGCCCAGGAGAGGCTCGCGCCCTCCTTGACCTCGGCGGCCGCCTCGCCGAGGGCGGCGGCGAGCGCGCTGTTGCGCGCCACGTTCCTCGCCACCGCCAGCGAGGCGAGCAGCGGCACGCCGCTGTGGACCAGGGTGCCGAGGGTGTGGGCGATGCGCGCGGTCTCGATCCGCGCGATCAGCAGCCCGAGGCGGCCGCGCCGCAGCAGCCAGCGGTCGAAGGCCAGCCGGCGCGCGGGATCGGCCAGCAGCCGCGCCCCGAGGTAGATGCCGCCGCCGAGCGCGAGCAGCCCGAGCCACCACCAGCGCTGGACGAAGACCCCGAAGCCCAGCACCAGGCGGGTCACCAGGGGCAGCTCCTGGCCCATGCCGGCGAAGATGGGGATGAAGCGCGGCACCACGTAGCCCACCAGCACTCCGACCGCGGCGAAGACCAGGGCCAGCAGGATCGCGGGATAGATCGAGGCGCTGATCACCTGCTGGCGCAGCGCCGCCTGGCGGGCGAGGTAGCTGGCGAGGCGGCGCAGCGTCGGGTCGAGAGCACCGCCGACCTCCCCCGCGCGCACCATGTTCACGTAGAGGCGCGAGAACACCCCGTGCTGGCGCTCCAGCGCCTCGGAGAGGCTCGCGCCGCCCCGCACCGCCTCGCGGATCCTCTCGATCACCCGCCGCGCCGCCTCGGTCTCCGGCAGCTCGAGCAGGACCGACAGCGCCCGGTCGAGCGGCTGCCCCGCCGCCAGCAGCACCGCCAGCTGCTCGGTGAACTGGAGGATCTCCTGGGCACCGAGGGCGCGCCGCTCGAAGAGCCGGGCGAGCGGGCTGCGGCCGCGCAGCCGCCCTCGGCGGGAACGGCGCGCAGCACGACGTGGCCCTGGTCCTGCAGCCGCGTCACCACCTCCTCGAGCGAGGCGGCCTCCATCTGGCCGCTCTGCGGCTCGCCCGCCGGGGTGAGCGCCTGGTAGTGGAACAGCGCCATCTCCGCTCAGGCCTCCTGCGTCACCCGGAGCACCTCCTCGATGGTGGTGATGCCCGCGAGCGCCTTGCGCAGGCCGTCCTCGTACATGGTGAGCATCCCCTCCGCCCGCGCCTGCTCGGCGATGCGTCCGGCCTCGGCGCGCTGCATGACCAGCCGGCGGATGGCATCCGACATCACCAGGAACTCGGCGATGATGGTCCGCCCGAGATACCCGGTGGCGGTGAGCTCGGAGGGAACGGGGCGGAAGAGATGGATCGGCCCCTCGGGCTGGAAGCGGCGCAGCCCGAACTCCTCGATCACCTCGGGGAGCGCCTCGTGGCGCTCGGCGTGGGTGGGCTCGATCTTGCGCACCAGGCGCTGGGCGAGGATGCCGTTCACGGTCGAGCTCAGCAGATAGTCCTCGACCCCCATGTCGAGCAGGCGGGTGACCCCGCCGGCGGCATCGTTGGTGTGCAGGGTGGAGAGCACGAGATGCCCGGTGAGCGCCGACTGGATCGCGATGCGCGCGGTCTCGAGGTCGCGCATCTCGCCGATCATGATGATGTCGGGGTCCTGGCGCACGATCGAGCGCAGCGCGTGCGCGAAGTCGAGGCCGATCTGGGGCTTGACCTGGATCTGGTTGATGCCCTCGAGCTGGTACTCGACCGGATCCTCGACGGTGATGATCTTGACGTCCGGGGTGTTGAGCCGCGACAGGGCAGTGTAGAGGGTGGTGGTCTTGCCCGAGCCGGTGGGGCCGGTGACCAGCAGGATCCCGTGCGGGCGGTCGAGGACGGCGAGGAAGCGCCGGAGCAGGTCGTCGGTGAAGCCGAGGCGGTGGAAGTCGAAGACCACCGACTCGCGGTCGAGCAGGCGCATCACCACGCTCTCGCCGTGCGCCGTGGGCACGGTCGAGACGCGCAGGTCGAGCTCCTTGCCCTGCACCCGCACCATGATCCGCCCGTCCTGCGGCAGCCGGCGCTCGGCGATGTTGAGCTTGGCCATGATCTTGACCCGCGAGATCACCGCCGCGGTCGAGCTCGCCGGGGGCGCCTCCACCTCCTGCAGCACGCCGTCGATCCGGTAGCGCACCTTGAGCCGGTTCTCGAAGGGCTCGATGTGGATGTCCGAGGCCCGCTGCTCGACCGCACGCTGGATGATCAGGTTCACCAGCCGGATCACCGGTGCCTCGCTGGCCAGGTCCCGCAGGTGCTCGACGTCCTCCTCGGCGGCGGCCCCTCCTCGCCCAGGCTCTCGACGATGGTGCCCATCGCGCTGCGGCCGCTCCCGAAGTAGCGCTCGATCAGGTCCTCGATCTCGCCGGGGAGCCCGACCCGGACCGTCACCGGCTTGCCCAGCGCGAGGGCGAGCGCCCGTGCCGGATAAGGGTCGAGCGGATCGGCGAACAGCGCCTCCACCTCGTGCTCGTGGTCGCGGTAGGGGACCACCCGGAACTGGCGCAGGAAGCGCACGGGGAGCTGCAGCGGCGGCGGCTGCTCGGGGCAGTCCCGCGCCAGCACCAGGGGCGCGCCGGTGAGCTCGGCGATGGCCTCGGCGACGTCGCGCTCCGAGGCAAGCCCCAGCCTCGCGATGAGCGCCGCGAAGCTCCCGCCCGACTCCTCGTGGATCCGCCGCGCCCGCGCCAGATCCGCTTCCTTCATCCGCCCGCTCGCTCACCAAGTAGCCGACCGAGCGCTTCCTCGCGCTCGCTCGGGCGGTGCACGGCCTCGCGCGCTCCGACGGCCATTCGCGCGTCCTCAGGATGCGGCAGGGTTGGGAGAGTCACCGCTCCGACCGCCCGTACGGTGCCCGAGTTCCTTCCATCCGACCAGCTGCTCGAGGAAGCGCCGGTTCATGAGCAGCCACAGCGCGGCCGGCACCACCGCCGGCAGGATCAGGTAGCCGAACTGGTAGAGCAGCGCGATCAGCTCGAGGCTGCCGAAGCGCTCGCGCAGCGCGCCATGCACCGCCGCCTCCGCCGCTGCGGCCGCCGCCGGGGCGAGCGCGGCATGGCCGCTCTCCGCGAGCCCGGTCTCCACCGCCGCGCGCACGCCGAAGGCGAGGGTCTTGAGGATGTCCCCGAAGACGCCGAAGACCTGCACCGGGAGCAGCACCAGCAGGCCGATGGCCATCTGCAGGAAGGTCCGCCGCCAGGTGAGCGGGGTCGCCATGATCAGGCCGAAGAGCAGCGGCAGCCCCCAGCAGTACATGAGGACGTTCGTCGACTGCTGCTCGATCAGCAGCCGGTCGCCCGGGAGCCCCGGAGCGCCCGCGATCGGCACGACGAAGGCGTAGGTGACGCGATGGAAATCCTGCGCCACGTCGGTGACCAGCCCCGGCAGCAGCGCCTCGCTCAGCCAGGACACGGCGCGGGTCACCGGGTAGACCACCGGGCTCCTCAGGCTGAACCAGAGGAAGAACATGAGCGGAAGCCACAGCAGCCCGAGCAGGAAGAACTGCCGCAGCGACACCGGCGGGTCGGCCGCTCGCCGCTCCGCCTGCCGCGCCTCGAGTCGCGACGCCTCGGCCCCCGTGCTCATGGGGACAGCCTAGCCCAACCACGCCCGCGCATTGCGGAACAGCCTCAGCCACGGGCTTTCCTCCGGCCAGCCGGCCGGCTTCCACGAGAGCTGCCGGCGCAGGAACGACCCGCTCCGGATGGGGCATGAGGATCGTGATCCGGCCGTCGCGGTTGCACAGCCCGGTGATGCCCCCGGGGGAGCCGTTGGGGTTGGCGGGGTAGCGCTCGGTAGGCCGGCCGAGGCCGTCCACGTAGCGCAGGCAGACCCGCCCCGCCACCGCCTCGGTCCCCGCCGCGAAGGCCATGCGGCCCTCGCCGTGCGCCGACCGACGCACCGGCAGCACCGAGCCCGCCATCCCCCGGAACAGGATCGAGGGGGAGTCGCAGACCTCGACCAGCGCCAGCCGCGCCTCGAACTGCTCGGAGCGATTGCGCGCGAGCCGCGGCCAGCCCTCCGCTCCCGGGATCAGCTCGGCGAGCTCGGCCAGCATCTGGCAGCCGTTGCACACGCCGAGCGCGAAGCGGCGGGGATCGGCGAGGAAGGCGGCGAAGTCCTCGCGCAGCCGCGCATGGTGGCGGATCACCGTCGCCCAGCCCCGCCCGGCGCCGAGCACGTCGCCGAAGGAGAAGCCGCCGCAGGCGACGAAGCCCTCGAAGTCGGCGAGCCGGGCGCGCCCCTCGAGCAGGTCGCTCGTGTGCAGGTCGTGGACCTCGAAGCCCGCGCGCAGGAAGGCCACGGCCATCTCGCTCTGGCCGTTGGTGCCCTGCTCGCGGAGGATGGCGACGCGGGGGCGGCGGCCGGTCGCGACGTAGGGCGCCGCGGGATCCTCGGCCGGGTCGAAGCCGAGCCGGGCGAACAGCGGCGGCGCGTCCCAGGCGACGGCCGCCTCGCGTTCCTCGTCGGCGCAGCCGGGCTCGTCGCGCAGCCGCTTGAGCGCATGGGTGGTCTCCCACCAGGCGGCGAGCAGCTCCGGCATCGGGAGCGCGCAAAGCGCCTCGCCGTCGCGCGCGATCCTCAGCTCCGGCGCCGGAAGCGGCCGGCCGACCGGGAGCACCCTGCCCTCGAGCCCGAAGCGGCCGGCGAGCGCCCGCAGGCGCGGCCAGTCGCGGGCCTCGATCTCGAGCAGGGCCCCGAGCTCCTCCGCGAAGAGCATGGCCAGCGGATCGCGCCCCGCAGGAAGCTCAAGGGAGATGCCCCGCCGGGCGGCGAAGCCCATCTCCAGCGCCGTCACCACGAGCCCCCCGTCGGAGCGGTCGTGGTAGGCGGTGACGAGCCCCTCGGCGCGCGCGGCGGCGAGCAGCCCGAAGAAGGCCCGAAGCAGGGCGGGATCCTCGAGATCGGGCACCTCGCCGCCGTCGCGGCGGAAGACCTGCGCGAGCGCCGACTGCCCGAGGCGGCCCTCGGGGGGGCCGAGATCGACCAGCACGAGCAGCCCGTCGTCCGCCGCGAGCACCGGCGTCAGCGTCCGCTCCACCTCCCCCACCGGCGCGAAGGCCGTCACCACCGGCGACAGCGGCGCCACCGAGCGAAGCTCGCGCCCGCCGGCGCGGAAGGCCACCCGCATCGACAGCGAGTCCTTCCCCACCGGGACGCTGAGTCCGAGCGCGATCGCGAGCTCGGTGAGCGCGCCGACCGCGGCGTGCAGCGCGGCGTCCTCGCCGGGATGGTCCACCGCGGCCATCCAGTTCGCCGACAGCCGGACCTGCTCCAGCCGCACCTCCGCCGCGGCGAGATTGGTGAGGGCCTCGCCGAGGGCGATCCGCGCCGCCGCCTCCGGGCGCACGAGCGCGAGCGGCGGTCGCTCCCCCATCGCCATCGCCTCGCCCGCGCCGCCCTCCCACCCCGCGAGCGTCACCGCGCAGTCGGCCACCGGCAGCTGCCACGGCCCGACCAGCGGGTCGCGGGCGCACAGGCCGCCCACGCTACGGTCGCCGATGGTGATCAGGAACTGCTTCGCCGCGACCGCGGGGAAGCGCAGCAGCTCCGGGATCGCCCGCGCGAGCGGCAGCGCCGCGAGCGCCGGGTCGCGGCGGGCCGGGAGCGGGCGGAAGGCCGCCGGGCGGCGCTCCTGGCGCGGCAGGGTGCCGAAGAGCACCGCCATCGGCAGATCGACCGCGACCGTGCCGTCGCGGCGGTCGCGGAGCCGCAGCCGCCGCTCGGCGGTGACCTCGCCGATCACCGCGAAGGGGCAGCGCTCCCGGGCGCACAGCGCCGCGAAGCGGTCGAGATCCTGGGGCGCGAGCGCGAGCACGTAGCGCTCCTGGGCCTCGTTGCACCAGAGCTCCATGGGCGAGAGCGAGGGGTCGTCGCTCGGGATCGCATCGAGATCGACGACGCCGCCGACGCCGCTCTCCTCGAGCAGCTCGGGCACCGCGTTCGCGAGCCCGCCCGCTCCCACGTCGTGCAGGCTGCGGATCGGGTTGGCCTCGCCGAGGGCGGCGCAGCGGTCGATCACCTCCTGGCAGCGGCGCTGCATCTCGGGGTTGTCGCGCTGCACCGAGGCGAGCTCGAGCGCCTCCTCGCCCTCGCCGCCGGCACGCGAGGAGGCCGCGCCGCCGCCGAGTCCGATCAGCAGCGCGGGTCCGCCGAGCACCACGATCCGGTCGCCCGGGCGCAGCGGAAGCTTGCCGAGCAGCATCGGACGGATGCTGCCGAGGCCGCCCGCGATCATGATCGGCTTGTCGAAGTTGCGGAGCAGCCCGTCCTCGCCGCGCGCCTCGAAGGTGCGGAAGAAGCCGCCGAGCGCCGGCCGTCCGAACTCGTTGTGGAAGGCGGCGGCGCCGATCGGGCCCTCGAGCATGATCCGGAGCGGCGGCGCGAGCCGCTCGGGCCGTGGCCGTTCCTCCTCCCACGGCCGCGGCAGGCCGGGAATGCGCAGGTGCGAGGTGGCGAAACCGACCAGGCCGGCCTTCGGCCGACCGCCGCGCCCGCAGGCGCTCTCGTCGCGGATCTCGCCGCCGGCCCCGGTCGCCGCGCCAGGGAAGGGCGCGATCGCGGTCGGGTGGTTGTGGGTCTCGACCTTGGCGGTGAAGGGGAGCTCCTCCCGCACCAGGCGGTAGCGGCGGTCGCGCGGATCGGCGAGCAGGCGCAGGCCGACGGGGCCGGCGAGCACCGCGGCGTTGTCGCGGTAGGCGACCAGCGTTCCCTCGGGGATGGGCCTCGTGGGTGCGGCGGATGCGGTCGAAGAGGCTCAGCGGATCGGGGCGGCCGTCCACGACCCAGCGCGCCTTGAAGACCTTGTGCCGGCAATGCTCGGAGTTGACCTGCGCGAACATCACCAGCTCGGCGTCGGTGGCCGGACGGCCGAGCTCGGCATAGGCCGCGGCGAGGCGCTCGAGCTCGGGCGGAGCCGAGGGCGAGCCCGAGCTCGGCGTTGGCGCGCTCGAGCGCCTCCGGATCGGCGGCGATCCAGCGCAGCGGGCGCGCGGGCGGATCGGCGAAGGATCGCGCGAGCGCCTCCTCCCCGACCACCAGCTCCTGGAGCAGCGGGTCATGGAACAGGCCGAGGCGCGCGATCGCGGCCGGGTCCGGCCCCTGCCAGCGGTAGCGCAGGACGCGCTCGATGCGCGCCACCGGCAGCTGGCAGGCGGCGAGGATCTCCATCGCCTTGCTCGACCACGGCGAGCGGGTGCCGCGGCGGGGAGCGACGAAGGCCTGCCACTCGCCGGCGCGCGCCGGGGCGTCGGCGGCGAGGTCGAGGATGGCGGCGAGCTCGGCCTCCTCCTCCGGCGTCGGCGCGCGTCGCCACGCGATCAGGTAGAGGACCCTGACCTCGCGGATGGCGAGGCCGGGGCAGGCCGCCTCGAGCCGGGCGATGCGGAAGCCCGAGAGCGCCGGCGATCCGGGCGCGAGCCGCATCGGGGTCCGCGCCCGCCTCCGCCTCAGCGCTTGCCCGCCTGCGCGAGGCGCTCGAGCATCTGCTCGGGGGTGAGATAGCCCCCGATCAGCACCCCGTCCTCGGTGATCACCGCCGGGGTGCCGTTGATCCCGATGCGCTTGCCGAGCTCGAAGTCCTCGAGCACCGGATTGTCGCAGGAGCGCGCGGGGATCTCCTCGCCGGCCTTGGCGCGGGTGAGGGCGTCGCGCGGATCGCTGCTGCACCACACGCTCACCGCCTTCTCGTAGGAGGGCGAGCCGATGCCGGCGCGCGGGAAGAAGAGGTACTCGATCGCGATGCCCGCGGCGTTGTACTCCGCCATGTGCTGATGCATCCGGCGGCAGTAGCCGCAGTCGATGTCCGTGAAGACGGTGAGCGTGCGCTTGCGCTCCTTCGGCGCGAACACGATCCGCCGCTCGGCCGGCACCGCGGCCAAGCGCCTCCCTGCGGATCCTGGCGCGGGTGAGCTCGGTCAGGTCCTCGCGCTTCTCCATGTCGAAGATGCCGCCCTGCAGGAGATAGCGTCCGTCGGCGGAGACGTAGACCACCTGACCGCTGACCACGACCTCGTAGAGGCCGGGCACCGGGCTGGGGCGCACGCTGTCGATGCTGGCGTCCGGGACAAGCGAGCGGATCCCGCTGCGGACCTTCTCCTCGTCCGCGAGCAGCGGGCCGGGGAGCAGGCTGGGAAGGAGGGCGAGGGCGAGCAGCGTCGGGCGCATGATGGACGGATTCTCTCGGTCGGAGGATGAGGCGGGCGGAGGAGCGACCACGGGCCGGCCTCGCGAGTTCCCCCGCCGCGGCGGGGCCGGAGGATTGTCCCACGCGCCGCGCGGCGCCGGCAACCGCACCGACGGGGGCATGCGCCGTGGCGCGCTCAGCCGCGCGGGTGATGGCGCTCGTGCAGGCGCTTCAGACCCTCCCTGGCGACCAGCAGGTAGATCTGGGTGGTGGACAGGCTCGCGTGCCCCAGCATCATCTGCACCGCTCTCAGGTCCGCGCCGTGATTGAGGAGGTGGGTGGCGAAGCTGTGCCGCAGCATGTGCGGCGAGATCGGGCGCGCGATCCCGGCCTCGCGGGCATAGCGCCGCACCAGCGACCAGAAGGTCTGGCGCCCGAGCGCCGCCCGCCGCTCGCCCGGGAACAGGCGGTCGCTTCCGGCCGCCGCCCGCAGCCGCGGACGGCCCTCGTCGAGGTAGCGTCGCAGCCACAGCAGCGCCTCCTCGCCGACCGGCACCAGCCGCTCCCGCGCGCCCTTGCCGAGCACCCGGAGCACGCCCCTGGCGGAGATTCACCGCACCCAGGCGCAGCTCGACCAGCTCGCCCACCCGCAGCCCGCAGGCGTACATGAGCTCGAGCATCGCCTTGTCGCGAAGCCCCGCGGGGGTGTCGGTCGGGGGCGCCGCCAGCAGCCGCTCGACCTCGCTCTCGGGCAGGGCCTGCGGCACGGCTGGCCCGCGCCGCGGCGGCTCGAGATCGAGCGTGGGATCCGCCGCGATCCGGCCCTCGCGCAGCTGGAAGCCGTAGAAGCGCCGGAGCGCGGCCAGCAGGCGGGCGTTGCTGCGCGCGGCGTAGCCCTCCCGGGTGCGCTCCGCGAGCAGCCCGTAGAGCTCGGCCCTTCCGGCCGCCAGCAGGCCGCCGACGCCGGGCCAGCCGCGCGGCGCTCTGCACGAGGTCGCGCCGGTACGCGGCAAGCGTATGCGGCGCCAGGCCCTCCTCGGCCCAGAGGCGCTCGAGGAAAGCCTCGATCAGCGCCCGCTCGGAGTCTCCGATCGCGGGCGACCGCCGCGGCACGCGGCTCGGACCGCCCATCGCGAGCCTCCGGCCCCGGGCGCTCAGCGGCCCTGACCGGCCTGGGCGACCGGCGCTCGCGGCGCCGGGCCCTCCTCCAGATGGCGCAGCCACTGCGCGGCGCCGCTGCGGCAGCGCTCGTCGGCGGCCGCCTGGGTGAAGCTGCGCTGCGCCAGCGGCAGCTTGCCCTGCTCGTACTGCGCCATCCCGAGCAGCAGGTAGGCGTTGCAGGGACGGTCGATCCCGCCCTTGCGCACCGCCGCCGCGAGCGCCTCCTCGGCCTCCGCCCACCGCTCGAGATCGACCAGGATGTAGCCGCGCTGGAGGTCGATCTTGCCGTCGCTCGCGAGCGCCGCCGCGCGACCGTAGGCCTCCAGCGCCCGGTCCAGCTCCCGCGCCGCCGCCCAGCTGTTGGCGAGATCCTCCCAGCGACGGCGGCTGGGCTCGATCACCCGCTTCTCGAGGCCCTCCTTGAGCACCTGGGCCGCCTTGTAGGGGATGTCGTTCGCGGCGTAGAGCTGGTAGAGCTGGATCCATTCGCTCTCGCGGTCGAGCAGGCCCATGCGGTGGGCGAGCGCCATCACCGCCAGGGCCCGCATCTCGTTCTGCTTCTTCTGCTGCTCGCTGCCCTCCTGGGCGAGATAGCTCGACGAGAGCTGGATCCAGTAGCTCTTCCGGGTCGGATCGCGCTCGATCAGGAGCTCGAGCACGCGCGCGGCCTGGGCGTACTCCTTGAGCTCGAAGTGCATCGCGACCTTGAGCTGGTACCAGGTGTCCTTCGGCTTCGGAGTCATCGCGATCGCGCGATCGATCGCGTTGATCGCCTCGCGGTGCCGGCCGAGCTGGGCGTAGGCCACCGCCTGCATCTCGAAGGCGCCGGCCGGGATCACGTCGGTGTACTGCAGCCATTCGTCGAGCCGCCTGAGGCCGCGCTCGAACTGCTCCTGCATGATGTAGAGCTGCGCGGTCTGGTACATGAGCTGGAAGTGCTGCGGATTCGGCAGCTGGTCGAGGCGGATCACCTCCTCGAAGTCACGCAGGCCCTCGGCGTAGCGGCCCTGGGCCACGTGGACGTGGCCGCGCAGCTGGATCGCCACCGCGCGCTCGTAGTCGTTCAGGTTGCCGCGGGCCAGCACGGCGTTGACCGCGCTCATCGCGTCCTGCCAGCGCTCCGCGCCGATGGCGTCGTAGGCCCGGGTGAGGTCGCGGTGGACGCGCTCGCTCAGCAGGCCGGCGCGCACCTCGCGCTTCTTCGCCGGGGTCTGCCGGATCTCCTGCGCCGAGGCCACGTCGCCGGGCGCGGCCGCCGCGCCGAGGACGGCGAAGGCGGCGAGCAGGAGAGCGCGGATGCGAAGCACGGCCATGCGTTGCCTCACTCGTCGGCGAGCTTGAACTCGATCACCTGGGTGGCGCGGCGCGGCGACCGCCTGCCCGTTGACCACCCGCGGCTTGAACTTCCAGCGCTGGATCGCCCGGATCGCCTCGCGATCGAAGACGCGCGGCGGACGCGCCCGCACCACCACCGGGTCGATCACCGACCCGGTCTCGGTGATCGTGAACTCGACCTCGACCCAGCCCTCGATCCGCGCCAGCGCCGCCTGCCGCGGGTACTGCGGCTCGATCCGCACCAGCGGGATGATGTCGCCCTCGGCGCCCATGTCGGCGGTGGCGAAGCTGCCGAGGAACGGGCCGCCGCCACCGGTGAAGCGCAGGTCGAGGTTCGGCATGTCGAGCTTCGGCAGCGGCGACTCCACCGTCTCCTGGCGCTGGATCTGCAGCTTGGGCGGGGGCGGCGGCTGCTTCGGCGGCGGCGGCTTGGGCGGCACGCGCCGCGTGCGCTCCTGGAGCGTCTCGTCGATCTTCACCGGGCCGAAGCGGATCGAGGCCGCGGGTCCGCCGCGATCGACGTCGCGTCCCTGCCCGGCCACCAGATAGTGCATGAACCAGAACAGGCCGAGGGTGACGACCACGGCCAGGACCATCGAGACCGAGAGACGCAGGGCGTAGCTCATCGCAGCGGCTCCCGGCGGCTCACTGCGGCGGCTTCTGCGCCGCCACCGAGATCTCGTCCACCCCCGCGAGCTTCACCTGGTCCATGACCTCGACCAGGATCCCGGTCTTGGAGCCCTTGTCGGCGATGATCACCACGCTCCCCTCGGGATTCTCCGCCCGCGCCCGCTCGACGTTGGCGCGCACCGCCCTGAGGTCGATCTCCCGCTTCTGCATGTAGATCTGGCCGCTCTCGGTGATCGCGATCATGATGTTCGCCTTGGGCTTCTGCTCGGCCGTGGCGGCCTGCGGCCGGCTGACGTCGATGCCCGCCTCCTTCACGAAGGACGTGGTGACGATGAAGAAGATCAGCATGATGAACACCACGTCGAGCATCGGCGTGAGGTTGATCTCGGCTTCATCGGCTTGGCTGTGACGTCTGGCCATCGCTTGCACCTCGAACGCCGGCGAGTTCCCCGACGGGCCCGCTTACGGCGCGTTGGACATCTAAGAAGCTGAAAGATTCCCGGCGTGCACCTCAGGCGTGCTGCATCTCGTCCTCGAGGAACTCGGTCTCCTCGCGGTAGAGCCGCTCGAGCCGGTCCGCGAAGTAGATCCCCGACAGCGCCGCCACCATCCCGGACATGGTCGGGATCGTCGCCTGCGAGACGCCGTCCGCCATCGCGCGGGCGTTCCCGGTGCCGACGATCGCCATCACGTCGAACACCAGGATCATGCCGGTGACCGTGCCGAGCAGCCCGAGCAGCGGGCAGACCGCCACGCAGGTGCGGATGAAGGACAGGCCACGGCTGAGCTCCACCGCGGTCTGCGAGATCCACAGCTCGCGGATCCGCCGCGCGTACCAGCGACTCCCGATCGTCACGCTCGCGCCACGCGCCGAGCACCCGGTCGCGCTCCCGCGGATACACGACATGGAAGTACCACAGGCGCTCGATGATGAAGGTCCACATCAGGAACAGGACCGCCATCACCGCGTAGAGCACCGGACCGCCGAGCTCGATGAACTCGCGGATGGTGTCGAGGAACTCGCTAACGAGCACCATGGCGACGTTCCGCGACCAGCGCCACCAGCCCCGCGCTCTGCTCCTCGAGGGTGCGCACCAGCGCCCTCGACTTGGCCGCCAGCGCCGAGTGGAGGATGGTGAGCGGGATGGCGACGGTGAGGCCGATCACGGTGGTGACCAGCGCCATCGAGATGCCGCCCGCCATCATCTTCGGGTCGCCGGTGCCGAAGAGCGTGATCTGCTGGAAGGTCTGGATCATGCCGACCACCGTACCGAGCAGCCCGAGCAGCGGCGCGACCACGTACAGCACCTTGATCAGCTGCAGCCCCCACTCGAAGCGCCCGGTCTCGCGCAGGATCACCTCGTCCATCTTGAGCTCGAGGGTCTCGACGTCGATCGCCGGGTTCTCGGTGTAGACCGCCATCACCCGGCCGAGGGCGTTGCCGGTGTCCGGCTCCTCCGAGGCGAGCTGCCGCTTGATCTTGCCGCCCTCGAAGTAGAGCCGGAGTCCCTGGATCAGCGCGATCAGCAACCCGAGCACGCCGAGGGCGAGGGTGACGTAGCCGACCACCCCGCCCTGCTCGAGACGCTCGCTGAGGTCGGGGGTGTCGATGACCACCTCGAGGATCGCACCGCGCGACATGTCCACGGCGAGGGGCACCTGCGAGCCGGGCGCGGCGCGCTCGAAGCCCGGGATCGTGGCCGTGAAGCGGGGCGAGGGCTGCTTGCGCAGCTCGGCGAGGATGCCCTCCTCCGGCTTCCAGACCAGGAACTTCCCGTTGGCCACGGCGTTGAACATCCCGAGGCGACTCACGGTCTGCTGGCGCATCAGCTCGCCGTTGGCGTTGCGGAGATCCGCCGTGAAGGTCACCGACTTGCCCGACTCGGTGATCTCGCGCTGCATCTCGAACCAGAGCCGCCTGAGCTCGGTGAGCGTCGGCAGCTCCTTGCGCTGGGCGATCGTCCCGAGGAAGCGCATCCGCCCCGGGATCTGAGCCGAGATCATCGAGTTCTCGAACTGGCTCTTGACGTCGGCCGCCACCTGCCGGACCACGCCGAACATCTCGCCGAGATTCCCCTGGCGCTCGGCGAGCTGCGTCTCGAGCTCCTGCAGCGCCCGCTCGTTGGCGTCGAACTCCTGCTGCAGGCGCGCGCTGCGCTCCTGCTCGGCGCGCAGCTCGGCGCGGGCGCGGTCGAGAAGCTCCCGCTGGCGGTTCCGCTGCTCGCGGAACTCGCGCTCGCGCTGCTCGTTGATCTGGCGCTCGGCCTGGATCGCGCGCTCGGTCTGGCGCAGCAGCTCGTCGAGCGAGCGCGACCTGCTGGGCCGCGAGCGGCGCGGCGGACAGGGCGAGCGCGAACGGAGAGGAGAAGAAGGAGTCGACGCGACATCACGGCTTCACCGGAGCGGAAACGGGAAGGATGACCAGGTCGGGCGCCGCCTGGTTGCGCGCGATCCGCAGGGCGTCGCGGATCGCGCTGCGGTAGGCCGGATCGAGCCGCTCCCACTGGCGCGTCGCCGGGTTGAACCAGCCCTGGTCGCGGCCGTCGAGGCTCTGCCAGATGAGCAGCGTGCGGCCCACGCGCAGGAAGTCGACGGTGCGGTCGCTGTCCGGCAGCACCGCCTCGTAGGCCTCGACCGTGCGGCCATACTCCATCTCGATCTGGTAGGCCTCCATCACCTGACGGTACTTCTCCGAGGTGGTCACGTCGGAGCGGTCGAGGATCGCCCGCAGCCGGTTCACGCGCTCGAGGCGCTCCTGCTGCCGGAAGGGCACGTCCGCCCTCACGATCTGCTCGAGCATGTCCACCATCTCGATGATCAGCGGCACGATGCCGCGGTTCGTGTTCTCGAGCTCGACCAGGTTGCGCTCCATCACCTGGCGCTCCTCGCGCTGCGACACGACCAGGCGCTCGACCTGGGCGTTGTAGGCCCGCAGCGTCTCGGTCTCGGCGATCACGCGGCGGTACTCGGCGAGGAGCTCGTCGGTCTCGTCGCTCAGGCGGTTGATCGCCGTCTGCGACTGCTGCGCCTCGCGATTGATCTGCGTCTGCGCCTGTGCGGCGCTGCTGAACAAGGCCGACTGGGCGCAGAGGCTGCCCCACGGCAGAATCGCCAGCGCCGCAGCCAGAGCCCGGATGAAGGAGACGGTGGACGAGAACATGAGCCCTTCCGCTTGCCGATGGACGAACGAAGATAGCCAATCACGCCCGCGCTCGCGAGGGACCGGCGACCCTCCCCAAATGCCCCGGCTCGGCCCCGCCGCTTCCGAGGCGGCGGTGGCGGGGCCGACTCAGGATAGCGCCTGCCCCGCGAAAACTGAAGCTGTCGGGGATCGCGCTCCGGCTCGCCGCTGCCGCATGATCCCTGCGACGCTTGGCGTAGCTGCCGACCCCGATGACCGCGAAGGCCACGCCGGCTCCCTGGTGGCGCCGTCTCGCCGCCGGCATCTACGACCTGCTGCCGCTCGCTCGCGCTCGTGGTTCGCGGTCGGCGCGCTCGCGGTGCTCCTCAACCGCGGCGAGGCCATCGCCCCGCGCACGGGGCCCGCTGCTGCTCCGCGGCCGCTGCTCGCGGTCACCGGTCCTCTATCTCGGCGCCTCCTTCGCGCGCGGCGGCCAAACCCTCGGGATGCGCGCCTGGCGGATCCGCATCGAGGACCGCTCGGGCCGCGCCCTGCCCGGGGCTCGCGCCTACGCGCCGGGCGGCGCTCGGCATGCTCCAGCTGCTGCTCCTCGGCCTCGGCCTGTGGTGGGCGCTGTTCGACCGGGAACGGCAGACGCTCGCCGATCGCCTGTGCCGCGAGCCGCGTGGTGCTGCTGCCCGCGTCCCGCTAGCGCGCGCGGCCGAGCCAGAGGATGCCGGCGGCGGCGAAGGCGAGGCCCGGCAGCGCGCTCGCCACGGCCAGCTCGAGGCCGTACACCTGGGCGAGATTCGCCAGCGCGCGCTGCAGCAGCCAGAAGCCGATGCCGAGCACGACGCCGAAGAAGAGGTTGCGCCCGAACCCGGCCCCGCGGGGCGAGGTGAAGGCGAAGGGCAGAGCGCACAGGCACATCGCGAGCACGTTCAGCGGATACAGCACCCGTCCCCCAGAAGGCCACCAGGTATTCGCCGGCATCGAGCTCGTTGCGCTCGAAGTAGCCGATCTGCGCGGCGAGCTCCGCGACCGGCATGTAGCGGGGCCGGATCGCCCCCAGCCGGAGCAGTCCGGGATCGAGCTCGCTCGTCCCAGCTCGCGCGCGCGAGACGCTCCTCCACCAGCCGGCCGTCCTCCGAAGCGCAGCCGGCGCAGCTCGAACCAGGTCCAGTCCGCCATCGCGGTAGAGCGACCGAGTCGGCGAGCCACAGCTCCTCGAAGCCGCCCCCGCTCGTCGAGGCGGAAAAGCCGCACCGCGCGCAGCCGCACCGCGTTCTCGCCCTCGAGCAGCGCCGCGCGCGCGTGCAGGAAATCACGGCCCTCGCGCGCCCAGAGGCCCCCGCCGAGGAGCTCGAGGCCGCCGCCGCTGCGCCCGCAGCAGGCACCGCCTGGGCGCGGCGCTCGGCGCTCGCGGCCACGGTCTCGCCCAGCACCACCACCACCGCCAGCAGCGCGAGGACCGCGCCCAGCGCACCGGCCGCGATGCGCAGCTTCGAGAGTCCCGCCGCCCGCATCGCCACCAGCTCCGAACGGCTGGCGAGCTGGCCCAGGCCGAGCACGCAGCCGAGCAGGGCGGCGCTCGGGAACAGCTCGTAACCCCGGCGCGGCAGGGTCCAGGCGACGTGCGCCGCCAGTTCGCCGAGACCGAGCCCGCTGCGCTCGAGGCGGAGGAGCTGGCCGGTGGTGTAGAGCACCAGGATCGAGGCCCACCAGCACCGCCCAGGCGAGGAGCAGCGCGCCGAGCACCTGCCCCGCGATCAGCCGGTCGAGGAGACGGATCAGGAGCATCGCCCGGCCCCGCGACCCAGGCGGCCTCCCCGCCACAGCAGCCACAGGCCCAGCGCGAGCAGGGCTGCCGTGGAGCGGCCACAGGCCCCAGTGGGGGGGCAGCGCTCCCGCCGCGATCAGCTGGCGACCGATGGCCAGGCCGTTGGCGTACACCAGGTAGAGCAGCAGTCCGAGCAGGATCCTGCCGTGGCGGGCGTGGCGTGGCGGCACCCGGGCCAGCGGCACCGCGAGCACCGCCAGCACCACCGCCGCGACCGGGGCGGCGAGGCGCCAGCTCAGCTCGGCGCGGTCCGCCGGATCCTCCGAACCCAACAGCTCGCCGGTCGGACGCGACCCGCGCTCGTCGCGATGCTCGCCCTCGAGCTCGGGCAGGACGATCTCGTTGCGGGCGAAGCGCGCGGTGCGGAAGGAAAGCCGCCCGGGGTCGCCCTCGACGCGATGGCCGTCGGTGAGCTCGAGGACCCTCCATCCCCCCTCCACCCGCAGCCGTCCCCGCTCCGCGGTCACCAGGTCGATGCGTCCCTCCCGCTCGGCGTGGACGAACAGCCGCCGGAACTCCCTGCCGTCGGCGCCGAGCTCGGCGACGTAGATCACCCCGGGCAGCTGCGCCAGCTCGACGAAGCGGCCCGCGTCCAGCCCCGCCACCAGCAGCGAGCGGTTCGCCTCCTCGACCAGTCCCTTGGCGGTGCGGGCGGCCGCCGGCGCCAGCACGAAGGAGAGCAGGGCCAGACCGGCGCCGAGCAGACCGGCGAAGGCGAGCAGGGGACGCAGCAGGCGCAGCGGACCGGCGCCGGCGGCGGCGAGCACCGCCATCTCGCTGTCGCGATGCAGCCGGCCGAAGGTCGCGAGCACCGCGAGGAACCCGGCGAGCGGCAGCAGCAGGGGCAGATACTCGACCGTCCTGAGGGTCACGAGGCTGGCGAGCAGCGTGCCCGCCACCTTGCCGCGCGCGATCTTGCTGAGGGTGTCGGTGAACAACCCCCCGACGGTGATCAGCAGCAGCACCAGCGTCACCGCGGCCAGCGCGAGCGAGAGCTCGCGCAGGAGGTAGCGGTCGAGGACCGGCAGGCGCATCCCGCTCAGCGGCCGCGGACCGGCGACGCCGGCGGCGGTGACGCGCGCCCACGCGCCCTGCCGCGACCGTCGGCATGGCTTAGACTTCTGCGCTTCCGCGTCGGCGGACGCGGCCCGAGGCGCATCGCCGGAGTCATCGCCCCATGTTGCCCCAATTCACTCTGCGCGAGCAGGAACCCGCCGCCTGTGCCGCGGCGGCGCTGGTGGCCGGAGCGTTCCAGGACGAGCCTCCGAGCGGGCCGGCTGCAGCCCTGGACGCCGCGACCGGGGGGCTGCTCAGCCGCGCCCTCGAGCGCGGGGACGCCCGCGGCCGGCTCGCTCACACGGCCCTCTTCCATTACCCTCCCGGCATCGCCGCCGAGCGTCTGCTCGTCGTCGGCCTCGGCAAGCGCGCCGAGTTCGACGGCGGCGCCTATCGCCAGGCGCTCGATGCCGCCCACAAGGCCCTTCGCGGCCTGCCGGCGGCGACCTGGGCCAACACCCTCGCCGGCATCGAGGTGAAGGGCCGCGACTCCGCCTTCGCCATCCGCCAGCTCGCGCTGTCCGCGGCCCAGGCGGCCTACACCTACACCGCCACCCGCCGCAGGCGCGCGGAGGAGGAGCCCGAGGGCCCGCGCGAGGTCCTGATCCTGGCGCCGGAGTCGCCCGCGAACCGGCGGGTCCTGGCCGAGGCCGTCGCCATCGCCCGCGGCGTGCGCCTGACCCGCGATCTCGGCAACCTGCCGCCGAACGTGTGCACGCCCTCGTACCTCGCCGAGCGCGCGCGCGAGCTCGCCGCGGGCGATCCGCGCACGCGCTGCGAGCTGCTCGATCGCCCGGCGATGGAGGCGCTGGGAATGGGCGCGCTGCTCGCCGTCGCCCGCGGCAGCGCCAACGAGCCGCGGCTGATCGCGCTCTCCTGGCAGGGCGCCGCGCCCGACGTGCCCCCGATCGCGCTGGTCGGCAAGGGCATCACCTTCGACACCGGGGGCATCAACCTCAAGCCCGGCACCGGCCTCGAGGAGATGAAGTTCGACATGTGCGGTGCCGCCGCGGTGATGGGCACCTTCCTCGCCGCCCGCGAGCTCGAGCTGCCGCTCAACCTGCTGGCGATCGCGGCCGCGGTCGAGAACATGCCCGACGGCAACGCCTACCGCCCCTCGGACGTGATCACGGCGATGGACGGCACCACCATCGAGGTGCTCAACACCGATGCCGAGGGGCGCCTGATCCTGTGCGACGCCATGCTCTACGCGAAACGGCACCGCCCGCAGCTGATGGTGGACGTCGCGACGCTCACCGGAGCCTGCGCGGTCGCCCTCGGCAAGCACGCCTCCGGTCTCATGAGCCGAGACGACGAGCTCGCCGCGGAGCTGCT
The DNA here is from genome assembly GCA_033582715.1 of Lysobacterales bacterium. Taxonomy (GTDB): domain Bacteria; phylum Pseudomonadota; class Gammaproteobacteria; order Xanthomonadales; family BPKI01; genus BPKI01. The sequence continues at coordinate 523,187 of JAVQZZ010000001.1, read as the reverse complement.
CGCGGCCGGGGAGGAGAGCCTGGATCGCGCCTGGCGGCTGCCGCTGTGGAAGGACTACGACAAGCAGCTCGAGTCGGGATTCGCCGACGTCGCCAACGTCGGCGGCAAGTGGGCCGGCGCGATCACCGCCGGCTGCTTCCTTGCCCGCTTCGCCGAGGGCGTGCGCTGGGCGCACCTCGACATCGCCGGCACCGCCTGGGAGGAGGGCCGCAAGGGCCTGGCCACCGGGCGTCCGGTGCCGCTGCTGACGAGCTGGCTGATCCGGCGCGCCTCCGCCTGAGCGCAGGACCATGCTCGAGAAGGGCTTCGATCCGAAGGCGGTCGAGGAGCGCTGGTACGCGCGCTGGGAGGCGAGTGGCCTGTTCCGGCCGCGTGGGGAGGGCCGGCCCTACTGCATCCTGCTGCCGCCGCCGAACGTCACCGGCACCCTGCACATGGGCCACGCCTTCCAGCACACGCTGATGGACACGCTGGTCCGCTGGCGGCGCATGTGCGGCGACGACGTCCTCTGGCAGATGGGCACCGATCACGCCGGCATCGCCACCGAGATGGTGGTCTCGCGCCAGCTCGAGGCCGAGGGACGAAGTCGCGAAGGCCTCGGCCGCGAGGCGTTCCTGGAGCGGGTGTGGGCCTGGAAGCGCGAGTCCGGCGGCACCATCGAGCGGCAGATGCGCCGCCTCGGGGTCTCGGGCGACTGGTCGCGCAGCGTCTTCACCATGGATCCGATGCCCTCGCGGGCGGTGATCGAGTGCTTCGTGCGTCTCCACGAGCAGGGTCTGGTCTACCGCGGCCAGCGCCTCGTCAACTGGGACCCGGTGCTCAAGACCGCGATCTCCGACCTCGAGGTGATGAACGAGGAGGAGGAGGGCCGGCTGTGGCTGATCCGCTACCCCCTGGCCGACGGCGAAGGCTCGCTCACCGTGGCCACCACCCGCCCGGAGACGATACTCGGCGACACCGCGGTGATGGTGCACCCCGAGGACGAGCGCTACCGTCACCTGGTCGGGCGGCAGGTGCGACTGCCGCTGGCCGGGCGCCTGATCCCGGTGATCGCGGACCCGAGCGTCGACCCCGCCTTCGGGACCGGCTGCGTCAAGGTCACCCCGGCCCACGACTTCAACGACTTCCGCGTCGCCGAGCGGCACGGGCTGCCGCTGCTCAACGTCTTCGACGCGGAGGCCCGGCTCAATGAGCACGCGCCGCCGCGCTTCCGCGGGCTCGAGCGCTTCGCCGCGCGCCGGGCGGTGCTGGAGGAGCTCGCCCGCGAGGGCCTGCTGCTCGAGGAGCGGCCGCACCGGCTCATGGTGCCGCGCGGCGACCGCAGCGGCCAGGTGATCGAGCCCTGGCTCACCGACCAGTGGTTCCTGCGCATGGGCGGGCTCGCCCGGCGGGCGCTCGAGCTCGCCGAGCGGGGCGAGGTGCGCCTCGTTCCCGAGGGCTGGATCGCGACCTACCGCCACTGGCTCGAGAACATCCAGGACTGGTGCATCAGCCGCCAGCTGTGGTGGGGGCACCGCATCCCGGCCTGGTACGGCCCCGACGGCGCGGTCTATGTCGGGCGCGACGAGGCCGAGGCGCGCGCCCGCCACGGGCTGCCCGCGGATCTCCCGCTCGCCCAGGACCCGGACGTCCTCGAGACCTGGTTCAGCTCCGCGATCTGGCCCTTCTCCACCATGGGCTGGCCGGATCCGGAGCTGATGCGCGAGCGCGGCTTCGATCGCTACCTGCCCTCGCAGGTGCTGGTGACCGGCTTCGACATCCTGTTCTTCTGGGTGGCGCGGATGGTGATGATGACCGATCACTTCACCGGGCGCGTCCCCTTCCGCGAGGTCTACGTCACCGGCCTGGTGCGGGACAAGGACGGCCAGAAGATGTCGAAGTCGAAGGGCAACATCCTCGACCCGCTCGACCTCATCGACGGCATCGGCCTCGAGGCCCTGGTCGCCAAGCGCACCAGCGGCCTGATGCAGCCGAAGCTCGCGGCCCGCATCGAGCAGGCCACGAGGCGGGAGTTCCCGGAGGGCATTCCCGCCTTCGGCGCCGACGCCCTGCGCCTCACCTTCGCCAGCCTCGCCAGCCACGGGCGGGACATCAAGTTCGACCTCGGCCGCTGCGAGGGCCACCGCAATTTCTGCAACAAGCTCTGGAACGCGACGCGCTTCGCCCTGCTCCAGCTCGGCGACCGGCGCTTCGCCGGGGCGCCGCCGGCGCGCTCGCTCGCCGAGCGCTGGATCCTCGCCCTCCTCGACCGCACCGCTCGGCTGGCGCGGCGAACACCTCACCGGCTACCGCTTCGATCTCCTCGCCCAGAGTCTCCACGGCTTCGTCTGGGACGAGCTCTGCGACTGGTTCCTGGAGCTCGCGAAGCCCGCGCTGCAGGAGGGGAGCGCCGCGCGAGCGGGAGAGCATGCTCCACACCGTGGCCTTCGTGCTCGAGCGCTCGCTCAGGCTGCTCCACCCTCTCATCCCCTTCGTCACCGAGGAACTCTGGCAGCGGCTCGCCCCCACCCTCGGGACTGCCTCGCCGACAGCGTCGGGCGCATGCCCTACCCGGAGCCCGAGGGCCGCGCCGATCCCGAGGCCGAGGCCGAGCTCGCCTGGCTCAAGGAGGTGGTCGGCGCGATCCGCGCGGCTGCGCAGCGACTTCGCCGTGCCCCCCACCCGTACGCGTCGAGGTGCTGGCCGCGGGCGGCAGCGCGGAGGAGAACGCGCGCGTCGACCGCCACCGTCGCGAGCTGTTCGCCCTCGCCCGCATCGGCTCCCTGGGCCCGCATCGCCCCCGGGGAGGCGCCGCGACAGGCGGCGACGGCGGTCGCGGGCGGGCTGAGGCTATTCCTGCCGCTCGCCGGACTCGTGGACATCGCCGCCGAGCGGCAGCGCCTCCGGCGCGACATCGAGCGCCTCGAGCGGGAGCGCGAGCGCTGCGACGCGCGGCTCGGACTGGCCGACTTCCGCGCGCGGGCCCCGGCGGCGCTGGTGGCGCAGGAGGAGGCCCGCAGCCGCGAGCTCGGGGAGCGGATCCGGGTGCTGCGCGAGCGGCTCGAGCCGGCTCGATTCCTGAGTCACTCGCCGGACCGGCGCCAGCGAGCAGCGGAAGCCGATGGCCTTCTCCATCACGATCGCATCCTCCCGGCCGTCGGCCGCCGGGATAGTAGCGCGGCCGCCGCCCGATCTCGACGAAGCCCTCGCTGCGATAGAGCGCGATCGCCACCGCGTTGCTGGGCCGGACCTCGAGCAGGACCCGCACCGCGCCGGCGCCCGCCGCGATCCGGCACAGGCGGCGGAGCAGCCAGCGCCCCAGCCCCCGGCCTTGATGATCGGGATCGACGCAGACATTGAGCAGGTGGGCCTCGTCGAGCGACCAGCGAGAACAACCCGTAGCCGACGATCGCGCCGTCGCAGCTCGAGCACGAAGCTGCGGTGGCCGACGCGGAGGCAATCGCGGAAGGTGACCATGCCGCCAGGGGAAGGCGTAGGCGCGACGCTCGATCTCGACGACCCGGTCGAGATCCTCCTCGCGCATCGGGCGTACGCTCGCCCGCCCCGGCCGACGCGCGACCGCGCTCATCCCGGCGCCCGCGGCAGCGGCAGGTGCGGCCGGATGCGCGCCCAAAGCGCGCGCCGCGCCTGCTCGTCTCCGGGCGAGCCGGGTCACGCTCTCGCCCGCGACCGACCGCTCCGCCATCCCGCTCGGGGGGCACGCCGAGGGCGAGCTCGAGGACGACGCGCTCCCCGGGACGCGGGACCTGCTCGCGGAAGGGGCCCTCCCAGCCCAGCGCCTTGAGCAGGCGCGACGAGCACCTGGCGCTCCTCGCGGCCGAGCTCGGACTTCGCGCGGTCGAGGCGGACGAGCACGCAGCCCGCCGGCCCCCGCGCGGCCGAGGGCGCCCGCGGCACGAACACGCGCGATGCCCATCCGCGCCAGCACCGCGAGCCGGCGCGCGCGCGCCTGTTCGCCGTTCATGGCGCGGTCTCCCCGCTGCGCTGGCCGCGCATGCGCCTCCGCCCCCACAGGGTCATGGCCGGACCCGAGAGCAGGTAGAAGGTGGCGATCGCGAGCAGGATGCGGGGGGGATCGACGGCGATCAGCACGAAGATCCCCACCAGCAGCAGGATCCAGACGAAGGGCACCCGCTCCCCCGCCGGCAGGGCCTTGAAGCTCCAGTAGCGGACGCGGCTCACCATCAGCAGGGAGGCGAGCGCGGTCAGCGACGCCGCAAGCCAGGCCAGCTCCGCGCCGTCCCGCCCGAGCTCCTCGACCGTCCAGACGAAGGCCATGAGGAAGGCGGCCGCCGCAGGGCTGGCCAGGCCCTGGAAGTAGCGCTTGTCGGCGACGCCCGCCTGGGTGTTGAAGCGCGCCAGCCGGAGCGCGGCGCAGGCGGCGTAGAGAAAGGCCACCGACCAGCCGATCTTGCCGAAGGTCGGGCCGAGCTCGCGCAGCGCGGAGAGCGACCAGGCGTACATCACCAGCGCCGGTGCCATCCCGAAGCTCACCATGTCGGAGAGGCTGTCGTACTGGACGCCGAAGGCCGACTGCGTGCCGGTGAGGCGCGCGATGCGGCCGTCGAGCCCATCCAGCACCCCGGCGACGAAGACCGCCACCGCGGCCTCGACGAAGCGGCCCTGCATCGCCGAGACGATGGCGTAGAAGCCGGCGAAGAGGGCGGCCGTGGTGAGCAGGTTCGGGAGCAGGTAGATGCCGCGCGGCAGCCGTCCCGCGCGCGTCTCGCCGTCGTTCATCGGTGGCCTCGGCCGCCCGTCGCCGGAAGTGTACCCGAAGCCCCTGCGCCCCTTGCCGCGTGGGCATACAGCTGCTAACAAGGCGGTCACCTCCGACAGGGAGTCCGTCCATGAGCCGCCCGCTGCTCCTCTGCCTGCTCTCCCTCCTCCCCCTCGGCGCGGTCTCCGCGGGCAAGTACTACCGCTGGGTCGACGAGCGCGGCGTCGCCCACTTCTCCGACCGGCCGCCCGCCCACGGCCGCTTCGAGGAGGTCGTGACCGAGGAGAAGGCGCAGGCCGCGAAGGAGGAGGCTCCGGCCGCGCCGACCGCCGCCGACGCGGCACCGCCCGCCGAGCCACGCCTCGATGCCGAGGCCGCGCGGCGGATCAACTGCGACAACGCGCGCCAGGTCCTCGCCGATCTCGAGGCCAACGAGACGGTGCGCATGGATCTCGACGGAGACGGCCGGCTCGAGACCCTGAGCGCCGCGCGCCGGCGCGAGCAGATCGCCCTCTGGCAAGGGAAGGTCGCCGAGTACTGCGGTGGCTGAGAGCCGCGAGACCCCGCGCCGGCGGCTCGTCGTGCTCGGCTCGCGCCGGCGCGGCGAGGCCGAGGAGGGCTGGCGTCGCGGCGTGGAACGGGAGGCGCCTCCGGCGCTGGCTGGCGTTCCTCCTCGCCGCGGTGGCGCTGGCTGCTGCTCGCGCTGTGGCGCTTCGCCCCCGAGCGGCTGCCGGATGCGGTGACCGGCCTGCTTCCCCGCTCGCCGGGCGCGACTCCGGTGGTCTACCGCTACCGCGACGATGAAGGGTCGGATCGTGGTCAGCGACCGCCCGCCGACGGACGGGCGGCCCTACGAGAAGCTGGCCTATCACCCGGAGCGGAACGTGGTCCCGGGCCTCGGCCGGCCGCCGCGCTGAGACCTGGCCTCGCGTCCCGAGCGCGTACAATCCGCACCCCGCCGATCCGGACGCCGCCGATGCGCCTGTCGCGCTTCCATCTGCTCACGCTCCGCGAGGATCCCGGCCGAGGCCGAGGTCGTCAGCCACCGGCTGATGCTGCGCGCCGGGATGATCCGCAAGCTCGCGGCGGGGATCTACACCTGGTCGCCGCTGGGGCTTCGGGTGCTGCGCAAGGTCGAGGCGGTCGTGCGCGAGGAGATGGCGCGGGCAGGAGCGCTGGAGCTGCTGATGCCGGCGGTGCAGCCGAAGGAGCTGTGGGAGGAGAGCGGGCGCTGGGAGCGCTTCGGGCCGCAGCTGCTCAAGATGCGGGACCGCAAGGAGGCCTGGTACTGCTTCGGTCCCACCCACGAGGAGGTGATCACCGACTTCGCCCGCGCCGAGCTCAGGTCCTACCGCCAGCTCCCGGTGAACTTCTTCCAGATCCAGTGGAAGTTCCGGGACGAGATCCGTCCCCGCTTCGGGGTGATGCGGGCGCGCGAGTTCCTGATGAAGGACGCCTACTCCTTCCATCTCGACCGCGAGAGCCTGGAGGCCGAGTACTGGAACATGTACCGCGCCTACGGCCGCATCCTCGACCGGCTCGGGCTGGCGTGGCGGGCGGTGCTGGCCGACACCGGCGCGATCGGCGGCGCCCTCAGCCACGAGTTCCATGTCCTCGCCGAGGCGGGCGAGGACCGGATCGCCTACTCCGATGCCTCCGACTACGCCGCCAACCTCGAGCTCGCCGAGGCGGCGCCTCCCGCCGGGCCCCGGCCGCCGCCCCGCGAGCCGCTGCGCCGGGTGCCGACGCCGACCCAGCGCAGCTGCGAGGAGGTGGCGGCGCTGCTCGGCATCCCGCTCGCGCGCACGGTCAAGACCCTGGCCCTGGTCGACGGGGAGGGTCGCTTCACGCTGGCGCTGCTCCGCGGCGACCACGAGGCCAATCCGGTCAAGCTCGCCAAGCTGCCGGGCATGGCCGATTACCGGCTGGCCGAGGAGGACGAGATCCGCGCGCGGCTGGGGGCCGCGCCGGGCTTCCTCGGGCCGGTGGGGATCGGAGCCGGCCTCCGGCTGATCGTCGATCGCGAGGTGGCGGTGATGGCCGACTTCGTGGTCGGCGCCAACGAGGACGGCTTCCACCTCGCCGGGGTCAATTTCGGCCGCGACCTCCCCGAGCCGGCGGAGGTCGCCGACCTGCGCTGCGTGGTCGAGGGCGATCCCGCGCCCGACGGCCGGGGGCGGCTGCGCATCCAGCGCGGCATCGAGGTGGGCCACGTGTTCCAGCTCGGCAGCAAGTACAGCGCGGCGATGGGCGCCACCGTGCTCGACGCCGAGGGCCGCGCGCGACCCATGGAGATGGGCTGCTACGGCATCGGCGTGTCGCGCCTGGTGGCGGCGGCGATCGAGCAGCACCACGACGAGCGCGGGATCGTCTGGCCCGAGCCGATCGCGCCCTGGCGGGTCGCGATCTGCCCGATCAACCCGCGCGGCGAGGCGGCGGTGGAGGAGGCCGCCCTGCGGCTGCTCGCCGCCCTCGAGGAGGCCGGGGTCGAGGCGGTGCTCGACGACCGCGGCCTGCGGCCCGGCCCGATGTTCGCCGACATCGAGCTCATCGGCATCCCGCACCGGGTGGTGGTCTCGGAGCGGGCGCTCGCCAGCGGCCGCTACGAGTACCGCGGCCGGCGCGCCGAGGCGAGCGAGCTGCTCGACTCTCGAGGAGCTGCTCGCCCGCCTCGGCGGCGGCCTCAGTCGGCGTACTTGATCGGTGCAGCCGTAGGGCTGGGTGACCGCCGGGTCCGGCGACTGCCCGGCGGCGAGCCGCGCCAGACCCTCGCGAACGTACTGCACGGCCTTCGGGATGTCGGCGGGGTCGGTGCTGCGGATCGAGTCGATGGCGCCCTGGTAGCGCAGGATCCCTTCGCCGTCGATGATGAACATGTGCGGCGTCACCTGCGCGCCGTAGGCGCGCCCCATCGTGCCCTCGGGATCGAGCAGGTAGCTGGCCTGGGCCGCGCCCTGCTCGGCCATGATCGCCTTGGCGCGGGCAGCCGTCGACGTGGCCCTGCTTGCCCGGCGCCGAGGAGTTCACCGTCAGCCACACCACGCCGGCCGCCGCGGCCTCCCGCTGCTGCGGCCTGCATGTTGCTCGCCCCGGTAGTGCTTCACCACGAAGGGGCACTCGTGGTTGGTCCACTCGAGGACCACGGTCTTGCCGCGGAACTCCTCGAGGGTGCGGAGCCTGCCCTCCCAGTCGCTGGCCGCGAAGGCCGGCGCGGGCTGGCCCGACCTCGGGCCTCGCCAGGGCCGGGCCGGCGGCGAGCGCGGAAAGGAGCGCGCAGGCGAGAGCGGTCGTCTTCATCGTCAACCTCCGTCGTCGTTGGGGTCGGGGGGCCGCGGCGCGCCGCAGCGCCTCGGCGACGAGCCGCGGGGTCAGGAGCTGGGGCAGGAGCTCGGGCGGGCCGCCCGAGGCCGGGTAGAGGGCGTAGAGCGGCACGCCGCTGCGGCCGAAGCGGGCGAGGAAGGCGCTCACCGCGGCATCGCCGCGGGTCCAGTCGCCGATCAGGTAGGCGGTGCCGGTGCCCTCGAGCAGCGACGCGAACTCGGGGCCGCTCAGCGCCACCCGCTCGTTGAGCTTGCAGGTGATGCACCAGTCGGCGGTCATGTTGACGCAGCACCGGGCGCCCCTCCCGGCGCAGCGCCTGCGAGCCGCTCCTCGCGGAAGGGCTCGCCGAGCGCTTGGGCTGGCGCGCGGCGTCTCGCCCTCCGCCTCGGCCGGGCGACAGCGCCAGGCCGAAGAGCAAGGAGCCCCGGCGGCCGCCGCGGCGAGGCGCCGGAGCCGTCCCGCGCTCACCGAGGGCGAGCAGCCAGAGGGCGAAGGCGGCCGCCAGCATCGCCGCCAGCGACGCGGATCACGGCACCGCTGCCGGCCTGGTGCCCGAGCACCCACAGCAGCCACAGCGCGGTGCCGAAGAGCGGGAAGGCCATCGCCTGTCGGAAGCTCTCCATCCACCGCCCGGGCCGCGGCAGGCGGCACGCCAGCCCCGGCAGGAAGGCAAGCGCGAGCAGCGGCAGCGCGAGCCCGAGGCCCAAGGCGAGGAAGACCGCGAGCGCCAGCGCCGCCGGCAGGGTCAGGGCGAGGCCCAGCGCCGCGCCCATGAAAGGCGCGGTGCAGGGACTCGCGACCACGCAGGCGAGAACCCCGGTGAGAAAGGCCCCGGCATCCCCCTCGGCGCGGATCCCGCCGCCGATCCCCATCAGCCGGGTGCCGACGGTGAACACGCCGAGCAGGCCGAGCCCGAGCACGAACATGAGCAGGGCGAGGAAACCCACCACCCTCGGCTCCTGAAGCTGAAAGCCCCAGCCGACAGCGGCGCCCTGCGGCACGCGCGGCGAGCAGCAGGCCGCCGAGCATCGGCGAAGGCCGTCGAGCACGCCGGCGGTGTAGAGCAGGCCGTGCCGCCGCAGCCGCGCCGGTTCTCGGGCGCCTTCGGCGATCGCCAGCGCCTTGAGCGAGAGCACCGGGAACACGCAGGGCATGAGATTGAGCAGCAGCCCGCCGAGCAGCGCCCCGAGCAGCGCCAGAGCCCAACCCGAGAGCGACGCGCCGGCGTCGCCGAGTCCCTTGCCGGCCGCCGGGGACCGGGGCCGCACCGGTCCCCGCGCTCGCCGGCGCCGCCGACGCAGGAACGATCCGCGCCTCGAGCCACCAGGCAGGGTCCTCGCGCCGCGGGCCGGCGGCCAGCAGCAGCCGCGGGCGCTCGGGAGCCGCGCGGAAGAAGGCGTTCCGCTCGTGCACGATGCGCAGCCGATGACCCGACCAGCTCGCCTGGCCCCGGGCGTGATCGAGGAAGGCCTCGTCGGCGGGAAACACCTCCGGCGCGGGAAGCTTGGTCGGGTCGGCCTCGAGCTCGATCGCGAAGCGACCGCCGAGGTCGAGGATGCTCGCCTCGCCCGGCCAGCGGCCCGGAAGGGCGGCAAGCGCCGCGGCGATCGCCGCGGCCTCGGGCGTCGCCCGCGAGGGCGTGGCGACCGGGAGCGCGAGGGCGAGCTCGGTGCCGTCGGGGATGCAGACCTCCTCGCAGATCAGCCAGCGCGCGCGCAGGCGCAGCGCGAGCTCCGCGCCGGGCGCGGCATCGTCCGGCACCTCGACCGCGAAGGGCACCAGCAGCTCGCCGTGGTAGCCGAAGTTGGTGAGTTCGCCGTAGGCGATGCGCTCCGGCCTCGGCCACTGCGGCTCGCCGGCGCGGAAGCCCGCGGGGAGCTCGAGTTCGATGCGGGTGGGCAGGCCCGAGTCCCCGGGCTGGATCCAGTAGCTGTGCCAGCCGGGGTCGTGGCGGACGCGCAGCGCCAGCCACTGCGATCGGCCCGGCTGCCAGGTGTCCTCGGAGGCGAGCAGGGCCGCGTGCGCCTGGAGCGTGCGGACCTCGGCGGCGCGACCGGCGCCAGGACTGCGGCGAGCGAGCGCTGCGAGCGCGAGGGCGGCGGCGACGGTGACGCATCGGAAGCTCGGACGGAGGCGCCGAGCAGACCGCGGGCGCCCGCGAAGGTTCACGCTCGCGCGCGTGAACGCCGCGTGCGCGAACGGCACGACGCTCCACGCGTCCGAGCGCGCGCGCCGGCGCTGGCGCCGGTATGGTGGCTATGGGTGGGCTCGAACCACCGACCTCAGCATTATGAGTGCCGCGCTCTGACCAGCTGAGCTACATAGCCACCGGCGAGCCCGGCATTTTCCGGCCGGCCCCGAGGGCGGGTCAAGGCCGGGGAGGCGGCGTGGACGCGGTGGCGGCGAGACGGAGGGGAATCGCCGCCCGGCGAGGTGCCCGGCGGGGTGTTCCGCGCCGCCGATGCGGGGGCCGGCGCGCCGGAGGCGACCGCGTCCTCCGCGGCGGGCGCGAAGACCGCGCGGCCGCCTCCGCCGGGGAGGCGCTGACGATTCGCGCCGGACCGCTGTTCCGCGGTCGGCCGATGTCGGCCCGCCCGCCTCGAATCGGAGGCCGCCGAAGCGCCGCTTCGGGGCAAGCTCGTGACCGGCCCGGCGGGACCGGCCGGAAACCCGTGCGAGCCACAACGGATCCGGCGTGCCATCGCCCTCGCTCGCGATGGAGCGGCGGGTGCGGGGCGCCCTCGTCGGCCTCCGCCGTGCGTCCGAACCCTCTTCCGCCACCCCGGCGCGAGCGATCCGCTGCCCGGACCCGTTCCGGGCGCGGCTCGACTGCGCCGACGGGCACCTCCTCGGCGGCGGCAGGCACCCCGCCCCGACCCATCCGCGCCGTGCCGTCGCGAGGCCGGGCGGGCCCTGGACGGCGCGCCCCGGCGGCCGGGGCGCCGGATGCACGATTCCCTCACCGGGTCGCCGGGCTCGAGAGCGCGCCGATCCCCGCGCAAGAACCCCTCGTCGCAAGCGCGCGGCGCCCTTCGCCGAAAGCCGCGCCGGCGGTGTCCGGGCGGGGGCGTTGGGGCTGGAGCACGACGCCTTTCGCCTCGTGGGGCTGCCTGGTCGATGCCGGTCGGCGCGAACGCCGCGCCGCGAGTCGCATGGCCCCATCGCACGGCGTGGACTCGCCGCGCCCTCACCCCGCGGGCGGCGGCTCGGCGTGGCCGGCCCGGGAGAGGCGCCGTGAACGCGACCGCCGGCGCGGCACCGCCTGCGCACCGCGGCGGCCTAAACGGCCCGCGGGGCGGCGCGCCCATCGTCCGGGCCGCCCCTCAGCCGCTAAGATCTTGGCTCTTTCCGGAACCCAGGCGGCCATGTGCGGGATCATCGCCGGCACCGGCCGAGGGGACCTCGTCCCGGTCCTGCTCGCCGGGCTGCGCGCCCTCGAGTACCGCGGCTACGACTCCGCGGGCATCTGCGTCCTCGCGGACGGCGGCTTCCGCATCCGCCGCGCCCTCGGCCGGGTCGAGGCGCTGGCCGGCATGCTCGCGGCCGAGCCTCTCGCCGGCGGTACCGGCATCGCCCACACCCGCTGGGCCACGCACGGGGCGCCGAGCGAGCGCAACGCGCACCCGGTGTGCTCGGGGGACCTGGTCGCGGTGGTCCACAACGGCATCATCGAGAACCACGAGGCGCTGCGCGCGCGGCTGCGCGCGCAGGGCTACGACTTCGCCACCGACACCGACAGCGAGGCGATCGCCCACCTGGTCGCCTCCCACTACCGCGACGGCGTCGCGCTCGTCGAGGCGGTGCGGCGCGCGGTGGCGGAGCTCGAGGGCGCCTACGCGATCGGCGTCGTCTCCCCGCGCGAGCCCGGGGTCGTGGTGGGGGCGAGGCGCGGCAGTCCGCTGCTGATCGGCCTCGGCGAGCAGGCGCTCTTCCTCGCCTCCGACGCCCACGCCCTGGTCGGCCAGGCCGCTTCGGTGATCGACCTCGAGGAGGGCGAGCTCGCCGTGCTCGAGGGCGGGCGCTGGCGGATCCTCGACGCCGCCGGCCGGCCTCGGGAGCGTGCGCCGCGGCCGATCGGCCTCAGCCTCGACGCGGTCGAGCGGGGGGAGTACCGGCACTACATGCAGAAGGAGATCCACGAGCAGCCGCAGGCGGTCGCCGACACCCTCGAGGGGCGCGTCGCCGGCGGGCGGGTGCTGTCCGGGATCTTCGGTCCCGAGGGCGACGCGCTCCTGGCGCGCACGCGCGCGGTGCACCTCGTGGCCTGCGGCACCAGCTACCACGCCGCCTGCGTCGCAAGGCACTGGATCGAGGCGCTCGCCGGGATCCCGGCGCAGGCCGAGATCGCGAGCGAGTACCGCTACCGGCAGACGGTGGTGCCCGCGGACACGCTGTTCGTCTGCATCTCGCAGTCCGGCGAGACCGCCGACACCCTCGCCGCGCTGCGCCAGGCCCGTCGCGGCGGCTATCTCGGGACGCTCGCGATCTGCAACGTGCCCGCGAGCAGCCTGGTGCGGGAGAGCGGGCTCTGCCTCATGACCCGCGCCGGTCCCGAGATCGGTGTGGCCAGCACCAAGGCCTTCACCACGCAGCTGGTCGCGCTCGCCCTGCTCGCCCTGGTCCTCGCCCGGCGAAGGCCCGAAGCCGAGGCGCGCGAGCCGGCGCGGGTCGAGGAGCTGCTCGCGCTTCCGGGACTGCTGCGCCGGGCGCTCGAGCTCGACCCGGCGATCGCCGCGCTCGCCGCCGAGTTCGCGAACCGGGAGCACGCCCTGTTCCTCGGCCGCGGCATCCATCACCCGATCGCGATGGAGGGCGCGCTCAAGCTCAAGGAGATCTCCTACATCCACGCCGAGGCCTATCCGGCGGGCGAGCTCAAGCACGGGCCGCTGGCGCTGGTCGACGAGCGCATGCCGGTGGTGGCGGTGGCACCGAACGACGCGCTGCTCGAGAAGCTCAAGGCCAACCTCGAGGAGGTTCGCGCCCGCGGCGGTCAGCTCCTCGTCTTCGCCGAGCGAGGACACCGGCCCCGTGGCGCTCGGCCCGCGCGATCGCCTGCTCGCCGTTCCGGCGGCCGGGACGCTCGCCTCCCCGCTGGTGTTCACCGTGCCGCTCCAGCTCCTCGCCTACCACGTCGCGGTGCTGCGGGGCACCGACGTCGACCGTCCCCGCAATCTCGCGAAGTCGGTCACGGTGGAGTGATTGGCAGCAGGGGCGGGCGGCTGCTGGTTTCCGCTCTCGCGGGGGCTCTGCTATAGGAAGGCCATCGCGGTCTTTTCTCTCTTCGCGACCGAGCGATGGCAGCCGAACTTCACACCGGATCTGCGGAAGCCTTGTGGCAGAGCCTGGTCCTCGAGAGCGAGCGCTGCACCGGGCTGCGCCTCGAGGAGGAGCTCGAGGCCTATCTCGTCTTCGTGCTGATGCGGCATGCCCGTGATGGCGCCTTGCTCGCGCGGGTGATGGCGATCGAGCTGCTCGCGGCGTCGGGACTCGTGGGGCGCCGGCGCCTCGAGGAGCTGCGCGACGTCGGCGACCGCTGCCTGCTGCTCTGCGGCTGGTTCCCGGCGCAGGCGCGGCGCCGCCGGGTCTCCCGCGAATATTTCGCGCGGCTCGGGCAGAGCGCCTATCGCGCCGCCGCGGAGCACGCGAGCGCCGGCTACGCGGCCCTCTTCACGCGGCTGGCCGAGGACTTCGTCCGGCTCTCGCGCGTGCTCGCCGGCGTGCGCGCGGGCGCCGCGCCGAGCGTGCTGCCGACGCTCGCCGCGCCGGTCGAACGGCTCCACTGAGCGCCCAGGCCGCTGCGGCCGCGCGCCGGAGTCCGACGCGAGGCCGAGCGCATCGCGCAGCCCGGCGAGGCGAGGAGCCTCAGTCGGGATCGGTCTCCGGCTCGTCGAAGGCGGAGCCGGGCGACTCGAACGAATCCGGGTCCTCGTCCGCCCCTGCGCCCGAGGGCGAGGGCAAAGCCCCGCCTGCCCCGCCATGGGCCCGCGCCGCCGCGAGGCGCGCCTCGGCCTCGGCCAGCGCCTGCCTGAGCTCGAGACGGCGCGCCTCCGGCACCGCGGTCCAGTGGCAGCGCAGCAGCGCCCCCTCGAGCGCCCAGAGCAGGTTCAGGCTCGGGCGGAAGCCGGCGCGCTTCACGCGCAGGAAGGCCTCGAGCGCCCCGAGCCGCTCGAGGTCCGCGCGGCTGCGGACCCCGACCTGTCGCAGCCATGCGGCCGACTTGGTGCCGACCTGGGGCAGGCCGTCGCTCATTCCGCGACCCCGTCGAGATACAGCTTCGCGAGCGCCTCGAGGCCGATCCGGTCCTCCTCGTCGAAGCGCCCTGGCAGCGGACTGTCGAGGTCGAGGACGCCGAAGGGGGCGTCGCCGCGCCACAGCGGCACGACGACCTCGGAGCGCGACGCGGGATCGCAGGCGATATGCCCCGGGAAGTCGGAGACCTCGGGGACGACCAGACTGCGGCGCGCCGCGAGCGCGCTGCCGCAGACGCCGCGGCCCCAGCCGATGCGGGTGCAGGCGGGGCGGCCCTGGAAGGGGCCCAGCACCAGCTCGCGGCCGTTCCAGAAGTAGAATCCGCACCAGTTGAGTCCGGGCAGGGCATGGAAGATCAGCGCGGCGAGGTTCGCGGCACGGGCGACGCGATCATGCTCGCCCTCGAGCAGGGCCCTGCCCTGCTCGATCAGCAGGCGATAGAGCGCCGGCTTGTCGGCGGCTTCGGCGAGCCTCGGCGTGAGCGCGAACATGCGTGGTCCCGCGAGTCGGGTGCGGACGGCAGATTCTACGCCCTCGGCGGGACGCCACGGGGCGTGGGCGACCGCGGACCGAGGCCGATCGGCGTGACCCGCCGCCTCCTGCTGACCGGAACCGACACCGGCGTCGGCAAGACCCGCGTGACCGCCGCGCTGCTGCGCGCGCTTCGCGCACGGGGGCTCCGGGTCGCCGGGATGAAACCGATCGCGAGTGGCTGCGTGGAGACCGCGGAAGGGCTCCGCAACGACGACGCGCTCGCCCTGATCGCTGCCGTCGGGGAGCCCCTGTCCTACGAGACGGTGAACCCCTTCGCCCTGCCGCTCCCCGTCTCGCCGCACCTCGCGGCGCGAGCGGCAGGGGTGACGATCGATCCCGCACGGATCGTGGCCGCCGCGGAGGAGCTCGCCCGGGGTCGCGATCTGCTCCTGATCGAGGGCGCGGGCGGCTGGCTCTCCCCGCTCGCCGAGGGGCTCGACCACGCCGACCTGGCGCGGCTTCTCGGCTGCGACGTTCTGCTCGTGGTCGGGCTGCGACTCGGCTGCATCAGTCACGCCCGGCTCACCCTGCGTGCGATCCTCGCGGACGGCCTGTCCTGCGTCGGATGGATCGCGAATGCGATCGACCCGGAGCTCCTGCTGGCGGCCGCCGTCGAGAGCGAGCTCGAGCGTTTCCTCGCCGTCCCGCGGCTCGCGCGGCTCTCCTTCGGCGCCGCGGATCTGGCCGAGGTGCGCTGGGAACTCCTTTTCCCCGAGCGGATGCCGCTTCCACCCCGCTGATTCGGCGATCGCCCATCCTGGCACGCAGAATCATGATTTGGGGGGCTGTGGGGTGGGTTGGTGGTATCGGGAGGTGTTTGGGGAGGGGCTGCCGGTGGGGTAGGTGGGGGTTGTCCTGGCGGTTTGGGGGGATGCCCGGGGGCGGTGCGAGGGGGCTGCGGCGGGGGGTGGGTGAGGGGGGTTGTGTTTGGGGTGCCGGAAAGCCGAGCGCCCCGCCTGGGGGGCGGGGCGCGCGGGGGAGGGGATCCTGGCGGTGACCTACTCTTGCACGGCTTGGGCCGCACTACCATCGGCGCTGGCGCGTTTCACTTCCGAGTTCGGGATGGGATCGGGTGGTTCCACGCCGCCATGGCCGCCAGGAAGGGGGTGACGGGAGGGAAAGGCAAGGGGGTTGGGTCCGGTGTGTGTGTGTGCGAGGGGGCCTGGGGCGACAGGATCAAGCCGCACGGGCGATTAGTACGCGTTCGCTGCACGCATTGCTGCGCTTGCACGTCGCGCCTATCGACCAGGTGGTCGACCTGGGCCCTTCAGGGAGCTTGACGCTCCGGGAGATCTCATCTTGGGGCGCGCTTCCCGCTTAGATGCGTTCAGCGGTTATCGCTTCCGAACGTAGCTACCCGGCGATGCCACGGGCGTGACAACCGGCACACCAGAGGTTCGTCCACTCCGGTCCTCTCGTACTAGGAGCAGCCCCCCGCAAATCTCCAACGCCCACGGCAGATAGGGACCGAACTGTCTCACGACGTTCTGAACCCAGCTCGCGTACCACTTTAAATGGCGAACAGCCATACCCTTGGGACCGGCTACAGCCCCAGGATGTGATGAGCCGACATCGAGGTGCCAAACACCGCCGTCGATATGGACTCTTGGGCGGTATCAGCCTGTTATCCCCGGAGTACCTTTTATCCGTTGAGCGATGGCCCTTCCATACGGAACCACCGGATCACTAGGACCTGCTTTCGCAGCTGCTCGACCCGTCGGTCTCGCAGTCAGGCGCGCTTCTGCCCTTGCACGCTATGCACGATGTCCGACCGTGCTGAGCGCACCTTCGTGCTCCTCCGTTACCCTTTGGGAGGAGACCGCCCCAGTCAAACTACCCACCACACACGGTCCCCGACCCGGATCACGGGCCTGGGTTAGAACGTCGAGCACACCAGGGTGGTATTTCAACGGCGCCTCCACCCGAACTGGCGTCCGGGCTTCACTGGCTCCCACCTATGCTACACAAGCGAACTCAACGTCCAGTGTGAAGCTGTAGTAAAGGTTCACGGGGTCTTTCCGTCTTGCCGCGGGAACGCTGCATCTTCACAGCGATTTCAATTTCACTGAGTCTCGGGTGGAGACAGTGCCGCTGTCGTTACGCCATTCGTGCAGGTCGGAACTTACCCGACAAGGAATTTCGCTACCTTAGGACCGTTATAGTTACGGCCGCCGTTTACCGGGGCTTCGATCAGGAGCTTCGCCTTTCGGCTGACCCCATCACTTAACCTTCCGGCACCGGGCAGGCGTCACACCCTATACGTCCACTTGCGTGTTTGCAGAGTGCTGTGTTTTTGATAAACAGTCGCAGCGGCCTCTTCACTGCGACCCTCAGGAGCCCAGTGGCGCACGCCACCACCCCCAAGGGCGTACCTTCTCCCGAAGTTACGGTACCATTTTGCCTAGTTCCTTCACCCGAGTTCTCTCAAGCGCCTGGGGTTTCTCACCCTGCCGACCTGTGTCGGATTGCGGTACGGTCCCGCTGAACCTGAAGCTTAGAGGCTTTTCCTGGGAGCCTGGGATCGGTGACTTCGGGTCCGAAGACCCTGGTCTCGCTGCTCGGCGTATGACCCTCCGGATTTGCCTGGAGGATCCGCCTACCGGCTTTCCCCGGGACGACCAACGCCCGGTACACCTACCCTTCTCCGTCCCCCCATCGCAGTCCAGCGAGGTGCCGGAATATCAACCGGCTTCCCATCGACTACGCCTTTCGGCCTCGCCTTAGGGACCGACTCACCCTGCGCCGATGACCGTTGCGCAAGGAACCCTTGGGCATTCGGCGTGCGGGCTTTTCACCCGCATGATCGTTACTCATGTCAGCATTCGCACTTCCGATACCTCCAGCAGGCCTCTCGACCCACCTTCATCGGCGTACGGAACGCTCCCCTACCATCCGCCTCGCGGCGGATCCGCAGCTTCGGTACACGGCTTGAGCCCCGTTGAATCTTCCGCGCAGGCCGACTCGACCAGTGAGCTATTACGCTTTCTTTAAAGGGTGGCTGCTTCTAAGCCAACCTCCTGGTTGTCTCTGCCTTCCCACATCGTTTTCCACTGAGCCGTGATTTGGGGACCTTAGCTGGCGGTCTGGGTTGTTTCCCTCTCCACGACGGATGTTCGCACCCGCCGTGTGTCTCCCGTGCATCACCTCCCGGTATTCGGAGTTTGCCATGGTTTGGTAAGTCGCGATGACCCCCTAGCCATAACAGTGCTCTACCCCCGGGAGTGTCCACACGAGGCGCTACCTCAATAGCTTTCGGGGAGAACCAGCTATCTCCGAGCTCGTTTAGCTTTTCACTCCTAGCCACAACTCATCCCCTACCTTTTCAACGGGAGTGGGTTCGGGCCTCCAGCCGGCGTTACCCGGCCTTCACCCTGGTCATGGCTAGATCGCCCGGTTTCGGGTCGACTGCCGGCGACTCTGCGCCCTGTTCGGACTCGGTTTCCCTTCGCCTCCCCTACACGGTTAAGCTCGCCACCGACAGTCACTCGCTGACCCATTATACAAAAGGTACGCCGTCACCCCTCACGGGGCTCCGACTGCTTGTCCGCATACGGTTTCAGGTCTGTTTCACTCCCCTCACCGGGGTTCTTTTCACCTTTCCCTCACGGTACTGGTCCACTATCGGTCGGTCAGGAGTATTGAGCCTTGGAGGATGGTCCCCCCATCTTCGGACAGGGTTCCACGTGCCCCGCCCTACTCATCATCACGCACCGCGCCCTTTCGAGTACGGGACTGTCACCCTCTGTGGTCGGCCTTCCCAGACCGTTCCCCTAGAACTCGATGCGCTTCAGGGCTCCTCCCGTTTCGCTCGTCACTACTCCGGGAATCTCGGTTGATTTCTTTTCCTCCAGGTACTGAGATATTTCAGTTCCCTGGGTTCGCCTCCTGCCCCTATGGGTTCAGGACAGGATGACCCTCACGGGCCGGGTTTCCCCATTCGGACATCGCCGGATCACCGCTCGCTGCCAGCTCCCCGACGCTTTTCGCAGGCTGCCACGTCCTTCCTCGCCTCTGACCGCCAAGGCATCCACCGTATGCGTCGATTCACTTGACCCTGCCGCCCCAGGCCTCCTCGACCCAGAACGACCGGATCCCCAACGCCTTCATGCCTCGACACACGTTGGGCCTCACCCCAACGCTTGCCTTCCTTCCCGTCTTGTCAAACAACCGGCAGCCGCCTCAACACGACCACCACCAAACCTGCCACCACCGTGTGCCGTCCCCAGCCGCCTCTGGTGGGTCTGGGTGGACTCGAACCACCGACCTCACCCTTATCAGGGGTGCGCTCTGACCACCTGAGCTACAGACCCCGCCGCCACCGCCCACACCCCACAACCTCTGGTGGAGCTGATCGGAGTCGAACCGACGACCCCCTGCGTGCAAAGCAGGTGCTCTCCCACTGAGCTACAGCCCCAGCCTCGACCAGGGACCTCGCAGGTGCCTTGTGCGGGTGCCCATAGACCAGACACCCTCGCGCTCGAAAGGAGGTGATCCAGCCGCACCTTCCGGTACGGCTACCTTGTTACGACTTCACCCCAGTCATCGACCACACCGTGGAAGGCGCCCCCCTCGCGGTTAGGCGACCTGCTTCTGGTGCAGCCGACTCCCATGGTGTGACGGGCGGTGTGTACAAGGCCCGGGAACGTATTCACCGCAGCAATGCTGATCTGCGATTACTAGCGATTCCGACTTCATGCAGTCGAGTTGCAGACTGCAATCCGGACTGAGACCGGCTTTCTGGGATTGGCTCCACCTCACGGCTTCGCAACCCTCTGTACCGGCCATTGTAGTACGTGTGTCGCCCTGGCCGTAAGGGCCATGATGACTTGACGTCGTCCCCGCCTTCCTCCGTCTTGTCGACGGCAGTCCCTCTAGAGTTCCCGGCCG
Source organism: Lysobacterales bacterium (assembly GCA_033582715.1). Classification (GTDB taxonomy): domain Bacteria; phylum Pseudomonadota; class Gammaproteobacteria; order Xanthomonadales; family BPKI01; genus BPKI01. The sequence continues at coordinate 503,476 of JAVQZZ010000001.1, read as the reverse complement.
AACCGCTGGCAACTAGAGGCAAGGGTTGCGCTCGTTGCGGGACTTAACCCAACATCTCACGACACGAGCTGACGACAGCCATGCAGCACCTGTGTCCCGGCTCCCTCGCGGGCACCCCCACATCTCTGCAGGGTTCCGGGCATGTCAAGGCCAGGTAAGGTTCTGCGCGTTGCATCGAATTAAACCACATACTCCACCGCTTGTGCGGGCCCCCGTCAATTCCTTTGAGTTTCAGTCTTGCGACCGTACTCCCCAGGCGGCCGACTTCACGCGTTAGCTTCGATACTGAGCACGTCAAACGCACCCAACATCCAGTCGGCATCGTTTAGGGCGTGGACTACCAGGGTATCTAATCCTGTTTGCTCCCCACGCTTTCGTGCCTCAGCGTCAGTGTTGGCCCAGGCCGCCGCCTTCGCCACGGGTGTTCCTCCCGATCTCTACGCATTTCACCGCTACACCGGGAATTCCGCGACCCTCTGCCACACTCGAGCCCGCCAGTATCCCATGCCATTCCCAGGTTAAGCCCAGGGCTTTCACATCGGACTCAGCAGGCCACCTACGCACCCTTTACGCCCAGTAATTCCGATTAACGCTCGCACCCTCCGTATTACCGCGGCTGCTGGCACGGAGTTAGCCGGTGCTTATTCCCCAGGTACCGTCATCCACAGAGATTGTTCACCCCCGCGATTTCTTCCCCAGGAAAAGTGCTTTACAACCCGAAGGCCTTCTTCACACACGCGGCATTGCTGGATCAGGCTTGCGCCCATTGTCCAAGATTCCCCACTGCTGCCTCCCGTAGGAGTCTGGGCCGTGTCTCAGTCCCAGTGTGGCCGACCACCCTCTCAGGCCGGCTACCGATCGTCGCCTTGGTAGGCCATTACCCTACCAACCAGCTAATCGGACATCGGCTCATCCCCGAGCGCGAGGCCGCTCATCACGGTCCCCCGCTTTCACCCGCGCACTCCCGCACACGGGCCCCATGCGGTCTTAGCCTGAGTTTCCCCAGGTTATCCCCCACTCGAGGGTAGATTCCGATGCATTACTCACCCGTCCGCCACTCGCCGCCCACCGTGTCACCACGGCTGCGCTGCCGTCCGACTTGCATGTGTTAGGCATGCCGCCAGCGTTCAATCTGAGCCAGGATCAAACTCTTCAGTTGCAAACCAACCGCAGAGCTCAACCCCCGGAACTACCAAACGGTCGTCCAGGAGCCTGACAGGCGTCCAAGCCTACAGGCACCCACACAAAACACCTGCGCACACTGTCAAACAACCACCACCGCCCCAGCGCCTCCGCCAGGACACACCTCTCCCCCAGCCTCTCGCCAGGGGAGCCCCCTAGTCTACCCCAAAGAGAAAGACAGTCAACACCCTTCCCCCGCGCTGCCGCGCCCGGCGCGCGCGCCATGGCACGATGGTCGAGACCCTCCGCGACCGCACCGACTGCTCCGCAACCATGCTCCGACGAGGCCTCAGCCCTCCCCGTGTCCCGTGGCTGCTTCCCGTCATGCTCCTGCTGCTCGCGGGCTGTCCGACGGAACGACGCTACCGCCAGGTCGAGCTTGGGGGCGAGGTGTTCGTGGTCGAGATCGCGGACGACGACCGGCTGCGCGAGCGCGGCCTGATGTGGCGCGACGAGCTCCCCGCCGACCACGGCATGCTCTTCGTGTGGGAGGACGAGGCGCATCGCACCTTCTGGATGAAGAACACGCGGCTCGCGCTCGACATCCTCCACTTCGACGGCGAGCGGCGGCTGGTGGACCTGCAGCTCGCGGTGCCGCCCTGCCGGGTCGAGTCCTGCCCGACCTACACCGGGCTCAGGCCCGCACGCTACGTCCTCGAGCTCCCGGCCGGAACGGCGGCGCGCCTGGGGCTCAGGCTCGGCGACCGTTTCGATTTCGTGCCGCGCTAGGCAGCGCCGAGGATCACTCCTCGGCGATCGGCTCGAAGTCCGACTTAGTCACCCCGCAGTCCGGGCAGCACCAGGTCTCGGGCACGTCCTCCCAGCGGGTGCCGGGCGGGATGCCGTCCTCGGGCCAGCCCTGCGCCTCGTCGTAGATGAAGCCGCAGACGACGCACATCCACCTGCGGTAGGGGCGCGCTTCGAGACGCTCGGCTGGCTGCATCGGGGCGAGGAATCCGTGGGAGCGGGAGCTGCTATTGTCGCCCAGGCCCGAGTCCCTCGTCAGCCCATGCGCCCGCCCGCCCTCGCAGGCCTTTACCTGCTCACCCCGGAGACGGCGGACTTCCCCGCCCTGCTGGCGCGGCTCGAGGACCTGCTGCCGCGCGGGGTCGCGCTGCTCCAGTACCGTGACAAGCGCAGCGCCCCCGAGGAGCGCCGCCGGCGCGCCGCCAGCCTCGCCGCGCTCTGCTCGCGCCACGGGGTGCCGCTGATCGTCAACGATGATCCCGGGCTCGCCGCCGAGGTGGGCGCCGCCGGCGTCCACCTCGGGCGCGACGATCCGGATCCCGCCGCGGCGCGGGCCTTGCTCGGGCCCCGCGCCATCATCGGGGTCTCCTGCTACGACGACCTCGAGCGCGGGCGGAGGGCCGCGAGCGCGGGAGCCGACTACCTCGCCTTCGGCAGCATCTTCCCCTCCGCCACCAAGCCTGGAGCGGCACGCGCCGGGATCGGCCTGCTCGAGGCGGCGCGACGCGCCTTCGCGCTGCCGCTGTGCGCGATCGGCGGGATCACGCCCGCGAATGCCGCGGCGGTGCGCGCGGCGGGGGCCGATCTGCTCGCCGTGATCTCCTCCGTGTTCGCCGCCGCCAGCCCGGAACGCGCGCTCGCGGAGCTGCTGGCGGCGATCGCGGGGGCGGCGGAGCCTCAGCCGGCGTCGCGCTGAGACTGCCCGCGCCGGTGCCGGCGATCGCGCTCGCCCGCGGCGGCCTGGGCCCGCATCCGGCCAGGACGGCCTCTTGCGCGCTACCCTCGCCGCTCCCCTCGGGCCACCCCCGAGACGCCACCGCTGCGCTAGCCTGTCGCCCCCCATCTCCCGCGCCGAGCCGTGAGCAATCGCGATCTCTTCGCCCGCGCCCGCCGCCTGATGCCGGGAGGCGTCAACTCGCCGGTGCGCGCCTTCCGTGCCGTCGGCGGCGAGCCCTTCTTCACCGCCCGTGCCGAGGGTGCCTGGCTGGTGGACGTCGAGGGCCGCCGCTATCTCGACTACGTCGGCTCCTGGGGGCCGATGATCGCCGGCCATGCCCACCCTGCGGTGCTCGAGGCGGTCGCGCGGGCTCTCCGCGGCGGGCTCTCCTTCGGCACTCCGTCGCCGCCCGAGGTCGAGATGGCGGAGCTGCTCTGCCGACGCGTCCCCGGGCTCGAGATGGTGCGCATGGTCAACTCGGGCACCGAGGCGACGATGGCGGCGATTCGGCTCGCGCGCGCCGCCACCGGCCGCAGCCGCATCCTCAAGTTCGAGGGCTGCTACCACGGCCACGGCGACGCCTTCCTGGTCGCCGCCGGCTCGGGCGCCGCCACGCTCGGCGTCCCGGATTCGCCGGGCGTGCCGGAGGCCCTCGCCCGCCTCACCGTGACCGTCCCCTACAACGACACTGGCAGCCGTGGAGGCCTGCTTCGCCGAGCTCGGCGGCGAAATCGCGGCGGCGATCGTCGAGCCGATCGCCGGGAACATGGGGCTGGTGCTGCCGCGACCCGGCTTCCTCGAGGGGCTGCGCGCGCTCTGCGACCGCCACGGGGCACTGCTGATCTTCGACGAGGTGATGACCGGCTTCCGCGTCGCCCCTGGCGGGGCACAGCAGCTTCTCGGCATCCGGCCGGATCTCTCCACCTTCGGCAAGATCATCGGCGGGGGGCTCCCGGTCGGCGCCTACGGCGGGCGGGCCGAGCTGATGCGGCTCGTCGCCCCCGAGGGTCCCGTCTACCAGGCCGGCACGCTCTCGGGCAACCCGGTGGCGATGGCCGCCGGTCTCGCCACCCTGCGCCTCACCGAGGAGCCGGGCTTCTACGAGCGTCTCGCCGCCCGCACCGAGGCGCTCCGCGCCGGGCTCGAGGCGGCGGCGCAGGCCGCCGGGGTGCCCTTCCGCGCCGTCGCGGTCCCGGGGATGTTCGGCCTGTTCTTCACCGCCGCCGACGAGCCGCCCCGGGACTTCCGCGCCGTGCAGGCCACTGACCGCGCACGCTTCGCCCGCTTCTTCCACGCCATGCTCGCGCGCGGCGTCTACCTCGCGCCCTCCCCCTTCGAGGCCGGATTCGTCTCCGCGGCCCACGGCGAGGCCGAGATCGCGGCCACCCTCGCCGCCGCCGGCGAGGCCTTCGCCGAACTCGCCGCCGCCTGAGCCCTCAGCCGCCGAAGCGGCGCTCGAGGCGCAGCTGCCAGTGCCGCCCCGCGCCCGGCAGGGCGCGATGCTCGCCGAAGGCGAAGTCGGCGCGCTCCGCATGAGGCCGATCGCCGAGGTTGGCGATCCTCAGGCTCGCGACCAGGTGCTCTCCCGAGGGGCAGCATCGAGCTCGGCATCGATCAGGGTGTGGCCAGCGTAAACGTGGAGGTTCTCGGCATCGGTGGGATAGGGGCCGAGATGGCGCAGCAGGAGCCGCGCCTCGGACGCCGCCGGCGAAGCGGCGGCTGAGCGTGACGCGCCACGAGCCGCCGCGGCGCGGAGTCGATGCGCCGCCCCGCGACGATGCGCTCGCCGCCGGCGAGCTCGCGGGTGAAGGCATAGCGGTGGCGGGCGAGGGAGAGCTGCCCGGCGACCGCGAAGCCGCTCCCGAGCGCGCGCGCGAAGGAGAGCTCCGCGCCGAAATGCCGGGTACGGCCGCCGCTCACCAGGAAGCCGGCCGCGTCGCGCAGCACCAGGTCGCGCTTGCGGTAGGCGAAGAGCTCGAGGGCGAGGCTCGGCCCCCTCCCAATCCCGACGCCAGCCGAGCTCGAGGCCCGCGAGCCGCTCCGGGCCGATGTCCGCCACCTCCTGGCCGCGCTGCAGCCGGTAGAGCTCGTGCACCTGCGGCATCCTGAACCCGCTCGCGAGCCGCGCGCTGGCCGTCGCCCCCTCGGACAGCGGACGGGCGAAGCCGAGCTCGGCGGAGATCCGCGGCGAAGCGCGTCGCGGCGGTCGGCCGGACGCTGGAAGAGGCAGCCGCCGGGCGCCGGACAGGGCGTGCCGTCCTCGCGGAGGTTTCCCGGCGCCATCCGATTGTCGTAGTCGAGGCCGAGCAGCTCGCCGCGCAGACCGGCATGCCACCAGCCCGCCCCGAGCGTGCCGGCACGCTCGAGGAAGCCCGCGATCGCCAGCGAACGCACGGCGAAGTCGTAGTGACGGCCGGCCGGGCGGATCAGGCGCTGGAGCGGCGGGCCCGCGGTGAGCTCCCGCTCCTGCCATTCCCGCACCTCCCCCCACGCCGCCTCGACGTCGAGGCCCAGCGCCGCCGCTCCCGCGGCGCGGCGCAGCGCGAGGCCGAGGCTCGCGCTGCCGTTGTCCTCGCGCGGCTGGCCGAGGATGAAGTGCTGGAGGAAACGCTGGGCGTCGCGCCGCAGGAACGCGCGCCAGCGGAGATCCTCCTCGCCGCCGTGCAGCGCGAGGCGCAGCGCGTCCGCGTCGCGGAAGGCCTCGGGCGTGGGATTCGCGAAGCGGCGGCGGTCGCGCCAGGCGCCCTCGCCGGCGACGAAGCCGGCCGTGCGCTGGCGCAGCCGGGTCGCCACCAGGCTCAGGCGCGGGCCTTCCTCCGCCCCCTGCCACTGGAGAAGCAGCTTGTGCTGCCGGAATCCCTCCCGCTCGCGGAAGCCGTCGCTCTCCACGCCCAGGGCGTCCAGGCGCAGCCGCCCCGCGCCGAGGGCCAGCGGCAGCTCGAGGCGCAGCCCGCGACGCGCGAAGGCCCCGCCCTCGACCGCGAGCGCCGGCGATCCCGTGAGCGGCGGCGGGCGCAGCCCGATCGCCCCGTGGAGCGCCGCCCCTCCCAGCCCCACCGCACCGGGGCCGCGCAGCACCCACAGCCCCTCGGCGAGCTCGAAGGCGGTCTCGAAGACCTGGTTGACGTTGCAGAAGCCGACCGGCCGGACCGGAATCCCGTCGTCGAGGATCAGGAAGGCGCCGCAGCTTCCGGGCCCGGTGAGCACCGGGGAGCGCAGCGCGAGCAGGGACTCCTGACCCGAGCCGCGGCTCAGCCAGACCCCGGGGGCGAGGGCGAGAAGCTCGGCGGGGTGCCGCAGCAGCCGCTCGCGAGGCGCGGGCAGCGAGGCGACCGGCCGGGTCGGGTGGCGCTCCGCGCGCCGGCCCCGCACCTCGAGCGGCTCGAGCGCCGCGCCGTCGAGGGCGAGGGCGAGCGCGAGCAGCAGCCCCGGCATCGCCTCACCAGAGGCGCAGCCGCGGTCCCCGTCCCGAGGCCAGCAGCCGCTCCCGCTCCGCCTTGCGCCGGCGGCGCATCCTGAGATGCAGCTCGCGGCGCCGCGCCTCGAGCCAGGCCGCGCGCTCGAGCGAGGAAGGATCGACGCCGCGGCGGCGCGCCTCGAGCTCGCGGAAGCGGCAGAAGTCCTCGTAGGCCTCGAGCTCGTGCCGCAGCTCGCGGGTCACGAGCTCCACCATCACCGCGTCGTCGAGGAAGCCGAAGACCGGCACGCTGTCGGGGATCAGGTCCTTCGGATCCGCGAAGTAGGTGAGGGCGGAGAGCACGTGCTGGCGTTCCGGCTCGGGCAGCGCGAAGCCCCGGTCCTCGACCATCGCGATCATCCGCTCCAGCCGGTCGAGCCGCTCGCGGATGAAGTGCGGGGGATTCGGCGGCGCGCGCGTCGGCGAGGCTGGCTCGCGCCGAGGCGATGACCTCGCGCTCGTCGAGCTGCTCGCGGGCCGCGCCCGCGGCCCGGACGAGCTCGCGCAGATGGGCGAGATCCTGCTCGTCGAGATCGAAGTGGAGCTTGAGGCTCATGGGCAAGGCTCCGGCAGAGGCCGGCCGCGAGCCTACCCCCTCGCAGCCCGCGGGGACAAGCGCGGCTCAGAGGATCGGCTCGAGCCCGAGGCCGAAGGCGGTGACCAGCAGCGTGGGCAGGCGCTTGAGCGGCAGCGGCGCCTCCGGGAAGTCGCCGACCTCCCGGTAGCAGCGTCGGAAGCCCTCGTCCTCGGGCTCGAGCTCCGGGCAGCCGGGCAGCTTCTCGAAGCTGGTGGCGTAGCGCCAGGGCCAGAGATCGAAGATCGGGAGCGCCTCGGAGAGCTCGGCGAGTCTGCGCGCTGAGCCAGCCGAGCAGGGGCAGGCGCTCGCGGCGCGCGATCCGCCAGGCGTTCTCCCCGGCCAGGTCGCGCTCGATCTCGGCCAGCACCAGGGCGGCGAAGTCCGCATCCTCGATCAGCACCCCGTTCTCGGTGTTGAGGTCCGCCGAGCGCGGGGTGAAGTTGTGCGAGCCGATGAGCACCAGGCGGCGGTCCACCACCAGGGTCTTGGCGTGCATCCCGAGGCGCGGCCCCGGCGGCGCCACGGCGAGCGGGCCGCGCAGGAAGTCGAGCCCCGCGAGCACCCGGGGCGCATCGGCGGGATGGGGCTTCCACTCGTGGATGCGGAAGCCCAGCCGCCGCAGGTACAGGCGCTTGTACTTGTGCGACAGCGCGTAGACGAAGAAGGCGTCGGTGGCGGCGAGGCTGTTGGTCGAGACCCGCACCCTGGGCGGCACCGGCCGCCGCGCGAGCTCCGCGAACAGCGCCCGCGCGCGGCGGCTCAGGACGCAGGTAGGGCGTCTGCAGCACGATCTCGCGCTCGGCGCCGGCGATGATCCCCTTCAGCGCGGCGGTGAAGTCCCGCACCTCGGGATCGCGCCGCCAGCCCTTGCCGGGCCGGTCCCAGAAGTAGCGCATCCGCGCCACGGCGCGGAAGCGGGGCAGGAAGAGCTGGGCGATCCGGCACGGGATCGTCCGCCTGCGCGCGCAGCCAAAGGGCGCGGCTCGCCCAGGGCTCGGCGAGGGCGAGCGTCAGGGCGGGCGGCGGCCCGCGGGCCAGGCGCTCGGCCACCCCGCCGAGCCGCGCCACGGCATGGCTGCCGCGGTCGCTCCAGAAGGACTCGAAGGACTCGCGCATCGCCGCGACCGCGGGACCGGCCACCAGGACCTCGCGGTCGCGAAAGTCGTAGTCCGGGTCCCAGTCGAAGTAGCGGTTCTGGACGTTGCGGCCGCCGAGCAGCGCGAGCCGCCCGTCGATGAGGAGCAGCTTGTTGTGCATCCGCTGGTTGAAGCTGCGGAAGCAGCACAGGATCCCGGCCGCGAACTCGGGCGCCGAGGTCCGGGCGCGGCGGAAGGTCGGGTTGTGCAGCCGGAGGTCGAAGCCGACATGGGCCGCGGCCAGCCCGGCGAGCAGCGCGGTGTCGGGCAGGGAGAAGAGCTGGTCGGCGAGCACCCGCACCCGCACCCCGCGGCGGGCGGCGGCGAGGAGCTCGGCGAGGATCAGCCTCCCGGCCTCGTCGGCGGCGAAGATGTAGCTCTGGAGCTCGATGCTCTGCCGCGCCGCGCGGATCAGGTGCAGGCGCAGCAGGAGCGCCTCCTCGCCGCGCTCCACCGGCAGCGCGCGCGGCGTGAGCGGATCGGCGGCGGCCACGGTGAGCAGCGGCGAGGGCACGGCAGGCGCGGCCTCGATCTCGGCGCTGCGCAGCGCCTCGGCCTGGCGCAGCGCCCGCTCGACGAGCCGCGGCCCCGGCGCGCAGGCGGCGAGCAGCAGCAGGATCGCGGGCAGCGCTCTCACGGACCCGGCTCCGGCTCGAGCCATACCACCAGCCGCAGGGCGACGCGATCGCCGAGGCCGACCGCGCCCCGGCCGAGGCCGAAGGCGGAGCGGCGGATCTCCCCGCGCGCCTCCAGCGGGCAGCCCCGACCGGCGTCCGGACAGGCGGGCGGCGCGAGTTCGAAGCTCGCCCGCCGGCTGAGCCCGCGGATGCTCAGCCAGCCGGGGAGCGCGCCGCCAAGGGCGAGAATCTCCGGCGGCAGGGGATCGCTCCGGAAGCGGATCCGCGGGTGGTTGAGGGCGTCGAAGAAGTCCGGGCCGAGGGCGTAGCGGCGCTCCCGGCCGCTCAGCCCCTCGAGTTCCGCGACCTCGATCGTGGCCTCGATCACCACCCGACCGCCCTCGCGACGAAGACCGCCCCCGAGCCGTGGGAAGCGGCCGCTGCTCCTCAGCACCCCGAACCGCCGGGCCTCGAACTCCGCATGCGAGCGCTCCGCCGCCCAGCGGCGGAGCCCCTCCTCCGCCGCCGCGCCGGCGGCGGCGAGGAGCAGCAGCATCGTCCCCGCCCGTGCCCTCAGGGCGGCGACCAGCGACGCAGCAGGCGCGCGCCCGCGGCCGCCACGCGCTCGACGGCGAGCACGGCGATTCCCCCGGTGGGCAGCGCCTCGCGGGCGCGCGGATCCTCCGCGCAGAGCCGCTCCAGCACCTCGCTCAGGGCGGGATTGTGGCCGATCAGCAAGAGCGGCTCGGCCTCCTCGAGGTGCGCGGCGATGCGCTCGAGGAGCGTCTCCGCGCTCGCCTCGTAGATCGCCGCCTCCTCGCGGAAGGCCGCCGCGGCGAGCCCGGCGCGGATCGGCTCCGCGGTCTCGAGGGTGCGGCGCGAGGGCGAGCAGAGCACCCGTGCCGGCGGCCATTCCGGCTGGAGCGCCAGCCAGGCCGCCGCCTGCCGCGCCTGCTCTCGCCCCCTGGCGGTGAGGGCGCGGGCGAAATCGCCGCCCCCGGGCCGCTCGGGCTCGGCCTTGGCGTGACGCAGGAGGATCAGCCGCGCCATCACTCCGGGGGAGCGAGCGGCTGGATCGCGAGCGGCGCGCTGCGCCGGAAGCTGCCGCCGATTCCAGCCGGCCAGTTGACGTCGATGCGTCACCTGACCGCTCGACCGGCCGGAGAAGGCGTGGGTGAGGCTGCCGGCCGCCAGCGGGAAACTGAGGAAGTCGGCAAAGGAGGGACAGCCCGGACAGTGCACCAGGAAGGTGCGCTGCGGCGATGGTCGCGCCGTTCACCTGGCGGGTGTCGCCGAGGCTCCAGCGCGCAATCCCGTCCGCGCCGTAGAGGTAGGCGATCGGCACCAGCTCGGGCTGGCCGTCGAGGAGATGCTCGTCGAAGACGATGCCCCAGCCGGACTCCGCCGGGTGGAACCAGTTCTGGGTGCGGTGCCCCGCCGGCCGTCCGAAGGGATAGAGCACGGAGACCGGCTCGAGACCCTCGCGGCCGGCGAGCGACCACCACACCCAGTGCCGGTCCGCCTCGGTGAAGACCACGTGGGCCTCGCCGACGATCTCGCGCGCCGCCTGGAAGGGCTGGTCGCTCACCCGCCGGAAGCGATAGATCGGGGCCGCGACCTGGTTGTCGGCGAGCAGCCCCTGGATCGCGTACCAGGTCGGCGTCCGGTCGGCGAGACCGGTGAACCAGGCGCCGAGGAACACCCGCCCCTCGGGGCTCGGCACCAGCACGCTGCCGAAGCCGTTGCCGTAGCGCGCGGGATTGGCGAACAGCCCCTGCTGCGGGTTGAGCGCGGCGGGGGCGAAGGGGCAGCCGGCGACCGGCGCGCAGCCGGCGCCGATCTGGCCGGTGATCTCGCGCGCCGCCCTGCACCAGCGCGAAGCTCGGGCCGTCGGTCGCCCCGAGCATCCGGAAGCGGATCGGGCTGCCGCAGGCGGCACCGTCGGCGAGCTTGAAGTCGACCGCGATCACGGCCTGCTGGCCGGGCGCCAGCGCTGGCAGCGACGGCGCCGGGGTCTCGAGCCGCACCGCGGCGCCGCCCCCCGCCGGCTGCGCGCTCGGATGGAAGTAGCACACCGAGCGCACCGGTCCGATCCGTCCCGCCTGGCGGCAGCTGTAGGGCAGTCGCCGGGCGTTCTGCGGATCCTGGATGGTGACGTGGGCGCCCTTGCCCTGGTCCGGGTCGGTCGAGCGGTACTGGAACACGATCTGGTGGCTGCCCTGGTAGAGGATCGCCTGGAAGTCGTAGCTTCCCGGCGGATCGCCGCTGAAGGCGCGCATCCCGTTCCACTGGAACACGTGGCAGGCGGCGTTGGCGGCGCCGGCCTGCGCCGGGCGCGGGCACTGCGCGAAGAAGCGGTGGAACAGGCCGCGGGTCGGCCCCTCCCCCGGCTGGTACAGCCAGTCGAACTGGAGCGGATCGATCCGCCCGCCGACGCTGCCGCGGCTCAGCGCCCCGCTGCAGTTGACCTCGAACTGACCGCCGGTGTCGGCCGTGGAGGTGCTGAGGTAGCCGTTGGTGGACATCACGACGCTGCCCACGTTCGCACCGTAGAAGTCGAAGGGAAAGTTGAGGGCGACCGGCCCCGCCCGGCCATCGTCCTCGGCCGGCACGCTGCCGGCCGGGGACACGGCGAGCCTGGCGCCGTCGCTGATGTCGACGAACTGGAAGGGGCAGAGCGCACCGTCGTTCTGGTCGGCGTAGGTGTAGCCGAAGCCGTCCGGACCACCGCTGGTGCGCTGGCCGGCGAGCGCCTGGAACAGCAGCCGCCCGGCGCCGATCGGGCCGCCGCCGACGTTGGTGACGGTGATCGGCACCCGGAACCGCTCGCCCGGGTCGAAGATCCCGTCGCCGTCGCCGCAAAGCTGGCTGACCGATCCGACGCTGAAGTCGAGGCGCGGACCGGCCACGTCGAGGGCGCGGCTGGCGAGCGCGGTGCAGCCGGCGGCGTCGCGCACGAAGACCCGGATCTGGGTGCTCGTCGCCTGCGGATAGAGCGGGGCGATCTCGGCCTGGGATCCGCGGCGGTCGATCTGGCCGTCCCCGTCCACGTCCCACTCGAAGGTGTAGGGCGCGCCGGCGCCGCCGCTGGCGCTGGCGCGCAGCGTCACCGGCTGGCCGGCGCGCGGCGTCGCGGTGAGCACCTCGAGATTCAGGCCGGGCGCCGGGCAGCCGCCGCCGCCGAGGAACTCCGCCCCCGTGCCCGCCGGGTCGAGATGGTCGCGCATGCGGCTGCTCGCGGAGCCTCCGCCCTCCCATGCGGTCTCGAGGCGGCCGTAGATGTCGAAGCCGCCGGGGTTGCCGCAGGAGGCCGAGCCGCCCGAGAGCACCCCGATCAGCCGCTTGTCGCGGTTCCAGAGCCCGCTCCCGGAGGAGCCCGGCTCGGTGGTGCCCTGGTTCCAGAACGGCACCCGCCAGTGGCGCTGGCCGAGGTTGGCGGTCGGCTGGTCCTGCCGGACGAGCGTCTGCTGGGTGTGGGAGATGCGCTTCTCGTGCCCCTGCGGATGATGGATGCCGGTGGCGCCGTCGGTGCGGGGGTTGGCCCGCCGGTCCCAGCCGCTGAGGAAGACGTTGGCCGCCGCGGGCGGGGTGGTGTTGAGGCGAAGCAGCGTGAAGTCGCTGTCGGGGTGGTTCGCGAGCAGCGCCGCGCCGCCGGTCTGGGGGATCGCGTTCGGGTTGTTCGGCCCGATCGACCCGAGGCCGTTCTCGCTCGAGTTCACCGGTCGGCAGGTGGGATGCTCGTGGCGCCAGTAGAGCACCACCGAGGCGGCCTGGCTCGCCGAGCTCACGCAGTGGTTGGCGGTGCTGAACACCCGGTTCTCGCCGGGGTTCGTGGTGGCCATCAGGGTGCCCGAGCACAGCCCGCTGCCGCCGATGGTGTAGGAGGCCACGGCGCGGATCTCGTTGCGCCAGTCGTTGCCCTCGGGACAGACGACGTCGATGTTGCAGGACCCGGCCTTGGCCGCGAAGGGGTCGCGGAAGCCGCGCTGGATGCCGGCGATCGCGAACTCGAGCCGCCCGGCCTGCGGCGGAAGCTCGAGCAGGAAGAGCGCCCGTTCGCCATCGAGGATCGGCGTCCAGAAGGCCCCGGACTCGGGGTTGTCGGCGTCGGTGTAGGGGCCGAGCACCTGGCGTCCCTCGCCATCCGCGATCCACAGGCGCGCGCCATAGGGCAGACGGAAGGGTCTGAGCTCGAAGTTGAGGTTGACCGCGCCCGGCGCCTCGAGCGCGAGCAGCCAGCGCCGGCCGCCGCCGGGACGCTCCTCCCAGCGCCCGACAAGGCGCTTTGCCCACGGCCTCGAGCAGCGCCTCGCCGGCCAGCGGCTCGGCGAAGCGGAAAGGCACGCCGGGCTTGGCCTCGGCCTCGGCCTTGACCAGCGCCGCGGCGCGGTCGAAGGGCGGCAGCGCCGACCCGCGGCGCCCGTCGCCAAGTCTCCGCGATGTCCGGCACGGCTCCGGCCTGCGCGCCCGGCGCGGCCAGGAGCAGCGCAAGCAGCCCCATCAGTCCTCGGACCATCGGCCAGCCCCCGTCGTCACGCGGTGGATGCGAGCTAGCTTAGCGGCGAATCCCGATCCGATCGTGAACGCCCGCGCTCCGGCCGCGGCGCGCGGAACTGCTCGAAGAGCGCGCACAGCGCCGGGTAGCCGAGGAGGCGGGCGAGATCGGCGGGACGTCGGCCCAGCCGGTCGCGGCGCTCGGGGTCGGCGCCCGCCGCGAGCAGCCGACCCGTGCAGCGGGCGAGGCCGTGGATCGCGGCCGCGTGCAGCGGCCCGACCCCGCGCTCGTCCTGCGCGTCGGGATCCGCCCCCGCGGCGAGCAGGCGCTCCAGCGCAGGCAGCAGCAACGCCTCCACGGGGGCGCGCCCGGGCTGGACGCGGCTGCCGAGCAACAGCGCGAGCGCGGTGTCGCCGCGAGGCGAGCGCTGCCGCGGGATCGGCCCCGCCTTCGAGCAGGGCGGCGATCGTCGCCTCGTAGCCCTCCGCGCCCTCGCCGCCAAGGCTGGCGCGGAAGGCGGCCTCGGCGGCGACCATCAGCGCGCTGCGCCCGGTCTCTTCCGTGCGATCCACCCTCGCGCCGAAGCCGAGCAGCAACCGCACCGCGTCGGCCGCGCCGATCGCGGCGGCGACGAACAGCGCGCTCGCACCTCCGGCCAGCGGCTGCTCGGCATCGGCACCCTCCTTCCAGCAGCATCCGGATCACCGCCGGATCGCGACCGACGATCGCCGCGCTCAGGCAGCTCGCCCCGTTGGCGGCACGGGCCGTCGGGATCGGCGCCATGCGCCAGCAGCCAGGCCACCGCCTCGCGCCGCCCGAGGCCGGCGGCGTGGAGCAGGGCGGTGGCGCCCTGGGCGTCACGGGCGTCGAGCGGAAGGCCGCAGGCGCTCAGGCACTCGAGCGCGCGGCAATCCCCGAGGCGGGCCGCGTCGATCAGGTCCTCGCCCCGGACCGGGCGTCCGGGCCAGCGCCAGCGCTCGGGGTGCAGCCAGGCCAGGGCCTCGCGCAGGCTCGGCTCTCGAGCGCTTCAGCCGAGCGGGGTCTCGCCGGCGGCATCGCGGCGCCCGGGATCCGCTCCTTCGGCCAGCGAGCAGGGGCGCAGCCACGCCGGCTGGGCAGCCGCTGGGCCAGCACCTCGGCCAGGGGCGTCCGCCCGTCAGCCATCGCCGGCGTTGGGATCCGCGCCGCGGCCGAGCAGGGTTTCGGCGAGCGGCAGGGAGCCGGCCGCGACGGCGGCGAGGAGCGGCGGGATCCCGCGCGGCCCGGCGACCGAAGGCGTCGGCCCCGACCTCCAGCAGCTCGATGAGGAAGCGCTCGGCCGCGGGCAGCTCACCGGCCTCGCCGAGGGCGAGGATCGAGCTCCGCAAGACGCCCGCGACCGAGGAACGGCTCCCGCCCTCCGTCCAGCACCGCCAGCCGCCGCCAGGCGCCGGGCTCCTCCGCCAGCGCCGCCCCCAAAAGGCGCCCGTCGGGAAGCGGCGTGCGGGCGGTGATGCCGGCCCGCGCCGCCAGCCAGCGCAGGACTTCCGGGTCGGTGGTCTCGAGGGCGAGCGCAGCGAGCCGGCTCGCGCTCGGCGCACCATCGCGAGCAGCGGCTCGGCGAGCGCGAGCCGGCCACGCGCCAGCGCCGCCGCCAGCAACGGTCAGCGGGTCGGTCGACGGGCTCGCCGGCGCTCGGCGCCCTCCTCCCCCGCCTCCACTCCCTCGCGCGCGGCCAGGACCGGATCCAAGCGCCGCGACCAACGGGTGGCGGCCGAGGGCTCGCGCCTGCTCGATCGCGCTCCTGCCGTCCGGCCCCGGAGCGTGCGGGTCGCCGCCCATCGCCACCAACAGGCGGCAGATCGCCGGATCCGGATGCTTGCTCGCCACCGCGATCATGAGCGCGGTGCGGCCGAGGGCGTCGCGCAATCCGAGATCCGGTCGCGCCAGCGCCAGCTGCTCGAGAACCCTCAGATGTCCGCCCCGCACCGCCTCCATCGTCGGCGTCGCGCCGTGCGCGTCCTGCGCGTTCGCGTCCGCGCCGAGCTCGAGCAGCGCCTCGCAGATCCGCAGGTGACCGTGCAGCGCGGCGTGGTGCAGGGCGCGCCGGCCGAGGCGGTCCGCCGCCTCGAGCCGGGCGCGGAAACGCCGGAGCAGACGCACGCCGGTGGGGTCGTCCTCGAGGCCGCGCACCGCCGCGACCATCGCCGGGCAGCCACCCTCGGGCTCGCTGCGGACTCCCTCGCCGAAGCAGGAACTGCGCCGTGTCCCAGCATTGCGCCTCGAGCGCCACCGCCAGCGCGTTCAGGCCCTCGCCGTTCAGCGCCTCCGGATCCGCTCCCGCATCGAGCAGGGCCGCGATCACCGCCGGGTCGAGGCAGCGGGCGGCGTGGTGCACCGGCTGGTTGCGCTCCCGATCCCAGGCATCGACGCGGGCACCGTTGGCGAGCAGCATCATCACCGCCTCGAGCCGACCCTGGCGGCTGTCCCGCAGCGCGGCAGATCAGCGGCGTGAGCCCGCCGTGCTCCTCGTTGACCGAGAGCCCGCGCGCGATCAGCGCCCTGAGCAGGCGCAGGTCCGGGAGCGTCACCGCGATCTGCATCAGGCTGCGCTGGTCGGGCTCGCCGGGACGCGGCAGGGCGCGCGCGTCGACGCCCGCCTCGAGCAGGGCGAGCGCCTCGTCCACCCGCCCGCGGCGCGCCGCCTCGTAGAGCTGCCCCTCGGGATCGGCGGTCGGCTTCGGGACGACCGCCGCGGCCGGCGGTGGGGGAGGTGCCGCTGGCAGCGCCTGCCCGCGGTCCGGCGATCCGCCTCGCCAGCAGCCAGGCGACCACGGGGAGCGGCGAGCGCGAG
This sequence comes from Lysobacterales bacterium, assembly GCA_033582715.1. Classification (GTDB taxonomy): domain Bacteria; phylum Pseudomonadota; class Gammaproteobacteria; order Xanthomonadales; family BPKI01; genus BPKI01. The sequence continues at coordinate 487,495 of JAVQZZ010000001.1, read as the reverse complement.
GGCCGCCATGCCGAGCGGTAGGACGCGCCGCGTCGGGCGCCGCCAGCGCGGCCGCCGCGAAGCCGAGGGCCAGCAGGAACAGCCCGGCCGGGAGGGCCGCGGCCAGGTCGAGGGTTCCGCCGTGCCAGCGCAGCGCCGCGCCCGCCGCCCGCCACGGCGCAACCCCGCTCGACGGCGAGCACCGGCGCGGGTGCGAGCAGCCAGCACCCGCCGAGCAGCAGGGCGAGCAGCGCGGTCAGCCACAGCAGCGCCCGGGGCTCCGGGGCCGCGGCGAGCAGGCCCTTCGCCGCCGCCAGCGCCGGAAGGAAGGGCGCCATGAGGATGGCGAGGACGAGCAGGCTCGAGCCAAGGCCGGCGAGTGCCCGCCGAGGCGAGGCGCGGTCGAGCGACGGCGCCGCGAGCCCCAGGCCCGCCGCGAGCAGGAGCAGCGCTGCGGCGAAGGGCGGCGGCGCGAGCGGGGCGCAGCCGGCGGCGACCGTTCCGAGCGCGAGCGGCAGGAACGGCGGGACGGACCGGGCGGCGGCCATGCCGCCGCAGTATAGGCCGCTAGCCGTCCTCGCCCGCCTCGAGCAGCACCCGCTCGAAGAGCGCGAGCACGCGCCGGTACTGGTCGTACCAGCTCTCGGGATGGCGGAAGGCGTGGCGCTCGAGCGGGTAGCTCGCCAGCTCCCAGTTCGGCTTCCTGAGCTCGATCAGGCGCTGGGCGAGGCGCACCGCGTCCTGGTAGAGGACGTTGTCGTCGAGCATCCCGTGGCTGATCAGCAGGTGGCCCCGCAGGCCCTCGGCGTATTCGATGGGCGAGCTGATCCGGTAGGCCTCGGGATCGCGCTGCGGGGTGTTCAGGATGTTCGAGGTGTAGGGGTGGTTGTAGGCCGCCCAGTCGGTCACCGGCCGGAGCGCGGCGCCGGCCTTGAACACCTCGGGATGCCGGAACATCGCCATCAGCGCGAGGAAGCCGCCGTAGCTGCCGCCGTAGATCCCGACCCGCTCGCGGTCGATGGGCTCGCGCTCGGCGATCCAGGCCAGGGCGTCGAGATGGTCCTCGAGCTCCGGGGTGCCCATCCGCCGGTAGATCGCGGTGCGCCAGTCGCGCCCGTAGCCCCGCGAGGCGCGGAAGTCGAGGTCGAGCACGAAGAAGCCGCGCCGGGCGAGCAGGTCATGGAACATCTGCTCGCGGAAGTAGTGCGGGAAGCCGCGGTGCACGTTCTGGAGGTAGCCCGCCCCGTGGGCGAAGAACACCAGGGGGTAGCGCCGGCCCGGCACGATCGCCGGCGGACGGTAGAGCTTGCCGAGGATCGGCCGCGGTGCCCCGTGCCGCGAGGGGATGGCGACGAACTCGGGGCCGATCCAGGCGATCGCGCGGTAGGCCTCGCTGCGGGTGTCGGTGAGCACCCGGCCGATGCCCCCGGTCGCGGGCATCACGGTGAGCTGGCGCGGGAGGTGGCTCGCCGACCAGGCGAGCAGCATCCGCTGCTCGTCGGGCGCGATCACGTAGTCCTCGACCCAGTCGTGGGCGCCGACCTCGGTGAGGCTGTCGCGCTCGAGATCGAGCAGATAGACCCCGGCGCGCGTGGGATCGCCATGATTGGCGAGCAGCCACACCCGGCGGCCGTCGCGGGCCACCGTCGGCTGCCAGACCTCGAACTCGCCGCGGGTGTGCTGGCGCGCGGCCGTCGCCCCCGGCGGCAGGGTGTAGAAGTGCGAGTAGCCGCTCTCCTCGGAGAGGAACCAGAGCGTGCGGCCATCCGGCATCCAGCCGAAGTCGTTGAACGCCCAGTTGATCCAGGCCGGGTCGTGGAGGCGGTGGCGGGGCAGCAGCCGCGCCTCGCCGAGATCGACCTCGGCGAGCCAGCGATCCTTGTTGTCGATGCTGCGCAGCATGACGGCGAGGCGGTCGCCCGCCCCGTTCCAGGCCGCGGCGAGCAGGCTCAGCGGCCGCGGCTCGGGAAGACGCCCGCTCGCTCCTCCGCCGCGCGCCGCGGCGGTGGCGCGGCGGACTCGGCCTTGGCCTCGCGATCGAGGAAGGCCAGCGGATCCTCGAGGATGCCCGGCAGCACCGCCGGGATCGAGGCGACGCGGCCGGCGCTCGGCCAGGTCCACGAGCCACAGCGTCTGCGGCGGCGGGGGATTGCGGCCGACGCGGGTGCGCACCTCCTCGCTCTCCTCGTAGCCGGACTCGGTGACGTACTTCGGCATCCGCCCACGGCGGCCGCGCCTCGGCCTTCTTCGGCTCGGTGACCACCAGGACGCGGCGCTCGTCGGGGGAGGGCGAGACCGCGACGATCCTCAGATCCTCGCCCAGCCACACCGTGACCAGCTCCCGCCGCCGCGCGCGCTCGGCGCGCAGGCGCTCGCGCTCCTCGCGCTCGCGCGCGAGGGTCCCGATCAGCCTGAGCTCCCGCGCCCGCAGCGCATCGCGGCTCCGACGCCGCGGGGTCGCGCTCGGCGCGGAGCTCGAACCAGGGCTGCGGGGCCCCGCCCGCCGCCGCCACCGCGTACCAGCGCGTGCCCACCCGGAAATGCACCCGGCTCTCGTCGGCGGCGAAGCGCGCCTCCTCCACCGTCCCGGCGCCGCTCAGGCGCAGCAGTCGCCCGTCGGCGCGATCGCGGAGGTAGAGCTGACCCTCGCGCAGGAACAGGAAGCGCCGGCCCGCGGCGTCGAGCGGCGATCGGCCGGCCGTCCGCCTCGGTCTCCTCGGCGGCGGGGACGCGCTCCACCGCGCCGCCCTCGAGCGGCACGCGATGGAGCTCGCGCAGTTCGCTGCCCTCGCGGCGCAGCTCGAAGTAGGCGTGGCGCCCATCCCAGGAGAAGCGCGGGTTCTCCACGGGCGGACCGATCCAGGCGGGATCGGCCATGATCCGCTCGAGCTCGGGGATGGTCTCGGCGGCGGCTCGGGAGACGAGCGAGGAGGAGCGCGAGTGGGCAGCGCGAAGCGGGACATCGACGGAACCGGGGTCGGGACCGCGGCCAAGTTACGTACGGCCTCGCCCCTGCGGCAAGCGCATACAATCGCGCGGCCCGACCCAGGTCCGCGAGCCGATGCGCCTGCTGCCGCTGCTGCTCCTTCCCCTGCGCCTCGGCGCAGCCGCCGAGCCCACCCGCCTGCTCCGCCAGCCGGACATCCACGGCGAGCTGGTGGTCTTCGTCTACGCCGGCGACCTCTACCTCGCGAGCGTCGCCGGGGGCGTGGCCCAGCGGCTCACCTCCCACGAGGGACTCGAGCTCTATCCCAAGTTCTCCCCCGACGGCCGCTGGATCGCGTTCTCGGCCGAGTACTCCGGCACCCGTCAGGTGTGGGTGATCCCGGCCGGCGGCGGCACGCCGCGCCAGCTCACCTTCTACAACGACGTCGGCCCGATGCCGCCGCGGGGCGGCACCGACTACCGGGTCCTCGACTGGACTCCGGACGGCGAGCAGGTGCTGGTGCGCGCGAATCGCACGCCCTACGGCGAGCGCGAGGGCCTGCCCCTGCTCGTGCCCTTCCGCGGCGGCATGGAGCGGCCGCTCGGCCCGCCCGAGACCGGCGGCGGCTCCCTCTCTCCCGACGGACGCTACTTCGCCTACACCCCCATCGACCGCGACTTCCGCACCTGGAAGCGCCACCGCGGAGGTCGGGCGCAGGACGTGTGGCTCTACGACCTCCGCGCCAACGACTCGCGGCGGCTCACCGACTTCGTCGGCACCGACCAGCAGCCGGTCTGGGCGGGGAAGCGGATCTACTTCGCCTCGGACCGCAAGTGGACCCTCAACCTGTTCTCGATGCGCCCGGACGGCGGCGATCTTCGCCAGGAGACCTTCTTCGACGAGTACGACGTGCTCTGGCCGAGCTCCGACGGCCGGCGCATCGTCTTCGAGAACGGCGGCCACCTCTGGCTCCACGACCCCGCCGGCGGGCGCACCGTGCGGCTGGAGATCGAGGTGCGCGGCGACCGGCCGCACGCGCTGCCGCGCCGCAAGAACGTCGCCGCCTTCGTCGAGAGCTTCGACCTCGCCCCGAACGGCCGGCGCGCGGTCTTCGGGGCGCGCGGCGAGATCCTCACCGTTCCGGCGAAGCAGGGCGAGATCCGCAACCTCTCGCGCACTCCGGCGGCGCGCGAGCGCGGCGTCGCCTGGTCGCCCGACGGCCGCTGGATCGCCTATCTCTCCGACGAGAGCGGCGAGTACGAGCTCTACCTCCGGCCGCAGGACGGAAAGGGAGCCCCGCGCCAGCTCACCCGCGGAAGCCGCAGCTGGTACTTTCCCCCGGTGTGGTCGCCCGACGGCCGCCGGCTCGCGCTCGCCGACAGCGAGAACCGCCTGCTGGTGATCGAGGTCGGAGAGCGGGCGGATGACCGAGGTCGACCGCACCCGCCACGCCAGCGAGTTCTATCGCGACCTCAGCCAGTACGTCTTCTCGCCGGACGGCGAGTGGCTGGCCTACGTCAAGGTCAACGAGAGCCGCACCAGCTCGATCTGGGCCTACTCGCTGCGCGAGGGCCGCCGCTTCCAGCTCACCGAGGACGGCCACCACGACTTCAGCCCCGCCTTCGACCCCAGGGGCCGCTGGCTCTACTTCGTCTCCACCCGCGACCACAACCTGGTCTTCTCGGCCTACGAGTTCAACTACCTCTACGCCAACTCGAGCCGGATCTTCGCCGTGCCGCTCACCGCCGAGCAGCCCCCGCCCGGGGCGCCGGCGAGCGACGAGGGACTCGAGCCGGCCGCGGAGCCGGACCGGGATCGCCCCGCCAAGCGCCCCTTCCGCCTCGAGCCCGAGGGCTTCGCCGCGCGCATCGTCGCCCTCAAGGTGCCGCCGGGCAGCTACAGCGCCCTCGCCGCCAACGAGCAGGGCGTGTTCTTCCTTGCCGGAGGCGGCGGTCCCGGACTGCAGGGGGCGGAGCTTCGCTTCTACGACCTCGCCAAGGAGAGCGCCGAGACCCTGCTCGGCGGGGTCACCGGCTATCGCCTGAGCGCCCGCGGCGATCGCCTGCTCTGGCGCCAGGGCGAGCGCTTCGGGATCGCCGAGCCCAAGCCGGGGATCGACGCCGGCCAGACCGCCCTCGACCTGACGCGCCTCGAGCTCACCATCGATCCGCGCATCGAGTGGCCGGCGCTCTACCGCGACGCCTGGCGGATCCTGCGCGACTGGTTCTACGACCCCGGGATGCACGGCCAGGACTGGGAGCGGATCTATCGGCGCTACCGGCCGCTGGTCGACCATGTCGCGCATCGCGCGGATCTCGACTACGTGTTCGGCGAGATCGCGGGCGAGCTCAACGCCGGGCACGTCTACGTCGCCGAGAGCCCCGACACGCCGCGTCCCGAGCGCAAGCCGGGCGGGCTGCTCGGGGCCGAGATCGAGGCCCACCCCTCCGGCTACTTCCGCATCGCCAAGATCTTTCCCGGCGAGAACTGGCACGAGTACTACCGCTCCCCGCTCACCGAACCCGGGGTCAGGGCACGGGTCGGGGACTTCATCCTGGCCGTCGACGGCCAGAGCACGCAGGGTGTCTCCAACTTCTACGAGCTGATGCAGGACAAGGGCGAACGCGTGCGTGGTCCTCACCCTGAACGACCGCCCGAGCGAGGAAGGGAGCCTGGGAGACGCGGGTGCGCACGATCACCTCGGAGGTCAACCTCCGCTACCTCGACTGGGTCAGCGCCAACCGCCGGCGGGTGCACGAGCTCTCCGGGGGGCGCATCGGCTACATCCACCTGCCGAACACCGCCGTCGAGGGCAACCGCGAGCTGGTCAAGGGCATGCTCGCCGAGATGCGGCGCGAGGCCCTGATCATCGACGACCGCTACAACGGCGGCGGCTTCATCCCCGACCGGATGATCGAGATCCTCGCCCGTCGCCCGCTCAACTACTGGGTCTGGCGCGGCTTCGAGCCGGTACCGCGCCCCCTGCTCTCCCACGACGGGCCGAAGGCGATGCTCATCAACGGCCTCTCCAGCTCGGGAGGCGACGCCCTGCCCTACTACTTCCGCAAGCTCGGCCTCGGGCCGCTGATCGGCACCCGCACCTGGGGCGGGCTGATCGGCATCTCCGGGGCGCCGACGCTGGCCGACGGCGGCGCGATCATCCCCGCCACCTTCCGCTTCCTCGACACCGAGGGCCGCTGGGCGGTGGAGAACGAGGGCGTGAGCCCGGACATCGAGGTGATCGACGCCCCGCACCTCAAGGCGCAGGGCCGCGATCCCAGCCTCGAGAAGGCGGTGGAGGTGCTGCTCGAGGAGCTCGCGCGCCGTCCCCCGCGCCGCATCGAGGCCCCGCCGGCGCCGCGCGACTTCGGCTTCGAGTAGCGCGCCGCTCAGCCCGCGGCGAGGGCGCCGAGCCGCCCGGCCAGCACCCGCGCGAAGCGGGCCGCGGCGCCGCGAGCGAAGCCGAGGAACAGCGAGGGCTCGGCCAGCTCGAGCTCGAGCAGCAGCGGCCCCTCGGCGGCGGGGAGCAGATCGACGCGCGCGTAGGCCAGCGGCCAGTGCCCGGGAAAGCGGCGCGCCGAGCCAGTCGAGCACCCTGCGGCCCGCCGCGCGTTCCGCCGGCGTCGGGCGGTGCGGCGTGATCCGCTCGGGGTTGAAGAGCGCCCGCACCGCGCCGCCATCGGGGTCGAGCGGGGCGAGCTTGCGCACCGCATGCGAGAGCCGGCCGCCGAAATAGACCAGCGCCGTCTCCCCGCCGGCCTCGATCTCCTGCCGGTAGGGCTGGAGCAGGGCTCCGCGGCCGGCGGCGAGGAGCTCCGCGGCATGCGCCTGCGCCTCGGCCAGGCGCTCGCGGGCGAAGCGCCGCGCGCCGCGCGAGCCGGCGCCGATCGCGGGCTTCACCACCCAGGCCAGCTGCGTCCGCGAACTCGCCCGGGATCTCCTCCGGCCGCTCGAGGATGCGCGTTGGCACGATCGCGATCCCGCCCGCGGCGAGCTCGGCGAGATAGCGCTTGTCGAGATTCCAGCGCAGCACCGGGTAGGGATTGAGCAGGGGCCTGAGCGCCGCGAGCCGCTCGAGGAACGGGAAGAACTCGCGATGGCGCTCGCTATAGTCCCAGGGCGAGCGGAGCAGCACCGCGGCGAAGCGCGACCAGGAGACCGAGGGGTCGTCCCAGGCCAGGGCCTCGAGGGCGATGCCGTGGCGCTCGAGCGCGGCGCGAAGCGGGCCGAAGTCCTCGTCCTCGCCGCGGGCGGCGATGGCGGTGAGGGCGGCGAGCGGGATCATGCCGGTGGGCGGCGCGGGCGACCGGCCGGGCTCACAGGTTCTGGTAGTTGGGCCCCGCCCCGCCCTCGGGAGTGACCCAGTCGATGATCTGGTAGGGGTCCTTGATGTCGCAGGTCTTGCAGTGCACGCAGTTCGATGCGTTGATCTGGAGCCGCCGGCCGGCGCCGTCCTCGACGATCTCGTAGACGCCGGCGGGGCAGAAGCGGGTGCAGGGATTGCCGTACTCCTCGGCGCAGCGGGTGACGCAGATCGCGGTATCCCGCACCCTGAGGTGCACGGGCTGGTCCTCGTCGTGCCGGGTCGAGGCGAAGAACACCCCCGCCAGCCGGTCGCGCGGCGGGAGCTCGCGCGCCCCCCAGCCGCGCTCCGGGCGCGGCGCGCTGCCCGAGGCGCTCGAGGGCGGCGAAGTCGGCCCGGTTCCTGAGCGTCCAGGGGCTGCGCCCGCCGAGCACGGTCTCGAGCGCGGCGTTGGCCAGTCCGAGCCACAGCCCGCGCTTGAAGCCGGGCTTGATGTTGCGCACCTTCCTGAGCTCGGCGACGATCGGCGAGGCGCGCAGCCGCGCGTCCCAGCCCTCGGCCGAGAGCCGCTCGGCGAGATGCTCGGCGGCGAGCATCCCCGAGCGCAGCGCCTGGTGGGTGCCCTTGATCTTGGGCACGTTGAGCAGGCCGGCGTCGTCCCCGATCAGCATCGCCCCCGGCATCTCCACCTTCGGCAGGCTCTGATAGCCGCCGGTGACGATCGCCCGCGCCCCCGCCGAGAGGATCGACCCGCCCGCGAGCAGGGGGCGCACCAGCGGATGGTGCTTCCACTGCTGGAACGCCTCGTAGGGCTCGAAGCGCGGATCTCGGTAGTCGAGGCCGACGACGAAGCCGAGCGCCACGCGGTCGCCCGTGAGGTGGTAGAGGAAGCTGCCGCCGTAGGTGCCGGCATCGAGCGGCCAGCCGATGGAGTGGATGACGAGTCCCGGCTGGCCACGGCCGGGCGGCAGCTGCCAGAGCTCCTTCATCCCGATCGAGTAGCTCTGCGGGTCGCAGGCCCCATCGAGGCCGTAGCGCCGGATCAGCTGCTTGGCGAGGTGCCCGCGCGCGCCCTCGGCGAGCACCGTGACCGCCGCCTCGATCTCGACGCCCGGCGTGTGGCTCGGCTTGGGCCGGCCCTCGCGGTCGAGGCCGAGATCGCCGATGCGGACCCCGCGCACCGCGCCGCCGCCGTCGAAGAGCGGCTCGGCGGCGGCGAAGCCGGGGTAGATCTCGGCCCCGAGCGCCTCGGCCTTCGCCGCGAGCCAGGCGCAGGTCGCTCCGAGGCTGACGATGAAGTTGCCATGGTTGCGCTGCTGCGGCGGGGTCGGCAGGCGCAGCGCCCGCCGACGGGTGAGGAGGTAGAAGCGGTCCTCGCGCACCGGCACGCAGATCGGCGGGGGCTCCGCCCGCCAGCCGGGGAGCAGGCGGTCGAGCGGCTCAGGCTCGATCACCGCGCCGGAGAGGATGTGCGCCCCGACCGCCGAGCCCTTCTCGATCACGCACACCGAGAGCTCGGGCTTGAGCTGCCGGAGGCGGATCGCGCAGGCCAGCCCGGCGGGGCCGGCACCGACCACGAGCACGTCGTAGCGCAGGGTTTCGCGATCGCTCATCTCCGGCTACCCTCGGCGCGGGACCGGGCCATTATTCGCGGCCGATGGCGAGCGCGGCAACGTGCGCCCCGGGCCTCCCCCCGGGCTTCGAGCTCCGAGCGGACTATCTCGCCCCCGAGGCGGCGCGGGCAACGTTCTCGCGCCTGCTCGAGGAGCTCAGCTTCGAGCAGCCGCAGGTGCGAATCTTCGGCCGGCGCCTGCCGAGCCCCCGCCTCGCCTGCTGGATCGGCGACGAGCCCTACCGCTACTCCGGCCTCACCCATCCGCCGCGTCCCTGGACCCCCACCCTGGCCGAGCTCCGCGACCGGCTGGCCGCGGAGCTTCGCGTCCCCTTCAACGGCGTGCTCCTGAATCTCTATCGCGACGGCCGCGACCGCATGGGCTGGCACGCCGACGACGAGCCGGAGCTCGGCCCAGAGCCGGTGATCGCCTCGCTCAGCCTCGGCGCCGAACGCGACTTCGCGCTCCGCCGCCGCCCGCGCGGACCGATCCTGCGCTTTCCCCTGCCCTCCGGCAGCCTGCTGGTGATGAGCGGGCGCAGCCAGCGTGACTTCCTGCACGCCCTCCCGCCCGCGCCCGCGACCGTCGGCCCCCGCCTCAACCTCAGCTTTCGGCGGCTTCTGCGCGCGCCAGCCGCTCGAGGCCGTCGAGCACCAGCGCCGGCCTGAGGACGAGGGGCGGCGGCAGCGCCGGGGCGAGGGCGGCGGCCTCGCCCCCGCCGAGCACGAGGGTCGGCGTGCGGCCGAGCGACTCCGCCACCGCGGTGCGGAAGCGCAGGATCGCCCCGACCAGGGCCTCGCGCAGGCCGAGCGCCACCGCCTCGCCGGTGCCGCGCGCGAAGGGGCCCGAGGGTGGCTGCGCGGCCGGCCGCAGGCCGAGCTCCGCGAGATCCGCCGCCATCCGCGAGGCGCCCGGCAGGATCGGTCCGGGAAGGTGCCGCCCGCCGCCGTCGAGGGCATCCAGGGTGAGGCAGCTCCCGGCGAGCGCCACCACGCAGGGCGCCTGCTCCCGGGCGGCGACCAGCCCCAGCCAGCGGTCCACCCCGAGCTCGGCCGGTGCGGCGTAGCCGGGCACGATCCCGAAGCGCCCGGCTTCGACCCTCGCCTCGCGCAGCGCGCCGAAGCCGAGCCCGGCGAGGGCTGCGGCCAGCGCCCGGCTCGCTGGCTCGCGGGCCACCGAGGCCAGCCACAGCGTCTCCCCGGGCGCGCGCGCGCGCCAGCGCTCGAGCAGTCCTCCGGCCTCGGCCACCGCCGCCGCCCCCTCCTCCCGCGGCGCCCCCGGTCGCCGCCACTTGAGCCGGCTGTTGCCGAGATCGACGAGGAGCAGGCTCACAGCGCCTCGACCTCCCCGGCGAGGACGCGCAGCGTCCCCGATCCCGTGGCCAGGATCAGGGCCCCGTCCTCGGCGATGCCCGCGACGCGCCCGCTGCGCCAGCCGCCGCCGGCCTCGAGGCGCACCTCGCGGCCCTGCAGCAGGTGCCGCGCCGCGAAGCCCTCGCGGAAGGGCGCGAAGCCGCCCTCCGCGAAGCGCCGCAGGGCGGCGAGCGCGGCCCGCGCGAGCGCCGCCGCGAGTGCGGAGCGGCGCGGGAGCGGCCCGAGCTCGGCCAGCCCGGCGGCGCGCCCGGCGAGTTCGCTCGCCTCCGGCGTCGCGAGATTGAGCCCGAAGCCGACCGCGATCCAGCCCGACTCCCCCGCCGCGGCGATCAGCTCGACCAGCACTCCGCCCAGCTTGCGCTCGCCGAGCATGAGGTCGTTCGGCCACTTGAGGCCGACGCCCGGAAAGCCCGCCGCCGCCAGCGCCTCGGCGAGCCCGAGCCCGAGCGCCGGACTGAGCCCGCCCAGGGCGCCCGGGGGCCGCGGCGCAGGCACGAGCAGGCTGGCGAGCAGGGCCTGCCCCGGCCGCGCCAGCCAGCGCCGCCCGCGCCGCCCGCGGCCCGCCTCCTGCCACTCGGCGAGGATCAGCAGGGGCTCGCGCCAGCCCGCGGCGAGGCGGCGGGCCGCCTCCTCCTGGGTCGAATCGAGCAGCGGATGCACCTCGACCGCGAGACCGCTGCCGGCGAGGCGCGCGGCGATCTCCGTCGCCACGAGCGGGTCGAACTCGGCGGCGAGGGTGACCCCCTCCGCGCCCTCCTCGAGCGGCCAGCCCGCCGCCCGCAGCCGTGCCAGCACCCCGTCGGCGGCGGCGAGCTCGGCTCGCGGCAGGGGGGAGCGCGGCGCGGCGAGCAGCCGGGCGAGCAGCGCGGCCTCGCTCATCGCGGCGGGCGGCGGCGCAGCAGCCGCAGCCGCTCAAGGCGCGGCTCGCGCCCCTGGCGCAGGCGCTCGATGTTGGCCTGATGCATGAGCAGCACCCAGGCCCCGGCGGCGACCGCGAACAGCCGCGCCGGCAGCTCGCCGAAGGGCCACAGCGCGAGCAGGGCGAGGGCGAGGGCGGCGAGGATCGAGGCCAGGCTGGCGATCCCGCTCGCGAGCAGGGTGAGCAGCCAGACGAGGGCCAGCGGCGGCACCTGCCAGGGCAGGACGATCAGGCTCGCCCCGGCCGTGGTGGCTACGCCCTTGCCGCCCCGGAAGCCGTGCCACAGCGGATAGCAATGGCCGACCACGGCGGCGAAGCCGGCGAGGGCCGCGCCCGCCCCTGCGGGCTCCGGCCAGAGCTGGCCGCCGAGGGCGGCCGCGAGCAGGCCCTTGCCGAGGTCGATGGCCACCACCGCCGCCGCGACCTGCGGCCCGAGCAGGCGCAGGACATTGGTGCCGCCGGCGTTGCCACTGCCGTGCTGGCGCGGATCCAGCCCATGGAGCCGTCCCAGCAGCACCGCCCCCGAGACCGAGCCGAGGAGGTAGCCGAGCGCGGCGGCGAGCAGCGGCTCGATCATCGGCCGCCTCCAAGCCTAGCGAGGAGGCTCGCCGGCGGCTCGTAGTCCTGGACCGCGACCAGCAGCGCATCCGGCCCGGCGTGGGCGGCGATCGCGCCGCCGAGCGGGATCCGGCCGAGCGCCTCGAGGCCCGGGACCGCGGCGAGGAGCGCGGCCTCGAGCCGCTCCGCCGCCTCCGGGGCGTCGGCGTGGGCGAGCAGCACCCGCAGCCGCCGCCCGGCGGGAAGGCGGCGCGCCACCCAGGCGGCGAAGCGCTCCGGCAGCCGGCCGCGTCCGAGCAGCGCTCCCGCCACGGCGAGCCGGCCGTCGCGATCGCGGAGCACCGGGGTGAGGCCGAGCAGCTCGGCCAGGCGCCGCGCCAGCGGCGGCAGCCGCCCGCCGCGCTCGGCGTGGCGGAGATCGGCGAGCACCGCATAGCTGCGGGTGCGGGGCACCATCGCTGCGGTGAGCCGGGCGACCTCCTCGGCGCCGAGCCCGTCCGCGATCGCTTCGGCGGCGTAGGCGACCAGCAGCCCCTGACCGGCCGAGGCGTTGCGGCTGTCCACCAGCCGGATCCGCGCCGGATCGCAGCGCTCGGCCGCCGCGCGCGCCGACTGCAGCGTCCCCGAGAGCCGCGCCGAGATGTGCACCCCGACCACGGCCCGGTGGTGGGAGAGCAGCTGCTCGAAGGCGCGCTGGAAATCCCCGGGCGGCGGCTGCGAGGTGCGCGGCGGCGCACCCCCCGCGCGCAGCCGGCGGTAGAAGTCCGCGCTCGCCAGGCTCAGCTTGTCGAGATGTTCCTCCTCGCCGAAGGCCACCCGCACCGGCACCACGTGGATGCTTGCGGAGCCGGGCAGGCCTTCGGGCAGGTCCGCCCCGGAATCCGCGAGCAGCGCGACGCCGCCGGCGGGCGCGCGCTGGGCGCGCATGTCGTCGGCCTTCGGCGCGCTCACCCTGGCCAGCGCCTCGAGATGCGAAAACAGCGCCGCCGGATCGTCGGCGTGGGCATGGAGCCGGAGCCTGCCCGGCACCCCCGCGATCACCAGGCTGTCGCAGGGAAAGCCAGCGAGGCGGGCGCGCACCGCCTCGCGCTCTGCGCCCTCGCCCAGCAGCAGGCATTCGCAGCAGTAGCGGTAGCTCGAGGCACAGGGTGCCTCGGCTCGCGGCGAAGGCCCGGTCGGGTCGGGTTCCGGCAGCGCCGCCGGCGGCGGTCCGCGCCGGCCCAGGGTCTCGAGCATCCCCGCGATCAGCTCGACGAAGCCCTTGGCTCCCGCATCCACCACTCCGGCGGCGCGCAGCTCGGCGAGCCACACCGGGGTCTCGGCGAGCGCACGCCGGGCGCGCGCGAGCGCGGCCGCGAGGGCCGCGGCGAGGTCCTCGACCCCCCCTCGCGCCTGCTCCGCCAGCTCGCCGGCGAAGGCGCGCATCACCGAGAGCATCGTCCCTTCGCGCGGCTCGGCGACCGCGGCGTGGGCGGCGCGCTCGCCGGCCGCCGCGGCAGCGGCGAGCGCCGGCAGGTCGAGCGCGGGTCGGCTCGCCGCCGCGGCGCTGAAGCCCTGGAGGAACTGGGCGAGGATCACCCCCGAGTTGCCGCGCGCGCCGTCGAGGGCGCGGTCCGCGATCCGGCCGAGCAGGAGGCCGAGATGGCGGCGGCGCTCGTCGCGGGCGGCGCCGAGCACGGCCCGCAGGGTGTGGGCGAGATTCGCGCCGGTGTCGCCGTCGGGAACCGGGAACACGTTGATCCGGTCGAGCAGCTCGCGCTGCGCCAGCACCCGCGCCACCCCCGCCGCGAGCGCGCGGCGGAAGGCGGTGGCCGAGAGCCGGCGCAGGCGGAGCGGCGGCAGCGAGGAAGGCGGAGCGCTCATGCGCGGGAAGGATAAGGCCTGCGCCTCCCCGCAACCACTTTCTGCCTTGCAGCAGGAACTCACGGCATCCTCACCGAGCAGCGGTGCTACCATGTCCGGATGAAGCGCGTCTCCCGTCCCCGCCTGCTCGGCAGCCTCGGTCGCCGCCATCGCCCTCGGCGCGCTGCTGCTCGCCCTCGTCATCCTCCCGGCGAGGGCCCGTCCCTCGCCGGCGCCCGCGCCGGCGCGCACAGCGCCGCGGAGGCGATCGCCGAGGAGGCCTGGCTTGGCGTGCGCTGGCAGTCGCTGCTGCCCGGCATGATGAAGTGAAGGCCGGACGGCGGGGCGTCGGCCGATGTGGCGACTGCTCAGCCGCGCCTGGTCGCCCGGAACTCGGCGCTGCCGCCCGACCTCTGGCGGACGCGTGGAGCGGCGGGTCCCGCAGGTGGCGGCGCTCGCGGCCCCCGAGCGGCTCCGGTTGCGCGACCTGGCCGGCCGCTTCCTCGCCCGCAAGGCGATCTCCGGAGCCGGCGGCCTTCGAGCCGGATGACGAGCAGCGCGCGATCGTCGCCGCGCTCTGCTGCCGGCCGGTGCTCGAGCTCGGCTTCTCATGGCTTCGCGGCTGGCGGGAGGTGATCCTCTACCCCGCCGCCTTCCGCGTCCACCGCCGCCATCACGACGAGGACAGCGGGGTGGTCACCGAGTGGCCCGACGAGCTCGCCGGCGAGGCCTGGGAGCAGGGCCCGCTGATCCTCTCCTGGGAGGATCTCGAGGCCGACCTCGCCGATCCCTTCGCCGGCTACGACCTCGTCGCCCACGAGATCGCGCACAAGCTCGACCTGCTCGACGGCGTGGCCGACGGCACCCCTCCGCTGCCGCGCGGCATCGCCCTCGCCGAATGGGTCGCGGCCATGCAGCCCGCCTACGAGGGCCTGGTCCGGGCGGTCGAGCGCGGAGCGGAGCCGGCGATCGACAGCTACGCCGCCGAGGGGCCCGACGAGTTCTTCGCCGTCGTCAGCGAGTACTTCTTCTCCGCGCCCGCGAGGCTGGCCGAGGCCATGCCCGGGGTGCACGCGCTGCTCACCCGCTTCTACCGCCCGAGCCGGAGCCTCAGTTCGGGGGCGGCAGCTCGACGCTGAAGCGCGCGCCGCCGAGCGTCGGCGAGCGGTCGACGATCAGCTCGCCGCGGTAGGACTTGACGATGTCCTGGACGATCGCGAGGCCGATGCCGTGGCCCGGAACCCGCTCGTCCCCGCGCACGCCCCGCTTCAGCACCCGCGCCAGCTTCTCGTCGGGGATGCCCGGGCCGTCGTCCTCCACAGCGAGCCTCAGCCCGGGCCGGCGCGCGCCGGGCAGCGCGCGCCGCGCGACGGTGAAGAGCACCGCGCCGCGCTGCCCACTTGAAGGCGTTCTCGAGCAGGTTGCCGAGCAGCTCGAGCAGGTCGCCCTCCTCGCCGTGGAAGCGCGCCTCCTCGTCGATCTCGAACTCGCAGAGCACGTTCTTGGCCGCGTAGACCTTCTCCAGGCTGCGCACCAGGGACTCGGCGCTGGGACGGATCGGCACCGGCGCCGAGAGCGTGCGGTGCCCCGAGCGCGCCGCGCGCGCGAGCTGGTAGGCGACCAGCCCGTCCATGCGCTCGACCTGCGCCAGCACCTGCCCGCGCAGCGCCGCGAGATCCTGCTCGCTCTCGGCCGCGCTGCGCAGCACGGCGAGCGGGGTCTTCAGGCTGTGCGCGAGGTCGGCCAGGGTGTGACGGTAGCGGGCGAGGCTCTCGCGCTCGCCCTCGATCAGCGCGTTGAGATTGAGGGTGAGCGGCTCGAGCTCGGCGGGGTAGCCGCCGCCCAGCCGCTCGCGGCCGCCCTGCTCGATCTCGGCGATCTCCCGGGCGACCCTGACGAAGGGCGCCATGCTCCAGCGCAGCGCGAGCAGCAGGAAGGCGAGCATCAGCACCGCGGCGCCCCCGAGGTAGAGCGCCAGCCGCTCACGGAAGACCGCCACCTGCTCGGCGAGGAAGCGTTCGTCCTCGGCCACGTGGACGGTGAGCAGCACCTCGCGCCCCTCGCCCCCCTCGAGCGCCACCCCTTGGCTCAGCCGGTACACCGCCGGCCCCGCGCCCTCACGCAGCGGGCCGTCGAAACGCCGCTCGCCTGGCGCGAGCAGCGTCGCGAAGGGGAGCTCGCCGCCGAGCGCCGAGGGCGAGCGCCACTGGAAACCCGGTCCCACGAGCCCCGCGTAGAGCCCCGAGTCCGGGCGCTCGAGCCTGGGCTCCGGCAGCGGCTCGGGCATCAGCACCGCGCCGCCGCGGCTGAGCTCGAGCTTGGCGAGGAAGGCGAAGATGTAGCCCTGGAGGCGCTCCTCGAGCGCCACCCGCTGGCTGGCGACGAAGGCCCGGTCGAGAGCGAGACCGGTCAGGCCGAGGAAGGCGACCAGGGCGAGCGCGGCTCCGGCGAGCAGGCGGCGGCGCAGCGACCAGGAGGAGGCCGCCATGCCGTGGCCTCACTCCTCGCGTGGCAGGGCGAAGCGGTAGCCGCGGCCGCGCACGGTCTCGATCGGACGGATCGTGCCCTCGGGGTCGAGCTTCTTGCGCAGCCTGCCGATGAAGACCTCGAGGACGTTGGAGTCGCGGTCGAAGTCCTGCTGGTAGATGTGCTCGGTGAGCTCGGCCTTCGACACCAGCGAGCCGGCGTTGAGCATCAGGAACTCGAGCACCTTGTACTCGTAGGCGGTGAGCTCGACCGGCTGGCCGTTGACCGCCACCTTCTGCGCGGTGGTGTCGAGGGTGATCGGACCGCAGCGCAGCACCGGCCGGCTCCAGCCCGCGGCGCGCCGCACCAGCGCATTCAGCCGGGCCATCAGCTCCTCGACGTGGAAGGGCTTCACCAGGTAGTCGTCGGCCCCCGCCCGCAGGCCCTCGACCTTGTCCTGCCAGCTCCCGCGCGCGGTGAGGATCAGGATCGGATAGCGCCGGCCCTCCTCCCGAAGCCGGCGCACGAGGTCCATGCCGCTCATCTTCGGCAGGCCGAGGTCGATGATCGCGACGTCGAATGGCACCTCGCGCCCGAGGTAGAGTCCCTCCTCGCCGTCGCTCGCCAGATCGACCGCATAGCCCTCGCGCCTCAGCCTCGCGCCGAGCGTCTCGCGCAGCGGCGCCTCGTCCTCGACCAGCAGGATGCGCATCGCCTTCGTCTCCCCGCGGGCCCCGCTCCCCGCCCTACCAGTCCTCGCCCTCGTCGCGCTCCCCCCGCTCCTCGCGCTCCGGCCAGTCCGGCCGCGGCGGCTCCTCCCCGGCCCGCTCCTCGCGCTCGAGGCGGGGGCGCTCGCGCCGCGGGGCCGGCACCTCCGGGAAGCGGGACTCCCGGAAGTCGCGCCCGAAGCCGTAGCCCTCGCGGGCGAGGGGGACCTCGCGCTGGATCACGCGCAGCCGCCCGTCGGGAGTGAGCACCTTGATCCGGTGGATCTCGCGGTCGCCCGCGCGCAGCGTCTCCGCCGAGAGGATCCTCCCCCCGGTCTCGCGCTCGATGCGGCGCACCGACTCGTCGAGGCTCTGGGCCGCCAGGCACGGCGGCACCAGCATCGCCGCGGCGAGAAGGAGATGGCGCGGAGGAAAGCGGAGGATCACGGCGGGATGGCGAGGAGGGTCGCTCGGGCGCGGATCTCGGAGTCGGCGCTGATGGTGCCGGAGGCTGGCCGGGGACACAATCGCCCGCAGCGTCGGAGCGGAGTGTCGCCCGCGAGGCTTGAATCCGGTCTGAATCGCCCCCCTCAGAAGATCTCCCCCACCAGGCAGCGGAGGCTGCCGCCGCCCTTCTCCAGTTCCGCGAGCTCGAGGGCGCGGATGCGGAATCCGGCGCTGCTCGAGCGCCGAGCGCTGCCCCGGCTCCAGGGCGTCGGCGGCGCGGGTGCTCATCCAGACGGCGTCCGGGCGCGAGCGCGATCGCGTTGGCGGCGAAGGCGTTCTTCTGCGCCTCGGAGAGCGCGATCACCGTGCCGCCGTGGGCCGCCGCGACCGTCTCGGCGTCGGCCGGATCGGCGAAGCCGGAGGGCGCGATCAGCAGCGCGCGGCCGGCGAGCGAGCTCAGCACCACGTTGGTGTGGTACTCGCCCGGCGCGAGCGGAAAGACGAAGCTGGCGACGAGCCCGAAGGCCGCGTGCATCGCCCGCGCGCCGGCCTCGTCGCAGCGCTCGGAGAGGCCGCAGTAGCCGATCCGGCGGGCGCGATCGACGACCAGGCTGCCGGTGAGCTCGGCGACCAGGTCGGAACGCTGGGAGAGATCGATCTCGCGGTAGCCGAGAAGCTCGCGGAAGAAGGCCCGGATGTCGGCGCGTCCGGTCTCGCGCCGCCGCACCGGCCAGCGCATGCGGCCGACGATCAAGCGTTCCCGGGACCGTGGCGAAGGCGTTGTTCGGGAAGACCCCGTCGGGCGCCTCCGGATCGCCCGGGAAGACCACCGTCGGCAGCTCCCGCGCGAGCTCGCGGGCGAGCCGCGCGTGCTCCTCGCGGGCGCGCTCGCGCACGACCGGGGCGGCGCTCATGTAGCGGTTGTCCCGTGCGGTCTCGCTCGGCGCGCCGAAGCCGTCGGGAGCGACCAGGAAGACGCCGCGGGCACAGGCCGGCCCGCGCGCGAGCGCGCGCGACGCGGCGGCGAGGAAGGCCGCGCGCTCGCGGAAGACGCTCATGCCGCCTCGCCGCAGCGCCACCGCCGCGAGCGCGCGCTCGACGGTCTCCCAGCCCGCCCCGCGGCGCGCCGCCGGCCTCGCTCAGCAGCCGGCGGAAGCGCCGTCCCCCCGGCTCGCCGAGGAACAGCCCGAGCCAGGGCTTGACGATGCGGGCGAGGGGCTCGCCGCGCGCGAGCTCGCGCTCGACGTAGGGCCGCAGCGAGCGGAGCAGCGGCCAGCCGGTCCTCGGGATGACGCCGCTCGGGAAAGAGCCTCGCGCTCAGCCGCGAGAAGCCCCACGGATCGCGATAGGCCGCGCGACCGATCATCACGCCATCGACTTCGCTGCAGCGCCGCCCGCACCGGCCCCTCGCCGGCGAGACCGCCGTTGAGCACGACGCACAGGCGCGGGAAGGCGCGCTTGAGCCGGAACACTCGCCCGTAGTCGAGCGGCGGGACGGAGCGGTTGGCCGCCGGGTCGAGTCCCTGGAGCCACGCCTTGCGGGCATGGACGATGACCACGCCGGCAGCCTGCGGCCGCCGCCCCGGCGACGAGGCGCTGGAGCTCCTCCTCGCGGTCGTGGTCGTCCACGCCGAGGCGGCACTTCAGGCTCACCACCGTGCCCGCCGGCACCGCCTCGCGCAGCGCCCGCAGGCAGTCGGCGACGCGGGCGGGCTCCCTCATCAGGCAGGCGCCGAAGCCGCCGCTGGTGGCGCGCGGCGAGGGACAGCCGGCATTGAGGTTGAGCTCGTCGAAGCCGAACTCCGCGGCGAGACGGGCCGCGCGATGGAGCTCCTCGGGGTCGCCCCCGCCGAGCTGCAGGGCGAGCGGTCTCTCCGCCGGATCGAAGGCGAGCAGGCGCTCGCGCGGTCCGTGGATCACCGCGCGCGCCACCACCATCTCGGTGTAGAGCCGCGCCGGCGGCGCGAGCGCGCGGTGGAGCATGCGACAGTGCCGGTCGGTCCACGCCATCATCGGCGCGACCGAGAGGCGGTGCGAGGACGGGCTGGGGCGGGGCGATGCGGCCATGGCCGGTCCATGATCGCACGCCGGCAGCGAGACGCGCTCCCGGATCGGCGGTGTCGCTCGCGGAGGGCGCGGGCGCGGAACGGCGACTCCCGCGCGTCGGGCGCGCCGGAAGCCGGCCTCCTGGCGCTACAATCGCGGGCTTGGGCCGCTCGGGAGTGGGCATGAGCCTCCTGCTCAAGATCCTCGTCCTCGCCGCCACGGCCGCCGCCGTCGCTTCGCTGGTCGGGCTGGCGCTGCAGCTCCATCGGCCGCAGCGGCTTCGCGCGCGCGCCGGCCTCGGTACCACCGATGCGCTCAAGTGGCGCGAGTTCGTCCGCCTCACCAGCGAGGTGCTCGCGCGCCGCGGCTTTCGGGCGGTGGAGGAGGAGCACGCGCTCAACCCTCGCGGCTACGATCTCGCCTTCCAGCGCGGCAACAAGCGCTATCTGGTCCAGTTCAAGCAGGGCCGGGCCACTCGCGTCAACGCCGAGAGCCTCCGCCAGCTCAGGCAGGCGATGACCGAGCACGAGGCCGCCGGCGGGCTGGTGATCTCCACCGGCACGGTCGAACGCCACGCCGGAGCGCTCGATCCGACGATCGAGATCCTCGAGGGCGAGGCGCTGTGGCTCGAGCTCGAACCGCTGCTCGAGGGCAAGCTCCGCGAGGTCGCGACCGCCGCGATCCGGCACAGCTTCCAGCTTCGCATCGGCAGCTAGCCTCCTCGCCGGCCTGCTGGCCGCGGTGCTGCTCGCGCCCCAGCTCCCCGATCCGCCACCCCCCTCCGAGCCGACGGCCGAGGCGGTGACCGCCCGCCGGGAGGCGGCGCCCGCGACCTCGGCTGCCGCCGCCGCCGAGCGACCGCTGAGCGAGGAGGAACGTGCGCAGCCGCCGGGTCGGCTGCGGCGAACGAGGTGGCGCGGCTGCCGCACGTCGCCTCGGCGTTCTGGGCGACCCCGAGCACGCTCGAGGTCGCGGTGACCTACCAGGACCCGGCGCAGCGTCAGGAGGTGATCGCGACGCATCTGCGAGCGCGTCCTGCAGTATCCGGAACTGCGCTACAGCCGCCTGCAGATCGTCGAGCCCGGCAAACGCTCGCACTGGTGGCAGTGCCACTGAGCCGCGAGCGGAGGCTTTGCCCTACAATCGCGGCGCGAGATTGCGGGGAGAGTCCAGATGGCCAACATCGTGATCGTCGGACTGGACGGCAGCGAGGGCAGCCGCCGCGCCCTCGATTTCGCCATCCGCCGCGCCAAGGCGGGTCAGCACGAGCTGCTGCTCGCCTGCGTGATCCCGCACTCGACGCGGGCCATCCTCACCATCGACGAGCTCACCCGCAACGAGGCCTGGCGCCTCGCCCAGCGCGAGCGCGCGGAGCGCGAGATCCTCGGGCCGGCGCTGGCGCTCGCGGCCGAGGCCGGGGTGCGCGCGAGCACCAGGATCGAGTTCGGCGAGCCGGCCGAGGTGCTCGGGGAGATCGCCAAGGAGATCGGCGCCTCGCACATCGTGGTCGGCCGCCGCGGTCTCTCCCGCATCAAGGCCCTGCTCTTCGGTTCGGTGGCCGCCAGCCTGGTGCAGACCGCCCCGGTGCCGGTCACCGTGGTGCCCTGAGCGCATGGGCGGGATCGCGATCGAGCTCGCCGGCCGGCGAATCGCGGTCACCGGCGCCTGCGGGGGCGCTCGGGCGCGCGGTGGTGCGGACGCCTTGCCGACGCCGGGGCGCGGATCGCGGCCCTCGACCTGGCCGAAGCCGCGGGCGCGAGCGACGATCCGGCGATCCTCCCGCTGCCGCCGCTCGATCTCGCCGATCCCGAGGCGGCGCGGTCGGCGTTCGCCCGGATCGGCGCGGCCTTCGGCGGGCTCGACGGGCTGTGCAACCTCGCCGGCGGCTTCCGCTGGCAGCGCCTGGGCGACGGCGACCCGGCGGTCTTCGACTTGATGTTCCGGACGAACCTGCGCTCTGCGGCCGTGGCCAGCGCCGCCGCCCTGCCGCTCCTCGCCGACGGGCGCGCCGCGATCGTCAACGTCGCGGCCCTCGCGGCGCTCAGGGCCGGGGAGGGGATGGCCGCCTACGCCGCGGCCAAGGCGGGGGTGATCAAGCTCACCGAATCCCTCGCCGAGGAGCTCAAGCCGCGCGGCATCCGCGTGAACGCCATCCTGCCCTCGATCATCGACACCCCCGCCAACCGCGCCGAGATGCCTGAACGCCGACTTCGCGCGCTGGGTGCGCCCGGAGGAGCTCGCCCGGCTCGTCGCCTTCCTGCTCAGCGATCTCGCGAGCGGCGTCAACGGCGCCCTGATCGCCGCCCCGGGGCGGCTGTGAAGGCGCGAGGCGCATCGCGCTCACCGGCTGGTGAGCTTGAACTCGATCGCGGCGGTTGCGGGCGAGCGCGGCCTCGTCGCTGACCGGGATCCGAGCGGCCGGTGCTCGCCGAAACCGGCGGCCACGAGGCCGCTCGGGCGGCAGGCCGCGGAGCGATGCAGGTGGCGTACCACGGCCAGGGCGCGTGCGGTCGAGAGCTCCCAGTTGGATGGAAAGCGCGCACTGCGGATCGGACGCCGGTCGGTGTGGCCATCCACTTGCAGCACCCATGGCAGCTCGGCCGGAATCGTGCCCATGAGTTCGACGAGGATCTCGGCCACGCGCGAAAGCTCGGCGAGACCCTGCTCGCTCAGCTGGTCCGATCCCGACGGAAAGAGGATCTCGGCCGCGATCACGAAGCGATCCCCGACCACCCGAATCTCCGGCCGCTCGCCGAGGGCCTCGCGCAGTCGCCCGAAGAACTCGGAGCGATAGCGCTCGAGCTCGCGCAGCCGCTCCGCGAGCAGGCGGTCGACCCGCGCCTCGAGCTCCGCCACGGCGAGTTCGCGCGCGCGGAGTTCCCGCTCGCTGTGGGCGAGCCTGGCCTCGAGGGTGGCGATCTTGCCCCACAGCTCCTCATGGCCGGCGGCGAGCTCGCGGATCCGCGCCTCGGCCGCCACCAGCGCCCCCGCCCGCTCGTCGCGCTCCAGTTCGAGCCGGCCGCTGCGCTCCCGTTCGCCTGCGAGGGCCGCCTCGAGCTCCGCCACCGCCCGGTCGCGCCGCGCCAGCGCGTCGGCCTGGGCGGCGCGCTCGCGCTCGAGAAGAGCCATCAGCTCCATGCGCCCCGTTTCGCTCGCCGCCAACGCGGCGGCGAGGCGCTCGCGCTCCGCGGCCGCGGCAGCGAGACCGCTGCGGGTCTCGCCGAGGCGCGCCGACAGCGCCGACTGACCGAGCGCGAAGATCAGCACCAGGAACAGGAGCACGAGCAGCAGCGCCGCCAGGCCGTCGACGAATCCGGCCCACAGCTCGGCCTCCCGCGTGACCGCCCGCCGCCTCACGCAGGCCGCCCGTCGCGCCGCGCCTCGAGCGCCCGACCGAGGGTTCGCGCGAGCAGGCGGAGCTCGTCGCGGATCGCCTCCGCGGCGCCCGCCAGCGCCTCCCGCCCTCGCAGCGCCTGCTCGAGCGCGTCGAGGGCGCGGCCGAGCCGCTCGCGTTCATGCGCCTGGTCGGCGATGGCCTCGCGCAGGCCGCCGAGCTCGGCCGCCGAGCAGCCCGATGCGCTCGCCGAGCTCGCTGCGCCCGCGCTCGCCCTCGGCGACGAGCCGCTGCAGCCGGTCGAGGGACTCGGCGACGCTGGCGAGCAGGGCCTCGAGGTAACTCGGCACCGGCGACTCGGCCTCGGCCAGCGCCCCGCCCGGCAGCCGGGCGATCGCGCTCAGCCCGTCCTCGAGCGCGACAAGGAAGCGATTCTGGGCGCGGCTGGCGAGAAGATCGAGGAAGCCGAGCACCAGCGCGCCGGCGAGCCCGAACAGCGAGGTCGAAAAGGCGGTGGCCATGCCCGCGAGAGGCCGCTCCAGCCCCCGCCGCAGTCCCTCGAACCAGGCCAGGCTCTCGCCGCTCGCCGGCTGCTCCGCGATCACCGCGGAGGCCGCGGCGATGGTCTCGAGCAGGCCCCAGAAGGTGCCGAGGAGCCCCAGGAAGATCAGCAGCGCGAAGAGATAGCGCGAGAGTTCCCGGCTCTCTTCGACACGGCCGGCGACCCCGTCGAGGATTGCCCGCAGCGTGGTCGGCGCGAGCACGGCCTGCCGTTCGCCCCCGGTCTCGGCGAGCAGCCGCGCCAGCGGTGCGAGCAGCCAGCGGCGGCGGGATGCCGCGCTCCCGCGCCAGGGCACCGCCGCGGCGGAAATGCCTGAGCCAGCGCGCCTCGCGCCCGAGGGCGGCGGCGCGCCGCCAAGTGACCGCCACCCCCGCCAGCAGCACCGCGAGGATCGAGGCCGTTGAAAGCCGGGTTGGCGAAGAAGGCGCGCTGCCAGCGGCGCTCTCAGCAGCAGCACGCCGGAGGCGACGGCCAGCAGGAACAGGGCGATCACGGCGAGGCTGCGGTGGGGGGCGGGAAGGCGGTGGGTGTGCATCGCGCGGGGCGAGGGGCGACGGCGGCTGGGACCGCCGGGAGCGGCTCAGGTTGCGGGGCGACGACGCCCGGCCGGGATCGCTGCCGGCGAGGAACGCGTCGAGCCGCGCCGCCGACCTCCTCCACGGTGATCAGCTCCATCACCCCGGGGAGGTGGATGTGCTTGCCCCAGGGAAGCTCGTCGGGACGGCGGCCGAGCAAGCGCAGGGCGGCCTCGGCGAAGCGGTCGACGCAGAGCGCGCGGCTGGAGTACGGCCCGCTGCGGGCGCATTCGGTGGCCGCGTAGAGACCGAGCACCGGGGTGCCGACCGCATTCGCGAGATGGGCGGGCCCACTGTCCGGGGAGAGCACGAGGCTGGCGCGCTCGGCGAGGCACAGGAAGCGCTTCAGCGTGTCCTTGCCGGTGAGATCGAGCACCGGGACCTCGCAGCGGGCGAGGATGGCGTCCGCCAGCCGGCGATCGGGCGCACCGGGACCGCCGCAGAGCGCGACCCGCATGCCGTGCCGACGCACGGCGTGCGCGGCGATCGCGGCATAGCGCTCCGGCGGCCAGACCCGCTCCGGATGCGCGGAGCCCGGGCTGAGGATCAAGCGTCGGCTGCTGCGCCCGGGAAGCATCGCCGCCGCGAAGGCACGATCCTCCTCGCTCACCGGGATCTCCCAGCGCGGCTGCGCAGGGCGCTCGAGGCCGAGCAGGGGCAGGAACTCGAGCAGGCTGTCGAGGACGTGGGCGCGGCCGACCATCGGCGGCAGGCGCCGGTGCACGAACAGCCCGTGCCCCTCGCGGGCGCGGGCGCGATCGAAGCCGAGGCGCTCGTCGGCCGGCACCAGCAGCGCCAGCAGGTGGGCGCGCAGGCTGCGCTGGAGCAGCAGCAGCGCGTCGAAGCGGCGGCCGCGGAGCGCCCGCCGCAGCCTCGCCGCCGCGCCCAGGCCCTCGCGCTTGTCGAGGACCACGAACTCGACGCCGGGCAGGTCGCCGACCAGGCCGGCCTCGGCGCGGCCGATGATCCAGGTGATCGCGAGCTCCGGGACGCTGCTCGCGGAGCGCCCGCACCAGGGGCACGGTGTTGACGACGTCGCCGATCGCCGAGAGCTTGAGCAGGGCCAGCGCGCGCATGGCGCGGGATTGTCGCGGCCGGCAAGCGCGCCGCGTCGACCCTGCCGCCTCAGAGCCCGAAGGCCTCGAGCGCCGCCCGCGCCATGGCCCGGGCCGCCCGCTCGGAGGCCTGGCGATCCGTTGGTGCGCACGTCGAGGTTGAGGGTGGCGATCATGGCCGCGAAGACCACGCAGGTGTCGTAGGCGGCGGTGATCTCCGCGCGGCTGAGCCGCTCCATCACCCCGGCATCGAGGAGGAAGGCGTGCACCGCGGCGAGCAGGGCCTCGGACTCCCGGGCTTCGAGCTCCCTTCCCTTCTCGGTGGCGATGGCGAGCCCCAGCACCAGCGCGATGCCGTGGCTGAGGTTGTCGCGGCGGAAGCCGGGGTCGGACTCGAGCGAGGCGAAGAGCCCCGCGCCGAGTTCGCGCAGGAAGGCACGGCCCTCCGCGTCGTCGGCGAAGGCGGCGTACTGCTCGATCAGGGAGCGGCTGCGCTCGGGGCGGAAGTCGGTGCGCTCGATCGGCTGCCGAGTCCGCGCTCGGCGCCGCGCTCCGGCCGCGCCGGCGGCGACGCGGGCCGGCGCGCCGACTCGGAGAGCGCCCACTCGAGCCCGCTGGCGCTCATCTCCAGGGCCAGGTTCTGCCGGGCCATCGACAGCAGCGTGCTCGCGTTCGCGAGCCAGACCGTGTCGTACTCGAGCGCCGGATTGAGGTAGTCGGCGTACTGCGCCGGCGCCGGAACGCGGCACGCGCGAGCAGCGCGGCGACGAGCAGGCGGGCGAGCTTCATGCGCCGGACTCGGGACGGGGACGCGCACGATTCTGCGCTCGGGCCGCTGAGAGCCGCCTGAACGCCCGCGGCACTCGGCCGACCGCCGGCTCTCCGCAGGCTCGCCAGCGCCGCGGGCAGGCGTCTGTCGCGCCGGGGCGCGCGTCCGCGGCACGCAGCCGGGCCAGCGCCCTCGCGCCGTGGCGCGGATCGAGGTGGATTCGTTCCGGGTCGCCGCCCGCCGCCGCCCACACCCGCCGGTCCATGACCCGGAACCAGAGCGGGGGCAGGTAGGCGAGCGTGAACATCGCGGGATAGCCCGCCGGGAGCTGCGGTGCCTCGGGCAGGTGCCTCAGGCGGTGGAAGGGCCGCGCGGCCTCGGCGTGGTGATCGGCGTGGCGGGCGAGATTGAGCAGCATCGCGTTCGACAGCCAGGCGGCGCTGTTCCAGGAGTGGGCGGCGGCGACCGGCTCGCGCCGGCCGTCGGCGCCGCGACGCCGCAGCAGGCCGTAGTGCTCGACGTAGTTGGCGGTGCTGAGCTGGAGGTGGGCGACCGCGCCCGCGAGCAGCAGGAAGGGGAGCGCCGCCCGGCCCAGCCACAGCGCGATCCGCGCCCCAGCTCAGCGCGGTGAGCAGCAGGCCGCCGAGCACGCGGTTGCCAGGCGACCAGGGCTCCGCGCCCGCATGCGGCCAGCCTGGCGCGCTCGAGCCGGAAGGCCCGCCGCCACGCACCCGGCCACTCCCGCAGCAGGAAGCGCCAGAAGGACTCGCCCAGCCGCGCCGAGGCCGAGTCCTCGGGCGTCGCCACCGCCCGGTGGTGGCCGCCGTTGTGCTCGATCGGGAAGTGCGCGTAGGCGAGGGGCGCGAGCAGCGCGGTGGCGAGAGCGCGCAGCCCGCGCTCGCGCCGGTGGCCGAGCTCGTGCGCGGCGTTGATCGCCAAGCCCCCCGATCAGCCCGGCGCTCCAGGCCAGGGCGATCCAGCCGTGGAGCGGCGGATCCCGGTGCACGACGTAGGCCGCGGCGAGGACGAGCAGCAGCACGCCGAGCAGCCCCACCAGCGCCGGCAGGGCGGCGACCGCGCGCCGCGCCAGCGGCGACACGCGGCTGCGGCGGCTCCGCGGCATCCTCGCCAAGGAGCCGGTCGGCCAGCGGCAGCCCCAGGTAGGCGAAGGCCAGCGGCAGCCAGAGCGCGAGCGGCGAGTCCGAGCAGCTCGGCGAGCGCCGCGGCCCGCTGGCGAGCAGGAGGGGCAGCAGCAGCGCGGGCGACCAGTAGAGGAGCGCGGCGCGGGGAATCACACGCATCGGCGGGTTCGCGGCGGGTTCGCGGCGAGCTGAGGCGCAGTCTCGGCGATCGCGCGGCGGCGCGGTGCCACCGCCCGCGCCGCGGATTCCTCATTTCGCGCCAGGACGTGCGATCATCCCGGCGTGTCGGGCGGCTTCCTCATCCATCCTTCCTATCTCCGTGCCGCGCTGGCGATCGCCCCGGCCGCGCGCGAGAGGCGCCGAGGAGGCCGGGCCGCCGTCCCCGCCGGAGACCGCCGCCTCGCTGCCCGCGCTCGAGCGGCTGGCGGGGGAGCTGCTCCGCCGCAGCGGGGACCCGGCGCTCGGGACTCGCCCTCGGGGCGCGGCTCTCGCCGCTCGGCCACGGTCCGCTCGGGGTGCTGCTGGCCAGCGCGCCGACGCTGCGCCGGGCGCTCGAGGACCTCGCCCGCTTCGCGCCGCTGCGCGCCCCGCTGCTCGCGCCCGCGCTCGCGCGGGGCGGCGGCGATCTCTGTGCTCTCCCTGCCCCGCCTGGCGCGGGCGCCGCAGCTCGAGCGCGTGCTGGTGCCGGCGCTCGCGGTGCTGCTCGAGCGCCTGTGCGAGCTGCTGCTCGGCGAGTCTCCCGCCGGGATCGTCCACGAGTTCCCCTGGGCGCCGCCGCCACGCGCCACGGCCTATGCGCGGGCTTTGCGGGGCGCCCTGCGCTTCGGCGCCGCCCGCTATGCGCTGCGCCTGTCCCGCCGCCCTCGCCGACCGGCCGCTCGCCTGGGTGCCGATCCCGAGGCGCACCGGCTCGCCCGCGACGCCTGCGCTCCGGCTGCTCGACGGCACGAGGTCGCGCGCTCGGGGCCGCGCCTCGCCGAGGAGGTCGAGCGTCTGCTGTGGTCGGCGGAGTGGCGACTGGCCGGGGCTGGCCGCGGTGGCGCGGGCGCTTGGCCGCTCGCCGCGCAGCCTACAGCGGGCGCTGGCCGCGGAGGGCGAGGGTTTCCGGGCGATCCGCGAACGGGTGCGCGCGGAGCGGGCACGCGAGCTGCTCGGGGCAGGAGGGCTGCCGGTCGGCCTGGTCGCCGAGCGGCTCGGCTACCGCGATCCCGGCAACTTCGCGCGCTCGGTGCGCCGCTGGACGGGAACGCTGCCGCGCGCGCTCAGGCCGAAGCGGGCGGCCCGCGCAGCGACCTCCGCCGAGCCGCCCGACGCACCGCGCGCGGGCGGGGCGAGGCGAGGACCGGCATCATCGCCTCGAGGAGCCACCGCGCCGCGGACGACGCGGCACCTGAGCCGCGGGTGACCGGGTCGCGGAGCCGCTCGGGGAGCCTGCTCGACGGGGAGCGGCGAAGGACGGCCCCTCCGCTCGCGGGGCGGCGCGCGGCCCGAGTGGGAAGCGGCCGCGGGAGCCGCAAAAAAAGACCCCGCGCGGGGCGCGGGGTCGGAAGCGACACGCGGGCGGCCGGCTCAGAAGTCCATGTCGTCCATGCCGCCGCCACCGCCGGCGGGCGCCGCCTCCTTCTTCTTCGGCAGCTCGGCGACCATCGCCTCGGTGGTGATCATCAGGCCCGCGATCGAGCTCGCGTTCTGCAGCGCGGTGCGGGTGACCTTGGTCGGGTCGAGGATGCCGAAGGCGAACATGTCGCCGTACTCGCCGGTCTGGGCGTTGTAGCCGAAGTTGCCCTGGCCCTCGCGCACCTTGGCGAGCACCACGCTCGGCTCCTCGCCGGCATTGGCCACGATCTCGCGCAGCGGCGACTCCATGGCACGGCGGGCGATCTCGATCCCGTAGTCCTGGTCCTCGTTCTCGCCCTTGAGGTTGACCAGCCCGGCGAGCGCGCGGATCAGGGCGACGCCGCCACCGGGCACCACGCCCTCCTCCACTGCGGCGCGGGTGGCGTGGAGCGCATCCTCGACGCGCGCCTTCTTCTCCTTCATCTCGACCTCGGTGGCCGCGCCGACCTTGATCACGGCCACACCGCCGGCGAGCTTGGCCACCCGCTCCTGCAGCTTCTCGCGGTCGTAGTCCGAGGTGGTCTCCTCGATCTGCGCCTTGATCTGCTTGATGCGGGCCTCGATCGCCTTCTTCTCGCCGGCGCCGTCGATGATCGTGGTGTTCTCCTTGGTCACGATCACCTTCTTGGCCTGGCCGAGATCCTTGAGCGAGGCCTTCTCGAGCTGCAGGCCGAGCTCCTCAGAAATCACCGTGCCGCCGGTGAGCACCGCCATGTCCTCGAGCATCGCCTTGCGCCGGTCGCCGAAGCCGGGGGCCTTGACCGCGCAGACCTTGACGATGCCGCGGATGGTGTTGACCACGAGGGTGGCGAGCGCCTCGCCCTCGACCTCCTCGGCGACGATCAGCAGCGGCTTGCCGGCCTTGGCCACCGCCTCGAGGATCGGCAGCAGGTCGCGGACGCTCGTGATCTTCTTGTCGTGGAGCAGGATGTAGGGATTCTCCAGCTCGCACGACATGCTCTGCTGGTTGTTGATGAAGTAGGGCGAGAGGTAGCCGCGGTCGAACTGCATGCCCTCGACCACCTCGAGGGTGTTCTCGAGGCCGGAGCCCTCCTCGACCGTGATCACGCCCTCCTTGCCGACCTTCTTCATCGCCTCGGCGATGATCTGGCCGATCGCCGGAGTCGTTGTTGGCCGAGATCGTGCCGACCTGGGCGATCGCCTTGTCGTCCTCGCAGGGCTTGGAGAGCTTCTTGAGCTCCTCCACCGCGGCCGCCACCGCCTTCTCGAGGCCACGCTTGAGATCCATGGGGTTCATGCCGGCGGCGACCGCCTTCATGCCCTCACGGATCATCGCCTGGGCGAGCACCGTGGCCGTGGTCGTGCCGTCGCCGGCCACGTCGGAGGTCTTAGAGGCGACCTCCTTGAGCATCTGCGCGCCCATGTTCTCGAACTTGTCCTTGAGCTCGATCTCCTTGGCCACCGAGACCCCGTCCTTGGTCACGGTCGGGGCGCCGAAGCTCTTCTCGAGCACCACGTTGCGGCCCTTGGGGCCGAGGGTGACCTTCACCGCATCGGCCAGGATGTTGACCCCGCGCAGCATGCGCGCGCGGGCGTCCTCGCTGAAGCGAACCTCTTTCGCTGCCATGAGCACTACCCTCTATGTTCCAGGAAAGCCTGCGATGCCGCCTCCCGCCCGGGGAGGGCGGCACACCCGATCAGTTCAGGATCGCGAGGATGTCGTCCTCGCGGACCACCAGGTACTCGGTGCCGTTGATCTTGACCTCGGTGCCGGCGTACTTGCCGAAGAGCACCCGGTCGCCCTTCTTGACCTTGAGCGGACGGACCTGCCCGTTGTCGAGGGGCTTGCCCTCGCCGGTGGCCACCACCTCGCCCTGGATGGGCTTCTCGGCGGCGGTGTCCGGGATCACGATCCCGCCCGGCGACTTGCGCTCCTCCTCCATCCGCTTGATGACGACGCGATCGTGCAGAGGCTGAATGTTCATGGACCGACGTTCTCCCGAAGTGGAACCCTTGATGCCTGACCCACGGTTGTTAGCACTCACCGCAGGTGAGTGCTAACAGGATAGCGACCGGAACGCCCTCTTGTCGAGGCCGTCCCGTGGCCCGCCAGTTGGGGACGCCGGGACTAGAATTCAAGGCCCGCCTCCGGGGCACCGTCCGATGACCCCGCTTCGCCCCGCCCTCGTCCTCGCGCTGTGCTGGAGCGCGATTGCCCGCGCCGAGCTCTTTCCCGGCGGGGCCACCACCCACGACGAGCTCTGGTACCTGCTGCGCTTCCGCTGCCCCTACCCGGTCGCCGACCGGGAGCCCTCGGTCCGGCAGGAGGGCGGGCGGCTGGTGATCGAGTTCGTGACCACCGGCAACGTGTGCTTCACCGGCGATCATCCCGAGCTCACCTTCGCCGTGCCCCTCGGCCGGCTCCCCGCCGGACGCCACGAGCTCGAGCTGCGCCCGCTCTTCCGCGCCGGCGGCGCGCTCGTCCCCTACGCCGACACCCCGCAGCGGCGCAGCATCCGCGTCGGCGACGGCCCGCCCTCCCGACTCTCCGGGCTGTGGTTCGATCCGGCGGTGCCGCAGCAGGGCCTGAAGCTGCTGCTCGCCCCGAACGGGGTGCTCAGCGCCATCTGGAACACCTACGACGAGCAGGGCCAGGCGCTGTGGCTGTTCGGACAGACCGAGGCGCGGGGCCTCGAGTACGAGCTGCCCATGGCGGTGCCGAGCGGCGGCCGCTTCGGCCGGCCGGGCGGCGCGGAGAGCGCGACCCCCCTCGGGGTGCTTCGCCTGCGCTGGCTCGAGTGCGGCCGGATCGCGGCGGAGTGGCTGCCCCGCCTGCCGGGCTTCCCCGGCCTGCGGACGACGCTGGTCCAGCTCGCCGGCACCCAGGGCGTGGGCGACTGCGCCCCGCCGGCGATCACGCGCTGGCGCGGGTGGAACGAGATCCTGCCGTGAGCGCCCCCGCGGCCCTGATCGCGCTCAGCACCGCGCCCTCGGGCGAGGAGGCGGCGCGCCTCGCCCGCGCCCTGGTCGAGGAGCGGATCGCGGCCTGCGTCAGCGTGGTGCCGGGGCTGCGCTCGATCTACCGCTGGCAGGGCCGTCTGGTCGAGGACGAGGAGTGGCTGCTGATCATCAAGACCTCGCCGCAGGCGTGGCCGAGGCTCGCCGCCCGGCTTCCGGAGCTGCATCCCTACGAGGTCCCGGAGCTGGTGGCGCTGCCGGTGAGCGCGGGGTCCCCGGCCTATCTCGCCTGGCTGGGCGAGGCGACGGACGCGGGCTCGTGAGGCGCCCCGGCGCCGTGCTCCGGATCGGGCTGCTGCTCGGTCCCGCCCTCGCCGCGGGCGCGGCCGAGCCGCCCGAGCTCCCCCCTTCGCGGAGGCCTTCCGCTGGAGCGTGCGGGCGGAGGATCCGGAGCGCCTGCGCATCGACTGGGAGATCCGGCCCGGCTTCTACCTCTACCGCCACCGTCTCGCCCTCGAGTCCGAGGATCCGGCGATCGTCCTCGGCACCCCCGAGCTGCCGCCGGGGCAGCCGATCGAGGACGAGTTCTTCGGGCGGGTCGAGGTCTACCGCGAGGCCGTGGCGATGACCGTGCCGCTGACCCGCCGGCCCGCGGCGGCGGTGCGGGCAAGACTCGAGCTTCGCGCCCAGGGCTGCGCCGACCTCGGCCTGTGCTATCCGCCCCAGCGGCTGAGCCTCGAGCTCGCGCTGCCGGCGCTCCCGGCGCCCCTCGACTCCCGGCCCCTCGCCACCGGCCCCGGCTCGGCGACGGCCTTCGCGCCCGCCGGCACGCTCCCGGGCCTCCCGGGCTCGCCCGACGCCGCGCTGCCGCTCCCGCCCGAGCAGGCCTTCCGCAGCGAGGCGATCGCGCTCGGCCCGGACCGCCTGCTGCTCAGGCTCAGCCCTGCTCCCGGGTACTACCTGTACCGCGACCGCACGCGGATCGCGGTGCGCGAGCCGGGCTTCGCGCTCGGCCCGCCGGAGTGGCCCGCGGCCCGCGTCCACCGCGACGAGCACTTCGGGGAGGTGATGGTCTTCTTCGAGCCGGTGGAGGTGCCGGTGCCCCTCCTCCGCAAGGATGCCGCCGCCCGCGAGCTCACGCTGGAGCTCGTGCTGCAGGGCTGCCAGGACGAGGGCATCTGCTATCCGCCGATGACCCGGACGCTCGCCGTCGCGCTCCCGGCCGGGACGGGGGCGGCGGCACCCGCCGAGGCGCCTCAGGGCGGAGGCGGCCTCGCGCTGTGGCTGCTCAGCCTGGCCGGCGCCTTCCTCGGCGGGGTGCTGCTCAACCTGATGCCCTGCGTGCTGCCCGTGCTCAGCCTCAAGGCCCTCGCCCTGGCCGCCAGCGGCGACGCCGGCGAGCGCCGCGGCCACGCCCTGGCCTACACCGCCGGCGTGCTCTCGAGCTTCCTGCTCCTCGGCCTCGGCGTGATCGCGCTGCGCGCCTCCGGGCTGGCGCTGGGCTGGGGGTTCCAGCTCCAGCAGCCGGTGGTCGTGGCCCTGCTCGCCTACGTGATGTTCGCGGTCGGGCTGGCGCTCTCCGGCGCCTACCAGGCCGGGGCGGGGCTCGCCGGCCTCGGCAGCGGGCTCGCCGCCCGTCCGGGGCGGGTCGGGGACTTCTTCACCGGGGTGCTCGCGGTGGTGGTGGCGAGCCCCTGCACCGCCCCCTTCATGGGGGCCGCCCTCGCCTACGCCGCCGCCGCGCCGCTCGCGCTCGCCCTGCCGGTGTTCCTGAGCCTCGGGCTCGGACTGGCGGCGCCCTTCCTGCTGATCGGCTTCGTGCCGGCCCTGGCGCGCTGGCTGCCACGCCCGGGACGCTGGATGGAGGACTTCAAGCGCGCGATGGCCTTCCCGATGTACGGCGCCGCCGTGTGGCTCGCCTGGGTGCTCGGTCGCCAGGCGGGGAGCGACGCGGTGGCGGCGCTGCTCGCGGGCGCGGTGCCGCTCGCCGGCGCGCTGCTCCTGCTCGAGGGGGCGCGCGGGCGGCGGGCGCCATGGCGGCGGGCGCTCGCCCTCGCCATGCTCCTCCTCGCCCTCGCGGTCACCGCCGCCATCCCCCGTCTCGGCGTCGGCGGGGCGAGGGCGCCGGCTCCCGGGGAGCCCTGGCAGGCCTTCAGCACCGAGCGCCTCGCCGCGCTCCGGCGGGCCGGTCACGTGGTCTTCGTGAACGTCACCGCCGACTGGTGCATCACCTGCAAGGCCAACGAGCGGCGGGTGCTCGAGGGCGCCGCCTTCCGCGAGGCGCTCGCGGCGGCGAACGGGGTCTACCTGCGGGGCGACTGGACGCGGATGGACCCGGAGATCACCGCCTTCCTCGAGGCGCACGGCGCGGTCGGCGTGCCGCTCTACGTGGTCTTCCCGCCCGGCGAGGGACCGGGCCGCAGGCTACCCGTGATCCTCGACGAGGCGCTGGTGCGCGAGGCGATCCTCGCCGCGCGGAAGCAGGGCGGATGAGGCCGCGCCGGCTCCTCGTGATCCTCGCCGCCCTCGCCGCGGGGCTCGTCGGCTACGCGCTCGGCACCCGGGCGCCGCTGCCGCCGTGGCCGGCGGCGCCGGTCGGCGCCTCCGGCCTTTCCCTGGGCTCGGAGTTGCCCGACCCTCTCCTCGCCGACCTCGCGGGCCGCCCGCGCCGACTCTCCGAGTGGCGCGGCGTGCCGCTGCTCATCAACTTCTGGGCGAGCTGGTGCGCACCCTGCGTCGAGGAGCTGCCCCTGCTCGCCGAGTTCGACCGCGCCCACCCGGAGCTCACGGTGCTCGCGATCGCACTCGACGAGCCCGAGGCGGCGGCGGCCCTCCTCGCGCGTCTCGGTCTCGGCGAACTCACCGCCCTGGCGGGCGGGGCCGCGGGGTTCGAGCTCTCGCGGCGGCTCGGCAACCGCTTCGGCGCCCTGCCGTTCTCGGCGCTGGTGGACCGGGAGTTCCGACTGCGCGAGCGGCGACTCGGCCCGCTCGACCGCCGCACGCTCGAGGACTGGCAACGCCGGGTCTCGCCCTGAGCGCCGCCGCGAGCGCCCGCCGGCCGATGCCGCCCCCTCGCACTTCCGGGCTCCCGGGGCCGACGCGGCCTAGGCCCGCTCCCGTCCCATGAAGGCGTTCATGAGCTCGATCGGCAGCGGGAACACGATGGTCGAGTTGCGCTCGCTCGCGATCTCGGTGAGGGTCTGCAGGTAGCGCAGCTGCAGGGCGCGCGGGTCGCTCGCCAGGGTCCGCGCGGCATCGACCAGCATCTCCGCCGCCTGCTTTTCGCCCTCGGCGTGGATCACCTTGGCGCGCCGCTGGCGCTCGGCCTCGGCCTGCCGCGCCATCGCCCGCACCATGGTGTCGTTGAGGTCGATGTGCTTGATCTCGACGTTGCTGACCTTGACGCCCCACGCCTCGGTCTGCGCGTCGAGGATCGCCTGGATGTCGCTGTTCAGCTTCTCGCGCTGGGAGAGCATCTCGTCGAGCTCGTGCTGGCCGAGCACCGAGCGCAGCGTGGTCTGGGCGAGCTGGCTGGTGGCCTCGAAGTAGCGCTCGACGTTGATGATCGCCTTCTGCGGATCGACCACGCGGAAGTAGATCACCGCATTGACCTTGACCGAGACGTTGTCGCGGCTGATCACGTCCTGGCTCGGCACGTCCATCACCATGGTGCGCAGGTCCACCCGCTCCATGGTCTGGAGCACCGGGATCACCAGGATCAGGCCGGGCCCCTTCACCTTGTGGAAGCGCCCGAGCTGGAAGACGACGCCGCGCTCGTACTCGCGCAGCACCTTGATCGCGTTGGCGAGCAGCGTCAGCACGCCGACGCCTACCACGATCCAGAAGGAAAGGAACTCCATCGTCACACCTCCGCGAGTTGGGGAAATGGGTTGGGGAAAAACCGCCGCGCTCAGCCGCGCCTGGGCCGGACCCTGAGCACCAGACCCTCGACCGCCTCGACCGCGAGCCGCTCGCCCCTCCGCACCGGCTCGCCGCTCTCGGCCCACCACACCTCCCCGCGCACCCGGACGCGGCCGCGGCCGGTGAAGTCCTCGAGCGCCTCGGCGCTCTCGGCGAGGAGCTCGGGGACGCCGGTGACGATCCGGGCCCGGCGCGAGCGCGCGAGGCTGCCCGCGAGCAGCAGGAAGAGCAGGCCCGAGACCGTGGCCACGCCGGCGATCAGGCCGCGCGAGACCTCGAAGCCCGGCATCTCGCGATCGAAGAGCACGATCGAGCCGAAGACCAGGGCCGCCAGCCCGCCGAAGCCGAGGATGCCGAAGCTCGGGGTGATCGCCTCCGCCACCATCAGGGCCAGGCCGACCACGATCAGGGCGAGGCCGACGTAGTTCACCGGCAGCAGCTGCAGGGCATAGGCGGCGATCAGCAGGCAGATGATCCCGACCACCCCCGGAACCAGGGAGCCCGGGTTGTAGCCCTCGAGCAGGAGGCCGTAGAGCCCGACCAGGAGGAGCAGGTAGGCGACGCTCGGGTTGGTGATCACCGACAGGAAGCGGTGGCGCCAGCTCGGCTCGAACCGTCCGATCTCGGCGTCGCGGGTGGCGAGACGCCGCTCCCCGCCCTCGAGGCGCACCGTGCGCCCGTCGAGACCGGCGAGCAGCTCCTCGAGGCTGCCGGCGACGAGATCGATGACCTGCCTCTCGAGCGCCTCCTGGGCGGTGAGGCTGGCGCCCTCGCGCACCGCCTGTTCGCCCCATTCGGCATTGCGGCCGCGCAGCTCGGCGAGCGCGCGGATGTAGGCCGCCGAGTCCTCGAGGATCTTGCGTTCCATCGCATCGCCGGCCGCGCCGCCCTCCCGCCCCTCGCGCTCCTTCGCCTCCTCGCCGCCCCGGCCACGCCCGGGCATCGGCGGCGAGCCTCCGCCGATGGAGACCGGCGTGGCGGCGCCGAGATTGGTCCCCGGGGCCATCGCCGCGACGTGGCTGGCATAGAGGATGAAGGTGCCCGCGCTCGCGGCCTGCGCGCCAGAGGGGGCGACCCACACCACCACCGGCACCTTCGCCGCCAGAATCGCCTTGTCGATGTCGCGGGTCGCCGCCGCGAGCCCGCCCGGGGTATCGAGGCGCACGACCAGGGCTTCCGCGCCCTCCTGCTCGGCGCGCGCGATCGCCGCCCGCAGGTACTCCGTCGAGGCCGGCCCGATCGCGCCCTCGAGCTCGGCGAGCAGCACCCGCCGCGGCCCTTCCGCGCGCGCGCCGCCCGCGGCGAGGATGGCGAGAAGGGCGAGCCAGAGGAGGCGCGGGGTGGACACGTCGCCGATTCTAGGCCGCGGCGATGAAAAGTGCGCGGCAGCCGCGGGCCGGTGCCGGCTCCGGCGATAATCGCGCCCCGTGAGCGCGATCCGACTGGTTCCTCCTGTGGAGGCCGCCCGTCTTGCTGCCTCCGGCGCGCGTCTGGTCGACGTGCGCAGCTGGCCCGAGTACGCCTCGGCCCACGCGAGCGGCGCGATCTGGCTGCCCCGGGGGCGCCTGGAGCGCGAGGCGGAGCGGCTGCTCGGCCCGGCGCCGCTGGTCCTGCTCTGCGCCACCGGCCCCCGCGCCCTGGCGGCGGCCGAGGCGCTCGCCGCGGCCGGCCGCGACGGGATCTACGTGGTCGCCGGCGGGACGCGGGCCTGGCAAGCGGCGGGGCTGCCGATGGCCGAGGCGAAGGAGGACCCGGCCTGGCTCGAGCGCTACGGCCGCCAGATCGCGCTGCCGGAGGTCGGCCCGGAGGGCCAGCGGCGGCTCGGCCGCGCCCGGGTCGGGCTGGTCGGGGTCGGCGGGCTCGGCTCGCCCGCGGCGCTCTATCTCGCCGGCGCCGGGGTGGGGACGCTGCGGCTCGCCGATCCGGACCGGCTCGAGCGCGGCAACCTCCATCGCCAGATCCTCCACGGCGAGGACTGGCTGGGCCGGCCCAAGCTCGCCTCGGCGCGCGCCCGGCTCGCCTCGCTCAATCCCGAGGTCGCCCTCGAGTGCTGGGAGGAGGCCGTGGGCGCCGGCAACGTCGCGCGCTTTCTCGAGGGCTGCGACGTCGTCGTCGACGGCTCCGACCGCATCGGGCTGCGCTACCTGCTCGCCGATGCCGCCCGCGCCGCACGGGTGCCGCTGGTCCATGCCGCCGTCGAGGGCTTCTCCGGCCTGCTCGCGGTCTTCGATCCGCGTCTGCCGGAGGCTCCCTGCTTCCGCTGCCTGTTTCCCGAGGAGGCAGCCCCCGAGCCGCCGAGCTGCGCCGAGCGCGGCGTGCTCGGCCCGGTGCCCGGGGTCTTCGGCTGCCTGCAGGCCCTGGAGGCGCTCAAGCTCCTGCTCGGGGTCGGCGAGGGCCTCGCCGGCCGCGTGCTGGTCGCGGACCTGCTGACCATGCGGCTGCGGATGCTCCGCCTGCCGCGCGATCCCGGCTGCCGCTGCGCGGGCGGCGCGACCTCGGAGCTGGCACCTGGCGGTGCGGAAGGATGCGTCGATGGATAAGCTGCTCGTCTTCGCGATCATCGTCGCCGCCCTGCTGCTCTTCGCCTCCGAGCGAGTGCGGGCGGACCTGGTCGCGATCGGGGTGATGCTGACCCTGATCCTCACCGGGCTGGTGGAGGTCCAGGAGGGCTTCCAGGGCTTCGCGAGCCCGGCGGTGATCACGGTGATCGCGATGTTCGTGCTCTCCGCGGCGCTGGTGCGCACCGGTGTCGCCGACCTGCTCGCGGGCGCGATCCTCGCCACCGGAAGCCGCAGCCTCCCCGCGCTCACGCTGCTGCTGATGCTGCTCGTCGGCAGCATGTCGGCCTTCATGAACAACATCGCCGCCACGGCGATCCTGCTGCCCGCCGCCTTCGCCCTCGCCTCGCGCACCGGCCAGCCGGTCTCGAAGCTGCTGATCCCGCTGTCCTTCGGCTCTCTCCTCGGCGGGCTCACCACCCTGGTCGGAACCCCGCCCAACCTGCTCGCCTCGAACGCGCTGGAGCAGGCGGGTCATCCCGGCTTCCGCATGTTCGACTACCTGCCGAGCGGGATCGCGGTCTTCGTCGTGGGCGCGCTGTACATGGCCTTCCTCGGCAGCCGCCGCATCCCGCAGCGCGAGCCGGTGGGGCGCTTCGGCGGCGAGCAGGCGCTCCGCCGCTACGTCACCGAGGTCAAGGTCGCCGAGGGCTCGTCGCTGGTCGGCAGGACCCTCGCCGAGGCGCGCCTGCGCGAGCGCCTCGGCCTGGTGGTGGGCCGGATGCACCGCCGCTACCGACGCGAGCGGGGGGAGAGCCCGGAGAGCCGGCCTTGGCTGGCGCTCGGCCGCTACGGGCGCGACGAGGACGGCGAGAGCTACTCCTTCGTCCCCTGGCCGGAGACCCGGATCGAGGCCGGCGACCTGCTCCAGCTCGAGGGCAATCCGGCGCTGCTGCTGCAGCGTCAGGGGCCGCGCTTCCTCGAGCTCTCCGGGCAGCATCTCGCGGAGGCGCCGGTGGCGGAGGGCGAGGCCCAGCTCGGGGAGGTGGCGATCGCCCCGACCTCGCGGGCGGTGGGCCGCTCGCTCGAGGAGGCGGACTTCGCCGGCCGCTACGGGATCACCGTGCTCGCGGTGCGGCGCAGCGGACGCGAGGTCACCGAGCGCCTCGCCCAGCTCAGGCTCGAGCCCGGCGACGTGCTGCTCGTGCGCGGCGCCCCGGAGGCCCTCGCCGACCTCGCGCACAACCCCGACTTCCTGGTCGTCAACCGCCTCGAGCATGCGGAGCGCGACCGGCGACGGGCGAAATGGGCGGTCCTGGTCATGACCGCCACCATCGTCGCCGCCGCCGAGCGGACTTATGCACATCTCGGTGGCGGCGATGACCGGGATGCTGCTCATGGTGGCCACCGGCTGCATGCCGCTGCGCGAGATGTACGCGCAGGTCGACTGGCGGGTGATCTTCATCATCGCCGGCATGATGCCGCTCGGCATCGCCATGGACGAGCAGCACACCGGCGCCGCGCGCTGGCTCGCCGAGAGCAGCCTGGCGCTGCTCGGGGAGGCGGCCGACCCCACCATGGTGCTGGCCCTCGATCATGGCGCTCACCATCGCCCTCACCCAGGTGATGTCGAACGCCGCCTGCGTCGTCCTGGTGGCGCCGATCGCGATCGCCATGGCGGCGAGCCTCGGCGTGGATCCGCACGCCTTCGTGATGGGCGTGGCGATCGCCGCCTCCACCGCCTTCCTCACCCCGATCGGCCACCAGGCGAACCTGCTGGTCTACGGCGTGGGCAACTACCAGTTCGGGGACTTCCTGCGCGTCGGCGGACCGCTCACCCTGCTGGTGATGGCGGTGAGCCTGTGGCTGCTGCCTCGGCTCTGGCCCTACGCCTGAGGTTTCGCGCCCAGCCAGCGCAACCTGCAGCTCCAGCCGGCGCCCTCCGGTCAGCACGCGCTCCGCCGCGCCGATGGCGCGCTCGGGGCGCGGCCGGGCCAGACGGATCACCGGCGGCAGCAGCGCCCGCGGCGCCGCGCGGCGAGCGCTCGGCGCGCCCGCTGAGCGCCGCGAAAGATCCGCTCCCACTCGCAGAAGTCGGTGAGGGGG
Organism: Lysobacterales bacterium; assembly: GCA_033582715.1. Lineage (GTDB taxonomy): Bacteria > Pseudomonadota > Gammaproteobacteria > Xanthomonadales > BPKI01 > BPKI01. The sequence goes on along the minus strand of JAVQZZ010000001.1, from coordinate 447,818 downwards.
AGGAGCTCGCAGCCGAGCAGCGGCCAGCCGCCCCGCCCGCGCACGATCAGCCGCTCGCTGAGGCCGAAGGGACTCGATCCGCGCCTCGGCCTCCACCGAGTGCGCCCGCCCGTAAAGCGCGGCGAGCCAGGGGTCGGCGAGGTGCAGGCCGACAGGCGGCCGCCACCCGCGGCCATCGCCGCGGGGAGGAATGGGCCAGCGCAAGAAGCCGAGCGGCCCCAGGCGCGGCAGCGCCTCGAGCAGGGCCTCGATCGCCTTGCCGTCGCCGGGCGTCGTCGGCACGAGCCCGAGGGCCGGCCCGGCGGCTGCCGCGTCGGGGCCCGGGTGTCGGCAGGGCGGGTCGGAGTCGGGAATCACTTGGTGAGGATCAGTCGACCCTTGCGGGTGATACGCAGCCGGTAGAGCGCCTCCCCGAGCCGGATCCCGACCTCGCGGCCGCCCCCGAGCAGCCGCTCGGCGTCGAGCACCGGAAGCGCGGGCAGCGCCTCGATCCGCTGCACGGACTCGCCCTCGCCGGTGCTGCCGGAAGGCGAAACTGGGTCGGGACTTCGGATCACGGCGCGACCCCCGAGACGTTTATTGAATGATAACGCTTCGCATTTCGATAAGCAAGGTGCCGCCCTGCCGGGCCGGCAGTCCAAGGCCGGAGGAGGGAGGAGGAAGGATCCGCTAGGGCGGGCCACCCACCCCGGCGCCTCGCGCTCACCGCGCCGCGAGGGATCGCGCCCGCTCGTGGGCGAGCAGCCAGCGCTTCACCCGGATCCCGCCCGCATAGCCCCCGAGGCCGCGCGCCGCGACCACCCGGTGGCAGGGCAGCACGATCGGCAGCGGGTTGGCGGCAAGCGCCTGCCCCACCGCGCGCGCCCCGCCGGGCCGCCCGAGCCGCGCCGCGAGCTCGCCGTAGCCGAGGGTGGCGCCGTAGGGGATGGCCGCGAGCGCACGCCACACCTTGAGCTGGAAGGGGGTGCCGCGGGGATCGAGGGGCAGCGCGAAGCTTCGGCGGCGGCCGGCGAAGTACTCCTCGAGCTCCGCGATCGCGGCCGCGAGCAGTTCTCCGGCTGGCGGCATCGCCTCGGCAGCTGGACCTCCCGCGCCCGCCTCGACGAAGGCGATCGCCCGCAGCCCGCCGGGGCCGGCGCGCAGCGCGATCCGGCCGAGCGGCGTGGCGAGCGCCGCGCTGCCCTCGTCAGCCGTCATCGGCGAAGACCGCCTCGGCCGCGGCGAGTAGTGCCGGATCGAGGTCTTGCAGCCGGGCCAGGGTGTCGAGGTTGTGGGCGAGCTGCTCGCTGCGGCTCGCGCCGAGGATCACCGTGGACACCGCGGGGTTCCGCAGGCACCAGGCGATCGCGAGCTGGGCCGGGCTCCAGCCGGCCTGGTCGGCGAGCGTGCAGAAACGGCGGATCTGCGCCAGGCGCCGCTCTCGCTGCTCCCCGAACACGAAGCGCTCGAGCCAGCCATAGCCCGGCAATGCAAGCCGCGTTTCCCGCGGCACGCCCTCGTTGTACTTGCCGGTGAGCGCTCCCGAGGCGAGCGGCGACCAGATGGTGAGCCCGAGACCATAGGCCTCGACCAGCGGGGCGTATTCCCGCTCGACCCGCTCCCGGTGCAGCAGGTTGTACTGCGGCTGCTCCACGCTCGGCCCGACCAGCCCGTGGCGCGCGGCGAAGCGGCAAGCCTCCTCGATCGCCGCCGCCGGCCATTCCGAGGTGCCCCAGTAGAGCACCTTGCCCTGGCGCACGAGCAGGTCCATGCGTGACCACGATCTCCTCCACCGGCACCTCGGGATCGGGCCGGTGGCAGAAATAGAGGTCGAGGTGCTCCACCCGCAGCCGGGCGAGGGCCTGATGGCAGGCCTCGACGAGATGCTTGCGCGACAGCCCGTGCTGCGTCGGGCGTGGCTGCTCCACGGCACCGAAGAAGGCCTTGCTGGAGACGCAGTAGCCGTCGCGCGGCAGTCTGAGGTCGGCCAGCGCCTGCCCCATGATCCGCTCGGCCTCGCCGCGGGCGTAGACCTCGGCGTTGTCGAAGAAGTTGACCCCGCGGTCGTAGGCCAGCGCCAGCATCTCCCGCGCCTCGGCGAGACCGATGCGGCTGCCGAAGGTGATCCAGGCGCCGAAGGACAGGGCGGAGAGCCTGAGACCGGAGCGGCCGAGTCGGCGGTAGAGCATCGGGATCCTCCCGGGCGGAACTTGCCGAGTGTAGCGGCTGCGGCTACGATGCCGACCCTCCTCACGGGGAGTAGCCGACCCGCCCCCAGCGGGGGTCCGCGTCAACACGCTCGGGTTCGCCCGTGGCGCGGACGGTGCCAGCATCCGGCGAGACCGCGAGGCGGGGTGGCGCTCCGCCGGATGCCGTCGCCCTGTCTCGTGTGGGCTCGGCATCCGGCGGACGCTCCCGATGGAGACGACGCTCGTCGCCTTTGCCCTGGTCTTCCTCGCCGAGCTCGGCGACAAGACCCAGCTCCTCACCCTGCTCCTCGCCGCGCGCTGGCGCCGCGCCGCGCCCATCGCCCTGGGCCTGCTGCTCGCGAGCGCGCTCAGCCACCTCGCCGCGAGCGGCCTCGGTTTCGGCCTCGGCCGGCTGCTCAGCGCGGAGTGGGCGAGCCGGCTCGCCGGCCTCGCCTTCCTCGGCGGCGGGCTGTGGCTGCTCCTGCAGCGCGACGACGAGGAGCCGGCGGAGGATGTCGCCCCGACGGCCCGCCGCCCGCTGGCCATGATCCTCGCCGCCGCGGGCGTGTATCTGCTCGCCGAGCTCGGCGACAAGACCCAGATGGCGAGCGGCCTGCTCGCGCTGGAGCGCAGGAGCGTGCTCCCGGTCGCCGCCGGCGCCACCGCGGCGATGCTCGCCGCCAACCTGCCGGTGCTCTGGCTCGGGGCGCGCTATGCCGCCCGCCTGCCGAGGCGGCTGATCGCCACCATCGCCGCCCTGGTCTTCGCCGGAGTGGGGGTGCTGATGCTGGTCGGTTGAGCCCCGACCGGCGCTGCCCACGGTCAGTCCGCTCCCTGGCCGCGCTCGGCGACATCCGCCGTACGGAGACGCTGTCCAAATCCGAAGATGCCACCGATGCCGGACGAGACTGCCGTGAGCTATGGCCGAGCCCGGCTCAAGCTGCCGCCCGTACGCGCGGCGGACGATCGGAGGCCGCTCCCGATCCCTCGGCGAAGGGGCGGGAGCGCGGCCCTGGTCGCCGCCGCGGAACTCCGCAGCGGACTGCGGCCGGTCGCGCTGCTCTTCCTCCTCCCGTCCCACGCGACACCCGCTCTCCGCGATCTGCCGCGCCCGCTCGCGCCCCCGCAGCCGCTCTCGCTCGTGGTCCCGCGGCGACGACCGGCGCCGCAGCCGCCCGGAGCAGCGCAGGAGTCGGCCGAAGAGGCCGGCATCGTCGCCGCGCCGGACCTCGCGGCCGGGCGTCCTCCATCCCGCGTGCTCGGACTCGAGCGCCGGGAGGTTGACGATGCGGGAACTGCGGAAGGGCTTCTCCGACTGACGGGACGCGGCGCGACCCTTTCCGCGGCATCGGCAAACCCGAGCGGCAGCGCCTTCCCGGGGGCCGGATCGGTGATCACGGTCGACCACGGGGAGCACCGCTTCCTCCATCTGCTCGAGGAAGACCGCCCGCAGCGCCTGCGATGCCGCTGCCACGACGGCGACGGGCCCCGCTCGCCGCGCCCTTGCCCGCTCCCTCCACCCTGCTCTAGCCTTCCCCGGCCTCGGCTGCGCGGGGGTCTTCGCGGATGGCGCGCGTGCTCTTCGGGATGCTCGGCCTCGCCGTGCTGATCGCCATCGCCGTCGCCTTCTCCGCGGACCGTCGGCGGATCGACTGGCGGCTGGTGGCGGTCGGGATGGCGCTGCAGCTCGCCTTCGCTGCCTTCGTGCTGCTCACGCCCTTCGGCGCGCGGATCTTCGGTGCCCTCTCCGAGGGCTTCGTCGCCCTGCTCGGCTTCACCGCGCAGGGATCCCGCTTCATCTTCGGCGAGCTCGCGAGCGGGCAGAGCCTCGGCTTCGTCTTCGCCTTCCAGGTGCTACCCACGATCATCTTCTTCGCCAGCTTCATGGCGGTGCTCTACCACCTCGGGATCATGCAGCGGGTGGTCGAGGGGATGGCCTGGGTGATCACCAAGCTGATGCGCGTCTCCGGCGCCGAGACCCTGTCGGTGTGCGCCAACGCCTTCATCGGCCAGACCGAGGCGCCACTGGTGGTCAAGCCCTACGTGCCACGAATGACCCAATCGGAGCTGCTCACCCTGATGGTGGGCGGCATGGCCACCATCGCCGGGGGGGTGCTCGGCGCCTACGTGATGATGCTCGGCGGTTCCGACCCGGCACAGCAGGCCTTCTACGCCAAGCACCTGATCACCGCGAGCATCATGGCCGCACCCGCCACCTTGGTGATCGCCAAGATCCTCGAGCCCGAGCGCGAGGAGCCGCTCACCCTGGGCCGGGTGCGCATCGAGATCGAGCGCAGCACCGCCAACGTCATCGACGCCGCCGCCGCGGGGGCCGCGGACGGGCTCAGGCTCGCGCTCAACGTGGGGGCGATGCTGCTCGCCTTCATCGCCCTGATCGCGCTGCTCAATGCCCCGCTCACCTGGCTCGGCGAGGCGACCGGGCTCGCCGCCTGGCTGGGGAGGCCGACCGATCTCTCCACCCTGCTCGGCCTGCTGCTCTCCCCGCTCGCCTGGCTGATCGGAGTGCCGTGGCAGGAGGCGGACACCATCGGCGGCCTGATCGGCGTCAAGGTGGTGCTGAACGAGTTCGTCGCCTACACCCAGCTCGCCGAGAAGGCGGCAGAGCTCAGCCCCGAGTCGCGACTGATCGCCACCTATGCCCTCTGCGGCTTCGCCAACTTCGCCTCGATCGCGATCCAGATCGGCGGCATCGGCGGCATCGCCCCCGAGCGCCGCCAGGACCTCGCGCGCTTCGGCCTCAAGGCGGTGCTCGGCGGCAGCCTGGTCACCTTCATGACCGCGACCATCGCCGGGGTGCTGCACGGTCTCGGCGGCGGATGAGCGTCCTCGTCGTCGGCAGCTTCAACCTCGACCGGGTCTTCGCGCTGGAGCGCCTGCCGCGGCCGGGAGAGACGCTCCCGGCGCTCTACCGAGAGGGTCCGGGCGGCAAGGGCTTCAACCAGGCGGTGGCGGCCGCGCGGCTCGGTGCCGAGGTGGCCCTGCTCGCCGCCATCGGGCGCGACGCCGCCGGCACCGAGGCGCGCCGCCTCGCCGCGGCGGAGGGCATCGCCGCGCGCTGGGTCGAGGGGACTCGGCCCACCGGCACCGCCGGCATCCTGCTCGACGCGGAGGGACGCAACCTGATCGCGGTCGCCGCCGGCGCCAACCTCGAGCTTCGCGCGGAGGACGTGGCCGCCGCCCTCGAGGCCCGGCCGCCGCCCAGGGTGCTGCTCACCCAGCTCGAGATCCCGCCCGCCGCCGTCCACGCCGCCCTCGCGCGCGGCCGCGCGCTCGGGGCGCTCACCATCCTCGATCCCGCGCCGGTGGTGACGCGGCTCGACACCCGAGCTCCTCGCCGCGGCCGCGATCCTCAAGCCCAACGCCGAGGAGCTGGGCGCGCTGCTCCGCGCCCGCGGCGAGACGGCGCCAGACCCCGGCGAGCTTCCCTCCCTGGCCGACGAGGCGCTTCACGCCCTCTGCCGGCGGCTGGCCCCCGGGACCGTGCTGCTCACCCTCGGCGCGGAGGGCGTCTTCGTCTCCCACGGGGAGATCCGGCACGGTGACGCCGTCCCCTGCTACCGGCAGCCGGCGGCAGCCGCGCCGCGGGTGGTGGACACGGTGGGCGCGGGCGATGCCTTCGCCGGCGCGCTCGCCGCCTTCCTCGACCTGCGCCCCGGCCGCCCGCTGGCCGAGGCGGTCGCCTTCGCCCAGCGCGCGGCGGCGCTCAAGATCGGACGTGAGGGCGCGGCCTCGGCCATGCCCCGGCGCGAGGAGCTCGCGCCCGGCTGAGGGGTGGCTTCGGCGAGAATGTCCGGCCCCGCCGCGCCCAGACCCATGCAGATCGGCCCCCATCGCATCGACCCTCCGCTCGCGCTCGCCCCGATGGCAGGGATCAGCGACAAGCCTTTCCGCCTGCTCTGCCGGCGGCTCGGGGCGGGCTACGCGGTGGCGGAGATGACCAGCGCCGAGCCGCGGCTGCGCGCGACCCCGCTGTCGCGGCGGCGCCGCGACCAGCGCGGCGAGCCGGGACCGCGCGCGGTGCAGCTCCTCGGGGTGGAGCCCGCGGAGCTCGCCGCGGCCGCGCGCGCCGCGGTGGACGAGGGGGCGCAGATCGTGGATCTCAACATGGGCTGTCCCGCGAAGCGCGTGTGCCACCGCGAGGCCGGTTCCGCCCTGCTGCGCGACGAGGCGCTGGTGGGTCGAATCCTCGAGGCGGTGGTGGCGGCGGTGCCGGTGCCGGTCACCCTCAAGATGCGCACCGGCTACTCGCGCGCGCAGCGCAACGGCCTGCGCATCGCGCGCATCGCCGAGCAGGCCGGCATCGCCGCGCTCGCCGTGCACGGCCGCACCCGGGAGGACCGCTTCCTCGGCTCCGCCGAGTACGAGACCATCGCCGCGATCAAGGCCGAGGTGCGGCTGCCGGTGTGGGCCAACGGCGACATCGACGGCCCGGAGAAGGCGCGCGAGGTTCTCGCCCGCACCGGCGCCGACGGCCTCATGATCGGCCGCGCCGCCCAGGGGCGGCCGTGGATCTTCCGCGAGATCGCGCACTTCCTCGCCACCGGCAGCCGCCTGCCCCCGCCTCCCGCGAGCGCAGTGGCGGCCTGGATCGCGGAGCATCTCGAGGCCATCCACCGCCACTACGGGCGCGAGCAGGGCGTGCTCGCGGCCCGCAAGCACCTCGCCTGGTATCTCGCCGGCGTCGGCGTCGCCCCGGAGCTTCGCCGCGAGGCCCTCGCCGCCACCACCCCGGAGGCGCAGCACGCCGCCGCGACCCGTGCCCTGGGCATGCTTCCGCTCGCCGCCTGAAGCCATGAGCAGCCCCGAGTTCCCCTACATCCACGGCTTCTCCACGGCCGAGCAGATGCGTCTGCGCAAGCAGGCGCGCCTGGTCGAGTCCCTGGTCTTCCGCGACATCGACTTCAGCGACTGCCGCGAGCTGCTCGAGGTCGGCTGCGGGGTCGGGGCGCAGACCGAGATCCTGCTGCGGCGCTTCCCCGACCTGCGGGTGACCGGGATCGACCGCTCCGAGCGCCAGCTCGCCGCCGCCCGCGAGCACCTCGAGGCCCTGCCCTGGTGCCGGGGACGCTATCAGCTCAGGCAGGCGGATGCCGCGGACCTCCCCTTCGAGGCGCGCAGCTTCGACGGCGCCTTCCTGTGCTGGATCCTCGAGCACGTGCCGCGGCCCGCGAGCGTGCTGGCCGAGTGCCGCCGGGTGCTCGCCCCGGGCTCGCCGATCTTCGTCACCGAGGTGCTGAACGCGAGCTTCTTCCTCGATCCCTACTCGCCGAACCTGGTCCAGTACTGGACCGCCTTCAACGACTTCCAGTACGAGAGCGGGGGCGATCCCTTCATCGGCGCCAAGCTCGGCAATCTGCTCCTCGCCACCGGCTACCGCCAGGTCATCACCCGGGTCAAGAGCTTCCACCTCGACAACCGCGAACCGCAGCGGCGCAAGGCGATGATCGCCTTCTGGGAGGAGCTGCTGCTCTCGGCCGCCGACCAGCTGCTGGCGCATGGCCGGGTCACCGAGGCGGTGGTCGAGGGGATGAAGCGCGAGCTCCACCAGGTCCAGGCCGACCCCAACGCGGTGTTCTTCTTCGCCTTCATCCAGGCCGAGGCGCGGGTCTACTGAAGGCCGAGGGCAGCGCGGAGGGCTTCCGGAGTCGCCTCCAAGCGCTCCGCCCGCGGCGGACGGCGCCAGGCCGCCGCAAGTGCCGGGGGCACGGGCACCGCCTCGCCGATCAGCGGCTCGACGATCTCCGCGAACTTGGCCGGGTGCGCGGTCGCGGCCACCGCGAAGGGGGCGCGCTCGCCGGCAGCGCGGAGCCGCCTCAGCGACCCGCAGCCCGGCGGCCGTGTGCGGGCAGACGGCGAGACCATGCTCGCGGGCGGCGCGCGCGATCTCCTGGCGGATCTCCTCGTCGGCCACCGCCTCGGCGGCGAGTCCCGCGCGCAGCGCCCGCGGGTCGGGAAACCAGTGGCGGAGTCGCTCGAGGTTGCTCGGCGCCCCGACGTCCATCGCACTGGCCAGGGTGGGCACGGCCGCGCGCGGACGGTAGGCGCCGCCGCCCAGGAACTCGGCGAGCGTGCGGTTCTCGTTGACGGCGAGGACGATGGTGCCGATGGGCAGGCCCATCGCCCGCGCGATCACCGCGGCCAGCGCGTTGCCGAGGTTCCCGGTGGGCACGACGAGGCCGAGGGGCTGCCGCCGCTCGCGCCAGTGCGCGAGGGCCGCCGCCGCGTGGTAGACGAGCTGCGGCAGCAGCCTGCCGAGACTGATGCTGTTCGCCGAGCTCAGGCGGGTTCCGGGCGGGGCGCGCCCGGGACTGGCGAGCAGGTTCCGGGCGAGGCGCTGGCAGTCGTCGAAGCTCCCGGCCACCCGGAAGCAGCGCACGTTGCCGCCGAAGCCCTCGAGGTGGGCGGCCTGACGCGGGCTCACCCGCCCCTCGGGGTAGAGCACCGCGACCCGGAAGCCGGCGAGGCCGTGGAAGGCGTCGGCCACCGCCGCCCCGGTGTCGCCCGAGGTCGCGACCAGCAGCAGAACCTCCTCGCCCGGAGCGCGCAGCCGCCGCCAGGCGGCGGCGAGGAAGCGCGCCGCGAAGTCCTTGAAGGCGCCGGTCGGCCCGTGGAAAAGCTCGAGCAGGAAGCTCTCCCCGTCCAGCGGCCGGAGCGGCGCCGGAAAGGCGAAGGCCTCGCGGCAGATCGCGGGCAGCTCCGGGCCGAGCCGGTCCGCCGCGAAGAAGGGCGCGAGCAGGCGCGCCGCGAGCTGGTCGAGTCGCGGTCGCCGCCGCCGCTGCCGCCGGCGCGAGGCTGCGGCAGGCGCTCCGGGACGTAGAGCCCACCATCCGGCGCGAGGCCGGCGAGCAGGGCCTCCGCGATCGGCACGGCCGGCGCCCGAGCGCGAGTGCTCAGGCAGCGCACGCCACGAGCTCCGCGGCCGGGCCCGGCCACCGGCGAGAGCAGGGGCTCGCTCGCGAGCCCCGCCTCGGCGAAGGCGGCCCGCATCGCCGGCAGCGCCGCCTCGGCCTCGGCGCGACCGAGGAACCAGGCGAAGACGCTGGGCCCAGCCCCGGAGAGGCTGGCCCCGAGCGCCCCCGCCGCGAGCGCGGCGCGCTGGACCTGCGCGAAGCCGGGCACCAGCGGCGCGCGCCGCGGCTCGACCAGCAGGTCGGCGAAGCCTGCGCGCAGCAGCTCGAGGTCGCCGCGCTCGAGGCCGAGCAGGAACAGGGCCAGGCGCTCGCTCTGGGCGGTGAAGTCGGCGAGCGCGTAGGGCGCGGCGAGCACCGTCCGCGCGCGCCGCGTCTCCAGTGCGAGGGAGGGGCGCAGCACCAGGCACCACAGCGGCCAGGGCAGGGGCAGCGGCACCAGGCGATCGCGGCCGGCGAGCACCAGCCCCCCGAGCAGCATCGGCCCGACGTTGTCGCCGTGCCGCCCGCCGCTCGCCACCTCCTCGCCCGCCACCGCGAAGGGATAGAGCGCGGCGCGGGGCAGCGGCCGCTCGAGCAGGGCATTGGCGGCGACCAGGGCGGCCACCGCCGAGGCGGCGCTGCCGCCGAGTCCGGCGGCGAAGGGGATCCCCTTGTCGATCTCGAGGGCGAAGCCGAAGGGCAGCCCGAGCGCCTCGCGCAGCGCGATCAGCGCCGCCCCTGCGGTGTTGCGGGCGGGATCGCGGGGGAGCGAGGCCCCCGCGCCGCGGATGGCGCGGATCTCGACCCGCGGGGCGGGGATCCGCTCCACGCGCACCCGGTCGGCCGGACCGGCGAGGCTGTGGCCGAGCAGGTCGAAACCCACCGCCACGTTGCCGACCGAGGCCGGCGCCCAGGCCTCCGCCCTCACAGCCGCGCCCCCAGGCCGGCCGCGATCCGCAGCAGGTCGGCGAAGACCCCGGCCGCGGTGACCTCCGGCCCCGCGCCGGGCCCCTGCACCACGAGCGGCTGCTCGCGGTAGCGGGCGGTGACGAAGCGCACCAGGTTGTCGCTGCCCGCGGCCAGCGCCGCCGGATGGGAGGGCTCGAGCTCGACCAGCCGCACCTCGGCCCGCCCGGACTCGGCATCGAGACGCGCGAGGTGGCGCAGCACCCGGCCGCGCGCCGCCGCGGCACGCCAGCGCGCCGCGAAGGGGCGGTCGAGCTCGCCGGCGCGGGCGAGGAACTCCGCGAGCGGCCGCGCCGCGAGCTCGGGGGGGACCAGGTCCTCCACCGCGACCTCGGCGAGCTCGAGGGGCAGCCCGGCCTCGCGGGCGAGGATCACCAGCTTGCGGGCGACGTCGCGGCCGGAGAGGTCCTCGCGCGGATCGGGCTCGGTGTAGCCGCGGGCGCGGGCCTCGGCGAGCAGCGCCGAGAAGGCGCGCTGGCCGTCGAAGGCCGAGAACAGCCAGGCCAAGCGTCCCCGAGAGCAGCCCTTCGATCGCGATCAGGCGGTCGCCGGTGTCGAGCAGGTCGCGCAGGGTCTGGATCACCGGCAAGCCGGCGCCGACCGTGGCCTCCTGGCGGAAGGCCGCGCCGCCGCGACGGGCCGCGGCGCGGATCGCCTCGAGCCGGGCGAGCGGCCCGCTGCCGGCGTGCTTGTTCGGCGTCACCAGATGGATGCCGCGCTCGAGCCAGCCGGCGTAGCGCTCGGGGAGCTCGGCGCTGGCGGTGCAGTCGACGATCAGCGCGTGCGGCAGGTGCTCGGCGCGGACGTGTTCGGCGAGCCGCTCGAGCGCCGTCGGCCAGCCCTCCTCCTGCGTCGGGCGCGGCCAGTCCCCGGCGGCGAATCCCCGCTCGGCCAGCCACATCCGCCGCGAGCCCGCCACCGCCCGCAGCCGCAGCTCCAGCCCCGCCCGCTCGCGGAGCCCGGGGGCGGCGGCGAGCAGTTGGGCGATGAAGGCGCGGCCGACCTGGCCCGGTCCGATCACCCCCAGCGAGATCGTGGTCGGCGAGAGCCAGAAGCCGGCGTGGGCGGCGCGCAGCGCCTTCACCGCGTCGGCCTCCGCCACGGCCGCCGAGATGCTGCGCTCGGAGGCGCCCTGGGCGATCGCGCGCACGTTCACGCCGGCGCGGGCCAGGCTCGAGAACAGCCGCGCCGCGACCCCCGGGGTGCCCGCCATCCCTTCGCCCACCGCGGTGAGCGCGGCCACCCCCGGCGCGAGGCGCACCGCCTGGATCTCGCCGCCCGGCGAGCTCGAGGGCGAAGGCCTTCGTCACCGCCGCCCGCGCGCGCTCTCCCTCCTCGGCCCGCACCAGGCAGCAGATCGAGTGCTCGGAGGAGCCCTGCGAGATCATCACCACCGAGACCCCGGCGCGGTGCAGCGCGCCGAACATGCGCTCCGCCGTCCCCGGCACCCCCATCATGCCGGTGCCGGTGAGCTCGAGCAGGGCGAGTCCGCGGCTCAGGCTGAGTCCCCGCACCGGCCCCGGTGCCGGGCCGGGCGCGGCCCCGATCCGGGTCCCGGGGTGCTCCGGACGCAGGCTGTTGCGGATCACCACCGGCAGGCCCGCGCGCAGCGCCGGGCCGAGCGTACGCGGATGCAGCACCTTGGCCCCGAAGTAGGCGAGCTCGCAGGCCTCCTCGTAGCTCAGCGCCGGCAGGCTCAGGGCCTCCGGCACGAGCTGCGGATCGGCGGACATCACCCCGTCGGTGTCGGTCCAGATCACGAGCTCGCGGGCCCCGGCGAGCACCGCGAGGATCGCCGCGGAGTAGTCGCTCCCGTTGCGGCCGAGGGTGGTGGCGCGGCCCGCGCGGTCGGCGGCGACGAAGCCGGTGGCCACCACCCGCGGACCGGGGTGGAGCCCGCGCCAGGCGCGGAGGCGCCGCTCGCTCTCGGCCCAGTCCAGGGCCGGACCGGTCTCTCCGGGATCGACCACCAGCACCTCGCGGGCGTCCAGCACCTCGACCCCGGGCTGGCGCTCCGCCCAGGCGGCGGCGAAGAGGCGCGCCGACCACGGCTCGCCGAGCCCCTGGACGTGCTCGAGCAGGGGGCCGCTGGCGTCGCCGAGGATCTCGGCGCTGGCAAGGAGCCGCTCGAGGCGCGCGAACTCGTCATCGAGGAAGGCGACGCAGCTCCGCCCGCCCGCGCTCCGCGAGCAGGCCTTCCGCCACCTCGCGGTGGCGCACCGCGAGCGCCTCGAGCCGCTCCCGCCAGGAGGGATCGCGCGCGGCTGCGGCGCGCGCAGCGGCGATCAGCCGGTCGGTGGTGCCCCCGAGCGCCGAGACCACCACGATCAGCGGCTGCGCCTCGCCGAGCAGCGCCACCGCGCGGGCGATGCGCGCCGCGTCGGCGAGACTCGAACCGCCGAACTTGTGCACCACGGGCGCTTCCGCGCCCGCCCCGGTCGCCGCCACTGCCGTTTCCCCGACGAGAGCCCGAAGCGCGGCCGATGCTGCGACCGCACAAGGGCGAGTCAAGCCGCGCGCCCGCGGTCCTGTCAAGTGCGGTCACGCGCCCAGCCGGACCCCCACCGCCGCGACGGGGGGCTTGACAGGGCTTCGTGCTGCGGTACAGCATCGCGGCCATGTCCACCGTCCCGACGAGCACCCTCCGCGTCGCTGCCGCCTCCGGCCGCGTCGGCGGGCTCGTCGTCCTCGTCCTTATCGGCCGCGGCCAGCGCGGGACGGTGACCTAGGCCCTCCGAACGAGAACGCAAGGCACCGAAGAACCCCGCGCCGGATCCCCGACGCGGGGTTTTTCGTTTCGCCGGCCCGAGCCCCATGCACAGCGAGCGCATCAAACGCGGACCCGAACGAGCCCCGGCGCGGGCGATGCTCCGCGCCACCGGCCGCGACGACGAGGCGCTCGCCCGCCCCTTCGTCGGTGTCTTCCACGCCTACTCCGACGTCTCCCCCTGCAACCTCAACCATCGCCTGCTCGCCGAGGCGGCACGGCGCGGGATCGAGGCCGCCGGCGGAACCGCCTTCGAGTTCGGCACGATCGCGGTCACCGACGGGATCGCGATGGGCACGCCCGGGATGTTCGCCTCCCTGGTCTCGCGCGAGACCATCGCCGACTCGATCGAGCTCGCCGCCCTCGGACACGGCCTCGACGGGCTGCTGGCGATCGTCGGCTGCGACAAGACCCTGCCGGCGGCCGCCATGGCCCTCGCCCGGCTCGACCGGCCGGGACTCGTGCTCTACGGCGGCAGCATCGCCGCCGGGCGCCACCGCGGGCGGGAGATCACCATCCAGGAGGTCTTCGAGGCGGTGGGGGCGCTCGCCGCCGGCCGCATCGAGCGAGCCGGAGCTCGCGGCCATCGAGCGCGCCGCCTGCCCCGGCGCCGGCGCCTGCGGCGGGACAGTTCACCGCCAACACCATGGCCCTCGCGCTCGCCTTCCTCGGCCTCGCGCCGATGGCGGAGAGCGAGATCCCGGCGGCGGATCCGGGGAAGCCGGCGGCGGCCGAGCGTGCGGGCGCGATGGTGATGGCGCTCGTCCGCGAGGGCCGGAGCGCCCGCGCCTTCCTCGACCCGCGCGCCTTCCGCAATGCCCTCGCCGCGGTGGTCGCGACCGCGGGCTCGACCAACGCCGTGCTGCACCTGCTCGCGATCGCGCGCGAGGCCGGGGTGCCGTTCGGGCTCGGACGAGATCGACGCCATCGCCCGCCGCACGCCGGTGATCGCCGACCTCAGGCCCACCGGGCGCCACACCGCCCCGGAGCTGTGGCGCGCCGGCGGGGCGCGGCTGCTGGCGCGGCGCCTGCTCGAGGCGGGGCTGATCGAGGACGCGCCCACGGTCAGCGGGCGGCGGCTCGCCGAGGAGGCCGCCGCCGCCGAGGAGGCCCCGGGCCAGACCGTGATCGCCCCGCCGGGACGGGCCTTCGCTCCCCGCGGCGGTTTCGTCATCCTGCGCGGCAACCTTGCCCCCGAGGGCGCGGTGCTCAAGCTGCCGCGCGGCGGCGAGCGCTTCGCCGGCCCGGCGCGCGTCTTCGACGGCGAGGAGGCGGCCTTCGCTGCGGTGCAGGCGCGCGCCATCCGTCCCGGCGAGGTGGTGGTGATCCGCGGCGAGGGCCCGGTGGGTGGCCCCGGGATGCGCGAGATGCTGGCCGTCACCGCCGCCCTGGTCGGACAGGGGCTCGGCGGCGAGGTCGCCCTGGTCACCGACGGCCGCTTCTCCGGCGCCACCCACGGCTTCATGGTCGGGCACGTCTGCCCCGAGGCGGCGCTCGGCGGGCCGATCGCCCGCCTGCGCGACGGCGATCCGATCCTGATCGACGCGGCCAGCGGCCGGCTCGAGACCGCCGCCGATCTCGCCGCGCGTCCCCCGGCATGGCGCCCGCCGCGCCCGCCGCCGCCAGCCGGCGCGCTCGCCCGCTATGCCGCCTGCGTCTCCTCCGCCGCCACCGGCGCGGTCACCGCCTTTCCCTCGCCGAGGACCGAAGCATGAGCGTGAAGCCCCAACGACTGCACCACGCCCTCGACGGCGCCCGGATCCTGATCGTCGGCTACGGCAGCCAGGGCCGGGCCCAGGCCCTCAACCTGCGCGACGGCGGCCACGCCGTCGAGGTGCTGGTGCGCCCGGGGCCGAGCCGCGAGCGGGCGCTCGCGGACGGCTTCGAGCCGGCGGGACCCGAGGCGGTGGCACGGGCCGACCTGGTCGCCCTGCTCGCTCCCGATCTCGCCCAGCCCGCGCTGTGGCGCGAGCTCCTCGCGCCGCGGATGCGGCCCGGCGCCGCGCTGCTCTTCGCCCACGGCTTCAACGTCCACTTCGGCGAGATCGTGCCCCCCGAGACCCTGGACGTGGTGCTGGTCGCGCCCAAGGGTCCGGGCGCGCTGGTGCGGCGCGAGTTCGAGGCCGGCCGCGGCGTGCCCTGCCTGCTCGCGGTGCAGCACGACGCGAGCGGCGAGGCGCGGGCGCGGGCCTACGCCTACGCCGAGGCCATCGGCGGTACCCGCGGCGGGGTGATCGAGACCAGCTTCGGCGAGGAGACCGAGACCGACCTGTTCGGCGAGCAGGCCGTGCTCTGCGGCGGCATGAGCGAGCTGGTGTTGGCCGGCTTCGAGACCCTGGTCGAGGCCGGCTACCAGCCCGAGGTCGCCTACTTCGAGTGCCTGCACGAGCTCAAGCTGATCGTCGACCTGCTGCACGAGGGCGGACTGGCGCGAATGCACCGCTACATCTCCGAGACCGCCCAGTGGGGCGATCTCAGCCGCGGCCCGCGGGTGATCGACGCCCACGTGCGGGAGCGGATGCGGGCGATCCTGCGCGAGGTCCAGGACGGCAGCTTCGCCCGCGAGTGGATCGCCGAGCACCGCGCCGGCCGTGGCCGCTTCCGGCTGCTCAAGGAGCGCGAGCTCGCCCACCCGATCGAGGAGGTCGGGCGCCGGCTGCGGGCGCGGATGCACTGGCTCGCCGGGGAGGAGGCGCCGCCCGCATCCTCGCTCGCCCGCAGCGCCTGAGGCGAGGTCCGCCCGTGGTCGCCGAGCCTGCCGTGATCGAGCGCCCCGCCCCGCCCTACCGCGCGGCCGAGGCCCTGCTCGACGCCCTCGCCGCCGAGGGGGTCGAGCTCGTCTTCGGCTATCCCGGCGGGGCGATCATGCCGGTCTACGACGCCCTTGTCGGGCACCGCATCCGCCATGTCCTGGTCCGTCACGAGCAGGCGGCGGCCCTGGCCGCCAACGGCTACGCCCGCCGCACGGGCCGGATCGGGGTGTGCCTCGCCACCAGCGGGCCGGGGGCGACCAACCTGCTCACCGGCATTGCCGATGCCTTCCTCGACTCGGTGCCGCTGCTCGCGATCACCGGCCAGGTCGCCACCGCCCTGATGGGCACCGACGCCTTCCAGGAGGTCGACACCTTCGGCATCACCCTGCCGGTGGTCAAGCACAGCTTCCTGGTGCGCCGGCCCGGCGAGCTCGCCGCGGTCGTCCACGAGGCCTGCCGCATCGCCCGCAGCGGGCGTCCCGGACCGGTGCTGATCGACCTGCCGAAGGACGTCGCCGCCAGCGTCGTCACGCCGGCCGGCACCGGCCCGCTGCCCGATCCCCCGCCCCCCGCGCCCGATCCCTCCGCGCTCGCCCGCGCCCGCCGCCTCCTCGCCCGCGCCGAGCGGCCGGTGCTCTACACCGGCTACGGCGTGGCCCTCGCCGGCGCGGAGGGAGCGCTGCGCGCCCTGGTGGCCGCCACCGGGATCCCGGTGGTGAGCACCCTCAAGGGCCTGGGCGGGATTCCGAGTGACGATCCCGCCTTCCTCGGCATGCTCGGGATGCACGGCAGCCGCGCCGCCAATCTGGCGGTGCAGGAATGCGACCTGCTGATCTGCGTCGGCGCCCGCTTCGACGACCGCGCCACCGGCCGGCTCGACGCCTTCGCCCCGCGCGCCAAGGTGATCCACCTCGACCGCGATCCCGGCGAGATCTCGAAGCTGCGCTATGCCGAGGTCGCGCTCTGCGGCGAGCTCGCGCGGCTTCTTCCCGCCCTCGGCGCGCGCCCGGCGCCGCCCGCCTGGCGGCGCCGCGTCGCCGAGCTCAGGGCGGCCGAGCCGCAACCGCTGGCACCACCGGGATCCGCAGTCCACGCGCCCAGCCTGCTCAGGCGGCTCTCCGAGCTGCTCCCCGCCGACGCGGTCATCACCTGCGACGTCGGCCAGCACCAGATGTGGGTGGCGCAGCACTGCCTCCACCGCTCGATCCGCCAGCACCTCACCAGCGGGGGCCTCGGGACCATGGGCTTCGGGCTGCCGGCCGCGATCGGCGCGCAGCTCGCCGAGCCCTCGCGCACCGTGGTCTGCGTCACCGGCGACGGCTCCTTCATGATGAACGTGCAGGAGCTCGCGACCCTTCGCCGCTACGGACTGCCGGTGCGGATCCTGCTGCTCGACAACGCCGCGCTCGGCATGGTCCGGCAGTGGCAGGAGCTGTTCCACCGCGAGCGCTACAGCGAGATCGACCTCTCCGACAACCCCGACTTCGCCGCCCTCGCCCGGGTCTTCGGCCTGTGGGCGGCGACGCTCGCGCGGCGCGAGGAGGCCGAGGAGCGGCTGCGGGCCTGGCTCGAGGCTCCCGGACCGGCGCTGCTCCACGTGCCGATCGACCCCAGGGCCAACGTCTGGCCGCTGGTTCCCCCCAACCGTCCCAACCACGAGCAACTGCTGGAGAAGCCCCCATGCACCACCGCCTGAGCCTGCGCCTGCGTCCCGCCGAGGGCGCCGTGCTGCGCGTCCTCGGCAGCATCGAGCGCCGCGGCTTCGCCATCGAGGGCATCGAGAGCCGCCGCGAGAACGGCTGGATCGGACTCGCGGTGGCGCTCTCGGGCGAGCGCTCGGTCGAGGTCCTCGCCCGCCAGCTGGCGCGGCTCTACGACGTGCTCGCGGTCGAGATCGAGGCCGCTCCCGACGCCTACACCGCCGCCTGCCTGCAGCAGAGCTTCGGCGAGCCGGCCGCCGTCCGGCCATGAGCGCCCCCGCCGACCGGGTCGCCATCCTCGACACCACGCTGCGCGACGGCGAGCAGTCGCCCGGCTGCAGCATGGACCGGCGGCAGAAGCTGGCGCTGGCGCGCGCCCTCGCCGAGCTCGGGGTGGACGTGATCGAGGCCGGCTTCCCCGCCGCGAGCGAGGACGACGCCGCGGCGGTGGCGGCGATCGCGGCCGAGGTCCGCGAGCCCACGGTGGCCGCCCTCGCCCGCTGCCGCCGGGGAGACGTCGAGCGCGCCGCCGCCGCCCTCGAGCGGGCGAAGCGGCCGCGGCTGCACCTGTTCCTCGCCACCAGCCCGCTGCACCTGCGCCACAAGCTCGGGATGAGCGAGAGCCCAGGCGCTCGAGGCGATCGCCGAGCACGTGGCGCTCGCGCGCCGCCTGGTCGAGGAGGTCGAGTTCTCCGCCGAGGACGCGAGCCGCAGCGAGCCGGAGTTCCTGGTCGCAGGCGCTCGGCGACCGCGCTCGCGGCCGGGGCGACGATCCTCAACGTGCCCGACACCGTCGGCTACGCCACCCCGGAGGAGTACGGGGCGCTGTTCCGCTTCCTCCGCGCGCGGCTGCCGGGCGGCGACCGGGTGGTGCTCTCCTGCCACTGCCACGACGACCTCGGCCTCGCCGTCGCCAACAGCCTGGCCGCGGTGGCCAACGGCGCGCGGCAGGTGGAGTGCACGCTGAACGGCATCGGCGAACGCGCGGGCAACGCCGCGCTCGAGGAGATCGCGATGGCGCTCAAGGTGCGCCGCGACCGCTTCGGGCTCTCCACCGGCATCCGCAGCGAGCGGCTCGCCCCGGCCTCGCGGCTGCTGGTGGCGCTCACCGGCAATCCGGTGGCGCGCCACAAGGCGATCGTCGGCGAGAACGCCTTCGCCCACGAGAGCGGGATCCACCAGCACGGGATCCTCAGCCACCGCGAGACCTACGAGATCATGCGGCCGGAGGAGGTGGGCGTCGAGCGCTCGACCATCGTGCTCGGCAAGCACAGCGGTCGCGCCGCGCTCGCCGCGCGCCTCGCCGAGCTCGGGATCGCGGTCGGGGAGGAGGAGCTCGAGGACGTCTTCCTCCGCTTCAAGCGCCTCGCCGAGCGCAAGCGCGAGGTGCTCGACGCCGACCTCGAGGCCCTCGCCCTCGGGGTCGAGCGCGATGCGCTCGGGCCCTGGCGGCTGGTCGCGCTCTCGGTGCAGGGCGGCATCGGCCAGGGCGCGCTGCCGAGCGCGGTGGTCGAGCTCGCCCACGCCGACGGCCGCCGCGTGCGCGAGGCGGCGAGCGGCGACGGCCCGGTGGACGCGATCTTCGCCGCGCTCCGGCGCGCCGCCGGCCTCGAGCTCGCGCTCTCCGACTTCCAGGTGCGTGCCCTCACCCGCGGCGCCGACGCCCAGGGAGAGGCGCGCCTCGCCGTCGAGCACGAGGGGCGGCGCCTGCACGGCCGGGCGATCTCGACCGACATCCTCGAGGCCAGCGCCCTCGCCCTGCTCGAGGTCATCAACCGCATCGAGCGCCTCCGTGGCGCCGCCCCCCTTCCCTCCGCCGCCAACGCCGCCCGATGAGCCAAGCCCAAGCCGAAACGATCTGGTTCGATGGCCGCCTCGTGCCCTGGCGCGAGGCCACGGTCCACGTCACCGCCCATGCCCTGCACTACGGCTCCTCGGTCTTCGAGGGCATCCGCTGCTACGACGGGGAGCGGGGCCCGGCGATCTTCCGCCTCCACGAGCACCTCGAGCGCCTCGAGCTCTCGGCCCGGATCTATCGCCTGCCGCTCCCCTGGGACCGCGCCGCCCTGGTCGCCGCCTGCGAGCAGGTGCTCCTCGCCAACGGCCTGCGCGAGGCCTACCTGCGGCCGATCGCCTTCCGCGGCGCCGGCGGCTTCGGGCTGCGCCCTCGTCCCGACCATCCGGTGCACTGCGCGGTGATCGCCCTGCCCTGGGGGGCCTATCTCGGCGAGGAGGGGATCGAGCACGGGATCGCCGTCGGCGTCTCGAGCTGGCAGCGCCTCGCCCCCGACACCGTGCCCGCGGCCGCCAAGGCCGGAGGCCACTACCTCAACAGCCAGCTGGTGGTGGAGGAGGCGCTGCGCCACGGCTACGCCGAGGGCATCGCGCTCGGCCGCGACGGGCTGCTCAGCGAGGGCAGCGGGGAGAACCTGTTCCTGGTGCTCAAGGGCCGGCTGCTCACCCCGCCGGCGGCGGCCTCGATCCTGCTCGGGATCACCCGCGACACGGTGCTCGCGCTCGCGGCCGAGCTCGGGATCCCGGTCGCCGAGCAGCCGCTGCCGCGCGAGCTGCTCTACGCCGCCGAGGAGGTCTTCCTCACCGGCACGGCGGCCGAGATCACCCCGGTGCGCGCGGTGGACGGGATCCCGGTCGGCGACGGCCGTCCCGGCCCGGTCACCCGCGCCCTGCAGCGGCGCTTCTTCGAGCTGGTGCGGGGCCGCGCCGAGGACCGCCGGGGCTGGCTGCACCCGGTCCCGGGCTTCGCCCCCCGCCGCGAGGAGGCCGCGGCATGAGCCGCCCCGCCACCCTGTTCGAGAAGATCTGGCGCGCCCACGAGGTGCGGCCGGCGGCCCGGGGCGCCCCCGCCGTGCTCTACGTCGACCTGCACCTGATCCACGAGGTGACCTCGCCGCAGGCCTTCGCCGAGCTCGAGGCGCGCGGGCTCCGCGTGCGCCGGCCGGAGCGCACCCTCGCCACCCTCGACCATGCCACCCCGACGCTGCCGCCGGCCGCCGACGGCACCATCCCCTTCGCCGACGAGGCCGCGCGGCGCCAGGCCGAGGCCCTGGTGGCGAACTGCCGCCGGCACGGCATCGAGCTGCTCGGCTTCGGCTCCGGCCGACGGGGGATCGTGCACGTGGTCGCCCCCGAGCTCGGCCTCAGCCAGCCGGGGATGACCATCGTGTGCGGCGACTCGCACACCTCGACCCATGGCGCCTTCGGCGCCCTCGCCTTCGGCATCGGCTCGAGCGCGGTGGCGCAGGTGCTCGCCACCCAGTGCCTGTTCCGGGAGCGGCCGCGCACGCTTGCGATCGAGCTCTCCGGCCGGCTGCGCCCCGGGGTCTCGGCCAAGGACCTGGCCCTGTTCCTGATCCACCGCCTCGGCACGGACGGCGGCACCGGGCACGTGATCGAGTTCCGCGGCGAGGGAATCGCCGCGCTGTCGATGGAGGGACGGATGAGCCTGTGCAACATGGCGATCGAGATGGGCTCGCCCGCGGCGCTCATCGCCCCCGACGAGACCACCTTCGCCTGGCTCGAGGGCCGGCCGCGGGCGCCGAAGGGCGCCGCCTTCGCCGCCGCCGTGGCCGCCTGGCGGCGCCTGGTCAGCGACCCCGAGGCGCGCTTCGATCGCGAGCACCGCTTCGCCGCCGCCGAGGTCGGGGTGCGGGTGAGCTTCGGCACCGACCCGAGCCAGAGCGCCGGGCTCGACGAGCCGCTGCCGCCCGCGGACTCCCCGCGCCTGCGGCGCGCCTACGAGTACATGGCCCTCGAGCCGGGACGGCCGCTGCGCGGCCTGCCGATCGACCTCGTGTTCATCGGCTCCTGCACCAACGGCCGGCTCGAGGACCTGCGGGCGGCGGCCGCGGTGCTCGCCGGCCGCCGTCTCGCCCCGGGGGTGCGGATGCTGGTGGTGCCCGGCTCCGAGGCGGTGAAGCGCGCCGCCGAGGCGGAGCGCCTGGACGAGGTGTTCCGCGCCGCCGGCGCGGAGTGGCGCGAGCCCGGCTGCTCGATGTGCATCGCCATGAACGGCGACGTGGTCCCGCCCGGGAAGCGCTGCGTGAGCACCTCGAACCGGAACTTCGAGGGCCGCCAGGGACCGGGGGCGCGCACCCTCCTCGCCAGCCCCGCGGTGGCCGCCGCCTCGGCGGTGGCTGGCCGGCTCAGCGATCCCGAGGGCCTCGGCGCCCGGGAGGCGGCATGAACCGCCGTCCCTTCGTGCGCCTCACCGCGCCGCTGCTCCATCTGCCGGAGCCCGACCTCGACACCGACCAGATCATCCCGGCGCGCTTCCTCACCACCACCGCCCGCGCGGGGCTCGGCCGCCACGCCTTCCACGACCGGCGCTACGACGCCGAGGGCCGCCCGCGGCCGGAGTTTCCGCTGAACGCCCTCGCCCGGCACGGCCTCGGCTTCCTCCTCGCCGGGCGCAACTTCGGCTGCGGCTCCTCCCGCGAGCACGCGGTCTGGGCCCTGCTCGAGGCGGGGGTGCGCGCGGTCATCACGCCCGCGGCGGCCGACATCTTCCGCGCCAACGCGCTGCGCAACGGGCTCCTCGTGATCGAGCTTCCCCCCGAGCCGATCGCGCGGCTCGCGCGCCACGCCGGCCGCGAGATCACGGTGGACCTGCTCGAGCGGCTGATCCTCGCCCCCGGGAGAGGCGCCGATCC
Source organism: Lysobacterales bacterium (assembly GCA_033582715.1). Lineage (GTDB taxonomy): Bacteria > Pseudomonadota > Gammaproteobacteria > Xanthomonadales > BPKI01 > BPKI01. Next base: position 425,883 of record JAVQZZ010000001.1, on the reverse strand, counting down.
CCTTCGCCATCGATCCCTTCGCGCGCCTCCGGCTGCTCGAGGGGCCTCGACGAGCTCGAGCTGCTGTGCGCGCTGCTGCCGGAGATCGAGCGCTACGAGCGGGAGCGGGCCCATGGCTGAGCTGCGGATCGCCTACCTCCCCGGGGACGGCATCGGGCCGGAGGTGCTCGAGGCCGCGCGCCGGGTGCTCGAGGCCGCCGCCCGTCGCCACGGCGTCAGGCTCCGCCTCGACGAGCGGCCGATCGGCGCCGCGGGCATCGCCGCCTGCGGCCGCGCCCTGCCCGAGGCCACCCTCGCCGCCTGCCGCGACGCCGACGCGGTGCTGCTCGGCGCCGTGGGCGATCCCCGCTACGACGATCCCGAGCGCGGGGAGCGCCCCGAGAGCGGCCTGCTCGCGCTGCGCGCCGCCCTCGGGCTGCACGCCAACCTGCGGCCGGTCCGCGCCCACCCGGCGCTCGCCGCGGCGAGCCCGCTCCGGGCCGAGCGGCTGGCCGGGGCCGACCTGCTCATCGTGCGCGAGCTCGGCTCCGGGATCTACTTCGGCCGCCGGGAGGAGGGCGCCGAGGAGGCCTCCGACGAGTGCCGCTACCGCCGCCACGAGATCGAGCGCGTCGCCCGCCTCGCCGGCCGGCTCGCGCGCGCGCGGCGCGGACGCGTGACGCAGGTCGACAAGGCCAACGTGCTCGCGACCTCGCGGCTGTGGCGGCGCACCGTGACGGCGGTCTTCGCCGCGGAGTTCCCGGAGCTCGAGCTCGAGCACCTGCTGGTCGACGCGATGGCGATGCGGCTGCTGCTCGAGCCGCGGCGCTTCGACGTGATCCTCACCGAGAACCTGTTCGGCGACGTGCTCAGCGACGAGGCGGCGCTGCTCGCCGGCTCCATCGGCCTGCTGCCCTCGGCCTCGCTGGGCGAGCCCGGCCCCGGGCTGTTCGAGCCGGTGCACGGCTCGGCCCCCGACCTCGCCGGCCGGGACCGCGCCAACCCGCTCGGCGCGATCCTCTCCGCGGCGCTGCTGCTGCGCCACGCCGCCGGCCTCGAGGGCCCGGCGCGGGCGATCGAGCTCGCGGTCGAGCGGGTGCTGGCGGAGGGACCGCTGACGCCCGACCTCGGCGGCAGCGCCGGCACCGCCGCGGTCGCGGAGGCGGTGCGCCTGGCCCTCGCCGAGCTGCCGGCCGCGGCATGAGACGCGATCCCGCCGCCCGACTCGCCCCGCCGGGCGCGAGCGATCCCTGGCTGACGGCGATCCTGCGCGCCGACGTCTACGACCTCTGCCGGCGCAGCCCGCTCGATCCCGCGCCGCGGCTCTCGGCCCGGACCGGCCACCGGGTGCTGCTCAAGCGCGAGGACCAGCAGCCGGTGTTCTCCTTCAAGCTGCGCGGCGCGCTCAACCGGCTGAAGGGGCTGGGCTTCGAGGAGCGCCGGCGCGGCGTGCTCGCGGTCTCCGCCGGGAACCACGCCCAGGGGGTGGCGCTCGCCGCCCGCCATCTCGGGATCCAGGCCACCATCGTGATGCCGGTGACCACGCCGGCGATCAAGGTCGAGGCGGTGCGCGCCCTCGGCGCCGAGCTGATCCTCCACGGCGACGGCTACGACGAGGCGGCGGCGCAGGGCGAGATGCTCGCCGAGAGCCGGGGCGCCTGCCTGATCCATCCCTTCGACGACCCGCTGGTGATCGCCGGCCAGGGGACGGTGGCGATGGAGCTGCTCGCCCAGCAGCCCGGCCCGCTCGACGCGCTGTTCGTGCCCGTCGGAGGCGGCGGGCTCGCCGCCGGCATCGCCGCCTATCTCAAGGCGGTGCGCCCCGACGTGCGCCTGGTCGCGGTGGAGCCGGCGGACGCCGCCTCGCTGGCCGCGGCGCTTCGCCGCGGGCCGGCCGGTGGATCTGCCCGCCGTCGGGAGCTTCGTCGATGGCTGCGCGGTGCGGCGGGTGGGAAGCCTCCCCTTCGCCCTGCTCAGGGACCGCATCGACGAGCTGATCCAGGTCGACAACGACCAGGTCTGCGGGGCGATCCGCGCGCTCTACGAGGACACCCGCACCCTGGTCGAGCCGGCCGGGGCGCTCGCGCGTCGCCGGGACTGCTCGCCTGGGCCTCGCGCCGGCCCGAGCGCGGGCTCACCCTGGCGGCGGTGGTGAGCGGCGCCAACATCGCCTTCGAGCGCCTGGCGCACGTGGCCGAGAGCGCGAGTCTCGGCAGCGGCGAGGAGGCGCTGTTCGCGGTCGAGATTCCCGAACGCCGCGGGGCCTTCCTCGCCTTCGCCCGCACCCTCGGGCCGCGGGCGCTCACCGAGTTCAACTACCGCTACGCCGATCCCGAGCGCGCGCGGGTCTTCCTCGGCCTGCGCATCGCCGGGCCCGGCGAGCGCGCCGCCATCGCCGGCCGCCTCGCCGCGGCCGGCTACGCCGCGCGCGACCTCACCGAGGACGCGATCGCCAAGCTCCACCTGCGCCACCTGATCGGGGGGCGGGCCCCGCCCGGGCTGCGCGAGCGCTTCTTCCGGTTCAGCTTCCCGGAGCGCCCCGGCGCGCTGCTGCAGTTCCTCGAGGGCCTCGGCGAGCGCTGGAACATCACGCTCTTCCACTACCGCAACCACGGCGCGGCCGACGGCCGCGTGCTGGTTGGCTTCGAGCTGGTCCCGGACGAGGCGGCGGCACTTGAGGCCGCGCTCGCCCGCCTGCCCTTCGCGGGGCAGGCGATCGGCGATTCGCCCGCGCTTGGCGGCCTTCCTCGGCCCGGTCGGCGGCGAGCGCTCAGAAAGCGCGGCCGCGCGACTCCCGCGGGCAGAAGGCGCTCGGCGGCGCCGGCGCCGCGCCGCGGCAGAGGCGGAGCTCGTAGATCCCGAGCGTCCCGGAGACCTCGTGGGCCGCGAGCAGCAGCGGCCGGCGGCTCGGACTGTCCTCGGGCGGGACGAGGAGGATCACCTCGGGGGAGCGGTCGCCGCCGGTGCTCGGACCGTAGCCCAGGAGCAGCGGCCGCAGCGGGTCGGTGAGGTCGTAGACCAGGAAGCCGCCGGTGCGCTCGAGCCCGACTACGGCGTAGCGGCGGCCGCCGATCCAGGCCACGCTCAGGGCCTCGGGCTCGGGGCCCTTGTTGTCGCTGCGGGTGTCGAAGCTCTCCGGCGTGCCCTCGGAGTTGAACAGGGGCGGACTCGCCAGCGCCGTGATCCGCTCGAGCTCGTCGCCGCTGTCCCACAGCAGGGCGCCGCCGCTGCCGTGGAACAGCGAGATCGAGCGCGCGCCGAAGGCGTAGATGGCGTCGAAGTCGCCGTCCCCGTCGGTGTCGCCCAGGCGGTTCGTGACCACCAGCCGGCCGAGCTCGGCGTTCTGGCGCAGCGCGGCGGCATTGGGGAAGCGCTGGGGATCGAGCCGGTAGGCCGTCGCCCCGACCCGGAGCTCCTCGCTGAAGCCCGGCCAGTCGCGCGCGTCGCCCTCGTTGGCGGCAAGCACGGCGAAGGCGCCATCGGCCAGCGGCAGCACCGCGATCGCGTCCGGCTGGAACAGGCCGAGCACCGGCGCGCTGCGGATGCGGATGGCGCCGCCGCCGCTCGGCCCGTCGCGGTCGCTCGGATCGAGCCCCTGGTTCGGCAGCGCGTGATCCTTGGCGCCGAGCGCGAGGATGCGCAGGATCGCCCCGGCGGCGAGGTCGACCACGGCCAGCGCATTGTTCTCCTGGAGCGCGACGAAGGCGGTGCGCGAGTCGGGTGCCACCGCCACGTACTCCGGCTCGAGGTCCTGGGCCACGCTCGCCCGCGGCCCGAAGATCCGTACCCCCGCCGGCAGCTCCGCCGCCCGCGCCGCCCCGGCGTTGAACTCCCGGAAACCGAGGACCCGCGCCGTGGCCTGCGCGAGCCCCGGGGCGAGGTCGATGACCGACACCGAGCCCTCGGGATCGACCGCGTAATCCGGGCTCGGCTCGCCCTCGTCCGCGGTCACCACGAAGCGGCCATCGGGGGAGAAGGTGACCATGTCGGGCATCGCCCCGACCGCGACCTCCCGAAGCAGCGCGCCCTCCACATCGAGGAAGGCGACCCGGCCGGGCCGCTGCGGATTCGCATCCTGCACCGCCACCGCGACCAGGCCGCGGTGGACGGCGACGCCGTTCGGCGAGCCCCCGGCGATCGGGATCCGCCTGACCAGGCGCGGCGCCGTCGGATCCGAGAGGTCGACGAGGTCGAGGCTGGGCTGCACGCCGTTGACCAGGAAGGCGCGGCGGCTGCCCGGATCGAAGGCCACCACCTCGGCCGAGCCGAGGCCGAGACCGGTGGCATGCCCGCCGATGCGGACCAGCTCCGCCACCTGGGCCGCGGCCTCCGCGGCAAGGAGGGCGGCGAGGGGCAGGGCGAGGACGACGCGACGCAAGGCGGACCTCCGCTGGACGAGGAAGCCGTCTGTGTAACCCGCCGCGATGACGGTGCCGTGGCACCCCGATGACGGCGCCGCGACCGGCGGAGTCGCGGCGTGCGATCAGGGGGCGGGCGGCTCGTCCTCGAGGCGCTCGAGGCGGATGCGCCGGGTGAGCAGGCGGTTGAAGGCCTCGAGGTCCTCGCGCGCGATCACCCCCGCCGAGGTCTTGAGGCGCAGATGGTTGAGCAGCAGGTTGTGCCGCGCTCGGGCGTACTCGCGCTGCGCGGCGAACAGCTGCTGCTGGGAGAGCAGCACGTCGACGATGGTGCGGGTCCCGACCTCGAAGCCGGCCTGGGTGGCCTCGAGGGCGCTGCGCGCCGAGACCAGCGCCTGACGCCGCGCCTCGACCTCGCTGGCCCCGGCGATCACCGCGCGGTAGGCGTTGCGGGTCTGGCGCAGGATCGCCCGCCGGTCCGCCTCCAGCTGGTCGCGCGCCTGGTCGAGACGATGCAGGGACTGCCGCACCCTCGACTGCACCGCGAAGCCCTCGAAGATCGGGATGCGGAGCTGGAGGGTGATGCCGTCCGACTCGGTGGCGCTGGGCCGGAAGGGTCCCATCTGCCCGCGCAGGGTGCGGTCGTCCTGCCAGCTCGCGCCGAGGCTGAGCGTGGGGTAATGGCCGCCGCGGGCCGCGGCGACGCCCTCCTCGCCGGCCTCGACCGCGAGCCGCCGCGCCCGGAGCGTGGGGCTCGCCTCCTCCGCGAGCCGCACCCAGGCCTCCATCTCCTCGGGGTCCGGCCGCAGCTCCGGGAGGTCTCCGGCGAGCGCCGCGAGGTCCTCGAAGTCCCGCCCGGTGAGCTCGGCGAGAGCCTCGCGGGCGTCGTCGAGGGCGTTGGCCGCGGCGATCGCCGCGGCACGCGCGGCGTCGAAGCGGGCGCGGGCCTCGTGGACGTCGGTGATCGCCGTCAGCCCCACCGCGAAGCGCTGCTCCGCCTGCTCGAGCTGCCGCCCGACCGCGCGCTCCTCGGCGCGCGCCGAGAGCAGGGTCTCGACCGCGGTGAGCACCTCGAAGTAGCGCTCCGCGACGCGCAGCAGGAGCCCGTTGCGGGCCGCCTCGTATTCGGCCTCCGCGCGCGAGGCGGAGGCCCGCGCCGCGCGCAGCCGGGCGAGGGCGGCGTGGTCGTAGACCAGCTGCTGCAGCGAGATCCCGTAGTCGCGGGAGCGGCTCGAGCTCTCGAAGCGTCCCCCCGCCGCGAGCTCGCCCTCGCTCGAGGAGCGCATCAGGCTCGCCGAGGCCGCGAGCTGGGGCAGCAGGGCGGCGCGGGCCTGGACCACGCCCTCGCCCTCGGCGAGCCGCGCGGAGTCGGCGAGCCGCAGCTGCGGATCGCTTTCGCGGGCGGCCTCGTAGGCGGCGAGGAGATCGGCGCCGGTGGCGAAGGGGCTCGCGAGCAGCAGCAGGCCAAGGGCAAGGGCGCGCATGGGCGGGTCTCAGAGGGTGAAGCGGGGCTTCGGCTCGGCGCCGATGAGGTAGGGCAGCTCGGTCTCGAACAGGCTCTCGCGCCGCCAGGCGCGCTCGCCCTGGCGCCGGTAGAGCACCGCCTCCATCGCCGGCGGGCGGCCCTCGACCGCGAACAGCCGCCCCTCCGCGGCCAGCCATTCGAGGAAGCGCTGCGGCACGCGCTCGACCGCGCCGGTCACCGCGATCGCGTCGAAGGGGCGCCCGGGAGCGAAGTCGCCGAGCGCGTCGGCGGTGAGCACCCGCACGTTGGCGAAGCCGAGGCGCTCGAGGCGCGCGGCGGCGGCGGCGGCGAGCTCGGGGAAGATCTCCACCGACAGCGCCTCGTGCGCCAGATGGCCGAGGCAGGCGGCGATGAAGCCGGAGCCGGTGCCGATCTCGAGCGCGGCCTCGTCCGGCTCGACGGCGAGGGCCTGCAGCATCCGGCCCTCCACCACCGGGCGCATCATCACCTGGCCGTGGGGCAGCGGCAGCGCGAGATCGCTGAAGGCGAGCTTGCGCAGCGCGGGCGGCACGAACTCCTCGCGCGGCACCGAGCGCAGGGTGTCGAGCACCCGCGGATCCAGCACCTCCCAGGGCCGGATCTGCTGCTCGATCATGGCGAGACGGGCCTTGTCGAAGTCGAAGACCATGGAACGCGGGAAGGGGTGGAGCCCGGCGATTCTAGAGGGCAGAGCCGACGGCAATATTAGGTCAACCTAAACTAACGCCGACGGGGAGCGCGGGCAAGGGCCGAAGGTCATGGCCGCGCTTGGCAGGGCCGCAGGGGCGGCCCAAAATGGCGGGCGAAGCGGGGGTGCCCGCCGTGCGCGGGCTGAGAGAGACCCTTCGAACCTGATCCGGGTCATGCCGGCGTAGGGAGCTTCGCCACGGCGCGCGTCCGCTTCCCCATCCGCCAACGGAGCCGCCGATGTCCGCTCTCCCCGAATCCTCCCCCCTGGTGCTCGAGCCCGAGCTGCGGCGACCGCTCCCGGGCTCGCGCAAGATCCACGTCCAGGGCAGCCGCCCCGACCTCCGCGTGCCGATGCGCGAGGTTCTGCTCAGCGACGGCCGCCGGGTTCCGCTCTACGACACCAGCGGACCCTACACCGATCCCGAGGCCGCGATCGACCCCGGCCGCGGGCTGCCGCGGATCCGCGCGCCCTGGATCGAGGAGCGCGGCGACAGCGAGCCCCTGCCCGGCCCGAGCTCCGCCCACGCCCGCGCGCGTCTCGCCCACCCGCGCGCCTTCCCCGACCCGCCGCCCCCGCGGCGCGCCCTGCCGGGCCGCGCCCTCACCCAGCTCCACTACGCGCGCCGCGGCATCGTCACCCCGGAGATGGAGTTCGCGGCGATCCGCGAGAACCTGCTGCGCGAGCGGCTCGCCGAGCTCGGCGTGCCGGTGCGGCGGCAGCGCGGGGAGGGCTTCGGGGTCCGCTTCCCGGCGACCGTGACCCCCGAGTTCGTGCGCGACGAGATCGCCGCCGGACGCGCGATCCTGCCGGCGAACGTCAACCACCCCGAGCTCGAGCCGATGGTCATCGGCCGCGCCTTCCTGACCAAGGTCAACGCCAACCTCGGCACTTCGGCGCTCTCCTCCTCGATCGCCGAGGAGCTCGCCAAGATGGTGTGGGCCATCCGCCACGGCGCGGACACGGTGATGGACCTCTCCACCGGCCGCGACATCCACGAGACGCGGGCCTGGCTTCTGCGCAACTGCCCGGTCCCGCTCGGCACGGTGCCGATCTACGAGGCGCTCGAGCGGGTCGGCGGCCGCCCCGAGGCGCTGTCCTGGGAGGTCTTCCGCGACACGCTGATCGCGCAGGCCGAGCAGGGCGTGGACTACTTCACCATCCACGCGGGGGTCCGGCTCGCCCACATCCCCCTCACCGCCGGCCGGGTCACCGGGATCGTCTCGCGCGGCGGCTCGATCATCGCCCGCTGGTGCCTCGCCCACCACCGCGAGAACTTCCTCTACACCCACTTCGAGGAGATCTGCGAGATCATGCGGGCCTACGACGTGGCCTTCTCGCTCGGAGACGGCCTGCGCCCCGGCGCGATCGCCGACGCCAACGACGAGGCCCAGTTCGCCGAGCTCAAGACCCTCGGCGAGCTGACCGAGATCGCCTGGCGCCACGAGGTGCAGGTGATGATCGAGGGGCCCGGCCACGTGCCGATGCCGCTCATCCGCGACAACATGGAGCAAGCGAGCTCGCCTGGTGCCAGGAGGCGCCCTTCTACACCCTGGGCCCGCTGGTCACCGACGTCGCCCCCGGCTACGACCACATCACCAGCGCGATCGGCGCGGCGATGATCGGCTGGTTCGGCACCGCCCTGCTGTGCTACGTCACCCCCAAGGAGCACCTCGGCCTTCCCGACCGCGAGGACGTGCGCGCCGGGATCGTCGCCTACAAGATCGCCGCCCACGCCGCCGATCTCGCCAAGGGCCACCCGGTGGCGCAGGCGCGCGACGACCTGCTCTCCCAGGCGCGCTACGAGTTCCGCTGGCGCGACCAGTTCCACCTCGCCCTCGACCCGGAAAGGGCGGAGGCCTTCCACGACCAGACGCTGCCCAAGGAGGCGCACAAGAGCGCGCACTTCTGCTCGATGTGCGGCCCGAAGTTCTGTTCCATGGAGATCACCCGGGAGCTGCGCGAGTACGCCCGCGCCCGCGGCCTCGACGAGGCGGCGGCGCGACGCCTCGGCCTCGAGGAGAAGGCGGCCGAGTTCCGCGCGCGCGGGCAGGAGCCCTGAGCGAGCGCCCGTGGCGCGCTGGCCGGCGCTGCCCGAGGACCCCGCGCGCCCGCTGGTGGTGCGCTTCGGGGCGCTCGGCGACATGGTCCTGATCAAGCCGTTCATCGACCGGCTGGCGGAACGCTACCGCGGGCCGGTGGATCTGCTCGGCTCCGGCCCGTGGACCCGCGAGCTGCTCGCCGGGCAGCCGAACGTCGGCGAGATCCGCCTGATCGCGAGCCGCCGGCGGCCCTACTGGATCTCCCCGGAGCAGTGGCGCCTCGTCGCGTGGCTGCGCGCGCGCACGGGGCCGGTGTGGTTCTGCGACGACACCCCGAAGACCCGCTGGCTGCTCGCCCGCGCCGGCCTCGGCCGCGAGCGGGTGGTGGATGCCTACGAGGGCTACGACCCGAGAACCCTGGCGCGGCTGCACTGGCTCGAGCAGTGGCGGGCGGTGGCCGAGCGCTCGCCGCCGGCCCACCCCGCCCCCTCGCTGCCGGTCCCGCCGCCGATGGTGCCGCGGCTCGTGGTTCCCGAGGCGGCGCGGCGCGAGCTCGATGCCTTCCTCGCCGCCCGCGGCATCGAGCCGCCCTTCGTGCTCTTCCAGCCCGGCAACAAGCGCACCCTCAAGCGCGGTCTGCTCGCCACCCGCGAGCACCCCAAGTTCTGGCCGATCGAGCGCTGGGTGCGCCTCGGCCGCACCCTGCTCGCGGTGAAGCCGGGCCTCACGCTGCTGATCTGCGGGGTCGCCCGCGAACGCGGCCTGGCCCGCCGCATCGCCCGCGGTCTCGGCGACCCGCGGGTGCGGGTGCTGGCCGGGGAGCTGCCGCTGCCGAGGCTCGCGGCGCTGTGCGAGCGCGCCCACAGCATGATCGCGGTCGATTCCGGTCCGGCGCACCTCGCCGCGGCCCTCGGCCTGCCGCTGGTCGTCCTCTTCGGCAACGCCGACTCCCGAGCGCTGGCGCCCGGTGGCCCCTCCGGGCAGCCCGGTGATCGCCCTCGGCGGGCCGCACCGCGGCGGCCACGTCGCCGCGGTCGCGATGGAGGAGGTGGCCGCCGCCTGGAGCGGGCTGAGCGGCAGCCGCGACCGCCGCCTGAGGCGCGCGTCCGCGCGGCGCGCCGAGGCTCGCGCTCGCGGCGCACACCGCGCTAGGGCAGCGGCTGCCGAAGCGAGCTCCGCGAGCAGCGCCTCGACCCGCGGCCGCAGCCGCGGCGAGGGTGGCGCGGAAACGCCTCCGCCCCGCCCGCGGAGGGATCCGGCAGGGGCCAGGCGCGGTGGGGCGGCGCCGAGCCGTCGCGGCCGCGGAACAGCGGGCAGGGCTCGGCCGCGGCGGCGGCGCACACGGTGACGACGAGATCGATCGCCGGCGCGTCGGGCGCGGCGAAGCCCTCCCACCCCTTGCTCGCCGCATCCGCCGCCGGGATCCCGGCCTCGGCGAGGACGGCGAGGGCCAGCGGGTGGACCGTGCCGCAGCGGCCGGCTGCCGGCGCTGAAGGCGCGGGCGGGAATGCCGCGCCGCGCGGCCTCGTGATTGAACAGCGCCTCGGCGAGGATGCTGCGGGCGGCGTTGTGGGTGCACAGGAAGAGGACGTGGAAGGGACGCTGGGGCATCGGCGGAAACCGGTCGGCACCGACGCCGATGATGCCGCTCCGCCTGATGACCGGCGCGCGCCCCGCTCAGTGGGCGTGGTCGTCGAGCGGACAGCCCGCGCAGGCGGTGCGGGCCGCCTCGCGGTAGGCCGGCGGCTCGGCCTGCAGGGTGGCGTGGCGGATGCCGAAGCGCTCGGCGAGCCGCCGCTGGAGCAGCGGCGAGCATCTCCGACCACCCCTGCTCCGAGGCGATCTCCACGTGCGCCGAGAGCAGCCTCCGGTCGCCGGCCAGCGACCAGACGTGGAGGTCATGGACGGCGAGCACGCCGGGCACCGCGCGGATCTCGGCCTCGATCGCGCCGAGATCCACCCCGCGCGGGACGGCGTCGAGCAGCACGCCCAGCACCTCCCCGAGCAGGCGCAGCGCCGAGAAGGCGATCAGCGCGGCGATGGCGAGCCCGAGCAGGGGGTCGGCGGCGTGCCAGCCGGTGGCGAGCACGATGGCGCCGGCGAGCAGCGCGGCGAGCGATGCCGAGCAGGTCTCCGATCACGTGCAGCCGCGCCGCGCGGGTGTTGAGCGCCCCGCGGTCGGCCCTGCCGAGCAGAGTGAGCACCAGGAGATTCACCCCCAGCCCGAGGAGCGCGACCAGGATCACCGCACTCCCCCGCCACCGGACGCGGCGCCTCGAGCCGCGCGAGCGCCGCCTCCGCGATCACGGCCACCAGAGCCAGCATGGCGACGACGTTGAGCAGCGCGGCCAGGGTCTCGGCGCGGCGCCAGCCGTAGCTCATCCGCGGCGAGGGGGGGCGCAGCGCGAGCCGCGCCGCGCCCCAGGCGAGGGCCAGGGCGGCGCCGTCGGAGAGCATGTGCGCGGCATCCGCGAGCAGCGCCAGCGAGCCGGCGAGCCAGCCGCCGAGGGCCTCGACCGCGGCGAAGCCGAGGGTGAGCGCGAGGGCGAGTCTCAGCCCTCGCTCGCGGGCACGGTCGGCCGCGCCATGGTGCGGAGTGCCCGAGCCATCGGCTCCAGCTTAGCGCCGAAGGAGCGGGCGCTAGAATGTCGTGCCCCAGCTCCGGAGCATCCCCATGGTGCTGCTCTCCACGCCGAAGGCCGAGCTCGGCGCGCCCTGCCCGGATTTCCGCCTTCCCGACCTCGACGGCCGGATGCGCGCACGCGACGAGCTCAGGGGCGCCGAACGGCCTGCTCGTCGCCTTCATCTGCGCGCACTGCCCCTACGTCCAGGCGATCGAGGACCGGCTGGCCGGCCGACCTGCGCGAGCTGCGCGCAGCGGGCATCGGCACGGTGGCCATCTGCAGCAACGATCCGGCGCAGTACCCGGAGGACGCTCCGGAGGGATTGCGGCGCCAGGCCGAGCGCGCCGGCTTCGACTTCCCCTACCTGGTCGACGAGAGCCAGGCGGTGGCGCGCGCCTTCGGTGCCGTGTGCACGCCCGACTTCTTCGGCTACGACCGGGACCTCAGGCTCGCCTACCGCGGCCGGCTCGACGAGGCGCACCGCGGGCCGCGGCGGCCCGGGATGCGCCGCGAGCTGGTCGAGGCGATGCTCGAGATCGCCCGCCTCGGCCGCACCGCGATCGAGCAGATCCCCTCGATGGGATGCTCGATCAAGTGGAAGCGATGAGCCCGGGCGAGCGCGGTCTCCCGCCCGTCGCCCTGATCGGGGCGCCCACCGACATCGGCGCCGGGCACCGTGGTGCCTCGATGGGGCCGGAGGCGCTCAGGGTCGCCGGAATCGCCGCCGCCCTCCGCAACCGGGGTCTCGAGGTCGAGGACCGCGGCAACCTGTCCGGCCCCCTCAATCCCTGGCAGCCGCCGGTGGACGGCTACCGCCACCTCGCCGAGGTCACCCGCTGGTGCTGCCTGGTGCACGACGCCTACTACCGCGCCCTGGCCGACGGTCGCCTGCCGATCCTGCTCGGCGGCGACCACAGCCTCGCGGTGGGCACGATCTCCGCCGTCGCCCGCTTCTGCCGCGAACGCGGGCGCAGGCTCCGGGTGCTCTGGCTCGACGCCCACGCCGACTTCAACACCCACGAGATCACGCCCTCCGGCAACCTGCACGGGATGCCGGTCGCCTGCCTGTTCGGCATCGGCCCTCAGGCCCTGACCCACCTCGCCGGCTTCGCCCCAGTGCTGACGGTGGAGGATCTGCGCCAGATCGGGGTGCGCTCGGTGGACGAGGGGGAACGCCGTCTGGTGCACGAGGTCGGTCTCGAGATCTACGACATGCGCTACGTGGACGAGATCGGGATGCGCCGGGTCATGGAGGAGGCGCTGGACGGCCTCGACGAGCAGTCCCATCTGCACGTCTCCTTCGACGTCGACTTCCTCGACCCGGAGATCGCGCCCGGCGTGGGCACCACCGTGCCGGGCGGCCCGAACTACCGCGAGGCGCAGCTGTGCATGGAGATGATCGCCGACACCGGCCGCCTCGGCTCGCTGGAGATCGTCGAGCTCAACCCGGCCTTCGACGAGCACAACCAGACCGCGCGGCTGGCGGTGGACCTGGTCGAGAGCCTGTTCGGCAAGTCGACGCTGATGCGCAGCCACCGCCCGCGATGAGCCGCATCCTGACCGGCATCACCACCACCGGGACCCCGCACCTGGGCAACTACGTCGGGGCGATCCGCCCCGCGATCGCGATGAGCCGGGAGCCGGCCAACGAGTGCTTCCTGTTCCTCGCCGACCTCCATGCACTGACCAAGTGCGAGGATCCCGAGCGGCTGGCGCGCTCGCGGCGCGAGATCGCCGCCACCTGGCTCGCCTGCGGGCTCGATCCCGAGCGGGTGGTGTTCTACCGGCAGTCGGAGGTGCCGGAGATCGCCGAGCTCATGTGGCTGCTCGCCTGCGTCGCCGCCAAGGGGCTGCTCGACCGCGCCCATGCCTACAAGGCCGCGGTCGAGGCCAACCGCGAGCGCGGCCTCGACCCCGACGCCGGGATCAGCCTCGGGCTGTTCGCCTATCCCGTGCTGATGGCCGCCGACATCCTCGCCTTCCGCGCCGAGCGGGTGCCGGTCGGCCGCGACCAGGTGCAGCACATCGAGATCGCCCGTGACCTCGCCCAGCGCTTCAACCATCTCTACCCGGCCGATCCCCCGGTGTTCGTGCCTCCCGAGGCGGTGATCGACGAGCGGGTCGCCACCCTGCCGGGGCTCGACGGGCGCAAGATGTCGAAGAGCTACGACAACGTGGTGCCGCTCTTCGCGGGCGGCGAGCGCGCCCTCCGGGAGGCGGTGCTGCGCATCGTCACCGATTCCCGCGCCCCCGGGGAGCCCAAGGACCCGGAGAGCAACGCCATCGCCGCGATCCACCGCGCCTTCGCGCCGCCCGAGGCGGCGGCGGCCTTCGAGGCCGAGCTGCGCGCCGGGCTCGCCTGGGGCGAGGCCAAGCGCCGCCTGATCGAGGTCATCGAGTCGGAGATCGGACCGCTGCGCGCGCGCTACGAGGACTGGATCGCCCATCCGGGGCGCATCGACGAGGTGCTGGCGGAGGGCGCGCGCCGGGCGCGTGCGGTGGCGGCGCCGGTGCTCGCGGCGGCGCGCGCGGCCGCGGGGCTCCGCGCCCCTGCCGAGGGCCGCGCGGCGGCGCGGGTCGCCGCGGCGCGGCCGCTGCTCAAGCAGTACCGGGAAGCCGACGGCTTCCACTTCAAGCTCGAGGACGGCTCGGGAAGGCTCCTGCTCAAGGGCGGGCCCTACCCCGAGGGACGCCAGGCGGGCGAGGTGATCGCCCGTCTCCGGCGCGAGCGCCGGCTCGCCCCGGGGGACGAGTGCCTGCTCGCCGCCGGTGTCTCCGCCGAGGAGGCGGAACGGGCCCTCGCCTCCCTCGGCGGCTGATGACCCGCGGCCGACGGCGCGCAGGCAGCCGAGGCATCGGGTGGCCCGCGCTCCTTCTCGTCCCCGCCGCGGCGCTGCGCCGGGACGGGCGGTGCGGTCGCCCCGCGGCTCTTCGCCGAGGCGAATCTCCGCTTCGAGGCCTTCGAGGACGGTCGCTTCGCCTCCGCGGCGCAGGCGCTCACCCTCTCGGCCCGTGGCGGCATCGAGGTCGCCCTCGGCCCGCGCCTGCGATTCCTGGTCGAGGGCGAGGGAGCCGCCGTGCTCGGCGGGGAGTTCGACGACGGCCGCGGGCGCGCGCAGGCAAGCCCGCGCATCCCCGATCCGCCGAACGCGGAGATCAATCGCCTCGCTCTCCACGCCGAGCCCGCGTCCCGGATGGAGCCTCGAGGTTGGCCGCCAGTACGTCACCGATTTCCGGCAGCGCTACTTTGGCCGGAGCGGGTGGCGGCAGAGCCGCCAGAGCTTCGATGCCGCCCGGCTGCGGATCGTGGCCGGCTCAGGCTTCGGGCTCGAGCTCGCGCATCTCGCGCGCGTCTGGCGGCCGGCGGGTCGCCTTCATCCCGATCCCAGCGAGCGGAGCCAGCGTCTCGACACCTGGCTGCTCGTCGGCGAGCTCGAAATCCCGGGCGGCCGCCTCGAGGGGTTCGTCCACGAGATCGGCGGCAGGGGGGATGCGCGGGTCCTCGCCCATCGCAACCGGGGTCTGCGCTGGTACGGAGCGCGGAGACGGTCGCCCCCTTCGCACCGGATCGACCTGCTGCTCGAGGCGGCGCGCCAGCGCCAGCGTGGCCGCTACGGAGTGGCTTTCCTATCGGGCGGCCGAACTCGGCCTGCGAGCGGCGGGGGCTGCGCCTCCTGCTCGGCGTCGAGTACAGAGGGCGGGAACGGCGAGCGCGCCTTCCAGACGCCGTTCGGATCCGGCCATGCCTTCAACGGCTGGGCCGACCGCTTCTCCGCCACACCCGCCGACGGCCTGCTCGACCGCTTCGCCGCCCTCATGGGCCGCCACCGCCTTGGGAACGGGGGCGAGTGGATCCTGCGCCGCCACGACTTCCGGGCGACGCGCGGGGGGAGGCGCTACGGCTCGGAGTGGAACGCCGAGCTCACCTTCGCCCTCCGCCCGGGCCTGCTACGACTCAAGTTCGCCGACCACCGCGGTGCGAGCCCCGAGGAGCACCTCGCGAAGCTCTGGCTGAGCTACGAGATCAGCGCCGGGGGCGGGCGCTGAGCCGGTCATCTGGTCTCCCGTCGAGCCTTGGGCTCTTCGGAGAGATTTCTCGAATCAACTCGACGGCCTGCGAAAGATCTGCGGCAGCCTTCGACTTCTTTGCGATCGTTTTCAATTCTTCGACAAGTTCTTGATGAAATGCGCGCTTCGCAATGCCAGACTCGTGGGCTCCGAACATCGACGAGAACTCAGGTCATGCTGCGTGAGTCGTTGCGTCGTTGGCTGGGCGTCGAGGAGGCCGACGTCCGCTCGCCCGCACCTTGCCGCGGGAGAAGCTCACCTTCGAGGAGGTTCCCAACTTCTTCGGTTCCCTCGACATGAAAGGCGGCGCTCGATGCGCACGCCGCATGGAAGAGGCGGCTGCGCGACGTCCTCGAGGGCAAGGCACAGCAGGTTCCCGAGCCGAGCCAGGTCGCGCGCGACGATCTGTGCGCGCTGGGGCAGTGGCTGCACGGCGAGGCCAACCGCAAGTTCAATCATGGCGGGCCGACCACCGAGCAGTATCGCAAGCTGCGCGACCTTCACGCCCAGTTCCACCTCGCCGCAGCCGAGACCCTCACCGCCCATCAGCGCGGCGACCGCAAGGCGGCGGAGGAGGCGGAGCGCAAGGCAAACGCGCTATCGAGCTCGGTGCAGATCGAGCTGGTCCGCCTGTTCGTGGAGCACCGCGCGAGATCCGGGCGCTGAGCGGCGGCGCGAGCCAAGCTTGCCTTTCTGCTAAATTAGGCAACGCTGATTCGTACGCGACCAAGGCCGGGGGTTGTCGCGATCCCCGTCGTGGCGCGACCACCCCACGGGAGGATCTCGCGATGCGCCTGAGCACCCTTTCCACCGCTCTGCTGCTGCCCGCCATCGGCTTCGCGCAAGCCCCGTCTCCGCAACCTCCGGGCTGGTTCCTCGAGGGCCGGCTCCGCCAGGAGACGGTCGAGGATCGCGCCTTCGCGAAGGATGCCGACGCCCTCACCCTTCGCCTGCGGGGCGGGCACCTAGCCGAGCTCGGCGGAAATCTCCGGCTGCTGATCGAGGGCGAGGGCACCGCCTCCCTGCTCGATGACTTCAACAGCACGCGCAACGGCCGCACCGACCGCCCGATGGTGGCCGACCCGGACAACCTCGAGCTCAACCGCGCCCAGATCGAGTGGAAGCCGGACGAGCGGACTCGTCTGACCGTCGGACGCCAGCGCCTGATCTACGACAACCATCGCTTCGTCTCCGCCAACGCCTGGAGACAGAACGAGCAGACATTCGATGCCCTCGACCTCGAGCACGAGCGGGGGGCGCTGCGCCTCCGCTACAGCTACGCGGATCGCGTGCAGCGGATCTTCGGGAACCGCCACCCCAGCCGTTCGCTCGCCCGCTGGGACCTCAAGGCCCATCTCCTCCACGCCTCGGTCCCGCTCGGGCCGGGAA
Source organism: Lysobacterales bacterium (assembly GCA_033582715.1). Taxonomy (GTDB): domain Bacteria; phylum Pseudomonadota; class Gammaproteobacteria; order Xanthomonadales; family BPKI01; genus BPKI01. Next base: position 409,231 of record JAVQZZ010000001.1, on the reverse strand, counting down.
GGCTCGCCCTTTACGCCCACTTCATCGAGAACGAGACGCTGCCGCTCACCTCGCACCGCAACCTCGGCCTGCGCTACACCGGCGAGCGCAAGTTCGCCGGCGGTGCGCTCGATGCCCTGCAGTGGAGCGCGGAGTATGCGAGGCAGGACGACCACGCCGGAGGCTCGGCGCTGATCGGTGCCGACTACCTGCTGCTCGAGCTCGCGCTCGTCCGCTCCGGCTACCGCGCCCGCCTGGGCTACGAGGTGGCCGGCGGCGATGGCCGCTACGCGTTCCAGTTCCCGCTGGGGGCCGGCCACCCCTTCTTCGGCTGGGCCGACCGCTTCGTCACCGTGCCGCCGCGCGGGCTGGTGAGCCCCTACCTCTGGATCGAGGGCCCGATCGGCCTCCTCCCCGCGGGCAGCCGATGGACCCTCGGCTACCACGATTTCCGCCCCGACCAGGGCGGCGGACGCTACGGGGACGAGTGGAACGCGCAGCTCGCCGTGCCCTTCTCCCCGAAGCTGGCGGCGATCTTCAAGTACGCCGACTACCGTGCCCGCGGCCTCGCCACCGACACCCGCAAGCTCTGGCTGGCGCTCGACTTCCGGCTCTAGGCCGGGGCCTTGAGGTCGGCCAGCACCGCGGCGAGGAAGCGCGCCGCCTCGCCGCCGGTCGCGGCGCGGTGGTCGAAGGTGAGGGAGAGCGGCAGCACCGGGTGCGCCGCGAAGCCGCCCAGCACCGGCACCGCCTCGTGGCGCAGGCGGCCGGCGGCGAGGATGGCGACGCAGGGCGGGACGATCACCGGCGTGGCGTAGCGCCCGGCGAACTTGCCGAAGTTGGAGAGGAGGATCGTGTAGCCGGAGAGGTCCTCCGGCGGCAGCGCGCGCGCCTCCACGGCGCGGCGCAGGCGATCGAGCTCGGCGCGAAGCTCCGGCAAGGGTGCGGCGCTCGCAGTGGCGCAGCGCCACCACGAACAGTCCGTCGGGGGTGTCCACCGCCACCCCGACATCGACCCGGGCATGGAGTCGCCGCTCGCCGCGCGCCGCGTCGAACCAGGCGTTCAGCCCCGGCTCCGCTCGGCACCCCGCGACCAGCGCCGCGGATCAGCCTCGCGGTGAGATCCTGATCCCGGCCCCAGCCTCCGAGATCGGCATCCTCGAAGATCGTGGTCGGCACCACCTGCGCATGGGCCTCGGCCATGCTGCGCGCCATCTGCCGGCGCACGCCGCGCAGCGGCTCGACCCGGTCCTCGGCGAAGGGCCAGGACGGCGCGAGGGCCGGCGCGCCCACGGGCGGCGGGCGATGGGCGATGCCGCGGCGCTGCGCCGGCGTGAGATGCGTCTCCGCCGGGTTCGGCGCGGCGGCGGCCGGCGCCGGCGGAGGCCCGATCCGGGCCGGGCCGGATGGCGCCGCGCCGGCAGCCCCTCGCCGCTCGGCATGCTCGCGCACGTCGCGCAGGGTGATCACCCCGCCCTCGCCGCTTCCCCGCACCTCGCGCAGGTCCACGCCCAGCCTGCGGGCCAGCGCCCGCACCGCGGGCACGGCCTTCACCCCGCCCGCCTCCACCGGCCGCTCGGCGCGCAGCTCGTCGCTCGCCGCGACCGCGCCGACCACGCTTCCCGCATCCTGCGCGGGAGGCTTGGCGGGCGCGGGCGGATCGCGGTGGTGGCCGGTGGCCTCCGCCTCGGCCCGTTGCGGCTTGGCGGGGTCGATCTCGAAATCCGCCAGCGGCGCCCCGGTCGCGATCACGTCGCCCTTCTCGCCGTAGCGGCGGATCAGCCGCCCGCTGAAGGGCGAGGGCACCTCGACCACCGCCTTCGCCGTCTCCATGGCCACGAGCGGCTGGTCGAGCAGCACCTCCTGCCCCACCTCGACCAGCCACTCGACGATCTCGGCGTCGGGGAGACCCTCCCCCAGATCGGGCAGATGGAAGGTCCTGATCGGCGGCTCGCCCATGCTCAGCTCACCGCGAGGAGATGCCTCGCCGCCGCCACGATCCGCTCGACGCTCGGCAGGTACTTCATCTCCAGTCGGAACAGGGGGATCGGCGTGTCGTAGCCGGTGACCCGCGCCACCGGCGCCTGGAGATCGTAGAGCGCGTGCTCCGCGAGCCGCGCGGCGATCTCGGCCCCCACGCCGCAGTGCCGCGGCGCCTCGTGGACGATCACGCAGCGGCCGGTCTTCCGCACCGACTCGTGGATGGTGGCGAAGTCCAGCGGCTTGAGCGTGGCCACGTCGATCACCTCCGTGCTCACGCCCTCCCGGTCGAGCAGTTCCGCCGCCTCCAGGCACTCCTTGACGTGCGCGCCCCAGGTGACCACGGTGAGGTCCTCGCCGTCGCGCAGCACGAAGCAGGTGTCGAGGGGCAGCGCCTCCCCGTCGTCGGGCACCTCCTCCTTGTACTGGCGGTAGATGCGCTTGGGCTCGAAGAAGATCACCGGATCGGGGTCGCGGATCGCGGCGAGCAACAGCCCATAGGCGCGCGAGGGCGAGGAGGGAATCACCACGCGCAGCCCCGGGATGTGGGCGAAGAGCGCCTCCGGGGCATCGGAGTGATGCTCCGGTGCGCGGATCCCGCCGCCCCAGGGGGCGCGGATCACGAGCGGGCAGCTCATTCGGCCACGGGTCCTGGTGCGGAGCCGCGCGGCGTGGTTCACGACGTGGTCGATCATCGGGAAGATGAAGCCCTCGAACTGGGCCTCCGCCACCGGCCGCATGCCCATCGCGGCGAGCCCGACACGAGAGTCCGGCGATGGTGGTCTCGTCGAGCGGCGTGTCGATCACCCGTGCGGGACCGAAGCGCTCGTAGAGACCGAGGGTCGCGCGGAACACCCCGCCGTTCACGCCGACGTCCTCCCCGAGCACGACCACCGAGGGATCGCGCGCCATCTCGTGGGCGAGCGCCAAAGTGACCGCCTCGACTAGGGTCACCGCCGGCATCAGCGCCGCTCCCAGGCCAGCGCCTCGCGGCGCTGCTCGGCGAGGTCCTCGGGAAGTTCGGCGTAGAGGTGGTCGAAGATCGTGCTCACCGGCTGGGCGCGGGTGGCGAGGTAGGCCTCGATCTCCTCGTCCGCGCGCCGGCCGCACTCGGCCTTCCAGCGCTCCTCGCGCTCGCCGTCCCACAGGCCGCGACGCTCGAGGAAGGCGCGCATCCGTCGGAGCGGCTCGCGCTCCCACGCCTGGCGAACCTCCTCCTCGGTGCGGTAGCGGCGCGCGTCGTCCGCGGTGGTGTGGTCGGAGAGCCGGTAGGTCACGGCCTCGATCAGGGTCGCGCCTTCGCCGGCGCGCGCGCGCGCCAGCGCCTCGTCCATCGCCTCGCGCATCGCGATCAGGTCGTTGCCATCCACCTGCAGCCCGCGGATGCCGCCCGCGATGGCCTTCTGGGCAAGGGTCTCGGCGCCGGTCTGGGCACGACGCGGCACCGAGATCGCCCACTGGTTGTTGACGACCACGATCACCAGCGGCAGGGCGAAGGCGCCCGCAGCGTTGACCGCGCCGTAGAAGTCACCCTTGCTCGTGCCGCCGTCGCCGACCACGGTCACCGCTACCCTAGGCTCGCCGCGGATCCGGAAGGCGAGCGCCGCGCCGGCGGCGTGCAGGCACTGGGTCGCGATCGGCACGCACCAGGGGAAGTCGTGCCTCGGTCCCGAGAAGTCGTTGCCGCGCTCGTCCCCCCCCAGTAGAGCAGGACCTCGCGCGGCCTGACCCCGCGCCAGAACTGGGCGGCATATTCGCGGTACATCGGCGCGAGGACGTCCTCCGCCCGCATCGCCGAGCCGATGGCGACGTGCGCCGCCTCGTGCCCGAGGCAGGAGGCGTAGGTGCCGAGCTTGCCGGTGCGCTGCAGCGCCACCGCCTTCTGGTCGAAGACGCGCGCGAAGACCATCGCCCGGTAGAGCTCGACCAAGAGCTCCCCGTCGGCACAGAACGCCGGAAGCTCGCCCACCGGCTCGCCCCGCTCGTCGAGGCGCCGGCGATGCTCGACGGCGAAGCGCGCGATCACGCTCACGAAGCCCTCCCGCGACGAGACCTCGCCTTGATAGCAGGGGCCGCGCACGCTGACAAGGCAAGGGCGCGCCGACGCCTTCGCCCGCGGGGCACGGCGCCGGCCGGACGTGGCCGGTCCGCGACGCCAAAAAAATCCCCGGCCGCGGGGGCCGGGGATCTCAGGAACGCAACCCGAGGAGAGTGGAAGGCTCAGGGCCGCTTGAGCCAGAACTCGTAGCTGCCGCTGCCCTGGTAGGAGAAGATCCGCCAGTAGTAGTAGCCGGCCGTTCCGTTGTAGGAGATGTACTCGCTGGAGGTGGTGCCGGCGCTGCGCGCCACCCGGGTCCAGCTCGAGCCGTTCCAGCGGTAGAGCTCGAGGTCGAAGTCGGCGTTGCTCGGCCCGCGCAGCCAGCCCTCGTGACGGCCCGCCGCCGCGTAGTAGTAGGTGCCGTTCGGCTGGATCTGCGAGGCACCGGTGCCGGAGAGCGAGCCGGTGTACTTGGTGCAGCCGGTGCAGGGATCACCACCGCCACCGCCGCCACCGCCGCCGCCACCGCCGCCGGTGAGCAGCGAGTAGACGAGGAGGTTCGGCGAGCCGGTGCCGATGCTCGTGAGCTTCCCCTGCGAGGCCGTGGAGTAGAGCGCATTGCGCACCGTGGCCGGCGTGGCGCTCGGATTGGCCGCGAGATAGAGCGCAGCGACGCCCGCCACGTGCGGGGAGGCCATCGAGGTGCCGCTGATGGTGTTGGTCGCGGTGTTGCTGGTATGCCAGGCGGCGGTGATGCTCGAGCCGGGGGCGAAGATGTTGACGCAGGTGCCCCAGTTCGAGAACGAGGAGCGGGCGTCGGTGCTGGTCGTCGAGCCCACGGTCACCGCGTTCGCGACCCGCGCGGGGGAGACGTTGCAGGCGTCCTGGTTCTCGTTGCCCGCCGCCACGACCACCGTCACGCCGGCGTTGATCAGGTTGTTCACCGCGGTGTCCACCGCGCTCGAGGCTCCGCCGCCCAGGCTCATGTTGGCCACGGCGGGCTTCACGTGGTTCGCGGCCACCCAGTCGATGCCCGCGATCACCCCCGAGTTGGTGCCCGAGCCCTGGCAGTTCAGCACCCGCACCGGCACCAGCCGCGCCTGCTTCGCAACCCCATAGACCGACCCGCCCACGGTGCCGGCGACGTGCGTGCCATGGCCGTTGCAGTCGTTGGAGCCCTGGCCGTCGTTGATCGCGGTGTAGCCGGAGAGCACGCGGCCGCCGAACTCGTTGTGGCTCGCGCGGATCCCGGTGTCGATGATGTAGGCGCGGACGTTGGAGGCGGTGGTGTTGTAGACGTAGTTGCCGTTGAGCGGCAGGTCGCGCTGGTCGATGCGATCCAGGCCCCAGGTGGCGTTGGGCTGGGTGGTCTGGAAGGCGAAGACCTCGCCGTCCTCCTCGATCCAGGACACGCGCGGATCCTTGAGCAGCGCCTCGATGGTGGAACGCTTGGCGTCGCTCACCGCGAAGCCACGGAGGGCGTGCTGGAACTGGAGATCCACCTTGAGACGCGTGGACCGCGGCCAGCTCGGCCGCCGTGGAGGCGACGTCCACCTGACCCCGGCGCTGATGCTCGGCCGGATAGTCCTGCGCGTCCTTGAGCACCACGATGTAGCGCCCCGGCACCGGGAGCTGCGCGGTGCGCAGCTCGCTGGCGAGGGCATGGCAGGCGATGAGCAGCGTTGCGAGCAACGCGAGCAGGCGTGTGGCAAGCACTTTCGAACCCCCGAGACGATTGCGATCGATGACGGACAAGCTCGCCCCGGCCTCCCTCGCGACCGGAGCACCCGATTCGGGCTCGCGCCCGACCCCTCCGTGACAAGGCTCACCCTTTTACGACAGAAATCGACGCTGTCAAGCAGATCTTGTGATGCGGCGCACAAAAGCGACCGGCCGAGGGAAAGCCACCGCGCCGCCGCGGGGACGGCGACCAGGCCGCCCACCGTGCAGCGAGTGGCGCGTCACGCCATGAGAACAGGCCGGCGATCCAGACCGGCCTCCGGTGCCGCTCCGCGACGCCGTGGCCGAGCGCCCCCCGACCGGTCATCCCCGGTCGCGGTTCCGGCGACCCGGGCCGCAGCGATCGCGCCGAGTCAGCTCCGCCGGCCAGAGGGCGGCGACGCCCGCCCCCGCCGCCCTCGGGCGGGTGCTCAGACCCGCCGCGCGCCAATGGCCTCGAGGATCATTCGAAGCCATTGGCGAACACGGCTTCCCCCAGGAGCTGCACCCCCGCGCTGGCCGTGTTGTCCCCCGGAGTCCGGTCCGCGGTCGCGCTGCCGATGGTGGCGGTGAGGGTGATGGTGTCGCCGCCCTGGGTCGCCGCCGGCAGGCCGGTGACCGCGAAGCTCGCGTTGCCGACCGGCCAGTTCGCACGCTGGCAGCTCGCGACCAGGTTCCCGCCCTGCGGCGCAAAGGCGGAGCAGCTCCAGCCGGCGGGTGGGTTGACGCTCGCCGAGCAGCCGCCGCACAGTCCGGCCAGCGTCAGGCCGAGCTGGACGTTGCTCGCCGCGTTCGGGCCGGGATTGCTGGCCTGCACCTGGAACTGGGCCCCCGCGCTCGGCGGCACCGGGCTCGCCACCGCGCTGGCGGTCACCGCGAGATCCGCCGAGCGGAAGCCGGGCGGACCGAAGAAGCCGACGATCGGATCGTGATCCGCCACCCGACGGCCCGAGGCGGGCACGCCGAAGTTCGAGCCCGGCGTAGTCGGAGTCGATCCGGGCGAAGGCCGCCTCGAGGGTGTCGACCGCGGCGAAGGTGGCCGCGCTCACCAGCATGTGGTCGAGGGTCTGCGCATTGCCGGCGAAGTTGAAGCTGTAGCGCTGCGCCCCGGGCAGGGCGTCGACCAGGTTGGCGAGCGGCGGATTGACCGGGACCACCGGCGGCGCGGAGGCGATCTGCGAGGCGGGCAGCAGCACCTGGCTCGCCGGCGCGGGCTGGCCGGCGATGATCCCCACCACGTCGACGTAGCCGTCGCTGAACTCGAAGGCGTTCAGATCCCCCATCACCACGATGGGCACGGTCGGGAAGCTCTGCTGGCGGTTCTGGATCCAGCCCGAGAGCCAGGCCGCGGCCTGCACCCGCTTCTCGCGCACCCGATGGCCGTTGGTCGGCCAGCCCTCCTGCTGGGTCTGGCTGCCGGGCGCCGGGGCCGAGGGATCGGCGATCCCGGAGAGCGAGCGCAGGTGGTTGAGCAGGATCGTGATCGGGAAGCTCGCGCCATTGTCCTGGCGGATGGTGGCCTCGAGCAGGAAGGGCGGCCGGTCGAAGAGCGCGGCCACCGTCGGCGGCACCAGCGGGGTGGCGAAGGGCACGGTGTCGCCGATCGGCTGCGGCGTCCCGGTCACTCGCGGCTGGCCAGGCGCCACCGGATAGCGGGCGATCAGGTAGCCGAGCCCCATGCCGGCGAAGGTCGGCGGGGTGAAGTGCGCGCTGTACTGCGGGTTGCTCGGGCAGTGCCCGTACTGGTTGAGGTTGATGGCGTTCGCCACCCGCTGCACCACGGTGAGGTTGCCCACCTCGATCAGCCCGACCACGTCGGGGGTGCCGAGGCGCTGGCAGATCGCCTGCGGTCAGCGCGTTCAGCCGGCGATCGATCGCGTCGTTGCTGAGGGGCGGTGCGTCCTCGAGATTGAGCACGTTGAAGGCGGCGATCGTGAACTCCTCGTAGGCCCGCGACCGCACCCCCTGCGGCGGCGGCACGCCGCTCGCGTCCACCGTGATCGGCGCCCCGGGATCGGGCGCCAGCGTGAAGCGCTTGAAGCCGTAGTGCAGCACCCCGCGCAGCCCGCCGATCAGGGTCCCCACCTCGGGATCGAGCAGGGTGGCGCCGCTCTGGGCGGCGCTCTCGACGCGCAGCACTTCGGCATTGCCGTCGAAGATCGGCGGGTTGACGCCGGAGGGGAACGGGACCACCCCGATCAGCGCATCGACCGCGTCGTGACCGAGCTCGCGGAAGGGCCGCGGGTGCACGGCGGGGTAGACGAAGAACACCCCGGTGGGCGTGGCCGTGGCATTGTTCTGGTCGATGGTGGCCAGCCCCGGCCCGCCCACCCGCATCGCCGGCAGGCTCACCCGCATGCCGAGGTAGCGGTAGAGGTGATCGGGCGCGATCCCGGGCACCAGATCGGTGGCCGCAGAGAGCGCCACCGCCGTCGGCAGCGGCTGCCCGCTGGCGAGCACCTGCTGGCCGCCGCTCGCACCGGTCGCGGTGAGCTGCCGCAGCACGAACTGGTCCTGGGCCGAGGTCGGCAGGAACTCCGTGACCACGCCGCGCAGCCGCACCCGGTCCCCGACCGCGACGGTCGGCGAGCTGCCGAAGCCGCTGCCGCGGAACACGAAGAGGCCGCTCGAGCGGGCGGCGAGTGCAGGCCGGGTCGGCGGCGCGCTCGGCGTCGCCGAGCTGAGCGAAGAAGCCGTTGCCGATGATCGCGGTGACGATGCCCTCGACCTGGACCGCGTGCCCAAGCCGTGGCGAGGGGAGGTAGCCGGAGGCCTGGATGGCGCAGGGCGAATCGAGCGCCGCGGCGCTCGCGAGCGGGGTCACGGTGACGTGGTCGATGCCGAAGCCGTGGTCGCTGCCGGCGATCGTCGGGATCGCGCCAGCGCAGCCAGATCTCCTGCCCCGCCGGCACCGTCACCGGCAGCACCGCGGCCAGCATCCGCCGGTTGGCGTCCGCGTTACCGTTGAGCGTGCCGCCGGCGGTGTTGACCACGCTCGCGAAATCGAGCGCGGAGAAGGAGACCCAGCCGGTCGCGGGCACGTCGGCGTCGGTGATCACCCCCGGCGCCGCGACCTGGTACTCGAAGAACAGGGTCTGGGCGTTGACGTTGCCCGCCCGCCACTGCTCGCCGACGTAGGCCACGCGCAGCGCGGTGACGGTCGCGCCGGTGTTGTTGACCAGGCGCCAGGCGTAGATCACCGCGCCGGTGCTCCCCGAGGCCAGCGAGCCCAGCGCGCGCTCGGCGCTGCCGCTCGCGCCGATAGCTGTAGAGGGCGCCCGCGGTCGAGCTCCCGTTGCCGGTCGAGTAATCGGGACGGTTGGCATACCACCCGGGAACCGTGGCGTTGTCGCTCCAGGGCAGGTTGCTGCCGCTGCCGGCGAGGCCATCGAAGCCCTGATGCACCGGCTCGCCGAGCTGGGCGAGGGAGGTCTGGGCGGAGAGCGGCGCCGCCGCCAGCAGGGCGGCGAGCAGGAGGCAGATCGGCGCGAGTGGCGACCTCATCGTGGGATTCCCCTGGACGTGAACCGGCGTTCGATGCGAGCCGGAAAGCGTAGCGCGAGTCGTTGGCGGTCGCGTGACAGCCGCGCCGCCGCCTCCGGGCTTGCTACCATCGCCGGCCGGCCTCACGTCGAGCGCGGCCACCGCGATGCACGACGCCCCCACCCGCCGCCCGCTCGAGGGCGGCATCGAGCGCGACCTCGCCGAGCGCCTGAGCTACGACCGCTACCTCGAGCTCGGGACCCTGCTCGCCGCCCAGCGTCCGCGCTCCGATCCCCCGCACCACGACGAGCTGCTGTTCATCATCCAGCACCAGGTGGCGGAGCTGTGGTTCAAGCTGATCCTGCACGAGCTCGCGGCGGCGATCGCCGGGCTCGAGCGCGACCTGCCGGGCCCGGCCACCAAGGCGCTCGCGCGGATCAAGCAGGTCCAGCGCCAGCTCTTCGAGATGTGGGCGGTGCTGGAGACCCTCACCCCGGCCGAGTACATGGAGTTCCGCCACGTCCTCGGGCCGGCCTCGGGCTTCCAGTCGCTGCAGTACCGGCTGCTCGAGTTCCTGCTCGGCAACAAGGACGAGGCCATGCTCGCGGTCTTCGACCACGACCCGGCGGCGCGCGAGCGGCTGCGGCAGGCGCTCGAGGCCCCCACGCTCTACGATGCCTTCCTGCGCTGGCTCTCGCGCCTCGGCCACCCGGTGCCGCGCAGCCTGCTCGAGCGCGACCTCACCCAGCCGCACGCCTTCTGCCCCGAGCTCGTGCCGGTGCTGACCCGGATCTACCGCGAGCGCGAGCGCCACTGGGACGCCTACCACGTCTGCGAGTCGCTGGTCGATCTCGAGGAGAACTTCCAGCTCTGGCGCTTCCGCCACCTCAAGATCGTCGAGCGGATCATCGGCCACAAGCGCGGCACCGGCGGCTCCTCGGGCTACGCCTTCCTGCGCCAGGCGCTGGAGCTGCGCTTCTTTCCCGAGCTGATCGCCGTCCGCACCGAGCTGTGAGGGCAAGGCTTGCCAAGGCCGGCCCCGCCTGCGAGCCTTGTGCGCGCCGCGGCCGGCGCCGGGCCGGCGGCGGCGACGATCCTGCTTCCCCTGCCGAGGAGCCCGCGATGAGCGCTCCGTGCCCCGAAGTCCCCCGCCCTCGCCGAGCCGGAGCCGCCGGAGTACTCGGTCGCCGCCGGCAACCGCTGGACGCCCCCGCCCGCGGGCGAGTTCCTCGGCCATCCCCGCGCGCTCTGGAACCTGTTCGGCACCGAGTTCTGGGAGCGCTTCAGCTACTACGGCATGCGGGCGATGCTCGCGGTGCACGTCGCCAGCCGCCTTCTTCGCCGCACCTCTCGGAGAAGGAGGCCTACGAGCAGGCTGCGCTCACCTACGGCGGCTACACTGCCATGGTGTACATGACGGGGATCCTCGGCGGCCTGATCGCCGACCGCATCCTCGGCTACCGGCGCGCCATCCTGCTCGGCGGGGTGCTCATGGCCATCGGCCTGTTCATGCTGATGGCGCCCGACCTCACCACCTTCCTCTTCGGCCTCGCCTTCATCGTCGTCGGCAACGGGCTGTTCAAGCCCAACATCTCGACCATGGTCGGGCAGCTCTACGCGCCCGCCGACCCGCGCCGCGACGCCGGATTCACCATCTTCTACATGGGCATCAATGCGGGCGCCTTCCTCGCGCCGATCGTCTGCGCCTCGGTCGTCGGCCAGCTCTACGGCTACCGCTGGGGATTCTTCACCGCGGCGGTCGGCATGCTGCTCGGGCTGATGATGCTTCGAGCTGCTCAAGGCCTGGCTCGGCAGCGTCGGTGCGCCGCCGCCCGCCCGCCGCCAGCCCGCATCGCCGATCTCGCCGCCACCACGCTCGGGATGGGCGCGCTGGTGTTGCCGGTCTACTTCCTCCTCGGAAACGCGCGCCTGCTCGGTGGCCTGCTGCTCGCGCTCATGGCGGGGCTGGTCCTCTGGTTCGTGTGGAGCGGCGCTCGTGCCGGGAGGATGCAGCTCCACCGCTACCTGGCGATGCTGATCCTGTTCGTCGCCAACGTGCTCTTCTGGTCGCTGTTCGAGCAGGCGGGCAGCTCGCTCAACTTCCTCGCCCGCGACCACGTGCGCATGCCCGAGGTCACGGTCCTCGGCTGGCAGCCCACCTTCGAGGCATTCCAGGCGGTCAACCCGATCTTCATCATCCTGCTGGCCCCGGTCTTCGCCACGCTCTGGGTCCGGCTGGACCGCGCGGGCTGGAACCCGAGCATTCCGCGGAAGTTCGCGCTCGGCCTGGCCGGCGCCGCGCTCGGCTTCTACGTCCTGGTTCTGGCGGCGAGCCATTTCCCCGGCGAGGACGGCCGCATCGGCTGGGAGTGGCTCACGCTCGCCTACCTGCTCCACACCATGGGCGAGCTCTGCCTCTCCCCGATCGGCCTCGCGATGGTGACCAAGCTCGCCAAGCCCGAGGAGACGGGCCTGGCGATGGGCGGCTGGTTCCTCTCGATCGCGATGGCCAACTTCCTCGCCGGCCAGATCGCCGCCTATACCGTGGGCGGGGTCGGCGAGGAGGCGGCGAGCCTCGCCCAGTACGGGGAGGCCTTCCTCAACCTTGCCATCGCCGGCGGCGCCGCCGCGCTGCTGTTCCTGCTCGCCGCGCCCCTGATCAACCGGCTGATGCACGGGGTGCGCTGAGCGCGCCGGGCTCCGCCGCCGCCTCCGCGAGCGCCTCGAGATCGGTGCCCGCGAGGCGGGCCAGGGCGCGATCGAGAGCGGCGCGGTCGGAGCGTTCCAGCGCGGCGAGGAGGGCGCGCTCGAAGGCCAGCGCCTGCGGCGCGACGGCGGCGTAGATCGCACGCCCCCGCGGGCTCAGCCGCAGCCGCGAGCGGCGACGGTCGCCGCGGTCCACGCCGCGCAGCACCCGGCCGGCGGCGGCCAGGCTCGCCACGGCGCGGCTCACCGCCACCTTGTCCATCGCCGTGCGCTCGGCGAGCGCGCTCGCCGACAGCCCCGGATGGCGCGCGAGCACCGCGATCACCCGCCACTCGGTGACGCTGAGGCCGAAGCGGTCCCGGTACAGCCGGGCGAGCGCCTGGGAGACGCGGTTCGCGAGCACCGACAGGCGGTAGGGCAGGAAGCGCTCGAGGATCAGCTCGCCGTCGCCGCTCATGGTGCGCCGCACCGTGCAGATGGTTTCATCTGAAACTATACTGTCGCCGTCCCGTAGGCAACGGAATCACCGATGAGCGCGCGACCCGATCCCGGCATGCGGCCCGCCACCTTCGACAACCCGATGGGCATCGACGGCTTCCAGTTCGTCGAGTTCGCCTCGCCCGAGCCCGAGGCGCTGCACCGGCTCTTCCGGCAGATGGGCTTCGCGCCCGTGTGGCGCCATCGCGACCGGCCGATCACCGTCTACCGCCAGGGCGCGGTGGACTTCCTGGTGAACGAGGACCCGGCCAGCTTCGCCGCCGACTTCGCCCGCGCCCACGGTCCCTCGGCCTGCGGCTTCGCGATCCGCTTCCGCAAGCCCGCCGCCTGGGTCCGGGAGCAGGTCCTCGCCCGCGGCGGCACGCGCCACGGCGGCGAGGCGACGCGGGCGATCGACCGTCCGGTGATCGAGGCGATCGGCGGAGCCATGCTCTACCTGGTGGACGACTACCAGGACGACGCCTCGATCTACCGCGGCTTCGAGCGGGTGCCCGGCAGCGAGGAGCGCCCCTTCGGCTTCGGCCTCACCTTCATCGACCACCTCACCCACAATCTCTACTACGGCAATCTCGAGAAGTGGGCGGCGTACTACGAGCGGCTGTTCAACTTCCGCGAGATCCGCTACTTCGACATCAAGGGCGTGAAGACCGGGCTGGTCTCGCGGGCGATGACCGCGCCCGACGGGATCGTCCGCATCCCCCTCAACCAGTCGGCGGACCCGAAGAGCCAGATCAACGAGTACCTCGAGCAGTACCGCGGCGAGGGCATCCAGCACATCGCCTGCTTCACCGAGGACATCTATGCGACCGTCGAGCGCATGCACCAGGCCGGGATCGCCTTCCTCGACACTCCCGACACGTACTACGAGATGGTCGACGAGCGCATCCCCGGCCACGGGGAGGATCTCGAGCGCCTGCGCCGCAACCGGATCCTGATCGATGCCGATCCCGAGACCAAGAAGAAGCTGCTGCTGCAGATCTTCACCCAGAACGTGATCGGCCCGATCTTCTTCGAGATCATCCAGCGCAAGGGCAACGAGGGCTTCGGCGAAGGCAACTTCCAGGCCCTCTTCGAGTCGATCGAGCGCGACCAGATGCGGCGCGGGGTGCTCTGAGGATCCGGCCATGGTCACCACCTCTCTCGCCCTCGGAGCGCCGCACCTCGGTCTCCCGGCCTCGCGCCGCGCGGCTACCGGACCGGCTTCGGCAACGAGTTCGCCAGCGAGGCGATCCCGGGTGCGCTGCCCGTCGGCCGCAACTCGCCGCAGCGGCCGCCCTTCGGCCTCTACGCCGAGCAGCTCTCCGGCACCGCCTTCACCGCGCCGCGCCACGCCAACCGCCGAAGCTGGCTCTACCGCATCCGCCCGGCGGCGGTGCATGGAACCTTCGCCCGCTATCGACAGCCCCTCCTGCACCACGACTTCGAGCCGCATCCGCCGCCCGACCAGCTGCGCTGGAGCCCCCTTCCCTATCCCCAGCTCCCGACCGACTTCGTCGACGGCCTGTTCACCGTCGGCGGCAATGGCGGCCCGGGACTCGGCTTCGGGCTCGCGGTGCACCTCTACTGCGCCACCGCGGACATGGCCGGGCGCTTCTTCTACGATGCCGACGGGGAGCTCCTGATCGTGCCGCAGGAGGGCCGGCTCAAGCTCGACACCGAGCTCGGGGTGCTCGAGCTCGAGCCGGAGCAGATCGCAGTGATCCCGCGCGGGATCCGCTTCCGGGTGCTGCTTCCCGACGGCCGCGCCCGTGGCTACGTCTGCGAGAACTTCGGGCAACTGCTCAAGCTCCCCGACCTCGGCCCGATCGGTGCGAACGGCCTCGCCAGTCCCCGCGACTTCGAGACCCCCGAGGCGAGCTTCGAGGACCTCGAGGGCGACTTCGAGCTGATCGCCAAGTTCCAGGGCGCACTGTGGCGGGCCGCGATCGATCACTCGCCGCTCGACGTCGTGGCCTGGCACGGCAACTACGCCCCCTGCCGCTACGACCTGCGGCGCTTCAACACCATCGGCTCGATCAGCTTCGACCACCCCGATCCCTCGATCTTCCTGGTCCTCCATTCCCCTTCCGACACGCCCGGGGTGAGCAATCTCGACTTCGTGATCTTCGGCCCGCGCATCCTCGTCATGCAGGACACCTTCCGTCCGCCCTGGTTCCACCGCAACGTGGCGAGCGAGTTCATGGGCCTGATCCGCGGGGTCTACGACGCCAAGGCGGAAGGCTTCCTGCCCGGCGGAGCCTCGCTGCACAACTGCATGAGCGGGCACGGGCCCGACGCCGAGACCTTCCGCCGCGCCAGCGAGGCGGATCTGTCCCGCCCGGACGTGATCCGCGACACCATGGCCTTCATGTTCGAGTCGCGCTTCGTGATCCGGCCCACGCGCCAGGCCCTCGAGAGCCCCTTCCGTCAGGAGGACTACCAGGCGTGCTGGGCGGGGCTCGGCAAGCACTTCCGCCCGCCCCGCTGAAGCGCGAGCTCGAGACGCGGCAGCAGCCCGCCGGCCGGCGCCGATGCGCCCCGCTTCCCAACGAGGACCCACCCTCCCATGAAACTCGCATCGCTCAAGGAAGGCGGCCGCGACGGCACCCTGGTCGTGGTCAGCCGGGACCTCACGCGCGCGGTGCGCGCGAGCGGGATCGCGCCCACCCTCCAGGCCGCGCTCGACGCCTGGGACGCGACCGCCCCCAGGCTCGCCGCCCTCGCCGAGGCGCTCGAGCACGACCGGGCTCCGGGCAGCTTCCCGCTCCGCGTCGAGGCGCTTGCGGCGCCGCTGCCACGCGCCTACGAGTTCCTCGACGGCAGCGCCTACCTTCCCCACGTCGAGCGCGTGCGGCGGGCGCGCGGGCGCCGACCGTCCCGGAGAGCTTCTTCACCGATCCGCTCATGTACCAGGCGACCAGCGCCGGCTTCTACGGTCCGCGCGACCCGATCGTTGTGCCGAGCGAGGACTTCGGCATCGACCTCGAGGCCGAGGTCGTGGTGGTCACCGACGACGTGCCCATGGGGGTGAGCCCCGAGCGCGCCGCCGGCCACATCCAGCTCATCGGCCTGGTCAACGACGTCTCGCTGCGCAACCTGATCCCGGCGGAGCTCGCCAAGGGCTTCGGCTTCCTCGTCTCCAAGCCGCGCTCCGCACTCTCCCCGGTGTTCCTGACGCCGGACGAGCTCGGTCCCGCCTGGCGCGATGGCCGCGTCCACCTGCCCCTCTTCAGCCACGTGAACGGTCGCCTGATCGGCTGCCCGGAGGCCGGGGAGGACATGCAGTTCTCCTTCCCCGAGCTCGTCGCCCACGGCGCGAGGACCCGCCCGCTCGCCGCCGGCACGATCGTCGGCTCGGGCACCGTCGCCAACCGCGACGAGACGCGCGGCGCCTCCTGCCTCGCCGAGATCCGGATGCTGGAGACGATCCGCGAGGGCA
This sequence comes from Lysobacterales bacterium, assembly GCA_033582715.1. Lineage (GTDB taxonomy): Bacteria > Pseudomonadota > Gammaproteobacteria > Xanthomonadales > BPKI01 > BPKI01. Next base: position 393,410 of record JAVQZZ010000001.1, on the reverse strand, counting down.
GTCCGCGCACGCCCTTCCTCCGCTTCGGGGACTCGGTGCGGATCGAGATGCTCGACCGCGAGGGCCGGAGCCCCTTCGGCGCCATCGAGCAGCGGGTCCAGCCGCCCAGACGCCTGAGGCGGCGCCAACCTTGGCAGGCCAGCCGCCGCTGGCGTAGGCTGCTGCCCGTCCGGATCGGCCCGAGGGGAGGATGCCGTGAACGACGCCTACGAACTCACGCTCTACAGCTACTGGCGTTCGAGCGCGGCCTACCGGGTGCGGATCGCGCTCAACCTCAAGACGCTCCCCTACCGCATCGTGCCCGTGAACCTGCTCGCCGAGGGCGGCGAGCAGCACCGCGCACCCTTCCGCGAGCTCAACCCGCAGCGCCTGGTGCCCGTCCTCGTGCACGGCGAGCGGGTCTTCCGGCAGTCGCTCGCGATCATCGAGTACCTCGATGGCGTCTTTCCCGATCCGCCGCTGCTTCCCCGTAGCCCGCGCGAGCGGGCGCGGGTGCAGGGCCTCGCCCAGGTGATCGCCTGCGACGTCCATCCGATCGCCAACCTCCGGGTGCTGCGCTACCTCGAGCGCGAGTTCGGCGCCGACGAGGAGCAGCGCGCGAAGTGGTGCCGACACTGGATCGTGGAGGGCCTCTCTGCGATGGAGGCCCTGCTCGAGTCCAGCCCCTCGACCGGCACCTTCTGCGAGGGCGAGGAGCCCACCCTCGCCGACTGCTGCCTGGTGCCGCAGCTCTACAACGCCCGGCGCTACGGCATCGATCCGGCGCGCTTTCCGACGCTGGCCCGCATCGAGGCCGCCTGCCTCGAGCTCCCTGCCTTTCGTGACGCCGCCCCCGAGCGCCAGCCCGACGCCCCGGCCTGAGCCTCAGTACTGCGAGACGTCGTAGGGATCGTGATCGGCCCCGGCGCCCTCGGAGAGCCGGATCTTGAGCGCCAGCGCGTCGCGGCTGTCGGCGTGGCGGAGCGCCTCCTCGAGGTCGATCTTGCCTTCCTTGTAGAGCTGGAAGAGGGCCTGGTCGAAGGTCTGCATGCCCTCCTGCAGCGAGCGCTCCATCGCCTCCTTGATCTCGTGGATCTGACCGCGCCGGATCATGTCGCGGATCAGCGGCGTGTTGATCAGCACCTCCACCGCCGGCAGCCGGCGGCCGTCCCTTGCCGGTGACCAGCCGGAGCGAGATCACCGCCTTGAGGTTGAGGCTGAGGTTCATCAGCACGTTGCGATGGGCCGACTCGGGGAAGAAGTTGAGGATCCGCTCGAGGGTCTGGTCGGCGTTGTTCGAGTGCAGGGTCGAGAGGCAGAGATGCCCGGTCTCGGCGAAGGAGATCGCCGCCTCCATGGTCTCCGAGTCGAGGATCTCGCCGATCATGATCACGTCCGGCGCCTCGCGCATCGCGTTCTTGAGCGCGCTGTGGTAGCTCTTGGTGTCGATGCCGACCTCGCGCTGGTTGATGATCGACTTCTTGTGCCGGTGCAGGAACTCGATCGGGTCCTCGACCGTGAGGATGTGGCCCGGTCTTGGTCGAGTTGCGGTGATCGATCATCGCCGCCAGGGTGGTGGACTTGCCCGAGCCGGTCGAGCCCACCACCAAGCACCAGGCCGCGCGGCTCGTTGATGATGTCCTTGAGCAGCGGCGGTAGCCTCAGGTCGTCGATGGTCGGGATCTCGCTCTTGATCGCCCGGATCACCATCCCGACCTCGCCGCGCTGCTTGAAGACGTTGACCCGGAAGCGGCCGGCGTCCTTGACCGAGATCGAGAGGTTGAGCTCGAGGTCCCGCTCGAACACCGGGCACCTGGCCCTCGTCCATCAGCGAGTAGGCGATCTTCTTGACCAGCCCCGGCGGCAAGCCCGGTGTTGCCCATCGGATACAGCTTTCCCTCGACCTTGATGTTCACGGGCGCCCCGGTGGTGAGGAACATGTCCGAGGCGTTCTTCTCGGTCATGAGCTTGAGGAAATATCCGATGTCCATGGCGGCTGCGCGGTCGGGGAGGGAGCGGGCGCGCGGGCTAGAATGTCAAACGGATCGCGGTCGCGTCGAGCCCGGACCTCGGGCGACAGGAGAGCCATCTTATGACAGCTCCAAAGGTGTCAGGTCAGCGCGCTCGCCTGGTCGCGCTCGCCGCGCTCGGCCTGCTCGGCGCCTGCGCGAGCGTCCCGCCTCCCGAGGTCTCGGACTTCCGGCGCGTCGAGGAGGCGGTGGAGCAGGCACGGGCGGAGCGCGCCTCCGACCATGCGCCGATGGACCTTGGCATCGCCGAGGAGCGTCTGGCGCAGGCGCGGCAGGCGCTCGCCGCCGATGAGCCGCGCCGCGCGCGGCAGGCGCTGATCGAGGCCGAGCTCGCGGCCGAGCTCGCGCGTGCCAAGAGCCGCGCCGCGCGCGCCCGCGCCGCGGTCCAGGCGCGGCGCGCCGAAAACGCCCTGCTCCGCCGCGAACTGCTCGGCGAGGGAGAGCGGTGATGCGCGCCCGCCGCCTGAAGCTCGTCGGGGCGCTGGCGCTGCTGGGATTCGCGGCCTGCGCCACCACGCCCCGCGGCGATCCCGCCCTCGACCGGCTCGAGGGACTCCTCGATGACCTGCAGCGCGAGGCCGCCGGCCGCGCCGGTCGGGAGCGAGCCCTGGCCGAACTCGCGCTGCAGCGAGCGCGCGAAGGCGGAGCCCGCGAGCGCGAGCACCTGCTCGAACTCGCCGAACGCCGCATCGAGATCGCCCGCGCCGCCGCCGAGGCCGAGCGCCTCGAGGCCGAGCTCGCCGAGCTCGAGCGGGAGCGGGACCGCATCCTGCTCGAGGCCAGCCGCCGAGACGCCGAGCTCGCCCGCCTCGAGGCCGAGAAGCTGCGGCTGCAGAGCCTGGCGCGGGCCGAGGAGGCGGAACGCCTGCGCGATAAGGCCGAGATCGAGCGGCGACGCCAGGAGGAACTCGCCGCGGCGGCGGAACTCGCGCGCGCGGAAGCCGAGCGCGCCCAGCGCCTGGCCGAGCTGCGGGCGCGGGAGGCCGAGGCGGCGCGGCGCGAGGCCGCGCTCGCCCAGGCCGCGGCCGAGGCGCTGCGGCAGCAGCTCCAGAATCTGGTCGCGCGCGAGGAGGCGCGCGGGCCTGGTCATGACCCTCGGGGAGAACGTGTTCGCGCCCGGCTCCGCCGAGCTGCGTCCCGAGGCACGCGCCAACCTCGCGCGGGTGCTGGAGTTCATCCGCCAGCATCCCGGCCGCCCGGTGCGGATCGAGGGTCACACCGACGCCACCGGGCAACCGCCACGCCAACCTCCTGCTCAGCCGCCGCCGCGCCGAGGCGGTGCGTCGGGCCCTGATCGAGGAGGGCATCGAGGCCGAGCGGCTCGAGGCCATCGGCCTCGGCGAGGACCGCCCCCTCGCTCCGAACGACACCCCGGAGGGCCGCGCCCGGAATCGCCGTGTCGAGATCGTGATCGAACATCCGTGATCCTCGCGCAAGATGCCGCGACAAAGCGTGGAATCTGGAAGGCGAGCGAGAGGCTGGCGGCGGGCTCGTCTTGCCAAGTCGCCGCGGCGCGCAGTAGTGTCGGTCTCGCTCCCCACGACCGGCGCGATCCGGACGACGGGCATCGAGATTCGATGATCGAACATCGCCAGCGCCGCGGCCCCGTGCCCGCCTCCGGCGGGCGGCCGGCCGCATGCGCCGGTCCGTTCCCGTCCGCCCCACCCCCGGAAGCGCGCAGCCATCCGTGCGACGCCCCGGCGATTGCCGCCGGCGGCGCGAGATCCGTCCACTCCGAGGAGGCCCCCGATGTTCGAGAACCGGCAGAAAGAGGTCGAGGCGCTGATCCAGCGCGATCCCGAGTTCCGTCAGCTCTACCAGCGCCACCGCGAGCTGGACAAGCAGGTGCACGACGCGGAGATCGGGTGCCTGCCGCTGGACGACGCCACCCTGACGCGGATGAAGCGCGAGAAGCTCCGCGCCAAGGACCGGCTGCAGCAGATCTTCGAGAGCCACTACCGCGCCAGCGGCGCCTGAAGGCGCCCGAGGATCCGCCGACCGACGCCCTCGCCCCGCGCGAGGGCGTTTTTTATCATGTGCCTTTCACCCTCGCGACGGGGAGCGATGCCATATCAATCCGTCCTCGATCTCATCGGGGAGACCCCGATCGTCCGCGCCCGCCGGCTCGACTGCGGGCCTTGCGAGCTCTATCTCAAGCTCGAGTCCCAGAATCCCGGCGGCTCGATCAAGGACCGCATCGGGCTCAAGATGATCGAGGCGGCGGAGCGCGACGGCCGGCTCAGGCCCGGCGCCACCCTGGTCGAGGGCACCGCCGGCAACACCGGCCTCGCCCTCGCCCTGGTCGCGCGCCAGAAGGGCTACCGCCTGATCCTGGTGGTCCCGGACAAGATGAGCCGGGAGAAGATCTTCAATCTCAAGGCGATGGGCGCCGAGGTGGTGCTCACCCGCTCCGACGTGCAGAAGGGACACCCGGAGTACTACCAGGACCTCGCCGAGCGCATTGCCCGCGAGACCCCGGGCGGCTTCTTCGTCAACCAGTTCGGCAACCCGGACAACCCCCGCGCCCACGAGGAGAGCACCGGCCCCGAGATCTGGCGGCAGATGGAGGGCCGGCTGGACGCGATCGTGGTCGGCTGCGGCTCGGCGGGCACCGTCACCGGGCTCTCGCGCTACTTCGCCAGGGTCGCGCCCGAGCTCGAGATCGTGCTCGCCGATCCCCAGGGCTCGATCCTCGCCGAGTGGATCAACGAGGGCCGGATGCCCGAGCGGGCGGGCAGCTGGCTGGTCGAGGGCATCGGCGAGGACTTCATCCCCCCGATCGCCGACCTCGGCCGCGTGCGCCGGGCCTACTCCATCCCCGATGCCGAGAGCTTCCACACCGCGCGGACGCTGCTCCGCGAGGAGGGGATCCTCGGCGGCTCCTCGACCGGCACGCTGGTCGCCGCGGCGCTGCGCTACTGCCGGGAGCAGACCCGCCCGAAGCGGGTGCTCACCTTCGTCTGCGACACCGGCAACAAGTACCTCTCGAAGATGTACAACGACTACTGGATGCTGGACAACGGCTTCCTCGAGCGCGAGCGGCACGGCGACCTGCGCGACCTGATCCTCAGGCCCTACGCGCAGCGCGACACGGTGGTGGTCGCCCCGACCGACCGCCTGACCGTGGCCTACCAGCGGATGAAGCTCTACGACGTGAGCCAGCTCCCGGTGATGGAGGGCGACCGCATCGTCGGCATCCTCGACGAGTCCGACGTGCTGCTCCACGTCTACGGCGACGAGCGGCGCTTCCTGGATCCGGTGGCGACGGCGATGGTCTCCAAGCTCGACCTGATCGACGTCAAGGCGCCGATCGAGGCCCTGCTGCCGATCTTCGACCGCGGCCACGTCGCGATCGTGATGGAGGGCGAGCGCTTCCTCGGCCTGATCACCCGCATCGACCTCCTCAACTACCTGCGGCGGCGGGTGCAGTAGCCCCGCGCCCCGAGGACCGGCCCATGAGCGATCCGCGCGCCTCGCTCCGCCCCGCCTCCCTCTGCATCCACGGCGGCCAGTCGCCCGATCCCGCCACCGGCGCGGTGATGCCGCCGATCTACGCCACCAGCACCTACGCCCAGTCGAGTCCGGGCGTGCATCGGGGCTTCGAGTATTCCCGCACCCAGAACCCCACCCGCTTCGCCTACGAGCGCGCGCTGGCCACGCTCGAGGGCGGCTGCCGCGGCTTCGCCTTCGCCTCCGGCATGGCCGCGATCGCCACCGTTCTCGAGCTGCTCCCCGCGGGCAGCCACGTGGTGGCGATGGACGACCTCTACGGCGGCACGCGCCGCCTCTTCGAGCGGGTGCGCCGAGCAGAGCGCCGGCCTCGAGTTCAGCTACGTCGACGCCACCGAGCCCGGGGCCGTGGCGGCCGCGCTGAGGCCCGAGACCCGCATGCTCTGGGTGGAGAGCCCGAGCAATCCCCTGCTCAAGCTGGCGCCGCTCGCGGAGCTCGCGGCGATCGCGCGCCGGCACGGCGCGCTGTTCGCGGTGGACAACACCTTCGCCACGCCCATGCTCCAGCGCCCCCTCGCTCTCGGCGCGCATCTCGTCGTGCACTCGGCGACCAAGTACCTCGGCGGGCACTCGGATCTCGTCGGCGGCGCGGTCGTGGTGGCGGACGAGGAGCTCGCCGAGCGTCTCGCCTTCCTGCAGAACAGCGTCGGCGCGATCCAGGGGCCCTTCGAGAGCTTCCTCGCCCTGCGCGGGCTGAAGACCCTCGCGCTCAGGATGCGCGCGCACTGCGCCAATGCCCAGGCCGTCGCCGAGTGGCTCGCCGCCCAGCCCGCGGTCGAGCGCGTCATCTATCCCGGCCTGCCGAGCCATCCCCAGCACCGGCTGGCGCGTGCCCAGATGGCCGGCTTCGGCGGCATGGTCTCCCTCGTGCTCCGCGGCGGCGCGGAGGCGGCGGTGCGCATGCTCGAGCGGCTTCGGGTCTTCACCCTCGCCGAGAGCCTCGGAGGGGTGGAGAGCCTCGCCAACCACCCGGCCCGCATGACCCACGCCTCGGTGCCCGCCGAGGCGCGCGCGCGCCTCGGGATCGGCGACGGCCTGGTGCGCCTCAGCGTCGGGATCGAGGATCCCGAGGACCTGATCGACGACCTCGCCCAGGCCCTCGCCTGAGCCGCTCCGCCCGCGGCCCGAGACGGTCCCGGTCGCGTGCCGGGCGCGGGGAGGACTAGGCGGACCTGAGCTCCTCGAGGTCGCGGAACAGCGCCAGCGCCTCGGGATTGGCGAGGGCCTCGGTGTTCCGCACCGGCCGGCCGTGGATCGTCTCCCGCACCGCGATCTCGCTGATCTTCCCCGACTTGGTGCGGGGGATGTCGGCCACCTGGAGGATCTTCGCCGGGACGTGGCGCGGGGTCGTGTGCTCGCGGATCCGACGCCGGATGCGCTCGCGCAGCGCCTCGTCGAGCACGAGCCCGTCGCGCAGCCGCACGAACAGCACCACGCGGACGTCGCCCTCCCACTCCTGCGCCACCGCCACCGCCTCGAGCACTTCCGGGATCTGCTCCACCTGCCGGTAGAGCTCCGCGGTGCCGATCCGCACCCCGCCGGGATTCAGGGTGGCGTCCGAGCGGCCGAGGATGATCAGGCCGTCGTGCTCGGTGAGGATCGCCCAGTCGCCGTGGTGCCAGACGCCCGGGAAGCGCTCGAAGTAGGCGGCGCGGTACTTGCGCCCCTCGGGATCGTTCCAGAAGCCGACCGGCATCGAGGGAAAGGGCGCGGTGCAGACCAGCTCCCCGGGCTGCCCGCGCAGCGGGCGGCCCTCCTCGTCGAAGATCTCGACCCTCATGCCGAGCCCGCGGCACTGCAGCTCCCCGCGCCAGACCGGGAGCAGCGGATTGCCGAGCGCGAAGCAGGAGACGATGTCGGTGCCGCCGGAGATCGAGGACAGCAGCACCCGCTCCTTGATCTCGCGGTAGACGAAGTCGAAGCTCTCGGGGGCGAGCGGCGAGCCGGTGGAGAGGATGGTCTTCAGGCTCCCGAGGCGATGGCTCGCGCGCGGGCGCACCCCGGCCTTCTCCAGCGCGGCGAGGTACTTGGCGCTGGTGCCGAAGACCGTGATCCCGTCGGCATCGACCAGATCCCAGAGCACCCGCCCGTCGGGATGGAAGGGCGAGCCGTCGTAGAGCACCACCGTGGCCCCGACCGCGAGCGCCGAGACCAGCCAGTTCCACATCATCCAGCCGCAGGTGGTGTAGTAGAGGATCCGGTCCTCGCGCCGCAGGTCGGTGTGCAGCACGAGCTCCTTCAGGTGCTGGATCAGCGTCCCGCCCGCGCCGTGGACGATGCACTTCGGCGCGCCGGTGGTGCCCGAGCTGTAGAGGATGTAGAGCGGGTGGTCGAAGGGGAAGTGCTCGAACTCGAGCGGCGGCGCCTGCGCCGGCAGGAACTCCTCCCACCAGCAGGCACCGCGCAGGCCGGAGAGAGCCGGCCGCTCGGCGTCGGTGGCCACGATCACCGTCCGCTCGATGGTTGGGATCCGCGCGAGCACCCCGGCGATCTTGGGCAGGCAGTCGAAGCGCTTGCCGCCGTAGCGGTAGGCGCTGGCCGCGAACAGCACCCGCGGCTCGATCTGGCCGAAACGGTCGACCACGCCCTCGACGCCGAAGTCCGGCGAGGTCGAGGACCACACCGCGCCGAGGCTGGCGGCGGCGAGCATCGCGATCACCGCCTCGGGGATGTTGGGGAGATAGCCCGCGACCCGGTCCCCGGCCCGCACCCCGGCCGCGCGCAGCGCGGCCGCGACCCGCGCCACCTCGAGGTGCAGCTGGGCATAGCTCAGCTCGCGCGGCGGGACGGTCTCGCCGCGGGCGAGCAGCGCCGGGCGCTCGTCGGCGTGGCGCAGCAGGTTCTGGGCGAAGTTGAGCCGCACCCCCGGGAACCAGCGGGCTCCCGGCATGCGCTCGCCGTCCACCAGCACCTCCTCGAAGCTGCCGCTGGCGCGGATGCCGCAGAACTCCCACACCGCCGGCCAGAAGCGCGCCGGCTGGCGGATGGAGAACTCGTAGAGGCTCGGCCAGTCCACCACGTTGGCATCGTGGTGCTGCTGCACGAAGCGGATGAAGCGGCTCAAGTTGGCGCGCTCGACGCGCTCGGGACTGGGACGCCACAGCGGCTCGCTCATCTCGGACTCCTCGTCGATTCCCCCTCGCCCTCCCCGCCTGCGCGGGCGAGCGCCGCGCCCGGACCCCCGCGGCCGGAGGCGCACGGTGACGGTTCACGCCTGATCGAGGGCAGCCTTCGAGCTCCGGCAGGATCTTGAACAGGTCTCCGACCAAGCCCGATGTCCGCGATCTCGAAGATCGGGGCCTCGGGATCCTTGTTGATCGCGACGATGGTGCCGGCATCCTTGATCCCGGTGAGGTGCTGGATCGCGCCGGAGATGCCGATGGCGAGGTAGAGCTCCGGGGCGATGATCTTGCCGGTCTGGCCGACCTGCAGATCGTTCGGGGCGTAGCCGGCGTCCACTGCGGCGCGCGAGGCTCCGACCGCCGCGCCGAGCCGGTCCGCCAGCCGGTAGATGAGCCGGAAGTTCTCCGCCGAGCCCAGCGCGCGGCCGCCGGAGACCACGCGGCTGGCGCTCTGCAGGTCGGGGCGGTCCCGGCTGCCCTGCCGGAGCTCGAGGAAGCGGCTGTGCGTCGGCAGGGCGGCGCCGGTCGTCGGCGGCGCGGATCGGCGCCGGCTCGCCGCGCGCCCCGGCCGCCGGCCAGGAGGCGGTGCGCACCGTGGCCACCACCGGAATGCCCTCCGGCACCTCGACGGTGAGGATGGCGTTGCCGGCGTAGATCGGGCGCTTGAAGGTGCGCGGGCCGAGCACCGCCATCAGGTCGCTCACCTGCGGCACGCCGAGCAGCGCGGCGACGCAGGGCATCAGGTCCTTGCCGAAGGTGGTCGAGGGACCGAAGAGATACCCGTAGCCGGCGGCGAGCTCGGCGATCTGCGGGGCGAGCACCTGGGCGAGGGGCGCCGCGTTCTCGGGCCGGGCGACCGCGAGCACCGCGCTCACCCCCTCGATGCGCGCCGCCTCCTCGGCGATCGCCGCCGGATCCGCGGCGAGCACCGCGACCTCGATCGCCTCGGGCGCGAGGGCGCGGGCCGCGCTCACGCACTTGGCCACCGCGCTGCGGTTGAGCCGCCCCTCGAGATGTTCGGCGACGATCAGCACCCGGCTCATCGGCGTTCCCCTCAGAGCAGGCCCCGCGCCCGCAGCGCGGCCACCAGTTCGGCGGCGTCCTTGACCATCACGCCCTTCTGCCGCTTCGGCGGCGGCTCGTGGCGCAGGACCCTGAGGGCCGGCCCGAGCTCGACGCCGAGCGCGGCCAGCGGGACGGTCTCGAGCGGCTTGGTCTTCGCCTTCATGATCTCCGGCAGCTTGATGAAGCGAGGCTCGTTGAGCCTCAGGTCGGTGGTGATCACGCAGGGCAGATCGACCTCGAGCACCTCGAGGCCGGCATCGACTTCGCGCGTCACCCGCGCCCGGCCGCCCTCGATCTCGACCCGGCTGGCGAAGGTCGCCTGGGGGCGCCGCCACAGGGTGGCGAGCATCTGGCCGGTCTGGTTGCAGTCGTCGTCGATCGCCTGCTTGCCGAGCAGCACGATGCCGGGCTGCTCGCGCTCGACCAGCCTGAGCAGGACCCGCGCCGCCGCCAGCGGCTCGAGCGGCTGATCGTGGACGACGTGAATGGCACGGTTGGCGCCCATCGCCAGACCGTTGCGCAGATGCGGCCCGGCGTCGGCGGGGGCGATCGTCGCCACCACGACCTCGCTCGCCTGACCGCGCTCGCGGATCCGGAGCGCCTCCTCGAGCGCGATCTCGTCGAAGGGGTTGGCGGAGAGCTTGACGCCCTCGGTGACCACGCCCGAGCCGTCGGGCCGGACCTGGATGCGGACGTTGTAGTCGACGACGCGCTTGTAGGCGACCAGGATCTTCATCGCGGCGGCAGCATCTCCGCAGGCGGCGCACGGCGAGCGTGCCGGCCCAGCGGGTGGAGGAACCGTGAAGCCGCGAATTTTAGCGCAGGGCGACGCCGACGGCTCCGGGCCGCGCGGCGCAGCGCGGGCGAGCGCCGACGATCTCAGCCGCACCTCGAGTCGCCGCAGTTGAGACAGGTCGCACAGCCCTCGAGCATCACCACCGCCTTGGTCTGGCACCTGCGGCACAGGGTGGCCGAGGCCGGATAGGGCGATCCCTCCGGCTCGGGGCCCTGCTCCTCCCCGGCGGTGGCGAGATCGGCCACGCGGTGCCGCGCTGCGGCGCGCCAGCGCCTGCCGCTTCTCCCGGATCAGACGCTCCCGCTCCGGGCTCGGCACGGGATCCTCGAGCAGACCGATCGCCTTGAGGTGATCCTCGATCACGGCGCCGATCTCGGCCACGATCGAGGGCATGTAGCGCCCGCCCGGCCGGAAGTAGCCGCCGCGAGGGTCGAAGACCGCCTTCATCTCCTCGACCAGGAAGGTGACGTCCCCGCCCTTGCGGAACACCGCGCTGATGATCCGGGTGAGCGCCACGATCCACTGGAAGTGGTCCATGTTCTTCGAGTTGATGAAGATCTCGAAGGGGCGGCGCTGCTCGTGCGGCGTGCCGGGGTTGAGCACGATGTCGTTGATGGTCACGTAGAGCGCGTGCTCGAAGAGCGGGCTCTTGATCTTGTAGGTCGCACCCGAGCAGGACCTCCGGCCGCTCCAGGCGCTCGTGCATCTGCACGACCTCGCCCCCGGTCGAGGACCGCGACGAGCCGCGGTCGGACGCCTGCTCCCCCGCGCCCTGCGGTCCCGCCTCTCGGGGACCGTCCCGCCGGACCACCTCGAAGCCGACGATGCGCTTGTCGATGCGCACGGCCATCTCAGAACCTCCCGTAGTAGCCCTCCTTGAGGGCGTCGAAGAGGTTGGCGGCGGTGTGGACCTCGCCGTCGTACTCCACCTCCTCGTTGCCACGGAGCTCGACCACCGAGCCATCCTCCAGGGTGAAGCGGTAGGTGGTGTTGGCGAGGTCCTCCTCCCGCACCAGCACCCCCTGGAAGGCCTCGGGGTTGAAGCGGAAGGTGGTGCAGCCCTTGAGGCCCGCCCTCCAGGCGTGCAGGTACACGTCCTTGAAGTCCTCGTAGGGGTAGTCGGTGGGCACGTTCACCGTCTTCGAGATCGAGGAGTCCACCCACTTCTGCGCCGCCGCCTGGACGTTCACGTGGTCGATCGGCCGGATGTCGTCGGCGGTCACGAAGTACTCGGGCAGCCGCTCCTCCGGCCGCTCGGCGTCCGGCCGCGCCTTCGGGTTGACCAAGGCGCGGTAGGCGAGGAGCTCGTAGGAGAGCACCTCGACCTGCTCCTTGGTCTTCCTGCCCTCCCGGATGATGTTGCGGAGGTAGCGGTGGGCGAAGGAGGGCTCGATCCCGTTCGAGGCGTTGTTGCCGAGCGCGAGCGAGATCGTCCCGGTCGGCGCGATCGAGGTGTGGTGGGTGAAGCGCGCGCCCTCGACGGCGATCGCCTCGATCAGATCCGGCCGGACCTCGCCGAGCCGCTGCATGTAGCGCGAGTAGCGCGCGAGCAGCACCCTGCCCGGCAGCCGGTCGCCCGCCCGGATCCCGTCGCGCGCCATCTCGGGGCGGCGGGCAAGCATCGCGGGGGTGACCTCGAAGAGCTCCTCCATGATCGGCGCCGGCCCCTTCTCGCGGGCGAGCTCCACCCCGACCTCCCAGCCGGCGATCGCCATCTCCCGCGTCACCTCCTCGGTGAAGGCGAGCGACTCGGGACTGCCGTAGCGCATGCAGCAGCATCGTCAGGGCCGAGCCGAGGCCGAGGAAGCCCATCCCGTGCCGCCGCTTGCGACGGATCTCCTCCGCCTGGCGCGGCAGCGGCAGGCCGTGGATCTCGACCACGTTGTCGAGCATCCGGGTGAAGACCCGCACCACCTCGCGGTAGGTCTCCCAGTCGAAGCGCGCCCGCTCGGTGAAGGGCTCGAGCACGAAGCGGGTCAGGTTCACCGAGCCGAGCAGGCAGGCGCCGTACGGCGGCAGCGGCTGCTCGCCGCAGGGGTTGGTGGCGCGGATCTGCTCGCACCACCAGTTGTTGTTCATCTCGTTCACCCGGTCGATGAGGATGAAGCCGGGCTCGGCGTAGTCGTAGGTCGAGGACATGATCTGGTCCCAGAGATGCCTCGCCCGGATCCGCCGGTACACCCGGCAGGCGACCTTGCCGTCCTCGCGGGTGACGTAGCCCTCGGTGATCGGCCAGTCCCGCCACACCACCTGGGCCGGGATCGGCGAGGTCGAGGCCTCTGCCGCCTCCTTGGGATGGACCGGGAAGACCAGCGGCCACTCGGCATCCGCCTCGACCGCGCGCAGGAACTCGTCGGTGACGAGCAGCGAGAGGTTGAACTGGCGCAGCCTCCCGTCCTCGCGCTTGGCGCGGATGAACTCGCGCACGTCGGGATGGGCGACGTCGAAGGTCGCCATCTGCGCCCCGCGGCGGCCGCCCGCCGAGCTCACGGTGAAGCACATCCGGTCGTAGATGTCCATGAAGGACAGCGGCCCGGAGGTGTAGGCGCCGGCCCCCGCCACGAAGGCCCCGCGCGGGCGCAGGGTCGAGAACTCGTAGCCGATGCCGCAGCCGGCCTTGAGGGTGAGCCCGGCCTCGTGGACCTTGGTCAGGATGTCGTCCATCGAGTCCCGGATCGGCCCGGAGACCGTGCAGTTGATGGTCGAGGTGTTGGGCTTGTGCTCGCGGGCGCCGGCGTTGGCGAGGATCCGCCCCGCCGGGATCGCCCCGTGCTCGAGCGCCCACAGGAAGCGCGCCTCCCACTCGCGGCGCCTGGCCTCGCCCTCCTCGACCTCGGCGAGGGCGCGCGCGACCCGCCGGAACATCGCGGCGATGTCCCGGTCCACCGGCTCCCCGCGCAGGTCGCGGAGCCGGTACTTGGCGTCCCAGACCTCGAGGGAGGCGGGCTGGAGCGGAATCGCGGGCGTCGCGGCCAAGGGGCTCTCGACGGCGGCTGTGTTCACGATCGCGGAATCCTCGTGAAGCCGGGCGGCCACGGTCGCGCGCGAGCGGCAGACCGCCGCCCGCGCCGTCCTCGCTCGAGCCCTCGAGCCTCAACGCGATCGGCGGCGACCCGAGGGCCGACCCGACGGAGATGTCGTGCCCGCGAGCCTAGGTCGCGGCCGGGTCGGCGGTCAACCGGGCCGCGCCGAGGCCGGCCGCAGGCCGCTCGCCTTGACCGCGGGCGGCGCGGGACGCAGGCTTGCGCTGCCATGCGCCAGCTCTCACCCTGCTCGCCCGCCGCCTCCTGGCCTGCCGCCCTGGCGCTGTCCGCGCTCCTCGCCCCGCCGGCTGGCGACGCCCGCCGGCCTGCCCGTCCTTCCGCGGCAGCCGAGTCCGCTGCCCTCGCTGGCGCCGATGCTGGAGCGGGTGCTGCCGGCGGTGGTCAACGTCCACAGCCGCACCCGGGTGCGGCTGCGCGATCCCTTCCTCGAGGACCCGGTCTTCCGCTACTTCTTCGGCCTGCCCGACGCCCCGCGCGAGAGGATCCAGCAGTCGCTCGGCTCCGGGGTGCTGGTCGATGCCCGCCGCGGCCTGATCCTCACCAATCACCACGTCATCGCCGGCGCCGAGGACATCCTGGTGACGCTCAAGGACGGCCGGACCCTCGAGGCGCGCTTCGTCGGTTCCGATCCCGACACCGACCTGGCCCTGATCCGCGTCGAGGCGGAGAACCTGAGCGAGCTCCCGCTCGCCGACTCGGGGCGAGCTGCGGGTCGGCGATTTCGTGGTCGCCGTCGGCAACCCCTTCGGTCTCGGCCAGACCGTCACCTCCGGCATCGTCTCCGCCCTCGGCCGGAGCGGGCTCGGGGGACTTGGCCTTCAGGACTTCATCCAGACCGACGCCAGCATCAATCCCGGCAACTCCGGCGGCGCGCTGGTGAACCTCCGCGGCGAGCTGGTCGGCATCAACACCGCGATCTACACCCCCTCGGGCGGGAACGTCGGGATCGGCTTCGCCATTCCCGCCAATCTCGCGCGCTCGGTGATGGAGCAGCTGCTGCGCCACGGCGAGGTACGCCGCGGGAGGCTGGGCGTGCAGGTCCAGGCACTCGACGAGCGACTGGCCGCGATGCTCGGGGTCGAGCCCGGGCAAGGCGTCGCGGTCACCCGCGTGCTGCCCGACTCGCCCGCGGAGGAGATCGGGCTGCGTCCCGGGGACGTGATCCTCGCCCTCGACCGCCATCCCGTCCGCTCCCCGGACGAACTGCGCAACGCGGAAGGGACTGTCGCCGGTCGGCGAGCCGCTGACGCTGCGCCTCCTGCGCGAGGGCCGCGAGCTCGAGCGGGAGGTGCGGCTGCGCGCGGACGGGCCGCGGCGGATCGCCGGCATGCACCTTCATCCCAGCCTCGAGGGCGCCTGGCTCGCCGACCTCGGGCCGGCGGAACGTCGATCGCGGTCTCTGAGGGCGTGCGCATCGAACGCGTCGATCCCGGCAGCGCCGCGCTGCGTGCCGGGCTGCGCGAGGGCGATCTGCTGCTGGCGGTCGGGCGACCTCGAGATTCCCCATCTCCTCGCCCTGAGCAGAGCCCTGCGCCACGCGCCCGAGCCACTCGACCTGGTCGTCCGCCGGGGCCGCGCCCTGCTGCGCGTGCGCCTGTGAGCCGCCCCCGGGAGACCGCGCCATGTCCGAAAGCCTTCGCCACCTGCTTCGCGCCACCCGACGCCCCGGCGCTCCCCCTGCTCGCGCTCGCTGCCCGCCGAGTGGCCGACGAATCGCCGCCGAGCCTGCCGCCGCTCACGAGCGCCGCTTCGCCGAGGGCGCCGGCTTCCGCGCCGAGCCCGGCAGCTTCCTGCTGCTGCCCGGGCCCGGACGGCGCGCCCGGCCCAGGTTCTCGTCGGGGTGGAGGCCTACCGCCGCTGCCAGGCGCTGGGCGCGCTTCCCTGGGCCGCTGCCCCCCGGGCGACTACCGCCTCGCGGGCGGCGCGGATCCCGCCCGGGCGCTGCTCGCCTGGGGGCTCGGGGCCTATCGCTACGCGCGCTACCGCAAACCCCCGCGGATGCCCGCCCGGCTGGCTGCGGCGCCCGAGGAGTTTCCGCTCGAGGCCGCCGAGCTCCGCTCGATCCTGGTGGCTGCGCGACCTGGTCAATGCCCCGGCGGAGGATCTCGGGCCGGCCGAGCTCGCCGAGGCGGCCGATGGCGCTCGCCCGGCATGGCGGCGCGACTTTCCGCGTCTGGACCGGCGATGAGCTGCTGTCCGCAGGCTTTCCCACCATCCACGCCGTCGGCCGGGCCAGCGCCCGGGCAGCCGCGGCTGATCGAGCTCGCTCTGGGGCGATCCCGCGCGGCCGGAGCTGGTCCTGGTCGGCAAGGGGGTCTGCTTCGACGCCGGTGGCCTCGATCTCAAACCCGCCGAGGGCATGCGCTGGATGAAGAAGGACATGGGCGGCGCGGCCCATGCCCTCGCCCTGGCGCGCCTCGTGATGGAGGCCGGGCTGCCGGTGCACCTGCGGGTCCTCGTTCCCGCCGTGGACAACATGGTCGACGGCCGGGCCTTCAAGCCCGGCGACGTGATCCGCACCCGCGCCGGGCTGGCCGTCGAGATCGACAACACCGACGCCGAGGGAAGGCTGATCCTCGCCGATGCCCTCGCCTACGCCGCGGAGCGCCCCTACGACCTGGCTCTGGTCTTCGCCACCCTGACCGGGGCGGCGCGCATCGCGCTCGGTCCGGAACTGCCCGCGTTCTTCAGCAACGACGAGGCGCTCGCGGCAGCGGTGCTGCGCCACGCCGAGGAGCAGGACGACCCCTGCTGGCGGCTGCCGCTCTGGAAGCCCTACTTCGAGTATCTCGAGAGCCCGATCGCCGACTTCGCCAACTCGGGCGGCGGCAGGATGGCGGGCAGCATCGTCGCCGCCCTGTTCCTCGAGCGCTTCCTGAGGGGCGACCGGCCCTTCGCCCACTTCGACCTCTACGCCTGGAACGACAAGGACCGGCCCGGCCGGCCCCGCGGCGGCGAGGCCCAGTGCCTGCGCGCCCTGCATCGCCTCCTCCACGAGCGCTATCGGCGCCTGAGGCGCCTGGCCGCCTCGGGCTCAGAAGGCCTGGTCGAAGCTCACCTCGCCGGTGACCGCGACCTGGTAGGCCGAGACCCGCCGCTCGAAGAAGTTGGTGAGCTCCTGCACGTCCTGGAGCTCCATGAAGGGAAACGGGTTCGTCGCCCGCCAGAGCGGGGCGAGGCCGAGCTGGGCCAGGCGCTGGTCGGCCACGTACTGGAGGTACTGGCGCATGTCGCGCAGCGACAGCCCGGCGACGCCGTGGCTCAGCACGTCCTCGGCGAAGCGGCTCTCGCAGGCGACGGCCTCCTCGAGCATGGCGGGGATCGCCTCGCGCAGGCCGCGGTCGAAGAGCTCGGGCTCCTCGGCGATCGCGGTGCGGGCGACCTCGAAGGCGAAGCGCATGTGGCCGCTCTCGTCGCGGAACACCCAGTTGGTGCCGGTGGCGAGCCCGTGGAGCAGGTTCCGCGAGCGCAGGTAGTAGACGTAGGCGAAGGCACCGAAGAAGAACAGGCCCTCGACGCAGGCGCCGAAGGCGATCAGGTTCTTGAGGAAGGCGCGGCGCTTGTCCTGGGTGTCCAGCCGGTCCAGCTCGTGGATCGAGTCGATCCAGCGGAAGCAGAACTCGGCCTTGTCGCGGATCGAGGGAATGTTCTCCACCGCCGCGAAGGCCTGCTGCCGCTCGCGCGGATCGGGCAGGTAGGTGTCGAGCAGGGTGAGGTAGAACTGGACGTGGAGCGCCTCCTCGAACAGCTGCCGCGAGAGGTAGAGCCGCGCCTCGGGGGCGTTGACGTGGCGATAGAGGTTGAGCACCAGGTTGTTGGCGACGATCGAGTCGCCGGTGGCGAAGAAGGCGACCAGGCGGTGGATCAGGTGCTTCTCGGCGGCGACCGAACTTGAAGGCCAGGTCGTTCACGTCCTGCGAGAAGTCCACCTCCTCCACCGTCCAGGTGTTGCGGATCGCGGCCCGGTACATCTCGTAGAACTGCGGGTAGCGCATCGGCCGCAGGGTGAGGTCGAAGCCCGGCTCGAGCAGGCGGGTGAGGCGGCGATCGCGGCGTTCACTGGCAGGCCTCGCAGCTTTCCGGATTTTCGAGCGAGCAGGCCACCGCCCGCTCCGCGCTCACCGTGGTCTTGGCGATCTCGGTGGCCGGGACGGGAGCGCAGGTAGTAGGTGGTCTTGAGCCCGCGCTTCCAAGCGTACATGTACATCGAGGAGAGCGCCCCGATCGAGGGGCTGGCGATGAACAGGTTCAGCGACTGCCCCTGGTCGACGAAGGGGCCGCGCTCGGCGGCGAGGTCGATCAGGGTGCGCATCGACAGCTCCCAGGCGGTGCGGTAGACGCGGCGCAGGAGCTCCGGGATCTCGCCGATCTCCTGCACCGAGCCGTTGGCGGCCTTGATCCGCTCGCGCATCTCCGGGCCCCACAGGTCGAGGCGCTTGAGCTCCTCCACCAGGTGGCGGTTGACCTGGAGGAACTCGCCCGACAGGGTCTCGCGCTTGAACAGGTTGCTCACCGGCGGCTCGATCGACTCGTAGCAACCGGCGATCGAGGCGATGGTGGCGGTCGGGGCGATGGCGATGAGCAGGCTGTTGCGCAGCCCGTGCTCCCGGATCCGCGCCTTGAGGGTCTCGAAGCGCGCCGGCTGCTCCGGCCGCACCCCCCAGAGATCGAACTGAAGCAGGCCCTCCGCGGCCCGCGTCTCGGGGAAGGCCGGGTGCGGTCCCTTCTCGCGCGCGAGTTCGAGCGAGGCTTCGAGGGCGTGGTAGTAGATCTCCTCCGCGATCCGCCGCGACAGGCGCCGTGCCTCCTCGCTGTCGAAGGGCAGGCGCATCCGGAAGAAGACGTCGGCGAGCCCCATCATCCCGAGGCCGATCGGGCGCCAGCGCAGGTTCGAGCGCCGCGCCGACTCGATCGGATAGTGGTTGAGATCGATCACCCGGTCGAGCTGGCGCACCGCGAGCCGGACCGTCTCTGCCAGCCGCTCGAAGTCGAAGCGACCCTCCGCGTCGAGATGGCGGGCGAGGTTGATCGAGCCGAGGTTGCACACCGCGGTCTCCTCGGGGGAGGTCACCTCGAGGATCTCGGTGCACAGGTTCGAGCTGTGGATGATCCGCCCCGGGCGCGCGGTCTGGTTGCTCTTGGCGTTGGCCGAGTCCTTGAAGCACAGCCAGCCGTTGCCGGTCTCGGCCAGGGTGCGCATCATCCTCGCGTACAGCTCCCGCGCCGGGAGCTGGCGCTTCGCGAGACCCCGCGCCTCGGCCTGGGCGTAGGCGCGGTCGAAGTCCTCGCCATAGCGCTCGGCGAGCTCCGGCACGTCCTTCGGGTCGAAGAGCGACCAGGACTGCCCGGCCTCGACCCGGCGCATGAACAGGTCGGGGATCCAGAGCGCGAGGTTGAGGTTGTAGGTGCGGCGGTTGGGATCGCCGGTGTTGTCGCGAAGTTCGAGGAACTCCTCGATGTCCGCGTGCCAGGGCTCGAGATAGACTGCGCAGGCGCCCTTCCGCCGCCCGCCCTGGTTCACCGCCGCCACCGAGGCGTCGAGGGTCTTCAGCCACGGCACGATGCCGTTCGAGCGGCCGTTGGTGCCCCGGATCAGCGAGCCGCGCGCGCGCACGCGGGTGTAGGGGATGCCGATGCCGCCCGCGAACTTCGACAGCAGCGCCACGTCGGTGTAGCGCTGGTAGATGCCCTCGAGCGAGTCCTCCGGCGCGTCGAGCAGGAAGCAGGAGGACATCTGCTCGCGGCGGGTACCGGCGTTGAACAGGGTCGGCGAGCTCGGCAGG
The DNA here is from genome assembly GCA_033582715.1 of Lysobacterales bacterium. Taxonomy (GTDB): domain Bacteria; phylum Pseudomonadota; class Gammaproteobacteria; order Xanthomonadales; family BPKI01; genus BPKI01. Next base: position 374,081 of record JAVQZZ010000001.1, on the reverse strand, counting down.
TAGGCGAGCGAGGAGAACAGGCGGTAGTAGAGCAGCGCCTCGCGCACGTTCTCGGCCAGCGCGCAGGCGATGCGCATGAAGAAGTGCTGCGCGGTCTCGATCACCTGCCGGTTGTCGGGATGGCGCAGGAGGTACCGGTCGTGGAGCGTGCGCAGCCCGAAGTACTCGAAGTTGCGGTCGGCCTCGGGATCGATCGCATCGTTGAGCTTGCGGGCGTGATCCTGCACGAAGCCGAGCAGGCGATCGTTGATCAGCCCCACGGCGTGCCCGAGCGCGATCGACTGCGAGAAGGCGTAGACCCCCTGCCCGGCCACCTCCTTGGCGATGTAGCCGGAGAGCATCCGCGCCGCGAGCTGGCTGTACTCCGGCTCCTCTGCGATCAGCAGCGAGGCGGTGCGGATGGAGAGCTCGTCGAGCTCGCGGGTGGTCGCTCCGTCGTAGAGACCGCCGATGGTGCGCACCGCGATCCGCATCGGGTCGACACGGGTCAGGTCGGCGCAGTGGCGCGCCACCGCGCGCACGATCTTGCTCGGATCCACCGCCTCGCGCCGACCGTCGCGCTTGGTGACGGTCATGCCCGCCGCCTGGGGCGGCGGGCGAAGCGCCAGCGGGGGCGGCGCGGCATCGGCGTGGACCTGGCCCTCGGCGTTCATGGCGATCTCCTCCCGGATGGCAGCACGGCGCAACGCGCCCGCGACGCGCCGAAGGCGGGCTGAGGGTGCTCGCGGGCTGAGGCCGCCCCCTGTCCGGATCCTCCCGACGACCGCCGCGACCACCGCGGCCACGTCGGTCCCGGCCCCCTCTCCTCCCGCCCCCGCGAGCCCGACCCGCGCTCCCGGCCGACCCAAGATATAGGGCCAGGAGCCGCGACGTCAACGGCATCTTTAGTGTCGGTGACCGGTTCCCTCAGCGACTGTCCGCAGGCCGGACGGCGGCCCCGACCCGGGTCGGTGCCGTGGCCGGTGGCGAGCTCGAAGGGCAGCGCTTTGGCGAGTGCGGCGTCGCGTTCCAGCAGCTCGATGGCGTCGGCGAGGATCCGCGCCGCCTCCCTCGCCAGCGGGTCCCGCGTCAGCGCCTCGGCGAGGTCGGTCTCGCCCTCCTCCGCAGCGATCGGACGCTCGTCGGCGAGGAGGCCGTCGTCCTCCTGCGCCTCCCCTTCCTCCGCGAGCCCCGCGGCGATCCGCGCCTGCCGGCGGGCCTCGCGTCGGCGCGCCAGTTCGTCGCGCTCGGCGCGGCGGCGCTCGAGGTTGAGCGACACCTCCTCCTGGCGGCCGAGCTCGAGCAGCTCCTGGTACTCCTCGGCGAGCAGGCGGAACTCGAGATCGGAGCGCGCCCGCTGCTCGTGACGCTCCCGCAACAGCGGCTCGATGCGATCCGGCTCCCCGAAGCGGTCGAAGGCCACGGGCTCGATGGTATTGAAGGGGAGGGCGTTTTCGAGCGCGGACTCCCCGTAGGCCGTCGGGATCGATCGACGGCGGGAAGGCGATGTCGGGCTCCACGCCGCGATGCTGGGTGGAGCCGCCCCCGATCCGGTAGAACTGGGCCACGGTGAGCCTGAGCTGGCCGAGCCTCGGACGCTCGCTGTTGACGATGCGGTCGAGGTCGATCAGGTTCTGCACCGTGCCCTTGCCGTAGGTGCGCTCGCCGAGGATCAGGGCGCGTCCGTAGTCCTGCAGCGCGGCGGCGACGATCTCCGAGGCCGAGGCCGAGGCGCGGTTGACCAGCAGCGCGAGCGGCCCGCGGTACACCGGCTGGCTGCCGGGGATGCGCTCCACGTCCACCCGGCCGTGCGCGTTGCGCAGCTGCACCACCGGCCCGGCATCGACGAACAGGCCGGTGAGCTCGGTGGCCTCGTTGAGCGAGCCGCCGCCGTTGTGGCGGAGATCGAGGATCACCCCCTCCACACCCTCCGCCTTGAGCTCCTCGAGCAGCCGGGCGACGTCGCGCGTGGTGCTGCGGTAATCGGGATCGCCGTTCCGTCGCGCGCCGAAGTCCTGGTAGAAGGCGGGGAGCGCGATCACCCCGAAGCGCCGCTTGACCCCGCCGGATTCGATCTCGATCACCGCGCGCTTCGCGGCCTGGTCCTCGAGCCGCACCCGATCCCGCTCGAGGCGTACGATCCGGTGCGCCCCGTCCGGCCCGGCATCAGCCGGCAGCACATCGAGCCGCACCACGGTGCCCTTCGGCCCCCGGATCAGCTCGACCACGTCGTCCAGGCGCCAGCCGACCACGTCCTGGATCGGCCCCTCCTCGCCCTGGCCCACGCCGACGATGCGGTCGCCCGGCCGGATCAAGCCCGGAGCGCGCGGCGGGACCGCCTGGCACCACCGATCGGACCACGGTGTACTCGTCCTGGCGCTGGAGCACCGCGCCGATCCCCTCGAGCGAGAGCCGCATCGCGATCTGGAAGTTCTCCGAGGCGCGCGGGCCCATGTAGGCCGAGTGCGGATCCATCGCCGCGGCATACGCGTTGAGGAAGATCTGGAACACGTCGTCGGCGTTGAGCTCGCGGATCCGGCGCTCGAAGGTGAGGTAGCGCCGATCGAGGGTCTCCCGCGCCTGCTCGAGCTCGCGACCGGCAAGCAGTAGGCGGATGACGTCGTTGATCACCCGTCCGCGCCACAGCGCATCGAGCTGGGCTCGGTCCGGCGGCCCAGGGAGCCTTGGCTCGGGCCACGCGGTAGCTGCCCTCGCCATCCAGGGGGATCTCCCCCTTCAGGAACTCGCGGGCGAAGGCGGTGCGCTCGCCGACCCGCTCGAGATAGCGCGTGAAGACCTCGAAGACCGGAGTCAAGTCCTGGCCGCGGATGGCGTCGTCGAGACCGTGCCGCCAGCGCGCAAACTCGCGGAGGTCCTCGGCGGTGAAGAACAGCCGCTCCGCATCGAGGCTCTCGAGATAGCGCTCGAGGATCCGCTCCGACATCGCATCGTCGAGCGGACGGCTGGCGTAGTGGAAGCGGCTGAAGAAGCGGCTCGCCCAGACCGCGGCCTGCGCGTGCTCGGGCTTGGCGGCGAGCGCGGGCGACGCCGCCTCGACCCGGGCCTGCGGGACGCCGGGCGCGGCGAGGGCCAGCAGCAGGAGGATGCGGAGGCTCATGGGGCTGTCTCGACGAGACCGGCCGCGGCGGCGACCCGGTCGGCATGATAGGAAGAGCGGACGAAGGGCCCGGCGGCCACGTGGCGGAAGCCGAGCGCGGTCGCCTCGCGCTCGAGCGCGGCGAATTCCTCGGGCGTCCAGTAGCGCAGCACCGGGTGGTGGTGCGGGCTCGGCTGCAGATACTGGCCGATGGTCACCAGCTCGACGCCGTGGGCGCGGAGATCCCCGAGCACCGCGAGCACCTCCTCCCGGCTCTCGCCGAGGCCCAGCATGATCCCGGACTTGGTGGGGACGTCGGGGTGGCGCTCACGGAAACGCGCGAGCAGCTCGAGCGACGCCCGGTAGTCCGCGCCCGGCCGCACCGGAGGATAGAGGCGGGGCACGGTCTCGACGTTGTGGTTGAAGACGTCCGGCGGCGCCTCGGCCAGCGCGGCGAGCGCGCGCTCGAGCCGGCCGCGGCCGCGGAAGTCGGGGGTGAGGATCTCGACCCGGATCCCCGGCACCGCCTCGCGCACCGCGCGCACGCAGGCGGCGAAGTGGGCGGCGCCGCCGTCGCGGAGATCGTCGCGGTCCACCGAAGTGATCACCACGTAGCGCAGGCCCATCTCCCGGACCGCGGCGGCGAGCCGAGCCGGCTCGGTGGGATCCGGCGGCTTCGGCCGACCGTGGGCGACGTCGCAGAAAGCGCAGCGCCGCGTGCAGACATCGCCGAGGATCATGAAGGTGGCGGTGCCGTGACTGAAGCACTCGTGGAGGTTGGGACAGGAGGCCTCCTCGCACACGGTCACCAGTCCGTTCGCCCGCAGTCGCGACTTGAGCGCCTGCACCGCCCCGCCGGGCGGGATCCGGATCCGGATCCACGCCGGCTTGCGCAGCGCGGGCGCCTGGCCGGGGTCCACCCGCACCGGGTTGCGGGCCACCTTGTCGGCACCGCTCTGCTTCTCGCCTTCGATCAGCAGCGGGATGCGGGGGAGGGAGGGAGGGCTGGGATTCATGCGGCAAGCTCGGATCCGACCGCCTCGCGCAGTTCGAGTCCGAGCAGGCGGGCGAGTTTCGGCAGCAGGACCCGGGCGACGGCGGCGACCTCGCCCGGACCGCCCCAGTCTAGCACCTGCGTCACGCGCAGGCCGCGGAAGCCGCAGGGATCGATGCGCGAGAAGGGCTCGAGGTCCATCGCGACGTTGAAGGCGATGCCGTGGAAGCTCGCGCCGCGGCGGATGCGGAGTCCGAGCGCCATGATCTTGGCTCCCGCCACGTAGACCCCCGGCGCGCCCGGCCGCCGCTCGCCGCGGATGTCCCATGCCGCCAGCGTGTCGATCACCGCCTGCTCGAGGCGTTCGACCAGGCCGCGCGCGCCGATTCCGAGACGGCGCAGGTCGAGCAGCGGATAGACCACCAGCTGGCCGGGCCCGTGGTAGGTGACCTGCCCTCCGCGGTCGACCGGGATCACCGGGATGGCACCCGCCGCGAGCACGTGTTCCCAGCGTCCGGCCTGGCCGAGGGTGAACACCGGCTCGTGCTCGAGCCACCACAGCTCGTCCGGGGTGTCCGGCCCGCGCCGCTCGGTGAAGGCCTGCATCGCGCGCCAGACCGGCTCGTAGGGCCGGCGTCCGAGCGCGCGCACCCAGACACGGCGGCGGCACGAGCCGCGCTCATCGCCCGCCTCGACGCGGAGCGCGGAGGACGGGCCCACGGCGCTCACCCGCCTCCCGACCACCAGAGCTGGAAGCCGTGGTGGAGGCGGCGGAAGAAGCCGCCGCTCGGGGCCTCGGCGATCACCACCGCCGGCCGCTCGAGCACCGGCTCGCCATCGAGGGCGATGCGCAGCCGCCCGACCTCGCTGCCGGCGGCGAGGGGCGCGAGCAGCGGCTGCCTGAGCTCGAGCTCGGCCTTGAGCCGCGCGAAGGCGCCCCTCGGCAGCACCAGGTAGACCCGCTCGGCCACGCCGACCGCCACGCTGTCCTCGCGCCCCTTCCACAGCGGCGCCCGCGCGAGTTCGGCCCCCGCGGCATAGAGCTCGGCCGCCTCGAAGTTGCGGAAACCCCACTCGAGCAGGAGCTGGCTCTGGTCGGCGCGCGCGCGCTCGCTCTCCGCGCCCATCACCACGCTGATCAGCCTGAGACCCCCGCGCTTGGCCGAGGCCACCAGGCAGTAGCCCGCCTCCCGGGTGTGGCCGGTCTTCATCCCGTCCACGGTGGGATCGCGGGCGAGCAGCAGATTGCGGTTGTGCTGGCGGATCCCGTTCCAGGTGAACTCCCGCTCCGCGTACCAGCGGTAGTGCTGCGGATGGCGGCGGATCAGGGCGCGCGCGAGCCGGGCGAGGTCGCGGGCGCTGGCCTGGTGGCCCTCACCCGGCAGGCCGTCGGCGGTCGCGAAGCGCGTCTCGCGCAGCCCCAGCCGCTCCGCCTCCTGGTTCATCCGGGCGACGAAGGCGGCCTCGGTTCCCGCGACGTGCTCGGCGAGGGCGATGGTCGCGTCGTTGCCGGACTGGATGATCATGCCCTTGAGCAGCTCCTCCACCGTCACCCGGCTCCCCGCTTCGAGGAACATCCGCGATCCTGGTCGGCGCCAGGCGTTCTCGCTCACCGTCACCGGCTCGTCGAGCCGCAGGCGGCCGGCCTCGAGTTCGCCGAAGATCAGGTAGGCGGTCATGATCTTGGTGAGGCTCGCCGGAGGCAGCGGGCGCGCGGCGTCCTGCGCCGCGAGCACCGTCTCGGACTCGGCCTCGATCAGGATGTAGCTCGCCACCGGCAGCTCGGGAGGGGCCGGGCGCTCCGCCGGCGTGAACGCCCTCCGCGAGCAGCAGCGCCATCGTCGCACAGCACGCTTCTCGGCCACCGCGTTCCTCCTTCTCAACCGCGCACGATCTGCGCGGCGGGAAAGCCGAGCCGCCGCACCTCGGCGAGCGCGCGCTCGGCCTGCGCCCGCTCGCGGTAGGGACCGAGACGCACGCGCCAGAAAACGTGGCCGTTGGCGCGCACGCGCGTCAGGCGCACGCCCTCGAGCCCGGCGCCGCTCAGCCTGCGCGCGCGCGCGGCGCGCGTTCTCGCGCTCGAGATAGGCCCCGGCCTGGACGAAGACCGGACCGCGCTCCTCCGCCAGCCCCGCGCGATCGGCTGGGCCCGGGTCGGCCCGTTCGGGCTCGAGCGCCCGGACCTCCACCCGCGCGGTGCCGCGCTCGACGATGCCGAGCTTGAGCGCGGCCACGTAGGAGAGGTCGATGATCCGGTCAGGCTTGAAGGGGCCGCGATCGTTGACCCGCACCACCACACTCCGGCCGTTCTCGAGGTTGGTCACGCGCACGTAGCTCGGCAGCGGCAGTGTGCGGTGCGCCGCGGTGTACTGGAACATGTCGTAGGGCTCGAAGCTCGAGGTCGGCCGCCCATGGAACTTGGTCCCGTACCAGGAGGCGATGCCGCGCTCCACGTAGCCTTTCGCGCTCTCGAGCACCCGGTAGCGGCGGCCGTGCACGGTGTAGGGCGAGTGGTTGCCGTAGCGGCTGCGCGGCTCCTCGCGCGGCACCGGTTCCGGGATGCGCTCGGGATCGATCGCGATCCCGAGCGGGGGACCGTCGGCCGGCTCCGCCGCGGCATCGCCGGCGGCGGACTTCGGCGATGGTGGCGGTGCGACCGCGTGACGCGGCGGCCGCGCCGCACAGGCCGCGAGCAGCGCGGCCGCCAGCAGGGCCGCGGCCGACCGTGCGCTCATCGCGCCCGGTCCTGCTCGGCGATGGCCTGGGCCAGCTGGAACACCGCCATCGCGTAGAGCGGGCTGCGGTTGTAGCGGGTGATGACGTAGAAGTTGCCGAAGGCGATCCAGTACTCGGGCCCGGCCTCGCCCTCGAGCCTCACCAGGTTCACCGGCCGCGGGTCCTCGGGATCGAGCGCGGCGCCGCGGAAGCCGAGGGCGGCGAGCTCGGCGGCGGTGCGCCGCGCCTCCAGCACCTGCGGCCCGGGATCGGCCGCCCCCGGCGCGGCCTCGGCCGGCAGGGCGACCGGCTGTCCCCGCTGCCAGCCGTGGCGCGCCAGGTAGTTGGCGACGCTGGCGAGGACGTCGGCGGTCGAGCCCCAGAGGTCGATGCGGCCGTCGCCGTCGCCATCGACGCCGTAGGCGCGGTAGCTCGAGGGCATGAACTGGCCGAGCCCCATGGCCCCGGCATAGGATCCCTTGAGCGTCCCGAGATCGAGGCCCTGCTCGTGCGCCAGGGCGAAAAGCTGCTTCAGCTCGCGGGCGAAGAAGTCCTGGCGCGGCGGGTAGTAGAAGCCGAGCGTCACCAGCGCGTCGAGCACCCGGTGACGGCCGAGGTTCGCGCCATAGGAGGTCTCGACGCCGAGGATCGCGACGAGCAGCTCCGCGGGCACCCCGTAGTCGCCCTCCACCCGCTCGAGCAGGGACCGGTGGCGGTTCGAGGAACACCGCTCCCGTCGCGGATGCGCTGCGGGGTGAGGAAGATCGGCCGGTAGGCGCGCCACGGCTTGGCCTCCGCCGGCCGGGTGATCAGGTCGATGATCTCCTGGCGATAGCGGGCGCGGCCGAGCCAGGCCTCGACCGTCGCGGCGGTCGAGCCCGAACTCCTCGGCCACGGCCGCCGCGAAGGCCGCCTGCCCGGGATGCCCGGAGAACCGCGGCCAGGGCTCGGAGCGGCGAGAAGAAGCCCCAGCAAACTCAAGGACTTCATCGACACTGCGGAGAATCGCTTCGGCCATTGCGCTCATGGTACACGAGGCTCCCGCCGCGGCGCGGCGAGGGCCAGGATCAGGCCGAAGCTCGCCAGCATCACCACCGCGATCGTCCCGCCGTAGCTGAGCAGGGGCATCGGCACCCCGACCACGGGCAGCAGGCCCGCCACCATCGCCGCGTTGACCACGACGTGCGCGAGGAAGGAGAGTGCGAGCGCGCCGGCGGCGAGCCGGCCGAAGGTGCTCGGTCGCCCGCATCGCGAGCTGCAGCAGCCGGAAGGCGAGGGCGGCATAGAGGCCCGAGGGCGGCGGTCACCCCGGCGAAGCCGAACTCCTCGGCGAGCACCGCGAAGGCGAAGTCCGTGGTGCGCTCCGGCAGGAACTCGAGATGCGACTGCGTGCCCTGGCGATAGCCCCGTCCCAGCAGTCCGCCCGAGCCCACCGCGGTCAGCGCCTGGATCGTGTTCCAGCCGTGACCGAGCGGATCCGCCCCGGGCGCGAACAGGGTGAGCACGCGCATCCGCTGGTACTCGTGGAGAAAGGGCCAGGCGAGGGGGATGGCCGCCAGGGCGCCGGCCGCCAGCAGTCCGATGCGGCCCCACGAGAGCCCGCCCAGGAAGACCGTGGCCAGGCCCGCGAGGGCGATCAGCACCGCCGTCCCGAGGTCGGGCTGGAGGTAGACCAGGGCCGCGGGCGGCGCGATCAGCGCCAGGCAGGCGAGGAGCCCCCCCCATCCCGGCGGCAGGCCGATGCGCGACAGCAGCAGGGCGCAGGCCAGCGGTACCGCAAGCTTCGCGAGTCTCGGCGGGCTGGAAGCGGAGCACGCCGAGGTCGAGCCAGCGCTCCGCGCCGCGGCCCTCGCCGACCAGGAGCACCAGGCCGAGCGGCAGCAGCGCCGCTCCATACAGCCATGGCACCGCCCGCGCGATCAGGGTCGAAGGGAGCTGCGCGCAGAACCACAGCGCGAGGAAGCCGAGCCCGAGGCGGATCGCTTGCCGCCAGCAGCAGGTCGATCCGCCCCTCGCCGGCGGAATGGAGCACCAGCAACCCCACGGCGCCGGTCGCGAGGGCCAGAGCCCGAGCGTCCAGGGATCGAGCCGGCGCAGCCGGAGCAGGTCGGCGAGCACGGCGAGCAGCGCGGCCCCGTGCGGGAGCGTCTCCTCATTGGCGCAGGCTCCACCATGCCTCGAGGATCGCGCGCGCCACCGGCGCCGCCGCGCGCGCCCCGCTCTCGCCGGCCTCGACCACGACCGCCAGCGCGATCTCGGGCGCCTCGGCCGGAGCGAAGGCGATGAACAGCGCGTTGTGGCGCAGCGCCTCGGGAAGCTCGCGCCGCTCCTCGCCGCGCCGCGGGACTGCGCACCCGCTGCGCGGTCCCGGTCTTCCCGGCGACGCGGAAGGGCAGCCCCGCGCCGCTGGCGCGCGCCGTGCCCCGCGGACCGTGCAGGACCGCGACCATGCCCTCGGTCACCGCGCGCCAGTGCTCCTCGGCGATGGCGAACGGGGGCCAGGCCGGCGGCTGCGACCGCCTCGCTGCCGCCGGGCCCATCGCCCACGCCGCGCAGCAGGCGCGGACGGAAGCCCCGCCCGCGTGCCGCCAGCAGCGCCGTCGCCTGGGCGAGCTGCAGCGGCGTGACCTGCCAGTAGCCCTGACCGATGCCGGCGATCACGGTCTCGCCGAGGTACCAGGGCTCGCCCGTCCGCGCCCGTTTCCACGCCGCCGACGGCAGCACCCCGGCTCGCCTCACCGGGCAGGTCGATGCCGACCGGGCGGCCGAAGCCGAAGCGGCCGAGCTGCTCGCTCATGCGCTCGATGCCGAGATCGGCGGCGAGGGCGTAGAAGTACGAGTTGACCGACTCGGCGAGCGCCTCGCCGAGATCCACCCAGCCGTGCCCGCCCTCGACGCCAGTCGCGGTAGCCCTGGCTCTGCCCGGGCAGCCGGAACTCGCCGGTCGAGAGGTAGCGGCGCGCCGGCTCGCGCAGGCGGTGGGCGAGCCCCGCGAGGGCGACGAAGGGCTTGATCGTCGAGCCGGGCTCGTAGAGCCCCTGCACCGCGCGGTTGTAGAGCGGCCGGTCGGGGTGCGCGCTGAGGGCGCGGTAGTCGGCCGAGCGCATGCCGCGCACGAAGTCGTTGGGCTCGAAGCCCGGGAAGGCTGAGCAGGAGAAGCACCTCGCCGTCTGCGCGGATCGATCGCCACCGCCGCGCCGCGCGCTCCGCCGAAGGCCGCGGCCGCCGCCTCGTGCAGGGCCGCGTCGAGCGCCAGCACCAGCGCCCGGCCCGCGACCGCGGGCCGGCGTTCCAGCACGCGGATGATGCGGCCGACGGCATTGACCTCGACCCGCTCGTAGCCGGTCTCGCCGTGGAGCCAGTCCTCGTACTGGCGCTCGACGCCCGCCTTGCCGACGTGGGTGGTCGCGACGTAGCGGCGGCGGTCGAGCCGCTCCTGGTCGCGGGCGTCGATCCGCCCGACGTAGCCGAGCGCGTGGGCCAGGATCGGGCCGTAGGGATAGCTTCGGGTCACGTAGGGGACCAGCTCCACACCGGGCAGCCGGTGCCGGCGCACGGCGATGGCCGCCACCTCCTCGTCGCTGAGGCGGAACAGCAGCGGCACGCTGTGGAAGCGCCGGCGCAGCGAGCGCTCGTGATGGAAGCGCTGGATCTCCTCCTCGCCGAGGGGCAGGAGGCGCTGCAGCTCGGCCAGGGTCGCGTCGAGGTCGGGAATCCGCTCCGGGATCAGCTCCAGGCGGTAGGCCAGCGTGTTGTCGGCGAGCAGCCGGCCGCGGCGGTCGTAGATCAGGCCCCGCGGCGGGGGCAGGGGCTGGAAGCGCAGGCGGTTGTCTTCGGCCCGCGCGCGATGGGCCTCCTGCTCGACCAGCTGCAGCCAGGCGTAGCGCGCGAGCAGTCCGAGCAGGGCGAGGAGGGCGAGCAGCAGCGCGAGGATCAGGCGCGAGCGGACGGTCTCGAGCTCGAGCCGGAGGTCGACGATCGCCTGGCCGCTGCGCGGGACGCTCATGGCGGGCCGCGCTCCCGGCCGCCCAGGCGATCGAGGAGCAGGAAGCACCATGGCCACAGCAGCGCGCCGCTCAGCGGCGCGAGCCAGAAGGCGAGGGGCGGCACGCCCTCGCCGCCCGCCAGCCGGATCGAGGAAGGTGAGGAAGCGGTCGTTGAGCAGGATCGCTCCCACTGCGAGCGACTGCTGCCACATCGGGAAGAAGCGCAGCCGAGCGCGGAAGCGCAGGCCGATGTACACCGCGACCGCGAGCCGGAGCGCCTGCTCGCCGAGCCGGGTGCCGACGATCAGGTCGGCGAGGAGGCCGATGAGGAAGGCGGGAAGGATCGCCGGCGCGCCCCGGGGCCTCGAGCGCGAGGTAGAGCAGGGCTAAGGCGAGCCAGTTCGGCTTGAACCAGGCCAGCGCGCCCGGCCAGGGCAGCAGCGTCAGCGCGATCGCGAGCGGCGACCGCCGCGACCGCCAGCGACAGCGGGGCGCGGCGCACCCTCATCACTCGTGTATCCGCCAGCGGGGCCCGCTCCTCGTGCACCAGCAGCACCTCCTCGCCGCGGTCGAGCTCCGCCGCCGGACGCACCGAGGCCGCGAGGAAATCGCCCCGCTCGCCGGGCCCCACCTCGGTCACCGTGCCGACCACCAGCCCGGCGGGAAAGATCCCGCCGACACCCGAGGTGAGCAGGCGGTCGCCGGGCCGCACGTCCGCGCCCGGCCGCAGGTGCCGGATGCGCAGCTCGTCGCGGCGGCCGGTGCCGTAGACGATGGCGCGCAGGCCGTTGCGCTCGATCTGGACCGGCAGCGCGTGGCGGGGGTCGGTGATCAGGATCGCCTCGCTGGAGAGCGGCCGCACCGCGCTCACCTGGCCCAGCACGCCGGCTCGCATCGATCAGTGCCTGGCCCTCGACCACGCCGTCGCGCGCCCCGGCGCGCAGCAGCACCACGTGCCGCTCGGCGCCGAGGTCGAGCTCGAGCAGCTCCGCGAACTGGACCTTGAGCGCCAGGGCGTCGCGCGCGTCCAGGAGCGCGCGCAGCCGGCGGTTCTGGCGCTGGATTGCCTCGGCCCGCTCCAGGCGCGCCGCGAGGAGCGTGAGCTCGCGCCGCATCGCGGCATGCTCCGCGAGCAGGCGCTGGCGGTCCGCGAGCCGGGCGCCGAGGCCTTCCAGCCAGCGCACCGGCGCCTGCACCGCGAGGAAGAGCGGATGGGCTGCGAGCGAGACCGCCTCGCGCAGGCGCGCGAGCCAGGAGCCGCGGGCATCGAGGACCATCAGGGCGACCGCGAGCAGCATCAGCGCCAGCATCCGCAGCGCGGCGGCCGGGTCCTGCTCGAAGGGCGGTTTCGGTTCCGCGAAGCTCTCGTTCATGACCGCGGAGCCGGCCGCGCCCCGCCGGCCTCACTCCTCACTCGAAGCTGAAGAAGTCGTGTCCGTGGAGATCCATCATCTCCAGCGCCCTCCCCCCGCCGCGCGCGACACAGGTCAGCGGGTCCTCGGCGACCTGCACCGCGATCCCGGTCTCCTCGGCGAGGAGTCGGTCGAGACCGCGCAGCAGTGCCCCGCCGCCGGTGAGCACGATGCCGCGCTCGGCCACGTCGGCGCACAGCTCGGGGGGCGTCTGCTCCAACGCGGTCTTGACCGCGCTCACGATGCCCGAGAGCGGCTCCTGCAGCGCCTCGAGGACCTCGCTCGAGCTGATGGTGAACATCCGCGGCACCCCCTCGGCGAGATTGCGGCCCGAGACCTCGAGGGTCTTGGTCTCCGGCAGGGGGTAGGCGCAGCCGATCTCGATCTTGATCCGCTCCGCGGTGACCTCGCCGATCAGGGTGCCGTGGTTGCGCCGCACGTAGTTGACGATCGCCTCGTCGAAGCGGTCGCCGCCGATCCTCACCGACTGCGCGTAGACGATGCCATTGAGGGCGATCACCGCCACCTCGGAGGTGCCGCCGCCGATGTCGATCACCATCGAGCCCTCGCGCCTCGTGCACGGGGATGCCGGCACCGATCGCGGCCGCCATCGGCTCCTCGATCAGGAACACGTCGCGCGCCCCGGCGTGCTCCGCCGACTCGCGGATCGCGCGGCGCTCGACCTGGGTGGAGCCGCAGGGCACGCAGCACCAGGACCCGCGGCGAGGGCCTCAGGAAGCGGCTGCGATGCACCTTGCGGATGAAGTGCTGGAGCATCGCCTCGGTCATGGTGAAGTCGGCGATCACCCCGTCCTTCATCGGCCGGATGGTGAGGATGTTGCCCGGGGTGCGCCCGAGCATGCGCTTCGCCTCCATGCCCACCGCCGCCACCGAGCGCGCGCTGCCCGGGGTCCGGTCCTGACGCACCGCGACCACCGAGGGCTCGTTGAGCACGATCCCCTGACCGCGCACGTAGATGAGCGTGTTGGCGGTGCCGAGATCGATTGACAGGTCGTTCGAGAAGAAGCCGCGAAGCGCCTTGAACATGGAGGGCCCGGGAGGCCGGGGGCGGGGTAACGCGCTACGGTAGCAACGCGCGCCGGGTGCGGCAAGCCAAACGATCTCTGGCGGCGCTGGCGAGAGGAACCGCCAGCCGCTAACCTTCCCGCGCCCTCGCTCGACCTGCCGCTGCCGATGCGTGCCCTGATCTGCGGCTCCCTCGCCTACGACACGATCATGGTCTTCCCGGACCACTTCCGGAACCACATCCTGCCGGAGAAGGTGCACCTGCTGAACGTCGCCTTCCTGGTCCCGGAGATGCGCCGGGAGTTCGGCGGCTGCGCCGGGAACATCGCCTACAACCTCAAGCTGCTCGGGGACGAGCCGCTGCCGATGGCCACTGTCGGGGAGGACTTCGGGCCCTATCGCGAGCACCTAGCAGCGACTCGGCATCGATCTCCGCCACGTGCGCGAGATCCCGGGCACCTACACCGCCCAGGCCTTCATCACCACCGACCTCTCCGACAACCAGATCACCGCCTTCCACCCCGGGGCGATGATGCATTCCCATACCTTGAGCGTCCACGAGGCCTCCGAGATCCGGCTCGGCATCGTCGCCCCCGACAGCCGTGAGGCGATGCGGCGCCACGCGCGGGAGTTCGCCGAGGCGGGAATCCCCTTCATCTTCGATCCGGGGCAGGCGATGCCGCTGTTCACCGGGGAGGAGTTCCGGGAGTTCATCGAGCTCGCGGACTGGGTGACGGTCAACGACTACGAGTGCCAGCTGCTCAAGGAGCGCACCGGCTGGGACGAGGGAGAGATCGCGAGGCGGGTGCAGGCCTTCGTGGTGACGCGCGGCGCGGCGGGCTCGCTGATCCACACGGCGAGGGAGACGATCGCGATCCCGGCGGTGACGCCGAAGCGCGTGGTCGATCCGACGGGCTGCGGCGATGCCTATCGGGCGGGCCTGATCCACGGCCTCCTGCGCGGATTTCCCGCTCGAGATCACGGGTCGCATCGCCTCCCTGATGGGTGCGCTCAAGATCGCCCATCCTGGCACGCAGAATCATGATTTGGGTGGCCGTGGGGTGGGTTGGGTGGTATCGGGAGGTGTTTGGGGAGGAGCTGCCGGTGGGGTAGGTGGGGGTTGTCCTGGCGGGTTTGGGGGGGATGCCGGGGGGCGGTGCGGGGGGCTGCGGCGGAGGGTGGGTGAGGGGGGTGGTTTGGGGTGCCGGAAAGCCGAGCGCCCCGCCTGGGGGGCGGGGCGCGCGGGGGACGGGGATCCTGGCGGTGACCTACTCTTGCACGGCTTGGGCCGCACTACCATCGGCGCTGGCGCGTTTCACTTCCGAGTTCGGGATGGGATCGGGTGGTTCCACGCCGCCATGGCCGCCAGGAAGGGGGTGACGGGAGGGAAAGGCAAGGGGGTTGGGTTGGGTCCGGTGTGTGTGTGCGAGGGGGCCTGGGGCGACAGGATCAAGCCGCACGGGCGATTAGTACGCGTTCGCTGCACGCATTGCTGCGCTTGCACGTCGCGCCTATCGACCAGGTGGTCGACCTGGGCCCTTCAGGGAGCTTGACGCTCCGGGAGATCTCATCTTGGGGCGCGCTTCCCGCTTAGATGCGTTCAGCGGTTATCGCTTCCGAACGTAGCTACCCGGCGATGCCACGGGCGTGACAACCGGCACACCAGAGGTTCGTCCACTCCGGTCCTCTCGTACTAGGAGCAGCCCCCCGCAAATCTCCAACGCCCACGGCAGATAGGGACCGAACTGTCTCACGACGTTCTGAACCCAGCTCGCGTACCACTTTAAATGGCGAACAGCCATACCCTTGGGACCGGCTACAGCCCCAGGATGTGATGAGCCGACATCGAGGTGCCAAACACCGCCGTCGATATGGACTCTTGGGCGGTATCAGCCTGTTATCCCCGGAGTACCTTTTATCCGTTGAGCGATGGCCCTTCCATACGGAACCACCGGATCACTAGGACCTGCTTTCGCAGCTGCTCGACCCGTCGGTCTCGCAGTCAGGCGCGCTTCTGCCCTTGCACGCTATGCACGATGTCCGACCGTGCTGAGCGCACCTTCGTGCTCCTCCGTTACCCTTTGGGAGGAGACCGCCCCAGTCAAACTACCCACCACACACGGTCCCCGACCCGGATCACGGGCCTGGGTTAGAACGTCGAGCACACCAGGGTGGTATTTCAACGGCGCCTCCACCCGAACTGGCGTCCGGGCTTCACTGGCTCCCACCTATGCTACACAAGCGAACTCAACGTCCAGTGTGAAGCTGTAGTAAAGGTTCACGGGGTCTTTCCGTCTTGCCGCGGGAACGCTGCATCTTCACAGCGATTTCAATTTCACTGAGTCTCGGGTGGAGACAGTGCCGCTGTCGTTACGCCATTCGTGCAGGTCGGAACTTACCCGACAAGGAATTTCGCTACCTTAGGACCGTTATAGTTACGGCCGCCGTTTACCGGGGCTTCGATCAGGAGCTTCGCCTTTCGGCTGACCCCATCACTTAACCTTCCGGCACCGGGCAGGCGTCACACCCTATACGTCCACTTGCGTGTTTGCAGAGTGCTGTGTTTTTGATAAACAGTCGCAGCGGCCTCTTCACTGCGACCCTCAGGAGCCCAGTGGCGCACGCCACCACCCCCAAGGGCGTACCTTCTCCCGAAGTTACGGTACCATTTTGCCTAGTTCCTTCACCCGAGTTCTCTCAAGCGCCTGGGGTTTCTCACCCTGCCGACCTGTGTCGGATTGCGGTACGGTCCCGCTGAACCTGAAGCTTAGAGGCTTTTCCTGGGAGCCTGGGATCGGTGACTTCGGGTCCGAAGACCCTGGTCTCGCTGCTCGGCGTATGACCCTCCGGATTTGCCTGGAGGATCCGCCTACCGGCTTTCCCCGGGACGACCAACGCCCGGTACACCTACCCTTCTCCGTCCCCCCATCGCAGTCCAGCGAGGTGCCGGAATATCAACCGGCTTCCCATCGACTACGCCTTTCGGCCTCGCCTTAGGGACCGACTCACCCTGCGCCGATGACCGTTGCGCAAGGAACCCTTGGGCATTCGGCGTGCGGGCTTTTCACCCGCATGATCGTTACTCATGTCAGCATTCGCACTTCCGATACCTCCAGCAGGCCTCTCGACCCACCTTCATCGGCGTACGGAACGCTCCCCTACCATCCGCCTCGCGGCGGATCCGCAGCTTCGGTACACGGCTTGAGCCCCGTTGAATCTTCCGCGCAGGCCGACTCGACCAGTGAGCTATTACGCTTTCTTTAAAGGGTGGCTGCTTCTAAGCCAACCTCCTGGTTGTCTCTGCCTTCCCACATCGTTTTCCACTGAGCCGTGATTTGGGGACCTTAGCTGGCGGTCTGGGTTGTTTCCCTCTCCACGACGGATGTTCGCACCCGCCGTGTGTCTCCCGTGCATCACCTCCCGGTATTCGGAGTTTGCCATGGTTTGGTAAGTCGCGATGACCCCCTAGCCATAACAGTGCTCTACCCCCGGGAGTGTCCACACGAGGCGCTACCTCAATAGCTTTCGGGGAGAACCAGCTATCTCCGAGCTCGTTTAGCTTTTCACTCCTAGCCACAACTCATCCCCTACCTTTTCAACGGGAGTGGGTTCGGGCCTCCAGCCGGCGTTACCCGGCCTTCACCCTGGTCATGGCTAGATCGCCCGGTTTCGGGTCGACTGCCGGCGACTCTGCGCCCTGTTCGGACTCGGTTTCCCTTCGCCTCCCCTACACGGTTAAGCTCGCCACCGACAGTCACTCGCTGACCCATTATACAAAAGGTACGCCGTCACCCCTCACGGGGCTCCGACTGCTTGTCCGCATACGGTTTCAGGTCTGTTTCACTCCCCTCACCGGGGTTCTTTTCACCTTTCCCTCACGGTACTGGTCCACTATCGGTCGGTCAGGAGTATTGAGCCTTGGAGGATGGTCCCCCCATCTTCGGACAGGGTTCCACGTGCCCCGCCCTACTCATCATCACGCACCGCGCCCTTTCGAGTACGGGACTGTCACCCTCTGTGGTCGGCCTTCCCAGACCGTTCCCCTAGAACTCGATGCGCTTCAGGGCTCCTCCCGTTTCGCTCGTCACTACTCCGGGAATCTCGGTTGATTTCTTTTCCTCCAGGTACTGAGATATTTCAGTTCCCTGGGTTCGCCTCCTGCCCCTATGGGTTCAGGACAGGATGACCCTCACGGGCCGGGTTTCCCCATTCGGACATCGCCGGATCACCGCTCGCTGCCAGCTCCCCGACGCTTTTCGCAGGCTGCCACGTCCTTCCTCGCCTCTGACCGCCAAGGCATCCACCGTATGCGTCGATTCACTTGACCCTGCCGCCCCAGGCCTCCTCGACCCAGAACGACCGGATCCCCAACGCCTTCATGCCTCGACACACGTTGGGCCTCACCCCAACGCTTGCCTTCCTTCCCGTCTTGTCAAACAACCGGCAGCCGCCTCAACACGACCACCACCAAACCTGCCACCACCGTGTGCCGTCCCCAGCCGCCTCTGGTGGGTCTGGGTGGACTCGAACCACCGACCTCACCCTTATCAGGGGTGCGCTCTGACCACCTGAGCTACAGACCCCGCCGCCACCGCCCACACCCCACAACCTCTGGTGGAGCTGATCGGAGTCGAACCGACGACCCCCTGCGTGCAAAGCAGGTGCTCTCCCACTGAGCTACAGCCCCAGCCTCGACCAGGGACCTCGCAGGTGCCTTGTGCGGGTGCCCATAGACCAGACACCCTCGCGCTCGAAAGGAGGTGATCCAGCCGCACCTTCCGGTACGGCTACCTTGTTACGACTTCACCCCAGTCATCGACCACACCGTGGAAGGCGCCCCCCTCGCGGTTAGGCGACCTGCTTCTGGTGCAGCCGACTCCCATGGTGTGACGGGCGGTGTGTACAAGGCCCGGGAACGTATTCACCGCAGCAATGCTGATCTGCGATTACTAGCGATTCCGACTTCATGCAGTCGAGTTGCAGACTGCAATCCGGACTGAGACCGGCTTTCTGGGATTGGCTCCACCTCACGGCTTCGCAACCCTCTGTACCGGCCATTGTAGTACGTGTGTCGCCCTGGCCGTAAGGGCCATGATGACTTGACGTCGTCCCCGCCTTCCTCCGTCTTGTCGACGGCAGTCCCTCTAGAGTTCCCGGCCGAACCGCTGGCAACTAGAGGCAAGGGTTGCGCTCGTTGCGGGACTTAACCCAACATCTCACGACACGAGCTGACGACAGCCATGCAGCACCTGTGTCCCGGCTCCCTCGCGGGCACCCCCACATCTCTGCAGGGTTCCGGGCATGTCAAGGCCAGGTAAGGTTCTGCGCGTTGCATCGAATTAAACCACATACTCCACCGCTTGTGCGGGCCCCCGTCAATTCCTTTGAGTTTCAGTCTTGCGACCGTACTCCCCAGGCGGCCGACTTCACGCGTTAGCTTCGATACTGAGCACGTCAAACGCACCCAACATCCAGTCGGCATCGTTTAGGGCGTGGACTACCAGGGTATCTAATCCTGTTTGCTCCCCACGCTTTCGTGCCTCAGCGTCAGTGTTGGCCCAGGCCGCCGCCTTCGCCACGGGTGTTCCTCCCGATCTCTACGCATTTCACCGCTACACCGGGAATTCCGCGACCCTCTGCCACACTCGAGCCCACCAGTATCCCATGCCATTCCCAGGTTAAGCCCAGGGCTTTCACATCGGACTCAGCAGGCCACCTACGCACCCTTTACGCCCAGTAATTCCGATTAACGCTCGCACCCTCCGTATTACCGCGGCTGCTGGCACGGAGTTAGCCGGTGCTTATTCCCCAGGTACCGTCATCCACAGAGATTGTTCACCCCCGCGATTTCTTCCCCAGGAAAAGTGCTTTACAACCCGAAGGCCTTCTTCACACACGCGGCATTGCTGGATCAGGCTTGCGCCCATTGTCCAAGATTCCCCACTGCTGCCTCCCGTAGGAGTCTGGGCCGTGTCTCAGTCCCAGTGTGGCCGACCACCCTCTCAGGCCGGCTACCGATCGTCGCCTTGGTAGGCCATTACCCTACCAACCAGCTAATCGGACATCGGCTCATCCCCGAGCGCGAGGCCGCTCATCACGGTCCCCCGCTTTCACCCGCGCACTCCCGCACACGGGCCCCATGCGGTCTTAGCCTGAGTTTCCCCAGGTTATCCCCCACTCGAGGGTAGATTCCGATGCATTACTCACCCGTCCGCCACTCGCCGCCCACCGTGTCACCACGGCTGCGCTGCCGTCCGACTTGCATGTGTTAGGCATGCCGCCAGCGTTCAATCTGAGCCAGGATCAAACTCTTCAGTTGCAGAACCAACCGCAGAGCTCAACCCCCGGAACTACCAAACGGTCGTCCAGGAGCCTGACAGGCGTCCAAGCCTACAGGCACCCACACAAAACACCTGCGCACACTGTCAAACAACCACCACCGCCCCAGCGCCTCCGCCAGGACACACCTCTCCCCCAGCCTCTCGCCAGGGGAGCCCCCTAGTCTACCCCAAAGAGAAAGACAGTCAACACCCCGGCGCCTGCGCGATCGATCGCCGCCCCGGCGCTGCGTGTCGCGCTCCCGAACGGTGCTTCTTGCGCGGGCCGCGGGCCGGCGGCTAAGGTGTCGCGCGGTTCGAGGCTGCCTGAGGGGAGGGATGAGCGACGCGTACGCGCCTGCCGCGCTGCCCGGCGTAGCGTCAATGGCTTCCCGGATCCGCGGGCTGGCGCGGCTCGCCGCGATGGGCCTGAGCGCCGTCACGGTGATCGGCTTCGCGCCGCTGGCCGCGTTCGCCGCCTGGACGCCGAGCCGCGAACTGCCGCCGCTGCGGCTGCCGATCGCCCTGCCCACGCTGCCGACGGCGAACGACGCCGCGCGGAGCGAGGCCGACGAGACGCCCTGGCTGAGCTGGACGGTCGGGCGCGGGGACACCGCCTCGGCGCTCTTCCTCCGCGCCGGCCTCGACCGTGCCGAGCTCCATCGCATCCTTGGCAGCGGTCGCCATGGCCGTCGGCTCGCGACCCTGCAGCCCAGGACAGAAGATCCGCTATCGCCTGCACGAGGACGGGCGCCTGGCCGCGCTCGAGTTCGAGCCTGAGCCCGAGCTCCGGGTGCGCTACCGCCTGGAGGACGGAACGTTCTGCGCGAGGACGTCGAGATCGTGCCGCTCGAGCGACGGATCGGCTTCGCCGCCGCCACCATCGAGACCAGCCTGTTCGACGCGGGCCAGGAGGCGGGGCTGAGCGACGCGCTGATCCTGCACATGGCCGAGGTCCTCGGCTACGACATCGACTTCGCCCTCGATCTGCGCGCCGGCGACCGCTTCGCCCTGGTCTACGAGCAGCCGTTCCGCGACGGCGAGCCGGCCGGCCGGCCGGTCCTGCTCGCGGTGAGCTTCGTCAACCGCGGGAAGCGCTTCGACGCGGTGCGCTTCACGCGCGGCGACGGCAGCGTCGCCTACTTCGACGCCGAGGGCAGACCCCTCCGCAAGGCCTTCCTGCGCACCCCCGTGGAGTTCACGCGCATCAGCTCGCGCTTTGCGCTCGCCCGCCGGCATCCGATCCTCGGGCGGATGCGCGCCCACCGCGGGGTGGACTACGCGGCACCCGTCGGCACCCCGGTAAGGGCCGCCGGCGACGGTCGGATCGTCGCGCTCGGCCCGCGCGGCGGCTACGGGCGGACGATCGTGATCGACCACGGTCGCCGCATCACCACGCTGTACGCGCACCTGAGCCGCTTCGCCCCCGGGCTGAGGCTCGGCAGTCGCGTGCGCCAGGGGCAGACCATCGGCTTCGTCGGCATGACCGGACTCGCCACGGGCCCGCACCTGCACTACGAGTTCAGGATCGACGGGGTCCACCGCAATCCCCTGACCGTGCCGCTGCCGGAGGCGGCGCCGCTGGTCGGCGCGGAGCTCGCGGCCTTCCGCCGCGCCGCCAAGCCCTGGCTGGCGCAGATCGAACGCCTCGGCGAACTGAGGGTGGCCGACGCGGGAGCCGAGCCTCGCGGCAGGATGTGACCGGGGAGGAGCTGTTCCTTGGCCTGATCTCGGGGACCAGCGCCGACGGCATCGACGCCGCGCTGGTCGCGATCGGGCCGCCGTTGCGGCTGCTCGCCGCCCGTACGCACCCCTATCCGGCGGCGCTGCGCGAGACGCTGCTCGCCCTCACCACCCGGCCCGAGGCCAGCATCGCGCTGTCCCGGATCGGGGAGCTCGATGCGGAACTCGGCGAATGCTTCGCGACCGCAGCGCTCGAGCTGCTCGCGGCGGCCGGCGTCCTGCCGCAGCGCGTGCGCGCGATCGGCTCCCATGGGCAGACCGTCAGCCATCGCCCCCGCGGCCGCCCGCCGCACTCCCTGCAGCTCGGCGACCCGGCGCGGATCGCCGAGCGCACCGGCATCACCACGGTCGCCGACTTCCGCCGCCGCGACGTCGCCGCCGGCGGCCAGGGGGCGCCGCTGGTGCCTGCCTTCCATGCCGAGCTGTTTCGCGTCGCTGACGAGGACCGCGCGGTGCTCAACGTCGGCGGCATCGCCAACCTCACCCTCCTGCCGGGAGATCCGCGGCAGCCGGTCCGCGGCTTCGACTGCGGCCCCGGCAACGCCCTGCTCGACGCCTGGGCCATGCGCTGCCTGGGGCAGCCCTTCGACCGCGACGGCCACCTCGCCGCCAGCGCGTCTCCCGATCCGCAGCTCGTGGCGCGGATGCTCGAGGATCCCTTCTTCGCCGCCGCCCCGCCGAAGAGCACCGGGCGCGAGCACTTCAATCTGGCATGGCTGGCCGTGTGCGCACCCGATCTCGCCGCCCGCGACCCGGCGGTGGTCCAGGCCAGCCTGCTCGAGCTCAGCCGCCCGGTCCTGCGCGGCGGCGCTGCTGGCCCATCTGCCGACGGCCGCCCGGGTTCTCGTCTGCGGCGGCGGCGCGCACAACGCCGCGCTGATGCGCCGGCTCGGCGAGCTCCTCGCGCCACGGCCGGTGACCAGTACCGCCGCCTTCGGCCTCGATCCGGACTTCGTCGAGGCCGCCGCCTTCGCCTGGCTCGCGGCGATGACGCTGGCCGGCAGGCCGGGCAACCTGCCCGAGGTGACCGGGCGCCGCCGGGCCGCGGATCCTCGGCGCCATCTATCCCGCCTGAGCCTCGCGGCGCCGCTCGAGGCGCGGCCAGAGCCAGGCGAGGAGCAGCAGCGCGGGAAGCACCGCGAGGCTGCTTCCCGCGAAGAACCAGGCGAAGGAGCTCCGTTCCACGATCCAGCCCGAGAGCCCCCCGATCAGCTTGCCGGGGAGATTCGCGAGCGCGCTCAGCAGGGCGTAGTGGGTGGCGCTGTAGCGGCGGTCCACCAGGGCCGAGAGGAAGGCGACCAGCACGGTCCCCCCGAAGCCCTGCGCGAGGTTGTCGCCCGAGATCGCGAGCACGAAGGCCCACAGCCGCCCCGGCTGCGCCGCCATGACCAGGAACAGCAGATTCGAGAGCGCGACCGCGAGCGCGGCGAGGACCAGGCTGGGGCGGAGACCGAGGACGTGGACCCCGATGCCGCCGAGGAAGGCGCCGGCGATCCCGATCCACACCCCGTAGAGCTTCGAGACGGTGGCGATCTCGGCATCGCTGAAGCCCATGTCCACGTAGAACGGTCCGGCGATCGCCCCGAGCACCTGATCGGGCAGCTTGTAGAGACCGATGAAGGCGATCAGGACCAGCACCAGCGCCCCGCCGTAGCGTCCGAGGAAGGCGAGGAAGGGCGCGAGCCAGGCCGCCACCGGCCGCGCTCCGTCCCCCGCCGTCGGCGCCGGCGGCTCGGGCGCGAGCAGCGTCGCGAGCAGCGGCGCCAGCATCAGCGCCGCCATCAGCGCGTAGGCTGCGGGCCAGCCGAGGGCGGTCGCGAGGTAGAGCGTGCCGGCGCCCCCCGCGAGCAGCGCCAGCCGGTAGCCGAGGGTGTAGGCGGCGGCGAGCGCGCCCTGGGCCTCGGGCGGAGCGCTCTCGATGCGGTAGGCGTCCACGACCACGTCCTGGGTCGCGCCGGCGAGGGCGAGCCAGCCCACCGCCAGCGACCAGCGCCGCGCCCGGAGCCTGCGGGCCGAGGAGCGCGATCGCGAGCAGGCCCGCCACCACCCCGAGCTGGGCGAGCAGCAGCCAGCCGCGACGCCGGCCGAGGGCCGAGAGCGCGGGTGCCGGCCAGCGGTCGAGCAGCGGCGCCCACAGGAACTTCAGCGTGTAGGCGAGCCCCACCCAGCTGAGGTACCCGATCGCCGCGAGCTCCCAGCCGCTGCGGCGCAGCCAGATCCCGAGCGTGCCGCCGACCAGCAGGAAGGGCAGCCCGCAGCCGAAGCCGAGCAGCAGCATCCTGATTCCCGCCGGGCCGAGCGACCAGCCGAGAGCCCCGCGCGGGACGCGCGCGCCGCTCAGCCATCGTCCCGGTAGTCCACGGTGTAGGGGGCGTGGTCGGAGAAGCGCAGGGTCCGCGGCGCGATCGCGCAGTCCGCGAGCCGCCCCGCAAGGCGCGGGCTCAGCAGCTGGTAGTCGATCCGCCAGCCGACGTCCTTGGCCCGCGCCTGGCCGCGCTGGCTCCACCAGGTGTACTCCTCGCCCTCCGGCCGGAGCGCCCGGTAGCTGTCGATCCAGCCGCCGTTCGATCACGGCGTTCAGCCACGCGCGCTCCTCCGGGAGGCAGCCGGAGTGGCGCTGGTTGGCACGGAAGTTGCGAATGTCCTTCGGGCCGCGGACGATGTTGAGGTCGCCCGCGACCACGTAGTCCCGACCGCTGGCAAGCCAGCCCCGCAGCACCGGCTCGAGGAAATGCATCACGCGGAACTTGAACTCCTGCCGTTCGGGCGAGGAGGAGCCGGAGGGCAGATAAAGCGACACCACGCTCAGGCTGCCGAAGCGCGCCTCGAGATACCGTCCCTCGGCGTCGAAGGGCTCCCAGCCGAGCTCGCGCTCCACCCGGTCGGGCGGCTCCCGGCTCAGGATCGCCACCCCGCTGTAGCCGGGGCGCCGGCCGGGATGGTGCAGCAGCCGGTAGCCCGGCAGCTCCGCGGCGAGCAGCGCGCGCGCCTCCTCCGCGCCGGCGCGGGTCTCCTGCAGGCACAGCAGCCCGCCCCCCTGCGCTCGCCACCAGGCGAAGAAGCCCTTGCTCGCGGCGGAGCGCAGGCCATTGGCGTTGAAGGTCGTGATCCGCATCGCTTCCGCCCCCGGATCGCGGCGCGCCAGCCTAGCCCAAAGGGCCACGCCGCGGCGACGATCGGCTCCCTGCGCCCGCTATCATCGCCGCCAACCCCGCCGCCGGCTCCGATGACCGACGCCGCCCGCCGCCTGTTGCTCCTCGCCCTCGAGCGTGGGGCGCTCCGCTTCGGGGAGTTCCGCCTCAAGTCGGGCAGGGAGAGCCCGTTCTTCTTCGACATCGCGCGCCTCTCCCGCGGCGACGAGCTCGCGACCCTCGGCGAGGTCTACCTGGAGACGCTGGAGCGGGCCGGTCTCCCCTTCGACATGCTCTTCGGGCCGCCCTACAAGGGAATCGCGCTGGCCACGGCGCTCGCCCTCGCCTACGCGCGGCGGGGCCGTGCCCTCCCGATCGTCTTCGCCCGCAAGGAGCCGAAGCTCCACGGCGAGGGGGGAACACTCTATGGCGCGCGCCCTGCGGGCCGGGTGCTGATCGTCGACGACGTGCTCACCGCCGGTACCGCGGCGCGCGAGGCGGTCTCCCTGCTGCGCGCCGCCGGCGCCGAGCCCGCGGGCCTGATCGTCGCCCTCGACCGGGAGGAGCGCGGCGCCGATGGGAAGCCGGCCGCCGAGCGCCTCGCCGGCGAGATCGGGGCGCCCGTGCTCGCCGTCGCGCGTCTCCGGGACCTCATCGCCCTTCTCGGGGAGCGCGAGGAGGATCGCGCGGCGCTCGACGCCCTGATGCGCTATCGTGAACGGGAGCGCGCGCCATGAGCATCGCCCTTCCTCACCTCGAAGCGGAGGCCCCTCGCCTCTCCTCGCCACGCTGGCGATCCTGGCCTGCCCGGCCGAGGGGCTCGCGCAGAAGCGGCTCTACCGCTGGGTCGACGAGCACGGTCGGGTCCACTACAGCGACCGGCTCCCGCCGGAGGAGGTCGAGCGCGCCCGCGACGAGCTGAGCGACCGCGGCACCAAGCTGCGCAGCGTCGATCGCGCCCTCACCCCCGAGGAGCGCGAGGCACGGCGGCAGGCGGCGATCGCGGCGGAGGAGGAGCGCCGGCGGCGCGAGGCGGAGGAGCAGGAGAAGCGGAAGCTCCTGCAGATGTATCCGACCGAGGCCGAGCTGCTGCGCTCGCACCGCGAGCAGCTTCGCCTGGTCGAGAGCCAGATCAACACCGCCCGCGTCGCCCTCGAGGGCGAGGAGGCGATCCTCGCACAGCTCCTGGCGCAGGCCGCCGAGGCCGACAGTGCCGGCAAGCCGGTCCCGCCCGGTCTTGGCGCAGCGCATCGCCGAGATGCGCGAGCGCGTCGCCGCAAGCCGCGCCGAGCTCGACCGCCACCGCGCCGAGCGCGCCCGCCTCGACGAAGCTCACCGGCAGGCGCTCGAGCGCTATCGAGCGGTGCGCGCCGAGTTCGAGGCGCGGCTCCGCCCCCGCTAGGACGTTCAGAAGGGGAGGCTGAGGTCGGGGCGGACGGCGAGCATCGCCCGCCGGAACTCCCCCTGGATGCGCGCCAGCGCCTCGGTGTCGTCGCCCTCGAAGCGCAGCACCAGCACCGGCGTCGTGTTGGAGGCCCGCACCAGTCCCCAGCCGTCATTCCAGTCCGCGCGCAGGCCGTCGATCTGGCTGATCCGCGCGCCCTCGAAGCGCGCCTCGCGCTGGAAGCGCTCGATGAAGGCGTAGTGCTCGCCCTCGGGGAGCGGGACCCTGAGCTCCGGCGTGCTCACCCCGCTCGGCAGCTCGGCCAGCAGCTCGTCGAGACTGGCGGACTCGGCGGCCAGGATCTCGAGCAGGCGCGCGGCGGCGTAGAGGGCGTCGTCGAATCCGTACCAGCGCTCCTTGAAGAAGAAGTGGCCGCTCATCTCGCCGGCGAGCTCGGCGTCCAGTTCCCGCATCTTCGCCTTGATCAGCGAGTGGCCGGTGCGCCACATCACCGGGCTGCCGCCGTAGCGCAGGATCTCGCCCGCGAGGCGGCCGCTGCACTTGACGTCGTAGATCACCACCGCCCCGGGGTTGCGCACCAGCAGGTCGCGCGCGAAGAGCATCAGCAGGCGATCGGGGAACACGATCTCGCCCCGGTTCGTCACCACGCCGAGGCGATCGCCGTCCCCGTCGAAGGCGATGCCGAGATCGGCCGCCGAGCTGCCTGACCGACGCGACCAGGTCCGTGAGGTTCTCGGGCACGCTGGGGTCGGGGTGATGACTCGGGAAGCTGCCGTCGACCTCGCAGTTCAGCGGGATCGGCTCGCAGCCGATGGCGCTGACCAGCCGCGGCGCGAGCTCCCCGGCGATGCCGTTGCCGGCATCGATCACCACGCGCAGGCTGCGCTCGGTCTGGATGTCGGAGGCGATGCGCTCAAGATACTCCTCGCGCAGGTCGAGGGCGCGGACCGCGCCCGGACTCTCGGCCTCGGCGAGATCGTGCTCCACGATCCGCCGGTACAGGTCCTGGATGGCGTCCTCGGCCAGGGTCTCGCCGCCGATCACGATCTTGAAGCCGTTGTACTCGGGCGGGTTGTGGCTGCCGGTCACCGCCACGCCGCAGCCCGTGCCCAGATGGTGGGTGGCGAAGTAGACCACCGGCGTCGGCACCGCGCCGATGTCCGTCACCTCGCAGCCCGACCGCCTCAGGCCCTGGATCAGCGCGGCGGCGAGACGCGGCGAGGAGAGCCTGCCGTCGCGTCCCACCACCACCTCGCCCAGCCCGCGCTCGCGGGCGACGGAGCCGATCGCCTGGCCGATCGCGCGGGCGATGCTTTCGGTGAGCGTGCTCCCGACCACGCCGCGGATGTCGTAGGCGCGGAAGATCGAGCGCTCGAGCGCCTCGCCGCGTCTCGCCTCCGCCGACGGGGCGGCCGCAGGCTCGGCCGTCGGCGACGCGCTCTAGTCCACGCGTGGACGCGCGGCGCCCCGGGCGATGCCGCCGGCCCCTGCGGCATCTGCGCGAGCGCCTCGGCGAGGGTGAGCTCGGCTTCGGGCGCGCGCCTTCCCGGGAGGCGCAGCCGACCGAGGAGGGCGAGAGGGGCGAGCACCGCCCCCGGCAGGGCCAGCGCCGCCAGCCATAGCCCCCCGCTCCCTTCGAGCCAGGCGGTCGAGGGCGGCGGCACCAAGGCCAGCCTGAGGGTCGTGCCGGGAACCGGGACCATTTCCTGGTAGATCTCCGGTCCGCGAGACGCTCGTCCCCGATCTCGGAAAGCACGATCTGCGCCCGGTCGCCGGCGCGCAGGCTGAGGTAGCCGCTCGGCGTAGCTGCTCGCGCAGGAGGCGCGAGATCGCCTTCACCGGCATCTCGCACAGCACCAGCGCCGAGGCCTCGCCTTCCCTCGGCACCCGCACCGCGAGGGCCAGCCCCCGGCGCCGCTCGCGCTCCACCACCTGCACCGCCGCCCGCCCCTGCCGCGCCTCGAGGAGGAGATTCGCGCGAGCGAAGCCGAAGGCCGAGAGATCCTGCTCCATGAGCTCCCGGAGCTCCGGCGAGAAGACCTCGACCGAGAGCACCTCCTCGCCGAGCCGGCGCCGTGCCTCGGAGCGCGATGCGGTCGCATCGCCTCCTGCCACCAGCGCCCGCTCCGCGCCCTCGGCGAGCTCGCCGCGCCAGGCCTCGAGCTGCCGCGCGATCCGGGCGGCGATCACGGTGCGCTCGGTGCGCAGCCCCTCCGCCAGGGTGCGGGCGGAACGGTCCGCCAGCCACTGCCACAGGCCGAGGACCGCCAGCAGCGCCAGCCCCACCCCGCTCAGGATCGCCTTGAGCCGCGGGCTGAGGATCCTGTCCAGCGATCGCAGCGGGACGAAGCATCGCGCGGCCCTCACCAGCGTCCCGAATGCCCGAAGCCGCCGGCACCGCGCTCGCTCGGCGCGAACTCCTCCACCACCTCCAGCGCCGCCCGCTCAAGCCGGAGCAGCAGCAGCTGCGCGATGCGCTCGCCCGGGGCGATCGTGTAGGGCCTGGTCCCCCGGTTCCAGCAGGAGATCATCAGCGGTCCCTGGTAGTCGGGATCGATCACGCCGACCAGGTTTCCCGAGCACCAGCCCGTGGCGGTGGCCGAGCCCCGAGCGCGGCACCACGATCCCGACCAGGCCGGGATCGGCGATGTGCAGGGCGAGGCCGGTCGGGACCAGCTCGCAGCGCTCCGGCTCGAGCGTGAGCGGCTGATCCAGGCAGGCGCAGAGGTCGAGCCCCGCCGAGCCCGGCGTCGCGTAGCGCGGCAGCGGGAACTCGCGCCCGAGCCGGGGATCGAGGATGCGGACGGCGACGCGCGTCATGCGGCCCTTGCGGGCAGGCGCTCCGCGACCACGTCGAGCAGGGCGCGCGCCACCTCCGGCTTGCCCATGCGGGGAATCTGTCGCTCCCCCCCCGGCCACAGCAGCAGCAGCGCGTTGTCCGGGGCATCGAAGCCGGTCTCGGCGCCGCCGACCCAGTTGGCGGCGATCAGGTCCAGCCCCTTGGCCTCGAGCTTGGCGAGGGCGTTCTCCCGCAGCCGCTCGGTCTCGGCGGCGAAGCCCACCAGGAAGGGCCGCGGGCGGCGCGCGGCGACGGTCGCGAGGATGTCGGGATTGGCGGTAAGGCGCAGCTCGAGCGTCGCCGCGCCCTTCTTGATCTTGTGCGGCGCGCGCTCGACGGGCGCGTAGTCGGCGACCGCCGCCGCCGACACGAAGACCTCGGCGCGGTCGACCTCGGCGAGCACCGCGGCGAGCATCTCGCGCGCGCTGCGCACGTCCACGCGCCGGACGCCCGGTGGCGTGGGCAGGCTCACCGGCCCGGCGATCAGCGTCACCTCGGCCCCGCGCGCCGCCGCCTCGCCGGCGATGGCGAAACCCATGCGCCCCGAGCTGCGGTTGCCGAGGAAGCGCACCGGATCGAGATCCTCGTAGGTGGGCCCCGCCGTCACCAGGATCCGCCGTCCGCTGAGCGCGTCCGGGGTCGAGCAGGGCGGCGACGATGTCGGCGGGCTCGAGCATCCGTCCCGGACCGTCCTCGCCGCAGGCCTGGGGCCCGCTCGCCGGGCCGAGGATGCGCGCCCCGCGCGCGGCGAGCAGCGCCACGTTGGCCTGGGTCGCCGGATGCGCCCACATCGCGCGGTTCATCGCCGGGGCGAGGACCAGCGGCGCCTCGCTCGCAAGGCACACGGTCGTGAGCAGATCGTCGGCCAGGCCATGCGCGAGGCGCGCGATCAGGTCGGCGGTGGCCGGCGCGATCACGATGCGCTCGGCCCAGCGCGCGAGCTCGATGTGGCTCATTCCCGGCCTCCGCCTCGTCGTCCCAGAGCTCGACGCCGCGCCCGCCGGCCGGTCACCGCCTGGAGCGTGGCCGGACCGATCAGGTGCGCGGCCCGCGGGCTGAGGATGGCCTGCACCGCCACCCCCCGCTCCACCAGCCTCCGGGCCAGCTCCACGGCCTTGTAGGCGGCGATCCCGGCTCCGATCCCGAGCACGATCCGCTGTGGAGGCGACACGTCGGCTTCGACCTACGCGACCAGGCGGCGATAGCTTACCCGAAGCCCCGCGGTCTGCCCGGCCGAGCGCGGCCGCGGCCGCGGGCGATGCTCGCCGGCACCGGCCCAGGAGGACAAGACCAGGTGCGGATCCGGGATCTCCCCAGCCGAGCACCGCCCGCGCGAACGCCTGTTGCGCGAGGGTCCCGCCGCGCTCGCGGTTCCCGAGCTGCTCGCCGTGCTGCTCGACACCGGCACCCGGGAACGCATGGCGTCCTCGGCCTCGCCAGCGCGCCTGCTTCGCGACTTCGGAGGCCTCAAGGGCCTGTGCGAGGCCGAGCCCGGCGCGCTGCTCGGCGTGCCGGGGCTCGGACCCGCGAAGGTGGCGAGGCTGCTGGCGGCGCTCGCGCTCAGCCGCCGCTATCTCGAGGAGCGGCTCGTCCGCAGCGGACCGGTCGAGGGCCCGGAGGCGGCGGCCGAGTTGCTGGTCGCCCGCCTGCGCGGCCGGGAGCGCGAGGTCGTCGTCGGGCTTTTCCTCGACCAGCGTCATCGCGTGCTCGCCTGCGAGGACCTCGCCCAGGGCACCATCCACGAGGCCATCGTCCACCCGCGGGAGGTCGTCCGGGCCTGCCTGCGGCACAACGCGGCCGCCCTGATCGTCGCCCACAACCATCCCTCGGGCGTCGCCGAGCCCAGCCCGGCCGACTGCGCCCTCACCCGTCGCCTGCGCGAGGCCCTCGCCCTGATCGAGGTACGGCTTCTCGACCATCTCATCGTCGGCGAGGGCGCGCCCGTCTCGCTCGCCCGTAGGGGCCTGCTCTAGGCCGGGCGGCGCGCCGCCGCGGGGCTATACTGCCCGCCGTCACGGACCGGTCGAGGAATGGTCGTTTGCTGTTTCCCTTCGCGCGCTTCGGAGCGGATCGCTGGGAGCGGCTCCTGCCCGATGCGGCCGCGGCGCGTCGCCTGCTCGCGCAGGGCGACGGAGGCGCTGCTCGAGCGGATCGAGCGCAGCTGTCGCTCCCTGCTCGCCGCGCTCCGCGGCCCCGAGCGGCAGCGGTTCGCGGACGCCATCGTCCTCGGGGTCGCGCGCCTCGCCCTCCGCCACGGCCGTCTCGGGGAGGACTTCCACGCCTACCACAACGAGGAGCACGCGCTGGAGCTGCTCGCCGGGCGGCTGCCGCGGCTGCATCGCCGCCGACGCCGAGGGAGAGCTCGATGCCGAGGCGCCGCGCCCTGCTCGGGGTGTTCGCGGCCTGCCACGATCTCCGCCAGCGCGAGAGCGGAGACCGCGAGGACGGCATCGGCGCCAACGAGCTCGCCAGCATCGCCGAGACCCGACGGATCCTGGTCGGCTGCGGCTTCCACCCGGAGCGCGACCGGGCCGCCTTCGCGACGCTCGAGCTGATGATCGCGGGCAGCAGCTTCGACGCCTCGCCGCCGGTGAACCCCGCGGAGGCGGCGGCGACCGCCGGCGCGCTCGCCCCGCGCCTCCCGGCGCTCCTCGATCGCCTCCTTCCCCGCTGGCGCGACGATCCCGTGCTGCGGCGCGGCGTGCGCCTGGCGATGGTGGCCTCGGACCTGGACATCGGCAACGTCGGCGAGAGCTTCGACCGTTTCTGCCTGAGCAGCGCGCGCCTGTGCGTCGAGCGCGAGGCCCTGGCCGGTCGCCGGCTCGACGGGCGCGAGTCCTTCGCGCCGGTGCTGGTGTTCCTCAGCGACGGCCAGGAGCGCTACTTCTTCGAGCTGCACCGCTTCTCCGACCCGCTCGGCGAGCGCGCCTTCGGCGCGGAGAAGGCCGCCAACGCGCCGCGGGTCCGGGCGCTGGCCGCGGCGCTGCGGAACCGCTTCGGCGGGGCCTCCGCGACCGGGGGCGAGGTGCTCGCGGCCTTCCTCGCGGGCGCAGGCTGCGCCCTCGATGCCCTCGGCCCGAGCTACGGGCAGGCCGCGCCGAGGCCGAGCGCGGAGGCGCGATAGGCGGCGAGCCACCGCTCGCCCGCCGCGACCGTCACGGCGTTCCCCCCCGTGCCCCACCACGCGACCAGGCGCGCGCCGGGGCGCGGAAGCCGCGCTCGAGCGATGGGCGCGACCGCGTCCTCGCCGCGCAGCTCGAGCACGCCATCCTCGCGGAGGCCCAGCCATCGTTGCGCCCCGCCGCAGGCGATCGGCACGAAACGCAGCCAGCCGCCCGACTCCGCCACGGCCGTCTCGGGCAGCACCGCCGTCCGCCGCCAGACGCGCAGCGCGCCCTGCGGCGCGAGCACCGCCGCCGTGCGCTCGCTCGTCGGCTCCTCCGCAAGCCCCCGCAGCGGCGACAGCGGGGCACCGAGGTGATCGCGAGCGAGCTCGGCCGCGCGCCATGCCTGGGTCCGGCCATTGGGGCGGCGGCGCATCTGCCAGACCGTGATCAGGGCCCGCTCCCCGGGACCGAGCTCGTCGGCCACCAGCACCGTGTGCCAGCCGCGACGGATCGGCCAGGCCGCCAGGGCATGGGGCGAACGGAATCCGAGCGCGGGCGGGAGCTCGGCCTCCACCCGCCCGCTGGCGAGGTCGAGGGCCCGGATGCGGCGCGCGGCGCGCTCGGCGACCAGCAGCCAGGACCCGCTCGCGGCGAGGGCGACCGGCTCGCTGCGCTCGCCGGCGGCAAGCGCCCACGGCGCGAGCTCCTCACCCTCCAGGGTGAAGCGAAGCAGCCGGTCGCCCTGGGCGTCGGCGACAAAGAGGATCGGCCGGCCGGCGGGCCCTTCGGCGACGGCGAGGTCGGCGGCGCGGCTCTCCGCCAGAGGCCGCTCCCAGAGCGGGGAGACGACGCCGACCCCGGCCGGGCCTGGCGCAGCCGACGCTCGCGAAGGCCAGCGCCAAAGCGAGGCGGGGGCCGCGAAGGCGGCCCCCGCCCGCAGTACCCTCGGGCCCTCTCAGTTGCCGACCGGGAAGTAGGTCCAGCCCTTCCACCAGGTGTCGTTCTCGTCGCGCACCGCGCCGATGTAGTCCGTGGGGAGGAACCACGGATCGATGGTGCCGACGTTCCGGCCCGCGCCGCGCAGCGGGGAGTCGGCCCGCGGCGTCACGCGATCGCTGGCGAAGCGCGGGTCGCCGCTCAGGTTCCCGGGCTGCGCCTGGAACCAAGCCGACTCCGCCCACGGCTGCCCCGAGTCGTCGCTGAAGTTGCCGCGCGCCGCGGTCGGACAGTGCACCAGCGAGTGCTCGATGATCAGGTTCCCGGTGAGCTGCCCAGGCGCGGGATTGCCCGCGACGGCGAAGGTGGCGGCGCCGTCGATGTTGAGGCAGGAACGGGAGAAGCCGGTGAACACCGAGTTGTAGACCCGGAACCCGGTGCCGCTGCGGAAGCGCGCGCCGTCGACCCCCGCGGTCGAGCCGAGGAAGGTGGCATTGGCCAGGGTCGGCCGGGAGCGCGGCGCCGCGTCGGCGTTGTTCGGGTTGTTGTCGGCCTCGATGCCGTGGTCGGCGAGGGTGCCCTGACGGACGATCAGGAACTGGATGTTGGGATTGGTGCCGAAGTCGGTGTCGATGTTGTCGTCCTCGGCCTCGGTGGCGACCAGGTAGCGCGCGTTGGCGCCGCCGCCGAACCACTCGAAGGCGTCGTCGGAGCCGCGGTAGGCCTGGACGTACTCGATCACCGTGCCCTTGCCCACGCCCTGCAGGGTGAGGGAGTTCACCTCGCGGTTGGGCGCGAACTGGTAGCCGGCGTAGCGGATCTGCACGAAGCGGATGACGCCGGAGCTCTCGTTCGGACGGTCGCCGCCGTAGCGCAGGCTGCCGAACTCGTCGGTGCAGTTGAAGGGCGCGGTGGGGCACGGATTCGCCGGTGCGTTGCCGGAGATCACCAGACCGCCCCAGTCGCCGGGGGTCGGCCGCTGCCCGCGCACGCCGTCCTTGTCCGAGGTCATGATGATCGGGTGCCGGCGCGTGCCCTCGGCGAGGATGCGCGAGCCGGGACGGATGTAGACGTAGTCGGAGGTCTCGCCGCCGCCGGTGATCACCGTGCCCGGCTCGATGCGCAGCGTCCCGGTGTTGGTGTTGTCGCCGCCGACCGCGACCAGGCCGGTGAGCACCCAGGTCGCCTCGTTGCGGAACAGGATGTCGCCGCGCAGCGGATTGGTCGGGGGCGCGTTGACGGTGCAGGTGCGGCGCACCGGATCCGCAGTGACCTGGCCGGGGAAGTTGCCGCAGCTCTCGGCGCTGAACTCGCGCTTGTAGGGGCACACGTCGGGATCGACCGGCCCGGTGACCCGGACCATGCGGCCGGTGGCGACGTTGCCGAAGCCGGCCGGCATGTTGCGGAAGTTGATCTCGATGCTGTCGCAGGAGTGGACGGTGATGTCCGCCACGCCCACCTCCTGCCGGTTCGGCTGCTGGGTGCCGAAGAAGCGCCCGCCGCTGAAGGCGAGCACCGGCACGTTCTGCCACGCGAACTCCTGCCCGAAGACCTCGGTCTGGACGATCAGCCAGCGGTCACGGCCCTCCTGGTCGTAGCTGAAGGTGGCGATGAACAGCACGCCGGTGCGTCCGGTCTCCGGGTTCGGCTGCGGGATGAAATCGAGCATCACGCCGCTGTTCGGGCGCGCGGGATTGAACCAGTTGCCGTTGAAGGCCTCGGACAGGCGGACCGCGGCGGTCGCGTCGGCGGCCGCGAGGCCGAGGGCGCAGCCGACGGCGACCGCGCCAAGGCGCAGGGGAAAGCCTCGCATCGATCGACTCCTGAGGGGTGAGGGTAAAGACGTGTGGCGGGATCGGAGGACCCCGACGGCGCCGCAGGGTAGGCCAAGCGCGTGACAGGGCGATGACAGGGGCATCGCGGCCTCCAGTCGATGCCGTCGGGACACTCGCGCGCGGCGGCGCCCGGGAGCGCGATTGGAGCTCAGGGCGTCCAGTCGAGGCCGATCGAGAGCTCGCGGCCCTTGCGGTAGCGGCGTACCGGCAGCTGGACCCCGGTCACCGCGTCGCGCTGGTTGTAGCGCACCTCGTCGTCGAGCAGGTTGCGAAGCCTGAGCTTCAGCGCGAAGCCGGCGCCCAGCTTGCGGTTGAAGACGAAGTCGAGCTGGCGGAAGGGCTCCTCGTAGACGTCCTCCGCCCCCTGCACCCCGACGTTGGCGATCCGGCGGCCGAAGACGTTGTAGAGCAGGGTCGCCTCGGTGGTGCCCTCGGCATCCGCGAAGCCGAACTGGAGGTTGGCGACGTAGGGCGACTGGCCCTGCATCGGCCGCTGGTCGTTGGTCTGGAACTGGTTGCGCTCGGGATCGAGGCGGATGTCGGACTCGATCCGGGCGTAGTTGAGCCCCAAGAACAGGTCGCTCCACGGCAGGCGGTCGAGGCGCAGGCGCTCGAACCACCGCCGCCCCTCGCCGAAGCGGCCGATGAAGCCGAGCTGCTTGTAGAGGTCGAGCTCGACGCCCTGGCTCACCGCCGATAGGGCGTTCTCGAAGCTGAGCAGGGTGCCGGAGCCCGCACGCTGGACCTTCTCGATCGGGTTCTCGAACTCCTTGCGGAACAGCGCCACGGAGAGGCTCTCGGTGGGGCTGAAGTAGCGCTCCCAGCGCAGGTCGTAGTGCCGGATCCGGGTGTCGACCAGCGCCGGGTTGCCGATGGTGATGATGTCGAGGATCGGGTCGACGAAAGGAGAGTCCTGGGTGACCTCGCGGAAGTCCGGCCGCGAGACGGTGCGGCCGAAGCTCGCGCGGAGCTGCTGGTCGCCGGCGAACCACCAGGTGAGCGAGGCCGCCGGCAGCCGGTCCTTGCGCTCGATCAGCGAGCGGATGCGGATGTTGGGGTTGAAGATGTTGAAGGTGTCCACCTGCTGGACGAAGTCCTCCTCGCGCAGGCCCATCACCAGCCGCACCACGTCCCCGAACTTGAGGTCGACGTTGAGGTAGCGCGCATCGTTGCGCTGCTCCGCGCGGTAGGCGTCGGTCCCGCGGGTGTCGTCGCGCAGCACGAAGCCGTCGGGGCCGATGTTCTCCGGCCGCAGCTGCTGGTCGATCGGCCGAAAGAAGAACTCGAGCTGGCTCGCCGGGAGCCGCGGCAGGCGGAAGCTGTAGCGGCGCACGTCGGCGTCGCGCTCGCGGTCGATGGCGAGCAGGCCGGCGCTGAGCCGCAGACCGATGCCGGCGAAGGGCTCGAAGCCGCGGGCGAGATCGAGCGAGCGGATCCAGGAGTCGTCGCGGAGGTAGGCGAAGCTCTGGCCGTTGCTGTCGGCGCGCGAGGACAGCCGGTAGCGCCCGATGCCGGCGTCGTCGTCGAGCCGGTACTCGCGGGTGTTCGGGGCGAAGCGGCTGGCTCGGGCCTTGCTCACCTGCCAGTCGAGCTCGATCCCGAGCCAGGGCCAGAGCTCGCCGAGATCGTGCTCGCCGCGGAGCTGGTGGCTGAGCAGCGCGTTCTCCTCCCACTCGAGCTTGAAGCGCCTCAGGTTCTGGTTGTCCTGCTGCCCCTCCCGCATCTGCGTCCGGTCCTGGGTCTGGCGGAGCAGCATCGAGGTGAGCTCGAGCCTCCCGAAGCGTTCGCGCTCCATGCCGGCGTTGAGGAAGGCGGAGCCCTCGACCTCGCGGTCGGTGGTGCGGATGATCAGATCGTCGTCCGGCTCGGCCCCGAGGTCGCTGATCCGGTAGGCGCGGAAAAGCTCCCCGTCGCGATTCTCCCAGCCGTGCTGGAAGCGGAAGGCGAGCAGCACTCCCGTCCGCCAGCCGTCGGCGAAGCCGAAGCTGTTACCGATCGCGCCGACCACGCCGGCATCGGGCGAGAGCCGGTCCGGGAAGGTTCCGTAGCTGCTCGCCGCGACCAGGTCGCGGCCCAGGGCCTGCAGCTGCTGCGGCGTCCCGGTCACCGGCCGTCCTCCCGAACTCACCGCGGCGAGCGAGGCCGGGAGCACGCGCAGCGAGCGGTCCCGTCCCGTCCAGTCGCGGGAGGCGCCGCGGTAGCGCAGGCCCTCCTCGCCGACCGTGCCCTGCGCGCCGCCGAGGCGAAGCGCCAGGCGGAGCAGCGGGCCCTCCGGGAAGGAGCGGGTGCGCAGCTGGATCGAGCCGCCGCCGAACTCGCCCGGCATCTCCGGGGAGTAGCTCTTCTGGATCAGCACTCCGGAGACGATGTCGGTCGGGAAGAAGTCGAGCGGCACCACCCGCCGCGAGGGATCGGGGCTGGGGATGGGATGGCCGTTCACCAGCACGCTCGAGTAGCGCTCGCCGAGACCGCGCACGTAGACGAACTTGCCGTCGACCAGGGTGAGGCCGGTGACCCGGCGCAGGGCACCGGCCGCGTCGGAGTCGCCGGCACGCGAGATCTGTGCGGCGCTCAGCACCTCCATCACCGCGGCCGAGCTGCGCCGCTCCTCGACGAAGGCGGCGAGCGAGCCCTCGATGTACGGCTCGAGCACCACGAACTCGGGTAGCTCGAGGCCGGCCGGCACCAGCTCGAGCGCGAGCTCGCTGCGCTCTCCCGCCCGCACCTCGAGGTTCTCGCGGGTGAGCGCCGCGAAGCCGCCGGCGACCACGGAGATCGTGTAGCGTCCGGGCGCGAGCGCGACCTCGAAGCGCCCCTCGGCGTCGGTGCTGAGATCGAGCGGGGTGCCGGCCACGAAGATCCGCGCGCCGGCGACCGGACGGCCGTCCTGCACGCTGACGATCCGCCCGGCGAGACGGCCGGGCTCGGCGGCCGGAGCCTCCGCCGCGGGCAGCGGCGCCGCCCCGCCCGCGCGCTCGGCAAGCACCTCGACCGAGCCGTCCTCGCGGAAGGTGAGGATCAGGGCGAGGTTGTCGCCGCGGCGCAGCTCCAGCACCCGCTCGAAGACGAGCGCTCCGTGGCTCACCCGCAGCGCGCGGCTGCCCTCGGGCAGGCTGAGCACCAGCGCGCCGTCCTCGGCGACCCGCCCGACCTCGGCGCCGTCCACCGCGACCACGGCGCCCGCGAGCGGCGCCGACTCGCGGAACACGGTCAGCTCGAGCCGCGCCGCCTCGCCCGCCGCCGCCGGCAGGGCGAGCAGGGCGATCAACAGCAGCGCGCCGATGGCGGATCTCAGCCGCACTGCCAGCGCGCCTCCGCACACTCGCCCATGATCCGCCTGAGCTCCGTCGCCCGCCGGAACAGCTCCGGACGGGTGATTGTGGCGAGGTGCCGCTCGGCGGCCGCGAAGTCCCCGGCCTGGAAGAAGGCATAGGCGAGCGCGTAGCGGATGTCCTCGTCGGCGAGCAGCCCGGCGCGCTCGAGCGCCGGCTCGAGGGCGGCGACCTGGTCGTAGCGCCTGAGCTCGAGCAGCAGTCCGACCCGCTGCTTGAGCCGCTTGGCCGAATCCTCGATCCGTGCATTGAGCAGCAGCGCGCGGCTCCGCTGCCCGGAGCGCCGCATCAGCTCCGCGGCCTCGGGCAGGAGCCGCGGGTCTCGCTCCGCGAGCGTGGCGGTGAGCTCGGCCGCCGCCCGCGTCGCGCCCTGCCGCAGCCACGCTTGGGCCAGGGCCTGGGTCACCGCGGTCGAGGCGGGAAAGCGCAGCCGCGCCCGCTCCAGGATCGCCACCGCCCGCTCGGCGCTCCCCGCCGCAGTGAGCGCCTTGCCGATGGCGACGTAGTCCTCCTCCCTGGGCTCGGCCGCCTCGAGGAAGGCCACGCCGCGCTCCGCGGCCTCCGCGAACAGTCCGGCCTCGATCAGGTAGAAGATCGCGCGGCGCTCGAAGGGTCGCCCGTCCCCGAAGCGTCGCCGCGCGGTCTCGAGGACCGCGAAGGCCTCGGCCCGCCGCCCGCCCATCCACAGGGCATGGGCGCGCAGCAGATGGGTCGAGGCGATCGCGGCCAGCGCCTCGCCGCCCTGCTCAAGCGCGAGCGCCGCCTCGTGCCAGCGCTCGAGCAGTGCCAGGGCCTGCGCGAGATAGAGGTGGAGCAGCGGCTCGGTGGCCCCTGCGGCCAGGGCCGCGCGGAAATGCTCCGCCGCCGCCTCGGGCCGCTCGCGGTTGAGCGCGACCATCCCGGCCACGGTGTGGTAGAGCACCAGGTCGAGGCCCGGCGCCGCGGGATCGACCTTGGCCAGCGCCGCCTCCGCGCGCTCGAACTCGCCGTCGCGGGCGAGCACCTGGGCGATCTTGAGGTAGTCGGCCTCGGGCAGCTTCTCGCCGCCGGCGGCCGGGATCAGGAGCGCGAGGAGCAGGGCGGCGATCGTCACGCTCGCGGCCTCGCTCAGGAGAGGTCGAAGCGGATCCGCTGCCGAGCCCAGACGCGCACGCTCTGGCCCTTGTAGCTCGCCGGCTCGAAGCGCCAGCTGCGCACGCCCTCCACGGCGGCCTCGTCGAACACGCCCTCCGGCTGCGCCTCGAGCACCCGCACCTGCTCGACCTGGCCGGTCGGACCGATCAGCAGCGAAAGCACCACGTAGCCGGTGATCCCCTGGGCCTTCGCGCGCACGGGGTAGCGCAGGGGCGTCTGCAGCACCGGTCGCGGCGGCACGTCCACCGAGTCGTCGGTCATGACCACCTCCTGGTCCCCGCCGAGCAGCGCCTCGCGCAGCCCCGCGAGCTCGGCGTCCTCGAAGCCCGGCAGGCCGAAGTCGAGTCCGGGGAGGCCCGCCTCCAGCCCGAGCGAGGGCGGTGCCGGCGCCTGTCGGCGCGGGCGGGGCGGCGGCTCCTCGCGGCGCAGCGGCCGCGGCTCCGGCGGCTTCTCGCGGCGCTCGATGGCGAG
Organism: Lysobacterales bacterium; assembly: GCA_033582715.1. Taxonomy (GTDB): domain Bacteria; phylum Pseudomonadota; class Gammaproteobacteria; order Xanthomonadales; family BPKI01; genus BPKI01. Next base: position 334,622 of record JAVQZZ010000001.1, on the reverse strand, counting down.
CGCCGACTCCGCGCGCGCCGGCTCGCGGACCAGCCCGCGGGTCAGCCCGTTCAGGACCAGGATGATGGTGAAGACCAGGACCAGCCCGAAGGCCCCGGAGGCGAGGCCGATCAGCCGCAGCCGCCAACGGCGGGGCGGGCGCATCGCTCAGCCCTCCCCGGCCTCGGCGCGGGTGGCGACGCCGACCTCCTGCGCGCCGGCGAGCCTCGCCTGGTCGACCACCTCCACCAGCCGCCCGGCCGGGACCACCTCGTCGGTGACCACCAGCACCGCCTTCTGGCTCATCCCGGAGAGGAGGTCGCGCAGCCGGCTCTGCAGCACCCAGATGCGGATCGGCTGTCCGTCGACGTAGACCTCCCCCGCCTTGTCGATGTAGACCCGCACCGCCTTGGTCGAGGCGACGGTGTGCGACTGCGCGCCGGGGCGGTCGATGTCGACCTTCATGTCCTTGACGAAGGTCGTCGAGACCATGAAGAAGATCAGCAGGATGAAGACCATGTCGATCATCGGCGTGAGATCGACCTGGCCCTCGAGCGGTCGCTTGGACTCGCGGAATCTCATGTCCTGACCTCCGGCGCCGCGGCGGTGAGGATGTCCTCGATCTGGGCGAGATCCATCTCCAGCCGCGCCTGGCGGCGGTCGAGCACGCTCTTCGCGAAGTAGCCGGGAATGGCCACCGCGAGGCCGAGCTGGGTGGTGAACAGCGCGGTCGCGATGCCGCCGGCGATGCCGCCCGACTGGGCGAAGAGGCTCATGTCGCCGAGCGAGTGGAAGGTCTCGATCATCCCGGAGACGGTGCCGAGCAGGCCGAGCAGGGGGGCGGAGAGCACCACCGCGTTGATCAGGGCGCGGTGGCGCTTGAGGTCGATCCTGAGATCGGCGAAGGCGTCGTCCAGATGCGCCCGCAGCGGGCGGCGACCGGCCGCGCGCACGGCGAGGCCGCGGCGGATCGCCTCGTTCAGCACCCCGCGCGTGCCGCCGCGGCCCTCCTCATGGCGGCGGATCAGCACCCGCACGCTCGACTCGCTGCCGCGGTTGAGCAGCACCGCGCGGATCCCGAGCGCGTACCACAGCACCGCCGCGAGGCCGGCGAGGGTGAGCATGATCGCCGGGCTGCCGGCCTGGATGTACTCGCCGAGGGCGGCGACGACGCGCTCGATCATGGCTCAGGCCGCCGGCTTGGCGCGGGCCTCGAGACCGAGGTTGACCACCCGCAGCGCGACCTTCTCCATCTCGTCCTTGATCCGCTCCGCCCAGCCCGCGAGCAGGCTTCCCAGCAGCAGGGTCGGGATCGCCACGATCAGCCCGAGCTCGGTCGTCACCAGGGCCACCGCGATGCCGCCCGAGAGCAGCTTCGGGTCGGAGGTGCCGAACTCGGTGATGATGTCGAAGGTCTGGATCATGCCGGTGACCGTGCCGAGCAGTCCGAGCAGCGGGGCCACTCCGGCGATCACCAGGATCACGGTGCCGAAGCGGTTGAGGCGCGCGTTCTCGTTGAGGATTGCCTCCGAGATGATGTCCTCGAGGTGCTCGCGCTCGCGGTCGAGATTGCGCAGCGTCGCGGTGACCACCCGCGCCGCGGAGCCCTTGGTGCGCTTGGCGGCCTCGATCGCCTCCGCGACCCGGCCGGCGCGCAGCTGCGCCGCGACCCGCTCCAGGATGCGCTCGACGTCGGCGCTCGAGCGCTGCAGGAACAGCACCCTGAGCACGATCAGCACCGCCCCGGCGAGACCGAGGAGGACGATGATCCAGCCGATGACCCCGCCCTGCTGGATGTGCTCGATCAGCCCGAGCCGCCGGCCGGGCTCGACCGCGGCATTGAGCGACTCGAACAGGAACACCGGCATCGTCGACGGGCTCTGGCCGCGCGCCAGCGCCCGCGCCGCCTCCTCCGCCGGCTCGGGCCACAGCCGGAGCCGGCCCGCCCCGGCCGGCGCCAGCGCTCCGGCGACCTCGGGGGTGACGCCGTAGGCGGCGACCTGGCCGAGGCGCACGATCTCGCCCTCGACCTCGGTGCCGTCGGCCTTGTAGAAGCGTCCGCGCTCCACGCGCCGCGAGGCCAGCCGGCCGAGCAGCCGCACCGCCTCGGCGAAGACCGCGCCCAGCCTCTCCGCGTCATTGCCCGCCGCGGGGGGCGCGACGCCGTAGCCGGAGAGCGTGGCCTCGGCCTGCAGGAAGGTGACCTTGAGCAGCTCCGCGATCTCGCTCGCCGCCGCCGCCTCGCGCTCGGCCGCGGCGATGCGCTCCTCGAGCTCTCCCTGCGCCCGTCGGCTGGCGAGCAGCCGCTGCTCGAGGGCGGCGATCTCGCCCTCGAGCCTGGCGCGCTCGCGGGCGAGCTGGTCGCGCGCCTCCGCGATCCGCCCCTCGAGCTCCCGGCGCTGCGCCGAGAGCAGGGCGAACTCGCGCCGGTAGGCCTGCTCCAGGCTGCGCTCCGCCTCCGCCGGGGAGACGGTCGTGGTCGGCGCCGGCGCCGGCGAGGTCGCCGGCGGCGACGTCTCGGTCCCCTCCGCCTGCGGCGGGAGGGCCAGCGCGAGGACCAGCAGGACGGGGGAGGCGAGGCTCATTCCGGGAACTCCGCGAAACGCATACCGCCGGGCAGCTCGAAGAAGCCCTGCCGGATCTGCTTGCGCAGGGCGTCGAAGAGGGCGAGGATGCGCTCCCGGTCGGCGGGATCCTCGATCAGCTCGAAGCGCCAGCCCTCCCCGCCCGGCACCGCCCGGCCCACCCGCCGGTCGCCGGTGCGGAAGAACAGCATCACGCTCCCGAGCTTGGCCACGTCGGCGAGCACCCGCTCGCCGCCGAGCGGGATGGTCTGGCTGTAGAGGCCGTTCTCGCGCGCGATGCGCAGCTCGTCCTCGATCAGCGCCCAGAGCCGGTTCGCGGCGCGCGGCGGGGCGATGGTGCCGAGCGCGATCTGCTGCCTGAGGTCGGCGAGCGCCTGCAGCCGGTCCTCAAGGCGGAAGGGCAGCGCCCGGCGCAGGAAGTCCTCGAGCGCGGAGAGCGCCGACTCGAGCACCGGCGCGAGCCCCTCCCCGACGACCCCCGTCGCCGGCGGACTCGGCCTCGATCCGGGCCAGCCGCTCCTGCTGCTCGCGGAGCGCGAGCTCCTGGCGGTTGAGGCTGGCCTCGAGCTCGGCGCGCTGTGCGGCCAGCCCGGCGAGCGTGGTGCGGCTCTCCTCGCGCACCAGCTCGAGCTCGCGGTTGAGTGCCTCGACTTCGCCGCGCAGCGCGACCAGACGCTCCGCCAGCTCTCCCAGCGGGATCCGCGGCGGCGAGCGCGGGCAGCGGGGTGAGGGGTGCAGTCACCGCCAGGGCAAGGACGAGTGGCAGGCGCATCGGCGAGGGCCCGGGAGGGACACGGAAGGGTGGGCAGGGTATGAAGGCGAGATGACAGGACGATGACGGCCGGAGCCCCCGGGCGCGGCGCTTACGCGGCCCAGCGGTTAGACTGGAAAGTCTTTTCCCGCTGCCGACCCCCGTGAAGGAGCATCTCCGCGAGCTCGTTCTCCAGGCCCTGCTCGACCTGCGCCGCGAGGGCCGGCTCGGCGCGGAGGAGGAGCCCGATTTCGCGATCGAGCCCTCCCGCCACGCCGAGCACGGCGACTACGCGAGCAACGTCGCCCTGGTCCTCGGCCGCCGGCTCGGAGTGCCGCCACGGCAGCTCGCCGAGCGCATCGCGCGGACCCTCCCCCGCTCGCACCACGTCGCCGCCGTCTCGGTGGCCGGTGCCGGGTTCATCAACTTCACCCTGTCCGATCTGTGTCTGCAGGGGGTGGTGCGGCGCGTCCTCGAGCTCGGCGAGCGCTACGGCCGGGCCGAGCCGGGCAGCCGCGAGTCGGTGATCCTCGAGTACGTCTCGGCCAACCCCACCGGGCCGCTGCACGTGGGCCACGGCCGCGGCGCGGCCTATGGCGACAGCCTCGCCAACATCCTCGCCGCGCACGGCCACCGCGTGCACCGCGAGTACTACGTCAACGACGCCGGCCGCCAGATGGACATCCTGGCCGCCAGCGTCTACCTGCGCTATCTCGAGCTCTGCGGCGTGGAGCTGCCCTTCCCGGCCAACGCCTACCGCGGCGAGTACGTCTACGACATCGCCCGCGCGCTCCGCGCCGAGGTGGGCGACGCGCTGCGCCGGGGCAGGAACGAGCTGCTCGGCGGCCTCCCGCCCGACGAGCCCGAGGGCGGCGACCGCGAACGCTACATCGACGCGGTGATCGCGCGGCTCAAGTCGCTGCTCGGCTCCGACTACCAGCGCGTCTTCGAGCGCGGCCTCGGCATGATCCTCGAGGACATCCGCGAGGACCTCGGCGCCTTCCGCGTGCGCTTCGACGCCTGGTTCTCGGAGCGCTCCCTCGCCGCGGACGGCTACGTCGCCCGCGCCCTGGCGCGCCTGCGCGAGCGCGGCCTGCTCTACGAGCGGGAGGGGGCGCTGTGGTTCGCGGCCACGCGCTTCGGCGACGAGAAGGACCGGGTGGTGATCCGCGAGAACGGGCAGCCCACCTACTTCGCGTCGGACCTCGGCTACCTCCTCAGCAAGTTCGAGCGCGGCTTCGAGAGGGCGATCTACGTCTTCGGCGCCGACCACCACGGCTACGTGCCGCGGCTGCTCGCCGCCGCCCGCGGCCTCGACCTCGACCCCGCGCGCATCGAGATCCAGCTGGTGCAGTTCGCGGTGCTCTACCGCGGCGGGGAGAAGGTGCAGATGTCCACGCGCTCCGGCGAGTTCGTGACCCTGAGGCAGCTGCGCGAGGAGGTGGGCAGCGACGCCGCGCGCTTCTTCTACGTCATGCGCGGCCACGACCAGCACCTCGACTTCGACCTCGATCTCGCCCGCGCCCAGTCGAACGACAACCCGGTCTACTACGTCCAGTACGCGCACGCCCGGGTCGCCAGCCTGTTTCGCCAGCTCGCCGAGCGGCGCCTGGCCTGGCATCGCGCCGCCGGCGAGGCCGCCCGCGAGCGGCTGCGGAGCCCCCACGAACGGCTGCTGCTCCTGCGCCTCCTGCAGTATCCCGAGGCGGTCGAGACCGCCGCCCTGCGCCGCGCGCCGCAGCTCGTGGCGAATGCCCTGCGCGAGACCGCGCAGGCCTTCCACTCCTGGTACAACGCCGAGCCGATCCTGGTCGAGGACGCCGAGCTGCGCAACGCCCGCCTCGCCCTGGCCCAGGCGACCGGACAGGTGCTCGCCAGCGGCCTCGCCCTGCTCGGTGTGTCCGCGCCCGACCGGATGTAGCATGCAGCCATGATCGCCACCCGCGACCAGGCCCGGCGCGATCGCGCACCGCTGCCCGGATGGGTCTGGCTGCTCACCGGCATCGTCCTCGGCGTCGCGCTCGGCGGCCTCGCCATCTGGCGCGACCTCGCCCGCGAGACCCCGCCGGTCTCCCGGCCCGGCGACGGGGCGCCGACCCCCGCCGCCCGCCGCCGAGCCGCGCCCCCGCTACGACTTCTACACCATCCTCCCCGAGCAGGAGGCGGTGGTCCCCAACGAGGAGCTCGAGCGGGCGGCGCGCGGCGAGCCCGCGGCCGCGGAGGGCCCCGCCTCCGGGGCGATCACGCTCCAGGTCGGCTCCTTCCGCGACCCGCGGGACGCGGAGGCCCTCAAGGCCCGGATCGCCCTGCTTGGCGAGGTGGCGCGGGTGGTGCCGGTGGTGATCGACGGCAGCGCCTGGTACCGGGTGCGGCTCGGTCCCTTCCCCGATCCCCGCGCTCTGGAGGATGTCCGGCGGCGTCTCGCCGAGCACGGCATCGAGGGCATCGCCCTGCGCGAGAGCGCGCGATGAGACTCGGACGACCGCGAGCTTCCACGGCACCACGGTGCTCGCCGTGCGCCGCGACGGGGTGCGTGGCGATGGGTGCCGACGGCCAGGTCACCCTCGGCGCGACCGTGGTCAAGAGCGGGGCGCGCAAGGTGCGGCGGCTCGGCAAAGGGCCAGGTGCTGGCCGGTTTCGCCGGCGCCGCCGCCGACGCCTTCACCCTGTTCGAGCTCTTCGAGAGCAAGCTCGAGAAGCACGGCCAGCTCCAGCGCGCCGCGGTCGAGCTCGCGAAGGACTGGCGCACCGACCGCCGCCTCGGGCGGCTCGAGGCGCTGCTCGCGGTCGCCGACCGCCACGCCATCCTGCTGGTGAGCGGGCAGGGCGAGGTGATCGAGCCCGACGACGGCCTGCTCGCGATCGGCTCCGGCGGAGCCTACGCGCTCGCCGCGCGCGCGGGCGCTGCTCGCCCACAGCGCGCTGCCGGCACCCGCGATCGTCGATCGGGCGCTGGCGATCGCCGCGGACATCTGCATCTACACCAACCACCAGCGGGTGATCGAGGTCCTCGACGGCACATCCGGCGCGAGCCCATGAGCGAGATGACGCCCACGCGAGATCGTCCAGGAGCTCGACCGCTACATCGTCGGCCAGCAGGCGGCGAAGCGCGCGGTGGCGATCGCCCTGCGCAACCGCTGGCGCCGGATGCAGCTCCCGGAGGAGCTGCGGCGCGAGGTGACGCCGAAGAACATCCTGATGATCGGCCCGACCGGGGTCGGCAAGACCGAGATCGCCCGCCGGCTCGCCAGCCTCGCGCGCGCGCCCTTCGTCAAGGTCGAGGCCACCCGCTACACCGAGGTCGGCTACGTCGGCAAGGACGTCGAGCAGATCGTCCGCGACCTGGTCGAGGTCGCGGTGAAGATGGCCCGGGAGGAGGCGCTGCGCAAGGTCCGGGCCCGCGCCGAGGAGCGCGCCGAGGAGCGGCTGCTCGACGCCCTGCTGCCGCGGCCGCCCGGCGCCTTCGGCGGCCTCGGCCCGCGCCCTGGCGACGGCGAGGGCCGCGAGGCGCTGCGGCGGATGCTGCGCGCCGGCGAGCTCGAGGAGCGCGAGCTCGAGATCGAGCTCAGCCCCTCCCTCGGGGTCGACATCCTCGCCCCGCCGGGCCTCGAGGAGATGGCGCAGCAGCTGCGGGGCCTGTTCCAGACCCTCGGCGGCCAGCGTCCCGCGCGCCGGCGTCTCGCGGTGCGCCTCGCCCGGCCGCTGCTGATCGAGGAGGAGGCGGCGCGGCTGGTCAACGACGACGAGATCCGCAGCCGCGCCATCGCCAACGCCGAGCAGAACGGCATCGTGTTCATCGACGAGATCGACAAGATCGCCCGCCGCGGCGAGCACCTCGTCGGCGCGGACGTCAGCCGCGAGGGCGTGCAGCGCGACCTGCTGCCGCTGGTCGAAGGCACCACCGTGAGCACCCGCCACGGCGCGGTGCGCACCGACCACATCCTGTTCATCGCCTCGGGAGCCTTCCATCTCGCCAAGCCCTCGGACCTGATTCCCGAGCTGCAGGGCCGCTTCCCGATCCGGGTCGAGCTCGATCCGCTCACCGCCGAGGACTTCCGCCGCATCCTCGTCCGAGCCGGAATACTCCCTGGTCCGCCAGTACCAGGCGCTGCTCGCCACCGAAGGGCGTCGAGCTCGAGTTCGCGGACGACGGCGTCCGCCGCATCGCCGAGCTCGCCTACCGCATCAACGACCGGCAGGAGAACATCGGTGCCCGGCGGCTGCACACCGTGCTCGAGCGCCTGCTCGAGGGCATCGCCTTCGAGGCTCCCGACCGCGCCGGGCAGCGCTTCCGCATCGATGCCGCCTACGTGGACGAACGCCTCGGCGCCCTCGTCCAGGACGAGGACCTGAGCCGCTACGTGCTGTGAGCGTGGAGGACCGCCTGCGCCCGCTCGAGCTGCGCTACCGCCGCGGCGAGCGCCGGCTGGAGCTTCGCTTCGCCGACGGCGCCTGCTTCGCGCTCGAGGCCGAGCTGCTGCGCGTCTACTCGCCCTCCGCCGAGGTCCAGGGGCATGGCGGGGGCGAGCTCCGCTGCCTCGCCGCGGACAAGCGCGGGGTCGCGATCTCGGCCATCGAGCCGGTGGGCAACTACGGGGTGCGCCTGGTCTTCGACGACGGCCACGACACCGGGATCTACGCCTTCGCGCTGCTGCGCGAGCTGGGCGAGCGGCGCGAGGCGCTCTGGGCGCGCTACCGCGCGGCCCTGGGCGGGACGGACGAGGGCCGAGGATGAGCCGCGAGGTGGTGGACTTCGGTTTCCGCGACGTGGCGCCGGCGGAGAAGCGCCGGCTGGTGGACCAGGTCTTCGCGGGGGTGGCGGCGCGCTACGACCTGATGAACGATCTCATGTCGCTCGGGCTACACCGGCTCTGGAAAAGGCACTTCGTCGCCACGCTCGGGATCCGGCCGGGGATGCGGGTGCTCGACCTCGCGGCCGGCAGCGGCGACGTCGCCGCGCTGATCGCGCCCCGGCTGCGCCCCGGCGGCGAGGTGGTGCTCGCCGACCGCAGCCTGCCGATGCTCGGACGCGGTCGCGACCGGATGCTCGACGAGGGTTTCTGGGAGCAGGCGGCGGCGGTGGCGGCCGACGCCGAGGCCCTCCCCTTCCCCGACCGGAGCTTCGACCGGGTGACCATCGCCTTCGGGCTGCGCAACGTCGCCGACCGGGCCCGCGCCCTCGCCGAGGCCTTCCGGGTGCTGAAGATCGGCGGCACGCTCGGCGTGCTCGAGTTCTCGCGGCTGCGGATCCCGGCGCTCGCGCCGCTCTACGAGCTCCACGCCTTCGCGGTGCTGCCCGCCCTCGGCCGGCTGGTGGTCGGGGACGATGCGCCCTACCGCTATCTCGCCGAGTCGATCCGTCGCCACCCGGACCAGGAGGCCCTGGCGCGGATGCTGGCGGAGGCGGGATTCTCGGGCGTGCGCGTGCGCAATCTCGCCGGCGGCATCGTCGCCATCCATACCGGCGTGCGTGCCTGAGCTCACAGCCAGCGGCGCGCGAGCCAGCCGACGGTTTCGGGGAGCCACTCGAGCAGGGGCGCCGCCGCCACGGGCGCAGCCGGATCTCCTTCGCGTCGGCGAGGTCGGCGCGGATCCTCGCCCCGAGCACCGCGGCGAAGCCCGGATCGCGCAGGAAGGCATTGAGCTCGTCGTTGATGAACAGGCTGCGGTAGTCCAGGTTCGCGGTGCCCGCGCTCGCCACGGCGCCGTCGATCAGGAAGGCCTTGGCATGAAGCACCCGCGGCCGATACTCGAAGATCCGGACCCCTCCCGCGAGCAGCCGCGAGTAGGCCGCCCGACTCGCCCACTGGGCGAGGCGGACGTCGCTCTTGCCGGGAACCAGCACGTTCACCTCGACGCCGCGGCCGGCCGCCGCGCACAGCCGGCGCTGGGTGCGGCTGTCCGGTACGAAGGTAGGGAGTCACGAGCAGCACCTCACGGCGCGCGCGGCGGAAGGCTTGGCCGAGCACCCGGTGCAGCAGCGCGCGCGCCCTGCCGCCGCGTCTTGTTCGGCAGCAGCAGGATGCCGTCGGCTGAGCGCAGCGGATGGCCCCGCGGCAGCCGCCCGTCATGGTCGTAGATCCGGGCGGCCAGGCTCGCCACCGGCCCCTCGAGGCGAAGGTGGTAATCGAGCCAGCGGCCATCCCCGACCGCCTGCCGCGAGCACTCGCGGTGGATGTTGAAGCCGCCAAGCCAGCACACCCGCTCGTCGATCACCAGCAGCTTGCGGTGATTGCGGCGATGCAGCCCGAGCGGCTGGCGCACGCTGAGCCGCCGCCAGCGGTGGACATCCACGCCAGCGGCGCGCAGCTCCCGTTCCGCAGCTCGCGGGAACAGGCCAAGCGAGCCGACGGCATCGATCCTCAGGCTGACCCGCAGCCCTCGCCTCGCGGCGGCGGCGAGGGCGGCGGCGAAAGCCCTCCCGATCTCGTCGAAGGCGAAGATGTAGCTCTCGAGGCGGATGCTGCCGGCCGCGCCCGCGATGTCCGCGAGCATCGCCCGATAGAGTTCGTCGCCCTCGGTGTAGAGCCCGATGCGCGCGCCCCGCGAGCCCGTCTCAGCCGCGGGCATGGACGACGAGCACGGCGCTGGCGAGCAGCAGCCGATAGAGGGTGAAGGGCAGCGCCCCCAGCCGCTCGAGGACCCCGACCAGCAGGCGGATCGCCGCCATCCCGGCGAGCGCCGCCACCAGCACGCCGAGGGCGAGCGGCAGCCAGCGCAGCTCCGGCGGGCTCGCCATCGCCCGCAGCGCGCCGCCGAGACAGGCCGCCGCCGTGATCGGCGCGGCGAGCAGGAAGGCGAGGCGCGCCGACTCTCGCGCGGCCGTAGCCGAGCCAGAGCGCGACGGTGAGGCAGATGCCCGAGCGCGAGACGCCCGGGAACAGGGCGAGCGCCTGCGCCGCTGCCCACCAGCAGCGCGTCCCGCACGGTCAGGGCCTCGAGCGCGCCCTCGCGCCGACGCCGGTCCGCGAGCCAGAGCAGGACGCCGAAGCCGGCGAGGTTGGAGGCGATGAGCAGCGGATGGCGGAGGCTCTCCGCGACCGGCAGCAGCAGCAGCCCGAGCAGCGCGCCCGGCAGGCTCGCGAGCAGGATCAGGCCGAGCAGGCGCCGGCGCGGGTCCGGCGCGGCCCCCGGCCGCCAGGCGAGCGCCGCCGCCGACGAAGCCGGCGAAGTCGCGGCGATAGTAGAGCAGCACCGCGAGCAGGGTGCCGGCATGGAGCATCAGGTCGACGAAGACGCCCTGGTAGGCCCAGCCGAGGAACAGCCCGGCGAGCGCGAGGTGCGCCGAGCTCGAGACCGGCAGGAACTCGGTGAGCGCCTGGACGATCGCGAGGACGAGCAGCTGGCCGAGCTCCACCCCGCCGCTCCCGGGCTCAGCGGCGGCCGCGGTAGAGCGAGTAGACGCCGGTGATCACGGCCTCGGCGAGCACGTGGCCGGCGATCGCCCGCCGGAACTCGGCGAGGCCGAAGCGCTCTGGGAGCTCGAGCCTCGGCAGGTCGAGGGCGTAGAGCCGGAAGTGGTAGTGGTGCGGCCGCGGGTCGTTCCACGGCGGACAGGGACCGTCGTAGCCGAACCAGTCGCCGCCCATCTCGGGGTCCCCCGCGAACCACTTGCCATAGTCGTTGAGGCCCTGGCGGCTGCCCGGCGGACCCGGCGGGTTCTTCTTGCCGCCCTTGACGATCCCGTCGGCGCAGGCGCCCTCCGCGAGCTCGCGCAGCTCCGCCGGGATGTCGACCATCAGCCAGTGGGTGAACTCCACCCGCGGCAGGTCGAGCGGAACCTCCACCCCCTCGCGGTTGACCTCATCCGGGCGGCTCGGCACGTCGGTGTCGATGCAGGCCAGGGCGAAGGAGCGGGTGCCCTCCGGCACCTCGGTCCAGGCGAGATGCGGGTTGCGGTTGTCGCTGAACGCCACCGGGGCGTCGCCGCCGGGCCTGCCGAAGGCCAGACGCTCCGGCATGCGGCCGAGGTGGACGAAGCTGTCACTGCGGATGCGCATCGTTCGGCTCCTGGGCTGCTGGGGAATCGGGGGCGAGGACCGAGAACGCGGCCGCGAGCGGCGCGGCGTAGGCGCGCCAGCTCCCCGCCGGGAGCCAGCGCGGCATACCCGGCCAGCGGCGCCAGGCTGGCGGCGAGCCGGCCAGGGGCAGGCAGCGCCTCGCGGCCGAGCCAGGCTCGGCGAGCGCGGACGGGTAGGCCCGCTCCGCGATCACGGCGTCGAGATCGAGGCGGAAAGCCAGCGGGAAGGCGGCCGCGCCGTTCGAGATGGGCGAGCGCTTGATGAGAGCCACACCGCCGCCAAGCGGTCGTCGAGCACCGGCGGATGCGGGGCGTCGCCCGCGGCGAGCCAGTTGAGGAACAGGCATCCCGCGGGTCGCCCCGGGTGAGGATCAGCAGCCGCGACCGCGGCAGGGCGGCCTGCCACAGCGGCAGCCAGCGGGCGTCGAGCACCGGCAGCAGGTCGGCGAAGAGCCCCTCCGGGGCCGCGCCGAGCGCCGCCGGGTAGTCGGCGGGCGAGGTCGGGCGGCGAGGGCCGCGGGATCCCCGTCCTCGGGGTAGAGGGGGAGCCCGTCGGCGCGCGGCGCAGCGGACAGACGGTCGAGCAGCCCCGGGAATGCCGAGGTCGGCCAGCACCGCAAGCGCCTGCTCGAGGGCCACGCCGGGCGCGAAGGCCACGAACAGCGGCGCCACCGCCGCCGGCTCCGCCAGCATCGGCGACGCCGCGCCGGGCGCGGGCAGGCGCTCCAGCGGCCCGAGCAGCGGCAGCACGGGATCCCGACCCGCCTGGCGCTGGGCCACGAACCAGTGCGCCGCCGCCTCGGCGCGCCTGCCGAGCGCATGGCGACACGCGCCGAGCGCCCGGTGCAGCGCCGCGGCCGCCCTCGGTTCGCGAAAGGCATCGCGCTCGAGCAGGGCGAGCAGCTCGGCCTCGGCCGCCTCCGAGGCTCCCGCGGCGAGGGTGAGCCGCGCCGCGACCAGGTCGAGGAAGGGGTCCTCGGGCCGCCGCGCGCGCGCCTCGGCCAGCCGCGCGCGCGCCGCCTCGGGATCGAGGCTCTCGAGCAGGCGGATCAGCTCGTCCTCCGCCTCGCGGTCCTCCGGCGCCAGCGCCAGCCAGTACTCGAGCGCCGAGCGTACCCCCGGGAGATGGCCGCGGGCGCGCTCCACCTGGACCAGCAGGGCGTAGAGCGCCCGCGCCCGCGGCTCCCGCTCGTGCCAGGCCTGGAGCACCGCGATCGCCTCGTCGTGGCGTCCGAGCTCGTACAGCGCCGCCGCCAGCAGTTCGCTCGCCGTTCCGCCCGGCTCCCGCCGGTGCCAGGGGGCGAGCAGATCGGCGAGCGCGGCGAAGCGCCCGAGCGCGAACAGGGCCCGCCCCAGCCACTCCGCCCCCGTCGCGATCCTCGGGCGGGGACCGCGCCGAAGACGGCGACCGCTTCCTCCGCCCGGCCCTGCGCGAGCAGGGCCTCGGCCAGGCCGTGGCGGGCCTGGGCGAGCTCCGGCGCGAGCTCGAGCGCGCGCCGGAAGGCCTGCTCGGCGAAGGCCGCGGTCCCGCGCCGGAGCAGCGCCTGCCCATAGGCGAGATGGGCCGTGGCGAGGCCCGGATGACGCGCCAGCACGGCGGCGAGCAGGCGCAGCGCTTCCTCGTGATCGCCCGCGCTCGCTGGCGAGGATCCCGGCGAGCAGCATGGCATCGGGGAAATCCGGCGCGGCGCGCAGCGCCAGGCGCAGGTTGAGCTCGGCCTCGCGCCGGTCGCCCGCGGCGGCGGCGAGGCGGGCGAGCGCGGTGTAGGCGGGGGCGGCGTTGGGATCGAGGCGGATCGCGGCCTCGAAGCTGCGCCGGGCCGCCTCCGGGCGGCCGTTCCGCCACTGCGCGCCGCCGAGCAGCACCTGGTAGTCGGCGCGGTCGGGCGCGATCGCGCAGGCCCGCTCGAGCTGCAGCTGCGCCTCGGGCACGCGCCCGAGCTCGAGCAGCAGCGAGCCGAGCGCGGCCCGGGCGGCCGCGTCCTCCGGTTCGCGCTCGAGGTGCTGCCGGAGCGCGCGTTCCGCCTCGCCGACGCGCCCCTGGCGCCTCAGCGCGGCGATCTCCTCGAGGGTGGGGTGGGCCGACACCATCCTGCTCGCGAGCGAAACTTCAAGAGCCTACCAGCCCGGCGACGCCGGCCGCCAGCGCCACCGTCGCGTCCCCGCGGCCTTCGCGCAGCGCCGCGCAGCTCGCCGACGATCCAGGCGCTGGCCGCGCTCCGCAGCGACCAGTCGGCGAGGAAGGCGCAGTGTCCCACCGCCCGAGAGCACGGTGAGCCGCGCCGAGTCGGGAAGCGCGAGCCGCCGGAAGTCCTCGACCGGGATCACCGGATCGTCGGCGCTGGTGAGGATTCGCACCGGCACCTCGAGCCCCGCCAGCCGCTCTCCCGCCACCGAGTAGCCGTCGAGGTAGGCGGCGAGCGAGGGGTACTCGGTGTACTCGGCCACCAGCCACGCGGTGAGATCGCGCAGGCCGCGGCGCAGCGCGCGGTCGTCGAAGCGGTAGCGCTCCGGGAACAGCGCTCGCTTGCGCCTGAGACTCGCGCGCCACTTGGCGAGGAAGTACTGCTCGTAGAAGCGCGGCGCGCGCTCGATCGCGGCCAGGCCGTGGGCCGGGTCGATCACCGGGCACACCGCGCACACCCCGGCGAGGGGAAGGCCGGCCGCCGGCGCGCGCAGCGCCACTCGCAGGGCGAAGTTGCCGCCGAGCGAGAAGCCGACCGCGAACAGCGGGCGCTCGGCGTACTGGGCGGCGATCCAGCGGAAGGCCTCGACCACCTCCTCGAGACGGCAGGAATGGAACAGCTCGGGGTTCAGGTGGTGGCTGTTCGCCGTGGTCCCGGAACTGCAGCCGGAACAGGGCTGAAGCCAGCCTCGCGCAGCGCTGCCGCGGCGTCGATCAGGTAGAGCGAGTGCGCCGAGCCCTCCCAGCCGTGCAGCAGCACCGCGAGGCCCGCGCGCCGGCGGCCGCGGCGCAGGGTCGTAGTAGCCGCTCAACCTGCACCCCCTGGGGCGTGGTCAGCACCACCGGCTTGCGCGCTGCGCGCAAGCTCGCGACGCGCGCCGGCGAGCGCCAGCGATTTCAGCGGGCTGCTCGCCAGCAGCGACTGGAGGTGCGGGCCGCGAAGCAGCGCTGCGGCGACGGAACTCAGCGGCCGACACGGGGCACTCCGAGACTCGCCGCGATCGCCTCCCGCGCGCGCGCGGCCAGCTGGTCGCGCGGCCCCTGAGGCGGCAGAGGCGCCAGGAAGCGGACCTCCGCCGTGATCCGCGGTCCGGCGAGCAGCCGCAGGGCATTGGCGAGGAAGCTCTCCCCGGGGCGGAAAGGCAGCTCGTGGTCGACCCTGCCCTGCCGCAGGAAGCGCAGCGCCACCGGCTGGACCGGCGCCCCGGCCTCCAGCGCGACTTGGAAGATGCGGGCGTGGAACACCCGCACCCGGTCGGAGGGCCCGGTCGAGCCCTCGGGAAAGACCGCCACCGCCTCCCCGGCGCGGAGCAGCGCGGTGGCCTGGCGCATCACCGCCGCCAGCGATTCGGCGCTGCCCCGGCGATGGTAGAGGGTGCCGGCGCGGGTCGCGAGCCAGCCGACCAGCGGCCAGCGCGCGATCTCGGCCTTGGCGATGAAGCGCGCCGCGCGGCAGGCGTGGAGCAGCTCGATGTCGAGCCAGGAATGGTGATTGGCGACCAGCAGCGCGCCTCCCGCGAGCGGCGTCCCCTGTACCGCGAGCCGCACTCCGAACAGGCGCAGCAGCGCGCGGGACCAGCCGCGCACCAGCCACGCCGTGAGCGGCAGGCCGCGCAGCCGGAGCCGACGCCCGAGCGGATTGAACACGAGCAGGGCGAGCAGCGCGCCGAGCAGCAGGTGCAGGGCGAGCGGCGGGAGCCGCAGGGCGAGGCGCAGGGAGCCGACGAGGGTCACGGGCGGCGACTGTAACCCAGTCCCGGGGCGGGCCAGGAACGGGCCAAGAAAAAGGGCCGGTGAGCTTGCCTCACCGGCCCTGCGAGCACGCCGTCGACTCTTTAGGGGAGGGGGGGAGGGGGGGTCGAGTGCGACGGCGCTTACCACACGCTCCGTGCGGTGGCGGCGCTCACTTGGCGGCGGGAGCCGCCTTCTTGGCCGCCTGCTTGACCTGCCCGTTCACCGCCTCGATCTGGCCCTTGGCCAGCTCGCCGAAGGCCTCGCCGGTGCGGATCGCCAGGCCGAAGAGCTCCTGACCCGCGGCGAGCGCGCGCTCGGTGGCCTCCTTGACCAGCTGCGCGCCCTTCGGCCACAGGGTCTTCCAGGCCTCCAGGTTGCGCGCCTCGGCGGCCTCGTTGAAGAAGGCCATGGTCGCGCCGAGCTGCTCCTCCATGGTCTTGAGCTGGAGCTCGAGCGCCCGCTCCACGCCCTCGAGGGCGATGGCGTGCGCCTTGAGGGCGGCGTCGGCGATCTGCTTGTTGAACTGGCTGAACTGCTGGTGGATCTGCTCGTACATGGGGGATTCCTCGCCGGAGGTTGCCGAAGGTGCGAGCACTCTAGCAGGCTTTTTTGTGCAGTGCAACATCCCCCGCGGGGGCCGCGGGGAGCGCTTCGCAGGCCCGCGTCCCGGCTCAGGCGGCCGGGGCCCCGGCGGAGCCCTGCGCCGGGCCCTCGTACACCGCGCCGCAGGTGCAGGTCTCGTGCACCACGACCCGGCACAGGCCAGGCAGCGCCGGACGCAGGCGCTCGTAGATCCAGCGCGCGAGCCGCTCGCTGGTCGGATTCTCGAGCCCCTCGACCTCGTTGAGGTAGCGGTGATCGAGCGCATCGTGGATCGGCCGGAAGGCGGCGGCGATCTCGGCGAAGTCGAGGATCCAGCCGCTCGCCGCGATCGGGCTCCCCCGCGACGTGGACCTCGATGCGGAAGGAGTGCCCGTGCAGGCGGCCACACTTGTGGCCCGGCGGGACGTTGGGAAGGCGGTGCGCCGCCTCGATGGTAAAGACTTTGAAGATGTGCATGGCAGCGCGGGCCGACGCCAACGCCGCGGGCAGGTTCACGCGGCGCGGTGGCAAGGATGCCCAGGCTTCTGGCAGCGTGAAAGGATGCCCGATTCCGGTCCGCCGCGGAGTCCCGGTCGCGCGCTCGGCCTCGCGCTGCGCGACTTCGCCCTCGCCGAGCTCGGCGAGGCGGAGCGGCTCTTCGCCAGCACCGGCGAGGCTCTTCACCACGGCATCCATTTCGGCCGCAAGGCGCTGAGACGCTGCCGCGCGGCGCTGGCGCTCGCCGCCGAGACCCTCGGCGAGCGCGGCCGTCGCCTCGACGGGCGACTGCGCCGGCTGCTGCGTTCGCTCTCGCGCGAGCGTGATGCGCAGGCGGTGCTCGAGGCCCTCGAGGCCGAGGCCGCGGCCGGTCGGATCCCGGCCGAGCTCGCCGCGGCGCTCGCGCCGGCGCTGCGCGTACGCCGCGACCGCGTGCTCGCCCGCCGGCTCGAGCGCGATCCCGGGCTCGCCCGGCTGCGCACGCGCCTTCGCCGCGTCACCCGCGCGCTCGCCGCGCTGCCCTGGGCCGCGACCGGCCTGGCGGAGCTGCAGGCGTGCGCTCGCGCGCCAGCGCGCGGCGCGCGCTGCGGGCCGCGGAGCACGCGCGAGAGGGCACGGAGGAGGAGCGCCACCGCCTGCGGCGGCGGCTGCGGCGGCTGCGCCAGCAGCTGCGCATCGCCCGCGAGCTCGCCGGCCGCTCCTTCGCCCGCTACGCCGTCCGCCCCGATCCCGCGGACGAGCTCAGCCGCGAGCGCGACCGGCTGCTGCTCGTCCGCGCCATCCGCAGCACGCGCGGGATCGCCGCCCCGCTGCGCCGCGCCGCCCTCGCCGCGCTCGGCGCCGCGGCGCCGGGTCAGGGCGGACTGACGGCGCAGGGCGGCGAGCTCCCGCAGCGCTTCGCGGTAGGCCTCGCGCGCCGCCTCGCCGCCCTCCGGCCGCTCGCAGCGCAGCCTGAGCTCCGCCAGCCGGTGCTGGAGCGCCTCGCGCAGCAGCTGGCGCAGCGCCCCCTCGAACTCCCGCCGCTCCGCCTCCTCGCCCTCCGGCCACGGCGAGGGCCGCGAGCCGGAGCAGCGCCGGGTGCTCGCGGCGGCCGGAGAAGCGCGCGAGCACGGCCGCGGTGCCGAGCCCCGGCTCGCGCTCGCCGAGCTCGAGCAGCTCGAGCAGCAGGCCGATGCCGCGGCCGGGGTGACCGGCGATGAGCGCCCGACGCTCCGAGTGCCACCGCCGCGGCGAGGGCCGGACGCTGCAGCAGCAGGGCGATCAGCGTGCGCAGCGGGGTGCGGCGGATGCTGCGCCCCGGTGCCGCTCCCGCGCGCGGCACGGGGAGAGGGCGCGGACGGCGCGCGACGCGCGCGACGCTCCGCCGCGGCGGGCGATCTCCTCGGCGAGGAGCTCGCGGAAGGCGCTCTCCGGGACGCGCGCGAGCAGCGCCTCGCGCGCGCTCGAGGTAGCGCGCGCGGCCCTCGACCGTGGCGAGCTCGGCCTCCGCGGCGAGACGCTCGAGCACGAAGGCGGAAAGCGGCTGCGCCTCCGCGAGCAGGGCCGCGAAGCGGGCGGCGCCCTCGCGCCGCACGAAGCTGTCCGGATCCTCGCCCTCGGGCAGGAACAGGAACAGCGCCTGCCGGCCGTCGCGCATCCGGGCGAGCGCGGCCTCCGCCGCGCGCCAGGCCGCCTGACGGCCGGCGCGGTCGCCGTCGAAGCAGAACACCACGTCGGGCGCGGTGCGGAACAGCGTCTCCACCTGCTCCGGCGTCACCGCCGTGCCGAGGGTGGCGACGGCCTCGCGCGAAGCCGTGCTGGTGCAGGGTGATGGCGTCGAGATAGCCCTCCACCGCGATCAGCCGCCGGCCGCCGCCCTCGCGCCGCGCCTGCCACAGCGCGTAGAGCAGCCGGCCCTTCTGGAACAGCGCGGTCTCCGGCGAGTTGAGGTACTTGGGCTCGCCCGCCCCGAGCACCCGCCCGCCGAAGCCGACCGGGCGCCCGCGCCCGTCGAGGATCGGGAACATCAGCCGATGGCGGAACCGGTCGTAGAGCCCCTCGCGGCCCCGCAGCGCGAGCCCGGCGGCGAGCAGGGCCGCGCGCTCGCCCTCGCCGCGGCCGAGGGCACGCACCAGGCGGTCCCAGCCCTCGGGGGCGTAGCCGAGCTGGAAGCGGTCGGCGGTGGCGGGATCGATCCCGCGGCGCCCGAGGTAGGCGCGGGCCTCCGCGCTCGCCTCGAGCTGCGCCCGGTAGAAGCGGCTGGCCGCGGCAAGGATCTCGTAGAGCGGCTCGCGCTCGTCCCCGCCCCGCGCCTCCCGCGGCACCTCGAGTCCGGCCCGCGCCGCGAGCTCCTCGACCGCGTCGAGGAAGCCGAGGTGCTCGTAGGCCATCAGGAAGCCGATGGCGTCGCCGTGGGCGCCGCAGCCGAAGCAGTGGTAGAACTGCTTGCGCGGGCTCACGGTGAAGCTCGGCGTGCGCTCGTCGTGGAAGGGGCAAAGCGCCTTGAACTCGCGCCCGGCGCGCTTCAGCGGCACGCGGCTCTGGATCAGCTCGACGAGATCGGTGCGGGCGAGCAGCTCGTCGAGGAAGCTCTGCGGGATGCGCGCGGCCACGCGCCGATTCTACGTCCCGCTCCGGAGCGGACTTGCGGCGCGCCGCGCCGGGGTTACACTGCGGCACCCGCCCTCCCGCCCGCCGATGCGCCGCCTCCGCCACTCTGCCGCTCGCCGCCCTCCTCGCCGGCTGTGCCTTCGTCGAGCCCGACGCCCGCGGCCGCGAGGTCGAGGTCGCCTACTTCGGCGTCGCGGGCGGCTGCCGGCCGCTCGGCGAGGTCAGCGTCCGCGTCCCCCACCGCCTGCTCGGGATCGAACGCAGCGCGGTCCGGGTGCGCGACGAGCTCGAGTCCCTGGCCCGCAACGAGGCGGCCGAGCTCGGCGCCGACACCATCGAGCCGGTCGCGGAGCCGCAGGACGGCCGCCAGAGCTTCCGCGCCTACCGCTGCCGCTGAGCACGCCCCTCAGGCAGGGGGCTCCGGCGGGTAGAGCCGCTCGAGCCCGCGGCCGCGACCGAGCGCCGGCGAAGGCTTCCGGCAGCCCGCGGCACGCCGCCAGCGCGCGGAAGCGCTCGCCCATCTCGCCCGGCAGCAGCAGCCGCCTGGCCTCGGCGGCCGCGGCGAAGTAACCGGGCGAGGCCGGGGGCAGCGCCGCGAGCTCCTCGAGCAGGCCCGCGGCGAGGAGCAGCTCGGCCTGGCTCAGGTAGGCGCTCGGCGTCCAGCCGAGCCCGGCCAGCGCCTCCGCGAGCGCGGTGAAGTCGACGAAGCCGCCGAGATCCGATGCGCCCCGGCTCGGCCAGCGGGTCGGCCACCGGCCGGTGCCCGCGATGCGCCACCAGGGTGCCCATCCGCCGCTCGGGCAGGTAGAACTCGTGGCGCGGGTAGCCGTAGTCCACGAACAGGGCCGCGCCCCGCTCGAGGCCGGCGAGGGCCGAGGCGAGGAAATCCCCGAGCCCGGGACGCAGCTCCAGCACGTAGGGGCGGGGCAGCGGCGCGGGCAGGCGGCGGAGCAGAGCCTCGACCTCGGCCGCGAGCGCCGCCTCCGCCGGGCGCGGCTCCCAGCGGAAGGCCCCGCGCTCGTCGAGCCCGACCGCGAGCGCGAGGATGCCGCGCCCGGCGAGCAGGACGCGGCGCACCGGCAGGGCGTCGAGCACCTCGTTGGCGAGCACCACCCCCTCGCCCGCCGTCTCCGCGCGCTCGCTCCACCGGAGCCGCACGCCGAGTTCCGCCGCCAGAGGAGCGATCCTCGCCTGCTGCTCCCGCCGGCGGGCCGGGGCGGGCTCCACCAGCTCGTAGCACGACCGGGAGCGCCCCGCGCTCGGCTAGCGCGGGCAGGAGCACCGCCGCCAGCGCCCCGCTGCCCGGACCCAGCTCGCGCAGCACCGGCTCAGTTCGAGCGAGCGCCAGCGTCGGCGCGACCAGCCGGGCCAGGGCCCGCGCGAACAGCCTCCCGAGCTCGGGGGCGGTGACGAAGTCCCCCTCCGCCCCGAAGGGCGAGGGTCCGGCGGCGTAGTAGCCGTGGTCGGGGTCGTGGAGGCACGCCGCCATGAACTCGGCGAAGTCGAGCGGACCCTCGCGGCGGATGCGCTCGGCGAGGCGGAGGGCGAGCGGGCTCGGCCCGGGGTGCGGCATCATGGGGAGGTTCGCGGGCGGTCGGCGGAGGATAGCGGCGGTGAGCGGCGGCGAGGATCGTCCCCGTCGCCCTGGTCACGGGGGCGGCGCGTCGGGTCGGCGCCGCCATCGCCCGCGAGCTGCACCGCGCCGGCCATGCCCTCGTCCTGCACTACCGGCATTCGGCCGCCGAGGCCGCCGCCCTCGCCGCCGAGCTCGGCTGCGAACGGCGGCCCGCCGGTGCTGCCGCTCGCGGCCGAGCTCGCGGAGCCTGAGCGCTGTCGGGCGCTGGTCGAGGCCGCTCTCGCCCACTTCGGTCGGCTCGACGCCGTGGTGGCCAACGCCTCGCTCTTCGCCCCCACCCCGCTCGCGACGCTCGGCGCCGAGGACTTCGACCGGATGATGGCGGTCAACGCCCGTGCCCCGCTGCTGCTCGCCATCGCCGCCGCGCCCGCGCTGCGCGTCGCCCGGGGCGCCATCGTGATGATCGGCGACGTCTTCGGGCTGCGGCCGCTGCCGCGCTTCCTCGCCTACTCCGCGAGCAAGGCGGCGCTGCTGATGATCACCCAGGGGCTGGCGCGCGAGCTCGCCCCCGAGGTGCGGGTCAATGCCGTGCTCCCCGGCACCGTGCTGCCCTCGGAGCTCCCGGAAAAGGCGGAGAGCGCGGAGACGGTGGCGGCACGGGCGCCGCTCGGGCGTCTCGGCAGCCCCGGAAGAGGTGGCCCGCGCCGTGCGCTGGCTGATCCTCGAGGCGAGCTACACCACCGGCGCCCTGCTGCCGGTCGACGGCGGCCGACTCACCCGGCTGTGAGGCGCAGTAGCCAGGCCCAGGCTGGCAGGGTGAGCACGGCCGCGACCAGCCCGTAGCCGACCAGGGCCGCGGCCAGCTCCGGCCGTAGCCGCGCCTCGGCCGCCAGGGCGGCGGCGGTGATCATCGGCGGCATCGCCGCCTCGAGCACCGCCGCCTCCCGCGCCGGGCCGGCGAGCCCGAGCAGGGGGGCGAGCAGCAGGGCGAGCGCCGGCAGGGCGAGCAGCTTGAGCAGCAACCCGAGGACCAGCACCGGGCGATCCGCCGCGGGGAGCCGCAGCCGCAAACGGAGCGCGACGGTCAGCGCCGCCAGCGGCAGGATGCAGGCGGCGAGCCGCTCGAGCGGCTGGGCCAGCACCGGCGGCAACGGCCCGGGCAGCAGGAGCGCGAGCAGCAGCGCGAGGAAGGGCGGGAAGCGCAGGATCGCGCGGAGCAGGGCCCGGCCTCCCGGCGGCGCGCCGCCGCGGTGACGGGCGAGCACCCAGGTCCCGAAGCTGCTCACGATCAGGAAAGAGCCGAACTGGTCGTAGATCACGGCGTAGGGGAGGGCCTCGGGACCGCACAGCGCCTCGACGAGCGGGTAGCCGAGGAAGGAAGTGTTGCCGAGCGGCACCAGCAGCCACAGCACGGCGCGCGCCGCCGCCAGCGCGGGCCAGAGCCGGATCGCGAGCTCCACCAGCGCCAGGCTCGCGGCCAGCAGCAGCCAGGGCACCGCCGCGACCGCGAGCGGCGCCGGCCCGAGGGCGAGACCCGGGACGTGGAGCAGCACCGCCGCCGGCAGGCACAGGCGCACGACGATGGCCGCCAGCGGCTCCGCCGCCTGCTCCGCCAGCATCCCGCAGCGGCGCAGCCAGCGGCCCCGCGACCAGCAGCGCGAGCACCAGCAGCAGCGCCCCAGAGGCCTCCAGCATCGCTTCAGCGTCCCCCCGCCTCGCGTCAGCGCCAGCGTCGTCGATTGAAAAAATCAATCGAACAGCCGACGACTGCGAGCGCTGGCGCGTTCAGCTTGATGGCGACAAAATGGCAATCTGGAGGCGCCGGACGGGCCGGCGCCCGGCGAGCCTGGAGATCCGCGTGCCCCCGCATGCCTCGAGCCAAGCGCAGCACACCCTGGCGCGCAGCGTAGCCGTCAGCGGCATCGGCATCCACTCGGGGCGGGAGGTTCGCCTCGAGCTCAGTCCCGCGCCGGTCGGCCATGGCTGGCGCTTCCTGCGCCGCGACCTGCGGCGGAGCGAAGGCGGAGATCGCCGCGCGGCACGATGCGGTGGTGGCGACCCGGCTCTCGACCGTGCTCGCCAATGCCGCCGGGGCGGAGGTCGCGACCGTGGAGCACCTGCTGGCGGCGCTCGCCGGCCTCGGCATCGACAACGTCCGGATCGAGCTCGACGGCCCCGAGGTCCCGATCCTCGACGGCAGCGCGCGCGAGTGGGTCGCCTGCCTCGACGCGGCGGGACGGGTCGCGCAGCCCGCGCCGCGTCGGCGGCTGCTGCTGCGCCGTCCGGTGCGGATCGGCCTCGGTGACGCCTGGGCGATCCTGCTGCCGGCAGCCGCCCCCCGCTACTCGGTCAGCATCGAGTTCCCGGATCCGGCGATCGGCCGGCAGAGTCTCGACTTCGAGCTCGACCCCGAGCGCTTCCGGCGCGAGATCGCCCCGGCCCGCACCTTCGGCTTCCTGCGCGACCTCGATCGGCTCAAGGCGGAGGGGCGGGCGCGGGGCGGCTCCCTCGCCAACGCCGTGGTCGTCGACGGCGAGCGGGTGCTCAATCCCGAAGGGTTGCGCTTCCCCGACGAGTTCGTCCGCCACAAGCTGCTCGATCTGATCGGCGATCTCGCGCTCGCCGGCGCGCCGATCGCGGCGCACGTGATCGCGCATCGGCCCGGCCACGCCCTCAACCACCGCATCTTGCGTCACGCTGTTCGCGGAGGGGCTGCTCGTCGAGGACGTCGCCGACGCCGAACTGGGCGCGCCCGCCTGCCCGGGGCCGCGCGCGGCGTCGCGGCGGCGCCGCTTCCCTCTCCCGCCTAGCCCGGCGGGGACGGCGACGGCCGGTTGCTAGAATGTCCGCTTCCCAGCGGACGTTCGCTTCATGGCCCTCGCCCCCGAGTCGGTCGACCTCGGCTACACCCTCGAGGACAAGTACACCCGCGAGCGCGGGCGGATCTACCTCTCCGGCGTCCAGGCGCTGGTGCGCCTGCCCCTCGCTCCAGGCCTGGCGCGACCGCCGTGCCGGGCTGAACACCGCCGGCTTCGTCTCGGGCTACCGCGGCAGCCCCCTCGGCGGCTACGACCAGGAGCTGTGGCGGGCGCGCAAGCACCTCGAGCGCGCCGGGATTCGCTTCGTTCCCGGCCTGAACGAGGACCTCGCCGCGACCATGGTCTGGGGCACCCAGCAGGTGAACCTCTTCCCCGGGGCGAAGCACGATGGGGTGTTCGCGATCTGGTACGGCAAAGGCCCGGGGGTGGATCGCTGCGGCGATGTCTTCAAGCACGCCAACGCCGCGGGAACCTCTCGCTATGGAGGGGTGCTCGCGATCGCCGGGGACGACCACGCCTGCCGCAGCTCCACCCTCCCCCATGCCTCCGAGCACGAGTTCGTCTCGGCCCTGATGCCCATCCTCCATCCGGCCGGCGTGCAGGAAATCCTCGATTTCGGGGTGCTTGGCTTCGCCCTCTCCCGCTTCACCGGGCGCTGGGTGGGCTTCAAGGTGATCGCCGAGACCGTGGAGTCCTCGGCCTCGATCGAGGTCGATCCGGAGCGGATCCACATCCGCATTCCCGAAGACTTCGAGCTGCCGCCGGGCGGCCTCAACATCCGCTGGCCCGATCCGCCGCTCGAGCAGGAGCTCAGGCTCCACCAGTACGCGATGCAGGCGGCCCAGGCCTTCGCCCGCGCCAACGGCCTCGACCGCATCGTCATCGACTCGCCGCGACGCGCGCCTCGGCATCCTCACCACCGGCAAGAGCTATCTCGACGTGCTCCAGGCGCTCGAGTACCTCGGGCTCGACGAGGCCGCCTGCCGCGAGATCGGCATCCGGGTCTACAAGGTCGGCATGACCTGGCCGCTCGAGCCCGAGGGGGTGCGGCGCTTCGTGCGCGGCCTGGCCGACATCCTGGTGGTCGAGGAGAAGCGCAGCTTCCTCGAAAGCCAGCTCAAGGAGTACCTCTACAACCTCGAGGGACGGCCGACGGTGGTCGGCAAGTACGACGAGCAGGGGGAGTGGATCCTGCCCTCCACCGCCGAGCTCACCCCGGCGCGCATCGCCCGCATCATCGCGAGGAGCCTCAAGCCCTTCTACACCTCGGAGCGCATCGAGGGGGTGCTCGAGTTCCTCAAGGCCAAGGAGCGCGAGCTGGCGCTTCCGCGCGCCAACTTCCCACGCGTGCCGCACTACTGCGCCGGCTGCCCGCACAACACTTCGACCCGGGTGCCCGAGGGCAGCCGGGCGCTCGGCGGCATCGGCTGCCACTACATGGTGACCTGGATGGACCGCCGCACCGACACCTTCACCCACATGGGCGGGGAGGGCGTGACCTGGTGCGGGCAGGCGCCCTTCACCGGCGAGCGCCACGTCTTCCAGAACCTCGGCGACGGCACGTATTTCCACTCCGGCTCGCTGGCCATCCGCCAGGCGATCGCCGCCGGCGTGAACATCACCTACAAGATCCTCTACAACGACGCGGTGGCGATGACCGGGGGCCAGCCGGTGGACGGCAAGCTCACCGTGCCCGACATCGCCCACCAGATGCGGGCCGAGGGGGTGAGGACCATCGTCGTGGTCTCCGACGAGCCCGAGAAGTGGTCGCGGCCGGAGCTGTTCCCGGAGGGGGTCGAGTTCCATCCACCGCGACCGGCTCGACGAGATCCAGCGGCGGCTGCGCGAGGTCCCCGGGGTTTCGGTGCTGATCTACGACCAGACCTGCGCCACCGAGAAGCGGCGCCGCCGCAAGCGCGGGCTGATGCCCGACCCCAGGCGGCGGGTGTGGATCCACAGCCTGGTCTGCGAGGGCTGCGGCGACTGCGGGGTGCAGAGCTTCTGCGTCGCGGTGCTGCCCAAGGAGACCGAGTACGGGCGCAAGCGCGAGATCGACCAGAGCAACTGCAACAAGGACTTCTCCTGCCTCAAGGGCTTCTGCCCGAGCTTCGTCACCGTCGAGGGCGCCGAGCTGCGCCGGCCCGCCCCCGCCATCGACGAGCGCATCCTCGAGCGGCTGCCCGAGCCGGTCTTCCGCAGCGATCTCTCGCGGCCCTGGAACATCCTCGTCACCGGGGTCGGCGGCACCGGGGTGGTGACCATCGGCGCGCTCCTCGGCATGGCCGCGCACCTCGAGGGCAAGGGGGCGACGGTGCTCGACCAGACCGGGCTCGCGCAGAAGGGCGGCGCGGTGACCACGCACGTGCGCATCGCCCGCCGCCCGGAGCAGATCCACGCGGTGCGCATCGCCGCCGGCGAGGCCGACCTCGTGCTCGGCTGCGACATGGTCGTGGTCAACGACTACTGGGCGCTGTCCAAGATCCGCGCCGACCGTTCCGAGGTGGTGCTCAACACCTACGAGATGATGCCGGGCAGCTTCACCACCCGGCCCGACCTCGCCTTCCCCCAGGACGAGATCGTCAACGCGGTCCGCCTCGCCCTCGCCGGCCGCATGCCGCACCTGGTCGATGCCACCGAGCTCGCCACCGCCCTGCTCGGCGATGCGATCGCCGCCAACGCCTTCATGCTCGGCTACGCCTGGCAGCTCGGGCTGGTGCCGGTCTCCCTCGCCGCCCTCGACCGGGCGATCGAGCTCAACGGGGCGGCGGTCGCCATGAACCGCAAGGCCTTCGCCTGGGGGCGGCTCGCCGCCCTCGATCCGGAGGCGGTGCGGCGGGCGGCCGCCGGGAGCGGAGGCGCCCGCTCACCCCGGCCATGCTCTCGCCCTACGACGACGGGCGGCGCTCGCGCACCCTGGAGGAGGCGATCGCGCGCCGCGAGGCCTTCCTCGCCGACTACCAGAACCGCGCCTACGCCCGCCGACTACGCCGACTTCGTCGCGCGCGTCCGGCGAGGCGGAGCAGCGCGCGCGTGCCGGGACAGCGCGGCCCTCACCGAGGCGGTCGCCCGCTACCTGTTCAAGCTGATGGCCTACAAGGACGAGTACGAGGTGGCGCGGCTCTACGCCGAGACCGGCGTCCTCGAGCGGCTGCGGGAGCGCTTCGACGGGCCGGTGCGCCTCGCCTTCCATCTCGCCCCGCCGCTGCTCGCCCGGCGCGACGCGGAGGGGCACCTGATCAAGCGGCGCTACGGCGGCTGGGTGCGCCACGCCTTCCGCCTGCTCGCGAAGCTCCGCTTCCTGCGCGGCACTCCGCTTCGATCCCTTCGGCTGGACCGCCGAGCGGCGCAAGGAGCGCGCGCTCATCGCCCGCTACCGCGACCACGGTGGAGGAGCTGCTCGCCGGGCCTCAGCGCCCGCCAACCACGCCCTGGCGGTCGAGATCGCGAGCCTGCCCGAAGCGGATCCGCGGCTTCGGCCACGTCAAGGAGCGCCACCTCGCCGCGGTCGAGCCGCGCTGG
Source organism: Lysobacterales bacterium (assembly GCA_033582715.1). GTDB lineage: Bacteria > Pseudomonadota > Gammaproteobacteria > Xanthomonadales > BPKI01 > BPKI01. The sequence continues at coordinate 307,785 of JAVQZZ010000001.1, read as the reverse complement.
GAGCAGCTGCTCGAGACCTGGCGGGCCGGCCTCGGCCGACGCCACGCCGGAGCGCGCCGCGGCCTAGGCGTCCAGCGCGCAGCCTCGGCGCCGTCCGCGGGGCGTCCCGGCCGGGAATGCGCTTCAGGCCTCGATCGTGGCGCGGAGCTTGCGGAAGGCGGCGGCCTCGATCTGGCGGATGCGCTCGGCGGAGACGCCGTACTCGGCGGCGAGCTCGTGCAGCGTGGCCTTCGGCTCCTTGAGCCAGCGCCGCTGCACGATGTCGCGCGAGCGGGGATCGAGCCGACTCGAGGCCCTCCTCGAGCCGCTCGAGCTGGATAGCTCCGACCTGGTCGCTCGGCGGCCACCCGCTCCGCCGGATCGGCGTTCGGGAGCCTCGAGGTACTGCGACCGGCGCGACCCCCTCCTCGTCCTCGTCCTCCGGGATGCGGGATCGAAGGCCACGTCCTGCCCCGCCGAGCCGCGCCTCCATCTCGAGAACCGTCCTCGGTCGGGACCTGAGAGCTCCCGAGCCACCGCCTCGGCCTCGGCCCGGCTCAACCAGCCCAGCCGCTGCCTTGGCGCGGCGCAGGTTGAAGAACAGCTTGCGCTGGGCCTTGGTGGTGGCGACCCGCACGATCCGCCAGTTGCGCAGGATGAACTCGTGGATCTCGGCGCGGATCCAGTGGATCGGCGAAGCTGATCAGGCGCACCCCCTGGTCGGGATCGAAGCGCTTGACCGCCTTCATGAGGCCGATGTTGCCTTCCTGGATCAGGTCGGCGAGCGGCAGGCCGTAGCCGCCGTAGCCGCGCGCGACGTGGACCACGAACCGCAGGTGCGAGAGCACGAGCTCGCCGCGCCGCCTCGAGGTCTTCCTCCTCGCGGTAGCGGCGGGCCAGCTCCCTCTCCTCCTCGGCCGAGACCAGCGGCAGGCGGTTCACGGCCGCGATGTAGGCCTCCAGGGCGTCGGACAGCGGCACCGGCAGGTTGCTCGGCACCGGCAGGGCTTCGGTGACGGACTCGAGGGCGGCTTCCATCATGATCCCCATCTTAGCACTCGCCAAGCCGAGAGTGCTAAACGCGGCGAAAGTTCCCTCAAAACCTTGGGCCGCGACCGGCGGATTTCTAGAATGCCGGGATGGATCCGGCCTGGCTTGCGGAACTCAACGACGCCCAGCGGGCGGCGGTCACCGCGCCCCCGGGGCACACGCTGGTGCTCGCCGGCGCGGGCTCGGGCAAGACCCGGGTGCTCACCCGCCGCATCGCCTTCCTGCTCGCGGAGCGCGGGGTCTCGCCGTGGTCGCTGCTCGCCGTCACCTTCACCAACAAGGCGGCCGGGGAGATGCGGGGGCGGGTCGCCGCCCTGCTCGGGGCGCGCGCGAGAGCGGCTCGCGGTCGGCACCTTCCACGGCATCGCCCACCGCTTCCTGCGCCAGCACGCTAGGGAGGCCGGCCTCCCGCCGACCTTCCAGATCCTCGACGCCGAGGACCAGCTCCGCCTGGTCAAGCGCGTCACCCTCGAGCGCCGGCTCGATCCCGACCGCTTCCCCCCACGCCAGACCGCGGGCTTCATCAACGCCCACAAGGACGAGGGGCTGCGACCGGAACGCGCGGAGGCGGCGGGCCAAGGGCCGCTGGCGGCGACCCTGCTCGAACTCTACCGAGCCTACGAGCAGCACTGCCGCGCCCAGGGCCTGGTCGACTTCGGCGAGCTGCTGCTGCGGATGGACGAGCTGCTCGCCGAGCGTCCGGAGCTGCTCGCCCACTATCGCGAGCGCTACCGCCACGTGCTGGTCGACGAGTTCCAGGACACCAACGCGGTGCAGTACCGGCTGCTGCGCCGGCTCGCCGCCGAGAGCGGCGAGGCCTTCGTGGTGGGCGACGACGACCAGTCGATCTACGGCTGGCGCGGCGCCAGGGTCGAGAACGTGCGCCGCTTCCTCGCCGAGTTCCCCGCGGCGCGGGTGCTCAAGCTCGAGCAGAACTACCGCTCGACGGCGAACATCCTCGCCGCCGCCAACGCCATCATCGCCCGCAATCCCGACCGCATCGGCAAGCGGCTGTGGACCGAGCGCGCCGGCGGACCGCCGGTCCGGCTCTACACCGCCCGCGACGAGCGCGACGAGGCTGAGCACGTGGTCGGGCGAGATCGAGCGCGCGATCCGCGCCGGGGTGCCGGCGGCGAGCCACGCCATCCTCTACCGCTCCAACGCCCAGTCGCGGGTCTTCGAGGAGATCCTGCTCGCCCGTCGCATCCCCTACCGCGTCTACGGCGGGCTGCGCTTCTTCGAGCGCGCCGAGATCAAGGATGCGCTGGCCTGGCTCCGGCTGATGCAGCACCGCCACGACGACGCCGCCTTCGAGCGCGCGATCGCCGTGCCGCCGCGCGGCTTCGGGGAGCGCAGCCTCGCGCTGCTGCGCGAGCGCGCGCGCCGGGACGGGCTCAGCCTCTGGGACGCGGCGCTGGCCGAGCTCTCCGGGCCGCGGCTCGTGGGCAAGGCGCGGCAGGCGCTCGGCGGCTTCCTCGCCCTGATCGGAAGCCTGGACGGCGACTCCCGCGGCGCGCCGCTCGAGGCGCGGGTAGCCCTGATGCTCGAGCGCTCCGGGCTGCTCCAGCATCACGGGGGCGAGGGCGGAGACCGCGGCGAGTCGCGCCGCGAGAACCTCGAGGAGCTGCTCAGCGTCGCCGCCCGCTTCGCGCTCGAGGACGAGGACCGTGCCGCCGGCCTCGACGAGCTCGCCGCCTTCCTCGCCCACGCCGCGCTCGAGAGCGGCGAGCACGAGGCCGGCCCCGCCGCCGACGCGGTGCAGCTGATGACCCTGCATGCGGCCAAGGGGCTCGAGTTCCCGCGGGTATTCCTGGTCGGGCTCGAGGAGGGGCTGTTTCCGCCGCGGCAGGCGCTCGAGGACCCCCTCCGGCTCGCCGAGGAGCGCCGGCTCGCCTACGTCGGCATCACCCGCGCGCGGCGGGAGCTCCTGCTCTCCCACGCCGAGCTGAGGAGGCTCTACGGCCAGCTCCAGTACCAGCGGCCCTCCCGCTTCCTCGAGGAGATGCCCGCCGAGCTGATCGAGGCGGTGCGGGCGACCTCTCCACCTCCCGTGCGCCCCGAGCCGACCCCGGCCGAGCCCGTCCTTCGCCTCGGCCAGCGGGTGCTGCACGGGGTCTTCGGCGAGGGCACGGTGCTCTCCGCCGAGGGCGAGGGCGAGGACACGCGGGTCCAGGTGCGCTTTGCCAACGCCGGGACGCGCTGGCTGATCCTGCGCTACGCCGCGCTCCGCCCCCTGCCCTGAGCGCCGCTCCCGGCCTCGCGCGAGCGCCGCCGGAGGGCGAGCAGCAGCAGCGAGACCGCCGCCGGGGTCACGCCGCTGATCCGCGCCGCCTGGCCCACCGTGGCCGGGCGCACCCGCGAGAGCTTCTCCCGCACCTCGGCCGACAGCCCGGTGACGGCCTGGTAGTCGAAGTCCTCCGGGATCGCGAGACCTTCGTGGCGGCGCAGCCGCGCGACTTCCTCCTCCTGGCGAGCGAGATAGCCCTCGTAGCGCGCCGCGATCGCCACCTGCTCGCGCACCTCGGGGGGTGTGTCGGAATCCCAGGCGCCGAGCTCGGCGAGCAGCGCCTCGTCGGCCTCGGGACGCTTGAGCAGCTCGTAGAGGCTGCGCTCGCGACCGAGCGCCACCCCGCGCGCGGCAAGCCGCGCCGCCTCGGGGCCGCCCGGCAGGACGCGCCAGCCCCGGAGCCGCTCCTGCTCGCGGGCGATGGCCTCGCGCTTGCGGCACAGACGCCGGTAGCGCGCCTCGTCCACCAGCCCCAGGCGCCACCCGGTCTCGGTGAGCCGGAGGTCGGCGTTGTCCTCGCGCAGCGCGAGGCGGTACTCGGCGCGCGAGGTGAACATCCGGTAGGGTTCGAGGGTGCCGTTGGTGGTGAGGTCGTCGATCAGCACCCCGATGTAGGCCTCGTCGCGCCGCGGCCACCACGGCTCGAGACCGCGCGCCGCGCGTGCGGCGTTGAGCCCCGCCACCAGACCCTGCGCCGCCGCCTCCTCGTAGCCGGTGGTGCCGTTGATCTGTCCGGCGAAGAACAGCCCCGGCACGGCCTTGGTCTCGAGGCTCGGCCTGAGGCCGCGCGGATCGAAGAAGTCGTACTCGATGGCGTAGCCCGGACGGGTGAGATGCGCGCGCTCGAGGCCCGGGATGCTGCGCACCATCGCCACCTGCACCTCGAACGGCAAGCGAGGTCGAGATGCCGTTCGGGTACCACTCCCCCGACTCGAGCCCCTCGGGCTCGAGGAAGATCTGGTGGCTCTCGCGCTCCGCGAAGCGCACCACCTTGTCCTCGATCGACGGGCAGTAGCGGGGCCCGAGCGCGCGGATCGCCCCGCTGTACATCGGCGAGCGGTGGAGCGCGGCGCGGATGATCTCGTGGGTCGCGGCGGTGGTGCGGGTGATGAAGCAGGAGCGCTGCGGCGGCGGTTCCGCCGGCGGTCCGAGGAAGCTGAAGCAGGGCCGCGGCTCCTCGCCCGGCTGCGGCTCGAGGCGCGAGAAGTCGATGCTGCGGCCGTCGATGCGCGGGGGCGTGCCGGTCTTGAGCCGCCCCACCGCGAAGGGGAGCTCGCGCAGTCGCTCGGCCAGCAGCAGCGAGGCGGGATCGCCGGCGCGGCCCCCGAGGTGGTTCTGCTCGCCGACGTGGATCCGCCCGGCGAGGAAGGTGCCCGCGGTCAGCACCACCGCCGCGGGCGCGGAGCTCGAGACCGAGGCGGATCCTGACGCCGACCGCGCGGCCGCCTTCGACCAGCAGGTCGGCGACCTCGGCCTGGAACAGCTGCAAGCCCGGGCTGCCCCTCGAGCAGCGCGCGGATCGCCATGCGATAGCGCTGGCGGTCGGCCTGGCAGCGGGTGGCGCGCACCGCCGGCCCCTTGCTGGCGTTGAGCCGGCGCCAGTGGATCCCGGCGCGGTCGGCGGCGATGCCCATCGCCCCGCCGAGGGCATCGATCTCGCGCACCAGGTGACCCTTGCCGATCCCCCCGATCGCCGGGTTGCAGCTCATCTGCCCAAGGGTCTCGAGCGACTGGGTGAGCAGCAGGGTGCGGGCACCCGGCGCGCGCGGCGGCGAGCGCCGCCTCGGTGCCGGCGTGGCCGCCGCCGACCACGATCACGTCGTAGGGAGAGGCTTCCACCATGGCAAAAATCCGCGCATCCTCGCCGCTTCACAGACTGTCACTGGCCCGCGCCGGCGGCTCGCCCTCATTCTGCGACCGCGGCCACCGGCCACGGAGCGCGCACGAGGCGGCCGCGACGAGCCGGGCGCGGAACAGGGGCCGGCTCCTCCGGTGTCCGGGAAGGCCTGCGGCGCGAGCTCCCCCGACGCCGCCCTGGGCTCCGCGTCCCCCGACGCGGAGCCGACCTTCTTCGGCGGAAGGACTGGCGCCCGGCGGTCTTGAGAAGGAACAGGGGGAATCCATCGTGAACCGCCGGGCGCCAGAGCGGAGGGCGGCGCGAGCCGCCGAAGAGGTCATCCAGCCGTCACGACCGGCGCCAGCCGACGCCGATTTGTGACCAACTGTCACAGCGCCGTCGCCATCCTGCCCGGTTTCGCGCCCGAGCGCAAGGCCCCCGGCCCCGTGCGGCAGCTCCGCGGCGAGGCTCAGAGCGCGTCGGCGTCGAGCTCCCCGGTGCGGATCCGCACCACCCGGTCGAGCGCGTAGACGAAGATCTTGCCGTCGCCGATGCGCCCGGTGTTGGCGCTGCCCGCGATCGCCTCGACCACCCGCTCCACCTGGTCGTCGGTGCAGGCGACCTCGATCTTGATCTTGGGCAGGAAGTCGACCACGTACTCCGCGCCGCGGTAGAGCTCGGTGTGGCCGCGCTGGCGGCCGAAGCCCTTCACCTCGGTGACGGTGATCCCCTGCACGCCCGGCCTCGGCCAGCGCCTCGCGCACGTCGTCGAGCTTGAAGGGCTTGATCACCGCCATCACCATCTTCATGGGCGTTGCGCGCGCTCGCTGCCGATGTCGGAAAAGGCCGTCAGCATTCTAGCCGCCGCCCCGACAGCGCGCCCCCCGGTCCCGCGCCGTAAAGTGCCGCCACCCCTCGCCGAGCGGAGTCCCCTCGATGATCGACCTGCGCGCCCTCGACGAACTCGCCCGCCGCCTGAGCGCGGCGCTGCCCCCGGGAGCGGCTGCCGTCGGTCAGGACCTCGCCGACCATCTGCGCGCCGCCCTGCGCGCGGCCTGCGAGCGCCTCGACTTCGTCTCCCGCGCCGAGTTCGACGTCCAGCGCTGCGTGCTGCTGCGCACCCGCGAGAAGCTCGAGCTGCTCGAGCAGCGCGTCGCGGAACTCGAGGCCAGGCTCGCGCACCAGGGCCACGCCGAACGCTGAGCGTCAGGCCGCAGGGACGCTGGCCGCCAGGGCGAGGGTCGCGATGGGCTACGCCACGGCCTTGAGCCGCGCGCCGGAGGGCATCGAGGCGCCGCCGGTGCTGATCGAGGCCCATCTCGCCAACGGGCTGCCCGCCTTCGCCGTCGTCGGCCTGCCCGAGGCCGCGGTGCGGGAGGCGCGGGACCGGGTGCGGGCGGCGCTGGTCAACAGCGGCTTCGAGTTTCCGCAGCGGCGGATCACCGTCGGGCTCGCCCCGGCCGATCTTCCCAAGGACGGCTCGCGCTTCGATCTGTCGATCGCGCTCGCCCTGCTCGCCGCCCAGGGCGATCTGCCGGCCGGCAGGCTGCGCGAGGTCGAGGCGCTCGGCGAGCTCGGCCTCTCCGGCGAGCTCCGGCCGGTTCCCGGGCGTCCTGCCGGCGGTCCTCGCCGCCCGCCGCGCCGGGCGCGTGCTGCTGGTGCCGGAGGGGAACGGCGCCGAGGCGGCGCTCGTGCCGGGAGCCGAGGTGCGGGTCGGCCGCCATCTGGCGGAGGTCGCCGCCTGGCTCAACGGGCGCGGGGAGCTGCCGCCCCCGCGTCCCGCCGCCGCGGACGCGGGGCCGGCCGCAGCGCAGCCGGATCTCGCCGAGCTCCGCGGCCAGCACCGCGCCCGCCGCGCCCTCGAGATCGCGGCCGCCGGCGGCCACCATCTGCTCATGGTCGGGCCTCCCGGCACCGGCAAGACCATGCTCGCCACCCGCCTGCCCGGGATCCTGCCGCCCCTCACCGAGACCGAGGCCCTCGAGAGCGCGGCGGTGGCCTCGCTCTGCGGTCTCGCGCCCCCGCCCTCCCGGCTGTTCCTCAGGCCCTTCCGCGCCCCGCACCACAGCGCGAGCGCGATCGCCCTGGTCGGTGGCGGCTCACCGCCGCGGCCGGGAGAGATCTCGCTCGCCCACCACGGCGTGCTCTTCCTCGACGAGCTGCCGGAGTGGCGTCGGCAGGCGCTCGAGGCCCTGCGCGAGCCGCTGGAGAGCGGTCGCATCGTGATCGCCCGCGCCGGTCGGCGGGCGGAGTTCCCCGCCAGCCTTCCAGCTGGTCGCGGCGATGAACCCCTGCCCCTGCGGCTACGCCGGCGATCCGGGGGCCACCTGCCGCTGCTCGCCGGCGCGGATCGCCGCCTATCGCGCGCGGATCTCGGGGCCGCTGCTCGACCGCATCGATCTCGCCGTCGCGCTGCGCCGCATCCCGGCCGCCGAGCTCGCCGAGGCGGCGCCGGGCGAGCCCTCGGCCGCGGTCCGCGCAAGGGTCGCCGCCGCCCGCGCCCGCCAGCTCGCGCGCCAGGGCTGCGCCAACGCCCGACTCGAGCCGGCGCGGCTGCGCGACCTGGTCGCCCTCGGGAGCGGCGAGCGCGAGCTGCTGCTGCGCGCCGTGGAGGCGCTGAGGCTGTCCCAGCGCGCGGTCGACCGGGTGTTGCGCGTCGCCCGCAGCATCGCCGACCTCGAGGACGCGCCCGCCGTGAGCGCGGCCCACCTCGCCGAGGCCCTCGACCTACCGCCTGTCGGCGGCCGTCGGGCTGAGCCGCGCCCCTCAGCCCTGCGGCGCGTCCTCGCAGCGCCTCGACCTCGAGCCGCCTCAGCTCCTCGCGGAAGCGTCGCGCCTCCCAGCGCAGGAAGCGCCAGACCAGGTCCACGAGCAGGGCGAAGGCGAGCCCCACCGCCACCCCACCCACGAACAGGGCATTGGCGGCGAACGCGAGATCGGGCCAGTCCCGCCCGACCCCGACCGCCTTGAGCAGCATGCCGCCCACCCAGCCGGTGAAGCCATAGACCGGGCACCAGGGTGAAGGGGTTGGTGAGGAACTGCAGCGCCGCCATGACCGTGAGGTTCGCGCGCAGCAGCAAGGCAAGGAGCAGGGCGAGCAGCAGCTGCACGCCGTAGAGCGGCAGCAGCGCCAGCACCGAGCCGGCATAGAGCGCGGGCGCCACGTGGGCGTGCTTGTAGGACCAGAGCCAGGGCGCCCGCCGCACCCAGTCGGCGAACCAGCGCACCACGGGGTAGCGATGGACGTTGGCCCGCCGCGGCAGCGGCTCTGAGCATCCGCTTCAGCCGCCTGCGGCGCTCGCGCAGCTCGGCCCGGCGGCGACGCAGCTCCTCGAACATGCGGGGCGATTCTAACGTCGGCGCATGAACCGCCGGCGACCGTGCTCAGCCCGCGCGTCGGCGCTTGAAGCGGTCGTGGATCCAGAGGTACTCCGCGGGAGACTCCCGCACCATCGCCTCGATCACGGCGTTGACCCGCGCCACGTCGGCGTGGCGATCCTCGCCGGGGAAGGACGGCAGCGGCTCTCCGATCCGGATCCGGTAGCCGGCGCCCTCGGGGCGATGGAAGAAGGGCACCACCGCCGCCCCCGTCATCCGCGCGAGATCGTGACTGGCGGTGAGGGTCGGCACCGCAACGCCGAAGAACGGCGCCTCCAGGTGCTTCCCGCGGCGATAGGCCTGGTCGGGGGCGTACCACAGGATGCCGCCGGCGCGCAGGTGCCGCACCGCCGCCCGCAGCTGTTCGTGGTCGAACATCGCCCGCGCGTAGCGCAGGCGGCCGCGCCTCACCGCCCACTCCATCGCCGGGTTGCGGTGAGGGCGGTACATCCCGGCCAGCGGCACCCGCTCCGCGAGCAGGCGGCCGCAGATCTCGAGGGAGAGGAAATGTCCACCGAGAAGCAGCACGCCGCGGCCCTCGGCGCGCAGCCGCTCGAGCACCTCGAGCCCCTCGATCCGGCTCGCCCGCCTCACCGGCTCGAGGCTGCCCCACCACGCGCGCAGGAAGGCGAAGGCGCCGATGCCGAGCGCGCGGAAATGCCGGCGCAGGAGCGCCGCGCGCTCCGCGTCCGTGAGCTCCGGAAAGCACAGCGCGAGATTGCCCGCGGCGATCGCGCGCCGCCGCCGCAGCAGCGCCGACAGCAGCCTCCCGAGCGCTGCGCCGAGCGCCCGCTGCAGCCGCCAAGGCAGACGCGCGAGCAGCAGGCCGACACCGATCAGCGGCCACACCGGCCAGGTGCGCGGCGACAGCGGCGGCATGGGGCCGGATTGTAAGCGCCGGCCGCCACAGGTCGGGCCGCCGTGGGGCATTCGCTATCCTTCGTTCGATGGACCGCGCCGAGCCCCTGCCGCACCCGCTGCTGCGCGCCGGCTACACCGCGCTGATGTACCTGCTCACCCCGGTGATCCTCTGGCGACTGGCGCTGAGGGGGCTGCGCTACCGCGACTACTTCCGGCGCTGGCCCGAGCGCTTCGGCCTCTACCGCGCGCCGGCCCTGACGGAATCGATCTGGGTGCACGCGGTCTCCGTCGGCGAGTTCAACGCTGCCGTGCCCCTGATCGAGGCGATGATGGAGCGCTGGCCCGGGATCCCGATGGTGGTGACTACCGTCACCCCCACGGGGGCGGAGCGGGTGCGCAAGCGCTTCGGCGAGCGCGTCACCCATCTCTACCTGCCCTACGACCTCCCGGGCGCGATCGCCCGCTTCCTCGACCGCGTCCGGCCGCGGCTCGCGGTGATCATGGAGACGGAGATCTGGCCGAACCTGTTCTTCGCCTGCCACCGCCGGCGGATCCCGGTGATCCTCGCCAACGGCCGGCTCTCGGAGCGTTCGCTGCGCGGCTACGGCCCGATCCGGCCGCTGGCGCGGGCCGCGGTGCGCACCGTGACCGCCCTGATCGCGCAGTCGGAGAGCGACGCCCGCCGCTTCCGCGCCTTGGGCGCCCTCCCGGAACGGCTGAGCGTGGCCGGCAACCTCAAGTTCGACATGGACGTCCCGGGAACGCTGCCCGAGCAGGGGCGGGCCCTGCGGGCGCGCTGGGGGCCGGCGCGCCCGGTGTGGATCGCCGGCAGCACCCACGAGCCGGAGGAGCTGCCGGTGCTCGACGCCCACGCCCGCGTCCTCGGCCGCTTCCCCGACGCCCTGCTGATCATCGCCCCGCGTCATCCGGAGCGCTTCCGGCCGGTGGCGGCGCTGTGCCGCAGCCTCGGCTTCCGCACCGCCGTGCGCAGCGAGGACGAGGTCCCGGACGCCGCCGCGCAGTGCTTCGTGCTCGACACCATCGGCGAGCTGCTGCGCTTCTACGCCGCGAGCGACCTCGCCTTCGTCGGCGGATCGCTGGCCCCGGTCGGCGGCCACAACGTGCTCGAGGCCGCCGCCCTCGGCGTCCCGGTGCTGATCGGGCCGCACACCTTCAACTTCGCCGAGGTCACCGAGTCGCTGATCGCCTGCGGCGGCGCCGCGCGGGTGGCCGCGGAAGCGCCTCGGGCTCGCGGTCAGCGAGCTGCTCGCCGATCCCGCCGCGCGCCGCCGCATGGGGGAGGCGGGGCAGCGCGCCTTCGAGCGCGAGCGCGGCGCCGTGGACCGGATCATGGCGCGCGGTGGAGCGGATCCTCGACGGCGACGGGTGCCTGAGCCGCGGAGCGAAACGCTTTCGGCATCAGCCGAAGCGGCTGGCCCGTTCCGCAGTCGGCGAGGGGCGGAGCGCCGGGGCGGCGAAGGACGCGCGCGCGCCGTCCCGAGCGCAGCACGGCCTCGCCCTCGGCATCGACCAGCCAGGCCTGGTCCCGGCCATGCTCCTTGGCCGCGTAGAGCGCCTCGTCGGCGAGCGCGAGGCAGGCCGCGAAGTCGGCGGGCTCGGCATCGCCGATCCGGGCCGCGCCCGCGGAGATCGTCACCCGGAGCGGCTCGGGCGCGCCCGAGACGCGGAAGGGCCGGTCCCCCACGGCCGCCAGCAGGCGGCCGAGGAGCGAGCCCGCCGCCGGCCCCGGAGCCTCCCGCGCGACCAGCACGAACTCCTCGCCGCCGTAGCGCAGCACCTCGTCGCTCTGGCGGCAGACGGCGCGCAGGCGGCGAGCGAGCTCCGCCAGCACCTCGTCCCCGGTGCGGTGACCGAAGCGATCGTTGATCGCCTTGAAGCGGTCGATGTCGATGATCACCACCAGGGTGGCGCCGGCCGGCCGCCGCCGAGCGCTCGATCTCGGCGAGCGCGCGGCGATTGCCGAGGCCGGTGAGCGAGTCCAGCCGCGCGAGGCGGTCGAGCTCGGCGTTGGCCCGCGCGAGCGCCTCGGTGCGCTCGGCCACGGCACTGCTCGAGCTCGCGCGCCCGGCGCCGGAGGAAGGCGACGCGCGCCCGCGCGCTCAGCCAGCCGAGCGCGGCCAGCGCGAGCGCGCCCGCGGCCACCGCCCACGGCCGCTGCCACCACGGGGCGAGCATCGCGAAGCGCAGCGACAGCCGGCCCGTGCGGGCCGCCATCGGCGGCCCGGGCCTCCACCTCGAGCCGGTACCGTCCAGGCGCCAGACGGCGGTAGCTCACGTCGCCGCTCGCGACCAGGCCGCTGTCCTCCACCACGGCGCCGCTCGCCTCGTCGAGGAGCCGGAAGCGGTAGCGGATGCGATGCTCGCCGACGAAGGACAGCAGCCGCGCACGCACGCCGATCTCGACCCCGGGGTCGAGCGCCTCCCAGCCCCCCGCCGCCGTCTTGCCGTCGATCAGCCACGACACCGCCAGGGGCACGTCGCCCCCCTGCCCGCCGACCGGGCGCGGCTCGAGGCCGAAGAGTCCGCGCCCGGTGGAGAGATAGACCGGGCCCGAGCTCGCAGCGCAGGGCGCTGCGCGCCGTCCGCAGCTGCGTGCTCACGAGACCGTCCTCGTAACCGAAGCGCTCGACGCGGCTTTCCTCGCCGCTCCAGTCCGCAGGCACGCGCGCCGCGCCCCCGCCGCCAAGGAGGAGCATTGCCTCGCCGTCAAGCCGCACCAGCCCGGTCAGCGGTCCTAGGCCCGGGGGCAGCGCGAAGCCGAGACAGCGGCCGTCCCTCCTCCAGGCGGAGGATCCGCTCGCGCTGGCCGATCCACACCGTGCCGCCCGCCTCGTCCCCCTCCATCGCCACGAACTCGCTCCGGCTCGGCGCAGGAGAGCGGCTCGACGCCGGCCTGGTCGCCGCGGACGCGGAGGAGAGCCGCTGGAGTCAGTACGAGGACCGATCCCTCGCGCGGGCGGGGGACCAGCGCGAGCACCGACGCCTCGTTGCCGCCGGGCAGCGGGATGCGCCTTATCTCGCTCAGTCCCCGAGCGATAAACGGAGAGACCGTGGCCGGAGCCGAGATAGACCTGCCGTCCCTCGGGCCCCGCCAGGACCGCAAGGCGGTCGACGACGCGCGCAGGAAGCCCCGGGTGGCGATCGCGCGAGAAGCGGATGAAGCCGCCCCGTTCCCAGATCACGAAGCCGGCATCGCCGGCGATGTAGGCGGTCTCGCCGTCGCCCCACAGGTCGCGCACCACGAAGGCGTCGAGCTCGGGCGGCAGGAAGGCCTGCCAGCGGCCGGCCGCGAAGCGGCGCGCGCCCCGCACCGTGCCCACCCACAGCGAGCGGCTTCCGTCCGGGAAGATCGGTCTCGCCCACGCCATAGGTCAGCCGGTCGGGAAGGCCGAAGCGCTCGTCGATCGCCTGGAAGCGCGAGGGCTCGCGCCGGAGCAGGCTCGCGTCCAGGGTGGCGAGCCAGAGCTCGGCCGGTTGCCCGCCCGTCCAGATGCTCTGCACCTCGTTCGAGGGCAGCCCCTGGGCGGCGGTCCAGCGCCGCCACTGGCCATCGGGACTGACCAGGACCAGTCCCCCGGGACGCAGCGCGACGTAGAGCTCGGGCTCGCCGCGCGCCGAGAGCCCCGCCGCCAGGCCGAAGACCATCGCCTCGGGAAAGCCGGATTCGCCGGCGTAGCGGACCAGCCGCTCGCCGTCGTAGCGCGCGAGACCGCGGCCCGTCCCGATCCAGAGATCCTCGCCCGTCTCGGGCCAGACGAGCAGGGCCCGGACCAGGTCGTTGGGCAGCCCCTCCCGGATCAGGATCGGCTCGAGCCGCGGGGAGGGACCGAGCGGGTCGGCGATGCGCCGCACGCCACCCTCCGCAAGGCCGAGCCACAGCACGGGGCTGCCCCGCCAGGAGGCGAGGCGCGTCCGGTAGACCGGGAGGCCGGCCGCCACGGCGTAGGGAGCGCAGTCGCCGCCGCTCCCGGGGCAGTGCCAGAGCCCCTCCCCGGTGCTCGCGAAGATTCCCCCCTGGCCGTCCGCGCTGAGGTCGTACACCCGTTGGGCAGGCAGCGGCATGGCCCGCGCCGAGCCGCCGCGGAGATCGAGCACGAACAGCCCGGCGCCGTGGGTCCCGACGAAGAGCCGCCCGCCCGCGGCCTCGGCGAGGGTGAAGCAGCGCCGCGAGGGGATGGCCGCGACCGCCTCGAAGCGACGGCCGTCGTAGCGCAGCAGCCCCGATTCGGTGCCGACGTAGACGAAGCCGTCGCTGGTGCGCAGCACGGCATAGACGCTGTCGTTGCCGAGCCCCGCGCCCGCGAAGTCGCGCCACGCGCCCCACTCGAACTCGCCGCTCCGAGTCTCGGGCGGGGCCGGGACGATCGGATAGGCGGCGGCCATCCCGGGCACCAGCGCCGCCATCGTCAGGATCACTCGCAAGGCTCTCGCCCGGTTCAACGCGGTCCGCCGCCCGCGCGCACGCTCAGCCTCATTCTAGGGGGGGCCGGCGCGCAGCGCATGATCGAGTCCCAGCCGCCCTTCCGGGTCCAGACGCGACAGCAGGGCGAGCACCTTCGGCGTGCGCGCGAAGGCCTCCGCGCGCCCCTCCCTCAGCAGCAGGAAGGGATCGAGATCGAGCGGACAGTCGCGCTCGCCCCGGCGCCGCGCCAGCCGCCTCTCGATGCGCCTTCAGCCGCCGGTCGACGGCCGCGGGCGGGCCGGGCGGCGCGCGGCAGAGCACGAGGCGATTCTCGTAGCGCCCCGAGCCGCCCACCGCGGGCGCGACCGTCCGGCCGAGCTCGGCGAGGACCGGGGCGATGCGGTCCAGCGCCTCGAGCGCGAGGCCGAGGTGCAGGGCCGGCTGACGGTTGCTCGCGAGCAGGACCAGCAGCCGACCGGGATCAGGCTCGGCCCGCGCCGCCATCCTCCGCCTCCCGGCGGCGCTCGATGCTCAGCCGGACCGCCCGCGCGCCTGCCACCGCGCCGGGCTTGCGCAGGGTGATCCGGATCCAGTCGAGGGGAAAGCGGGCGAGCAGCTCGGCCGCCAGCCCCTCGGCGAAGCTCTCGATCAGCCGGAACGCGGCCCGGGCCGCGAAGGCCCGCACCGCCTCGGCCACGGCATCGTAGTCGAGCGCCTCCGCGAGCTCGTCCCGCGCCGCCGCCGAGCTGTGCCGCGCAGGGAAACTCGAGGTCGAGCGACAGCCGCCGCAGGCCTCCGGCGCTCGAAGGGGTGGACGCCGATCCGGGTCTCGACCTCGAGTCCCTCGATCGCCAGCAGGTCGCGCGCCTCGGCCATCGGCTTCAGCCCGGCGGCGCGAGCGCCTCGAGCGACCAGCGCGGCCGCGCCTCCACCGCCGGACCCGCCGCCTCGCCGGCGGCGAGCCGCAGCGCGCCGACCAGCGCGATCATCGCGCCGTTGTCGGTGCACCACTCGGGACGGGGAAAGCGCACGCGAAAGCCGTGGCGCCGGGCGTCCGCGAGCAGGCCCTCCCGCAGTCGCCGGTTCGCGGCCACCCCGCCGGCCGCGACCAGCAGCTCGCGGCCGAGCTGCTCGAGGGCCCGCACGCACTTGCCGCGCAGGGTGTCGCTCACCGCCGCCTCGAAGCTGGCGGCCAGGTCGGCCGCCGCGGCCGCGCCGTGCTCGCGCACGGCGAGCGCCACCTGGGTCTTGAGGCCCGAGAAGCTGAAGTCGAAGCCGGGACGGTCGAGCAGGCGGGCGGGCGAAGGCGAAGCGGCGCGGATCGCCGCTGCTCGGCCAGCCGCGACAGCGCCGGCCCGCCGGGATAGCCGAGGCCGAGCAGCTTCGCGGTCTTGTCGAAGGCCTCCCCGGCGGCGTCGTCGAGGGTGTCGCCGATCACCCGGTAGCGGCCGACCGCGGCGACGTCGACCAGCATCGTGTGCCCGCCCGAGACCAGCAGGCAGAGGAAGGGCGGCGCGGGCGGGTCGGGCTCGAGCAGCACCGAGAGCAGGTGTCCCTCCATGTGGTGCACCGCGACCGCCGGCACGCCCAGCGCCCAGGCGAGGCTGCGGGCGAAGCCCGCTCCCACCAGCAGCGCCCCGATCAGCCCGGGGCCCGCGGTGTAGGCGATGCCGTCGAGTTCGCGGGGCGCGAGACCGGCATCGGCCAGCGCCGCCTCGACCAGCGGCAGCAGCCGCCGCTGGTGGTCGCGCGAGGCGAGCTCCGGCACCACGCCCCCGTAGGCGCCGTGGAGCGCGTGCTGGCTGTGCAGGCGCTGCGCGAGCAGGCCCTCGCCGAGCCGGTAGAGCGCGACCCCGGTCTCGTCGCAGGAGGTCTCGATGCCGAGGACGGTGCTTGGCGCTGGCGCGGGCACGCGGTTAGAATGCCCGGCTCCCCGGGTTGCGGGAAGCCCTCGCCGTTCGTCCGATGGAGAGTCCATGCCCAGCGTGAAGGTCCGCGAGAACGAGCCCTTCGAGCTCGCGCTGCGCCGCTTCAAGCGCACCTGCGAGCGCGCCGGCGTCCTCGCCGAGGCGCGCAAGCGCGAGTACTACGAGAAGCCCACCGAGGAGCGCAAGCGCAAGGCCGCCGCCGCGGTCAAGCGCCACCTGCGGCGGCTCGCGCGCGAGAACGCGCGGCGCTCCAAGCCCTACTGAGCGGCGGGCTCGGGGCCTCACCGGCGCGATGCCGCTGCGAGGAGCGTGATCGCCGCGGACATGCGGGCGGCGCTCAAGGCCGGGGGAGCGCGAAGCGCCTCCCGGCCCGTTGCGCCTGATCCAGATCGCCGTCGATCGGCGCAAGACCAGCGCAGGATCCACGCAGGATCGACGAGCGCGCCGAACCTGGACGACGCCGGCGATGACCGCCGGTGCTCGAGCGCCTGCGCAAGCAACGGCGCGAATCCCTTGCCCAATCCCATCCGGACCAGGCCGCAGGACGGCCACGATCTCGCCGCCGTCGGAGCGGGGCGAGATCGCCGTCATCGAGCCCTACCTGCCGCGCCCGCTCGGTGCCGGAGGAGCTCGAGCGCGCGATCGAGGTAGGCGGTGGCCGAAGTCGGCGCCCGCGGCCCGGCGGATCTCGGCGCGGTGATGGCGAGGCTGAAGCCGCGCCTCGCCGGGCGCGCCGATGTCGCCGAGGTCGCCAGCCGGCTTCGCGCCCGCCTCGACCGCTAGCGCTCTTCACGCGCCGCGCGCGGGTGCCGGCCTAGACTCGCGCTCCGCTCCGAGACGACGGCGATGCGGATCCTGGTCACCGGCGCCAACCGCGGGCTCGGACTCGAGTTCGCCCGCCAGTACCTGGCGCGAGGAGCCGTCGGTGGTCGCGGCCTGCCGGCGTCCGGCCGCCGCCACCGCGCTGCTGCGACTCGCCGCCGAGCATCCCGGTCGGCTCCACGTCCTTCCGCTCGAGCCTCGGCGACGACGACTCGATCGCCGAGCTCGCCCGCGAGCTGGGCCTGCTCTGGGACGGCCTCGACCGCCTGATCAACAACGCCGGGATGCTGGTCGCCGGCGAGCGCTTCGGCGAGCTCCGCGCGGAGGCGCTGCTGCGCAGCTACCGCGTCAACGCCGTGGGGCCCCTGCTGCTCACGCAGGCCCTCGCGGACCGCCTGGCGCGCGGGGAGCGGCCGCGGGTGGCGATGATCTCGAGCCTGCTCGGCTCGATCGCGAGCACCCGGCGCTTCGGCACCCCGAGCTACGCGATCAGCAAGGCCGCGCTCAACATGGCGACGCGCCAGGCGGCGCTGGCGCTGGCGCCGCGCGGCGTCCTCTGCCTCGCGCTCAGCCCGGGATGGGTGCGCACCGACATGGGCGGGCCGGAGGCCGAGCTCGCCCCGCCGGAGTCGGTGGCGGCGATGATCGACTTCCTCGAGCGCGCGCCGCCCGAGGCCAGCGGCGGCTTCTTCGAGCGGGACGGGTCGCCGCTGCCGTGGTGAGCGCGGCGCTCCTCGCGCTGCTCCTCGCCTCCCCGCCGGTCGAGTACGAGGGCCGCGCATTCAGCCCGGACGGAGTCGCGGCTGCTCTATCGCGAGCAGCATCTCCTGTTCGACGAGGATGGCGTGCGCCGGCGCCTCGTCCTCTACCGCTGCCCCGGCGGAGCGCCCTTCGCGCGCAAGGAGCTGCGCTACGAGCGCCCGCTCGCGCCCTGGTTCGAGCTCGAGGACCGGCGGCTTGGCTACCGCGAGGGGCTGCGCCCCAGTCCCGGCGGTGCCGAGGTCTTCGTCGAGAAGGCCTGGCTCGAGCGGCGCCGCCGCGCCGCCATCGCGGTGGACGACGAGCTGGTCGCCGACGCGGGCTTCGACGAGTTCGTGCGGCGGCGCTGGGAGGCGCTCGACCGCGGAGAGCGCCTCCGGCTGCGCTTCCTGGTGCCGAGCCGTCTCGCCGCCGCGGAGTTCACGGTGCGGCGGGTCGGCAGCGAGCCGCTGCCCGACGGCGAGCCCGCCAGCCGCCTGCGGCTCGAGCTCTCCGGCCTGCTCGGCTGGCTCGCCCCGCCCATCGAGGTGCTCTACCGCGACCGCGACCGCTGGCTCCTGCGCTACGAGGGCTTCACCAACATCCGCGACCTCCGCGGCCGCAACCTCGCGGCCCGGATCGAGTTCGACGCCGCGCCGCGCCCGAGCGCCGCATCGCGGATCGCGGCGGCGCGGCGCGAGCCCCTCGAGCGCGACTGCGGTTCCTGAGCCCCGCGGCACCGCGGCGCGACGGAGTGAACCCCGGCGCCGCTTCGTGCCACACTGGACCGTTCGCATGCCGCCCAATCCCAGCCCCTTGAAGACGGCCGACCGCGTCTCCCTCGACCCCGCCCTCTGGCAGCGCGTCCTTCTCCCGCCCGGCGCTCGAGCGCGGGCTGCGCCTCGCCGACGCCGGGCGGGTGCTCGAGCTCCACGTGCGCCGCCAGGAGCCGCTCGTCCTCGCCGCCGAGGTCCTCGGCTCGCGCCCCGAGCCCTACCGCACGGAACTCGTCCTGCATCCCGACCGGCCGCCTCGAAAGCCGCTGCGGCTGCGCGGTCGCGGAGCGCTGCGAGCACGCAGCCGCGGCGCTGGTGCAGTACACCGGCTTCACCGGCGTGGCGCCGCTCGCCGAGGACGCGGGCGAGGCGATCGAGAGCCGGCTGCTCGCGCCCTGGGAGCGCTGGCTGGCGGCGCTCGCCGAGCCGCCGCGCGCGCCCGAGCCGGTGGCGGAAGGCATGAGCTTCGGGATCCTGCTCAAGGCCGGCGAATCCGGCCCGCTGCCGATGCCCTGGGCGGCGCCGGCGTGGTTCCGCACCGGCAGCCGCGGGGCGCCGATCGAGCCGCAGAGCCCCGTGCCGCGCGGCCCCGAACCCCAGCCCGCACCGCCCGGCGGCTGGCCGGAGGCGGTGGTCGATGCCCTCGCCCTGCTGCTCGACCGCGCGAGCGAGAAGAGCGGCAAGCTGCTCTTCGCGCCGATCGCGGACCTCCCGGCCGAGCGCGCGCTGCTCCGCCTGCTCGCCCACTATCCCGGCCTACTGGCGGCGCGGCGATCGCGCACTCGTCCCGCGGCGAGCCTCTGCCCCTCAGGCTCGCCTGGCGGCTGGCGGAGGACGGCAGCCAGCGCCTGCGGCCGGCGCTGCCGGAGGCCGACGGCCTGGTGCTGCGCGGGCACGGCCTGTGGTACCTGCTCCCCGAGCGCGGGATCCTCGGACGCCTCGAGGGCGACCCCGACTGGCTCGCGCGCGTGCTCGAGGCGCCGCCGCTCAAGCCGGAACTGGTGACAGCCGGTGGCGGCGCTGCTCGCCGCGCGGGCACCGGCGCTGCCCGCTCCCCTCGCCGCCCCTCCTCTGGTGCGCGATCGAAAGCACGCCGCGGGCGGTGCTGCGTCTCGATGCTCCATCGCTCGTTCTCGAGGATGGGGGCGAGCGTCGGGTCGGCCGCGCACGGCTGGCCTTCGACTACGGCGGCTTCGTGGTCACGCCCGAGGAGCCCTCCGCGCCGCGGCGGCTCGCCGGCGGCGAGATCGTCGAGATCCGCCGGGATCGCGCCGCCGAGGCCGCGATCGTCGCCCGTCTCGGGGCGCTGGGCCTGCGTCCCGCCGAGCCGCCCTTCGACCGCCTGGCGCCGGCGGAGCAGGGTTCCGGGGAACGGGACTTCCTGCTGTGGCCGGTCCGCGAGCGCCTGCCCGAGGCGCCGGAGGGCTGGCGCGCGCTGCTCGAGCGGCTCGCGGCCGAGGGCTGCGAGCTGCTTCACAGCGAGAGCTTCCCGAAGCCGCGGCGCCGTCTCGCCGCGGGCGCCGTCCGCGCGCGCTGGCGATCCCTCGGGGCGCTGGTCGAGCTCGCCCTCGAGGTGGAGCTCGACGGCGAGACCGCGCCGCTCGTCCCGGGTCTCGCCCGCCTGCTCGCCGATCCCGGCTTCCCGCATCGCCCGCGCGGCCGCGAGCGGCGCGACGCCACCTGGGTGGTGCCGCTCGACGAGGAGCGCGAGACCGAGCTCCCCCTGGCCTGGCTGCGCGCGCTGCTCGAGCGCCTGGCCGAGCTGCTGCCCGAGCACCGCCCCGACGGCACGCTCCTCATCCACCGCAGCGCCCTGCCCGAGCTTCGCGATCTCGACTTCCTCGGCGGGGAGCGCGCCCCGCCGGCGCGAGCCCTGCGGGCACCGCCGCTGCCGGCCCGCTTCCTCGCCCTGCTCCGGCCCTACCAGCGCGTCGGCGTCGACTGGCTCCGCGAGCGCTCCGCGCACGGCTTCGGCGCGGTGCTGGCCGACGACATGGGCCTCGGCAAGACGCTGCAGGTGCTCGCCCTCATCGCCGGAGAGCGGGAGGCGGACCCCGGCTTCCGGACCCTGGTCGTGGTCCCGACCAGCCTGCTCGGGCACTGGCAGGAGGAGGCGCGACGCTTCGCCCCCGAGCTGAGGCTGCTCGTGCTGCATGGCCCCCAGCGCGCCTCGCGCTTCGCCGAGATCGCGCGGCACGATCTCGTGCTCACCACCTATCCGCTGCTGGCCCGCGACCGCGAGGCCCTCGCCGGCGAGCGCTTCGGCCTGCTCGTGCTCGACGAGGCGCAGGCGATCAAGAACCCGGACAGCCAGGCGGCGCGCGCGGTGCGGAGCCTCAGGGCGGATCGCCGCCTCGCGCTCACCGGCACCCCGATCGAGAACCATCTCGGCGAGCTCTGGGCGCTGTTCGACGCGGTGGAGCCCGGGCTCCTCGGCGATGCCGCCACCTTCGAGCGCGTCTTCCGCAATCCGGTCGAACAGCGCGACGATGCCGAGGCGCGGGCGCGGCTGAAGCGCCGGATCGCGCCGCTGCTGCTCCGCCGCCGCAAGGAGGAGGTGCTCGCCGAGCTGCCGCCGAAGACCGAGATCACCCACGCCCTCGAGCTCGACGAGGCGCAGCGCTCCTTCTACGAGGCGCTGCGCGCCCAGCAGGAGCGGCGGGTGCGGGAGGCGATCGCGGAGCGGGGGCTGCCGCAGGCCGGCCTGATCGTGCTCGACGCCCTGCTCAAGCTCAGGCAGCTGTGCTGCGATCCGCGCCTGCTGCCGCCGGAGCTCGGGGCGGGGGCGCTGCCCTCCGCCAAGCTCGAGGCCGCGCTCGAGCTGGTCGAGAGCCTGCTCGCCGAGGGCCGCCGGGTGCTGCTCTTCTCGCAGTTCGCGCGGATGCTCGAGCTGCTCGGCGAGAGCCTGCGCGCCCGCGGCCTGCCGCACCTCAGCCTCACCGGGGAGACGCCCGCGGCGCTGCGCCCGGAACTGGTGCGCCGCTTCCAGGCCGGCGAGGTGCCGCTGTTCATGGTCTCGCTGCGCGCCGGCGGCGTGGGGCTCACCCTCACCGCCGCCGACAGCGTCATCCACTACGATCCCTGGTGGAACCCGGCGGTCGAGGAGCAGGCCACCGACCGCGCCCATCGCATCGGCCAGGAGCGGCCGGTCTTCGTCTACCGTCTGATCTGTCGCGGGACCGTGGAGGAGCGCATCCAGGAGCTCAAGGCGCGCAAGGCCGAGCTCGCCGCCTCGCTGCTCGCCGGCGAGGGCAATGGCGGACTGCCGCAGCTCGCCGAGGACGATCTCGCCCTCCTGTTCGCGCCCCTCGGCGCGGACGGCGAGGCCTGAGACCGGAGGCGGCGCTCAGTCGCGGCGGCCCTCGGCCGACGAGCGCCACGGCCAGCGTCCCTCGGTCTCGAGGAAAAGGGTCCAGGCGAGCAGGATCCGCAGCAGCACCACGATCGCGAGCGCCCCGAGGGCGGGCAGGCTCGGCGCCACCACCACGGTGCGGATGATGTCACCCGCGATCATCAGCTCAAGCCCGATCAGGATGCTCCGCCCCAGGCGCCGACGCAGCCGCGCGAAGGGATCGCCGTCCCCGGCCCCGCGAAGTGCCTCGAGCGGATAGCGGCCGAAGGCAAGCACGGTGCCCGCAAGGATCGCCGCCACCCCGAGCGCCTCGAGGCCGAGGCCGATGAGCTCCAGCCATTCGCGCAGCGAAGCCTTGAGCGCCTCCATCCGAAACTCCCCGGCGACCGCCGGGCAGGATACGCCCTCCCGGCTCGGCCGGCGAACGCAGCCGACCGCTCGCTGCGGCGCCCCTCATTCCCCGGGCGTTCGGGCCGACGGGGATCTCACGCGTCTCCGGCAGCGCGACGAGACGGCGGCGCGGCCCGCGCTCAGGCCGCGCCGCCGAGCCCATCCCCAAGCAGCAGCCAGGCGATGGCGAAGTACAGCATCACCCCGAGCAGGTCCGTGACCGAGGTGATCAGCGGCGCCGAGAGCGTGGCCGGGTCGGTGCCGATGCGCCGGGCCGCGAAGGGCAGCACCGCGCCGATCAGGCCGCCGAGCCGCGTGCAGGCGAGCATCGCGAGGCCGACCACCAGCAGCACCTCGAGGCCCACCCCCTTGCTGAACAGGGCCAAGCACGGCCTCGAGCAGCGCGATGCAGAGGCCGAGCGCCGCCGCCACCGGGAGCTCGCGCCGCAGGAGCAGCAGCAGGTCCCGCGCGCGCGGCGCGAGCTGGCCGAGCGCCATCGAGCGGATCACCAGCGTCGCCGACTGGCTCCCGGCGTTGCCGCCCATGTCGATGATCGGGGCGATGAAGGCGGCGAGCACGATCGCCTGCGCGAGGAGTTCCTCCTGGGCGGCGACGAAGCTGCTGGTGAGCACCCCGAAGAAGCTGAGCACGGCGAGCCAGAACGCCCGCACCCCGAACAGCCGCCGCAGCGGCGAGGCGAGCAGGTCGAGGTCGGGTCCCCCGGTCGCCGCGACCGAGCCGCCGAAGCGGGTCAGGGTGGCGGCCTCCTCGGCCTTCTCGATGTCCATCGCGTCGTCCACGGTGACGATGCCGATCAGCCGCCCCTCCCCGTCGACCACCGGCGGCGCGACCGGGTCGTGGCGGCGGATCAGCTCCGCCGCCTCGGCGCGCGGCCACTCGGGACGGGCGGCCACCGGGTCCGGGCGCATGAGCTCCCCGATCCGCGCCTCCTCGTCGGCCAGCACCAGCTCGCGCAGCGAGACCGTGCCGAGCAGCCGGGAGCCCTCGTCCACCGCGTAGAGCACGCCGAGGGTCTCCGCCCTGGGGGCGAGGGCGCGCAGGCAGGCGAAGGTCTCGCGCACCGTGAGGGCGGGCGGGAGCGCGACCATCCCGGTCGTGGTCACCGAGCCGACGCTGCCCTCGGGGTAGGCGGCGAGCCTGAGCAGGTCCTCCCGCTCGGCGCGCCCGAGGGCCGGCAGCAGCCGCGCGCGCCGCGGCTCGTCGAGGCGCTTGAAGAGGTCGGCGCGCTCGTCGGCGGGCAGGCCGGCGAAGAGCTCGCGGAGCACCGGCTCGGGGAGCCGCCCGAGCAGCGCGTCCTGGCGCCCCGGATCGAGATGGCGGAACACTCGGGCGCGCTCGGCCGGCGGGAGCCTCGCGAGCAGCGCGGCCTGGCCGTCGGGGGGCAGCACCGCGAAGCGCCGCGGCGAGATCCGAGGGCGGCGTGCGGCGGGCGATGGCGGTTCATGGCGCTGTCCTCCGCCGCGGTCGGGTGGCGGCGGTCAGCGCAGGAAGGGATCGGTGAACAGGACCAGGCCGAGGGTGAGCTCGGGATCCGCGAGTCCGAGGCCGAGCTCGGCTCCCGAGGCTGCCGTCGAGCTGCAGGCGGCCGGGCAGGGGCTCGTGGCGCCAGCCGAGGCGCCAGCGCGCCCGCTCGCCGGAGCGGTCCGTGGGCCTCGAGCGCGAGCCGGCTCGCCTCCCCGAGCGCCCGATCGAGGGCCACCCCCCAGCCCAGCCGCCGCCTCCGCCCCTCGGCATCGCGCTCGGCGATGCCGGCGAGGTTGAGATGCAGCAGGCTGCGGCCTCCCGGAAGCGGGACGGTGGCGATGCCGTTCAGGAACAGCTCGCGGCCCTCCGGCGCCGGGCCGCGGCTGCCGCCGAGGGCGAGGGCGAGGCCGAGCCGCTCGCCCTCGCCCTCCCGGAGCAGCCGCTTGAGCTGCCAGCGCCCGACGCGCTCGCCGCTCTCCGCGCTCCAGCCGAGGCCGAGGGCGAGCTCCGTCCGGCCGAAGGGGTTGCAGCCGGGCTGGAGGTGGATCGAGGCTTCTCCGCCGAGGCGCTCGCCCCACAGCTCGAGCTGGCAGGCGCCGGGCGCGACGACGGCAGCGTCGTCGGTGGCGAGCGGCCGGGCGGCGTGGGCGGCGCCGGCGAGGAGCAGGGCGAGGGCGGGGAGCAGCCCCCGCAGCGGAACGGCGGCGAGGCCGCCGAGGGGATGGCGAAGCACGGGCATGGGCGTTCTCCGGTCGAGGGCCGCGACCGGAGCGGTGCCCGTGCCTCAGCGCTCAGCGCGGAGCGGCACCCGCCCGGCCGACGGCCGGTGGCAGGGAAGCGGGTCGCGGGGCGACCCGGGACGGGGCTGGATGAGGCTCGGGGTCCATGGCACGCTCCTCCGGGATCGGTTGGCTCCCGCGCCGCCGGCACCCGATGCGAGGTCGCGCGCGGATGCCGGGCGCACACGTCCCGCGGGCGGAGAGGGGTCGGCTTCGGAGGAGGACGAGGGCGATCGGGGATCGATCGCCTCGCGCCACCGCCGGCCTAGGGCCCGGCAGCGGCGCGGGGGCGCGACTACCGAGCCGGGGCCGGGCGCTTCCGGGATCGACAGCCAGGTCGGTCCACGCCCGTTCGCTCTGCTCGCAGGGGGCCGCGGAGCGTAGGCGCCTCGCGAGCGGGCTGTCAAGCACGGCACGTCGAACCCCGGCCGTGATTGACCCGGGGCGGGGCGCGGCGTAGGCTGCGCCGGCCCGTCCGCCGGCTCGCTGCCGCCGCCCTCGTGGACGCCGACCGAAGTTCACCGACCTCACCCGACCGGCCTTCCCCGCGCCTGAGCGACGGTCGCCCGCGGCACGAGGGAGGGCCGTGGAGACCGCCGATGTCCGAGCCCCTCAAGCCCGATTCCGAGGCGCGCGCCGAGGAGACCCTCACCCCCGAGCAGGCGCTCGAGCGCGCCGATGCCGACGGACGAGTTCGACGCCGAGCTCGCCGCCTCGGCGGTGACCGAGCTGCTCGAGCGCGGCGATCGCGAGGCGGTCCGGCGCTGGTTCGAGGAGACGCTCGCCGCCGACATCGCCGAGACTCTCGCCCTGCTCGACGCCGAGCGGCTGCGCCAGGCGATGCGGCTGCTCGAGCGCGAGGAGCGGGCGCGGGTCTTCGGCTACCTCCCGCTCGCCCTCCAGGTCGAGGCCCTCGCCGGCCTCTCCCGCCCGGAGGTCACCGATCTCTTCAACCGGATGAGCGCGGACGAGCGCGCCGACCTGTTCAATGCCCTGCCCGGGAGCGAGCAGGAGCGCCTGCTGCCGACCCTCGCCCAGGCCGAGCGCGAGGACATCCGCCGGCTCGCCAGCTACGCCGAGGGCACCGCCGGCTCGGTCATGACCTCCGACTACGCCACGCTCGCACCCCACCTCACGGCGCGCGAGGCCCTCGAGGAGCTGCGCCGGGTCGCCCCCGACAAGGAGACGATCTACAACGCCTACGTGGTGGACGAGGAGCGGCGCCTGATCGGCGTGGTGACCCTGCGCAAGCTGATCACCGCGCCGCCCTCGGCCAAGGTCTCCGAGCTGATGGAGACCAACGTGGTCTCCGCCTACGCCGACGACGACCGCCGCGAGGTGGCGGAGAAGATCGCCCGCTACGACTTCATCGCCCTGCCGATCGTCGATCGCGAGGAGCGGCTGGTCGGCATCGTCACCGCCGACGACGCCATGGACGTGGCCGAGGAGGCGGCGACCGAGACCTTCCAGCGCGCGGCCACGGTCGGGCCGCTCGAGGTCAGCGTCCGGGAGGCGGGCATCGCGCTGCTCTACCGCAAGCGCATCTTCTGGCTGGTGCTGCTGGTCTTCGGCAACATCTTCTCCGGGGCCGGGATCGCGGCCTTCGAGGAGACCATCGCCGCCCACATCGCGCTGCTGTTCTTCCTGCCGCTCCTGATCGCGAGCGCGGGCAACGCCGGCACCCAGGCGGCGACGCTCATGGTGCGGGCACTCGCCACCGGCGAGGTCGAGATGCGCGATTTCCTGCGCATGTTCCTGCGCGAGCTGGTCGTGGCCCTCGCCCTCGGCCTGACCATGGCCTTCGCGATCTACTGGATCGGGCTGTGGCGGGGCGGGGCCGAGATCGCCCTCGTGGTCGGCCTGACCATGACCGTGGTGGTGACCGTGGGCAGCCTGATCGGCATGAGCCTGCCGTTCCTGATGCGCCTGCTCAGGCTCGATCCCGCCACCGCCTCGGGGCCGCTCGTCACCTCGATCGCCGACGTGGCCGGGGTGCTCGTCTACTTCGGCATGGCCACCGTGCTGCTCGGGGTCGGCTAGCGGTGCCCGAGGAACTCGGGCGCGGTCGCGCGGTCGCGCGCTATAGTCCGGAGCCTTGCCATCGACGAGGAGAAAGCGACCATGCGCCAACTGCCGTCCCTGTTCGTCCTCGCCGCCCTGCTCGCGGCCTGCAGCCGCGAAGAGCGCCGAGCGAGGCGCCCGCGCAGCCAGCAGACCCCTGCCGCGACCCAGGCGCCTAAGGAAACCCAGGCCGGCGCGACCCCCGCCACCGCGGCCGCAACCCGCACCAGCCGACCGCGCCTCCCGCGACGGATTCCGTGCCCGCGCCCCGATCCCATCGCGGTCCGCCTCGACCGCATCCTCGCCGGACCGCATCGCGCCGAGGGCCACGCAGCAGCGCGACCAGTGGCGCAAGCCGCGCGACACCCTGCTGTTCTTCGGCATCCGCCCGGAGATGACCGTGGTCGAGCTCTATCCCGGGCGCGAACGGCTGGTACACGGAGATCCTCGCGCCGCTGCTCCGTGACGCCGGCCGGCTGATCGTGGCCTATCCCGACCCGGCCAGGGCGGCGAACGAGCGCGCGCGCGAGTTCCTCGCCGACAGCGACCAGAAGTTCCGGGCCAAGCTCGCCGCCCTTCCCGGCGCTCTACGACCGGGTCGAGATCCGCCTGATCGACACCGCGAATCCGGTGCTCGGCGAGCCGAACAGCGCCGACATGGTGCTCGGCTTCCGCAACGTCCACACCTGGATCAACGGCGGCTACGCCGAGGCGATGTTCCGGGCCATCGCCGAGGTGCTCAAGCCGGGCGGCGTGCTCGGCATCGAGCAGCACCGCGCCGACCCGGGCAAGGCCGAGGACGACCCGCGCACCGGTTACGTCTCGACCAAGCGCGTGGTGGGCCTGGCCGAAGCCGCCGGTCTCCTCTTCGAGGCCGAGTCCGAGCTCAACGCCAACCCCAACGACACCCGGGACCATCCGAACGGGGTGTGGACCCTGCCGCCCACGCTGCGGGTGCCGGAGGGCGAGGATCCGGAGAAGTACCGGGCGATCGGCGAATCCGACCGAATGACCCTGCGCTTCCGCAAGCCCGTCGCGGGGCCGGCGCCGGTGCGCTGAGCGCCGGGCTCAGCCGGCCGCCTCCTCCGCGAAGTAGCCCGCATCGAGCCGGCGGAGCGGAAACTCGGCCTCGACGCGCACCCCGAGCCCCTCGGCGATCATCAGGCGGGCGAGCTCGGGGCCGTCGATCAGCGCCAGCCGGAGCTCGAGCCCGGCGGCGTCGTCGCGCGCCTCGCGGGTGAAGGTGGACGTGGTGATCAGCACGCCCTTGCGCGCCCGCCGCCCGAGCAGGGCGCCGACGAACTGCTGCACCTCGGAGCGAGCCACCGGCGTCCTGCCAGCGCCCGGCCTGGACGTAGAGCTCCTCGAGACCCAGGCGATCGGCGCGGATCAGCCCCTCGACGCCGCCCTCGGCCGTCGGCACGATCCGCCGCTCCGCCTCCTCGCGCGAGCCCCCGTAGCCCAGCCGCAACAGGAGCTCGCGCACCGCCCGCGCGAAGAGGCCCGGGCTCGCGCGGCGCAGCCGCTTGAGGAGCTCCGCGGCGAGCGCCTCCTCGTGCTCGCGAAGGGCGCGCCGGAGGCGCTCGCGCGGCGTGGCCTCCGCTTCCGACCCCGACGCCTCCGCCGGCGCATCAGGCCCTTGGCGCGAGGCGGCCTCGGGCCGCGCGAACTCGCGGAACTCGGGATAGCGCAGCAGATCCCGGACCCTCAGCGCGGTCGGCCGCTCGGGCGAGGAGCTCGCGGCCGCGCTCGCCGAGCTGAACCCACCCTCGGCGAGGCGCCGAGAGCCGCCCGGCCTTGCGGAGTTAGAAGGCCGCCCAGAGCACGCGGTTGTCGAAGAGGGGCGCGCGCCCGCTCGGCAGCGGCCTCCTCCGCTCCTCCTCGCTCAGTCCGAGCCTCTGGGCGAGCTGCTCGCGGAGCTCGCCGATCGGATGCGCCCGGCCGTCCCCGGCGAGCTCGAGCAGCGGCAGGAGCAGGCTCTCGACGTCGGGGATCGCCGCTGCGCTCAGGCCTCGCCGCGATGGTAGGCGACCACCCGCTCGACCTCCTCGCGGGAGCCCAGGATCACCGGCACCCGCTGGTGGAGGTCGCGCGGGATCAGGTCGAGGATCGGCTCGCGGCCGGTGCTGGCCAGTCCCCCCGCCTGCTCGACGATCATCGCCATCGGGTTGGCCTCGTAGAGCAGACGCAGCCGCCCGCCCTGCTCGCGGGTCTTGGCATCGAGGGGATAGAGGAAGATCCCCCCGCGGCTGAGGATCCGGTGGACGTCGGCGACCATCGAGGCCACCCAGCGCATGTTGAAGTCGCGCCCGCGCGGGCCCTCCCGTCCGGCGAGCAGCTCCTCGACGTAGCGCCGGACCGGCGGCTCCCAGAAGCGCAGGTTCGACATGTTGATCGCGAACTCGGAGGTGCGCTCGGGGATGCTGAGGCCCTCGCGGGTGAGGACGAAGGTGCCGACCTCGCGGTCGAGGGTGAAGACCGCGACCCCGTGGCCGACGGTGAGCACGAGCAGGGTGCTCGGGCCATAGACCGCATAGCCGGCCGCGACCTGCCGCCGTCCCGGCTGCAGGAAGCACTCCGGCGTGGGCTCCGGGCAGCCCGGCGGCATCCGCAGCACCGAGAAGATGGTGCCGACCGAGACGTTGACGTCGATGTTCGAACTGCCGTCGAGGGGGTCGAAGACGAGGAGGTACTCCCCGCGCGGGTAGCGGTTCGGGGATCGGGTGCGGGGTGGCGAGCTCCTCCGAGACCAGGGCCGCGAGATGGCCGCCCCACTCGTTCGCCTCGAGGAGGATCTCGTTGGCGAGCACGTCGAGCTTCTTCTGCGCCTCGCCCTGCACGTTCTCGCGCCCCGCCTCGCCCAGCACCTGGCCGAGCGCCCCCTTGCCGACCGCGATCGCGATCTCCTTGCAGGCGCGGGCCACCACCTCGATCAGCAGCCTCAGCGCGGGATCGATGCGGCCGGCGTGCTGGGCCTCGATCAGGAGGCGGGAGAGGGTGATGCGGGCCACGGGCGGGATCCTTCGCGGGGACGCGCGCGATTGTAGGACGGCGCGCGGAGCGCGGCGGCGCTCGACGCCGTGCGGTCGCCGGAGGCGACTCGGCCACGGCGCCTGCCCCCGGCGCGGCGCGGCGGCGCCGCCGGGCAGAGCCCCCGCCCGGCGCTACCATCGCCATCATGCACCGCATCGCCTTCGTCGACTCCCACACCGGCGGCGAGCCCACGCGGCTGCTGCTCGCGGGCTTTCCCGATCTCGGCGACGGGCCGCTCGCCCTCCGCCGGGCGCGGCTGCTCGCCGAGCACGACGCCTGGCGCCGCGCCGCAATCGGCGAGCCGCGCGGGCACGAGGCCCTGGTCGGCGCGATCCTGGTGCCCCCGCACGAGCCGGGCTGTGCCTTCGGGGTGATCTTCGTGAACGACGTCGGGGCGCTCGGCATGTGCGGCCACGGCCTGATCGGCGTGGTCGCGAGCCTCGCCCACCTCGGTCGCCTCGCGCCGGGAGCGTTCCGCGTCGACACCCCTGTCGGCCCGGTCGCCTGCGCCCTCGAGCAGGATGGCGCCGTCACCTTCGAGAACGTCCCGAGCCGGGTGCTGCGTCGCGACCTCGCGCTCACCGTGCCCGGCCTCGGCGAGCTCCGCGGCGAGCTCGCCTGGGGCGGGAACGGCTTTCTCCTGATCCGCGAGCCGCCGCTGAAACTGGCGGACGGCGATCCGCTCGCGCTCCGCGCGGCCTGCCTCGCGATCCGGGAGGCCCTGCTCGCGGCCGGGCTCGGCGCGTGCGAGGGACTGCCGATCGACCACGTCGAGCTCGTCGCGCGCCTCGGCCCGGGGCACTACCGCAACTTCGTGCTCTGCCCCGGCGGGGCCTGGGATCGCTCGCCCTGCGGCACCGGCACGAGCGCGCTGCTCGCCTCCCTCGCCGCCCGCGGCGAGCTCGAGCCGGAGCGCGCCGTGATCGTCGAGGGCCCGACCGGAAGCCGTTTCGTGGCCCGCTACCGCCGACGACGGCGAGGCGCTTCGGCCGCGCATCACCGGCCGCGCCCATCCCACCGCGGTCGGCGAGCTGCTCTTCGCGCCGGATGATCCCTCGGTTCCCTGACGCGCCGCCACGGCCTGTCGAGCCCACTCGCGCGGCCGCTCACACGTCCCCCTCCGCCGCCCAGCCCTCGCCGGTGCCGCGATGGATCACCCGGTCGCCGGGGAGCACCTCGCCCGCGGGAATGGCGGGCAGGTCGCTGAGGCGCGCATAGATCGGAGTGAAGTCGGGGCGGGTGGCCGCGAAGAGCTGGTCAAAGGAGTCGATCACGAAGTAGGTCTTCTGGTAGGTGTCGATCCGGTAGCGGGTGCGCATGATGCGCTCGAGGTCGAAGCCGATCCGGTTCGGCGCCGGCGACTCGAGGCAGTAGATCGACTCTCCCTTCGAGCTCACGATTCCCGAGCCGTAGATGCGCAGCCCCTCGGGGGTGGCGATCAACCCGAACTCGACCGTGTACCAGTAGAGCCGGGTGAGCATCGTGAGCGCATGGGGGCCGATGCGATGCGCCTTGAGCCCGCCCTGCCCGTAGGCCTGCATGTAGTCCGCGAACACCGGGTTGAGCAGCAGCGGCACGTGGCCGAAGAGGTCGTGGAAGAGGTCGGGCTCGCTGATGTAGTCGATCTGCTCCGGGCGCCGGATCCACCAGGTGACCGGGAAGCGGCGGTTGGCCAGATGCTCGAAGAACACGAGCTCGGGCAGCAGCCCCTCGACGCCGACGATGGTCCAGCCGGTGGCCGGCTCCAGAACCTCGTTGATCTCGGCGAAGCGCGGGATGCGCTCCGCGCTCATCCCGAAGCGCGCGAGCGCCTCGAGGTGCTCGCGGCAGGCGCGGCCGGGAAGGATCGCGAGCTGGCGGCGGAACAGCGTCGCCCAGACCTCGTGGTCCCCGGGCTCGTAGCTCTCCCAGGGCTGCTCGACGACGGCGGTGGTGTAGACCGGGACGACCCCCTTGTCGGTGAGCTGGTGCTCGACGCGGCGCGGCTGGAGCATGGCGGCGGCTGGCGACTTCGGTCGCCCTTCCACCTTAGCGCCGGGGCCGCGCAATTGCATTGCAATCGGCGCACGAAATCCCGGACCATTTCGAAGCTTGTTGCACGTGCGGCCCTCCGCATCGATGAACCTTGCGCTCGACCGCATCGATCTCCGGATCCTCGCCGAGCTCCAGCGCGAGGCCCGGATCAGCAACGCCGAGCTCGCCGAGCGGGTGGCGCTCTCGCCCTCGGCCTGCCTGCGCCGGGTGCAGCGGCTCGAGCAGGACGGGCGTGATCCAGGGCTATGGCGCGCGCGTCGATCCGCAGCGCATCGGGCTCAGGCTCGAGGCCTTCGTGCGCGTCCAGCTCGAGAAGCACGGCACCGCCTCGGTGCGGCGCTTCACCGAGGCGATCGCCGGCTGGGACGAGGTGGTGGCCTGCTGGGCCCTCACCGGCGACATGGACTTCATGCTCCACGTCCACGTCGCCGACCTCGAACACTTCGCCCGCTTCGTCATGGAGCGGCTGCTCGACACCGCCGGCGTCGCGGACGTCAACTCGAGCTTCGTGCTCGCCACCGTGAAGCGCGCCCGCGGCCTGCCGCTCTCCGCCGCGCAGCGCCAGCTCTCCGAGCGCACGCCATGACGGTCGACCCCTACGCCGGGCCCGAGCTCAGGCCCCCCACCACCCGTCATCGGACGCGCTCGCCCAGGCGGCTCATCGACCGTCTGCAGCGCCGCCTGCTCGCCGCCTCGACCGTCGGGCGCGGCCCCTTCTTTCCGCGCGAGGTGTTTCCCTGGATCCCGGCACTCGAGGCGGCGGCACCGGCGATCCGCGCCGAGCTCGAGAGCGCTGCTGCCAGAGCGCGCCCGCCTGCCGAGCTTCCACGACATCACGCCCGAGGTCGAAACCATCACCGCCGACGACCACGGCTGGAAGACTTTCATGTTCTATGGGCTACGGGCTGAAGCAGCGAGGCCAACCTCGCCCGCTGCCCGCGGACCGCCGAGGCTCTCGCCCGCATCCCCGGGCTCTACACCGCCTTCTTCTCGATCCTCGAGCCCGGCAAGCGCATCCCGCCGCACCGCGGGCCCTACAACGGCGTGCTGCGCGTGCATCTCGGCCTGATCGTCCCCGAGCCCCGCGAGCGCTGCTGGATCGAGGTCGGCGGCGAACGCCGCTGCTGGCGGGAGGGCGAGTGCCTGGTCTTCGACGACGCCTACCCGCACGAGGTCCACAACGACACCGCCGGGCTGCGCGCGGTGCTGTTCCTCGACGTCGAGCGGCCCTGCCGCCGGCCCTGGAGCTGGATCAACCGCGCGGTGCTCGGCAGCGCCGTCTTCACCCCGCTGATCCGCGAGGCCCGCGACCGCCAGAGCCGCTGGGAACGGGTCTACTACGGCAACGGCGGCTGAGCCGGCCACGGCGGCCCTCGCCTTGACGTCCCCGATCGCCCCTTCGCTAGCCTCAGGCCTGATTCATCGCTTCATTGCGATGAACGCGATGCATCGAACCCCTGGACGATCGCGCCACACCGCGGCCCGCGCCGATCACCCGCCCCCAGCTCCTCGCCCATGACCGTCGTGCACTGCCTCGGCTTTCCCGCGCATCGGTCCCCGTCGCGAGCTCAAGACGGCCCTCGAACGCTTCTGGCGCGGCGAGCGCGACGGGGCGAAGCCCTCCTTGCGAGCGCACGCCGAGCTGCGGCAGCGCCTCTGGCGGCTGCAGCGCGAGGCCGGGGCCGACCTCGTGCCTTGCGGCGACTTTTCGCTCTACGACCACGTGCTCGACGCCGCCGTGTGCTTCGGCGCGGTGCCCCCGAGCCACGCCCCGCTGCTTCGCGCCGACCGGCTCGCGGGCTACTTCGCGCTCGCCCGCGGCCTCCAGGACGGCCGCCACGATCTCAGGCCGCTCGAGCTCACCAAGTGGTTCGACACCAACTACCACTATCTCGTGCCCGAGCTATCGCCGACGCAGGACTTCGTCCTCGACCCGCGCGAGCCCCTCGAGCGCCTCGCCGAGGCGCGCGCCGCGGGGCTTCAAGGCGCGGCCGGTGCTGCTCGGGCCGGTGAGCTTCCTCAGCCTCGCCAAGACCACCGACGGCAGCGATCCGCTCGCCCTGCTCGACCGGCTTCTGCCCTGCTATCTCGAGCTGCTCAAGGCCCTCGCCGCGGCCGGCGCGTCCTGGGTCCAGCTCGACGAGCCCCTGCTCGCCACCGATCTCGACGAGGCCGCGCGGCGGGCCTACGCCCGCGCCTTCGCCGCGCTGGCACCGGCGCCGCGCCCCCGCCTGCTGCTGGCCACCTACTTCGGGCCGCTGCGGGAGAACCTCGACCTCGCCCTCGCCTCCGGCTGCGAGGGGCTGCATCTCGATCTGGTCCGCGGCGCCGAGGACCTCGAGCCCGCGCTGGCGGGGCTGCCCGAGGGCATGGTGCTCTCCGCCGGCCTGGTCGACGGCCGCAACGTCTGGCGCAGCGACCTCGACGCTGCTGCTCGAGCCCGCGTACGCCGGATCGCCGAGCGGATCGGGCCGGAGCGGCTGTGGCTCGCCCCCTCCTGCTCGCTGCTCCACGTACCCGCTCGACCTCCGCCTCGAGAAGCGGCTCGATCCCGAGCTCCGGTCCTGGCTCGCCTTCGCCGTGCAGAAGCTCGAGGAGCTCAGGCTGCTCGCCACCGCCCTCGCGGATCCCGAGGCCGCCGCCGAGCGCCTCGCCGAGCAGCAGACGGGCGCTCTCCGCACGGCGCGCCTCGCCGCGACTGAACGATCCTGCGGTGCGCGAGGCGGTGGCGCGCGCTGAGTCCGGAACGCTTGGCCGCCGCGCGCCCCACCACGAGCGCCAGGCTCCGGCAGCGCGAGCGACTCCGGCTGCCGCTCTTGCCCACCACCACCATCGGCTCCTTCCCGCAGACCCCGGAGCTGCGCGAGGCACGGGCCGCCTGGCGCGCCGGGCGCCTCGATGACCAAGGCCTACGAGGCGCTGCTGCGCGAGCGCACCCGCGAATGCATCCGCGAACAGGAGCGGCTCGGCCTCGACGTGCTGGTCCACGGCGAGTTCGAGCGCAGCGACATGGTCGAGTACTTCGCCGAGCGCCTCGAGGGTTTCGCCATCACCCAGGCGGGGTGGGTGCAGAGCTACGGGTCGCGCTGCGTGCGGCCACCGATCCTCTTCGGCAGCGTGCGCCGCACCGAGCCGCTCACCGTGGCCTGGAGCCGCTACGCCCAGTCGCTCACCGACAGGCCGGTGAAGGGGATGCTCACCGGGCCGGTCACCATGCTCCAGTGGTCCTTCGTCCGCGACGACCAGCCGCGCGAGCGCACCGCCCTCGAGCTCGCGCTCGCCCTGCGCGAGGAGGTCGCGGCGCTGGCCGAGGCGGGGCTCGCGATCATCCAGATCGACGAGCCGGCGCTGCGCGAGGGCCTGCCGCTGCGGCGCGCGGAGCGCTCGGACTACCTGCGCTGGGCCGTCGAGTGCTTCCGCATCGCCGCGGCCGGCGCCGGCGACGAGGTCCAGGTCCACACCCACATGTGCTACTCGGAGTTCGGCGACATCCTCGAGGCGGTCGCGGCCATGGATGCCGACGTGGTCTCGATCGAGGCCAGCCGCTCGCGGATGGCGCTGCTTGCCGACTTCGCCCGCTTCCGCGTCCCCTTCCAGGTCGGTCCCGGGGTCTACGACATCCATTCCCCGCGGGTGCCGAGCGAGGAAGAGATCGCCGAGCTGATCGCGCGGGCGGCGGCGGTGATCCCTCCGGAGCAGCTCTGGGTGAACCCCGACTGCGGGCTCAAGACCCGGGATTGGCCCGAGACCCGGGCGGCGCTCGCGAACATGGTCGGCGCCGCCCGGCGGGAGCGGCAGCGCCTGCTCGCTGCGCGGGCTCGGGAGGCGACCCCTGGCGCTTGAACTCCCCTGTCCGTCCGGAGGCGATCGCCACCTCCGCGGCGGCCCGCGCGAGGCGGCTGGCTCCTGCCCCTCCCCCGAAATGTCCCGCCCCTCGGCCTTGCGCGAGCCGGCGACCGGATCTCCGGCCCGGCGCTCGTCAACGCCTTGTTAACCGCGCCGATCGCGCCGGCCGACGCACACGCCTTCGAGCGCCCGGCACGCTTGAGCAGCGGTGCCGCAGTCCAGGTCGAATTGGCAGGTTTCGCCGCGGGCGTCCCGGATCGAAGGGATCCCGCACCGGCTCCCGATCGTGTCATTGCCGGGAAAGAGCCGCCCGCGCAAACCCCGTAGACCAGCTCGGCCGACGCGCGCGCCGGTCGTCGCAGCGCAGCCGTCGCAGCGCCCCCGCACGCTTGAGACAGCGGTTGCGCGATGTCCGCAGACCAGGTCGAATCTGAGCAGGTTTCGCCGCGAGCGTCCCGAGGATCGCGAGGGGCCCACACCGGCTCCCGATCGTGGTCATTGCCGGCGAGGAGGCTGAGCCGCCACAGCCCGTAGAGCTGCGCATCGGCGGCTTCAGGCAGCGGCTGCCGGGAAGGCAATCGGTGTCGAACATGCAAGCCGCAGCCCGTGAGACGCGAGCAGCGAGGCTGGCGAGGAGGATGAGTGCACGCATCAGCCATGGCGTCACGGAGGCTCCCTGCGCGGTGAGTCGCCATCGCAGGATGCCGAAGCCGCGTCTCAGGGGCCGAGATCCGCCGCCGCGGTCGCCGCCGCTCGCCGGGGGCGCGGGAAAGGTACGATCACCCCGCGCTCGGGCTCGGGCCGCCGCCAGAGCGCGGGCACCTCGGCGGGGCGCGGAGGCTCGAGCTCGTCCGCGCCCTCCGCCTCGTCCTCCGGCTCGAGGTCCCAGCTGTAGAGCGGCTCGGGCGGCGGCGGATCGAGCCGGCGGGTGAGGACCGCGGCGAGCAGCCCGAACAGCGCACCCGCGAGGTGGTACTCCCAGGACACCCCGGGCTCGCGCGGGAACACGGTCATCAGCATCCCGCCGAAGAGCAGGAAGGCGATCAGCGCCACCGCCATCGCCAGCCGGTCCCGGCGCAGCAGGCCGAGCGCGAACAGGAACAGCATCAGCCCGTGGGTGAGGCCGCTCGCCCCGAGGTGCGCGGCGTCGCGGGCGAGGGCCCACACCGCGAGCCCGCTGCCGAGCCAGATCAGCGGCAGCGCGCGGGCGGTGGCGCGCGGATAGCCGTAGAGGGCGAGCGCGAGCAGCGCGAAGACCGCGAGGCTGTTCGCGAGCAGGTGCTCGAAGGAGCCGTGGATCAGGGGTGCGGTCAGCACCCCGATCAGGCCGCCGGGATCGCGCGGGACGCAACGCCGAGCCCGGTCAGCGGGTGCCCGAGCACCCACTCGAGCGCCCGCAGCCACCAAAGGAAGAGCAGCGCCGCAGCCGGCCGCGAGCAGGGCGCGCAGCACCCGCAGGCGATCGGCGTCGCGAAGCTCGGGGGGGACGTGCACCGCTCCACTCTCGGGGCCGGGCGGGCACAATGCAAGCCTCCCGCGCCGGCCGCTCCCCGATGCCGCGCCCCGAGCCGCCCCGTCCGAGCCCCCGCGGCAGCCTGATCCTGCCGCTGCCGCCGCGCGCCTTCCCGCTCGCCCCGGCGGGTGTGGTCCTCGGGGGGCGGCATTTCGCGCCCAAGTCCGAGCTCCACCTCACCCTGCTCGCCGCCGACCAGCTCGCGGCCCTCGCCGCGCGCGGCCTCGACCCGGCGGCGCTGGCGGCGCTGCTCGCGCCGCTGCGCTTCCGCTTCCGCTGGACGCGGCGGCCGCTGCTGATCGAGCGGCGGGGCGCCGAGGGGCTCGAGGCGAGCGTGATCCTGCCGGTCCGCCAGCCCGACCAGCAGCGGCTGCGCGCCCGTCTCGCCGCCCGCACCGGCCTCGCCCTCGGGAGCCCCTTCCCCCACGTCACGCTCTACACCCATCGCTGCCCCGAGGGCATCGGGGTCCCGAGCCGCGCGGCGCTGGCCGCGCTCGCGCCCCGTCCCGTGCCCTTCCGCGCGATCCTTCCTCCCGGGGAACGCCGATGCCGGGCCTGAGCACCCTGCTCCTCGCCAGCCTTGCCTGGGTGACGCTGCTGTTCGCGGTGGCGCTGCTCGGCGAGCGCCACGGCGAGCGCCTCGGACGGCTGCGGCCGGCGATCTACGCGCTCTCGCTCGCCGTCTACTGCACCGCCTGGACCTTCTACGGCACCGTCGCCCAGGCCGCGACCCACGGCTGGCCGCTGCCGCCGACCTTCCTCGGCACCATCCTCCTGTTCCTGCTCGCCCTGCCCTTCCTCCGCCGCCTCGTGGCGCAGGCCAAGGCCGACAACGCCACCAGCCTCGCCGACTTCGTCGCCGGGCGCCTCGGCAAGAGCACCGGGCTCGCGGCGCTGATCACCCTGATCGCGGTGCTCGGCACCGTCCCCTACCTCGCCCTCCAGCTCAAGGCGGTGGCGATGAGCTTCGCGCTGCTCGCGCCGCCGCCGGTCCTCGGCGAGAGCCCGCCGGCCTGGCAGGACGTGGCGCTGTGGGTGGCGCTGGCGATGGCCCTGTTCGCGATGCTCTTCGGCACCCGGCGGGCGGCGGCCACCGCCCACAACAGCGGGCTGGTGGTCGCCATCGCCTTCGAGTCCCTGCTCAAGCTGCTCGCCCTGCTCGCGGTCGGCCTGCTCGCCGTCGGTCACGGCCGCCTGGAGGACCTGCGCACGCTGCCGGACTTCGGCGCCGGCGACGGCTTCCTCGCCCTGGTCCTGCTCGGGGCGCTGGTGATCTTCACCCTGCCGCACCAGTTCCACGTCGCCGCGGTGGAGTGCCGCGACCCCCGCCACCTCGGCCTCGCGCGCTGGCTCTTCCCCGCCTACCTGCTCGCCATCGCCCTGCCGGTGCCGCTGCTGGCCGCGGCCGGGCTCGCCACCTTCGGCGAGCGCCTGCCCGCCGACCTCTACGTGCTCGCCCTGCCGCTCGCCGAGGGCCGCCCGGGGCTCGCCCTGCTCGCCTTCCTCGGCGGGCTCTCGGCCGCGACCGGGATGGTGATCCTCGCCAGCCTCGCGCTCTCGATCATGATCGGCAACCACTGGCTGGCGCCGCTCGCCCTCGAGCGCCGGCTGGGGGCGCGCGGCGACCTGCGTGGCCTGGTGCTGCTCGAGCGGCGCGCGGCGATCGCGACGGTGCTGCTCGCCGCCTACCTCTACAGCCGCGCCCTCGGGGCCAGCGAGGCGCTCGCCGACCTCGGCGCGCTCGCCTTCTCCGCCTTCGCCCAGCTCGCCCCGGCGGTGCTGGTCGCGGTCTACCGGCCGGCCTTCCCGGCGCGCGCGGTGGGGGCGGGGATCCTCGCCGGGGTGCTGACCTGGGCCTACGTGCTCTTCATGCCGACCGCGCTCGGCCCGCGGGCGGAGCTCGAGGCGCTGCCGGCGTGGCTCACGCCGCAGGGCTTCCTCGGTCTCGACGGGCTCGAGCGGCTGAGCCGGGCGGTGCTCTCGAGCCTCACGGTCAACCTCGCCGTCACCGCCGTCGCCGCCCGGCTCGCCCGCCGCCGCCCGCGGCCGCACCGGCCCACCCTGCCGGCGCCGGAGCTTCGCGCCCTCGCCGAGCGCTTCCTCGACCGGGACAGCAGCGCCCGCCTGTTCGCCGGCGGACAGCCGCCGGCCGAGGCCGAGATCGAGCACGCCCTCGCCGCGGTGCTCGGCCAGACCTCGGCGCGGCTGCTGCTCGACGCCGCCGCCCGCCGCCTGCCCGCCCCGCTCGAGGCGGTGGCCGAGATCGTGGGCGAGGCGACCGAGCAGGCGCGCTTCAGCCAGGCGCTGCTCGCCACGGCGCTCGAGAACATGAGCCAGGGGATCAGCGTGGTCGATCGCGACTTCCGGCTGGTGGCCTGGAACCGGCGCTACGCCGAGCTCTTCCGCTACCCCCCGGCCCTGCTCGCCGCCGGCACCCCGGTGGCGGCGCTGATCCGCCACAACCTCGAGGCGGGACTGCTCGGCCCGGTCGACGTGGAGCGCGAGCTGGCGAAGCGCCTCGCCCACATGCGCGCGGGCAGCCCCTACGTGAGCGAGCGGCGCTTCCCCGGGGGCGCGATCATCGAGATCCGCGGCAACCCGATGCCGGGCGGCGGCTACGTCGCCACCTTCACCGAGGTCACCGCCTTCCGCCGCGCCGAGGAGGCGCTGCGCCAGACCCTCGACACCCTCGAGCAGCGGGTGGCGGAGCGCACCCGGGAGGCGGAGTCCGCCCGCCTCGCGGCGGAGCAGGCCAATGCCGAGAAGTCGCGCTTCCTGGCCGCGGTCTCCCACGACCTGGTGCAGCCGCTCAACGCCGCCCAGCTCTTCGCCGAGGCGCTCGAGGCGCAGCTCGGCGAGCCCGCCGACCGCGCCCTGCTCGGCCAGCTGCGCCGCGCCCTCGCCGCCGTGGACACGCTCCTCGCCAGCCTGCTCGAGATCGCGAGGCTCGAGGGCGGCGCGCTCCGGCCGCGGCGCGCCGTGTTCCCGGTGGCCGAGACTCTCGACGCGCTCGCCGCCGAGGCCCGCGCCCTCGCCGCCGAGCGCGGGCTCGAGCTCCGCTACCGGCCGAGCACGGCCTGGGTCGAGAGCGACCCGGCGCTGCTCCGCCGCATCGTGCAGAACTTCCTCGCCAACGCGCTGCGCTACACCCAGCGCGGCGGGGTGCTGCTCGCCGCGCGCCGGCGGGGCGCGGCGCTGGCGATCGAGGTGTGGGACACCGGTCCCGGCATCCCCGAGGCGCTGCGCGAGCGCATCTTCGAGCCCTTCCGCCGCGGCCCCGCGGCGCCCTCGGGCCCCGGGCTGGGGCTCGGGCTCGCGATCGCCGAGCGGCTCGCGGCGCTGCTCGGGCACCGGCTGCGCTTCCGCTCGCGCGTCGGCCGCGGCACGGTGTTCGCGGTCGAGCTGCCCTTGGCGAGCCCCGCGCCCCGGCCGGCGGAGGAGGCGCTCGCCCCGCCGCCCCTGGCCGGGCTCCGGGTGCTCGTCGCCGACGACGATCCGGCGCTCGGCGAAGGCCTGCTCTCGCTGCTCGCCGCCTGGGGCGTCGAGGCCGCGCTCGCCCGCAGCCTCGGGGAGGGCAGGGCGCGGCTCGCCGCCGGGGAGTTCGACCTCGCGCTGCTCGACGTCCACCTCGGGGCGCCCTTCGCCGGGCTCGAGCTCGCCGGGGAGGCGAGGGGGCGGCTGCGGGTGGCGATGATGAGCGCCGACCAGTCCGCGGCGCTCGCCGAGCGCTGCCGGGCCCTGGAGCTTCCGCTGCTCGCCAAGCCGGTGCGTGCGCTCAAGCTGCACGCGCTGCTCTCGGGGCTGCGACCGCCTCAGCCCCCGGGCGGCGCGAGCGCCAGCCGCTGGTAGATCAGGCCCGCCTGGGTGCGGTTGCGCGCACCGAGCTTGGCCAGGATCTCGCCCACGTGCGCCTTGACCGTGCGCTCGGCGATGCCGAGGCGCTCGGCGATCTGCTTGTTGAGCAGGCCCTGGCCGATCAGGGCGAGGACGCGGAACTGCTGCGCGGTGAGGCCGCGCAGCCGCGCCGCCAGCGCCTCCTCCTCGCGGTCGCGGGCGGCGGCGACCGCGGCGCGGAGGCCGGGCGGCACCCAGGTCTCGAGGCGGCCCACCGCCCGCAGCGCCTCCTCGATCTCGGCCAGGGTCGCGCTCTTCGGGATGAAGCCCTGGGCGCCGTGGGCGAGCGCGCGCCGGATCAGCGCCGGCTCGCTGCGCGCCGAGACCACCACGCAGGCCACGGCCGGGAACTGGCAGCGCAGCGCGGCGAGGGCGGCGAGGCCGTCGCCGTCGGGAAGGCCGAGATCGAGGGTGAGGAGCTCGGTCTCGGGATGGGCGGCGAGCTCGCGCTCGGCCTCGGCGAGGCTCGCCGCCTCGGCGACCGCCGTCGGCGCCAGCGCGCGGCCGATGGCCTGCGCCAGCGCGGCGCGGAACAGCGGATGGTCCTCGACCACCAGCACCCGCATCGGCGCTCACTGCGCGGTCCAGCCGCCGTCGACCACGATGCACTGCCCGGTGATGTTGCGCGCCGCCGGCGAGATCAGGAAGGCGACGATGCCGGCGAGCTCCTCGAAGGTGATGAACACGCCCTTCGGCATCGGCCGCAGCATGATCTCCCGCACCACCCGCTCCTCGGGGATGCCGTGGCTGCGCGCCTGGTCGGCGATCTGGCGCTCGACCAGCGGGGTCTGGACGTAGCTCGGGCAGACGGTGTTCACGGTGATGTCGCAGTCGGCGGTCTCGAGCGCCAGCACCTTGGCGAAGCCGAGCAGGCCGTGCTTGGCGGCGACGTAGGCGCTCTTGAAGGGGCTCGCGACCAGGGAGTGGATCGAGCCGATGTTGACGATCCGCCCGTAGCCGGCGGCGCGCATCGCCGGCAGCACGGCGCGGGTGAGCCGGGCCACGCCGATCAGCATCACCTGCACCAGCTGCTCCCACTTGGCCATCGGGAATTCCTCGAGGCGCGCCACGTGCTGCAGGCCGGCGTTGTTGACCAGCACCGTGGGCGGCGCGGAGAGCGCGGCCAGCCCCGCCGCCACCGCCTCGTCGCGAGCCGACGTCGAGGAGCGGCGGCCTCGACGCTGCCACCCTCGGCCCGGATCCCGGCCGCCAGCTCGACGCGATGCCGGCTCGCCGGGCGAGGTCGGTGAGCTGCAGGTGATGGCCCTGGCGGGCGAGCTCGCGGGCGATGCCGGCGCCGATGCCGCTGCCGGCGCCGGTGACCAGGATCCGTTCGCGGCGTGGAGACATGGGAGGAGGCCTCGTCGGTGGAGCGCCTCCAACGCTAGCACCGCCAGGGCCGCCGCGCCCCGCACCTTGGTCGCATCGCCCCTCGGGCTGCGACCATCGGCCAATCCGACCGGGGCGACGTTGGCGTTAGGCTTGGCGCATGATCCGCGTCCTGCCGCTGCTGCTCTCGGCCGTCCTCGCGCTTCCGGGCTGCCGCCGCGAGGAGACCGCCGCCCCCGCCATGACCGACCCCTCGCCCCCGCTGCCCTTCCTGGCCTCGCCACTGCTCGTCACCGAGCATCGCGAGGGCGACGATCTCGCCAGCGCCGGGCTCGGCCTCGCGGGGCTCCGCGCCCCGCCCCCGGCCCCGGCCGATCCCGCCCGTCCGTCGGCGGCGGAGCTCCGGCGCGCTCGCCATCCACCACAATCTGCGCGGCCTCGCCGACCTGCGGCCGGGACAGTACGGGGAGGGTTACGCGCGCCTCGCCCGCGTGCCCGGCCGGGAGTACCGCGCCTTCGCGCGCGTGCCCGGGGCGCGCCAGCCGCACCGGGTGATGGCCCAGGTGCCCGACGGCTTCGACCGCGCCCGGCGCTGCCTGGTCGTGGCCCCGGTCTCGGGCTCGCGCGGGATCTATGGCGCCCAGGCGCTGGCCGCGATCGCGCTCGCGCGCGGCTGCGCGGTCGCGACCACCGACAAGGGTGCGGGAAGCGACGTCTTCGACCTCGCCGCCGACGAGGGCGCGGCCCTCGACGGCACCCGCGCGCGGCGGGGCGAGGCGCCGCTCGCCTTCGAGCCGCCGCCCGGGACCGGCGGGGAGCCGCTGCTCGCCCTCAAGCACGCGCACTCCGGCGACCATCCCGAAGCCGACTGGGGCCGGCATGCGCTGCAGGCCGCCGCCTTCGGCCTGCACGCGCTCGCGCTTGCCTTCCCCGAGCTCGCCCCCTTCACGCCGGAGAACACCCGCATCCTCGGCCTCGGGATCTCGAACGGGGCGGCGGCGCTGGTCCACGCCCTCGAGCAGGACCGCGAGGGGATCTTCGACGGCGCCGTGCTGGGGGCACCCAACCTCGCCGTCCCCGGCCGTCCGGCGCTCTACGAGTACGCCACCCTCGCCGCCCTGCTGCAGCCCT
The DNA here is from genome assembly GCA_033582715.1 of Lysobacterales bacterium. Taxonomy (GTDB): domain Bacteria; phylum Pseudomonadota; class Gammaproteobacteria; order Xanthomonadales; family BPKI01; genus BPKI01. The sequence continues at coordinate 264,858 of JAVQZZ010000001.1, read as the reverse complement.
GCCTGCTCGCCGATCCCGCGGCCGCCGCAGCACCCTTCGCCCGCGACAATCCGCTGCTCGCGCCCGCGGCGGCCCTGCGCTGCGCGGAACTCCAGCGCCGCGGCCTGCTGCCTCCAGGACCGGCCGCGGCCGCAGCGGCGGCCGCCCGCGCCGAGCTCCTCGCCGCCGGATTCGACGAACCCTCGCTCAGCACTCGCCGCCATGAACGTCACCCTCGACCTGTGGCGCACGGTGGCGGCGAGCTACGCCTCCGCCTACCTGCGCCGCGGCCCCGCGGCGATGCCCTGCGGCTACCGCGTCGCCGTCCTCGCCGCTCCCGGCGTACCGCGCCCGGCCACGCCGAGCGAGCGCGCGCTGTGGTGGGCGAACGCCAACGGCCTCGCCCCCTCGGGCGAGATCGGCCTCCTCGATGCGCAGGCCGCGCCGCCCGACCCCTTCCTGCCGGGGCTGCTGTGCCTGCGCGAACTCGCCACCGGCGGGGGGCAGGAGGCCAGGGCGCTGCGCGAGGCGGTGGCGGCGACGCGGGTGAGCGGAAGGCTGCCGCCGGTGCCGGTGATCCTGATCCACGGCCGCGAGGACGCCCTGATCCCGGCCGCGCTCAGCAGCCGCCCCTACGCCGAGCTGGCCCGCGCCTCCGGGGCACGCCTCGAGTATCGCGAGCTCCCCGAGGTCCAGCACTTCGACGCCTTCCTCGGCCACCCCGAGCTCGCCGGCTTCCGGCCCCTGCTCCCCGAACTCGAGCGGGCGCTCGACGAGCTGCTCGCGCCGCGCTGAGCGGCGGGACGCCGGCCGCCGCGTCAGCCGCGCTCAGGGCGCCTCCGCCCGCACCAGGCGCAGCACCCGGCCCGCGCGGGCATCGGTGGCGAGCCACACCGCGCCGTCGGGCGCCTCGCGCACCTCGCGCAGGCGCTCCCCGAGCTCGCCGAGCAGGCTCTCCTGCTCGAGCGGGCGGTCCTCGGCGTCGAGGCGCACGCGCCTGAGCTCGCGCGCGGCGAGGGCGGCGATCAGGAAATCGCCCCGCCACTCCGGGAACATCGCCCCGCGGTAGCGGATGAGGCCGGCGGGTGCGATCGAGGGCGTCCACTCGACGAGCGGGGCGACGGTGCCGGGATAGCGGCGGTAGGGCGTGACGAGGGCCCCGGAGTAGTCGACGCCCGAGGTCGCGAGGGGCCAGCCGTAGTTGCCGCCAGGCACGATGCGGTTGAGCTCGTCGCCGCCCCTCGGCCCGTGCTCGTGGGCGTAGACCGCCCCGCCGTCGACCACCAGTCCCTGCACGTTGCGGTGGCCGTAGGAGTAGATCTCCGGCAGCGCCCCCTCCCGGCTGCGGAAGGGGTTGTCCGCCGGGGCCGAGCCGTCGCCGGCGAGGCGCAGGATCTTGCCGAGGTGGCTGCCGAGGTCCTGGGCCGCCTCGCGCTGGTCGAAGCCATCGCCTAGGCCGAGCAGCAGGGTGCCGTCGGGCAGCCATGCCATCCGCCCGCCGAAGTGGGCCGGCCCCGCCTTGGCCGGCTCGGCGCGGAAGATCACCTCGAGCTCCTCGAGCCGGCCCTCCGACGTAGCGCGCCCGCGCGAGGGCGGTGCGGTTCGCGCGCGCCTCGCCCTCGGCGAAGCTCAGGAACAGCAGCCGGTTGCGGGCGAAGTCCGGATGCGGCAGGACCTCGAACAGCCCGCCCTGGCCGCGGGCGTAGACCGCAGGCAGCCCCTCGACCGGCTCGGGCAGCAGCCGCCCCTCGCGGATTCGCCGCAGCCGACCCGCCCGCTCCGTCACCAGCACCTCCCCGTGCGGCAGGAAGGCGATCGACCAGGGGTGCTCGAGCCCCTCGGCGACGGTCTCGACCCGGAAGGGCGCGGCGAGGAGCAACGCGAGCAGGGCAGGAACCATGGCGGGCCCACCGGTGGGGAGCACCGAGCATAACCTCGCACCCGGCGATGGCGGGATGCCCGAGGCTCAGGAGGCGAGGGACAGCCGCATCCCGCGGAGCCGTTCCGAGGCGTAGCGGTAGCCTGCCTCGACGATGCGGTCGAGGTCGCGCCAGGCGAGGAGGTCGAGGCCGTCGAGCGGTGGGCGCAGATGCAGGTCGAGCCGCTCCCGCGCGGCGGCGAGGGCGGCCTCGCTGTTCACCATCCCGGCGCGGAGCAGGATCCGCGCGATGTCGTGCCGGCGCCTGCCGCGGAACCACTCGAGCACCATCCGCGGCAGCGGGGGCAGCTCGGTCTCGTCCCAGCTCGAGCGCAACCGGAAGTCGCCCGCGACCTCGAGCCCGACGATCCGCCCGGGGGCGAGCGCGCGCATCGGAGCGACCGGAAGGTTGTCCGCCACCCCGCCGTCGACCAGCACCTCGCCCTCGTGGAACACCGGCGGCAGCAGCCCCGGGATCGCGGTCGAGGCGCGGAGCGCCAGCCACAGGGGGCCCTCCGCGAAGACCCGCGCGCTGCCCGCCCCCAGCCGGGTGGCCACCGCGTAGAAGGGCAGGTCGAGGTCCTCGACGTCGACGCCGCCGAAGTGCGCCCTCAGCCGCTCGCTCACCCGCCTTCCCCGGGTCAGGGCGACGAAGGGCACGGTGTAGTCGCCGAGCGGGTTGCTGCGCACGAAGGCGTCCCGGAAGCGCGCCGTGATCTCGGCGAGCGACCAGCCGCAGGCCACGCCCGCCGCGACCACCGCCCCGATGCTGGAGCCGCCCACGGCGTCGGCCTCGATCCCAGCCTCGGCGAGGGCCTGGAGCATCCCGACGTGGGCGAAGCCGCGCGCGCCGCCGCCCGAGAACACGATCCCGACCCCGCGCCGCGCGACCAGCCGCGCGAGCCGCGCCCAGCCTCCGGCGGCCGCGACCGGCAGCACCCGCTCGGCACCCAGCGCGCGGCCGCGCGCGCCGAGGCCCCTCGGGATCCGCTCCGCGAGCAGGGCAAGCCAGCGCGGCCGCCAGGGCGCGGGCGGCACGGGAACCCGCCAGCGCCCGGCCTCGAGGCCGCCGACCCAGAGCTCAAGGTCGGCCTGGCGGGCGCAGAACAAGTCCCAGCCCGGTGCCGCGGGATCCCCGGGATAGAGAACGAAGCGATGCCGGCGCTCGAGCTCGGAGAACCAGCCGGCGGGCCGTCCCCGCTCCTCGGGAGCGACCACGTGGGTCGGCCCGAGGGGCGCGAGCGCCGCGGCCAGCCGCTCTGCGGCCTCTCCCGCCGCCGCGCCCTCGAGCGGCAGCAGGGCGAGGGTGCGGGGAACGGCATCCCGCTCCGCGGTTTCCCGGCGCTCGAGCCTGCGGATCAGGATCCGGGCGAGCTCGAGCAGGGCGCGCGGATGGGTGTCGATCAGGCGCTCGAAGGAGGCGCGCGAGAACTCGAGCAGCTCGGTGTCGCGGAGCGCGACCACCGTGGCGCTGCGCGGCCGGCCGCTCAGCAGCCCCATCTCGCCGACGGTCTCGCCGGCCCCGATCCGCCCGAGCAGGGGGCCCGTGGCCTCGGGGCCGGCGAAGACGCCGAGGCAGCCGGCGACCACGTAGCCCATCGAGCGGGCCGCCTCCCCGGCCCGGAACAGCAGCGCCCCGCCGCGGAGCGACCGACGCTCGGCGTCGCGCAGCAGCCGCGCCAGCACGTGCGGCTCGAGCCCGCCGAAGAAGGCGCTTCCGGCGAGCGCCTGGACCAGGGCATCGTCGCCCGCCGCCGCGGTCATGGCTCCTCCCTCCCGCTTCCGGCATCTTAGGCCCGCCCGGAGGCGAAGGCATGAGCGTCCCGATCCCGGATCTGCAGCGCTTCGACCCTGCCGCCGCGGCGCTCGCGGTGCGGGCCGAGCTCGCGCGGCGCGCCGTCGACCGCGAGGCGGCGCTCGCCGCGGGCCGGCCCCGCTTCCACGCCCTGATCGGAGCGCTCGAGGCGAGCGAGGCGCGGCTCGAGGAGCGCTTCGCGCCCCTCGCCCACCTCAACCGGGTGCGCTGCGACGCCGGCCTCCGGGCCCTCCACGACCGCCTGCTCGACGAGCGCACGGCGCAGCTCGCGGCGGAGGGGCGCGATCCCCGGCTGCTCGCGGCGGTGGCGCGGGTGCTCGCGGAGGAGGAGCTCGGCGCGGCCGAGCGCGCGGTGGCGGAGCGCTGGGCGCGGGCGCTGCGCGCCGCCGGCGCCGGGCTGCCGGAGGCCGACCGCGCCCGGCTGCTCGCCATCGACCGCGAGCTCGCCCGGCTCGAGGCGGAGTACGAGTACGCGGTGACCGAGGCCGAGGATGCCTTCGCCCTCGAGGTCGAGGCCGCCGCCCTCCCCGATCTCGCCCCGGAGGAGCGCGCGCCGCTCGAGGCCGCCGCCCGCGCCGCGGGCCAAGGCGGCCTGCGCCTCGGCCTTCGCGCCGCGGAGGCGCGGCTCGTCCTCGAGCGCTCCCCCGACCGCGGACTGCGCGAGGAGATCTACCGGGCGCGTGCGGTGCGCGCCTCGGAGCTCGGGCATCCCCGGCACTGCGACAACGGCCCGCGGCTGCGGCGGATCCTGGCGCTGCGGGCCGAGCGCGCGGCGCTGCTCGGGCAGCCGAGCCCGGCGCACGAGGTCTTCCTCGAGGAGCGCATGGCCGAACGCCCGGAGACCGCGCTCGGCTTCCTCCGCGAGCTCGGGCAGGCCCTCCGCCCCCTCGCCGAGCGCGAGCTCGAGCGACTCCGGGACTTCGCGCGGCGGCGGCTCGGGCTCGGCGACCTCGCCCCCTGGGATCTCGAGTGGGTGCTCGCGCGCCTGCGGCGAGAGGCGCTCGGACTCGATCCCCCGGGCTTCCGCTTTCCCCTTGACACCGCCCTGGCGGGGATCGCCCGCTTCCTCCACCGCTTCGGACTCGATCTCGCCCCCGCGGCGCTGCCGGCCTACGAGGGGGCCTCGTGGTGGGCGCTGCGCGGCGCCGACGGGGCGACGCTGGCGCTGGTGCTCCTCGACCTCGAGGCGCGGCCGGGCAAGCAGGATGGCGCGTGGGCCGAGGCCTGGCGGCCCGGCCGTGCCGACCGGCCGGCGCTCGCCGCGCTGGTCGCGGATGCCCTCCCGGGCACCGCCGGCCGAGCGCCCCGGCTGGCGCCGGAGGAGCTGCTCACCCTGTTCCACGAGTTCGGCCACCTGGTCCACGAGGCCTGCGACCGCAGCGGCTGGCCCAGCCTCGCCGGCACCGGCGGCGCCCCCTTCGACGGGGTGGAGCTGCCGAGCATGCTCCTCGAGAGCCTGGCGCGCAGCCCGGAGGCGCTCGGCGCCTGCGCCGGCGCCGAGGAGCCGCTGGACGCCGGCCTCGCCGAGCGGCTGCTCGCCGGCCTCGGGCTCGACCGCGCGCTGTCGCTGCTGCGCCAGGTCGAGCTCGCCCGCTTCGATCTCGAGCTGCACCTCGATCCCGCCGCCGATCCGCTGGCCCTGCTCGCGCGCATCCGCGCCGACACCGCCCTGCTGCCGGTGCCGGCCTGGGATCGATTGCCCTGCCACTTCGGGCACCTCTTCGGCGGCGGCTACGAGGCCGGCTACTACGGCTACCTCTGGGCCGAGGGCCTGGCCCGGCAGGTGATGGCGGCCCTGGCGCGCGGGCGAAGCGGCGCCGACTTCATCGCCGAGGTCCTCGCCCCCGGCGAGGTCGAGCCGCTCGCGGAGCGGCTCCGACGCTTCCTCGGCGAGCCGCCCGACCCCCTCGCGCCCCTGGTGGCCGCGGCCGGCGGGACCGCGCGTCGCGCTCCCTGAGACCGGGGCGGGGCAGGCTCGGGGGCGCAATCCTCGCCCGAGCCCGCCGACGTGCTTGCCATCGCCCTCGAGACCGCGCTGCTGCTCGCCCTCGCCGTGCCCTTCCTGTTCCCGGAAGCCCGCGGCCTGCTGCCGGCCTGGCTGTGGCTGGCCTTGACCGCGATGCTCGCCGCGCTGCGCCTGCGCCTTGCGGATCGCAGCCACCCCGCGCGCCGCCGCGTGGCATCGGAGCACCGGCCACCCTCGGTGCGGGAGCTCCCCGCGGCGCGCCGCCCGGGCGGCGGCAAGCTCCGATCGCGCCGGGAGGGACGATGGTCGAGGAGTCCCGGAGCCGCTCGCGCACTCGCGCCGCCGCCTCCTGACCGCGCCGCGCCTCGGGTCACGGGGCTGGCCTGCGGGCAGTCGTCGGCCTCCTCCTCGCCCGGCCCGCCGTGGCGCCCGGGGGCCGCGGCCGCCGCCGAGCGGCGCACGGTCGCGGCGTGCCATGGCCGCCGACTCGCCCCCGCGGTCGCCGCCGCGCGGCCGATCCCCGACCGCCAATCGCAGGGCCGCGCCGGCCGCGGATCGCGCCCGCGCCGCCTTCGGCCTCGCCCCCCTCCGCCAGTCCGGGCCTCCGGAGGGATGGCGATCCTCGGACTGGCCCTGCCGAGCTCCGCGTGGCTGAGCCGGAACGCCTGCCCCCGTGCCCGGCCAGCCGCACGCGGCATCGCCGGTGCCCGGCGAGCGTCGCGAGCCTCCGGCGGCACCGACCCCTCACCGGTGCCGGCCACCGCCGCGGCCTCGCGCCGGGCGAGGGCGAGCGCGGCCCCCGAGGCGATCGGCTCCGGGCCGCCCGGGGCGACGATCCGGCGCGCCGACCTCGCGCTCCATCGCGCGCCCTTGAGGCCCGCCGCGCCCGCGCCCCGCTCGCGCCGCGGGCGGCTCCCCCGCGACGGGAGCGCCGCCCCAGCGCGCCCTTCGCCCGATCGCTTCTGCGGCTCCGGTCCCTAGGCGCGGGATCCTCGGCGTCAGCGGCCGAGCAGGGCCTCGGTGGCGCGGGCGAGCCGCTGGGCGAGTGGGGCGACGAGGAAGGCGACCGGGCTCGCCACCGCCCAGGCGGGGAGCCAGGCGCGAAGCCAGCGGGCGCCGAAGTCGGCGACGAGGCCGAGGTTGAGCAGGGTGATCACCCCCGACATGAGCAGCGACATCAGCCCGCCGAGGTAGAAGGCGAGGATCAGGCGGAAGCGAAGGGACGGTCCGGAGGCCACGGCTAGTCCTCGCGGGTGACGCGCAGCACCTCCTCGACGCTGGTGATTCCGGCGAGGCACTTCTGCCAGCCGTCGGCGAGGATCGAGGGGCAGCGGGGCCTGAGCTGGGCGAGGATCGCGGCCTCGGCCGCGCCGTCGTGGATCAGCCGGCGCGCCTCCTCGTCGATCTCGAGCAGCTCGTAGATGCCGGTGCGGCCGCGGTAGCCGGGACGGGCGTCCGGACGCGGCCGGTAGAGCAGCGGCGCCGGCTCCGCGGGAACGCCGAAGGCGGCGCACTCCGCCGGGCCCGCGCGATAGGCCTCGCGCTGCTCGGGCACGAGCCGCCGCACCAGCCGCTGGGCGAGCACGCCGATCAGGCTCTCGGCGAGGAGGAAGGTCTCCACCCCCATGTCGCGAAGACGGGTCACCGCCCCCACCGCCGAGTTGGTGTGCAGGGTGGAGAGCACGAGGTGGCCGGTGAGCGAGGCCTGCACCGCGATCTGCGCGGTCTCGAGATCGCGGATCTCGCCCACCATCACCACGTCGGGGTCCTGGCGCAGGATCGCCCTCAGCCCGCGCGCGAAGCTCATGTCCACCCGCGGGTTCACCTGGGTCTGGCCGATGCCGTCGAGGTCGTACTCGACCGGGTCCTCGACGGTGAGGATGTTGCGGCTGCCGTCGTTGAGCCGCTGCAGCGCGGCGTAGAGCGTCGTGGTCTTGCCGCTGCCGGTGGGCCCGGTGACGAGCAGGATGCCGTGCGGGCGGTGGATCAGGGCGTCGAGCCGCGCCAGCGTCGCCGGATCCATGCCGAGCCCGGCGAGCTCGAGCCGTCCGGCCTGCTTGTCGAGCAGGCGCAGCACCACGCGCTCGCCCTGGCCGACCGGGATGGTGGAGACGCGGACGTCCACCGGCCGACCCGCCACCTTGATCGCGATGCGGCCGTCCTGGGGCAGGCGCTTCTCGGCGATGTCGAGCTTGGCGAGCACCTTGATCCGCGACACCACCGCCGCCGCGACCGCCCGCGCGGGCGAGATCACCTCCTCGAGCACGCCGTCGATCCGGAAGCGCACCCGCAGGCGCTGCTCGAAGGGCTCGATGTGGATGTCGGAGGCCCCCGCGCGCACCGCCTCGGCGAGCAGGGCGTTGATGAAGCGCACGATCGGGGCGTCGTCCTCGCTCTCGAGCAGGTCCTCGGGCTCCGGCAGCGCACCCGCGAGCTCGTCGAGGCTTCCTGCCCCGTCGAGCTCGAGGGCGGCGAGCTCGGCCTCGCGCCCGCCCTCGTAGAGCTCGCGCAGCCGGCGCTCGTAATCGGCCGGTCGCAGCTCCTCGAGCGCGAAGGGCACGCCGAGAAAGCGCCGCAGCTCCACCAGCGCCAGGGGCGAGCAGTCGCTGCGGCAGATCACCCGCGCCCGCTCGCCCGCCCATTCGGCGAGCGTCGCCCCGTGGCGCTTGGCGAAGGCGAAGCCCGGCCGCGGCGGCGCGCTCATCCCTCGCCGTCCTCGGGCGACGCCCGCGCGGGGAGCTCCGGGAGCAGCGGCTCCGGCCCGCCCCCGCCGCCTTCGCGGGCGCGGATCTGCTCGGCGCGGATGCGGTTGTACTTCTCGCTCGAGAGCGCGGCCTCGGCGGCGGGGTCGCGCAGGATGGTGGGCCTCAGGAACACCATCAGGTTGCGCCGCTCGGTCTTGACCGAGCGGTAGCGGAAGAGGTTGCCGAGCACGGGGATGTCGCCCAGCGCCGGCACCCGCTGCACGCTGCGCTGCACCTGCTCGCTGATCAGGCCGCCGAGCACCAGGAGCTCGCCCGTCGCGCACGATCACGCTGGTGCTGAGCTCGCGCTTGCTGGTCACCAGGTCCACCGCCCCCGCCGGCTGCTGGCCGAGCGAGGAGACCTCCTGGGCGATGTCCAGCCGCACCATGTCGCCCTCGTTGACGTGGGGGGTCACGGTGAGGGTGATGCCGACGTCGCGCCGGTCGATGGTCTGGAAGGGGTTCTGCGGCTGGTTGCTGCCGCCGCCGGTGTTGACGAACTGCCCGGTGACGAAGGGCACCTCCTGGCCGGCCTTGAACACCGCCTTGTGGCGGTCGAGGGTCATCACCGAGGGGGTGGCGAGGATGTTCGCCCGGCCTTCCGCGGCCAGCGCCCGGATCAGCGCCCCGATCTGCAGGATCTCGCGGTCAGAGCCGGGCAGCCTGAGCGTGCCGCGCACGTAGCCGACGTTGAGCCCCGGGCCCACCGAGAGCGGGTTGACCGCGGCGGCGAGGATCCCGCCCGCGCCGCCCGGCCCGGGGAAGTTCGTCCCGCCGATCACGCCCTCGCCGAGGCCGCCGCCCGGGGTGTTGCGGAGGTCCGTGGACTGCCACTGCACGCCGAGCTCACGGGTCGCCTCGTCCGCGAGCTCGACGATGATCGCCTCGATCAGCACCTGCGCGCGGCGCACGTCGAGCTGGCGGGCGATCGCGAGCAGCGCCTGCTGCACCGCCGGCGGGGCGCTAAGGATCAGGGCGTTGGTCTCGCGGTGGGCCTGGATGCTCACCCCGCGCGCGCCCTCGGCGGCAGGCGGGGCGAAGCCCTTGGCGAGCTCGGCGAGCAGCGGCACCAGCGCCTCGGCCTCGGCGTAGCGCAGGAACAGCACCTCGGTGCCGCCGGCCGCCTCCGGCGGCGGCAGGTCGAGGTGCGCGGCGAGGCTGCGCGCGCGCAGCCGCACGGCGCGCTCGCCGGAGAGCACCAGCGCGTTGGCGCGCTCGTCGGCCACCGCCCTCAGGCCCTCGTTGCCGTAGAGCCCGCCGAGGATGCGCGCCAGCTCGCCGGCCGAGGCGTGCGCGAGCGGCATCACCTCGGCGCCGCCCTCGGCGGCGGCCTGGTCGATGCGCGCCAGCAGGCGCTCGATCCGCGCCACGCTCGCGGCGCGATCGGTGACCACCAGCGCGTTGCTGCCCGGATGCGCCGCGAGCTGGACGTTGGGCGAGAGCAGGGGCCGGAGCAGGTTGAGCGCCTCGCCGCTGGCGAGATGGCGAAGCTCCAGCACCCGCGTGACCATGGCATCGGCCTCCGCGCTCTCGGCGAGCGGCGGCCCCTCGGCGCGGGCCTTGGGCTCGGGGGTCACCCGCCACAGCGGCCCGGCGGGGACCACGGCGTAGCCATGCGCGCGCAGCACCGCGAGGAAGCTCTCCCAGACCTGCTCCCGGCTCATCGGCTGGGCCGAGACCACGGTCACCTGCCCCTCGACCCCGGGATCGACGATGAAGCCACGGCCGGTGATCTCCGCGACCGTCTCGACCAGGGCGTGGATGTCGGCCCCGCGCAGGTTGAGGGTGTGGCCCTCCGCCGCCGGGCGCGGCGAGCGGCGCCGCGCGGGGCGAGCAGCAGGGCGAGCAGGATCGCGGTGATGAGGCGCATGGGCTCAACGCTCGAGCCTGAGGTGGAGGTTCTGCTCGCGGCCGTCGCGACGGACGGTCACCGTCGCCTGCCGCGCGCCGCGCAGCCGCTCGAGGATCTCCTGGCCGCGCTCGAGGCTGTCGAGGGGGACGCCGTCGACGGCGGTGATGACGTCGGTCGGCAGCACGCCGAGGCGATGGACCAGCTCCGCCTGTCGCCCGCCCGAAAGACGGACCCCGGCCAGCCGGCCGCCCTCGAAGACGGGCAGCACCGTCACCTCGCGGGCCAGCGTCTCCGGCTCGAGCCGCATCGCCTCGATCGCCGGCATCAGCTCGACGCCCGGGCAGCAGCACCGGCGCGAAACCGGTCGACGCCACCGCCCGGGCGGGCGGCCGCGCCCGCCGCGCCCGCCGCCCGGCGCCGCTCCGCCGGCCGCGCGCGGCAGGCGCAGCGTCTCCTCCACCCCCGCGCGGCGCAGCAGGACGCGATCGGCATGGACGGCGACGAGCTCCGCCTCCCCGGGCAGCCGGTCGCCGACCCGATAGCGGCGCGCCGGCGCGCCGCGCTCGGCGATCAGCGCCAGGCCCTGCCGGGGGTCGGCCTCGGCGAGCACGCCGCGCAGCTCGAGGGCGAGGGAGGTCTCGGGAGCCTCCGGCCAGTCGCCGCGTGCACACCGCCGCCCAGGGCGTCGCCGAAGAGGTGCCAGGCGGCGAGGGACTGCGCCGGCGGCGGGCCGGCGGGGACCTCGGCGAGGGCGGCGGGCGCGGGGGGCGGCTGCAGCCGCCCGAGCTCGATCCCGGTCCAGGCGAGCAGCAGCAGCCGGTAGCCGAGCCACAGCGCCAGGGCGGCAAGGCCCACGGTCGCGATCGCGACCGCCGCCGCGGACCAGCGCCGTCCGTCGCCGAGGGAGAGGGTCACGAGCCGGGTCTCAGCCTGCACGCACCGTCCGGCACTTTAGCAGAGGGCTCCTTGCCCGCGCCGCACGCGGCTCATGGCTCGCTCCGCGGCGCGGCGACCGCCGCCCGGCCGGACAGTGGCAGAGGCCGCTCGGCCCGCCGTGGAACAGGCCGGGTCCGAGCAGCGCCGCCGCGCCATGCCGCTGCCAGTAGAAGACCGGCGGCGGCCGCTCGCCGGTCAGCCGTTCCGCCATCGTCGCCGCCTCGTAGAGACGGCCGTTCTTGACCACCCAGCGCACCCGCGCACTGTTCCGCAGATCGGCGAGCGGGTCGCCGTCGAGCACCGCGAGGTCGGCGAGCTTGCCCGGCTCGATCGTGCCCAGGTCCTCGGCCAGGCCGAGGTACTCCGCGGCGTGCAGGGTCGCGGCGCGCAGCGCCTCGAGCGGGGCGAAGCCGCCCTGCGCCAGCAGCCACAGCTCCCAGTGCAGGGCCAGGCCCTGGAGCTGACCGTGGCCGCCGGCCGCGATCCGCACCCCGCGCGCGGCCAGCGCCCGCTTCGCCCGGGCCACTTCGCGGTGGTAGTAGTCCCAGTCGGGCGCGGTCTGGCGGCGGATGGCGCGCGGGTCGATCAGCTCCCGCGGGTAGAAGCGCAGCAGCCGCTCCTCGGCGAAGACCTGATCGCGATCGTAGAAGTAGAGCTCGCCCATGAGCCCGCCGTAGGCCACCACGAGGGTCGGGGTGTTGACCACCGGGGTGCGCGACCAGAGCGCGAGCACGTCCTCGTGGAGCGGCGCCACCGGCAGGTTGTGCTCGATCCCGGTGGGGCCGTCCAGCAGCATCGTCAGGTTGTGCATGAAGGTGCTGCCGCCCTCCATCACCACGTTGAGGCCGAGCTCCCGCGCCGCCTGGTTGATCATCTGCCGCTGGTCGCGCCGCGGCTGGTTGTAGCTCTTGACCGAGATCGCCCCCACCTCGGCCAGCCGGCGCACGTGGGCGCGGGCGTCCTCGAGACTGTTCACCTGGGCGCGGATGGTGCCGTCGGCCCCGTAGAGGATGGTGCCGGTCGAGAAGATGCGCGGCCCGACGGTGAGCCCCGCCTTGACCAGCTCCGCCTGGGAGAACACGGTCTCGGTGTCCGCCGAGGGATCGTGCAGGGTGGTGACGCCGTAGGCGAGATTGGCCTCGTAGGCCCAGTTGGCCTGCGGCGAGATGCCGCGGTGGAAGTGGGAGGCATGGGCATGGACGTCGATCAGCCCCGGGATCACCGTCCGGCCCTCGAGATCGAGCACCCTGGCATCCGCCGGCACCTCCACCCCGGTCCCGACCGCGGCGATCCGGTCGCCCTCGATGAGCACGGTGCCGCGCTCGATCCGCTCCTCGCCGCGCAGGGTGAGGATGGTGCCGTTCCTGAGCGCGAGCCGGCCCCGCGGGCGCTCCACCGGCAGCTCGAGGACGATCTCCTGGTACGGCGTCTGCCCGGGCTCGGGCAGCGGCTGCGGCGCGCCCTCGAGGAAGGCGAAGCTCTCGCGCAGCTCCCGGGTGTAGAGGCGGGGGCCGAGCAGCCAGTGGAGCCGCCGGCCGTCCGCCGACCACACCGGCGCGCTGCCGGAGTCGCCGCTCACCCGCGCCACCGGCACGGCCTTGCTCTCGCGCCCGAGCTCGACCGGCCGTCCGGTCTCGGGCAGGGCGGCGACGTAAACCTCGAAGTGCTCGACGAAGGCGACGAAGCGGCCGTCGGGGCTGACCGCGAGTTCGGTCGGGTACCTGAGCGCGAGGTGCTCGCGCCGCTCGGCGCCGTGGAGGTCGACGCTCTCGAGCTTGCGCTGGAGCCCCTGGCCGGTCTGGAAGAACACCCGGTCGCCGCGCGGGTGCCACTGCGGCGCGAAGCCGTTGCGGCTGATCCGCCGCGCGGCGCTGCCGTCGGCCTCCATCACATAGATGCCCGACTCGAGGCCGAATCGGTAGTCGAGCAGGCCGTGCGGTCGGCCGCGCTGGTAGAGGATGCGGCGCCCGTCCGGGGAGTAGCTCGGGTGGGCGTAGAAGCCCGGTGCCGCGGTGAGCCGCCGGTTGCGGCGTCCGTCCAGGCTGACCTCGCGGATCGCGCTGGTCTCCGCGTCCGACCAGCTCACGTAGAGCAGGCTGCGCCCGTCAGGGGCGAAGGCGGGCTGATACTCGAACTCGCCCTCGCGGCGCGTGAGCCGCTCCGGCCTGCCATCCGGCAGCCGCATCCGCCACAGCCGGCCCACGGCGTGGAACACCGCCGTGCGCCCGTCCGGGCTGATCGCGAGATCGCGAAGCATCCGCGCGCGGAAGCGCTCGCGCTCCACGCGGAAGCGGTGGCGCACCGGCTCGATCAGGGTCTTCTCCACCGTGACCCGGAAGGGGATGCGCTCCGCGCGCCCCTCCGGCACCGCGACCCGCCACAGCCCGCCGCGCGCCCAGATCACGATCGCGCTCGCGTCCGGCAGCCACTGGTAGTTGGGGTAGACGCCGTGGATCGCCCACGCCTCCTGCTGGTCGTGCGAGAGGCCGTCCCAGAGCGCGCGGATCTCGCCGCTGCGCAGGTCGAAGAGGGAGAGCACGCTGCGCTCCCGCACCCGGCGCACGAAGGCCAGCCAGCGGCCGTCGGGCGAGGGCTGGGGGCGCACCGCGCCGCCGGGGATCCGGATCAGGTCCTCGATCTCCCCGCTCTCCCGGTCGAGCCTGCGGATGACGTAGATGGTCCCGTGCGGATTCTTGTTGTACTCGAAGGTCTCGCCGCCGCTCATGTCCTCGCTGAAGTAGAGGTGGCGGCCATCGGGGGAGAGCGCCGGCTCGTTGACGTCTTGCTGGTCGTTCTTGCGCGAGGTGAGCGGCAGCCCGGAGCCGCCGGAGCGGTGGTAGATCCACATCTCGCCGGCACCGAGCGAGCGGGTCGAGGTGAAGTGCTTGCGCCCGATCAGGTACTCCCCGTCCGGCGTCCACACCGGATTCGCGAGCAGCCGGTAGTCCTCGCGCGTCACCTGCCGCGGCTCGCCGCCCGCGACCGGCAGGATCCACAGATTGTCCCCGCCGCCGCGGTCGGAGGTGAAGGCGACGAAGCGCCCGTCGGGCGAGAAGCGCGGGTGCATGGCGTGGGCGTGCTCGACGAGCAGCGGCTGCGCCTCACCGCCCTCGATCGGCAGCAGGTAGAGGTCTCCGAGCAGGTCGAAGACGATCCGTCGGCCGTCCGGGGACACGTCGAGGTTCATCCAGGTCCCCTCCTCGACCGTGAAGCGGACGGTCCGCTTGGGGCCCGGCGGGTCGTTGACGTTCCAGGCGGGCTTCCCCTCGCCTTGGGCGAGCAGGAGCAGGGCGAGCAGGGGCAGGGCGCTCATCGCCGGGGACCTCGCGGCGCGGAGGGGCACGCAGGGTAGCACGCGGCCTGCCTCGCGTCGTCGAGGGCCGGCGCGGGCGAATGCCGCCCCCGCGGCGATCCTCCCTCGACAACGCGGGAGGCCGCCGCGGGCGCGACACCTCAGCCGGGCCCGTCCCCGCGGCTCCCGGTCCAGCCCCGCACCGTGGCCACCCCGCGGATCGCCTCCATCTCGGCGAGCGCCCGCTGGATGCGGCGGACCGCTTCCGCCTGCCCGTCCGCGGGCAGGTGCTGGAGTTCGCGCCGCAATCCCTCGACCTCGGTGGCGAAGCGCGCGTACTCGGCGCCGAGGCGCAGGGCCTGCACGAAGTCGGGGTGCTCGCTCTCCCGGCAGGGGGCGGGATCCTCGCGCCCGCGCTGGCCCTCGATCCAGCCGCGCCTGCCGCTGCAGTAGCCCGACAGCCCCTGGCGGTAGGCCGCCTGGTAGGCGAGCAGGCGCTCGCCCGCGAGCGGGCAGCGGGCGCTCGGCAGGCTCGCCGCCAGCCCCTCGCGGCCCTCCTCGCGGCCGAGCGCGGCGGGATCGGGCGGGCAGTCCTCCGCCGCGCAGGCGGCGAGCAGAGGCAGCAGCAGCCAAGGCAGGCGGCGCATCGCGGTCGGTCGCAGGGAGCCGGCGCCGCTATCCTACCCCGGTGACCGAGGAACTCCCGGAGCGCTGGTCGCTTCGCGGGCAAACGGCGCTGATCGCCGGCGCCTCCCGCGGCATCGGCCTCGCCTGCGCCCGCGAGCTCGCCGCCCTGGGCGCGGACCTGCTGCTCGTCGCCCGCGAGCGCGAGCCGCTCGAGGCCGCCGCCGAGGAGCTGGCCGAGCGCTTTCCGGCTCGGCGGGTGCGGCTGCTCGCCGCCGATCTCGCCGACGGCGAGCAGCGGCTCGAGCTCTTCGACTGGCTGACCGACCTCGGCGCCGAGTTCAGCCTGCTGGTCAACAACGTCGGCGACAACCTCACCCGCCCGGCCCTCGCCTTCGCCGAGGCGGAGTGGCGGCGGCTGTTCGAGCTCAACGTCTTCGCGAGCTTCGAGCTCAGCCGCCTCGCCCATCCCTGGCTCGCCCGCCATCCGGCCTCGGCGGTGGTCAACGTCGGCTCGGTGGCCGGTCTCGTCCACGTCGGCACCGGCGCGCCCTACGCCATGGCCAAGGCCGCCCTGCACCAGATGACCCGCTCCCTGGCCTGCGAGTGGGCGGCCGACGGCATCCGGGTGAACGCGGTGGCCCCCTGGTACGTGCGCACCCGCCGCACCGCTCCGGCGCTCGCCGATCCCGACTACCGCGAGGCGGTGCTCGCCCGCACTCCCCTCGCCCGCATCGGCGAGCCCGAAGAGGTCGCGGCCGCGGTGGCCTTCCTCTGCCTGCCCGCCGCCCGCTGGATCACCGGCCAGGTGCTGGCGGTCGACGGCGGCTTCTCGGCCTACGGCTTCTGAGGGGCCGCTTCGGCGATCGCCGCGAGCAGCGGCTCCCAGTCGCGCTGGCGCTCGCGCGCCGCCTCGCCCTCGTAGTCGAACAGGCTCTTGCCGAGGAAGCCGGCCAGCGCATAGGCGCTCGCCTCGCGGATCTCGGCGCGCGGCGGCCACCCCGCCTCCGCGAGCGCCGCCCGCACCGCGGCCGTGGCCCGGCCCTCCGGGCGGCTGCGGTTGAGGAAGACCAGCACCCCGGCGCGGCCGCGGGCGACTTGCCCTTCGCGCGCGAGCCCCCGCAGGAAGGCCAGGCTGGCCTCGAGGTCGAGCGGCGAGGGCAGCACCGGCACCAGCACCAGGTCGCCGCGTCGGAGCCGCTCGCCGAGCGCCTCCGGGTCGAGGCCGGCGCGGCAGTCGACCACCGCCGGCCCCGCCTCGGGCTCGAGCCGGTCGAGCCGCGACAGCTTGCCGAGGGCGGCGAGCGGGATCGGCGGGGCGAGGCTTCGCGGCCGCCGCGCGTGCCAGGCGCTCGCCGAGCCCTGCCGGTCGGCGTCGGCGAGGAGCACGCGGTGGCCGGCGCGGGCCAGCGCCACGGCGAGGGTGACCGCGGCCGTGGTCTTGCCGCAGCCGCCCTTGGCGTTGGCCAGGAAGACGCGCATCGCCCGCTCAGAATCCCGCGGCCTGGCCGTCCTTGCGCGACTCGCTGGCGCCGGCGTAGGCGCCGGTCTCGGGGTCGCGCAGGATCGCCTGGTAGCCGCCGAAGACGGCGGCCGGCGCGGCGACGATCCGGTGTCCGCGCCGCAGCAGCTCGCGCACCGTCGTCTCGGCGAAGCCCGGCTCGAGGTGGAGCTCACCGCCGTCGGCCATCGCCTCGGCCTGGCCCGCCGGCTCGGTCGAGCCGCCATGGTGGATCCGCGGCGCGTCCCCGGCCTCCTGCAGGCTCATGCCGAAGTCGACGAGGTTCATCACGATCTGCGCCTGGCCCTGGGGCTGCATGTCGCCGGCCATCACCCCGAAGGCGACCCAGGGCTCGCCGCCGCGGGTGAGGAAGCCCGGCATGATCGTGTGGAAGGGGCGCTTGCCGGGTGCGTAGGCGTTCGCATGGTCCTCGCGCAGCACGAACTGCTCGCCGCGGTTCTGGAGCACGAAGCCCAGCCCCGGAGGGGCCATCCCCGAGCCCATGCCGCGGAAGTTCGACTGGATCAGGCTCACCATGCGGCCCTCGCCGTCGGCGGTGGCGAGATAGACCGTGTCCCCGGTCGCGAGCGGCAGCGGATCGGGGGTGAAGGCGAGCAGGGCGCGCTCGCGGTCGATCCGGCGCGCGAGCTCGCGGGCGAGCCCCTCCTCGAGCAGCGCCGCCACCGGCAGCGCGGCGAAGGCGGGATCCGCGAAGTGGCGGGCGCGGTACTCGAAGGCGAGCTTCTTGGCCTCGACGAAGAGGTGCACGTGCTCCGCGGAGCCGAAGGGGATGCGCGTGAAGTCGAAGTGCTCGAGGATGTTGAGCATGAGCAGGGTGGTCGCCCCCTGGCCGTTCGGCGGCAGCTGCCACACCCGCACGCCGCGGTACTCGGCGGAGAGCGGCTCGACCCACTCGCCGCGGTGGGCGGCGAGGTCCTCGAGCTCGAGGAAGCCGCCCTGCTCGCGCAGGTACGCGACGATCCGCTCCGCGATCTCGCCACGGTAGAAGGCCTCGGCTCCGCCCTCGGCGATGCGCTCGAGGGTGCGGGCGAGGTTCGGGTTGCGCCAGCGCTCCCCCTTCCGCGGCGCCCGCCCGTCGAGGGTGAACTGCTCGCGGAAGCCCGGGAAGCGCTCGAGCAGCGGCACCGAGCGCGCCCAGGCGTCGGCGATCACCTCGGGCACCGGGTGGCCCTCGCGGGCGTAGCGGATGGTCGGCGCGAGGAGCTCCGCCATCGGCTTCCGGCCGAAGCGCGCGTGCAGCGCGAACCAGGCCTCCACCACGCCGGGAACGGTCACCGGCAGCGGGCCGCGGCTCGGGATCGCGCTCAGCCCCATCGCCCGCAGCCGGGCGAGGGTGAGGGAGCGCGGCGAGCGCCCCGAGCCGTTGTAGCCGTGGAGCCGGCGCGTCTTCGGATCCCAGACCAGGGCGAACAGGTCGCCGCCGAGACCGCAGCCGGTCGGCTCCATCAGGGTCAATGCGGCATTGGCCGCGATCGCGGCGTCGAGCGCGTTGCCCCCCTGCCGCATCACCTCGAGACCGATCTGGGTGGCGAGGGGATGCGAGCTCGCGACCATCGCGGTGGGCGCCCAGACCTCCGAGCGGGTGGCGAAGGGCGCGCCGACCGGGCGGTTGCCGGCGAGCAGCGCGGCCAGCAGCAGGGTCACGCTCATCGCGGCGCCACCAGCGGCGCGAGGGCGAGCGCGCCTTCGCCGGCGCGCTCGGCGGCGCGCAGCCGCTCGGCCAGCGCCCGGCCGAGAGCCTCGGGCTCGGCCGGCGCCCCGCGCGCCTCGGCGGCGAGCGGCCGGCCGTCGGCGGCCACGACCATCGCGCGCAGCACGAGGTCCTCGCCCTGCCAGCGCGCGTAAGCGGCGACCGGAAGCTGACAGTGGCCGCCGAGGGCGGCGGCGAAGGCGCGCTCGGCGCGGGCGGCGATCCGGGTCGGCGCGTGGTCGAGGGCGGCGAGCAGTCCGCGGAGCTCGCCGTCCTCCTCGCGGCATTCGATCGCGATCACCCCCTGCCCGACCGCGGGCACGAAACGCTCGGGGTCGAGCCACTCCCGGATCCGTGCACCCTCGCCGAGCCGAAGCAGCCCCGCGGCGGCCATGATCAGGGCATCGTACTCGCCCCGCGCCAGCTTGCCGAGCCTGGTGCCGACGTTGCCGCGCAGCGGCACGACGTCGAGCTCCGGGCGCAGGGCCCGGAGCAGCGCCGCGCGCCGCGGCGAGCTCGTCCCCACCCGCGCCCCCGCGGGAAGGGCGGCGAGGCTCGCGAAGCGCTCGCTCACCAGCGCGTCGCGCGGGTCCTCCCGCGGCAGCACCGCACCGAGACAGAGCCCGGGCGCGAGCTCCGCCGGCACGTCCTTGAGCGAGTGCACCGCGAGGTCGGCGCGCCGGTCGCGCAGCGCCTCCTCGAGCTCCTTGAGGAACAGGCCCTTGCCGCCCAGCTCGGCCAGCGCGCGGTCGAGGATCCGGTCGCCGCTGGTGACGAGCGGCAGGAAGGCGATCTCGAGGGCGGGCTCGAGCGCCTTGAGCGCGGCGGCCGCCAGCTCGCTCTGGCGCAGCGCCAGCGGGCTGCGCCGGGTGGCGATCACCAGCCTCAAAGCGACTCCAGCAGCCGGCGCAGCGCCGCCACGCAGCGCCGGCTGACTTCGAGGGGCGTGCCCACGCCGGCGAGCTCCACCGCCACCCCGCCGTCGGCGCGGCGCCGCAGGGCGCGGATGCGCGCGCGCGCGACCAGGCAGTTGCGGTGGATGCGCACGAAGCGGTCGCCGAACTCCCGCTCGAGCTGCCTGAGCGATTCGTCGAGCAGATCGCTGCCGCCGGCGTGGTAAGCGACCACGTACTTGTCCTCGGCCTGGAGGTGGCTCACGGCGTCGATCGGGATCAGCTTGAGCTCGCCGCGCAGCCTCGCGCAGAGATGGCTGCGGGCGCCATCCCGGCCGGCGCGGCGCTCGAGCGCGGCGAGCGAGCGCGCATCGAGCGCCCGCCGCGCCCGCCGCAGCGCCTCCAGCAGCCGCTCGCGGCGCACCGGCTTGAGCAGGTAATCGATCGCCTCGGCCTCGAAGGCGGCCACCGCGTGGTCCTCGTAGGCGGTGCAGAAGATCACCGCCGGCGGCCGCTCGAGGCGGAGCAGGTGCCGCGCGGCCTCGAGGCCGTCCATGTCGGGCATGCGGATGTCGAGCAGCACCACCTCGGCGCCGAGCGCGGCGCTCCGCTCCACCGCCTCGCGCCCGCTCCCGGCCTCGCCCACGCACTCGACGCCCTCGATCGCCCCGAGGAACGCGCGCAGCCGCGCCCGGGCGAGCGGCTCGTCGTCGGCGATCAGCACCCTCATGGCAGCGGCAGGCGGAGCTCGCAGGCATAGTAGCCAGCCTCCCGCCGCGTCGCCAGCGCGGCCGCGCGCCCGTGGCGCAGCGCCAGGCGGCGGCGGATGTTGTCGAGCGCGAAGCGCATCCCGCCGTCGCCCTCCGGCTCGCCCTCCGGGATCGGATTGCGCACCTCGAGCACGAGCGCGCCCGGCTCGCGGCGGGCGCGGATCGCCACCGTGCCGCCCGCGGGCAGGCGCTGGATGCCGTGCAGCACCGCGTTCTCGACCAGCGGCTGCAGCAGCAGCACCGGGACTTCGAGGGCGAGCGGCGCCTCCCCGAGCTCGAGCTCCACCGCCAGGCGCTCGCCGAGCCTCAGCTTCTCGATCGCGAGGTAGCGCTCGATCAGCGCCAGCTCCTCGCCGAGGCTGTGGCTGCCCCGCCGCCCGAGGGTGGCGCGCATCAGGTCGGCGAAATCCTCGACCGCGCGCTCCGCGCGCTCCGGGTCGATGGCGATCAGGCTGGCGATGCTGTTCAGGGTGTTGAACAGGAAGTGGGGATGGATCCGCGCCTGCAGGGCGTCCATCTCCGCGCGCGCCTGCGCCTCCACCCCGGCCCGCCAGCGCTCGAGCACGTAGAAGTAGCGTAGCGCGACCGCCGCGCCGAGCAGGGCGAGGAGGGCGGCCCTCAGCGCGAGCGGCAGCGGCGCGCCCTCCGCGAGCGCGAGCTCGGGCACGAGCTCGCGCGCCACGGTCGCGGCGAGCAGGGTCAGCGCGAAGCCCGCCAGCCCCGCGGTCAGCAGCGCCGCGGCGATGCCGACCGGCGCCGGCGGGCGCAGCAGCCAGGATCGGAGCCGGCACAGCAGCAGCGCGCTCGCGAGCGCGATCAGGGCGGCGAGGAAGGCGATGCCGGCGATGCGGATCCAGGACGGCGCCTGCCGCGGATCCTCGCCCGTGACCACCGCGATCACCGCGACCAGCGCCAGCGCCGTGGCCATCACCGCCCCGAGCACCGGCAGGCTGCAGAAATCCGGAAGCCAGGGCGGCCTTTCAGCCGGCTCCGGCGATGCGGGCGTCGAGCCAGTCGCCAAGGTCGGCGATCTCTTCCGCGCAGACCTGGTGGGCCATCGGGTAGTCGTGCCAGCTCACGGCGTAGCCGAGCGCGCGCAGCCGATCGCGGCTCGCCCGCCCGAGGGCTTCCGGCACCACCTCGTCGAGGCGCCCGTGGGCCATGAAGGCCGGGATGGAGCGGCTCTCCGGCGTGGCCTCGGCGGCGCTCGCGGCGGCGAGCGGCAGGTAGCCGCTCAGCGCGATCACCCCGGCGAGCGGCTGGCGGCGCCGGAGGAGGGTGGCGAGCGCGATCGCCGCGCCCTGCGAGAAGCCGGCCAGGAACACCCGCGCCGGCGGGATCCCGCGCTCGCCCTCGCGCGCGATCAGCGCCTCGGCGATCGCGACCGATTCGCGGATCCCGGCCTCGTCCTCGCCCGCGGCGAGGTCGAGCGCGGCGATGTCGTACCAGGCGCGCATCGCCATGCCGCCGTTGATCGTCACCGGCCGGAAGGGCGCGTGCGGGAAGACGAAGCGCAGCCCCGGCCAATGCGGGCGCACGAGCTCGGGCACGATCGGCTCGAAGTCGTGGCCGTCGGCCCCGAGGCCGTGGAGCCAGACCACGGCCAGGCGCGGGGGTCCTCCCGTGCTCCGCTCGACGGCGGGCACTCGTCTCGGGGTCGCGGCGACGCTCACGCGGCCAAGGATAGCAGCCGCTCGCCTCTGCTATGGTCCGGCCAGGCTCAGGAGCGGAGAAGCACACATGCCCGAATCCTCGCGTCTCGCCGCCCTCGCCGCCGACGAGGGACTGCGGCTGATCGCCCTCCCCGCGCTGCGGCTGCATGCTCGCCCTGCTGCTGCTCTGGCTCGGCCTGCGCCTCGCGCGCGTGGTGGCCGGGGCCTTCGAGCGCTTCGCGCGCCGCAGCGACCTCGACCCGATGCTCGCGGTGCTGGTCCGCAACGGGCTGCGCCTGCTGCTGCCGGCCGTGGCGCTGATCGCCGCCCTCGACTTGCTCGGCGTGCCGGTGGCCTCGCTGCTCACCGTGCTTGCGGCGGCCGGCCTCGCCGTCGGCCTGGCGCTGCGCGACTCCCTGGCCAACGTCGCCGGCGCGGTGATGCTGGTGACGCTGCGTCCCTTCCGCGTCGGCGACCAGGTGGAGGCCGGCGGCGCGAGCGGCGTGGTGGAGGCGGTCGACATCTTCCACACCCGCCTGCGCACCGGCGACAACCGCGTGATCGCGGTACCCAATCGCAACGTCGCCAACGCCCAGATCGTCAACCTCACCGCCCGCGACCGGCGGCGGATCGAGCTGCGGGTCGGCGTCGGCTACCGAACCGACCTGCGGCGCGCGCTCGATCGGCTCGCCGCGGCGATCGCCGCCGACCGGCCGCTTCGCGGGCGAGCCGCCCCCCGAGGTGCTGGCGGAGCAGTTCGGCGACAGCGCGATCGAGCTTGCGATCCGCGTCTGGGTGCCGACCGAGCACGCCGGCCCGCTGCGCAGCGAGCTCCTGCTGCTGGTCAAGGAGACCCTGGAGCGGGCGGGCATCGCCATCCCCTGCCCGCAGCGCGAGATCCGCCTGCTCGGGGCCGACCGCCCCGCGGCCTGAGGGCCGCAGCCGGGCGGCTATACTGCCGGCACCGCGTCCGGCTCGGCCCGGGGAACCGATGCTGCGCAACCTCCACCTGGTGCTGCTCGCCGCCCTGCTCACCCTGCTCGGCGGCGGGGCGATCGCCTACAAGGCCTCGGTGCTCGGCCTGCCGCTGCTGCCCGACGAGCAGGCGGAGGTGTGGACGGTGCAGGCGCGGGTGCACTTCCAGCCCCGGCGGCAGGCGAACAGCGTCCGGCTCCGCATCCCGCGCCGCACCCCGGGCTTCACCATCATCGACGAGCGCTTCATCGCGCCGGGCTACGCCATGCTCGCGGAGGAGGACGAGGGCGGGCGCAGCGTACGCTGGACCATCCGCCGCGCCAGCGGCCCGCAGTACCTCTACTTCCGCGCCACGGTGGTGCGCGGGGGCAGCCCCGACCTGCAGGAGGGCCGCCCGGTCCTGGCCGAGCGCCCCGCGCTCGAGGAGCCCTTCGCCACCGCGGCCGCGGCCCTGCTCGAGGAGGTGCGCCAGGGATCGGCCGACATCGCCAGCTTCGCCCGTGAACTGGTGCGGCGCTTCAACGAGCCCGCGCCCTCGCAGGAGGTCGCGCTGCTGACCCAGCTCGCGCCCGAGCCCCTCGACCGCGCGCGCCTCCTCACCGGTCTGCTGGCGATGCGCAGCATCCCGGCACGGGTGATCCAGGGGCTCCCGCTCGCGCCCGGACCGCCGCGCCCGCTCCGCGCGCTGCTCCAGGTCCACAACGAGCAGCGCTGGGTCACGGTGGACCCCGAGACCGCGGCCGAGGGCTGGCCCGAGGACTTCCTGCTCTGGACCGTCGGCGCGGCGCCTCCCTTCGCGGTCGAGAACCATCCCCGCGCCACCCTCGAGCTCTCGGTGGAACGCAACCTCGCCGACGCCCTGCTGCTCGCCGAGCAGCGCCTCGAGGCCGCCAACCGCGAGCTCTTCGAGTTCTCGCTGTTCGCCTTGCCGCTGGAGACGCAGCAGGTCTACCGGGTGCTGCTGATGATCCCGGTCGGGGCCTTCATCATGCTGCTGATGCGCAACGTGGTCGGGGTGAGCACCTTCGGCACCTTCATGCCGATCCTGATCGCCATCGCCTTCCGCGACACCGGGCTGCTCGCCGGGATCGTCATGTTCACGGTGCTGATCGCGGCCGGGCTGCTCGCCCGGTTCTACATGGAGCGGCTCAAGCTGCTGCTGGTGCCGCGGCTGACCAGCGTGCTGATCGTCGTCGTCATCCTCATGGCCGCCTTTTCGGTGCTCAGCCACAGGCTCGGCATCGAGGTCGGGCTCTCCGTGGCGCTGTTCCCGATGGTGATCATGGCGATGACCATCGAGCGCATGTCGATCGCCTGGGAGGAGCGCGGTCCGGGTCATGCCATCCGACAGGGCGCGGGCTCGCTCGCGATCGCCGCGGTGGCCTACCTGCTGATGACCTGGACGCCGCTGGTGCACTTCGTCTTCGTCTTCCCCGAGGCGCTGCTGATCGTGCTCGCGGCGGCGATGCTGATCGGGCGCTATTCGGGCTACCGGCTCACCGAGCTCCTGCGCTTCCGCGCCCTGGCGCGGCCCGCCGAGGGAGGCCCGGGGTGAGCTGGAACCCCCTGGCGGTGGCGCGGAGGCTGCGGCAGATCGGGCTGCTCGGGCTCAACCGCCGCAACGCCGACTATGTGCTGCGCCACAATCCCCGCCGCTTCTACCCGCGCGTCGACGACAAGCTGATCACCAAGCGGCTGGCGCTGGCTGCCGGGATCCCGGTGCCGGAGCTCTACGCGGTGGTGCGCGAGGAGCACGAGATCCGGGAGCTGCACGAGCGGCTCGCCCCCTACGAGAAGTTCGTGGTCAAGCCGGCGCACGGCTCCGGCGGGGACGGGATCCTGGTGATCCACGGCCGGCGCGGCCAGCGCTACCGCAAGGCGAGCGGGCTGCTGCTCAGCCGCGAGGACTTCGAGCACCACCTGTCGAACGCCCTCTCCGGCCTGTTCAGCCTCGGCGGCCACCCCGACCACCTGCTGGTCGAGTACTGCGTCGAGTTCGACGATCTCTTCGAGCGCGTGAGCTATCGCGGCGTGCCGGACATCCGCATCATCGTCTTCCTCGGCTACCCGGTGATGGCGATGATCCGCCTCCCCACGCGGCTCTCGGACGGCAAGGCCAACCTGCACCAGGGCGCGATCGGGGTCGGGATCGACATCCCGACCGGGGTCACCCGGCGGGGGGTGTGGGGGACCGAGCCGGTGCGGGAGCATCCCGACACCGAACACTCGATCGTCGGCCTGAGGATCCCGCACTGGGACACCCTGCTCGACATCGCGGCGCGCTGCTACGAGCTCACCGGGCTCGGCTACGTCGGCGTGGACCTGGTCCTCGACCGGCACAAGGGCCCGCTGATGCTCGAGCTCAACGCCCGCCCCGGGCTCTCGATCCAGATCGCGAACGGCGCCGGCCTCCTCCACCGCCTGCAGGCGATCGAGGCGCTCCCCGATCCCGCCCGTCCGCCGGCGGAGCGCATCGCCTTCGCCCGCGAACATTTCCACACCCGCTGACCCCCCCATGGGCACGCATCGCACCGGCCGCCTGCTGCTCGCGCTGATCCTGGCCACGGCCTGCGCCACCGCTCCGAGCGGCCGCCGCCAGCTGATGCTGGTGAGCGACCGCGAGCTCGAGCCGGCGGCGGCGGCCAGCTTCGAGCAGCTCCGCGCGCGCGTCCCGGAGAGCGACGACCAGGCGGCACGGGCGGCGCTGCGCTGCATCCTCGACCACCTGGTCGCGGAGCTGCCGCCGGCCTGGCGCGGCCTGGAGTGGCGGCTGACCCTGTTCGCCTCGCCGGAGGTCAACGCCTTCGCCCTGCCCGGCGGCCGCATCGGCGTCTATGCCGGCCTCCTCGCCCGCCTCCCCGACCAGGACCGGCTGGCCGCGGTGCTCGGCCACGAGATCGGGCACGTCGTCTTCCGCCACGGGGCGGAGCGGGTGAGCCAGCACTTCGCCGCCGCCACCGCCCTCGAGCTCGCCGCCCTCGCCCGCGACGGCGGACGCGATCCGCAGTCGCAGCGGCTGCTCGCCCTGCTCGGGCTCGGCGCCCAGCTCGGCGTGCTGCTGCCCTTCTCGCGGCTGCACGAGCAGGAGGCGGACCGCTTCGGGCAGGAGCTGATGGCCCGTGCCGGCTTCGATCCGCGGGCGGCGGCCGAGGTGTGGGAGAGCCTCGGGCAGGAGCGGCGTCCCCCGGCCTGGCTGTCCACCCACCCCGCGCCCGAGTCGCGGCGGGCGGAGCTCGCCGCCCGCGCCCGCGCGCTCGAGCCCGTGTTCAGCGCGGCGCGGGACGCGGGCCGTCGCCCGGAGTGCCTGCGCCCGCGATGATCGCGAGATAGCGCCGCACCGTCGCGGCCAGGCCCTCGCCGAGCAGGGCCTCGCCGATCAGGGCGTGGCCGATCGAGACCTCGGCGATCCCGGGCACCGCGGCGAGCAGGCTCCCGAGGTTGGCCTGGTCGAGGTCGTGCCCCGCGTGCACCGCGAGCCCGGCGGCGCGCGCCGTCTCCGCCGCCCGGCGATAGGCAGGAAGCGCCGCCGCGGCCTGCCCGGCGGCGAAGGCCGCGGCGTAGGGCCCGGTGTAGAGCTCCACCGCATCGACGCCGATCGCCCGCGCCGCCCGCGCCGCGGCGGCGTCGAAGGGTCCGGCATCGACGAAGACGCTCACCCGCGCGCCGAGCGCCCGCAGCCGCGCCACCGGCTCCGCCAGGCGCTCCGCCGCCTCGGCCATGGCGAAGCCGTGATCCGAGGTGAGCTGGCCCTCGGCGTCGGGAACCAGGGTCACCTGCGCCGGCCGCGCCTCGGCGGCGATCGCCTGCAGCCCGGGGTAGCCCGGCCGCGGCGGGGCGAAGGGATTGCCCTCGATGTTGAGCTCGCGGCCGGGGTGGGCGGCGATCAGGGCCGCGATCGCGGCGACGTCGGCGGCGCGGATGTGGCGGCCGTCGGGGCGCGGGATGGACGGTGATCCCGGCGGCGCCGGCCGCGAGCGCGATCCGCGCACCCTCGAGGGGATCCGGGAAGCCCCCGCCGCGGCTGTTGCGCAGCACCGCGATCTTGTTGACGTTGACGCTGAGGCGGGTCATGCGGCGGGCTCGGCGGTGCCGTCGAAGGCGAGCACCGGACGCGCCGGCGACGGCTGCACGAGGGTAGCATCGCAGCCCTCCGCCAGCTCGAAGCCGAGCACCGCCCAGCGTGCCGCCGGCCCCGCCTCGCCGGCGATCGCGGCGAGCTCCGGCCACTCGCCGCGCGGCCGAGTCACGATCCGGGCGAGGCCGTAGGCAAGGCCGCGCCCGTGGGCCTTGACCACGGCCTCCTTGAGCGTCCAGCAGCGCAGCAGCAGCCGGTCGCCGGCGGCCGCGAGCGCCTCCCGCTCCTCGGCGGCGAAGCAGCGGCGGAGCAGCGCCTCCCGGCGCCGCAGCGCGCGCACGCACTCGAGGTCGAGCCCGAGCGGGCCGCTCTCGGCCACCGCCAGCGCGCGCCACGCCCCGCTGTCCGCATGGGCGACGGCGAGGCCCGCGACCCGCGGCTGCCCGTGCGGACCGCGGTGCGGCGGCGGCGTGCGGTAGCGCCGCACCAGCAGCGCGCGCCAGTCCTGCCCGGCACCGAGCCGCCACAGGTGCAGGCCCTCGGCGAGCAGGGCCCGCAGCTCGCCCGCGGGCGGGGGGCGGAAGAGGAGTGCCGCCATCGGCCGGAGAGGGGTCCTATGCTTGGGCGGTGGACGCCACCATCCTGCCCCAGGCGGCCGCCGCGGCGCCGCCGGCCTTTCCGCGCGTGCTGGCGCGGACCCCCTGTCCGCTCTGCGGCGGCGGCGAGGGGCACCGCATCGCCGAGCGCGACCGGCGCGGCGCGCCGCTCGTCACCCTGCTCTGCAGCGGCTGCGGGCTGGTGCGCAGCGACCCCCTGCCCGATCCCGAGGGCGAGCGGCGCTGGTACGAGGCCGCGTACCGCGAGCGCTACAAGGGTGATGCCCGGCCCCGCCGCCGCCACTGCGTGCGCGAGACCCTCGCGGCCATCCGCCGCCTGCCCCGCGTGCGGCCGCTCGCTCCGCGAGGACTCGAGGGTGCTCGACGTCGGCTGCGGCGGCGGCTTCTTCCCCTACGTCCTCGCCTGGCTCGGGATCCGCTGCGAGGGGATCGAGCCCGACCGCGGCCACGCGCGCTTCGCCCGCGAGGCGCTGCGGCTCGAGGGAGTGCGCGTCGGCGCCCTCGAGGAGCTCGCGCCGGAGCGCCGCTGGACGCTGATCACCCTCCACCACGTGCTCGAGCACCTTCCCGATCCCGCCGCGGCGCTCGCGCGGCTGCGGGCGCTGCTCCCCGCGGACGGGGCGCTGCTGCTCGAGGTGCCGACCCTCGCCGACCGCCGCCGCCCGTGGTGGCGGCAGTTCCACCGCGCACACCTGTGCTGGTGGGACGAGCGCACGCTCGAGGCGCTGGCGCGCCGCTCCGGCTTCCGCTGCGAATCCCTCGTCCTCGAGCCGCTCACCGGCCATCTCAGCGCGCTGCTGCGGCCGGCCGCGCCGGAGCCGCTGGCCGCGACGCGGCTCGGGGCGCATGCCGCGGCCCGCCTGGCCGCGCTCGCCACCGCCCCGGCGCCCGCACCGGGGCTTCGCCTGCGCCTCGGCCTGCGGCGGCTCGCGCGCCGGGCAGGGGAGACCGCCCTCGCCCTGCTCCCGCTCTCCCGCGGGCGGCTCTGCGCGCTGCTCTGCCGCCTGCGCCTCGGGCCTCGCCGGGGCGCGGCGCCGTCCTAGCCTGCGAGGGCCTCGGCGAGGAAAGGGGGGATGGCGAGCGCCCCGCGGTGCACCTCGGCGCTGTACCAGCGCGTGGGGAAGCGCCGGGCCGCGGCCTCCGCCTCGCGGAAGCGGCCGAGATCGCGCGGCTCGGGGCTGGCGAGGGTGAGGCTCCACCAGCCGCTCGGATAGCACGGCTGCGGGAAGCAGGCGGTGCGGGTGGCGGCGGAAGCCGGCGGCGCGCAGGTGGCGGTGGATGTCGCGGATCAGGCCGGTGTGGGTGAGCGGCGACTCCGACTGCTGCACGAACAGCCCGCCCGCGGCGAGCACCCGCCGGCACTCGCGGTAGAAGGCCTCGTCGAACAGCCCCTCGGCCGGGCCGACGGGATCCGTCGAATCGACGATGATCACGTCGGCGCTCGCCGCGGGCGCCTCCGCCATCCAGCGGATGCCGTCGGCGAAGAGCAGCTCCGCGCGCGGATCGCCGTTGCTCTCGCAGAGCTCGGGGAAGTAGCGCTCGGCGAGCCGCGTCACCCGCTCGTCGATCTCCACCTGGATCGCCCGCTCGACCTCGGGGTGCCTGAGCACCTCGCGCAGCGTGCCGCAGTCGCCGCCGCCGACGATCACCACCCGCCGCGGCCGCTCGTGGGTGAACAGCGGGATGTGCGCCATCGCCTCGTGGTAGAGGAAGTTGTCGCGACTCGGTCAGCATCACGCAGCCGTCGATGACCATCAGGCGGCCCCAGTCGCGCGTCTCGTGGATCGCGATGCGCTGGAAGGGCGTCTGCTCCTCGTGCAGGGTGGCCCGCAGCCTGAGGGCGAAGGCGGAGCCGGAGCGATCGTCGATCTCGGTGAACCATTCGCGGGGATCGAGCATCGGCCTGGGCGCGGAACGGGACCGCGCGGATTGTAGCGACGGGCGCGCCGTACGATCCGCACCTCCGCCGAGGACGAGCCATGATCCACTGGAGCCCCGAGCGCGCCCGCCAGCTCTATTCGATCCCGCACTGGGGCGCGGGCTACGTCGACGTCGATGCCGGCGGCCGGGTGATCGTGCGGCCGCGGCGCGAGCAGGGGCCGGCGGTGGCGCTCGAGGAGGTGGTGGCGCAGGCCCTGGCCGAAGGGCTCAAGCTGCCGCTGCTGGTGCGCTTCCTCGACATCCTCGGCGACCGTCTCGAACGCCTCGAGCAGGCCTTCGCCGCGGCCATGGCCGCGCACGGCTACGACGGCGGCTACACCGCGGTCTACCCGATCAAGGTCAACCAGCAGCAGAGCGTGGTCGCCGAGCTGGTGGCCCAGGGCGGCGGCCGGATCGGGCTCGAGGCCGGCTCGAAGCCCGAGCTGGTGGCGGTGCTGGCGATGGCCCCGCCGGGCGGGCTCGTGGTCTGCAACGGCTACAAGGACCGCGAGTACCTGCGCCTCGCCCTCGCCGGGCTCAGGCTCGGGCTCAGGCCCTACATCGTGATCGAGAAGCCGAGCGAGCTCGAGGCCGCGCTCGAGGAGGCGGCCGAGCTCGGCGTCGAGCCCCTGCTCGGCGTGCGCGTGCGGCTGGCCTCGATCGCCCACGGCAAGTGGCAGAACACCGGCGGGGACAAGGGCAAGTTCGGCCTCGGCCCGCGCCAGGTGCTCGACCTCGTCGCCGCCCTCGCCGCGCGCGGGCGCCTCGGCTGCCTGCGCCTGCTCCACTTCCACATGGGCTCGCAGATCTCGAACGTGCGCGACATCGCCGCCGGCATGCGCGAGGCGGTGCGCTACCTGGTCGAGCTCTCCCGGCTCGGCGTGACCTTCGACGTCATCGACGTCGGCGGCGGCCTGGGCGTGGACTACGAGGGCACCCGCTCGCGCAGCGACTGCTCGATCAACTACGGGCTCTCGCAGTACGCCAACACCATCGTCCAGCCGCTCGCCGAGGCCTGCGCGGCCCACGGCCTGAGGCCCCCGCGGGTGGTCACCGAGGCGGGACGGGCGATGACCGCGCACCACGCGGTGCTGATCGCGAGCGTGAGCGAGGTCGAGCGCGCGCCGGAGGGCGCCGAGGTGCCCCCGCTCGCGGGCGAGCCCGCGCCGCTCAGGCACCTGCGCGAGATCCTCGAGGAGCTCGAGGAGCGCTCGCCGCTCGAGCTCTACCACGAGGCCCAGCACCACCACGCGGAGGGCCAGAGCCTGTTCGCGCTCGGCGGCATGTCCCTGGCCGAGCGCGCGGCGCTCGACGACCTCCACGACCGCCTGCTGCAGCGGGTGCGGGGGCGGCTCCGGCCGGAGGAGCGCAGCCACCGGCAGGTGCTCGACGAGCTCGGCGAGAAGCTGGTCGACAAGTACTTCGTCAACTTCTCGCTCTTCCAGTCGCTGCCCGACGTGTGGGCGATCGACCAGATCTTTCCGATCCTCCCCATCAGCGGCCTGGAGCGCGCCCCCGACCGGCAGGGCGTGATCGTCGACCTCACCTGCGATTCCGACGGCCGCATCGACCGCTACGTGGACTCCGAGGGCATCGACGCCAGCCTTCCGCTGCACGATCCGCCGCCGGGCCGGCCCTACCGTCTCGCCTTCTTCCTGGTCGGGGCCTACCAGGAGACCCTGGGCGACATCCACAACCTCTTCGGCGACACCGACGCCGTGGACGTGCGCCTCGAGGACGGCGGATGGCGGCTCGCCTCGCCGCGCCGCGGCGACACCACCGACCGCCTGCTCGCCGCCGTGGGCTACGACGTCCAGGCCCTCCGCCTCGCCTACGCCAAGCGGATCCAGGCCGCCGGCCTGCCCGAGGGGGAGGCGAGGCGGATCCGCGCGGCCCTCGAGTCGGCGCTCACCGGCTACACCTACCTCGATGAGCGGGCACCCTGAGCCCCCGGCGCTCGTCGACATCGGCGCCAATCTCACCCACGAGAGCTTCGCCCGCGACCTCGGGGAGGTGCTCGAGCGCGCGCGCGCGGCCGGGGTCGTCCAGATCGTCGTCACCGGGGCCGACGCGGCAAGCAGCGAGGCCGCGCTCGCCCTCGCCCGGCGCCATCCGAAGTCCCTGTTCGCCACCGCCGGCGTGCACCCACACCATGCCCGCGACTTCGGGCCCGAGACCGAGGCGGCGCTGCGCGAGCTGCTCCAGGCCCCCGAGGTGGTGGCGGTGGGGGAGACTGGCCTGGACTACCATCGCGACTTCGCGCCGCGTCCGGCGCAGCTCCGCGCCTTCGAGCGCCAGGTCGAGCTCGCGCTCGCCACCGGCAAGCCGATGTTCCTCCACCAGCGCGAGGCGCACGAGGACCTGGTCGCGATCCTCAAGCCGGTGCGCGACCGGCTCGGGCCGCTGGTCGTGCACTGCTTCACCGACGGGCGCAAGGCGCTGTTCGAGAGCCTCGACCTCGACTGCCACATCGGCATCACCGGCTGGATCTGCGACGAGCGGCGCGGCCGCCACCTGCTCGAGCTCGTCCGCCACATCCCGGCGGAGCGGCTGATGCTCGAGACCGACTGCCCCTACCTCCTCCCCCGCGACCTCCCGGGGAAGCCGCGCGGCCGCCGCAACGAGCCGATGCACCTGCCGCACATCCTGCGCACGGTCGCCGCCGCCCGCGGCGAGGCTCCCGAGGCGCTCGCCGCCCGGACCACCGCGAACGCCCGCGCCTTCTTCGCGCTGCCGGCGCCGTGAGCGCGCCCCTGCCGGCCGAGGCGGCGCTCCCCGAGCTGCGCCGCGTCCTCGCCGCGGGCCCCCGGGCGATCCTCGAGGCCCCCCCGGGGAGCGGCAAGACGACCCGCGTGCCGCCGGCCCTGCTCGCCGAGCCCTGGCTCGCCGGCCGGCGCATCCTGATGCTCGAGCCGCGCCGCCTCGCCGCGCGCGCCGCCGCCGAGCGCATGGCCGCGGAGCGCGGGGAGCGGGTGGGAGAGACGGTCGGCTACCGGGTGCGATTCGAGGCCTGCGTCTCGGCCGCGACCCGGATCGAGGTGCTGACCGAGGGGATCCTGGTGCGGATGGTCCAGGACGACCCCGGACTCGAGGGGGTGGGACTCGTGATCCTCGACGAGTTCCACGAGCGGCATCTCGCGAGCGACCTCGCCCTGGCCCTGCTGCTCGAGGTCCAGGCCGGCCTGCGGCCGGACCTTCGGCTGCTCGTCATGTCCGCCACCCTGCCCGGCGAGCGGCTCGCCCGCCTGCTCGACGCACCCCGTCTCCGCGCGGGCGGGGTGCCGCATCCGGTGGAGATCCGCTGGCGTCCGCCGCCGCGCGGCGACTGGCTGCGCGCCCTGCCGACCGCCGTCGCCGAGGCCCTCGCCGCCGGAGGCGACGTGCTCGTGTTCCTCCCCGGGCGGCGCGAGATCGAGGCCGCCTCGCGCCTCCTCGCCGCGCGCCTCGGGGCCGATGTCGCCCTGCTCCCGCTCCACGGCGAGCTCAGCCTCGCCGAGCAGGCGACGGTGCTCTCCCCCGCGCCCGGCAGGCGCCGGGTGATCCTCGCGACGAACCTCGCCGAGTCGAGCCTCACCGTGCCCGGCGTGCGCGCGGTCGTGGACACCGGCCTCGCCCGCGAGCCGCGCCACGACCCGGCGAGCGGCCTCGAGCGCCTGGTCACGGTGCGGGTGAGCGAGGCCTCCGCCGCCCAGCGCGCGGGGCGCGCCGGGCGCGAGGGCCCGGGCCTCGCGATCCGGCTGTGGCCGGAGGGCGAGCGCCTGGATCCCGAGATCCGGCCCGAGATCCGCCACGCCGAGCTTTCGGGGCTGGCGCTGGAGCTCGCGGCCTGGGGCAGCGACACGGTGCCGCTGCTCGATCCGCCGCCCGAGGCCGCCCTCGCCCGCGCCCGGGAGCTGCTCGGCTGGCTCGGGGCCCTCGACGAGGCAGGGCGGATCACGGCCCGCGGGCGGGCCTTGCTCGCGACCGGCCTCCCCCCGCGGCTGGCCGCGATCGCCCGCGCCGCCCGGGAACCCGCCGAGCGCGCCCTTGCCGCCGACCTGCTCGCCCTGCTCGAGGGTCCGGAGCCGCTGGCCGGCGAGTCCCGCCGCGACCCGGACCTGAGGCTCCGCCATCTCGCCCTGCTTGCCCATCGCGAGGGGCGACGGGTCCCCGACGCGCGCCGCGACCGCCTCGCCCAGATCGAGCGGCTCGCGGCCGGCTGGCGGATGCGTCTCGGCGTCGCCGCCCCGCCTGCGGCGGCCGATCCCGCCCTCCTTTCGCGCCTTGCCGCCGCGGGGCACCCGGACCGCATCGCGCGCGCCGATCCCGGCAGGCCCGAGCGCTTCCAGCTCCCCTCGGGGATTCGCGCCGAGCTTCCGCCGGGAAGCGCCCTGCTCGGCCACCCCTGGCTGCTTGCGCTGCGCCTCGAGGGCGAGGCCGGGCGGGCGCGCATCGCGGCCGCCCTGGCGCTTTCCGAGGCGGAGGCCCTTGCCTTCGCCGGGACCGGCCTCACCGAGGAGCGGCGCCTCGAGGTGGCGGAGGGGGCGCTTCGCGCCGAGCGGGTGCGCCGTCTAGGCTCCCTCGTCCTGGCCCGCGATCCCCTGCCGGTCGCGGCCGACGCCGACGCCGCGGCGGCGCTGCTTGCCCATGTCCGCGAGCGCGGCCTCGAGGCCCTGCCCTGGGACGAGGGCTACTGCGCGGCTCCGCCAGCGCCTGCGGCTGCTCGCCCGCCACCGTCCCGAGCTCGGCCCCGTGCCCGAGGAGCGGGAGTGGCTTCCGGCGGCGGAAGGCTGGCTGCTGCCGCTCCTTCTGGGCCGGACGAGGCTCTCCCAGCTCGACCCCCGCGAGCTTCTCGCCGCCCTCCGGCGGGCGCTGCCCGAGGCGGTCCGGACCGCGCTCGAGCGCGAGCTTCCCGAGCGCCTCCCCCTGCCCTGCGGCCGCGCCCGGCCCGTGGACTATCCCGAGGACGGCGAGCCGCGGCTTGCCGCCCGCATCCAGGAGCTCTTCGGCCTCCCCGAGACGCCCCGGCTCCTCGGCGGCCGGCTCCCCGTCCTGCTCGAGATCCTCTCCCCGGCCGGCCGGCCGGTGCAGCTCACCCGCGACCTCGGGAGCTTCTGGCGGGAGACCTACCCGAGGCTCCGGCCGGGGCTTCGCGCCCGCTACCCTCGCCACGCCTGGCCCGAGGACCCGCTCCGGCCCCTCCCCCCCGCCGCGCGGCGCTGAGTCGGCGGGGAGCCCTCGAGCCGAGACGGAGGCCATGCGAGAATCGCTTCGCGTTCCCATCGAAGGCACCCATGAGCCGCCTGCCCCTGCTGCTCGCCCTCCTCGCCGCCGCTCCGGAGGCCGGGATCGACGCCGCCCTGCGCGCCTACGAGCAGCGGCTCTCGGCCCTGCTCGCCCTTTCGCCCGCCGAGCTTCCGACCGCGGCCGGCGCGGGGGCGCGCGAGCTCCTCGGCCTCGCCGCCGAGATCGCCCCCGCCTTCTCGGCCGCCGAGCCCCAGTGCCGGGACTACCTCGAGGCCGCCCTCACCGTGCGCGAGCGCTGGCCGCTGCTCGGGCCGGACTCGATCGAGGCCGACTACCACCGGGACGGCCGGCTGCCGAAGGGTGCGCCCGCGCTGTGCTACCACATGAAGGACCTGATCGTGCATCCCGCGACCGTGCTGGTCCTGCTCGCCCACCCGCCCGCCGATCCCGCGGCGCTGCGGCGTGAACTCGACGAGATCGGGGCGCACCTCAAGGCCGTGCGGGCCCTGCTCGGCGCGCCGGAGGCGAAACCCGGAGGCGCGGAATGAGCCTCCCGCTGCCCGTGGCCCGGCACGGCGGCCGGGCGGTCGCGCCCCCGCGCCCCACGGAATGCCCCGGGAATCGGGACGCCTCCGGCGATGAGCGCGGCCTCCCCGCCCGACGGCGGCCCCCGATCCGCTCCGGCTCGCCGAGCTCTGGGCGAGCCTGTTCCAGCATCTCGCCGCCATCGCCTCCGCGGCGGTCGGAGGCGTGCTGCTCCTCCGCCAGCTCGGGTCGCTCGCCGACCCCTTCGACTTCTGGCTTGCGCTCGGGGCCTGTGTGGCCGCCGTCTTCGCCGCGATGGTGGGCCATTCCTCGACCCTCGACGGCGCGGCCCGGGGCGAGCTGCCCCTCGCCCTGCTCCAGCGCCTGCGCCTCGCGGTCTTCGCCCTGCTCGGCATCGCCCTCGGCGCGCTCCTGCAGGGACTGCTCGGGGGAGCTAGGCCGCAGCGCGCGTCGGCGCGGATGGCACCCGACCGACCACGGGCCGCCCCGCTGCCTTCCCACACTGCAATGCGGAAAGAGTCCGTCCGGTCGCGAGCCTGGCATGACCGGGGCTCGAGGCGACATGGTCGCCGCACCAATCCAGCCGATACGCGAACGGAGATCGCGAGGATCGCGCCACGGATCCCGGGGTGCCCTTCCTCGCCTCTCCGCCTGTCCGACGGGAGCCCCGGTCCGCGCAGCACGATCTCGAGACCGGTGCGACCCGCTGGAGCTTCGAGCCGATGGAGCCGCGCTACGTCGGCCCCAAGCCTCCCTGAACCGAGCCGTCGCGGAAACGCGCAAAGGGACGTGTCGGTCTACGGGGCCGCCCCTCAGCCACGGCACGGCACGGCGCCCCGGGGCGCCGCCATTCGCCGGATGCTCGCCGATCTCGGGCGGTGCGGGCGTGCCGCGGAGGCGATCCGCGCCCGCGCTCTCCCGCCCGTCGGCATCGCGGGGACGCTCGGGAGCGCCTAGGGTTGGTTCGCCCCCGCCGCCGCCCGGTCCCGGCCGGCCTCCTCGGCGCGGCGCAGGGCGGCGTCGGCGCGGGGGAAGGCGTCCGCCCAAGACTCCCCGGGGGCCATCCCGGCGGCCCCGATCGAGAGGGTGCAGGGCCAGCCCTCGCCGGCAAGGGCCTCCGCCACCCGCCGCCGCAGGTCCTCGAGCACCGGCAGGGCGTCCGGCAGGCCCGTCCGCTCGAGCACCTGCACGAACTCGTCGCCGCCATAGCGGAAGAACCCGTCGCTCTGGCGCAGGCGCGCCCGCACCGTGCGGCCGAGGGCCGCGAGCAGCCGGTCGCCGGCCTCATGCCCGAGGGTGTCGTTGGCCTCCTTGAAGCGGTCGAGGTCGAGGATGGCGAGCACCGCCACGTCGGCGAGCGGCCGCCGGGCGCCGAGCTCGAACAGCCGGCGGCTGCTCGCGCCGGTCAGCGCATCGAAGCTCACGAGCAGGGCCAGGGTCTCGCGCTGCAGGCGGTAGCGCGCCGAGAACAGCGCGCCGAAGACGATGCTGAGCCCGGCGGCGACGAGGAAGGAGAAGCGCTCGAGCTCGTCCTGGTGGAGCTCCGGCACCAGCGCCATGCCGGCGGCGAAGCTCACGACGATGGGAAGCGCCCAGCGCGGGCGCACGACCAGGAAGCTCACCCAGATCACGACGATCGCCCAATAGAGCGCGGTCCGGCCGATGACCAGGGAGCCGAGCAGGCAGCCGAGGGTGCAGACCGCGGCGCTCACCGCCCCGAAGCGCTCGACGTCGGCCGCTCGCCGCGCCGCGACCGCGACCAAGGCGATCAGCGCGCACAGGATCCCATCCGCCGCGGCCATCGCCAGCTCGCCGCGGAGCGCCCGGATCAGCCCGAACACGCCCAGCGCCGCAGCGGCCACCCCGAGGAACCACACCTGGATCGCGCGATCGAACTCGTCGCCCGCGAGCAGGCGCGCGGATCGCTCAGGCCGGCCGGCCATGGCTCCGTCCCTCTCCCGATGCGCCTCGCGGCGGCGGGTGCAGGGCGGGCCAAGCGGTCCGCTCCCTGCCGCGGCGCGCGCCGGCGCGCCGACATGGCGCCGGGAGCCCGCCTCGCGCGCGCCCTCCGGCGGTGCGCGGGAGGCCCTGCGCCTGATCGCAGGCCGCAGGCCTCGCCGCCGGCTCCCCGCCGGGGCGCGAGATCCCCCGCAGCGAGCAGCCAGCCGATCGCCGCATCCCGAGCCTCAGCGCACGCCCTGGCGGCGCAGCGCGTCGGGGGCGAAGGCGGAGAGCGGCAGGCGGTCGAAGGCCTCGTAGGCGCGCGGCTCCTCGCTGGCGAGGCCGAGCGCGGCGTAGCGGCCGTTCTTGAGGTCGTAGACCACGTCCACCCCGGGGCGCATCGCCTCGGCCTCGGGGAAGACCACGGTGTGGATCTCGGCCACCCGCCAGAGGTTGCCGAAGCCGTCCCAGTGGTCGGCGGCGAGCACCTGGAAGCTCGCGGCGTCGACGTAGAGCCGGCGGCGGGCGTAGATGTGCCGCTGCCCGCTGCGCAGCGTCCCCTCGATCACCCACACCGGGTGCTCCTCGTAGCGCAGGTGCTCGGGATTGAGGTGACCGGGCCGCACCAGGTCCTTGAGCGTGCGCTCGCCGGAGAGCAGCCGGTAGGCGTTGTAGGGAACGACCAGGCTCTGGCGGCCGATCAGCCGCCACTCGTAGCGGTCGGGAGAGCCGTTGAAGCCGTAGAGCTGGTCGGCGGTGCGCAGCCCGTCCGAGGCGGTCGCGGGATTGTCGTAGGCGACCTGGGGTGCCCTCCGCACCCGTCGCTGGCCGGGGTTGTAGGTCCAGGCGAGGCGCGGCTGGGCGACCTGGTTCAGGGTCTCGTGGACGAGCAGCAGGGTGCCGGCGAGCCGCGGGGGCGCCGTCACCTCCTGGAGGAAGTACTGGATGATCGGCTCTCCGCCGTAGTCCTCGGCCTGGTAGCGGTCGAGCACGGTCTCGGTCACCCGGATCGGCTCGAAGGCGCCGCTCGCGGTGACGTTGACCTGGGCGTAGCTCCGCCGCCAGGCCTTGCCGCGCCAGGTGAGCTTGTGGTTCCAGAGCACCTCGAGGGCGCTCTGGGGCTCCGGGAAGGGCAGGCCGCGCAGCGCCCCGACCACGCCGTTGCCGTCCGGCGTGAGCCTCGCCCCGCGTCCGACGTTGGCCCGCGTCGCCTCCTCGAACCAGGCCGGAAAGCGGGCCGCGGGTCGGCTGGGGTAGACGGGGAGCGCGAAGCTCGGGTAGCGCTCGAGCATCGCCTGGTGGCCGAGGGTGAGCCGCTCGCGGTGCTCGCCGAGCTCGGCGGCGGTGATGACGAGGAGCGGGCGGTCCTCGGGAAAGGGGTCCGGCGGCCCGCCCCGGGCAAGGGCGAGGGCGGGCACGAGCGCGAGCAGGCTCAGGAGCGGTCGGGGCATGGCGGAGACCCCCCAAGAGATGCGCCGGAAGGTTAGCCGAAGCGCGCGCCGCGGAGAACGGCGGCGCGCGACCGGGCGCGAGGCTTGCGTTCCTCGCCGGGCGGGGCGCGCCAGGGCTGCGGGGAACGGGACCGGTGCGCCCGTGCTGCGGGGAAGGCGACCGGTCGACGGGCACCGGATCGAGCTCCGCGATGCGGCGGCCCTCAGACGTCGAGGTTGTGGACCTTCAGCGCATTCTGCTCGATGAAGGCGCGGCGCGGCTCCACCGCCTCGCCCATCAGCATCGAGAACATCTCGTCGGCCGCGACCGCGTCCTCGATCGTGACCTGGAGCAGCCGCCGGGTCTCGGGATTGACCGTGGTCTCCCACAGCTGCTCCGGGTTCATCTCGCCGAGACCCTTGAAGCGTTGGATGGTGCGGCCGCGTCGCGCCTCCTCCATCAGCCAGTCGACGGCCTCGGCGAAGCTGGCGACGGCGCTGGCGCGCTCGCCGCGGCGGATGCGGGCGCCCGGTCCCGCCACCTCGCGCAGCCGGGCGGCGTGGGCGGCGAGGCTGCGGTAATCCCCGGTCTCGAAGAAGGCGTAGGGCAGCCGGCTCTCCCGGACGAGGCCGAGGTGCTCGCGGCGCACCGCGATCGCGGCCGCCTCGGGGAGCGGACGCACCCGGAAGCGCGGCCGTCCCAGCCCCTCGCGCGCCAGTCGGGCGGCGAGCGACTCGGTCCAGGCGCGGACCGCCGCCTCCTCGGGCGGCTCGGGGAACGGCGGCAGCTCGAGGAGGGCCTCGAGCAGCTCCCGCTCGTGCCGCTGGCCCAGCCGCCGGATCAGCTCGCGCAGCTGTTGGTGCTCCCGCAGCAGACGCTCGAGCTCGGCACCCGCGATCACCGGCCGGCCCTCGCCCGGCTCGAGCGCGGCGCCGTCGACCGCATGGGTGATCAGGTAATCGGCGAGCGCGGCGTCGTCCTTGAGGTAGAGGTCCTGCTTGCCGTGCCGCACCCGATAGAGCGGCGGCAGCCCGATGTAGACGTGGCCGCGCTCGATCAGTTGCGGCATCTGGCGATAGAAGAAGGTGAGCAGCAGGGTGCGGATGTGGGAGCCGTCCACGTCCGCGTCGGTCATGATGATGATGCGGTGGTAGCGGAGCTTCGCGATGTCGAAGTCCTCCGGGCCGATGCCGCAGCCGAGGGCGGTGATCAGGGTGCCGATCTCCGGCGAGCTCAGCATCTTGTCGAAGCGCGCCTTCTCGACGTTGAGGATCTTGCCCTTGAGCGGCAGCACCGCCTGGTTGCGCCGGTCGCGGCCCTGCTTGGCCGAGCCGCCGGCGGAGTCGCCCTCGACGAGGAAGAGCTCGGCCTCGCGCGGATCCCTGACCTGGCAGTCGGCGAGCTTGCCTGGCAGTCCGGCGACGTCGAGCGCGCCCCTGCGGCGGGTCATCTCCCGGGCGCGGCGCGCCGCCTCGCGCGCGCGCGCGGCCTCCACCACCTTGGCGGCGATCGCGCGGGCGTCGGCCGGATGCTCCAGGAGGAAATCGCGCAGCCGCTCGCCGACGATCTTCTCGACCGCGCCCTTGACGTCGGAGTTGACGAGCTTGTCCTTGGTCTGCGAGGAGAAGCTCGGATTCGGCATCTTGACCGAGAGCACCGCGATCAGGCCCTCGCGCATGTCCTCGCCCGAGAGCTCGACCCTGGCGTTGCGCTGGAGCCCGCTCTCCTCGATGTACTGGCCGAGGGTGCGGGTGAGGGCGGCGCGGAAGCCGGCGAGATGGGTGCCGCCGTCGCGCTGCGGGATGTTGTTGGTGAAGCAGAAGGTGAGGTCCTGGTAGGCGTCGGTCCACTGCAGCGCCGCCTCGACCGCGATGTCCCCCTCCTGGCCGCGGAGGTGGGCCACCTTCGGATGGAGCGGCGTCTTGAGCTGGGCGAGATGCTCGACGAAGCTGCGGATCCCGCCCTCGTAGCGGAACTCGTCGCGGCGGTCGTGGCGCTCGTCGACGAGCTCGATGCGGATCCCCGGGTTGAGGAAGGCGAGCTCCCGGAGCCGCCTGGCGAGGATGTCGTAGTGGAACTCGGTGTCGGCGAAGATCTCGCGGCTGGGGCGGAAGCGGACCTCGGTGCCGCGGCGCTCGCTCGGCTCGAGGCGGCGCAGCGGATAGAGCGGCTCGCCGAGCCGGTACTCCTGGCGGTGGCGGTAGCCGTCGCGCCAGATGGTGAGCACGAGCTCCTCGGAGAGCGCGTTCACCACCGAGACGCCGACGCCGTGCAGGCCGCCCGAGACCTTGTAGGCGTTGTCGTCGAACTTCCCGCCCGCGTGCAGCACGGTCATGATGACCTCGGCGGCGGAGCGCCCCTCCTCGGGGTGGATGTCGACGGGAATCCCGCGCCCGTTGTCGAGGACCGAGACCGAGCCGTCGCCATGGAGGGTCACCACGATGTGGTCGCAGTAGCCGGCGAGGGCCTCGTCGACCGCGTTGTCGACGACCTCGAAGACCATGTGGTGCAGCCCGGTGCCGTCGGCGGTGTCGCCGATGTACATCCCGGGGCGCAAGCGCACCGCGTCGAGGCCGCGCAGGACCTTGATCGTCGAGG
The DNA here is from genome assembly GCA_033582715.1 of Lysobacterales bacterium. Taxonomy (GTDB): domain Bacteria; phylum Pseudomonadota; class Gammaproteobacteria; order Xanthomonadales; family BPKI01; genus BPKI01. The sequence continues at coordinate 223,875 of JAVQZZ010000001.1, read as the reverse complement.
AATCGTAGGTGGGAGCCGGCTGCGACATCGATCGCTCGGAGCTCGGTGGCCCGCCGCAAGTAAGCGTCGAGATTATACCGCGTCGCGGGCGGCCGGCCCGGTGAGCCGGCCATGTTCCACGTGGAACACGAGGCGCGGTCCGCGCCAGGCATCGAGCGTTCCGGGGCTGCTCGGTGGCGGTGATCCAGACCTGCTCGGCGAGGGGAAGCAGGGTCTCGAGCACGAGCGCCTTGGTGGCCGGCTGTCGAGCTCCGCCGCGAAGTCGTCGAGGAGCACGATCGGGGCCTCGCCGGTCTCCTCGCGCAGCACCTGCGCCACCGCCAGCCGCAGCGCGAGCGCCGCCAGCTTCGCCTGCCCGCGCGAGAGCTGCTCGCGCGTCCACGGCGGCCAGCGCAGCTCGAAGCCTCCCCGGTGCGGGCCGAGCTCGGTGTGGCCCGCGCTGCCGATCCCGCTCCCGCCGCGCGGCGAGGAGCCGGGCGAGGGGTTCGGACGCGGGCCAGCCGGGCGCGGGCCGCAGCTCGGGTTCCGGCAGCTCCGGGAGCAGGCTGCGGCTGAGCGTGACGTAGGCCGGAGCGATCCGCGCGAGCCAGTCCTCGCGCCAGCTCGCGATGCGCTCGCCGAGCCGGGCGAGGGCAGGCTCCCAGGCGGCGAGCTCCTCCTCGGCGCCAGCCCCGCGGAGCGCCGCGTTGCGCTGGCGGAGGGCGCGACGGTACGCCCGCCAGGCGTCGAGGAAGCCCGGTTCCACGTGGAACAGCAGCCAGTCGATCAGCCGCCGGCGCGCCTCCCGGGGGCCGTCCGCGAGCTCGTGGCCGTCGGGGTGGTGGGTGACCACGAGGAGCCGGCGGTGGAGTTCCGCCGCCTGGCATGCCCGCCCGTTCCAGGCTGCGGCGGAGGTCCCATCGTCCCAGCTCAGCGCCAGGCGCTCGTCCCCGCCCTGCCGCGCGACGCGGGCGGCGATCCGAAAGCCAGTGCGTGCCGCGACGGGTCCAGTCCCGAGCCTCCCCGCCCCGGAAGCTTCGCCCGTGGCCCAGGAGGTGGATCGCCTCGAGCACCGTGGTCTTGCCGACGCCGTTCGCGCCGAGCAGGACCACCAGCCCGCGCTCGAAGTCCTGACCGCACTCCGCGAACGCCCGCAGATCGCGGATCGCGAGTGCGCGCAGGTACATTCCCGTCGCTTCGCCCTCAGAGGCGCAGCGGCATGATCACGTGGCGGTCGCTGTCGTCCCCCTCCGCCTGGAGCAGGATGCTCGAGTGGCCGTCGCGCATGCGCAGCAGCACCCGCTCGCCGGAGACCGCCTCCACCGCCTCGAGGAGGTAGACCACGTTGAAGCCGATGCTGAGACCGCGCGCCGAGCCCTCGTAGTCCAGCTCCTCGACCGCCTCCTCCTGCTCCGGGTTCTGGGCCTGCACCCGCGCCACGCCGTCACCGAACTCGAGGCGGACGCCACGCAGCTTCTCGTGGGCGAGGATCCCGGCCCGCCGCAGGGCCTCGCGGAAGGCCGTCCGGTCCAGCACCGCGCTGCGCTCGGCGTTGATCGGCATCACCGCGCGGTAGTCCGGGTAGCGGGCATCGATCAGCTTGCAGGTGAAGCACAGCCCCGGCGTCCGAACCCGGAGCAGATTGCCGCCGATCTCGATCGCCAGCGACTCGGAGGCGCGCTCCTCGCCGAGGATGCGCTGGAGCTCGATCACGCCCTTGCGCGGCACGATCAGCTGCCGCGGCTCCGCCGTGGCCGAGCGCAGCGCGCGCTCCGCGAGCGCCAGCCGGTGCCCCTCGGTCGCCACGCAGCGCAGCCGGCCGTCGCCCACGTCGAAGAGCACGCCGTTCAGGAAGTAGCGCACGTCGTTGTGCGCCATCGCAAACGCCGTGCGCTCGAGCGCGCTCCGCAGCGCCGCCGGATCCACCGCCAGCGAGGAGCTCGGCACGAAGTCGTCGATGCTCGGAAACTCCGAGGGCGGGAGCGTCGCGAGCCGGTACGTCCCGCGCCCCGCGCGCACGCGCAGCCGCCCCTCCTCCAGATCGAGCTCGAGCGTCTCCCCCGGCGGCACGCTGCGCGCGATCTCGAGCAGCTTCTGGGCCGCGACCGTGCTCTCGCCCTGCTTCCAGGACCTCCGCCTCCGCGGTCGCCACCATCTCCGACTCGCCGTCGTTGCCGGTGAGGGCCAGCGAGGAGGCGTTGGCCGTCAGCTTGACGTTGCCGTAGATCGGGTGCTGCGTCGGCCGCTTGTCGACGATGCTTGCTGCGTGCTGGAGCGGCCACAGCAGCGCTTCACGAACGATCTTGAGATGCATGGGATCTTCCCGCGAGGAGGTGGTGGAGCTTGGGCAAGTTCTGGATGATTTTCCAAGCCTATGATTCTTCGAGCATTCTCTATGCGGGTTGGCTCTGGATTCCGCGCGCCGTCGCCTGTGGACAAGCGGTGGATGGCCGCCCTCTCCCGCCCGCTCCACGGATTATCCACAGTCCCCTACTCAGTGAGCAGTCGCATCAGCCGTTCCCAATCCTCCCGCACCCGGCCGTCGGTCTCCCTCAGCCTCGCGATCTGCTCGCAGGCATGGAGCACCGTGGTGTGGTCGCGTCCGCCGAAGGCATCGCCGATCTCCGGCAGGCTGTGCTCGGTGAGCTCCCGCGCCAGCGCCATCGCCATCTGCCGCGCCCGGACCAGGGAACGGGAGCGCTGCCGGGAGAGCAGGTCGGCGAGCCGGAGGCGATGGTACTCGGCCACCACCCGCTGGATGTTCGCGATGTTGATCTGCTGCTCCTGGGCGTGGAGGAGATCGCGCAGCGTCTCCTGGGCGAAGGCCACCGTGATCGGCCGCCCGAGGAAGGCGGCGCGGGCGCTCAGGGTGTTGAGGGCGCCCTCGAGGTCGCGGACGTTGGAGCGCATCCGCCGCGCGATCAGGAAGGCCACCTCCTCGGGGAGGGCGATGCCGCGGGCGGCCGCCTTGCTCAGCAGGATCGCGGCCCGGGTCTCGAAGTCCGGGCGGCTCGATCGCCACCGACAGTCCCCAGCCGAGTCGGGACTTGAGCCGCGGCTCGAGGTTCTCGTACTCCTTCGGATAGCGATCGCAGGTGAGGACGATCTGCTGCTTGCCGTCGAACAGGGCATTGAAGGTGTGGAAGAACTCCTCCTGCGTCCGGTCCTTGCCGGCGAAGAACTGGATGTCGTCGACAAGGAGCGCATCCACGGTCTGGAACTGGCGCTTGAACTGGTCCATCGACTTCTCGGCGAGCGCCTTCATCATCGCCGTGAAGAACTGCTCCGAGCGCAGGTACAGCACGCGGCGGCGGCGGTCGAGCTGGTGCATGAGGTTGCCGCAGGCGTGCATCAGATGGGTCTTGCCGAGGCCGGTACCCCCGTAGAGCAGCAGCGGGTTGTAGTCGCGGCCGGGGTTCTGCGCCACCCGCAGCGCGGCGGCGCGGGCCAGCTGATTGGACTTGCCCTCCACGAAGTTCTCGAAGGTGTAGGCAGGATCGGTGTTGCAGCGGGGCCTCCGTGCCCGCGGCGGCGAGCCGACGCGCGCCGGCCGGCTCTCGAGCTGCACTCTCACCCGCAGGCTCTCGCCGAAGGCGGCCGAGCAGCTCGCCGATGCGCGGGAGGAAGCGCCGCCGCACCTCCTCCACCACGAAGGGATTCGGGGCGAGCAGGAGCAGGCGATCGTCCTCGCGCTCGGCCCGCAGCGGCGCCAGCCAGGTCAGGAAGTCCTCGACGCTCGCCTCCGCGCGCAGGCGTTCGAGACAGCGTTCCCAGAGCGGTTCCATGGGGCCTGGCCGCCGAGGCGAGGAGGATGGGGGACCTCCCACTATAGCCAGCGCGCGCGGCGGCTCCAACGGCGGCGCGCGGTACCCGCGCACGGCCGGCGCGATTGACCGTGCTCGCGGACCTCTCGCTAGGCTAGCGGGCTTCCGCCTCCGAGGACCCTCCCCGATGAAGCGCACCTACCAGCCGAGCCGGATCAAGCGTGCGCGCGACCACGGCTTCCGCGCGCGGATGGCCACCCGTGGCGGCCGGGCCGTGCTCAAGCGCCGTCGCGCCAAGGGCCGCAAGCGCCTCACGCCCGGTCTGAGTCCGGCGCGCCGCATGCCGGGCGCGACCTACCCTCGCGACGCCCGGATCCGTCGACGCGCAGACTTCGACCGGGTGTTCGCCGCTGGGGCGGCGCTGCACGGCCAGTTCCTCCGGGTGCACCTCGCACCCTGCGCCCGGCCCGGCGGCGCGGCTCGGCTTCGCCCTCAGCCGCCGCCACGTGCCGAAGGCCCATGACCGCAACCGGGTCAAGCGCATCGTCCGCGAGGCCTTCCGCCGCCGCCGCGAGCGCCTGCCGCCGCTCGACCTGGTGGTGGCGCTGCGCACGGCGCCTCCCGCCGCGAACCCGGCATCTGCACGCCGAGGCCGCGCTGCTGATGGAGCTGCTCCTCGAGGCGCTGCCCCGAGCGACTGGCGGAGAGCCTGCGCGCCGCCCGGCGCACGGCTGGCGGGGCAGCCCTCGACCATGCCGCCTGAGGAGCCTGCCGCATGAACCCGCTTCGCACCCTGCTGTTCCTCGCCTGGCTGTTCACCCTGTTTCCTGCTCTGGCAGCAGTGGCTCGCCTTTCGAGGCCGCGCGCGCACCCGATCCGGCCCGCCGCGGGCGGACCGGAGGCGCCCGCCGACCGGACGATCGCCCCTTGCCGCCCGCGGCACCCTCCGCCGCGCCCACGGAGCCCGCCGCCGCCGCATCGCCGGTACGCGAGCTGGTGGCCGAGACCGCGCTGCTGCGCCTGCGCTTCTCCACGCGCGGCGCGAGCCCGGTCGGCGCGGAGCTCCTCGCCTATCCGCTCGACCCGCGCCGGCCCGAGGCGGTGGTGAGCCTGCTCGGGGACGAACCGGCGCGCCTGTTCCTCGCCCAGAGCGGCTGGGTGAGCCCGAACGGCGCGCTGCCCGACCATCGCAGCGACTTCGCCGCCGAGGGGGAGGCGCAGCCGCGTCGGCGACACCGTCGAGCTGCGCTTCGCGTGGGAGGATCCGGAGCGCGCGCTGCGCCTCGAGCGCGTCTGGCGGCTGCGCGAGGGCAGCTATGTCGTCGAGCTCCACGAGCGCTGGCACAACGGCGGCGAGCGGACCGGTGCGGGCGCATCCCTATCTCCAGCTGACGCGCGATGCCCGCCGCCGCCGCCCTCCGGCTTCAGCCTCACCAATCCCGAGCTCTACAGCTTCGTCGGCGCCGCCTGGTGGAGCCCGGAGGCGCGCTTCGAGAAGCTCGCCTTCGACGGCTTCGCGCGCTCCCCGATCGCCTCGGGGCGGGCCGTGGCCGGCGGCTGGATCGCGATGCTCCAGCACTACTTCGTCGCCGCCTGGATCCCTCCGCCCGGGCAGGCCTGGCAGTTCGAGACCGCGATCCCCGAGGCCGGCCGCTACCTGATCCGCGCCGTCGGTCCCGGCCTCGAGCTCGCGCCGGGCGCGAGCATCGAGACGCAGGCGCGGCTCTTCGTCGGGCCCAAGCTCCAGAACCTCCTGCCGAAGGTCGCCGAGGGCCTCGACCTCACCGTCGACTACGGCATCTTCACGATCTTCGCCAAGCCGCTGTTCTGGCTGCTCGATCTCATCCAGCGCGCGGTCGGCAACTGGGGCCTCGCCATCGTCCTGCTCACCGTGCTGATCAAGCTCGCCTTCTACAAGCTCTCCGAGGCCCAGTACCGCTCGATGGCGAAGATGCGCCGGCTGCAGCCGCGGCTCGAGGCGCTCCGCGAGCGCTACGGCGACGACCGGGCCAAGCTCAACCAGGCGCTGCTCGAGCTCTACCGAAAGGAGAAGATCAACCCGCTCGGCGGCTGCCTGCCGATCCTGGTGCAGATCCCGGTGTTCATCGCGCTCTACTGGGTCCTGCTCGAGTCGGTGGAGCTCCGCCAGGCGCCCTTCGTCGGCTGGATCCGCGACCTCTCCGCGCGCGATCCCTACTTCGTGCTGCCGGTGCTGAACGGTCTCACCATGTGGCTCACCCAGAAGCTCTCCCCGAGCCCGGGGATGGATCCGCTGCAGCAGCGGCTGATGCAGGCCCTGCCGCTCGTGTTCGCCGTGCTCTTCGCCTTCTTCCCCGCGGGCCTGGTGCTCTACTGGACGGTGAACGGACTCCTCGGCCTGGCCCAGCAGTGGTACATCCTGCGCCGCGTGGAGGGCGCCGGGCGGAACGCGTGAGCGGCAGCGAGGAGACCATCGTCGCCCCGGCGACCCCGGCGGGGCGGGGCGCGATCGGGATCCTGCGCCTCTCCGGCCCGCGCGCCTTCGCCATCGCCGAGGCGCTGAGCGGCCGCCGGCCGCGCCACCGCCGCGCCGAGCTGGTGACCTTCCGCGCCGGGGACGGACGCGCGATCGACCGCGGCCTGCAGCTCGGCTTCCGCGGTCCCCGCTCCTTCACCGGCGAGGACGTGGTCGAGCTCCACGCCCACGGGGCGCCGGTGGTGCTCGCGATGCTGGAGGAGCGCATGGTCGAGCTCGGGGCGCGCCGCGCCCGCCCGGGCGAGTTCAGCGAGCGCGCCTTCCACCACGGCAAGCTCGACCTCGCCCAGGCCGAGGCCCTCGCGGACCTGATCGCCGCCGGGAGCCGGCGCGCGGCCCAGGCCGCGCTGCGCAGCCTGAGCGGCGTGTTCTCGCGGCGCTGCGAGGCGCTCGCGGAACGGCTGCTCATGCTCCGGGTCGAGGCCGAGGCGCTGATCGACTTTCCCGAGGAGGAGCTCGGGCCGACGGTGGGGGCCGCGCTCGCGCGAGCGCCTCGCGCTCGCCCGCGGCGAGCTCGAGCGCCTGCTTGGCGAGGCCCGCATCGGCCGGCGGCTGCGCGACGGGCTGCACGTGGTCCTGCTCGGGCGCCCGAACGCGGGCAAGTCCAGCCTGCTCAACGCCCTGCTCGGGGAGGAGCGGGCGATCGTCACCCCCATCCCGGGCACCACCCGCGACCTCCTCCGCGAGGCCCTCGAGCTCGACGGCCTGTCCCTGACCCTGGTCGACACCGCCGGGACTGCGCGAGCAGCGCCGGTGCGGTGGAGGCCGAGGGCATCCGCCGGGCGCGCGAGGAGGCGGCGCGCGCCGACCTCGCGCTCCTGGTCCTCGACGCCGAGCGCGGCGATGCCGCGGAGCCGCTCGCCGCCGAGCTGCCGCCCGGCCTGCCGGCGCTCAGGGTCTACACCAAAGTCGACCTCGTCCCGGGCTTCCGGCCCCCTGCCGGCGCGCTCGCCGTGAGCGCGCTGAGCGGCGAGGGCCTCGCGGCGCTGCGCGCCGCGCTCGCCGAGCACGCGGGCGGGGTGGAGGCGGACGGGGGCTTCAGCGCGCGGGCGCGCCACCTCGAGGCCCTCGGCCGGGTGCGCGCGCATCTCGAGGCGGCCGCGGCGCGGCTCGAGGAGCGGGCCTGCGAGCTGATGGCCGAGGAGCTCAGGCTGGCCCAGCGCGCGCTGGGCGAGGTCACCGGCGCGGTCGGGAGCGAGGAGCTGCTCGCCGCGATCTTCGCCAGCTTCTGCATCGGCAAGTAGGGCGGCGGCGGGATGCTACATTTCCCGCGGCGGCCCGGCGGCCGCCGCCGATCGCAGCGAGGGGCGCATGAAGATCCTGGTCACCGGCGGCAGCGGCTTCCTCGGGCAGGCGATCTGCCGGCGGCTGGTCGCGCGCGGCGACGAGGTCACGAGTCTCGCGCGCCGGCGCAGCGAGGCGCTGGAGCGCCTCGGCGTGGCCCAGATCGAGGCCGACATCACGGTCTTCGATGCCGTGGTCGACGCCATGGAGGGCTTCGACGCGGTGATCCACGCCGCGGCCATGGTCGGTCCCTGGGGACGGCTGTGGGACTTCTACCAGGCGAACGTGCTCGGCACCGACCACGTGCTCGCCGGCTGCACCGTGCACGGCATCCGGCGGCTGGTCTACACCTCGAGCGCGACCGTGGTCCACGGCGGCGAGGACATCAACGCCGGGCGCGAGACCCTGCCCTACGCCACCCGCTTCCGCGCCCACTATCCGGCGACCAAGGCGATCGCCGAGCGCCGGGTGCTGCGCGCGAACGGCCCCGAGCTCGCCACCGTGGCGCTGCGCCCGCACCTGGTCTGGGGGCCCGGCGATCCCAACCTGCTGCCCCGTCTGGTGGAGCGCGCCCGAAAGGGACGCCTGTGGCTGATCGGACCGCCCGGCAAGCGCGTCGACCACGTCCACGTCGAGAACGCGGCGCTCGCTCACGTGCTGGCGCTGGAGCGGCTGGAGCCGGGATCGCCGATCGCCGGTCGCGCCTACTTCGTCACCCAGGGCGAGCCGATGGAGATCGGCGAGTTCCTGAATGCCCTGCTGCGCGCGGCCCGCGCTCCGACCGTGGAGCGGCGGCTGCCCTACGCGGCGGGCTATGCGCTGGCCGCGGCCTGACCGAGCTCCTCTGGGCGCGGTCTGCGGCTGAAGGGCGAGCCTCCGCTCACCCGCTTCATCGTCTCCCAGCTCGCCTCGGCGCACTGGTTCCAGATCGAGGCCACCCGCCGCGACCTCGGCTACGAGCCGGAGATCCGCACCCGCGAGGGCCTCGAGCAGCTCGCGCGCTGGCTGCTCTACCACCCGCAGTGAGCCGCGGTCGGGCCCCGGGCGGCGGCTAGAATGCCGCCATGAGCTCGGCCGAGCCCCTGGCGATGCTGCTCTCCGGCGCGCGCTCGAGCGGGCGCTGCGGCGGCCTGCTCGCCCTCGATCCCGCGGCCGCCGAGGCCCTCGCCGGCGTTCCGCGGCCGCAGCCTCGAGCTCGAGCTCGTGCCGCCGGGGCTGCGGCTGCGGCTCACGGTGGGGGACGAACGGTCTGCGGGTCGCGCCGGGCGCCGGAGACGGCGACCTCGCGCTCCGCGCCAGCCCCGGCGCCCTGCTCCGGCGCCTGCTCGGCGAGGAGGGCGGCGTCGGCCGCATCGAGATCCGCGGCGATCTCGAGCTCGCCCGCCGGCTCGAGCGCTGGATCGCCGAGTTCGAGCCCGAGCTCGAGGCGCCGCTCGCCGCGGTCCTCGGCGACGTCCTCGCCCACCGCCTCGCGCGCCGCCTGCGCGAGGGCCTGGCCGAGGCCGGGCGCCAGATGCGGGCGATCGGCGAGGATCTGCGGGAGGCGGTCTTCGATCCCGAGGGCGTGGCGGTCCCGCGGCCCGAGGTCGAGGCCTTCTACGAGGAGATCGCCGCCCTGCGCGACGCGGTGGAGCGGCTCGAGGCGCGGCTCGGCCGGATCGCCGCCACGCTCGAGGGCGCGGCGAAGCGCCCTGATGCGGCCCCTCCCGCGCCCTGCTCCGGATCCTGCGGGCTGCTGCTGCGCTACCGGCTGGACGAGCTGGCGCGGCCGCTGCTGCCGCGCCCCCTCGCCCTGCTCTCGCGGCTCCTGCCGCGGCGGGCGGCGGTGCCACCGGGCACGCCGGCGGGCGCCCGGCTGCGGCTCGCGCTCGAGGCCATGGGGCCGATCTTCGTCAAGGCCGGGCAGATCCTCTCGACCCGGCGCGACCTGCTGCCGCCCGAGGTCGCCGAGGAGCTGGCGCGGCTGCGCGACCGGGTCGCGCCCTTCCCCGCCGCGCTCGCCCGGGCCGAGATCGAGCGCGCGCTGGGCCGGCCGGTCGGGGAGCTCTTCGCCGCCTTCGAGGACGAGCCGCTGGCCAGCGCCTCGCTCGCCCAGGTGCATGCGGCGCGCCTCGCCGACGGGCGCGAGGTGGTGGTCAAGGTGCTGCGCCCGGGAATCGAGCGGGCGGTGGCGCGCGACCTCGCGCTGCTGCGCTGGCTCGCCGCCCTCGCCGAGCGCCGCCATCCCCGGGCCGCGCGCATCCGTCCGCTCGAGCTGTGGCGCGAGATCGCCACGACCCTGGAGAACGAGCTCGACCTCGCCCGCGAGGGGGCGAACGCGAGCGCGCTGCGCCGCAACTTCGAGGGCTCTCCCGACCTCTACGTGCCGCGGGTCTACTGGGAGCTCTCGGCGGAGCGGGTGCTCACCCTCGAGCGGGTGCGCGGGATCCCGGTCGACGACGTCGCCGCGCTCGATGCCGCGGGCATCGACCGGCGCAAGCTCGCCGCCAAGGGGGTGCGGCTGTTCTACACCCAGGTCTTCCGCGACAACCTGTTCCATGCCGATGCCCATCCGGGAAACGTGTGGGTCGACCCCGGCTCGGCGGCCGAGCCGCGCTTCATCGCGCTCGACTTCGGCATCGTCGGCTCGCTGCCGGAGAGCGACCGCTACTACCTCGCCGAGAACTTCCTCGCCCTGTTCAGCCGCGACTGGGCGCGCATCGCCGAGCTTCACCTCGAGGCCGGCTGGATCCCCTCGCCGACGCGCGTCGACGAGCTCGAGGCGGCGGTGCGCGCGGTCTGCGAGCCCTACTTCACCCGTCCGCTGGCGCAGATCTCGGTGGCCGAGGTGGTGGTCAAGCTGCTGCGCACCGCGCAGCGCTTCGAGCTGATCCTCCAGCCGCAGCTGATCCTGCTGCAGAAGACCCTGCTCAACATCGAGGGCCTCGGCCGTCTGCTCGACCCGGAGATCGACATCTGGGCGGTGGCGCAGGCCGGTGCTGGAGCAGACGCTGCGCGAGCGCCACCGCCTCGCCTTCGCGCTGCGCGATCTCGGGGTGCCGCGAAGCCTGCTCCGGGCGCCGCGGCTGCTCGGCGACGCCGCCGAGCTGCTCCAGCGCCTGCGCGAGGGGCGGCTGACGGTGCAGCTCGGCGCGGAGGATCGCCGGCTGCTCGCCGGCCGCGCGCGGCGCGAGCGCCTGGCCCTCGCGCTGCTCTCGGCGCTGCTCGCGGCGGGCGCGCTGCTCGCACCGGACGGGGGAGGAGCCGCTGCGCTGGCTCGCGCTCGCCGGCGCGGCGGCGCTGGCCTGGGTGGGGCTGCGCGGCTGAGGCCCGGCGCTAGAATCCGGCCCATGCGCTGGCTGCTCCTCCTCGCCCTGCCCGCGGCCCTCGAGTTCGGCGGCAGCGGCGTGGCGAGTCCCACCCTGGACCGCGCGGCGATCCCGCTGGTGGCGGGGAACAACCTCGGCGCCGGCGCCTTCACCCTCGAGCTCTTCGTGCGGGTGGCGCCGGGGAGCAATCTCCTCGCCCCGCCCTGCGGAGCCGCGGCCGACGCCTGGATTCACGGCCATGTCCTGCTCGACCGCGACGTCTACGGTCCGGGGGACTTCGGCGACTTCGGCGCGAGCCTGATGCAGGGGCGGGTGGCCTTCGGGGTCAACCTCGGGGCGAGCGGGGCGACCGCCTGCGGCAGCAGCGATCTGCGCGATGGGCTCTGGCATCACCTGGCGCTGGTGCGGGCGGCCGACGGCACCCTCAGGATCTTCGTCGACGGTGTGCTCGAGGGCAGCGTCGCCGGGCCGGTGGGCGACGTCTCCTACCGCCTGGGGCGGCCGAGCTCCTGGCCCTGGGATCCCTTCCTGGTGATCGGCGCGGAGAAGCACGACGCCGGGCCGAGCTATCCCTCCTTCGCCGGCCGGGTGGCGGAGCTCACGGCTCTCCGACCGTCGCCCGCTACCACGCCGCCTTCAGTCCGCCGTTCCCTCCCCTCGCCGCCGATGCCCACGCCGTGGGGCTCTTCGCGCTGCGACGAGGGCGCGGGGACGACGCTGCGCGACCGCGCCGGGGTCCAGGACGGCGAGCGGCGGGTGAATCCGGGCTGCCTGCCGCGCTGGCGGCGGGACGCTCCGGGCCGCCCGAGCCTCCACGACGACGGCTTCGAATGCTGAGCGGGGCGCCGCTGCGGCTGCTCCATCTCGATGCCTGGCTGGTGGCGGTGGACAAGCCCGCCGGCCTGCTCGCCCACCGCAGCCCGATCGCCCCCGGCGAGGAGGACGTGCTGCTCAGGCGGCTGCGCGAGCAGCTCGGGCGCCGCGTCTACCTCGTCCACCGACTCGACCGCGCCACCTCGGGGGTGCTGCTCGCGGCCTTCGATCGCGATCTGGCCGCGGCGCTCGGCCGCCAGTTCGCGGCGGGCGCCGTCGAGAAGCGCTATCTCGCCTTCGTGCGCGGCTGGTTCGAGCCGCCCGAGGGGCGGATCGAGGGCGCGCTCGAGGTGCCCGGCCGCGGCCTCAAGCCGGCGGCGACCGGCTACCGCGAGCTGGCGCGGATCGAGCTCGGGCTCCCGACCCCCCCTCATCCCACCACGCGCTGGTCCCTGGTCGAGGCCCTTCCCGAGACCGGTCGCTACCACCAGATCCGCCGCCACTTCCGGCGCGCTGCCCATCCCGTGCTCGGCGACGGCAGCCACGGCGATGCCCGCCACAACCGTCTGCTGCGCGCGCGCTTCGGCATCCGCCGCCTGATGCTGCACGCCCTCGAGCTCGGCTTCCGGCATCCCGCGAGCGGCGCCGCGCTGCGGCTGCGGGCGCCGCCGGACGAGGACTTCGCGCGGCTCGCCGAGGCCCTCGGGATCGCGCTTCCCGGGGCCTGAGCGCCATCCTCCGGCCTACAATCCGCGCCCATGTCCCTGCCGCAGGACGAGACGCTCGCCCGGCTGGTCGCCGAGGCCGAGAGGCTGGCCGGGCGCGAGCCCGACCAGGCGCGCGCCCTGCTGCGCGAGGCCCTGGCGCGCGATCCCGCCCATCTCGGCGCCCACAACCTGCGCGAGCGCATCGATCCCCTGAGCAGCTATCGCCGCTGGATGCGGATCGAGTGCGCGATCCACCCGGAGGACGACATCTTCCGCTTCTTCGCCGCCGATCCCGGCTGCCGCGATCCGATCCGCGCCTACCTCGCCGATGGCTGGCGCTCGCTGGTCGAGCTCATGGTGCCGCTCGAGCGCCTCGGCCGGCCGCTGCTCGGGCTGCGCTCGGTGCTCGAGTTCGCCGCCGGCTTCGGCCGCCTCAGCCGCCACCTCGCGCCGCTGCTCGGCGAACGTCTGACGGCGATGGAGCTGCTGCCCGCGGCGCTGCGGTTCCTCGAAGGGACGCTCGGGGTGCGCGCCCTGCCCTCGAGCCGCGACCCCGCCGGCCTCGATCCCGGCGGGCGCTACGAGCTGGTCTTCGCGCTCTCCTTCTTCACCCATCTGCCGCCGGCGCGCTGGGAAGCGTGGCTCGCCGCCCTCGGCCGGGCGCTGGCCGCCGACGGCGTGCTGCTGTTCACCACCCACGGCGAGGCGGCGATGGCCGAGTACGGCCTCCGCTCCGGGGAACCCTTCGTGTTCCTCGCGAGCAGCGAGTCACGGGCGCTCGATCCCGAGGACTACGGCACCACCTTCGCCCGCGCCGAGGCGGTGCGGGCGCTGCTCGACCGGGCCTTCCCCGGCGCGCGGATCGAGCATCTGCCCCGCGCCTTCTGGCTCGCGCAGGATGCCTGGATCATCCTCCCGGCGGGCGGCGCTTGCGGTTGAGGCAGGCGACGTAGAGCTCGAGGGTCGCGAGATCCTCCATCGGGTAGCGGAGCAGCTCCGGGGTGTACTCGATCACGGGCTCCGTACGCAGCGCCACCCGCCACGGCTCGAAGCCGAGCGCCCTGAGCTCGGCCTCGAAGCCCCGCACGGTGATCGGATTGAGCTCGGTGAACCAGCGCCAATACTGCTCGGGCGGCGAGAACACCCCGGCGCGGTCGATGTAGCGCGGCGGGGTGGAGAGCACGAGTGCCCTCGCAGCTCCTCGCGCGGGCGCCGCAGGTGGACGAAGGGCTCGTCGCTGAACTCCCCGAGGTGATGGCCGAAGTTCGAGTAGTAGAGCCCCGGATGGGCGAAGAACAGCCCGTCGGGCCGGAGCACCCGCCGCACCTCGGCGAGGGCCTGGAGGTAGCCGCCGGCGATGTGCTCGAGCGAGCCCCAGGAGATGACGACGTCGAAGGCGTCGTCGGCGAAGGGCAGGAAGTTGCCGTCGGCGCGCAGGAAGGCGAGCCCCTCCGGCCAGCGCTCGAGGGCGAGGCCGCGCTCGGCGGCGATCCGCGGCAGGCGCTCGAAGCCGCCGAAGGGGTCGATGCCGACGAGGAGCTCGGGGCGCCAGCGCAGCGCGAGGCCGAGATCGGTGATGCCATCCCCGCAGCCGAGGTCGAGGATCCGGCCACGCAGCGCCGGGTGCGTCCTTGAGCAGGTACTCGCCGATGGTGAGGGCGGCGTGGTCGAAGTGGCGGTGGAACCAGTCGGCGAGGCCGCGGCGATGGGGCAGCGCGAGCGGGTCGGGCTCTCCCGACCAGAGCGCGGCGGGCGCGCTGCCGGGCGGGCCGGGGAGCGGCCGCGGCGGGGCCTCGATCGCAATCCACTCCCGCCCGTCGCGGGCCTCGAGGCGGAGCCCCACCGACCCCTCGTGCCAGCCCGGCCGCGGCCGGAGCTCGAGGCGATAGCGCCCGCGGGGCAGCCAGGCGAGCCAGCCGCCGAGCTCGGCGAGGCTCGCCTGCTCGCGCACGCCGCCGTCCGGGGCGAGCCAGGCGACCGTGCCGCCGATCTCGAACAGCACCGGTGCGGTGACCTCGAGTTCCCAGGCGAGGCCGTCGGCGGCGGCGAGCTGCCAGCAGGGCATGGGGCAGGGGCGGGAGGGAGGTCGTCGAGTGTAGCGGCTCCCCCCGCACCCCGGCGCTGAAGCGGCACTGAAGGAGTTCTGAAGGGCGCCTGAAAGGCATGGCGCGGAGCCGTTCCCGCAGCCGCGGTTCAGGAAGCGGTGGGCCTCGCCGCGAAACACTTCCCTCCCGCCGGCGTCCGCCCCGCGCGGCGGGCGCGGCCCGATCGAGAGTCGTTCCAACCAAATCTAGGGGAGATTGCCCATGTTCCGTCCGTCACTGCTCATCATCCTCGCGCTCGCCTGTTCGGCTTGCGCCACGATCACCCGCGGCACCACCGAGGCCTGGACCGTGGAGACCGATCCGCCCGGAGCGGAGATCGAGCTTTCCAGCGGGGAGCGCTGCCTCTCGCCCTGCACCCTGCAGAAGAAGCGCAAGGACGCCTTCCTGGTGACCATCCGCAAGGCCTGCTACCGCAGCGTCCAGACCCAGGTGATCAGCCAGGTCTCGGGCGCGGGCGCGGCCGGCATGGCCGGCAACGTCATCGTCGGCGGCATCATCGGCGCCGGCGTGGACGCCGCGAGCGGGGCCACCAAGGAGCTCAAGCCGAACCCGCTCGTGGTCAAGCTCGAGTGGGAGGGCGGCCCGGGCTGTCGGGGTCGCTGAGTCTCCGCGCGCTGCGTTATGCTGCCGGCCCGCCTTGGCGGGCCGGCTTTCTTCGAGGGGATGGGCGAGTTCCTACCGGAGGTCGGGCAGCGCGTGCCGCGGCTGCGGGCGCGCCTGCCCGCGCCCCTGGCCCGCGCCCTGCTGCGCCTCGCCGGGTGGCGGGTGAGCGGGACGCTACCCGACCTGCCGAAGCTGATCATCCTCGCCGCGCCGCACAGTTCGCTGTGGGATGGCGTGGGGGGCATCGGGGCGGCTCTTGCCCTGCGCACTCCGCGCCCACTGGCTCGGCAAGCATAGTCCTGTTCCGCGGACCGCTCAATCCGCGTGCTGCGCGCCGCGGGCGGCATCCCCGTGGACCGCAGTCGTCGCGCACGGGGCGGTCGCGCAGGTGGCGCGCATCTTCGCCGAGCGGGAACGCCTGTGGCTGGCGATCGCGCCGGAGGGGACGCGGCGCCCGGTCGCGCGCTGGAAGACCGGCTTCTGGCACATCGCCCGCGCCGCCCGCGTCCCGCTCCTCCTCGTCGCCTTCCACTACCCCGAGCGGCGCATCGTGGTCGGCCCGCTCTATCACGTGGGTGACGATCTCGACGCGGATCTCCGCCGGATCCAGCGCTTCTACGTGCCTTGGCGCGGGCGGCGGGGCAAGTCGGCCCTCCCTCAGGGCGCGGGGTAGATGGTGACGTCCACCCGCAGGCCGATCGGGAGCTCGGTGGCCTCCTCGAGGCGGATCAGGGCCTCGAGCACCCTCGCGTCGCGGCGTTCGACCGGATCGTCCGAGCGCAGCAGGCGCCGGCCCATGCGCAGCCCGACCCGCTCCACCTCGCCGCGGTAGGTTCGGCCGGGAAAGGCTTCGCTGCGCACCTCGGCGCGAAGCCCGGCGCGGAGCCTCGCGACGTCGAGCTCGTCCACCTCGGCGCGCACGTAGCGCCGGGAGAGATCGCCGAGGCTCGCCACCGGCTTGGGGTCGAGCGGGGCGACCAGCTCGCCCTCGCGGAGCAGCAGCCTGAGCACGGTGCCATCGAGGGGGCTCTCGATCCGGGTCTTGGCGAGCGCCGCCCGCGCCGCTTCGAGCTCCGCCTCGGCGAGGCGGATGCGGGCCGCAAGCAGCGCGAGCTGCTCCGGGCGCGGCCCCGCCTCGGCGAGGGCGAGGGCCGCGGCGGCGGCGCGGGCCTCGGCGGCGGCCGCCTCGGCCTCGCGGGCAAGCGACTCGCGCTGGTCCTCGGCGAGCAGGCCCCTCGAGCCCAGGGCCTCGGCGCGCCGGGAGGCGCTCTCGGTGCGCCTTGCGAGCGCCGCGGCGGCCTCGAAGCGGGCGCGGGCCAGGGCGCGCTCCTCGGGGCGGGCCCCGGCGAGGAGCAGCGCCCGCTCGGCCTGAAGCACCTCGATCTGCCGCTCGGCGGCGAGCACGCGGGCCTTCAGGTCGTCGGCCGCGATCTCGGCAATCAGTTGGCCCTTCCTCACCGGATCGCCCTCGGCGACATGGATGCGGGCGATGCGGCCCGCGCTCTCCGCGACCACGATCAGGCGCTCCTCGCCGGCGGGCTCGACCACCCCGCCGGCGTGGATCACGGCGGGCGCTCTGAAGCGGCAGCAGGGCCAGGAGCAGGGGGAGGCAGGTCATGTCATGCGGGCTCCGCGAGGTGGCCGTCCTCGAGGCGCAGGATGCGGTCTCCCACGTCGAGCATGCGCGGATCGTGGGTGACCACGAGGACGGTGCGGCCCTGGTGGGCGATGCTCGCGCAGCAGCTCGGCGATGCCGTGGCCGGTGGCGCCGTCCAGCGCGGCGGTCGGCTCGTCGGCGAGCAGGATCGGGGGATCCCCGGCGAGCGCACGGGCCACCGCGACGCGCTGCTTCTGCCCTCCCGAGAGCTGGTCGGGGCGGTGGTGGGCGCGCCCGGCAAGCCCCACCCGATCCAGGAGCGCGAGCGCCTCGCGACGCAGCCGCGCCCCGCGAAAGCCCCGGAGCCAGAGCGCCATGCCGACGTTCTCCCAGGCCGAGAGGGCGGGGAAGAGATGGTAGTGCTGGAAGACGAAGCCGAAGCAGCGCCGCCGGAGCGCGGCGAGGCTCTCCTGCTCGAAGCGCCGGACCCGCTCGCCGAGCACCTCGACCTCGCCGGCCGTGGGGCGGAGCAGACAGCCCGCGACCATGAGCAGGCTGCTCTTGCCGCTGCCCGAGGGGCCGACCAGCAGGGTGAGCTCGCCGGGGCGAAGCAGCAGGCTCACTCCGGCGAGCGCCCGCACCGCGGTCTCCCCGCTGCCGTAGACCAGTTCCACGCCCTTCAGACGGAGGCTCAACGGAACACCTCGCAGGGATCGAGGCGGAGCATGCGGCGGAGCGCGATCAGCGCGCCGAGGAAACACATGGCGAGGGTGAGCAGGAAGAGCACCGCGAGCATCGCGGGGGAGACCGCGATCGCGGCCGTGGCCTCGCGCTGCAGCCACGCAAGGACCAGCACGATCAGGCTGCCGAGTCCGTAGCCGCCGAGGGCGGCGATCGCCGCCTGGGCGAGGATCACCGCCATGAGCTCGCCGCGGCTCGCCCCCAGCGCGCGCCAGGTGGCGTACTCGCGCAGGCGATCCACGGTGATCGCGAACAGCGTCTGGCCGACGATCACCACCCCGACCACCATGCCTAGCAGGGTGGCGAGCAGCAGCGCCGAGCCCGCGCCGGTGGTGAGCAGCCAGTAGCGCTGGCTCTGGTGGGCGAACTCCTCGCGGGTCCAGACCGCGGCCGGGGCGAGGCGCGCGGCGAGCGCCGCGCGCACCGCCTCGCGATCGGCGCCGGGGGCGAGCTTGACGAGGAGATAAGTCGTCTGCTCGGGGGAGAAGAGGGTGTACTCCTGGGCCCGGGCGTGGCTCGTGAACACGTAGGGGCTCTGGGTGAAGGTGCGGATGCCCGAGGTGATCCCGACGATCCGGGCGCGGCGGTTGTTGATCTCCGCCCAGTCGCCGGGCCCGCGCACGCCGAGCTTGTCGAGGAACAGCCGATCGACGATCACCGCATCCGGCTGCCGGAGGAGGGTCACCTCCCCGGCCACCAGGTTCCACGGCCCGCCGCGCCCGCTCGCGAGATCGAAGCCGGTGACGATCACGCTCTCGTTGCCGCCGTCGGGCCGCCGCCAGAAGGCGAACTGGACCATGTAGGGATCGGCGGCGGCCACCCCCGGTACGGCGAGGGCGAGATGGCGGCGGCCGAGGTCGAGGCCGGCGGCGATGTCCACGCTGCGGGTGCCGGCCTGGGTCACCCAGAGATCGGCGTCCGCGTGGTCGATGAGGATGCTCGCGGCGCGGGCGAAGGACAGCAGCAGCCCGAGCTGGGCACCCATCAGCACCACGGCGAAGGCGACCCCGGCCAGGGTGGCGAGGAAGCGCACGCGCTCGGCCGCGAGGTTGCGCCACGCGAGGAGCAGGATCCCGGGTCGCATCGGCCCCACGCGGGCAGTGTAGGAGAGGCCGGGGCCGGCGCCGGGGTTCAGCGCTCGGAGTGACCGGGGTCGTCGTAGCCGCGGCGGCGGAACAGGCCCGGCTTCACCAGCTCGACGAAGGCCCGCGCCGGGGCGCTGAGCCAGGCCCCCTTGCGGATCACCACGCCGTAGCTGCGCTGCGGGAAGTAGCGCCGCAGGTTGTAGGTGGCGAGCTCCTCCCGGCCGGTCAGGCAGATGCTGGTGACGATCGAGATCCCGAGCCCCATCGCCACGTACTGCTTGATCAGCTCCCAGCCGCCGACCTCGAGGGCCACGGTGTAGGGCACGCCGCGGGCGCGGAACACCGCGTCGACCAGGCGGTAGGTGGTGAGGCGCGCCGGCGGCAGGATCAGGCCGTAGGGCGAGAGATCCTCGATGCGGACCTCGGCGCGGCCGGCGAGGGGGTGGTCGCGCGGCATGATCAGCACCGGGTCGAAGAAGTACACGGGGGCGTAGTCGAGGTCGTTCGGCACCTCGAGCATCGAGCCCACCGCGAGGTCGACCTCGCCGCTGCGCAGCAGCGCCAGCCCGTCGCGGCCGGTGACGTTGTGGAGTTTGAGCTGGACGGCCGGATGGAGCTCGCGGAAGCGCTTGACCAGCGGCGGCAGCAGGTACTGGATGGTCGAGGTCCCGGCGGCGATGTCGAGGCTGGTCGTCTGCCGTCCGCTGAGGCGACGGCGGAACTCGAGCTCCAGCCCCTCGATGCCCTCGACCAGGGGCCGCGCGAGCTCGTAGAGGACCTGGCCCTCGTCGCTCGGCAGGAGCCGGCGTCCGCCCCGGACCAGGAGCCGCGCCCCGAGCTCGCGCTCGAGGGCCGAGACCAGGAGGCTCACCGAGGGTGCGCTCAGGAACAGGGCCTCCGCGGCGCGCGCCACGCTGCCGAGCCGCACCACCGCGCAGAAGGCGCGGAGCTGCTTGAGGCGAGCGCCCTTGTAGTAGGCGCGACGGTCGCCCTCCCCGGCGCTCCTCGCAGGCATCGGACGGTATTTGAGGTTTTCAAAATGCTGCGTTGAAACATTTTGCTTGTCAAAAGTGGTCCGCGCGAACTAGGGTGCGCGCAGGCCGTTCGGAGCAGCGCGATGGCAGAGGGCAGCGGAATCGTCGCGGGCGGGGTGGAGCTCACCGCGCCGCCTCCCCCCGGCTGCGAGGCGATCCTCAGTCCCGCAGCCCTCGCCCTGCTCGCCGAGCTTGAGCGCCGGATCCGGCCGGCGCGGCTCCGGCGCCTCGCCCGCCGCGCCGAGCGTCAGGCGGCCTTCGACGCCGGGGAGCTCCCCGACTTCCGGCCCGACACCGCGGAGCTGCGCGGCGCCGAGTGGACGGTGGCAGAGACCCCGGCCCGGCTCCTCGACCGGCGGGTCGAGATCACCGGCCCGGTGGACCGCAAGATGATCATCAACGCCCTCAACTCGGGGGCGCGGGTGTTCATGGCCGACTTCGAGGACAGCCTCGCCCCGACCTGGGAGGCGGTGCTCGAGGGGCAGCGCCACCTGCGCGATGCGGTGGCGGGGACCATCGAATACCGCGCGCCCGACGGGCGGCTCTACCGCCTCGGCGAGCGGCCGGCGCACCTGATCGTGCGCCCGCGCGGCTGGCATCTGGTCGAGAAGCACCTCCGCCTCGAGGGGCGGCCGGTCTCGGCCACGCTCTTCGACACGGTGCTGTTCTGTTTCCACAACGCCCGCGCGCTCGCGGCGCGGGAGGCCGGCCCCGACCTCTACCTGCCGAAGCTCGAGAGCGCCGAGGAGGCCGAGCTGTGGGAGGAACTGCTCGCCGCGCTCGAGCTCAGGCTCGGCCTCGCGGTGGGGACGATCAAGGTCACGGTGCTGATCGAGACCCTGCCCGCGGTCTTCGAGATGGACGAGATCCTCTGGGCCCTGCGCCGCCGGGTGGTCGGGCTCAACTGCGGGCGCTGGGACTACATCTTCAGCTACATCAAGACTTTCCGCCGCCATCGCGAGCGCATCCTGCCCGAGCGCGGGCAGGTCACGATGGAGGTGCCCTTCCTGCGCGCCTATTCCGAGCTCCTGATCCGGACCTGCCATCGGCGGGGGGTGCACGCGATGGGCGGGATGGCGGCGCAGATCCCGATCCGCGACGACCCCGAGGCCAACGAGCGCGCCCTCGCCCGCGTGCGCGCGGACAAGCTGCGCGAGGTCAAGGCGGGGCACGACGGCACCTGGGTCGCCCATCCCGCGCTGGTGCCGGTCGCCCGGGCGGTGTTCGACGAGCACATGCCCACGCCCCATCAGCGCCACCGGCGGCGCGAGGAGGTGGCGGTCGGGCGGGACGACCTGATCCGTCCCTGCGCGGGCCAGATCACCCGCGCCGGCTTCCGCAACAACGTCGAGGTGGCGCTGCGCTACCTCGCCGCCTGGCTCGACGGCCTCGGCTGCGTGCCGATCCATCACCTGATGGAGGATGCGGCCACCGCCGAGATCGCCCGCGCCCAGCTCTGGCAGTGGATCCACCTCGGCCGCTGCCGCCTCGAGGACGGCACCCCGATCGATCTCGGCCTCTTCGACGCGACCCTCGCCGAGCTGAGCGGCGAGCTGGCGGCGCTGCCCGCCTGGCCGGGCCGCCCGCGCCTCGCCGAGGCCGGGCAGCTCCTCGCCGAGCTCACCCATGCCGGGGAGCTCGCCGAGTTCCTCACCCTCCCCGCCTACGAACGACTGCCCTGAACGGAGGTCACCCCATGGCCACGACCCTGCCCACCGCCGAAGAACTGCGCCGCGACTGGCAGAGCAACCCGCGCTGGCGCGGGATCGAGCGGCCCTACGCGCCGGAAGACGTCGTCCGCCTGCGCGGCACGGTGGCGATCGAGCATTCGCTCGCCCGCCGCGGCGCCGAGCGGCTCTGGCGCAGCCTCCACGAGCTGCCCTTCGTGAACGCGCTCGGTGCGCTCACCGGCAACCAGGCGATGCAGCAGGTCAAGGCCGGCCTGCAGGCGATCTACCTGTCCGGCTGGCAGGTGGCGGCGGACGCCAACACCGCCTGCACCATGTACCCCGACCAGTCGCTCTACCCGGTGGACTCGGTGCCCCAGGTGGTGCGGCGGATCAACAACGCCCTGCTGCGCGCCGACCAGATCCACCACGCCGAGGGCAAGGACGGGATCGACTGGCTGGTGCCGATCGTGGCCGACGCCGAGGCCGGCTTCGGCGGCGTGCTCAACGCCTACGAGCTGATGCGGCACCTGATCGAGGCCGGAGCCGCGGGGGTGCACTTCGAGGACCAGCTCGCCTCGGCCAAGAAGTGCGGCCACATGGGCGGCAAGGTCCTGGTGCCGACCCAGGAGGCGATCCAGAAGCTGGTCGCGGCCCGCCTCGCCGCCGACGTGATGAACGTGCCCACGCTGATCGTCGCCCGCACCGACGCGCTCGGGGCCGGGCTCGTGACCTCGGACATCGATCCCCGCGACCGGCCCTTCCTCACCGGCGAGCGCACGGTCGAGGGCTTCTACGTGAGCCGCGCGGGGATGGGGCAGGCGATCGCCCGCGCCCTCGCCTACGCACCCTATGCCGACCTGCTCTGGTGCGAGACCTCGACCCCCGACCTCGCCGAGGCGCGCCGCTTCGCCGAGGCGGTCCACGCCCGCTTCCCGGGCAAGCTTCTGGCCTACAACTGCTCGCCGAGCTTCAACTGGCGTCGCCACCTCGACGAGGGAACGATCGCCCGCTTCCAGCGCGAGCTCGCGGCCATGGGCTACCGGTTCCAGTTCATCACCCTGGCCGGCTTCCACGCCCTCAACTACTCGATGTTCCGGCTCGCGCGGGACTACCGCGAGCGGCAGATGGCGGCCTACGTCGAGCTGCAGGAGGCGGAGTTCGCCGCCGAGGCCGAGGGCTACACCGCCGCCCGCCACCAGCGCGAGGTCGGCACCGGCTACTTCGACCGGATCAACGAGGTGATCACGGGCGGCCTGAGTTCGCTCGCGGCGCTCGCCGGCTCCACCGAGGCCGAGCAGTTCGAGGCCGCGCACGCCTGAGCTTCCGGCGGCGCCTCCGCCCTCCCTCCGCGACCCCTCGGGGCGGTGGCGCCGGCCGGACCCCGCCGGGCGCTATGCTCGCGGGATGCTGCTCGCCTCCTGGAACGTCAACTCGATCCGCGCCCGCCTCGGCCACGTGCTCGCCTGGTGCGAGCGGCGCCGCCCGGAGCTTCTTGCCCTCCAGGAAACCAAGGTCGAGGACGAGGCCTTTCCCGCCGAGCCCTTCCGTGCCCTCGGCTACGAGCTGCTGCTGAACGGGCAGAAGGGCTTTCACGGCGTGGCCCTTCTCGCCCGCGGCGCGCTCTCCGAGCCGCTTCGCGATCCTCCCGCGCTCCCCGGCCAGGAGCGCCGGCTCGTCGCGGCCACCTTCGGCGATCTGCGAGTGATCAACGTCTACGTCGTGAACGGTCAGGAGGTGGGCTCGGAGAAGTACCGCCACAAGCTCGCCTGGCTTGCGGCCCTGCGGGAGGTCCTGAGCGACGAGCTCAGGCGCCACCCGCGGCTCGTGGTGCTCGGCGACTTTAACGTCGCCCCCGGCGACCTCGACGTCCACGATCCCGCGGCCTGGGAGGGGCAGATCCACTGCTCCGAACCGGAGCGCCGGGCCTTGCGCGCCGTCGTCGAGCTCGGCCTCGCCGACGCCTTCCGGCACCTCCACCCCGAGGAGCGCGCCTTCTCCTGGTGGGACTACCGCCAGGGCGCGTACCGCCGCGACCTCGGGCTGCGCATCGACCTGATCCTGCTCTCCTCCGCGCTGCTGCCCGCGCTCCGCGCGGCCGGCATCGACCGCGAGCCGCGCGCCTGGGAGCGGCCCTCCGACCATGCCCCGGTGTGGGTGGAGCTCGCCGAGGGTCCCTCCTGAACGCCGGCGGCGCGAGCGCCGCGAAGCCCGGGCCTTCCCCCGGCCCCGATTCCGCTCCGGGGCCCCTTCGGCCCCGGAAGCTGCGCAGGCCCACGGCGGCACTGCGCTCCCGGTCGGCGGGGGCGGTACTGGCCTCCGCCGAAGGCGCCTCGTGGCTCCGCGGGCGAAGGCAGGCGGTGGTGGCGCGCATGGGCGGGACCCCGTCCCCATCTCCGCGCGCCGCCCGGGCGGGCACCCATCGCGGTTCATCACGGCGTCAAGCGAGGGAGCGATGCTTCCCCGAGCCCGCGGGCGCGGTCTTGCAAACAGCGGCAAAAGCGTGTATCGCATCACGCGCCGGCGGGGGGCCGGCATCTCGTCAGTGGCTTTCCGGGAGAGGGGTGTCTCATGAAGTTCGACGCGTTCCGGCGCTTCACGCCGTGGATCCTCGCCATCTCGCTCGCCGCGGAGGGGGCGCTCGCCGCGCCGTCCCCGGCGCCGTCGCCCTGGATGCCGCCGTGGCTCTCGGCGGATGCGCTGAGAAGCGGCCTCGCGCCCGAGCAGCCCTACCTCGAGGATGGCGAGGAGATCGCCGTTCAGGGCCTCGGCATCGAGGTCTTCTTCGAGACCGGCGGCTGGATCGAGGCGCGGGGCGGGCGAAGGCTGTACGGCGCCGCGCTGCTGATCGACGGCGAGCGGGTCGAGGGGCTGGCCTACCGCGCCTATGACGCCCGCGGCCGCCTGATCGGGCACGGTCCGGTCGAGATCACCTGGAGCGAGGGCATCGCCCACGTCGGCGACATCCGTCTCTCCCGCCCCGCGGCGCGCATCGCGCTGCTGCGCGGCGGGGCGGCGATCGACTACCTCCGCATCGAGCCGATCACGGAGCCCCGCGCGCCGCGGCGGGTGCTCGCCCGCGAGCTGCCCCTCGAGCGCGAGGCGGCCATCCCCAAGAACGTGGTGCCCGGCTTCGTCGTCACCCGCGCCGAGTGGGGGGCGCGGGCGACCGGTGCCTGCGGCAGCAGCCACTCGCCGCGCTACCTCACCGTGCACCACACGGCGACGCCCAACAACGACTCGCTGAGCCCCGCGGCGCGCATGCGCCAGATGCAGGCCTACCACATCGACACCCTCGGCTGGTGCGACCTCGGCTACCACTTCGTGGTCGGCATCGACGGCAAGGTTTACGAGGGGCGGCCCCATGCGCGCACCGGTGCCCACGTCGGCAACTGGAACACCAACAACCTGGGGGTCTCGGTGGTCGGCACCTTCGTCGGCTTCGAGCCCCGGCAGTCGCAGCGCGACGGCCTCACCGACATCGCGCGCTGGCTGGTCGAGCGCTACGGCATTCCCAAGAACCGCTCGGCGATCCTCGGACACAAGGAGTGGCCGGGCCACGAGAGCAACAGCTGCCCGGGGCTGCTCCTGCCCTGGCTGCCGACCCTGGTGCAGCGGATCAGCCAGCCGAACACCCCGCCGCCCCCGCCGGCCACCGTGCTCGACGGCTTCGAGCAGGGCGTCGGCCGCTTCACCCGCGACCCCAACTGGTCGGGCTCGACCGTGGGCATCTCCAGCCAGAGCTTCGCCCAGCGCTCCAACCTCCAGGCCAAGAGCGGCGAGTGGAGCCTGCAGGTGATGCTGCGCGACGATCCGAACAGCGGGGCGGACTGGTTCGTGCGCCTGCTCTCCGGGGACGGCAACCCCGCCAACAACGCGCGGCTGGCCAAGCCCGGCGGCCGCCTCGGCGCCTGGTTCTTCACCGCCGCGTCCGGGGTGCGGGTGCGCTTCCTGGTCGACGACTCCGACGGCACCGAGATCTCGAACGCGGTGACGCTGCCGCAGAACCAGTGGCTCTACGTCCAGGTGAAGCTCGACGACCAGGCGCAATGGAGCCCCTGGGCCGGCGGCAACGGCACCATCACCGCGTCCGAGGTGACCCTCGACGCGATCGTCTTCGAGCGGGCGCAGACCTCCTGGGACGTCTACCTCTACGTGGACGACGTCCAGTACCGCCGGGAGTGAGGCGCGAGCCGGGGAGGGGGCGACCCCTCCCCGGCCCTCACGCCGGGGTGGCGCGCCTCAGCCCTCCGCGACCAGGGCCGCGTGCTGGCGTCGGCCCTTGCGCAGCAGCAGGTAGCGCCCGTAGAGCAGGGCCTCGGTGGTGACCCGCAGCTCGGCGCCGCCCACCCGGCGGTTGTTGAGCGAGATGCCGCCGCCCTCGATGTCGCGACGCGCCTGGCCCTTCGAGGGCGCGAGGCCGGAGAGCACGATCAGCTCGGTGATCGGCACGCCCTCCCCGGCGAGGCGCTCGCGCGGCAGGCGGTGGTGCGGGATCTCGGCGATCGCCTCGGCGAAGACCGCCTCCGGGAGCCCCTCGAGGGCGCCGCCGAAGAGCACCTGGGCGGCCTGCTCGGCGGCGGCGAGCGCGCTTTCGCCATGGACCAGGCGGGTGAGCTCGCGGGCCAGGGCGCGCTGGGCCGGGCGGCCCTCCGGGCGCGCCGCCTGCTCGGCCTCGAGCGCCTCGATCTCCGGCCGGGACAGGAACGTGAGCCGGCGCAGCAGCTCCCCCGCCTTCTCGTCCTCGACGTTGAGGAAGAACTGGTGGAAGCGGTAGGGACTGGTGCGCGCGGCATCGAGCCACACCGCCCCCTGCTCGGTCTTGCCGAACTTGCTGCCGTCGGCCCGGGTGAGCAGCGGGAAGGTCAGCCCGTGCACCGGGACGCCGAGGGTGCGGCGGATGAGCTCGCAGCCTGCCGTGATGTTGCCCCACTGGTCCGAGCCGCCGATCTGCAGCTCGCAGCCGTGGCGGCGCCGGAGGTGGAGGAAATCGTAGGCCTGGAGGAGCTGGTAGCTGAACTCGGTGAAGCTGATCCCGGCCTCCGAGCCCAGGCGCTGGCGCACCGCGTCCTTGGCGAGCATGGCGGAGAGCGGGAAGTGCTTGCCCACCTCGCGCAGGAACTCGATCAGTCCCATCGCGCCGAGCCAGTCGGCGTTGTCGAGCAGCAGCGCCCCGCCCTGCGGCGAGAAGTCGAGGAATCGGACGAGCTGCGCCTTGATGCCGGCGGTGTTGCGGGCGAGCTCCTCGCGCGAGAGCAGCCTGCGCTCCGCGCTCTTCCCCGAGGGATCGCCGATCATCCCGGTGGCGCCGCCGGCGAGGGCGATCGGGCGGTGCCCGGCGCGCTGGAAGCGGGCGAGGGTGAGCACGCCGAGCAGATGACCGACGTGGAGGGAGTCGGCGGTGGGGTCGAAGCCGCAGTAGAGGGTGACCGCACCTTCCGCGAGCCGTCGCCCGAGGGCTTCGCGGTCGGTCGTGTCCTGGATCAGCCCGCGCCAGGCGAGCTCCTCGAGCAGGGTCATGGGGTCGGCGGGGCAATCGCGCGGGAGCCGAAACTCTGCGCAAGCGCTGCGCCGGGCGCAAGCCCGGCGACCCGTGGCCTCAGGCGCTGATCGCGAGCCGCTCGCGGTGGTAGAGGCGGGCGGCGACGAGCCAGAGCAGCAGGCCGAGCGCCAGGCCGCTCGCGAGGTAGACCGCCCATTCGGCGAGCCCGATCGCCTCGCCGCGCAGCACGTTCATGATCGCCTGGTTCTGCGCGAGGAAGGGCACCGCGAACATCCACAGCTGGTTCTTGACCGGGTGAATGAGCAGCGCGATGGTCGGCACGATCGGCAGCAGCATCAGCACCGACATGTAGGTCTGCGCCTCCTTCACCGATTTCACGCTCGCCGAAATCAGCGTCAGCAGCGTGGTCCCGATCAACACCATCGGGAAAAGGATCAGGAGCAGCTTCGCCACCGCGAGCCAGGACACGTCGACGGCACCGAAGGGCCCCGAGGAGAAGAGGCTGGCAAGGGCGAAGCTGCCCTTGAAGCTGGCGAGGATCAGCAGCAGGCTCAGCATCCCGAACAGGCAGGCGGCGGCGATCTTGCCGCTCATGATCGCCTCCCGGCTCGCGGGGGTGGCGAGCAGGGGCTCCAGCGACTGCCGCTCGCGCTCGCCGGCGGTGGCGTCGATCACCAGGTAGGCGCCGCCGAGGAAGGCGGAGAGGATCAGCAGGTAGGGCAGGAAGGCGAGGATCATCCCGCGCCGCGCCTCCGGCGTGGAGAGGTCCTTGCGCACCGCGAACACCGGCCGCGCCACCGCCGGGTCCACGCCGCGCGCGAGGAGCCGCAGCACGCCGAGCTGCTGTCCGTAGGCCTCGATCGCCTTCTGCACCCGCTCCACGGGGATCTGGGCATCCTGGCGGGAGGCGTCGTACCACAGCTCGACGCGCGCCGGGCGGCTCTCGCGCCACAGCCCGGCGAAGTCCTCGGGAATGGCGAGCACCACGTCGTGCTCCTGCTCGCGGATCGCCGCCTCGGGGTCGGGGGGTGGCGCGATCGGCTCGATATCCCGGCTGCGCAGGAAGGCGAGCAGGTTCGGCGCGCGCTCGCCGTGGAGCACCGGGAGCTCCAGGACCTTCTCCAGCTGGGTCCTCATCCTCTGCTCGGCGAGGCCGCCAACCCCTAGGATCAGCGCCGGAAACAGCAGCGGCCACATCAGCAGGCCGAGCAGCAGCGTGCGGCGGTCGCGGAACAGGTCGAGCAGCTCCTTGCTCGCCACCACCCAGAGCGCCCTCATGCGATCAGCCCCTCCTCCGAGCCGATCAGGCGCACGAAGGCGTCCTCGAGGTTCGGGGTCCCCGCCCGCTCCTTGAGCTCCTCGGGGCTGCCCTGGGCCACCACCCGCCCGCGGGCGATGATCACGATGTGGTCGCAGAGCAGGGCCACCTCCTGCATGATGTGGGTCGAAAAGATCACGCAGCGCCCCTCCTCGCGCAGTTGCCGCAGGAAGTCGCGCAGCGCGCGGGTGGTCATGACGTCGAGCCCGTTCGTGGGCTCGTCGAGGATGACGTTGGGCGGGTCGTGGATCAGGGCGCGGGCGATCGCGGTCTTGGTGCGCTGGCCCTGCGAGTAGCCCTCGCCGATGCGGTCGATGAAGTCGGACATCCCGAGCTGCTCCGAGAGCAGCGCGGTGCGCCGCGCGATGGCCTCCTCCTCCATGCCGTGCAGCCGGCCGAAGTAAGCGATGTTCTCGCGGGCGGTGAGACGCTTGTAGATGCCGCGCGCGTCCGGGAGCACGCCGAGCCGGGCGCGGACCCGCTCCGGCTCCCGCTGCGGGTCGAGCCCGTCGACGCGGATCTCGCCCGCCTCGGGGGCCATCAGCGTGTAGAGCATCCGCAGCGTGGTGGTCTTGCCCGCGCCGTTGGGCCCAAGCAGGCCGGTGATGCGGCCGGCCTCGGCGCGGAAGCTGACCCCGTCCACGGCGCGGATCACGCCGCCCCGGGTGCGGAAGGTCTTGACCAGGCCACTCGCCTCGATCATGGCTCCCAGCCGTAGGGGGCGGAGAGGATCGGCAGCGGCGCCAGCCGCTCGAGGCAGCTCGCGTCCAGGCTCGCGGCCTCGCCGCGCTCCAGGAACTGGGCGAGGAGCTTGGGCAGGCAGCCGGCGGCGAGCACGTTGTGGCCCTGGCCGGGCAGCACCAGATGCCGCGCGCGGGAGAGCCTCGCCATCGCCTCCTCGCCGTAGGCCGGCGGCGTCACCGGATCGAACTCGCCCGAAAGCAGAAGCGCCGGGAAATCGCCGGCCAGCGGCTCGCGCCGTCGCGGCTCGGGCTCGCCCTTCGGCCACTCCGCGCACAGGCTGGCGAGGATCTCGACGAAGGTGGTGCCGAGCAGGGTGCCTTCGTCGCCG
This sequence comes from Lysobacterales bacterium, assembly GCA_033582715.1. Taxonomy (GTDB): domain Bacteria; phylum Pseudomonadota; class Gammaproteobacteria; order Xanthomonadales; family BPKI01; genus BPKI01. The sequence goes on along the minus strand of JAVQZZ010000001.1, from coordinate 194,780 downwards.
GGGCGCGGGGCGAAGGCGTCGGCGTCCTCGGTGCAGAGCACCGAAAGCTGCATGCCGAGGGCCATCTGCCTGTTGAGCTCGCGCTCGAGCAGGACGTCGAGCGCCAGTGCCGTGCCATCCTCGCCGTGCGCGACCTCGCGCAGCAGGTAGGGAATGAGCGACATGCCGAGCGGATGGTAGGCGTACATGCGCAGCAAGCCGGCGAAGGAGGGGTAGTCGAGCGCCTGCTCGCGCCCCTCGCCGGTGGTCGGATCGCGGAAGCGAATCGCGGGGAGCCCGCCGGCCTCGAGGCGCGCCCGCGCCCGCGCCAGCAGCTCGCCGGGATCGCCGAGGCGCTCGACGCAGCTTGCGTCGGCGCGGCAGCGTTCGAAGAGGCGGTTCAGCGCCGCCTCGAGGTTGGCGGCGACCTCGTTGGCGAAGACGCGGGTGGGTGGGACCACCCCGTCCAGGACCAGGGCCGCGGTGCGCGCGGGATGCGCCCGCGCGTACTCCTGCGCCACCCGCGTGCCGTAGGAGACGCCGATCAGGACGATGCGCTCGGCGCCGAGCCGGCCCCTGACCGCCTCGAGGTCGGCCACCGCCTCGCGCGTGCCGTAGCGCCGGAGATCGGCGCGCCCGGCGAGGGCCTCGCGGCAGGCGGCGGCGTACTCTCGGGCCCGCGCGCGCAGCGCCTCCCCGGCGGCGAAGCTCTCGAAGGCCGGCGTCGGCTCGGGACAGTCGAGGCGGTGCGAGCCGCCGGTGCCGCGCTGGTCGAGGAAGAACAGGTCCCGCGAGCGGTTGAGCTCGGCGAAGGCCGGGAGCAGCGAGGGAAAGGCCTCGCGCGCCGACTGCCCGGGGCCGCCGGCGATGAAGAACACCGGCTCCGGCTCCGCGCGCCCGGTGGCCGGCACCCAGGCGAGGGCCAGGGCGATGCGGCGCGACCCCTCCGGCTGCCAGGGGTCCTCGGGGACCTCGAGGGTCGCGCAGCGCGCAGCGGCGGGCGGGAGCGGCAGTCCCTCGCCGAGCACGCAGGGCGCGAACTCGAGCTCCCCGTAGCGCATCCCCGCATCCGCGGGACCGGCGGCGAGCGCGAGGCCCGCGAGGGCCAGGATTCGAGAGAGGACCTTCATCGCGCACATCTTAGGCGGAATCCGTGACCGACCGGTGATCGGCTCAGCGCGAGCTCACGTACTTCTCGCGCCGCACCTGCGCCGGAGGGAAGCCGAGGCCCCGGAGCAGCTCGAAGCAGGCGTCGACCATGTTCGGGTTGCCGCACAGGTAGGCGATGTCGCGCGCCGGATCGGGCGCGAAGTCCGGCAGCGCCTGCTGGACGTAGCCGCGCCGGTCCTCGGGCGCGGGGCGGGCGCGGGGCTCGCGCGACAGGCAGGGCACGAAGCGGAAGCGCGGATGGGCCTGCGCGAAGCGCTCGAAGTCCTCGGCGTAGAGCAGCTCGCGCTCGTTGCGCGCGCCGAACAGCAGCACCGCCTCGAGCGGGCGGGCGGCGAGCAGGCGCGAGAGCTGCGGCAGCATCGAGCGGTAGGGCGTGACGCCGGTGCCGGTGGCGACGAGCAGGTAACGGGCGTTCTGGTCCTTCTCCAGCAGGCAGAAGCGCCCGAACGGCCCGCTCGCCTCGATGACCTCGTTTTCGCGCAGCCCGGCGAAGAGGGCGGTGGCCGCTCCCCCCTGGACGTAGGAGACGGCGATCTCGATCCTTCCCACCGGCGCGCCCGGCTCGGCCACGGTGGCGATCGAGTAGCTCCGCCTCGTCGGCGTGCCGTCGGGATAGCGGAAGTGCACCTGGATGAACTGTCCCGGCACGAAGCGGAAGGGCTTGCCGTCCGCGCGCTCGAACTCGAGGTGGCGCACCGTCGGGGCCAGCATGCGGGCGGCCGCGAGGCGCAGCGGGAAGTGCTCGGGCATCGCCGGGCTCGGGGAGGGGCGGGCCGCTATACTACGCGGCCCCATGAGCGCCCCGCAGCCGAGCCCCGCCCCCGCGCTGCGCGTCGAGGGCCTGCGCAAGACCTACGCGAACGGCGTCGAGGCGCTCTGCGGCGTCTCGCTCACGGTCGAGGCCGGAGACTTCTTCGCCCTGCTCGGGCCGAACGGCGCCGGCAAGTCGACGCTGATCGGCATCGTCTGCTCCCTGGTGCGTCCGGGCGGAGGCCGGGTCGAGGTCTTCGGCATCGACGCCCTGCGCGAGCGCGAGGCGGCGCTGGCGCTGATCGGGCTGGTGCCGCAGGAGCTCAACTTCAACCAGTTCGAGACGCCCTTCGAGATCGTCCGCAACTACGCCGGCTTCTTCGGCATCCCGCGGCGCGAGGCGGAGGCGCGCGCCGAGCGCTGGCTGCGGGAGCTCAAGCTCTGGGAACGGGCCCACCAGCCCTCGCGGGCGCTCTCCGGCGGCATGAAGCGGCGGCTGCTGATCGCGCGCGCGCTGGTCACCGGGCCCAGGCTGCTGATCCTCGACGAGCCCACCGCCGGGGTGGACATCGAGATCCGCCGCTCGCTGTGGGAGTTCCTGCGCCGGATCAACGGCGAGGGGATCACCGTGATCCTCACCACCCACTATCTCGAGGAGGCCGAGCAGCTCTGCCGCAACGTGGCGATCATCGACCGCGGCCGGATCATCGAGCACACCTCGGTGAAGACCCTGCTCGCCAAGCTCGACGTCGAGACCTTCGTGCTCGACCTCGAGGCGCCGCTCGCCGCGCCGCCGGCGCTCTCCGAGCGGCTGGCGCTCCGGCTCACCGATCCCCGCACCCTCGAGGTCGAGGTGCCGAAGGCCAAGCCCCTCAACCAGGTCTTCGCCGACCTGAGCGCTCAGGGCATCCGGGTGGTCTCGCTCAGGAACAAGGCCAACCGGCTCGAGGAGCTGTTCCTGCGGCTGGTCGACGGGGGGGCCTCCCGTGCGGCGTGAGTGGATCGCCTTCCTCGCCATCGCCCGCCGGGAGCTGCGGCGCATCCTGCGCATCTGGGGCCAGACCCTGGTGCCCCCGGCGATCACCATGGCGCTCTACTTCGTCGTCTTCGGCACCCTGATCGGCGCGAGGATCGGCGAGGTCGAGGGCGTCGCCTACATCGACTTCATCGTGCCGGGACTGGTGATGATGAGCGTGATCACCAACGCCTACGGCAACGTCTCGAGCTCCTTCTTCGGCGCCAAGTTCGGGCGCTACGTCGAGGAGTTCCTGGTCGCGCCGGTGTCCCCGCTCACGGTGCTCCTCGGCTACCTCGCCGGGGCGCTGCTGCGCGGGGTGCTGGTCGGGGCGCTGGTGATCGCGGTGGCGCTGTTCTTCACCCCGGTACGCGTCGCCCACCCGCTGCCGACCCTGGCCGCGCTGGTGCTCGCGGCCCTGATCTTCGGCCTCGCCGGGCTGATCAACGCGATCTACGCCAAGAAGTTCGACGACATCAGCATCGTCCCCACCTTCGTGCTCACCCCGCTCACCTACCTCGGCGGCGTGTTCTTCTCGGTGGGGATGCTGCCCTCGCCGTGGCGCGAGCTGGCCCTCGCCAACCCGATCCTCTACGTCGTCAATGCCTTCCGCTACGGGATGCTCGGGGTGGGCGACGTCCCGCTCGGCGTCGCCTTCGCGCTGATGCTGCTCCTCGCCGGCGTGCTCGGCGTGGTGGCGGTGCGCCTGCTCACCCGGGGGGTGGGGTTGCGCAGCTAGCGCCGCCATGCCCGAGCGCCGCCACCGCGCGGCAGCGGGCCTCGAACAGGCGGCCGCGGATGGCCTCGCCGCCGCCGCCCTCGGCGGCGAGGCGGGCGGCATCCACGGCGAGGGCGGCGGCGCGGGCCGCGAGCAGGCGCTCGCGCTGCGGGTAGGGCCGCTCGCGAAGGCCGAGGCGTCCCTGCCAGTCGGCCTCGCATGCGAGAAGCAGCCGCGCGAAGCGCTCCGGCCGGCGCAGCGCGTCCACCCGCTCGAGGAGGCGCACGAGGGCGCCGGGGCGCAGGGCCTGGGCGCGGTGGACGAGGAGGTGCTCGCGGCAGGCGAGCTCGGCCAGCTCGCGGTGCGCCCGGGGCACCCTGAGCCGCTCGCAGAGCGTCGCCACCGCCGCGAGCCCGAGGCGCTCGTGCTCGAGGTGACGCGGCCAGCGCTCGCGCGGGGTCAGCCCCTTGCCGAGATCGTGGGCGAGCACCGCGAAGCCGACCTCGGCGTCCCCGGGGGCGAGCTCGGCCGCGCGGTCGAGGGCGAGCTCGACGTGGGCGCCGGTGTCGATCTCGGGGTGGTGCCGGGCCCGCTGCGGGACGCCGTAGAGCCCTTCCACCTCGGGCAGCACCGCGGCCAGCGCCCCGGCCTGTCGCAGCACCTGCAGGAAGCGGCTCGGCCGCGGCGCGGCGAGGGCGCGCTCGAGCTCGCGCCACACGCGTTCCGGGGTCAGCGCGCGGAGCTCGCCCGAGGCCGCCATCCGCCGCATCAGCGCGAGGGTCTCGGGGTCGACGGTGAAGGCGAGGGGCGAGAGCTCGGCGGCGAATCGCGCGACCCTAAGCGCCCGCAGCGGATCCTCGACGAAGGCCTCCGAGACGTGCCGCAGCCGGCGCGCCTCGAGATCGCGGCGGCCGCCGAAGGGGTCGATCAGCTCCCCGCTCGCCTCGTCGAGGGCGATGGCGTTGATCGTGAGATCGCGCCGCCTGAGGTCCTCCTCGAGCGTCACCTCGGGCCCGAAGGCCACCGCGAAGCCCCGGTGACCGCGGCCATGCTTGCGCTCGGTGCGGGCCAGCGCGTACTCCTCGCCGGTCTCGGGATGCAGGAACACCGGGAAGTCCGCGCCGACCTCGCGGAAGCCGGCGGCGCGCATCGCCTCCGGGGTGGCGCCGACCACCACGAAGTCGCGCTCCCGCGGCGGCCGGCCGAGCAGGCGGTCGCGCACCGCCCCGCCCACCAGGTAGCACTTCACGAGGGCCGGAGGCGGCGGCAGCGGTCGAGCTCGCTCTGGCGGCCGAGGCCGCGCAGCAGCGCCGGCATCACCGCCGAGATCGGGGTCTTCGCGATCCCGAGGCGCTCGAGACCGTCCTCGCTCACCACCGAGTCGAGCAGCAGCGAGCGGAAGTTGTCGCTCGAGAAGGGCTTGCCGGGGACGAAGTCGAACAGCAGTCCCTGCAGCCGGCCGGCCCAGTCCGGCAGCGGCACGACCAGGCGCCGCAGGCCGAGCTCGCGCGCGGTGTAGCGCACGATCTCGGCGAGGGTGAGCACCTCCGGCCCCCCCAGCTCGTAGGTCGCGCCGACGGTACCGCGGTCCGTAAGCGCGCGGCAGAAGGCCTCGGCGACGTCGCCGACGAAGACCGGCTGGAAGCGGGCGCCGGGGCGGGCCAGCGGCAGCACCGGCAGCAGCCTGAGCAGCCGCGCGAAGCGGAAGAACAGGCCGTCGCCGCGGCCGAAGATCACCGAGGGGCGGAAGATGGTGAACTCGAGGCCGGCATCGCGCACCAGAGCCTCGGCCTCGCCGCGGGTGCGGAGGTAGTGGCTGCTGCCCCGCCCGGCGTTGAGCGCGCTCATCTGCAGGATCCGCCGCACCCCGGCCTCGCGGCAGGCGCGGATCAGGCAGGCGGTGAGATCGACGTGGGCGCGCTTGAAGCCGCGCCCGGAGCGGCCGCGCTCGTTGAGGATGCCGACCAGGTTGATCGCCGCCGCCGCGCCCCGGAGATGGGGCAGCAGGCTTGCGCTCTGGTAGGGATCGGCGTTCTCGACCCGCACCTTCGGCAGCACCCACAGCTCGCGATGGCGGTCGCGGTTGCGGCTGAGCACAGTGACCGGCCAGCCGCGCTCGGCGAGGCGCGGGACCAGATGGCGGCCGACGAAGCCGGTGCCACCGAGCACCACCACATGCGCCTGGCTCATCGCGGGGCGAGCGATCGATCGGGGAGGGGATTCAGCATTCTAGCGCGCCGCCTCCGACGGCTCGGGACAGCGGGGGGCGAGGGTCACGTCGGCGGCCCCGCCCTCGAGCCAGGCCAGCGCCGGGCGCATCCGCCCGCCGAGCCGCCACTCGTAGAGCATCGCGAAGGCCAGCACCCGGGGCACGTACTCGCGCGTCTCGCGGTAGGGGAGGGTCTCGAGCCACAGGTCGGGATGCGCGCCGATCCGGCCGCGCGCGAGCCAGCGCGCGACCGCGCCCGGCCCCGCGTTGTAGGCGGCGAGGGCGAGCGCCGGCTCGCCCCGGTGGCGCTCGAGCAGCGACTTGAGGTACCAGGCTCCGAGCTCGAGGTTGCGCTCCGGCCGGGTCCAGGTCCCGGCGGTGCCGCCGAGGGCGCGGGCGGTGGCCTCGGCGGTGGCGGGCAGGAGCTGGACCAGGCCGCGCGCCCCCGCCCGGCTCACGGCCTCGGGATCGAAGGCGCTCTCGGCCCGCGCCAGCGCGAAGAGCAGGGCCGGCTCGAGCCCGGCGCGGCGCGCCGCGCGCTCCACCGCGCGGCGATGCGCCAGGGGGAAGCGCAGGCGGTAGTGGCCGAGGGTCTCCGGCGCGGCGAGCGCGCGGATCGCCGCCGGATGCCAGCCCTCCGCCGCGGCGAGGCGGGCCGCGGCCGCCCGCTGCTCCGGGCCGAGATCGGCGATGGCCCGCGCCCACTCGGCCTCGGCCCAGCCGCGGCGGCCGAGGCGATGGAGCTCGAGGGCGCGGAGCAGCCCCACCCGCTCGCGCAGCAGCCGCCGCCCGGCGGCGCGGGAGGGGGCCTTCCGGGGACAGAGCGCGGGCGGCTCGCCAAGGCGCGCGGCGGCGAGGAAGCCATGCCAGTGCGCCTCGCCGGCGAGCGCCCGGTAGCCGAGGGCGGCCTCCGCCTCGCGGCCGGCGAGCTCGGCGAGCCGGGCGGCGAGATAGCGCAGGGCCGGCTCGCGCCGCGCCTCTTCGCCGAGCGCGTCCGAGATGCCGGCCTGCGGCGGCGAGGTCGCCGCGAGCCAGCGCGGCGCGCAGCGCGACCCGCCGCAGCTCCGGCCCGAGCGCCGCGGCTGGCACGCGCGCGAGGCGCGCCTCGGTCATCGGGATCGAAGCGCAGGGCGGAATGGAAGGCGATCGCCGCCCGCGCCTCCGCGAGCGCCCCGGGCTCGAGGGCGAGGCGCCCCTCGAGGCGGTCCAGCGCCGCCTCGGCGGCGGCGGGGTCGCGGCGGGCGAGGGTCCTGGTGGCGGCGAGCACCGCGAGGCGCGGCCAGGGCCGGTCCGCGAAGCTCTGCGCCCGCGCGAGCAGGCCGGCGGGGTCGGCGAGGGCCTCGGCGACGAGCGCCGCCGCCTCGCGCTCGCCCGCCGGCAGCAGCCCGGCGAGATGCGCCACCAGGCCCCGCTCCCCGGCCGCGGCGGCGAGCCGCAGCCGCTCGGCGATGCGCTCCGGGCTGCGCCAGCCGCGATCGCGGTAGTGCGCGAGCGCGGGATCGCAGGCCTTCGGGAGGCTCGCCGGGCTCAGCCAGAGCCGGTCGAGCTCGGCACGGAGCCCGTCGCCGTCCTCGCCGAGGGCGATGCGCGCGGCGAGGCGGTGGCACTCGCTCTCGCGATCCTCGAGCCCGGCGCCGAGCGCGAGCACGCCCGCGGCATCGCCGCGGCGGGCGAGCACGGCCACGAAGCGGCGGCGCAGCTCCTGCGTCACCGGCAGCTCGGAGCGGTCGGCGAGGAAGGCCTCGATCTCGCTCCGGCTCGCCCCTTCGAGGCGCCGGGCGAGCGCCGCGTACTCGAGATAGCCGAAGAGCGGATGCGCCTCGAGTCCGGCGGCGAGCCGCCGCCACGCCCCCGGCGGGCCGCGCTCGGCCACGGCGAGGGCGGTGCGCAGGGCGGGCCGCTGGCGCTCGAGCGTGGCCTCGAGGACGGCGGCGTCGGGCGGCCCCGCCGGCGGCGAGCGCGGCGAGCAGGATGGCGAGCGCGGGCATCGTGGGCCATTCTAGGCGGGCCGCTCAATGCTGCTCGCCGCCTGCCTGACCCTCGGCCTGCTCGCCGGGCTGCTCGCCGGCCTGCTCGGCATCGGCGGCGGCCTGGTGGTCGTGCCCGCCCTCGCCCTGCTGCTCCCGGCCGCCGGCTGGCCTGCCGCGGGGGCGCTCCACGCCGCGGTCGCGACCAGCCTGGCCGGGATCCTGATCACCGCCCCGGCCTCGGCGGCGGCCCATGCCCGGCGCGGCGCGGTGGCCTGGGACGCCTGCCTCGACGCTCGCGCCCGGTCTGCTGCTGGGTGCCTGGCTCGCGGGGCGGCTCGGGGCCGGGCTCGATGCCACCCTGCTGCGGGCGGCCGTGGTCGCCTACTTCCTCCACGCCGCCTGGCGGCTGCTTCGCCGCCCGCCGCCCACGCCGAGGCGGGACGCGGCGCTGCCCCTGCCCCTGCTCGGGCCGCCGGTGGGGGCGATCTCGGCGCTGGTCGGCATCGGCGGCGGCAGCCTGCTGGTCCCCGCGCTGATCCGGATCGGCTTCCCGCCGGTGCGGGCGGTCGGCACCGCGGCCGCCTGCGGCGTGCCGATCGCCATCGGCGGCGCCCTGGGCTGGAGCCTCGGCGACGGCCACGGCCCGCTGGGGTGGGTGTGGTGGCCGGGGGCGCTCGCCGTCGGCCTGGCGAGCGCCCTCGCGGCACCGCTCGGGGCGAGGCTCGCCCATCGTGCTGCCCGCGGCGCGGCTCGCGCGCCTGCTCGGGCTCTGCCTGCTCCTCGCCGCGGCCTGGATAGCGCTGCGCGGGGCCGCGGGCTAGAAGGCGAACTCGTCGAACAGCGGCTCGAGGCGACCGCCCCAGGGTCCCGCGAAGAGCTCGAGCTTGCGCTCGGCGGGGCAGATTCCCGCCTCGAGGAACTCGAGCAGCGGCTCGAGATAGATGCGCTCGTCCTGGCCGTTGGCGTTACGGCGGGCACGGCGGGCGAGCCCGGCGGCGGCGAGCCGCGCGAGCTCGCGCGCGAGCTCGAGCGCCGTACGCCGGCCCGGCGCGCGCGCGCAGCGCGAGCCGCGGCACCTCCGCGCGCCAGCGCCGCGCGCTCCTCGGCAGTGATGCCGCGGAGCAGCTCCCAGGCCGCATCGAGGCTCGCCGCGTCGTAGAGCAGCCCCACCCAGAACGCGGGCAGCGCGCAGATGCGGTTCCACGGGCCGCCGTCCGCGCCGCGCATCTCGAGGAAGGGCTTGAGGCGCACCTGGGGGAACAGGGTGGTGAGATGGAGGCGGAAGTCCTCGAGGGTGGGGCGCTCCCCGGGCAGCGCGGGCAGCCTGCCGGCGAGAAAGTCGCGGAAGCTCTGGCCGGCGCAGTCGATCGCCCGCTCCCCGCGCTTGACCAGGTACATGGGGACGTCCAGCGCCCATTCGACGTAGCGCTCGAAGCCGAAGCCCTCCTCGAACACGAAGTTGGGCAGCTCGGTCCGGGCGGGATCGGTGTGGCGCCAGACCTCGCTGCGATAGGACAGGAACCCGCTGGGCCGCCCCTCGAGGAAGGGCGAGTCGGCGAACATCGCGGTGACGATCGGCTGGGCGGCGAGGGCGACCCGGAACTTCCGCACCATGTCGGCCTCGCTCGCGAAGTCGAGGTTGGCCTGGATGGTGCAGGTGCGGCTCATCATGTCGAGCCCGAGCCGTCCCACCCGCGGCATGTAGCGGCGCATGATCGCGTAGCGGGCCTTGGGCATCCACGGCATCCGCTCGCGGCTCCAGGTGGGGGCGAAGCCCATGCCGAGGAAGCCGATCCCGAGCGGCTCGGCCACCGCCCGGATCTCGGCGAGGTGGGCGGCGACCTCGCAGCAGGCCTCGTGCAGGTCGGCGACCGGGGCGCCGGAGAGCTCGAACTGCCCGGCGGGCTCGAGGGTGATCGCGGCCTCCCCGCGGCTCAGGGCGATCGGTCGATCCTCCTCGAGCACGGGCCGCCAGCCGAAGCGCCGCGCGAGCTCCTCGAGCAGCAGGCGGATCCCGGGCTCGCCCTCGTAGGGCAACGGCGCGAGATCGGCGCGGCGGAACACGAACTTTTCGTGCTCGGTGCCGATCCGGAACCGCTCGGGGGGCTTGCAGCCAGCCTCGAGCAAGGCGACGAAGTCGGCGGCCGTGGCGGGCCTGGCCTCGGTGGCGGGCATCGGGCGAGGGGCGGGCGGGGTGTGCAAGGATGAGCGCCATGCCCGGCCTCTGCCAAGTGCTGCCGCTCCTGCTCGCCCTGGCCGCGGCGGATCGGCCGCTCGAACGCAGCCTCGGACCGGAGCCGGGGAGCCTCGATCCCCACCGCGCGAGCGACCTCTCGAGCCTCGCGCTGCTGCGCGATCTCTACGAGGGCCTGGTCACCGAGGGGCCGGACGGGACGATCCTGCCCGGAGTGGCCGGGCGCTGGGAGGCCAGCGCCGACGGGCTGCGCTGGCGCTTCGAGCTCAGGCCGGAGGCGCGCGACTGCCTTGGCCGGCGGGTCGGGGCCTCGCGCTTCGCCCGCGCCCTCGCCCGCGCCCGGGATCCCGCCACCGCGGCGCCGCTGGCGGGGCTGCTGCGCGATCTCGCCGAGGTCGAAGCCATTGGCGAGGACGAGCTCCGCATCCGATTGCACCGTCCGGTCGCGCTGCTGCCGCGGCTGCTCCTGCCCATCGCCTACCCGGTGGACGTGGAGGCGGCGGCGGCGCTCGGGGAGAAGGCCTTCCGACCCGGGGGCGCGGCCGGAAACGGCCCCTACTGCCTCGCCGCGCACCGGCCGCAGGACCACTTCCGGCTCGAGCGCAATCCGCACTTCCACGCGGCGGCGACGGTGCGGATCGCGACCGTGCGCCACCACGTGGTCGAGGATCCCGAGGCCGAGCTGAGGCGCTTCCGCACCGGCGCGCTGCATCTCACCGAGAGCGTGCCGCCCTGGCCGCTCGAGCGGCTGCGCGCCGAGTTCGGCCCGGCGCTGCGGGTGGCGCCGCTGCTCGGGGTCTTCGAGCTGGGCCTGAATCTCGAGGCCCCGCCGTTCGCCGGCAACCCGGCGCTGCGCGAGGCGCTGGCGGCGGCGATCGACCGCGAGCGGCTGGTGCGGACGGTCACCCCGGGCGGCGAGCGTCCGGCCTTCGGCTTCGTGCCGCCCGAGCTGTGGCGGAGCGCGCCCGAGCCGCCGCCCTGGGCGCGGCTGGCGCGCGCCGAGCGCGAGGCGCATGCGCGGGCGCGGCTCGCCGCCGCCGGCTTCGGCCCCGGGCGGCCGCTGCGCCTCGCGATCCGCCACAACAGCTCGCCGCTGCATCGCCGCACGCTGCTCGCCGTGGCGGCGATGTGGCGCGAGGTGCTCGGCATCGAGGTCGTGCTCGAGGCCGAGGAATGGCGTTCCTTCCTGGTGAGCCGGGCGCGGGGGCGGGGGCTCGAGGTCTTCCGGCTGGGCTGGGTCGCCGACGTCGGCGAGCCGGAGGAGTTCCTCGAGCGCTTCCGCAGCGGCTCGCCGCTGAACTTCACCAGGCTCCGCGATCCCGAGTTCGACGCCCTGCTCGGCGCGGCCGCGGCGCAGCCCGCCGCGGAGCGCGAGGCGCTGCTCAGGCGCGCGGAGGCGCGGCTGCTCGAGGAGCTGCCCGCGATCCCCCTCTACTTCCTCGCCGGGCGCCGGCTGGTCGACCCCCGCCTCGCCGGCTATGCCGACCATCCCCTCGACCGGCACCCGAGCCGCTGGCTGCACTGGCGCGAATGAGGCTCAGGGCCGCCACGCGGCGAGCCACTCGACCCCGGGGAGTCCGAGCGCGAAGCGCGGGCCGAAGGCTTGCGCCGGCGTATGGAAGCCGGGCGCCGGCGCGGAGGCGGGATCGAGCACCCGCGCCAGCGCGGCGAGCGCGGCCTCACTGGTGAGCTCGTAGCCGTTCGGGGTCTTGAGCATCGCCCGCTCGACTCCGTCCCTCGGCGTCCTCGACCTCCCCCCACAGCCAGGCGTGGCTCGCGGCGCGCCGCTCGGGCCCGGGGCCCCGCACCCGCCGCGCGACCGCGCCGGCGAGCAGCCGGGCGAGCGGCGGCAGCCCGAGCAGCGGGGCGAGCCAGCGCAGCCGCCGGAGGCGGGCGAGCGCGGCCGGCGAGAGCACCATGTAGACCTCGATGTCCGGGATGCCGGTGGAGAGGAAGGCGGTGTAGACATCCCCCCAGGGCACGGTCACCGCGAGCCGCTGGCGGCCGTCGCGCACGAAGTAGCGGCTCCGCCAGGCGAGCGGCACCCGCTCGAGCCTCCCGCCGCGGCGGATCATCCCTCCCCGCGGCAGGGCCTCGAGCGCCGTGCGCGCCGTCCCCGGACTGGCCCCGCCCTCGCCCTCGAAGGCGAGGACCAGCCGCCGCGCCCCCGGCACGCGCCTGGCGAGGAGGGCGGCGAGGCAGTCGCTCGGCACCACGTCGAAGCCCATCCCGGGCAGCAGCGCGATGCCGGCGCGGCGGGCGGCCGCGTCCCGCTCGTGGGCATGCCGGAAGACCGCGATCTCCCCGGTAAGGTCGAGGTAGTGCACCCGCTCGGCGAGGCAAGCCGCGATCATCGGCGGTGCCGTGCGGGCGAAGGGACCGGCGCAGTGCAGCACGGCCGTCGCGCCCCGGATCCCGGCCGCGAGCCGCGCCGGCTCCTCGAGGGGAAAGGCGCGCCAGGGCAGGCCGAGCCGGTCGGCGAGCGCGGAGACCGCCGTGGGGTTGCGGCCGGCCAGTACGGGCTTGAGTCCCCGCGCCGCCGCGCGCTCGGCGATCAGCCGACCGGTGTACCCGGTCGCCCCATAGAGCAGCCACTCGCCCATCGCCCGCCGGCCCGCTCGCCGCACTTGCCCGATCGCTGCGCAAAGATTAACGTTTCGTTTGGGCCGGACGGCATGAGCCGTGCCGGGAGTCCTTTCTGACGACTTCGGGAGGTGGAAGCGATGAGGCTGCGGAACGTCTGGCTGTGCGCGCTGTTTCCCGTGCTCGCCCCTGCAGAGGGGGCCTTCGCTCAGGCGCGGGAGAACGTGGGGGATCCCGAGCCGCCTCTTGCGAGCTCGAGTGCGCCGGCCTCGCCGCTGTGGGTGCAGCCGCTCGCGCTCCTGCTCAACAACGGGCCGCTGGTCACCCACACCGGAGTCTGCCCGAGCAACACCGATGCGAGCCGCGTGCAGAACACCTCCCTCGGGCTCAGCACCATTGGCGCCAACGTCTCGCTCTCCGGCGGCTTCCGCATTGCCGACGACTTCACCGTGCCCGCCGGCGGCTGGTACCTCAACACGGTCACCTTCTTTTCCTACCAGACCGGCTCGACCCTGACCTCGACCTTCAATCACGTCAACTTCCGGATCTGGAACGGTCCCCCGAACGTCGGCACCAGCACGGTGGTGTTTGGCGACACCAGCACCAACCGCTTCGCGAGCACCGCCTTCAGCGGCATCTACCGCGACACCGAGACCACCACCTGTGCGGTCGCGGGCGGCCAGACCCGGCCGATCATGACCATCAACGGCAACGCCGGCGTCCTGCTCGCGCCGGGAACCTACTGGCTCGACTGGCAGCTCGGCGGCACCCTGACGAGCGGCCCCTGGCAGCCGCCGGTGACCATCCTCGGCCAGCCCGGGAAACCAGGGGCCAACGGCCTGCAGTTCAATCCCGGCACCAGCTCCTGGCAGAACTTCGAGGACAGCGGCACCGGCACGCCGCGCCAGGATGCGCCCTTCGTCCTCGACGGCGAGGCCTGCACCATGAGCGTGCCGCCGAACCAGACCGTGCCGGCCTCGGCCACCGCCTGCAGCGCAACGGTGACCTTCTCGCCGACCATCGGCCCGGCGGTCTGCGCAGGCGGCGGCATCACCACGAGCTGCACGCCGGCCTCGGGCAGCAGCTTCCCGCTCGGAACCACCACCGTGAACTGCTCGAGCAACTTCGGGCACAGCGGCAGCTTCCAGGTCACCGTGGTCGACCAGACGCCGCCGACCCTCACCTGCCCCGCGACGCAGAATGTGGTGTCGATGGGCGGGGCGCCGGTGCCGGTGAGCTATACCGTCCCGGCCACCGACAACTGCACGGCCTCGCTTTCGGTGCTCTGCACCCCGCCCTCGGGCTCGCTCTTCCCCGTCGGCAGCCACACCGTCACCTGCCGCGCGACCGACCAGGCGGGGAACCAGGGCAGCTGCAGCTTCCAGGTCAACGTCACCCTCGGACTGCCGACCGCGCGCCAGATTCCGGCCGCCGGTCTCTGGGCGCTCGGCGGCCTGGGCGGTCTGCTCGGTCTCCTCGGCTGGCGGGCGCTGCGCCGGCGGGCTGCGTGAGACGCCGGTCTCAGGGGCTCGGCGCGGGCGGCTGTGCCGGCCGGGCCTCGAAGCCGTGGCGGAAGACCCGCGTGGCATCCTTCGCCGGCGGCGCACCCTCCCGGATCCAGTCCATGATCCGGGCCTGATCGGAGGCCGCGAGCGGCGGCCCGCCAAGCGGCATCATCGCGCCCCAGCCGAGGGCACCGGGGTTCGAGCAGTTGAGCTTCCAGAACAGGAAGCTCTGGCCGGGATCGCCGGGCTCCACTCGGTCCATGGCATTGTTCGGGTTGAAGGAGGGCACGTTCACCAGGTTGGCGTAGGCTTGGCCGGCGGAGAGGTCGAGGTTGCCGAGGACGCCGTGGCAGCTCACGCAGGCGACGTCGAAGATCGGCTGGATGTCGGCGGCGAAGTCGAGGTTCTGGTACTCGGGCGTCGCCGACAGGTCGAAGGTCGGGGCGCAGGCGCCGGCGGCGGAACTGGCCGCGAGGCCGAGGAGGGATAAGGAGAGGCCGAGGGTGAGCCGGGACATGGCGGGTGCGTCGGGCGAGGGTCGTCGGCCATCCTAGCGGGCCCCGCCGCCGACGTGCGCCCCCGGCGCGGGAGCGGGCGCCGGCGATGACGGGCGGCATCGCCTCAGGGCGACTCGAGCAGACTCGCGGGGACGCGCACGAAGCCCTCCATCAGCACCCGCGCGCTGCGGCTCATGCTGACCCGCCGAATGCGCCAGCCTGCCGGCCCGGGCTGCTGCCTCCGCCCCCACGCGCAGGCTTCCCGAGGGATGGCCGAAGCGAAGCTCCGGACGCGCTCCGCCGAGCAGCTCGCTCACCAGGGTGCCCGGGACCGCGGCCGCGGCCGCGATCGCCACCGCCACCGTGCCCATCATCGCGTGGTGGAGCCTGCCCATCGAGAGCGCGCGGACGTTGAGGGCGATCTCCCCCGCCGTCACCGGGCGGCCGCTGGCGGCGAGATAGTCCCGGGGCGGCGCCACCAGGGCGAGCTTCGGCGTGTGCTGGCGGGACGCGGCCTCGGCGGGGTCGCGGATCAGGCCCATGGCGAGCGCCCCCGCCACCCGCACCGCCTCGAGGCGGGCGAGCAGCGCGGCATCGCCGTTGACCTCGCGCTGGCCCTCGGTGCCCTTGAGCCCCAGCGCCTCGGCGGGAACGAAGACCGTGGGGATCCCGGCATCGATCAGGGTGGCGGGCAGGGTGCCGATCCCGCCGACCTCGAGGGTCTCGAGCGCGCGGCCGGTGGGGAACAGCGCCCCCTCCCCCTCGGCCGGGTCGAGGAAGGCGAGCCGCACCTCCGCCGCCGGGAAGGGCACGCCGTCGAGCTCGAAGTCCCCGCACTCCACCACCTCCCCGTCGCGCACCGCGACCTCGGCGAGGATGGTCTTGCCGATGTTGCACTGGCGGATGCGCACCAGCTGCCAGCCGTCGCGCACCCGGCGTGCGGGCGGGAGCAGGCCGCGGGCGATGGCCACCGGCCCGACCGCGGCGGAGAGGTTGCCGCAGTTGCCGCTCCAGTCGATCAGCGGGCGGTCGATCGCCACCTGGCCGAAGAGGTAATCGACGTCGTGCTCGGGATCGGCGCTCGGGGCGAGGATTACCACCTTGCTGGTCGAGGAGCTGCCCCCGCCGAGGCCGTCGATGTGCTGGCCGTAGGGATCGGGCGAGCCGATCACCCGCAGCAGCAGCCTGTCGCGCATCGCGCCGGGCTCCCGGCAGGGCGCGGGAAGCTCGTCGCGGAGGAAGAACACCCCCTTCGAGGTGCCGCCGCGCAGATACCAGGCCGGAATGCGTAGCTGGTCCATCAGGCCGCCTCGCGGGCCAGCAGCCGGGCGGCGAAGCGCTGCAGGATCCCTCCGGCGCGGTAGGTGCGCAGCTCCTCGTCGGTCTCGAGCCGGCAGCGCACCGGGACGCTCAGCGACGCGGCCATCCCTGCGGGTGACGCGCAGCTCCAGGATGGCCCCCGGGGCGGGGTCGCCGAGGACGTCGTAGAGCTCGCTGCCGTCCAGGCCGTAGGCTCCGGCGCCCCTGCCCGTCGACGAACTGCAGCGGCAGGATGCCGATGCCGACCAGGTTGCTGCGGTGGATGCGCTCGAAGCTCTCGGCGACCACTGCCTCGACGCCGGCGAGCCGCGGACCCTTCGCCGCCCAGTCGCGGGAGGAGCCCTGGCCGTACTCGGCTCCCGCGATCACGATCAGCGGCTGGCGGCGGGCGCGGTAGGCCTCGATCGCCTCCCACATCCGCACCACCTGCCCCTCGGGCTCGAGGCGGGTGAGCGATCCCTGCCGAACCGAGCCATCCGGTCCGCGCACCATCTCGTTGAGCAGCTTGGGATTGGCGAAGGTGGCGCGCATCGCGGTCAGGTGATCGCCGCGATGGGTGGCGTAGCTGTTGAAGTCCTCCTCCGGCAGGCCCAGGGCGGCGAGGTACTCGCCCGCGGCGCTGTCGCGGGTGATGGCGTTCGAGGGCGAGATGTGGTCGGTGGTGATGTGGTCGCCGAGGATCGCGAGCGGCCGCATCCCGCGCAGCCGCGCCGGCGGCAGGAACTCCGGATCCCAGTAGGGAGGGCGGCGGATGTAGCTGCTCTCCGGTCGCCAGGGGTAGCGGAGCGGTACCGGCGGGCCCTCGCGCGCGACCTTGGCGGCGAGGAGCGGCTCGTAGACCGCCCGGAACTGCTCGGGGCGCACGGCGCGCTCGAGCACGGCCGCGATCTCCTCCTCGCTCGGCCACAGCTCGGCGAGGGTGACCGGTCGCCCCTCGGGATCGTGGCCGAGGGGCTCGCGCTCGATGTCGATGCGGATGGTGCCGGCGATGGCATAGGCCACCACCAGCGGGGGCGAGGCCAGGAAGGCGTGCTGGATCTCGGGATGGATGCGGCCGTCGAAGTTGCGGTTGCCCGAGAGCACCGCCACCGCGTAGAGCCCGCGCTCGCGGATCTCGCGCGAGACCTCGGGAGGAAGCGGCCCGCTCATGCCGTTGCAGGTGGTGCAGGCGAAGCCGACGATGCCGAAGCCGAGCCGCTCGAGCTCGGGCAGCAGCCCCGCCTCGCGGAGATAGGCCGCGACCACCCGCGAGCCGGGGGCGAAGGAGCTCTTCACCCAGGGCTGGCGCCGAAGCCCGCGGGCGTTCGCGCGCCGGGCGAGCAGGGCGGCGGTGATCACGTTGCGGGGATTGGAGGTGTTGGTGCAGGAGGTGATCGCCGCGATCACCACCGCGCCATCGGGCAGCCCCGTCCCGCGCGCCGCCCCCGGGCGGGCGATGCCGCGGGCGGCGAGCTCCGCGGTCGGCACCCGCGCGTGCGGCCGCGAGGGGCCGGCGAGCACCCGGCCGATCCGCCCGAGATCGAAGACCAGCCGCCGGTCGTAGCGTGCCTCCTCAAGGTCCTCGGGCCTGAGCCCGGCCGCCCGCGCATAGCGCTCGACCAGGGCCACCCGCTCCGGATCGCGCCCGGTGAGCCGAAGATACTCGAGGGTGCGCTCGTCGATCGGGAACAGGGCCACCGTGGCTCCGTACTCGGGGGCCATGTTGGAGACGCTGGCGCGATCCCCGAGGCTGAGCGCGCGCGCGCCCGGGCCGAGGAACTCGAGCCACGCGCCGACCACCTTCTCGCGGCGCAGGAACTCGGTGAGCGAGAGCACCACGTCGGTGGCGGTGGTCCCGGGCGGGGGGGCGCCGGCGAGCTCCACGGCCACGAACTCGGGCAGCCGCATCCAGGAGGGCTCCCCCAGCATCACGCTCTCGGCCTCCAGGCCCCCGACCCCCACCGCGATCACCCCGAGGGCATTCACGTGCGGGGTGTGGCTGTCGGTGCCGATGCAGCTGTCGGGGAAGGCGACCCCCCCTCCACCGCCACCACCGGCGAGAGCTTCTCGAGATTGATCTGGTGCATGATGCCGTGGCCCGGCGGGACCACCCGCACGTTGCGGAAGGCGCGGCTCGCCCACTCGAGGAAATGGAAGCGGTCGGCGTTGCGGCGGGCCTCGATCGCCTGGTTCCTCGCCAGCGCCTCGGGGTCGGAACCGTCGTGCTCGACCGCGAGGGAGTGATCGACGATCAGCTCGACCGGCACCACCGCATCCACCTGCGCCGGGTCCCCGCCCTGCTCGGCGACGTGGTCGCGCAGCCCGGCGAGATCGACCAGCGCGGTCAGGCCGAGGATGTCGTGGCCGACGATGCGGTTCGGGTACCAGGGGATGTCGCGCTCGCGGCGGAGCCGCGCGATCTGCTCCAGCGCCTCCGGGACGAGCTCGGGCGCGGCGCGGCGCAGCACGTTCTCGGCGAGGATGCGCGCCGCATAGGGCAGGCGGTCGTAGCTTCCCGGCCAGCGCGACTCGAGCGCGGCGCGGGCGTCGTGGTATCGGTACGGCGTCTCGGCGAGCGGGCGCAGGAAGTCGTCGGGCACGGGTGCGGGCGAGCGTCGGGACTCGCGAGATTATCCCTCCCGCGGCGACCGGCGAGCTTCACCAGGGGAGGGCGCTGCCGTCGGGGGCGAGGAAGGATCCGGTGTCGGCGGGGCTCGCGGCGAGGATGCGCTCGAGCAGCCTCGTGGCCGCCTCCTCGGGAGCGAGGCGGGGGTTCATGCCGCCAGCGAAGGGAGCGGAGAGGCGCGTGGCCACGGTGCCCGGGTGGAGCAGCAGCACGCAGGACTCGGGGTTGAGCCGCCTGAGCTCGATGGCGAGGCAGCGGAAGAGCTGGTTGAGCGCCGCTTTGGCGGCACGGTGGGCGTACCAGCCGCCCAGGCGGTTGTCGCCGATCGAGCCCACCTTGGCCGAGAGCACGGCCACGACCGCCGGATGCCGGCCGCGCAGGGCCGGCAGTAGCGCACGGGTGAGCAGGGCCGGACCGGAGGCGTTGACCGCGAAGGCGAGCGCGAGCGCCTCCGGGGTGAGCTCCGCGATCGTGCGCTCCGGCGCGATCCCGGGGCCGTGGAGCAGGCCCGTGGCGTGGATCAGGAGCTGCACCGGGCCCTCGGCGGCAAGCGCCGCCCCGAGCCGGGCGAGCCCCTCGGCGTCGCGGAGCTCGAAGCGGTGGAGGCGGAGCCGCTCGCCCTCGGCGGCGGCGAGCTCGATCAGCCGCGGGCAGTCCTCGGGTCGGCGGGCGAGGGCCTCGATCCGCGCCTTGGGCCAGCGCCGGAGGCAGGCCTCGAGTAGGGCGAGGCCGATGCCGCCGCTCGCGCCGGTGAGGACGATCCGGGGCGCCTCGACGCCGGCGAGGATGGAAGACATGCGCCCAGCCTGCCGGCTCGGGCGCGAAGGAAAGCTCAACGGGGCGGAGGCCGTCTCGCCGGCCGCTCAGCCGCCCACCAGGCGGAGACTCCGCCGTCCGTCGGGACTGGTGAGCAGCAGCATCCCGCGGTGATCGAGCTCGATGCGGCGCACCGCGCGCAGCGAGTCGAGGAGCTGCTGCTCGGCCTCGTTGAGCTCGGGCTCGCGGCAGGCGATCTTGGTCGCCGCGAGCTCCTCGATCACCAGGCCCTCCGCGGCGAGCCGCCAGCGGCCGGCGAAGCGGTTGCAGTAGGCCTGACCGAACAGCCGTCCCTGCGGCGTGAAGACCAGCTCCGGACGCAGGCGGCTCCCCGGCACGAAGCCGAAGTCGACCTCGACGAGCTGCCAGGGGCGGCCGTGGAGCAGCTCCTCGGGCGTGCCGGCGCAGCCGCCCTGGTCGATCTCGCCATGACGCAGGCGGGCGCGGTGAGGCCGGGGCCAGCCGCCGGCCGTCGGCACGCAGTGGCGATTGCGTTCGACGAGCAGGCCGAACGGCCGGCCCCCGAGCTCGCCCTTGAGCTCGAAGCCGCCCTCGCTCGGCTCGCGGCGTGCCTTGCCGCTCACG
This sequence comes from Lysobacterales bacterium, assembly GCA_033582715.1. Classification (GTDB taxonomy): domain Bacteria; phylum Pseudomonadota; class Gammaproteobacteria; order Xanthomonadales; family BPKI01; genus BPKI01. The sequence goes on along the minus strand of JAVQZZ010000001.1, from coordinate 174,864 downwards.
CTCTCGGCGCCGCGGTGAAGGGTGAGGCTGCCGTCGGCCTCCCGCCACTCGAGGCGCCAGGAGCCGTCGCTGGCCTCCGCGCGCAGCATTCCCGGCGCTGCACTGCGCTCCGCGGCGCACGGCGGATAGCGCGTGCCGCGCACGGTGAGCAGCGCCTCCTCGCCCTCGTGCCAGAACTCGACCTCGGCCGGGTCGGCCCCGCTGGCGTAGCGCGCCCCCCTCGCCGACGCGACCTCGGCGAGCCGGAAGCTCTCGTCCGGCAGCTCCACCGTGACCTCGAAGCGGCCGAAGTGGGCGGTGAGCGGGAGATCGCCGCAGCGGAAGCGGATCGACTCGATCACCGGCATCGCCGCGGGCGCCTCGGGCCCCTTCGCCGCCGGCGCCGATGCGGTCGGCTCGCGGCGATTCTCGCAGCCGAGGGCGAGCAGCGGGAGGGCAAGGAGCAGAAGCTGGCGAGGCATGGCGACGGTCCTCGGGCGAGGCGAAGCGGCTATTGTCGCCGATCGGCGCGGGCGCGGCGAGCGCGGCTGCGCTCAGCCCAGGGGCAGCTCCGGCGGCCGCACCCCGGGATCGCGGAAGCGCGCGTTGAAGGCGACGGTGATCCGCTCGGAGTCGCCCTCGTAGGGCAGCACCTCGTGGAGCAGCCAGGAAGGGAAGAGCACCAGCTCGCCGGCCCTGAGCCGCAGCTTGAGCGGCGCGATCGCGAAGGGCGGGCGCATGCGGGCGTTGCCCGGGTCGGCGAACATCGCCGCGCACTGGTTCGGGTTGATGAACACGAGCCGCCCGCTGTCGCTCTCGGGGTCGTCGCCGTCGTGGCGCACGCAGTAGACCCCCGACCAGGAATGGAGCGCGTGGTTGTGCACGCCGAACCAGCCGCCGCGGCGGGTGACGTGGAACCAGCACTCGACGTGGGCGCGCAGCCTGGCCACGGTGGCCGCGTCGTGGCCGTTGAGCTCCGCGACCAGCCGGAACAGCTCGCCGAGGCAGAAGTCGCGCAGCCGCCGCACCGCGGGATGCGGCCAGTCGAAGAGGTTGAACACGCTCTCGTAGAGCGCCTGGTTGCGCGCCACCAGCGGCTCCGGGTTGCGGTAGCGGGCGCCTTCCGCCTCGCGCGCGAGGAACAGCGCCCTGAGCTCCGCGTTCAGCGCCTCGCAGTCGGGCAGCCGCGAGCGGGCGAGGGGAACGGCGAAGGCGGCGGTGATCTCCATCGGTCGGGGAGGTGAGACGCCGCGGACAGTCTGCGCGAGCGCCTCGCGCAATGCCAGGGCCGCGAAGAGAACGGGCGCGCCCTGTCGGACGCGCCCGTTCGCCGATCGCGACCGGGCGGCCTAAGCCGCGTTGCCGCGCCGCATCCAGGCGAGCCCGAGGAGCAGGCCGCCGCCCAGGAGCAGGAGGCCCGCGAGGCCGAGCATCGGGATCGGCCGCGGCGGCGGCAGCAGGCCGGTCGGGTTCACGCCGACCGTGCTCTGGTTGTTGGCCCCGTTCGGATCGGGGGTGTCGCTGCTCGCGCTCGCGGTGTTGTTCCAGTTGCCGGAGAAGCGCACCTGGAGCTGGAAGGTGAGCGTCGCCGAGGCGCTCGGGGCCAGCGTGCCCACGGTCCAGACGCCGGTGGCGGGGTTGTAGCTGCCCTGCGAGGGCGTGGCGCTCACCAGCGTGTAGCCGCTCGGGATCAGGTCGTTGACCACCACGTTGACTGCGGTCGAGGGCCCGGCGTTGCTCACGGTCACGGTCTTGGTGATCGTGCTGCCCGCAGGCGGGGTGGTGTTGGAGTAGGCGATCGCCACCGAGAGATCGGCCTGGCTCTGCACCGTGTTGGTGTCGGTCGCGGAATTGTTCCCGGCCACGGGATCGGGCACGGTGGCGCTCGAGACCGAGGCGGTGTTCGCGATCGTGCCGGTCGCGCTCGGGGCGATCGCGCACACCAGGCTGAAGGTCACCGAGCCGCCGGGCGGCAGGGTCACGGTCTGGTTGATCGCGCCCGAGCCGGAGGCCGCGCCGCAGCTCGCCCCGCCCGCGGCGCTGCAGGTCCAGGTGCAGCTGAGGCTCGGCGGCGGGTTGTCGACCACGACCGCGTCGGTCACCGTGGCCCCACCGCCCTGGTGGCGCACCTGGATGGTGTAGGTGGTGCTCGTGCCCGCGACGACCGTGCTCACGCCGTCGCTCTTGGTCACCGCGAGGTCGGCCACCGGCTGGATGGTGTCGGTGTCGGTGGCGGTGTTGTTGGCGCCGTTCGGATCGGGGGCGACGCCGCTCACCGTGACCGTGTTGCTGAGCGGTCCGGCCGTTGCATTGAGCGGGATCGCGCAGGTGAACTGGTAGGTCACCGAGGAGCCGGGGACCAGGGTCACGGTCTCGCTGATCGCGCCCGAGCCGGAGGCCGCGCCGCAGCTCGCCCCGCCCGCGGCGCTGCAGGTCCAGGTGCAGCCGCTCGCTGCCGCCGGGACGGCGTCGGAGACGGTGGCGGTGGTGGTCGCGGCCCCCGCGGCGTGGCTCACCACGATGGTGTAGGTGGTGCTCGTCCCGGCCTGGACCGTGGAGACGCCGTTGGTCTTGGTCACCGCGAGGTCGGCGAAGGGCTGGCAGGCGTCGATGCGGACGTCGTCGATGCCCCACCCCGGGAAGTTGCCGCTTGCATCGGAGGCGAGGCGGAACTTGAGGCGCACCGAGTCGCCGGCGAAGGGCGAGAGGTCGCTGCGGAACAGCCCCCAGCCGGCGGCCATGGCGATGGTCTGGGTCGGGTTGCCGACCCCCTCCTGCATGGTGGGGCCCAGCCAGGCGAAGAGCTGGCGGGTCACGCTCGCGGCGCCGTTCTCGGCGCGGAGGTAGATGCGGTCGAAGCTCGCCGACTCCATCTGGTACTTCTGCGCCCAGCTCAGGGTCACGGGTGCCACCAGGCCGCTCAGGTTGAAGAGCGGGGACTGCAGGGTCTCGTCGGCGTTGTTGGAATAGTTGCCGGCGAGGCGGGTGGCCCAGCAGCTGGTTCCACTGGCGCAGTCGTTGAGCGGGGCGGCGCTCGGCGTGCCCCACTGCCAGTCGCTGGCGGTGCCGCTCGCGGTGAAGCCGCCGTTGTCGGCGTTGAAGTCGCTCTGGTAGACGGTCACCGGCTGGGTTCCGGCCGGGCAGCTCGGGGCCGCCGGCACCTCGCAGATCCGCAGCGACCAGCGCTGCAGCGTCCCGCCGTTCATGGCGAGATCGTCATGCACCGTGAGCCGCCAGGTGCCGCCGCCGTTCATGCCGTCGAACCAGGAGAGCAGGTTCGGGCCTTCGGGCTGGGCGCGGTACACCTGGTAGCGGTTGTAGGTTCCAAGCTGAAGCGCCGCCTCGTCGTCGAGCACGAGGTTGAACTGGCGCGGATTGGGGGCGGCGGTCGGAGGATCGGTGAGCAGGGTGATGCGATTGCCGCCCGGCCCCTCGAGCACGAGGTCGAGGTCGGGCGGGTTGTCGTGCTGCAGCTCGAGCGCGACGTCGAGATCCGCGATGCGGGGCGTTCCGGGCACGGCGATCGTGGAGGTGATCGAACCCGGCCCGGTCGGGATCGCGATCGGGGTGTCGGCCGAGGTGTAGGTCTGGCAGCTCGCCGAGGCCGGGAGGAAGGGGAACACGGTGACGCTCAGGTGGTAGTCGGCCGCGGGACCGGCGCCGGCCGCGGCATCGACGAAGACCGTGTAGGAACCGGCCTGCTCGACGGTGAAGAAGAAGGCTTCCGAGTTGGGCGAGGTGGTATTCCCGTCGTTGACGAGGAGCACGAAACCGTCGAAGGTGCCGAGGCCGAGGCGCGGGTTCCAGCGCGCGCCGCCCACCCGCTGCGGATCGGCGTCGAGGCTGAGGAACACGGTGTCGCCGGCGGCGAGGCTGAAGTTGAAGGAGTCGTTCACATCGCTGCCGCCGGTGATCGCCCCGCTCACCCAGCGCGAGGCCGGCAGCGGCTGGCCGCCGCCGGAGAGCTCGTTCGGCTCGGTCTCCGGGGTGGGGCTGCCGCGCCGGACCTGGACCAGCAGCTCGTAGGGGCGGATGGTGGTGGTGGCGGCGAAGCCGCGCACCCTAAGGAAATAGGTTCCGGCGCTCGGCACCGTCGCGCCGGCGATGCTGGAGGCGACGCCTCCGAAACCCCCGTCGTCGTCGTCCTCCTCGATCACCGTGGTGCCGTCGGGGGCGAGCAGGGTGAGCACCGTGTCGCCGCTCGCCACCGGCTTCGTGGTGTTGGTGGCGGCGTAGACCCGGTCGCCGGCCTGGAGCGGGATCGCGTACCAGTCGACGTCCCCGCCGGGGTAGATGTTCGCCCGCAGGCGGAAGGCGTCGTTCACCAGCGCGAGGAGCTGGGCCTGCGCGGCCCCATCGTTCGGCTCGCGCTCGCCCGCGATCGAGAAGTCGTAGCCGAAGGGGCTGTCAGGGGCGACGAAGACCCCGCTCGGGGTGTTCGGCGGAGTGCCGGAGGGTGCCTTGGTCTCGCCACCGGACGGAAGCTCGAGGAGCTGCGGGGTGGCGAAGGCGAGCAGAGGCAGGAACGCCGCGCAGGCGGCAAGGGCAATGCGGACGAGACAGGTCATGGACGGGAATCCCCCAGGCTGACGTCGGAGCGCGGCGCGCTCCGCGCTGCGTCATCCTAGCGCACGGCGCGGCCGGCCGGGAGCGCCGCTCAGCCGCGGAGCGAGCGCGGGCAGGCAGCGGCCGGCGCGCTCCCGGAGCCAGAGATCGGCGAGCGGGCCGAGGACCGTGTCCCCGGGATCGATCACGAGCAGCCTCGCCCCGGCGCGCTTGGCGACCAGCGGCAGGCTCGCCGCCGGCTGCACCACCCCGGAGGTGCCGACGGCGAGGCAAAGCTCGGCCCGGGTGGCGGCGGCGAGGGCCTGGGCGAGGGTCTCGGTGTCGAGCGGCTCGTGGAACCAGACCACGTCCGGGCGCAGCCGCCCGCCGCAGGCGCAGCGCGGTACCGCAAGGTCCTCGGGGACCTCCTCCCAGGGCAGCCGCTGGCCGCAGCGCTCGCAGCGCACCCGGTCCAGGCTGCCATGGAGCTCGAGCGGCGCGCGCGAGCCCGCGCGGCGATGCAGGCCGTCGACGTTCTGGGTGGCGAGGGTGAAGTCCGCGACCCGGCGTTCGAGGGCGGCGATCGCGTGGTGCGCCGGATTGGGCGAGGCGGCGCGAACGCGCGCCTTGCGCCAGCGGTACCAACGCCACACCAGCGCGGGGTCGGCGTCGAAGCCGGCCCGGGAGGCGAGCTGCTCCGGGTCGAAGCGCGCCCAGAGCCCTTTCCGGGCCTCGCGGAAGGTCGGGATCCCGCTCTCGCGGCTCACCCCGGCACCGGTGAGCACGAACAGGCTCTGCGCCTCGGCGAGCCAGGCGGCGGCGCGGGCGAGGAGCGGATCCTGCGGTGACGAGGTCACGGCTCGCCGCTCCCGGCGCGCTCGGGCGGGCCGAGGCTTTCCCATGACAGTGCCAGGACCGCCTCCTCCGACGCGAGGAGCCAGCGCCGTCGCGACGCCTGGGCGGCGGCGGCGCTCAGTTCGCCGAGCGCCGCCTGCTCGTGGAAGCGCTCGAGCCGTGCGGCGAGGCCTTCCGGCGCGCGTTCGACCCGCCACAGGCCGAGCGCCGCCACGCCCGCGGCGAGGAAGCGCTCGGGATCCGGGCCGGCGGCGAGGCCGAGCCAGCGCCGCCCGTGGTCGGGGAGCGGCCGCAAGCGGCCGTCCCGCAGATCGAGCAGCGCGAGACTCGAGGGCTCGATGAACAGCAGCACCAAGGCTTCGAGCCGGGGCAGCGGCAGGATCCGGTAGAGCACGCCCGGCGCCGGCTCGATCCTGGGCTGCCATGCGCCCCCGCGGCGCTCGAGGCGGATCAGCAGCCGGTTCCAGGAGCCGGCCAGGCCGCGGCCCGTCTCCTCGTCGATCCACAGGGCGTGGAGCGGAATCGGCCGGCCCTCGCCATCCCGCAGCGGGATCCTTTCGCTCGGCAGGAGCTCGGGCAGCCGCCAGCGTTTGAGCTCGCCGTCGGAGCTCGCGCTCCAGACCGCGTCGGGCCCGCCGAGGGCGAGGTGGTTGACCAGGAACTCGTGGGCGCGGCTGCGGAAGCGGAGCTCCAGCTCGGGGCGATCCCAGAGCGCGATGCTGCGGTCGTCGGAGGCGCTGAGCAGGAAGGACCCGACCGGCAGCAGATGGCTGATTCCCGCCTCGTGGATCCGGCGGCTGCGCACGCGGCTGTCGCCGGTGAGGCCGAGCAGCTCCCCCGTGCTTCCGGCGACGTAGGCCTCCTCCCCGACCGAAACCAGATCCCAGGCCGGTTCGGAGAGCTCGGCGAGGCGCCTGACCGGCAGGGGGGCGGCGAGCGGGATCAGGTGCAGGGCGGCACTCTCGGGCTCGGCGAGCAGGATCCGCCCCCTCGAGGCCAGAAGCCGCGCGCGGCTCTGCTGGGTGGCCTCCGGCCAGGGCTGGGCACGGATCTCCCCGGAGGCGGGATCGAGCAGCAGCAGGGCACCGTGGGCGTGCACCAGCAGCCGCTCGCCCTCGGGGAGCCACAGGGCGGCGTTGCAGCTGACCGGCACCGGCAGGCGCCGCACCCGTTCCCGCTCCCAATCGATGATCTCGATCTCGGGGGCGAAGCCGCAGAGCGCCGCCTGGCCCGCGTCCTCGAGCAGCGCGAGCTGGTGCGGGCGATAGCCGGCGGCGGGGTGGCGCCAGCGCAGACGGCCCTGGTCGTAGACCAGCCATTCCGAGGGCGCGTCGAGCAGGGTCACCAGGATCCTCCGACCGAGGACGGCGGCGCGGAGCGGCCGCCCGGCGAGCTCTGGCAGCGACCGGGGCGCGACCTGCGCGGCGAGCAGACGGCGCTCGCCCTCGCTCTCGACCAGCGCCATGCGCCCGTCGGGATCGAGCGCGAGCGACGCGGACCTCCGGTCCGCCAAGCCGAAGGCGCAGTGTGTCGCTGGCGCTGACCAGCGAGCGGGCGAGGAGCGTGTCGCCGCGCCGCAGCAGCAGTGCGCCGTCGCGGCTGAGGCCGAGCAGCTCGTCTTCGGGCGAGAGCGCCGAAAAGCTCTCCCGCCCATCCCCGAGCTCGAGCAGGCGCAGCCCGCCGGCGACCGCGAAGGCCGCGGCGAAGCGCCTTCCGGGCAGCGCGGCGACGCCGAGCAATGGCCCCGCGTCGGGGGGCAGCGGCAGTTTGCGCGTGGCGGCGAAGTCGGGCGCGGCGAAGGGAAGCCGGAGGGAGGAGGGCGCGACCTGCGGCCAGCGGACCGCGAGCCACCACGCGCCGAGCGCGAGGCCGAGGGCGGCGAGGGCGAGCGGCAGGAGGCGGCGCCCGCGCCGCGTCGCGGGCGGCGCGGCGCTGCCTGGTGTTGGGATCGAGGTCGAGGCCGGGGCCTCGACCGCGACCGTGGAAGCGGGGCCGGTCACGACGGGAGGCGCCTCGACGGTGGCCGCGTAGGGGCCGAAGGCCGCGGCCAGGTCCAGGATGCTGGGGAAGCGCTGCGCGGGCTCGTGGCGCGTCGCCCGCGCCAGCGCCTCGGCGCAGGGCGCGGGCAGAGGCGTCGCGGCCAGGAACTCGGCGAGCTCGCCGGCGCCGCGACTGTTCGCCAGGGCCTGGGCCAGCGGCCGGTCGCCGCGCACCGCACGTCCGCTCAGCGATTCCGCGACCACGAGCGCCAGGCTGTACTGGTCGCTCGCCGGTCCGGCCTCGGCGCCGACCATCTGTTCGGGACTCAGGTATTGCGGCGTGCCCACCACCCAGCCGGTGCGGGTGAGCTTCGCGGATCGCTCTGCGGCGCTGCGGGCGATGCCGAAGTCGACCAGCTTGGGCACGATCCGCCCGCGCTCCTCGGCGAGGAAGATGTTGGCGGGCTTCAGGTCGCGATGGACCACGCCGAGCCGGTGCGCCTCGGCCAGGCCGGAGGCGATGGGGACTAGCCAGGCCGCCGTCGCGGCGAGGGACAAGGCTCCGCCTTCGGCGATGCGGTCGGCGAGGGTGCGTCCGCGCAGGCGTTCCATCACCAGCAAGGGGATCCCCGCGGCGTCTTCCTCGAAGTCGAGGACGCGCACGACGTGCGGGTGGTCGAGCGCGGCGAGGGTTCGCGCCTCGCGCCGGAAGCGCTCGAGGACCGCCTCGTCGGCGCTGTCCGGGAGCAGCAGCTTGATCGCCACGGTGCGGCCGAGGCCGAGGTGCCGCCCCTCGAACACCGCGCCCATTCCGCCGGCGCCGATCAGCGCCTCGAGCTGGTAGCGCCCCAGCCGCTCGCCGACCAGGGCCGAGAGCTCCTCGAGGCGGAGCCCGCCCCCGCAGCGCCGGCAGCGCGCGCCGGGATGCCAGGAGAGGGCGTGGCAGTCGAGGCAGCGGCGCAACTCCATGGCGGTCCTCCGACTCCGTCCCTCAGCTTACGGGAGCGAGGTCACTCCCAGTCGGCGCTCTGCGGATCGACCTCGAGGAACCAGCGCAGACGCCGGCCGCGCGGATCGGCGCGCAGCACCGGCATCGCCCGCGCCAGCCAGCGATGGAGGGGGGCGCGCGTCCCGCGCCTCGAGCAGGAGCTCGAAGCGCAGGCGCCCGGCCCGGCGCTCGGCGAGCGCGGGAAGCGGGCCGTCGAGGCGCAGCCCCGGCTCCGGCGGGGCGATCTCGCGCGCCGCGGCGAGGAAGATCCGCGCGCGCTCGCCAGCTGCCCTCGGCGCACAGCCGCGCCTGATGGGCGAAGGGCGGCAGTCCCGCCTCGCGGCGGAGCTCGAGCTCGCGGGCGGCGAAGGCGGCGTAGCCCTCCGCGAGCAGCGCGCGCAGCAGCGGATGGCCGGGCTGCGCGGTCTGGAGCCAGACCTCCCCGCGCGCGCCGGCCCGTCCGGCGCGACCTCCGGACCTGCACCAGGAGCTGGGCGAAGCGCTCGGCGGCGCGGAAGTCGGCGCGGGCGAGGGCGGCATCGACGTGCAGCGCCGCGACCACGGTGAGCCGCGGCAGGTCGTGGCCCTTGGCCAGCATCTGGGTGCCGACCAGGATGCAGGGCTCGCCGCGGCGCGCCGGAGCGAGCAGCCGCTCGAGGGCGCCGCGGCGGCGCGCGCTGTCGCGGTCGACGCGCAGCACGGGGAACCCGGGGAAGCGCGCGGCGAGGGTCTCCTCCAGGCGTTCGGTGCCGAAGCCGCTCAGGCGCACGGCTTCGCCGCAGCGCGGGCAGCGCGCGGGCGCGGCTTCGCGCGCCCCGCAGCCGTGGCAGACCAGCAGCGTGCCCTCGGCCCGATGGCAGGTGAGCGCGATCCCGCAGCGCCCGCACTCGGCGCGGAAGCCGCAGCCGCGACAGAGCAGCAGCGGGGCATAGCCCCGCCGGTTGCGGAAGACCAAGGCCTGCTCCCCGCGCCCGAGCGCGGTCCCGATCGCGGCGAGGATCTCCCCGGCGATCCCGCCCGGCGGGGGCCGGCCGGCGACGTCGGCGACGCGCACCACCGGCGGGCGCTCGCGCGACCGCAGCGGCGCGGCAGCCGGAGCTCGACCAGACGCCCACGGCGCACCAGGGCCAGGCTCTCGAGGCTCGGGGTGGCGGAGCCGAGCAGCACCGGGATCGCCAAGCCGGCGCGCCCGCACCAGCGCGAAGTCGCGCGCCGAATAGCGCAGCCCCTCGCCCTGGCGGTAGGCGAGGTCGTGCTCCTCGTCGACCACGATCAGGCCCGCGCCGGGGGAGCGGGGCGAAGACCGCCGAGCGGGTACCGACGATGGCGAGCAGCGCGCCGGACCGCGCCTCGGCCCAGACCCGGGCACGCTCGCCCGCGGGGAGGCCGGAATGCAAGCGCCGCGACGCGCGCGCCCGAGCCGGCTGGCGGAAGCGCTCGAGGGTCTGCGGCACCAGCGCGATCTCCGGCACCAGCACCAGGCTCTGGCGGCCGGCGGCGGCGAGCTCGGCGGCGAGTGCGAGGTAGACCTCGGTCTTGCCGCTGCCGGTCACGCCCGCGAGCAGGAAGGGCTGGAAGCGGCCGAAGGCCTCCCGCACCGCCGCACGGGCGCGCTCCTGATCGGCATTGAGGACCACCGGCTCCGCGGGCGGCAGCGGTTCATCCTCCTCAGACCTGAGCCAGCCGCGACCGCGATGGCGGACGAGGATCGCGCGTCCAGCCGGGCAGCGCCTGGTCGAGCGCCCCGGCGGGGAGCGGACCGCGCTCCGCCGAGCAAACGCAGCAGCGCCGACAGCCGCGCGCCGCGGGCACGCGAGCGCCTGCGCCCGGCCCTCGGGCGTGAGCGCGAGCCGCGCTCCGGCGGGCGGGGCGGAGGGAAGCACGCACCGGCGGCGGGAGCGCCGTGGCCAGCACCTCGCCCAGGGGATGGTGATGGTAGGCGGCGAGCCAGTCGAGATCGGCGCGCAGCGGCGCATCGAGCAGCGGCTCGGCGTCGAGCCGGCGCAGCACCGACTGCAGCCGCTGCTCCGGGACCTCGGGCGGCCCGCAGTCCACCACCACCCCGACCAGGCGCCGCCGGCCGAAGGGGACGAGCACCCGGCAGCCGATCCAGTCCGGCCCCGCCCCGGGCGCGCGGTAGTCGAAGCAGCGCGCCACCGCGACCGGCAGCGCCACGCGCAGGACCGTCTCCGGCCGAGGCGGTCTTGCCGGCGGTTTCTCGAACGCTTCTCAGAAGTCAGGCTTCAAGTCGCTGTCGTGTCGAACGAAAAGTGCTTTTCCACAGCGCCTGTGGAAAACTCTGTGGATTGGCCCCGCCCGGCGCCGTCCGAAGCGCGCGCGGATGCGCCTCAGGGGCTTCCTGGAAACAAAATGGCCATTTGTAAAGATGCCTCCACAATCAATGGCTTACGCGAACAGGTGGGGCGCTTCGTGACGGCGCGACGACAACGCCAGGCCCGGCATCGCGGCGCTGTGCACAAGACGTCGGCGGAGGAGCGACCGGCAACCCCTCGGCGGCGGGCGGCGGAGCAGCGGGGCGCTGCGGCTGTCAAGACTCGGGCGAGGCGGGCGGCCGGAAGGCCGCGATCGGACGCCAGACGGCGCGCGCGGGGCGCAGGCGCTCGCCGAAGCGGCGCGCGGTCTCGGCGCGCAGGCGCGGCGCGTGCTCGGCGAGGTAACGGGCGAGGGCCTCGTCGTCGGCGAGCCCGGTAGCTCACCCGGAAGCGCGGCCAGGGGTCTCGCCGCCGGGCTCCTCCAGACGCAGCAGCTCCGCGCCGAGGAAGCCCGGCAGGGCGAGGATCTCGGCGACGTGCGCCGGGATCCATTGCAGCCACTCCGCGACCGTCCCCGGCTCGACCGCGAGCTCGACCTCGTAGCGCAGCATCGCGCCTCTCCCGTGCCCCAGCGGCGCCCTAAGATAGCGCCGGTACCGCGCCCGGCCGCCGCAGCCGATCCGATGACCCTCGCCTCGCTTCGCGCGGAGCTCGCCGCGGTGCTGCGCCTTGCCCTGCCGCTCGCCGCCGCGCAGCTCGCGCTCATGGGGATGGGGGTGGTCGAGACCTGGCTCGCCGGGCGGCACGGCACGGCGACGCTGGCCGCGATCGCCATCGGCGCGGCGGTGTGGTCGCTGGCGGTCCTCGCCCTGCTCGGGGTGCTGATGGCGGTGCCCGCCTTCGTCGGCGAGGCGCACGGCGCGGGACGGCGGGAGCGCGTGCCGGCGCTGCTCGGCCAGGCGCTGTGGCTGGCCCTGCTGCTCGCGCTCCCGCTCGCCCTGCTGCTCGGCGCCGCCGGCGCCTGGCTCGCGTGGATCGGCATCGCGCCGCCGCTCGCCGCCGCCGCGGGGGAGTTCCTCCGCGCCCTCGCCCCCGGGGTCCCGGGCGCCGCGCTGTTCATGGTCCTGCGCGGCACCGCCGAGGGCCTGTCGCTCACCGTGCCGACCCTGCTCGCCGCGGCCGGGGGGGCCGCGCTGCTGCTGCCGCTCGGGGCGCTGGCGCTCTTCGGCCTCGGCGACTGGCCGGGCCTCGGCCTCCCCGGCCTCGGCCTAGCCCACGCGCTGGTCCTGTGGCTGCAGGCGCTGTCGCTGCTCTGGCTGCTTCGCCGCCGCGCCGCCTGGAGAGCGGGCCTCGCCGGCTTCCGGCCGTCGCTGCCCGCCGCCGCGGAGCTTGCCGCCCTGCTCCGCGTCGGGCTGCCGATGGCGGTGACCGTGCTGCTCGAGGGGGCGCTCTTCGTCGCCAGCGGCTCTGCTGGCCGGCCGTCTCGGCACCGAGGCCGCGGCCGCCCACCAGGTGGCCCAGACCGCCGCCTCGCTGGCCTTCATGCTCCCGCTCGGGCTGGCGATGGCGGGCACCGTGCGCGTGGCCCAGGCCCTAGGCGCGCGGGACGCGCCGCGGCTCCGCCGCAGCGCGGCCGCGGTGCTCCTGATCGTCCTGCTCGGCCAGACGCTGACCGCGGCGCTGCTGCTGCTCGCGCCGGAGCAGCCTGGCCGCCGCCTTCGCGCGCGATCCGGCGGTGCAGGCGCAGGCAGTGGCGCTGCTGTGGGTGGCCGCCGCCTTCCAGTTCTCCGACGGCCTCCAGGCCGCGGCCAACGGCCTGCTGCGGGGCCTCAAGGACACCCGCGGGCCGATGTGGACTCTGCGCCCTCGCGTACTGGGGCGTGGGGATGCCGGTGGGCGCCCTGCTCGCCTTCCCCGTGGGCAAGGGCATCCTCGGCCTGTGGATCGGGCTCGCCGCCGGCCTCACGCGCCGCGGCGCTGCTCCTCCTCGCCCGCCTGACGCTCGCCCTGCTCCGCCTCGAGCATGACTTCCAGCAGAGGCGCCCCGCGGCGGTCTCGCCTATCGTCCCCCCGTCGCTCCCCTGACCGAGATGCCATGGCTGCCTCCTCCGGATTCCAGCCCCTGCGTCGGCTCTTCCGCTTCCTCGACGGCCTGCGGCGGCTTGGTGCTCAACCTGGTCTTCATCGGCCTGCTGCTCCTGATCGTCGCGGCGGTGCTCGCGACGCGGCCTCCGAAGCTCGAGGAGCGCACCACGCTCGTGATCGCCCCCGAGGCGGCCGTGGTCGAGGAGACCACCGGCGACGCCCTTCGAGCGCCTGCTCCAGCGCCTCGGCGGCGGGGACGACCTGCAGGAGATCGCGCTGCGCGACCTGCTGCTGGTGATCGAGGAGGCGGCCTCGGATCCCAAGATCGAGCGCCTGTTCCTCAAGCCCCAGGGCATGGTCGCCGGCCTCGCCACCGCCCGCGAGATCGCGCGCGCCCTGGCCAAGTTCCGCGCGGCGGGCAAGCAGGTCGTGGCCTATGCCGACGCCCTCGACCAGATCGGCTACCACCTCGCCGCCCAGGCCGACGAGATCTGGCTGCATCCGATGGGCGGGGTGATCCTCGAAGGCTTCGGGCGCTACCGCCTCTACTACCGCGAGGCGCTCGAGGACAAGCTCTCCCTCGACGTGCACCTGTTCCGCGCCGGAGAGTTCAAGAGCTTCGGGGAGCCCTACACCCGCGACGGCGCGTCGCCGGAAGCGAAGGAGGCCGACGCCTACGTGCTGAACGGGCGCTGGCGGAGCTTCCTTGCCGACCTCGGCCAGCGCCGCAAGCTGGATCCCGAGGAGCTCGCGCGTCGCATCGAGGGCTATCCCGAGCAGCTGGTCGCCCAGGGCGGGGATCTCGCCGCCCTCGCTCTCGCGGAGGGTCTGGTGGACGAGCTGCTGAGCGAGGACCAGGCGGTGGCGCGGCTGCGCGAGCGCGGGGTCGCGGACGAGGAGGGCAGCGGATTCCGCCGCGTGGAGTTCGAGGACTACCTCAAGGTGGCGCGGGCGCGGGCGCGGGAGCGCATGCGCGCCGATGCGCCGCAGGTGGCGGTGGTGGTGGCGATGGGCTCGATCATGGAGGGCGAGCAGCCGCCCGGGAGCGTCGGCGGCGTCAGCACCGCGGCCCTGCTGCGCAAGGCGCGCGAGGACGAGCAGGTGAAGGCCGTGGTGCTGCGCGTGGACTCCCCCGGCGGCAGCGCCTTCGCCTCCGAGCAGATCCGCCGCGAGGTCGAGCTGCTGCGCGCGGCCGGCAAGCCGGTGGTGGCCTCGATGGGCAACGTCGCCGCCTCGGGAGGCTACTGGATCAGCATGAGCGCCGACCGCATCGTCGCGGATCCCACGACCATCACCGGCTCGATCGGCGTGATCGGCCTGTTCATGACCGCCCCGCGGCTGCTCGAGCGCCTCGGCGTGCGCAGCGACGGCGTCGGCACCACGAGCTGGGCCGGGGCGCTCGACCCCGCGCGGCCCTTCGATCCGCGGCTCAAGCCGGTCTTCGAGCGCCTGATCGCCAAGTCGTACCAGGATTTCCTCGAACGGGCGTGGCGAAGGGCCGCAACACCACGCCGGAGGCGGTCGACGCCATCGCCCGCGGGCGCATCTGGTCCGGCGAGCAGGCCAAGGCGCGCGGGCTGGTCGACGAGCTCGGCGGGCTCGAGGACGCGATCCGCATCGCGGCGGAACTCGCCAAGCTCGGCGAGGGCTACCGGGTGCGCTACGTCGAGCGCGAGCGCAAGGGCCTCGCGGCCTTCCTCGAGGGCATGGAGACCCGCCTCGCCCGCGCCCTCGCCGACGCGGGGCTCGCGCGCCTGCTGCCGGCGGGAGCGCCGGCGGCCCGGAATCCGGCGGTCGGTGGCCGCTCGAGCGCGATCTCCGCTATCTCGCCGCGGCCCAGCGCCGGCCCTTCGCCGTGCACGCCTACTGCTTCTGCCACTTCGACTGAGGGCGCGCCGCCGGTCGCGGCGGACGGCGGGGCTTCGCTCAGCGCTCGAGGATCGCGGCCACCCCCATGCCGCCGGCGGTGCACACCGAGACCAGCCCGCGGCCGCGGCCGCGCTCGTCGAGGAGCTTGGCGAGGGTGGCGAGGATGCGGGCGCCGGTGGCGGCGAAGGGGTGGCCGAAGGCGAGCGAGGAGCCGACCACGTTGAGCCGCTCCTCGGGGATCTCGCCGAGCGGCCCGTCGAGCCCGAGCCGCTCCCGGCAGTAGCGCTCGTCGCGGAACGCGGCGAGGGTGCACAGCACCTGGGCGGCGAAGGCCTCGTGGATCTCGAAGAAGTCGAAGTCCGCGAAGCTCAGCCCGCGCTCGCGGAGCAGCCGCGCCACCGCGTAGCAGGGGGCCATCAGCAGCCCCTCGCCGCCGACGAAATCCACCGCCGCCACCCGCGCCGCGGTCAGCCAGGCCCTGACGGGCAGGCCGCGGGCGCGCGCCCAGTCCTCGCTCGCCAGCAGCACCGCGGCTGCGCCGTCGGTGAGGGGCGTGGAGTTGCCGGCGGTCAGCGTGCCGCGCTCGGGGTCGAAGGCGGGCCTGAGCGCGGCGAGCTTCTCGAGGGTGGTGTCGGGGCGGAGGATCGCGTCGCGGCTCAGGCCGCGGAAGGGTTCGACCAGATCGGCGAAGAAGCCGCGCTCGTAGGCGGCGTGGGCCTTCCGGTGGCTGGCGAGGGCGAGGCGGTCCTGGGCCTCGCGGCCGATGCCCCACTCGCGCGCCATGCGCTCGGCGTGCTGTCCCATCGACAGCCCGGTGCGGGGCTCGGCCACGCCCGGGAAGGCCGGCTTGAGCTCGCGCAGGCGAAAGCCCCTGAGCAGCGCCCGCAGCTTGGCGAGGGCTCCGCGCGCGCGGTAGACGGCGAGCAGGCGGCGGCGCAGCGGCTCGGAGAGCACGATCGGCACGTCCGAGGTGGTGTCGCTGCCGAGCGCCACGCCGGCCTCGATCTGGCCGGTGGCGATCTTCGCGGCCACCACCAGCGCGGCATCGAGCGAGGTGCCGCAGGCGCGGGCGAGGGTGAGACCGGGGGTGAGCGGGGACAGCCCCGAGCCGAGCACCGCCTCCCGCGCCAGGTTCCAGTCGCGGGAGTGCTTGAGCACCGCGCCGGCCGCCACCTCCCCGAGCACCTCCCCGTGCAGCCCGAAGCGCTCGACCAGGCTGCCGAGGGTGCGGGTGGCGAGCTCGAGGTTGCCGAGTTCGGCATAGGCCGTGTTGGCGCGGCAGAAGGGGATGCGGATCCCGCCGAGCACGGCCACCGGGCGGCAGCGGCCGCCTTCGAAGGGGGGCGGGGTCGGGTTCGGCTCGCTCATCGGCGTCGTCGGGGTCGGGGCGGCCCATCCTACCCGCTCCCGGCGCGCGCCGCGGGCGCTCAGGGCGGCAGTGCCAGGGCGAGGATCGGCCCCGGGTCGGCCCCGCGGGGCAGGGAGCCGAAGGCACCGGCGCGCTCGCCGCCGAGGCGGCTCAGGGCGAAGGCCGAGGCGGCGGCGGCGTATTCGGGTTCCTCGGCGGCGAGGCCGGCGAGCAGCGCCGCCTGGAGCGCGAGCGCCAGCGCCTCGGCGAGACGGCGGGCCTCCGCGGGGTCGGCGAGCGCCCGCCGCGCGAGCGGCTCGAGCCGCTCGAGCGCCATCGCGAGCTCGGGCGGCGGCGGCCGCGGGGCCGCACGCCTCCTCGGCGGCGGCGATCCACGCCGGGAGCGCCTCGGGACTGCGCTCGAGCACCCGCAGCACGTCGAGGCACTGGATGTTGCCGCAGCCCTCCCAGATCGAGTTGAGCGGCGCCTCGCGGTAGAGCCGCGCGAGCAGCGACTCCTCGACGTAGCCGCCCCCGCCGAGGCACTCCTGGGCCTCGTTGACCACCGGCACCGCGCGCTTCGCGAGCCAGTACTTCGCCACCGGGATGCCGAGGCGGGCGAGCCGCGCCTCGCGCGCATCCCCCGCTGCGCCGCGCTCCCGCGCCGCCACCACCCTGAGGATCAGGGCGAGCGCCGCCAGCCATTCGAGGGCGAGGTCGGCGAGCACCGCGCGCATCAGCGGCTGCTCCACCAGCGGTCGGCCGAAGGCGACGCGGTGGCGGGCGTGGTGGAGCGCCTGGGCGAGCGCCATGCGCATCTCGGCGGCGGCGCCGAGGGCGCAGTCGATGCGGGTGAGCGCCACCATCTCGAGGATCGTGGCCACGCCGCGGCCCTCCTCGCCCAGCCGCCAGGCGAGCGCCCCCTCGAACTCGACCTCGCCGCTCGCGTTCGAGCGATTCCCCACCTTGTCCTTGAGCCGGAGCAGCCGCAGGGCGTTGCGCCGCCCGTCGGGCAGGATCCGCGGCAGCAGGAAGCAGCTCAGCCCCCCGGGGGCCTGGGCGAGCACCAGGAAGCCGTCGCTCATCGGCGCCGAGAAGAACCACTTGTGCCCGAAGAGGCGGTAGCTCCGGTCGTCGCCCGCGGGCTCGGCGCGGGTGCTGTTGCTGCGCACGTCCGAGCCGCCCTGGCGCTCGGTCATGCCCATGCCGAGCGTGATCCCGGCCTTGGCCGCGACCGGGCGCTCGGAGGGGTCGTAGTGGGGGGCGATCGCCTTCCTCGCCCACTCGGCGAAGGGGGCTTCGCGGGCGAGCACCGGGTAGGCGGCGAAGGTCATGGTCAGCGGGCAGTTGCTGCCCGCCTCGGCCTGGTGATGGAGGTAGACCAGCGCCGCCCGCGCCAGCTCGGCACCGGGCCGCGGCTCGCGCCAGCTCAGGTTCGACACCCCGTGCTCGACGGCGAGGGCCATGATCCGGTGGTAGGCGGGGTGGTAGGCGACGCGGTCGAGGCGGCGGCCGAAGCGGTCGTGGGTGATCAGCCGCGGCCGGTCGCGCTCGGCCTCCCAGCCGAGCTCGAGGAGCTCGCCCCCGGCGAGCGCGCCGTAGGCGGCGAGCCGCGGGGCCGCCCAGCCGGCGCCGAGGCTCGCGACCAGGCGCCGAAGCGGTCGGTCCAGGGCCCAGAGGTCCGCCGGCTCGAAGGGAGGCGGCTGGTTGTCGCCGGGCGGAAGGCGAGGCGGTTCGGGCGCCATCGGGGTGCGCCGGGTGTCGGTCCGCGGCGAGGATAGCGCGGGCGGCGCAGGGGTATCATCCGTGCCCGCTCCCGACTTCGCCTCGCGCATGGCCGCCCCGATCCTGCTGCTCCTGGTCCTCGCCGCCGACGGCCCGGCCGCCCGGCCCCCCCGCGAATGGGGCGGCAGCGGCCAGCTCGGGCTGCTCCTCGCCCGCGGCAACAGCGAGGCCACCACCCTCAACGCCAGGCTCCTGCTGCGCCGCAAGGGGCCGACCTGGCAGCACGAGGCGAGCCTGTCGGCGCTGCGCAGCCGCCGGGACGGGGAGGACTCGGCCGACCGCGAGGAGCTGGCGCTGAAGAGCGATTTCCGGCGCGAGGCGCCGCGCTACGGCTTCGCCGCGCTGCGCCTCGAGCGCGACGAGTTCGCCGCCTACCGCTGGCAGGGCAACGCTCTCGGCGGGGCTCGGCTGGAAGCCGGTCGACCGGCCGGGGCGGAGTCTGGAACTCGAGGGCGGGCCCGGCTGGCGGCGGGCGAGGACCCGCGATGCCGCGCTGCCCGGCGGCGGCGCCAGGGAGGAGGACCTGATCCTCCGCGGCGCCCTGCGCTGGCGGCAGGCGCTGGCCGCGAACGCGGAGCTCTTCGATCAGGCCCTGCTCGAGGCCGGCCCCGACAACCGCTTCCTCCAGAATACCTTCGGGCTCCAACTGCGGATCCAGCGACCGCCTGGGACTCAAGGCCGCGGCGGAGCTGCGCCACAACACCACGGCCCCGCCCGGACGCCGCCGCAGCGATACCCTGGTCACGCTCGACCTCGCCTACGACTTCTGACTCCGAGCATGAGGGACTGGCCCGAGACCCCGCTCGGCCGGCCGGCGGCGCCGCCGGAGCAGCCCGCGCCGGAGCTGCTGGTCGCGATCCCGCGCGCCCGCGTCCGCGCCGATCTCGGTCTCGAGCAGGGGCCGCTGCCCTTCCGCGGCGAGGACCTGTGGAACGCCTACGAGCTCGGCTGGCTCGATGCCCGAGGCCGGCCGCGGGTGGCGATCGCCGAGTGGCGAGTGCCCGCGGAGTCGCCGAGCCTGCTCGAGTCGAAGAGCGTGAAGCTCTACCTCCAGGGCTACGCGATGAGCCGCCACGAGTCGGCCGATGCGCTGCGCGAGCGGATCGCGGCCGACCTCGGGCGCGCCTGCGGCGCGCCGGTGGCGGTGGCGCTGGTCTCGCCGGACGCGCCCGAGCTCGGCTTCGGCAGCCTCGGCGGCGAGGTGATCGACGAGCTGCCGGTGGCCCTCGATCGCTACGAGGACCCCGACCCCGGGCTGCTCGCCGCCGATCCCGAGCATCCCGCCGCCGAGACCCTGGTCTGCCATCTCTTCCGCGCGCTGTGCCCGGTGACCGGCCAGCCCGACCACGGAAGCATCCAGATCCGCTATCGCGGGCCGCGGCTCGAGCGCGCGGCGCTGCTCCGCTACCTGGTCGCGTACCGGCGCCACCGCGCCTTCCACGAGGCCTGCGTCGAGCGGATCTTCATCGACCTCTGGCGACGCTGCGAGCCGCGCGAGCTCACCGTGTACGGCCGGTTCTGCCGGCGCGGCGGGATCGACATCAACCCCTTCCGCACCAGCCTGCGCGGGATCGAGCCGGGCAATCCGCGCCTGCCGCGGCAATGACCGCGCAGGAGCCGCTCGCGGGGCTGCCGGAGGAGGAGCGCCCCGCGCTCGCCGCGCTCCTCGCGGTGAGCGACCTCGCGCTCCCCCATCTCCGCAGCCATCCCGGGGCGCTCGCCCGTCTGATCGCGCTCCGCGACGACGAGCGCTCCCCGGCCGCCCGGATCGAGCCGCTCGCGGCGCTGCCGCCCGACTGGCCCGGACTGCGCCGGATCCGGCGCGAGGAGAGCCTGCGCCTCGCCTGGCGCGACGCCCTCGGCCGCGATCCGCTGGAGCGCACCCTGGCCGAGACCAGCGAGCTCGCCGAGGCCGTGATCCGGGTGGGGCTGGCCTGGCTCGAGGCCGAGGCGGGCGGAGGCGCGCCGCCGCTCGCCGTGCTCGCCCTCGGCAAGCTCGGCGGGCGGGAGCTCAACTTCTCCTCGGACGTCGATCTGGTGCTGGTGGGCGAGGCCGACGAGCCCGGGCTGCAGCGCCGCGCCCGCCGCCTCGCGCGCGCCCTCGCCGAGGCCGACCACGAGGGCTTCCTCTACCGCGTCGACCTGAGGCTGCGGCCCTTCGGCGAGGCCGGCCCGCCGGTGATCGGCCTCGCCGCGCTGGAGCAGTACTTCCTGCGCGAGGCTCGCGAGTGGGAGCGCTTCGCCTGGATCCGGGCGCGGGCGGTGGCGGGCGATCCCGCGCTCGGCGAGGCGGCGCTCGGCCTCGCGCGGTCCTTCGTGTTCCGGCGCTACCTCGACTACGAGGCGCTCGCGGCCCTGCGGCGGACCAAGGCGGCGCTCGCGGCCGAGGTCGGCCGGCGCGGGCTCGAGGAGGACCTCAAGCGCGGTCCGGGCGGGATCCGCGAGCTCGAGTTCGTGGTCCAGGCCCTGCAGCTGGTGCGCGGCGGGCGGGAGCCGGAGCTGCGTGCGCCCGCGATCCTCGCCGCGCTGCCCGCCCTCGCCGCGCGCCGGGTGCTGCCGCCGGAGCGGGCGCAGGCCCTCGAGCGGGCCTACCGCCTGCTGCGGCGGGTCGAGAATCGCGTGCAGATGCTGAGCGAGGCGCAGACCCACCGGCTCCCGGCCGACGCCGCGACCCGTCTGCGCGTCGCCCGCGGGCTCGGCTTCGCGGATGCGGCCGCGCTCGAGGCCGCGATCGCGGCGGCGCGGGCGGCGGTTCGGGAGAGCTTCCTCGCCCTCTTCCCCGGGCCGAGCGCCCCGCGCCCCGAGTCCGAGGAGGCGCGACGCTGGGCGCGGCTCGCGGCGGAGCCGCCGCCGCCGCGGAGCGTCCCGCGGCCGCCCCCGATCCCGGGCTCGCGCCCTTCGCCGCCCTGCTGCGCGGGCCTGCCGCGGGCCGCCTCTCGGCCCGGGCGCGCGAGCGGCTCGACCGGATCGGCCCGCGCCTGCTCGCCGCGCTCGAGCGCCGCGGGGCCGAGGCGGGCACGGCGGCGGCGCTGGCCGAGCTGCTCGCGGTGCTGCTCCGCCGCAGCACCTATCTCGCGCTGCTCGACGAGCATCCGGCGGCCTGCGAGCGTCTGGTGGCGCTGGTCGCCGAGGCCCCGCTCCTCGGCCGCGAGCTCGTCGCGCAGCCGGTGCTGCTCGACCGCCTGCTCGCGCCGCCGGCACCGCCCGAGGAGCGGGAGCAGGCCCTGGCCGGGCGCCTCGCCGCCGCCCCCGGCGATGGCCGAGGCCTGCCTGCGCCTGCTCGCCGAGCTCAAGGGCGAGAGCCAGCTCGAACTCGGGCTCGCGCTGCTCGAGGGACGGACGGGCGCCATCGACTGCGCCGCCGGGCTGTCCCGCCTCGCCGAGCGGCTGCTCGAGCGCCTGTTCGCGCTGGCGGCGGCGGAACTCGCCGCCCGTCACGGTCGGCTGCGGGCGGAAGGGCTGCCGCTCGCGGTGGTGGGCTACGGCAGCCTGGGCGCGCTCGAGCTCGGCTTTCGCTCCGATCTCGACCTGGTCTTCCTCTGCGATCCGGAGGCGCTCGCCGCCTCCAGCGACGGGCCGCGGCCGCTCCCGGCGGCCGGCTACCTCGTGCGGCTGATCCAGCGCGGCCTGGCCTACCTCGCGAGTCCCGGCGGCTCGGGTCCGCTCTACGAGGTGGACGTGCGGCTGCGGCCGGAGGGCGCGAAGGGGCTCCCGCTCGTGACCCTCGCCGGCTTCGCCCGCTACCAGCGGGAGCGCGCCCGGCTCTGGGAGCATCAGGCGCTGCTGCGCGCGCGGCCGCTCTTCGGCGCGCCCGAGGCGCTCGCCTCCTTCGCGGCGCTGCGGGCCGAGGCCCTCGGCCAGGCGCGCGATCCGGCGAGGGTCCGGGCCGAGCTCGCGGCCCTGCGCGAGCGGCTGCGCGCGGAGCGCGACCGCAGCGACGGCGAGCGCTTCGACCTCAAGCAGGGCCGCGGCGGCCTGGTCGACCTCGCCTTCCTGCTCGAGGCGAAGCTGCTCCTCGATCCCGAGGCGGCGCTCGCCGCCGGCACCGGAACCGCCGCCTGGATCGCGGCCCTCGGCGCGCGCGGCGCGCTCGAGGAGCCGGAGGCGCTGCGGGCCGCCCATGCCCGCCTGCTCGATCTGGCCCTTCGCTGCCACCTCAGGCTCGCGCCGCGGATCGTGCCGCGCGCGACCCCGGGGCTCGAGGAGGCGCGGGCGGCGATCCAGCGCGCCTGGCGGGCCGCCGGACTCCCTCAGTCGCCCTGAGCGGGACCGCCGAGGCCGAGCGCGCGGCCGAGCGCCGCCGCGACCGCTGCCGTCTCGCGCAGGGGGCGGGCGCCGCCGGCGCCGGCCTCGAGGCGCAGCGGGCGGGCGTGGTCGCCCTCGACCAGGGCGAGCAGGAAGCGACCGAGCCGGGCGGAGGGCGGGCGCGGCGCGAAGTGGCGCACCGGCACCCCCGTCGCGCAGGCCTCGGAGAGCATGTTCACCGAATCCGCCGTGACCACCAGCCGATCGGCCCAGGCCAGGAAGGCGGCATAGCGGTTGCGGCCGCCCTCCGGGGTGAAGCGCGCGCCCGGGAAGGCCCGCCGCAGCCGCCGTTCGGCCCAGGCGGGGCTGCGGCGCGAGAGCGCCACCAGCAGACTGCCGCCGTCGCGCTCGAGCCAGTGCCGGAGGATCGCGATCAGGCGCCCGAGGTCGCGGCGGCCCCAAGGCAGGTGGCGGCTCGGGCCCCCGAGGAGCAGCGCGGTGCGCGGGCGCGGCAGCGCGGCCGGCTCGGGATCCTCGGCGCGCGCGCGCGCGAGCCAGGCCTCGTCCACCGGGTGGAGGCTGCCCAAGGTGGTGAGCACGTTGGGCCCGGCGAGCCCGTCGTGGCGCGGGGCCACCACCCAGTCGAAGCGCCGCGGATCGAGCCGGGGGTCGAGGATCTGCACGGTGCGCACGCCGAGCTCGCGCAGCCGGCGGGTGGCCAGCGCCGCCAGCCGGCCGCAGCCGACGGCGAGCTCCGGCCAGGGCGGGGCGAGCGCGCGGCCGGCCGCGCGGAGATCGCTGAGGTCGCCGAAGCGCGGCGCGAGCAGCCGCGCCCGCAGGCTGCCCTGCAGGCACAGGGTCTCGGTCTCGGCGCCGACCGCGCGGGCCAGGGCGGCGGCGAGGGCCTCGGCCTGGCGCAGGTGCCCGGCCGCGGCATCGGCCAGCGCCCAGATCCTCATGGCCCCTCGGCGAGGCGCGCGCGGAAGTGCTCGCGCAGGAAGCCGACCAGCAACGCCACCTTCGGCGGCGGGGCGCGGCTCGGCAGCACCGCGCGCAGGCGCGCGGGCGGCACCCTGTAGCCGGGCAGCAGCTCGACCAGGGCGCCGGCGCGGAGGTCCTCGCGGCACAGGAAGCGGGGCAGGACGGCGACGCCGAGGCCGGCCAGGGCCAGGGCACGCATCACCCCGCCGTTGTTGCTGGTCGCGAGCGGCCGGATGGTGACCTTGCTGCGCCCGCGCGGCCCGAGGAACACCCAGTCGTGGCCGGTGCCGGCATGCAGGTAGTGGATCACGGCGTGGCGCCGCAGCGCTTCCGGGCTCTCGGGGGCGCCGCGCGAGGCGAGGTAGGCGGGGGCGGCGACGCAGGCGAGCTCGATCGCCGCCAGCGGCTCCTCGCGGTACTGCCCCGAGATCCGCTCGGCGTCGGAGAGCACCAGGTCGAAGCCCTCCTCGACCGGGTCCACCGCACGGTCGTTGAGGATCAGCTCGGCGCTGAGCGCGGGATGCTGCGCCATGAAGGCGGCAAGGGCCGGGGCGAGATAGACGATGCCGAAGGAGGTCGGGCAGGAGATCCGCAGCAGCCCCTCGATGCCGCCCTGGCGGGCGCTCGCCTCCGCGATCAGCCCGTCGAGCTCGGCGAGCAGGGGCAGCAGCCGGGCGCGCAGCAGGTTGCCGGCCTCGGTGAGCCGCACGCGGCGGGTCGAGCGCAGCAGCAGCGCGACCCCGAGGGCGCGCTCGAGATCGCGGATGCGGCGGCTGGCGAGCGAGCGGGCGATGCCGAGCTGCTCGGCGGCCGCGCTGAAGCTCTCGAGCTCGGCGACGCGGAGGAAGGTGCGGAAGGCGCTCAACCACTCCATTGTTGCGGATTCTGCAACAAAACCGTGCCTTGGGCGCCTGCCGCGGCGGCGCCGCGCGCCCCTATCCTTCGCCTCGGATCCACCACCGGGCCGCCGCGCCGGCGGTCCTCTTCCGGAGCGACCCCATGCGTCTCGCCTGCCTCCTGGCCTCCCTTCTCGCCGCGCTCGCGGCGCGCGCCGAGCCCGCCCCCTGGCAGCTCGACCACGCCCACACCCAAGTGTTCTTCACCGTGAGCCACCTCGGCTTCACCGAGATGCTCGGCCAGTTCCGCAAGTTCGATGCCCGGCTGGTCCTCGATCCCGAGGACTGGTCGCGCTCGAGCCTCGAGGCGACGGTGGAGGCGGCGAGCGTGGACATGAACCACGAGGGCCTCAACGAGCACCTGCGCAACGAGGATTTCTTCCACGTCGCGCAGCACCCGAAGCTCCTCTTCCGCTCGACCAGAGTGGAGGACCTGGGCGACAACCGGCTGCGCGTGCATGGCGAGCTCACCCTGCTCGGCGTCACCCGCCCGCTCAGCCTCGACGTGCGGATCAACCGGCTCGGCGAGCACCCGATGCGCAAGATCCCCTGGGTGGGCTTCCGCGCCGAGGGCCGGATCCGCCGCAGCGACTTCGGCATGAACTACGCCCTCGGTCCGGTGGGCGACGAGGTCGGGATCCTGATCAACGCCGAGGCCGGGCGCCCGGCGACCCCATGAGCGGCCCGCTCCTGGTGCGCGACGCCGAGCGCGGTCGCACCCGCCGCGCCTGGCTGGACGCGCGCCACAGCTTCTCCTTCGGCGACTACTACCGCCCCGACCGGCTCGGCTTCGCCGCGCTCCGGGTGCTCAACGAGGACCGGATCGCTCCCGGCCAGGGCTTCGCCGAGCACGGCCACGCCAACATGGAGATCGTCACCGTGATGCTCGCCGGCACCCTGCGTCATCGCGAC
Organism: Lysobacterales bacterium; assembly: GCA_033582715.1. Lineage (GTDB taxonomy): Bacteria > Pseudomonadota > Gammaproteobacteria > Xanthomonadales > BPKI01 > BPKI01. Next base: position 150,124 of record JAVQZZ010000001.1, on the reverse strand, counting down.
TCGCTCGGTCACGAGGAGCTGGTCCGTGCCGGCGAGGCGCAGGTCATGAGCGCCGGCCGCGGCATCCGCCACAGCGAGTGGAACGCCTCGACGCGCGAGCCGGCGCATCTGCTGCAGCTGTGGCTGCAGCCGGAGGTCGCCAACGCCGCGCCACGCCATGCCGCCCTGCGTCCCGAGGGCGCGCCATGGTCGCGTCCGGAGACGGTGATCGCGGCCGGGGAGGGCGGCGAAGGGCTGCCGATCCGCTCTCGGGCGCGGATCGCGGTGCTGCGCTTCGCGCCCGAGGAGCGCCGCAGCGCTGGCCGGCGACTGGGGAGCGCACTGGCTGCAGCTGGTCGAGGGATCGCTGGAGACCGCCGGGTTCCGGCTCGTCGCCGGCGACGGCCTGGGCCTCCCGGGCGAGGCGCGCGGAGCGCTGGACCTGCGCGCCGGGGCGGCGGGCTGCGTCGTGCTCTGGATCGCGATGGCCTGAGCCCCGGCTCGCGCGGCGCGGCGTGCGGGCGTTAGCATCGCAGGCCGCGCACACCGCCGCGAAGTCGCCCCTCGGGAGCGTGATGCCATGCGTGCCGCCATCGCCCCACTCCTGTCCCTGGCTCTCGTCCTGATCGCCGGCTGCGGCCGAGAGGCGGAGCCACCGCCGCCGGCTCCCGCCTCCGCAGGGCGAGGTCCCGCAGGCGCAGGCGGCGCATCGCTTCGCCCCGGAGATCCGCGCCGAGGACTTCGCCGCCCACGTCGAGCGGCTGGCCTCGGACGAGTTCGAGGGCCGCGCCCCCGGCTCGCGCGGCGAGCGGCTCACCGTCGCGTACCTGACCGAGCACTACCGGCGCATCGGGCTCGAGCCCGCCCTCGACGGCAGCTACCTCCAGCCGGTGCCGATGGTGGAGATCACCCGCACCGACGAGCGGCCGCTGCGCCTGTCACGGGAGCCGGCCAGGAGATCGCCCTCGCCCACATGAGCGACGTGGTGCTGGGCAGCGCGCGGCCGGAGGAGAAGCTGCAGCTCGCGGATTCGCCGCTGGTCTTCCTGGGCTACGGGGTGGACGCGCCCGAGTACCAGTGGAACGACTACGCGGGGGTCGACGTGGCCGGCAAGACGGTGATCGTGCTCGTCAACGACCCCGGCTTCGCGACCGGCGACCCCGCGCTCTTCCGCGGCCGCACCATGACCTACTACGGGCGCTGGACCTACAAGTTCGAGGAGGCGGCGCGCAAGGGCGCGGCGGCGGCGCTGATCGTGCACGAGACCGAGGCCGCGAGCTACCCCTGGGAGGTGGTGCAGAACTCCTGGAGCGGCCCGCAGTTCGAGCTGCCCGACGCCCCGGACTCGCCGGGCCGCCTGCGCGTCCAGGGCTGGATCCATCTCGAGGCCGCGCGGCGGCTGTTCGCGGCCGCCGGGCAGGACTTCGACGCCCTCGCCAAGGCCGCCGCCACCCGCGGCTTCCGGGCCGTGGAGCTGCCCTTCCGGGCCTCCATCGAGATCGACCAGCGCATCCGCCGCGCCGAGTCGCCGAACGTGATCGGCATCCTGCGCGGCAGCGAGGCGCCCGACGAGTACGTGCTCTACATGGCGCACTGGGACCACCTCGGCCGGGTCTTCGGGCGCCCCGGCAGCGAGGGCATCTTCAACGGGGCGATCGACAACGCCACCGGAGTGGCCGGCCTGCTCGAGATCGCCGAGGCCTTCGCCGCCGGACCGCGGCCGCGGCGCAGCGTGGTCTTCGCCGCCGTCACCCTGGAGGAGTCCGGGCTGCTCGGCTCGCGCTGGTACGCCGAGAATCCGCCCTTCCCGCTCGAGCGCACGGCGGCGGTGATCAACATGGACGCCCTCACCGTGATCGGCCCGACCCGCGACGTGGTCGTGGTCGGCCACGGCAACTCCGAGCTCGAGGACGACCTGCGCGAGGCCGCGGCCGAGCAGAACCGGATCGTGGTGCCCGAGGAGTTCCCCGAGCGCGGCTACTACTACCGCTCCGACCACTTCAACTTCGCCAAGAAGGGCGTGCCCGCGCTCTACGCCAAGGGCGGCTCCGACCACCGCGAGCGCGGGCAGGAATGGGGCAAGGCGCAGCTCAACGACTACAACGCCAACCGCTACCACAAGCCCGGCGACGACTTCGATCGCGGCTGGGACCTGGGCGGCGTGATCGAGGACCTGATCCTGCTCAGGGAGGTCGGGCGCCGGGTGGCGAGCGAGGTGCGCTGGCCGGAGTGGCTGGCCGGCAGCGAGTTCCGGGCGGTGCGCGAGCAGAGCCGCGCCGCGCGCGAGGCCGCGCCCGGCGGCTGAGCGCCGCGCCGGCGCCGCCGCGCGATTGCGAAGCCGGTCGGCGACGGGCTACCGTGAACGGGTTTCGCGGCCCGGTTCCGCCGCGCGGGAGCCCTGATGGACTCGCTCAACGAACTGCTCGAGAACGATCCCGATCCGGCCGAGACCGCCGAGTGGCTGGAGGCCCTCGAGGCGGTGATCGAGCACGACGGCGCCGGCCGCGCCCACCAGCTGCTCGAGCGGATGGTCGAGGTCACGCGCCGCGCGGGCGCCTTCCTGCCCTTCCAGCCGACCACGGAGTACGTCAACACCATTCCGCCCCACCTCGAGGCCAAGCCGGATGCCGAGGCCGACGCGGCAATGGAATGGCGGATCCGCTCGATCATCCGCTGGAACGCGATGGCGATGGTGGTGCGGGCGAACCGCAGGCCCGGCGAGCTCGGCGGCCACATCGCGAGCTTCGCCAGCGCCGCCACCCTCTACGACGTCGGCTTCAACCACTTCTGGCGCGCCCCGCACCCCGGGCACCTCGGCGACCTGGTCGCCTTCCAGGGGCACTCGAGCCCGGGCATCTACGCCCGCGCCTTCCTCGAGGGGCGGCTCAGCGAGGACCAGCTCGACCACTTCCGCATGGAGGTGGACGGGCGGGGGATCCCGAGCTACCCGCATCCCTGGCTGATGCCGGACTTCTGGCAGATCCCCACGGTGTCGATGGGGCTCGGGCCGATCATGTGCATCTACCAGGCGCGCTTCTGGAAGTATCTCGAGCACCGCGGGCTGCTGCCGCCGAGCGACCGCAAGGTGTGGTGCTTCCTCGGCGACGGGGAGTGCGACGAGCCCGAGTCGCTCGGAGCGATCGCCCTCGCCGGGCGCGAGCAGCTCGACAACCTGATCTTCGTGGTGAACTGCAACCTGCAGCGCCTGGACGGCCCGGTGCGCGGCAACGGCAAGATCATCCAGGAGCTCGAGGGCGTGTTCCGCGGCGCGGGCTGGAACGTGATCAAGGTGATCTGGGGCAGCTACTGGGATCCGCTGCTCGCCCGCGACACCAGGGGCATCCTGCGCAAGCTGATGATGGAGACGGTGGACGGCGAGTACCAGAACTACAAGGCCTTCGGCGGCGCCTACACCCGCGAGCACTTCTTCGGGAAGTACCCGGAGACCAGGGCGATGGTCGCCCACCTCTCCGACGAGGACATCTGGCGGCTCAACCGCGGCGGTCACGACCCGCACAAGATCTACGCCGCCTACCACGCCGCGGTGCACCACAAGGGCCAGCCCACGGTGATCCTGGCCAAGACGGTGAAGGGCTACGGGATGGGCAAGGCGGGCGAGTCGCTCAATCCCACCCACCAGACCAAGAAGCTCGACGACGAGGCGGTGCGCGCCTTCCGCGACCGCTTCAAGATCCCGATCCCCGACGAGCGCATCCCCGAGGTGCCCTACTACCACCCGGGTCCGGACTCCCCCGAGGTGCGCTACATGAAGAGCCGGCGCGAGCGCCTGGGCGGCTTCCTGCCCCAGCGCCGGCGCAAGGCCGACGAGTCGCTCCCCGTGCCGCCGCTCTCCGCCTTCCAGCGCCTGCTCGAATCCACCGGCGAGCGCGAGATCTCCACCACCATGGCCTTCGTCCAGGCCCTGCAGATCGTGCTGCGCGACAAGACGGTGGGGCCGCGCGTGGTGCCGATCATCGCCGACGAGGCGCGCACCTTCGGCATGGAGGGGCTGTTCCGGCAGCTCGGGATCTACGCGCCCTTCGGCCAGAAGTACCGCCCGGTGGACGCCGACCAGCTCATGTACTACCGCGAGGACGCGGCCGGGCAGGTGCTGCAGGAGGGGATCACCGAGGCCGGCGCGATGAGCTCCTGGCTCGCGGCGGCCACCAGCTACAGCATCAACAACCTGCCGATGCTGCCCTTCTTCATCTTCTACTCGATGTTCGGCTTCCAGCGCATCGGCGACCTCGCCTGGGCGGCCGGCGACATGCGCGCGCGCGGCTTCCTCCTCGGCGCTACCTCCGGGCGCACCACGCTCAACGGCGAGGGGCTGCAGCACGAGGACGGCCACAGCCACCTCTTCGCCGGGGCGATCCCCAACTGCCGCGCCTACGATCCCACCTTCGCCGGCGAGGTCGCGGTGATCCTCCAGGACGGGATGCGGCGGATGCTGAGCGAGCAGGAGGACGTCTTCTACTACCTCACCCTGATGAACGAGAACTATCCCCACCCGGCGGTCCCGGAGGCGGCCGCGGAGGGGATCATCCGCGGCATGTGGCTGTTCCGGGACTCTGGGGTGGGGGTCCGGGGCCGTGGACGCTCCCGCCAAGGCCCGCACGTGCAGCTTCTCGGCTCGGGGACCATCCTGCGCGAGGCGATCGCCGCCGCCGAGCTGCTCGAGCGGGAGTTCGGCGTGTCCTCGGACATCTGGTCCTGCACCAGCTTCACCGAGCTCCGCCGCGAGGGCTTCGACTGCGAGCGCCTCAACCGGCTGCATCCGGAGGCCGAGCCGCGCAAGCCCTACGTCACGCAGTGCCTGGAGGGCCGGCGCGGGCCGGCGATCGCCGCCACCGACTACGTGCGCGCCTTCGCCGACCAGATCCGCGCCTTCGTGCCGATGCGCTACGTGGTGCTCGGGACGGACGGCTTCGGGCGTTCCGACACCCGCGCCAATCTGCGCCGCTTCTTCGAGGTGGACCGCTTCCACATCGCGGTGGCGGCGCTTTCCGCGCTGGCCGAGGAGGGGGAGATGACGCGCCGGGACGTGGCCCGCGCGATCCGGCTCTTCGGCATCGACCCGGACAAGCCCAATCCGCGCCTGAGCTGAGCGATGGTACCGGTCGCCGACGGCGTGGCGACCCGGCGCGAGCCGCTCGCCCTCTACGGGCTGGTCGCCGTCAACGTGGGAGTGTTTCTCCTCCAGAGCCTGCTGCCCCCCGCCGGGCGCGAGGCGCTCTGGCAGCTCTTCGGACTCGTCCCCCTGCGCTTCCATGCGCCCGAGGCGCTGCCGGGCCTCCCGCCCTGGGCGACCCTGCTCACCAGCCAGTTCCTGCACGGCGACCTGCTGCACATCCTGTTCAACCTCTGGACCCTCTGGCTCTTCGGCCGGGCGGTGGAGGACCGGCTCGGGCAGCCCGCGCTTCCTCGGGTTCTATCTCCTGTGCGGGGTCGCGGCCGGCATGGCGCACGCCCTGCTCCATCCCTTCTCGACCGTGCCCACGATCGGGGCCTCGGGCGCGATCTCCGGGGTGCTCGGCTGCTACGTGCGCTACTTTCCCGCGGCGCGGCTCGTGCTCTTCGTGCCGATCCTGTTCCTGCCCTGGTTCTTCGAGGTCCCGGCCATCGTCTTCGCCCTGTTCTGGCTGGTCACCCAGATCGTGCCGGGGCTCTTCGCCCTCGGGGCGGGGATGAGCGGGGGGATCGCCTGGTGGGCGCACATCGGCGGATTCGCGGCCGGCTGGCTGCTCGCGCCCTGGCTGCGCGAGCGGAGGCGGCGCTGCTTCTATGGCGACGAGTGCCGCTTCGGCCTCTCGCCGCACGGTCGGCGGCGCGATCCGCGCCTGTTCTGGGACTGAGGTGTGCCATGTCGCTCGGCGAGCTGTTCTGGCTGTTCGTCCTCCTCTCCGCCCTCCAGCCGGTGCTGGCGAGGCGGATGCTCGAGGCCATGCGCTCGCGCAAGATCCTCGAGATCGAGCGCCGCCGCGGCAGCCGGGTGATCCTGCTCGTGCACCGCCAGGAGACGATGAGCCTGCTCGGCTTCCCCCTCGTGCGCTACATCGATGTCGAGGACAGCGAGGCGGTGCTGCGGGCGATCCAGCTCACCGAGCGCGAGCTGCCCATCGATCTCGTGCTCCACACCCCAGGGGGACTGGTGCTGGCCGCCTCCCAGATCGCGCGTGCCCTCGCCGATCATCCGGGCAAGGTGACGGTCTTCGTCCCCCACTACGCGATGTCGGGGGGCACCCTGATCGCGCTCGCCGCCGACGAGATCGTGATGAGCCCGCACGCCGTGCTCGGGCCGATCGACCCGCAGATCCGCGGGCTGCCCGCCGCCTCCCTGGTCCGGGTGCTCGAGCAGAAGCCGCTCGCCGCGATCGACGACGAGACCCTGGTGCTCGCCGACGTCGGCGAGCGCGCCCTGGATCAGGTCGAGGCGCTGGCAAGGACGCTGCTCGGGCGCCGCATGGACCCGGGGCGGGCGGCCGAGACCGCGAGGCTCCTCGCGCGCGGCACCTGGACGCACGACTTCCCGATCACCGCGGAGGCGGCCAAGGCCCTCGGGCTTCCGGTCTCGACCGAGATCCCGCCCGCCATCCTCCAGCTCATGACCCTCTACCCCCAGCCGCTGCGGGCGAGCGGGGGGGTGGAATACCGGCCGGTGCCGCGCGGGCGGGAGCGCTGACCGCCCCTGGGGAGGATTCCCGTCCCGCCTCCTTTGGTAAAATCGTGACCGCCGCCACGGAAGCGGAGCGATGCGGTGGCGGACGCAGGTCCTTGGGGAGTGATCCGGAGATGCGGCGCGAGGCCTTCTTCCCTGCCTTCTTCCTGGTGTTTTTCGGGGTGCTCTGGGCCCCTGCGGCGCTCGCCCTGCCCGCGCGGCACGGCGATCGCCACGTCGGCTCGGGCGAGGTCGTGCTCAACCAGTACGCCCGGCTCGCCGCCGATGCCGCGCCCGGGGATCTCCAGATCGAGGTGACCGACATCGCCGAGCTCGCCAGCCCTGAGCCCGTCGGCGGCGGGCCGCTCGCGGCCGGGGATCTCGTGCTCCTCTACCAGGCGCGGGGCGCGGAGCTCCGGACCGTCCACGGCGAGCTCTACGGGATCGTCACCGACCGCGGCGGGGCCGGGAGCTACGAGCTTCGCACCGTGGCCCGCGTCCAGGGCAACCGGATCGAGCTCGAACCGGTGTTCGAGGCCGGAAGCTGCCTCGGCCTGCGCCAGCCCTTCCGGGCCGCGCACAGCCAGGTGATCCGGGTGCCGAGCTACCGCCGGCTCTCGGTCGCGGCGGGGGCGGCGGTGGTGGCGCGGCCCTGGGACGGGGAGCGCGGCGGGGTGGCGGCCCTGGTGGCGCGCGAGCTCGTGCTGGATGGGGCGATCTCGGCGAGCGGGCGGGGCTTCCGCGGCGGCCCCGCGGAGGGCAACGACCGTCCGCCCGGCGGGCCCACGCCCATTGCGTATGCAAGCGATGCCGTCCCGGCCGGTGGCCACAAGGGGGAGGGCGTGGGCAGCCTCGGGGCCCACGTCTACCAGGGCCAGAGCTTCCCCTTCTCCAATCCCGGCGGCAACTTCGACGAGGCCCCGGCGGGCAACGGGGGCGGGGGCGGCGGCAGCCACGGCGCGGGCGGGGGTGGGGGTGCCCACGTGGACATCGACCTGCCCTGGACGCCACACGCCGCCGTCGCCTACGACCCTCGGCTGCCGGCGATCCTCTTCGCGCGCCAGGGGAATCCGGACCTGGCCTCCCCGGCCTGGGCCCTTGACCCGGTGAGCCAGGTGCCGAACGGCTTCGGCCACCCCGGCGGGGGGCGCGGCGGCTACAGCGCCGCGACCGCCGATCTCGACGCCCTTTCGGTGGGACCCTCCCAGGCCGCCTGGGGCGGCGACTGGCGACGCCCCAAGGGCGGCTGGGGCGGGCATGGGATCTACTGGATCGGGTCCAGCTACTCTGGCGTCGCCTTCTTCGGGGGCGGGGGTGGGGCCGGGGCGAGCGCCGAGGGCCGGGCGGGCGGCGGCGGTCGCGGGGGCGGGGTGGTGCTGGTGGAGGTCGGGCGCCTGCTGGGTTCCGGACGCTTCGAGGCCGAAGGCGCGCGCGGGGAGGATGCCACCGGCGGGGCGAGCGGCGCGGGCGGCGGCGGCGGCGGGGGCAGCCTGATCCTCTACCTCCGCGATCTGCAAGACTTCACCGGAAGCTTCCGCGCCCGCGGCGGCCGCGGCGGGGACCAGCGCCCGAGCGGCCCGGGGAGCGCCGGTCCGGGCGGCGGCGGGGGCGGGGGAGTGGTGTTCATCTCCACCCAGAGCCTGCCGGCGAGTCTCGACCTCTCGGTCGAGGGCGGGCCGAGCGGCGTGTCGCTGGCCCAGGCGGTGAGCGAGTTCCCGGAGAACGGGGCCACGCCCGGCAACTTCGGTCTTTCTGCGGCCGCGACTCCGTACCGTCCGCTGCTCACCCCCGACTGCGACCGGCTGCGCTTCGACAAGCGCGTCACCGCCGGCGAGCCCTTCACCGCGCCCGGCCAGACGCTGAGCTACGAGCTCCGCGCGGAGAACGCCGGCGAGCGGCCGATCACGGTGAGCGCGATCGCGGATCCGCTGCTCCCCGGCCTGAGCTGCACCCCCGCCCTGCCCGCGAGCCTCGCGCCCGGCGCGGCCGTGGTCTGCACGGGGAGCTACCTGACCACCGCCGCGGACGTGGCGGCGGGGCTGGTGCGCAACCGCGCGCGGCTGTCGGGGCTGCGCCAGGGGGGCGCAGAGTACGGCCCGCTCGAGGCCGAGACCCTCGCGCGCGCCGCTCCCGCGGGCGCGCCCGCGATGACCCTGGTCAAGACCGCGACCCTCGAGGATGCGAACGGCTCCGGCCGCGGCGAGCCCGGGGAGCTCGTCCGCTACCGGATCGAGCTCAGGAACACCGGCACGCTCCCGCTCACCGGCGCAACGATCGGCGACCCGCTGCTGCCCTCGCTCGCCTGCACGCCCCCCCAGCCGGCCGCGCTCGCCCCCGGCGCGACCCTCGTCTGCGAGGGCCAGCGCCCGATCGCGGCGAGCGATCTCCAGTCCGGCGCGGTGCTCCGCAACACCGCCCGGGGCGAGGCGCGCGCGGGTGCCGAGCTTCTCGCCCGCGAGGCGAGCGCCGAGGTGCCGCTCGGCTCTCCGCCGCCGCGCCCGATCCCCTTCCTCGGCCTCGGCGGTCTCGCGCTGCTCGGCCTCCTCACCCTCGCGCTCGCCGGGCGGCACCCGCGGGGCCCGGCCGCCAGGCGGGCGAGGGGGGAGTGAGGAAGCGCCACCCGCCGGGAGGCAGCCCCTCGAGCCGGTAGGGGCCGACGGCGATCCGCACCAGGCGCAGGGTGGGGTGGCCGACGGCGGCGGTCATCCGCCGCACCTGGCGGTTGCGGCCCTCGCGCAGGACCAGCTCGATCCAGCAGTCCGGGACGCTGCGCCGGAAGCGCACCGGGGGATCGCGGGGGCCGAGCCAGGGCGGCGGCCCGGAGAGCCTGCGCGCCTCCGCGGGGCGGGTTCGGCCATCGCGGAGAAGCACGCCGCGGCGCAGGCGCTCGAGCGCCTCCTCCCCGATCTCCCCCTCGACCTGGACCAGGTAGGTCTTCGGCCAGTGCCGGCGCGGGTCGGTGATCTCCCGGATCAGCGCCCCCTCGTCGGAGAGGAGCAGCAGCCCCTCGCTGTCGAGGTCGAGCCGGCCGGCCGGCCACACCCCGGGCGGGAGCCCGAACTCGGCGAGGGTGCGGCGCGGGGGCTCGGCCCGGTCGGTGAACTGGGAGAGCACCCCGTAGGGCTTGTGCAGCGCGATCAGCACGGATCGCCGGGCGAAGGGGGAGAGAGCTCGAGCCGGGGATGGGGCGCCCGGAATCGGCTCGCATCGAGACGCCGGCGCGCCAGGGCCTCCCCCCGGCGAGGCCGAGCCGGCGGCGGGCGAGACGGAGGCGCTGGGCGAGGAGCGCGGCGAAGGGTCCCGCGCCGCGCAGGCGGGCGAAGAAGCGGGGATCGTCGAGGCGCCCGCCGCGCACCTCCCGGATCCGGCCACGCCCCCGCACGGCCCGCTCCGGGAAGTGCGCGCGCAGCCACTCCTCGCACAGGCCGTCGAGCTCGTGGGGCAGGCGGATCAGGCCGTTGCCCGCGAAGCGCGCCCCCGCCTCGGCGGCCCGGACGAGGATCGCCTCGAACCCGTGGTCGTCGAGGGCCGGGACGATCGGGGCGACCCGCACGCCGACCGGAACCGAGGCCGCGGCGAGGCGCCGGTGCGGAGCGGCGGCGCGGGGCTCCCGGCGCGCGGCGAGGCGGTGGTCGAGGGTGGGCACGGACAGCCCGGTGAGCACGAGCCGCTCGGCGGCCGTCGCGGCGAGGCGGTCGAGCTCGCGCAGGACGAGGGCGCTCCTGGTGAGGAGGCTCGCCGCATGGCGGTGCTCGTCGCGGACCTCGAGGATCGACCGGGTCAGGCGCAGCCTGCGCTTGACCGGCCGGTCGGGGTCGGTGTTCGAGCCGAGCGGGATGGGGCGGACCCGGTCGCCCGGGCGGGCGAGGGCCGCGCGCAGGCGCTCGGCGGCATTGGCCTTCGCGAGGATCCTGGTCTCGAAGTCGAGGCCGGGTGAGAGCCCGAGGTCGGCGTGGCTCGGCCGCGCGTCGCAGTCGATGCAGCCGTGCTCGCGGCCGCGGGAGGGGTCGAGGGCGCGCGCGAAGGGGAGGTCCGGGGAATCGTTTTCGCTCGGGACTTCCCCCGCGAGCTCGGTCCGGAGCCCGGTCGCGCGGGGGGAGTCCCCGGCCTCCGCCTCGGGGTCGCGCGCGCGGAGGAGGGTCCCGAAGCGCCCCGGGGGCTTGCCGGGCGCGCCCCTCCCCTCGGGCGGACGGGTCGCGCTCACCGGAACGCGGCCTCTGGCGGGGAAGCGTGATTCATCTCGCAACAATTGTTTGCTGACGTGAAAGCATGGCCTCGGTTATCCTCCCGCGGACGGCAGCGCCGCGGCTGGCGCCACGGCACCGGGGAGCGGCCGGCGTTGGGGAACACCCGCGGGGGATTCCGTGATGGCATACGCGCACCGCCTTCTTCGCTCGGCCGCCGTGGCCGCGGCCCTCTTCGCGCTTGGCTCGGGCGAGCTCCTCGCCTTCCTGCCGGGCAAGAACGGCAACCGCACGGTGACGGCGGCCAACACCGTGCTCAACCAGTATGCGCTGCTCGCGGCGAGCGCAAGCGTCGGCGCGCTCTCCATCACGGTGACCAACATCAGCGATCTCAACAGTCCGGAGCCGGTCGGCGGCGGGCCGCTCGCCGCCGGCGACCTGATCCTGATCTACCAGGCGCGCGGGGCGACCATCGACACCAGCGCGAGCCACCTCTACGGCTCGATCGTGGATTACGGCAGCGCCGGCCGCTACGAGATCCGCTCGGTGGCGGGGGTAAGCGGCAACACGATCAGCATCGAGCCGGTGAACGACGGCGCGTCCTGCGTCGGCCTGCGCTATGCCTTCGACGCCGCCCACACGCAGGTGGTGCGCATCCCGCAGTACCAGAACCTCGACGTCCAGGCCGGCGGCTCGGTGGTCGCGCAGGCCTGGGACGGCGCCCGCGGGGGCATCGTCGCCCTGTTCGTGAACCAGACGCTCACCGTGAACGGCGCGGTCCACGCCGACGGGCGCGGCTTCCGCGGCGGCGTGCGGGAGAACAACGACCGTCCCTCGGGCGGCACCAGCCCCTTCGCCTTCCGCAGCAACGACGATCCTGCCGGCGGCCACAAGGGCGAGGGCATCGCCAGCCTGAGCGTCGCGCCGCCGGGTGCGAGTTATTCGACGCTCCCCTTCTCCAATCCCGGCGGGAGCTTCGACGAGGCCGCGCCGGCCAATGGCGGCGGCGGCGGCGGCAGCCACAACGGCGGCGGCGGCGGCGGCGCCAACGTGGCGGCGAGCCTCACCCCCTACTGCACCGCCGGCACCGCGACCTACGACGCCACGAATCCCGCCATCACCTGGTGCGGCCAGGGGATCATGCCGACGACCGTGCCGGGGGCCGCGGCCTGGACCCTTGATCCGGCCTACATCGCCAACGGCAACGCCCACACCCAGCACGTGGGCGGCGGTCGCGGGGGCTACACCTTCGCCTTCTCGAACCAGAACGCCCTCACCCTCCCCCCCGGCAACAGCGCGTGGACCGGCGACTTCCGCCGCGCCAAGGGGGGCTGGGGCGGCCGGCCGCTGGCCTACACGATCGCCAACCGGGTCTTCTTCGGCGGCGGCGGCGGCGCGGGCGCGATGAACAACAACGCCGGCGGCAGCGGCGGGGCCGGCGGCGGACTGGTGCTGATCCGCGCCGGCAGCGTGGCCGGCAGCGGCCAGATCCGCGCCGACGGGGCGGCCGGGGCGAACTCGGTTCCCGGGCACAACGACGGGCCTGGCGGCGGCGGCGCGGGCGGCACGGTCCTGCTCCGGGCGAACGGCGGGAGCTTCTCGGGCACCGTCCGCGCCAATGGCGGCGATGGCGGCAACCAGCTCATCACCAACGACGAGAGCGAGGGTCCGGGCGGCGGCGGCGGCGGCGGCCTGGTCGCGGTCGCGGGACTCTCCGGGGCCACGCTCCAGGCCGCGGGCGGCAGCGGCGGCACCACGACCTCGGCCGCCGTGACCGAGTTCCCCCGCAACGGCGCGACCGACGGGGCGCCCGGCGTCACCTCCACCGCGGGCTTCAGCCTGTTCGAGGGCTGCCCGCAGCTCGGCCTGAGCAAGACCATCACTTCCGGCAGCCCCTACAGCGCGCCCGGCAACGTCATCAACTACCAGATCGTCGCGACCAACACCGGCAACGTGCCGCTGACGAACGTCTCGATCACCGATCCGCTGCTCGGCACGCTCTCCTGCACTCCGGCCGCGCCGGCCACCCTCAATCCCGGCCAGACGCTGACCTGCACGGGCAGCTACACGGTGACCCAGGCCAACGTGGATGCGGGCTCGGTGACGAACACCGCGAACGCCTCCGGCACCGCGCCGGGCGGCGGCACGGTCAACGCCCCGCCCGCCTCGGCCACGGCGACGGCGAACCAGAATCCGGCGCTCGCCCTCGCCAAGACCATCACCTCGGGCAGCCCCTTCAACGCGGCCGGCAACGTCATCAACTACCAGATCGTCGCGACGAACACCGGCAACGTGACGCTGACCAACGTCTCGATCACGGATCCGCTGCTCGGGACGCTGAGCTGCACCCCGGCGCAGCCGACGACGCTGGCCCCCGGCCAGACGCTCACCTGCACTGGCAGCTACACGGTGACCCAGGCCAACGTGGACGCGGGCTCGGTGACGAACACCGCGAACGCCTCCGGCACCGCGCCGGGCGGTGCGACGGTCAACGCCCCGCCGGCCTCGGCCACGGCGACGGCGAGCCAGAATCCGGCGCTCGGCCTCGCCAAGACCATCACCTCGGGCAGCCCCTTCAACGCGGCCGGCAACGTCATCAACTACCAGATCGTCGCGACGAACACCGGCAACGTGACGCTGACGAACGTCTCGATCACGGATCCGCTGCTCGGGACGCTGAGCTGCACCCCGGCGCAGCCGGCGACGCTGGCGCCGGGCCAGACGCTCACCTGCACCGGCAGCTACACGGTGACCCAGGCCAACGTGGATGCGGGCTCGGTGACCAACACCGCGAACGCCTCCGGCACCGCGCCGGGCGGTGCGACGGTCAACGCCCCGCCCGCCTCGGCCACGGCGGTGGCGAACCAGAATCCGGCGCTCGGCCTCGCCAAGACCATCACCTCGGGCAGCCCCTACAGCGCGGCCGGCAACGTCATCAGCTACCAGCTCGTCGCCACCAACACCGGCAACGTGACGCTGACGAACGTCTCGATCACGGATCCGCTGCTCGGGACGCTGAGCTGCACCCCGGCGCAGCCGGCGACGCTGGCGCCGGGCCAGACGCTCACCTGCACCGGCAGCTACACGGTGACCCAGGCCAACGTGGATGCGGGCTCGGTGACCAACACCGCGAACGCCTCCGGCACCGCGCCGGGCGGTGCGACGGTCAACGCCCCGCCCGCCTCGGCCACGGCGGTGGCGAACCAGAATCCGGCGCTCGGCCTGACCAAGACCATCACCTCGGGCAATCCGTACAGCGCGGCCGGACAGGTGATCGGCTACCAGCTGGTCGCGACGAACACCGGCAACGTGACGCTGACGAACGTCTCGATCACGGATCCGCTGCTCGGGACGCTGAGCTGCACCCCGGCGGCGCCGGCCACGCTCGCCCCGGGCCAGGCGCTCACCTGCACCGGGAGCTACACGGTGACCGTCGCCGACGTCAACAACGGCAGCGTCACCAACACCGCGAACGCCTCCGGCACCGCGCCGGGCGGCGGCACGGTCAACGCCCCGCCCGCCTCGGCCACCGCGACGGCCACCCAGAATCCGTCGCTGGCGCTGAGCAAGACGGTCACCTCGGGCAGCCCGTACAGCGCCCCGGGCAACGTCATCAACTACCAGATCGTCGCCACCAACATCGGCAACGTGACACTGACCAACGTCACGATCACCGATCCGCTGCTCGGGACGCTCAGCTGCACCCCGGCGCAGCCGGCCACCCTCAATCCCGGCCAGACGCTGACCTGCACGGGCAGCTACACGGTGACCCAGGCGAACGTCGATGCCGGCTCGGTGACGAACACGGCGAATGCCTCCGGCACCCGGCCGGGCGGCGGGCAGGTCAACGCCCCGCCGGCGCAGGCCACCGCCGTGGCGACCCAGAACCCGGCGCTCAACCTATTGAAGACCATCACCTCGGGCAGCCCGTACAGTGCCCCGGGCAACGTGATCGGCTACCAGCTGGTCGCCACCAACACCGGCAACGTGACGCTCACCAGCGTGAGCATCACCGACCCGCTGCTCGGGACGCTCAGCTGTACGCCCGCGCAGCCGACGACGCTCGCCCCCGGCCAGACGCTGACCTGCACCGGCAGCTACACGGTGACCCAGGCCAACGTCGATGCCGGCAGCGTCAACAACACCGCCACGGTCACCGGGACCCGACCCGGCGGCGGCCAGGTGAGCGCGAATGCCCAGGCCACGGCGACGGCGACCCAGAATCCGGGGCTCGGCCTGACCAAGGCCATCACCTCGGGCAGCCCCTTCAACGCCGCCGGCCAGGTGATCAACTACCAGCTGGTCGCGACCAACACCGGCAACGTGACGCTCACCAACGTCTCGATCACCGACCCGCTGCTCGGGACGCTCAGCTGCACCCCGGCGGCGCCGGCGACGCTCGCCCCGGGCCAGACGCTGACCTGCACCGGCAGCTACACGGTGACCCAGGCCAACGTCGATGCGGGCGTGGTGAACAACACCGCGAACGCCTCCGGCACTCGACCGGGCGGCGGTCAGGTGAGTGCGCCGCCGGCCTCGGCGAGCGCGACCGGCAACCAGAACCCGGGCCTCTCGCTCACCAAGTCCATCACCGCCGGCAATCCCTTTAGCGCCGCCGGCCAGGTGATCAGCTACCAGCTGGTCGCGACCAACACCGGCAACGTGACGTTGAGCAACGTGAGCATCACCGACCCGCTGCTCGGGACGCTGAGCTGCACCCCGGCGGCACCGGCGACGCTCGCCCCGGGCCAGACGCTGACCTGCACCGGCAGCTACACGGTGACCCAGGCCAACGTGGATGCGGGCAGCGTCACCAACACGGCGAACGCCTCGGGGACCCGGCCGGGCGGCGGGCAGGTCAACGCCCCGCCGGCCTCGGCCACCGCCACCAGCTCGGCCTCGGGTCCGGCGATCCAGCTGGTCAAGACCGCCACGCTGGTGGACAGCAACGGCAACGGGCTCGGCGACGTGGGCGAGACGGTGAACTACACCCTGGTCGCGACCAACACCGGCGGGGTGACGCTGAGCAACGTGACCATCAGCGACCCGCTGCTGCCGTCGCTCACCTGCACGCCGCCGCAGCCGGCCGTGCTGGCGCCGACGCAGACGCTCACCTGCACCGGCAGCCGGGTGATCAACGCGGCCGACGTGATCGCCGGGAACACGCTCACCAACGTCGCGACCGCGCAGGGCCGGGGTCCGGCGCCGGGCAACGTGATCGTGACCTCGACCTCGACGGCGGTGGTTACGCTGCGCGGGGCGGGTCCGCCGCGGGCGATCCCGGCGTTCGGCCTGCCGGCGCTCGCCCTGCTCGCCCTCGCGATGCTCGTGGCGGGCGGCGCGGCCCGCCGCGGCCTGGCGCGGCGCGGCTGAGCGGAGGCCGAACGCGGCGGCCCTGAAGCCAGCGGGGCGGTGCGTCCCCGACGCACCGCCCCGCATCCTCTTCGGGAGCGACCGCAGCCTGGGCGGCGGCCGCGCGACGGTCGCTCAGCGCCGCATCGCGGCGAAGAACTCGTCGTTGGTCCTGGTGTTCTTCATCTTGTCGAGCAGGAACTCCATCGCCGCGAGCTCGTCCATGGGATGGAGCAGCTTGCGCAGGATCCAGATCTTCTGCAGCCGGTCGGGATCGATCAGCAGCTCCTCGCGGCGGGTGCCCGAGCGGTTGATGTTGATCGCCGGGTAGACGCGCTTCTCGGCGATCCGGCGCTCGAGGTGGACCTCCATGTTGCCGGTGCCCTTGAACTCCTCGTAGATCACCTCGTCCATCTTCGAGCCGGTGTCGATCAGGGCGGTGGCGATGATGGTGAGCGAGCCGCCCTCCTCGAGGTTGCGCGCCGCGCCGAAGAAGCGCTTCGGGCGCTGCAGGGCGTTGGCGTCGACGCCGCCGGTGAGCACCTTGCCCGAGCTCGGCACCACGGTGTTGTAGGCGCGGCTCAGGCGGGTGATCGAGTCGAGCAGGATCACCACGTCGCGCTTGTGCTCGACCAGGCGCTTGGCGCGCTCGATCACCATCTCCGCCACCTGCACGTGGCGGGCCGCGGGCTCGTCGAAGGTGGACGAGATCACCTCGGCGCGCACCGTGCGCCGCATCTCGGTCACCTCCTCCGGGCGCTCGTCGATCAGCAGCACGATCATGTGCACGCCCGGGTGGTTGGCGAGGATGGCGAGCGCGATGTGCTGCATCATCATCGTCTTGCCCGCCTTGGGCGGGGAGACGATCAGGCCGCGCTGGCCCTTGCCGATGGGCGCGATCAGGTCGAGGATGCGGCCAGTGATGTCCTCGCTCGAGCCGTTGCCGCGCTCGAGCACGAAGCGCTCGCGCGGGAACAGCGGCGTCAGGTTCTCGAACAGGACCTTGTGCCGCGAGGCCTCGGGCGGCTCGTCGTTGATGCTGTCGACCCGGACCAGGGCGAAGTAGCGCTCGCCCTCCTTGGGCGGGCGCACGGTGCCGCGGAGGTGGTCGCCGGTGCGCAGGTTGAAGCGCCGCACCTGGCTCGGGCTGACGTAGACGTCGTCGGGGCCGGCGAGATAGGAGGCCTCGGCGCCGCGCAGGAAGCCGTAGCCGTCCTGCATGATCTCGAGCACGCCCTCGCCGTAGATGGCGCCCCCCTGTCGGGCATGCGCCTTGAGGATCGCGAAGACCACGTCCTGGCGGCGCGAGCGCGCCACGCCCTCGGTGACCCCGAGCTCCTCCGCCATGCGCAGCAGCTCGTGCGCCGGCATGCGCTTGAGCTCGGAGAGGTGCAGCGTCTTGCGGTTGGGGTCCTCCGGCTGCTGCTGCGCCTCCTCGAGCTCCGCCTCGGTGATGTCGGGGAGGGCGGGGGCCGGTCCGTGTTCGCGTCTTCTTCGTGCCATGGGAGGTCCGGTGCGCTCGCGCGGCTGCCGCGCTCAGGCGAGCTGGCGCTCGACCAGCTGCTCGAGCTGGCCGAGGCTGAGCAGACCGATCTGGGTCGCCTGCGGCTGGCCGTCGCGGAACAGGATCAGGGTGGGGATGCCGCGGATCCCGTACTGCCGCGCGGTGTGCGGGTTGTGGTCCACGTTGAGCTTGGCCACGGTGAGCCGTCCCTGGTACCTCTCGGCGACCTCGTCGAGCAGGGGCGCCAGCATGCGGCAGGGACCGCACCATTCGGCCCAGAAGTCGACCAGCACCGGGCCTTGCGGCCTTGAGCACCTTTTCGGCGAAATCGCCGTCGGTCACTTCGAGGATCTTCGCGTTCAAGGGAAACTCCAGACGCAGCGAGCCGCGCGCGGGGCGGGGCGTGGGCACAGGAGCGGGTGTCGCAGGAAGGGCGGCCACGCGGAGGAGGGCCGCCGATCGGAGGCTCGCAGACGAGCCATTCCATTTCAGCCTAACATCCCCATCTTTGCAAGCGCCCGCGCCGGAAAGACGAATGCACAGCGCCGTCCTCACCGAGACGTACTTCGAGGCCCTCGGCCTCTCCGAACGGGTCGCCTCGGCCCTCGCCGGCGCGGGCTTCGTGCGGCTCACGCCGATCCAGGCCGCCGCGCTGCCGCCCGCGCTCGCCGGCCGCGACGTGGCCGGCCAGGCCCAGACCGGGACCGGCAAGACCCTCGCCTTCCTGACCGCGATCTTCGAGCGCCTGGCCACCCGCCCCGCCCTCGCCGAGCGGACGGCGGAGCAGCCGCGGGCGCTGGTCCTCGCTCCCACCCGCGAGCTCGCGATCCAGATCCACCGCGATGCCGAGCAGCTCAACCGTGCCCTCGGCTTCCGCCTCGCGCTCTGCTACGGCGGGGTCGACTACGAAAGGCAGCGCGAGGCCCTCCGGGCGGGCGCCGACGTGCTGATCGCCACGCCCGGTCGGTTGATCGACTACGTCCGCCAGCGGGCGGTGTCGCTGGCCGCGGTCGAGATCGCGGTGATCGACGAGGCCGACCGGATGTTCGATCTCGGCTTCATCCGCGACCTGCGCTTCCTGCTGCGCCGGCTGCCGCCGCGCGAGCGCCGGCAGTGCCTGCTCTTCTCGGCCACGCTCGGCCACCGGGTGCTGGAGCTCGCCTACGAGCACATGAACGACCCGGTGACCGTGAGCGTGGATCCCGAGCGGGTGCCGGCCGAGCGCATCCGCCAGGTCGTCTACTTTCCCGCCGCGGAGGAGAAGCTCGCGCTGCTGACCGGCCTCCTCGCCCGCACCGATCCGCGGCGCAGCATCGTCTTCGTCAACACCCGCGCCGCCGCCGACCGGGTGAGCGCCGCGCTGGCGCGCGCCGGGCACGCCGTGGGCACCCTCTCCGGCGACGTCCCGCAGCGCAAGCGCCAGAGCATGCTCGCGCGCTTCGCGCGCGGGGAGCTCGCGATCCTGGTGGCCACCGACGTCGCCGCCCGCGGCCTGCACATCCCCGAGGTGAGCCACGTCTTCAACTTCGACCTGCCCCAGGATCCCGAGGACTACGTGCACCGCATCGGCCGCACCGCGAGGCTCGGCGCCGAGGGGGACGCGGTCAGCTTCGCCTGCGATCTCTACGCCATGAGCCTGCCGGAGATCGAGCGCTACATCGGCATGACGATTCCGCGCGCGCCGGTCACCGCCGAGCTGCTCTCGCCCCCCTCCGCGCCACCGGCGCGCGGACCCTCCGGCGAGGGGGCGGGGGAGGCGGGCCGCCGCAGGCGGCGCCGCCGGCGGCGCGGGTCTCAGGGCGCCGCCGAGGCGAGTTCGACCCAGACCGGGTCGTGATCGGAGCTGCGGTAGGGCGAGGCCTCCTCGGCGAAGGCACCGGCGTAGCCCAGCAGCGCGGGCTCGTCGGCGTTGAGATGCCATGCGCCTCCCGTCCGCAGGCGGGCGGCGAGCCCCGGGCTGACCACGATGTGGTCGAGCCGTCCGGCGAGGCCCCGGTAGACGTAGCTGTAGAGCCCGAGGGCGCCGGAGCCGGCGCGCAGCGCGTCGAGGGCGCCGCGCTCGCGGGCGATGGCCAGCGGCTCCTCCTCGGCGTGGGCGTTGAAGTCGCCCGCGATCAGCCATTCGCCGACGCCCGCCCCGGTGGGATCGCCCGCGAGCCAGTCGAGGATCGCGCGCATCGCCGCGGCGCGCGCGGCGTTCCAGCAGCCCTGGCCGTCGCCGGCGTCGGCATCGGGCCCCGGAGCCTGCGGACAGGAGGCCTTGGACTTGAGGTGGACGGAGACCAGGGTGAAGGCCGGGCCGCCCGTGCGCTCCCGGAAGCTCGCGGCCAGCGGCACGCGGCTGAGGCCGCGGCTGAAGGGCGCGCCGTCGAGGAAGGCCGGCCGGCCGAGGAGCTCGAGGCGGGCGGGCCGGTAGAGGATCCCGACCGCGATCTCGTCCTCGCCGAGGCGCTCGCTTCCCGGAGCCACGAAGGCGTAGCGCCCGGACTCGGGCAGGGCGTCGTTCAGGCGGCGGGTGAGCTCGGCCACCGCCGAGCGCTCGCCGTAAGCCGTCGTTCTCGAGCTCGGCGAGGGCGAGGAGATCGGCATCGAGCGCGACGAGCGTCGCCACCAGCTTGCCCGCCTGGCGCTCGAAGGCGTCCCGGTCGCGCGCCCCGCGCGGCGTCGGGAAGCCTCCGCCCTCGCCGTCGCCGTTGAAGAAGTTCTCGAGGTTGAAGGCGGCGATGCGCAGCGCCGCCGGGTCCCGCGGCGGCGGCGGCGGGCGGGGGGCGGCCTCGGCGAGGGCGAGCGGAGCGGTCAGCCGCAGCAGGAAGCCCTCCTCACCCCGGTCCACCACGCCTTCGGCGCCGGTCGAGACGACCGCCGATGCGGAGGCGCGCCGGTGGCTCGGTCCAGAACCAGGGCAGCCCGCCGGCGGGCGGCGCCTCCCGGCCATCGTCGAGGACCAGCAGGCGCCGCCGCTGCTCGCGAGCGAAGCGCTGCGCGGGCTCGCCCGGGGGAAACAGCTCGGTGGGCTGGAAGGGCCGCTCGCCGCCGAAGGCCACGATCAGCTCGCCGCGCGCGGCGAGCTCGCCGTGCCCGGCGAGGAGCAGCGGGCTCGCGATCCGCACCGGCCGGCCCTCGAGCGCCTCCCAGTCCTCGGGCGGCGCCTTGAGCTCCGTCACCGGCGGGCGCGCCGTGCCGCAGGCGCGATGGCCGCTCACGCGCACCAGGGCCGGGCGGCCGTGCATCTCCGGGGGGAGCCGCGCCGGCTCGGCGGACAGCCGCAGCCGCGTGCCGGGCGCGAGGCCCGGGATCGCCGCGGCGACGAAGAGCGCCGCCTCGGGCTCGCCCTCCGGCGCGGCGAGGAAGAATCCGCCGAGACCGCCGGCGAAGTCGGCCGCGACCACGCCCTCGACCGTCACCGGCCCCCGCGCCTCGCCGCCCGCCGCCAGCCGCCGCGCCTCGGCGAGCGGCATCGCCTCCCCGCCGCAGGCCAGCGGATCGCGGCCACAGCCCGCGAGCGCGGCGAGCAGGGCGAGCGCCGCGGGGCGCCAGGGCGCGATCACGGCCGGGCGCAGCGGCTCCCTCACGCCACCGGCTCCCTCACTGCAGGTTGTCCAGCATCCAGCGCACTGCGGCCTCGACCTGCTGATCGGTGAGCGCGGGGTTGCCGCCGCGCGCGGGCATCAGGCCGTTCTGGCCCTGGTAGCCTTCGATCGAGTGCCGCAGCAGCACCTCGAAGCCCTGCGCGATGCGGGGCTCCCAGGCCGCGCGCTCCAGCCGCGGGGCGCCACCCGCGCCGGTCCCGTGGCAGGCCGAGCAGAGCTTCTGGTAGATCTCGCCCCCGTCGAGGGTGCCGCCGAAGGCCGCCTGCGCGGTCTGGGCGGCGCGCTGGGCCTCGAGGGCGGCGAGCATCGCCGCGCGCCCGGTCTCGCCGGCATAGACCCCCATCACCGGCCGGATCCGGGCCTCGGTGCGGGCGAGCTGCTCCGGGACTCGCGTTCCCGCGGTTGGCGGCCGTGCAGGAACAGCGCGAACAGGACCAGGACCACGGTGAAGGCGATCGAGGCCCGCGATCAGCGCGGAGAAGCGCTTCAGGAACTCGATGTCGTAGTTCTTCACGGCAGCGGACCGGTGCGGGCGTGCGGGCGCGGGAAGCTGGCGCGCCCGGCAGGATTCGAACCTGCGACCTTTGCCTTCGGAGGGCAACACTCTGTCCAGCTGAGCTACGGGCGCGAAGGCCGGAAGTTTAGCGCAGACGCGCGGGTCTCGCCTCCGCCCATCCTCGCGGCGAGAGCCGCGCGGGCGGGAGGCGAGCCCCGCCTGCGGTGCCTGCGGCGGCGCTCAGGCCGGGCCCGGAGGGTCGAGGGGGATCTCCTGCAGGCGGTGCCCCTCCGGGAGCAGGGGGTAGACGAGCGCGGCCCGCACCGGGCGCCCCTCGTGCGCGTAGAGCCCGGCGTAGCGCCGGAGCTGGCCGGCGTAGCGCTCGCGCTCGCTCGCGAGGAAGTCCTCGAGCTTCCCGCCCTCGTGGCGGGCGAGCTTGAAGTCCACGATCCAGCGCACGCCGTTCTCGATCGACGAAGGTGCGGTCGATGCGGTGGCGGCGCAGTCCCCCGTCCTCGCCGCGCTCGAGCAGCTCGAGCTCGCTGCGCCCGCTTCCGCCGTGGTCTGCGAGCAGCCAGCCGCATTTCGGGTCCGAGCGCAGGGCCTTAAGCGCCTCCTCGATGCGCCCGAGGGCATCATCCTTCGCCTCCCTGCGGCGCGAGGCCCGCGGTCCCGAGCTCGGTCTCGGAGCGCCGCGCGAAGGCTGTCCGGGAGCCGCTCCGGCAGGCCCTGAGCCCCGTCGTCCGCGATCCGGGCGAGGAGCCGGTGGAAGAGCACGCCCGCGAGGCGCGCGGGCTCCTCGGCCCACTCGAAGGGCGGACGGGAGGGGGCGGGCTCGTCGCGCGGCGGGATGCCCGCGAGGCCCTCGATAGTCCGGCCGCTCGGACCCCGAAGATCCGGCGCAGGGGCGGGAGGCCGTCCGCCGTTCCCCGCGGTGGGGCGGGGCTCGGCGCCGGCGCGGGAAGCGCATCGGCTCGGACCTGCGGGAGCCAAGCCGGCCGCCAGAGCCAGCCCGTCTCTGAGCAGCTCCTTCCCTCTCGGAATCGCCGAGGGCATTCCACAGCGCCTCGCCGAGGCTTCCCGGGCGGGCCGGGCGCTGGGGCTCCTCCGCCTCGATTCCTGCCTCGAGGGCTCCTCGAGCTCGAGGACGAGCAGCATCGACTCCCGCGCCCGGGTCACGCCGACGTAGAGCAGCCGCTCGCGCTCGGCGGCCTCGCGCGGGCGCTCGATGCCCTTCCAGAGGAACTCGTAGAGGGAATCCTCCTTGCCCGGCGGTGGGGCGAGGGCGAGCAGCGGCCGCTCGTGACCCGTGATCACCACCGAGCTCGCGAGGAGCAGGGGGCGGGTGTCGTAGCCCACCCGGCGGCCGAGGCCGAAGAGCAGGACGTGATCGAACTCGAGGCCCTTCGCCTGGTGCAGGGTGAGGACGGTGACGGCGCCTTCGGGCGGGTGGCGGGCCGCCGCGCGCAGGCGCTCGAGGCCGGCGAGGAACCCCTCGACGTCGGCGATCGCCGGCGTCTCCCCCAGGCTCTCGAGCCAGGCGAGGAAGCGCTCGGCGTCCTCGAGCTCCCTCGCCTCGCGCGCGCAGGCCGGACCGCCCAGGGCCAGCCAGGCGGCCTCCAGGCGCTCGCGGAGCGGCTCCCCGGGAGCGGCCTCGACGATCGGGCGAAGCGTCTCGATGAGGCTGCTGCAGGCGCGCCCGGCCCGCCTCCGAGAGCGCAGCTCGCACCGCCTCGACCCCCGCCGCCGGCCCGGCCGGGGGAGCCGCGAGAGCCTCGTCGGCCGTCTCCGCCGCGGCCGGGAGCGAGGATTGCCTCGCCGCCTCGACCGCCGCCACGAGATGCGGCCACAGCGGCTTCTCGGGCTGGAGGGAAGCGGAGAGCGCGGCGAGGTCGGCCTGGTCGAGGCCGCACCAGGGGGCCCGCAACACCCCGAGCCAGGCGGTGCGCTCCGCGGGGTGGGAGAGGGCCAGGGCCAGGGCGGCGAGATCGGCGACGAGCGGCTGCTCCCCGAGCGGCTCGAACTCCGGGGCGTGCACCGGAATCCCGCGCGCGGCAAGGGCGCGGAGCAGCGGCCGCGCATGGTCCCGGGCGCGCACCAGCACCGCGACCCCGCCGCTCGTGCGGCGCTCCTCGATCCAGGCGCAGGCCTCGGCGAGCGCCGCCTGCTCGTCCGCACCGCCCCCGGCCTCGCTCTCGGGCGCGGGCCGGATGGCGCGGATGGCGATCTCGCCCTCGCCGTCGCGCGCCGCGCCGGCCCTCCGCATCCGCGCGCGCCCCTCCTCGATCCGGTCCTCCCCGGGCAGGATCCGGGCAAAGACCTCGTTCACGCGCTCGACGAGCCGCGGCCGGCTGCGGAAGTTGCGGGAGAGCACGATCGGCGTAAGCGCCACCGACCCCAGCCGCCCCGCCGCGCGCAGCCCGAGGAAGAGCCCCACCTCCGCCTTGCGGAAGCGGTAGATGCTCTGCATCGGGTCGCCGACCAGGAACAGGCTGCGGCCGTCGCCCGGCTGCCAGCCGGCGGTGAGCCGCTCGAGGAGCTCCACCTGGAGCTCGGAGCTGTCCTGGAACTCGTCGACCAGGATGTGGTGGAAATCACGGTCCAGGCGAAGCAGCAGCTCGCTCGGCTGCTCGGGCGTGCCGAGGGCCTCGAGGGCGGCAAGCGCCACCTCGGTGAAGTCGGCCACGCCCCGCTCGGCGAAGCGGAGCTTGAGCTCGGCGAGCGCCCGCCGGAGCAGGCCGAGCAGGGCGCGCGTCGCCTGCCAGCTCTCCTCCGGGACGGCGGGCTCCGGCAGCAGCCGCAGCCGCGCCAGGCGCTCGCGCAGGCCCGGCTCGCCGCTCATCTGCGCCGAGCAGCCCCATCGTGCACTCCTTGACCCTCTCGTCGCCGCCGTCCTTCTTGGTCGGAAAGCCTTCGCGCTTGGTGAGTTGCTTGCGGAAGTCGGGATCTTTCGCGTCCCGGGTGAGGCAGAGGTCGGCGAGCGCGCGCCACTTGGGGAGGTCCTCGGCGCTGGAGCGCGGGCCAGGCGCTTCCGGGATCGCGGAAGGGGTGGTTCCTGCCAAGCTTCTCAAGCTTCCCGCCCGCGTAGCGCAGCGCCTTGAGCAGCCCGTCCCGGAAGGGCGAGAGCGCCCGTGTCCAGCGCCCCGAGTTCGGCCCCGAGGTGCTGCCTCAGGGCGTCCTTCAGGGAGTCGCGGGCCTGCGCGTCGGTCCCGAGCAGCCCCCGGAAGCGCTCGCGGATTCCGAGGAGGCGGGCGAGGTCGGCGCGCAGCCGGGCGGCATCGCCGCCATAGCGGCGGAGCAGCTCGGCGACATGTCCGCTTTCCTCGGGCGCGGCGAGCGCCGCCTCCGCCGCCTCGCGGAACAGCGCCTCCGCCTCGTGCTCCTCGAGCATCCGCGTCCCCTCTCCGAGCGGTCCGGCGAGAGGCGCCTGCCGCGCGATCCAGCGGCAGAGCGCGTCGATGGTCTCGATGCGAAGCCGCGCCGCGAGCCCCTCAGGCCCGCCCCATTCGCGGTCCGCCCGCGTCCCGCACGCGCTTGCCGAGCGCCGCGAGCTCGCGCAGGAAGGGATCGCTCGGTTCATCGCCCCCCGCGGGGGCTGCGACCGCCGCCAGGATCCGCTCGCGCATCTCCGCCGCCGCCTTGCGCGTGAAGGTGATCGCGAGCAGGCGCTCGGGCTTCTCGATCCCGGCAAGCAGCCTCAGGGCGCGCATCACGAGCAGCCCGGTCTTGCCCGACCCGGCGGGCGCCTCGACCAGGAAGCTCTTGCGCCGGATCGAGCGCCTGCTCGCGGAGGCGACTGGTCGTCCCGGCCGTTGGGGGTCGGCAGCGTGCTCGTTCTCGGTGAGCGTCGTCATGCGTACTCCTCCTTATCCTCGTCGTCCTGGGCAGTGGCGCCGCCGATCCTCGCGGCGATCCGGCACAGCGCGGCGAGCTCGCAGCGCCGGCAGACGCCTTTCCGCGGCCGCGCCGGGAAGGAGCCGTCCCGGATCGCGCCGGCTGCAGCCTCGAGCTCGCTCTCGCCAACGCTCGCGCAGCTCCCGAAAGCCCTCGCTCGCATTCCGCAGCGTGATTCCGAGTCGGCGCCGAGGCGTCGGCGTGGCCGGTGTAGACGGCGTCTCCCGCCCCCGGGTGAAGGCGGGCGTAGAGCACCGCGGCGATCTTCTCGTCGAGCTGGGCGTAGAGCGCGAGCTGCGGATCGCGGATCTCGCCCTCGCTGCCCGGAAGCTTGGCCTCCCGGCCGCTCTTGTAGTCGATCACCGACGAGACGGCCGTCCTCGAGGCGGTCCACGCGGTCGCAGCGGAGCTCGAGCTCGAGCCCGGCGAGCTCGGAGGCTCTGCGCGATCGGGGAGGCACCGTTCAGGGGCTTGCCCTCGACCATGAGGATCTCGAAGGGGGCGCGGCGCCGCTCCGCCTGGAGAAGTCGCGCGACGATCTGCTCCAACACCGCCGGCAGGGCGTCGCGGGCGGGCTTCGGGAAGGGCGCGCGCCCAACCCTGGGGCGTCGCGGGTCGCTCTGGCAATACCGTTGGAAGTTCCGCCTCCGGGAGGGCGCGCGCCGAACTCTGGGCGTCGCGTCCTGGCGCGGCGTGAGCAGGCGCTCGATCTCCTCGTCGAGGATCGCCTTCTGCTGCGGCGAGAGGTCGAAGGCAGCGGCAGTGTCGTGGCCCGCGCCCGCGCCGGCCGCTTTGCCGGCCTCCGGCGCGTGGCCGGAACGGTCCACCGCGTCGCTCGGGCGGAAGAACCTGCGGATCGCGCCGCGCGAGGGCGGCGAGCAGTCGGTGGATCAGGGTGCCGAGCTCGCGGGCGTCGGGCACCGGGCCGGGATCGGAGGGCCGGCCGGCGCCGAGCTCGTGCAGGGCGAAGCCGCGGAAGGGGCAGTCGAGGTGGTCGGCGATCCGCCTGCGCCCCGCCGTGCGAGCCGGGTCCCGTCCGCGAGAGGCGCGCGGCGCCGATCTTCGACGTCGGCGCTTTCCCCGTGCCAGCCCTGCCAGGGCGTCGGGAGGGAGGGATGCAGGTGCTGTGCTCTGCCGGCTCCGCCACGGGAAGGGCGAGGGGGTGAGCGGCCGGTCCTCCTCGGCGAGGGCGTGGCTCAGGCGAATCTCGGGGGCGAGCCCGAGCAGCGCCTCGAGCCAGCGCCGGTCGTGCTCGGCGTCGGCTTCGCGGATCGCGTCCCGGGCAGCCGGTGCTTGCGCTGGAGCGCGAAGGGCAGCAGCGGGTCCGGCTCGCGCCGGGGCGGGAAGCGCTCGGCATTCAGGCCCGCGATCCACACCCCGTCGAACGTCAATGACCCACCGCCTCGAGCGGGCCGAGGAGCTCGATCCGCTGCGGCGCCTGGCGCGGCTGGAACAGGCGGCGGGCGAGCATGCGCCGGAGGCGGCGGAGGGCCTCGCTGGCCCCGATCTCGCCCAGCGCCGGACCGAGGGCGGCCAGGCGGCGGAGGCACTCCTCGAGCCGCTCCCAGGGCCTGGAAGGCGGCGGAATCGAGGGTTCTCGGGAAAGCCGAGGGACTGAAGCGCCTCGCGGAAGCGCCCGGCCCAGTCTGCGGGAGGCCGCCGGTGATTCGGCTCCCCGAGCGCTTCCTTCGCGCTTCCGAGAGGGCGAGAGTGCGTCCGGCCGCAGGCGCGGGGGCAAGCCGCTCCCGTTCCTTCCATTCCGTTCCGGCGAGCCTCGCCCTCGGCCGGATCGAGCCCCGATCGAGCCCGAGCAGCGCGCTCCTGGCTTCGGGCGGCGGCAGGCCGTTCCGCGGCGAGCTGCCACTCGAGCGCGGCGAGCGCCTCGCGCACCGGGAAACACTCGGCGAGCGGCACGCCGAGCGAGATGCCATAGGGCCGCGGTTTCCCCAGGCCTGCGCCAGGGACAGAGTTCCTCATCGAACACCGAAAGCGCCTCCCGGCGGCGGGCGTGCAGGTCGGCGAGCACGATGGCGAAGCGGCCCTCGGGACTGCTTTTGGGCCATCGCGCGCGCCCAGCGCGCGGCGGCCCGCAGCTCCTCCCGCGGCGTCGCGAACGCCTCGAGGGCGAACGCCCTCGGGCTCCCGGCTCTCTGCGAGCGGCTTGCCGGTCGATCGTCGTCCCCCGTCGCCGTCGAGGGCCGCGCAGAGCCGCTCGAGCGCCGGCGGCCGGCTCGCGGAAGCCGCGCAGCTCCACCCGTCGCCGGAAACCAGCGCCCGGCCCTCGGCGATGCGCGCTGCGGAGCCGCTCGGGAAGCTCCGCGGGGTCGAGGAGGCCACGCTCGCCGAGCATGGCTCGATACCTGCCGAGCCCCCTGACGAAAAGCCCCTGGGCGTCGCTCTCAGGCGTCGCCTGGGCGATGTCGTCCGGTCCGATGCCGTGCAGGGCGGCGAGCCGGAAGGCGCGCTCCGCGGCCTCGGCCAGCCTGGGCAGCGCGAGCGTGACTCGCTCTTGGACCTTTTGGTCCCGCCAGTTCGGCGGCGGCCTCCTCGAGGGACCGCTCCCAGAGCGCGAGGCGGGCCTCCTCGTCCTCGAGGGGAAGCGGCAGCACCTCGCCGGCGAGCGCCGCCCGGTCGCGCTCCTCCTGCCAGCGCCGGAGGCACCACGGCTCGAGGGTGTAGGCCGGCGGCCGCTCGATCGGGGCTCGCCGCGCGAGGCGAGCGCCTCCGCCTCGATCCGGTCGGCCAGGCGGCGGTTGGCGCAGAGGATGAGGTCAGGCTCGTTCATGCCGGCGAACGGGATCGGCGGTCGCGGGCTGGCTCCCGTCGGAGGGAGTGACAGTCAGGGTGGCGAGTTTGCTCATCCCGAATCTCAGGAACCAAGACGCGCTCGAAGGTCCTTGGGCCGCGGCCCCGGCCATCGAGCGAGTCTCGGGAGGGCGCAGCGCAGGCCGCTCGGTCGCGAGGGGCCGAGCGGAGGGATCCGCAGCCGCTCTCCCGGCGCCATCCGGCGATCCTGCCCTCGCCACCCCTAGCGCGGGGGAAACGAGCTGGGCCGGGCCCTGCCGAGCCATCCTGCCGCGACGGAATACCCCGACCGGTCGCAGCGTGGTCCCTTCGAGCTCAGGATCGGCTGGAATCGAGCCGCTGCCGCCTTCCCTTCCGCACGCGACGCGCCCGCCTCGGCCCGCCCCTCCAGCGCCCTGAGCTCGTCGCGTGGCGGCAGCCGCCAGTCGATCGGCGGCTCGCCGCGCGCCTCGAGCCAGCGGTTGGTCCTGGAGAAATGCCCGCAGCCGAGGAAGCCGCGATTCGCCGAGAGGGGCGAGGGATGGGGAGCCTCGAGGACGAGATGCCGACTGCGGTCGATGCGTCGGCCCTTGGCCTGGGCGTCCGCGCCCCAGAGGAGGAACACCAGACCCTCGCGCTCGCGATTCAGGCACTCGATCACCGCATCGGTGAAGAACTCCCAGCCTCGGCCGCGATGGGAGGCCGGCCGGCCGCGCTCGACCGTGAGCACGGCGTTGAGCAGCAGCACCCCGCGCCAGGCCCAGGGCAGCAGGCAGCCGTGGTCGGGCGGCGGGATGCCGAGGTCGCGCTCGAGCTCCGCGAAGATGTTGACGCAGGGAGGGCGGCGGCGGCACCCCCGGGCGCACCGAGAAGCACAGCCCATGCGCCTGGCCCGGCCCGTGGTAGGGATCCTGGCCGAGGATCACCACCCGCACCCGCTCGAAGGGCGTGGCATCCAGGGCGGCGAAGATCTCCCGGGCCGGAGGGTAGATGGTCTTGCCCGCCGCCCGCTCGGCGGCGAGGAAGGCGCGCAGGGCCTGTAGGGCGGGGCTCTCGAAGACCGGCAGCAGCCGGCGCTTCCAGCTCTCCTCGAGGCGCACGCGCTCGGCCGCGCTCACGTCTCGGCGGTGCGCGGCAGCTTGCCCCGCCGCCGGAGCTGTCCCGACCCGGAGCTGGAAGCAGAGCTTGGTCACGAGCAGCCGCTCCTCGATCGGCTTCTGCACGAGGTCATTGGCGCCGGCCTGGATCAGGGCCGCCTGGTTGGCCGGGTTGTCGTCGGCGGTCATCACCAGCACCGGGAGCTGGCCGCGGCTGAGCCCGAGCTCGCCGCGGAAGGTCTGGAGCAGCTCCTTCCCGGTCAGCCCGCCCTTGAGGTAGACGTCGGTGAGGACCACGTCGGCCCCCGGGGTGCCGGCCTGCTCCAGGCTGCGGCGGACGAAGGCGATCGCGTCCTCGGCGGAGATCACGTGGTGCACCGAGAGGCCGTGCTTCTCGAGCATCCGCCGCGTCGCCAGGGCCACCACCCGGCTGTCCTCGACGTAGAGCACGGTGCCGGTGACCGCCTCCTCGGGGTGCACGTAGCCGCGGATGAAGGCGGCGAGGGCCTCCATGCCGAGCGACTTGTCGAAATAGTCGGTGACGTCCTCGGTGAAGCCGCGCGCGAGCAGGCGCTCGTTGACCTCGCCCGACACCACCACGATCGGGATGTAGGCCTGCGGAGCGTGCTCGCGGATGTAGCGGGCGAGCTCCAGCCCGTCCATGTCGGGCAGCTGCAGCGCGGTGGTGACGAAGTCCACCACGGTCTCGTTCAGGCGCGCCTTCGCCTCCTGGCCGGACTCGCAGGGGATCACCGTCACCGCCGGACACCTCGCGCTGGAGGAGCTGCTCGAGCAGCCGGCGGACCACGCGCGAGCCGTCCACGACCATGATGTGCGGAGCCTCGCTGGTGAGGTGGCGCGTGATCTGGGCGGACATCTCTGCGGGCTTCAGCTCAGGCGGGCCAGGTGGGCGCGGACCACGAGCCAGGCGGCGAACAGGCCGAGGCCGGCGCCGACCGCGACCATCGCCAGCATCTCCCCCAGCGTGGGTGCGCTAAGCATAGCGCCGAGCTCCTCATCGCGGGCGAGCTCGGCGAGCCCCTCCCCGAGTCGCCCCGAGGGCGCCGCGGGCGAGCGCGGCCGCCAGCGCCCCGGCGAGCGCGCCGAGCCACAGCCCGCGGTAGAGGTAGGGACGCTGCACGAAGCTCGCCTCGGCGCCGAGCAGCCTCAGGATCTCGAGCTCCTCGCTGCGCTCGAGCAGCGACAGCCTGCAGCACCGCGAACAGCACCGCGAGCGCGCCGAGCCCCACCAGCAGCGCGAAGGGCGCGAGCAGCAGCCTCAGGCGCGCGCTCAGCGCCCGCAGGGCCTCGCGGCCGTCGGCGGCGGGCAGCAACCCCGCGAGCTCGGGGCGGGCGGCGAGTTCCGCGCGCAGCGCCTCCCGCTCGGCCTGCGCCAGCTCGGGGCGCGGCGCGAGCAGCAGCACCGGCGGCAGCGGGTTCTCGGCGAGCAGCTCCTCGACGCCGGCGAAGCCCGGCATCGCGAGCAGCTCGGCGAGATTCTCCTCGGCGCTGCGCCGCCGCAGCTCGGCGACCCGGGGATCGGCGCCCAGCCGCGCGGCGAGCGCCTCGAGCTCCGCCTCGCGGCCCGGCGCGGGAAAGAGCAGCCATTCCGGACGGGCGGCGAGCCGCGCCTCGAGCGTCGCGAGGGCGCCGAGCAGGAAGTGGGCGATGGCGGGCAGGGCCAGCACCAGCCCGAGCACGAGCACGCAGGCCAGGCTCGGTCCAGGCCGGCCAGCCGGAGGCTCAGGCGCAGGGCCTCGGCGTGGGCCTCGGCGAGCACCGCCAGCCGGACCCGGAGGCGGCCAAGAGGGAGTGCTCCGACGGGCCTGCGCCATCAGCGGTCTCCCGGCGGGATGGTCGGCCACCAGTCGGCCGCGCTCCAGCACCAGGGTGCGGGCGCCGAGCCGCTCCACCAGCGCGAGATCGTGGGTGGCCACCAGGACCGGCCATCCCGTGGCGGGCGAGCGAGGCGAACAGGCGCATGACCTCGAAGGAGAGTGCCGGATCGAGATTGCCGGTGGGCTCGTCCGCGATCAGCAGCGCGGGGGTGCGCACGATCGCGCGGGCGATGCCGACCCTCTGCTGCTCGCCGGCGGAGAGTCGTTCGGGCGGGGCCTCGAGGCGGTCGCCGAGACCGACCAGCTCGAGGGCGGCGCGGGCGCGGCGGCGGCGCTCCGCGGCGGGCATGCCGCCGATCCGCAGCGGCAGCTCGACGTTCGCCGAGCGCGCTCAGCTCCGGGAGCAGGCGATGGTCCTGGAACACCAGCCCGAGCTCGCGCCTCAGCCGGCCGCGCTCCCGCCACGAGGACGCGGGCGAGGTCGGTGCCGCCGAGCAGCACGCGGCCGCGGGTGGGGCGCTCCTGCATCGAGACCAGCCGGAACACCGTGGACTTCCCCGCGCCCGAGTGCCCGGTGAGGAAGGCGAACTCCCCCGCGCCGAGCGCGAAGCTCAGCG
Source organism: Lysobacterales bacterium (assembly GCA_033582715.1). Taxonomy (GTDB): domain Bacteria; phylum Pseudomonadota; class Gammaproteobacteria; order Xanthomonadales; family BPKI01; genus BPKI01. The sequence goes on along the minus strand of JAVQZZ010000001.1, from coordinate 118,131 downwards.
CCTCGAGGGCCACGCGCCCGCCGGGGTAGGTCTTGCCCACGCCCTCGAAGACGAGCATCGGCCTAGCGCACCAGCCGGTTGAGCTCGAAGATCGGCAGCAGGATCGCGAGCACGATGAACAGCACCAGGCCGCCGAGCAGCAGGATGGCGAGCGGGCCGACGAGTCCGGCGGCGGTCTCGAGCGCGAGCTCGAGCTCGCTCTCCTGTTCCTCGGCGGCGCGCTCGAGCATCTCGGCCAGCCGCCCGGAGCGCTCGCCGCCGGCGACCAGCCGCAGCGCCACCGGCGGGAGCAGGCCGCTGGCGGCGAGCGCCGGCGCCAGCGCCGAGCCCTCGCGCACCCGCCGCGCCACCTCGTCGAGGGCCGCGCGCAGCGGCGAGGCGCCGAGCGTGCCGCGGGCGAGGCGCAAGTGCCTCGAGCAGCGGCACCGCGGCCCCCACCAGGACGGCGAGCGTGCGGGTGAAGCGCGCGGCGGCGAGCCGCCGCCGGATCGTCCCCGCGCCGGGCAGCGCGAGCAGCGCGCGCTCGAGCCCTGGCCTGAGCGCGGGGTGGCGGGCGGCGAGGGCGAGCAGGATGGGGACGAGCAGCAGCAGCAGCGCCAGCGGCAGCCCGTGGCGCTCGAGGACACCGCTCATCGCGAGCAGGATCCGGGTCGCGGCCGGGAGCTCCCCGCCGAGGCCGGCGAGCACCCGGGTGACCTCGGGCACCACCTCGAGCAGCAGCCCGACCAGCACGGCGAGCGCAACCACCGCCAGCAGCAGGGGATAGGCGAGGGCGGCGAGCAGCCGCCGCAGCAGGCGGCTGCGCCGCTCGTAGAGCCCGGCGAGGCGTTCGAGGACCTCGGCCAGCCGGCCGGCCTGCTCCGCCGCCGCCACCGCCGCGCGCACCAGCTCCGGGAAGGCCTCCGGAAACTCGCCCATCGCCGCGGCCAGCGCCCGGCCTTCCATCACCCCCGCGCGGAGCGCGAGCACCAGGCCGCGCTCGGCCGGCGATCCGCTCCTGGTCGGCGAGGGCGGCCAGGGCCTCGTCGAGCGGCAGGCCGGCGCGGGTCAGCACCGCGAGCTGGCGCAGCAGCAGGGCGAGCCGGGTCGCGCCGAGACGCGACCCGCGCCGGCCGGCCGTCAGCTCTTCGACCTCGATCGGGAACAGGCCGCGGTCGCGCAGCGCGGCCCGGGCGCCGCGGGCGGTGTCGGCCTGGAGCACGCCCCTGAGCGTCTGTCCGCCGGAATCGAGCGCGCGGTAGTGGAAGGCCGGCATCGGCGAACCCTCAGTGCAGCCAGGCGAGCAGACGCCGGCGCGCCTCGGCGAGGCCGAGCCCGCTGCGGGCGGAGAACACGGTCGACGCCTTCGACGCCGCCGCGTCTCGGCGAGCGCTTGGAGCGTCCGCTCGCGGATGGCGAGCGCCGCCCCGCGGGTGAGCTTGTCGGCTTTGGCGAGCAGCAAGTGACAGGGACGGCCCGCCTCGCGGGCGAGGGCGAGGAAGTCGCGGTCGAGCGCGGTGAGCGGGTGGCGGATGTCGCTCAGCAGGAAGATCCCCGCGAGGCTCGCCCGCCGGCGAAGATAGTCCTCGATCAGCGCCGGCCAGCGCGCGCTCTGCCGCCGGGACACGGCGGCGTAGCCATAGCCTGGAAGGTCCACCAGCCGCCGCCCCCCGGGGAGCGCGAAGAACAGCAGGGCGCGGGTCCGTCCCGGCGTCTTGCTCACCCGCGAGAGCCCGCCGAGCCCGGTGAGGGCGTTGATCGCGCTCGACTTGCCGGCGTTCGAGCGCCCGGCGAAGGCGACCTCGCGGCCCAGGTCGGGCGGGAACTGCGCGGGCTGCTCGGCTGCCGCCAGCAGCGCGGGGACGGCGCGCAGGGGCAGCTCGAGGCGCGGGGCGGCGTCGCCGCTTGGGGTGCGTTCGATTGACCCTGCATCGTGGCTGCTGGTATAAGTCGGCGATTTTCCGCGGTCCGCGGGCCGAGGCCCGCGCCGTGGCGATCGTCTCGCCTCGTCCTCCCGATCGGCCATGAAGTGTAGTCCCTCCACGTTCTGCGCGGGTCTCGCCTTCGCCCTCGTCGCCGGGCTCGCCGCCGCCGCCGGGCAGGCGCCGGAGGTGGCCCCGCTGCCCGAGCCCGAGGCGGCGGCGGCCGAGCCGATCGCGATCGCGCTCGCCCCGGACGGCGACGCCGGCCCCGGAGACCCCGCGCGCGGGGAGGCCAAGGCCGCGGTCTGCGCCGCCTGCCACGGTCCGGACGGGAACTCGACGAACCCGGAGTGGCCGAAGCTGGCCGGGCAGCACGAGCGCTACATCGCGCGCCAGCTCGCGCTCTACAAGAGCGGGGCGCGCGAGAACGCGGTGATGCTCGGCTTCGCCGCCACCCTGAGCGCGCAGGACATGCGCGACCTCGGCGCCTACTTCGCGCGCCAGAAGGTGACGCCGGGGGTGGCGGACGAGTCGCTGGTGGCGCGCGGCGAGCGCCTCTGGCGCGGCGGCGATCTCGAGCGCGGCATCCCCGCCTGCATGGCCTGCCACGGCCCGACCGGGCGCGGCAATCCCTTCTCCGGCTATCCCGCGCTCGCCGGCCAGCACGCGGACTACACGGCGGCGATGCTGCGCGCCTTCCGCAGCGGCCTGGTGCTCGGCAAGGGGTCCGACGCCAACCCGGTCATGGCCGAGGTCGCGCGCCACCTGAGCGACGAGGAGATCGAAGCGCTTGCCTCGTACATCGAGGGCCTGCACGCGGCCTGGCCGTGAGCGCCGTCCATCGCCGGTTCATCCCCCTGCCGCCATGCTGGCCGCGGGTCACTGAGCTCCCTGGAGGTTCGACGCCATGAGCCATCGCCTCGCCGTCCTGCTGCTCGGCCTCGCCCTGGTCTCCTGCGCCAGCGCCGAGGGCGGCCGCTTCGTCGAAGGCCAGCACTACTTCCCGATCCGCCCGCCGCAGCCGACCGCGAGCGGGGAGCGGGTCGAGGTGGTCGAGGTCTTCAGCTACCTCTGCATCCACTGCGCCAACCTCGAGCCGGAAGTGCGGAAGTGGAAGGGCAGCCTCCCCGGCTCACGTCGCCTTCTCGCACATGCCGGCGATCTTCAACGATCAGCTCGCGATGTACGGGCGTGCCTTCTATGCCGCCGAGGCGCTCGGCATCCTCGAGGCCTCGCACCAGGCGCTGTTCGACGCGATCCATCGCGACCGGCGCCAGTTCCGCAGCCTGGAGGAGCTCGCCGCCTTCTACGCCCAGTTCGGCGTGAGCGAGCAGCAGTTCCTCGACGCCGCCCGCTCCTTCGCGGTGGAGACCAAGCTCCGGCGCGCGCGCGAGATGGCCATGCGCTACGGGATCGATGGCACCCCGAGCTTCGTCGTGCACGGCAAGTGGCGGGTGACGGTCGGCAGCGCCGGCAGCGTCGAGGCCTTCTTCGAGCTGGTCGACGAGCTGATCGCCCGCGAGGCGCGCCCGAAGGCCGACCGGCTGAGCCCGCCGGACGGGGCCGATGGCCCGCCGCGCCTCCCGTCCGCTCCGGCTGCTCACCTACAACATCCAGGCTGGCGCGCGCGTCGCCCGGCCGACGCACTACCTCACCCAGGGCTGGAAGCAGCTCCTGCCCAACCGCGAGAAGCTCGCCAACCTCGAGCGCGCGGCGCGGCTGATCTGCGACTTCGACATCGTCGGCCTGCAGGAGGCGGATCCCGGCAGCCTGCGCTCCGGCTTCCTCAACCAGGCCGAGTTCCTCGCCCAGGCCGCGGGCTTCCCCTTCTGGGCGCAGCAGAGCAACCGCAACCTGGCGCGCCTCGTGCGCTCCGGCAACGCCCTGCTCAGCCGCTTCCAGCCGCTCGCGGTGCGCGATCTCAGCCTGCCCGGGAGGCTGCCCGGCCGGGGCGCGCTGCTCGCCGAGTACGGCACGGACGGGCGCCGGCTGTGCGTGATCAACGTGCATCTCTCCCTCGGCCCGCAGGCGCGGCGCCGCCAGCTCGACTTCCTGGTGGAGCTGATCGGCGACCGCGAGCACGTGCTGCTGATGGGCGACTTCAACACCCGCGTCGACGGGCGCGAGCTCGAACGGCTCTACCGCCGCACCCGGCTCCGCCCGCCGCCGGCGGCGCCGCTCAGCTTCCCGAGCTGGCGCCCGCGGCGCGCGATCGACCACGTGCTGGCGAGCGAGGGCCTGACCGTCCGGGCGGTGGAGACCCTGCCGCTCGCCCTCTCCGACCACCTCCCGGTGGCGGTGGAGATCGGGGTGCCGGCGAGCCTCGCCGAGGCCCTGGTGCCGCGGTGAGCGCGCGTCCCGACCTGGTCGCCGCCCTCCGCGGCGCGCCAGCAGCGCGCGGGCGGCGGCGCTGCGCTCGCGGCGCCTCGTCGCCTTCGAGCCGCTGCCGGGGCCGCGGCTCCGGTGCGGCGACCGGATCCTGGTGAGCTTCGCCGGCAACGACTACCTGGGTCTCGCGAGCGATCCCGGGCCGCTGGCGGACGGCCCGCGCCGCGCTCGCGCTGCGCCTCGGCAGCGGGGCCTCGCCGCTGGTCTGCGGCTGGAGCTCGGAGCACGAGGCCCTCGCCGGGGAGCTCGCGGCCTGGCTCGGCTACGAGCGCGCGCTGCTCTTCCCGAGCGGCTACCAGTGCGCGCTCGCGGTCATCCCCGCCCTGCTCGGCCGCGACGGGCTGGGGCTCCTCGACCGGCTCTGCCACGCCTGCCTCATCGACGGGGTGCGGCTCTCCGGCGCGCGGCTGCTGCGCTACCGCCATGCCGATCCGGCGCATGCCGCGGCGCTTGCTGCGCGCCCATCCCAAGCGCGGGGCGCTGCTGCTCACCGACGGCGTGTTCAGCATGGACGGCGATCTCGCGCCGCTGCCCGCCCTCGCCGCGCTGGCCCGCGCCGAGGGGGCGCTGCTCCTGGTCGACGACGCCCACGGCCTCGGCGTGCTCGGCCCCGAGGGGCGCGGCAGCGTCGCCGCGCACGGCCTGGGCCCGGCCGAGGTGCCGCTGCTCATGGGCGGCTTCGGCAAGGCCTTCGGCGCCGCCGGGGCCTTCCTCGCCGGCCCGGCGGCGCTCCTCGGCGGGCTGGTGGAGGAGGCGCGCGGCCTCGTCTACTCGACGGCGCCGCCGCCGGCGCTGGCGGCGGCGCTGCGGGTGGCGCTCGGCCGCCTGCGGGCGGCGGAGGAGCGCCGCGAGCGGCTGCGGGCGCTGGTCACGCGCTTCCGCGCCGGTGCCGCGGCGCTCGGCCTCCCGCTCCTGCCCTCGACGACCCCGATCCAGCCGCTCGCGGTGGGCGAGGAGGGCCGCGCCCTGCGCATCGCGGAGGCCCTCGCCGAACGCGGTTTCCTGGTCCCGGCGATCCGCCCCCCCACCGTGCCCCCCGGCACCGCGCGGCTCAGGATCAGCCTCTCGGCCCTGCACCGAGAGGCCGAGATCGATGCCCTGCTCGAGGCGCTGGCGGCGGCCCTCGCCGCCGACCCGGCATGAGCCGCGGCAGCCTCGCGGCGCGCCGCGACCTGGTGCTGCTCCACGGCTGGGGCATGCACGGCGGCATCTTCGAGCCGCTGCTCGCGGCGCTTCCCGAGGGCATCGGCGCGCGGACGATCGACCTCCCGGGACACGGCGCGCGGGCGGCGCGCCCCGTGCCCGCGACCCTCGAGGACTGGGCGGAGGCGGTGCTGGCCGAGGCGCCGCCGCGGGCGAGCTGGCTCGGCTGGTCGCTCGGCGGCCTGGTGGCGCTCGCCGCCGCGCGGCTCGCCCCGGAGCGGGTCGAGCGGCTCATCCTCGTGGCCAGCGCCCCGCGGCTCACCCCCGCGCCGGACTGGCCGGAGGGCATCGATCCGCGCCCTGCTCGCCGACTTCGCGGCCGGCCTGGAGGCCGACTGGGAGGGGACCCTCGAGCGCTTCCTCGCCCTCGAGGCCCTCGGCAGCGGGCGGGCGGGCGCGGAACTGCGCTTCCTGCGCGAGCGCCTCGCGCGCCCGTCGGCCCGCTCCCTCGGCGCTGGCGCGGGGACTCGAGATCCTCGCCGCCGCCGACCTGCGCGGGGCGGCGCGCAGCCTCGGGAAGCCCTCGCTGTGGATCGCGGGCGCCAACGACCGCATCGTCCCGCCGAGCGGCGGTCGCCGCCGGGGCGGCCCTCGCCGGCGGGCGGCTGCTCGCGGTGCCGCGCGCCGGCCACGCGCCATTCCTCGGACGGCCCACGGAGGTCGCGGCGGAGCTCCTCGGCTTCCTCGCCGCATGAGCCTCTTCGACCGCGCCTCGATCCGCCGCAACTTCAGCCGCGCCGCCCGCGACTACGATCGCGCCGCCTCGGCTCCAGCGCGAGGCGGGCGGGCTGCTGCTCGAGAACCTGGGACTGCTCGCGCGGCCGCCGGCTCGGGTGCTGGACCTGGGCTGCGGCACCGGCCGCCTCACCAGGGAGCTCAAGCGCCGCTTCCCGCGGGCGCTGGTGGTGGGGCTCGACCTCGCCGAGGGGATGCTCCGGATGGCGGCGCGGCGGCAGTCCGTGGTGGCGGCGCTTCCGGCTGGTTCAGGGCGACGCCGCCGCCGCCGCCCTTCGCGGATGGCGCCTTCGATCTGGTCCTCGCCAATCTGCTGCTGCAGTGGTGCGAGGATCCGCTCCGGCTCTTCGCCGAGGTGCGGCGGATCCTCGCTCCCGGGGGGCTGTTCCTGTTCTCGAGCTTCGGCCCGGAGACCCTCGCCGAGCTGCGCGCGGCCTTCGCCGCGCCGGAGCGGCACCTGAGCCCCTTCCCGCCGCCGGAGGCCCTCGGGGCCGCGCTGCTCGCCACCGGCCTGCGCCATCCGGTGCTCGAGCGCGAGCTCAGGTGGCGGCGCTACCGGGACTTCGCGGAGCTCGCCGCGGAGCTCCGGGCGCTGGGTGCGCGCAACGCGCTCAGCGCGCGCCCGCGCGGCCTCGGGGGCCGGCGGGAACTCGCCGAGGCGCGCCGGCGCTTCGAGCAGGCACGGGACCCCTCGGGGACGATCCCCGTGCGCTGGGAGCTGGTCCTCGGCCTAGCCTTCGCCCCAGCCCCGAGAGAAGCCACCCCCGGCCCGCGCGGCGGCATCGCCCTGGTCCCCGCCGACCGCATCCCGGTGCGGGGACGTCGAGAGGGCGCCTGAGCCGGCACGGGATCTCCGGCGGCGCAGCCCTGCCCGGGCGCGCAAAGGACGAGGGGCGCGTCGCCGCGCCCCTCGCCTCCTGCTCGGATCGGGGCCGCTCAGCCCAGCCGTCGCAGGGCGACCAGGCCGAGGCCGAGCGCGAGCAGCCCGAGCAGCAGCAGCCCGCGGCGGTCGAGGGCATCGATCGGCCGGGCCTGCGGCAGGCCCGCCGGGCAGACCAGCTGGTAGGTGACGTTGCTGATCGTGCCGCCTTGGTTGAGCTGGCAGGTCATGGTCGCGGTCACCGGCGCCGGGCCGATGGTGCAGGTGCCCGGTCATCGGGCTGTTCTGCACCGGGCCGTTGCCCACCGCCTGGATCGGCGGGGCGAAGCCGCTGAAGCCGGCGGGCGGGGTGCAGCTGAGGGTGGTGGTGGCCCCCGCGCCGCTGCCCGCCCCGCCCGAGGCGGTGGCCGAGATCGAGAAGTTGGCGGTCGAGCCGATCAGGCCGCCGCCACTGCCGGTGATCGTGGAGCCGGGTGCCGGGCTGAGGGTGAGGGTGGGCGGCACGTTGGTGGCGGCTGGGCAGGTGAGGTTGAAGGTGATGTTCACCGGGGTGCCGCCACGATTCTCGACGCAGTTCAGGGTGCCGCTCTGGGCGGTCGGCGGCGACGGTGCAGGTGCCGGTGATCGAGGTCGGGCTGACCGGGCCCGCGCCGACCGCCGTGGGCGTGGCGGTGAAGCCGGCGAAGCCGGCCCCGGAGACGGCGCAGGTGGTGGTCGTGGTCGCGGCCGCCCCGCTGCCGCTGCCGGCGGTGCCAATGGCGACGCTGATCGTGAAGTTCGCGGTCGAGCCGACGGTGCCGGTGGTGTGCACGCCGGTCACGGGACCCGGCGGCGACGGCGTGTAGCTGAACTGGGGCGGGGTTGCGGGGGGCGCAGCGGTCACGATCAGCGACCAGCTCTGGAGGGTGCCGGTGTCGAAGACCGCCGAGTCGGCGACGCACAGCCGCCAGGTGCCGTCGGCCAGCTGCCCGTCGTACTGGGCGAGGTTGGTGCCGACCCCCGCGATCGGGGTGTCGGCCGCATCCGGCGCGGGAATGTAGTTGTCGGGCGGGCAGGCGGCCGTGCCGACCACCGACGTCGACAGGCAGCCCGTACCCGGTGGGTTCTCGCCCACCGTCTCCGCCGAGCGTCCGGAGGGGGCCTCGTCGTTCCAGGTGATCGGCGTCGCCGCCGCGAAGTCGGCGCTGCGGCCGGAGCCCGGAGCCGGTGCGTCCGGGACGGTTCATGAGCATAAGGGGGTTCGGTATCTCCCGGCATGCGCGTCAGGCGGATCGTGAGATCGCCCACCCAGGAGTGGGTGATCGCGGTGCGCACGTCGAGGTCGAGGATGGTGCCCGTCCCGGCTGGAACCGTGATCGTCTGGCAGGCGGTGAAGGTGCCCGTGTTGTCCGGGATCGAGGCCGCGGGATCCGTGGTCGTGAAGGTCTGCGCGGAGGCGGTCGCGACCGCGAGCAGCCCGGCCAGGGCGAAGGCAGGGCAGCAGGCGCTTCATCGGGTTCTCCCCTCGTTGTGCCGTGTGACGCAGGTTATGGGGGATCTGAGGACCCCGCTGCAGTCTTCCTGCGCTCCGGGAGGGCGAGTCAAGACGAGTCCGATCACGCGCCCGCCCAGCCGTCTCCCGCGCTGCGGAAGCCCGCTTCGCCGAGGAACCGGCCGAGGGGCCCGAGCCGCCGCTCGCGGAAGAACTGCGTGCCGTCCGCACCGGCGCAGCAGGAGCGTCGAGGCGCGGGTGCCGTAGTCGCTCGCCGAGGACCAGGATCGACGAGAGCTGCCGCGCCTCCTCCGCACGCGGCCGGGGGCCCGCGGGGAAGCCCGTCGTCGGGGGGCGGTTGGGGATCGGCGAGGAGCTCCAGCAGCGCCCCGGGAGGCGGCGGTGCCGGAGGCAAGCCGCGCGCCGAGCGCCTCGAGGAGCCGCCGGCACTTCGGGCATCGTTCCCCGGGTGGGGTGTTGGCGAAGGCGTGGAGCCCCGGGCCGAGGCGGCCCGCGCGCGGCCCGGCGCTGCACAGCCAGCGGAGCTCCTCGCCGTCGCCGACGATCAGGTTGAAGGGGGCGTAGTCGGCAAGCCGCGAGGCCACCCGCGCGAGGAAGCGCGAGGGCGGATCCTCCCCGCGCACGAAGTCGGCCACCAGCTCGCCGCGCGAACGCCGGCCGCGGGCGGGGCCTCCGCCGCGCAGGTTGGCGACCGCCGCGAAGCGGCCGTCGGCGCGCACCGCGAGCCAGGTGCCGCCGGCGAGGAGGTCGCGGCCGCCGAGGATGCGCGGGTCCTCCGCCCAGGGGGCCGCCGGGGCGCTCGGGCGGGCATGGAACTCGTCGCGGTTGGCGAGCAGCACGAGCGGCCAGCGGGGGTGGACGCCGAGGGCGAGGGCGATCAGGCACATCGCGGGCATGATCGCCGAGGCCGGAAGGTTCCGCGATAGCGGGTCCGCTCACGCGGTGGCGACCCGAGTCGCGAATCTCTGGGGAGGAGGCCTCCAAGGGCGGGTCCCCTCGCGCGGTGGAGACCCTCGCCCCGGCTCCTTCCTCGGCGCGCCGCCGGTGCTCGCCCGATCCTCCTCGCCGGGGCCTCCTCGCCGCCCCTGCGGACCGGATCGAGGCGGTGGCCGAGATCGCTGGGAAGGACGAGGCAGCAGGCGGACCCTCACCGGGGGCTCCCGGAGGGAAGGAGAGCTTCCGGAGGCGCCGACGGTGAGCGCGGTGCCCGAGTCCTCGCTCCCGGACGGCGGAATCCCGCGCCGAAAAGATGCCGTCCGTTCATCGTCCAGCCCCTAGATTGCCCTCATGGAAGCGGAGTTCTACGTCGCGAAGAGCGCGTTGGATGCGGCTTCACGAGAAGCACGGCCTGCATCGCTTCCGCGAGCTTCGGCAGTACGTGCGGCCGACGGGCGAGCTGGTGCTCGTCCTGCGCGGCGCGGAGCGGCCGGAGGAGGAGCTCAGGGTCGAGATTCCGCCCCAGGAGTGGGTGGCGAGCCTGCAGGCTCCACTGAGGGCGCTTGGCCGTGCTCCGGGTGATGCCGGAGCGAAGAGGCGTTTGCGGAGGGAAGGCGAGGAGGTGCCCTCCCCCTCGAGACGTCCTGTCGATCATGCGCCGCTTGCCGAACCGCAAGGAGCACCCGGCGGCGCGGAGGCGCCGCATCCGCTCAGGGCGCGAGGGGGCGGGAACCTGGTCGCCGCGCTCGGGGGATGCACGAGGAGATCGCGTCTGCGGCGCGGAAGCGCCTCTCGCTGCGGAACCCGCCGAGATGACCAAGCCGCCGCTCGCGGAGCCGCAGCGCGCCGTCCTCGCCGCGAGGCGGAAGCGTCGGGGCGGGGGTGCCGAAGCCTCGCCGGGCCCCGGGATCGGCGGAAGCCGCCCCTCCTGGTCGGGAAGTCGCGCGGCCCCCCGGAGGAGGAAGCGCGGGGCGGATCCTCGCCGCGCACGAAACCGGCCACCGGCTCGCCGCGCGAACGGCGACCTCGGGCCGGGCCGCGGCCGCGCAGCGGCCGTCGGCGCGCACCGCGAGCGAGGAGCCGCCGGCGAGGAGATCGCGGCCGCCGAGGATCCGCGGATCCTCAGCCCAGGGGGCCGCCGGGGCGCTCGGGCGGACACGGAACTCGTCGCGGTCGGCGAGCAGCGGCAGCCTGGGGTGCGCGGCGATCGCGAGCGCGATCGGGCACAGGGCGGAGGGGCGGGGCTGCGCCCGCCTAGCGGCGGCCGGAACGGAGCAGCAGCGCGAGCAGCAGGGCGGCGAGGGCGAGCAGGCCCACCACCGCGGCGCCGCGCCAGGCGGCCTCGCGCAGCGCCGGGATCTCGATGAGCCCCAGCACGAGCCCGCCGGCGAGCACCAGCGCCAGGACCAGCAGCGCGAAGAGGAGGAAGCGCAGGCTGCCGCCGAGCGAGCCGGGCGCGCCCTCCGGTCGGTCCTCGAGCCTCATCGCGGCACTCCTCGCGGGGAACGGCGAGAGCATCGCACCCTCGGCCGGGGTCGGCAAGCGCCCGCCCTCAGCCGCGGGCGCCGAGGAACTTGAGACCGACACGGGTCACCCGCTCCTCGTCCATGTCGCGCACCGTGAGCCTGGCTCCCGGCAGCTCGATCGCGTCCCCCACCTGGGCCTGGTCGTCGAAGCGCTCGGCGAAGAGCTCGGCCGCGCTCCGCCCGCGAAGCTCCTCGGGCAGCGCCAGGCCGTAGTAGCCGGCGATCTCGGCGAGCGGCAGGGCGGCGTCGAAGACGAAGGCGCCGAAGACCTCGCGCTCCGCCTCCGCGGCGGCCGCCGGGCGGCGCGAAGAGCCAGTCGAGCCGGGCCACCCGCCCGGGCGGGGCGAGGAAGTACACGTGGTCGCCGGCGCGGATCGCGCCCGCCTGCTCCGGCATCAGCACCTCCCCTTTCGCGCACCACGAGCGCGAGGCGGGCGGAGCGCGGGAGCCTCGCGCCGCGCAGGATCGCCGCCTCCGGCGCCACCGGATAGCCGACCAGCTCGAGCGCGAGCTGGCCGGGCAGGTCGAGCTCGACCCGCTCAATCACCGGGTCGAGGCGCGGCAGGGCCACGCCGAGCGCCCGTGCGACCGGCCTCAGGGTCCAGCCCTGGATGAGCAGCGAGGCCAGCACCACCACGAAGGCGACGTCGAAGAACAGCGTGCCCTGCGGCAGCCCGACCAGCAGCGGGATCGAGGCGAGGAAGATCCCGACCGCCCCGCGCAGGCCCACCCAGGCGATGAACAGCCGCTCCCGGGGCGCGAAGAGGAAGGGCGCGAGGCACAGCCATACCGCCGCCGGGCGCGCCACCAGCATCAGGAAGGCGGCCACCGCGAGCGCGGCGCCGAGGTGCGCGAGCAGGCTCAAGGGCGAGGCCAGCAGTCCCAGCACCAGGAACATCACGATCTGGGCGAGCCAGGTCGCGGCATCCTGGAGATTGAGCACGCTGGCGAAGGCGCGCACCGGCCGGTTGCCGACCACCAGCCCGGCGAGGTAGGCGGCGAGGAAGCCGCTGCCCGAGGCGGCGTTGGCGAGGGCGAACAGCGCCACCGCGAAGGCGACCGCGAAGACCGGGTGCAGGCCGCCGGGCAGCGGCAGGCGGTTGAGCGCGGCGACGAGCAGTCGGCCGCCGGCCAGCCCGAAGGCGGCGCCGACCAGGAGCTGGCCGAGGAGGAAGCCGAGCGCCTCGGGCACGCTCGCCTGCTCCGGCGAGAGCAGGATCCCGACCAGGAACAGGGTGAGGAACACCGCCATCGGGTCGTTGCTTCCCGACTCGATCTCGAGCGTGGCCGCGACCCGGCGGCCGAGGTGCAGTCCCCCGGCGCGGAGCAGGAAGAACACCGCCGCGGCGTCGGTGGAGGCGATCACCGCGCCGAGCAGCAGGCTTTCCGCGAGGCCGAGCCCGAGCAGGGGCGAGGCGGCGAGGGCGGTGAGGCCGGCGGTGACCAGCACCCCCACGGTGGCGAGGAGGACGGCGGGCGCCCAGGCCTCGCGCAGCGCCGCCGCGCGGGTGCGCAGCCCGCCGTCGAAGAGGATCACCGCCAGCGCCAGCGAGCCGATGGTGTAGGCGGCGGAGAGATCGCGGAAGGCGATGCCGAGCAGGCCCTCCTCCCCGGCGAGCATCCCGATCACCAGGAACACGAGGAGCAGCGGCGCGCCGAAGCGGCTCGCGAGCACGCTGGAGAGGATGCCGGCGAGCACTAGCGCGGCACCGATCAGGAGCTTCGCGTTGCCGAGGACGAGCGCATCCACCGCGGCCGAGTGTAGCGGCCGCGGGGAGCGGGCTCGCGGCTCAGGCCCTGCGGTAGAGCCGCTCGGCGATCAGCTGCTCGACCACGGCGGGATCGGCGAGGGTCGAGGTGTCGCCGAGTTCGGCGGTCTCGTCGGCGGCGATCTTGCGCAGGATGCGGCGCATGATCTTGCCCGAGCGGGTCTTGGGCAGCCCGGGCGCGAACTGGAGGTGATCGGGGGTGGCGATCGGGCCGATCGCGCGCCGCACCTGCTCGATCAACTCGCGCCGCAGCCCCTCGCTCGGCTCGTGGCCGACGGCGAGGATGACGTAGGCGTAGATCCCCTGCCCCTTGATCGGATGCGGGCAGCCGACCACCGCGGCCTCCGCCACCGCCGGATGGGCGACGAGCGCGCTCTCGATCTCGGCGGTGCCGAGCCGGTGCCCGGAGACGTTGATCACGTCGTCCACGCGGCCGGTGATCCAGAGATCCCCGTCGGCATCGCGGCGCGCCCCGTCGCCGGTGAAGTACATCCCCTCATGCTGGCTGAAGTAGGTGTCGAGGAAGCGCTGGTGGTGGCCGTAGACGGTGCGCATCTGCCCGGGCCAGGAGTCGAGCAGCACCAGGTTCCCCTCGCACTCGCCCTCGAGGATCCGCCCCGCCGCATCGACGATCGCCGGGCGGATGCCGAACAGCGGCCGCATCGCCGAGCCGGGCTTGAGGTCGTGCGCCCCGGGAAGCGGCGTGATCAGGATGCCGCCCGTCTCGGTCTGCCACCAGGTATCCACGATCGGGCAGCGCCCGTTCCCGACGACCCGGTGGTACCACTCCCAGGCCTCGGGGTTGATCGGCTCGCCGACCGAGCCGAGTAGGCGGAGGCTGCGCCGCGACCAGCGCCGCACCGGCTCCTCGCCCTCGCGCATCAGCGCGCGGATCGCGGTCGGGGCGGTGTAGAGGATGCTCACGCCGTGCCGGTCCACGATCTGCCAGTAGCGGTCCCAGCCGGGATGGTTCGGGACGCCCTCGAAGATCAGGGTGGTGGCGCCGTTCGCGAGCGGGCCGTAGACCACGTAGCTGTGGCCGGTGACCCAGCCGACGTCGGCGGTGCACCAGTAGACGTCCTCCTCGCGCAGGTCGAAGACCGCCTCGTGGGTGAAGCTCGCGTAGACGAGATACCCCCCGCAGGTGTGGAGCACCCCCTTCGGCTTCCCGGTCGAGCCCGAGGTGTAGAGGATGAACAGGGGATCCTCCGCGCCCATCGCCTCGGGCTCGCAGGAGGCTGGCTGCTTCCCGGTGAGCTCGTGGTACCAGAGGTCGCGGCCCGCGCGCCAGTCGACCGCTCCCCCGGTGCGCCGGAGCACCACCACCCGCTCGACGCTCTCCGTCCCCGGCAGCGCGAGCGCGCGGTCGGCGTTGGCCTTGAGCGGCACCCGGCGACCGCCGCGCAGCCCCTCGTCGGCGGTGAGGAGGAGCCGCGCCCCGCAGTCGGCGATGCGGCTGGCCAGCGCCTCGGGGGAGAAGCCGCCGAAGACCACCGAGTGGATGGCGCCGATCCGCGCGCAGGCGAGCATCGCGATCGCCGCCTCCGGCACCATCGGCATGTAGATCGCGACCCGGTCGCCCCGGCCGACGCCGAGCGCGCGCAAGGCGTTCCCGAGCCGGCAGACCTCGGCGTGGAGCTCGCGGTAGGAGAGCCTCCGCACCTCGGCCGGGTCGTCGCCCTCGAAGAGGATGGCGGTCTTGTCGCCGCGGACCGGGAGGTGGCGATCGAGGCAGCTCTCGGTGACGTTGAGCACCCCGTCCTCGTACCAGCGGATGCGGAAGTCCTCGCGCCGGAAGCTCACGTCGCGGATGCGGGTCGGGGCCCGCCGCCAGTGAATGCGCTGGGCGACCCTCGCCCAGAAGGCCTCGGGGTCGGCCAGCGACTCGGCGTAGAGCCGCTCGTAGGTCTCGCGGCGGATGCGGGCGCGGGCGGCGAACTCGGGCGGGACGGGATGACGGCTCATGGCGGAGGGCCTCGCGGGTTCACGGCGCGCTAGCATCGGCGCTCCGCGTGACCGCGACAAGTCGCGGGCCTCACCGCTGGCGCAGGTCGCGCCGCGGCGGAACCAGGCGTCGCGCCTGCTCGCGCGCCCGCTTGGCCTCGAGCAGGGCGATCTCCTCCTCGGTGGGGACATGGGGCGGCGGCCGGCTGCGGCCCTCGATGCGGCGGCCGGCGAAGGCGATCGCGGTGGCGAAGGCGAGGACGATCCCGAGCAGGAAGCCGAAGAGCATCCAGCCCGGGCTCGCCCGGCTGGCGAGCCAGAAGCAGAGGGCGGTCGCGGCGAGGAGGAGCCAGGGCGTCATCGCAGCGAGGCCACGGCGGCGGCAGGCCTCTAGGGTACGCGCCGCAGCCGGAAGCCGGAATATTCGAGGAACTCGCCGGCCTCGTCGCGGCCGTGGCGCAGGCGCTCGCCGAGGCCCGCGGCGGTGCCGTGCGTCCGCAGTCCCGCCGGGTCGGCCGCGAGCACGAGGCGCGGGCGCAGCCGGGTGACGAGGAAGGGGATCTCGTAGCCGATCGTGAGCAGGCCATCCTGCCGTTCGATCACGGCCTCGCGGAGCTCGAGCTGGGCGAGCAGCGGATCCTCCGCCGTCACCCGCCAGCGCCCGAGCAGCGCGACGCCGTCGCCCGCCGCCGGCGGCGCCTCGAGGGCGCTGCCGAGCACGACGACGCGGCCCGAGAACCAGGCGAGGAGGAGATGGCGCTCGCCCACCGTGGCCGGCGCCAGCACCACGCGCCTCAGCACCTCGAGGGGGAGCGGCACCAGGCCGAGCAGGCGGTAGCGCACCTCATACCAGCCGTCCGCGCGGCGACTGGCGGTGAAGCGCAGCCCGAAGACTTCGGCGGCGAAGCGCTCGCCGCCGCCCTCCACGCGAAGCAGACCGAAGGGCGTCGCGTAGCGCGGCGCCGGCGCCCGCGGTCGAGCCTCCTCCGGCCAGGGGATGCGTTCGGGCAATTCCTCGCGCGCCCGCCGCGCCGCCTCGCGCGCCGCGGGGTCGCGGCCGAGGGCGCGATCGAGGGCGAGGCCGGCGAGCCGGTCGACGACGCGGAAGCCCTCGGCCGCGTTGACCAGCACGAGCACCGCGACGCCATGGTCGAGGGCGAGGGTGAGCTCGGCGCGGAAGCCGGGGTAGGCGCCCTGGATCCGCGCCAGCCGCCCGGTGCCCGGCACCACGCTCTCGCTCAGCGCCAGGCCGAGCCCCGCGGTCGCGCCGAAGCCGAGCTCCGCCCCATGCGGCTCGAAGAGCAGATCCCGGCCGGGGAGCGTGGGCTCCGGCGCGGTGAGGGCGGCGAGCAGTCGCGCGAGGTCCTCGGCGCTGGCGGCCAGCCCGGTCGCGGCCAGGTCGCGGGCCAGGAGCGGCGCCTCGGGACGGCCGCGGCGATGGGCGCGGACCAGCCCGCCCTCCTCGACCGCGCCCAGCGCGCGCAGCCCGAGCGGCTCGGCGAGACGCTCCTTGAGCAGCTCCGCGAAGCCCTTTCCGCTCGCGCGCTCGAGGACCCGGCCGACCAGCGCGTAGCCGAGCGCGGAGGGCTGGATCAGCAGGCGCGGCGGCTGCGCGAGATAGAAGTCTTCCGGGCGAAGCGCCGACGCCGGCTCCCCCGGGCGGCGGTAGGCCCCCGCGAGCCGCTGCGGCGGCAGCCCCGAGCGCTGCGCGAGCAGGTCGCGCAGGCTCAGTCGCGCGGGATCGAAGTCGAGTTCCTCCGGCCCGATCCAGTCGGCCAGCGGTCGGTCGAGGTCGAGCCGCCCCTCGGCGGCGAGTCCGGCCGCGAGCAGCGCCGTCGGCAGCCGGCTGAGCTCGCCCAGCGGCCAGCGCATCGCGGCCTCGAGCGGCAGCTCGCCTTCCCGGTCGGCGCGTCCCGCGAGCTCGAGATGCTCGACCTCGACCGCGGCGGGCGACGACGAGCACGATCCCCGGCGCCTCCCGCGAGCCGGCGAGGCGCCTGAGCTCGCGCACCGGATCGGCCGCGGCCGAGACGGGCGCCGGGCCGAGCAGCAGGATCGTCAGCAGGGCGAGGACGGACGCGAGGCGCGAGCGCGGCATGGCGGGGAGCATCGGGCCGGCGGCGCGAGGATCCTGTGAGCGGCCGGTGAGGCTATCATCCCGCGCCGCCCGCCGCGCTCCGCCATGCTCGACCAGCAGGACCTCGCCGCCCTCATCCGCGCCGACCACGGGCTGCTCGTGGTCGAGAGCAAGGAGGAGATGCTCGCCATCGAGGCCTTCCGCAGGCTGCTCGCCCTGCTCTGGCGGCCGCTGTGGAAGTGGAGCCTCACCCGGGGGCTCGAGCGCCTCGACCTCGACGTCCCCCAGAACCCCGAGGTCGGCAGCGACTCCACGGCGGTGCTGCGGCACATCCACGGGCAGCGCCAGCCGGCGATCTGGCTGCTGCTCGACTTCCATCCCTATCTCCGCTACGCGATGAACGCGCGGCTGCTGCGCGAGATCGTGATGCGCAAGGGGACCGCCGCGCACACCGTGGTGCTGATCGCGCCGCGGATCGAGCTGCCGGAGGAGCTCAGGAGCCACGCCGTGCACCTCGAGCCGCGACTGCCCGACGCCGAGCGGCTCGCCGCGCTGCTCGACGAGGAGTCGCGCGCCTGGGCGCGAGGCCCCGGCGGGCGGAGGCCGCGGATCGACCCCGAGGCCGCGCGGGCGGTGGTGCGGCAGCTGCTGGGTCTCGGCGAGAGCGACGCCCGGCGGCTGATCCGCCAGGCCCTGGACGACGGGGTGATCGGCCAGGAGGACCTGCCCGAGCTCGGGGCCGCCAAGTTCCGCCTGCTCGGGGGCGAGCGGCTGCTGCACTACGAGGCCGAGCGCTGCGATCCGGAGAGCCTCGCCGGGCTGTCGCGCCTCAAGCGCTGGCTGGCGCTGCGCCGGCCGGCCTTCCTCGGCGAGACCGGTAGCGAGCGCCTCGACCCGCCGCGCGGGCTGCTGCTGCTCGGGGTGCAGGGCTCGGGCAAGAGCACCGCGGCGCGGCTCGCCGCCGGCGTCTTCCGCGTGCCGCTGCTGCGCATGGACGTGGGCGCCCTCTACGACAAGTACCACGGCGAGAGCGAGCGGCGGCTGCGTGAGGCCCTGGCCCAGGCCGAGCGCATGGCGCCCTGCGTGCTGTGGATCGACGAGATCGAGAAGGCGCTCGCGAGCAGCGATGCCGACGGCGGGGTGTCGCGCCGGGTCCTCGGCACCCTGCTCACCTGGATGGCCGAGCGCCAGGCTCCGGTGTTCCTCTTCGCCACCGCCAACGCCGTCCACGAGCTGCCGCCGGAGCTTCTGCGCAAGGGCCGCTTCGACGAGGTGTTCTTCGTCGACCTGCCGGGGCCGGAGGTGCGGGCGGAGATCTTCCGCATCCACCTCGCGCGGCGGGGACTGATGCCGGAGCGCTTCGACCTCGCGGCCCTCGCCGCCGCGAGCGAGGGCTTCTCAGGCGCCGAGATCGAGCAGGCGGTGGTCTCGGCGCTCTACGCGGCCCATGCCGAAGGCCGTCGGCCCGACCAGGCCCTGCTGCTCGCCGAACTCGGCCAGACGCGGCCGCTGTCGGTGCTGATGGCGGAGAAGATCGGGGCGCTGCGGCGCTGGGCGGCGGGACGCACCGTCCCGGCCGACTGAGCCTCGGCCGCTGCGGCGCGCAGGATCGCGCAAGGGGTCGGTGCGGGCGAGCCCTGCGCGCGGCTCGAGGGGCTCCCACTTCCGCCGCAAAGGGGCGGGAGCTCAAGGTCGTGGCGGCAGAGAGGCGCGCGGAGCGCCGCCAGATTCCGGCCTTTGAGGGTCCACCGCTCGCCGAGGGCCCGAGCGGCCGGCGGCCGGCCTCGATCGTCGGTGAAGAGGGCCAAACTCCTCCGCCGCCCGTGACTCGGAGTTAGCCCCCGGATCTCTTCCCCTTGGCCGCCTGGCGTGGCGGGCGGCGCTGCCGCCGGGGGGCCTTGCGCCCTCCTCACGGAATTCCTTACAAAAGCGAAGCCCGCCGGGACACCGAGGGCGTCGCGGTCGGGCGACCATCCAAAACGACCATCGGGGGAGCTTCCATGCACATCCAACGCGATCTGCTCGCGCTCGCGATCGCGGGCGCACTCGCCGGGCTCGCCGACCGGGCGGCCGCGCAGCCGGCCGAGGATCAGGCCGAGCTCGAGCGCATCCAGGTCACCGGTACTCGCATCAAGAAGGCCGAGATCGAGGGCCAGGCCCCGGTCGCCGTGATCACCCGCGAGGAGCTGGAGAAGACCGGCATCACCTCGGTGGGCGACATCCTGCAGCGGCTGACCTATTCCGGGCTCGGCGCTCAACACCCGCTTCAACTCGAGTGGGAACTTCGGGTTCCCCCCTGACGGCACCGGGGTGGGCGCGGGATCGAGCCAGGTGGACCTGCGCCACCTGGGCAGCAAGCGCGTGCTGGTGCTGGTCGACGGCCTGCGCTGGGTGAACGAGTCCTCGGCCTCGGGGATTGGGGCGGCGGTCGACCTCAACACCATCCCGCTCGCCGCCATCGACCGCATCGAGATCCTCGAGGACGGCGCCTCCTCGATCTACGGCTCGGACGCGATCGCCGGCGTCGTCAACATCATCACCCGCCGCGACTTCGACGGGGCCCAGGCGACCAGCTACTGGGGCCGCTTCGGCGAGGGCGACGGCGAGACCACCAATGCCGAGCTCGCCTGGGGCGGGGCGACGCGAGCGCTTCGAGCTTCTTCCTCGGGCGCGAGCTTCGTCGAGCAGAAGCGGGTCTCCTCGGGGGACCGCGAGCAGTCGCGCTTCCCGGTGCCCGGCACCGGGCGTGGCGCTCGGCAGCTCGGCGATTCCGGGCGGGCGGTACATCTTCATCGACCCCCGCACCGGCCAGCGCATGGACCTCGTGCCGAACGCCGGGGTGCGCAACCCGCGCTACAACGGTCAGCCGGGCTGCAACCGCACCGACGACTTCCGCTGCTTCACCAGCGCCGACCGCTTCAACTACGCGCCCTTCAACCTGCTCGTCACCCCCTCCAAGCGCAACAGCCTCTTCGGCCAGGCTCGCTATCAGCTCGAGCGACGCCGTGACCTGGTACGTGCGCGGCTTGTACAACAAGCGCGAGTCGCTCAACCAGGCCGCGCCCGAGCCCCTGTTCCTCGGGCCGCTCGTGGCCGTGAACTTCTGGGTGGACACGGTGCGCATCCCCGCCAACCACCCGCACAATCCCTTCGGCATCGACCTGATCTCCGGTCAGAACCTGCTGCTCATCGGCCGCCGGCCGCTCGAGGGCGGGCCGCGGCGCTTCTTCCAGGACGTCGACACCTGGTACCTCGCCACCGGCCTCGAGGGCGAGTTCGACCTCGGCGGCCGGCGGATGCTGTGGGACCTCAACTTCGTGCGCAGCGAGAACCGCGCCCACCAGCTCAACTACGGCAGCTACAACGCGCGCCGCGTCGCGGTGGCGCTCGGCCCGGTGGACCGCTGCCGCGCCGAGCCGGGCTGCGTGCCGCTCAACATCTTCGGCGAGGGCACCATCACCCGCGAGATGCTGGCCTACATCCAGCCCGTGGTCCAGGACCGCAGCCGCAACGCGATCACCATCCTCTCCGCCAACCTCACCGGCGACCTCTTCGAGCTGCCCGCCGGGGCCGCTGGCCTTCGCCGCAGGCCTCGAGCATCGCCGGCTCTCGGGCTCCTACCTGCCCGACGCGCTCACCGTGGCGGGCGAGTACAACGGCGTGGTGTCGCGGCCCACCTGGGGCCGCTACGAGGTCGACGAGCTCTACGTCGAGCTCAACGCGCCGCTGTTCGCCAGCGATCCGCAGCGCCTCGACCTGAGCCTCGCCGGCCGCTACTCGGACTACTCGACCTTCGGCGGCGAGACCACCGGCAAGGCGGGCTTCCGCTGGCAGGTGAGCGAGTCCCTGCTGTTCCGGGCCACCTATGCCCAGGGCTTCCGCGCGCCCGCGATCAGCGAGCTCTTCGGTTCGGCGGCGATCTTCGATGCGGTGATCAACGACCCGTGCTCGGGCAACGTCACCGCCAACTGCCGTGCCCTCGGGGTGCCGCCGGGCTACGTCCAGCCCAATCCGCAGATCAGCATCACCACCGGAGGCAATCCGCTGCTCGAGCCGGAGGAGGCCGACTCCTACTCGATCGGGCTCGTCTTCAGCCCCGAGCTCGACGCCGCCTGGGCGCGGCGCCTGGATCTCGGGCTGAGCTATTACCGGCACAAGCTCGAGGGGGCGATCGGGCCGGTGGATGCCCAGACCCAGCTCAACCTCTGCGTCGCTCAGGGGCCGGGCTCGCCCTTCTGCCAGGGCATCACCCGCAACCCCACGGGCGCCATCCAGGAGTTCAACAACCGCCTCCAGAACCTCGGCCGGATCGAGACCGATGGCTTCGACCTGAGCGTTGGCTGGGGGCTGCCGAGCTTCGGCTTCGGCGAGTTCGATCTCGCTCTGGCGCACCACCTTCGTCGACAGCTACGACAGCTTCGACGTCCTCGGGGCGCGCCAGCCGCGCACGGTGGGCATCGAGGTCAACGACAGCGCGATTCCGGAGCGCAGCTCCAATCTTGAGCTCGGGCTGGCGGCTGGATGCCTGGAGCGCGGTGTGCGGCGTGCGGTACATGTGAGCGACCTCGAGGAGTCCTGCGGCAACGCCCGCACCTTCCCGGTGTGCCGCAACCAGACGACCGGCCGCAATCGGCTCGGCAGCACCACCTATCACGACCTGCAGGTCAGCTACGAGGCCGAGTGGCTGAAGGGCGTGCGGCTGACGGCGGGGATCAACAACCTCTTCGACAAGGAGCCGCCGATCTGCCTGTCCTGCTCGCTCAACGGCTACGACGCCTCGACCTACGACCCGCCGGGCAGCCGCTTCTGGTACCTGCGGGCGCTCTTCAAGCTCTGAGCTGGGGACGCGCCGGAGTCTCGCCGGCGCCATGTCGCGGCGCATCGCCTGCGGGCGGTGCGCCGATTTTTTTTCAGGAGCCGGCGGAGCGCCGGGCGCGACCGCGCGCCTTGGGCGACGGCGCGGCGTCGCGCTCGCCCGTCCCGGCGGCGCGGGCCGGGCGCCTGCGGCCGCTCGCGGACTTCGCCGGGGGCGGGGAGGGGTTCGCCGCTGCGGCGGAAGGGCGGCCGTCTCCCCGGCGCCTGAGCGGCCGGCCCCTCTCGGCGAGGAGCGTCCGGCAGGCACCCTCGTCGAGGGTCGCGGGATCGGTGCCCTTCGGCAGGCTCGCCGCGCGCTCGCCGTCGGTGACGAAGGGTCCGAAGCGTCCGCGCACGATCCGGATCGCGCCGTCGGCGAAGCTGGCGATCTCGCGGTTGGCGATCGCCGCGCGCTTCGCCGCGAGCAGGGCGAGGGCGCGCTCCAGGCTCAAGGTGTGGGGATCGTCGCCAGCCTCGAGCGAGGCATAGCTCCGGCCCGCCCGCACGTAGGGGCCGAAGCGGCCGATGCCCACCTCGACCGTCTGGCCCTGCTCGTCCGTGCCGAGCACGCGGGGCAGCTCGAACAGCCGGAGCGCCTCCTCGAGCGTGATCGTGTGCATGCTCTGGTCGCGGCGCAGCGGGGCGAAGCGGGGCTTCTCCGGGTCGTCCCGGCTGCCGAGCTGGACGTAGGGGCCGTAGGGTCCGAGCCGCACCGAAACCCGGCGCCCGCTCGCCGGGTCGATCCCGAGCTCGCGCGCGCCGGTGGCCTCGGCCTTGGCCACGGTCTCGAGCTTTTCGGCCACCCGGTCGCGGAGCGGCTCCCAGAAGCGCCTGAGCAGCGGCTTCCATGACTCCTCCCCGCGCGCGACGGCGTCGAGCTCGTCCTCGAGCCGGGCGGTGAAGTCGTAGTCCACGTAGTCGCCGAAGTGGGCGGTGAGGAACTTCGCCACCGCCCGGCCGACGTCGGTGGGGCGGAAGCGCCGGTTGACCAGCTCGACGTACTTGCGCGCGAGCAGGGTCTGGATGATGGTGGCGTAGGTGGAGGGGCGGCCGATGCCGTACTCCTCGAGCGCCTTGACCAGGCTGGCCTCGGAGTAGCGGGGCGGCGGCTCGGTGAAGTGCTGGGCGAGCTCGATTCCGGCAAGCAGCACCCGCTCGCCCTCGGCGAGCGGGGGAAGGCTCGAGGCCTCCTCGTCCTCCTCGCCCTTCTGGTCGCGGCCCTCCTCGTAGATCGCGAGGAAGCCGGGATCGAGCACGGTGGTGCCGGTGGCGCGGAAGCCGTGCTCGCTGCCGCAGTCGAGCTCGACCGCGACCGTGCTGAGCAGCGCCGGCCGCATCTGGCTGGCGACGGTTCGCTTCCAGATCAGCTCGTAGAGCCTGAGCTGCTCGTCGGTCAGGAAGGGGGCGACGGACTCTGGCGTGCGCTCGATCGAGGTCGGGCGGATCGCCTCGTGCGCCTCCTGGGCGTTCTTGGTGCGGTTCTGGAAGCGGTTGGGCCTCGGGGGAAGCCGATCGGGGCCGTACGCGCGCGCGATCAGCTCCCGGATCTCGGCGACCGCCTCGGGGGCGAGGTGCACCGAGTCGGTGCGCATGTAGGTGATCAGGCCCTGGGTGCCCTCGGCGCCGAGCGCCACCCCCTCGTAGAGCGCCTGGGCGATGCGCATGGTGCGGCTGGTGCCCATGCCGAGCTTGCGCGCCGCCTCCTGCTGCAGAGTGGAGGTGGTGAAGGGTGGCGCGGGCCGCCGCTGGCGCTCGCGGCGCTGGATCGAGCGCACGACGAGCGCCCCGCCCGCGGCCGCGAGGAGTCGCTCGCGGGCGGCGCGGGCGCTGGCCTCGTCGGCGAGGTCGAACGGCTCCAGCCTGCGCCCGTCGAGGCGGACCAGCCGCGCCCTCAACGAGCCCGCGGGATGGGCGAGCAGCGCGGTGGCGCTCCAGTACTCGCGGCTGACGAAGGCCTCGATCTCCTCCTCGCGCTCGACGATCAGCCTGAGCGCGGGGCTCTGCACCCGACCCGCGGAGAGCCCGGTCTTGACCTTGCGCCAGAGCACCGGCGAGAGCTTGAAGCCCACCAGGTAGTCGAGGGCGCGGCGCGCCTGCTGGGCATCGACCAGCGGCTGCGACAGCGCCCGCGGACGCTCGATCGCCTCCCTCACCGCGCGCGGGGTGATCTCGGTGAAGACCACACGGTGCAGCTGCTTGCCCTCCAGCAGCCCCCGTTCGCGCAGGATCTCGGCGATGTGCCAGGAAATGGCCTCGCCCTCGCGGTCGAGGTCGGTGGCGAGGAACAGGCGCTCGGCGCTGGCGGCGGCCTTCGCGATCGCCTCGACGTGACGCGCGTTCTTCTCGATCAGCTCGTAGCGCATCGCGAAGTCGCGCTCGGGTTCGACCGCGCCCTCCTTGGGCACGAGGTCGCGTACGTGGCCATAGGAGGCGAGCACCTGGAAATCCCTGTCCCAGGTACTTGTGCAGCGTCTTCGCCTTGGCCGGCGACTCCACGATCATCAGGTTCTTCGGCATGAGCTCACCTTGCGCCGGCGTGGGCCGCGCGCGGACGGGTCCTCGGCTTCCTCTTCTCAGACTTCGGGAGGCGAAGCTCCGCTGTCAAGCTCAGTGCCGGAGGGTGCCGCGGCGCGAGGACCTCGCTCTCCAGCCAGGCGCAGGCGGCTTCCTGGTCGGGCTGCGCGAACAGCACCAGGAGCACCACCCACTTCAGGTCCTCGAGCCCGAGCGCGTCGCCTTCGAGCGCCATCACCTGCTCGAGCACCATCTCGCGCCGCGCCGGATCGAGCACGCCCGAGCGCTCGAGGTTGAGCAGCAGGCCCCAGGCTTCCGGGCTGAGCCGCCGGCGCTCGGCGTCGGCGAGCACGCGCAGCGGGCGACTGCCGGTCGTGGCCCCGAGGCTCGGCCGCTCCTCCCCGAGCGCGTCGAGCCACGCGAAGGCCTCGCCGATCTGGCCGTCGGAGAAGCCGGCCTCGGCGAGCGCGCCCCTCAGCTCCTCGCGATCGCGGTCCTCCTCGGCGTCGGCGATCGCGATGTGTTCGAAGAGATAGCGGAGGACGTCGAGCACGCTCTCTTTCATGGGATTCCCTCAAGCCGGGGGTTCCCGCCTTCGGTCAGGAGACGCGCTGGTACAGTCCACCGCCCGCGGATGCCACCACGCCCTTCAGCTCGAGCATGAGCAGCATGGAGGAAACGACCTCCACGGTCAAACCGGTGCGCGCCACCAGCTCGTCGGCGCTCACCGGGGCGTCGCCGAGCGCGGCGAGCAGGCGCTCGTACTCCGGGTCCTCGAGCTCCTTCTCGGGCGGCGGCGGATCGACCGCGCTCGCCGCGAGGCCGTGGTGCGCGGCAAGCGGGGCGAGGCTCGCCCCGACCTCGGCGGGCGATTCCACCAGCGTCGCGCCCTTCGCGCAGCAGGCGGTGGCAGCCGCGGCGCAGCGGGTTGCGGATCGATCCCGGGATGGCGAAGACCTCGCGGCCGGCCTCCGCAGCGAGGCGGGCCGTGATCAGCGATCCGGAGTGCAGGCCGGCCTCCACCACCAGGACGCCGAGGGCGAGGCCGGCGATGATCCGGTTGCGCATCGGGAAGTGCGCGGCACGGGGCGGCGTGCCGGGAGCGAACTCGCTCGCCACGACGCCGCGTTCCGCGATCCGCCGCTGGAGCGCCTCGTGGCCGGGAGGATAGGGACGGTCGAGACCGCAGCCGGTCACCGCCACGGTGAGGCCGCCGACCTCGAGCGCGCCGAGGTGGGCCTCGGCGTCGATGCCCTCCGCCAGCCCGGAGGTGATCGCGAAGCCGCTCTGCGCAAGGGCGCGGGCGAACTCGCGCGCCTCGCGCCGGCCGGCGGGCGTCGCGGCGCGGCTGCCGACGATCGCCACCTGCGGATGCGCGAGCAGGGCGGGATCGCCGGCGACGAAGAGCGCCGCGGGCGGATCGGGGGCCGCGGCGAGCTGCGGCGGAAAGTCGGGGTCGGCGAAGGTCAGGAGGCGATGGCCGGGAGCCTCGAGCCAGGCGAGGTCGCGCTCGATCCGCTCGGCGTCCGGCGCGCCGAGCGCGCGCACGGAGCGCTCGGGCAGGCCGAGGGCGAGAAGCGCGCCCGGCGGCTCGGCCAGCACCGCCGCCGCGCCGCCGAGACGGCGCACGAGTTCGCGGATCCGTCGCGCCCCGAGGCCGGGCGCGCGCAGCAGCGCGAGCCAGGCGTGCAGCTCGGCCGCCGTCACGCCCCGTGTGCCCGGTCAGTTGGGCGCGGCGAGGCGGTCGAGCAGCTTCACCGGACGCACCCCGTCCATCACCAGCCCGTAGCTGACGTGATCGAAGGTGCGGAAGATCATCACCGTGCCGGTGTAGGTGTCGGGCAGCTTCACGTCGTCGCGTCGCGGCGTGAGCGTGGTGC
The DNA here is from genome assembly GCA_033582715.1 of Lysobacterales bacterium. Lineage (GTDB taxonomy): Bacteria > Pseudomonadota > Gammaproteobacteria > Xanthomonadales > BPKI01 > BPKI01. The sequence continues at coordinate 92,032 of JAVQZZ010000001.1, read as the reverse complement.
GGAGGTCGTTGCTGGCGAAGCGCACCCGGTCGTCGACCACCTCGCCGTCGGTGTGGGCGAAGTACACCTGGCCGTTGGCGACGCCGTCGCGCGCGCCCTTGTTGATCGCGACCACCTGCCGGTGGCCGACGAAGCGCACGGCGTCGGTGAAGGCGAGCACCCGCATGTTGGCCGGTACCCGCTCCGGCGCGTGCGGGTAGTAGGTGAAGTCGAAGGGCTGGCGCTCGATCGGCACGACGAGGTCGCCCGGCTTGATGCCGTCCCAGGAGGACAGCACCAGCAGCGAGGCCGTCTCGCCGAGCGCCGAGACCCGCGCGGTGCCGACCTCGACCGCCTCGTAGCCGAGGGTGGCGACGTTGTCCCACCATTCGCGGTTCTTGAACACCCAGTGGAGCCCGTCGGCGAGGGTGAAGCTCTCGCGGCCGTCCCAGCCCTCGCGCGTCATCCGCCGCTTGGGGATGCTCCACGGGTAGTTGGTGGGCACGTCGCGGTAGACCGCGGTGGGACGGACGATCGCGTAGTCCTGGCCGATCTTGGCGTCGGGATAGAGCCGCCGGACGTGGATCAGCTGGCCGCTCGCCGAGCGCAGGCGGTTCTCCTCCAGGGCGACGACGTAGGGCAGCTGGCGCCAGTTCTCGTCGAGCATGCGGAAGCGCTTGAGGAAGCCCTCGATGTCGCCGAGCGGCACCGGCTTGATCGCGCTCGCGAGCGGCTCGGAGCGCACCTGCGGCGAGAGCTTGCGGGTGCCGCGCACCAGCCGCGCGCGTCCCTCGGCGTCGTAGACCAGGGTGAGCACGTCGCCGGGATAGATCAGGTGCGGGTTCTCGATCTGCGGATTGGCCTGCCAGATCTCCGGCCACAGCCAGGGCTTGCTGAGGAAGCGGCCGGCGATGTCCCAGAGCGTGTCTCCCTTCTGCACCACGTAGGTTTCGGGATGATCGGGCTTGAGTTCGGCGGCCGGCAGCGCAAGCGCGACGGTCAACACCGCTCCCGAAAGAAATGCGAGCGCTGGTTTCAGCATGTCTGGCAACTCCCTGAATCCCCGCGATTTCCGAGTGTAGCGGAAAAGCCCGGCGCTGTGGTGGCGGGGCGATTGCGGCTAGAATCCACGCAGCATGGCCGTCCGCCGCATCCTCGAGTTTCCCGATCCGCGGCTGCGCACCCGCGCCGCCCCCGTGGAGCGCTTCGACCGCGAGCTCGAGGCGCTCGTCGCCGACCTCTTCGACACCATGTACGCGGCCCGCGGGATCGGGCTCGCCGCCACGCAGATCGACGTCCACCGCCGGGTGCTGGTCGCGGATGTGAGCGAGGACGGCTCCGGGCGCCTGGTGCTGGTCAATCCCGTGATCGTCGCGCGCGAGGGCGAGCAGCGCTGCGAGGAGGGCTGTCTCTCGGTGCCGGAGCTGCGCGCGGAGGTGCCGCGTGCGGCGCGGATCCGGGTGCGCGCCCAGGATGCCCAGGGCGAGACCTTCGAGCTCGAGGCCGAGGGCCTGCTCGCGGTATGCATCCAGCACGAGATGGATCACCTCGAGGGCCGGCTGTTCGTGGACTACCTTTCGCCGCTCAAGCGCGAGATGGCGCGGCGCCGGCTCGCGAAGCGCCGCCGTCTCGAAGCCCGCGACGACGCGCGTGCCGCCCGCTGAGGGGGCACCGCTCGGGCTGGTCTTCGCCGGCACGCCCGCCTTCGCGCTGCCGGCACTGGAACGGCTCCGTGCCGGGCCCGACCGGCTGCTCGCGGTCCTCACCCAGCCGGACCGCCCGGCGGGCCGCGGGCGGCGGCTCCAGCCGAGCCCGGTGAAGCGGGCGGCGCTCGCGGCGGGGCGTGCCGGTGCGCGAACCGCAGAGCCTGCGCGACCCCGCGGAGCTCGCCTGGCTGCGCGCGCTCGCGCCCGACCTCATCGTGGTCGTGGCCTATGGCCTGCTCCTCCCGCCGCCGGTGCTCGACGCTCCCGCGCTTCGGCTGCTGGAATCTCCATCCCTCGCTGCTGCCGCGCTGGCGCGGCGCGGCGCCGGTGGCGCGGGCGATCGAGGCCGGCGACGCGGAGACCGGGGTATGCCTGATGCTCATGGAGGACGGGCTCGACACCGGCCCGGTGCTCGCCTGCCGCCGGGAGCCGATCGCCGACGAGGACACCACCGGCCAGCCTCGAGACCAGACTGGCGCGGATCGGCGCCGAGCTGCTCGCCGAGGGCCTCGACGCGCTGCGGGCCGGGCCGGCCGCCGCGGCCGGAGCCGCAGGCCGCCGCCGGGCGTGTGCTACGCGCGCAGGCTCGAGAAGGCCGAGGCGCGGCTCGATCCGGCGCAGCCGGCCGCGCTCCTCGCCCGCCGCGTACGCGCCTTCCTGCCCTGGCCGGTGGCGGAGCTCGAGCTCGCCGGCGAGCGCGTGCGGATCCATGCCGCCCGCGCGCTGCCGGGTGCCGCGGGAGCCGCGCCGGGGACGGTGCTCGCGGCCGGACGCGAGGGCATCGACATCGCCTGCGGCGAGGGAGTGCTCCGCATCACCGCCCTGCAGCGCCCCGGCGGGCGGGTGCTGCCGGCTGCCGAGTACCTGCATGGCCGACCGGAGCTCCGGCGCTGAGCCCGGGCGCGGAGCTGCGCGCCCTCGCCGCCCGCGCCCTCGCCAGGATCCGCGCCGGGCGGTCGCTGCGGGAGGAGCTCGAGCGCCTCCGGCCGCGGCTCGCCGACGCTCGCGACCGCGCCCAGCTCACGGCGCTGGTCCTGGCCGGACTGCGCGGGCATTTCCGCTGGCGAGGCGTTGCGCGCGCGGCTGCTCGCGCGCCCGCTGCCGGAGCGCGAGGCCGCGCTCGCGGCGCTGATCGACCTCGGCCTCGCCCAGCTCGACGATCCGGCCGTCGCCCGCCCACGCCGCGGTGGCGGCGACGGTGGCGGCGGCGCGCGTCCTCGGCCGTCCGGGGCACGCGGGCCTGGTCAATGCCGTGCTCCGCCGCTACCAGCGCGAGCGCCAGGCGCTCGCGGCAGTCGCTCGGCCGGGGACGAGGAGGCGCGGCTCGGCCACCCCGCCTGGCTGCATCTCGCGGCTTCGCGCCGACTGGGGTGAGGCAGACGGCGGCCCGGATCCTCGCCGCCAATCTCGAGCGCGCGCCGCTGTGGCTGCGGGTGAACCCCGCGCGCGACGAGCCGGGAGGGTTTGCTGGCAGCCCTGGCCGAGCGCGGCATCCGAGCCGAACCGGATCCGGGGCTGCCGCTGGCGCTCCGCCTGCCCGAGCCGTGCGACCCGCGCGAGCTTCCCGGCTTCGCCGAGGGCGCGTTTCTCGGTCCAGGACGGTTCCGGCCAGTGGGCGGCGGTCCTCCTCGCGGTTCGGCCCGGCGACCGCGTGCTCGACGCCTGCGCCGCGCCCGGCGGCAAGACCGCGGCCCTGCTCGCCACCCGCGGGGTCGAGGTGGTCGCGGTGGAGTCCGCGCCGGAGCGGCGGCGGCGGCTGGCGGAGAACCTCGCCCGGCTGGGGCTCGAGGCGCGGCTCGTCCTCGGGGATGCGGGCGCTCCCGCCGCCTGGTGGGACGGGCGGCCCTTCGACCGGGTGCTGCTCGATGCCCCCTGCTCCGCGACCGGCGTCATCCGGCGCCAGCCGGACGTCCGCCTCCACCGCCGCCCGCAGGACCTCCCGCGCGCTGTGCGCTGCGCAGGCGCGCCTCCTGGAGGCGCTCTGGCCGCTGCTCAGGCCGGGCGGCAGGCTACTCTATGCCACCTGCTCGGTGCTGCGCGATGAGAACGACCGCCTGGTCGCCGCCTTCCTCGGGCGTCATCCCGAGGCGCGGAGCGTGCCGCTCGCGCTTCCCCATGGCCGCCCCCTCCCGCCCGGCTGGCAGATCCTTCCCGGCGACGGCGCGATGGATGGCTTTTTTCTCGCTCTGCTCGAGCGTGCTGATGGCGGGCTGCCAGCCCGCTGATGAGGCGATACCGCAGGTCGCGCTGCGCGCGGCGGCGTTCGTGCCCGGGGTCGCCACCACGCCTGCGCGCGCGGCTGCGGATCGAGCCGGGCGGAGCTGCTGCTCGAGGCCCTCGAGCGCGGGCTGCCGCTCACCCTCGAGGTGGCGCTCCGGCCGGAGGGCCTCGGGGCGCGACCGCTCGCCCGGCGCCGGCTGCGCCTCGAACGCTCGCCGCTGCTCGAGCGCTACCGGCTGCGCGAGGAGCCGGGGGGGATGGACCGCGCCTTCGCCCACCGCAACGCGCTGCTCGCCGCGGTCGAGGAGCTCGAGCTCATCCTGCCGGAGCCGCCGCGCGGGGCGCTGCGGCTCGAGCTGCGCCTGCTCCGCGAGGAGCTGCCGCCGCCGCTGCAGTGGCCGGCGCTGCTCGACCGGCCGCTGGCGCCTGGCGGGCGGCTTCCGCCTCCCGGCCGCGCCGGAGCCATGAGCGGCTGGCGCCTCGCGCTCGCGGCCGCGGCGCTCGCCGCGCTCTTCGCCGCGGTCGCCTGGCTCGCCCTGATGACCACCGAGGGTCCGGCGCCGGGGGCGCGCTGGTTCGGGCCGGTGCTGATCGCCGCGGCGGCGGCGGTGGCGGGGCTCGCGCTGCTGTTGCTGTGGCGGCTGCTCGCCCTGGCCCGCGCCGCCCGCCGAGGTCGGCCGGGCGCGCGCCTCGGCTGGCGGCTGCTCGGGCTGCTGCTGCTGCTGGTGCTGCCGCCGCTGGCGCTGAGCTACGCCTTCGCCCTGCGCGCGATCCATGCCAGCATCGACCGCTGGTTCGACGTCTCGCTCGAGAAGGCGCTCGCCGACGGGCTCGGCCGTCGCCCGCGCCCTGCTCGAGAGCGAGATCGCGGCCGCCGAGCGCGAGCTGGAGGAGGCGGCGGCGGAGACTCGCCGGGCCTCCCCGCGGCCGCGGCGCGCGCGCGGATCGCGGCGCGCGCCGACCGCCTGGAGCGCGCGCAGTGGCTGCTGCTCGGGGCCGAGGGCGAGGTGCTGGCGCTCGAGAGCCTCGGATCCGCGCCTGCTGGCCGCGCGGCTTCCGGACGAGGCGCAGCGCCTGCTGCTCGCCGCGGGCGGTCGGCTGCGGGCCGCGGAGCCGACCGCCGACGGTCTCGCGATCCGGGTCGGCCGCCGCCTCGGCGCGGAACCGGGCGCGCCCGCTGCTGCAACTCATGCGGCTGCTGCCGGAGGGCCTCGCCGCTCCGCTCGCCGGGGTCGAGCAGGCGAACGCGGCCTACCAGCGAGCTCTCGTTCCTGCGCGGCTCGCTGCGCCTCACCTTCGCTGTGGTGCTCAGCCTGGTGCTGCTGCTCGCCCTCTTCGCCGCCCTGTTCCTCGCGCTGCTCCTCACCGAGCGCCTCACCGCACCGATCGGCAGGCTCGCGGCGGCCACCGAGCAGGTGGCGGCGGGGCGCTTCGAGCTCGCGCTCCCCGCGGAGGGCGCGGACGAGCTCGCCTTCCTCGCCCGCTCCTTCAACCGCATGGCCGCGGAGCTCGGGGCCATGACCTCGCGCCTCGCCGCGAGCGAGCGCGCGGCCGCGGCCCGCCGCGACGAGCTCGACGCCCTGCTCGCGAGTCTCAGCACGGGAGTGCTCGGGCTCGATGGCGAGGGCCGGCTGATCTCGGCCAATCCGGCGGCCTCGGCGATCCTCGATCTCGATCTCGCGCCGCTGCTCGGGCGCGGGCTTTCGGAGCTGGCCGCGGCCGAGCCGCGCCTCGCGCCGCTGGCGAGCACGCTCGCCGCGCGCTTCGCCGGCGGGGAGGCGCGCTGGCAGGAGGAGGTGCGGCTCACGGCCGGGGCCGAGACGCGGCTCCTGATGGTGCGCGGGGCGAGGCTCGAGGGCGCTCGCGCGGGCATGGTGGCGGTCTTCGACGACCGCACGGTGCTCGAGCGGGCGCAGCGCGACGCCGCCTGGAGCGAGGTCGCGCGCCGCTTCGCCCACGAGGTGCGCAATCCGCTGATGCCGATCCGGCTCGCGGTGGAGCGGCTCGAGCACCGGCTGGCCCCGCGCCTCCCCGCCGAGGACCGCGCGCTGCTCGAGCGCGCGGCGCGCACCGTGATCGGCCAGGTCGAGGCGCTGCGCGCGATGGTGGAGAGCTTCTCCGAGTACGCCCGGGCGCAGCCGCTGCGGCGGGAGCCGGTGGCGCTGCCGGCGCTGGTCGAGGAGGTGCTCGCGCTCTACGAGCACGATCCGCGGCTGCGGGTGAGCCGACGCTTCGCCCCCGGCCTGCCGCCCGCGACCGGGGATCCGGTGCGCATCCGCCAGGTGCTGCACAACCTGCTGCGCAATGCGATCGAGGCCCAGGAGGGCCGCCCCGAGGTCGAGATCGAGCTCGGCCTCGAGACTCGTCGAGCGCGGCGGGCGCCGGCTGCTGCGGCTCGCCGTCGCCGACCGGGGGCCGGGGCTGCCGCCCGACTTCGACTCCGCGGTGGTTCGAGCCCTACCGCAGCACCAAGCCGCGCGGCGCCGGGCTCGGGCCTCGCCATCTCCCAGCGCATCGCCGACGAGCACGGCGGCGTCCTGGAGGCGGCCCCGCGCGCGGGCGGGGGCGCGGTGTTCAGCCTGCTGCTCCCCCTCTCGGGCGGAGGCGGCGCCGACCCGCCACGCCGCCGCCGACTGAGGCATCCTTGTCGCGTCCGCGCGACAGACTGGCCGCCCTCCCGCCGCGCCGCCCGAGTTCCCGTCCTCCATGTCCGCCGCCCGCATCCTGATCGTCGAGGACGAGCCCGAGATCCGGGACTGGACCGCCGAGATCCTGCGCGAGGAGGGCTACGCGGTGGAGGCGGTCGAGGACGCCGCGGCGGCGCGACTGGCGGTGCGGCGGCACCGTCCGGATCTCGTGCTGCTCGACGTCTGGCTGCCCGGCGAGGACGGGCTCGCGCTGCTGCGCGAGTGGCAGGGCCAGGGGCTGCCCTTCGCGGTGGTGATGATGAGCGGTCACGGCACGATCGAGACCGCGGTCGAGGCCACCCGCCTCGGCGCCTGGGACTTCCTCGAGAAGCCGGTGGGGCTGGCCAAGCTGCTCCTCGCGGTGCAGCGCGCGCTCGAGGCCTTCCGCCTGCGCCGCGACCTCGCCGAGCTGCGGCGCGCCCTGCCCGACCTGCAGCCGCTCGGCCAGAGTCCCGGCGATGATCGGGCTGCGCGGGCAGCTCGAGCGGCTGGCGGCGCTGGGCACGCCGCTGCTGCTGCGCGGCGAGCCCGGCACCGGCAAGGAGACCCTCGCCCGCCATCTCCACGAGCGCAGCGCGCGCGCCGCCGCCCCCTTCGTGGTCTTCGACCCGGTCGCGGCGGGCCGCGGCCAGCTCGCCCTGCTCTTCGGCCGGGAGAGCGAGGAGGGGGCGGTGCACTGGGGCCTGATCGAGCAGGCGGCCGGCGGCACCCTCTACCTCGACGAGATCGCGGCCCTCGATCCCGAGGTGCAGCTGAGGCTCGCCGGGGCGCTGGAGCGCGGCGCGGCGCTGCGCGTGGGCGGGCTCGCGCCGGTGCGCCTGGACGCGCGGGTGATCGCCGTCCAGCGCGCACGATCCCGACGAGCTGCTGCGCGAGGGCCGGCTGCGGCCCGAGCTCTACTACCAGATCAACGTCGTCGTGCTGCGGGTGCCGCCGCTGCGCGAGCGGGCGGAGGATCTGCCCGCGCTGTTCGCCCACTTCGCCCGCTTCTTCGCCCGCCGCGACGCTCTCCCGGAGCGCTCCCTCACGCCCGAGGCGGCCGAGCGCCTCCGGCGCCACCCGTTCCCGGGCAACCTCCGCGAGCTGCGGGTGCTGGTGCAGCGCCTGCTGCTCGCCGGCGAGGGGCCGGTGGCGCCGGAGGAGCTCGAGCGCGCGCTCGGCGCGGGCGCGGACGCGCGGCCGCGAGGAGGGCGGGGCGCCGGTCGCCGGCGTGGACTTCGAGCAGCCGTTGCGCGTGGCCCGCGAGCAGTTCGAGCGGCTCTACCTCGAGCGCCACCTCGCGCGCGCCGGGGGCAGCGTGGCGCGTCTCGCTAAAATCGTCGGCATGGAGCGCACCCACCTCTACCGCAAGCTCCGCGACCTCGGCGTCGAGCTGCGGGGCGAGCGCGACGGGTGAGCCGCGGGCGGCGATGAAGATCCTGATCCTCGGCGCCGGCCAGGTGGGTGCCTCGCTCGCCGCGGCGCTGGTCGCCGAGAACAACGACATCACCGTGGTCGACCAGGATCCGCAGCGGCTGAGCGAGCTGCGCGAGCGCCACGACCTGCGGACCGTGACCGGCCACGCCTCGCTGCCCTCGGTGCTGGCGCAGGCCGGCGCCGAGGACAGCGACCTCATGGTCGCGGTGACCAGCCAGGACGAGGTCAACATGGTCGCCTGCCAGGTCGCGGACACCCTGTTCCGGATCCCGACCCGGATCGCGCGCATCCGGCGCGTCGAGTACGCCCAGTATCCCGAGCTGATGCGCCGCGGCGGCGCCGCGATCGACGTGGTGATCAGCCCCGAGCAGCTGGTCTGCGAGCACGTGCGGCGGGTGATCGAGTATCCGGGCGCGCTCCAGGTGGTGGACTTCGCCGAGGGCCGGGCGCAGCTGGTCGCGGTGCGCGCCTACGGCGACGGCGCCCTGGTCGGCCACGAGCTGAAGGACCTGCGCCGGCACATGCCGCCGGGGGTGGACGCGCGGGTGGCGGCGATCTTCCGCGGCGGCAAGGCGATCATCCCCCGGGGCGACACCGTGATCCAGGTCGACGACGAGGTGTTCTTCCTCGCCGCCCGCCGCGACATCATGACCGTGATGGCCGAGTGGCGGCGGGTCGAGAAGCCGGCCCGGCGGATCATGCTCGCCGGCGGGGGCAACATCGGGCGGGCGCTGGCGCGCAGCCTGGAGGCGCACTACAACGTCAAGGTCATCGAGCGCTCCCGCGAGCGTGCGCGCCAGCTCGCCGAGGACCTGGTGAACTCGATCGTGCTGGTCGGGGACTGCGCCGACGAGGGCCTGCTGCGCGAGGAGAACATCGACCAGACCGACGTCTACTGCGCCCTCACCAACGACGACGAGGCCAACATCCTCTCGGCGATGCTGGCCAAGCGCATGGGCTGCCCGAGGGTGATCTCGCTGATCAACCGCCCCGCCTACGCCGAGCTGGTGGAGGGCACCTCGATCGACATCGCGGTCAGCCCGCAGCTGGTGACGCTCTCGGCGCTGCTCGGGCACGTCCGGCAGGGGGCCATGGTCAGGGTGCACACGCTGCGCCGCGGCGCCGCGGAGGCGATCGAGGCGCGCGCGGTGGGCGACGCCCGCACCAGCCGGGTGGTGGGGCGGGCGATCGAGGAGATCGAGCTGCCCCCGGGCAGCACCATCGGCGGCATCGTCCGCGGCGACCGGCTGCTGATCGCCCACCACGACGTGGTGATCGAGCCCGAGGACCACGTGATCCTGTTCCTCACCGACAAGCGGGAGCTGCCGGCGGTGACCCGCCTGTTCAGCACCGCGGCGACCTACCTCTGAGCCGATGCGCGCGCGGGCGCTGGTCCGGCTGCTCGGGGCGCTCGCCGGGATGAGCTCGCTGATGCTGCTGCCGGCGCTCCTGATCGCGGCCTGGGAGCGCGACCGCACGCTGCCGGTCTTCGGCTGGGGCTTCGTGGCGATGGCCGCGGGCGGCTTCGCGCTGTGGTGGCTCGCGCGCGGCGCGCGCTACGAGCTGAGGCTGCGCGACGGCTTCCTGGTCACCGCCGCGGCCTGGATCCTGGTCGCGATCCTCGCCGCGCTGCCGCTGTGGCTGGCGATGCCCGGACTCGGCCTCACCCGCGCCGTGTTCGAGGCCACCTCCGGCATCACCACCACCGGGGCGACGGTGATGACGGCGATCGACGCCCTGCCGGCGAGCCTCCGCTTCTACCGCCAGACGCTGAACTTCGTCGGCGGGATGGGGATCGTGGTGCTCGCGGTGGCGGTGCTGCCGATGCTGAGAGTCGGCGGGATGCAGCTGATGGGGGCGGAGCGCGCGGCCGCCCCGTCGCGCGAGGGCAAGTTCACGCCGCGCATCGCCGAGACCGCCAAGGCGCTGTGGTCGATCTACCTCGTGCTCACCGCCGCCTGCGCGCTCGCCTACTGGGCGGCGGGGATGAGCCTCTTCGATGCCATCGGCCACAGCTTCTCGACCATCGCCACCGCCGGCTTCTCCACCCGCGACGCCAGCATCGGCCACTTCGACAGCCCGGCGATCGAGGCGGTCGCGATCGTGTTCATGCTGGTGGGCTCGGTGAACTTCGCGCTCCATTACCGGGCCTGGCACCGCGCCAGCAACGCCCACTACTACGCCGACCCGGAGATCCGGGTGCTGCTCGCGGTGGCGCTCGCGGTCTCGGCGCTGGTCACCGTGGCGCTCTGGCTCGAGGGGCTCTACCCGGACCGGATGACGGCGCTCCGCCACGCCGTCTTCCACACCGTCTCCCACCTCACCACCACCGGCTACGCCACCACCGACTTCCACAACTGGCCGGCGGCGCTCGCCTTCCTCATGATCCTGGTCGCCTTCGTCGGCGGCTGCGCGGGCTCCACCGCAGGCGGGCTCAAGGTGATCCGCATCATCGTGCTGGTGCGCCAGGGGCTGCTCGAGCTCACCCGCGCGATCCATCCCAAGGCGCAGCTGCTGCTCAAGGTCGGCAACGCCACGGTGCCGATCCTGGTCTCGAGCGCGGTGCTCGCCTACTTCACGCTGTTCATCGCCTCGCTGGCCCTGTTCACCCTGCTGCTCGCCGCCTGCGGCCTCGACCTGGTCACGGCCGCCTCGGCCGCCGCCTCCTGCCTGCTCAACCTTGGGCCCGCCCTCGGCGCGGCGGCACCCAGCTACGCGGCGCTGCCGGAATCGGCGCTGTGGCTGCTCTCGCTCGCGATGCTGCTCGGGCGGCTCGAGTTCTTCACCCTGCTGGTGCTGCTCACCCCGGCCTTCTGGCGGAGCTAGGGGGAAGCTCGGCGAGCCAGTCGCGGGGGCGGAGATAGTCGGCGAGCCGGGCCTCGGGGCTGCCGGGCTCGGCCGCCCAGCCGTACTCCCAGCGCACGAGCGGGGGCAGGCTCATCAGGATCGACTCGACGCGGCCGCCGCTGTGCAGGCCGAAGAGCGTGCCGCGGTCGTAGACCAGGTTGAACTCCACGTAGCGGCCGCGGCGGTAGAGCTGGAAGGCGCGCTCGCGCTCGCCGTACGGGTGGCCCCGGCGGCGGGCGAGGATCGGCAGGTAGGCCTCGAGATAGCCCTCGCCGACGGCGCGCGCGAAGGCGAAGCAGCGCTCGAAGCCCCACTCGTGGAGATCGTCGAAGAACAGCCCGCCGACGCCGCGCGTCTCGCCGCGATGGCGCAGGTAGAAGTACTCGTCGCACCAGCGCTTGAAGCGCGGATAGACCTCCTCGCCGAAGGGCGCGCAGAGGCTGGCCGCGACCTCGTGCCAGTGGCGCACGTCCTCGTCGAAGGGGTAGAAGGGCGTGAGGTCGAAGCCGCCGCCGAACCACCACACGGGATCGCCCCCCGCCGGCGTGGCCACGAACAGGCGCACGTTGGCGTGACTGCTCGGGGCATAGGGGTTGCGCGGGTGCACGATCAGCGAGACCCCGAGGGCCTCGAAGGCCGCGCCCGCGAGTTCGGGACGGGTGGCGGTGGCGGAGGGCGGCAGCCGCTCGCCGCGCACCCGCGAGAAGCCGACGCCCGCCTGTTCGATCGCGTCGCCGCCCTTGAGCACGCGGGTGAGCCCGCCGCCGCCCTCGGGGCGCTCCCAGCGGTCGAGGCCGAAGCGGGCTTTGCCGTCGAGCGCCTCCAGCGAGGCGCAGATCCGCTCCTGCAGCGATAGCAGGAAGGATTCCACCCGGGAGAGGTCGGCCGGCGTCATCGGCGGCATCGGCGAGGCCGGCGAAGCCTAGCACGGGCGCGGCTATACTGCGCCGCCCTCGCCGAGGCCGATCCGTGCTCGCGCCCGCACTCAGCGACCGCCCCTCGGACGCCGCGCTCGCCTGTCTCGTCCTCGGGGGCGGCGCGGGTCCATGGCGGGTGCCGCTCGTGCGCCTCGCGGGTGCGGCCTGCGAGCTCTGGCCGGCGGCGGGGCGGGTGGCCGAGGGGAGGATCGCGGAGGCGAGCTGGCGTGCCGACGGCGAGCGCTGCGTGGTCTCGATCGAGCTCCCCTGCGAACCGCCGGAGGCGGCGAGCGAGGAGGCCTACCGGCGGCTGTTCCACGTGCTCGACGCGCTCGGCTATCCCCATCTGCTGCGCACCTGGAACTACCTCCCCGGGATCACCGCCGGGGAGGGCGAGGAGGAGCGCTACCGCGCCTTCGTGCGCGGGCGGGCGCGCGCCTTCGCGGAGCGGCTCGCGCCCGGGGCTTACCCGGCGGCCACCGCCGTCGGCTGCGCCGGCGAGCATCTGCTGCTCCACGCCCTCGCCGCCCGCTCGCCGGGCACCGCGCTGGAGAACCCGCGGCAGGTGCCCGCCTGGCGCTATCCGCCGCGCTACGGGAAGGTCGCGCCCGCCTTCGCCCGCGCCGTGCTCCTCGGCGACGGGCTGATGCTGGTCTCCGGCACGGCGAGCATCGTCGGCCACCGGAGCCGCCATGCCGGCGAGCTTCGGCAGCAGCTCGCGGAGGCGCGTCGCAACCTCGAGACCCTGTGCGCGGTGGCGGCGCGGCGCGCGGGGCCGGGGCGGCTGCTCCTGCTGCGCGTCTACCTCCGGGACCAGGAGCGTCTCCCCGAGCTGCTCGCCGGGCTCCCCGCGGAGCCGACGCGGGTCGTGCTCGCCGCGGAGATCTGCCGTCGCGAGCTGCTGGTCGAGCTTGAGGGGGTGTGGGCGGGCGGGCGCGGCGCGGCCGCGAGCGACGGCGGGCCGGAGGGGCGGCTCAGTAGCGTGGGCGGCTCTCCCCCGGCGGGAGGTGGCTGAAGCGCTTGTAGCTCCACTGGTACTGCGGCAGCGCGGCGCGTGCGCAGGACTCCACCCCGCGATTGAGGGCGGCGACCGAGGCCTCGAGGGACGGGTCGTGGATGCCCGGCGGCGCCTCGCGCAGGCGGATCGCGAAGCCCCGGCCACGCGGCAGGCGTTCGGCGAAGGCGAGGAGCACCGGCGCCCCCGTGCGCCGGGCGAGCCGAGACACCAGGGTCATGGTGTAGGTCGGGATCCCGAAGAAGGGCGCGAACACGCCCTCGCCCCAGCGCGGGCGCTGGTCGGGGAGGATGCCCACCGCCCCGCCCGCGGCGAGCTGCCGGAACAGCGCGCGCAGGCCCCCGCCCTCGGCGCGGATCTGGATCGCGCCGAGGCGGCCGCGGACGGCGGTGAGCAGGGGCTCCAGCCAGGCGAGCGGGGGCGGGCGGTAGACGATGGCGAGCGAGCCCTGACGGCAGAGCCAGAGATTGAGCAGCTCCCAGGCGCCGAGATGCGGTGCGGCGAGGATCACGCCCCGGCCGGCGGCGAAGGCGCGCTGCAGAAGCTCCTCGCCCTCGACCTCCCGCACCAGCGCGAGCGCGCGCTCGGGACGGCGTCCCCAGATCCATCCCAGTTCGAGCACCGCCTTGCCGAGCTCGCGGAAACTCGCCCAGTACAGTCGGCGGCGGAAGGCCGCCCCCTCGCCGGGGAAGCAGAGCTCGAGGTTGCGACGGGCGACGCGCGAGGCGCGGGTGCCGGGCACCGCGCCGAGCAGGGTGCCGAGGGCGGCGCCCAGCGCGTGCAGCAGCGGCAGCGGCAGCAGCCCCAGGCCGGCGAGCAGCCAGCGGATCGGCGCGAGCAGGGCGGGCATCGGCGGCATTGTAGGTGTCGGCTCTGGGCATAATCCGCGCGCATGATCGCCCTCATCCAGCGGGTGAGCGAGGCCAGGGTCGAGGTCGCGGGCGAGGTGGTCGGCGCGATCGGCGAGGGTCTGCTCGCGCTGGTCGCGGTCGAGCCCGCCGACGGCCCGGCGCAGGTCGAGCGGATGGCCGAGCGGCTCGCCGGCTACCGCGTCTTCCCCGACGCCTCCGGCCGGATGAACCGCTCGCTAAGCGACGTCGGCGGGGGGCTCTTGCTGGTGAGCCAGTTCACCCTGGCGGCCGACACCCGCAAGGGCATGCGCCCGAGCTTCAGCACTGCGGCCCACCCCGAGCTCGGCCGCCGCCTCTTCGAGGCGCTGGTCGAGGCCTGCCGGCGGCGGATCGCGCGGGTTGAAACCGGGCGCTTCGGTGCCCACATGCGGGTCATGCTGGTGAACGACGGGCCGGTGAGCTTCCTGCTGAACGCGGACTGAACGCCGCCGTCACCCGCCGTCGCGGCATTGGAGTTCGTGACCGCCGCTCGCGGTCGCTGTCGTAGACTACAGGGTTCTGCCCGGAGAAGCCCTTCAAGCCGTGTCCGACGCGCCCTTCCCCCCAACGCCGAGCCCGATGCCGACCTCAAGGCGCTGATCACCCGCGGCCGCGAGCAGGGTTACCTGACCTACGCGGACATCAGCGACTACTTCCCCGAGGAGGTGATCGATCCCGACCAGATCGAGGACGTCATCAACATGCTGAGCGACATGGGGATCGACGTCCACGAGGACGTCGCGGACAGCGATCCCCTGCTCCTCGGCACCGGTTCCGTGGTCGAGGAGGAGCCGGCGGCGGAGGAGCCGCTCTCGGCCCTCGCCGTCGCCGACGAGGAGTCCGGCCGGACCACGGATCCGGTGCGGATGTACATGCGCGAGATGGGCGTGGTGCCGCTGCTCGACCGCGAGGGCGAGATCGAGATCGCCAAGCGCATCGAGGCGGGGCTCGACCAGGTCGCGACCGCGCTCGCGTCCTTCCCGCCGGCGGTCGAGCTCCTGTTCGCGAGCTACGAGGCCTACCGCAGGGGCGAGCGCCGCCTCGCGGACGTGATCTCCGGCTTCCGCGATCCTGCGGAGCTCGCGGAGTCCGCCGGCGGGGAGGGCGGCGACGCCGAGTTCCCCCGGCCGAGGTCGAGGCCGCCTTCGAGGAGGAGAGCCTCGACGGTGAGGAGGGTGAGGGCGAGGGCGCGGCGGCGCGGGTTCCGGTCGGGCCCGATCCGGAGGAGGTCCGGCGCCGCATCGAGTCGCTGCGGGCCCAGTTCGCCAAGCTGCGCCGTGCGGCGGCGAAGGCGGCCGAGGGCGGTCGCGCCGCCCAGCGCTACGAGCAGCTCAAGGCGGAGTTCCTCCAGGATTTCCTCCAGCTCAAGCTCGCACAGTCGCTGTTCGACGAGATGGTGCGGAAGCTGCGCGAGACCGCGAACGCCGTCCGCAGCCGCGAGCGCGCCGTGCTCGACCTGTGCCAGAACCGGGTGCGGATGCCGAAGGCGGAGTTCTCGAAGTCCTTCGTCGGCCACGAGACCAACCTGCGCTTCGTCGACAACGTGCTCCGGCGCTGCGGCAAGGAGAAGTGGGCCGAGGCCCTGCGCGAGCACAGGGAGGCGATCAAGGCCGAGCAACAGAAGCTGATCGAGATCGAGCAGCAGTGCGGGCTCGGCATCGGCGAGATCAAGGAGCTCGCCCGCGAGATGGCCACCGGCGAGGCCAAGGCGCGCAAGGCCAAGAAGGAGATGATCGAGGCCAACCTGCGCCTGGTGATCTCCATCGCGAAGAAGTACACCAACCGGGGGCTCCAGTTCCTCGATCTGATCCAGGAGGGCAACATCGGCCTGATGAAGGCCGTGGACAAGTTCGAGTACCGGCGCGGCTACAAGTTCTCGACCTACGCCACCTGGTGGATCCGGCAGGCGATCACCCGCTCGATCGCCGACCAGGCGCGCACCATCCGCATCCCGGTGCACATGATCGAGACGATCAACAAGCTCAACCGGATCAGCCGGCAGATGCTGCAGGAGTACGGCCGCGAGCCAACGCCGGAGGAGCTCGCGCGCAGGATGGACATGCCGGAGGACAAGATCCGCAAGGTGCTCAAGATCGCGAAGGAGCCGATCTCGATGGAGACCCCGATCGGCGACGACGAGGACTCCCATCTCGGCGACTTCATCGAGGACACCAGCATCGAGTCGCCGGTGGAGACCGCGACCAACGTCGGGCTCCAGGAGACGGTGCGCGACGTGCTCGCCACGCTCACCCCGCGCGAGGCCAAGGTGCTGCGGATGCGCTTCGGCATCGACATGAACACTGACCACACGCTCGAGGAGGTCGGCAAGCAGTTCGACGTCACCCGCGAGCGCATCCGCCAGATCGAGGCCAAGGCGCTGCGCAAGCTCAGGCACCCCTCGCGCGCCGAGAAGCTGCGCAGCTTCCTCCAGGACGACTGAGATCCCGGAAGCCGGCCTGCCGCCGGGCCCATAGCTCAACGGTCAGAGCAGCGGACTCATAATCCGTCGGTTGCAGGTTCAAGTCCTGCTGGGCCCACTTCCTAAGTGGATGATTTACCTAGGATTTTTGGAAAACCTCCGGTTGACCTGATCGGAACGCAACGTCCCGGGCGATCCTTCTGAGGATTCTTCGGCGGGGAAGACGCAGGGCGCATCGACGGATTCGTCGGGGACACGAGACTCAGCCTCAAGCCCGTCGGTCGGGATTTGGGGTGCCGTGCGCCGCCGACCACCTCCTGCGTTTCCGGGTGCCGCGTTGCGGATCGCGCGCCCTTCGCACGCTCCCTTCACCGGGCGGCGCGCCGGTCTTTGGGGACGCCTCCGGTGTCAGCCCTCGGCGCTGTCAGCGGTGTTCGCGCTGTCCGCCGAGTCGGCAGGGAACTAGGAGGGGCAGGGGAGGAAGCCCCTCGGCTCGGGCGAGATCGTCCGCCGGGAGAACCTGCGGTGCGCTCGGAGGATCCGTCCGACGGCGCGCGGGGGGCTTCTCACTCCCTCTCGAAACCGTGCTGCCGGCAGCCGAGAGCACTGCAGTTCTCGGTCACGATCCGCACGAGGCGCTCGTCGGCGCCCTCCGGGAGTCGGGCCTCGATCTCGAGCTGGACGGTGAGCTCGGCGCGGGGCTGGGCAAGGAGATGGGCGAGCACTTCCTCCGCAAGCCGCTCCGCGTCGCGGGCGAGACGGTGCGGGTCGAGCCTCGCGACCGCATAGAAGCGCCGCGGGCGGGGCGGGGAAGGCGCTTCGCGCGCGATGGCGGCGGCGCTGGCCTGCGCAAGGCCGGGACGAGGCTCCTCGACCCGTATGGACACTGTGGCGGCCCGCTCCCGCTCGAGCTGGGCCCGCGCGACCTCGGGACGGACGACGAGCCCGCGCTCGACCCGTTGGGGATCGAGATGCTCGCCCACGCAGAGCCCCTGGTACCGGCCCTCCGCCTGGTCGTAGCGCTCGGCGAAGGCGAAGGAGTCCCGCTCCCAGGTGAGCAGCGCCACCCCCTCGCGAATCGCCCGGACGAGCACCGAAGGGCCGGAAAGACGCGGCAGGTACGGGAACTGCGCGAAATCCTCGACGAGCTGGGTCACCGGCACGTGATCGCCGCGCCACAGCGGCACGCGGTCCAGCTCCATGCGCAGCCGCGCCGGCCCGAGGTTTGTGATCAGCCGCTCCTCGTTGCGCAGCTTGCGGCTGGCCCGCACGGCCAGCGCCTCCGTCCCCGTCAGCCGCAGCGCCTGCCATTCGATCGGCGCGGCCGCGTCCTTCTGCTCGGGCACGAGCAGCCACTGGTACGCCTCCGGCAACCGCGCCTCCACCGCCCCGTCGGCCGCCTGCTTCTGCGTCTCGGCCTGCCGAACCTGGAAGGGCGTCAGGTTCAGTGCCTCGCGCTCCTCCAGGATCGACTGCCAAGCGAGAAACATGCGCAGCGCCTGCTCCAGATCCTGCCAGCGCGTCTTGTCGACGGCCAGGAACACCAGCGTGTTGCGGAACAGCCGCGGCCCGTTGCCGCGCGCCTCCAGGATCGCGCGCGCCGCCTGCTCGGCCGCGTTGCCGGGCTCCCGGCTGTAGGGATGCTCCGGCCCCAGCACCACGAGGCGTGCTTCCGGATCGTCCGCCACATCGGCACCCGAGCGCGGCAGCAGATGGATGCGGGAGAACTCGCCGGTCTTCCTCGGATCCGTGCGCAGCCGCTGCTCGAGTTCGTGCACGACCTTGTCCGGATCGCGCCTCAGTTGCTCGGCGCGGTCTTCGGCGAGCTTGGTGACCGTCGGCTGCGTGGAGTACCAGTAGCGCGGGCCATCGGCGTACAGGTAGGTGGCGGCGGCCGACAGTCGCCGCAGCGCATCGCCGAACACGGCAGGGCTTTCGCCCGGCATCACGCAGCCGAGCTTCACCCGCCGGTCCTCCAGTCCGGGATGCGGCGCCGCCGCGGTCGGGGCGGAACCGAGGAAGATCGTGCGCGCCACGCGCCGGGTGGCGGAGAGCTTGCCGAGATGCGACACCTCGGCGTCGATCCGCAGCGGCAGCGAGTTGGGGCCGTCCACGTCCCGTTCGATGATCGGCACCCAGTTGTCGGAGAGATACCGCGTGAGCTCGAACTGCACGCGCGGATCGTCGATCGGGATCGTCGCCGGCAAGATGAGCGGGCTGCGGTCCCCTTTCTCCCACAGGCTGTGGATGACGGCCGCCATCAGCCGCAGCACGCCGCGCGTGCGCTGGAACTTCACCAGTGTGGACCAGTCGCCGTACAGGCGGTCGAAGATCTCCGGGTGGATCGGATACGCGCTCCTGATGCGCTCCTCGTAGTCGCTGTCGCGGCACTCGGGCGGAAACTCCTGGCCTTGCGAGCGGTACAGCTCGGAGAACGCGCGCGCGGTCACGTCGCGGTGCCTGTACTGGTCGGCCGCCATCGGCTCGAACAGCCGCCGCCGCACGATCTGGAAGCCCTCCTCGGCGCTCGCCGGCCGCCAGGAGGACTCCACCCGCCCGACGACGTTGCGCAGGCGGTCCAGCGCCTCGCGGCCGCGCAAGCCGCCCACCTCCAGGTCGTCGGCCTGGGTGTGGGGCGAGCCGCCAGAATCCGAGGCGGGCAGGGACACCACCAGCAGGCACCCCTTCGCGGCCTTGGCCGACTCAGTCAAGGCCTGCGCGAAGGTGAACTGGGTCTCGAAGCTTCCCCCCGGCAGGTCCGACACATCGTGCAGCTGCCGCGCGTAGGCGACCCACTCGTCGATCAGGACGAGGCAGGGACCGAACTCGTCGAACAGTTGGCGCAGCACGTCGCCCGGGCTCGTGGCCCGTTCGTCGTCCTTCGCGACGCGCGCGTAGGCGCGCTCGCCGCCGAGCTGCCAGGCGAGTTCGCCCCAGAGCGTCCGCACCACCGTGCCGTCGGGCTTCCTCGCCGGATTGCCGGGGGAGATCTTGTTCCCGACCAGCACCACGCGCCGCACCCTCGGCAGGGCGTTCACGCCGGCCTCGGCGAGCACCTCCTCGGCCCCCGCGAGCTCGGTGGGCGGGCTGCCGCCGAAGAGGTGGTAGAGCGCCAGCATCGAGTGGGTCTTGCCGCCGCCGAAGTTGGTCTGGAGCTGGACCACCGGGTCTCCGCCCTGCCCTGCGAGGCGCCGCACCGCGTTCACCAGCAGGCGCCTCAGGCTCGCGGTCGGGAAGGTGCGGCGGAAGAACTCGGCCGGGTGGCGGTACTCGTCGGATCCCTGTCCGAGGTGCACCTGCCACAGGTCGGCCGCGAACTCGGCCTGCTGGTAGCGCCCGCTCGCGACGTCCGGGTGCGGCGTCACCACCTCGCGCCAGGGCTTCAGCGCCCCCAAGGCGGCGGCCTCGATCAGCGAGCCGCCTGCCTTGCGCCGCTCACCGCGCGCCTGTTCCTCGAAGCGCGCGCGCAGCAGGTCCATTTTCATCTGCTCCAGTGTCTCGGCCTGCGGCGCGGAGACCGCCAGCAGCAGGCGGTGCGCGGAGTCCAGCGCCCGGTACGCGTCGTCGCCCGAGAACCGCTCCTGGTGCGCCCAGCGGTTGCGCACGTCGCGCAGCTCCTGCACCAGCGACCGTTCGGCACGCCCGAGCGTCCGGCCGAACACGTCGTTCCACGCCTCCCAGACGGCCCTGAGCAGCGCCGCCACATCCCACTGCGCGACCGGCCGGTTGCCGTTGATGCGGTCTTCGGCCGCGAGCAGCCGGCGCGCCTGCTCCGGGGCGCGTTCGCCATAGACCCCGGCGAGTTCGCGCTCGACGAACGGCCCCAGTCCCTGTTGCAGTTGCTCGAGCGCCTTGCCGACGCGTTCGTGATTGGTGAGGGCCATGGAGTGTCACCTCGATGAGGATTGCTGCGCGAGCCATTCCTCGGGCGTAAGCGCGCCCGCGCGATCGATCAGTTCGCGGTCCCAAGTCACCAGCTTCGTGGCGGTGAGCTGCGCTGTGGCGGCGTAGAGCGCATCCGCGCCGCGCAGAGAGAGCCGGGGGCCCAGCTCTTCGGCCAGCGGCAGCAGCCGCGCGGTCTCGATCAGCCGAAGCCGGCCGTTGCGGCGCAAGAGGCCGGCTGCCGTGCGTCCGGCATCGGGGTCACGGTGCCGACGTGCCAGGGCGCAGGCGACCTCGAGCGCCGCGAACTCCGGGCTGTAGTGTGGCGTGGCGGATTTCTGCAAGTGCTGCAGCAGTGTTTCACTGGCGGCGTGGAAGGGGTCACTCAAGTCGAGAAAGCCGATCCAGACGCTGGCATCGACCGTGATCACCGTTTGGGCTCCAGGCGGTTGCGTCCGGCCTCGAGAATCTCGCGTGCGGTCGGCCCGGGCGTGGCCGCTGGCACCTGCAACTTCCTGAACGCCTCCAGCCAGTCGGGGTCGGCGGGCGCCGGGGAGGCGTCAGGCTGCTCGAGCCACTGCCGGTAGAGCTCGATCGTCACCTCACGCACCGGCTTGCCGAGCAGCGCGCTCTTGGCCTTGACCTTGCGGTACAGATCTTCGGGGATGTCGATGGTGGCTTTCATGCAAAGGAGGCTAGCCGTATTGCTGTATTTCCGTCAAATCCCCAGTTCCGGCTGCGCGGGCGCCGACACGGCGGCGTCCTGCGCCAGCCGCGCGATCTCCGGCCAGCTCTGCACCAGCGCGTTGTACGACAGCGCCTCGGCGGCGCGCTTCTTGCGCTCGCAGACCGTGTACAGGCGGTAGGCGAGTTCCCGCGCGGTGTCGGCGCCGGCTGCCGAGCTTGGCGGCCAGTTCCGCCGCCGCCGCCTCGCCGCCCGTCTGCAGCCGCCGCACGAGCTGGTGCACCGCCTTCCAGTGTGAAAAGCGCGCGTCCTCGCCGGGATCCCAGTCGGCCGGCAGCTCCTTGGGCTCGAGCAGCCGCACGCGGCCGCGGCACGACTCGACGATGCCTGCCTGCCGCATGCCCTCCACGCTCGTGTTCTTGGCCTTCGACAGCGTCTCGGCCACCCCGTATTCGCCCTCGTCGAAACCGTGCTGCTCGAACCAGGCGAGCGCCCAGCGCGTGTCGGCGTCGAAGTCGCCTTCCTGCTCGGCGAGCACTTCGTCGAGCGTCTGGTTGATGAGCGCCAGCGCCTCGCGCACCGGCAGCGGCCGCCCCTGCGCGTCCAGCACCTGCCGGTAGCGCGTGAACACCGCCATGCCGGGGCCGATCGCCGCCTGCGCGAGGTCCACCGGGGCGATGTTCGCGCGCTGCAGCTCCGCAAGCGCCGCCGGCAGCTCGCGCTTCAGCGCCGAGACGAAATCGCGCCGGGTGGCGGTCGGGAGCGTCGGCGGGGCGGCGGCGGCAGACGAGGACGATGCTGGAGGCGAGGGCGTTGGTCCCGATGCCAATCGAGCGCGCGCCGCGCTCGGTGCGCATCGGCCAGGTGCCGCTGATCGAAAAGCCCGCGCGGATCACCGCGTCGAGGAAGGTCTCCCAGCCGGTCGAGGAGTGAGTGAAGAGGAGTGAGAAGTGAGAGGATGCGGCCGGTTTACCCTCACCCGCCTCGCTTGCCTCTCTCTCCTCTCCCCTCGCTTCTTGCTGCTTGAACGCGTAATAGATCGTGACCGGAAACGCCGGGTGCGCCTGCTCGCGCGATGCGCGCGAGCGCCCGCGTCATGCCATCGAGGAAGAACTGCTCGGCCTTCTCCTTGCTGCCGTGCCGGTAGGGGGTAGCGACCAGCTCCTCGGCCTTCGGTACCGCAACCGTTGCAAACACCTCTGGATACACGCTCTTGAACGACCGGCGCAGCCATACGTAGAAGAAGTCCGAGAGGTCGGCGTAGCCTACGTTATCGAAGTAGGGTGGATCGGTTGAGACTATCTTGCAAAGCGACACGGTCTGCACTCGGGCGTCTTCCTGATGCCCATACCCTGCACGATCGCAACTTAATGTCGCGATCGACGTCGCCACCCACTCCGCAGCTTCGTGCCAGGCACAATGAAATTCCGAGAGGGGATTTGCCTCGGGAAAGTCCCAGGTCATAGGCACCGCGTGGCGCGCAAACAAGTGCCCAACAGTGCCTCGCGGCATCCATGTTGCAAGCGAATTCCAATAGTCAGTGCATTTGTCGACCACAAAGCTTAAATACACCCCCACCGCCTCGGCATACGCCCGGGCCCCGGTGCCGCCGTCGCGCAGCGGCACGTCGTCGTCGGGCAGCCCGGCGGCGAGGGCGTCGCGGCGCACGCGCTCGATCGCCTCGCCGACGAGATCGGAGAAGGTGGTCAGCGCCACGAGCTGGCGCGGGGTGAAGAGGTCGCCGAACTTGGTGAGGCCGTACTCGACGACATTGGTCCGACCGGGCCAGTGGCAAATCTCGACTTCCAGCTTCCACGTCCGGCTTTGCCTCGCGCGCCGCCGCCTCGTGCTCCGGCGTCGGCGCCAGGTACAACGCGCCCGCGCTCGCCCTCGGCGACGATCGCCATCAGCCGCGCGCCCAACCGTCCGGCTTGTCCTTCTGCCCGAATGTAGTCGTAGGTGATCGGCGCACCGGACATCAGGCACCGAAATGCCGCGCCGCTTGCCGGCCGAGGTGCCGTGCTTCGCCGCCTCCGGATCTTTCGGCTTGCCGACCTTGACCGTGAACCGGTAGCTGCGCCCCTCGATCACCGGCTGCACGTACGCCTCCTTGCCGGCCTTCGTCGACAGCATGAAGGTCGAGGCGAGCGGCACCTCGACATTCGCGAAGGCCGGGTTGGGGCTGCGCACGGTGCGCGCCCAGACCCAGGCGATCACGGTGAGCTTCCTGCCCACATAGGGCTTGAGGTCCGGCCGCTCCCTCGCCATCTCCTCGGTGATTTCGACCGGCGGATAGAGGTGGCCGATGCGCCGCTCGGCCTCCTCGCGCATCCACTGCCCGTAAGAGCGCACGTCCTCCGCAAGCCCCTGCGCGCCGCGCCAGGTGCCGCCATGGGCGAGACTCCTCCGCGCCGCAGGGTTCACCGGCGCGCGCCCGGCGAAGCGCGGCGGGATCTCGATCATCGCCTTGCAGATGAGAACGGCCACCGGGTTGAGATCGCTCGCGTAGGCTTCGAGCCCCAGGCGCTGCGCCTCGAGCGGCAACGAGCCGCCGCCGGCAAAGGGGTCGTGAAAGGCGGGCAGCCGCT
This sequence comes from Lysobacterales bacterium, assembly GCA_033582715.1. Classification (GTDB taxonomy): domain Bacteria; phylum Pseudomonadota; class Gammaproteobacteria; order Xanthomonadales; family BPKI01; genus BPKI01. The sequence continues at coordinate 68,781 of JAVQZZ010000001.1, read as the reverse complement.
CGGGATCGAAGAGCTCGGCCGCGCGCGGGTGGTCGCGATGATCACGGCAGGCGCGCCGCCAGCTCCTCCGGATCTCCTCCCGTGCCCGGTTGAGCACCTCCTCGTTCGTGGTGTTTTCCCACTGCACCAGCGCTTTGAGAAGATCGGAACAGCCGTTCGCGCTCTTTCTGCTGCGCCTCGGGGGTGGGGAACTCCTCCGGCACGCTCGAAGGGTCGTCCACCATCTGCGCGAAGATCACCGCCCGCGCGGTTGCAATCGGCTTGCCGCGACCACCACAGGTGCAGCGTCGAGGGGTGGCCGTGGCGGATGCTCTTTTCGCGGGCGCTCGCCTCGTTGATCGCCTCGAGCGGCAGCGCGACTTCGATCAGCTTCTTGCGGATCTTCATACCGGCGCCGCCGTCGAGATGGCCTCGCAGCGCTTCGCGATCCGTTCCGCGAGATTGCGGAAGTCTTCGGCGGCGCGGCGCACGGCCTCGCCGTGCGCGCCGATCGCCCCGTCCGCGGGGGTGAGCGCAAAGACCGGTTTGCGCGCCTCCATCGCCATCGGCATCAGGCTGCGATAGTGCTTGAGCATGGCGAGACAGTGAGGATCGTTCGACGCGTCGATCGCCGGGTCGGCGGGCTCGTCGAGCACGGCTTCGCCGATACGCCGCCGGAAAGCGATCGATCCAGCGCTGGTATGCCTTGGGCGGCCGGTTCTCGCGCATGCCGTGCTGCATGACGACATAGCCCACCGGATGGATGCCGCCCTTCGGCAGATCGAGCTGCGGGTCCGGGTTCCTCGTCCGCAGCTCCGCCCAGCTCGCCCGCCACGCGCGCAGGGACGGCCCGAGGTTGCGCAGGCCCTGCAGCGAAAACAGGTCCGGGCCGAGCGGAATGACGACGAAATCGCTGGCGATCAGCGCCGCGCGGTTGATCGCCCCGAGATTCGGTCCCACGTCGACCAGGATCCAGTCCGCGCGCACCTGTTGCGCAGCCTGGCGCATGGCGCGGTGAAAGGCGGTCATGATGCGGAACGCGGACTCGTCGCGGTTGTGGCACCGCGGCCACGCATCGGACAGCTTGTCCTCGAAGGTGGAGAGCGCGAGATCGCCGACGACGAGGTGCAGGCGCGGACCGATGCGCTGCACATCGGGCGTCTGCACGTCGCCCAGCCCGCGGAGGATCGGCCGCAAGGCGCCGAAAATCGTTCGCGGATGATCCCCGTCCGGCCAGAACTGCTCCAGCTCGGTCTCGTCGAGGAACATGCTGGTGAGATTGGCCTGCGGATCCAGATCGGCCGCCAGTACCGTCGCGCCGCGCTCGGCCAGCATCCACGCCAAGTGATACACCAGCGTCGTCTTCCCGACACCGCCCTTGTTGTTGAAGAAGGCGAGCGTTCTCATGTGCGTCTGTGGATCACCGCGAGAAAGTAACCGGCATCGAAACGGAACTCGGCCGGCGGGCTGCCGTTGCGGGCCAGCGCCTCCTGCGCGCGACGCACGCCGGTGCCGTAACGGTTGACGTAGCCGAGCGCCTTCATGGCTTCTGCCACGACCGGGTTGCGGTAACTGGTCTGCGCCGGAAAGTTCTGCGGCGACGCCTCGCCATACAGTTCGCCCGGGCTCTGGATCTCGATGCGGTTCTCCAGCCAGGTGATGCGGATCGGAGAGGTCGCTGCGTAGTCGCGGTGCATGACCGCGTTCATCAGAAGTTCGCGCACGGCAACGCGCGGATAGGCCTCGACGATGCGCTCCCGCAGGACGCTGTCGGGAACGGGGTATTGCGTGAGCTGGGCGTCGATCAGCATGTCGAGCTTGCGCAGCACCGTCAGCAGATCGCCATCGATTTTCCGCTCGTTGAGGACGGGATCGGTCAGCGCATCGCCGCCCACGCGCAAGAACTGAACGTAGGCACCCGGCAGCCACTGCCGGACGTCCAGACCGAACAGCAGGATGCCGGCGTTGGTGGGACAGTCTTTCTTGAGGTCGAAGAAGCGCAGCGAGGCGAGCTGGTGCGTGAGCGGGCGGGAGTTCTCGGCGATGACTTCAGGGGCCAGCGCTTGCTGTCGGTATTCGTTCAAGAACAGCGCCTGCGAGAGGTCGTCGAGCGTGCTGCCGAGGCACGGCTGGGCGTCGAACGTCTTTGCGTGCGACACCCGCCGCTCGATCAGCAGCCGTTCCTCCTGCTCGGTCGCATACCCGCGCCGCGGCCCGATGCGGACACAGACGCGGCCGCGGTAGCGCACCGGCGGCAACAGCCGACGGCTGCACGGTGACGACGGCGACCTCGCCCTCGGCTGTGACCAGCTTCTCGACCGTCAGCGACGGCAATGGCTGGATGTTCCCGTCGTCACGCAGCCCGCCCAGGTTGCGCAGCGTCTCGTCGTCGATCTTTAGCCCGGCGAACTTGCCATGCCGGTCCACGCCGATGATCAGGTAGCCCGGCTTGCCGTGATTCGGCAGGTCGTTCGCAAAGGCGCAGACCGCTTCCGAGAACTTCTCGGTGTCGGTCGTCGACGATTGTGAACTCCACTCGATCGGCCTCGTGTTGCGCGATCAAGCGACGCAGCTCGGTTTCGTCCATGTCGCTGGCTCTACGCAGGCGCTGTGGCGATGGTCAGGAGTCCCGCCAGATCGTAATCGACGCTCGTCACGCCGAAGTCCGGCTCGCGCCGGAAGGGCTGGCGCACGTAGTGCACGCGGTGCGACTCGCCCTCGAACTCGACGATGGCGAGGATGTAGCTCTCGGGAGCATTGAGCGCGGTGAGGATCTCGTTCCTCGTGACCGTAACCGTGCGCGCGCCGGCCACGCGCCCCTTGACTTCCAGGAAGCGGAGCCGCCCGGTGCGCGGGTCGCGGCTCTCGATGTCGTAGCCGAGCCGCTCGGCCTCGCGGTCGACCGGCTCGAAGCCGAGACTGCGCTCCACCTCCATCACGATCGCCCGCGCGCGGGCAGCCGCCTCCTGCGTGTCGGAGGTGGCGGCCGCAGGCGGGAGCGGCCGTCCGGCAGCAAGGGCGACGAGCCCCGCAGGCACGACGAGCAGCCCCCCGGTCACCATGGGCAGGCGGGCGATGATCTGCCGTTCGCGCTGCAGCGTCTCGAGCCGCCGCCGAAGGCGCTCTTGGAGCTCGTCGGCGCGTCGGCGCGCCTCCGTGGAGTGGAGCCGCGCGTCGGCGCGTCCTGCCTGCTCTTCGAGCCTGAGCTCGCGCGCCCGGTGGTCCCAGTAGAGGATCTCCTTGGTCAGGCGGTCCGCGCACCGCGGCTTCGGTCTTGTCGATCAGCGGCAGCCTGCGCTCGCGCACTTCGCGCAGGTGCTCCGGGACCACGACGCGGACCGCGTGCTCGAGCGCGCGTTCCTCGAGGGTCCGGTCGAGCCACGCGCACTCGGGCCGGGCGAGCAGCGCCTCGATGGGGGGCTCGTCGTGGCGCGAGCGGCCGGTAGTCGAGGTAGGGGGCGTGGGAGAGATGGCGAACCGCACCGGAGCCGTCGATCTCGACGTAGAGGGCGCGGCGGGAGATCACGCGCTCCTCGCCGTTCCGGGCCGGAACGCCGTCGGCGATCTCGTGCTCGAGGAAGAACAGGAGCCGCGGCGAGGTGCCCGGGTCCCGCTCGTCGACCAGCACCGTTCCGCGGCGCAGCAGCTCGCGATGTCGCTCGAGGATCAGGTCGAGGGTGGCGTCGAGCAGCGGATGGCCGGGGCAGACGAAGACGGCGTGCGGCTGGCCCTGCGGGGCGACCAGGTTCTTCTCGAAGACGATGCGCTCGTAGCGCGTCAGGACCGCCTCGCGCCGTCCCCAGACCCGGTCGCGGCTCCGCACCGCGGGCGGTACGTGGGTGATCTCGTAGCGGCGCGGCTCGCGCTGGCGCACGGTGCCGCCGAGCTGGCGGAAGGCCTCCAGGAAGAAGGACTCGACGTAATGCGGCTGGAGACGGCGCGCCTCGGCGCGCTCCATGTCCTCCCGGATGCGGAACACGAGGCTCGTGTCCATGCCGTCCCGCACCAGGGCGCGCTCCTCGAGCAGCTCGGCGAGGCGGCCGCGGTCGACCGCCCGGTCCACGGCCTGGCTCAGGCGCGCTCGCACCTCGGGAAGGTCTCCGTAGCGCACGGCCTCGATCAGGAGTTCCTTCAGCGGCCGGCCGTCGAACTCGAGCTTGCCGAGGACGTCGAAGACCCGCCCGCCGAGCGCCTCCCGGGCCTCCTCGAGCTTCTCGAGCAGCCGGTAGTACACGTCACCCTCGCGCGTCTCCAGCGCGACCAGGTTCCAGAGCCGGCACACCTCCGTCTGGCCGATGCGGTGGATGCGGCCGAAGCGCTGCTCGATCCGGTTCGGGTTCCACGGCAGGTCGTAGTTGACCATGAGATGCGCGCGCTGGAGGTTCACGCCCTCGCCGGCGGCATCGGTCGCGACCAGCACCCGGACGCGAGGGTCGTGGTTGAAGGCCTCCTGCGCCTTGGCCCGCTCTTCGCGGCCCATGGCGCCGTGGATCACGGCGACCGCCTCCGGATCGCCAAGATAGGATCCGATCCGCTTCCGGAGATAGTTCAGCGTGTCGCGGTGCTCGGTGAAGACGATCAGCTTGCGCGGACCCGAAGTTGCCGCGACCGAGGCGTGCCCATCGCCCTGCGCTCCCTGGGCGCGATCGATGGGGCTCTCCGCAGAAAAGAGCTGATTGAGCAACCCGGCGAGCTCGATCCACTTGCGGTCCTCTCCGCTCTGCCGCACCGCGTCGGCAAGCGCCTCCAGGTCCTTGAGCGTCAGGATCTCGGCCCGCAGCTCGGCGAGGGTGCGCGCCGCCGTGGCCCGGTCCGCCACCTCCTCCTCGATGGCCTCGACCTCCCCGTCCGGCGCCTCCTCGAGCGCCTCGAAGTCCTCCGCCTCCAGCTGCTGCCCTGGCGCGAGCGCGACCTGCTCGGCGCGCCTGCCGCGTTCGAGGAGCTCGAGCTCCCGCAGCCTCGATTCGAGCCGCTCCCGCCGCCGGCGCAGAGACTGGTAGATGGCTTCGGGCGAGGAAGCGAGCCTGCGCTGCAGGATGGTCAGCGCGAAGCCCACGGTGCCCGCCTGGCGGTTGTCGGCGAGGGCGTCCGCACGATTGAACTCCTCGCGAAGGTAGGTGGTGACTTCGGCATAGAGCCGAGCCTCGGCCTCCGAGAGGCGGTAGGGAACGGTGTGGGCGTGACGCTCGGGGAAGAGCGGAGTGCCGTCGAACTTGAGCAGGCTCTCCTTGGTCATCCGCCGCATGAGGTCGGAGACGTCGACCGAGTGCACGCCGTCGCGGAAGCGACCCTCGAAACGGTCAGCGTCGAGCAGGGCCATGAAGAGCTGGAAATCCTCCTCCTTGCCGTCGTGCGGGGTGGCGGTCAGGAGGAGCAGGTGGCGGGTGAGCCGTCCGAGGAGCTGGCCTAGGCGGTAGCGCTTGGTGAACTTGACCTCGCCGCCGAAGTAGCGGGCGCTCAGCTTGTGGGCCTCGTCGATCACCACCAGGTCCCACACGCAGTGGGGTTCCTCGAGTCTGGCCTGGAGGCTCTCGTCACGGGCCAGCTTGTCCAGCCGGGCGATCACCAGATCGTGCTCGCGAAACCAGTTCCCCTGAGGCGCCGACTCGACCGCCTCGCGGGTCAGGATGGCGAAGGGCAGCTGAAAGCGACGAAGCATCTCGTCCTGCCACTGCTCGACGAGGCTGCCCGGGCAGACGATCAGGCAGCGCTCCACGTCGCCGCGCGCCATCAGCTCCCTGATCAGGAGGCCGGCCATGACGGTCTTGCCCGCGCCGGGGTCGTCGGCGAGCAGGAAGCGCAGCGGCTGGCGCGGAAGCATCGCCTCGTAGACGGCGGTGATCTGGTGGGGCAGCGGCTCGACCTCCGAGGTGTGGATCGCGAGCAGCGGATCGAAGAGGTAGGCGAGGCGGATGCGGTAAGCCTCGGCGGCGAGGCGGAAGGCCGCTCCGTCCCCGTCGAAGCTCCACGGCCGGCCTCGGGCGACCGGCTCGAGCGCCGACTCGTCGCCCCGATAGAGGATCCGGCTTGCGATGGCTCCGTCGGGCTTGCGGTAGGTGACCTCGACCGCCTCGGAGCCGAACCAGCGAACCTGGATGACCGTGACCGCCTGCTCCGCGATCAGGCCGCGCACCTGGGCGTTGGGGGTGAGCTCCTCGAGACGGAGCATGGAGGAGGAGAAGGAATGGTCGGCTCCGCTCGGGAGTATAGGCAGGGGAGTCCCAGCGGCTGCGACGCCGGTCGGAACCGCCCCGGGCCTGGGGTCGGATTGAAGGCCGAGGGCTACGCTCGGTGCGCGGTAGGCGGGTCGGATCGCCTGTCCTCGCCGGAGTCCCTCTTGCTGGCGGATGTGGGCGAGGGCGCGGGGGACCGTCGGCCTAGCAGGGAGGCCGGCCAGACAGCTCCGCGAAGCGTCGGAGCAGCCGGCGCGCATGGGGCGTGGGGCGGACGCGGGCGAGGAGGGCCTGCGGGTCGAGCCCCGAGGCGGCCACGCCCTCCTCCCGCTCGCGGATGTAGGCGCGCATGATCGCGGCCGAGAACTCGGGGTGGAACTGGAGGCCCCAGACGCGCTCGCCGAGCCGGAGGATCTGGCAGTCGTCCCGGTCCGAGGCGGCGAGCACCCTCGCCCCGGCCGGCGGCTCGAGCACGGTCTGCTCGTGGGTCGTATGCGCCGGGAAGCTGTCGGGCAGTCCCGCGAGCAGGGGGTCGCCCGCGAAGCCGCCGTCCCGGGCGCGGATCGTCGTGGTGCCGATCTCGCGTCCCCGGGGATTGAAGTCCACCCGTCCGCCGAAGGCATGGGCGAGGAGCTGGTGGCCGAAGCAGATGCCGAGCAGCGGCCGGCCGAGGGAGGCTGCCTCGCGAAGCCAGGCCGCGCTCTCCTCCATCCAGGGCAGGCGCTCGGTGACGTTGGCCGGGGAGCCGCTGACGATCGCGCCGGCGATCGCGCGCGGGTCGGGCAGCCGCTCGCCGCGGTGCGGTCGGCAGGCCCGCGCCTCCTCGCGGCGCAGTCCGGCGGCGCAGCGGATCCAGTGGGCGAAGCCGCCGAAGCGCGCGGCGATGGCGGCGGGCGGATCGCCGGCCTCGATCACGAGCAGGGGCGGGCGCACGCGGCGGGGATCGCAGGAGAGGCGGCGGATATACTAGCGCGCCGCTTCGCGCCCCCTGCCGATGGCCTCCTCCGCCCCAAGCTTCCAGGAGCTGATCCTCTCGCTCAGCCGCTACTGGGCCGGGCAGGGCTGCGTGCTCGTCCAGCCGCTCGACCTGGAGGTCGGGGCGGGGACCTTCCATCCCGCGACCTTCCTGCGCGCGATCGGCCCGGAGCCCTGGCACGCGGCCTACGTGCAGCCGAGCCGCCGGCCGACGGACGGCCGCTACGGGGAGAATCCGAACCGGCTGCAGCGCTACTACCAGTTCCAGGTGGTGATGAAGCCCCACCCGGAGGACATCCTCGAGCGCTACTTCGGCTCGCTCGTGGCGCTCGGCATCGATCCGGAGGTCCATGACCTCAGGCTGGTCGAGGACAACTGGGAATCGCCCACGCTCGGGGCCTGGGGGATCGGCTGGGAGGTGTGGCTCGATGGCATGGAGATCACCCAGTTCACCTACTTCCAGCAGGCCGGGGGACTCGAGTGCCGCCCGGTGATGGGGGAGATCACCTACGGGCTCGAGCGGCTCGCCATGTACCTCCAGGACGTGGACGACGTCTTCGAGCTGGTCTGGGCCGAGACCCCCGCCGGCACGGTGCGCTACCGCGAGGTCTACCACCAGAACGAGGTCGAGCAGAGCGCCTACAACTTCGAGCACGCGGACGTGGCCTGGCTGGCCTCGGCCTTCGAGGCCCACGAGCGTGAGGCGCTCAGGCTGGTCGAGCTCGCCCTGCCGCTCCCGGCCTACGAACAGGTGTGCAAGGCCTCCCACGTCTTCAACCTGCTCGACGCCCGCCGCGCGATCTCGGTGACCGAGCGGCAGGGCTACATCCTCAGGGTGCGCCGGATCGCCCAGAAGGTCGCGGAGGCCTATCACGCCCAGCGCGAGCGGCTGGGGTTTCCGGGGCTCGGCGGGCGGGCGGCATGAGCGCCGCGCGCAGGCTTCTCGTCGAGCTCGGCTGCGAGGAGCTGCCGCCCGGGGAGCTCCCCTCGCTCGCCGCGGCCTTCCGCGACGGGCTCTGCGAGCGGCTCCTCGCGCAGGGCATCGCCTGCGGGGAGTTCGAGTGCTTCTTCACCCCCCGCCGCCTCGCGGTGCGCGGCGAGGTCGCGGCCCGGCAGCCGGACCGGGTGGTCGAGCGGCGGGGGCCCGGCCGGGCGGCGGCGCTCGATGCCGAGGGCCGGCCGACGCCGGCGCTCCTCGGCTTCGCCCGCTCGGCGGGGGTGGGGCCGGAGGCGCTCGAGCTCGTCGAGACCGGGAAGGGCGCTTTCTTCGTGCACCGCCAAACGGTTCCCGGAAGACCGACCGCGGAACTGCTGCCGGCGCTGGTCGGGGAGAGCCTCGCCGCCCTGCCGGCGGCGCGACCCATGCGCTGGGGGAGCGGGGAGCGGCGCTTCGTGCAGGCCGGTGCACTGGCTGGTCATCCTGCTCGACGGCGAGGTCGTGCCCGGCGAGGCGCTCGGGACTCGAAAGCGGCCGGGAGAGCCGCGGCCACCGCTTCCACCACCCCGGCCCGGTGCCGATCCGCGATGCCTCCTCCTACCTTCGAAGACCTGCGCGCGGCGCGGGTGCTCGCCGATCCGGCCGAGCGCGCCGCCCGCATCCGCGAGGAGGTGGCGCGGGAGGCGGCGGCGCTCGGGCTCGTCCCCGGCCCTCGACGAGGCCCTGCTCGCCGAGCTGGTCGCGCTCACCGAGTGGCCGCGGGCGGTGAGCCTGCGCCTTCGACCGCGAGTTCCTGCGCGTCCCGCCCGAGGTCCTGCAGCACCACGATGGTGCAGAAGCAGCGCTTCGTGCCGCTGCTCCATCCGGACGGGAGTTTGAGCGAGCAGCTTCCTCGGCATCGCCAACCTCGACAGCCGCGATCCCGCGCGGGTGCGCCACGGCTACGAGCGGGTGATCCGGCCGCGCTTCGCCGATGCCGCCTTCTTCTGGGACCAGGATCGCGCCACGCCGCTCGCCTCCCACTACCCGGCGCTGGCCGGCGTGGTCTACCAGAAGGCACTCGGCAGCGTCGGCGACAAGTGCGAGCGGGTGGGGGAGCTCGCGGCGAGGCTCGCCCCTGGCCTTGGCCTCGATCCGGAGCGGGCGCGGCAGGCGGCGCGGCTCGCCCGCTGCGACCTGATGACCCGCCTGGTCGGGGAGTTCCCCGAGCTCCAGGGCACCGTCGGCCGCCGCCTCGCCGAGGCCCAGGGGCTCGATCCGGAGCTGGCGGCGGCGCTCGAGGACTTCTACCGCCCGCGCGGGGCGGGGGACCGCCTGCCCGAGGGGCCGCTCGCGGTCGTGCTCGCGATCGCGGACCGCCTCGACACCCTCGCCGGCGGCTTCGCCGCGGGGCCTGCGCCCGACCGGGGCGAAGGATCCCTTCGCGCTGCGCCGCGCGGCGGCGGGGCTCGCGCGGATCCTGATCGCGCGCGAGGTGGCGATCGATCTCCCGGCCTGGTTCGCCCAGGCGGCGGCGCTCCAGCCGACCCCGGAGCGCCCCTCGCCCGAGGAACTCTACCGCTTCACCGTCGAGCGGCTTCGCGCCGAGGCGCTCCAGGACGGGATCCCGCCGGAGGTGTTCCAGGCGGTCGCGGCGGTGGCGCCCCCGGCCCTCCCCGACTTCTGGCGCAGGCTGCAGGCCCTTGCCGCCTTCCTCCGCGAGCCCGAGGCCAAGGTCCTGATCCTCGCGGGCAAGCGCATCCGCAACATCCTGCGCAAGTCCGGCGAGGAAGTCCTACGCGAGCCCGAACCGGAGCGGTTCGCGGAGCCTGCGGAGCGCGCGCTCTGGGAGGAGCTCCGCGCGATCGGCGAGCGGGCGGAGCGGGCCGCTGCGAGCGGTGCCTATCGTGAGGCGCTAGGCGTGCTCGCCCGCCTCGCGGGGCCGCTCGAGCGCTTCTTCACCGAGGTCTTGGTGCTGTGCGAGGATGCGGCGCTGCGCCGCAACCGCCTCGCGCTGCTTTCGGCCGCGGAGCGGCCCTTCCGCGCCATCGCCGACTTCGTCGAGCTGCCGGGCTAGGGCCCTCCGACGGGGGGCGGGGGGCGTCCGGGCCGTGAGGCCGCGTCCTCCGTACGGGCAGGGCGAGCGCCTGGGCGAAGAACGGGGGCGGCAGGGGGCGAGGCTCGCCACGGTCGCTTGCCCCCGGTTCCGTCCTGCGGGATGCTCACGGCCTCGGCCTTGGGGAGTCCGCCATGCGCATCGCCTGTCTCGCCTGGGGCTCGCTGGTCTGGGATCCGCGCGAGCTTCCGGTGCTCCGGCCGTGGCGGACCGACGGGCCCGCGGTGCCGGTCGAGTTCGCCCGCGTGTCGCGCGACGGGCGCCTCACCCTGGTGATCGTTCCGCAGGCGCAGCCGCAGCCAGCGCTGTGGAGCCTCTTCGATCTCGCGGCTCTCGAGGCGTGGCGCGGGAAGGCCGCCCCCGCAGAGACGCTCGAGGCGGCGCTTCAGGCCCTGCGCGAGCGCGAGGGAACCGTGCGGCGCCACATCGGCTGCTGGCGCAGCGGGTCGCCCGACCCGCCGGCACTCGCGGGGCTCGGGGACTGGGCCAAGGCGCGGGATCTCGATGCGGTGCTGTGGACCGCGCTGCCGCCCAAGTTCGCGGGCGAGGACGGCCGGGTGCCGAGCGCGGAGGAGGCGGTGGAATACCTCGCGCGGCTCGAGGGCGAGGCGCGCGAGCGCGCCGAGCGCTACGTGCGCCAAGCGCCGGCGCAGATCGACACCGCCTACCGGCGGGCGATCGCGGCGCGGCTGGGGTGGACGCCCGCGCCCCCGCCCCAGGGGCTCAGTTCTCGCCCTGGGCCTTGCTGAAGCCCGGGGCGCAGTCGAACTCCTGCAGCTTCTCGACGTGCATCCACCGGAGCTCGCGGGATAGGGCGCCGAGCAGGGCGAGGAAGTCGGCATCGCCGGGCTCGCCCTCCCTGGTGAACAGGAAGCGGCAGCGATAGTGATCGACCAGGTCGGTGATGCCGCCGGTCGGCGGCCACACCTGGGTGCCGCGCGAGGAGATCATCTTCAGCCGGAAGGGCAGCGCGGCGACGAGCGCCTGGATGCGCTGGGCGATGGCCTCGGGCAGCTCGCCGCTCTCGACGAAGACGTCGATGCCGACCGCCCGCCGCTGCCTCGGGCGCACCGCCACCGGATCGGCCGACAGGGCGGGAACCTGGATCGGCCGGTAGCGGCGGACGGAGGCGCTCCTCGGCCGCTCGCCGAGCTTGCCGATGATCGCCTGCGCGTACTCGCGGGTCCCGGTGCCGCGGTCGTAGCCGACCACGTCGCCGGTGAGGTGCCGGCCCTCCTCGAGCACGCAGAGCAGGGCGTTCTCGATCAGTTCCGCGCTCTCGAAGAGCTCGAGGTAGCGCAGCATCAACACCGCCGAGAGCAGCACGGCGGTCGGGTTGATCACGTTCTTGCCCGCGTACTTGGGTGCCGAGCCGTGCACCGCCTCGAAGATCGCGACCTCGGCGCCGATGTTGGCCGAGGGCGCGAAGCCGAGCCCCCCGATCAGGCCGGAGGTCAGGTCCGAGAGAATGTCCCCGTTCATGTTGGTGGTGACGATCACCTCGAACTGCTCGGGCTTCTTGACCAGCTGGTGCGCCGCGTTGTCGACGATGATGTGCTGGGCCTCGAGGTCGGGATACTCGCGCGCCACCTCCTCGAAGACCCGCTTCATCGTCCCTTCCGTGAACTTCATGATGTTGGCCTTGGTGGCGCAGTGCACCCGGCGCCGGCCCTCGGCGCGGGCCAGCTCGAAGGCGAAGCGCACGATCTTCTCCGAGCCCTTGCGGGTGATCAGCTTGAGGGTCTGGGCCACCCCGGGGGTCTGCATGTGCTCGACCCCGCCGTAGAGGTCCTCGACGTTCTCGCGCACCACCACGAGATCGACCCCGCGCCCCGAGTAGGGCGTGCGCACGTTCGGCCACTCGCGGACCGGACGCACGTTGGCGTAGGTCTCGAAGAGCTTGCGCAGGGTGACGTTGGCGCTCTTCTCGCCGAAACCCACCGGGGTCTCGAGCGGGCCCTTGAGCACCACCCGGGTCTTCTGCACCGAGGCGATGGTGTCCTCGGGCACTCCCGACTCGATGCCCTGGCGAAAGACCGAGGCGCCTGCCTGGCGCATCTCGTAGGCAAGCGGCGCCTTGGCCGCCTCGAGGATCGCGAGCGTGGCCTCGATGCACTCCGGGCCGATGCCGTCCCCGGGAATCGCGGTGATCAGGAAGCGGCCATCGGCGAGGCGGGCGACCTTGCGGCCGCTCGCGGTGTGGGTCAAGGACATGGTTTCCCTCCGCGTGCAAACCGCAAGAGTCTAGCCCAGGCAGGTTCTTCGCCGTCATCCCGCGGTCATCGACCGCCGCCACCATGCCGCGAAGCCGAGGGGAGCATGGTGGGGATGACGGTGCTGGTGGTCACGCTGGTGGTGGCCGGGGTCCTGCTCGTGGCCGGGGTGCTCTACCTCGCCTACGCCTCGCGCCATGCCGGGCAGTGTGCCGCCGCAGGGCGACGGCGGCACCGAGATCCCCCCGATCGCGGCCGCCGCCTCCGGGCGGGCGCCGGATCCCGACGCCGGCGACGGAGGCGATGGAGGCGGCGGGGGCGGTGGCGGCGGCGACTGATCCTGCCGCTCACCCGGCCGCGGGGTAGGCGTAGCTCGCCCCGAGACCGAGCGGGATACCGAGCCCCCAGAACAGCATCAGCAGCAGGGTCCAGCTCGCGAGCAGGAGCAGCGAGTAGGGCAGCATCAGCGCGATCAGGGTCCCGATCCCCGCACTCCTCACCCAGCGCTGGCAGAAGACCACGATCAGCGGGAAGTAGGGCAGCAGCGGGGTGATGATGTTGGTCGAGGAATCCCCGATGCGGTAGGCGGCCTGGGTGAGGTCGGGGGAGACCCCGAGCTTCATCATCATCGGCACCATGATCGCGCCGATCAGCGTCCACTTCGCCGAGGCGGAGCCAACCAGGAGGTTGACGGTGGCCGAGAGCAGGATCACCCCGATCAGGGTGACGGCGATCGGCAGGCCCGCGGCCTGGAGCGCCTTGGCGCCCTTGAGCGCGAGCAGCACGCCCAGGTTGCTCTGGTTGAAGGCGTAGAGGAACTGCGCCGCGCAGAAGGCCATCACGACGTAGTAGCCCATTCCGCCCATCGCCTTGGTCATGCCGGCGATGACGTCGCGATGGCTGCGGAAGGCCCCCGAGAGGTAGCCGTAGACCACCCCGGGCACCAGGAAGAAGACGAAGATCAGCGGCACGATCGACTGCATCACCGGCGCCGCCGAGGACAGCAGCGGGTGCTGGCCGGGGGGAAGCTTGTCCGCCGGGGCCGCCCAGGGGGTGTTCGCGGGAAGCAGCGAGAGCGCGAAGAGGACGAGCAGGATCAGCATCGACAGCGAGGCGGCGAGCAGCGCCCGGCGCTCGCTCGGGGTCACGGCCTCCATCCGCTGCTCGCCCGGCTCGCCGTCGACCGTGGTGCCGCGAAGGCGCGGCTCGATCACCCGGTCGGTCAGCCACCAGCCCACCGCCATGACCAGGAAGCTCGAGGCGGTGGTGAAGACGTAGTTGTTGAGCGGGTTGATGGCGATCGCGGGGTCGAGGATCTGGGCGGCGGCCTGGGTGATTCCGGCCAGCAGCGGATCGAGGCTCGAGGGCACGAACAGGGTCGCGGAGAAGCCGCCCGAGACCCCGCAGAAGGCGGCGGCGATGCCGGCCAGCGGGTGGCGCCCGGCGGCGTGGAAGATCACCCCGCCGAGCGGGATCACCAGCACGTAGCCGGCGTCGACCGCCACGTGCGAGAGCACCCCCACCAGGATCACCGCCGGGGTGAGCAGGGCGCGCGGGGTGACCGCAAGCAGCGCCCGCAGCGCCGCGTGGATGAAGCCGGAGTGCTCGGCGATGCCGAGGCCGAGCATCGCCACCAGCACCACCCCGAGCGGGGGGAAGTTCACGAAGGTGCGCACCATCTCGGCCATGAAGGCGGTGAGGGCGCTGCCGGCAAGCAGGTTGCGCACCTCGAGGGGCTGGCCGGTGCGCGGATCGATCTCCTCGAAGCGGCTGCCGGCGAGGAGCGCCGAGACCAGCCACACCAGCACCATCAGGATCACGAACAGCAGCGCCGGATCGGGCAGGCGGTTCCCCGCCCGCTCGATGGCATCGAGGAACCGGGCCATCCGCCCGGGCCGTGCCGTCTCCGCCTCGCTCATCGCCTCCCCTCCTCGTTCGTGAGGGGGCCAAGGATAACCGCTCGCCGCAGCCCCTCGCGCCGGCGGCGCGGGACGGGTGCCCGGCAAGCCGCACCGGCGAGGCCGCCGAGCCCTACGTCGGAGAGGCGGCCCCCTCCCGGCCTTGGCGGTCGCGCCCCATGCGTCCTCGCCGGCGATCGGCGCAGGGCGCCCGACCGGCGGAGCCCGTGGCCGCCTTCTCGCGGGCTGTCGCAGACTCGCCGAGATCCTATACTGCCTCCGCCGGCACCGGCCGGCGTCCGTGGGGAGATGGCCATGCGTGCTGCGCACCGACGACCCACCGCGTGGGTGGCGCTCTGCGGGGTGGCGGCCTGCGGGCCGCTCGCGGCGCAGAGGCGCTTGCCGCGTTCGTCCCGCGGGAGGGGGAGGTCTTCCGGCACCGCGCCTACGAGGCGAGCAAGGCGTCGGTCGCGCGGGCGCTGCGCGCGCGCGGCTACCTCGGCTTCCGCGAGCTCTTCGCGCAGGCGCGCGTCGACCCCGAGGCGCTTTCGGTCGAGATCGAGATCGTCTGGGACGGAGGCCCCCGCCACCGCTTCGGCGCGATCGAGGTGGAGGGAGGGCCGCTCGCGGCGGAGCGGGTGATGGCCCTTGCCCCCTTCCGTCCCGGGATGCCCTTCTCGGCGGCCCGCCTGGCCGAGTATCAGCGCCGTCTCGCCGCGCTCGAGGTCTACGAGCGCATCGAGCTCTCCATCGATGCCGAGCGCGAGCCGGGAGTGGCTGCGGTCCGCTTGACCCTGGCGCCGGCTGCGCGGGACCGCTGGACGGCAGGGTTCCTGCTCGCCACCGATTCCGGGATCGGGGCGACCGCGACCTACGAGCGCCTCTGGCTCAATCCCCGTGGCGACCGACTCGGCTTGCGGGGCGAGCTCGGGCAGCGCCGGCAACTGCTCGGAGCCGCCTGGCGTCGGCCAGGCGACCACCCCCTGGCGCTCGATGAGCTCGCCCTGTTCGCCGAGCGCCAGGAGACCGACGCCCTGGAAAGCGCTCGCCTGGCCCTCCGCGGGGAGCGTCATCTGGCGCTGGCCGACGAGGCCCTGACCCTCGCCCTCGGCTACCAGCTCGAGCGCGAGCGCTCCGAGGTCGGCGGCCTGCGCCGCCTCACGTTCCTGGCATATCCCAGTCTTCGCCTGGCCGGAGTGGGGGCCGACGACCGGATCCTCCCGGGGCGCGGCCACGCGCTGCGGCTCACGCTTGCTGCGGGCGCTCGCGCGACCGGATCGGAACGGCGCTTCCTGCGCCTGGAGGCCGAGGCGCGGCTGGTGCGGCGCCTCGGCGATCGCGACCGACTGCTCGCCCGAGCCGGGGTGGGACGACTCTGGGGTGACCCGCTTGTCTCGCTGTTTCGCCCTCGCGCTGGCCCGGCGAAGGAACGCCGCCGCTGGAGACGATCTCGCTGGCCGCCGAGCTCTCGCCCGAACGGGTTCAGGTCCGGGGCGAGCTCGATCCCGCAGGCCGCTTCTCGCTGCGCGCGGACCGCGCTTCGGGGGAGTGGCTCGGCGAGGCGGGAGGGGGAGGTGGAGCTCGGCCCCCTCGAGCCGTGGATCCCGGAAGTGGCCGGACTGGCGGGCAGGCTGCGCGCCGCCATCGCCCGAGAGCAGGAGTCGGGGGTGCGGCTGTTCCTCGCCGCCGACGGTCTTGCATTCGAACTTCCTTCCCTGGGCACCGCGCTGGCTTTCTCGAGCCTCGAGGCCAAGGGCCGGCCCGAGGCGCTCGCGATCGCGGGCGAGGGTCGGATCGGCGAGGGCACCCTCCGGCTGGCGGGCCTCGCCGATCTCGCGGAGGGCACGATCGCCCTCTCGCTGCAGGGCAGCGAGCTCGCCCTGATCGAACGGCCCGATCTCCGTCTGGTCGCCTCGCCCCGTCTCTCCATCGAGCTCGCCCCGGCAGGAGGGCGGCTCGAAGGCCGGGTGTCGATTCCGCGCGGCCGGATCGATCTCAGCCGGCTCGAGGCGGCCGAGCCGCATTCGCGCGACGTGGTCCTGGTCGGGGAGGAGCTCGGCACGCGATGGCCGCTGAGTGCCGACCTGCTGCTCGAGGTGGGGCAGGAGGTCGCGCTCAGGGGCTTCGGACTCGATGCCCGGCTCTCCGGGGTGGTCCACCTGCGCGAGCGGTCCGGTCAGCCGACCGCTGCCTTCGGCGCGCTTCAGGTCGAGGGGCGCTTTTCCGCCTACGGGACCGAGCTGGACATCGCGCGCGGGCGGATCATCTTCGCCGGTCCCCTCGACTCGCCCCTGCTCGACGTGCGTGCCGAGCGGGCGATGGAGGGCGGAAGGCGGGTTGCCATCGAGGCGCGCGGCGAGGCCCGGGCGCCCGAGCTTCGCCTCGCGGCGGAGCCGGCGCTCGCCGAACCCCCGAGCAGGCGCTCGATGCCGCCTGGGTGGCGGTCTGCGCCAACGCCCCCGCGAGCAGCGAGTTCGCGCAGCGCTGCGCGGAGATCCTCGCTGCGGGGCCGGGTTCCGGCGCCAGGCGCTCGGCGGCGGCGATCGGCAATCGCCTGGGCCAGCTTCCCGCCCAGCCCGGCGGGGCGAGCGAGAGGCGCAGCCACGCCGAGGAGCGGGTCGCGCTCGCCGAGGAGGAGCCCTGGGGGCTGCAGCTGGTGCTCGGCTTCGGCGAGCACGAGCGCAGCGGCCGGCGCGCGGGAGGCGGGCTTCCGCGGCGATCTGGCGCGCATCGGCCTCGGCATCGAGCGCCGTCTCGGCGAGCGCTGGGTGCTCGGAGCCCTGGTCGTCACGCACCCGCGCCGAGCGCCGCTTCCTCGCCGATGCCGGGCGCGCGGACAGCCGCGAGCGCTCGCTCTCGCTGTTCCTGGACGGCACCCCGGCGGAGGGATGGGGGGTGAACCTCTATGCCGGCCACGGCGATCGCGATCTCGATCTCGAGCGGCGCATCGCCTACACCCTGGTGCTCAACGCCGGGCAGCCGAACCAGAGCACGCTCGGCGTGAACGCGCTCGCCGTGGCGCGGCCGGATGGCGGGCACACGCGCGCCGGAGCCGCGCTCGAGCGCAATCTGGCCTTCGGCGCCACCAGCCTCTCGCTGCGCCTGGCGAGCGACTGGAGCCGGGTGGTGATCGAGCCCTTCGTCGAGAGCGGCGGTGCGGGGCTCGCCCTCGCCCGGGGGCGGAACCGGCTGATCTCACACACCGTGAATCTGGGGCTCGAGCTCGCCCACGCCGGCTCCTTCGGGGGCGGCGTGTTCCAGCCCTACCTGCGCGCGACCCTGCTTCGCGAGCTTCGCGCCTCGCCGCCACTCGCGGCCGCGGCCTTCGCCGCCGATCCCCGTCGCACCCCGATCGTCTTCGAGCGCGATGCCCTCGACCGCAGCTACGCCGAGGCGGCGCTCGGCGCGGTCACGGTCTTCGGCGGCGGGTGGTCCGCCTTCGCGGAGCTCGAGGGACTGCTCGGGAATCGCGACTTTGACCAGTTCCTTTTCAGCGCCGGGGCGCGCCGCAGCTTCTGACCGGGCACCGCGAGCCCTCACGCTGCGCGCTCCCGGCGCCCGGCGAGAATGGAGGCGTCATGGGTGCGGTCGATCCCACCGCCGCCAGGTTGCCGCTCGGCAGCGGCGCGGCCACGCTGGTGGAGCGCAGCCTTGCGGCCCTCGCCCGCCTCACCGGCTACGACGTCGCCTATCTCACGGTGGTGGACGAGGAGCGCGGGGTGCAGCAGGTGCTCCTCGCCCACCGCCGCGGCGGGCTCGACACCCCTCCGGGCCTCACCGTGCCCTGGCGGGAGACGCTCTGTCGGCGGGCCTTCGAGGCCGGCACCCTGGGCTGCCGGGAGGTCGCGGAGAGCTTCCCGGACGCGGAGGCGGCGATCGCGCTCGGCATCCGGGGCTACGCGATGGCACCGATCCGCATCGCCGGACGGTTCGAGGGCACGCTGTGCCTGGCCAGCCGCGAGCCGCTTGCGCTCGATCCGCGGCACCGCGAGGTGCTGGAGGTGTTCGCCGAGCTGATCTCGGCGCAGCTCGCCCGGGAGCTGGCGCTGGCCGAGCTCCTCCATGCCCAGGGCGAGCTTGCGCGCGGCCCTCACCGATTCCCTCACCGGGCTGCCCAACCGGTGCGCCCGTCTCGCCGAGCTCTCGCGCCGCCTGCCGCGGCGACCTGGGGATGCGCCGCTGTGCTTCGCCTTCGTGGATGTGAACGACTTCAAGGCGATCAACGATCGCCATGGCCACGCCGTGGGCGACCGCTTCCTGATCGAGGTCGGCCGCCGCCTGCGCGCGGCCGCGCCCGCCGGCGCGATGGTGGCGCGCTACGCCGGTGACGAGTTCGCGGTGCTCGCCGAGATGGCCGGCGATGGCGAGGATTGTCGTCCGAGCGCCTGACGGCGGCCCTGGCTGGCCGCTATGAGCTCGACGGCGCCGTCTTCGACCATCCGGGCGCGAGCGTGGGGGTGGCTTTCGCCGCGCCCGGCGAGACCGTCGACCAGCTCATCGCGCGAGCCGACCTCGCGATGTACCGCTGCAAGCGCTTGCCGGGCTGAGCCGGGCTCCTCGCCGAACTCAGCCGCGTCGCGCCGGACGGTAGGGGGCGAGCGCGTCGAGCAGCGCGGAGAGATGAGGGCGCAGCGCCTGGGCGGCCTGCTGCTCGGCGTTGAGGGTGGTGAAGTCGACCTTCTCCCGCCAGCCCGCCCCGAGCGCGCGGCTCTCGGCGAGCGAGTAGGCGCGGAGCTGGAGATTGGCCGAGTACAGGGTCGAGGCCTCCCCGTAGTAGGTCAGGAGCTGCGAGCCGAGGGGCTCGGCGCGGACCAGCACGAGGAGCTCCGCGTGGGGCTTGAGGCGGCCCATGAGCGCGGCGAGATCGACGCCGCCGGCGTCGCGGAGCCCCGACAGCCCCGGCACCAGCTCGGTGTCGATCAGCTCGAAGCCCTCGCCCTCGAGCAGCTCCGTCAGGCCGCTGCTCGACCGGCCGGGTCAGGATCGGGTCGCCGACCGCGACCACGGCCAGCCGCGGCGCGGAGCGCAGGGGGACGGCCTCCCGCCGCGCGAGGCGGGTCTCGCCGGCGCCCGCGGCGCGCGAGCGGCCCGTGGTCGCCACTCCGCCCGCGGCGGCCGCGGCCGGGCGCGCGGAGGAGGGCGCCTCGGCCGGGATGGGGGGCGCGGCGGCCTGGCCCTCGCTCGCGCCGAGACCGGAGTTCGCCGGGGCCTCCGCGCCCGGGCCCTGCCCCCGGGCGTCGGGAACACCGGCAACCAGGCCCGGAGCGGAGCCGGCGGACTTCGGCGCCGCGGTCGCCCCGCCGGCCTCGGAGGTCACCGGGGTGGCGCTTGCCGGTTCGGCGGCCGCGACGGAGGCGGAGCCCGGCGGCGCCTCGGCCGGGGTGGTGCCGGGGCGCGTCCCAAGCAGCACGTCGAAGAGGCTCGAGCTGGCGCTCCCGCCTGCGACGGGGGCGGCGGCCGCCGCAGGGGAGGTCGCCGGAGGCTCCGCCGCCACGGGAGCGGGATCGCGCGGCGGCGCCTCGGCGGCGACGGGGGAGGCGGCGAGCTCCTCCGAGGGCGGCTGCGGCTTCAGGAAGGGGATCTGCTCGCGGAAGGCCCACACCGCCCCCGCGACGAGGACGAGGCCGAGGACCGCGGCGATCGGGGCCAGGGACCGCCGCCGCGGGGCGGGACGCGGCTCCTCGACCCGGACTAGGGCGCCGCGGCTGTCGCGCAGCGGGTCGGGCTGGACGGCCGCCTGCTGTCGGATCGAGACCGGGGTGGGCTGCGACGGCGACGGTGGCGGCGGCGGGCGCGCCGGCGCTTGCCCCGCCGCGCAGGGTGGCGGAGGGCGCCGTCCGTCCGGCCAGCAGCGGGTGCGCGGCGACGGCGGAGGCGAGCTCGTGGCAGTCCTGGAAGCGGTCCTCCGGCTCCTTCGCGATCATCCGGCGCAGGATCGCGGCGATCGCCTCGTCCACCTCGGCACCGAGCTCCCGCACGTCGGGGATCTCGGCCTTCACCACCTCGAGCATCATCCCGAGCGGGCTCTCCTCCCTGAAGGGGATCTGCCCGGTCAGCATCTCGAAGAACACGATGCCGAGGCTGAAGATGTCCGAGCGCGCATCCACCGGCTTGCCGAGGCAGACCTCGGGCGAGAGGTAGCCCGGCGTGCCGACGAACTCGCCGGTCGAGGTGAGCTTGCGGGAGAGGTCGCGGGTCGAGAGCGCGATGCCGAAGTCGGCGATCTTGACCAGGCCGCGCCGGGTGATCATCAGGTTGCCGGGCTTGATGTCGCGGTGGACGACCCCGCGGTCGTGGGCGCTGGCGAGACCCGCCGCCGTCTGGTGCAGGATCGAGAGCGCCTCCGCCGGCGCCAGCCGCCCCTCGCGCTTGAGCTTGGCGGAGAGCGACTCGCCCTCGATGTACTCCATCGCGAAGTAGGGCTGGCCCTCCTCGGTGCCGATGGTGTAGATCTGGATGATGTGGGGGTCGCTGAGCGCGGCCATCGCCCGCGCCTCGCGCAGGAAGCGCTCGACCACCACCGGATCGTGGGCGAGGGCCTCCGACATCACCTTGATCGCCACGTGGCGGTTGAGCTCGGGCTCGAAGGCCTTGTAGACCGCGCCCATCCCGCCGCGGCCGAGCTCGGCGATGACCTGGTAGGGACCGAAACGCTCGCGCATCGCGCAAACCCCTCTCGAGCCGTTCGTCGCCATGTTACGCGGCACCGCGGCTGGCCCGGGACGGCGAGTGGCCTGCGAGATTTCGGCGGCGTTCAGCGTCATGGCGCCGGCGTGATGCGCGGCCGGCTGCTAACCTAGGCACCCTCGCACCTGCCGATCCCGACCCGGAGCCGCCATGCGCCGCCGCGACTTCCTGCTCTCCGCCGCCTCGGCCAGCCTGCTCGCGGCGTGCTCGCGTCCGGCCGGGGAGGGGTCGCCCGCGACGACGGCGATCCGGCGAACGGTGGCAGTGGAAGATGGTCACCTCCTGGCCGCCGAACTTTCCCGGCCTCGGCACCGGCGCGCAGGCGCTCGCCCGGCTGATCACGAAGGCCAGCGGCGGCCGGCTCTCGGTGAGGGTCTACGCGGCCGGGGAGCTGGTGCCGGCCTTCGAGGTCTTCGATGCGGTCGCGCGCGGCACCGCGGAGATGGGCCATTCGGCCGCCTACTACTGGAAGGGGAAGGCCGAGGCCGCGCCCTACTTCTGCACCGTGCCCTTCGGCTTCGATGCCGAGGCGATGAACGCCTGGCTCCACCACGGGGGTGGCCTCGAGCTGTGGCGCGAGCTCTACGCGCCCTTCAACCTCGTGCCCTTCCCGGCCGGCAACACGGGCATGCAGATGGCCGGCTGGTTCCGCCGCGAGATCCGGGGTCTTGGCGACCTCAAGGGACTAAGGATGCGGATTCCCGGCCTCGGCGGCGAGGTGATGGCACGGCTCGGGGCGGTGCCGGTCAACCTGCCCGGCGGGGAGATCTTTACGGCGCTCCAGACCGGCGCCATCGATGCCTGCGAGTGGGTCGGGCCCTACAACGACCTGGCCTTCGGCTTCCACCGCGTGACCAGGCTCTACTACGCCCCGGGGTGGCAGGAGCCCGGGCCGACGCTCGAGTGCGTGGTCCATCGCCCGGCCTACGAGCGTCTCCCGGAGGAGCTCCGCGAGCTGATCGCCGCCTGCTGCGCGGCGGTCAACGAGGCGATGCGGATCGAGTACGCGGCCCAGAACGGCCGCGCGCTGCACGCGCTGATCGAGGAACACGGGGTGGAGGTGCGGGAGCTGCCCGGCGAGGTGCTCGAGGCGCTGCGCGAGCAGACCGAGCAATTGCTCGCCGAAGGCGCCCGGCGCGACCCGATGAGCGCCAGGATCCGCGAGTCGATGATGGCCTTCCGCGCGCAGAGCGAGCCCTGGCGCCGCATCGAGGAGGGCGCGAGCCGGCTGCTCGCTCCCTAGCGCGCCGGGCGGGGCGCCGCTCCGCGGTCGCGTCCCTCGGACCGGGTGGGGCGCGCCGTGCCGCCGCCCGGGCATCGCGCCATCCGCATGCGGGGGCCTCGGTGCCGCTCCGACGGCGGATCCGCCAGCGGAAACACGGCAGCCCCTGCGGCTCGGCAGGGGTCATGGCGATCCGCGTTCTGGCCCCGCCGCCCGGCGGGCCCCGATCTGCGACGGCCTCAGCCCCGCGGCCTGAGGCACTGCAGGAAGGTGACGATCGCCTGCCGCACCGGCTCGAAGGCGCGGCGGCAGGCCTCGGCATTGCCTCCCGCGGCGGCGCAGGTCGCGGCTGCCTGGCTCACCGCCTGGATCAGGGCCTGCGCCTCGGTGCGGCAGTTGGGGAGCGCCGCGCCCGGACTCGAGGCCGCGGTCACGCGGTTGACCCACACCGTGCTCGGGATCCCGCGCGTGCTCTTCTCGGCAGGCAGCTCCGGCAGCGTTCCGGCGAAGCGCCTGCCCGCCGCGGTCTCGAGCTCGTAGTGGCCGGTGGCGAGATCGAGCACCACCAGCCCCGCCGGGCCGACCGCGAACAGGCGGTCGAAGTCGAGGATCACCTGGGTCTCCGCGGGTGCCGCGCGGGTTCCGCGCTCTCGCGGCAGCTCCCGCGCGTCGGCCGCGGCGGCGGCGAGGGTGAGGAGCAGGAGGCTGAGGACGCTGGCATTCATGCGGACTCTCCCGGGACCGAAAGCCGAGCGCGAGCTTAGCAGAGCCTCGAGGGGCGCGTCCTGCTTCAGCGCAGCAAGGCGGGGAGCCAGGTGGCGAGCGCCGGGAAGGCGAGCAGCAGGGCGAGGGCGAGGAGCTGCAGCGCGACGAAGGGTGCCGCCCCGCGCCAGATCGCGGCGGTGGGCAGTCCGGAGGGGGCCACCCCGCGCAGGTAGAAGAGCGCGAAGCCGAAGGGCGGGGTGAGGAAGGAGGTCTGGAGATTCATCGCCATCAGCACCCCGAGCCACACCGGGTCGATCCCCATCCCCAGCAGTACCGGGGCGGCGATCGGCACCACCACGAAGACGATCTCGATGAAGTCGAGCACGAAGCCGAGCAGGAACATGAGCAGCATCACCGCGATCAGGGCCGCGTCGGCGCCGCCCGGCAGGCCGTGGAGCAGCCCGGCCACCGCCTCGTCCCCGCCGAGGCCGCGGAAGACCAGGCTGAACAAGTGTGGCCCCGATCAGGATTGCGAAGACCATCGCCGAGACCAGCACCGTCTCCTCGCCCACCGCGCGCAGCACGGCGAGCGACAGGCTGCGGCGGAGGGCGGCGAAGAGCCCGGCTCCGACCGCCCCCACCGCCGCCGCCTCGGTCGGCGTGGCCAGGCCGGCGAGGATCGAGCCGAGCACGGCGAGGATCAGGGCGAGCGGCACGAGGGCGAGGCGCAGCGCCGCCAGCCAGGCGCCGAGGCCGGGCCGCTCCGGCTCCGCCGGCGCCCGATGCGGCGCGAGCCAGCCGACCGCCCCGAGGTAGAGGGCGTAGAGCAGCACGAGGAGCAGCCCCGGGAGCAGCGCCCCCGCGAAGAGATCGCCGATCGAGACCGTCTCCGGCGAGAAAACGCCGCGGGCGAGCTGCGCCTGCTGGTAGGCCGAGGCGAGCTGGTCGCCGAGCAGCACCAGGATGATCGAGGGGGGGATGATCTGGCCGAGGGTGCCGGCGGCGGCGACCGTCCCGGCGGCGAGTCGCGGGTCGTAGCCGCGGGCGAGCATCGCCGGCAGCGAGATCAGCCCCATGGTCACCACGGTGGCACCGACGATGCCGGTGGAGGCCGCCATCAGCGTCCCGACCGCGAGCACCGAGAGCGCGAGCCCCCCGCGCAGCCCCCCGAACAGCCGGGCCATGCTGACCAGCAGCTCCTCGGCGATCCGCGAGCGCTCGAGCATCACCCCCATGAACACGAACAGGGGCACCGCGAGCAGGGTCTCGTTGCCCATGATCCCGAACAGGCGGTTGGGGAAGGCCGCGAGCACGCCGAGATCGAACACGCCCAGTGCCGCGCCGAGCAGGGCGCTGGCCAGCGCCGCCCCGGCCAGGGCGAAGGCCACCGGCACGCCGAGCGCGAGGAGGAGGGCGAGCAGCAGCAGGAGCAGGAGGAGCATCATCCCGGAGGGCGGGCGAGGCGATGCGCCGCCGCGAGACCGAGGGCGAGGGCGCGCAGCGCGAGCAGGAGGGCGAAGGCCGGGATCAGGGCCTTGACCGCCCACAGCGCCGGCAGCCCGCCCGGCTCCCGCGAGCCCTCGCCGATCGCGTAGGAGGCGGCCACGTAGTCGAGGCTCACCGCCAGGCTGAAGAGGGCGAAGGGCAGCACCACGAGGAGCATGCCGAAGGCCTCCAGGGCGAGGCGCGCGCGCGCCGGCAGGCGGGCGGCGAGGACGTCGACGCGCACGTGACGGTCGCGCCGCAGCGCGAGGCTGGCCCCGAGCAGGAACAGGGCCGCGTGGAGGTGCTGGGCGAGCTCCTGCAGGGCCACCCAGCCGAGGCCGAAGCCGTAGCGCAGGAGGGCGACGGCGAAGACCAGCGCGGCGAGGGCCACGGCGAGCCACGCGAGGAGCGTGCCGAGCCCCTCCTCGAGGGCGTCGTGGGCGGCCGCGAGCCGGCCGAGCCAGCCGCGCTCAGTCCCAGGCATAGATCGTGTAGTAGACCGGACGGATCGGCAGGTCGCTGTCCGCGCGATCGAGCCGGCCGTCGCCGTTGGTGTCGATGAGGTGGTAGGGCGGGCCATGGCGCGGCTCGACCCGCACCATCCACAGGCGGCCGCCGCGGCGGTACTCGATCACCAGGTCCTCCCGCACCCGGCGGATGCGCACCGTCGGCGGCGGCTCGTCGGGCGGAGGAACCTTCTCCGGCAGCGGCGCCTCCTCGCGCGCGGGTTCCGCGGTCGCGAGCCCGGGCGCGAGCAGCGGCAGGAGCAGGAGCGGCGCGGCTCTCATCGTCATCCCCGGCGGATGGCGGCCCGCGGCACCCGATTAGAATCCCCGGGCCCGGAGGCGTGACCCATGCCTTCCCCGACACTGTACCTGATCGACGGCTCGGGCTACCTGTTCCGTGCCTTCCACGCCCTGCCGCCGCTCAGCAACCGCGCCGGCGAGCCCACCGGGGCGATGTTCGGGGTGCTGAACATGGTGCGCGCGGCCCTGCGCGAGCGGCCCGACTACCTCGCCTTCGTGCTCGACGCCGGCGGGCCGACCTTCCGCCACGCGCTCGACCCCGCCTACAAGGCGACGCGGCCGCCGATGCCCGAGGAGCTCGCCCGCCAGATCGAGCCGCTGGTCGAGATCGTCGCGCGTCTCGGCGTCCCGGTGATCCGCATCCCCGGGGTCGAGGCCGACGACGTCATCGCCACCCTCGCCCGGCGCGCCGCGGCCGAGGGGATCGAGGTCACGGTGTCGAGCGGCGACAAGGACCTCGCCCAGCTCGTCGGCCCCCGCATCCGGCTGGTCAACACGATGACCGGCACCGTGCTCGACGAGGAGGGGGTGCGCGCCAGGTTCGGGGTGTCGCCCGCCCAGATCCCCGATTTCCTGGCCCTGGTCGGCGACAAGGTGGACAACGTGCGTGGCGTCGAGAAGTGCGGGGAGAAGACGGCCGCGAAGTGGCTGGCCGAGTACGGCAGTCTCGAGGCGCTGCTCGCGGCGGCCGAGCGCATCCCCGGCCGGGCCGGGGAGCATCTGCGGGCGGCCGCGGCCTGGCTGCCGCGCTCGAAGGCGCTCGTCACCCTGAAAGACGACCTCGAGCTGCCGTTCGCCCCGCGCGAGCTCCTGCCACGCCCGCCCGGACCGCGCGCGGTTGCGCGAGCTCCTCGAGCGCTACGAGTTCCGCTCCTGGCTGCGCGAGCTCGAGGGCGAGGCGGCAGGCGAGCCGCCGGCGCCGGCCGAGCGCGGGCGCTATCGGCTGGTGCTCGCCGAGACGGACCTCGAAGCGCATGCTCGCGGCGCTGACCGCGGCGCCGATGGTCGCGCTCGACACCGAGACCACCAGCCTCGATCCGATGCGGGCGGAGCTCGTGGGACTCAGCTTTGCGGTTGAACCCGGCAGCGGCTGGTACCTGCCCGTGGCCCACGACTATCCCGGCGTACCGCCGCAGCTCGAGCGCGGGCGCGTGCTCGAGCGGCTGCGGCCGCTGCTCGAGGATCCGCAGCGGCCGAAGCTCGGCCAGCACCTCAAGTACGACCTCCAGGTGCTCGCCAATCACGGGGTGCGTCTCGCCGGCATCGCCCACGACACCATGCTCGAGAGCTACGTGCTCGATCCGGCGGGCCGCAGTCACGACCTCGATGGCCTGGCCGAGCGCGAGCTCCGCTACCGCACCATCCGCTACGAGGAGGTGGCGGGCCGGGGCGCGAGCCAGATCCCCTTCTCGCAGGTGCCGCTCGAGCGCGCCTGCGAGTACGCGGCCGAGGACGCCGACGTGGCGCTGCGGCTGCACCGCGCGCTCTGGCCCCGGCTGGAGCGCGAGCCCGCGCTGCGCAGGATCTACGAGGCGCTCGAGATCCCCCTGATCCCGGTACTGGCGGCGATGGAGCGCCACGGGGTGCTGGTGGACCGCGAGCGGTTGCTCGAGCATAGCCGCGAGCTGGGCAAGCGGCTGATGGTGCTCGAGGACCGCGCCCGGGCCGTCGCCCGACGCCCGCTCAACCTCGACTCGCCGAAGCAGCTCGCGGAGCTGCTCTTCGGGGAGCTCGGGCTTCCGGTGATCCGGCGCACCCCGACCGGCCAGCCCTCGACCGACGAGGAGAGCCTCGAGGCCCTCGCCGAGCACCACGAGCTGCCGCGCCTGCTGCTCGAGTATCGCCAGCTCGCCAAGCTCAAGAGCACCTACACCGACCGCCTCGCCGAGCTCATCCACCCGCGCACCGGGCGCGTCCACACCCAGTTCCACCAGGCGGTCGCCGGCACTGGACGGCTGTCGAGCTCCGATCCCAACCTCCAGAACATCCCGGTGCGCAGCGAGGAGGGCCGGCGCATCCGCCGCGCCTTCGTCGCGCCCCCGGGATACCTGCTGCTCTCCGCCGACTACTCCCAGATCGAGCTTCGGATCATGGCCCATCTCTCCGGCGACCCCGGCCTGCTCGCCGCCTTCCGCGAGGGCCGCGACGTGCATCGGGCCACCGCGGCCGAGGTCTTCAACGTCCCGATCGAGGCGGTGACCCCCGAGCAGCGGCGCGCCGCCAAGGCGATCAACTTCGGCCTGATCTACGGCATGAGCGCCTTCGGCCTCGCGCGGCAGCTCGGCATCCCGCGGGAGGAGGCGGAGGCGCGCATGGCGCGCTACTTCGAGCGCTACCCCGGGGTGCGGGCCTACATGGAGGAGACCCGCCGCCTCGCCCATCGCCAGGGCTACGTCGAGACCCTCTTCGGGCGGCGGCTGTACCTCCCCGAGCTCCGTTCGCGCAACCCGGCGCGCCGCCAGGCGGCCGAGCGCGCCGCGATCAACGCCCCGATGCAGGGCAGCGCCGCCGACATCATCAAGCGGGCGATGATCGCGATCGCCCCGCGGCTCGACGGCGAGCGCGCGGCCATGATCCTCCAGGTGCACGACGAGCTGGTCTTCGAGGTCCGCGAGGAGGAGGCGGAGGCCCTCGGCGCGGCCGTGCGCGAGGCGATGGCCGGAGCGGCGGAGCTCGCGGTGCCCCTCGAAGTCGAGCTCGGCCGCGGCCGGAACTGGGACGAGGCCCATTGAAGGCCGCGGCTAAACGGTCGCTAAACGGGCCGCCGGGTGCCGTCGGCGCGGCGCCGGCCGAGGAACTTTCCGCGCCGGGGGCGATCTGACGGCCGCGGAAGGTGCAAGGCCTTCCCGGATCACTCGCGAGAGTGAACCCCGTGCGGTCCGCCGGCTCTCCCCACCGGCCGGCCGCAAACCCCGGCCCCGGAGGTTCCCCCTGGCCTCCGGGGCTTTTTCATCCCCCCTCCGGCAGCGCAGCCAGGGCCGCGCGCGCGGCCTGCCGTCCCCGCTCGATCAGTTCGCGCGCCCGCCAGAACTCGTAGAAGCTCGCGGCCTCGCGCGGCACTTCGATCAGGAGGTGGGGATGGTGGCTCGCCAGCCGGTGCCGGGTGATGCTCTGCATCATGAGGTCGAGGGAGCGCGCGAGGAGCTCGAGGGTGCCTTGCTGCCGTCGGCGACGGCGGCGGAGCCCGACCCGGGCGAGGAGGCCCGCCGGCTCGGCGGCGACCGGGGCCGCTCTCGGGCGCCGGCCGGCGGCTGCGCCAGCGGGGGGCGCACGGCGTTGACGTTGACCACGATGGTGAGCTGGCTGAGGTCGCGCAGCGTGGGCGCCACCGGCACCGGGTTGAGCAGTCCGCCGTCCACCAGACGGCGTCCCTCGAGCTCCATCGGGCGTGAAGATCCCGGGGATCGCGATCGAGGCGCGGATGGCATCGAACAGCGAGCCCCGACTCAGCCAGACCTCGCGCTCGGCATCGACGTCCACGGCCACCGCGGTGAAGGCGATCGGGAGCTCCTCGATGCGGCGCTCGCCGACCAGCTCCCGCAGCCGCGCCATGATCCGCTCGCCGCGGATCATCCCGGCGCCGCGAAAGCTGAAGTCGAGCAGGCGGAGCACGTCGAGCCGCTCGAGGGTCAGCACCCAGTCGCGGTAGGCGGCGAGCGCGCCGGCGGCATGGATGCCGCCGACCAGGGCGCCCATCGAGGCGCCGGCGATCGAGGCGATGCGGAAGCCGAAGGCCTCGAGCTCCTCGATCACGCCGATGTGGGCGAGGCCGCGGGCGCCACCGGCTCCCAGCACCAGCGAGACCGTCCTCATCTCGGGCTCCTGTCCGTCGGGCTCGCGCGCTATCGTAAGGACGGAACGGTCTTTCCCGGAGGCAGCGATGTTCGACTTCCGTCTCGGGCAGGTCTTCGTCCTGCTCGGCCGCACCCTGCCCTTCCTGATCTTCCGGATGCTGATCTACTTCGGCATCACCCTCGCCTACGTGATCGGCGTCGGGGGCGGGGCGGGGCTCGGCTGGCTCTTCGGCGCGCCCTTCGGCGCGAAGGCCGAGGGAGTCTTCTGGGGGGCGCTCACCGGCTTCGGCATCGTGAGCGGCGCGCTCTACTTCCTGCGCGAATACCTGCTCTACCTGGTCAAGGCCGGCCACATCGCGGTGCTGGTCGAGCTGATCGAGGGCCGCGAGATCCCCGGCGGCCGCTCCCAGATCGGCTACGCCGCCGAGAAGGTGAAGGAGCGCTTCTTCGGCGCCTCCCTGCTCTTCGGCCTCGACCAGCTGATCAAGGCGATCCTCAAGGCGATCAACCGCCTGCTCGGCACCCTCGCCTCCATGATCCCGATCCCAGCCCTCCAGAACGTGGTGAAGGTGATCATGGCGATCATCGAGATGTCGCTCAGCTATCTCGACGAGGTGATCCTCGCCCAGATCTACCGCAGCCGGAGCGAGAACCCGTGGGCCACCGCGCGCGAGGCGCTGGTTCTCTACGCCCAGAACTACGGGCGGATCCTCAAGAACGCGGTGTTCCTGACGCTGATCGTGTGGTTCCTCACCATCCTGGTCTTCGTCCTCGTGCTCGGCCCGGTCGCGCTGCTGCTCGAGCTGCTTCCCGGTCTCGCGGGCTTCTGGACCTTCGTGGTCGCGCTGGTGGTGGCGCTCAGCGTCAAGGCGGCGGTGATCGAGCCGATCGCGATGACCGCGATGTTCCAGGTCTTCTTCAGGGTCACCGCCGGCCAGACGCCGAATCCGGAGTGGGTGGCGAAGCTCGAGCGCGCCTCGGAAAAGTTCCGCGAGCTCGGGCAGCGCGCGGCCGCGGCGGCGGGCCTCGGCGGGGGGCGGCCGGCCGCCGCCTCGTGAGCGCCCTCGTCGTCGCGCTCGCGGTCGTGAGCCTCGCCCAGGGACCGGAGCCGCGGCTGCTCGCCCTCGGCGACTCCTACACGATCGGGGAGGGCGTCGCGGCCGAGGAGCGCTGGCCGAGCCAGCTCGAGCGAGCGTTCGCGGGCGAGGGCCTCGCCCTCGCGGTGGAGGTCCTCGCCACCACCGGCTGGACGACCGACGAGCTCGCGGCGGCGATGGCGCGGCGGGGCCTCGAGGGCCCCTACGAGCTGGTGACGCTCGGCATCGGCGTCAACGACCAGTATCGCGGCCGCCCGCCGGAAGCCTTCCGCGCGGGCCTCGCGGCGCTGCTCGGGCGTGCCATCGAGCTCGCCGGGGGCCGAGCGGAGCGCGTGCTGGTGCTCTCGATCCCCGACTGGGGGGTGACCCCCTTCGCCGCGGCGAGCGGCCGCGACCCGGCCCGGATCGCGGCCGAGATCGACGCCTTCAACGCCATCGCCCGCGCCGAGGCCGAGGCGCGGGGCGCGGCCTTCGTCGAGCTCACGGCGCTCAGCCGCGAGCTCGGTGCGGGCGCGCTCGCCGCCGACGGGCTGCACCCCTCGGCGGCGCAGTACGCGCTCTGGGTGGAGCGGCGCATCCTGCCGGCGGTGCGGCGCGCGCTCGCCGGCGGGGGCGACGCTCAAAGGCCCGCCGGTCGGTAGCGCAGCCCCAGGAGCCACTCCCGGCCGGGGCTGTTGAAACCCCGTGCCAGGCTGTACTCGCGGTCGAAGAGGTTGCCGAGCTTCGCCTCGAGGAGCCACGACTCCGTGAGGCGCCAGCTCGCCCGGGTCTCCCAGAGGGTGAAGCTCTCGAGTTCGCCGCCGAAGTCGCGGCGCCTTCCGACGTAGTGCCCGTCGAGGGCGAGCTCGAGCGCCCCGAATCCGCGCTCGAGGCCGAGACCCGCCTGACGGCGGGCGCGGCGCAGGAGCTGGAGTCCGGTGGCCTCGTCCTCGGCGCGGAGGTACTGCGCCCTGCCGCTCAGCCGCCAGTCGGCGAGGGTGGCGCCGAGCTCGGCCTCGATCCCCTCGAGGCGCGCGCGGGCGACGTTGATCGCGCGGAAGTTGGGGCCCTGGAAGGCGATCAGGTCGCGCACCCGGGTGCGGAAGGCGCGGAGGCCGAGGTCCAGCGCGCCGAGCTCCCCGTCCCAGCCCAGCTCGAGGCTGCGCGAGCGCTCCGGCTCGAGCTCCGGGTTGCCCGCGAACTGGCCGCCGAAGCCCGGAGAATAGAGCTCGTTGAAGTTCGGGGCGCGGAAGCCCTCGCCGAGCGCGACGTAGATCCGCCCCCGATCCAGCGCGTAGCCGAGGGCGGCCTGGCCGGTGGCGTGGCCGCCGTAGCCGTCGCTGTCCTCGAGGCGCGCGGCGGCCTCCCAGCGCCACGGCCCGGCGGTGCCGTCGAGCGCGAGCGCGGCGCCGAGCCGCTCGCGCTTCCCCGCGAACACCGCGCTGCCGTTCGCCCGCCGCTGGGCACCGGTCTCCCTGAGCCAGCTCAGGCCGAAGCCGAGGCCCAGCGTCTCGCCGAGGGCGAGGCGGTGCCGCCACTCGAGGTGCTGGCGGCGGGTCTCGAAGCGGTTGCCGCCGGGCAGGGCGCGCAGCGAGTCGCGGGCACTGCCGAGCGCGAGCTCATGGCCCCAGTCGGCGCCCAGCGGGCCCGCGAGGGTGCCGGCGAAGTGGTTCTGGCGCGCGGCGCTCTCGCCGCGGTCGAACTCGGTGTCGCCGCGGGCCGCGCGCAGCGCGAGATCCAGCCGCTGCGCCCCGAGCTGGAGCCCGAGGCGGGCGCCGAGATGGCGGTGCCGGAAGCCGTCGCGGTCGGGATCGTAGCTGAAGCCCTGCGGATTCTGCGCCGAGAAGCCGTCGTAGCGCTCGGCGCCGGCGCTCAGCCGCAGCCCCGCCGCCTCGGTGCCGAGGCCGAGGCCGGCGGCGGCCGAGGGCACGGCCGTAGCGGCCGGCGCGGAGCGCGGCGGCGGGGCCGAGCCCGAGGCGGGTGGTGATCAGGATCACCCCGCCGATCGCGTCGGAGCCGTAGAGGCTGGCCCTCGGCCCGCGCAGGATCTCGATCCGCTCGATCTCCTCGAGGGCGAGCTGCTCCCAGGGATAGCCGCCGGTGTTGGCGCTGGCGACCCGCACCCCGTCGATCAGCACCAGCACCTGGTTGGAGTTGCCGCCGCGCAGGAACACGCTGGTGCTCTGGCCGCTGCCGCCGGTGCGGGCAAGGTTGAGGCCCGGCACGCGGCGCAGCAGGTCGGCGAGGTCGCTCGGCTGGAGGGCCTCGATCGCGGCGCGGTCGAAGACCGTGACCGCGGCCAGGGCCTCGCCGAGGGGGCGGGGCTCGCGGTTGGCCACGACCTGGATCCGGTCGAGGCGGCGGGGAGGAGCTTCGGTGGCCGCGGCGGTAGGACCGCCGAGGGCGAGGGCAAGGAGCAGGGACATGCGAGGGATCTCCGTCGGTGACGCCTTCCCGCGTGCTCGATCGGGGCACGACGGCGATCCCGGGCAGGACAGTGCTGCCCGCACGCCGGCCGGCATCGCCCGCCGCGATGCCCCGGCGATCCGGTGCGGAAGGTCCCGGATCGCGGTCGGGCCGGTCTCCGGACTCTCCGGCGGTGCGAGGCACCGGCCGCATCACCTTCCCGCGCCTGGCGCAGTGGTCTCCGATGCGGCGCAGCCGGACTCACCGTTGCGGGGGCAGTGCCCGATTCGCACGGGCTTCCCGTTTCACCCGCCGGCCGCGGCCGGCGGACACCCGACTCGCGGGCAGCTTAGGCGCTCGCCGCGGGGCGGGGCAAGCCCCGCGGCCCGCCGACCGCTCGCCGCCCTCAGCGGTCCTGAAGCAGCCCCTCGGCGCGCATCGCCTCGCGCACCGCCGGGCGCGCGCCGATGCGCTCGCGGTAGGCGCCGAGCGCGGGCCAGGGCGCGAGATCGAACTGCACGTACTGGCTCCAGCCGAGCACGGTGAACAGGTAGGCGTCGGCCACCGAGAAGCGATCGCCGAGCAGGAAGGGCTGCGTGGCGAGCCCGGGGGCGAGGAAGTCCAGGCGCGCGGCGATGCGCTCCCGCTGCCGCGCCCTAGTGGCCTCCGGCGCCTGCGGGTCGAAGAGCGGCGAGAAGGCCTTGTGCAGCTCGGTGGCGATGAAGGTCATCCACTCGAGCAGGCGGTAGCGGGCGAAGTCGCCCGGCGGCGGCGCGAGGCCCGCCTGCGGCGCGCGGTCGGCGATCCACATCGCGATCGCGATGCCTTCGGTCAGGCGCTGGCCGTCGTCGAGCTCGAGCACCGGGACGTAGCCCTTGGGGTTGATCTCGGCGAGCGGCTGGCCATCGGCGGTCTGCCGGCGCCTCAGGTCGACGCGGACCGGCGTGAACGGCAGGCCGGCCTCGCGCAGCGCGATGTGCGGGGCGAGGGAGCAGGCGCCGGGGGCGTAGTAGAGCTTCATGGCAGGGGCTCCGGTGGGGGCGTGTTCGCGGCGGGTCAGTATTCGCGCTCGATGGCGATGGCGGTGAAGTCGCTGGCGCGGGGCGAGTCGCCGAGGAACTCGGCCAGCGCGCGCCGCAGGCTCTCGATCAGCGGGGCGGCGTGCGCCTGGCCGGCGAGCAGCCCGATCAGGCGTGCCGCGCCGAAGCGCTCGCCCTCGGCATTGGCGCCCTCGAGCAGGCCGCTCGAGTAGAGCAGGAGCACGTCACCCTCGCGCAGCTGGCCGCCGAGCCCCGGGTAGCGCGCAGTGGCATCCAGCCCGAGAGGTGGCTTCGGCGGGTACTCGATGGCCTCGACCCCGCCGCCGTCCCCGTGCCGGCGGAAGGGGGGCGCGTGTCCGGCGGCGGCGAGCTCGAAGGTGCCGCGGGCGGGGTCGAGCGCGAGGATCTGCATCGCCGGCGCGCACTCGGGCTCGAGATCGCGCAGCAGCAGACGGTTGAGGGTGGTGAGCAGCTCGTGCGGCGCGCGGGCGCCGGCCGCCTCGCGCCTGAGCAGCGCGCCGAGACGCGCCGCGAGCAGGGCTCCGGCGATGCCCTCGACCGGGACCCGCGCCAGGACCGCCGCCGGCCGGCCGTCGGCGAGCAGCAGGAAGTCGTGCAGCTCGCGCGACAGTGGTCCGACCGCCGCATGCGACTCGGCGATGCGGTAGCCGGGGACGGTCGGCGCGCCCTGAGGCAGGAAGCCCTCCTGCACCCGGCGCGCCCGCCGCCACTCCTGCGTCTGCACCGGCGGCTCGCGCAGGGCGAAGGCGGTGGCGAGCAGCGCGGTGACGGCGAGCCAGAAGTCGCGGTCGGCGGCCTCGAGCCCCTGCGCTCCGGTGGCCCCCTCGACGTAGAGGGCTCCGAGGAGCTCGCCGCTGATCCGCATCGGGAACACCGCCCAGGCCGCCTCGCGAGGCATCGGCAGGCGGTTGCGCTCGGCGAAGGCCTCGCGGCTCGCGCGGTCGAGCGCCAGCAGGCCGTTCGGCTGCTCGGCGGCCTCGGCGGCGAGCGCCGAGCGCCACTCGGGGGCGAGCGGCTCGGCCTCGGCCGGCGAGCGCACGCGCTCCCGCCAGCCGCCGCCGACGCGCAGCGGCGTGAGCACAGAGAGCCGGGCGAGCGCCGGAAAAGCCTGCCGGATGCGGGCGAGGCAGCGCTCGCTGAAGTCCTCGGCGTCGCCCGCGGCGAGCGCGGCGAGGGTGCTCAGGTCGCACAGCAGCCGGGTGAGGCCGAGCATCCGCTGGAAGAGGCGCGAGGCCCGGGGCGGCAGCGCGGCGGGCGCCTCGGTGGGCTGCTCCCCGAGCAGCCGGAAGGACGCCTGGAGGCGGCCGAACTGCAGCCGGTCGCCGTCGTCGAGCGGCACCGCGATCGCGGTCACGGGCTCGCCGTTGCGCAGCGTGCCGTTGCGGCTGCCGAGGTCGCGCAGCCACCAGCGCTCGTCGGCGAAGCGCAGCTCGGCGTGGCGGCGGGAGATGGTCGGCTCCTCGATCCGGATCTCGGCCTGGAGGCTCCGCCCCACGGTCGCGGCGTCGCGCAGCTCGATGGTGCGCTCCGCGCCCTCCTGGTGGATGGTGAGCAGCGCTCGCATGACGTCGATTCGGAGCTCCGGCGGCGGCCACGGCGGGGCAGCCGGGAAGCGTAACGAGCGCGGCCGCGGCGACGCAATGCCGGAAGGCGCTAGGATGGCACCGGTTCCCTCCCCGGCTCGCCGGCCATGACGATCGCCTTCTGGTGCGTGCTGATCGCTGCGCTTCTGCCCTACGTCTTCACCGGCATCGCCAAGGCCGGCGCCGAGGGCTTCGACAACCGGCGAGTGCGGGACTTCCAGGCGAGCCTGAGCCGGCTGGCGGGCGCGCGCCCACGCCGCCCACCTCAACGGTTTCGAGGCCTTTCCGCTGTTCGCGGCGGCGGTGATCGTCGCCAGGCTCGCCGACAAGCCGCAGCTCCACGTCGATGCGCTGGCGGTGTGCTTCATCGTGCTGCGCGTGGTCTACGGCGTGCTCTACATCGCCGACCAGGCCACTCTGCGCAGCCTGGTCTGGCTCGCCGCCACGCTCTGCCCGGTGGCGATGTTCTTCCTCTGAGGCCGGCGGCGGCAGCGCCGCGCTTTCACGATTCCGCCACCGGCGCGTCAGGCCGCTGTCGCGCCCCGGCGCCACACTGTCCGGCGCCCCGACGGCCGGAGGCTGGTCGATGCGCGGACGGTTGCGCGTGCGCAGCGTCTTCCTCAGCGACCTGCACCTGGGCAGTCCCGATTGCCAGGCCGAGTATCTCGTGGACTTCCTCGCGCGGGTGGAGTGCGAGCGCCTGTACCTGGTCGGCGACATCGTCGACCTCGAGGCCCTGGCGCGGCGGTCGTACTGGCCGGCGGCCCACGGCGCGGCGCTGGCGGCGCTGTTCGATCACGCGGCGCGCGGCACCCAGGTGTTCTATCTTCCCGGGAACCACGATCGCCCGCTGCGGCGGCTGGCCGGCTCCGCGATCGCCGGCATCCGGGTCGAGCGCGAGCTGGTGCACGAGACCGCAGACGGCCGCCGCTTCCGGGTGAGCCACGGCGACGAGTTCGACGAGGAGGGCGTCGGCCGGCGCTGGCTGATGCGCCTCGGCGACTCCGGCCACCGCATGCTCTGCTTCCTCAACCGCCATCTCAACCGCCTGCGGCGCCGGGCGGGGCTGCCCTACTACCCGCTCTCGGTGCACGCGAAGTCGCGGATCGGCAGGGCGCTCGCCTTCATCCGGCGGTTCGAGGAGCGCGCCGCGTCCCGCGCCGCGGCCGAGGGGCTGGACGGCCAGATCTGCGGCCACATCCACTTCGCCGCGATCCGGCCCTGTCGGCGGGGCGCTGTACCTCAACTGCGGCGACTGGGTGGAGCACTGCAGCGCGCTCGCCGAGCGCGAGGACGGCTCCTTCCAGCTCCTGCACTGGACCGAGCGCAAGGCGGCGCTGGACGAGGGGCTGGCGCGGGCTGCCCGCACCCTTCCCGGCCGCGCTGGCCGCGCTCGCGCTGCGCGCCCCCGGCGGCGCTCGCCGGGGAGCTCGACGAGGCGGCCTAGGCGCGCGCCGCGGCCGCGGCGCAGAATGCATGCGATGGCCGCCGTCGGAGGTGCCGGAATGAGAGCGGTCGCGCTCGCAGCTCGCGGCGCTGCTCGCGCTCGGCTGCGCCGGCGCCGGCGGCGCGCGGCCCGGCCCGCCGACGGCCCCGTCGGCGTCGGCGCCCGAGCCGCCCTTCGCCGACTGGCGCCCGAGCGAGCAGACCCCGGTGCTGCGCGCGCCAGGAGCTGCTCCCGCTCGACTGGCTCCAGGGCCCGCACCACCGCCTCGACGAGCGCGTCCCGATCAACGGCGGCTACGGCGTGTTCCTGCTCGAGACCGATTTCGGCCCGCTGGTCGTGGAGAGCGTGGAGCTGCTCGCGGTGCGGATCGCGCGAGCTCCCGGCGATCGCCCTGCTCAGGGAGGAGAGCGCCTACGAGACCTTCCTCGACGCCACCGCCGCGGCGACGCAGCGCGCCGCCGACGCCCTCGCCGCGGTGCTGGGCGACCCGGTCGGCACCGTGGCCGGCCTGCCCGCGGGCGTCGCCCGGCTGCTCAGGCGCACCCTGCGCACCGTGCGGCAGGCGGCCCTCGACGTCGGCGACCGGCTGCGTGAACGCCGGCAGCCGAGCGGCGCGGAGCGACCGGCGAGGCGCGGCATGCGGAGCGCGTGACGGCGGAGGCCGAGCGGCTGCTGCTGCGCTACCTCGGCTACAACCGCGCGCGCCGCGAGCTCGCCGCGCGTCTCGGCGTCGATCCCTACACCACCAACCCGCTTGCTCAACGCCCAGCTCGACGAGCTGGCCTGGGCCGAGCTCGGCGGCCGCGTCGCCTTCCGCACCGCGCTCGGCGCCACCGGCGCGGTGGCGGAGGCGGTGTCGGTGGGGCAGCGCCTGGACCGGCTGGTGTGGGAGCTGCCGCCGGCCGACATCCGCGCACCGCAGCGAGCGCCGGCTCGCTCGAGGCGGGCCTCGACGGGCGCGCGGGTGCGCGCCTTCCTGCGCAACCGCGCCTTCCATCCCGCGCTGCAGATCGCCCTCAGCGATCGCCTCGCCGCCCTCGCCGCGGTGCCCGGCAGCGAGGGGCTGCTCGAGGTGGCCGCCGCCGCCCAGGACGAGCTCGAGGCCCGCGCGCTGGTGCGGATCGCGGGGATGATGCTGGCCGGCGAGCGGCCGCTTCGGCGCCCTCGCGCGGATCTGGGTCACCGAGGAGGGGAGCTGGGTTCGCCACCGCGACGGGGGGCTGAGCCTGATCCTGCCCTTCGACTACGTCTCCCGCACCGCGGAGCTGGAGGCGCTGCTCATGCTGCCCGAGCCCGGGGAGGGTGCGCTGCGGGCGCTCGTCGCCGGCCAGGTCTCCGCAGGGAGCCCGCGCGCTGCTGCGGCGCATGGGCTTCCGGACCCACCCGGGGTTCGCGCCGCCCGCGGTCGCATCCCACCCTGGCGCCGGGCGCGGGTGACGGCGTCTCGCCGCACCGGATGACAGCGACGGTGGCGAGGAGTAAGTTTGCACCTGGGCTGCGCGGGGCTTCCCCGGCGGCGCGGCTCGCGGGTCGCATGGGAGGGTGGGCATGCGAGTCCAGTGGTTGCCGCTGCTGCTTGCGGGGCTCCTCGCCGGGGGCTGCGACCGGTCCGATGACGCGGTGGTCGAGGCCTGCGTCAAGGCCATCGAGGAGCGGGTCGAGGGGCGCAGTCACGCCCTCGACCGGCGCGACATGCGCCGCAGCGTCGAGCGGCGCGACGGCCATTACGTGATCCTCTCGACGGTGGTGTTCGCGCCGGGCCTGCCGAACGAGTACCGGCAGCGTTTCGAGTGCCGGGCGCGGCTGGAGGACGGTCGAGGGCGTGGTGACCTTCCTCCAGTTCCAGTGGTAGCGACTCAGTCCTCGAAGCGGAGGTGGCGCACGCTCTTGCCGCGCCGCCGGATCAGGCGCAGCGCCTCGACGCCGATGCGGACGTGCCGGTCCACGAAGCGTTCGGTGACCAGGCGGTCGCTGTCCTCGGTCTTGACCCCCTCGGGGATCATCGGCTGGTCGGTGACCAGGAGCAGGGCGCCGCTCGGGATGCGGTTGGCGAAGCCGGCGGCGAACAGCGTCGCGGTCTCCATGTCGATGGCCATCGCCCGCGTCTTGCGCAGATAGGCCTTGAACTCCTCGTCGTGCTCCCACACGCGGCGGTTGGTCGTGTAGACCGTCCCGGTCCAGTAGTCGAAGTCGAGGTCGCGGATGGTGGTCGAGACCGCGCGCTGGAGCTGGAAGGCGGGCAGGGCCGGGACCTCCGGCAGCAGATAGTCGTTCGAGGTGCCCTCGCCGCGGATGGCGGCGATGGGAAGGATCAGGTCGCCGAGCTGGTTCTTGCGCTTGAGGCCGCCGCACTTGCCGAGGAAGAGCACGGCCTCGGGCGCGATCGCGCTGAGCAGGTCCATCACCGTGGCGGCGTTGGCGCTGCCCATGCCGAAGTTGATCATCGTGATCCCGTCGGCGGTGACGTTGGGCATCGGGCGGTCGCGGCCGCGGATCTCGCCGCCCACCTGCTCGCGGAAGATCTCGAGGTAGTTGTTGAAGTTGGTCAGCAGCACGTGACGGCCGAAGCCGCCCAGTTCGGTGCCGGTATAGCGGGGCAGCCAGTTGCGGACGATCTCGAGCTTGTCCTGCACGGGAGGGCGCGCTCGCCGGGAGCCGGGGGAGCATGGTAGCCGCGGCCGGACGGGGAGGGCAGCGCTCGCGAGGTGCCCGGATCCGGGCTAGGCTGGGATGGTCCGTACCGAGGGAGCCGTCATGAGCCGCGGGTCGCCGCTGCTGGTCCTGGTCGCGCTGCTCGCCCCCGCCTGCTCGCGGGAGCCGCCTCCGCCGCCGGAGAAGTCGGTCTTCGAGGCCCAGGTCCGGGCCGTGGAACGCGCAAGGGGCGTGGAGAAGATCGGACTCGAGCGCAAGGACGAGCTGGACCGGCGCCTTGAGCAGGCCGACGGCGAGGACTGATCCCGGAAGACCGATTCGGGAAAAGCCCCGCGGACCTCGCGGTCCGCGGGGGAGGGAGCCGGCCGCCGTTCCCTAGCGACCGAAGGTCGCGTCGAGGAAGACGCGAAGCAGCGCGAGCGTCTGGCTGTGCTGGGCCGCGGCGCTGATGGTCGCCGAGCCACCGCAGCTGTTCTCGCCGAAGGAGCAGGTCCAGGAGCCGTTCGAGAACTGGCAGTGGCTGCCGCCCGCGATCTCCTCGATGAACTTCTGCGCGGCGGGCGTGGCCAGCGCGTTGAAGATCGGCTGGGCATGGCGGGCGCGCGGCGTCACGCAGTCGCGCGAGCCGAGGACGAAGAGCGTCGGGACCCGGACCTCGGCCGCCGCGGCGACCGCGGAGGGATTGGTCTCCGCCGGGGCGAAGGCGAACAGCGCCTGCACCGCGGCATTGCCGGAGGCGGCGAGCACGGCGGCACCGCCGCCCATCGAATGGCCCCCGATCGCGCGGCCGGGACCGAGCGCCGGTGCGAGCTGGGTGTCGCTGGCGAGGGCGCGCGCGACGAAGGCGAGGTCCTGGGCGAAGCGGGCATGGCTCGGACTCAGCCCGCCCTCGGTGCTGGGGAAGGCGACCACGTAGCCGGCCGGGACCAGCCCGTCGCTCAGGAAGCGATAGGCGGTGTGGCTGATGGTGAAGCCGTGGCCGAAGACCACCGCCGGGAAGCCGCAGCCGGTGACCGGCGGGGCGTTGCTCCCGGCGCGGCTCGCGGGATAGCGCACCAGCACCCCGACCGAGCGGTTGCCACGGGCGGGATCGCGGTAGTTGCGATTGACCTCGCCGATGGCGAAGGGCCCCTGGCAGCTCTGCGCCGGGGCAGGCTCCGGAGCGAGGAGCAGCAGCAGGGCGGCGACGAGGGCGTGAAGCCCGGAACGAGGCGTGCGGAACGTCATGGACGAGACCCCCGGAATGGCTGCGGAACGTCGACATCGCCCGCTCCCCCAAGCGGGCGGCGGCAAGCTACGCGGGGCTTCGCGCACGATGCAAGGGCAAAATCGCCGAGAACGTCACATGCATGACATGCGCCGAACCGGGTCCCGGCGGCGAAAGCTTGCGCCGCGGGCGCTCCTCGCCCGGAATGCTTGTCATCGGCGCTCGCAGCCGCGTTTCGCCGTCGCCGTCGCCGCCGACCGCTCAGCGGGGGCGGGCGCGGGGGCGCAGGCTCCAGCGACCGACCAGGATGCCCGGCCTCGTAGAGCAGGCAGAGCGGCACCGCGAGCAGGGTCTGCGAGAACACGTCCGGCGGCGTGAGCAGCATCCCCACCACGAAGGCGCCGACGATGACGTAGGGCCGCGCGCGGACCAGCTGCTCCACGCTGACCCAGTCGAGCGCGAGCAGGATCACGATCGCCACCGGCAGCTCGAAGGCCACGCCGAAGGCCAGGAACAGGGCGAGGACGAAGTCGAGGTAGCGGCCGATGTCGGTCGCCACCGCCACCCCCTCCGGGGCCATCGCCGCGAAGAAGGCGAAGATCAGCGGGAAGACCACGAAGTAGGCGAAGGCGCAGCCCAGGTAGAACAGCAGGGTGCTCGAGACCAGGAGCGGGACGGCGAGGCGTCGCTCGTGGCGGTAGAGGCCGGGAGCGACGAAGGCCCAGAGCTGGTAGAGCACGTAGGGCAGCGCGACCAGCAGCGCGACGAAGAGGGTCAGCTTGAGCGGGGCGAGCAGCGGCGAGGCGACCTCGATCGCCACCATCCCGCCGCCCTCGGGGAGCACGGCGAGCAGCGGGCGGGCCAGCCAGCCATAGAGGCTGCGGGCGAAGGGGAGCAGGGCGAGGAAGACGACCAGCAGCGCGAGCATCGCCCGGAGCAGGCGCGCCCGCAGCTCGACCAGGTGCGAAAGGAGGCCCTCCTCGGGCGGGTCCCGCTCAGTCATCGTCGGGCCGTGGCGCGCTTCGCCGGCGCCTCGCCCGAGGCCGGGCGGGAGGCGGCGATGCGCTCGCGGGCCTCGCTGCTCGAGCTCGCGCTCGAGCTCGGTCTTGAGCGCGAGCCAGCTCGCCCGCGCCCGGCGCAGCAGCGCCGCGATCATGCGCGCGGCGTGGGGGAGGCGTTCGGGCCCGAGGACGAGCAGCGCCACCGCCCCGACCAGGAGCAGCTCGAGGAAGCCGATCTCGAACACGCCTAGCGCCTGTCGGCGGCGCCCTCGTTGCCATCCGCGGCGCGCGGCCGCCTCGCCCGTCCGCGGCGGCGCCCGCCTCCGCCGGCCTCCTCCTCCCGGAGTCCCCTGCGGAAGCTGCGGATGAAGGCCCCGAGGTCGCCGCCCACGTCCCGCAGGCGCTTGGTGCCGAAGAGCAGCACCACGATGAGCAGGATGATGAGGAGCTGCCAGATGCTGATGCCGGTGATGCCCATGCCCCTTCGCAGCCGGTGGCCTCAGCGGGCAGTGTACTCCTCGAGGGCGTCGCGGAAGTCGACGATCGCGTTCGGCACCTCGCCCACGCCGCCGGCGAAGACCTGGCGCGGCGTCACCGCCCGCCCGTAGGCGCGCTGGTTGGCCTTGTGGTCGATGGTGATCGCCGCGCCGTCGAGCGCCACGCCGGCGAAGAGCCCGCGCGAGCGGGCGTAGGCGTAGATCTCGGCGCGCAGCTGGGCGTCGGTGGCCGCCGCGGCATGGCGCCCGAGCGGCCCCGCCGCCACCGCGGCATCGGCACCGAGCGTGAACTTGCCGTTGACCACCGAATCGACCCCGCGCTCGGTGCGGAACACCAGCACCACGTCCGAGGACTGCACGCCGACCTGGAAGCCCACCGAGGCTCCGGTGAGGCGGATGAACACCGGGTTGCTCCAGGTGTTGTCGCGGCCGCGCACCGCGAGCAGGCCGCGGCCGTGGCGCGCGCCGAAGGTGAGTCCGGCCTTGACCACGTTGGGGATCACGGCGATCGCGTAGGCCTGCGAGAGCAGGGCCTCGGGGATCGCCCGCTCCGGGACCGACATGATCTCGTGGAGGACGGTCGACCGCCTCGCCGGCGCGCCGCAGCTCGCGCTCCCGCGCGCTGCGCGGCGTCGGCGAGACGCGAGCAGGGCGAGGGCGAGCAGGACCAGCCGGCGACATCGGTTCTCCTCCTGCCGAAACGCCCGCCATTCTAGGGCCTCGGCCTGAACGCGGCCGGGACGGCTGCGTGCTCAGCGGACGCGGCGCAGCGCGGCCGTGAGCACCGCCGCGCCGAACAGGACCAGCCACGGCCAGCCCAGAGCCGGAATCGGTCGCGCCCCCGGCAGCCCGCCGAGCGCGCCGGAGCAGGGCGGGGGAGCGATGGCGAGGCCGCGCGCGCCGGTGTTGTCCACGAGCGCGAGGGTGGCGGTGAGCGTGCCGCGACCGCTCGCGGTGTCGAGCCGGAGGAGGTCGGTGGGCCGGATCGCGTTGGGAACGTAGTCGAGACTGGCCCACAGCACCCCGTGCGGCGTCGAAGTCGAGGCCACCCTGCGACCAGGCGGCGCCGTCGGCCGGCTTCACCGGACCGATCGCCTCGGCGCGCCCGCTCGCGCGGTCGATGCGGTAGAGGTTGCGGTCGCCCTTGCCGCCGAGGCCGAAGAGCTCGAGATCGCGGCCGGCGAGTCCGGTGATCGGGGCGCCGGTCTCGCCCACCAGCCGGGCCTGGCCGGTGGCCGGATCGACCTCCCACAGCCGGCGCGTGGCGTCCGAGCTCAGCCAGAGCTTGCCGTCGCAGGTGAAGGCGAGGCCGAAGTCGAGCTGGTCGTTCGGGCCCACGCCCTGACCGTTGAGCCCGAGGTTGCCGATGCGCTGCGCCCGACCGGTGTTCGGATCGATGCGCAGCAGCACCTTCAGGGCGTAGTCGGTGACCCCATAGAGCGCGCCGTCGGGGCCGAAGGCGAGACCCTCGACGTCGTTGTAGACCAGGGCGTCGTCGCGGACCTGGCCGATGAGGGTGCGCTCGCCGGTCGAGAGGTCGATGCGGTAGAGCCGGTCGAA
This sequence comes from Lysobacterales bacterium, assembly GCA_033582715.1. Lineage (GTDB taxonomy): Bacteria > Pseudomonadota > Gammaproteobacteria > Xanthomonadales > BPKI01 > BPKI01. The sequence goes on along the minus strand of JAVQZZ010000001.1, from coordinate 25,322 downwards.
GCCGACGGTGTAGGCCTTGCCGGCGGGCGCCCCGAGCTGCTTGGCGAAGTAGCTGTCGCTCTCGTGGGCCGGTGGCGCGACCGCGTCGCTGGCCTCGGCGGACGGGGCGAGGGCGAAGCAGCAGGGCCAGCAACGTCGGCGGGCGGGCGTTCACGGGGCGCTGGGCGTGTTCTCGGTCCGGTCTTGGCGCCGGCTTGCGAGGCACTATAGCAGGCGGCGCCGTCGGCCGCAAAAGGGCGGGGCTGGCCGACCTCCGCTACACTGCCCGGCGCCATGCCGCGCCTCGGCTCTCCCGCCTTCCTCGGCCGTCCGGACTACCGCCACGGCGAACCCGAGCGTGCCGCGGTGCTGCTGGTCAATCTCGGCAGCCCGGCGGCGCCGACGGCCGCGGCGCTGCGCCGCTACCTCGCCGAGTTCCTCGCCGATCCGCGGGTGGTGGAGGCGCCGCGCTGGCTGTGGCGGCTGCTGCTGCACGGGATCGTGCTCCGCACCCGCCCCCGGCGTTCGGCCGCGGCCTATGCCGCGGTCTGGACCGCGCAGGGCTCGCCCCTGCTCGTCGGCAGCCAGGCGCTCGTCGCCGGTCTGCGAGCGCCGGCTCGGGCTCGGCCCCGACGTCGCGACTCCGGCGTGGCGCTGGCGATGCGCTACGGCGAGCCCTCGATTCCCGCGCGTGCTGCGCCGCCTCGCGAGCCGAGGGGCTGCGCCGACTGCTGGTCGCTGCCGCTCTACCCGCAGTACTCGGCGACCACCACCGCCTCGGTCTTCGACGCGGTGACGGTCGAGCTCCGGCGCTGGCGCTGGCTGCCGGAGCTCCGTTTCCTCACCGACTACCACCGCGAGCCGGGCTACGTCGGAGCGCTCGCCGCGAGCCTCGCCGAGGAGTTCGCCGCCAACGGCCCTGCCCGATGCGGTGCTCTGCTCCTTCCACGGCATCCCGGAACGCTACTTCCGCGCCGGCGACCCCTACTTCTGCCAGTGCCAGCGCAGCGCCCGCGAGCTCGGCGAGCGCCTCGGCCTCGGCGAGGGCCGGGTCCTGGTCGGCTTCCAGTCCCGCTTCGGGCGCGAGCCCTGGCTGGGGCCGGCGACGGAATCCCTGCTCGAGGAACTCCCGCGCCGCGGCGTGCGGGACCTGGTCGTGCTCTGCCCGGGCTTCGCCGTGGACTGCCTCGAGACCCTGGAAGAAGTCGCCATGCGCGGGCGGGCGCGCTTCCTCGCCGCGGGCGGAGCGCGCTTCCGCTACGTCCCCTGCCTCAACGACCGCCCGGAGCACCTCGCGCTGCTCGCCGCGCTGGTGCGGCGGGGAATGGCCGGCTGGCCGGAGGCCGAGGATCCCGCCGCTCCGGCCGAGTTCCGGGCCGAGGAGGCGGAGCGGCGTCGGCGCTTCGCCGGCGGCGCTGCCGATGTCGGCTGAGCCGCTGGCGCTGCGGCTGCGCTCCGGCCTCTGCCTGCGCGGGCTGGCCTTCGGAGCGCGGGAGGGGGCCACGGTGGTGGCGCTCCACGGCTGGCTCGACAACGCGATGAGCTTCGCCCCCCTCGCCGCCGCCTGGCCCGAGGTGCGGCTGCTCGCCCTGGAGTGGCCGGGTCACGGCCACTCCGACCACCGGCCGCCGGGCGGCTGGTACCACTTCGTCGATTACCTCGAGGACCTCGAGCTCGCCCTGGACGCGCTCGGGCTGCGGCGGGCCATCCTGCTCGGCCACTCGCTCGGCGCCGCGGTGGCCTCGATCTTCGCGGCGGCTGCGCCGGAACGGGTGGCCGCCCTGCTGCTGGTCGAGGGCTTGGGTCCGCTCGCCCTGCCCGCCGGAGCGGGCGCTCGAGGCCCTGCGCCAGGGGCTGGCCGCGCGCGCAAAGCTCCGGGAGCGCGAGGCCGCGCCCCGTTACGACGACCTGGCGCCCCTGGTCGCCGCCCGGGCCGCGGCCGGCGGGCTTCGCCCGGAACATGCGGCGCTGCTCGTCGAGCGCTCGCTAAAGCGCACGCCCGAGGGCTGGCGCTGGCGCTCGGACCCCCGCCTCACAGCGCCCGCGCCGCTGCGGCCCTGCGAGGAGAGCGTGCTCGCGCTGCTCGCCGGCATCCGCTGTCCGGTGGCGCTCGCGCTCGCCGCGCCGCCGAGCGCGGTGATCGCCGCGGCCGCGCTCGAGCGCCGCCTCGCAGCGATCCCGCGGGCGCGAATCCTGCGTCTCGCCGGCGGGCACCACCTGCATATGGAGCGGCCCGCGGAGCTTGCCGCGTTCTTCGCCGAGACGCTGGCGACCCTCGGCTGAGGGCCTCAGTCGCCCTCGAAGCCGTCGCGGTGGATGCCGCTCAGGTCGCCGGTGATCCGGATACACGGTGGAGGTCGTCCCCACGTAGAGCCGCACCGGCTTCGTCCTCGCCGAAGGTCCGGATGTTGCCGATCGAGGAGGGGCTCCAGGGGAGGAAGGCCCAGCCGCCGCCGCTGCGGTAGCCGACCAGCACCCGCCCCTCGCAGTAGTCGCCGAAGAAGTAGAGGCCGCGGAGATTCACCGCCGGCCCGCGGTAGCGGTAGCCCCCGGTGACCGAGCAGCGCGGCGAGGTCCGGGGATACTCGAGCACCGGCGGGATCAGGCTCGCGATCACGCCGGGGTCGTTGCAGTAGGGCGCCGAGGTGTTGAACACGTGGGTGCCCTCGCGGCAGCGCCAGCCGTAGTTGCGGCCGGGCGTCCCCGGCGGCTCGAGGCTCACCTCCTCGCGGGTGTTCTGGCCCACGTCCGCGATCCAGATCTCGCCCGTGGCGCGGTCGAAGGAGAAGCGCCAGGGGTTCCTCAGGCCATAGGCCCAGATCTCGGCGCAGCGGCCGAGGGGATCGCCGAGGAAGGGATTCCCCGCCGGGACGGCGTAGGCCGCCGAACCGTCCGGGTTGGCGGCGCAGAGGTTGTTCGGGCCTGCGGGCGTGCTCGCGTCGACGTCGATCCGGAGCATCTTGCCGAGCAGGGTGCGGCTCGGATGGCTGCCGCAGCTGCCGCCGGTGACCAGATCGGCGGGTCTCAGGGTCTGCGCCCGCGAGCAGGGATCGCCGCCGGAACCGCCGTCGCCCATCGCCGACGTAGAGGTAGCCGTCCGGCCCGAAGGCGAGGTCGCCGCCGTTGTGGTTGGAGAAGTCCTGCTCGATCCGCAGCAGGATGGCGAAGCTTCCGGAATCCGCGAGGTTGGGATCGCCGGCCGCCGCCTGGACGGTCGCGATCACCGTGTGGCCGGCGGCATCGGTGTAGTTGAGGAACAGCCGGCGGTTGCTCGCGTGGAGGGGGTGGAAGGCGGCCCCGAGCAGCCCGCGCTCGCCGGAGCCGCCGGAGAAGCCGCCCGGCGGGACGAAGCATCCGGATCCCGGGCTGGTGCAGAGCCGGAAGAAGGGTGTGCCGAGCACGGTGCCGTTCGCCTGGACGATGCGGATGGTGCCCCCCTGCTCGAGCACGAACAGCCGACCGCTGCCATCGTGCGGGGCGCGGATCGCGGTGATCGCGGAGAAGCCGGTGGCGAAGCTCTCGAGGCTGAGATCGGGCGGAAGCTGGCCTGCGGCCGTGGTCGGGAGAAGCAGAAGGAGCGCGAGGAACGGGAGCCGCCGCATGGCAGGGAGCCCCGGGAGACGTCCCGATTGTGCGCCGGCGGCGGCGCGAGCGAGGTGAAAAACCCGTGAAGCCCGCCGCCTTCCTCAGCGCGGCCGGTCCGCCGCGCGCTTGAGCCGGATCAGGGCCGAGATGTCCTCCTCGCCGTGGCCCGCGGCGAGCAGCCGCTCGAAGTCGGCGCTCGCCAGCTCGACCAGGGGCAGGGCCATGCCCAGCTCGGCGGCGATGGCGCGCAGGATGCCGAGGTCCTTGGCGAGCAAGGCGGCCTTGAAGCCGGTGCCGAACTCGCCGCGGAGCATGCTCTCCCCGCGCCGCTCGAGGAACCAGCTCTGGGCCGCGCCGGCGGCGAGCGCCGGCAGCAGCTTCTCGGGATCGAGGCCGAGCCGCTCGGCGAGGGCCAGGCCCTCGCACACCGCTTCCGCGATCCCGGCCACCATCACCTGGTTCACCGCCTTGGCCGCCTGGCCGCTGCCCACCGGCCCGAAGTGCGCGATGCGCGCGGCGAAGGCCGCGAGCACCGGCCGCGCCCGCTCCAGCGCCTCCTCGCTGCCGCCCACCATCACCGACAGGGTTCCGCGGCGCGCCCCCTCGACCCCGCCCGAGACCGGGGCATCGAGGAAGTCGATCTCGCCGAGCGCAAGCAGGCGCGCCGCCTCCCGGGCGGTGGCGGGAGCCACGGTGGAGCAGTCCACGACCAGACTGCCGGGCCGGAGGTAGAGCCTCAGCTCGCGCGCGAGCTCCAGCACGTCGGGATCGGCGCTGACGCAGAGCAGCACCAGATCGGCGCGGTGTCCGAGCTCGATCAGGGAATCCGCCACCGCCACCCCATGCTCGGCGGCGAAGGCCAGCGCCCGCTGGCGGCTGCGGTTGTGGACCGTGGCGAGCAGCCCGCGCCGCGCCAGATGCGCGGCCATCGGCGCCCCCATCGCGCCCAGGCCGACGAAGCCGACCCTCGGGCTCACGCCGTGGCCTCGTCGCGGCTCTCCGCGCGCAGCCCGAGCCGTGCCATCAGCTCGCGGTCGCGCTCCACCGCCGGGTTGGCGGTGGTGAGCAGCCGCTCGCCGTAGAAGATGCTGTTCGCCCCGGCGAAGAAGCAAAGCGCCTGCAGCGCCGTGTCCATGCCCTCGCGCCCGGCCGAGAGCCGCACCACCGAACGCGGCATGAGGATGCGGGCGACGGCGATGGTGCGCACGAACTCGATCGGGTCGAGCGGCGGCGCGTCGGCCAGGGGCGTGCCCGGCACGCGCACCAGGAGGTTGATCGGCACGCTCTCCGGATGCTCGGGCAGGATGGCGAGCTGCCGGAGCAGCTCGGCGCGGTCCTCCCGCGACTCGCCCATGCCGACGATGCCGCCGCAGCAGAGCTTGATGCCGGCGGCGCGCAGGTGGGCGAGGGTGTCGAGCCGGTCCTGGTAGCGGCGGGTGGAGATGATCTTCGGGTAGAACTCCGGGCTGGTGTCGAGGTTGTGGTTGTAGTAGTCGAGGCCCGCCGCCTTCAGCGCCCGCGCCTGGGCCTCGCTCAGCATGCCGAGCGTGGCGCAGGTCTCGAGCCCGAGCGCCCGCACCTCGCGCACCAGCTCGCAGACCCGCTTCAGGTCCCGGTCGCTCGGGCGGCGCCAGGCCGCGCCCATGCAGAAGCGGGTGGCCCCGGCGGCGCGGGCGGCGCGGGCGCGCTCGAGCACGGTGTCGCGGTCGAGCAGCTTCCCGGGCCCGAGCCCGGTGTCGTGGCGGGCGCTCTGCGGGCAGTAGGCGCAGTCCTCGGGGCAGCCGCCGGTGCGGATCGAGAGCAGGGTCGAGAGCTGGACCGCGTTGGGGTCGTGGTGGCGGCGATGGACGCCGTGCGCGCGCCACAGCAGGTCGTTGAGCGGCAGCGCGAAGAGCTCCAGCACCTCCTCGCGCCGCCAGTCGTGGCGGATCTCGCTCATCGCCCCGTTCCGGACTAAGGTGGCCGGAGTGTGAGAATCGCCCTCGCCGCTGTCAATCGCGCGCTGCGCGCCCTCGCCGACGCGCTGCTCGGGCGGCTGCTGCCGCGGCGCTGCCTGCTGTGCGGAGCGCCCGGCGAGGCCGGGCTCGACCTGTGCCGGCGGCTGCGCCGCCGAGCTGCCCTGGAACGTCTCCTGCTGCGCGCGCTGCGCGATCCCGCTGCCCGCCCCGGTCGCGCTCTGCGGGCGCTGCCAGCGACGGCCCCCGCCCTGGGCGGAGGCGGTGGTACCGCTGCGCTACGCCTTCCCGGTGGACCGCCTCGAGGCCCGCTTCAAGTTCCGCGGCGAGCTCGCGGCCGGGGCGCTGCTCGCCGCGCTCTGGCTGCGCGGCGCGGCGGGACGCGGAGCCGCGCCGCCCGCGCTGCTCGTGCCGGTGCCGCTCTCGCCGCGGCGGCTCCGCGCGCGGGGCTTCAACCAGGCGCTCGAGCTCGCGCGTCCGATCGGGCGCGCCCTCGGCATCCCGGTGGCGCCGCGCCTGCTCGAGCGGATCCGCGACACCCCGCCGCAGAGCGGCCTCGACCGCCGCTCGCGGGTCACGCAACGTCCGGGGCGCCTTCCGGATCAGGCCAGGGCGCTCGCGGTGCCCGAGTCGGGTCGCGCTGATCGACGACGTGCTCACCACCGGGGCCACGGCGCGGGCCTGCGCGCGGGCGCTCGCCGCGGGGGGCGCGCGACGGATCGTCCTGTGGGCGATCGCGCGGGCGGGCTCAGCGCCCTGAGGGAGGGTGGAAGGGCGAGGGCGGCGGCGATCCCCGCCCACAGGATCAGCCCCAGCCAGTGGTTGGCGCGGAAGGCGGCGAGGCAGCGCTCGGGACTGCGCGGGCGGGCGTGGGCGAGCTGCCAGGCGGCGAGGAGCGCGGCCGCCGCCAGGGCGGCGAGGAAGGGCCAGGCCAGCGTCGCCTGGCGGCCGACGAGCAGCATCCCGAGCAGGAAGGCCCCGTGACAGATGCCGACGGCGAGGAGATCCAGCTCGCCGAACAGGATCGCGGTGGACTTGGCCCCGGCGCGGAGATCCTCGGCGCGGTCGGCCATGGCGTAGAGCGTGTCGTAGGCCACCACCCAGAACACCACCGCGACCAGGAGCAGCCAGGCGAGCCGGGGCACGCCGCCGCTCACCGCGGCGAAGGCCATCGGCACCGCCCAGGCGAAGGCGAGGCCGAGTCCCGACCTGGGCGAGATGGGTGTGACGCTTGAGGAAGGGATAGAGCGCGGCGAGGGCGAGGGCGGGCAGGCTGAGCAGGATCGTGAGGCGGTTGGTCAGCAGCACCAGCAGGAAGGCGGCGAGGGAGGCGGCGGCGAAGAAGATCGAGCGCGGCGGACGGGGCAAGCTGGCCGCTGGCCAGCGGCCGGTGGCGGGTCCGCGCGACCTGGGGATCGAGCCAGCGGTCGGCCCAGTCGTTGATCGCGCAGCCGGCGGCCCGCATCAGGATCACCCCGGCGGTGAAGACGAGCAGCGTCGGCCAGGGCGGAAGGCCGCCCGCGGCGAGCCACAGCGCCCACCACGTCGGCCACAGCAGGAGCAGGGTGCCGACTGGGCCGGTCGAGGCGCGCGAGCAGGAGATAGGGGCGGATCGCCGCCGGCGCGCGCGCCACCAGCCGGGCGGCGAGACCGCGGGCGTCCGGGGGCAGGGCGGGCGGGTTCGTCGGCGGCATCGCGGAGTCTCGCGGGCGACCCGGACAGTCTGCGGCAGGAGCGGGGGCTCCTTGACAGGGCCTCGACGGGCGATCAGGATCATGACCGACCGTTCGGTCAGTATCCTGCCATGGTTGTCGCCGAGCCCACCCCGCCCGGCGCGCGTTCGGCGCCGGATTCCGGCGCCGAACGCATCCTCGCCGCCGCCGCTCGCCTTTTCGCCGAGCGCGGCTACGCCGGCACCTCGATCCAGGCCATCGCGGCCGCCGCCGGGGTGTGCAAGTCCAACGTCTTCCACCACTTCCCGGGCAAGCAGGCCCTCTTCGAGGCCGTGCTCGGGCGCGCGGCCTGCGAGTTCTGCGCCGAGCTCGAGGCGGTGGAGGCGGCCGGCGGCGGTCTGCGCGAGCGGCTGCTCGCCTTCCTCGCCGGGCACCTCCGGGTGCTCGAGCGCCACGCCGCGGAGGTCCGGCTGCTGCTCGCCGAGGTGCGTCGGGCCGATCCGGCGCGCGGCCGCGAACTCGCGGAGCGCATCCTCAATCCCAGCTTCCGCCGGGTGGTGGGCCTGCTCGAGCGGGCGCGCGACGAGGGCCTGATCCGGCGCGACGCCGATCTCCCCCTCGCCGCGCTGCTGCTCCTCAAGATCAATCTCTTCCGCTTCGAGTCGGCGGCGGTCCTGCGGCACATCGAGGGGGTGGCCCTGGCGGACGACCCGCTGCCCTTCCAGCGCCGGATGGTCGAGCTGCTGGTCGCGGGCCTCGCCGCGCGCGCGGAGCCAGCACCGATGAGCCCGCGGCTGCTCTGGCTGCTGCCGGTCACGCTCGTCGGCTGCGCCGGCGCCGACGGGGGCACGGAGCGCGCCGCGGCGCCGCCTGCCGGTGACCGTCGTGGAGGCCAGGCTGCAGCCGGTGGAGGAGCGGCTGCGGGTGCTGGCGCGGGTCGAGGCGCTGGTCCAGCCGCAGGTGGTCGCCGAGACCGCGGGGCGGGTGCGCGCGGTGCACGTGGAGCCCGGCGATGCGGTCGAGGCCGGCGCGCTCCTGTTCGAGCTCGAGGATCGCGACCAGCGGCTCGCCGCTCGCCGCGGCCGAGGCCGCCAGCGAGCGGCTCCGCGCCCTCCTCGAGCCAGCAGGAGCGCCAGCTCGCAGCGCCTCGAGCAGCTCGGCCGGCGCGATGCCGCGAGCCGCGCCGCCCGCGACGAGGCGCGCGCCCAGCGCCAGGCCCTCGCCGCGCAGCTCGCCGAGGCCGAGGCGGCGCTCGCCGCGGCCCGGCTCGCCCTCGAGCGCACGCGGATCGTGAGCCCGGTCGCGGGCATCGTCGACCAGCGCCTGGTGAGCCTCGGGCGACTGGGTGGCGCCCGGGAAACCGGTGGCGGTACTGGTCGGCCGCGGGGAGCGGCGGCTGGTGCTCGCCCTGCCCGAGAGCCTGGCCCCGCGGCTCGCCCCCGGCCTGCGGCTGCGCGCCGTCCTGCCCGACGGGGCGCGTCTGGAGACGGAGGTCGCCGCGCTGCGGCCGGCGCTCAGCCCGGCGGGACGCGCGCTCGAGGCCCTGGCCACGGTCTCCGGGCCGGAAGCGGAGCGGCTCCGCCCCGGGATGCGCCTGCTCGCCGAGCTCGTGCTCGCCGCCGCGCGAGAGCCTGTGGCTGCCGGCGCCGGCGGTGGTGGAGCGCCGCGGCGGCCCGGTGGTCTACGTGGTCGAGGAGGGCCGGGCGCGGACGCGGCCGGTGGTCGTCGGGCGTGCGGCGCGACGGCTTCGTCGAGGTCCGCGAGGGGGTGGAGCCCGGGCGCCGGGTGGTGGTGGAGGGTTCGGGCTTCCTCGCCGAGGGCGTGCCGGTGGCGGAGCGGGGAGAGGGCGCTTGAGCATCGCCGAGCTGTCGGTGCGGCGCCACGTGCTCGCGCTCATGGCGAGCGTGAGCATCGTGCTCTTCGGGTGGATCTCGCTCGGGCGCATCGGCGTCGACCGCTATCCCCCGATCGAGTTTCCGATCGTCTCGGTGACCACGGTGCTCCCCGGAGCCAACCCGGACATCGTGGACGCGAGCGTCACCGGGGTGATCGAGTCGGCGGTGAACGCGATCCCGGGCATCGACTTCATCCAGTCGAGCTCCTCGCCCGGGGTGTCGACGGTGATCATCACCTTCGCCCTGGACCGCGACATCGACGCCGCCTTCACCGAGGTCCAGGCGCGGGTGAACCAGGTGCTGAGGCTGCTTGCCCCGGGACGCCGAGGCGCCGGTGGTGCAGAAGATCGAGTTCGGGGTCGCCCCGGTGGTGTGGCTGTCGCTCTCCGGGGACCGCTCGCTCGGGGAGCTCAACCGCTACGCCCGCAACGTCATCAAGAAGCGCCTCGAGACCATCGATGGCGTGGGCCAGGTGATCATCGGCGGCGAGCGCCGGCGCACGATCCGCGTCGAGCTGGATCCGGCGGCGATGTTCGCGCTCGGGGTCACGGTCAGCGATCTCCGCGAGGCCTTCGCCCGCGAGCACGTGATGCTTCCGGGCGGCTTCCTGGTCGACGGCGACCGCGAGCGGCTGGTCAAGCTCGACCTCGAGTTCCACAGCGCGGAGGCGCTGGCCGAGCTGCCGGTGCGCCACCGGGACGGGCTCCTGGTCCGGCTCGGCGACATCGCCACGGTCGAGGACGGGCTCGCCGATCTCCGCCAGGTCGCGCGCTTCAACGGCCGGCCGACGGTGGGCATCGGGGTGGTCAAGATCGCCAACGCCAACACCGTGGCCGTGGTCGAGGCGGTGCGCGAGCGCATCGAGCGCGACATCCGGCCCCAGCTCCCGGCGGGGATGGAGCTCGCCTACGCGGTCGAGGAGGCGGGGCCGATCCGCGAGATCGTGCGCGCGCTCTACGAGCATCTCCTCGAGGGCACCCTGCTCGCCGCCCTGGTGGTGTTCCTGTTCCTCAGGAACCTCCGCTCCACCGCGATCATCGCGCTCTCGATTCCGGTCTCCCTGCTCGGCGCGATCGCCGCCCTCTACTTCGGCGGCTACACCTTCAACACCATGACGCTGCTCGCCCTGCTGCTGCTGATCGGGGTCGTGGTCGACGACTCGATCGTGGTGCTCGAGAACATCGTCCACCGCCTCGAGCAGGGCGAGCGCGACCGTCGCGCAGGCGGCGATCCGCGGCACCGAGGAGGTGTTCTTCGCGGTCTCGGCCTCGAGTCTGACCCTGGTCTCGATCTTCGCCGCGGTGCTGTTCCTGGGCGGGATCGTCGGTCGCTTCTTCGAGTCCTTCGCGGTGGTGGTCACGGTGGGCGTGCTGGTGAGCTGGCTGGTCTCGCTCACCCTCACCCCGATGCTCGCCTCGCGGGTGCTCGAGCCGCCGCGTCGGCACGGGAGGCTCTATCTCGCCCTCGAGCGCGGCTTCCGCTGGGCCGAGGAGCGCTATCGCGAGTCCCTCGACTGGGCGCTCGCCCACCGCGGCAAGGTGGTGCTCGCGACCCTGATCGCGCTCGCCTCGCGCGGTGCCGATGTTCGCGGCCATCCCCAAGGAGTTCGCGGCGCAGCCCGACGACGGGCGCTTCGTGGTCAACTTCCGCACCCCGCTCGGGAGCTCGATCGAGGCCAGCTCGCGGGCGCTGGACCGGATCGAGGCCGAGCTCGCCGCGATCCCCGAGGTCGTCGGCTACTTCTCCGCGATCGGGCTGGGCTCGGTCGGCCAGGTCAACCGCGGCATCGTCTTCGTGACCCTCGCCCCGCGCGCGCAGCGGGCGCGCAGCCAGGCCGAGGTGATCGAGGAGCTGCGGGCGCGCCTCGCGGATCTGCCCGGCGTGCTCGGCTTCGCCTCGCCGCCCTCGGTGGTCGCCGGGCAGCGCGGCGAGCCGCTCCAGTTCGCCCTCGTCGGCCCCGATCTCGCCGGGGTCGCGGAGCAGGCCGAGCGGCTGCGCGCCAGGCTGCTCGCCGAGCCCGGCCTCGAGCGCGTCGATCTCGACCTCCAGCTCGAGCTGCCGCAGCTCGAGCTGCGCCTCGACCGGGCGCGGGCGGCCGAGCTCGGGGTCGCGGCCGCGGATCTCGCCTTCGCGGTCAATCTCCTCGCCGGCGGGGTGGATCATTGCCAAGTTCAACGACGACCCGGGGGACGGCGAACGCTACGAGATCCGCGCCAAGGCGCGCGCCGGGAAGTTTCGCCTCCCCGGCCGAGCTCGGCTTCATCCTGCTGCGCGGGCGCGACGGCGAGCTGGTGCGCCTCGATGCCCTCGCCGAGCCGCAGGAGATCCTGGGACCGGCGGTGATCCAGCGCTTCGAGCTGCGCTACGCGGCCCTGTTCTACGTCAATCCGACGGTGCCCCTCGGGGCTGCGGTCGAGCGCCTCTACCGGCTCGCCGGGCGAGCTCCTGCCACCGGGTTACGAAGTGCGCCTGATCGGCCAGGCGCGCGAGTTCCAGGCCACCGCGGCGTACGTGCAGTTCGCCTTCCTGCTCTCGCTCGCGCTGGTCTACATCGTGCTCGCGAGCCAGTTCAACTCGCTGCGCCAGCCGCTGGTGGTGATGCTCGCCCAGCCGCTCGCGGTGATCGGCGGGCTCGCCCTGCTGCTGCTCACCGGCACCTCGCTCAACATCTTCTCGATGATCGGCATGGTGCTGCTGGTCGGGCTGGTGGCCAAGAATTCGATCCTGCTGATCGACCTCACCAACCAGCTGCGCGCGCAGGGCCTCGGCGTCGATCAGGCGCTGCGCGAGGCCTGTCCGCGCCGGCTGCGGCCGGTGCTGATGACCTCGGTGACCGTGATCCTCGCGCTGCTCCCGGCGGCGCTCGGGGCCGGCGCCGGCGCCGACGTCAACCGGCCGCTTGCGATCGCGGTGATCGGCGGGATGGTGAGCTCGACCCTGCTCACCCTGGTCGTCGTGCCGGCGGTCTACTCGCTCGTCGAGCGCGCGCTGGGGCGCACCCCGGCTCCTGCCGCGGTCGGTGCCTGAAGCGCCAGCGCGAGCCCGGCGCGGGCGAAGAGCCAGGCGGCCAGCAGGAACCAGCCGGTGAGCAGCAGCCCGAGGTTCCACTCGAGGGCGTTCTCGATGGCGTCGCGCAGTTCCCGCTCGGGGACGGTGTAGCGGGCGACGAGATTTCCGAGGCCGAGCAGCAGCATCCCCAGGCTGAGCACGACCGCGCCGCGCCGGATCCCGGACCCGAAGCCGAGGGCGGGAAGCGCCCCGATCACCAGCAGCTGGGCGATGAAGCCGAGCCCGAAGTAGAAGTTGATCCCGTAGCGCCGCATCCACTCGTAGGCCTGGCCCTCGGTGCCGAGGAAGGTGGCGTAGACCGCGAGGGCGAGCCCGGCACCCGTCCCGGTCAGGGCCACCGCCGCCGCGCGGGCGCGCTGCCCTGGCGCGGCGCCGGCGATCCACGCTCGGCAGCTCCACCAGAACAGGAGCTGCAGCAGGGCGCAGGGCAGCATCAGCAGCCGGAACAGATGGTTGCCCAGGCCGTGACGGGCGGCGCGGCTGATCGAGGTGCAGCCCTCGAGGTAGGGGAGGCACTCGGGGACGAAGCCCTCACGCAGCGAGAGCCACCACGCGAGGTGGGTGGCGAGAAAGGGGATCGCGGCGCAGGCGAGCGGCAGCCACCAGAGCGGCAGGGCGGAGCATTCGGGCCATGCGGGCATGCTAGCGGACGCCGGTGGCGGCTCCGGGACCGCCTCCGGAGAAAAGGCGCCCGGCCACGGGGCCGGGCGCGGGACCGCTCTTCCGGTCCCCGGGGGAAATCAGAAGAAGCTGTAGCGCAGGCTCAGGTAGAAGTGGCGCGGCCAGCCGTAGTAGGCGGTCTGGATGTTGCCGACGCTCGAGAACTCCTGGGCATCGACCTTGTAGACCTCGTCGGTGGCGTTGCGCACCCCGAGCTGGACCCGCAGCGAGCGGTCGGCGCTCTCGTAGATGCCGTAGAGGCCCACGCAGGGTGAAGGGCGCCTGGGTCAGCACCTCGCGGTTGTCCACCGACAGCCAGGTCTTGTCGCGATAGACCGCGTCGCCGCCGAGCGGTGAGCGACCCCGCCGCCGCCGAGGACGAAGCTGTGCGAGAGCGCGAGCCGCGCGTTCCACTCGGGGCTGAAGGGCACCTTGTCTCCGGAGCGGTCGGCGTTCGGGAAGCGGGCGTCGCGGAACTCGAGGTAGCGGGCGTCCTGGTGGCCGAGGTTGCCGCTCAGGCGGGTGTTCTCCCCGATCAGCCAGGCGCCCTCGAACTCGATGCCGCGGATCCGCAGCTTGGCCGCGTTCAGCACCGGGAAGGCAAAGGTCGGCACCGGCGCGCCGGGATTGAGGACCTCGGCGACGCGCGCCTGGAAGTCCTTGTAGTCGGAGTGGAACAGGGCGACGTTGCCGAGCAGGCGCCCGTCCTCGGAGCTGGCCTTGAGCCCGAGCTCGTAGGTCCAGACGTACTCGGGCTTGAAGACGCTGACCTCGGCGGCGGAGTTGGCGCGGCCGTTGAAGCCGCCGGACTTGAAGCCGCGGTTGGCCGAGAGGTAGAGCATGCGCCGGTCGGCGAGGCGCCGCTGGAGGGCGAGGCTCGGGGTCAGCGCGCGGAAGTTGGCCGCGTCCTCGAAGGCGAAGGTCCCGACCAGCGGCGGCAGCGTCGAGAAGGTGCTGGTGGTGCGGAAATAGCGCTTGCGGTCCTCGGTGTAGCGCAGCCCGGCCGAGGCCGACCACTCGGGGGCGAAGTCCCAGCTCAGGTTGCCGAAGACCGCCCAGCTCTCGTTGCGCAGGCGATCGCTCGATCGTGCGCCGGAAGGGCACCGGGGCGCCGTTCAGGGCGAGGAAGTCGTTCGCGAGCGCCTCCTGGCGGCTCGGCACCTTCTCGTCGAGATGGTAGAGGCCGAGCACGCCCTTGAGACCCTCCCGGTTGTCGAACAGCAGCTGCAGCTCCTCGCTGAACTGGCGCTGGTCGAGGGCGACCAGCGCCGAGGTCACCTGGCGCTCGGTGGCGTCGAAGTCGATCCAGAACTCGGTCTCGAGTTCGCGCCAGGCGCTGATGCTCTTCAGCGTGAAGCCATCGGCGAACTCCCACTCGAGCACCGCGGCGAGCCCGCTGTGGTCGAGGTCCTGCCCGCGGTCCGGCGGAAGCTCGGTGCGCGAGCGGTAGGCGTAGCGGCCGGTGGGGGCGGGCACCAGCACGCGCGGGCCGCGCACCAGGTCGAGCTGGGTGAGGGGAGCCTCGGCGCGGCCGAGGCTGAGCTCGTTGCGCTGCCGGGTGTAGTCGCCGCTCAGGGTGATGCTGAGCCGGTCGCTCGGCCGCACCGCGAGCTTGGCGCGGAGGGCGCGCGCGCCGTTGTCGTTGAAGCGGCGGCCGGTCGCCGGATCGCGGACGAAGCCGTCGTTCTCGGCGTAGAGCCCGGCGAGGCTGAAGGCGGCCGACTCGCCCGCCGCCCCGGCGCCGTAGAAGCGGCCCTCGGCGCGGCCGAAGTCGCCGGCCACGATCTCGGCGTCGAGGCGCGGCTCGCCGAAGGGGCTGCGGGTGATCAGCTTGAGCGCGCCGCCCGCCGTGTTGCGGCCGTAGAGGGTGCCCTGCGGCCCGCGCAGCACCTCCACCCGCTCGACGTCGAAGAGGCTGAGCAGCGCCCCCTGGATGCGCGACAGGTACACGTCGTCGACATAGACGCCGACCGCCGGATCGAAGGTCTGCAGCGCATCCGGCTGGCCGACGCCGCGGATGAAGACGTTGACGCTCGAGGCCGAGGCCCGGCCCTGGACGATGTTGACGTTGGGCACCGCGCCCTGGAGCCCCGAGAGGTCGCTGGCCTGGAGCTCGCGGAGCTGCTCGGCGTCGAAGGCCGAGACCGCGACCGGGACCTCCTGCAGGGTCTCCTCGCGACGGCGGGCGGTGACCTGGACGGTGTCCAGACGGGCGGCCTCGTCCTCCGCGGTCTCCCCGGCGCTCTCCTGGGCGGGCAGCGGCGCGGGCAGGGCCGCGAGCGCGAGGGCGATGGCCAGCGGCAGCGCTCGGACGGTCGGCATCATGGCGGGTCCCCCCAAGAATCGGCTTGCCGCGGAGCCTAGCCTCGACCGCCGCTGCCTGCCCTCGTACCTTGGTCCAGTTCCGCGCCCCGGAGGCGGCGGCGCAGGATGCGCCGCACGGAGCCCCGCCCGCATGCTGAGCCTGCTCACGCTGCTGCTCGCGCTCGCGCTGCTGATCCTGCTCACCATGCGCGGGGCGAGCCTGTTCATCGCCACCCCGCTGTGCGCGCTCCTGGTCGCGCTGGGCGCCGGCATGCCGCTCCTGCCGCCCCATGCCGCCGAGCCGGGCGGCGATCTGGTCTCGCGCTACATGGCGGGCTTCACCGGCTTTCTCGGCAGCTGGTTCTTCGTGTTCCTGCTGGGGGCGCTGTTCGGGAAGGTGATGGAGGCCTCGGGGGCGGCGGCCAGCGTCGCCCACTTCGTGGTCTCGCGGCTCGGGGCGCGCCATGCCGCGCTGGCCGTGGTGCTGGCCTGCGCGGTGCTCACCTACGGCGGGGTGAGCCTGTTCGTGGTCGCCTTCTCGGTCTACCCGATGGCGCTCGCCCTGTTCCGCGAGGCCGATCTGCCGCGGCGCTTCATCCCTGGGGCGCTCGCCTTCGGCTCGGTGACCTTCACCATGACCTCCGCCGGCTCGCCGGAGATCCAGAACTGGATCCCGATGCAGCACCTCGGCACCGGCCCCTTCGCCGCCTGGCAGGCGAGCCTGGTGGTGGCGCTGTTCATGGCCCTGCTCGGGCAGTGGTGGCTCGGGCGGATGCTGGCGCGAGCGCGGGCGCGCGGCGAGCGCTTCGTGCCGCGTCCGGACGATCCCGCCCCGCGCCGCGACCGCCTGCCGCATCCGCTGCTCGCGCTGCTCCCGCTCGTGGCGGTGCTCGCCGTGGCCTTCGCGCTCCACGACTCCCACGGCACCTCGGCGCTGATCGTCGCGCTGCTCGCCGGCACCCTCGCCGCCCTGGCGGTCAACCCCCGCCATCTCGAGCGCCCCGGGGAGGCGCTCGGCGCGGGGGCGACCGGCGCCCTGATCGCGATCGGCAACACGGCGGCGGTGGTCGGCTTCGGCAGCGTCGCCCGCGCCTCTCCTGCCTTCCAGGCGGCGGTGGACTGGATCACCGGGATCCCCGGCGGCGGGCTGGCGGCGGCGGCGGTGGCGGTCAGCCTGATCGCGGGCATGACCGGCTCGGCCTCGGGCGGGCAGGCGATCGCGCTGCCGATCCTCGCCCCGCACTATCTGGCGCAGGGGGTGAACCCGGAGCAGCTCCACCGCGTGGTCGCGATCGCCTCCGGCGCCCTCGACTCGCTGCCGCACAACGGCTACGTGGTCACCACGATCCGCGCCATCTGCCGCGAGACCCACCGCGACGCCTACCCGGCGGTGGGGGCGCTCACCGTGGTCGTGCCGACGCTCGGCCTGATCCTCTGCCTGGCCCTGTTCGCCCTCGGGCTCTGAGGCCGGGCGGCCCGGCGCGCGGCGCGGCGGCCGGCTAGACTGCCCGCCATGGACCGCACGGAACGGATCATCCGGCTCCACAACCTGCTCAGGCTCGCGCGCTACCCCGTGCCGCTGCGCACGCTCGAGGACCGTCTCAAGTGCTCGCGGGCCACGGTGTATCGCGACCTCGCCTTCCTCCGCGACGCCCTGGGCGCCCCGCTCGAGAGCCGTTCGATCGACGACCAGGCGCACTTCTACTATCGTTCGGACGAGCGGGAGCGCTTCGAACTGCCGGGGCTATGGCTGAGCGCGGAGGAGCTGCGCGCGCTGCTGATCCTCGAGCGCCTGCTGCCGCGCCGGGAGAGCGAGATCCTCGACAGTGCCTTGGCCCCGCTGCGGGAACGGATCACCAAGCTGCTCACCGACCAGGCCGGCGGCAAGCCGCTGCCGCTGGAGCGGATCCGGATCATCGAGATCGGGCAGCGCCGGGTCGATCCGGCGCAGCTTCCGGGTGGTGGCCAACGCCGTGCTCGAGCGGCGCCGCCTCGCCTTCCGCTACCGCGCGCGCTCGACCGACGAGGTCACCGATCGCGAGGTGTCCCCGCAGCGCCTCGTCCACTACCGCGACAACTGGTATCTCGATGCCTACGACCACGGACGCGAGGCCCTGCGCAGCTTCTCGCTCGACCGCATCCGCGACGCGCGCGCCCTTCCCGATCGCGCCCGCGACTGCGACGAGGGGGAGCTCGACGTGCACTACCGCTCGAGCTACGGCATCTTCGCCGGCCCCGCCGTGGCGCGGGCGCGGATCCGCTTCTCGGCCTTCGCCGCGCGCTGGGTGGCGGAGGAGCGCTGGCACAGCCAGCAGGAGGGGCGCCATCTGCCCGGCGGCGGCTACGAGCTCACCGTCCCCTTCAGCAACCCCTACGAGCTGCTGATGGACGTGCTGCGCTACGGCGCGGAGGCCGAGATCCTGGAGCCGGGCTGGCTGCGGGAACAGGCGCGGGCGCGACTGGCCGCGGCCCTCGCCGCCTACGAGCGCGAGCCGCCTAGCCGAGTGAGCGCTCAGGCGAGGACCGCGCGCCGCGGCGAGGCGGCGGCGGCCAGGCGCCCGAGCAGGGCCTCGATCCTCGCGAAGACTTCGGCGATCACCCCGGCCTCGGGCAGCAGCGTGACCCGGAAGTGGTCGCGCCGCGCGAAGTTGAAGCTCGAGCCCGGCACCAGGAGCACGCCCTCCTCCTCGAGCAGCCGCAGCGCGAAAGCGTGGTCGTCGAAGCCGGGCAGCAGCTCCTCGCGCACGCGCGGGAAGGCGTAGAGGGCCCCGCCCGGCGGCCGCAGCTCGAGGAAGCGGCTGGCCGCGACCGCCGCGACCAGCGCCTCGCGCGAGGCCCACAGCCGCCCGCCGGGCGCGGTGAGGGCGCTTGCGGTGTCCGGTCCGTCGAGCGCCGGGGCCACCGCCCACTGCGCCGGGACGTTGCTGCACAGGCGCAGCGCGGCGAGCTGGTCGAGGGCGCGGTCGTAGTCGCGCACCAGGCTCTCGGGACCGCCGAGGATCAGCCAGCCCACGCGATAGCCGCAGGCGCGATGCACCTTCGACAGCCCGCCCAGGGTGACGGTGGCGAGGTCCGGGGCGAGGGCAGCGATGGGCACGAACTCGGCGCCGGGAAAGACCAGCCCGTCGTAGATCTCGTCGCTCATCAGCAGCAGCCCGTGACGGCGGGCGAGCGCCACGAGCTCGGCGAGCAGCGCGCGCGGGTAGACCGCGCCGGTGGGGTTGTTGGGATTGATCACCACCAGGGCGCGGGTGCGCGGGCCGATGAGCCGGGCGATCGCCTCGGGGTCGGGGAGGAAGCCGTCCTCCGGGCGGCAGGGGTAGGGCACGGGCCGTCCGCCGTTCAGCGCGACCGCCGCGGTCCAGAGCGGATAGTCCGGACTCGGCACCAGGACCTCGTCGCCGCTCTCGAGCAGGGCACGCAGCGCGAGGTCGATGAGTTCGCTCACCCCGTTGCCGATGAACACCCGCTCCAGGTCGACGTCGGCAATCCCCCGCCGCTGGGCCAGCCGCACCACCGCCTCGCGGGCCTCGGCGAGACCCTGCTCGTGGCAGTAGGCCTCGCTCTCGCCGAGGTGGCGCGCCACCGCCTCGCGCAGATGCTCGGGGGTCCGGAAGCCGTAGAGCCCGGGGTTGCCGATGTTGAGCCGGACGATCTCTCCGGCCCTTCGCCTCGAGGGCGCGGGCGCGGTGGGCGAGCTCGCCACGGATCTCGTAGCGGATGCCGGCGAGGCGCGCGCTCGGGGCTGGGCTCATGGTCCGTGTTGCGCTGCGGGAGGGGCCGCCATGCTAGCAGAGGGCAGCCCCGAGGCGTCGGCACGGCTCAGGCCCGCCCGGGACGCGCGAGCGCGGCGGCGAGCATCACCAGCCCGGCGAGCCCGAGCAGGGCGATCGCGCCCGCGGCCGGGATCGCGCGCGGGGCGAGCCCGACCACGCTTGAGACCACCACGACTTGGCTGCCAGGCACCGCGGGTCGGGGATCGATGGTCGCCTCGTTGCGGGCGAAGGCGAAGCCCGGAGCGAGCACGGCGGTGATGGTGAAGGTGAGAGAGCCGCCGGGCGGGAAGACGGCGATCGTGACGTTGATCGCGCCGGTCCCGGAGGCGGCGGGGCAGAGCGCTCCGCCGGCGGCGCTGCAGGTCCAGGAAAAGCTGGAGATGCCGGCCGGCACCGGGTCGCTGACCGTCGTGCCGGAGCCGTCGGCCGGGCCGGCGTTGCCCACGGTGAGCGTCCAGGTGAAGGGCACCCCCGGGGTCACGGTGGCCGGACCGGTCTTGCTCGCGTTGACCGTGATCGTAGGTCCGCCGGCCGGGCAGGCGAAGTCGACGTCGTTGACCGCATGCGGGCTCACCACGTCGCCCGGGGAGGTGAGCGCCGGATTGGCGCCGCCCAGTCCCGGCCCCTGCGCCGAGCCCCACCAGTTGCAGGGCAGGTCGGCATCACCCTCGTCGGGCTGGTTGTCGAGCCCGGCCACGGCGTTGTTCACGATGCGGTTGGCGCGACCGGTGATGAAGGCGGCGGGCGGTCCGGGCTGGCTTGGGGTGGGGCAGGCACCGCCGGCGTTGCCGGCGAAGCTGCGCAGCCAGATCCCGTTCACCGAAGCGCCGTCGATGCGGTTCGCGGTGGCCGGCGTCGCCGGGGGATTGAGGCGCACCCGGGTGGCGTCGCAGCCGCCGTAGCCGAGCAGCAGGATCCCGTGCTGGGCGCCCAGCAGCTGGTTGCCGCGGAGCTCGCTCGTCCCCCAGGCGGTGATCATGCTCCGCCACCGATTGTTGCGCACCACGTTGTCGCGGAGGTCGAGCGGCGAGCCGGGAGCGGCGGGATAGCTGCAGAGGCCGTCGTCCGAGGTCTCGACGGTGTTGGCGAGCAGCGCGGTGGCCGCGCCGTTGAGATAGAGGAGGATGCCGCAGGAGGCGAACTGGTCGGTGCCGAGGTTGCCCCCGCACTGCGGCGAGGGCAGCTCGCACTGGAAGCGGCGCACGGTGTTGTTGCGGATGGTGCCGCGCGCGCCGAAGCCGAACTGGATCCCGTTCGGGGCGAGCACGGTCTGGGTGCGCGGCGGATTGGGCGGGTTGGCGTCGCCGAGGCCCCCGAGCTCGATCAGGTTGTTCTCCAGCGTGCAGACGGTGCCCGCCTCGTTGCACAGGATCCCGGTCTTCTGGCAGTAGCGGACCGTGCTGTCACGCACCGTGAGCGTGCCCCCGGGGAAGGAGTTCGGGCTCACGAAGCGCCCGGCACGGATGCACTGGCCGACCTGGGCCCCGCTCACCGTGGCGTCGTGGATCTCCTGCACCAGCACCCGCTCGATGGTCACGGTGGGATTGCGGACGGCGAGGATGCCCTCGACCGGCGGGGTGCCCGGCGGGTAGTGCCCGCTCGGGAAACGGACCTGGAGATCGCGGATCGCGACCGTCACCGCGCCATCGACGGCCAGGATCACCGTCGCCGGTGCCGGTGATCGGATCGGGCAGCTGGTTGGCGGTGAGCGGGGCGATGATCGTCGCGTTCGCTCCCGCCCCCTGCAGGGTCACGCTCTTGGTGATGCGCGGGGATTCGCTGTAGGTCCCCGCCGCGATCTGGATCGTGTCGCCGGGGTTGGCCTGGCCGTGTGCGTGCTGGATGGTGGCGCAGGGGCTGAGGCTGTTCGTGCAGGGATTGGGTCCGGCGTCGGAGCCGCTGGGCGCGACGTAGCGGGTCTGGGCGGCGAGCGGGCTGCCCAGGGCGAGCAGGGAGGCGGAGAGCAGGGCGAGAACGCTGAGGCGCACGATCCGGATCCTTCGCCTTCTCGGGCTCGGGGGGCTGTTCCCGTCGGTAGCACGGGTGCCGGTCGCGATCAAGCGCTGCGCCGACGGAGGGACGCGCGCGCGCGCCGCGCGGAGAGCCTGGGGGGGTCGGGGCGTAGAATCCCCGGCGATGAGCGATTCCTGCGCGCGACTGCGGGCGATCGGCTGGCGCGCCGAGCGCTACCCCGGACGTCGATCCCGTCGCGCGTCGCGCGGGTGGTGGCGGTGCAGCGCGGCGCCCTGCTGCTCCACGACGGCGAGCGGCTGCTGCGGGCGCGGCCGGCGCGGCAAGGGGCGCGGCGGCGAGGGGCCCGTGGTGGTCGGCGACTGGGTGCGCGCCGACCCCGCCGCCGATCCGCCCGCGATCGTGGAGCGGCTGCCGCGCTTCAGCCTGATCGAGCGATCGCGATCCCGAGACCGGCCGCCCGCGGCCGATGGTCGCCAACGTCGACCGCGCCCTGATCCTGAGCGCCCTCGATGGCGACTTCAATCCGCGGCGCCTCGAGCGCTACCTCGGCCTCGCGCTCGCCTCCGGCGTCGCGCCGCTCGTGGTGCTGACCAAGGCCGACCGCGTGGCGCCGGAGGAGCGGGAGCGCTGCGAGGCCATCGCGCGGGCGCTTCTGCCCGGTCTCGAGGTGCGGGTGGCGGACCCGCGCTCGCCGGCGGCGGGCGCGCTCCTCGCTCCCTGCCTCGCTCCCGGCGAGACCGTGGTGCTGCTTGGCTCCTCGGGGGTCGGCAAGTCCACCCTGGTCAACACCCTCGCGGGGGCGCCGCTGCGGCGCACCGGGGAGGTCCGGCAGCGGGACGGGAAGGGCCGCCACACCACCACCGAGCGGACGCTGATCCCGCTGCCGGGGGGCGCCTGCGTGATCGACACGCCGGGCCTGCGGACGATCGCCTTCGCCGCCAGCGAGAGCGAGCTCCCGCTCTTCGCCGAGATCGAGGCGCTCGCGGTCGACTGCCGCTTCCGCGACTGCCGCCACGAGTCCGAGCCGGGCTGCGCGGTGCGGGCCGCCGCGGAGGAGGGCCGGCTCGATCGCGAGCGGCTCGCCCACTTCCGCAAGCTCAGGGCGGAGCTCGCCGCGGCGCGGCGCGCGCGCGAGCGCTGAGCGCTCGCGCTCTGGCTACACTGTCGCGGCCGCGCCGCGAGCCCGCACGCCATGGCCGACGAAGCCCTCAAGCACGCCGCCCTCGACTACCACCGCCACCCGCCGCCGGGGAAGATCAAGGTCGTTCCCACCAAGCCGCTGGTCACCCAGCGCGACCTCTCCCTCGCCTACTCCCCGGGGGTCGCCGCCGCCTGCGAGGCGATCGTCGCCGATCCCGGCGAGGCGGCGCGGCTGACCGCGCGCGGCAACCTGGTGGCGGTGATCTCGAACGGCACCGCCGTGCTCGGCCTCGGCGACATCGGCCCGCTCGCCGCCAAGCCGGTGATGGAGGGCAAGGGCGTGCTGTTCAAGAAGTTCGCCGGCATCGACGTCTTCGACATCGAGATCGCGGAGAAGGATCCGGACCGGCTGGTCGAGGTGATCGCCGCGCTCGAGCCCACCTTCGGCGGCATCAACCTCGAGGACATCAAGGCGCCCGAGTGCTTCGAGGTCGAGCGCAAGCTCAGGCAGCGGCTGAAGATCCCGGTCTTCCACGACGACCAGCACGGCACCGCGATCATCGTCGGGGCGGCGGTGCTGAACGCGCTGCTCCTCGTCGGGAAGAGGATCGGCGAGGTGAAGCTCGTCACCACCGGGGCGGGGGCGGCGGGCATCGCCTGCCTCGACATGCTGGTCGCGCTGGGCCTCGACCCGGCCAAGGTGATTGCGATCGACCGCAAGGGCGTGATCCACGCCGGGCGCGAGGACCTCGACCCGGAGAAGCGGCGCTATGCGCGCGAGCTCAGGGAGCGCAGCCTCGAGGAGGCGATCGAGGGCGCGGACATCTTCCTCGGGCTCTCCGCGGCCGGGGTGCTCAAGCCCGAGATGGTGGCGCGCATGGCCGCGCGGCCGATCATCCTCGCGCTGGCCAACCCGGTGCCGGAGATCATGCCCGAGGCGGCGAAGGCGGTGCGCCCGGACGCGATCATCGCCACCGGCCGCTCGGACTACCCGAACCAGGTCAACAACGCGCTCTGCTTCCCCTACATCTTCCGCGGCGCGCTCGACGTCGGGGCGACCGCGATCAACGAGCCGATGAAGCTCGCCTGCGTGCACGCGATCGCGGAGCTGGCGCGGATCGAGGCGAGCGATCTCGGCCCGGCCTACGGCGGCGAGACGCCCACCTTCGGGCCCGATTACATCATCCCGCGGCCCTTCGATCCGCGCCTCTTCACCCATCTCTCCGCGGCGGTGGCCAGGGCGGCGATGGACTCCGGGGTGGCCACCCGGCCGATCGCCGACTTCGCCGCCTACCGCGAGCGCCTGCAGCAGTTCGTGTTCCGCACCGGGATGCTGATGAAGCCGGTGTTCGACCGGGCGCGCGCCGAGCCCAAACGGGTGGCCTTCGCCGAGGGCGAGGAGGAGATCGTGCTGCGGGCGGTGCAGACCATCGTCGACGAGGGCCTCGCCAGGCCGATCCTGATCGGGCGACCGGCGGTGATCGAGGCGCGCATCCGGCGCTGTGGACTGCGCCTGAAGCCGGGGGAGAACGTCGAGCTGGTCAACCAGGACGACGACCCGCGCTTCAACGAGTACTGGCAGCTCTACCACGCGATCATGGAGCGGCGCGGCATCACCCCGCCCGCGGCCAAGGCCGTGGTCCGCACCCGCACCACGGTGATCGCCGCGCTGATGGTCCGGCGCGGCGAGGCGGATGCGATGATCTGCGGCCTGATCGGCCGCTACCACAACAAGCTCAAGTACGTGCTCGACGTGCTCGGGCTCGACCGCGGCGCCAACCTCGCCGCGGCGATGAGCGCGGTGATCGCCGAGCGCGGCACCTTCTTCTTCTGCGACACCCACGTCAACCCCGAGCCGAGCGCGGAGCAGATCGCCGAGATCACCCTCGCCGCGACCTGGAGGCTCAAGCTGTTCGGCATCGAGCCCCGGGTGGCGCTCCTCTCCCACAGCAACTTCGGCAGCCACGACACGCCCTCGGCGCAGAAGATGCGCCGTGCCCGGGAGCTGATCATCGAGCGCGTGCCGAGCCTCGAGGTCGAGGGCGAGATGCAGGCCGACTCCGCGCTCGACGAGCAGATCCGGCAGCGCCTGTTCCCGAACTCCCGGCTCTCGGGCAGCGCCAACCTGCTCGTCATGCCCAACCTCGACGCCGCCAACATCGCCCTCAACCTCGCCCGCCAGCTCACCGGCGGGGTGGTGCTCGGGCCGATCCTGATGGGCGTGTCCCGGCCCGCCCACGTGCTGACCCAGGCCGCCACCGCGCGGCGCGTGGTCAACATGACCGCGCTCGCCGTGGTCGAGGCGCAGATCCGCGAGCAGATGGCACGGGAGGGCGTCGGCTGAGCCGGCCTAGTCGCGCTCGCCGATCAGCCGCCGCAGCCAGCGGATGAAGGGGTGGCGCTTGGGCGCCGCGGCGCGCCGGACGAGCAGCGAGGGTCGTTCGGCGACCCAGGTCGCGCGCGCCGGCTCGGGACGCGCCGGCGGCGCGGGGGCCGCGGTGGGGCCGCGTCGCTCCGGACTCACCCCGAGCAGCCGGGCCGCCTGATCGAGCAGGGCCCCGGAGACCGGGGACGGAGGCAGGCGCGGCGGCCGCAACAGCGCGCCGACCGCATCCACCACCGCGAGCTCCCGCCGGAGCTGCATCGTGGCGAGCGCGTCCTCGCGGGTGGCGTACACGGGAAAGCGGGCGCCGGCCGCCTCGAAGACCGGGCGGAGTTCCGGCCGCAGCCGGCACAGCCGCAGGGCGTCGGGGCGAAGCAGGCGGGCTGCCGACTCGACCAGGCGGGCGACGCCCGGCTCGCTGGCGTAGGCGAGCTCGCCGCAGTCGAGGAGCAGCGTGGCGTGGGGCTCGTGCGCCGCCTCGTGGAACGCGAGCTCGAGATCCTCCCCGCCCTCCGCGTCCAGCCGCCCCGCAAGACTGAGGATCAGCGCCTCGCCCGCGCGCTCTCGCCGGACCTCGAGCGCCATGCCCGCTCAGCCCTCGCGGTACAGGAAGCGCGCCTTGCCGAACTCGACCGCGTCGCCATCCCGGAGTAGGCGGCGCTCGACGGCCTCGCCATTGACCCGGGTGCGGCCGTTCCTCGCCTGGTCGGCGACGGTGTAGCCCTCGGGGCCGACGAGGATGTCGGCCTGGTGGGGGGCGATCTCCGCGTCGCCGACGCGGATGTCGTTCTGCTCGCCGCTGCCCACGCGGTAGTTGCGGAGCACCAGCGGGACCGGGACGCGGCCCGCCTCGCGCGTCTGGGGCACCAGCCGGGCAGGCTTGAGCATCACCGTCGCTCCGGTCGCCGCCGGACGCGTCTCGCGCTCGA